>NZ_KE383909.1:0-117418 GCF_000422725.1 Flavobacterium subsaxonicum WB 4.1-42 = DSM 21790
AAAGCCCTATCCAAACGGATAGGGCTTTTTTTTGTGCCTAAATTTTTGGGGGAAATGGAGGTGCTTGGAGGAATTTGGGTTTAATTTAGTATAATTTTGGCAAGTTCACCTGTTTTGGTTGACTAACTTTGGTGAAATCCTAAATATAAAAGCATGAAAAACTTATTTTTAGCCCTTGCTGTTATGGCTGGCGTTGCAGCGACAGCTACTACTATAAAAAATAATAGCACTACAATTAGTGTTAATTATCAGGAAAAACAATACAAAAAGATACAAGTATCTGAAGTTTCTAAAGAAGCGTTGGATAAAATAAAGAAAAGCTACGGTAATTATACCATTAAAGAAGCTCATAAAGCCGATGATGGCGAATATAAATTAGTACTTGCTAAAGACGGTGTAGATTTAACTGCTACTTTTACACCTGCCGGCGATCTGATTAAAATATACTAAGTATAAAAAAGAGAAGCAATTGCTTCTCTTTTTTTATAAATGCTCTAGTTGCTTTTATGAGCATGACAGTATTGGCAAACAAGGCTTAAAATACATTCGCTGTGTTTTGGGTTGGTAGGGCGGCAAATTTCGCGGCCCAGGAATGATATTGCCATGCCAATCTCTCCCCACATATCCTGTGGTAATACAGCCATAAGCTCCTTTTCTATTTTATTGGCATCTTTACCTTTGGCTATGCCAAGACGGGGTGCTACACGAACCACGTGTAAATCTACCAATATGCCTTCAGCTTTTTTGCCTGCTTCGCGTAATATTACATTGGCTGATTTTCTTCCCACACCTTTTAAAGCCACCAATTCCTTCATGGTAGCGGGTATGTTTTTGTCTTCTTTAACTTCTTCAGCAATTTCCTGTAGCCACGCAATTTTATTGCCATGAAACCGCACTTCTGCCAAATATTCCATTAATCCGTCCGTATTGGCTTTAGATAATGCTTTCATATCCGGATATTTTTCAAAAAAGGCCGGTGCTATCTTATTAATATGCGCATCACTGTCCTGTGCAGATAGTACGACCATTACCAACAACTGGTAAATGTTTTTGTAATGCAGCGGGTGTGGCTCTCCTTTATATTTTTCTATAAGGGGGCGCAATGCCTTTGGCCAATCGGTACTTTCGTTAAATAGATCCATATAGATAAAGATACAAAAATCCCTATTGTTGGGTATAGTGAGGTTACACATTTTGCATACTTTTAACCCAACATCCAAACTATGAGAAAGTTATATTTTTTACTAACCCTATTAAGCATTTTTTTATGCGTTTACTTTCCTGCAAATGTGGGAGGTAAACAAACCGTTTTTGAAACAGCTACGGTAACAGATGTTGCGTATAATGTATATTCAACAATAAAAATTGGTGATGCATGGTGGATGGGGGAGAACCTTAAGACTGAAAAATATAATAACGGCGATGCTATTATGGCTGCTACAGATAGTGCAATGCCCTCTAATGACTATTATAAAATGGTTTCGGGTAATAAGCTAAGCAGTGGCAAGTTGTACAATATAGCAACTATATATGATGACCGAAATATATGTCCGTGTGGCTGGCATTTGCCCGATAAAGATGAAACTAAAGCGTTAATTGACTTTTTAAAAACCCAACCGGGTAATGATAAAATGGTGGTTGAATTACAGGCTTGGGCTAAAAACAACTATACTGCAACATCAAGCTTAAAGGGGTTTACGGTTAGGTGTATAAAGGACTAAAAAAAATCCCCATCCGGTTAAGGATGGGGATTATAGTCATTACGGTAATTATTCTTGTTTTAAATCTACCGAGAGTGAATTTACACAGTAGCGTTGGCCGGTTTCGGTTGGGCCATCATCAAAAACGTGACCTAAATGGCTGCCGCAGTTGGCGCATAAAATCTCGGTTCGCAACATCCCGAAGGTAGTATCTTTAATATATTCTACCTTGCCGGGAATAGACTCATCAAACGATGGCCATCCGCAACCTGATTCAAATTTAGAATCGCTTTTAAATAGCGGTTCGCCACAGGCGCCGCAACAATAGGTGCCTTTATCAAAAGCAAGGTTATATTTGCCGGAATGAGGAAACTCGGTGCCTTTTTGGCGTAAAATTTTATAACGCTCCAGGCCTAATTCTTCTTTCCATTCGGCTTCCGATTTTTGTAACGGATAATTATGTGTGGTGCTCATAGTTAAGTATTTAAAGTTAAACATTGCCTTGCGGCTTATTTAGTGGCAGGTACAAATTTAATAGAAACAGAGTTGGTACAAAAGCGCTCGCCGGTAGTTTCTTTGGGGCCGTCGTCAAAAACGTGACCTAAGTGACCGCCACAACGCGCGCACATGGCTTCGGTACGGTCCATTCCAAAACTGTTGTCGTGCTCAAACACAACCGATCCTTTTATGGCTTTATCAAACGATGGCCATCCGCATTCCGAATCAAACTTGGCATCAGATGTAAATAACGGGTTGCCGCAGGCTGCACAAACATATACACCTTTTTTAAAGTTCTTGTAGTATTCGCCGGTAAAAGGCCTTTCGGTAGCTTTTGTCCGCAACACATCATACTGTTCGGGTGTAAGCTCGGCTTTCCATTCGGCATCGGTTTTGGTAACTTCAAACTTGCCTTTTGCTGCTTCTTTTTTAGTCTCCTTTTTCTTTTCCTGTCCCTGACAGGCGGTTAAGGAAAAAAGGACTACAAGTATCAATAGCTTTTTCATTGTTCTAAAAATTCAGTTAGTTTTTTAATAACGGTTTTATCGCCTAAAATTTTTCGGTGTCCCAACCCTTCAGTAATCACAAGTTCGGCATTAGCCAGATGTTTTTTAATATGATAGGCCGCACTTACGGGCACGTCGGCATCGTCCTGGTCATGAAATAATAAAACGGGAATGATAACCTCTTTTGCAGCTATATACGCCGAATAGTTGTTAATGGTTTCGCCAAATTTCTTTTCAAATTTGTGTATCATCATACCACCTGTTGCAACTTTCATGCCTAATTTTTCGGCAAAATCATCCATTATATCTTTTATAATATCGCCACTGCCAATAAGCACTGCCTTTTTAATTTTGAGGCCGCGTTTAACCGCATTCAGTACCGCCATAGCACCAAGCGAATGCCCTACGGCAAACTCAAAAGGGCCAAATTGCTGCTCCAAATGCAATATGCTGGCAATAAATTCGGTCATGTCGCTGGTTTTTCCGGTAGATTTTCCGTGCGCCGGGGCATCAAAACTAATAGTAGCATAGCCGTTTTTAATAAGTTTGGAGGCGATAGAATGCAATTGTGTGCCGCGCCCGCTCCAGCCATGTACCAGCAACACCTTTTTAGGGCTATTGCCTAAATGGTATACGTTGATGGATTTATTAAGTAAAGGCACAAGCACCATTTCCTGTCGGCTTAAACGATCCATTTCTTCTTCGCGTTTGGGTATCCTGAATTTTATAGGCGTTGTAAAAAGCTTGATCATAAACTTTACAGCCAGTTGTGGCGACAAAGTTTCCAGCACTTTTGCCGATGTTATAAGCACTTTTGGAATTTTTACGGTAGAATTATGGAGTTTTTTAGTAGCCGGCATAGTAGGTTTATTATCTACAATAAAGATATTACTTTTTGTGCGGCATCAAAAATATAATGCATGCATAATAATACTTGATTTTTTTTCCTACTTATAAAATGCGGCTAATTAAATATTTACAAATACTTTAACGAGTGACGGCTTTTTTTCGGAATTTTTTATCATTTTAATTTGTTAATTTTGTGGAAAACATAACACCACCTCCCATGAAAAAAAGTGTGCTAACATTATCAGTACTTCTTGCAATGCTGATATCTGCCTGCTCAACAAATCCGTTTACAGGCAAACAGACATTTAACATAGTATCTAACAGCGAAATATTTCCTACCGCTTTTCAGCAATACGACCAGTTTTTAACCGAAAACAAGGTAATAAAAGGTACGGCACAGGCAAACATGGTTACCAGCGTTGGCCAAAAAATTAAGGCTGCCGCCGAAAAATACCTCGCTTCTGTAGGGCAGTCGGCTTATCTTGAAGGCTATGCCTGGGAGTATAATTTAGTAGACAGCAAAGACGTTAACGCATGGTGTATGCCCGGCGGAAAAATTGTAGTGTACACCGGTATATTGCCTATTACTAAAGATGAGGCAGGCCTTGCTACCGTTATGGGGCACGAGGTGGCACACGCACTATTAAACCACGGTGCACAACGTATGAGCCGCGAAGCCCTTGCGCAATATGGAGCAGCGGGTGTTGGTGTTGCAACATCGGGTAAAAGCGAGGCTACACAGCAAATATTTCAGCAGGCGTATGGGTTAGGTGCTCAGTACGGCGCTATTTTACCGTTTAGCCGCAGTAACGAGAACGAAGCCGACGAAATTGGCCTTACCCTTATGGCTATTGCCGGTTATAACCCAGACAGGGCTATCGACTTTTGGAAAAGAATGCAGGCCAACGCAGGCGGATCTGAACCAATGGAGTTTTTAAGCACACACCCAAGCGGTACTACAAGGATTAGCAAAATTACAAGCGAAATACCTAATGCCAAAGCACAGGCTGCTAAGTTTGGGGTTAAGTTTTAAATTAGATTTTAGAATTGAGATGATAATTATCAGATAATAGATGATAGACAAAAAGCTGCTTAGTGCAGCTTTTTTTATGCTTAAAAATTTGATAGAGCCTTAATACTACACTATTTGATATTTAAAAAAATAGAGTAGCTTTGGTACACAAACCAAACTATATGGCACACTTAGAAAAAGGCAGTAAAAAGCTGCTTAACGCCTGGGCATTTTACGACTGGGCTAACTCGGTATACAGCCTTGTTATTGCATCGGCAGTTTTTCCTATTTTTTACGATCAGATATTCGAGAAAGGTACCGAGATTCCGGTTTTTGGCACCTCGATGAAGAGTACCGCACTAATTAGCTTTACCACCGCGTTTGCTTTTCTTATCGTAGCTTTTATATCGCCATTACTATCGGGCATTGCCGATTATGCCGGTAATAAAAAATCGTTCTTAAAGCTGTTTTGCTATATAGGTGCGGCATCATGCATTGGCCTGTACTGGTTTAATAAAGAAAACCTTTACCTAAGCCTTGTGTTTTACCTTTTCGGACTCATTGGTTTTTGGGGCAGCCTGGTGTTTTATAACTCTTACCTGCCCGATATTGCTTATAACGAGCAGCAGGACAGCGTTAGTGCACGCGGCTATTCTATGGGATACATAGGTAGTGTGGTGTTGCTAATTTTTAACCTTGCCATGATAATGAAGCCCGGATTTTTTGGCATTATAGATGAGCCTGGCAATCCAGCCGCCATTAAAGCCATGCGCATATCGTTTGTAACCGTTGGCGTATGGTGGATAGTGTTTAGCCAGTATAGCTATTATTATCTGCCGAAAGGCGCCAAGCAGAATAAAATTACAGGCGATGTTATGCTAAACGGCTTTAGAGAGCTTAAAAAAGTATGGAGCCAGCTAAGCCATAACATTGTGCTAAAACGTTACTTAGGTGCCTTTTTTGTATACAGCATGGCCGTGCAAACCGTTATGCTGGTAGCCACTTATTTTGGGGCCGAAGAAATTAACTGGGGTGGAGACGATGCCAAAAGTATGGGCTTAATCAGCAGTATTTTGCTTATTCAGTTGGTTGCTGTTGCCGGGGCGGTTATAACCTCTAAATTATCGGCTAAATATGGCAATATTAAAACGCTTATAGGCATTAACTGTATATGGGCGGTAATTTGCGTTTGCGCTTATTTTGTTACGCTACCCATGCATTTTTACATTACGGCTGCCTTTGTTGGCTTGGTAATGGGGGGCATACAGTCGCTTTCGCGAAGCACTTATTCTAAGCTGTTGCCCGAGACTACAGATACGGCTTCATTCTTTAGCTTTTATGATGTTACCGAGAAAATAGGTATTGTAATAGGGATGCTTTTATATGGCGGTATCGACCAGGCGTTTGGCAGCATGCGCTATTCGGTGGTGTTTTTAACGGTATTTTTTATAATTGGCATCTTTTTATTGTTCAGGGTGTTAAAAAAAATGTAATTGTTTTAATAAACTTTATATATTTGCGCAAACCATTACCAATTATCTTCAACTATGAAAAAAATTACCCTTACCACTTTCCTCGTGGTTTTCTTATCTGTATTTACCGCTTGCGATATAGAGCCTATAGATCCTGTTGTTAACGATTATGTTCCGGAAGACAGTGGTAGTGGCGAAGAAGAAGGAGAGGAAGAAGGAGAAGAAAATGGTGGTGCGGTTGCCGGAGAATTTAAGGTAAACTTTAATAATCAAACATTTGTTGGATCTACAGTTCAGGCTGTCTATAACGACCAGTATCTTGCTATAACAGCTATCAAGCCAGATGGAAGTGCATTTCAGATTACTGTACCTAATGCTACAGCCGGTAACACTTACACGTGGCCACAAACTGAATCTGTAGATTTTAATGATCTTATTGTACTTGCTTATGTACCTGCTCAGGGAGGAAATGCTTACGTTGGTATGTCTGACGATTATGGCGAATTTGCGGATTTGCCTTATGTAGATACTGCCGAAATTAAAATTGTAGAAATAAATACGGTAAATCATACTGTAACCGGTACTTTTAAATTTACCGGGGCTCGTTTTACAAATCCGGAAGATTCTGAAAGTGTTGCTATAGATACAATTGAATTTACCAACGGGTCATTTACAAGCATTCCTTACACAGCAGATGTTGTTGGCCCAACTAACAATAGCTTTTTTGCTAAACTTGACGGCGCAGATTTTATACCTACAAATATTACAGGGTATGTAGCAATGGACAGGATAAGCCTTGTTGGCAGACGTGGACCTGTAGAGAATATTGGTATTACAGTACCAAGTAATATTACCAACGGAACTTATGAAATTAGTATGTTTGGTAACTACGTGGGCATATATATATTAGACAGTTCTACAACTGGTACATTTGGAGCTAACTCAGGTACTCTAACCATAACAGAGCATGATACTGCCAATAACAGGATTAAAGGAACATTTAGCTTTACAGCCACAATGTTTACCAGTAATGATACCCATCAAATTACTGCCGGCACTTTTGATGTTGGCTATTAATACTATAAGAGTTAACAATGCCCCTGTAATTTTACAGGGGTATTTTTTTTGGGAATAACTGAATCACAAATATTTCTTTATATATAGTATTTATTTTTATATTTGGCAATAAAATAAATGTTATGAAAAGAACAAAATTACTATCTGCCTTTTTAGTGCTTTTTACGGCGATAGGCTTTATATCGTGCGATGTTGAACCTATAGATCCTGTGCTTTTGGATTATGAAGCACCGGAAGTATTACCTGCTTCATTTAAAGTTGATTTTAGCGGGCAAACCTATACTGCTACAACTACGGAGGCTGTTATTGCCGATGGTTTAATTGCAATTGGGGGTATTAGGGGCACTAATGGCGAAACTGTTGGATTTTCTGTGGTAGGTACAACTACAGGAACGTACAGTGGGGCTAATCTAATTATGTCTTACGAGCCGTCTGCAATATCTGAATATACGTATAACAACTTTAATCCTGCAAACGAAGAAACTTCAGGAACGGTTACCATATCGTCTATAGACACCGTTAACCACACAATATCGGGTACATTTAGCTTTACCGGATGGTGGGGCGATGCAGAGGCTAACCTGCCATCTGTAGCGTTTACTAACGGTGTGTTTACCAACCTGCCTTATACTACAAGTGCCACGCCTACACCGGGTGAAGATGATGAGTACTTTAAGGCTACTATAGATGGCACTGCTAAAGATTATAGCATAATATCAGGCCTTACAGCTGGTACTACATTAAACCTTACGGGTACAGATGCAGCAACAATGAGCTTTATGAACATTATGGTTGATACCGATATTACACCGGGTATTTACACCATGGCAGAATCTCCTTTTGATGGGCCAACAGCTTCTTATCAGGTAGGTGAAATAGGCTACTTTACTACAACCGGAACCATTACCATTATAAGCAACGAAAATGGCTTTATTAAAGGTACCTTCTCTTTTAACGGAGCCGATATTGATGGTATAAACACCATCGTTGTTACCGCAGGTTCATTTAATGTAGGATACTAACAGCACCCTAAAATATACTTTAAAGCCACCGTTTACGGTGGCTTTTTTTTGCATGTATCTTTCCTTATAAATTAATTAATGGTTTAAACTACCTCAGTTTTACCCACATATAGAACTAATTATTTTTGCTAATCCCACCATTTTGTAAAATAATATAACAATAGCATACTATTCTTCTAAAATCGTTACAAAATTACAGGTCACATTAAGGCTTATACCACTTAAAAGCAGACAATCGGCTTTACATGGATATTTCATACATATAAAATAATCGATTTTTTAGTGTTCTGAATATCAGTTAATTACTTGCATTTATTTTTAAAATGTCGCCGTTTTTATCAGTTTATGTCCCCTTATTTATCGTTGCAAAGCCTCTATTTACAGGCAGTTATCCATCATTTAACTATTGCGAAACAGTATGTTTGCAACGCTATTGATGGATTTTTAACAATAAATTAAACTATGAAAAAAATTACTTTTGTTATTGCGTGCATGCTCGCAATAATGTCGGCACGTGCTCAGGACTGCACTGCCGTGGTAGTTCCGTATTCAGAAAATTTTGAATCGGCAACACCTCCAGCTTTACCGGTTTGTACTACCGGCCAAAATGTTGGCACAGGTAATAACTGGACTACCAGTGTGCCTGGTAGTAATGGTTTTACAACCAATACACTTACGTATTTATACAGCCTTGAGGCTGCTAATGCCTGGTTTTATACCAAGGGTTTGAACTTAACAGGTGGCACATCTTACAGGCTTACCTATAAATACGGTAATAACGGCTATGCAGAGAACTTAAAAGTTGCATTTGGTTCTGCAAACAACGCTGCAGCAATGGTAACGGTACTGGCAGATCAGCCCGGTATTAACAACCCTGATGGTCCACTAACCAAAACCATAGATTTTACACCTGCCACTACAGGTACCTATTACATTGGTTTTAATGTGTACTCTATAGGTAATCAAAACAGCCTTTTTATCGATGATATTACGGTAAACACCTCTCCGGCCTGTATTGAGCCAACGGCTGTAACACTGTCTAACACGTTAGAGAATGCTACAACCATATCATGGACGGCGGCATCTGTTGCCCCGGCAAGCGGGTACGATTATTATATTAGCACATCGGCAACTGCGCCAACGGCAGGTACAACGGCAACCGGCAGTGTAGCGGCAGGAGTGCTTACGGCTACTGCCGGAAGCCTTACGTCGAGCACTGATTACTACGTTTGGGTACGATCTAACTGCGGAAGCAGTTCGTACAGCGAGTGGACAGGCCCTGCTGTATTTACAACCCAGTGCGATTACGGCGAGATACTTACCACAACAGCAGCAACTATTTGCGGCCAGGGTTTATCTATGCTATCGGCTACAGCTAACGACGGAGCTGTAATAAAATGGTACAACGCCGCAACCGGTGGCAACCAGATAGGGCAGGGGCCAACGGCGGCTGCTTATGTTACGCAAACAACAACCGTTTATGTTAGTGCTTCTAACGGCGATTGCGAAAGCCCAAGGCAAGCGGTGTTAGTAACTGTAACGCCTGCAACACCAATAGTGGCAACGGCAGCTAACCCTAACATTTGTACCGGTGGCACAACCACCTTATCGGTTACAAGTACTAATACAGATTATACGTATGCATGGTTTCCGGGCAATATAGCGGGTGCTACATTAAGTGTTACTCCTGCGGTTACTACAACATATACCGTATTTGCTACAGATGCTGCTGCTAACTGCTCTATAGCATCGAGTGTTACGGTTACGGTTAACCCAATACCTTCGGCAATTAATATTACCCCTGCTACGGCAGCGGTGTGCGCCCAGCAGGCACAGGCTTTATCAGTTGTTGGTGGCACCCTTGGCGGAGAAGCTACAATCGGTACAGCAACTACACTAACCGGCGATTACGAAATTCCGACAGCTTTTCTAAACCGTTATCCTAACTACTGGAGCCAGACTATTTATACCGCTGCCGAACTTACAGCTGCAGGCCTTACTGCCGGTAATATAATCTCTATGGCTTATAACATAGCTACTCCTGGTAGTTCTAATTCTAACACGGCATTTACAGTCAAAATAGGTACTACAGCATCAGGCAGTTTTGCTGATAATACCTATATGGCTACCACAGGTTTTACAACTGTTTTTGGTCCGGCAACCTATTCACATTCCGATTCAGGATGGCAGGTAATTACCTTTAGCACGCCCTATGCTTGGGACGGTGTTTCTAACATTATTGTAGATGTTAAGTACAATGGCGTAGACCAGAGTACCAACTCGCAGACCTATTATACCGAAACAGCCCAGAATATGGTTATTTCAGAATATGGTTATAGCGCAGGTACACTAAATGGCTCAGTATCTTTAAAAAGGCCAAATGTTAAATTTGTAAGCTATTTGCCAACCACAGTTACATGGACTCCGGCAGAGCACCTGTATACTAATGCTGCCGCTACAACACCTTATGTTGCGGGTACGGCTGCAACAACAGTATACTTCAGGTCGGCTACGGTTGGTACCGAAACTATTACCGCTACAGCAACGTCATCAGTTGGATGTACGTCTACAGGTACAGTAAGTATTGCAGTAAGCACTACCGATGCACCAACGGCAACGGCAACGCAGTCGCTTTGTGGTTCGGGTACGGTAGCTAACCTAAGCGCTACAGGAACAAACATACAGTGGTATGCCGCTGCAACAGGAGGTACAGCCCTTACAGCAGATACAGCCCTAACGGCTACAACTTACTACGCATCTCAAACAGTTAATGGTTGCGAAAGCCCAAGGGTACCGGTAACCATACAATTAAATGTTACCGATGCACCAACAGGCACGGCTACGCAATCGGTTTGTGGTTCGGGTACGGTGGCTAACCTAACAGCTACAGGAACAGCAATACAGTGGTATGCCGCAGCAACAGGTGGTACGGCTCTTACGGCAGATACAGCCCTTGCAGCTACAACCTACTATGCATCTCAAACCATTAATGGTTGCGAGAGTGCGGTAAGGTTTGCAGTAACCGTACAATTAAATGTTACCGATGCACCAACAGGCACGGCTACCCAATCATTCTGTATTTCGGGTACAGTGGCTAACTTAACAGCTACCGGAACGGCAATACAATGGTATGCAGCAGCAACAGGTGGTACGGCTCTTACAGCAGATACAGCCCTTACAGCTACAACCTACTATGCATCTCAAACCGTTAATGGTTGCGAGAGTGCGGTAAGGTTTGCGGTAACTGTACAATTAAATGTTACCGATGCACCAACAGCAACGGCTACCCAATCATTCTGTAGTTCGGGTACAGTGGCTAACTTAACAGCTACCGGAACGGCAATACAGTGGTATGCCGCAGCAACAGGAGGTACAGCCCTTACGGCAGATACAGCTATTACAGCTACAACCTACTATGCATCTCAAACTGTAAATGGTTGCGAAAGTGCTGTCAGGACAGCTGTTACCGTTACGTTAAATAACGTTGCTGCGCCAACGGGTGCAGCCAACCAGACAATTAGTGTTGCCGGTGGCGATACCGCTACTTTAGAAGATATTGTTGTTACTGCAACAGGTACTGTTACATGGTATGCTACCGAAGCTGCCGCTCTTGCGGGTGAAGGCGCCTTACCTGCCGGAACGGTAGTAACAGCCGGTACAACGTATTATGCAACTCAGACTATAAATGGTTGTACCAGTACTGCAGTACTTGCCGTAACCATACAGGCAATATTAGGTAATACTGATTTTGATGCACACGCATTTGTTTACTACCCTAACCCGGTAAGCAATGTGTTAACGATAGAATATTCGGCTAACATAACTTCGGTAAGTGTATCTAACCTTTTGGGCCAGCAAATTTTATCGGCTAAGCCGAATGCTACCAATGCAACTATAGATATGGCAAACCTTGCACAGGGTACCTATATGGTAACTGTAAATGCAGGTGCAGCTACTAAAGTAATTAAGGTTGTAAAAAACTAATAACGCCTTACAATTAAACTAAAAGCCATCGGGAACGATGGCTTTTTTTATACTTAATTCTGAATAAAAATACATATGGTAAACTTATGGTCAGGATAACACTAAGATAATGAGTTAATTTTCTGTTAAATGATGGTTTTGATGCAATATTATAACAAATTTGGACTGAATTTGATGTTTTTCTGCAATATTGTACGAATATTGGTTTGTATTTAACAAGACGATATTTTTAACTTAACATAAATTTAATATTGGTGTTTTATTAATTTTACAAAAGTGTTTAATTAATTGTTATTATTTAACAATTATGCTTTTAAGTAGGCAATAAATCACATACGTGTAATGTGCGGTGTTAATTTCTTTAGTTTTAATAGCTTTTTTAATTAATCATTAATTTACATGAAAAAAATTACCCTACTTATTGCCTTCATGCTCGCCTTTCTGTCGGGTTATGGGCAATCGGTTGCGAATTACACTTTTTCGCAATCATCAGGCAATGCCTACACAGAAATTACAGGAGGTACTTCGGTAGTATCCTGTACCGACTGTACTACATCATACGATACCAGTTCGTATGTAATAACGCTGCCAACTGCTTTTCCATTTAACGGAACAACGGTTACATCGGTAGTAATGAGAGTTGACGGCTCATTGCTATTAGGTGCTACCAGTACATCTTCTTCAACCACACCTATCAGTTCAACCGCTACAGGTACGGGCGTTATATCGCCTTTGGGGATGGATTTAAGAAGTTCTACAGTTGCAGGCACCACCTTCGACCTAAGCTGGATCGACAACGGTACTGAGTATGTTTTTCAGTGGAAGAACGCCTCAAGATGGGCGCAAAACACCATCGAAAAACTTAACTTCCAGGTAAAGATCAACAAAACTACAGGCGTTATAAATCTGGCGTACGGCACTATGACGGCTGCCGACTCTACAGGTTACCAGCCGCAGGTTGGTTTACGCGGCCTGGCCAGTACAGATTATAATGCAAGGAACCTTACAACTACCGCACCCGATGCTACTCCATCATGGGATGATACAGCCGTGGCTACAAGCAACAGTGCTACGGTAAGATTTACCACAGGTACTCCGGCAGCTATACCTGCATCGGGCCTTGTATACACATTTACACCTCCGGCAGCCTGTACAGGTACACCGCTTGCTGGTACTATTAGTGGCGATGCCATACGTTATGTATGTACAGGCGTAGCCCCGGCGGCAATTACCGTAACAGGTGCTGCACCCGTTGTACCGGGAATTACGTTCCAATGGGAACAATCTACTAACGGAACCGATTGGGTTAACGCAGTTGGTGGTTCTGGTGCTACTACATTAACGTACACACCACCATCATTTGGCGGTACAACAATTATGTATCGTTTAAAAACTACCTGTGCTACAAGCAACGAAAGCGCTTTTTCTACAGCAGTAACTATAAACATTATACAATCGCCGGCAACACAGTCGAGTGCTTTAACGGTTGCTACTACATCGGCAACAGCCTTTAACCTTGCCTGGACAAGCGGTAATGGTACAAGGCGTTTGGTTTATGTTAGCACATCGCCAATTACAAATCCTGTAAATGCTACCGGCATTGCTGCTTACACGGCTACTGCTGTATTTGCTAATACAGGTCAGCAAATTGTTTATGATGGTACAGGATCGTCTGTAAACGTTACAGGCCTTACCTGCAATACTACTTATTATGTAAAGGTTTTTGATTACAGCCGTTGCGGCAGTGGCCCTTATGATGTGTATTTTAACACAACTACAGATACTAACACGCTTAGTGTAACAACAGGTCCGTTAACAGCAACTTTACCTGCTACCAATAACTTTACAGGCTTTACAGGTGCTAACCTTCCGGCAGCTGTTGCAGGCTGGTATGAGGCAGCAGTACCTACAACATCGGGCACTGTGCCAACAAGCAGCAACCCTGTGGGTAACTCTTCGGGATGGATAAGCAGTACTGCTTTAGGTGCCACTACAGCTAAATATAATTTATATACAGATACAGGCAACGCATGGATAATAAGCCCTAAAATGGCTATTACCGCTAACTCAAGGCTTAAATTTAAAGCAGCTATTACTGATTATAACGGTAGCGGTGCAGACCCTGAGCGTATGGTTGGTACTGATGATAAAGTAAATGTTTTAGTGTCTACAGATGGCTGCGGCGCTGTATGGACACCTATCTACACTTTTAATGCGGCCAACACCACTACATTAACCAATGTACTTACAGATTATACACTGGCGCTTAATGCGTATGTTGGCCAGACCGTACAAATTGCGTTTCAGGCTACAGACGGCCCGGTAAACGAAGCCCCGGACTATGATTTCCATATAGGTAATATAGTGGTAGAGCTAACTCCGGATTGCGATGTACCGGCACTGCTTGCTACTACCAATATTACCAAAAATACGGCCACCCTTAACTGGACTGCACCAACAGTTGGTACACCAACAGGCTACCAGTATGTAGTGTCTACAACCAATGCAACCCCGGTTGCAGCGGGTACGGCAGTAACAGGTACAACGGTTAACGTAGCATCGTTACTACCATCTACAACCTATTATGTGTTTGTAAGAACGGTTTGCTCTGGCGATTTTAGCGACTGGAGTGTTGCCGGTACATTTACAACCATGTGCGATTACCCGGAGGTTGCTTCTGTAACAGGTGGCAGCGTTTGCGGTATGGGCAGTGCTACACTTGCAGCCACATCGGCCGGTACGTTACGTTGGTTTGCAAACCAAACGGGTGGTAGTGCATTGGCTTCAGGCGCAAGCTTTACAACGCCTCAAATATCGGCTACTACTACTTATTATGTAGAGGCTGCTACCGAAGGTATGCAGGTTAGTGGCGGTAAAGCAGCCCCGGCTGCCGATGCTACTACAAGCACCAGCACTAACTACGGCATTGTGTTTAACGTAGCTCAGGCTACTAAATTAGAAGCGGTATCGGTTTACTCTACTGCGGCAGGTACGGTTGATATTAAAGTAATGAACGCCGCCATGACTACCGAGTTGTATTCTACAGGCAACGTTGCCGTTACAGCAGGTGGTACTACAACTCCTAACATTATACCTTTAAACGTTGAGGTTCCTGCCGGTACAGGCTACAGGATCGTGGTTAAAGCTTACAGTGGTGCATCATTGGTGCGCGACTCTGCCGGCTTAGCCTTCCCGTACACAAGTGCAGATGGTAACTTAACCGTTACATCGTCAGAGTGGGGTGGAACCACTACATTGTACTACTACTATTTTTACGATATTAAATACAAAACTATCTGCGCCAGCCCACGCCAGGCAGTTGTTGCTACTGTAACTGCGGCTCCGGCCATTACAGCAACAGCATCTGACGCATCAATCTGCGCAGGCGAAAGCACCAACCTTTCGGTAACCAGCGAAAACGCAACCTATACGTATGTATGGATGCCGGGCAACCTTACAGGTGCTACCCAGGCAGTAACCCCGGTTGCATCTACAACCTATACTGTAACAGCTACAGATAGTGGTTCAGGCTGTGTAACTACACAAACAGTTGCGGTAACGGTTAATCCGCTGCCAAGCGCAATAGTAATTACACCTGCTGCACCTGCAACTTGTGCTAACACAGTACAGGCACTTACAGTTACAGGTGGTATTATACCAACACCGGGCCCTATAGGTACGGCTACCACTTTAACGGGTACAACAGAGCAGCCAACTGCATTTTGTAACCGTTGGCCAAACTACTGGAGCCAGACTATTTATACTGCTGCCGAACTTACTGCTGCCGGGCTAACTGCCGGTAACATAACCTCTATGGCGTATAATATTACAACCCTTGGCGATGCTGCTACCAATGCTAACTTTACGGTTAAAATAGGTACTACGTCTTCGGCTAACTTTGCTACTAACGATTTTATGTCGACTACCGCTATGGCAACCGTTTACGGCCCTGCAACCTATACGCATACAGAGAGTGGCTGGCAGGTAATTACATTTGCTACGCCATATTCATGGGATGGTACATCGAATATTATAGTTAACGTTACTTATGATGGTGCCGATGATCTTTACAATTCTCAGACATACTATACAGAGACTGCAACAAACACCGTACTTTGGAGAAACAGTTATAGTGCGTCTACAACAACAGGTACGTTGTCTCCAAAAAGGCTTAATGTTACCTTTACAAGCGCTAACCCTACGGCGACTGTAATTTCATGGTCTCCTGCAGAAAACCTATATACTAATGCTGCGGCCACTACACCTTATGTAGCGGGTGCCAACGCCACTACGGTTTACTTTAAATCGGCTACTGCGGGTACAAACGCGTATACTATTACATCTACGTCTACACCAGGTTGTACAAGAACCGGAACTGTAAGCGTTACTGTTAACCTTACCGATGCCCCTGCTGCCGATGCCACCCAAACGTTTTGTAACACTGCTACTGTAGCAGGCCTTACAACAACAGGTGGTACTGCGGTACAATGGTATACTGCTGCAACAGGCGGTACTGCCCTTGCTGCTACAGCTGCCCTTACAGACGATACGGTTTACTATGCATCGCAAACCTTAAATGGTTGCGAGAGTGCTTTAAGAACTCCGGTTACTGTACAAATAAATGTAACTCCGGTTCCAACCGTTGCTGCTACACAAACATTTTGTAATGCTGCTACGGTAGCCAACCTTGTTGCTACAGAGGCAGGCGTACAATGGTATGCTGCTGCTACGGGCGGTACGGCTTTAACTCCGGATACTGCTCTTGTAAATGGTACAGTTTACTATGCATCTCAAATACTAAACAACTGCGAGAGTGTAAGGGCTGCGGTTACTGCACAAATAAATGTAACTCCGGCTCCTGCTGCTGCCGAGGCTCAATTGTTCTGTACATCAGGTACTGTAAGTAATTTACTTGCAACCGGTACTAATGTACAATGGTATGCTGCTGCAACCGGCGGCACTGCTCTTGCTGCAGATACTGCCCTTGCAAGCGGTACAACATACTATGCTTCTCAAACTATTGATGGTTGCGAAGGCTTAACCAGGACTGCCGTTATGGTTACTATTACAACTACGGTGGCCGATGCTCCGGAAGATGTTACCGAATGTGGTTCTTATGTGTTACCTGCACTTACAAGCGGTAGCTACTATACTGCTATGGGTGGTACAGGCACTATGCTTGCTGCCGGAACAGAAATTGAGCAGACTACTGTTATATATGTGTATGCACAATCGGGCACTACACCAAACTGTACCGATGAGAATACGTTTACAGTAACTATTAATAATGCTGTAGCCGATGCTCCGGAAGATGTTACGTCTTGTAACGTATATATATTGCCTGCCCTTGTAAATGGCAGCTACTATACCGGAACTAACGGAACAGGTACTATGCTTGCTGTTGGAACTCCAATTGAGCAGACTACAGATATTTATGTGTACGCTCAATCTAACACTACACCTAACTGTACTGCCCAAAATATGTTTACGGTAACTATTACTACTGTAGATGCTCCTACAGGTGCTGCTACACAAACGGTAGAAGTTGCTGCGGGCGAAAATGCAACTATAGCCGACCTTATAGTTGAAACTGAGGGTACGGTTACATGGTATGCATCTGAGGTGGATGCCCTTGCGGGTGTTAACCCTCTTACAGATGCAAGCGTTATTACTACAGGTGCTACTTACTATGCTACGCAAACTGTGGGCAACTGTACCAGTACTACTGTACTTGCCGTAATGGTAGATGTGGTATTAGGAAGAGATGTTTTTGATGTTAATGCATTTACTTACTATCCTAACCCGGTTAATAATGTACTTAACCTTTCGTACTCTTCAAACATTACATCGGTAAGTGTATTTAACCTGGTAGGGCAGCAGATTATGCAGCTTAAACCAAATGCAACTGATGTTAAGGTAGATATGTCGGCTCTTGCCGAAGGCACTTATATTGTTAATGTAGGCACCGGAAACACTGTAAAAACAATTAAAGTTGTTAAGAAACAGTAATTGCTAATTCTTAAATAAATGTTAAAAAAGCCACCGGAAACGGTGGCTTTTTGTTTTGTGATAAAAGAGCTTAATAACGAACCAAAGCATAAAATATTGTGTTGATTGTAGTATTTTAACTATAATTTTTATCTATTTAGAAATATTTTAAATTGTATAATGCCAATTTCTTTAAATATTATGTATTTTGATATGTAGTTCAACGTCATCCTCTGAATATTGTGTTCCTTATTCATTTTTTATATAAATATAATTTAAAAGTTAATTTATTGTAAAATTATATAATTCGATATTAACATAATTTTATAATTTTATTAACATTAATAATTAATCATGTTATATGAAAAACACTACTATTTTAACTGCTTCAAACTTCGGGAAAGGTTTGAAGCGCTGGCACATGGGCCTACTGGTTCTGTATGCCTTAATGTCGGTCACGGTTGGCTACTCGCAAACCGGGACTATTAATATCGGTTCGGGCACGGCTACCGGTGGAATCTTTCCAATAAATTCGTGTTGGGGCTATAATTACAGCCAACAAATTGTAACCGCTTCAGAATTTGCTGCAGGCGGAGGCGTTAGCGGCCAGATTACCAAAATAAGGTTTTATTACGCTTCGGGCGGAACAACCACCACACTTTGGAACAACTGGACCGTTTATTTAGGCCAGACCTCCAAAACGGCTTTTAGTTCGAATACCGATTGGGAGGCTGCTGCCAACTTAACACAGGTATACAGCGGAACTATTACTCCGGTAGGTAACAACTGGATGGAGATTACATTAAGTACTCCATTTACTTACAATGGTACAAGCAACCTTATAGTAGGTGTAGACGAGAACATCGCAGGATATTCTTGTACTGCTAACTGGGGTTCTTATACCAGTACTGCTAACAGTGGTATCTACTATTACAGTGATAGTACCAACCCGGATCCTGCTGCACCGCCAAGCGGTACCAGGACAGGTACAATTGCAAGGTTACAGTTTGAAGGTAATGTGGCATCATGCCTTTCTCCAACAAACCTTACATCTGTTAATACAGGCCTTACCTCTACATCTGTATCATGGACAGCATCTCAAAGCCTTCCGGCAAACGGGTATGCCTACTATTATACAACTACAAACACGCCGCCAACTGCAACTACAACTGCATCTGGTACAGTAGCAGCGGGTGTAACAACTACATCGTTAACAAGCTTAGATAATACCCTTACATATTATGTTTGGGTTAAGAGCCTTTGTAGCGATACTGAGTCAAGCTCTTGGGCGGGCCCTAAAGTATTCTTTCCTGGATACTGTGTTCCTGCGCCAATTAACCAGGATGGTACAGGTATAACCAACGTTGTATTGGGTACTATTAGTAACGCAACAGGATCTGAAACAGGTTACTATGGTAACTATGCTGCACAATCTACAAGTGCTGCGTTAGGCTCTACAGTTAGCTTTGCTATTACATACTCTACAGGATATACTTATGGTACAAAAATTTGGATAGACTGGAATGACGATGCAGATTTTGATGATGATGGCGAACTTGTTTACACAGGTTTATCGGCACAACCAAACCCTTCTACATTATCAGGTTCGTTTATGGTTCCTGTTACTGCATCTGTGGGTAGCCACAGGGTAAGGATTGGTGGTACAGATAGTGATACAGGAGGTACACCATGCTACACAGGATATTATGGTACTTACGAAGATTATACTATAACAACATTCCTGCCACCGGCACCGGTTGTTACAGCATTTACTCCTGCATCGTATTGTGCTGCAACAGGCGAAATTACCATTACAGGTACAGATCTTGGCAATGCAGTATTAACAATAGGAGGTACAGTAGTTGCTACAACATCTAACACAACCACACAAGTGGTGGCAACAGTTCCTGCGGGCGTGTCTGGTACAGTAAACATTACTACTGTAGGTGGTACATTTACAACAGCGGGTACTTTTGTAGTTAACGCACCTGCTGTGTTTACTTTAAGTGATGATGCAGAAGCTATTTGCCTTGGTAATGCTACACCTGCTTTAACAATTACAGAAGGAGCAGCAGCTTTTGATACGTACGTATGGTCTCCTTCTACAGGAGTTACAGGTACTGCTGCTACTGGTTTTGTTTTTGCTCCAACAGAAACTACTACCTATACATTAACGGCTACACAATCTGCCGGCCCATGTATGGTAAATGCTACTTATGTTGTAACAGTTAACCCGTTACCAAACCCGGTAACAGTAAACCCATCAGAATACGAGGCATGTTTAAACGAAGTTGTAGCTATTACTGCTACAGGTGGCGAGTCTATCATTCCGGTGGCATATTGTACACCTGCAGTAGGTACATTTAATGGTGGTGCAACTGGAGATTATTTAAATAACTTCTCGTTTGCAAACATTACAAACAACGCCTCTGGCGATACTGTAAGTGATTATACGTATTACAGTGCTTTAACAGCAAACGTAACTGCCGGTACTGCATATACTATTACATTACAGCCTGGTAGCCCAAGCTGGACTGAGTGGTTCCGCGTATGGATAGATTACAATCAGGATGGTACTTTTAGCGATGATGAAAGTGTTTACACATCGGCTACAGGCCTAAACTCTACAACTACATCTACCGGTACAATTACAGTACCTGCAACTGCAATAAACGGTGTAACGCGTATGCGTGTACTTTGCAGCTACAGTACTTTATCTCTTGTATCTGCAGATTGTAGCCACTCTGGCTATGGCGAGTACGAAGATTATAACGTAAACATTACAGGCGCTACAAACGCTGTTGATTATGTTTGGACTCCGGTAACAGGATTATATTCTGATGCTGCCGGTACCGTGCCTTACGTAGCAGGTACATCTGCACAAACAGTTTATGCTATGCCAGCAGCAGCTACAAGCTATACTGCTACAGCTACTACAGATCTTGGATGCCCGGCATCTGCAACAGCAGCATTAACAGTTACTGTTACCCCTGCACCTACAACTACAGTAACAGAGGTACTTTACACTGTTGTAACAACAGTTAGCCAATTAGATATTACAGGTACTGCGGTACAGTGGTATACAACTCCAACAGGTGGCACGCCACTTGCTCCAACTACAGAGCTTGAAACAGGTATATACTATGCATCTCAAACACTTAACGGTTGCGAAAGCCAGACAAGGTTTGCTGTAGATGTAACTGTTATTTTACCAATAATGGACTGGGTTAACCTACAATGGCCACCGGTTTTAACTATCGCACAGGGTGCTGCAGGTACAGTGTATGCACAAGGCCTTGAGGCTGGTGTAACTCCTGGTGCAGGTCCTGGTGTTGGTGTACAGGCATGGATTGGTGTTAGCGCTACAGATTCTAACCCATCTACATGGACTACATGGATCCCGATGACTTTCAACACACAAGTTGGCGATAAAGATGAGTACATGGCAGCTATTGGCGCAAGCTTAGCACCTGGTACATACTACTACGCAAGTAGATTTAAATTATTAGATGGCCCTTACAGATATGGTGGCTACAATGCCGATGGCGGTTCTTTCTGGAACGGTACATCTAACGTAAGTGGAATTTTAACAGTACAGTGTGCTACAGCTGCACCGGTTGCCGCTGCTATGCAAAGTTTTTGTAATGCCGGTACAGTGGCAGGTTTAACTGCTACAGGTACTACAGTACAATGGTATGCTGCTGCAACAGGCGGTACGGCTCTTGCCGGTACAACTGCTCTTGTAGATGGTACTACTTACTACGCATCTCAAACAGTAGGTTGCGAAAGCCTTACAAGAACTGCGGTTATGGTTCATGTAAATGTTACACCAGCACCTACAGGTACTGCTGCACAAACTTTTGATGCTGCAGGATTTGTTTCTGGCTTAACAGCTACAGGTACAAACATACAGTGGTATGCTGCTGCAACAGGTGGTACTGCTCTTGCAGGTACAACACCTCTTGTTAACGGTACTACATACTATGCTTCTCAAACTATAGAGGGTTGCGAAAGCCTTGTAAGGTTTGCTGTAACAGTAACTATTACCGCTGCCGAACTTGATTTTGTTAACCTTCAATGGCCGGGTGCTGCTACAATTGTAGAGGGTAACTCTGCTACAGTATATGCTCAGGCTTACGAGGCTGGCGTTACGCCTGGTGCTGGTCCTGGTGCTGGTATTACAGCATGGATTGGTATTGGCACTACTGATACAGATCCGTCTGCGTTTACTACATGGGTACCTATGACGTTTGGTTCTCAGGCCGGTAATAACGACGAGTTTATGGCTGCCATTGGTGCAGACCTTGCTCCGGGTACGTACTACTATGCTTCTAAATTCCAGATCGATGGTGGTACAGCTACTTACGGTGGCTACAGCGCTGCCGGTGGTGGCGAGTGGAATGGTACTACCAATGTAAACGGTGTACTTACAGTACTTTGCTTTACAAGTGCTCCTTACGCAGATGCCGTTCAGGTATTTTGTAACAGCGCTACTGTTGCCAGCTTAGATGCAATGGCAGAAAACGTACAGTGGTATGCTACCGCTACAGGCGGAGAGGCTTTATCTGCTGATACTGCAATTGTAGATGGTACTGTTTACTATGCTTCTCAAACGGTTAACGGTTGCGAAAGTACTACAAGGGTAGAAGTTACTGCTTATGTATTTGTAATTGCTGTTCCTGTAGGAAGTGGTGTTCAGCAAGTAGAAATTGAAGAAGGTGATGTTGCTACTATCGAAGATATTATTGTAGAAAGCGAAGGCGAAGTTGTTTGGTATGCTACGGCAGAAGATGCAGCTAACGGCGTTAACCCACTTTCTTACGATTTTGAAATTGTATCGGGTACTACGTACTACGCAGTTACTACAATAGATGAGTGTTCAAGTATTGGTGCACTACCTGTAATGGTTGATATAGTACTTGGCAACAGGAGTTTTGATGTAGCTTCTTTTAGCTACTATCCAAACCCGGTAAAAGATGTACTTAACATTTCTTACTCTTCTAACATTACATCTGTAAAAGTATTTAATTTATTAGGCCAGCAGGTTATGGATTTACAGCCAACTGCTACCGATGTAAAAGTTGATATGACTAAACTTGCCGAAGGCCCTTACATTATTAATGTAACTGCCGGTAATACAGTAAAAACAATTAAAGTTGTTAAAAAGCAGTAGTGTAAGTTAATTGATGCCGCCTGCCCCGCAGGCAGCAAAACTAAGCCACCAAATTTTTTTGGTGGCTTTTTTATTTTAAAGAGTAACTTTGTTAAAAAATAAGGCTAATGATGTTTTCGTTAATAATACCGGTATATAACAGGCCAGACGAAATTGAAGAACTACTGCACAGCTTAACGCTGCAAACCTACAACCAGCCTTTTGAGGTGGTTGTTATAGAAGATGGCTCTACTATAGCCTGCGATGAGGTAATTGCTAAGTTTAACCACCAGCTTACTATAACCTACTATTATAAGCAAAACAGCGGCCCGGGCGACTCCCGCAATTTTGGCATGCAGCATGCCGGGGGCGACTATTTTATTATATTTGACTCTGATTGTGTTATACCTCCGCATTATTTGCAAAGCGTTGCCGATAATCTTGCAGCCGGTTATACTGATTGTTTTGGCGGACCCGATGGAGCTCTTGATTCGTTTAGCGATGTGCAGAAGGCCATCAATTTTGCCATGACGTCTTTTCTTACCACCGGTGGCATTAGGGGCAAATCAGAGAAAATAGAAAAATTTCAGCCGCGTAGCTTTAATATGGGTATTTCTAAGCTGGCATTTGAGGCTTCGGGCGGGTTTGGAAACATCCATCCGGGCGAAGACCCAGACCTTTCCATCAGGCTCTGGAAGCTTGGTTACACCACTAAATTATTTACCTCTTCTTTTGTGTACCACAAGCGCCGCATAGACTGGGAAAAATTTTATAAGCAGGTTAATAAATTCGGCAAGGCACGCCCTATATTGGATAAGTGGCACCCGGAATATAAAAAGATAACCTTTTTGTTTCCAAGCTTTTTTATAATCGGGTTGGTAGCATCTCTTATGCTTGTGTTAATTGATGTAAACTTCTTTATTTATTTTTATATTTTGTACTTTGTTGCTGTGCTGGTGCTGTCATCGGTAAGCAATAAAAGTTTAAAAGTGGGTCTGTTTTCTTTAGCGGCGGTATTTATACAGTTTTACGGTTATGGTACAGGTTACTTAAAATCGTTTACTAAAATACATTTGCTTAAAGAAGCACCTCAAAAAGCATTTCCTGAATTATTTTTTAGACCATGAAAACAAAAATTATAGGCCTTACCGGTGGCATTGGCAGTGGTAAAAGTACCATTGCACAGTTTTTTGCTAATCTTGGTGTGCCTGTATATATTGCCGACGAAGAGGCTAAAAAAATACTTTTCCTTCCACATGTAGTTCCGGAGGTGGAGGCTGCTTTTGGCTCCGGTGTTTTAACCGCCGGCATGCCCGATAAAGCCAAGATAGCCGCGCTTGTGTTTAAAGATCCGGCTAAACTTCAAACCTTAAATGGTATAATTCACCCAAAAGTGGCCCAGCATTTTAAAGATTGGGTGGCCACGCACCACAACAAACCTTTTGTAATTAAAGAAACGGCTATTTTGTTTGAAAGCGGCAGCTATAAAGACTGCGATGCCGTAATTATGGTAACTGCACCTATAGAAACCCGTATTGAAAGGGTTATGAAACGCGATAACGTAAGCAGGGAGCAGGTTTTAGAGCGTATAGCAAACCAATGGGATGATCAAAAAAAAGCCGATTTAAGTAATTATATTATAGATAATTATAGTTTAGATGTTGCTAAACAGGAAGTTGTTAAAATATTTAATTTTCTGAATATAATTGAAATTTAGCTGCCCTTGTTAATCTTTGGTTAATATTTTGAAGCTGTAAATGTTAAAATGTTAATTTTGTAGTGATGAACAAAACTAGATTCCGCTTACTGGTATTTTTTATGAGCCTATCGTTGATAGGAATAATACTCGTACAGCTATATTGGGTAAACTCATCGCTAAAAAATAACGAAGAACAATTTAAGTTCCACATTCAGCAAGTATTGGGCCAGGTAACAAAAAGGCTTGAGAAAAAAGAAGGCGAAGAGTTTTACAAAATTTACAGCAGGTTTAAAGACAGTACCGGCAGGGCACCATCGCGTACCGATTTATTACCCCTGTACGATAAGGCTGTCAATAAAAATAATGATATAGTTATTTACTCAGACCAGGTTACACGGGAGTATGATGACGATGTGTTCTTTGATAAAGATAAATTTGATGATGTTGTAGAAAAAAAATCATCAAAAAATAAAAGGCCCGATGCCAAAGCAAAAGCAGGTGAGGAAGATGCCGAAAGAAGGATGCGTTTTACCATAGAAGGCTTTATTAAAGATTACAGGGAATACAATTACCTGGAAAACTGGATATCTAAAGAAAAGCTTCAGGAAATGCTATCGTCTGAGCTGGTGCAAAGTGGCGTTAAAACACCGTTTGAATTTGGCATTTATAACGATGGCATGCAAACCAAGATACGGTCGGCTAATTTAAAGTACGACCCGTCTAACTTTCATGAGCATAAGGTTTTTGACGATAATAACGGGGGCTCTAATTACAGGCTGCTGGTTAGTTTTCCTGAAAAGAAAACATTTTTGTTCTCGTCTATCTTAGGTATAACATCGCTGTCGCTAATATTTACGCTTATTATAATTATTGCTTACTTAAGTGCTATTAACCAATTGATTAAGCAAAAAAATATATCGGAAATTAAAACCGACTTTATTAATAACATGACCCATGAGTTTAAAACGCCTATAGCTACCATTAACCTGGCGCTGGATGCGATTAAAAACCCAAAGATATTTGATGATAAAGAAAAGGTACAGCGGTACCTGCAAATGATTCGCGAAGAGAATAAAAGAATGCATGCACAGGTAGAAAACGTGCTGCAAATATCCAAACTCGATAAAAAAGAGCTGGAAATTACTAAAGAACAGGCCGATGTTCATGATGTTATAGAGGGGGCCATAGAGCACGTTCATTTAATTATTGAGGCCAGGCACGGCAGCCTTACACGCCATTTTGATGCACAGCGCACAACGGCTTTGTTAAACGATGTGCATTTTACGAATGTTCTTGTTAATATTTTAGATAACGCCATCAAATATTCTCCTGATGAACCCGTTATAGATATATACACAGAGAATGTTAAAGATTTTATACTGATTAAAATAAGCGATAAAGGCTTGGGTATGAACAAGATTACCCAGAAAAGGATTTTTGAGAAGTTTTACAGAGAGCACACCGGCGATATACATAACGTAAAAGGGCACGGTCTTGGATTGGCTTATGTAAAACGAATTGTAGAAGATCACAACTGTCATATATACGTAGAAAGCGAAAAAGGAAGAGGTAGTACCTTTATAATAAAAATGCCACTAATAAATTAAAAATATGGAAGAAGCAAACAAAAAGATACTTTTGGTTGAAGACGACCCGAACTTTGGGGCGGTGCTAAAAGACTATCTGTTAATTAATGATTTTGATGTTACATTAGCCAAGAACGGAATGGAAGGTTTCGAGAAGTTTAAAAAAGACAACTACGACCTTTGCATATTAGACGTTATGATGCCTTATAAGGATGGTTATACATTAGCCAGAGAGATAAGAGAAAAAAATAAAGAAGTGCCTATTATTTTCCTTACAGCAAAATCTATGAAAGAAGATGTGCTTAAAGGTTACAAAGTAGGAGCAGATGATTACCTTAATAAGCCTTTTGATTCAGAAGTTTTATTAATGAAAATTAAAGCTATTATTCAGAGAAAAGCATCTGAAACTAAAACGGATAACTCTAAATTTGAGTTCCAGATTGGTAAATTTCACCTTAACTCTAAATTACGTTTCCTTACGTTTGATAACGATGAGCCTATTAAGCTGTCTCCAAAAGAGAACGAACTGCTTAAAATGCTTGCCCTGCATGAAAACGACCTTATGCCAAGGGAGCTTGCGCTAACAAAAATTTGGAGAGATGATAACTACTTTACTTCCAGAAGTATGGACGTTTATATTGCCAAACTTAGAAAGTACCTAAAAAGCGATGAAGATGTAGAGATACTAAACATTCACGGAGAAGGTTTTAGGTTGGTAATAAAAAATAAAGTAGCCGAAGAGAAATAGTAAACAGTAACTGTTCTATATAAATTATTCTTCCTATCGTTACAGAATGATAAACCGTGCGGGCTTTTCATTCAGGCGACAGGAGGAATTTTTTTTGTTTAATATTTTACGGAAAACGGTTTATGATGGAACGCAGTCTTAAAAAGGAACGCGGATGACGCTGATTTAGCGGATTTACGCTGATTTTTAAATCTGTGTAAATCTGCGTTTGCTTGCATCCGTGTCATCCGCGTTCTTACTGTATACTGGGGCTGAACACTGAACACTGTTTATTTCCAGTTAAGCTCTAAAGCAAAACATGCTTTATCTTCTTTATTGATGCTAAAGAAGGTCTGCTTATCATCAACACCATGATAGAGTTGTACGGCATCGCCCAATTTAAGCTCGCGCATAAAATTCATATCAAAACTTTGCAGCTGTTGCCTTAAAATAGGTTTGTGGTCTATGCCATCCAGGCACCATTCCAGGTATTTTACGTTATTGGCGTGGTTAACAATATCAAGGTCAGATAATACCACTTTACGCTCGCTGTGCAGTGTAGCTTCGCGAGTAAGGTTTACTTTTTTAAAAGATTCTGCTGTAGACTCCCTCTCCGGGTATTTTTCAAAATGCTCATGGGGCAGGGCAAGGGCTTCTGCTTTTCTAAGCTTGGTATTAAACACCGCCCAGTAGGTAACCGATCCTACAATTTTTTTATCGCCCACGTACATTTCCAACGCTCGTATAGATCGTGACCCTTGTAAATCGTAAATCCATGTCTTTACGGTAACGGTATCGCGCCATTTGGGTAACTGGTCTATCTCAACCCGCATACGGCTTAAAACCCAAGCCTGGTCGTGCTCCTGCATATCGGTAAAACTAAGGCCTCCCAATTCGGCATGGTAACCGGCAGTAAGCTGCAACAGGTTGCACAGCTCGGTATGGCGAAGCAAACCGTTAGGGGTGCATTGCACAAAATTAATTTCCCACTGGTGCGAGTAAACCGATGTAAAGTCTGGAGATATAGGCATTATAAAGAGTCTTGTATGTAATTAATAATAGTGGCGGGCGCGGTTTTAAAATCAAACCAGCGTGCGCCTTCGGTACGCTTAAACCACGTTATCTGGCGTTTGGCAAAGCGGCGGGTATTCTTTTTAATTTCTTCGAGGGCAAAATCCTGCGTAAACTCGCCATCAAAAAAACTAAATAATTCGCGGTAGCCAACCGTTTGCAGTGCATTAAGCTTTTTATGCGGATATAATTCGCGAGCCTCATCTATCAGTCCGTTATTAACCATAATATCAACACGTTGGTTAATACGGTTGTACATGGTTTGCCTTTCGGCCTCAAGGCCAATAACAATAGGAGTAAAGTTGCGGCTGTTTTTTTTAATATTTAGAAATGAAGAATACGGCTTGCCACTGCCAATGCAAACCTCAAGGGCACGCATTAACCGCTGTGGATTTTCCTTAGCTACATTGTTATAATGCACAGGGTCGAGTTCTTCGAGTTTATGCTGAAGGTATTCGATTCCCTTTTCCTCAAAATCGGCAATAAGTTGTTGTCTTACAGCGGGTTCTACCTCCGGAAAATCATCAAAGCCTTTTAAAACAGCATCAATATACAGGCCGGAGCCACCCACCAAAACTGCAAAGTTATTGGTTGCAAAAAGCTGGTCGAGCTTAGCAATAGCATCTCGCTCAAAATCGCCTACGGTATACTCTTCAAAGATGCTTATATTCTGAATGAAATGGTGTTTAGCTGCCGCCAGTTCGTCTGCAGACGGTACGGCAGTACCAATAGTCATTTCTTTAAAAAACTGCCTGCTATCGGCCGATATAATCTCGCAATTAAAGTGCTTTGCAATTTCTATAGCTATGGCAGTTTTGCCAATGGCCGTGGGGCCAATAACAGTAATAAGGTATTTGTGCTGGGTATCCATTTATTTGGTAAGGCCGGCGCCGCAATTGTAGCAAAACTTAGCATCGTCTCGGTGCTGGTTAGCGCCGCAATTGGGGCATGCCTGGGTGTTTAAGTGTGGTGTTTCGGCCATGAATTGTGCGGTTACAAGGCCGGTAGGTACAGCAATAATGCCGTAACCCATAATCATGATAACCATAGACATAAGCTGCCCTAACGGGGTTATGGGCGTAATATCGCCAAAGCCCACGGTGGTTAGGGTAACAATAGTCCAGTAAATGCTGGTTGGTATGCTTGTAAAGCCGCTTTCGGGGCCTTCTATCATGTACATTAGTGTGCCCATAATAATGCACAGCACTATTACGCTGAATAAAAATACCGCTATTTTAACCTGGCTTTTGCGCAGGGCGGCCAGCAACTGGTTGGATGCCCCCACAAAATGGGTAAGCTTTAAGATCCTGAAAACACGCAGTAACCTTACGGCACGTACGGCAATTAAAAATCCGGAGCCGGGAAACAGCAGGCCTACGTATTTGGGTAGGGTAGCAAGCAGATCTACAAAGCCATAAAAGCTGAAAATATACCTGAGCGGCTCTCGAACGGAAACAACACGGGCTATATATTCCAGCGTAAATAAAATGGTAATTACCCATTCTATAACCGCCAGTTCGTGACCGTATACAATTTTGATGGATGCAACACTCTCCAGCATTACCGCCACAATGCTGATAAGGATAACGCACAGCAGGATAATGTCGAACAATTTGCCCGCGCGCGTATCGGCTTCGTAAATTACGGTATGGAGCTTTTGCCGGGTTTCCTCGGGTAAAAAGCCGGTCTTTAAAATTTTGGGTTGCTGCATTATACCAAAAATACTAAATACCTTATAAACGTACTATTTTTAAGGCTTTCTTTTTTCGGATAAAGTCCTGAATGATTTTTTTGGTGTCCTTATTATTGTCCATAGGCACAATAATATTTTTAAGTATCTCTAAGTTATTAACCTGATAGTTAAGGTTAAAGAAAGCGTAGCCTTTATATACGCCGTTTTCTATAAGTACGGCACTACGCTCGTCTATAGCGCGGCCACGGTCTATAAGTACCATGCTTTGGTTGTAAAAACTGTTGGCATCAATAAACTCTTTAACACGAAGGTTGTACTCTTCCGGCAACTCTTTGCCAATGCAGGCACCGTTGCAGCTTTCCAGCTCCAGCGGGAAACAGGCCTGTTTATCAGACTCGTCCATGCCGTTAATTTTTTGGCACAGCCTGTATTTGTCTACAATTTTATAAAGCGCACTGCGCGCCTCTACAATGCCCGGAAAAGAAATAATTTCTTTTTTGCGGCCATCGGTTTTTTGAAGTTTAAGTATAATGTAGCCGTGAGGGTCTTTCTCTGTATACATAGACCATGGGGCGTTGTCTATTTTAAGCATGCGGTTGTACACCGGCTTATTAACCTTAAGCTCGTGGCATTCTTTAAGCAGGGCAATAAGCTCGCTGCCCGTTTCTTCGTACGTAACGGTAAAAGCTTCGCGCTGTATGCGTTTTGATTTTCGAGACGTACCCGTAAAATGCTGGTTAACACGTTTTTTTATGTTGCGGCTGCGGCCGAGATAAATAAGGTCGCCGTTTTCTTTATAGATGTAATAAATGCCGGTTACTGAAGGTACACTCTCAAGCAAGTCTAATAATTTTGGAGAAATACCTTTTTTGGTTTCGCTTTTAATCAGGCCTTTAACTATTTCTTTTTCAACGTCTTTTTCTAATAATAGTTTAAATAGCTGAACGGTAGCCAGTGCATCTCCGGTGGCGCGGTGCCTGTCGCTCATGGGTATGCCCAGGGCGCGAACCAGTTTGCCCAGGCTGTGCGATTTTTGTTCCGGCAGCAATTTTTGAGATAATTCTACGGTGCAAAGGGTTTGCTTTTCGAAATCGTAACCCAGGTTCTTGAATTCGGTTTTAAGCACGCGGTAGTCAAACTGTGCGTTGTGGGCCACAATAATGCAGCCATCGGTAATTTCTATAATGCGCTTGGCTACCTCATGAAATTTAGGGGCGCTGCGAAGCATGGCATTATTAATACCGGTTAGCTTTACCACAAAGGGCTGTATTGGTTTTTCGGGATTTACAAGGCTTATAAACTGGTCGGTAACCTCATGGCCGTCATATTTGTAAATGGCAATCTCGGTTATTCCCTCTTCATTAAATTGTCCTCCCGTCGTTTCTATGTCAAGTATTGCGTACAAAAATCTTTTTTTAAATTTTAATCCCTAAAGATACAAAGTTCGTAAATCAAAACCACTTTTTTTATCGATTTCCAAAAATACTGCTGCCTATGCGCACCATAGTACTGCCGCAGGCTATAGCTAACTGATAATCACCACTCATGCCCATGCTTAAAGTTGTTGGTTGCAGGTTGTTGGTTGTTGGCTTGCCTGCAAGCGATTTGAAAACCGACTGTAAATTACTGAATTCCTTTTTAATCTGGGCTTCATCATCGGTAAAAGTAGCCATGCCCATAAGGCCGGTAACTTTAATGTTTTCCATCTGTTTAAACTCGGCAGATGCCAACAGCTCATTCAGTTCTGCTTCGTCCAGGCCAAATTTAGTGTCCTCTTCGGCAATGTGCATTTGTAATAAACAGTCAATAACCCTGCCGTTTTTTTTGGCCTGTTTGTTTATTTCGGCCAGTAGTTTAAGGCTGTCTACACCATGTACAAGGCTAACAAACGGTGCCATATATTTAACCTTATTGGTTTGCACGTGGCCTATCATGTGCCACTCAATATCTTTGGGCATCTGCTCGTACTTATCGGCCATTTCCTGAATTTTGTTCTCGCCAAAAATGCGCTGCCCGGCGTTGTAGGCCTCCATTAAATCGGGTACGGGCCAGGTTTTGCTAACCGCTACAAGGGTAACATGTGGCGGTAATGTGGCTTTTATATTGGATAAATTATTTTGTATTGACATAATTAAAATATTTTTGATAATCTTCATTTTTACTGAAGATCAATTGTTTAATATCGAATTCAAAGGCTTTAGTTATGTCTTTTGAAATTTCTTTTTCCGGATCAATTTCGTAAACAGTATCTAATTTATTCGCCTTCTTATCGACTGTGCTATTTGTTACTCTAACAAAAAAGAGCATATGAAGGTTGTAATAAAATTCAATCAAAATTTGTTTTGAATGATTGTCGAAGTAATTTATTTTTTCGAGGTAGGTTGCTTTAACAACTATTGTTTTTCTTTTAGTACGATCATCGTACTCATAAAGTGAGTTTTTGCCAGAACCTGTGGCAATAGTTTTTTTACCCCAAAGAAACCTCTTCTTTTCTACCTTGATGTTTGAGTAAGAATCATGTAGGCTGTTGCCATTTTTGTTGGCAATTGAATCGATCTGTACTACCGAAAATATTTTGTCCTGTGCACAACTGAGCGCAGGTATCAAAAAAAACAATAAGAACAGTTTTTTCATATTCTTGGTTAATCAAATTGACCAAACGTCAGTTCCTAATCTTTCAATTTTTAATCTTTCAATATATAAATTACAACTCATAAACCACCAGTCCGCTCCTGAACTTTGGCTCAATATACGTACTTTTTGGCGGCATAATAAGGTTGTTGTTGGCCAGTTGTTTAATCTCGGTAATACTGGCGGGGTAAAGCATAAAACCAACCTGATAGTCGCCATTATCTACCATTTCTTTAATAAGGGTAATGGGTTTGTTGCCGGGTATGTATTCTATACGCTCATCGTTACGTAAATCGCTGATGCCTAACAGCGGGTGCAGTACTTTTTCGTATAATATTTGCGCATCCAACGCTTCTAAAACAGACTTAAACCCGGTATTCTTTAACTGTAAGGCATAAAATTCGCCGCCCAGGTACATGCCAAAGTTAAATTTTTCTTCGGGTTTCCAAAGTTCTAAATGCTTATTAACCACAGTAAAATCTTTAGAAAGCGCCTTTAAAAACTGCTCTTTACTAAGGCCGTTAAGGTCGTGAATAATGCGGTTGTATTCGTATATCTTTAAATCACTCTCTGCAATTAAAAAGCTCATAAAATAGTTGAGGTTGCCGTTACCGGAAGCCTTATCCTGCTCGTACAACAGCTCTGACGATGCCGACCTATGGTGCCCATCGGCAATATACAGGCTGTCTATGCCTTCAAACTGCTGTTGCAGCCATTGTATCTCGGCTGCATCGCGTATGCGCCACAGCGTGTGCTTATCGCGGTTAAGCGACGAAAATAAGTACAGCGGACGCTTTTGCTTGCGCGTGGCTATCCATTGCTGCAGTTCGGGTTTTTCGGGGTAGGTTATAAGCACCGGCTCTGTGTTAAAGCCCGTTTGGTGCAGGTAATCTTTAAAATATTCTACACGGTAGGGCAGGGTATCTTCGTGTTTTTTTATAACGTTGTTTTGGTAATCTTCTATCGATGTGCCCGCAATAATACCGGTAAAGACCCTATTTTTACTCTGAATTTCGTACAGGTAAAACACCGCGCCGGCCTCCTGCTTTAGCACCTGCTCGTCTTTAAACTCCTGGTATTTTGTGTGGACCGACTTAAACCTTGTTTCGGCCGAAGCCTTTTGCTGGTTAATGTAAGCCGGTTTTAGTATGTGTAGGAACGAAAATGGGTTATAGTCCAGTTGCGAAGCCAGTTCGGCAGGGCTGTACTCATCGTAAGAGCGAGATGTTACCAGGCTAACTTTATCGCGCGCCGGGCGAACTGCTTTAAAAGGGACTATTTTTGCCAATTTTTAGGGTTTAGGGTTAATGGTTTGGGGTTTAGTGTTTGTCATCCTGAGCGTAGCGGAGTCGATGGATCTCACTATTATTATGTGGGATACCTCCTGCGTCGGAATGACAAACTGCCTGCTTACTGCGACTGAACGCTGTATTTAAGATTCCTCAACTACACTGCGCTTCGGTCGGAATGACAAACTGCCTGCTTATTGCGACCAACCTATCGGCAGGCAGGCTGAATACTGCGACTGCGACTGAACACTATTTCTTATAAGCTACTTTCTCTGCTTTCTTACTCTCAGAATAATCGTAAAAACCTTCGCCCGATTTTACACCAAGCTTACCGGCCCTTACCATGTTTACCAATAATGGGCATGGGGCATATTTAGGGTTTTTAAAACCATCGTGCATTACGTGTAGTATCGACAGGCAAACATCAAGGCCAATAAAGTCGGCCAACTGCAGCGGACCCATTGGGTGTGCCATGCCTAACTTCATTACCGTATCTATTTCGTACACGCCGGCCACACCGTTGTAAAGGGTTTCTATCGCCTCGTTAATCATGGGCATAAGGATGCGGTTAGCCACAAACCCAGGATAGTCGTTAACCTCTACCGGTACTTTACCCAGTTTTTCAGACAGGTCCATTATCGACTTGGTAACTTCATCGGTAGTGTTGTAGCCACGGATAATTTCTACCAGTTTCATAATAGGCACGGGGTTCATAAAGTGCATGCCAATAACCTTATCCTGCCTGTTGGTTACCGCGGCAATTTGGGTAATAGAAATGGACGATGTATTGGTTGCCAGTATGGTGTTTTCGTCGCAAAAGGCATCCAGGTCTTTAAAAATTTTAAGTTTAAGGTCGACATTCTCGGTAGCGGCCTCAACAACCAGGTCTACATTTACCACACCATCCTGAATATCGGTATAAGTAATAATGTTGTTAATGGTTTTAATACGGTCTTCGTTAGTAATGGTGCCTTTGGCAACCATGCGCTCCAGGTTGGCGGCAATGGTAGCCATGCCTTTGTCTAACGATTTTTCTGACACATCAATAAGCTTAACGCTAAACCCGCTTTGTGCAAAGGTGTGTGCTATGCCGTTACCCATAGTTCCGGCGCCTATTACTGCTATGTTTTTCATGATTTTAGTTTGTATTTTGGATTGATTGTAGATTTTAATTCTGATATAAACGTTATTTCTACAGGGCCTAAATTAGTTAAGTTACCCTCTATAAAGGCCATAAGCTCTTTATAATTTTTATGGGAACTATATGATAAAGTGGCTATTTTTTTGTCTTTTATTGCGATGTAAGCAAAGTTGCTGATTTTTCCTTTATTTGTGTAAACACCTGTGTAATAGCCAGATATTTTCTTTATATTATATACTTTTTTTATCCCCAAACCTAATGTGCCTCTTATAATAATCTGCTGGTTTTTAATGCAGATTTTTTGGGGTTTTACAACACCACATATGCTGGCAAAAGTCATAAAAAATATAAGCAAGGATTCAACTAAGCGGTGATGATCTTTCCAGTTTATTATCGAAAAGATGGTAAGAGCGCTCAATACTACTGCAAACGGCAGAAATAGATAGGCTTCAAATTTAAATTTAGATTGAATCATTATTTTTTGCAGGCGAATAAGATTAGCTTAAGTCTATAAGTTCTGTAATTACATTAGTCTCCACTGTGCCAAGGTAATGCAGGTGGCGTTGAATGTGAATTCGTAATTCTTCGAAATTAGAATGGTACTGGCTGGAAATTTTAGCCACTTTACGGGTGCCTACCATTATATAAATGTAATTATGATGCATGTACCGCCCCGGCGCGCGCGATGTAAAATATCCGGTAATATCGTTTAAATAAAATAGCTGCCTTTTACCAAAGCCAAAAAAGTGGCGCACGGTAAGGGTATCATCATTAAAAGAGGCTTTAATAAGCTTTGTCCTAACGGTAGTAAATGATGATACTACTGCAATGCCCAAAATCACGTAGATAATTTTACCCCCAATAATAGTGGTAAAAAAGCTTTTAAATATGGATGCATGCCACAGCCCCGAACTTATAATAAGCACAAAAAAGGCTAAAGACATGTAGGCAGTATATCTAAATTTAGATGTCATTTTTGGCAAGAGATATAAAAATGCGCTCGCCAATATGCCAGTACATTACGGTACGATGATGGTCTACCGAACGTATAGCACCTTCTTTAGCCTTAGCTATAAGTTGCTTAACATCTATAAGTAAATTGGCCTGCAGCATTTATATTAGCTTTTAAAACACTCAATAATTCGGTGGGCTACACGTAGTGCTTCGGTGCCATCCTCTAATGTAACAACCGGGGTAGTATCATTATTTATAGCATCGGCAAAGGTTTCAAGCTCGTCTAAAATAGCATTGTTAGCCTCTACATCGGGGTTATCAAAATAGATTTGTTTTTTGATGCCCTCAGCGTTTTGAAGTATCATATCAAAATCGCCGGGAACTTCAGGCGCATCCTTCATTTTAACCACCTCGCATACCTTGTCTAAAAAGTCGACAGAAATGTAAGCATCCTTCTGGAAAAAGCGCGATTTACGCATATTTTTCATCGAGATGCGGCTGGCGGTAAGGTTTGCCACACAACCATTTTCAAACTCAATACGGGCGTTGGCTATATCGGGCGTATCGCTAATTACAGATACCCCACTGGCATAAATATTTTGCACCTTAGATTTTACCACGCTCAAAATCACATCAATATCATGAATCATAAGATCCAAAACCACAGGTACATCCGTTCCGCGCGGGTTAAATTCAGCCAGGCGGTGCGTTTCTATAAACATAGGGTTTTCGATCTTGTTTTTGGTGGCTGTAAAAGCGGGGTTAAAACGCTCTACATGGCCCACCTGGCCCTTAACATTTTGCTGTTTGGCAAGCAGCATAATTTCTTCGGCCTCTGCAAGGGTGTTGGCAATGGGCTTTTCTATAAACAGGTGTTTGCCGGCGTTTATAACCTCTATGGCGCAATCGTAATGCGAAAGGGTAGGGGTAACAATATCTACCACATCTACAGCGGCTATAAGACTGCTTATTGTATCAAATTTTTGGTATCCAAATTCGTGTGCAACTTTATCTGCATTTTCGCTGTTAGGGTCGTAAAAACCAACAAGCTCGTATTTTTGGGACTGGTTTAGCAAACGCAGGTGTATCTTTCCCAGATGGCCTGCGCCCAAAACGCCAACTTTTAGCATAAGAATATATTTTTATCAAAAATAAGATTATTTACAATCAATATCCAAAAAATAGCATTCAAAACACAGTTGACGTTGCGTTTATTTTTGTTACTAAAGTTATTTTAAGGTTTGGAAAATTAACAATTTCTTCACTATTTTTACCATTCAACAATATCTCCGTTTTGAAAGACACCGCCAAACATCAGGGACTTCGTAATCAATTGGTAAGCGTACTGCAGCAAAAAGGCATTACCGACAAAAATGTGCTGGAAGCTATCAAAAAAATTCCGAGGCACCTTTTTCTTAATTCCAGCTTTGAAGATTATGCCTACCAGGACAAGGCTTTCCCTATTGGTGCCGGGCAAACCATATCGCAGCCGTATACGGTGGCTTTCCAGAGCCAGCTGCTGCAGGTAGAAAAAGACCATAAAGTGCTCGAAATTGGTACCGGATCTGGTTACCAGACCGCCGTGCTGTACATGATGGGCGCCAAAGTGTATAGTGTAGAAAGGCAAAACGAGTTGTTTAAAACAACATCGTTACTGTTGCCTAAACTGGGCATAAGGCCCAAGCACCTTTCTTTTGGCGATGGCTACAAAGGCCTGCCCAACTACGGCCCGTTTGACAGCGTGATTGTAACCGCAGGTGCACCGCTTATACCAAAGCCGCTTATGGCGCAGCTAAAAATAGGGGGCAGGCTGGTAATACCTGTGGGCGGCGAAAACCAACCCCAGATAATGACACTGCTTATTAGAAAGAGTGAAACCCAGTTTGAAAAACATGAGCTGGGCGAATTTAGGTTTGTGCCATTGCTGGAAAATAAAAATTAATTATTCTGCTGTTGCGGAAGTGCCGTATAAACAAAAAGCCCTCTGCGAGGGCTTTTTTTATTTGAATTCTTTCTTAATCCTGTCCAGGTCGCGTTTGGTGTCTCGCTCTTTCATGGTTTCGCGTTTGTCGTAATTTTTCTTACCGCGGCACAAGCCAATTTCCAGTTTTGCCATACCTTTTTCGTTGGTAAACAGCCTAAGCGGAATAATGGTTAACCCTTGGTTCTGCACACTTTTTAAAAGGCTTTTAAGCTCTTTTTTATTCAGTAATAGCTTGCGCTCGCTTTTAGGCAGGTGGGTAAAGCTGCGGCTGTAGGCATACTCTTCTATGCTGGTGTTTATAGCAAACAGTTCGTGCTCATGAAATTCGCAAAAACTTTCGGCAATAGAAGCCTTGCCCAACCTGATGGATTTAATCTCAGATCCGGCCAATACAATACCCGCCGTATAACGGTCTAATATCTCGTAATCAAACCGGGCGCGCTTATTTAATATGTTAACAGTTTTTTGCATAAGGATTGCAAAGGTAAGCACAAATGTTTAATGCAGCAACAGCATTAAGAAAGTGTTACGGTTTTATACGCGTATGGCTAATTTTAGCGCCGGTAATGGTAATAATGTACAGGTTGCCAAACTCGGTTTCTGGTATATCTGTATAAACCTCGCTGCCCAGCAACTCGTTAATGGCCGCCGGTATGGTATTGCTGTGGCCTGTAATAAGCAGGGTTTTGCCCCTGTATTTGTTGGCTAAGCCCATGAGTGGCAGGGTAGGGTCGTATGTTTCAAAAAGGTGTTTATCCTGCGCTTCGGCAATTGGCCAGGCGGTAAGTGCCGTTATTTGGTACTGCGTTACAAAAAAGTAGTCTATAGGCTTGGCTTTAAAGTACTTTGCCCATTTTTGGGCACGGGTGGTACCGGCGGCCGAGAGTTCCGGGTCTTTACTGTTGTCGGCTTTTTCGGCATGCCTAATCAGGTAAATGGTGGTGGTAGCCTCCTGGCTGTAAAGGCTTGTAATTAAAAAAAGGCTGAATATGAGGTAAATTTGTTTCATAATACTATCGATTGCTACAGCTAATGCACATAGTGCTGCTTTATTTTATACTTTTGCGGTATGGAACAACCAGCCTCTAAAGACCCGATGCACGGCATTACCCTTAAAAAAATACTCGAAGACCTTGAGGGTTATTACGGATTTGATACCATGGCCGAATTTGTAAACATTAAATGTTTTAAAGATAACCCAAGTATTAAATCGAGCCTTACCTTTTTGCGCAAAACCGACTGGGCCCGCAAAAAGGTAGAAGAACTTTATATAAGGACATTGCCCAAATTAAAGGGTTAACCCTCGGCAATGCCTTTCCATTTTTTTATAGAGCGGGTTAAAAAGTACATGTAGATAAATATAAATAAAAGGTTGACATAAATTAAATGTCCGTAATTATCTCTCAGTAATTTTTCAAGGCTATTGTCGTAATCACTATTATTAGCGGTATACCTGGTATCTATCATGGTTAGTAAAATTGCATATAGAAGTGGTAAAAACCACGGCATCATCCATAAAAGATTGTTTAGTATAACATCTGAATAGCCTTTGTTTTCTTTACTGTTGCAGATGTAAATATAATATACCAACACAATTATAAAAATAGTAAGCCATAAACACAAAGAAAAATTGTAAGACGAGGCAGCTATGCCGGCAATTGTTGATATTATGCCTATTATTCCCGAAGCTACAAGCGCAATGAGCCAGTTTCTGCCCGATGTTACCCTGTAAGAAAATACAGCAAGCGACGTCATTATACCAAAGTACAGGTAAATAATGCCAACTTGTTTATCGAAATCCGGGTTTGCCCATGCCTGAGATATGGTGCTGTACGAACGGTTAAGCGCCTTAAATGGTACATAATATTTAGAGTACAGCGTTTTAGTGTCATTTTCAATTTTTAATTGGTACGATAAAGTATCGCTTTCTTTAGCGTTAACATTAGAATCAGCCACTACCTCTGTTGTAGTATATTGGCCATTATAATTACCATATACAACCTTTTCTACCCCTGCAATAACTATAGGGCTATTAAATGCAGGATAATCGTATACCAGGCTTAGCCATTTTTCAGGAGAAATGTTACTTTTTAAATTATGGCTCTTAGCAATTTTATCAAATTCTTTCATAACCCATAATACCGAATCTTTCCTGTTTTCTGTAAGCCAGCTTTTAACCCGGTGCTCCAACACAGTATCTTTTACAAAGCCCTGATAACTATAACTTTCTATGGTTTTATTTAGTAAAGATGTTAACACATAGGCTTTGCCATCAAAAATAACGGCGTCGTTTCGTCTTTGTAGATGGTTAGGGGCTTCATCATAGCCGTCATCTCTATATTCTGCCTCAATAAATATTGATGCCATGCTCAGGATATCGACGCGGCGAGAAAATTCTGCTTCGGTAAAATAACTCCTTATCCTAAAATCTTTAGCAAATAAAAAAGACGCACTATACGAGCAGTTAAGCAGGCATATAAGTGTTATCAGGCACCATTCTTTATACAGTACATTGGCACTTTGAGGATAGAATGATTTGTATGCATTGTTCCTGAAATAAAAAACGAGCCAAACAGTAAACACCAGTAATGCAATAAATACCGAAAAAAAGATAACTACCAAAGGGGTATCATCATAATATGATTCTCTTGGGTCGGTAAAGTTTATAGCGCCGTTTAAGTAGCCAATAATCAGGAAAATAATGTTGAATAGTATGGTAACCGCCAGCATGGGCACCAACTTTATATTCCATAAAAGGGGGTGGCGTAGCAATAGGTAATTTTGAATATTTTTAAACATGATGATGTGGCGGTTTAGGATACAAAAAAGCGTCTTGTAGAGTTAGAAATATTTCGGAAGTAGCCAAGCGGCACCTGTTGGTCTATCACCAGTTTTAAAAAGTGGGTTACTGTAGTGGCCGAAGTGAACGTGGCTATATACGTACCGCCATTAAATTGTAACGACACCAGGTTAAGCTCCTGTAGCACGTCGTTTAATGTGTTTTGTGTCCATTCGCTTTCAAACTCTATAACCAGTTGTTTTTCGTGCTGTGTATCTTCAGAATGGGCATCGTAAAGGTTTTTTTGCACGCCATTTTTAAGAAAGATAACCTGGTCTGATGTTTTTTCTACCTCATACAATTGCTGTGAGCTTAATATAATGCCCATCGGCCTGAACGGTGACTTTGCAATGGCCCTAAAATCTTCGAGCACTGTTTGTTGTGCCAGTATATCCAGGTTGGCCAGTGGCTCATCTATAAGCAGTACTTTGGGTTTCCTGAGCAGCATACGCGCCAGCTCGAAACGCATTTTATAACCCGACGATAAATTTTTCCAACTGTGTTTCCTGAATTTGCGTAAACCCAGCCTTGCAATAATAAGCTCTACAATTAAATTGTTCTCTTCGGGGCTGTAGCCATAGCTTGCTGCGGTAAAAACCAAATTTTCGTACATCGATCCGCGCCATGTGTCTGTGCGCTGCGGTATATATACCAGTTTGGTACGCAGGTCGTACAGGTCTTTATACGTAAAGTTATAAATAACCTGCCCGGCTGTAGCATACAACTCACCACACAAAAGGCGCAACAGGGTAGTTTTGCCGTTACCGTTTTCGCCCACAAGGCCTACAATGTCGCCTTCAAACAATTCTAAATTTACCGGCCCCAGCGCAAATGCCGCCGCCGAGTATGATTTTTTAACCTCGGTGGCCTCCAGTATTTTATATCGTTCGCTAAGGGGTTTATTAATCAGGGTGGCGTAAAGTTCATCGAGCAGGGCGTCGAGCTTTTGTTTGGTATCGGGGTGGTTTACATTGCTGTCCAGCCAGTCCAGCAGTGTATTGGCCTTTTGGTAAAAAGCTATATCGGCAGTATCTAATGTAAAATCTATAATTCGCTTTACAACAAGCGGGTAATCATCAAAGCGCAGTAGGTCGCGCACTTCTGTAAACTGTCTTTCAAATTCGTTCATTGGTGGTGGTGTAGGTATCAAATATACTTAACCGCCGCCAATAAACAACAAAAAAATCTTCCTCTTGTGGAAGAGGATTGCTACAACAGGTTTCTTATAATGATTAATAAAAAACATAAAAGAGGTAGCGCCATACAACACAGAAAGAAAGTTATTACATATTTGCCGTTATTGTATTTGTATCTTTCAATTAATATCTCATATCTATTTTTATAAAAAATCAGAAAATAGTTAATTACAACAAAGGGTATAAAAAAAAGAAGCAGAGACTCAAATAAGTCGCACCATGGCTTTGCAATGTAATTTTTTAAATTTAACTCATAAAAGCTTGAGCCTATAATATTTTCGAGTATCGTTATAAATACCATATAAGCAATTGCCATAGTAAACGACATTATCATCATCGATTTTAGTTTCCAAGCATAATCGTCGAAATTTCTTATTTTAACTATACAGTCTATCCAAATTGTATAATATAACGTTAGCATAATTATTTATTTATTATAGCGGTTTACTATACATAATGGTGTATTTACCCTATAGTTTTACCGCGGCAAATAAACAACAAAAAAATCTTCCCCTTGTGGGAGAAGATTCTAATTAATGTATGTTTTTTTAAACGCTATTATGGCGATACCACAATAGTTTTAACTATAGGCTCTGTAGCGGTTATAAAACGCAGTGTGTAAGTGCCCGGAAAGTTAGTTATAAACGAGTAAGGCTTATTTAAGGTAGTGTTTGTAGTGGTACATTCGCAGCCGGTTTTATTTACTAAAGCGCCAATATTTATAATTTTATTATCAGAAACTTCTGCTTCTTCAATAAACTGGCTAAAAGCTTCGCAGCTTGAGGTAGTTTTAAATACTACATCAAGCGTTACCGGCACGCCTACTTTTGTGCTATCGGCACCAATTACATTGTTGGTAGCAACGTAATACTGGCTAAAGCAGGTTGCAGAAGCGCTGTCATCACTCAAACTACAAGCAGTCAGTACCATTACGGTAGCAAATACTGCTATAAATTTAAATTTTAAAGTTTTCATATTCTATGTGTGTTTTGCTATAGATGAAAATTTAAACGAAAGGTTGCGTTACCATCAAAAAAAAGTTAGATAATTTGTACCGAAAATCCTGCTTTGTACTGTTTTCCTGCTTCCAGAAGTACAATGCCCTGTTTTTCAATAAGGTTGCCAAAGGTACTTTCAGGGTCAGAAAACCCCTGCCACGGCTCAATGCATAAAAACGGAGCATCTTGTTTTGTCCAGATGCCCAGGTGCGGAAAATCGGCAAAAGAAACTTTTATATACCCCTGATTATTTTTGTTGATGGTAACCGACTTCGATTCGAGTTGCTTAAAAATAAGCGCATCGTTCTCGAACAATTCGTATGATAACGGCAGCACGCCGCCTTCGGCAGGCAGTGTTACGGTTTTATCGCTAAGCAGGTCGTTTTTAAGCTGGGTGCTAACAAGTGGTTCGGCCTTTTCAAATTCAAGGCTATAGTTGCTAAAATTTTCCGGCAGGGCAAAAGCGGGGTGCGCCCCTAACGAGAAGGGCATGGCAGCTTCACCTTTGTTGGTAACGGTATAGTCGAGATAAAGGGTTTTATCCTTTAGCGTGTAGGTAAGCTCCAGTTCGAACTTAAAAGGATATACTTTTAGGGTATCGCTGCTATCCGATAGTGTAAAGGCTACGCTATCGTCTGCCTGGGTTTTTACGGAAAAGGCATTATCGCGTGCAAACCCATGACGGGTTAGTGCATGCACCTGGCCATTGTATAAATATGAGTTGTTTTTGAGGGTGCCCACAATGGGGAAAAGTATAGGCGAATGCTTGCCCCAAAACTTGGCGTTGCCCTCCCAGATGTATTCGTTATTTGTATCTTTTAAAGAATTAAGTTCGGCCCCCTGGGGGTTTATGGTTGCGGTAAGCGTTCCATTAGTAATCTTGATGTCCAAAAGTGAAATATTAAAGTGATATTTGTCTTTTTTCGGCCAGTGCTTTTATTTTGTGCGATGCCGTTTCGCCAAATATACTGCTTTCTCCGTAATATGTATCGCCCTCTACCAAGATGGCAAAATCGCCTATCTCAACGTTTAGCCAGGTATGGCCCTCGGCATCGGTAGACAGGCTGTACGTATAGCCTACAGAGGTTACATTTTCTTCCCAGGTTGGCATATAAAGCGAGTAGCGTAATGTTTTATTAAGCTCATAATCAACTACATTAAGCCTCCTATCCGGGTATTCTATAATCGTGGCAGGACTAATATCATAGTCGCCAAAGTCTTCGGGTAAAAATCCCCATTGGCGGATGTATTCCGGCTTGGTAAGTATTTCCCAAACCCTTGATGGCGAGGCTTCTATCCTGATGCTGTTTTTTACAATAAGTGATTTTCTCATAATACGTAATTTTAAAGGTGTGATTTTAAAAGTACTAAATACACGCCTCCTAAACCAACCATTTAACGATACTTTAAAAGGTGGCATAATTTTATAGCGCAAAAAAATCGCCTAAAATAATTAGGCGATTTGAATAATAGTGTCTTGTTAGTTGCTGTAAAAGAGATTGTTATATCCTTGAGTCGTCTCTTGTGTTTTTTACAAGCCCAATGCCGGCTATAAAAAATATCAGTCCTATTATACCATAAATGGCGGTTGTCTTAACGCTTTGCTCCTGAGTAGAGGTATTAGCAAATATGTAAGCTGCGTAAATAAGGCCAATGATACCCAAAATGGTAAGTATGGCGCCAAAAATTCTCTTTAAATTCATAATGTTTTGTTTTAAGTGTAGTTGATTACAAATTTCTGATTTATTTAATGTTTATGGTGCGTGTTTGTAAAAACATTAACATCAACGATAAAATGTAATCATACTTTTGGCGAAATGCCTGTGTTTACTGACTTTAAAATACCATCATAAATAAAGGACTACAAAAGTTATCTTAACCAAAAGTTATTTAGTCATAAAGTTCTAAAACATAAGGGTTTTATTGCTGAAATTTGAGTCGGGAAATAAGCTAAATGTCTAACCCTATAAGATTTAATGTTATGAAATTACTTTACATTCTGGTTGCAGTATTTGCAGTTTTGTTTTCGGGCTACATGCTTACAAACGATTTTACATTTAATCATACAAGCTTTAGTAACTACCTTATAAACACATTGTTTATTGTATTGCCATGCTGCCTGGGTATAGCCGGATTGTTTGCAATACTTGCCTATAGAAAAAAACATGCCGATAAAGATGTAATGACGATACGCCAGTACTATCAATATAGAAGCGCCCGTTAAACACACGGCTACGCTTTTTTAGAAAACACCCACGCTACCGGCGTGGGTGTTTTTGTTTTATGCTAAGATGTGAAACAAAAATGCCCCGCAATCGCGAGGCATTAGTTATTTATACGGCAGCTGTTATTCAGTTGCTTACCAGGTCAGTCTGGTTGCGGAAAACAAGATTGCCATCAAAACTATCCAGCAGTATAATACTATCTGTGGTAACTTTACCGCTTAGTATCTGTTTAGAAAGCTCGTTCATAACCTCTTTCTGGATAACACGTTTTACAGGGCGTGCACCAAAATCAGGGTCGTAGCCTTTTTTAGCCAGGTAATCAATAGCTTCGGGCGTGGCATCCAGCGTAATGTTTTGCTGTGCCAACAGCCTGGTGACCGATTTTACCTGTAACCCAACAATCTCTCTAATATTATCTGCGCTAAGCGGCGTAAACATTACAATATCATCAATACGGTTAATAAACTCAGGGCGAACCGTTTGCTTAAGCAATCCTAAAACTTCTACTTTGGCAGCCTCAATAGCCGCTTCTATATTGCCCTTAAGGTTTTCGAATTTTTCCTGTATAATACTGCTGCCCATGTTACTGGTCATTATTATAATGGTGTTCTTAAAGTCGGCAACACGGCCTTTGTTGTCGGTAAGGCGGCCTTCGTCAAGCACTTGCAGCAAGATGTTGAAGGTGTCAGGGTGCGCTTTCTCAATTTCGTCTAACAGCACCACACTGTATGGTTTTCTACGTACGGCTTCGGTAAGCTGGCCACCCTCATCATAACCCACGTATCCCGGAGGCGCACCCACAAGGCGACTCACGCTGTGGCGTTCCTGGTATTCGCTCATATCTATACGGGTCATGGCATTTTCATCGTCAAACAGGTAGGAAGCGAGGGCTTTCGCAAGTTCGGTTTTACCCACACCTGTTGTACCAAGAAACAGGAACGACCCAATAGGTTTCTTTTGGTCCTGCAATCCGGCACGGCTGCGGCGCACGGCATCGCTAACGGCCTCAATGGCTTCTTCCTGACCCACAACACGTTTGTGCAGTTCGTCTTCCAGCCTTAGTAGTTTTTCGCGTTCGCCCTGTAGCATTTTGGTAACCGGTATACCGGTCCATTTTGCAACCACTTCGGCAATATCGTCGCGCGTAACCTCTTCTTTAATAAGGCTTTTGCCATTTTGATTTTCATGAAGCTGGCCCTGCATGGCATCAAGTTTTTCCTGTGCCTGCTTAATTTTGCCGTAGCGTAATTCAGCTACTTTACCATAATCGCCATCGCGCTCAGCACGCTCGGCATCAATCTTATAGTTCTCAATTTCTGTCTTAATAGCCTGAATGCCATCAACCACATCTTTCTCGCTTTTCCAGCGGGCATAGATCTCGTTACGCTCTTCTTTTTGGTTGGCAAGCTCCATACCTAACGATTTTAGTTTGCTCTCATCGTTCTCGCGTTTAATGGCTTCAATCTCAATTTCAAGCTGCATAATCCTTCTGTCTAAAACATCCAGCTCTTCGGGCTTAGAGTTTATCTCCATCCTTATTTTAGAAGCGGCCTCATCCATAAGGTCGATAGCTTTGTCCGGAAGAAAACGGTTGGTAATATAGCGTTGCGACAGCTCTACCGCAGCTATAATAGCATCGTCTTTAATACGCACTTGGTGGTGGGTCTCGTATTTTTCTTTAATACCACGAAGTATTGATATTGCGCTTTCGGTATCGGGCTCGTCTACCATAACTTTTTGGAAACGACGCTCTAAGGCTTTATCTTTCTCGAAATATTTTTGGTACTCATCTAAAGTAGTGGCGCCTATAGCACGCAGCTCTCCACGAGCAAGCGCAGGTTTTAAAATGTTGGCGGCATCCATAGCGCCATCGCCACCACCGGCCCCCACAAGGGTGTGTATCTCGTCTATAAAGAGCACAATGTCGCCTTCCGCAGAGGTAACCTCTTTTACAACCGATTTTAATCGCTCTTCAAACTCACCTTTATACTTGGCACCCGCAATAAGGGCGCCCATATCTAACGAGTATACTACTTTATTTTTTAGGTTCTCCGGCACATCTCCCTGAATAATGCGGTGTGCCAAACCCTCGGCAATAGCGGTTTTACCAACTCCGGGCTCGCCCACAAGCATAGGGTTGTTTTTGGTACGGCGGCTAAGTATTTGCAACACGCGCCTAATTTCTTCGTCGCGGCCAATAACCGGGTCCAGCTTGCCGTCGTTAGCCAGCTTGTTAAGGTTTTTGGCGTATTTGTTAAGCGAGTTATAGGTTTCTTCGGCACTGGCCGATGTTACCCTTTCGCCCTTACGCATCTCGTCTATAGCGGCGCGAAGGCCTTTTTCGGTAACGCCCTGGTCTTTTAAAATCTGGGCTACCTTGCTTTTAGAGGCAAAAATGGCAAGCAGTAAATGCTCTATGCTTACAAATTCGTCGTTCATTTTTCGGGCAATATTAGATGCCTCTGTAAGCGATGTGCTTGCATCGCGCGATATACCCATTTCGCCACCCTGCACTTTAGGGAAGCTTTGTATGATGCTGTCTAATATCTGCCCAAAAAGCTGCAGGTTTACGTTAAGTTTTTTGAGTAGAAAAGGGGTAACATTTTCGTCGACCTCCAGTATAGCTTTTACAATATGCTCGTTTTCTATTTGCTGTTGGCCTAAGCCCTGGGCTATCTGCTGTGCCCTTTGTATGGCTTCCTGAGATTTTATAGTAAAATTGGCAAAGTTCATATCTTAAATTGTTTAATTTTGAAGAGTAATAGTCAATTTATATTCCAATAAGTAAAATCCGACAAAATGACCGATTTTGATTGAAATAACTCAATTAGAACCGACAAATTGTCTTAAAGTATGTCAATATGAGCCTTTTCAACAATATATTTGGTAGTTCTGATAGTAAAGATACTGCATCTAAAGCGATAGTGTGGAATGATTTAACAGATTTAAAACAGTTGGATACTATTGCTACAGAGTCGGCGGAAACACCCGTTATTATCTTTAAACACAGCACGCGCTGCTCTGTTAGCCGTATGGCTTTAAAGAATTTTGAAAGGGAATATGCTATTGATACCGATACTGCAAAGCCATATTTTCTTGACCTGATAGAGCATAGGGATGTTTCTAACGAAATTGCCTCCCGCTTTGGTGTAGTACACCAATCGCCGCAAATTATCCTTATCAAAAATGGCGAAGCGGTGTACACCACATCGCACAGCGATATTGATGCCGCTCATGTTAAGGGGAAAGTGTAGCAGTTAATTACTTGTTATCCAGATAATCTGCAACTACATCTTTTAAAGTGCTATAGCGTTTTAATATGTGGCCTTTATCATTTATTATAAGGTAAGTAGGATACGCGGTTATCCCTAAATTTTCTGTGGGGATATTTTTTTCAGGATATATTTGTTTGTAATTTTTCCAATTGTAGTTATGCTTTTTTAAGTAGTTACTCCATTTATCGTACGATTCATCTCTGGATATACCAACAACTTCGATATTATGACTTTTAAAATTGTTAAGCCTTTGGTTTATAATTTTATGATCGGCAACACACTGTGGGCAGTTCACGAACCAAAAATCGATAAGGTATAATTTACTGCTGCTGTTATCCGGTTTTTTAGCCATCCCCTTAGTATCCATAAGATTGTAATCGGAAAGTTTAAATTTCTTTGGGGTAAGCCAATTTTGCAACGACCCATAGTCTGACATATAACCGTATTTTATACTGTCGTTCTGGTTTTTAATCTTATGCTCTAAAATCTTCAATTTGTCAATATTATTTTGATGGTAAATCATATAATTAGCTGATACTACGTTAGAAAAGCAGTCATCAAAATGGGCGTCTATTTTATCTAACAGGTATTTATCCCGCTTCAGGCTATCCTTGCATTTATCAAATGCATCAAGTTGCTTAAAAAAAGAGGCAAACTCATAATAAACAGGTGCATTGTATACAGTGTCTATTACAACTTCTTTATTAGCAAGGTGTAGCTTTACTTTCGGGTTGCCGTTATCCAGCCAAAACTCGTTCGAATAATGTTTTCCGTTGGCATAAAAGGCAATTAGGTAAATGTGCGGCACTTTTTTACTGAAGGTAGCCACTACCTTTTCTGTGGCTTTAAAACTGTGCCAGTGTATGCACTCCTTTTCGGTTACAACAATGCTGTCCGGCTTAACATCAGCGGTATAATTTATGGTAATAACTGTTTTATTTTTATCTACAGGATCAGTATTTTCTTTCTTGCAGGAAAATAAGACTATAGCTAAAAGCAAGAGTGTAATTTTGTTCATAAAAACAAGATAGTTAGGTGGTTATAAATACAACGCTGCTGTAAATATAAAAGTATGTAATCCTATCTTATAAGTATGATGCAGAGGGCTTAATCTACCAGAATATTTTCCGGCCTTATCTCGTCCTCATTCAGGCCCAGGTCGGTAATAAGCAGCAACGCAATTACCTTCTCAATTTCTTTAGTATTTACCGTTGCTTTGCGCCTTGATTGCAGGTAGTGCTGGCGTGTCATTTTTTCGGCAACCTGTCCAACGGTGTCCCGGTCGAAATAACGCGCCGTTTTTTTAGAAGCCCATAGCCCTATGTAGGATAAAATTAACGGATAGGCAAACCTGAATTTAAAGAACACCCCAACTAACGATATTACAAGGGCTAAAAACAATACAGCCAACAGCCAGCCCGGTGGCTGTAGCAAATTGAGCTGCATGCCCAATTTTTGATCCAGTTGCTTAATGTGCCTGCGCCTGTTTTGTGTAGTAAAAAGTTGTTCTAATTGCGTGCCCGGTGTAATGGTAGCAGCATCTACAGCAAGTATAGCGGCAATGGCATCGCGCAACTTGTAAAAGGCTTGCTGGGTGGTGCAATTCTCTTCCTGCGGCGCGGGAATTTTACGTGCCACACACTCACAAAACTGCTTAATGGTAAGGCCTATAGGCAAATCCTGAGGCTGTAATTTTACACCAAAAGATTTTTCTACACCAATAAAGAAATCATGTAAATCGTAAGGATCAATTCCTATAGATCGCTGCGGGCTCATAAACTTTTTTTAGGGGCTGCAAACTTACTTGTTTTTGCCCTGTTTTAAGCAGGCATTGTTATTTTGTTAACAATTTTATAAGCGTCTTTATTTCAGTAATTTAATGTGTAGAATTTTGAGTGAATAGTTACAGCGCCTTCTCCATCTTAGTTACAATCTCATCTAAACAAAGATTGTTGATGCTTCCCTCGTGGGTGTGTTTAGTGGCCTTTGGCGATGTAAACGTACCGTTATCTACCTGTTCGCCCACAATTTTATAAGCATCTCTAAAAGGTACGCCTGCGGTAACCAATTCGTTTAGCGAATCGACCGTAAACAGGTAATCGTATTTTTTATCGTCGAGTATGTTTTCGTTGACTTTAATTTCTTTGATAGAATAATGCGCCATCTCTAAGCACGATTTTAGTGTTTGAAGCGCGGGGAATAACCCCTCTTTTAGTAACTGAAATTCCCTGTGGTAACCGCTTGGCAGGTTGTTTGTTATAAGAGTAAGCTCATATGGCAGTGCCTGTATTTTGTTGCATTTGCCACGTATCAGCTCAAAAATATCAGGGTTTTTTTTATGCGGCATAATGCTGCTGCCTGTAGTTAAATGCTGCGGCAGGCTTATAAAATTGAAATTTTGGCTCAGGTACAGGCAAATATCCATAGATAATTTAGAGAGCGTACCCGCCACCGATGCCATGGCAAAAGCAGTGGTTTTCTCAACCTTACCGCGGCTCATTTGCGCAGCAACCGAATTGTATTTTAACGTTGCAAAGCCCATTTCCTGCGTTGTAAACGTCCTGTCGATAGGGAAGGAGCTGCCATAACCCGCCGCCGATCCTAACGGGTTCTGGTCGGCTACAGTTAATGCTGCGTTTAGCATGGTTATGTCGTCTATCAAAGTCTCGGCATACGCCGAAAACCACATGCCAAAAGATGATGGCATAGCCACCTGAAAATGCGTGTAGCCCGGTAACAATATGTTTTGGTATTGGTTGCTCAGGTTTATAAGCAGGTCAAATAATTCTTTAACCTGGTTTTTAATGGTCTGGATTTCGGCCTTTAAATACAAATGCACATCGGTAAGTACCTGGTCGTTACGCGAACGTGCCACATGTATTTTTTTACCGGTATCGCCAAGTTTTTCTATAAGCAGGTATTCTACCTTGCTGTGCACATCTTCAAAACTGTCTTCTATAGTAAAATTGCCCTCCTTAATAATTGCAAGGATATCTTGTAAGGCAGCCACCAAGTCGTTTGTTTCCTGTGGGGTAAGCAAGGCGGTTTTGCCCAGCATTTTAGCATGGGCTATAGAGCCAATAACATCGTACTCGGCTAATACTAAGTCGAGTTCGCGGTCGTTGCCCACAGTAAATAGGTCGGTTTTTTTATCGGTAGGTATGCCTTTTTCCCAGAGTTTCATTGGTTGTAATTATTTGTTTTTGCCACGAATTACACTAATTCCACCAATTAGATAGTGTTTATGTGTATACCGTGCAAATTATTCAGGTTGAGATGCGGCAGCTTGTGCCGGTATAGTATCTTGTTTAAGGAATTTAGAAAGTATTTTAATATACAATTCTACTCCCTCTTCAATTTCATTAATGTAAATAAATTCGTCGGCGCTGTGCGACCTTGGCGAATAGCCTGGGCCAAGCTTAAGCGACTGGCAACTTAAAACCGATTGGTCGCTTAATGTGGGCGACCCGTAGGTTGTCCTTCCCAGTTCTATACCCGCAAGTACCAAATCGTGGCCTTTAGGTATTGATGATGAGTTAAGGTGCAGCGAGCGCGGTGTTACCTTTGCTTTACTGCCTATTTCTTTTCGGATAATTTCAAGCACTTCTATATTAGTGTAGCAATCGTTTACACGAACATCTACCACCAAATTACAGTCAGACGGTACTACGTTGTGCTGCTTGCCGGCGTTAATGCCTGTAACCGTCATTTTCATTGGCCCCAAAACATCGGAAACTTTTTCGAACCTAAAATCCCTGAACCACTCTATAACCGGTATGGCATTGTAAATAGATACATTATCGTTAGGGTGGGCGGCATGGCCGGGTGTACCCTCCACAAGCACATCTAAAACCAGCAGGCCTTTTTCGGCAATAGCCAGTTGCATTTCGGTAGGTTCGCCCACAATGGCGCAATCCAGTTCGGGCAGGTGTTTAAGCACGCTGTTAAGCCCGTTTGGCCCGCTGCTTTCTTCCTCGGCCGATGCCACAACCACAAGGTTGTACGGCAGGTTTTCGGCTTCATAAAAATAGGCAAAGGCAGCCAGTAAAGACACCAGGCATCCGCCGGCATCGTTACTGCCAAGGCCAAACAATTTGCCGTCTTTCTCTAAAGGTTCTAACGGGTTAAGCGTGTAGCCCAAATTGGGTTTAACCGTGTCGTGGTGCGAATTTAGCAGCAGGGTAGGCCTGCCATTCTGTTTATATTTATTAAACGCCCAAATGTTATTGTTTTCGCGTTCAAACGGTATGTTATTGTTGTTAAACCAGGCTTCTATAAGCAGTGCGGTACCCTCTTCTTCACTCGAAAAAGACTGCGTTGCAATAAGCCGTTTTAATAATTGTATTGCCTCTTGTGTTAAGGTATGTATAGATTTGCCACTCATGCACTTGTTTTTTGGTTAGGCCGTTACCAGCGTAAAAATGCTGTTGTTTTTTTTCAGCATTTCGGGGCTTCCTATGCCAATTTTAGAAACCCCCTGCTGCAGGGCATTAAAGCAGTTTTCCAGCTTGGGCAGCATGCCGGAGTGGATAACTTTTTGCTCGCGCAGTTGTTGGTAGGCTTCAAAAGTAAGGTTTTTTATAACAGATTCCTCATCTTCGGCATCCATCAGCACACCTTTTTTCTCAAAACAATACAGCAGGTTCACATCAAAATAGTTGCTGCAGGCCACGGCAAGAGTGCTTGCAATAGTATCGGCATTGGTATTAAGCAGCTGGCCAGCACCATCGTGCGTTATGGCGCAAAATACCGGTACCACGTTTTGAAGCAGTAACACCTGAATCAGCGCTGCATTAACGGCAACCACATCGCCAACAAAGCCAAAATCAACGGCGGCATTTTTTCTTTTTTCAGATAGTATAAGGTTACCATCGGCACCGGTAAAGCCCATAGCGTTGTTTTGTAAAGCCTGTAGCTGCGCGGTAATATCTTTATTAATAAGCCCGGCATACGTCATAACCGCAACATCAAGCATGGGCTTATCGGTAATGCGGCGGCCTTCATGAAAAACGGCTGCAATACCAAGGCCCTCGGCAGTTTTGGTGGCAATTTTACCACCGCCGTGTACCAGTATCTTATAGCCTTCTATAGCGGCAAAATCTGAGAGGAATGCCTTTAAAGCTGACTCGTTATCTATTACATTGCCGCCAATTTTTACAATTGTAAGCTGGGGTTTATTTTCCATCTTCCAGAATTTTTGTCAGTATAGCCTGTGCGGCATACGTACGGTTATTGGCCTGCGGAATAACAATCGATGCACCGCTATCGAGCACAGCATCAGTCACAATCATGTTACGGCGAACGGGCAGGCAGTGCATAAATTTACCATTGCTGGTAAGCGCCATCTTTTCGGTTGTAACCGTCCACGACGGGTCTTTACTTGTAATCTGGCCATAATCTATATAGCTGCTCCAGTTTTTTGCATAAATAAAATCGGCATCTTTAAACGCCTCGTCCTGGTTGTGTGTAATGGTAACACCGGCTGTAAATTCGGGGTTAAGTTCATAACCTTCCGGGTGGGTAATTACAAAATCAACATTAGCCTTTTTCATCACCTTTACAAAAGAGTTGGGTACCGCATGGGGCAATGCCTTGGGGTGCGGCGCCCAGGTAAGCACCACTTTTGGGCGGGCAACCGTTTTATATTCTTCAACCGTAAGAGCATCGGCAACAGCCTGTAACGGGTGTTCGGTAGAGCCTTCAAGGCTTATAACCGGTACCGATGCATATTTTTTAAAAGCATTTATAACCTGCTCTTCTTCGTCTTTTTCTTTATCGGTAAGGGTAGGAAAGCTACGCACGGCAATAATATCGCAGTATTGCGAAACCACCTGTGCTGCCTCCTTAATATGTTCGGCTTTGTTGCCATCCATAACCACACCGTCTTCAAATTCCAGCAGCCAGCCCTCGGTATTAAGGTTCATTACAATAGCGTGCATGCCTAAATTAAGCGCCGCTTTTTGTGTGCTGAGCCTTGTTCTTAAACTCGGGTTAAAAAACAACAGGCCAAGGGTTTTGTTTTTGCCCAAACCGGCATTAGCAAAAGGTTCTGCTTTAATGGCTTTGGCTAACGATACCAGTTCGTTAAGATCTTGAATATCATCTACGGAAGTGAAGTTTTTCATTTCTTTTAGTTGTTACTAACCTGTGATATTTAATATTACAGGTTTATTATAAATTATATTTTATACCTACAAGGTTTTAAAAACCTTGCAGGAAACTAACTATGCCTTTAAAGCATTCTTTAAACCCGTAAAAAACACATCTACATCTTCTTTGGTTATAGAAAGTGGCGGCAGTATGCGTAGCAGGTTTTTTTGCGATGCATTGCCCGTAAAAATATGCTCGTCGTAAATTAATTTCTTACGAAGCTCGGTAACATCAAAGTCGAATTCAAGGCCCAACATTAAGCCACGGCCTTTTATATTTTTAACTTGTGGAATCTGGCCTGCAAGTTCTTTAAAGTAAGCACTTATAGTGTTTACATTATCGATAAGATTTTCGTTTTCGATAATTTCAAGTACCGATAGTGCTGCCGCAGAAGCCAGATGGTTGCCCCCAAACGTGGTGCCTAACAACCCAAAGGATGCTTTAAACTTAGGCGAAATAAGGATACCGCCGATTGGGAAACCATTGCCCATGCCTTTTGCAAGGGTAATAACATCGGGCTTAATATCGTGGTACTGGTGCGCAAAGAATTTGCCCGAACGCCCGTAACCACTTTGTATCTCATCTAAAATCAGTACCACATCGTTAGTGTCGCAAACTTTTGCTATGGCCTGGAAAAACTCGGTAGTACCCTGATCCAGTCCGCCAACGCCCTGTATGCCCTCTATAATAACGGTGCAAACATCGCCTTTGGCAATCTCGGCGTTTAAGGCCTCAATGTCGTTTAACGGAAGAAAAACTACCTCGTGCCCTGCGTTTAGTGGCGCAACTATAGAAGGGTTATCGGTAGCAGCAACAGCCGCCGATGTACGCCCGTGGAATGCCTTTTTAAAGGCTATTACCTTTTTTTTACCATTGTGGAATGACGCCAGTTTTAGCGCATTTTCGTTAGCTTCTGCCCCCGAATTGCATAGAAAAAGTGTGTAATCAGGGTAACCCGATGCTTTTACAAGTTTATCGGCTAATGCTTCCTGAATTGGGTTTTGTATGGAGTTGGAGTAAAACCCTATTTTGCCTACCTGGTCTGTAATTGCTTTTACATAATCAGGGTGCGAGTGCCCGGCAGAAATTACACCGTGGCCACCGTAAAAGTCCAGGTATTGCTGGCCTTTATCGTCCCATACTTTAGCGCCAAGCGCCTTTACAGGGGTAATGTTGTATATTGGGTATACATTGAATAAACTCATTGTATATGTGTTTTTTAGTTTGTGTTAACCTGCAAGGTCTCGAAGACCTTGTAGGTTTTATTTTTAATTTTTATATAGGAGCCGAACTAAAATCCGGCAGGCTTTAATTTTAAGCCAGTGGTTTCTTCCAGGCCAAACATCAGGTTCATGTTTTCTATAGCTTGGCCGCTTGCGCCTTTTACCAGATTATCTATAACTGATGTTATAAGCAGGTACTTACCCTTTTGCTCTAAGCTAATAAAGCAATTATTGGTTTGTATGGCAAGCTTAAGACTAATGCTATCGGTGGTAACCCGTACAAAGGGTTCGCTTGCGTAATACGCGTTGTAAAGTGCCACCACCTCGTTAAAGTCGGTGGTAAGTTTAGTGTACAGCGTTGCGAAAATACCACGGGTAAAATCGCCGCGGTTGGGTATAAACAGTACCTCTTCATCAAAACCTTGTTGAACCTGCTGTAAACTCTGCACGATCTCGCCCAAATGCTGGTGCCCAAATGCCTTGTAATGCGACATATTATTGGTTCGCCAAGGGTGGTGCGATGTAGCAGATGGCTGCACCCCGGCACCTGTACTGCCCGTTGTAGCGTTAACGTGGATAGTATCTGCAAGTAAGCTATTTTTAGCCAACGGAAGCAATGCCAGTTGTATAGCCGTAGCAAAACAACCGGGGTTGGCAATGTACTGCGCCGTTTTTATCTGGTCGCGGTTTAGTTCCGGCAGGCCGTAAACAAACACCTTACCATTAAAATTGGCATCTGCCGTAAGGCGAAAATCATTACCCAGATCTATTATCCTTGTGGTTGCCGAAAAGTAATTGGCCTCTAAAAACGAGATGGACTTGCCGTGCCCAAGGCATAAAAACACTACATCTACATTAGGGTTAACGGTATCGGTAAAATTGATGTCGATACTGCCATACAGGTCCTCGTGCACCGATGCCACTGGGCTGCCGGCATTGGTGGTGCTGTAAACAAAGTCGAGCTGTGCCTGCGGGTGGTTAACCAGCAATCGAAGCAATTCGCCTGCCGTATAGCCCGATCCGCCAATAATGCCAATACTAATCATATTTTTCTCCGTTTACCTGTGCGTAAATATTTTGGGCATTCCCCACTATTTTTATAAAGCCTTTGGCATCATCTGCCGTCCAGGCATTATTAACCTCGCCATACTGGCCAAAGCCGGTGTTCATTAAATCGTGCGCTGACTCAATACCATCTAAAGAAAAATGGTAGGGTTTAAGGGTAACGGTTACGGTACCGGTAACGGTTTTTTGGGTATCTTCTAAAAACGTTTCTATGTTGCGCATAACCGGGTCTAGGTACTGGCCTTCATGAAAAAGCATACCATACCAGTTGCCCAACTGCTCTTTCCAGTACTGTTGCCATTTGCCCAGTACGTGTTTTTCTAACAGGTGGTGTGCTTTTATAATAATGATAGGTGCCGCCGCCTCAAAACCTACGCGGCCTTTAATACCTATAATGGTATCACCCACATGGATATCGCGGCCTATGGCAAATGCCGAAGCCAGTTTTTCCAGTTTCTGGATGTTGCTTGCAGGCTTCTCGAATTCGTTATTGATGCCTGTAAGTTCGCCTTTTTCAAAATGAAGGGTAACTTTCTCAGCTTCTGATTTTTCGAGTTGCGAAGGGTAAGCCTCACCAGGCAATGGCTGACCCGATGTTAGTGTTTCTTTACCGCCAACGCTGGTACCCCAGATGCCTTTGTTGATAGAGTACTGTGCTTTTTCCCAAGAATATTCTACGCCATTTTTTTGAAGGTACTCAACCTCCTGCTGGCGGGTAAGCTTCAGGTCGCGGATAGGGGTAATAATTTGCATTTCAGGAGCAATAGTCTGGAATACAAGGTCGAACCTAATCTGGTCGTTACCGGCACCGGTACTGCCGTGGGCAATAGCATCAGCACCAACGCTTTTGGCGTAACGCACGGTTTCCAGCGCCTGGAAAACCCTCTCGGCACTAACCGAAAGCGGGTAGGTATTGTTTTTAAGCACATTGCCGTACACCAGGTACTTAATGGCTTTTTCGTAGTACTTATCTATTATATCTAAGTTAAGGTGGTGGGCGCTGCCCAGCTCATAAGCACGTTTTTCTATAGCGGCAAGCTCTTCTTCGCCAAAACCGCCCGTGTTTATAAGTATGGTATGCACTTCATACCCAAGATCGTTCTTTAAATATTTTAGGCAGTATGATGTGTCCAGACCGCCGCTGTATGCTAAAACCAGTTTTTTACTCATTGTCTTTGTCTTTTTTAAGAAAAAGCGCCTGCTTAATACTTTTTAGCCTTGCCAGCACTTTTTTGTTAAAGGTATATTGATCTTCTTCGTTTTCGTTTTTCTTTTCGGCCGGGTCGTATAACATTCCCGTGCACAGGCACATTTTGTAATCCTTGCGTTGCAGGATATCAAAATTATTGCAGCCGCTGCAACCCTTCCAAAAAGTAGGGTCGTCAGTCAATTCGCTAAAAGGTACGGGTTTATAACCCAGGTCTGAGTTTATTTTCATAACCGCAAGGCCCGTGGTAATACCAAATATCTTGGCGCCGGGATATTTTTCCTGCGAGTATTCAAAAACCTTTGTTTTTATCTTTTTTGCGAGGCCCAGGTTACGGTAATCCGGGTGTACAATAAGGCCGGAGTTGGCCACGAACTTGCCGTGGCTCCAGCTTTCTATATAGCAAAAGCCTGCAAATTTGCCATCTACGGTTGCTATAACAGCATCTTTGTGTTCCATCTTTTTAACAATGTACTCTGGCGTGCGCTTGGCAATACCCGTACCGCGCTGTATAGCCGACTCGTACATGGTCTCGCAAATTTCCGGTGCAAACTTGTAGTGCTCCTCTCGGGCTATTACAATTAATATATTCATTTCAGGGATAAAAGAAATAAATTATGAAAAATGGCTAAATGATCTTTTTTTGGGAAACAAACCGGGCGGACCGGTTTAATATACAGGCATACCGTTACGGTCTTAAGCGCGGGCTTAAAAACGAGTTAAGGTTGCTTATAAAAGAATGATTTGTAAGGATAAATCCCTGCAATAAAACAGATGGTGTTTTCAATTCGGTAAAATAAAAAAGTGAATATTAAAGCTTAAACTTTTGCGGCATTAACATGGCCGCACCATCCGGCAAGTTACCGGGGTGTTTATGCTAAACATAGGGGTGCTATGTAATTCTTTTTTATTCATGGCTGCAAATGTATAGTTTTTGAAAAAATAAACAACTTAAAATTCTGATAAATATTCAAATATCACGAATAACCCCCAAAATGTGATGGCTATGCCGTTAATTTTAGGTTATTTATAAGCAAAAAACGCTCCACAATGGGAGCGTCTTGATATTTTTTTAATGTTGATTTTATTTTTGGGCCTGCTTGCCGGTCTCTTTTAAAAACAGGCAGGCAACAATAGCAACGCTAATTACCAGCATAAAAAACAAAACGGCACTTTTAAAATGGGTTTCGGTATCGGTAACGGTGTTTAACGATTTGCCGTATAAATAACTAAATACCGGGCCTAATAATGATGTTACCCCAAAGGTTAAAAAGTTTATGGCGCCGGTCGCACTGCCCTTAACACTATCCGGGTTTGCCTCCTTAATTACCGAATATGGTATCATGGCGGCGCCTGAAGCCACACCCATTAAAAAGGTGCTAAAATATGCTGGCATAAGGGTAGGGAAGTAGCATAGCTGTGCAAGGCTCACTATCATTACAATAGCGCCGGCAATAACAACGGGTTTACGGCCCAGCCTATCGGCAAACCAGCCTAATAGCGGGCAGCCAACAGCCCAGCCTAACGGTACAAGGGCGCAGGCAAGGGTGGCGGTGGTATAATCCAGGCCACGGCCGGTCTGGAAAAATGCCACACCCCAGGTCATTGCAAAAATGGTGGTAGGCGCAAACAGCAGGCCCGATACCAGCCCTGATAAATAACTTTGCGGATTGCTGAATACAATTTTATAAGGAGCTAACAGACTTCTTTTAGGCATTGTGGTGGCAATGGCAACCGCCCCTTTTTGAGTAGGTGTAAAGTAAATTATAAGGCCTGCAATTACAAAGCCCATAATGCCCATTGCTATCCAGAAGGTGGTTAACGGGAGTCCGTTTTTTAAGATGGGGGCCGATAAAAACTGCCCTGCCGAACCGCCCAGCATTCCTAAACTTTGCGTTGCACCAATGGCGGTTGCCAGCCTTTTGGGCGAAAATGCCCTTGCCGCAAGGTACACACAGGCCGGAAACGCCAGTGCCGACCCCATGCCTTGCAACAGCCTGCCCGCGTAGCCTGTATAAAGGTTGGCGACAGAAAATAATATACAGCCAAGCCCTAATAAGATGGCACCTGCAAACAGCGGATATTTTGCTCCCGCCTTATCTATGGCAATACCGGCTGCAAGGCTGGTAACAGAGTAGGTTAGGTAGTAGGATCCAATTACGGCACTAACGGTACCGGGTGTGGTAGCAAAAGCCTTTACAAGGTCGGGTAGCATTATACTGGGTGCAGATCGCACGGCATATTCTAAGGCATAGAACAGTAAACCAAGTACCCATGCAAGCACAAAAGGGTTCCAGGATTTTTTTTCAGATATAGTATTCATTTGTATTTAATGATTCTTTTCGAAGCATTAAATTTACGAATGATGATTTGATAAATATTACGAAATCCTTTTAATAAGAATATTATTGTTTATTATGCATGCATACGTGTTTAAAATTATCATATCAAAAAAAATACCCTTAAAAAGGCAGGTGTGTAAATTTGATAAAAATAATTAATTTAGGATTTTACTTACAGCCTTAATAATGTCCTGTGTAGATGTTGTATTGGTGTCTATTGCAATACTTTTATTGCCGTACGGTTTAAAAGTATCGGGCTTAGTTATAGAAAATAACCCAACCGTTGGCGTTTGTGCAGCGCTGGCAAGGTGCATAATACCGCTATCGGCACCAAAAAATATTTGGCAGTTGGCAATTACTGCCGCAATTTCTCGAACATCTTTACTGTAAAATGTAGGTGCCTTAAAATCTATCTGCGATACATTTTCAACAGGTAATACCTCTATAATATTATAACCGGCAAATTCGGCTTTCAGGCTTTCATAAACAGGCTCCCACCACGAAGGCGGATAGCATTTTGCACCCGTTGCGTAAGTAAAAATGGCTATGGTTTTTTTATTGGCATCAATAAGTTCGTTAAGCAATTGTTTGCCGTGGGCAATTTCAGCGGCATCTAATTTAAGGTCGAGCAGGGGTGCGGGCGATGTATCTTCCGGATAGCCAAGCAACGTTAAAAAATTACGCAGGCAATATACTGGGTACTTAGCTACGTGCGCATAGTCAGGATATTTAGTAAGCTCATCAGCTTCGGCACCAAAAATTTTATAAGTCGAATTACTTTTTTGTGTAGACAGTTTACCTGATGATGAATAAGATACAACGTTAATGGCAATATCGTACCGCCTGCTTTTAATAGCTATCCAGCCTGCAATGTATTTAGGCAACTGCTTAAGGGGCTTTCTCGGTAGCTGAATTACCTTATCTACATTAGTATGGTTTTTAAAAAGAATGTTGCCCAGGCCACCCTTTGCAAAAACGTCTACCTTACAGTCTGGGAAACGGTTATTAAGCTCTTCTATAAGCGGTGTAATAAGCAGCAAATTACCAAGCCTGTGGTTAGGCCTGCAAATCAGCACGCGATTAATGGTAGCTTTTTCGCCAACGGCAAGTGTAGGTACTGTATACGATTTGCCTATGTTTTTGGTCGCATTACGAGTAATGGCTTTTCGTACAACATTTAATTTTTTTAAAATGCCCATGTGCTCAATATTAGATATCTCTCTTTTAGCTAACGAAACTAATAATAATATACATAGTATGCTATGGTGTTATTAAAATTAAGCGCAAATTAATTTCTTAAGTAAAAAGCATAAAAAAACGCCCCTTAAAAAGGAGCGTTCTGTACATTTATTTTTTGCTAAAGGGCGGTAGCAGCTTACTGCATACCTCGCCAAAGCCAATACGTATATCATCTTTTTGGCAGTAACCGCGCATTATTACGGTGTCGCCATCGTTAATAAATTTGCGTTCGGTGCCATCTTTTAAGGTAATAGGGTTTTTTCCACCCCATGTAAGCTCCAGCATAGAGCCAAAACTATCGGGCGTTGGGCCAGATATGGTGCCGCTACCCATAAGGTCGCCACTGTTTACACGGCATCCGTTAATGGTGTGGTGCGCCAATTGCTGACTCATACTCCAGTACATGTACTTAAAGTTAGAGTTAGATATTACAGTCTCTTCGGCATCTTCGGGCTCAATAGCAACCTGTAGGTTAATATCAAAAGCGTGGTTGCCCGTTTGCTGTAAATATTCTAAAGGCTTAGGGTCTTGCTCCGGCCCGCCGGTGCGGAAAGGCTCTAACGCATCTAACGTTACAATCCATGGCGACATAGACGATGCAAAGTTTTTGGCTAAGAACGGCCCAAGTGGTACATACTCCCATTTCTGGATATCGCGTGCACTCCAGTCGTTAAACAATACCATGCCAAAAATGTGTTCTTCGGCCTCTTCCACAGGTATGTTTTCGCCCATAATGTTGGCATCGGTAGTAATAAAAGCCATCTCCAATTCAAAATCAATAGATTTAGAAGGCCCAAATACAGGTTGTGTTTCGCCGGCAGGCAACGTTTGCCCATAAGGGCGGTGCACCGGTATGCCCGATGGCACAATGGTACTGCTTCTGCCGTGGTAGCCCACAGGTAAATGCAGCCAGTTGGGCAGCAATGCATTCTCCGGGTCGCGGAACATTTTACCAACATTGGTAGCATGCTCGCGGCTGCTGTAAAAATCGGTATAATCGCCAATAAGTACCGGCAATTGCATTTCTACATCTTCTATCTTAAAAATAACAATTTCCCTGTGGGCTTCGTTATCTTTTAATTCGGCATTATTAACATCAAATAATTCGGCTATCCTGTTGCGCACTAAACGCCAGGTTTTTTTACCGTCTGATATAAAATCGTTTAGCGTATCCTGCATAAACATATCATCGGTAAGCTCTATGCCTTCAAAATAATTTAATTGCTGTAAAGCGCCAAGGTCTATGGCATAATCGCCAATACGCGTGCCTATGGTAACCACGTCGTCTTTAGTAATAAACACCCCAAACGGAATGTTTTGTATAGGGAAATCGCTGTCTTTAGGTATGTTAAGCCACGATTTTCTGTTAGGGTTATTTGCTGTAAGCGGCATATTTGTGTGTATGTTTTTTGCTTTATTGAATTATCAAATATAGTTGCATATCTCGTTTTACCAAACGTTTTTTGTACTTTTGTCGGCAAATTAACGAAATATTATATAATGCAACGCGACGAACAAATTTTCGACCTTATCCTGGAAGAGCAGGACAGGCAGATACACGGCCTGGAACTAATTGCATCTGAAAACTTTGTAAGCGACCAGGTAATGGAAGCTGCAGGGTCTGTACTAACCAATAAATATGCCGAAGGATACCCTGGTAAAAGGTACTACGGCGGGTGCGAAGTTGTAGATGTTATAGAGCAAATTGCTATAGACAGGGCTAAAGCACTGTTCGGCGCAGAGTATGCTAACGTGCAGCCACACTCTGGCTCTCAGGCTAATGCTTCTGTTTTTCATGCGTGCCTGCAACCGGGCGATAAAATTTTAGGTTTCGACCTTTCGCATGGTGGCCACCTTACGCACGGTTCTCCGGTAAACTTTTCAGGAAGGCTTTACGTACCTACATTTTATGGTGTAGATAGAGAAACAGGACGTTTAGATTACGATAAAATTCAGGAAATTGCTACTAAAGAGCAGCCTAAACTTATAATTGCAGGTGCATCTGCCTATTCCCGCGATATGGATTTTGCACGCTTTAGGGCTATTGCCGATAGTGTTGGTGCTTTATTGCTTGCCGATATCTCTCACCCTGCAGGCCTTATTGCCAAAGGTTTAATGAACGACCCTATTCCGCATTGCCACATTGTTACTACAACTACCCACAAAACCCTTAGGGGGCCAAGGGGCGGACTTATACTTATGGGTAAAGATTTTGAAAACCCGTGGGGCCACAAAACTCCAAAAGGAGAAATAAGAATGATGTCGTCTTTATTAGACCTTGCTGTTTTTCCTGGTAACCAGGGTGGGCCATTAGAGCACATTATTGCTGCTAAGGCGGTTGCATTTGGTGAGGCTTTATCAGACGAGTTTTTTGCTTATGCAAGGCAGCTGCAAAAAAATGCCAAGGTTATGGCTGCTGCATTTGTTGCACGCGGTTATGATATTATATCTGGCGGCACAGATAACCACATGATGCTTATTGACCTTAGAAACAAAAACATCTCTGGTAAAGAAGCTGAAAATGCGCTTGTAAAAGCAGAAATTACGGTTAACAAGAATATGGTTCCGTTTGATGATAAGTCGCCGTTTGTAACTTCTGGTATCCGTGTGGGTACTGCGGCTATTACAACCCGTGGCCTTGTTGAGGCAGATATGGAAACTATTGTTGCCCTTATTGATAAAGTTATTACCAACCATACCGACGAAGCTGTTATTGAAGAAGTAGCTAACGAGGTTAACGATATGATGAGCGAAAGGCCAATATTTGTATTTTAATACTGGCGTAACATACATAAATAGAAAGTCCCTCTTATGGAGGGACTTTTTTATTGCTTCAATTTGAAATATCATAAAATATTATGTAACTTAATAAGGATTTGGTAAAATAGTATAACGTTTATTGAATTTGTTTTAATACGTTTGCAGTACTCAATAACAAATCAGGGCGGCTAAGGGTAATTTCAAGATAGCTTCGAACCCTCATTGCGAAAGCACCCCGCCGCCCGTTGCATAATGCACATTCAATTCCATCACCTACGTATAAAGTTGATGTGCAGTTTTAAAAGTATGGAAAAAAATTTAACCCAATCTGGCCCCGGCCCGGTTGGGTTTTTGATTTTTAATAAATTACGGTAAAATAAAGGAGTGATTTTTTTTGAGAATTGCTATAAAAAGCAAAGACCCATGGGTGGAAGCCCCTGGGTCTTAAATACTAAAAACCCATAACATGATTAATAGTAAGCTGCAAATGTAAGGTCTATTTTATTAAAACCCTAATGTATTTGGGTAATTTTTAGGTAACAATAAGGTCATATTTTTCTAACAGTCCCTTAAGCCCTGCCTGTGAGAACTTTGCCTTTTTTAATTTATTTTGTTCAGGGTCTATACTAAAGTTATAACTGGTGGTAAAATCGGCTTTATTGGCAATTGCATCTACAAAAACGCTTTTATGCAGGTTGCAATTATCAAAAATAACCCCTGTTAAATCGGTTTTCATAAAATCGATGGCAATAAGGCTGCAATTCGTAAAAACGGTACCCTTAATCTTCAAGGTATAAAATTTGGCATAATCCAAAGTGCAGTCTTTAAACTCTATCTGCATAAGCAAGGGGTCGCACATGGTAAAGTTAACGGCTATAAAACTACACGCGTTAAATACCGCATTGCGCAGCGACACATAATTTATCCTGGCCTCGTTAAAATTACAATTATTAAAAACGCAGTCTATAAAGGCTACACCTAAAAAATCGCAGGCGGTAAAATCGCAGTTGCTAAAGGTACAACGCTCGTAATCGCGGTACATAATATCGTCCAGGCCAAAAACCATGTTATCAAAATCCCTGTCTAATATATATTTGTCTGATGCCATTGGTTAACCCTTTTAGTGAGGCGTAAATATAACAAAACCCCACGCATTGCATGGGGTTTTAGAAGATGAGAGTATAAATTTGTTAGTAACCCTGGTTTTGAGAAAAACTTTTAGTTACATCTAACGTTTGCTGTGGTATAGGGAAAACCCTTCTGTACGGTTGCGATGCCGGTTTAGCCGATGTTAATCTGGCTGCATCAAATTTGCCAAAACGTATCATTTGAGGCCTTCTCCACATTTCCCAGTACATTTCGAAACCAATTTCGCGGTAAAGAATTTCCATATCAATTGCCGGTATAGCTACACCTGCTGCATTGTTGTAAAGTGCTTCGCGGGTTCTGCTGGTACGTAGTATGTTGATATCTGCAAGGGCAGCAGCATTGTTACCTTTACGCAGGTAAGCTTCGGCCCTCATAGTGTAGATACCACCTAAACGGTATAACGAAATATCTACGTTACTTGCACCGTTACCAACCTGTGGGTCGAACTCGTATTTAAAGCTACGGGTACCACGGTTAATTTGATTTTGGGCAAATACAGCCTGTGTAGGGTTATCAAAATTAAGCTCTGGAGTAAATACCATTGGGGTGGTGGCACTTTTTTCGCATACAAGGGCAGATACTTTTATCCTACCGTCGGTTGTCATTTCAAAACCACCGGCAGTTGTTAGCTTAGGGCCATATTGCTGGCCAACCTGTATACCACGGTTAAAATGGAACCAAGGTAATGTTGTACCGGTAATAATGCTGTTGGCAGGTACGCTAACATCGGTACCATCGTTTTTAAACCAGGTACCGTCGGCATACTGGTATTTACGTGTAAAACGAGGGTCTTCGTGGTGGCCTTCCCAGGTTGCATAAAACTCTGGAGTAATGCACGATGCGTTAGTACCCCTGTTAGATGGAGAACACCTTTGGTTACGCTCCATAGAGTTGTAAGCAAGGTCGTTACTACCATTGTGCAGGTTGTCTATTTTTTGTGTGATGGCAAAAATAAGTTCCGGCCCGCCCGAGTTGTTTATAGAGAAGTTATCAAAATAGTTACTGGCAAGTGTAAAACGGCCAGAATCTATCAATAAGCTTGTGTAATAGATAACCCTGTCCATATCAGACCCAGATCCACTTACAGCAGCTTCGCTAAAATTAAAGTTAGAGTTGGCGTTGTAACGGTCTTTAAACACGGCACGGTTAAGGTACATAGAAGAAAGTAGCCCGTAAGCAGCCTGTTTTGTAAACCTGCCGTTGTGGGTGTTTTGCTCACCAAGATCGGCAAGATCCGGTAAAAGTGCCTCAACTTCCAATATCATGTCATCTATTGCATCTTTAGCCTGTAATATCTCTAAAGGAGCATCTAAGTTAAGCGGATCGCGGTAGGGGGCCTGTCCGTACAAATCAAGTGTATGGTAGGTATAAAAAGCAAGCAAACCTTTTGCCTCGGCAAGAAATAATGCTTTTTGCTCTTCATCGCTTTCGCTGATTGTTTTAATAGCCGTTAACGAACGTGTAATACCGTTAGTAAGATTGTTGTAGTTATCGTTAACTACAGCATTGTCAGACGCCCAGGTAAACTCGTGCATGGCGCGCCATTTGCCACCATCGCCCCAGTCAGAGCCTCGGGTTGGCAGTATACCAATGTCGCTGCTGTATTCCTGCATGGCAAGCATACCACCGTGGCTGGTAAAGGTTCCGTCGCCAAGGCGATCGTACGCTGCGGCAAGTGCACCGGCAGCGTTGGATGAATCTCCGCCCAACACTTCGTCAAGCACATCTTCGTCAAGGTTGGTACATCCTGCCAGTACAATGGCAAAGCAGGCTGTAATTATGGTTTTACTGTTAAATATGGTTTTAAATTTCATAGCATTAAATTTTTAAAGTTGCACCAAGTAAAAATGTTCTGGATGTTGGGTAGCTTGAGTAATCGATACCGATAGACTGGTTACCACCGCTTGATTTAGGACTGTTTATTAGTGGATCGAAACCTGAGTAGTCTGTTATGGTAAGCAGGTTTTGGCCTGTTACATAAAGGTTTAAACTTTGCAGCCACGATACACCCGGGTGTTTAAAGGTATAGCCTATACGCGCACTGTTAAGCCTGATAAAATCTGACTTTTCAAGGTAAAGTGTAGATACCTGCGGCGCGTTAGCCTGGTTGGCGCCAGAGTTGTAATAATCGCTCATGGTGTTCCTGTCAGACGCAAGGTTGTTAATGTTAAGTGCATTTAAACCTGTGTTGTTTAGCAGGTAACCACCTGTCTGGCCTATGATAGAGAAAGAGAAATCGAACGCTTTGTAACGCATTGAGCTGTTTAGGCCGTAAGTAAATTTAGGTATTGCGCCTTCTATAATAGTACGGTCGCTGTTGTCTATTACGCCATCGCCATTCTGGTCTTTGTATACGTTAGCGCCTTCGTCATCAAAGCCAGTGTGCTCTAATAGGTAGAATGATCCTGCTGCATAACCACTTTTGTATATGTTAGCCAATACGCCCGACTGGCCCGGACCTGATATGGTTCCTGATAAAATTTCTGATACCGGCAGGTCTTTAACCTCATTTTTAAGGGTAGCACCGTTTACATCCACATTCCAGCTAAAATCATCGGTTTCTATAATTTTAGAACCCAGCATAATTTCGAAACCACGGTTAATTATTTTACCATCGTTTATGTTTACCCAAACAGTAGTTGTAGGGCTAAGTGGCTGAGATGGTATTTGCAAGATAGCATCGGTAGTGGTTTTGTTAAAATAATCTAAGGTACCATATAGTTTATCGCCCCAAAGGTTAAAGTCTAAACCAACGTTGTACTGTGTTACCACCTCCCATTTAAGGTCCGGGTTTGGTGTCCTGTTTACGGTTACACCGTTAACCAGTCCTAAATCATCATATAAATAGTAACCATCGCCGGCAGTTAACGAGTAGCTGGCCTGTGTAATTTTGTTTTGTACCTCCTGGTTACCTGTTTGGCCCCAGCTACCGCGAAGTTTAAGGTTGTTTATTACGGTAGACCCGGCAAGGAAGTTTTCCTGAGAAATGTTCCAGCCTAAAGCAGCCGATGGAAAGTAACCGTATTTATTGTTCTCTCCAAAACGGGTAGAACCATCTGCCCTTATAGAGGCAGTTACAAGGTATTTACCATCAAAAGCATAGTTTACCCTTCCAAAATACGATTGTAGTTCGTTTACCTGTGCATAACCCGATACGCCCGACTGTACACCCGCAAAACCGGGGTTGTTGGCTGGGTTTATACCGCTGTCTTTATCGGCAATCTGGTCGATGATAAAGCTGGTACCGCTTCTTTCAAATTTTTGGTAAGAGAAACCGGCCATGGCATCAAACTTGTGCTTGTTGGCTAAAAAGTCGTACGTAAGGTAATGCTCTACCAACGAGTTTTTAGACTCCAGGTTGCCCTGTACGTAACGCCCACGTGGGTTACGGTCTGTAAGGTTAGGATATATGGTCGTGTTTCTTTCGGCAACAGAACGGTCTACACCAAGGTTAAGCTTGTATTCTAAACCATCTATTATCCTGAAAGATGTTTCTAAATTACCCAATATACGCGTTGTACGGGTTTCGTCTTCATAAATGCTTAACAGGTAGGCCGGGTTGTAATGGGCGTTCATGTTAAAGTTAGTGTACTCGCCGGTTTCATCAAACACAGGGCGTGTAGGGTTTGCCATAAGCGTATGGATGATAAGCTGACCGTCAGATCCGCCATCGTCGCTGGTAGGCACACCGTTGTCTTTAGTTTCGCTGGCCGTAAGGTTAACTTTTAATTTTAAACGCTTGTTATCTAAAAACGATTCTGACGCGTTAATACGGCCTGATGTACGTTTAAAATTACTTTGGTTAACAATACCTTCCTGGTCCATTTGTGCTAACGATACAAAGTAGTTACCCGTATCGGTACCTTTAGAGAACGAGAACGAGTTGTTTTTGGTAACGGCAGTCCTGAATATAACATCCTGCCAGTCGGTATTTCCACCGTGGTCAAATGCGGGGTCTTTAATAGCTCCGCGGTATTCGTCTGCGCTAAGCACATCAAGCTTTTGCATTACATCAGAAAAACCAACGTAAGAATCTACCGTAAAGCTTGCGTTGCCTTTAGCACCTTTTTTAGTGGTAACTATAACCACACCGTTAGAACCCCTGGCACCATATATGGCTGCCGCCGAGGCATCTTTTAATACGGTAATCGACTCGATATCGCTGGTATTTAAAAAGTTAAGCGGGTTTTTTGCTGCCGATGCACCAAAACCAACGTTAGCACCTGTTGGGCTAACATCATCATTAGCTAACGGCACACCATCTACCACAAATAGTGGGGTACTACCGCTCCTGATAGAACCTACACCACGAATGTTTACGTTAATACCGGCTCCTGGCTCGCCGCTGGTTGGCGTAACACGCACACCGGCAATTTTGCCCTGTAAAAGCTGGTCTGTAGAGATGTTTACACCCTGCCTGAACTGGCTTTCGTTTATTTGGGTAACCGATCCGGTAACGTCTTTTTTAGACTGTTTACCGTAGCCTACCACAAGTACCTCGTTAAGTTCTGAGGCATCGGGCATTAGGGTTACGTTTATTGGGCTGCCATCTACAACAATAGTCTGGGTTTTGTAGCCCATGTACATAATTTCAAGGGTTTTGCCCTTGGCTACGGTAATTTCAAAATTACCGTCTATATCGGTAGCAACAGTGTTGCTGGTTCCGGATTCTAATACAGATGCACCGGGCAGGGGCATGCCGCTTTCGTCTGTTACTTTACCTTTAATACGTTCTTGTAAAAAGGCATTATTTACGCTAAATTTTAAAGTGCTGCTGTTGGTTGTATTGCTATATCCAGCCTGAAGGGTTAGCAGGGTGGGCACTAAAAAACAATAGCTTTTTAGTTTTAAAGATGTAATTTTAGGATACATTGAATTTAAGTTATTGGTTATGATCTTAAGTCCGTGGCCGTAGTTGTTTGTAGTTACTCCGGTTGTTTGTTGTAATCAATCTGTCTTACTATTATAATTTCATGCGTGTGTGTTTAATTTAGTTTTGGGTTAATTTTAGTGTGTTTTAGTAATTTTTTAGCAGGATAGTAAGCTTTTAAAATCGCGATAAATATTGACTGCGAAATAAGCGAATACATATTCAAACTACTTTTACAGAAGGTTATGTTTAAATTAATTTGGTGCGGATTATGGTAACAAAAACGACCTGTTTGTTAACTAAACTTTAGTTGGCGGTTTTACTATATCGTTTGTAAATGCCTGTATTTACTGGGGTTCTTAACACAAACATTACACAGACGTTTACATTTGGTTGTTTTAGGCTAACAGCGGCTTAACCTTGCGCAGGTACTTTTGCAGTTGCACTTAAAAATTTATAAATGAAACCAGTTACTACAGCACTTGCGCTTATTTTTTCTACAGGGGCGCTTTTTCAGGCGCATGCCCAGACAGACGACACAAAACTTAATAAACTACAGGTTATAGGGTCGCACAACAGTTATAAAATTGGTATTGAACCAGCCTTATATAAGGTGCTTGCCGCAAAAGATTCTGCTTCGATGAGCGGTTTGCAGTACGACCATATTTCTATTACCGACCAGCTTAACATGGGGCTCAGAAATTTGGAGATCGATATTTATGCCGATAGCAAAGGCGGTAAGTATGCACACCCTAAAGGCCTTGACCTGGCTAAGCCGGATAAGGCTTATGATGCCGATGGCGTTATGAACAAACCGGGCTTTAAGGTTTTTCATGTTACCGATATAGATTTCAGGAGTTGGGCACCAACGTTTGAGGGTTGCCTGCAACAATTAAGAGCATGGTCTGACGCTAACCCCGGCCACGTGCCGGTGTTTATAACGCTTGAGCCTAAAGATGGCAAAGCCAACCATTTTGGTACAACTCCGGAGGCTTTTACCACCCAGCTGTTTGATGAGGCCGATGCCGTTATACGCAAAAATTTGGGCGAAGACAAACTGATAACGCCCGATATGGTTAAGGGCAATTACAAAACACTGGAAGAAGCGGTGCTTGCCGGCAACTGGCCAACGCTTAAAAATGCTAAGGGCAAATTCTTTTTCCTGTTAGATAACAGCGATAAAAAAATGGAACTGTATATGCAGGGGCACCCGTCGTTAAAAGGTCGTGTGGCTTTTGTTAATGCCAAACCGGGCACTCCGGAGGCTGCGGCTATGTTTAGGAATAACTCTGAAGATGCTTCTATACCCGACCTGGTTAAGAAGGGCTATATTATCCGTACGCGTGCCGACTCTGATACTAAAGAGGCGCGTGCTAACGATTATTCGCATTTTACGGCAGCTAAAAACTCCGGTGCACAAATTATTACTACCGATTATTACAAGCCAAGCCAACTGTTTAAATCGACTTACAGCATTAAGTTTGACGATGGCAAATATGTTAGGCTTAACCCTGTAAACGGTACGGTTACAAGAAAATAGTTTTGTTATATGTTAGGTTGTAAAAAAAAGGCATCGGGTTTACCGATGCCTATTTTATTTTGTAGTGTAGTGGTTATTTCTGTAAGTCCTGCACAGCGCCTGTGGTTAAGTTAACGCTAAAATGATTGGCCGGTGCCCCTTTTAAAAACTTATCTAATATCTGTAAAAACAGGGTTAGGTTTTTTTGGTTGGCATCGTTACCATCACCTTTTTTGTTTAGATAAGATGCACAAAGCAATTGGTACTGCTTAATTCTGGCTTCGCCCACATCGGCAATAGCCAGTTGGTCGGCACTGCGGATACGGTAAAAGTCAGTTATAAGGTCCATGCCGTTCCATGCTTTAAAATCAGATGCCTTTATCTTGTTTTTAGCGAGTAATTTGGCGGTTGAAGTTTCGGCCTTTTTCCAGTCGGCTTTATAAGCAGCTTTGTTTTTAAGGATGTCATTGTAAGATGCCTTAGCATCCATATTAGCCAACGCCAAAAGGTCGTAACCTGATACATTAGTAATAAATTCTTTAAAGGCTACCGGCCAGTCATCGGGTAAAAAACGCAGGCGCACCAGTTCTTTTAAATGATAATCGGTAAACTCGTGGTAGCTTTTGGTGGTAAGTATGGCATCATTCCAAATATCTTTTGTGTGCTGACTTTCTAAAAAGGCGTGTTCCATTTTATAAAGGCTAAAAAGCTCATTAAAGCGGGGTACGCTGTCTATAGTAATGGTTTCAATCTCAACCACGTTATTTGGTTTGATGGTAAGCAACTTGTAAGCAGGAATATAAGCCGCCAACGATGGTGTTTGCACATTAACCAGCGTATTGCCCTTTGCACTGGTGCGGATGCCTGTATCGTTAATGTGCATGTGCCCGCCAAAGTGTATTTTAAGGCCGGCATCGGCAAAGGTTTGTGCCACTTCTTCTTCGGGCACGCGGTCTAACTGCCACTTGCCCTTGCCCATAAGGGCTTCAATTTCGGGCGATGCATCATCATTAAACTCTACCATAGGGTAGTGGCTAAAGGCAATCAGGGTTTTGCCCTGTTTTTTAGCTTCATCGGCAATTTTTTTAACCCAGTCTATTAAATGCTTTTTGTTGGATAGTACATTGTTGTAACCCAAGTCGGCACCCTTGTAATTCTTCGGGTCGGAGGCACTGCCATTGGCGTTTTTCGGAATATACACATTGCCGTCAATCGCCAAAAGCCAAAGGCCGTCTATCGGTTCTACCACGTAGCTAACATCGGGCAAGGTAAAACCGGGGGCCACATTGTACATTCGGTTTTTAAGGTCAGATGCTTGCTGTGCCTTATCTAAAGTATAATCTGCAAAAGTATAGCTGCTAAAAGGCGTTGCCCAATACTTATAGTTAGCCTTGGGGTAAAACCCGAATTCCTGCAAATAATCGGTAATGCCCAGGTAGCCCATTTTAGCTATATCTTTGGTTAGTACAACCGGTAACTCTGTAGCAGGATTGGGTTTATAACCCTCTTTGCTAAAAATAGGCTGGCGTTTGCCACCATCGCCTAAAAAATCGTCTTTACCGGCATCCTGTGCAAAAGGCCCGACCGGGTCGTGGTTGCCGGTAGTTATAAAAAACTCAATGTTGTATTTGGTGCTGTACTCGTTTAAAATGCGTTGCAACCCGCGAACGTGCAGCGGCTGGCCGTCATCGCTATAATCGCCGGGCAGGGCAACGTAGTGTATGTTGCGCTTGGCAATATCATCTAAGGCAGCCAAAAAGGCAAAGTAGTTCTCGTTAAAAATACGGGTAGAGTGCAGTTGGGCATCCATAGTGCGCAACAGCGCAGGTTTGCCGTTGGCAGGATTTAACACACCCTTATAATCGCTGTCGGATAGCGAGCCGTACAGATCCTGCAAATGCACATCGGCTAAAAAGGCTATCTGGGTGCCTTCGGCTTTATTTTGCGCGTTGAGGTGTATAGAAAATAAAGCAACAGCAAGCAGGCAATAGCGGGTAATGTGGGTCATTAAAACTTTTTACTGCAAAAATCTGAAAAAATATATAAAGCCAGTGTTACCTAATTGCAATACTTAAGTTACGGCCTAAAATTGGTTGAATTCTAAAAACCTGATCTTTAACGATATATACTGCAATGTAAATTTTGCTTTTAGCAGGCTGTACTGGGCGGTAAGCAACTGGTTTTTAGAGGCCGTAAACACCACAGCTTCAACCAGGCCGTTGGTGAATTTTACCTGCGTGGTGCGGAACGATTTTTCGGCGAAAGCCTGGGTGTCCTGCAATTTGGTTATTAGTGTGGCATTTTGCTGCTGTTTTGTGGTTTCCTGCTCTATGGCCTGGCGCAGTTTTAGTTTTTCCTGTTCGGTACTAACCTGGCTTTTTTGGTGCTCTATTTTGGCAAGCTGCACATCGCGGTGGGTTTTTAGCCCGTTAAAAATGGGTACAGACAGCTGCAATCCTACGTAGTGGTTTTTGTTGTCGTTAAGCTGTGTCCAGAATGGGTTAACCGTTGCGCCCGGCTGGTTAAGCGGCTGGTAGTAAAACGATGAGTACGAATAAAATGCCGACACCACCGGCAGGTAATTGTTTTTTTCTATGGTAACATTTTTTTGCAAAACGGCCTCGTTAAGCAAAGCCGATTTAATTTTAGGGCTGTTGCTAACCGCATTTTGGTAGATCGAAATATCCGAAAGGGGAGTGGCTTCAAGGTCGGCTAAGGCTTCGAGGACAATAGTATTGGGCGTAACATTGGTTACGTTGATGAGCTGTAGCAGCAGTAGTTTTTGGTTTTCTAAAAGCTGGGTGGTTTCCAGTATGTTGTTTTCTTCCTGGGCGTAGCTAACCTGCATATCATACAGGTCGCTTTTAGGCTTGCTGCCAATTTCTACTTCTTTTTGTATGCGGTTGAGGTTAAAAACGGCATTTTCAAACTGCGACTGTTGTATTTTAAGCAGCTCTTGTGTATATACGGCAGTAAAGTAGTTCTCTAACAGGGTTAAGGTATATTCGCTCTCGGCGGCTTCTTTATCGGCGCGGGCCCTTAGGGCGGCTATTTTATTGCGTCGGGCCTCGGTAAACGTATTAAAGTTAATAAGGTTCATGTTCGCATTAAGCGAAAAATTATCCGACTGTATTTTAGAACTTACCCTGCTGTTAGTGGCCGGGTCTATGGTAGAACCTATGCTGTAGCTGTGCGTGCCGCCAAAGCCAACGATAGGCAAATATTCTAAAGCAGCACTGCGATGGGTGGCCTCTGCACTTAAAATTTCGAGCTGGTTTATTTTAAAGTCCAGATTGTTTTGCAGGCCAAGCTCCAGGCATTTTTTAAACGTCCAAACCTCCTGCGCCAAGGCAGGGCAGGTAAGGAGTAAGAGGATACCTAATAGTTTTATAGCGTTCATTTTAGTAAATAGTTAGTAAGCCTGCGGAAGTTTGCGCACCCCCGCAGGCAATAAAAAATCAGGAAAACTCAAATAAATTAAATCAGGCTACTCGTACTTAAGGTATTTTAATACGTTAACCCTTGTGGCCTGGTACGCTTTAGATAACACCACAATTAGTGTTAAAACCATAAGCAGTATAAAGCCAATTATAAACGGCAGGGGCGATATGTTTATCCTAAAGGCAAAATTATCAAGCCACTTATCCAGCAGCATATAAGCCGGGAAAAGTGCTATAACAAAGCCAATAATACAAAACACAACGTACTGTTTAGAGAGCTCTTTAAGCAGGGTCTGGGTTTCTGCGCCAAGCGTTTTTCTAATGGCAATTTCTTTCATGCGGCGCTGTATGGAGTACGATGCCAGTGCAAACAAACCAAACAGGGCTATAATTATTACCACAAGGTTTAGCAGCGAGAACAGGTTGCGTTGTTTGGCATACCCCTCGTACGTACGGGCAAAGCGCTTGTCTACAAATTGATATTTAAACGGATAATCAGGGTCTACATTGGCTACCCAGTATTTTTCTATTTCGGGTAGTGCGGCCTGTAGTTCTTTAGGGTCGATATCGATAAAAATACTGTGCACATTTTGTATCATCCAGGGCACGGTTTTAAAGTGGAAAAATATCATGGGTGGTATATCCTGGTTTAGGCCCTTATTATGAAAGTCGGAGACCACGCCTACAATTTTTAATTTCTGGTCGTTCCACATCACTTCTTTTCCTATCGGGTCTTTTTCTTTTATCATCCTTACGGCAGTTTCGTTAAGCAATGCCGACTCGATAGTATCTGATGAAAATTTCTCTGAAAGATTACGTCCTTCCTTTATTTTAATCTTCATCATTTCAAGCAGGTTAAAGTCCAGCGCCATATTTTGGGGTTGCACAAAAACATCTTTATAGGTAAACCCGGAGGTGTTTATAGCCCCGCCACCAAAAGCAAACGACCCTGCCGATACCTGTTTTACGCCCTTAATTTTTAGCAGGCGATCTTTAGTTATGTAAAACTTTTGCATCAGTTTTTCTCTAAAGCCTTCCTGCTTATAATCATAGCCGTTATTATACTCTACATCTATAACCTGGCTGCCATTAAAACCAAGGTCTTTAGTGCTCATATAATCTACCTGTTGGTACACAATGTAAGAGCCTACAATAAAGAACGATGCTATGGCAAACTGCAATATAAGCATGCTATTGCGCAGCCACACGCCGCTTTTGCTGCGCCCAAAATTGCCCTTAAGCACTTTAAGGGTTTCGAAATTGCTAACGTATACGGCAGGAAATATACCTGCAATTACAACCACAATTACAAAAATAAGTACCAGTTGCAAGTAAAACTGGCTGCCGTGTATTACAAGCACTTTGTTTAAAAAGTTGTTATAATGCGGTAACGATAACTCTACAATTACAAGTGATAATAATATGGCAAAAAGGGTGGTTAAAACCGTTTCAAATACAAATTGTCTGATGATATTAGCTTTACTGGCACCCAGTATTTTACGTACGCCTACCTCTTTTGCACGTTTAATGGCGCTTGCCGTAGCCAGGTTTACGTAGTTAACAATAGAAAGAATGAGTATTAAAACCGATAGCGACACCATAATAATAAGAAATTGCAGGTTGCCGCGGCCCTCCGGGTTATCGTCTACCAGCGAGTGCAGGCGCAATGTTTTTAACGGCTCTAATATAACAAGGGTTTTTTCATATTTTTTTTCGTATTCCTGCGGGGTCATGCCGCTTTCTCTTGCCGATGGTATTGTGCGGTAATCAAAGTACAGCTTTTCCATTTTAGCTTTAACAATATCGGCATCCGCCGGATTTTTAAGTTTTAAAAAGAGGGCATAACTAAAGCTGCCCCAGCGCTCTTCGCTCTCTTTTAATTTGGCATCCATATCGTTTATTACTACAGCCGGCTCGTACGATGATCTTCCTTCTATGGCATAGATACACGTAATGGTATAGTACTTTTTATCGTAATACAACTGTTTGTTCAGGGGGTCTTCGTTACCAAACAATAGCTTTGCTGTGGGTTCAGATAGTGCCATGCCGGTATTATCGGCCAGTGCCGTGGCAGCATTGCCTTTAAGTATTTTGTACGGAAAAAAAGAAAAAAAGCTTTGCTGGGCACTCATAACCTTTTCTATAAGCTGCTTTTTATCTTTGTATTTAAAAACACCGTTATTGTACCAGCCATCGGTATAACAAAAGCTTTCTACTTCGGGTAGAGCGGTTGTTATACGCGGGCCCAACGCCGCGGTGCTGCTGCCCCAAATATTGCCTTCTCCAAAATTGGTAACGGTATAAAAAATGTTGTCTTTACCGGGGTTCCAGGCATTGTAAGACTGCTCGTCGTTCCAGTACAGTATGGCAAATATTAGCCCGGCTATGCCCATGCTTAGCCCCAAAACGTTTAGGGCGGTAAAGAACTTGTTGTTCTTGATTTGATATAAAAATATCCTGATCCAGTTTTTTAGCATGATGATGTAATTACGAGTTAGAAACTAAAACATCTACATTTCTGCTGTTGTGCTTTTCGGTAAGTACCATGCCGTCTTTCATAAAAATGGTTTTTTGAGAGAACGATGCATCGTAATCGCTGTGTGTAACCATAAGTATGGTAGCGCCATTCGCATGAAGGTCGGTTAACAGCTCCATAACCTCGTTGCCGTTTTTGCTGTCCAGGTTACCGGTGGGCTCATCGGCCAGGATAATTTTAGGGTCGTTTATAAGTGCCCTTGCCACGGCCACCCTTTGTTGCTGACCGCCCGATAGCTGCTGGGGGTAGTGCCTTAAACGGTGCGATATGGCCAGCCTTTCGGCAATAGCTTCTACTTTTTTCTTTCTTTCAGATGATGGTACGTTGTTGTAAATAAGCGGAAGCTCGATATTATCATACACCGAAAGCTCGTCGATAAGGTTAAAGTTCTGGAATACAAAGCCGATATTCTCTTTCCTTATTTTTGATTTTTCCGATTCGCTAAGGCCGTTAATTTCGCGGTCGAGCAATTTATAACTGCCCGACGAAACGTTATCCAACAGCCCTACAATATTAAGCAGTGTCGACTTACCGCAACCCGATGCCCCCATAATGGTTACAAACTCACCCTGCTTTATTTGCAGCGAAACTTCGTTAAGGGCTTTGGTTTCTATTTCTTCGGTACTAAAAACTTTAGAGAGGTTCTGGATGTTAATCATGGCTTTTTGATTTTTAATAACTGTTGTTTTTTGATTTGATTGATGATGATTGAACTCTGATGATGATGATTGAGCGTAAATTTAATTATTAATGTTTAGCACTTCGATAGATTTATAATCGGTGTAGGCCGATGTAATTATGCTGTCGCCGGGTTGTAGCCCGCTAACAACCTCGTAATACAAAGGGTTTTCGCGGCCCAGCTTAATATCTTTCCGCACGGCTTTGCCTCCCTTAGCAATAAATATCCACTTGCCCGATGTATCGGCATAAAAAGCCCCTTTAGACAGCACGGTAGATTTCTTTTTTTCTGATAGCGTTAAGCGCACCCCAAAGCTAAGGCCCTGTTTTAGGTCGGGTACTTTGCCATCGGTAAAATTAAGTTCGGCTATAAAGCGGCCGTTTTTAACTTCGGGTATCACCTTGGTAACGGCTACATTAATGTTCTCGCCATTGTATTCTATGTGGCCTTTTTGCCCTTCCGATATCTTTTCAAGATAATACTCGTCTACCTCGGCAAGCAGCTTGTAGCCCTTCATAACATCTATTTTACCAATACTTTCGCCCACGGTGTAGTTCTTGCCTAAAATAGGTTCGAACGATGATATCCTGCCGGCTAACGGCGCGGTAACTAAAAAGTTCTTTTTGTTGGTGCGCAGTATCTCCAGGCTTTTTTGCATAAACACTTTCGACTGGTTAATTTGCGATATCTGCACGGCATTGGCCTGTTTTTCTTTCTGGATGCTTTGCTGAATGATATTTTTACGCTCTTTCTGAAAACGGAAATTCTCTTTTGTCTTTTGCCATTCGTTGGCCGATAGTATTTCTTCCTTAAACAATTTCTCGTTAAGGTCGTACTGTGTTTTGGCATCCTGGTAGTCGTGCTCTATAGCCACCAGGTCTTTGGCAAGGTTAAGCTCTTGGTTGCGCAAATCGAGCTTGGCTTTATCCAGGTTGTTTACCTGTTCTATAATAGATGTTTCCTGCGTAACATAGCTCAACTCGGTGTTAGGGTTGTACAGGCGGGCAAGGGGCTGGCCTTTGGTAACCCTGTCGCCATTCTCAATAAATATTTCCTGGACAGATCCGCCCTCGGCAACGTTTATCAGCATCGAATTCAGCGGCTCCACTTTGGCCTGGAATACGATAAAGTCTTCAAAAAAAGCATCTTCCACCGGTCTAATTACAATTTCGCTGCGTTTAACATCAAGGCTGCGCTTTTTTGTGGCAGCGGCATATACGAAATAGCCCACTAATAAAAAAGCGGGCACTGCCACCAATAGGTACTTATTTTTTCTATTTTTACGAAGAACAACGGTGTCCATATTAACAAATTTGTAAGAGTATATAGCAATTTTGTGCCACAGTTTTAAAAATTGTAATTGGCTTAAAATCAGTGATTTTGCAGGGTGTTAAATTGCTAACTGTCCGGTTCTGAACACCTTTTGTACGATAATGAACAACCCATGAAAAAAACGAACGCCGCCATTTTAATTATAGACGACCAGGAAGACATTCTTTTTGCGTCGCGTATGGTTTTAAAAAAGCATTTCGAAACAATTTATACCCTAAATAACCCTAAAAATGTGGTTACGCTGCTTGCCGAAAACCAGATAGACGTTGTTTTACTGGATATGAATTACCGCATTGGGTTTGAAGATGGCCGCGAGGGCATTTATGTTTTAAAGGAAATAAAGGCGCTATCGCCACAAACGGCGGTTGTTTTAATGACGGCCTTTGGGCATGTGCAAACGGCGGTAGAGGGGCTTAAAAACGGCGCTGCCGATTATGTTTTAAAACCCTGGGATAACGAAAAACTGGTAGAGGTGGTTAAAACCGCCGTAGACCAAAGCCGCAAAAACAGGAAAACCGCAGCTAAGCAACCCCAGAACGATACCTTATTCATAGGCGAATCGGGTGCTATTAAGAGTGCGTATTCGCTGGCGCAAAAAGTGGCTAAAACCAATGCCAATGTGCTTATTTTGGGCGAAAACGGCACAGGCAAGTACGTAATGGCGCATTACATTCACCAACAGTCCAACCGCAGCGGCCAGCCGTTTGTGCATGTAGACCTGGGTTCGTTAAGCGATTCTATTTTTGAGAGCGAGCTTTTTGGCTATGCCAAAGGTGCCTTTACCGATGCCAAAGCCGATACCCCCGGCCGTTTTGAGCTGGCCAACAACGGCACCCTGTTTTTAGACGAAATTGGCAATGTGCCGCTGCACCTGCAGTCTAAACTGTTGCAGGTGTTGCAAAACAAAGCCGTTACAAGGCTGGGCGAGGGCAGGGCACGTCAGTTAGATGTGCGCATTATTACCGCCACCAACAGCAATTTGGTGCAGCAGGTAAGCCTTAAAAACTTTAGGGAAGATTTGTACTACCGTATTAACACGATGGAAATTACCTTGCCGCCATTGCGCGAACGCCGTGCCGATTTGCTGCCGCTTGCCCAATTTTTACTGGATAAGATGATAGATAAGTACGAGCGTACTGCTATAGTGTTTGATGATATGGCACTGCAAAATATACAGTTGCATGCCTGGAACGGCAACATTCGCGAGATGGAAAACCGTATAGAGCGTGCCGTTATTTTGTGTGAGGATAATGTTATTACGGTAGCCGACCTGAACCTTGAAACCATCACTAAGACAGAAGAACCTAACGACGACCTGCCATTATCTGAAATTGAAAAAAACTCGATAGAAAAGGCGCTTAATAAATACAATTTCAACATCAGTAAATCGGCCGAAGAGTTGGGGCTGTCGCGGGCTTCCTTGTACCGCAGGATGGAGAAATACGGTATAGAAAACAACTAAGCTTATGAAGGCCTTACAACTCTACCAGCAGCTTTTTATCAGGTTACTTTTAATACTCCTTGCCGTTGGAGGCAGTTTTTTACTGTACCAAAAAGCCCTGTACTACACCACTGTGTTTAGCCTTTTAGTGTTTGTTTTACTATTGGCAGAGCTGTTTAGTTTTGTACGCAGCACCTTTTTGTTTTACGATAAAACCATAAGCGCCATTTTAAACAACGACTTTTCGGCCGATTTCTCCAGGCACACATCATTAGAAAATTACAAGAGCCTGTTTAAACTCTACAACCATTTAAAGGTAAAGCAGGACGACCAGGTATCTAAAGACATGGTATACCGTTCTATTTTAAACAACATAGAAACCGGCGTGCTTATTTTAGAAAAAACAGAAACCGACTGGGATGTTTTTTTAATGAACGATTATTTTTCAGACCACTTCCAGACGCCCAAAGTATCAAAATGGGTGTACTTAAAAAAGCAGCTGCCATCGCTTTGCGAACTTATCGAAAGTAGAAATTTCGACGATCTTAAAACATCGGCACAAATAAGCATCGACGGACAGGACACCCAAACGTTTTTGCTGCAGGCCTCTAAAACCAAAACCTATAATAAAGAGTACTATATAGTGTTGCTCGACAGCATACAAAAGGTTATAGAAAAGAAAGAAAAAGATGCCTGGATAAACCTTATGAAGGTAATATCGCACGAGCTTTTAAATTCCATAACGCCCATACGCTCCCTCGCTCAAAACCTCGAAGACATTATGCAGCAGGATGCGTTGTCTAAAGACGACCTGGAGGACATTCGCCAAAGCGTATCGACCATGATAAACCGCAGCGACCACCTTCAAAACTTTATAGAAAGCTACCGCAAGCTGGCCATGCTGCCATCGCCCGATAAGCAAAAGACCGAACTGACCGACCTGTTAGATGGCGCGCTCAATATTATGGCACCGCTGTTTAAAAAAGCCAATATAACCGTTACAAACACCATTGCCATAAAACGCTGGCTAATGGTAGACCGGCTGCAAATGGAGCAGGTGCTTATTAACCTGTTAATTAACAGTATGTATGCGCTGCAAGATAAAGACCACAAACACATAGAAATTAGTGCCGAGGTTAAAAGCAACCGTGTTTTTATTAGCATTACAGATACCGGCAACGGCATAGAAAAAGAGATTGAAGATAAGATTTTCCTTCCGTTTTTTACCACCCGTAAAGAGGGGGCGGGCATTGGGCTAACGCTGTCTAAAAACATTGTAGAGGCACACGGGGGGTATCTTAGCTTTAAGTCTGCCGACAACACCACCAAATTTATAATTTGTTTGGTAGAGTAAGGGGCTTTATATGGCTACCTTTGCAGCTTCTTAAAAAGAGGAAGTTAGTTTATGAAGAAGGAGAGAAGCGCACCCGTTATAAAAAAGGCCAGTTTTAAAGAACGCATAAGCGCTTTAAGCAACCTGCCGGCATTTTTTAAACTGGTATGGCAAAGCAGCCCGCAAAAAACATTTTTTAGTTTCTTTTTCAGGATATTGCGCTCTGCCATGCCTGTTGCACTGCTGTATGTAGGCAAGCTTATTGTAGACCAGGTTATACTGCTAAGCACCAATCCGGCAGGGGCCGATACTACATATTTATGGGAGCTTGTGGCCCTGGAGTTTGGCCTTGCCATAATTACCGATGCCCTAAACCGGGTTACCAACCTTTTAGACGGGCTGCTGGGCGATAGTTTTTCTAACTACACATCGGTCAAGATAATGGAGCATGCCGCCACGCTCGACCTCGAACAATCTGAAGATTCAGAATTTTATGATAAGCTCGAAAGGGCACGCCAGCAAACACTGGGGCGCACCATGCTGCTGTCGCAAATAATGGGGCAAATGCAAGACCTTATCTCTATGGTATTTTTGGTAACGGGCTTACTGGCGTTTAACCCGTGGCTTATCGTGCTTTTAATACTTACCATTTTACCCTCGTTTTTAGGCGAATCGTATTTTAACAGCCAGAACTATTCGCTTACGCGAAGCCAGACACCCGAACGCCGCGAACTGGATTATTTGCGCTACCTGGGTGCGAGCGATGAAACCGCCAAAGAAGTTAAGATATTTAACCTGGCCGATTTTATAATAGGCAGGTTTAAACGATTATCCGACCAGTTTTATAAAGATAACAGCAAGCTTGCCGTTAAACGGTCGTTATGGGGTACGTTTTTTTCTATGCTGGGCAGTACGGGCTACTATGCCGCCTACGTATTTATAATTATGAAAACCATTAGCGGTACGCTTACCGTGGGCGACCTTACGTTTCTTGCAGGGTCGTTCAGGCAACTGCGAACGTTAACCGAGGGTATACTGCTGCGCTTTACCACCATATCGCAGGGGGCAATTTACTTAGACGATTTTTTAGATTTCTTCCAGATACAGCCGGCCATCGTGGTGCCGCAAAACCCGATACCGTTCCCTAACCCCATACAGCAGGGTTTTACGTTTGAGAATGTGGGCTTTAAATACCGCCATGCCCAAAGCTGGGCCAACCGCTACCTTAACTTTACGCTGCACCCCGGCGAAACGCTGGCTTTAGTGGGCGAGAACGGTGCCGGTAAAACCACCCTTGTAAAACTGCTGGCCCGTTTATACGAACCTACCGAAGGCCGTATTTTGCTTGATGGAATCGACCTAAAAGAATACGATCCCGAAGACCTGCGCCTTAACCTGGGGGTTATTTTTCAGGATTACTTAAGGTACCAGATGTCGCTTTCCAACAATATTGCCGTGGGCAATATTAGCGAGCAGGATAATGAGGAACTTATTAAAAGGGCGGCACAGGGCAGTATGGCCGATATACTGGCCGAAAAACTGGCCGGCCGATACGACCAGGCCCTTGGCAAGCGTTTTAATAATGGTGTGGAATTATCCGGTGGCGAGTGGCAAAAGGTGGCCCTTGCCCGTATTTATATGAAAGATGCACAGGTACTTATTTTAGATGAGCCTACCGCAGCCCTGGATGCCCGCGCCGAGTATGAGGTGTTCCAACGCTTTGCGCACATGACCGAGGGTAAATCGGCCGTATTGATATCGCACCGCTTTAGCACCGCACGCCTGGCCGACAGGATATTGGTGTTAGAAAAAGGCCAGTTGTTAGAAATTGGCACCCACGAAGAACTGCTTGCCATGCACGGCCGCTACGCCGAACTGTTTAACCTGCAGGCCAGCGGCTACAAGTAGAGGTTGCTGTTAATTCACTATTTAGTAATAGCTTATTAATACACCTTTTTTATAAGGGGCTTAAGTTTGCCGCGTCTTGCAAATGGCAAATTTTGCTTGCTTATAACTATAATGAGCCTTAAATTACTTGTTCCCCTTTTTATAATAATGGCAGCGGCGTTGCTGCCCAATGCGCTGCAATCTGGCGGTAACGATTATTACCAGGACGAGTTTCGCCCTATAATCAGTGCTAATGTAAATAACCTGTCTGAGCAGATAAACATGCTTGACGATGTGGCTGCCGCTTACGCAAAAGGCACGCAGGATATAAAACAGCTAAAAGCGCAGCTTACCACAACCCGTAAGGCATTTAAAGCCAGCGAGGCCGTTTTAGAATATTACTACCCCCGGCATGTAAAGGCCTATATAAACGGGCCGCCGTTAAACCACCTGGACCCCTATCCTGTAAAGGAAGAGTACAAAAAGCAGGGCTACAATGTGGTATCTCCACAGGAATACAGCAAAAACATAACCCTCGACTATTTAGATACCGACCATTACCGTGGCGAACGCCGTGTAATAGCCCCCGTGGGCCTACAGGCGTTGGATGAGCTGGTATTTTCAGACGAGGCAGCACAATCTAAACAGCACATACAGGAGCTGGCGGCACAATTGCAGGAGAACTTCATCGCGATAGCATTGGCCATAGACAAGCGCAACTTTTTCTACGATTTTGAGATCGTGGAGGCCGCGCGGTTAGAACTGATCCGTATCCTTTCTATGGGCATAACCGGATTTGATTCTCCCGGATCTTTAAACGCCATGCAGGAGGCTGCCGCTGCCATAAACGGGGTGCAGCAAATTGTAACGCCACTTTTAGGCAAACTGGATGCAAAGTCGAAGTCCGAAAGTGAAATATTACTGTTAAATTCGGTGGCTTATTTAAAAAAGCACGACAATTTTGAGGCCTTCGACAGGCTTGTTTTTTTAACGGAATACCTTAACCCATTATACAAAAAGTTGCAGGAGGTGCAGCAGGCGTTGCATTTGCAGTCGTCTGCCGAAAGGTGGGGCAAAGTACCCTCGTGGAATGCCAACAACACCAATATTTTTGGCGAAGACCTGCTTAACCCATACTATTACAGCCTGTTAAAGAAAGAAGATGATAGCGAAACCCTGCGCCAACTGGGCAAACAGCTTTTTTATGATACATCGCTAAGCCAAACAGGCACAATGAGTTGCGCCAGCTGCCATAACCCCGAACTGGCCTTTACCGATGGCAAACCAAAATCTACCGCCAGTGCCGAAGGGATGACAGTGCTAAGGAATTCGCCTACCTTGATTAATGCAGTATTTTCTGATAGGTATTTCTACGACTTAAGGGCATACGACCTTGAAGATCAGGCTAAACACGTTATAGAGAATCACTTGGAGTTTAATACCAGCTTTGTAAAGCTTCAGGATAAATTAAATGCCGATGCTGCATATAAAGCGCTGTTTAAGAGCGCTTTTGGTAAAGAGGGGGCTATAAGCAGGTACCAATTCTCGGCGGCATTGTCATCGTATATTATATCGCTGCGGTCGTTCAATTCCGAATTTGACCGATATGTACAGGGCAAGGCTAAAACGCTGTCGCCCAAGGTAAAACAGGGGTTTAACCTGTTTATGGGCAAGGCGGCCTGTGCCACCTGCCACTATGCACCGTTGTTTAGCGGGCTCGTACCACCGCTATTTACAGAGAACGAAAGCGAAGTACTTGGGGTACTGCAAAGTCCTGATAACATGATTGTTGATACTGATGGCGGCCGCATTAAGAACGGCATTTTAGAAGATAGCGAAGAAATTTACCGCGGTTCGTTTAAAACTATGACGGTGCGCAACGCCAAACTTACGGCGCCGTACTTTCATAACGGGGCATATAACACACTGCAACAGGTAGTTGATTTTTATAATAAAGGTGGGGCGGCAGGCGTAGGCCTTGATTATGAGGTGCCTAATCAAACGCTGCCGCCGGATGCGTTAAACCTCAGCAAAAAAGAAACCGAGGCCCTGATAGCCTTTATGGAGGCCCTGACGGATAATCCCGGTGCTAAAAAATAAGAGAGTAGTTTTTTTATATATGTTAGTTTTTTACAATTGTCCCGCCACCTTTGGCGGGACTTTTTTATTGTGTAATGTTTTGGTTTATAATTGTTATTGTTAATGATGTATTGAATTATACCTACAAGGTCTTCGAGACCTTGCAGGAGATTAGCGGTATGTAAGTTGGTCAACCCAACCTGCAAGGTTTTTAGAACCTTGTAGGTTTAAATAATACTAAACAATAAAAAAATATACTTGCTTCAAAACAAAGCAATTACTACAGCGCACAACTACATTTCGAAATGTTTTTATCTGCCTCAACGCTCAAAAACCGGTTTTGTGTTAAGCCGTTATGCTGCCTTATTTAACATTGCGGGCTGCTTAAAGAAAAGGTTATAATTATATTAATTATGACTTTGCCTCTGTACCATTCAATAAAAAAGCAAAAAAACTGACTATTTTTTAATGCTAACTACATCTTGCTTGCAGTATCTCTAATTTATTATGATATGGGTTTTTTCTTACGGATATCATTCACCGGTTTCGCAGCTGATTTTAAGGCTAATATTCACTTTAGCTTAAAGTAAACTTAAATTTTTAGGGGGCATGTTAAAGAATGCCGCTGCTATTTTTGCGGCTCAAATACATTTACTAACTAATAATTTTTACATGCCTAAAATGAAAAAAAACTTACTCTTCCTGAGTTTGTTGGTTTCTCTTTGTTGTGGTTTTAGCGGCAGCGCCCAAACCATTCCCGGAGATTCCATCGTTCATGGACCCATGTTAAGCCCCGTGTACAACAACAAAGTACGGGTATGGGTACTAACAAAAAACAATACCGGCTCTGGTGCAGCGCTCAGTATTTCGCTTACCGGCAGCAACACACCCGGTACAGCCTTAACCGGCACCGTATTTAATTCAGACGACCGCTTGGGCTACAGCCTGCGTTCGTACGAGTATACGGGCCTTACAGCCGGAGAAACCTACACGGCCAATGTGTTGGTTAACGGTACGCCATCGGGCCGTACCTCTGTTATCAAAAACGAAAACGACATTGTAGATGACTTTACGTTTTTATCGGGCGGATGCGGAAGGATCTACGATCTTTCGCGCTGTATGGACATTCCGGAATCGGCATTTCACGTAAATGGCGACCCGGAGATTTTTAATGTAATGGCACAGGAAGAAAGCGACCTTATGGTTTGGCTGGGCGATGCTGTGTACCTTTTAGGTTTAGAGCACGCCATGGGGCAATGCCTTGACGGCCAGGACGACTGGGCCAACAAAGACATGGCTTTTGACCGTTACATGTTTTTCAGGCAGTTTCACGACAGCCTTACAATGGCCATGCCGCAGCTGGCTATTACAGACAACCACGACACGGGGCCAAACGAGTTTAACAAAAACATGCCAACCCTGGGGCAAATGCGCGAAATATTTATGGATTGGTGGCCTAATCCGGAATATAAAAGCACACCCGAAGGGCAGGGGCTTTACTCATCGTACGTTTATAAAGATGTTGAGTACTTTTTATTAGACAACCGCAGCTACCGCGATGGTACCCAGCAACATTTGGGTCCCGATCAGTTTGCGTGGCTTAAAACGGGCTTATTAAACTCTACCGCTGCTTTTAAGGTGCTTGTAAACGGTACGCCGTCTTTTGAGCGCGATTGTGGTGGACGTAACTTTTGTAACACAGCCCAGTCAGACGAGCTTATAGAGTACATTAAAACCAATAACATTAATGGTGTAGTATCGTTTAGTGCCGATATCCATGAGCAAAAGTTCATGATTCGCGAAGGCGATGTAAAATACCCGTTGTACGATGTGCTTTCGGGTAACCTGAATTCTGATATTGGTAACGGTATCATCAACGTAAATTACAACAGCGATTACCTGCTAACCGGTATGAAACAAACCTATCTTAAGGTAGATGTTTATGGCGATGTAGATGACCGCAGAATGAAAGTACAGTATGTGGGCCTTAACGGCGAGCCTTTCTTTGAGACTATTATTCATGAAGACATGCTTACCAGCCAGAATGCCGATGCCCTTAAACTTTCTTTGGGTATGGATAATGCGCTTACCGATGCATCTGCCTACAACCACACCCTAACTGCTACAGGCCAGGCCTATGCGGCCGACAGGGATGGTGTTGCCAACGGCGCACTACAATTTACAGCCGGTACCGATGTGCATTTGGCATCGGCTAACGAGCTGGACCTGCACGACAGGCCTTTTAGCTTTGTATTTTGGGTTAACCCAAGCGAAATTCCGGCCAACGGTGCCACTATTTTATCTAATGGTGCAGCAGGCGCAGGTGTTTCTATGGGCATAGATGCCAACGGCAAGCTAACGTTTACCAACCATGCTACCAACGTAACCTACACAAGCCAGTACAGTTTATTGGCCAACACATGGTCTCACATTACATGGAAATACGATAACGTAAGAAGAAAACTATCGCTTTACTACAATGGTTTCCTTATACAGAGTTTTGCGCAGGTGGTACCACCAACGGTATCTGAAGCCGATGTAAGGCTGGGTAACAACTTCCAGAATAAAAAATTCCTTGGATTGTTAGACAACGTAGTATTGTACGGCAGGCTGATATCTGACGAGCAAATTATGCTTGACGCTGATATTGAGTCGGCTCGTGGCGAGGTGCTAAAGGTTTCAGGATCGTCTCAAATGGCAATACCGGGCACAGTAACCAATGATGCCCTTAGCGATAGCTTTACCATAGAATTTTGGGGTAAACTTAATGCCGATCCGGGTAATAACTTTAAGCTGCTTGCCAGCAACGGCAGGGTGAACAACTTAAGTACAGGTATCTCTTTTGAGTTTCCTGACGATAATAAGCTTAATGTAGTTGTAGGTAACAACGGCTCAGGCTGGAACTCAATTTCCGGTCAGGGTGCAGTGTGGAACATAGGCGAGTGGAACCATGTGGCTTTATCGGCTACTAAAAACGGTACCATGAAGTATTATGTAAACGGTGCGCTTGTGGCAGAGGCTAACTTTGGCCAGTACATACCTAACTCATGGGGCTTAGGTTTGGGCAATAGCCCGTATTACCCTAACACGGGCACACAGGCTGATCTTGATGAGGTTCGTATCTGGGATACTGCCTTAACGGTAGAACAGATAAGGGAGCACATGCATTACTCTTTACAAGGCGATGAGGATAACCTTGCAGTATATTACACCTTTAATACTGATGAGGAGACACCTACAGCCATAACCGGCCAGGGCTCTTTAGGTACAAATGTTACCTTGAACGGTGGTACGCTGTCTACAGCAACATCGCCGGTAGGTAATATAGAAGTTGAATACCAGGATGTTGTAAGCGGTAAATGGAGTAAAAACAATACCGTAAACAATGGCGGCCTTAGCCTGCCCGATGCTATTACCAACTACAGCAGTAATGTTATTATTGGTAAAAATATCGAGACTGTTCTTGCACCGGTACCGGGCAATGAGGAAATGTTTTACTCAACCGGAGGCTGGAGGATAGACCCTGTTAACCAGCCGTTTGCTACCTTAAAGGTAAATCTTGCTGAGGCGTTAACCCAGTTAGATTCTATTAACGATATGGCAAGCCAGTATTACCTGCTAAAACAGGTAAGCGAAACAGAGTTTACCGAGGTATCTGAAGGTAGTTATGATGGTCAGAATGTTACATTCTACAACGCTAACCTAACCGATGGTATTTACTTTATTGGCTGGACCAACGGCGAATTTACAGCAGGCCGTGGCGGTGCTTTATCGCTAACGGGCAACCACGATGTAAAAATTCCGTATGCGGTACTTAACCCAATTGTAAGCAACAACTTTACGGTAGAATTCTGGGTAAACGTAACGCAGGACCCTGGTACTAACGATAAGCTTATATCCAATCACGGTAAAATAAACGGTAACTCTACCGGTTTTGCCATTGAAATTCCGGATAACAATACGTTCTCTGTAGCCTTTGGTACCAACACCGCGGCGTGGAACAGTATTAACTCGGGTACGCCATTAACCATAGGCGAATGGAACCACGTAGCTATTACTGCAGCGCCGGGCGATGCTATTAAACTATACGTTAACGGAGAGCTTAAGGCATCTAACGCTTATGCGGCTTATGTTGCCAATACCAACTGGGATTTTGCCCTTGGTAAGAGTATTAACTACGGCGGGCAAACGTTCTCTATCATGGATGAATTCCGCATCTGGGACCGTGTAAAAACACAGGCCGAGATTAAGGAGCAAATGCATGCTATAGTTCAGGCAGATGATGAGCATCTTAAATACAACTTTACTTTTGACCAGGAAAATAACGGTGCATTAGAAAATACAGGCACGGTAGCCGGCACAATTGCCTACACCAATGCCCAGATTATAGATGCTACCAGCCCGGTTGCCGAGGTTAATACAGATTTCCCCGACCAGATGGCGGGTAACTGGAGTATTGCCAACGAACCTACCAACGGTTTATATCTTAAAAACGAGATTAACAGCTTTATAGAGAACGCGGTTATTAGCCGTGAACTTAACAGCGAGATCTTGGACCTTGGTACAAGCACAGATACATCATATGTAGCAGGTGGCTGGCATATAAATGCCCTTGGCATAGAGACCGCTACGGTACAAATAGACCTTGAAACGGTTTTTGAAAACCCGGAACAAACCAATGCTTTAGTAGAGAACTACTTACTTATTAAAGGCGACCCGCTAAGCAGCTACGAGATTGTTGCTACAGGTGTTGCTGATGGTTTAAAAGTAGATTTTAATGATATAGCTTTAGACCTTGGTAACTATTACCTTGCCTTTACTACCGATGTTGACGATGTTATTGCGCAACAGGGTGGTGCTATAGATTTAGAAAACAACCACGAAGTGTACCTACCTAAAGAAGGTGTAAATGCAGCCCTTTCGGGAGAGTTTACAGTAGAAATGTGGGGCCGTTTAACCCAAACTGCCGGTGCCAACACCAAGCTTGTAGGCTTTACAAGCTTTAGCGGTGGTAACTTTGGCTGGGAAATGGAGTTTCTTGGCAACCAGACGCTTCAAACCATTACAGGTAAAGGATCGGCCGGTGGCTGGAACTCTTTAAACTCTGATGTGGTTTGGAATTTGAACGAGTGGAACCACACTGCCGTTACGTTTACACCAAACGGCGAGTTTAAATTTTATGTAAACGGCGAGCTGGTAGACAGTATGCCGGTAACAACATTCTTTCCGTGTGCCAACGACCTTGCTTTTGGTAAAAACATTGCCAACGGTGCAGCCACAAAGAGTAATATAGACGAGTTCCGTATCTGGACAAAAGCCAAAACGGTAGAAGAAATTCGCGAGGATATGTACTTAACCATTACAGAGCCAACCGAAGACCTTGCCTATAACTATACCTTTAACCAGGACAACAGCGGTTACCTTGTTAACAGCGGATCACAAGTGGTAGAGGTGCCTTATACCAATGCCTCTATAATACCGGCTACAGGCCCAATACGTAATGTACAGGCGCCTTTCCGTAATAAAGTTGCGGGTAACTGGAGTGTTAAGAACGATAATAGGAATGGTATGTACCTTGCCGAAGATATTGCCAGTCTTGAAAATAACGTGGTTATTGGCAGGGAAACCGGCAGCGAGATACTTCCGCTATCGGGCACGGCAGAAAACGATACGCTATACCTTAATGCCCGCTGGAAATTTGAGTCGCTTTACGTTGCCAACGGCAGCCCTAAAGTAGACCTTACCAAGGTGTTTGCTAACCTTAATGATGTTAACGTGCTTGCCAATAACTATTTTCTAATTACAGGAAACCCGGCAGCCGATTACACCATTGTGGCACAGGGTACTAAGTCTAACAACATTGTAACCTTCCCGCAAATAGCGCTTAACGATACGCCGGTTTACCTGGCATGGATTAGCGATACCAACTATCCGGTAGGAACATTCCCTATTGCAGAGCAGAGCTTATGGAAATACAACGACACAGGCGTAGCGCTTGCTGCCGACTGGAAAACCAATGCTTATGATGATTCTGCATGGGATTTTGGTAACGGTATACTTGGATATGGCGACGGTGTGGAAAGCACAACGCTAAACTTTGGTACCGATGCGCAAAACAAATATCCAACCTATTACTTAAGGCATACGTTTAACGTAGAAAATGCCGCACAGTACGGGTCGCTTATATTTGATGTATTGAGGGATGATGGTGTGGTAGTATATGTAAACGGTACAGAGGCGTTCAGGATGAACATGCCAACCGGCGATATTGCTTACAACACGTATGCATCTTCTACTGTAGGCGATGCCGACGAGAGTACGTTCTTCCAGGCAATAACAGCCAACCTTTTACAGGATGGCGAAAATGTAATTGCAGTAGAGCTTCACCAGGCAACCGCCAGTAGCTCCGACCTTGGTTTTGATATGAAGGTAGGCTTTAACTATCCGCCATTGGCTGCATCGGCCTATCCAATGCCAAAAGATTCAGAATGGTATTACCTTGATAACGGTACAAGCCTTGACGCTGTAGAGTGGACAGCTTCTACCTACAATACCGAAGCATGGATGTCTGACGTTGCACCGTTTGGTTACGGCGACCCTGTAGCCACTACAGTATCGTTCGGACCCGATTCGGCCAACAAATACATCACTACGTATTTTAGCAGGGATATTAACATTACCCTTGCCGATGTTGCCGATATGGTAGAATTCGGACTAAAACGCGATGATGGTGCCGTAGTTTATGTAAACGGTAACGAGGTGTTTAGAGAAAACATGCCAACAGGCAACTTTGATTACCTTACACATTCTACATCAACGGTTGATGGTGCCGATGAGAACAGGTATTTTGTACACCAGCTTCCTAAAACAATTTTCCAGGAAGGCATCAACAGGGTATCGGTAGAGATACACAACCGCGATGCATCAAGTTCAGACAGTAAGTTTGATATGTACATTAAAGATGCAGTAGACCTTACTGTACCGTGCGATGCACCGCATATTGCATGCTTTACATCCATCAACCCAACAGGGCAAACCGCTAACCTTATCATCCCGCAGGAACACCGTTTCCAGATGATCTATAAAGAGGGTAGTGCTTATACCGATGGTTCGGGCAACGTGCCGGGCAACCACGATTATACGGCTTATGTGCCAATTAGCGGCAGCAGCACCCAGGGGCACCTTTCGGTTAACCACGAAAACAACCCGGGCGGCGTGTCTATGTTAGATCTTCATTTAGATACTACCAACGACCTTTGGACCGTAGATGTTTCTAAAAGGGTAGATATGTACAATACAGATCTGGTAACTACTAACAGAAACTGTTCCGGAGGTACTACACCGTGGGGCACCATTGTAACATCTGAAGAGGCTACAGATGCCGGAGATGTTAACGGCGATGGCTACCAGGATGTGGGCTGGTTGGTAGAAATAGACCCAACAACCGCAATGGTTAAAGAGCATGGCAATGGCAAACAGGAAAAACTGTGGGCTATGGGCCGTATGAACCACGAAAACGTAGTGGTTAAAGCCGATGGTACCGCCGCTTACTATGGCGAAGACGGTAACACACATTGTGTTTACAAATTTGTACCTACAACACCGGGCCAGTTATATTCGGGTGCTGTGTATGTGCTAAAATTAGACCTGGCTTTATCGTCAGACGAGCCAAGCTCTTCTACCGCTACATGGGTACAGGTGCCTAACACCACGCAGGCCGACCGTAACAACCTTAACCTTGTTGCAGCTACCCTTGGCGGTACCAACTTTAACGGGGTAGAAGATTGCGAGATTAGCCCGTTAGACGGAAAGGTATACTTTACCTCTAAAGGCAAGAACCGTATTTACAGGTTTAAAGATAACGGTACAACGGTATCAGAATTTGAAACCTTTGCAGGAGGCATGTCGTACCCGTTAACTACAGCTACAGGTACCGTTACTGAGCCTTGGAGCGATGGTAACGATAACCTTGTGTTTGATGATAAGGGTAACCTTTGGGTATGCCAGGATGGTGGCCTTATGTACATCTGGGTAATTAAGCCAGACCATAGGCAGGATAACCCTAACGTGCATTTATTTGGTTCTATGCCGGCAGGGTCTGAGCCTACGGGCTTAACCTTTACGCCCGATTATAAGTATGGTTTCTTCTCGGTACAGCACCCTAACGGCAGTAACACGCCGCAAACAGATGCTACACTTGGGCAGGTTAACTTTAATGCATCGGCATCGGTAGTATTCTCGTTAAACCAGTTCTTAGGTATACAGGAGCCGGTGGCCGATTTTGTTGCCAACGATGTTATTGTAACCGAAGGGCAAACCGTAACCTTTACCGATTTAAGTACGCACAACCCAACCGCTTGGCAGTGGACGTTTGAAGGTGGTACACCGGCAACGTCTACAGAGGCTGCCCCGGTGGTTACGTATCCAGCGGCAGGTGTTTATGATGTTAAACTAATTACATCTAACGCGGCGGGTAGCAGCGAAGAGGTGCTGAAAGCCGAATATATTTTGGTTGAAGAGCCTCTTAGTACCAACAACCCGGCAGCGTTAGGCAACGTAAGTTTGTATCCTAACCCAACAACCGGTAAAGTTACCATAGAGCTTAATGGTGCTGTGGCAGGTAAAAAAGTAGCTGTTGAGGTGTACGATCTTCTTGGAAGAAAAGTAACTTCTCTGGACAACCTTACCACCATTGGCGCAGGCCAGAAAATAGAATTAGACCTTTCTGCATTTTCGGGCGAGCAGGTATTTATCATCCAGCTTCATGTTGGCGATGCTACCGGCAGCTACAAATTGCTAAAAGTAAAATAAGTTTTTGGTTAAATAATGTTAGGAGGGGCCACGCAATGCGTGGCCCTTTTTTTATTAGGCCTCTGCCTGTAATGCATCAACTATACTTTTTTCTAAATACTCTAAATATCCTGCCGAAGAATAAGCCAGCAACTTCATGTAGTAAAAAAGATGTTTTTTAAGTTTCTCGCCATACATTTCGGGAGCAATTATCTCAACCATATTATCTCCTAACTCTTTATGTTCCCACATATAGTTGGGTACCATGCTCATAAATACATCTTTTTTATGGTACATATCTACGGCTGCAAAACCTTGGATGGGAAAACAGGGATGATAGAAGAATGGATTTCCTAATACCCCCAGGCTAAAAATAGTATCGCTGTAGCCATTTACGTATTCAGCGTCTTTTACCTTTTTCGTAAAAGATTTATGAACTATAATAATATTCATATATTCTGGCATTACCAGTTGATTTCTTGGTAAAAACCGTGCTAATTCACGGGTATCATATTCAAAGCCAAAATAGAATTCGCTGTTTATTGGCTTTAAAAAACGGAGCATTTTATTAGACTTAGGCAGGTCCAGGGTAAAATCGCTAAAGTGATATTCAATTAATTTAACAACATATTCTTTCCATGCATCTTTATTATATTGAGCTCCCTTAATCCCAAAAATTTTAATGCTATCCTTATCCTGTGCAATACGATTGAAGCAATTAAACCCTGAAAGTTTTTCGTAATCTTTATGGTTAACTTCGTCCAGCCAAAATTCATCTTCGCATTCGTACTCAAAATTCTCCGTTTTAAACCTATAGTCCTCCTCTTCTTTGGTTCCCCAAAAGGGAGGCTCATTTTGGCTTGGCACAAAATAAATTTCATTTTCCCAAAAATTATAACTGCTCCCCAGCCTTTTGCGTATGGTTAAGTTTTCCGGATCCTTTACCGAATTTTTTATTATTTCCACACACCTTTTATAGTCAATTTTAAATGGATAGTAATAGTCGCATAACGATACTAAAATAACTCTTGCAGGGGTATTAAACACCTCATCTACTATTTGCAGGCTTTTTTCTTCAAAAATACCTTTGTTTGCGGCAAGCTTATCTTGCAGCGTCGATTTAAACGATTCAGAAAATTTCATACTCAAAGCTTTACAGTAAATATATTATTTTTTACTACATAACCATTTACACAGTAACTTTGGTATTCATTTTATTTCGTACCATAATGATCGACGAAAATCTTTTGCAGCAATTTGGGGCCGGTAGTATTACCATAAAAAAAGGCGATATCCTTTTTGAGGAAGGCGATACCGCTAAGTATTTTTACCAGATAAAGTCGGGAGAAATTAAAATGAACAATTTTAACGATGAGGGCAAAGAGTTTATACAGAGCATTTTTACAAAGGGCAATTGCTTTGGCGAACCGCCGCTGTTTATAAACAAGCCCTATCCGGCAAATGCCGTGGCAATTACAGATGCTGAGGTTTATGCCATAGCCAAAGAGTCTTTTTTTAGACTACTGTTCGCTAACCCCGAGGCACATTTGAGCATGACGGTTAACCTGGCGCAAAGACTGTATTTTAAATCTGTAATGGCATCAGAAATTTCATCGCAGGAGCCCGAGCATCGCATCTTAAAACTTATCGATTACTTTAAAGAATCGGTTAGTAAGCTGCAACCCGCCGATAAATATAAGGTAGATCTTACCCGCCAGCAAATAGCCGACCTTACCGGCCTGCGTGTAGAAACGGTTATACGGTCTATAAAATCGCTCGAAAAAAAGGGCCTGCTTATTATAGAAGACCGCAAAGTGTACCGCTAACAGTTAGAATTCTCCCTCCGGAAAAATTTTTCAAAATTTTCATCCCTTATGATTTGGGTCATAAAATGCTCCTTAGGTGTGTATTTACCTTTACACTATAAATCTAACGCATTTTATCATGAACACTTATTTAAAATATCAGGAAAATTATAAACATGGCCTTATTGGTTTTGCAACACTTAGCATACTTGCACAAAGCTGTTTAGGCTCTTTTGCAGCCATGTTTATATTAATGGGCGGCACAAACCCTGCCCAAATGGTACAACTGTTTTTTGTAACTATTTTTTGTATGATCTATAATGGTGCGGTACTGTCTCAGCAAAAAGCTTACGTATCTTTTGCCATACTGGCCATAAGCGTTTTTTTAAGCCTGCTGTTTATTGCCATAAACATACACGCGTTAATTTAATAGGGTTAAGGTAAGCTTCAGTTAATCAGGGTCCTACTTCGGTTAATAAAATTTTGTTTTTTTATATTCGCTAAAGTTTTAATAATTAATAATATATGGATGTGGGGCTGTGATAAATAAAATCGATTTTAAAAGTTGGCATCACAACTAAAAAATAACCAATTTTGTGACGCTAAAATTTCGTATTATGAACATCCACATTTTTCAGCATGTATCTTTTGAAGGCCCCGGTTACATTACAAACTGGGCAGAAGACAACGGCCATACCGTAACAGCCACCCATTTTTATGAGGCATACACGCTGCCCGATCTTAACGCAATAGACTGGCTTATAGTTATGGGCGGCCCAATGGGTGTGTATCAGGAAGATATGTACGAGTGGCTCGCGGCAGAAAAAGCCTTTATAAAAAAAGCCATTGCCGCAGGCAAAACCGTGGTGGGCATTTGCCTTGGCTCTCAGCTAATTGCCGAAGTTTTGGACGCCGAAGTATATCCAAACAACCAGAAAGAGATAGGCTGGTTCCCCGTAAGGGCAACGCAGGAGGGGAAAAATCACCCACTATTAAAGGGCATCGACCTTACGGCACCGGTATTCCATTGGCATGGCGATACCTTTAATTTACCGCCAGATGCTACCTTACTGCTTGTAAGCGAGGCCTGTAAAAACCAGGCGTTTGTTTATAAGGATAAAGTTTTAGGGCTGCAATTTCATTTAGAGGCAACGCCGGAGAGCCTTCAACTTATGGTGCAGCACGGCCTGGAAGAACTGGTACCCGGTACCTACATAGAAACCGCCGAAGCCATTCTTGCTAATGCTAACTTAACCCGTAACACAAACGCTATCCTCAGCAAGCTGTTTACACGCTTGAGCAACAGTTAAATAGCTTGTAAAATATCAGTTGTTTTTTAGCTTTTGCATAAAGTCTCTAATGTTTGCAATAATGTTATGTCCTTCTTCTTCGAGAGCAAAATGCCCGGTGTCATAAATATGGTAATCTACTTGTTTTACGTCGTTTAGGTATGCCTTAGCACCGGCTTCCGGAAAAAACGGGTCGTTTTTACCCCATGTAACCAGTAACGGGGGCTGATTGTCCCGTAGGTACTTTTGCCATGTAGGGTAGAGCTTTACATTATTGCGGTAGTCGTAAATAAGGTTTAATTGCGCCTGATGGTTGCCCGGCCTGGAAATTTTAAGGTAATCAAGGTTCCAGTTGTCTGGATTGATGTGTTCGGGGTTTTTTGCACCATGAGTATATTGCCATTTAATACCTTCTAAAGAGAACATAGCATATATAGGTTGCTCATTTTCAGGTGTTCTGTCCTGCCATAACTTTTTTGTGGCATCAAAACCGGCACTCAGTCCCTCTTCGTAAGCGTTACCGTTTTGTACAATTAGCGCCCTGACTCTTTCGGGGTGGGCAGTAGCAATCCGATAGCCTATGGGTGCGCCATAGTCCTGAATCATAAGGGTATACGATGTAATTTTCAGGCTTTCAAGGAGTTCATCTATCAGTTTTGCGATAGTATCAAAGCTATACTCAAATTCATCGGCCGATGGAAAGTCACTTTCGCCAAATCCGGGGTAATCCGGGGCTATAAGGTGGTAATTGTCAGATAGTTCGTCTAAAACCCGGCGATACATGTGCGATGACGTAGGGAAACCGTGCAGCAATATTATGGTTTCATTCAACGGATTGCCGGCTTCCCTGTAAAATATCTGTATATCTCTGATTTTTTGGTATTTATAACTTACCTGATTAGTGTTCATTGTATTGGTTTTAAAGGTTAGTGTATCAAATTTCGCGATTTAATACTTTATAAAAATTACCCTATGGTAAGATTTTGATTTTTAGTTATATAAGACGGCTGAAAAGTGAATTTTGGCAACATTTTTTAATAGCGTATCTTTGGTAGGTAGTATAAGCGATATGAAAAAATATACGGTTCAGGATGTATTTAAAGGGGTTAATTTTTCACTTTTGGAGTTAGAGATTGCCGAAAAAGCATTCGAAGAGATTCTGGTAAAAAAAGGCGACGTTTTATTAACCCCGGGACAATTTGTGCCCTACCAGTATTTTGTTTTTAGCGGTTGCCTTAGAACGTATTTTATATCTGAAACCGGAAAAGAGTACACCTTGCAGTTTGCTATTAAAGATTGGTGGATTACCGATTACACTGCTTTTTTTACTAACGAAAAATCGATGTTCTATGTAGATTGTGTTACCGATGCTGTTATCTGCAAAATTTCTAAAGAAAGTATGGAACAGCTTTACAAAGAGGTGCCACAAATAGAGAGTTTTTTCAGGGTTAAGATGGAACGGTTTTTTGGCAGCTACCAAAAACGGATACTATCTGACCTGGCCTCGTCGGCAGAGGAAAAGTACCTGCGGTTTGTAAAATCGTACCCGGATATCGAAAAGAACATAAAAAACTATCACCTGGCCTCTTACCTGGGCATTACCACCGAAAGCCTTAGCAGGGTACGCCACGAATTGGCTAAAAAATAGACTAATTACTATAACATATAATTACATAAGGATAGCAGCAATGCTATCCTTTTTGTTTTAATGTATTCTAATTCAGTTGGTTTTAATTTTTAACGATACTTGTTTATTACCATACATCAATTTTTTAGGGGTATAGATTGCAGACCTTTGAAGTGTAATATTAAAGCATTTTAAAATCTAAAATCGATACGATCATGGAAAAAGAAGTAATTGTAAAATGGACAATAAAGGAGACAGAAACTGCCGAGATTCTAAAACTATTACCGGCTCTTGCCGAAGCTACTAAAAAAGAACCTGGTAATGTTTACTACGCTATTTACCAGAGCGAAACCAACCCGCACGAACTGATACTGCACGAACGCTACACCGATGCCCAGGCGCAGGAAGACCACAAAAATTCTGCACATTACCAGGCAATTGTGGCCGGTAAAATAATCCCTCATTTAGAGGCCCGCGAGGTATATGTTGTTAAACAGCTATTCTAAACATCAAACCATCATAACTATAAATTTTAAGATCAGAAATCATGAAAAAAGTACTAATTATTGTTTCTAACGCCAACACTATTGGTCCAAACAACAGAAGAACAGGTAATTTTTTACCTGAAGTGGCACACCCTTATGCCGAATTTGACAGGGCACAGTACCAGATAGATTTTGCCAGCCTTAACGGAGATACTCCGTATCTTGATGACCTTCAGTCTGCTGCCGACCCCGATAACTTGGCTTTTTTAACAGGTAAAGGCTGGGCAGCCATGCAAAAAGCAGTTAAACTGTCTGATGTGGATGTAAGCACTTACGATGCTATTTTTATGCCCGGCGGCCTTGCCCCAATGGTAGACATGCCCGATAATGCACTGCTAAAACAGGTGGTTAAAGAAACCTACGAGCGCAATGCCGTAGTAGGCGCCGTGTGTCATGGCCCGGTATCGTTGCTAAATGTTAAGCTTAGCGATGGCAGCTACCTTGTAAACGGCAAAAACATCTCGTCTTTTACAACCGAAGAAGAAGACGCCTACGCAAGAGCTGATGTGCCTTTCGACCTGCAAACGGCACTTACCCAACAGGGCGCCATATACCACACCGTAGAGCCGTGGGCACCGTTTAGCATTGCCGATGGCAATTTGGTTACCGGTCAAAACCCGGCATCGGGCAAGGGCGTTGCCCAGAAAATGATCAAAATCCTGGAGGCATAATTTACTGTTTCATTACAGCAATATACTTTTTAAATAAACAAAGGCTGCAAGTTATTGCAGCCTTTGTTTGTAATTATTTGTTGTTTACCTGTTTAATAAATTTAATGATACCGTTCATGTAAAAGGCCTGCTCATCATACATGCTCAGGTGGCTGCCGTTGGCACAATAAAGGTAGTGCCCGTTTTTAACCTCGGTGCTCATCCATTTTAAATGTTGCGGGTCCATCTCATCATATTTAGCGGCAATTATAAGGGTAGGCACGTATATTTCTTTAAGGCGGCTGCTAATATCCCAATCTTTCAGGCTTCCTAACAGGCCAAATTCACTGGGCCCCTGTAGCTTGTTATAATAAGGCTGGTTAAGTTTACTCAATGCTCTGTTTAGTGGCTCCGGCCATTGTTCCAGCGGTATACGGCAAACAAACTGTGCATAAAAGTGTTTCATGGCCAACTCCATATATTCCGGATTGGCATAGTCGTTTTTGGCCGAAAGCTCGTTAATACGCGCCATAGCGTCGGGCGGAATTTGTTTTGCCAGTACCTGTTGTACATAGCGGTTAAATTCTTTTCCGCTCGAAGTCATGTTAGATACAATCAGGCCTTTAAGGTTACCCTGATATTTTACGGCATATTCCATAGCCAGCAGCCCACCCCAGGAATGCCCAAAAAGATAAAAATTGCCCTTATTTAGTTGCAGTGCTTTGCGCACCTGTTCTACCTCATCTACAGCACTGGCAATGTTATATCGGGTAGTATCGTTGGGCTTGTCCGAATTGCCAGACCCTAACTCATCATAATAGTAAAACTCAATACCCTCGGCAGGTAAAAAGCTCTCGAATGCTTCAAAATAATCGTGCGGTATGCCCGGGCCACCGGCCAATAGCAGCACCTTTATTTTAGGGTTGTTGCCAATGCGTTTGGTCCATACATTATACGTTTTGTTACCTGTGGTAACCGGAATCATTTTTATTCCTCCTGTTTGCACCTTGGTAGTATCAATATTGTAATAATCAGGCTTATTATGCTGTGTAGCCTGCTCTTGTTTGGAGCACGAAGCAGCTGTAATTAACATCAATAACAGTGCAAGACCCATAAGTGGCTTAATAAAACTTTTTAAAGGGTACTGTTTTTTAAAGCGGTAAACGTTCTGTTGGCTTACCAATGGCTTATAATCGTTCATAGTTTTTTGTTTAAAATCTAACACAAATATCTATATAGATGGCTGCCTGCGCATTCACCTATGTTAATAAGTAGCATCCCCAAAAGTGTGGCGATTTATTAGATATTTTTTCGTATCCCTTACAATGCAAGGCATTTAATTTTAACCACAAAGGCACAAAACAATCATAGATAAATAACACAAAGCCTGCTAAGACAACCACCTAAAAGTGGAAGAACACAAGGCAATAGTTATGCAGCCTTGTGTACTTTGTAAGACAACAGAGTTGTCTTTTCGTGTACTTGTATTTCATATAAAACTTTGTGAGCCTTGTGGTTAAGTTTCTTTTGGCCTTTGTAGCCTTCGTGGTAAAAATTTAAGGAATGTGTGTGTATGATGGCTTATAAGCGGGAGATGGTTTAGATGTTTTTTCGTATCCTGCTTAGCGATTGGGGTGCAACATCAAGATAAGAAGCTATATAGTAGTTAGAGAACATATTGAGCAGGTGCGGCTCATCTGCCAAAAATTTCTTGTAACGGTCTGTAGCCGATAGTGTAAGCAGGGTAGACAATCGGTCGTATATCATAATAAAAGCCCTCTCATTAACAAGGCGCATCCATTTTTCAAAAAGTGCACAATTATAGGTCAGAAAATGTACATCATCCCTCGAAAATCTAAGGGCAGTTACATCAGTAAGTGTTTCGATAGAAATGGTAGCCGGTGCACCCGAGAGAAAGCTTTTGTAATCTACCGCAAATACATTTTTTACTGAGGCTTCGGGCGTGTTAAAGTGAAAAAACCAGGTGGTTGTTTTACCGTTATAGTCGGTAAAATAAGAGATACCCTGGCCGCTGACTATAAAATAAATGTATTTACCGTCGGCTCCGGTTTCCAGCAGGCGGCATCCTTTTTTAAAAGCCACCGGTTTGCAATGCCCGGCAATTAAGGCTATCATATCGATATCCATCGGAAGATCTTGAGATACAAATTCGAAAAAAGGCAGGGCAAAAATCTGGCCTTCAGTCATTTTTGATTTATCTAATGTATTGTCCATAATGCAGGTAACATTTGTAAACTTAAACTGTGATGACAAAATTAGAGCAATATTGTAAATTTTTAATGCTGAAAATATAGCTGATCCCGACAATTAGTTATACATATCAAAGAGGTATTTGCAGGGGTAAGCATTATGTAATTATTTTGATAGAAAATACTTTGCAACAGTTTTAATACGCAAAAAAATGAAATCCTGTACTGTACAAGAAATGTTCGGGGTAATAAACCTCACCCAAAAAGAAACTGATACTATAGCAGGTGCTATCAGGAAAATTTCTGTGCAAAAAGGATGCATTATTTTGAGTGAAGGCCAGCCGGCCACTTATCTGTATTTTGTGCGCAGCGGTTGTTTACGTACTTATTTTATTGATGCCAGTGGTAAAGAATATACCTTGCAATTTGCGGTTAATGGCTGGTGGATTACCGATTATACCGCTTTTTTAGACGATGGCTGTGCAATGCTAAATATAGAGTGCCTGCAGGATGCCGTGGTGTACCAGTTGCCTAAAAAAAGTCTTGAAGGTTTGTACAGGCAAATTCCGCAGATAGAAAAATTTTATAGGGAGCGGGTAGAAAAATCACTCATCAGTTTTCAAAAAAGGTTGTTATCTACCATGGTGCAATCGGCACAGGAACGATACATGATGTTTATAACCATGTATCCAAACATCTATAAAATGGTTAAAAATTATCATGTTGCCTCTTATCTGGGCATAACACCGGAGAGCTTGAGCCGGGTTAAAAAAAATTTGGCCTCTTTGTTAATCTAAAAGATAGTGCCTTTTTTTGATACCCAGTTTTTCCATTTTAGAGTTGAGTGTAGTAGGGGGTATATCCAGCAGCGATGCTGCACCATTAGGGCCGGATACTTTGCCCTTACAAAATTTAAGCACAGTAAGAATATACTCTTTTTCAAACTCGTTCCAGGGCTTTATAATGGTAGTGCCACCAGCCGGGGCAGCTGGTTTTTGGTTGCCAACGGGCACATCTTTAATAACCTTATCCGGAGATAGCAGTACGGCACGTTCTATGGCATGCTCCAGCTCGCGTACATTGCCCGGCCAATGATACATGCTAAGTGCATTAAGTGCCCTGGCGGCAATGGTTTTAACAGGCCGCTTATTTTTAGTGCAGTAACGGTTTATAAAAAAGTGTACTAAATGGGGCAAATCATCCAAACGTTCCCTTAGCGGGGGAATGTTTATAGGAAAGACGTTGAGCCTGTAAAACAAATCGGCCCTGAAATTACCGGCAGTAACCTGGTCCTGCAAATCTTTGTTGGTAGCGGCAATAATGCGGGTATCTACCGTAATGGTAGTAGTACCGCCAATACGCTGAATTTCTTTTTCCTGCAATGCCCTTAGTAATTTTACCTGCAATTCCAGGGGCATTTCGCATACATCATCCAAAAACAATGTACCCGTATGGGCCAGTTCAAACTTACCGATCTTTTTGGCTACGGCCCCGGTAAAGCTGCCTTTTTCGTGCCCAAATAGTTCGCTCTCTAAAAGGTTATGGGGTATTGCGGCACAATTTATTTTTATAAACGGTTTAGAATGCCTGTCAGAATTATAATGCACGGCGTTTGCCACCAGCTCTTTACCGGTGCCGCTTTCGCCCTGTATTAAAACACCGCTGTTAGTGTTGCTTACCAGCTGTATAAGGCTGCGTACTTTGTGCATGGGTTGGCTGTTGCCTATAATTCCCATTGAATTTACGGTCTCAGTTGTAGCTGGTAAAGCTCCGGTTTTAGCTTCAGGCGTAACCGTGATTATCTTTTCGAGCAAAATTATGTTAGCCAGTGTAATTGACAGTTGCACCAATAGCATTTTAATAAGGTGCAGGCTGTTTCGTTGCGGGGTTCCTTTTTCAAAGCCTATAAATAACACTCCCTTATACTGTTTGGATGGTAAAGCGCAGCAAACCATAGTAACTATATTTTCCTGAAAAGCACCTTGAATGCAGGAGGGTATACCCGCTGTTTGCCGATAGTCATTCCTGGACAGGATAACGGGTTCTGGGGCATTTACAACCGAATTAAAAATATCCATATTCTTACTGTAGCTATCGCCTTTGTGCTTAATATATTCTACAGCATTATTATGGTAAAAAAGCTTATATACCTGTTGGCATTCGCTTTCAAGGCAAATCATAAAACGGCTAAAACCTATTGTGTTTTTAATTATGGTATTTACCACATTGTTTAGCTCTTTTGTTGTGGTAACACACGCCAGGGCACCGCTCATGGCAATAAGCTGCGATTGTTGCGCCTCTCTTTGCTTTAAGTGGGCTATTATATCATTATTATTATCTAAAATGTATGTCATAAAAAATAAAAGGTTTAGATTAATAATATTGCTGACTAATACCCAGTTTTTTCATTTTAGCATAAAGCGTTGTAGTAGGAATCTTCAGTATCCCGGCAGCGCCGTTTTGTCCGCCAACTTTACCACCGCATGCCTGTAATACCTGCATTATGTGGTTGCGTTCCATGTCTTCCAACGACTGCAATGCACCTTGTTGCAGTGGAGCAGACGGAATATTTGCACTTTCAGGAAGGTTAACCTCGTCTATCTCGTTACCTGTGGCAAGCAGCGTACTGCGTTCTATAAGATGTTCTAATTCGCGTACATTGCCGGGCCAGTTATACGATTGTAATTGCTCCAGCACCTGTGGCGTAAAACCCGTTATTGCCCTGCTGTTGGCCGCACTAAATTTTTTAAGAAAGTAGTAAGCAAGCAGCTGTATATCATCTTTTCGCTCCCGCAGTGGCGGCAACTCTATGGGGAATATGTTAAGCCTGTAATACAGGTCGAGCCTGAAATTACCCTCGGCAACCTCGTGTTCCAGGTTGCGGTTGGTGGCAGCAATAATACGAACATCAACCTTAATGGCCTGGTTGCCGCTTATGCGCTCAATTTCTTTTTCCTGCAATACCCGCAGTAGTTTGGCCTGTGCATCCAGGGGTAGCTCTCCAATTTCATCCAGAAAAAGTGTGCCTCCGTTGGCCTGCTCAAATTTACCTATCCGCTGTGTATTAGCGCCGGTAAAAGCCCCTTTTTCGTACCCAAAAAGCTCTGACTCCAACAACGATAACGGCAATGCCGCGCAGTTTACCACCACCATCGGCTTGTTTTTTCGGGTGGAATTTTCATGTATAGAATGCGCTATCCTTTCTTTACCGGTGCCGCTTTCGCCTGTAATAAGTACCGATGTATCTGTAGGTGCAACAATGCTTATTTTAGTAAATATGTCGTTAAGCAACTTACTTTTGCCTATAATCCCTGTAATAGCCAGTTGCTTTCTGTGTGCCTGAACAGATGTTTTTGCATGATTTTCGGCAGCATAGCGGTAACGGGCTATATCCAGCATAACTAAAAGATCTCTCTGCCTGAAGGGCTTTACCAAAAAGCCATAAGGCTGCGTTTTTTTAACGGCCTCCAGGGTAGACTGGTTTGTATTGGCAGATATAAACAAAAAAGGCGTTTTGCACTCTAACAGCTCCCACGCCAGGTCTATACCGGTTTCATCGCCTTTAAGGATGATATCCAGGAGTACCCAATCCGGTTTTTTAGCGGTTACCATAGCCCTTGCCTGTGTTGCCGATGATGCTATGCCCACAACCGTATAGCCCTCTTTTTTCAATATCATTTTCAGGTCATTGGCTACAATAAACTCGTCTTCAACAATTAATATTTTTTCTTTATTTTCCATTTATAAGCAATGCTGTAGCCCAGCTTCTATTTTTATATAAAGTTAATTTTTATTATTACATCATTATCAGGTGGGCAATTAAAACTAAGGTAGCAACTTTGCTGTACCTGCAAAATAAGCAAAAACCATCTTTAGTTATAAAAATCAAATATTGAGGGTAATAACTATACGTTACTTTTATTGCGGAAATCTTTAGGCGTAAACCCGGTATGCTTCTTAAAAAAGGTAGTAAAATAAGATACGTATGCAAAACCTAACCGATAAGAAATTTCTTTAATTGTAAATGACGGATCTTCAAGCAGGCTTTGGGCAGCAAGAATTGTTTTCTCTGCAATCCAGTGGCTTACCATTTTGCCGGTTTGCTCTTTAATTACCGTGTATAAATAATTTTCGTGCACGCCCTGCATTGCAGCATAGTCTTTTACCCGCAGCTGTAGGGTGGCCTTGCCCTGCTGCAATTGCTGGTAATGCTGTTCGAGGTTTTTTATAAATTGCATTACTATATCAGGCTCTTTATCCTTAACCGGCCCGGTATATCCGTCCCAAAAATGTTGCTTAACCCGCAGTAAAAGACGGGTTAGCAGGTTGGCAATAATATTGTTTTTAAAATGCGAATTTTCTTTTTGTACCTGCCCGATCTGGAGGCAAATTTTGCTCAGGTCTGTAAGCACTTCAGTATCGGCCAGCCTTGGCACAACCGATTCGAGTATTAGGAACGGGAATGTTTTAAAGAGTGCCACACCGGCATATTTTGCAAGAAAATGTTCAGAAAACGTAAGGTGGTACACCTCTGTAATGTTTTGCCATTCCAGCTGCCGGTGCATATTTGGTCGGCTAAAAAAAAGTGTACCCGGTTTTATAGCAAATGTGTTTGTTTTTGTTGAATAACAGCCCAAGGCATCTATGGTTAGGGTAAGTGAAAAACAATTGGCCCTAAACCACATAGGGGTACCATAAGGCATCCCGGCATGGATTAACCGGATATTGAAACTCTCAATTTCCTCATCCTCAAAAGGCTTTAGTGTGGACTTTCCACAGTATTCTAAGGTGTTATTAAGGTCGCTGTAATTGGTGGTATTTGTAATAATGATCAGGATAAATTTTAAACGTTTACCACTATATTTCTATAATCTGTTCCAGGTTTTGCTATAGCATTACAATATCTTCTAAAATAGCCGGGTGCATTATTGGTATGCCTTTTAAAATAGTTGTAAAAATAGTTAAGGTCGTTAAAGCCGTATAGGGTAGCAATTTCCCTCATAGGCTTATTGGTATTTTTTAGCAGGTATTTAATCTCGTTTATAAGCTTCTCGTGTATCCATTGGTTAACCGTTTTACCCGTAGTGTTGCTTACAATTTTAGAGAGGTAGCCCTCGTTAAGGTTCTGCATCTCTGCATAATCTTTTATACGAAGCACAGCCGTAGTTTCTCCCGAAATTATCCGGCTGAAATTATTTTCCATCTGCCCTATAAAAGCCGCTACATAGCAATTATGTTTTTTAGCCTTAACCGGTTTTTCGGTGTACTGCTGCTGCCTTATCAAAAGCAAAAGGTTGAGAATTAAGTTTGCTATAACCTCATATTTATAAGGTGTTTTACAAACAGCCTCATCATACATATCCAGGCAAATTCGCTCTATGTTTTCTATCATATTTGGCTCAAACCAGGCTGCATAACCCTTTTTGCTGCCCATCTTCTGAATTTCATCTATCCCTGCCGGCCAGTGGTGCAATAAAAAATGATTGCTAAAGCTAATGTAATACGCCTTGCCCAAACTGCTCCATTTGCCGGACAGGAAAGTATCTGGCCGTATAAAAAGGACATTGTTGGAACATAGTTTAAACACAGTATCATCTACACGATATGAGGCAACACCATCCGGTATTATAATGATGCTGAAATGATCTGGCCTAAAAACGGGGGTTTGATAGGGCAGTGGCATACCCAGTTCTTCCATCTTAACAATGGCAAAATCATTACGATCGATGTACGAAAAAACCGGCAGTTCCATAAAGGCAAGGCTGTCGGTAAACTTCCTTACAGTAGTTAACGGCGGTTTCATGCTAATTGGTTTTAGCTAAAAACGGTTGTATATAAATGTTTTGCGCCCTAAACGCTTTACAATATTTTGCAGGATTAATGGTGCAGGGGCTAATTAACAGAGGTTGTTTTTGAAAGGTGTTCATAATTTTAAATTTTAGAAGATTAAAATATGTATGAACTATTTCAAAGAAAGAACCATTTATGTAAAGTTTTGTTATTTAAGTACTTATTTGTTTTTTCGGTTTTATTTTTTACGATATATCGTAAATCTGCAGTTGCTATTATTTGATAATCTAATTTGTGGCACTTACACCTGCTTCTGTCAATTGCCTTTTTCTTGTAAAAAGTATGTTTATAGTAAGTCCGTTATTATTTATAAATGTAAGCGTACCATCTAACTGATCGGTAAGCCCAATCATCAGATTTATGCCCAGAGATTCTCTTTCCTGCGTTTCAAATCCTTCTGGTAAACCCACACCGTCGTCGGCAATTACAAGCCTATAGGTGTCGTGTTCGATGTTTTTTAAAGAGATGGTTATCTGTCCGCTATCTTTGGTTATAAAGGCATATTTAATAGCATTGCTTATAGCCTCGTTAAGTATTAGCCCAAGTGGCACTGCCTGCGTAACATCAAGCTCTACATGATCTGTATCCAGCTTAAAGCCTATTTTTTTATCGGCGCTAAAACACTCTTTAAGGTAGTTTACCAGCTCATAAATATACCACGCCATATCTATAGCCGCCAGGTTGCTGGACTGATATAGCTTTTGATGGATTAGCGACATGGCATGCATGCGGTGCTGGCTGTTTTGTATGGCCATTAAGGCATCTTTATTTTCCAGGTAGGCCGATTGCGTATTGAGCAGGCTAATAACAATTTGCAGGTTGTTTTTTACCCGGTGGTGAATTTCTTTTAGCAGCCATTCTTTTTCTGTAAGTAGCTTTTTAAGCTGATCGTTTTGCTCATTAATTTGTTGCTGCTTTAATTCTAATTTTTTATTGGCGCGTTGTTTTAAGCGCGACCGGTTATAAAGCAGGCCAACAAATAAAACCAACAGGGCAAGGCTGCCAATAAACACGTAGCGCAAAATGGTTGCGTTACGAATTTTTTCTTCCTGTAGTTTGCCCTGCTCGGTAAGCAGTTTTATATTTTTATCCTTCTTATCGGTTTCGTACTTAACCTGTAACGCGTTAAACTGTTGCCTGCTTTTAAGGTTAATAATAGAATCGTTTAAGCTTTTAGATAACCTGTAATGCTTTAACGCTGCTAAATAATTTCCGGTGGCAGAATCTGCCCTGAAATAATTATATTCAAGCTCTCTTAAATCAAGCAGATTGTTGTTTATTGTAGGCAGTTTTTTTAATTTATTAATATAGGTATAGGCTTTACTTGCCTGCCCGGTATTTATTAAATAGCGAATAATAGCAAAATACATGGTTTCAGGATTACTATCGCTCGTATAGTTACCCTCATCGCATTTAAGCAGCTGCTCATAGTAGGTTTTGGCTTTATCATACTGTTTTAATCCGCAATAGGTTAACACATAAATAGCCGGGCAATTAATGCTACAGTCTTTACCCGGATAATATCCAAGTCCGTTTAACAAATCTATGGCTTCGGCAAATTTATGTTTATTGCTAAGGCTATGCGCCGCGTTAAGGGCAATTCGTTCTGCACTATAGTCATCATTGCTTTTTTTTGCCAGTGCTATAGCCCTTTTATAATAAGCTATCGATTTATCGTCATATTTTAAATGGGCATATATTACTCCTAACAAATTATATGTAAGACTAACCCAATAAGCATCGGCATTTACGTTTTCGACTATTTTCTCGGCCTCTAAGGCACAGGCAAGTGCATCTTTCTGGTTGCCGTTTGCCCAATAATTTTGCGCAAGTATTGCATAATCCATATATATATCGGGCCGCTTAATACTCTTTTTTATTTTTATTGCCTGCAGTGCATATTTGGTACAGCTATCGTATTCAGATGCATTAAAATACAATTCGGTTAATTCCGTTAGTGTCTCTGCTTCATCATTAACAGCACCAGCCTCTTTGTATAAAGAAATTGCCTTTTTAAGATGCTCAATTTTTTTTGGCATGTGCTCATCATCCATGTAATTCACAGCATCTCTGTAAATTATAGCTTCCTCTCTTTTTAGGCCATATTTATGGGCATAATCTAATGCATTGCCATGTAAGGTGGCGGCAAGTTTATAATTGTCTTTTTTTATGGCTATTTGGCCATCAAGCATCATGCTAAGGGCAGTATATTTTTTTAAGTCCGCCTGCCTGCTAATGTTTTTTAGCTGGCTATTGAGCAGGGCGGCACTATCCAGTTGTTTTTTAGATATTTCTTCTTTTTCAAGAAAATATTGTGCAGTTTGGTACAAAAGATCGGCTTTTTTGGCCAGATCTTTTTCTGTTGCCAATTGTTTTTGCAGTTGTTTAAACGGCTCTTTACCTGTTGGTTGTGCAAAGCAGGTTACTGCAAAGAGCAATAGGGAGGCAATGATGATTGGGAGTTTCATATAGCGCTCAATTAAAGCAAATTAGATGGTAAAATTAACAAAATTTTAATCATTTAAGATGTCTGGTCTTTTTTTTTACTGAAGATAACGGGAAGTGTGCCCCACACTACGGGAGATATGCAAAATCTTTATTTTTTATAATTTTTGGTAAGAATATCGAAGAAATGGATTGGATTACAGTATCTAAATTCGTACTACCAATACAACATTAATTTGTTGACTTTCTTCTGCTTACTCATTACACCAATCAAATACAAAAATTATGGAAAAAAGATATCCCATACCGCCCTTTACCTTACAAAGTGCCGTGGAAAAAATACAGCTGGCCGAAGAGGCCTGGAACAGCAGAGACCCGTATCGCATAGCGCAGGCTTACACCGTTGACAGCGAATGGAGAAACCGGAATGTATTTATAAATGGCCGGCAGCAAATAATAGACTTTTTATCGGGCAAGTGGGAGAGGGAGCTTGATTATAAGCTTAAAAAGGAATATTGGGCCCACACCGGTAACAGGATAGCTGTACGCTTTGAGTACGAATACCGCGATTTAAACGGGCAGTGGTTTAGGGCCTATGGCAACGAAAACTGGGAGTTTGATGAGAATGGCTACATGAAAAGGAGGTTTGCAAGCATTAACGATTTGGCTATTGCCGAGACCGAGAGAAAATTTATTTAGTGCATTTATAAATGAATCAGGAATATTAATAATCAATTTTAAAAATCAATAATATGAAAACAAGTTATCATTCAAGAAAAATTAATGGTGTAGAAATTTTTTACAGAGAGGCCGGAGACAAACAAAAGCCAACAGTGCTTTTGTTGCATGGGTATCCAACATCTTCGCACATGTTTAGAAATTTAATTAACGACCTGGCCGATGATTTTCACCTTATAGCACCCGATTATCCGGGCTACGGCAGGAGCGAGCAACCCCCAATGGCAGAGTTTGACTATACCTTCGAAAATTTATCTAACATTATGAAAACCTTGTTAGACGAACTGGGTATTAAAAAGTTTAGCCTTTACTTAATGGACTATGGCGCACCTATTGGGTTTAGGATTGCCAGCAGAAATCCCGATCAGGTGGAGACGCTGATTATACAAAACGGCTGTGCTTACGAGGAAGGGCTTCAAACGTTCTGGGACCCTATTAAGGAGTACTGGATAGATAGGAATAATAAAGTGGCCGAAAATACATTACGCGGTTTTCATGATCCAAACGGGTTACATTGGCAGTACACGCATGCAGTTCCTGACCCTAACGCCATATCGCCCGATAACTGGGAAATTGATCTAAGGCACCTTGAAAGGCCCGAAAATGGCGATATTCAACTGGCTATGTTTTACGATTATCAAACCAATGTGGTGCTGTACCCCGAGTGGCAGCAATACTTTAGAAATTACCAGCCCGAAACTATTATTGTTTATGGCAAAGACGATTATATTTTCCCCGGCATTGGTGCAGAGGCCTTTAAAAAAGACCTTAAAAACCTGGAGTTCCACCTTTTTAATACAGGGCATTTTGCATTAGAAAGTTATGGCGATGAGATTGGCGCTCTTATAAAAGATTTCCTTTTAAGGAAAACCGGTAAAAGCGCTGTTTAAATACCAAAACATATCCATTTTAAAATGAAAACAATTAAAAATATTGTGCTTGTGCATGGTGCATTTGCCGATGGCTCCGGCTGGCGGGGTGTCTATAATATACTGAGCGGGCAGGGCTACAACGTAACCATTGTGCATAACCCGCTTACATCGTTAGAAGATGGCGCCCTTGCCATAAAAATAGCATTAGACAGGCAGGATGGGCCTTCGGTACTGGTGGGGCATTCTTACGGGGGTGTTTTGATTACAGAGGCGGGTAACCACCCTAATGTGGCGGCTTTAGTATACGTGGCGGCGTTTCAGCCGGATAGTGGCGAAACTGCTTTACAGTGGGCACAAACGGCGCCACCTGCACCCGAAAGCGGTGTGCTGCCACCCGATGAGAACGGCATTATATATTATGATAAAGATAAATATCATGCCGGTTTGTGTGCCGATTTAAGTACAGATGATGTTGATTTTATGTACGCCTCGCAGGGTGCTTTTTATGCTAAAGGCTTTGTTACGCCAATTACCAATGCCGCCTGGCAGGCAAAACCGGCGTATGCCGTTATTGCAACCCAGGATAAAAGCATTTTGCCCCAAATACAGGAAGCTATGTACAAACGCTCTAATACTACAGCTACCAGGGTTACAGGCAGCCATTTAGTTTATATATCGCAACCCAAAGCCGTTGCCGATGTAATTATTACAGCTTCTAAATCTGTCTAATAATGGTTAGATTGTAAGCCTTGAAGAAAAGCTCTGAATTATTAATTTAGAGCTTTTCTGTTTTTGATAGATATGTGTACCTGCTATGCATCTTTATTTTTTAAACAGCGGCCTCTTGGTGAATCGCCTTCCTGTAACACGATATCCGAATGTAAAAATTGTGCTGCCTGTGCCGAATCTTTTACTTTAACAGCACTACGTTCCAGCATCTCCAATTCAAACGCATTTAAAACGCTTTCCCTTAATCCGGCGGTTCTCCATTCAGAAGATCTGCAACCTTTGGATATTCCACGCGCAAGCGAGAGTGCATCCAGCAGCGCCTGATTGGCCCCTTGCCCTTTAAACGGGCTCATGGGGTGGGCGGCATCTCCTATAAGGGTTGCCTGTTGGCTTATTTTCAATAATTCTAATGTAAGTAATTCACGGTCATATACCGGATAGCCGGAAATATTAGCTGCGGGGGTGGCCGCCATAATTTGAGGTATAGGGTCGTGCCATTGCGTCCTTCGGTAGGCTTCCTGTTTAAGTGCTTCGGCTCCTTGGGCACTTAATGCCTTAGCCTCTTCTTCTGGCATGGGGAAACTAAGCTGCCACATTACCGAGTCGGCTGTGTAGGGCATCATATAAATGCGCTCATTGCCATTGGCGGTTTGAAATACGGTAGCCGAATCCAATAAAGGGCTATTAAACCCATAAAGCGCGTTTAAAGGGCAAATGCCCAATATTACAATACAATCCAGGTAGCGTAGGGGGGTAACGTCTTCGCCTATAAGCAGCCTTCGTACCGAACTGCGAATACCATCGGCTCCAACCACAAGGTCGGCCGTGGCACTCTTCGCCTCCCCATCTACCACAAAGTTGAGGTTAACTCCTTTATTTTCAGACTCTTTAAAATCTACTAATTGGTGCCCCCAATGTACGGCGGTATGGCCTCCAAGTTGCTCCAATAACGCCAACCGTAATGACTGCCTTGCAATATGTATGTTTGATCGTTTGGGAGATTGTTTTCCAGACGGTTTAGCATCCTGCTCCATCCACTTTCTGTTTCCCCATTCGCCAATTACTTTCCCATCAGTAGTATGAACTATATGTTTTGTTGAAATAACACCTTTATCTAACGATACAATCCCGAAACCCTCAATAGCTTTACTGGCTTGTTGCAACGTAAGGCCGTAACCCTGAGAGCGGGCATCAAAGTTATTATCGCGCTCATAAAGGGTAAAGGGTATGCCGCGGTGCAAACAGGCCACAGCCAGGGCCACACCACCTATACCGGCACCAATAATGGCAACATGGGGGTAGTTTTGGTTATTGGCTACAGGGTGGATGGCAGAAGACACTAACCCGGATCCGGAACAGTTTAAACAGGGGTACAAGTGGCCTTTAGGGCGTACCGGAGGCAGCCCCTGGCCATTTGATTTTTCAAATGTATCAAGAGCTATCTGGTAGTTTAGCCGTGCTTTTTTACTAAGCCCACGGCTTTTTTTGCCGTGCCCCATACATTCCGGGCAAACAGACCATTTTTCATCTTCATTTTTCAATTTTCCTGCTTTCTATTTATTTACCGGATATTCCGGTTGGGGGATAGCTATAATTTTTGAGCAAAATTAAAATATATTTACTACAAAAGATTTTCTACATCTTAAATGTTTTGGAGAGGGGGAAGACCGGCTACAAAAGCATTAAACGAAAAAAGCACCTGCTTGGGGCAGGTGCTTTATAAACTAATTCTATAGGATATATAAATTATGCTATGACTACGTTTACTGCGTTTGGACCTCTACGGCCTTCTTCCACGTTGTAACGAACTACATCGTTCTCACGAATGTTCTCTGTTAAACCTGAAACATGAACAAAAACTTCGTTACCACCATCGTTTGGAGTTATAAATCCGAAACCTTTGTCTTCATTGAAAAATTTTACTGTACCTTCTTGCATTTTAATATATAATTTTGGCGAAGGTAGTGAATTAATAAATAAGAATCTTAAAATAAGTAATTTATCTCAAAATACCTGTATTTCTTACTTTCTGTACATTAAATTCCATTTGAGCTATGCCCATCTGTCCCCATAAAAAATTAGGTTCAGTAAACACTTGTCTTTTTATTTTAATCAAATGCAAATAAAATGGCGTGGTGGTTTTACATAGTGCCATCTGTTATTTTAAACCACTTAATTTATAATCAGCTTTTTAGAGGTGCTTTTGCCCTGACCTGTAATTTTAATTACATAAGTACCGGCCTGCAATTGTTTAGTGCTTATGCTATCGGTATCGTTTACATTATCTTTAGTTGTAACAAGAGTTCCGTTGGTGTTGTATATTTCTATATGGTAGTTGTTTAGCCCCGTTTTTAGATTTATGCTCCCCGATGCCGGGTTTGGAGCAATCGCAACATCGTTGCCTGCAAACACCCCGTGTATAGTAGATGTCTGGCCCATTTTAGCGCCTGAGATACCAAACTGGTGGATAGGGTAGAGCGCCTGATTGCTGCTAAGCGGTTCGTTAAGCAAATCGTAAGCGGCAACAGCCGGGTTGGTTTTGTAGCGGTTGGCAATGGCTTTCCATAAGTTTATGGTGCGCTGTTGGGCTGTAGCATCTGTCCAATAATTGTTAACCACAGCCTGACCACTGTTTATAAAACCGTTTATGCCGCCCGGCCCGCCGTGCAGGTCTAAAATTACATACATGCCGCGGGCAGTACATTGCGCAATAACCTAGTGCAGTTGTGTAAACCCGTTCGTTTTTATGGTGCCATCACTATTCATAACCTCCATCCAGTAAAAGGGCACGCGCACCATATTCATACCCATGTTTTTAATATCGTCCAGATCTGTAGTGGTAATCCATTTGTTTTGGTAATAATCCAGTACGGCATCAGACCCCGCAACCCCAAAACGGTCGATAAGCGAATTACGTACCGAGAAATTTTACCGATTATTATAAAAAAGAGTATGGCTACCACCGCGAGGTACGTTTTGACCAGGACATTTACCTAAAGCTGATGGAAAAACCTGCCGTGTACTTTAAATTTGAAGGAATTGCTTTGCA
>NZ_KE383909.1:118123-164339 GCF_000422725.1 Flavobacterium subsaxonicum WB 4.1-42 = DSM 21790
CGTAATGGCCTTGCCATGCCACCACGAATGACCCTTAGAAACATACTGCAAATAATGGGCAGGCCCGAATGGGCACTTAAAACGCTTGTGCATGGGCAACCCGCTTTTGAAACCCTTAAGCCCTACATGCCCAAAGACCTGAACATGGCGCAGTTAGGCCAGTTTATGAACAAAACATTTTCGGGCAGGTTAAACGAAGAACGCATTGCGCCCATAAGGGATAAGTGGAAAGGCAAGCTGGTGCTTAAAGGCGTAGCCAGCGAAGAAGATGTGGAGATGGCAATACGCCTTGGCTTTGATGGGGTTATAGTATCTAACCACGGTGGCAGGCAGCTTGATGCCGGGCAAAGTGCCATAGCATCGCTACATCCTATTGTAGAAAAATACAAAGGCCAGATAAAAGTGATGATGGATAGCGGCATCCGCTCCGGTGTAGATGTAGCGAGAACGTTAGCTAGTGGTGCCGATTTTACGTTTTTGGGCCGCACTTTTATGTACAGTGTAGCTGCATTGGGCAACCAGGGTGGCAATCATGCTATATCGCTACTTAAAATACAATTACAGCAGGTTATGGAGCAGGTATGCTGCGAGAGGGTTGAGGATTTTCCGAATCACCTTATCAAATAAGCAGCTACTAAAAGGCTTTACTTTTAATTGCCTGAATTATATAATAAAAGCACCTGTAGCGGTGCTTTTATTATATAATTCAGGTTAAATTAATAAAAATCACAAATGATGGCAAAGCAGATTTTTTAACCAAAATTTAGCCTTACCCGGTAATGATCCGTATCTTTGAGTAGTAAATAATAAAGCTATTTTATGAAAAAAATAGGATTTTTATCGTTTGGGCATTGGGCAGATCATCCTTCTTATCAGGCCCGGACAGCAAGCGATACACTGCTTCAGTCTATCGATCTGGCTGTTGCTGCCGAAGAAATTGGTTTGGATGGCGCCTATTTCCGTGTACACCATTTTGCGCGGCAGTTGGCATCGCCATTTCCATTGCTTTCTGCCATCGGTGCCAAAACCAGTACAATAGAAATTGGCACGGGCGTAATAGATATGCGGTATGAAAACCCCCTGTATATGGTGGAAGATGCCGGTGCTGCCGACCTCATATCGGGTGGGCGTTTACAATTAGGAATAAGCCGCGGATCTCCGGAACAGGTTATTGAGGGGTATCGCTATTTTGGCTACGAACCCGAAGTGGGTGATACAGACGCTGATATGGGGCGAAAAAAAGCCCTGGAGTTTTTAGATATGCTTAACGGTAATGGGTTTGCACATCCTAACCCCAACCCAATGTTTCCAAACCCGCCGGGCTTACTGCGCCTGGAGCCGCATTCTGAAGGGTTACGGGAGCGTATCTGGTGGGGTGCAGCATCTAACGCTACTGCAGTTTGGGCGGCCGAAAATGGTATGCACCTGCAAAGCTCTACCCTAAAGTATGATGAAAACGGTAAGCCATTTCACATTCAGCAGGCCGAACAGATACGGTTATATAAAGAGGCATGGAAAAAGGCCGGGCACAAGCACGAACCAAGGGTATCTGTAAGCCGTTCTATTTTTGCACTGGTTACCGACCAGGACAGGTACTATTTTGGAGAGCAGGGCAGGGGAAGTGATAGCTTTGGTTATATTGAGAGTGATAAACGGGCAATATTTGGAAAAGGTTATGCGGCTGAACCCGATAAACTAATTGCAGAGCTGGCTCAGGACGAAGCTATTCAGGAGGCAGATACAGTACTTTTAACCATACCTAATACTTTGGGTGTTGAGTATAATGTGCATATACTATCGTCTATACTAAAACATATTGCGCCGGCACTGGGCTGGCGTTAAATCGTTAAAAATAAATATAAAAGCCTCCTTTTTTTAAATGATAAGGGGGCTTTTAGTATTGATGCAAATTAATACAAACTTTTATGGGTCAGGATTTAATTTCTTCTACTACCAATAAAAGAGTTTAACGTTTAACTTTTGATTTTTTCTGTTTACCCCACCAGATATAAAATCCGGTTATAGGCAATGTGGCGCATAGCAGGCTGGCTATAAAATAAATAATTTTTGATGGCAGCCCTAATATACCCCCTATATGAAGGCTGTAATTAGAGCGCATAAGCCATTTAGAAAAAGGTTCCTGGCTAATGTTCTTTTGAGATTTTGGTAAAAGGTTTAAGGTTTTACAATCAAAATATAAATCGCGCCAAACACCTTTATCCATATCAGTACACGCGTAAAAATCTTCGCTGGGTTTATCAGGAAAATGTATAATAACGGCCTCTTTATTTTCCCGGGCTATTTGTGTACGCACTTTTTTCCAGACATAATCAGCAGAAGCTAACATCTTTGTTTGCTGTATGGTAGCAGTATCATTTTGCTTAAGCGTTGCTTTTTGTTCGGTAACTACATCATCCGCCCAACCGCCGGTTATCCAGTACGTACTTTCTCTTAACCAATTAAAACTCATTAGCAGTCCTGTAAAAGATATTAGCACCGCAAGAAGCATAATGTAAAAACCTGTTACATTATGTAAATCGTAGTTTAATCGTTTAAAGTTAGCTTTCCATTTAACTTTAAACCCGGCATTAAAAGTTGTTTTATTCCATTTTTTTGGATACCATAAAATAAGGCCACTAATAAGCAAAAAGAAAAAAATCAGGGTTGCAAAAGCAGTAATTTGCGATCCAATTTCTTCATTAAGCCACAGGTAGCGATGCCCATCATCTACATAATGAAAAAAATCTTCATGATCTACAATTCCGGCAATTTTACCGTTATACGGATTTACATATATCAGCGAGTCTGACTCTACATCAACTTTAATTGTTCCGTCTAAACCATTATACCATAAGCCGTGTATTTCTTTTTGAGGGAATGATTTATGTACTAAATCGTAAATTTTTGATGGGGGTAATAGTTTTTCAGCACTTTGTGCCTCTACATGCAAATAAGGAGAGGTTAATTGCTTTATTTCCTGTTCAAACACCAATATACACCCGGTAATAGCCATTATTACAACAATAATTCCCGAGGCAAGCCCAAGCCATAAATGCAGCCAGGCATTAACTTTGCTAAAGCGTGATTTTCCTTTTTTTTTCTTTGGGAGATTGTTTTTATCGGCATTCATAAGTTATATCTGTTTGGCAGAAAATAGTTAAAAAAAATACCATATAATCAATACTTTCAGTAAGGACTATATGGTATAATTCTGAAACTAAATATTGTATTTTATTTCTTTGTCAATTTTGTAATAGCAGGTAAATCTGTACCACCTGTAATAGTTGCACCAGGTAAAGCTGCACCTGTTGTAGCATCAATTTGATACACACGTGCTTCGGTATTTGTTACAAAGCTTTTATATATTTTTCCGTTTTCAGTATAAGCGCTTCCAAAACCGTAGTAGTTATCTCCAGAGTGGTCTGGTAAACCTGTAACTTCGGTAATAGATTTTGTGCTAAGATCTAAAATAGCACATTTAAATTTAAAGGTACCATAATTCAAGAAACTCCAGTTACCTTGCTCAGCATCAATAGCTGCAGGCATGTAGTTGATAAGTACTTTTTCGCCTCCAATAGGGTAGGCAGATAAAACTTTTCCGTTAATGCTGCTTGACTCTATGTCAAAGAAATAACTTGAATCAAATTCTGACTGACCTTTCTTGATCTTAAGAATACCAGAATGAGAAGCTGAAGGTGTATAACCGGCTGTAACCGAATTTGATGAGAAAGTGTAAATATCTCCAGATTCTGTTTGAACCATACCTGTATTAGTGTAATACTGGCCAATAGCAGTTGTACGAGTATCTGTAATTGTTTTAACATACGCTAAAGACGGGTATTCGTAAACCTTTATAACAGCATTTTCCTGGTAAAGGTTCCAGTCGGCATCACGCTCAAATGTAGATACAAATACTCTGTTTCCTGAAACATTTACACTTGTAGGCCATAAAAAGTGGCCATTAGGCAATGCAAAATCATCAACTTTACGGGCAGAAATAGTTACAGTGGCAGGATCGTAGATCATCAATTCATTTTGAGTTGAGCTTGCATCCCATGGAGAATTGATAAGGATAAGCTTATCATCATCGGTAGTTCCGTAAGCATACGTATCGCCTGTAAATAAATGGTTGGTTTTAGCCAGCATACCATCCTGGTTAAGATAGTAAGCTACAGAGCCTTCATCATCACCTGTAAGTGCAAAAAAAGTATTTGCTACAGGTATACAGCCTCCCGGTTGTTCTATACCTTGGCCAATCATGCTAATTGTACCAGTCATAAGCTGCTCCAGCGATTCAAATTGCCAGATATACGGTTTGTAATCTGTTGTTTGGTACGAAAGTACATAACTTACGTCTGCCGGATTTTCTGTTGGTGTACCTGAATCATCGTCGCTGCATGAAAAAAACATTGCAGGCAATACAAGTAAAGCTAAAAGATTTTTAAATCTGCTTATCATTAATATAAAGTTTAAAATTATTAATTAGTTAAAAAATATCTGAATTTTATTGTAAACGCCCTACCGGGTTTTTGTATCTTAAAATAGTCGTACACCTTGGTGTTGGTAATGTTATTACACTCTAAACCTATATTGTATTTGCCTTTTCCAAACACATAAGCAGTAGCAATACTTTGTGTAAATTGCTCCGGTATTGTTCTTCGGGTATCGGCCTGGCCTAACGTTGTAGATACCAAATAGTACTCATCTATATAGTTTGCAAATATGTTAACCGTTAGGTTATCATTATCTGTTCTTATTTTTCTAAAATTAAACCCTAAGTTGGCATTACCATAAAAAATAGGCACATTGGGCAACTGGGTGCCGTTTAAAGCATCCGGAATGTTAGAGCCCGGCGGGTCGAATTTATTGGTGTTAATTGTTTTTTGATGTGTTGCATTTATCTCAAATGTAAGCCAGTTCATATATCCATAATGTAAAACACCATCAAAGCCTGTAACCCTTACATTATCCATGTTAATATATTGAGACTGCGCACCCTGAGTTTGAATTTGTATAAAATCTTTTGCGTTTCGATAAACAAAATTTCCCTGAAACCCAAACGAATGTTTATTGTAGGTTTTTCTTAAGCTAAGGCCTGTGTTAAAGTTATCACTTGACTCTGGTTTTAGGCCTAATGTTGGCAAAAGTAGTAAGCCATCGCCCAGCATTTCTTCGGCAGTAGGTAAACGAAACGCATGCTCGTAAGATGCTTTTAATTGTACATCGGGCGTAATAAAATAAGCTAAAGCCGTTCCGTATCCCAAATCATCAAAAGAATTTTTTACAATATCATATTCTTTAACATCTGCATAATCATCTCTTACAGCAATCATACTGGTATTTAAAAAATACTTTTTACCAAAAGCTATAACCGATAGTTTTTTATTAAATGCGGCAAGATTATAAGAAAGCCCTAAAATATTTTTATCTATTGTGGGTGAACCCGGTTTAGTAATGGTTTTGTATTCGTCATCTTCTTTACGTTTTAAGCTAACAAGAGAGTGATTAAAAGCCACATATTGATTATCAGTAAAATCGTATTTTAAATTGGTGTTGGTTTGTAGCGAGTTATCATCGTATACGTAAATTGTTTTTTCGCGGTTAATTTCGCCACCGCTATTTAAATTAGCTACAGTATGGCTGCCATCCCAGCTGTACCTGTTAGACGATGTATCTACAGAGCGGCTATTTACAATATTATAAGATGCTGCAATGCTGGCAGACAGGTTTTTAGTAAAAAGGCTGTCTTTTTTAAATTTAAGCGATGATACAAAGGCCTTACTATCTGTAAAGGCATCGCCTACAACCCTTTGCATTGTTGTACCGGTTTGTATCTCTTTTTTATTGCCGGTTACCATGGCTCCTAATAAAAGATAATCGGCAAACTTTTTATTTTTTACGCCTACTTCGGCCATAATAGCGCCAGATTTGTAACCATCATGAAAGTGCTTGTATTTTCGCTCTGGTGCAAAAGCCCCTGTAGAGGCATCTGCTACACTTACATCTACATCGTAGCTATTATCAGAATAATTTGCAAAGGCATTTATGTTAGCAACAAATCCATTTTTATTGGTAAATCGGGTATTTACTGCTGCCTTGTGCGTATTAAACGACCCGAAACTATAAGATGCATCAACATAGCGCTTAACCGATTTATTGGTAATAATATTTACAGCTCCGCCTAAAGCATCGCTTCCTAATTCAATGGGCACAACGCCTTTGTATACCTCAATACGCTCTGCCATGTTAACCGGAATGTTGTTAAGAGTAAACGATGAACCATAATTATCGATGGGAATGCCATCCATAAAAAATTTAATCTGGTTGCCCGAAAAACCATTTAGCGAAAAGTTAAAATTAGATCCCATTCCGCCAGACTCCCTTACACGAACACCTGTTGTACGGTTAAGCACCTGATTAAGATCTGCAGATGTATTATGTATTGTTTTTAAATCGATAGCAGTAACGTTAAAAGCCTGCTCCTGAACGCGCTGAACGGTTGATTTGCCCGACACTTCTACTTCCTGTAACTGGGTGGCATCCTGTTCTATTGTTTGAGTTTTGTAGGTGTTAGAGCCCTTATTTAAGGTTATTTGTTTTTCTGAAGTTTTGAATGACGTAGATGAAATTACAAGAGTATAATTGCCCGGAGCAGCAATAAGTTTGTACATCCCATTACTATTAGTAACAGTACTATAAGCGGTTCCTTTAAAAGATATAGAAACCGATTCGGCGGGTTTTCCATTTTCCAGCAACACCTGGCCAACCAGTGTTGTAGAGTCTTCTTGAGAAAAACTACTTAAACAGCTAAAAAGTAAGATAATAATAGTACAGAGTTTTTGCATTTTCATTTTTGCGCCGGAATTTATTCCTAATTTTTGCGCAAATGTAAACATGTACCTTTCACAATCCAAAAATTATCTTTACTAATTCTAAATAAAAACAAAAAAGGCTCATTTTGTTATTCAATCCAAATCCAGAATCGACCACTTTTTAAAGTATTTATAAAGTAGCTGAGTAAATTAGCTTAACAATTACGTATAATTGTAATGCAATTAAAATTGTACGATGCTATTTTTTGGAAATATAACCGGGCTACTCAAAATTTATATCTAATAAATCGGCCGGGCTAACACCTAAACCTTTAGATAGCTCTAATAAAGTTGTAAAGCCAAAATTTTTATTTCCCTGCTCAATAGAAAGTAAATCTTTTATGCTTAAAGAACACTTGGCAGCTACATCTTTAACTTCAATACCAAGCTTTTGGCGCAATGCAGCCACATGCTCCCCAAACTTTATTAGCCTTCTGTCTTTAAACTGTAACATAGTATTTATTCTGATATTATCAAATATAAAAATATTGAGGCTACTATTCTAAGAAGCTTGCCAATATAGACTTGGAATAAATTAAAATTATGCCCTATCGATACTTGTAAACAGTAGTATTACAATAACTATGCATTACAATTTAGCAGACTTAAATAAAAATCATATAATTTTACTAAGCACATAAATTTCTTTTTTGCTTTAGTGCGCTAAATAAAATTGATGAATACACAAACCGAAATACATTTTATAAATCGAAGTGGCTGGCTTAGGGCTGCCGTGCTTGGTGCCAACGACGGAATTTTGTCGACTACCAGTCTTGCCATAGGTATTGCGGCAGCAAGCGATTCGAGGAATCCAATTGTATTGGCTGCCCTTGCTGGAGTGGTTGCAGGAGCGCTTTCTATGGCAGCAGGAGAATATGTATCGGTAAGCTCTCAAAGCGATATTGAAATTTCAGATTTAGAGAGGGAGAAAAAAGAACTGTTAGAAATGCCTGAAGATGAACTTGCAGAGCTTACAGAAATTTATATTCAGCGAGGACTAACAGCTGAGCTTGCAAAAGAAGTAGCCCTGCAACTTACAGCACATAATGCCCTCGAGGCACACGCCCGAGACGAACTGGGAATTAACGAAATAACCCAAGCCAAACCTTTTCAGGCTGCAATGGCATCTGTACCTGCCTAAACTTGTCCGTTTAATACCTGATCGTGTATCCATGATTTGCGATTTAACTGCAAATTTTACGGGCGATCGTGCTGGTTATTAGGTTGTAGTTTTATCTTAAGGTAATATTAAGTTAGCTCTGCGGTAGCCGAAAAGAAAAATTTAGGATCGGTCTGCAATTTTTGTATAAAATCTGAATTTTCCGTTGTGCCATCAAGTACAAAGTTCTTATTATACATTTTAATGTCATCTTTATAATTTATGATTGATATGGCGTAGCTTAATACTAATACAAACCTGCCCTAATTATGTCAGGGCAGGTTTAAAATAAAAGCTTATAAAATTGTATTGATCATAGGGCAACTTCTATTATCAGTAATATTGGTAGGGAAAACAGTAATTCGTATACTTTTTTTAAAATCAAAAGGCGGAACTTCGTATGCATAAATTATGAAGAACCGTAATTCTTAATAAACTGCCTTAATTTGTTAAAACAGTTGACGATGTAAAAATACATTTGTCTATTGCACAAATTTAATAAGTCGAAGCCCTTATTTTATTAATGTTTATGAAGATAACACTACAATTACTTTTTATTTTTTTGGTGCTGTTAACAACTGCTGTCCGGGCACAAACGAAGCCAATACAGGACAGCATTAGATCAATTGATTCTATCAGGAATCATTCTTTAGATGAAGTGGTTATATCGGCATCAAGAACGGCCGAGAGTATCATGAAATCGCCGGTAAGCATAGAAACTGTTGATGGCTTGTATTTTAAAAAGAGCGCTTCACCTTCATTTTTTGATGCGCTCGAAAACGTAAAAGGCGTGCAAATGCTTACTCCCAGCCTTGGTTTTAAAATTATCAACACCCGTGGTTTTGCTAATACTACTAACGTTAGGTTTACACAAATGGTAGATGGCATAGATAATCAGGCACCACACATAGGTGCGCCTATAGGCAACGCTATGGGGCCAAACGACCTGGATATTGAACGTGTAGAGATAATTCCAGGTACGGCATCGGCACTTTATGGGTTAAATGCCATTAACGGCCTTGCCAACTTTATAACTAAAGACCCGTTTAAAAACACAGGCATTACTTTTCAGCAAAAAACAGGTGTAAATCATGTTAATGATAGTAATTCCGGCGCTGAAATATTTACAGAAACCAGCTTTAGGGTTGCCGAGAAACTATCTAACCGTTTTGCTTTTAAGTTTAACGGTAGCTTTACCAAGGGCTCTGATTGGATAGCCGATGACCGAACCGACCTTAATGCCAATGCCAATACAGGTGTAGATATTGCAGGGGGAGTTAATAACCCGGCTTACGACCCGGTTAATGGTTATGGTAACGAGTCGTCTAACAGACGTACGATAACCCTTAATGGCAAGCGCTATGTTGTGGCACGCACAGGCTACAGCGAACAGGATGTTGCAGACTATGATATACAAAACATTAAGGCAGATGTTGGGCTTTATTACAAGCTAAGCCCTAAAACTACCCTTAGTTATACGTACCGTTATGCTGATATTAATAATGTATACCAACGCGCTAACCGCTTTGCTCTTAAAGATTATATATTACAGCAGCATGCGTTAGAGCTTAAAAATGATATTTTTCAGGTAAGGGCGTTTGTTACTACAGAGAACACCGGAAAGTCGTACAACCTGCGATCGGCGGCAGAAAACATGGATCGTAGCTTTAAATCAGATAACAATTGGTACGCTGATTATACAGCAGCATTTAACAATGCCATTACAGTGCAGGGAGTCAACGCAGACCAGGCACTCAGCCAGGCACGAGCAGCAGCTGATATGGGCAGGCTGCAACCCGGAACAACTGCCTTTAAAAATACATTAAACGCATTAGCTAACATTAATAACTGGGATCAGGGTGCGGCATTGCGCGTAAAAGATAAACTGGTACATGGCGAAGCCCAGGCAGATATTTCTAAAGTATTGGGAGGTAACTTTAAAGAAAACACTGGGCTGGACCTACTGGTTGGGGCAGATTATCAGGCATACATTATAAAGCCCGATGGCAATTACTTTATAAACCCTGCCGAAGGAAAAACCTTTGACACCTTTAGCTACGGCAAAACAGGTGGTTTTGCTCAGGCGGGTAAAAGCCTGTTTAACGGTTTGCTAAAATTATCGGCTACATTAAGGATAGATAAAAACGATTATTTTGATGTAAAATACAATCCGCGTGTGGCTGCCGTAATTACTCCCGGCAACGGCCAAAGCATCAGGATGTCTTTCCAGAGCGGCTCGCGTTTTCCAAGTATTTTCGAAGCCTTTTCTAATGTAAACAGTGGTGGCGTAAAAAGGGTAGGCGGACTAAAGGTTATGTCTAACGGGGTTTTCGAAAATGCTTATTTGCGTAGTTCTATAGATAAGTTCCAGTCGGCCGTTAACAGCGATTTTAATAATGGCGTGCCCCTTACCGATGCTATTGAGCAGCAAAAAGGGTTGCTGGTTAAAAACTACTATACCTACTTAAAGCCGGAGCATATCAATTCGTTCGAAGTGGGGTATAAAGGCCTGTTTGCAAAGCGAAGCCTTAAAGTAGATGCCGACTTTTATTTTAATAAATACGACAATTTTATAGCTCAGGTAGAAATGAATGTGCCCAATACTACTGATGCAGCACTAATTCCTACCGCCCTAAACGACAGGAGCCAGCAAAGCCGTTACCGCATGTATACCAACTCGCAAAGTGTGGTGTATAATCTGGGTGCCAGCCTGGGGTTAAGCTACCTGCTTGCAAATCATTACACTATAAGTGGCAATGCATCGTACGCTAAATTAAGCCGCACAGATAATAACGATGGTTTTGAAGACGGTTTTAACACGCCCGAATGGATGGGTAATGTTTCTTTTGCCGGAGAAAATGTTTATAAAGCCCTTAGTTTTAATGTTACGTACAGGAGGCAGAGCAGTTTTTACTGGCGCTCTTTTTTAGTTAATGGCAATGTAAAGGCTTACGGAACGCTCGATGCCCAGATAAGCTACGAGCTGTACAAATCAAAATTAGGAATTAAATTAGGTGCCACAAACCTTACCAACAATTATTACAATTCGTTTTTAGGAGGGCCGGCAATAGGCGGGTTATATTACACTGCGCTCACTTATCATCTTTAATATTTAATTTAGGGGTAAAAAGAAGTCGGCTTTTTAAGAAAATTTTAGCATTAGTGTTTGAATTTTGCAATTTTTTATTTGAAATTCATTAGCCTGAAAGCAAATATTTGGGTAATTTTATAAATAAGGAGAATTAGGTTTTATCAGCTAATAATCAATAAATTAAGTAAACTATGTCAGTATTAAAAATTAATGGTAAATCTTACACCATAGATGCCGATGAAAACATGCCGTTGCTGTGGGCAATACGCGATATTGCTGGCCTTACCGGTACAAAATTTGGCTGTGGTGTAGCGCAGTGCGGTGCCTGCGTGGTACATTTAGATGGCGAGGCCGTACGGTCTTGCGTTACAAAGGTAAGCCGTGCACAGGGCAAGCAGATAACTACCATAGAAGGGTTATCTAAAAACAACGACCACCCTGTACAGCAGGCCTGGCAGGATATAGATGTACCGCAATGCGGTTACTGCCACTCAGGCCAAATTATGTCGGCTGCGGTATTATTAAGAGAAAATCCTAACCCAACCGATGAAGATATAGATACTGCCATGGCGGGCAATATTTGCCGTTGCGGTACCTATCCAAGAATACGCAAGGCCATACACAATGCAGCCGAGATACAGCGTAATTCAACCAAATCGTAAGTAGATTAAGCCTATATAATTACACACTTATATTAATTAAAATCTACTACCATGAAAAATCCATTCAAAATAAACAAAAACATCAAACTAAAAAAAATAGCAGTTCCTGTAACTGTACTGTTGCTAACAGGTTCACTAACAGCCTTTAGCTATAACACAGAACTAACAACAAGCACTTACGTAAAATCTCCTGATTTTTTAGAAAAGAAAAAAGACAGTGTGGCATCTGTAAAAGCATTCGAAAAGGTGTACAGCGTGCTAATGAGTCCGCGCTGTATGAACTGCCACCCTATAGGCGATATTCCGTTACAGGGCGAAGACAGCCATATACACACCATGCAGCCAAAGCGCGGTAAAGATGGTAAAGGCCTGTATGCCATGAAATGTGCCAATTGCCACCAACCCGAAAATACACCCGGCTTGCATGCGCCACCGGGCAACCCCAACTGGCATTTGCCACCTGCCGATATGAAAATGGTTTTTGAAGGCAAAACGGCAAACCAGCTGGCAAAACAACTAATAGACCCCAATCAAAATGGGCATAAGGATATGAAAAAGCTTATTGAGCATGCCGATGATGGCCTTGTGCTTGCCGGGTGGAAACCCGCAGAAGGCTTAAAGCTGCCGCCAATAAGCCATAAAGAATTTAAAAAAGCCTGGATAACCTGGCTGGAAACAGGCGCTTATGCACCTAAGCAATAGTTAAGTACTATTAATTAATAAAGATTTTATTATGACACAGTCCAGAGATAACGATAATTTTTCGAGAAGGAGCTTTTTAAAAATAGCAGGGCTTGGAGGTACGGCTTTATGTTTAGGTTTAAATTTTATAAGCGAGGCAAATGCCGCGATTATAAAACCGCATGAGGCAAGCCTGGCGGCCATTGAGTTTAATCCGTGGATAATTATAGACCCAACAGGTAAAGTTACCATTATAGACCACCGTGCCGAAATGGGGCAGGGGTCGTATCATTCTGTTCCGCAAATAGTTGCCGAAGAACTGGAGGTAGACCTTAAAGATATTAACGTGCAATTTGCCCCGGGCAACGAAAAAAAATACGGGGGGCAGGTTACCGGGGGGAGCTCTACCATTAGAGGGTCGTATAAAAATTTGCTAAAGCTAAGCGCCTCTGCCCGCGAAATGCTTACCACCGCTGCCGCTGCTGCCTGGAGTGTTCCGGTATCAGAGTGTTATGCCCAATCGGGGCACATTATCCACAAGCCATCGGGCAAAAAAGCCAGTTATGGCGAACTTGCCCTGGCAGCATCAAAACTGGAAGCTCCAAAAGAACCAAAGCTTAAAAAAATATCAGAATATAAGCTTATCCGTAAGCCGCTGCGCCGTATAGATACCGCAGCCAAAACAAACGGAAGCCTTGTATTTGGGCTTGATAAACGTATTGCCGGATTGCAATTTGCATCGGTAGAGCGCGATCCGCGTTTTTTGGGCAAAGTTAAAAGCTTCGATGCTTCTGCGGCGCTAAATGTGCCCGGGGTAAAAAAAGTATTTAAGGTTGCCATGGGGTATTACGAATATAAAAGAGAAGGCGTTGCAGTAATAGCCAACTCTACCTGGGCAGCGCTACAGGGCCGAAAGGCTTTAAAAGTAGAGTGGGATTCGAGCGGTTTTGAGCACTGGAGTACTCCGGATATTTTAAAAAAGCAAGCCGAACTTATACAAACACAGGAAGGCATGCCGCTAAAAACGCAGGGAGATCCTAATGGTTTACTGGCAAAGGCTTCAAAAAAAATAGATGTTACGTATCAAACGCCTTACCAGTCGCATTGCGCTATGGAACCCCTAAATTGCATTGCCCATCATAAAGGCGATTCGATAGAAATATGGGGACCTATACAGGCACCGGGCTGGGTTCAGGATTATGTAAGCAAGCAGTTTGGTGTAGAAAAAGAAAAAGTGTTAGTAAACATGACCTTTCTTGGCGGAGGCTTTGGGCGTAAAGCCATGACCGATTATCCGCATGAAGCGGTAGCTATTTCCAAAGAAATTGGCACCCCCGTACAGGTTATCTGGACACGCGAAGACGATGCTACCTTAGGGCCTTTCCGCCCGGGAATATCGTATCGTTGTGAGGGTACCTTAGAGAACGGAAAAATCGGGGCTTTAAAATTCCGTATGGCAGGCCAAAATAACGACCATTGGCGCGGTGGTAAAAAAACCGAACCCAACCGCAGCACCAGCGAGGGTTTTCTTAAGCCTTATTACGAAAGTATTAAAAACTTGAGCATTAGCGATGTATTGTTCGAAACGTCTATACCAACAAGTTTCTGGAGGTCGGTTTATGCTTCCACAAACGGTTTTGCCTACGAAAGTTTTATGGACGAAATGGCGCATCAGGCAGGCAAAGACCCGTTAGATTTCCGCAGGACACATTTGCAGGAAGAGCGTTGCCAAAAACTTATCGATAAGCTGGAAGCAGTGTCGGGATGGAAAAAAAGAAAGAAAAACGAAGGCTATGGCATTGCTATAACCGAATGTTTTGAAACCACGGTAGGGCAGGTAGTTAAAGTATCTAAAAACCCTGCCGGAGGCGTTAAAATAGATAAGGTTTGGGCCGTTATGGACTGCGGCTGGTATGTAAACCCCGACATCATCCATGCACAGGTTGAAGGGTCTATTGTTATGGGTATTGGCGCAGCAACCACGCACCAGATTACTTTTAGGGATAATGTTGTAGAGCAGCATAATTTTTACGATTACCCTATGCCGCGCATTAACGAGATTCCGCCGATAGAAGTACACATCATGGAAAACGAGGCCGATGCAGGCGGAGTGGGAGAACCTGGATTGCCACCACTGGCACCGGCACTTACCAATGCTATTTTCGACCTTACCGGTAAAAGAATACGCACATTGCCGTTTAGCTTATCTGAAGTATAAAGTTTTGATAAAATATGGGCGTGGCGGGCGTTTGTAGTTTATTTTTGTAACACACATGAAAGAAATTAGCGATATACTAAAAGCGTATTCCATAGCTAATGCTATCGGAAAAAAAACGGCTTTGGCAACGGTTGTAAAGGTAGAGGGTTCGTCTTACAGGCAGCCCGGTGCCCGTATGCTTGTTACCGAAGACGGCCAGCTAACCGGTGCCATTAGCGGTGGTTGCCTGGAAGGTGATGCTCTTCGCAAAGCTTTGCTTGCCATCAATCAGCAGCAAAATAAGCTAATTACGTATGACACGAGTAACGAAGATGATGTAGAGTTCGGTGTACAACTGGGGTGTAATGGTATTGTTCATATATTGTTCGAGTATATAGATGAGGCTGTGGTAAACAACCCCATAGATTTACTTCAGCAACTGGAAACAGAACGTAAAGATGCTGTGGTGGTTACACTATATTCTGTAAACAGGAAAGTTGCCCAGCCGGGAACGGTGTTGTTTTACAGGGATGGGAACAGCCAATCTCAAAATAACAGTTACGACGCTTTATTTAATGATGCCTCTAAAGTTCTGACTGATAAAGCATCCATCATTAAAAAAATAGAATTACAAAGTATTGCTTACGAAGCACTTATAGAATACGTTGCTCCGCCGGTTGCTCTTATTGTTGCCGGCGCGGGTAATGATGTTAAGCCTCTTGTAGATATGGCATCGCTTTTAGGATGGGAAGTTACTGTTGCAGATGGCCGCGCTACACATGCTACCGCGCCACGCTTTCCAAAAGCTAAAAATGTTTACATAGCCAAACCACAGGAACTGATTGATAATGTGGTTGTTGATAGACAAACGTTTTTTGTGCTGATGACGCATAACTACAAGTACGACCTGGCCTTGTTGAAATTGTTACTGGAAACGGATTGCAACTATATTGGCATCCTGGGGCCTAAAACAAAGCTGCAACGCATGTTTAACGACCTTGCTGATGAAGGAATTACACTCACAGATAAGCAATTAAACAGCATTTACGGGCCTATTGGCCTTGATATAGGCGCTGAGACATCAGAAGAGATTGCGGTGTCTGTAGTGGCCGAAATTAAGGGGGTTATGAGTGGCAAGTTGGGTACATCGTTAAAATACAAACAAGATAAAATACACACAGCTACACTGGTAGTTTAAAATACGGATTTATGATACAGGATACCTTTGGCCGTGTGCACGATTACCTGCGGATATCGCTTACCGATAACTGTAACCTGCGCTGCTTTTACTGCATGCCTGAGGAAAAGTACGCCTTTGCCCCGGCTGCCAAACTAATGCAGGTGCACGAAATTGAAACGCTTGCTAAACTATTTGTAGCACAGGGTGTTAAAAAGATACGCCTTACCGGCGGAGAGCCCTTGGTGCGCAAAGATGCCCCTAAAATTATAGAGGCTTTGGGTAAGCTCGATGTAGAGCTTGCCATAACAACCAATGGCATCCGATTGCACGAAATGCTGCCCGAGCTGCTGGCGGCTAATATACGTGCCATAAACATTAGCCTGGATACGCTTCAGCCCGATAAATTCCTGAAAATTACACGTCGCGATTTGTATCATAGGGTTCGCAGTAACATCGAATTGCTGTTGCATCATAACATTCGTGTGAAGATCAATGTCGTGGTAATGAAAGACCTGAACGAGAATGAGATACTCGATTTTATTGCCCTTACCAAGCACAACAATATAGAGATCAGGTTTATAGAATTTATGCCGTTTGCCGGCAACAAATGGAGCAGCAACCAGGTTTTTACACTGCACGAAATACTATCTCAAATTGCCACTAAATACGATGCCCTGCCGGTGTCGCCGGAGGCTAATGATACCTCTAAACGCTATATGATTCCCGGCCATGTGGGGTCGTTTGCAGTTATAAGCACCATGAGTGCCCCATTTTGCGACACCTGCAACCGTATGCGCCTTACGGCCGATGGCAAGCTTAAAAACTGCCTGTTCTCTAAATCAGAGACTGATTTGCTTGGCGCATTGCGTAATGGGCAGGAAGTGTTACCTTTAATTCACGAAAGTATACAATCTAAAGCTAAAGCGTTGGGCGGCCAGTTTAGCGGGGTGTTCGAAAATATCGATACATCCACGTTAGAAAACCGCAGCATGATAACAATTGGAGGATAATATGGAAGAAACAGGCATTATTATATTAGCGGCCGGTAATTCGTCGCGCTTAGGAAAACCAAAACAGTTACTTGAATACAACGGGTATACGCTGTTGCGTAACACCATAATACAGGCAAAATTAATTCCCGATAGCTTTGTTATTGTGGTAACGGGCGCTTATAAAAAAAATATAGACGAAGAGCTGGCCTACACCGCTGCTAAAGTGGTTAATAACCCCGAATGGGAGACAGGGATGGCATCATCTATAGCAATAGGATTACAGCAATTACGCGCACTTAATCCACAAATTAAAACCTGTATTTTTACAGTATGCGACCAGCCGTTCCTAAACGCACAGGTATTTAAAGATCTGATAGATAGTCATAATACATCTGGTAAAGGCATAGTGGCATCGGCGTATGCCGAAACATTGGGCACACCGGTGTTGTTTAGCAGTACTTATTTTGAGACACTTGAAAACCTTAAAGGGCATGAAGGCGCCAAAAACGTAATTCAGCTTCATAACAATGATGTAGCTTCGGTACCTTTCGAAAAGGGTGCAGTAGATATAGATACTATGGACGATTATAATAACCTTATCAACCAGTAATGATCGCGGTACAACAGGCAAAGCAAATTATACAAGATGCTGTAACAGAGGGTAAAATTAAAGAATTTCCCTTACAGGAGGCCTTTGGCTACACACTTGCTGAAGACATTATTGCAACAACAGACTTACCCAACTTTGCGCAATCGTCTATGGATGGTTATGCCGTTAAGTTTGAAGATAAAGATAAACCGTTAACTATCATTGGCGAAATGGCGGCCGGCGTTAGCACTCAGCTTACTATACAAACCGGACAGGCAACCCGCATCTTTACCGGTGCGCCCCTGCCCAATGGTGCCGATACGGTTATAATGCAGGAAAAGGTAAGCGTTGATAATAAGTTGCTTACGTTGCAGGATGATAGTCTTTCGCACGGTCTTAACGTTCGCCCAAAAGGTGCTGAGGTTAAGAGTGGCGAGCTTGCAATGGCTAAAGGCACCTACTTATCGGCGGCAGCACTTGGTTTCTTAGCAGGAATTGGCTGTACGCATGCCAGTGTTTACGCCGCGCCAAAAGTGGCCATTATCCTTACGGGAAATGAGTTGCAGGAGCCAGGTAAACCGTTAGAATTTGGGCAGGTATACGAAGCTAATTCAGTACTGCTAACCGCAGCCTTAAATAGGGCGGGAATTAACGATATAACAATTTTACGCAGCGAAGACAATCTGGATGTATTAGCATCGGTATTGCAAAGCGCATTAGAAATCAGCGATATAGTGTTGCTAAACGGTGGTGTAAGCGTAGGCGATTACGACTATGTAGTTGGTGCGGCTGCAGCTTGCTGCATTGAGCAGAAATTCCATAAGATAAAGCAAAAGCCGGGTAAACCCCTGTTTTTTGGCACTAAGCAGGATAAGCTGGTTTTCGGGCTGCCGGGCAACCCATCAAGCGGGCTGACCTGTTTTTACGAATACGTATTGCCTGCTCTCGAAAAATCCATGCATAAAGAGCCAAGTGTTATTGCTGTAACTGCAAAAGCAACATACGATTACAGTAAATCGGCAGGGCTTACACATTTTATAAAAGCCTTTTATAAAGAGGGCAGGGCAACACCGCTGCATGCTCAGGAATCGTTCAGGCTGCACTCGTTTGCGCAAGCCAATTGTTTTATTATATTGCCCGAAGAATCAACAGGTTGCAAAGCAGGAGACACCGTTGATGTACACTTATTACCCCTTTAATTTATGTCGATAGAATTATTTTACGGTATACTTTTTTTTGTTGCCTTTTTGTATGCGGCTGTTGGTCACGGCGGTGCCAGCGGATACCTTGCCTTAATGGCATTGTATGGTGTAGCTCCCGAAGAAATGAAGCCTACCGCATTGATGCTTAACCTGTTTGTGTCGCTTACCTCGTTTATACAATACTACAGGGGCGGTTATTTTTTAAAGAAGTTATTTATACCTATAGCCGCTGCTTCCATACCTATGGCCTTTATTGGTGGCATGATAATGGTGGAAGAGAACATCTACAAGCGTGTACTTGGGGTGTTGCTATTGTTCCCGGTAATACGGTTTTTCTTATTCAAAAACGTTGAAGATAAAGACCTTAAGCCCTCAAACTTAACCATAGCAATAGTAACCGGCGCTGTGGTTGGCTTACTTTCGGGTATGATAGGTATTGGCGGGGGTATTATACTGTCGCCCATATTGTTACTCCTGCAATGGACCAACCAAAAGCAAACCGCGGCTATTAGCGCTGCCTTTATATTTGTAAATTCGGTTGCGGGGCTGGGGGGCATGCTTACCCAGGGCATTAGCTTTACCGGCGATATGGTTATGTACATTGTTGTGGCCTTTGTTGGCGGACTTTTAGGTGCTTATTTTGGCTCTAAAAAGTTCAACCAGAATGTTTTAAAGTACGTTCTGGCTACTGTATTGCTGCTGGCGTCTTATAAATTATTATTTACAACTGCTTAATAATGAAAATCAAAATTATAGCCTTTGGGCAGATAGCCGAAATTACAGGTAAAGAACTGGTTATCGAGGCTTTGGATACAGCATCATTACAACAGGCTTTACGCGATAAATTTCCGGCATTAGCCGAAAAAAAGTACGCCATTGCCGTTAATAAAATATTAGTCACAGATAATCAGATACTTACAGATAACGACACCGTGGCACTTATGCCGCCATATTCAGGAGGATAATACATGGAAAATCACAACTCCCGTTACGCCCGCCATTATTCCTTAAGGGATTTTGGTGCTGAAGCCCAGCAAAAACTTGCTGATGCCAAGGTATTGGTTATAGGTGCCGGTGGCCTGGGATGTCCTGTGCTGCAATACCTTACGGCGGCAGGCGTGGGTACTATTGGCCTTGTAGATGATGATGTGGTGTCGCTTAGCAACCTGCAACGCCAGGTATTGTACACTACCAACGATGTGGGCCGGGCCAAAGCTGCCGTTGCTGCGTTAAAACTGCAACAGCTAAATCCGGATATTACCATTAATAGCTTTAAGATGTTGGTTAACAGCACCAATGCGTTAGAGCTGATTGCTGATTATGATGTAATTATTGACTGCACCGATAACTTTGCGGCGCGCTACCTTATTAACGATGCCTGTGTGTTGCTCAATAAACCCCTGATTTTTGGGGCGGTTTATCAGTATGAAGGGCAGGTTGCCGTGTTTAATGTTTCTGATGCTCAGGGTAATAAAGCCAACTACCGCCATTTGTTTGCTACGCCGCCAGATCCGTTGGAGGTGGCCGATTGCAACGAGGCCGGTGTGCTTGGCGTTTTGCCTGGAATTATTGGCTTAATGCAGGCTACCGAAGTTATAAAACTAATTACAGGTGTAGGCGAGGTGATGATTAATAAATTAATGACCTTCAGTATTTTAAATTACGATAGTTTTATAATTGATATAAGAGCTGATGAGTCCGCAAACACTCACATTCCAAAAGATGCAACTACTTTTAAGGCAACCGATTACAACTGGCTGTGTGGGACATCTATAAATGGAGTTATAGAATTGGATGCCAATAACTTCCTTCAAAAAATTAACCTACCTGACACAATTGTTATTGATGTTCGTGAGGTTAGCGAGCTTCCAAAGGCTGATTTTCAAAACCTTAACATTCCGTTATCAGCGTTAAGCGAAAAAATACCCGAAATTGAGGCCAATAACATAATTTTGTTCTGCCAAAGCGGCAAACGCAGCCTTAGAGCGGGTATGTTATTGTTAGAAAAATTTGGTAACACAAAGAATATTAGTCACTTACAGCGCGGTATCATTGCCTTACAAGAAAAATATAATGAATAAACCTATTAAAAATATATTTATGCAAGGGGCTATAAACCCCTCATTTATAGCAGATAGCATTGCTAAACATGCTTCTAAAAAGGATATTGGCGCCCATAGCATTTTTTTAGGGCAGGTGCGTGCCGATGTTATAGAAGACAAGACGGTAGTCGCCATAGAATACACTGCTTATGAGAACCTTGCGCTGCAAAAAATGCACGAATTGCGTGAAGAGCTCTTTACTAAATACGACCTTAGCTGCATGCATGTGCACCACAGCCTGGGCAAGGTTAAGGCTGGAGAGCTGTGCCTGTTTGTATTCACTTCCTCAAAGCATAGGCAAACCGCTATAAATGCCTGCGAGGAAATTGTAGAGCGCATTAAGGCAGAACTACCTGTTTGGGGCAAAGAAATTTTTGAAGACCAATCCCACCAGTGGAAGGTAAATAATTGATATGGTAGATATTACACACAAATCGTATACGTTGCGCAAGGCAATTGCTACCGCTACGGTGCTAACATCGCAACAGGCAACCATAGATGCCATAGAGCAGCGCAAAGTGCCCAAGGGCGACATCTTTGAGTTTAGCCGTGCGGCGGCGCTCTTCGCCATCAAGAAAACCAGCGATGTTATACCCGATTGCCACCCGTTACCTGTTGAATATGCGGCGATTACGTATAAAGTCGAGGGGCTTTCGGTAATTATTTCGGTAGAGGTGCATACCATTTACAAAACCGGGGTAGAGGTAGAGGCCATGCATGGCGCATCGGTGGCAGCTTTGGTTATGTACGATATGCTAAAACCTATTGACAAACACGTTGAAATTCAGAATATTAGGTTGCAGGAAAAGCATGGTGGCAAGTCAGATAGTAAGAAATATGCCGATAAAGGCCTCAAATGCGCGGTAGTAGTATGTTCCGACACCGCCTACCGCAGTGAAAAAGAAGATACATCGGGCAAGGCAATAGTGTCAATCCTTGAAAAACAAGGACTTACAGATGTTGAGTACACCATTATCCCTGATGATTTTGATACCATACAAACTACCCTTAAAAACTACATGACTCAAAGTAAGGATCTTGTGATTTTTACCGGTGGTACAGGCCTTTCGGCACGAGATGTTACGCCACAAGCTGTTGAACCCCTGATAGATACGCATATTCCTGGCATTATGGAAACCGCCCGTGCCTACGGCCAGCAGCGTATTAAAACAGCCATGCTATCGCGCGGTGTTGCCGGCTTTGCTGCTGACACACTGGTAATTACGTTGCCCGGCTCTAAAAAAGGGGCACAGGAAACCATGGAGGCACTCTTTCCGCAGGTATTGCATGTGTTTGATGTACGCGAAAACCGACCTCATTAAGTAGCTAACCTGCTGTTTGTCTTTGTGTTGCTACGAGTTCCGTTACCTTAGTAATGGTTGTTTCAATATCATCTATAGTTGTAAATCGCCCAAGGCTAAAACGTATGGATGCCAATGCATCGGCATCGGTAAGTCCCAGTGCTTTAAGTACATACGATGGCTCTGTAGTAACCGCAGAGCAGGCCGAACCGTTTGATACTGCAATGTTTTGGAGTGATAATATCAGTTTTTCAGAGCTTATGTCCTTGAAGCACAGGTTAGTAGTGTTGTAAAGGCGGTGTTCTTTGCTTCCGTTACCATAGGTGTCGGTTATCTTAAGTAGTTCATTTTCAAGGTGGTTACGTAATTGTTCAATTCGATTTGTATCGTTATCCATCTCATCCTCAGCTATTTCGCAGGCTTTTCCTAACCCCACTATACCGGGTACGTTAAGGGTGCCGCTGCGCAACTTGCGTTCATGGCCACCTCCATGTTGTTGTGCTTCAATAAGTTGACGGGTTGTAGATGATACGTACAATGCCCCAACACCCTTTGGCCCGTAAAACTTATGGGCACTAAGTGGCATTAAATCAATTCCAAGTGCCTGAACGTCAATAGGTAACTTGCCTACGGCTTGTGTGGCATCAGTCATAAACAGGGCGCCTTTGGCATGGGCCAGGCTGCTAATTTGGCTAACTGGCTGTATAACACCGGTTTCGTTGTTGGCAAGCATCACACAAACCAGTAAAGTATCGTGCCTTATGGCCGCTTCTAAATCTTCTAAATTTACTAAATCATACTGATTTACAGGTAAATAAGTAACCTCAAAGCCATTTTGCTCCATATAAGCACAGGTGTCTAAAATAGCTTTATGCTCTGTTACTACAGTTACAATATGTTTCTTAGTAGAACTAACTAAACCTTTGATTGCTAAATTAATAGCCTCCGTAGCGCCCGATGTAAAGGTTATCTCCTTTGGCCTGGCACCAATCAGGGCGGCAACCTGCTCTCGGGCGGCCTCAACTGCCTCATTTACAGTAAGTCCAAACAAATGGCTGCTGCTTGCATTGGCATAATCAGTGGTAAAATAGGGTAACATTGCTTCTAAAACCCTGTTGTCCAGCCGGGTAGTGGCATTATTGTCTAAATATATTATTTTGTTTCTTTCAGGCATCAATTCAAAAATTACAGACTTAAATATACGCAAATTCCGGAAAACGCCAATTAAGAAAAATCTTATATTTTACATCCAAAAAGTGCTTAATATTTCACTTTCGGACTCTGAGTTACGCACTTTTTGCACACTAATGCACAAATTGCCTTGTCTGTTATAAAATTGGTCAAATTATAAATAAAATTTCCTTCAGCAATTTTACTGCAAGAACCACTTCAGTACTCCGCCTTACCCTTATTTGTAATTTTGCAGCTCAATATTTTATGTTTTCTATCTCATAACCTTAACATTACGTTATTACCATCGCTGCCATTATAGTCGGAAATTAGATAGTAACAAAAACAACTTATAACCTGCCTATGGAAACGAACAACACACACACTACTTCGTTACGGGTAAATGGCACCGATTACCGGCTGGATGTGCTTCCGTGGGTATCGCTGCTGGATGCCCTTCGCGAAAAGCTCGACCTTACCGGCACTAAAAAAGGCTGCGACCACGGCCAGTGCGGGGCCTGTACCGTTTTGGTAGATGGCAAACGCGTGCTAAGCTGCCTTACCCTTGCCGTTATGAAAGACGGCAGCGATGTAACTACTATTGAGGGTATTGCCAAAAACCAGGAGCTGCACCCGTTGCAAAAAGCGTTTATAGAGCACGATGCTTTTCAGTGCGGGTATTGCACCCCGGGGCAAATTTGCAGTGGCATTGGCATGCTTAAAGAGGGCAAAGCCCACACCCGCGAAGAAGTGGCCGAACTTATGAGTGGCAACCTGTGCCGTTGCGGCGCCAGTAAGGGTATTATTGATGCCCTTATGGAAGTGAAGGAAGGGGGCGGTTATGAATAATTTTGCCTACGCCAAAGCCACCAACGCTGCCCAGGCTATAGAACAGCTTAATGGCAACACCCAAAACAAAATAGTTGCAGGTGGCACAAACATTAACGATTTGCTTAAATATTTTGTAACACAAGCCGATAAGCTGGTAGACATTAATCCGTTTATAGATAACCACGCCATTACCCCATTAGAAAATGGCGGTGTACGATTGGGCGCACTGGTTACCAATGCAGATACTGCTTACAATCCTGTTATAGAATCCAAATATCCCTTATTATCTAAAGCCATATTGGCAGGGGCTTCGGCACAAATACGCAACATGGCAACCAATGGTGGTAACCTAAACCAGCGTACCCGCTGCTATTATTTTTACGATGTTAACACACCCTGCAACAAGCGTGAACCGGGTTCGGGTTGTTCGGCTATAAAGGGTTATAACCGCATACACGCCATATTGGGACAAAGCGAAAATTGCATAGCGGTTTTTCCGTCAGATATGTGTGTGGCACTCGCGGCACTTAATGCTACTGTAAATATTACGGGGCCGGATGGCGACAGGGTTCTGGCCTTTGCCGACTATCATCGCCTGCCGGGCGATACCCCGCATATAGACAACAACCTGAAACATGGCGAGATCATTACCGGTATCGACCTTCCCGCTAAGGGTTTTGAAAAAAATTATTCGTACTTAAAGCTCCGCGACAGGGCGTCGTATTCGTTTGCATTGGTATCGGTGGCAACCGGGCTCGACCTTGACGGTACTATTATTAACGAAGCCCGCATTGCCCTTGGCGGCGTGGCGCACAAGCCGTGGAGGGTTACGGCGGCAGAAGACTTTTTGAAAGGTAAAGAAGCCACCCAGGATAACTTTGCCGCTGCCGCAGATATAATTTTGCAAGGCGCCCAGGGCTACGAGTATAACAATTTTAAGATACCGCTTGCTAAAAGGGCTATAATCCGTAATGGCATGATGGCACTAAACCCAGATAGCCAGCGCCCCGGTGCACAACCATCTCTTTAATAAAGCCAACCAAAACACAATAAGTATGACAAAGTTACCCTCTGTAGGACAGCCGGTCAGCCGTTTGGAAGGCCGCCAGAAAGTTACAGGATCTGCAAAGTATGCAGGCGAATATAATGTACCCAATTTGCTGTACGGTTATGTTGTAAACAGCACCATTACCAAAGGCAAAATAACAGCTATAGACACTGCAGCTGCCAAAGCGCTTAAAGGCGTAGAGGCCATTTTTACGCACCAAAACCGCCCGTCTACCGCATGGTTCGACATGCAATATGCCGATATGGATGCACCACCCGGCACCGTATTTAAACCGCTGCACGATAATAAGATAAAGTTTAACGGCCAGCCCATTGCGTTAGTGGTTGCCGAAGATTTTGAAACCGCCCGCTATGCTGCAAGCCTCATTAAGTTTGAGTATGAGGAGGAAGCTTTTATAACTGGCCTTATACCTAATCTTGATAAGGCACACGAGCCTAAAAAAGGCCTGGCTACCATGTTAAAGCCACCACCACCACCGCCTACCGGCGATTTTGAGAAAGCCTACAACAGCGCACCCGTAAAGGTGGCTGCACAGTATACCCATGCTACAGAGCATCATAACCCTTTAGAAATGTATGCCAGCACCGTGGTGTATGAGGGCAAAGGAAAACTTACCATTTACGATAAAACACAGGGCACTATAAACAGCCAGTTGTTTGTTGCCAACGTTTTTGGGCTGCACTTTAAAGATGTAAGGGTTTTGTCGCCTTTTGTGGGCGGAGGATTCGGGTCCGGGTTACGCCCGCAATACCAACTGTTTATGGCTGTTATGGCATCGTTGGAGCTTAAACGCAATGTACGCGTAACGTTAGACAGGGCACAAATGTTTACCTTTGGGCACCGCCCGCAAACCATACAAAATTTAAAGTTTGCCGCAGATGCAGAAGGTAATGTAACTGCTATGAACCATACAGGCGTAGGCGAAACATCATCTTACGAAGATTATGCCGAAATACTCGTATCCTGGAGCCACATGCTTTACCCGGCAAAAAATACCTTGTTTGAGTACGACCTGGTTTCGCTTGATTTGCCCACGCCTATAGATATGCGTGCCCCCGGAGGTGTTAGCGGTATGCATGCCATAGAGTGCATGATGGACGAGCTGGCGTATGAGCTTAAAATGGACCCGCTACAACTGCGCCTTAAAAACTATAGCGAAACCGATCCGTCTACCGGTAAGCCTTTTACCAGCAAAGCTTTAAAACAATGTTATTTGGAGGCAGCCGAAAAATTTGGCTGGAACGAGCGTAACCCCGAGCCGGGCAGTATGCAAAGAGGCAACAAACTTGTGGGCTACGGTATGGCAACCGGTATTTGGGATGCCTACCAGTTTCCTGCCCGTGTAAAGGCTATACTTACAAAAGAGGGTAAACTGATACTGCACAATGCCACGACCGACATAGGTACGGGTACCATGACGGTAATGACCCAGATTGCCGCCGACGAAATAGGCCTGCAGTTAGAAGATATAACTTTTGATTATGGCGACAGCAAAAAGCCATTCTCCATGTTTCAGGGTGGGTCGGCCATAACAGCGTCTACCGGAGCAGCTATTGTTGCGGTGGTAAAAGAGCTAAAGAAAAAGATACTAAAAAAAGCCAGGGGTATTGATGGTTCGCCTTTTAAAGGTATAAAGGATGAGGATATTATTTTTAAAGACGGTGCCATTGCGTTAAAGTCGGATACCAACCTGGCGTTGTCTTTTAAAGATGTTATGGCACTTATTAAAGAGCCGGAAATAAAGGCTAAAAAAATGGCAGGCCCGGATATTTTAAAGCTTAAAAATTACAGTAAGGCCACCCACAGCGCCTCTTTTGTAGAAGTAGAAGTTGATAAGGAGTTGGGCACTATTACCGTTACACGGGCGGTTACAGCTGTTGCCGCCGGCAGGATAATTAACCCTAAAACAGCGCGAAGCCAGGTATTAGGCTCTATGATATGGGGTATAAGCAAGGCACTGCATGAAGAAACTATATTGGACGAAAATTTAGGTAAATACATGAATGCTAACCTTGGCGAATACCACATACCGGTACACGCCGATATCCATGAGCTTGATGTTATTTTTGCCGATGAAAAAGACGAGCTGATAAACGAGCTTGGTATTAAAGGGGTAGGAGAGATTGGCCTGGTAGCCATGCCCGCCGCAATAGCCAATGCCATTTATCACGCCACCGGTAAACGCATAAACACTTTACCTATTCATTTTGATAAGCTATTGTAAGATGTAAAACATAAAAATATTTCAACATAAATTTTTGTGGTTTTAATCCACGCAAGTAACTACTCAGCACAACCAAACCAGCAGTATATTTTTATAAATTTAAATTTATCTCTTACTATGTAGTATTGTAGAAATAAAAAAAGCTTCAATCATTATGATTGGAGCTTTTTGCTTGTGACCCTGTCTGGATTATTTTCGAACCATTTTATGCAGGATTTAAAGAAATTAGCCTATTATCTGTAAGATAAATTTTAAATAACAACGAAAAAAAGCGGTTTGGATGTCTTATTCTGGACTGATGAAAAAGAAGTAATTGATTCAAATTATTTAAATAGTTGTAAAATATAAAGTAGGCTAAGTTCTTTCATTATTTTACAATCAGCTTTTTAGAGGTGCTTTTGCCCTGACCTGTAATTTTAATTACATAAGTACCGGCCTGCAATTCTTTAGTGCTTATGCTATCGGTATCGTTTACATTATCTTTAGTTATAACAAGAGTTCCGTTGGTGTTGTATATTTCTATACGGTAGTTGTTTAGCCCCGTTTTTAAATTTATGCTGCCTGATGCTGGGTTTGGGGCTATCTCAACATCTTTACCTGCAAAGAATCCGTGTATAGTAGATGTCTGGCCTATTTTAGCGCCTGAGATACCATCGCCCCATGTAAAAGACTCCCACACCGCTATTTCGGGCTTATCGCACATCATCGGGTTGCTGCCGTTCTCTGAGTTTACATATTTACCGTTGGTGCCGCGCAGGGCCACTTTCCAGTCGCCTATATTTATAAACGTAAATTTCTCGGTTTCGCCAATTGCGGTTTTGTTGCAAATCATTGCGGCAGTGCCGTTTTGAGAGCTTACATACAGGTTGTTAGAGCCTTTAAGGGCTATTTTGCCGCCACCGGCGTCTACAATAGTAAAAAGCTCCCACCCGCCATAGGTAGTGCGTGTGCAGGTCATGGGGTTGTCATTTCCTTCAGAACTTACATATTTGTCGTTGTTGCCCTTAAGCCAGATGGTTCGCCCCACAGGTGGTACTGATGTTGCCACAGTTGTATACGCCGATACCAAATTAATAAGGGCTGTATTAGCCTGAAAATTTGAAGTAGTAAACAAATTCCATTTAGATTGCATGGTGGTTTGCGAATCGTAATGGATATCGGGTGCGGGGTTGGTGTTGTTTTGGTAATAACCCCAGTTTTCTACAGGACTATCTACGCGCTTTGTTTTGTAGGCCCAGTTAGACCACGATGCATTAAGCGCATTAAGGCCGCGCAGGTATTTTTGCCAAAGGTCAGGGAAATTCCAAAAGTTGAATTCTCCCGCCAGCACAGGCACATTCCAGTTGTGCTGATGGTTGGCAACATCTAACAATACAGCATCTATAAAGCCGTTTTGCGAGGCGTAGTTTAACTTATCCTCATTGTAATTATGAATTTGGTACAGCACGTTTGTCCACCCATAGGTAGTGGGAGGCACCACAAACGAAAACCCCGGAAACGCCCCTATGGAGATGATATGATCGGCATCAATAGCCCTTACTTCCTGATACAGCGTATTATAAAACTGGTGGATAGGGTAGAGCGCCTGGTTGCTGCTTAGGGGTTCGTTAAGCAAATCGTAAGCGGCAACAGCCGGATTGGTTTTGTAGCGGTTGGCAATGGCTTTCCATAAGTTTATGGTGCGCTGTTGTGCTGTAGTATCTGTCCAATAGTTATTTACCACGGCCTGCCCACTGGTTATAAAGCCGTTAATGCCACCCGGCCCGCCATGCAGGTCTAAAATTACATACATGCCGCGGGCAGTACATTGCGCAATTACCCAGTCCAGTTGGGTAAACCCGTTCGTTTTTATAGTGCCGTCGTTATTCATTATCTCCATCCAGTAAAAGGGTACGCGCACCATATTCATACCCATGTTTTTAATATTGTCCAGATCTGTAGTGGTAATCCATTTGTTTTGGTAATAATCCAGTACGGCATCAGACCCCGCAACCCCAAAACGGTCAATAAGCGAATTACGTACCGAGAAATCATCTTCCATGTATAAATTAAACTCGGCTATCGACCAATAGTTGGCCGTTGCCGTGCCCGTTTGGGTTACCCTTACATACCGTTTAAAATAAATATTAGGCAACTGAATATAAATGTTAGCGGTAGTGCCTGTGCCTGTAGCTGCGGTTTCCCAGGTTGTGCCGTTTTCCGATACCTCTATAGTATACCCACGAGGATAATCTCCGGTAAAATTGCCCGTCTCTATAGATATGCGGTTAAAGATTACGTTTTTAGACATATCTACCGTAAAATACTGAGAACCGTTAGGCACCTGCGCTGCCCCGTTACTCCAGCGCGTGCTGAGGTCGCGATCGAAAACACTCTGCAAATTGGTGCCTGCAAAAGTAGTCGGTGCACTGGCTACCCATTGGCTGCGGTTTAACGATCCGGTACCCATAGGGCACATCCAGTATTCCATGCTTAGCCACGACCCTAAGTTGGTGCCGCGCAAATTAACAACCGCGCCGGTTCCCGAATTTTTACGGATTACCGTGCCGCTTGTTTTTAAAAAATCAGAAGCTGTAAGTGCCTGTGCATTTACTTTACTTATAAACAGCAATGTAATGGCGAAGAGTAAAATTTTAATTTTCATGATTTAAAAATTTAAGATTAAACTAATTGTTGACTGATATTTTGGCGCGTAGGTAACGTTGAATGGCTATTTTAAAAAGAAAAAACCATTACAGCCGGAGTTGCCTGACGCAGTTCCGGCCATAATGGCTAATAGGTATTTCAAAGATTTTTAGTAACCGGTGTTCTGAACCAGCAGCGGGTTAATACGTATTTCGCGCTGCGGGATCGGGAACAACAGGTGCTTGGCTGTAACAGCATAACCCGGAGGTGTAATGCCGGCAGGGTAGTAGTATGCCTGCGGATTGTTACGGATGTTCTCTCCCTGTGCATTCATTACCTGCAGGGCTTTATCGGTACGCACAAGGTCCAGCCAGCGTTTATTTTCGAAGGCAAGCTCTATACGGCGCTCTTGCTGAATAAGGTCGCGCAGCTCTGCCTGTCCGGCGGCTGCAATGGGAGCGAGGCCTGTGCGTGGGTTGGCATGTACCATGTTAAGATACGTCAGTGCTTCGGGTTTACCCTGTTCGTTAGCGGCTTCAGCTAAAAACAGCAGTACCTCGGCGTAGCGGTATACCGGCCAGTCATCGTTAGTGTTAGGGGCAATTTCCGAACCGTGCACGTATTTTTTTATGTACGGAATATCAACATAACCTTCACCGGTGTAAAATCCAACCGAAGCAGCTTTTCTTAAGTCGCCTGCCTCATAAGCAGCCAGTAGATCGGGTGTAGGGGTGTTCCATCCTGCATAGGCATTTGTATTTCCATCGGGGAAACCCGGTATTACGCCCGGATTTTGCAGTATTGGTAAAAAGTTATAGGCAAAGTTGCTCGCACTGTTTGCAGTTGGCAAATCGTAATATTGTATCTCAAAAATAGACTCCGCGTGGTTTTTGTTGTTGGGGTCGTAAATGGCGGCATAATCTGCCAGTAAAGAGTATCCCTGCACGTTTAAAAGAGCAGCCTCGGCATCAGCCCAGCGTTGTAATACAATGTTGGCATTACCCAACAGGGTATAAGCAGCGCCGTTGGCCACAAAACCCGCCTCCTGACTTGCCTTATTGGGCAATAGCGTAGCGGCCTGGGCGGCATCGAGCAATATCTGCTCGTAGATTTGTGCCTTTGGCGATTGCCCCACAGTAGTCTCATCATAAGTGGTTGGCGGGGTTAGCACTAAGGGTACATCGCCAAAATACTGCACAAGGTCAAAGTAAGCAAAAGCCCTTAAAAACAAAGCCTGCCCTTTATAATTGTCCTTTTGGGGCTGATCGAAGTCGGCGGCATCAATGGTTTTTAATATCTGGTTTACGCGGCCAATAATAATATAGTCGTTCTGGTACTTATTACTAACCCCGCCACCGTTAGAATCGTCTATAAACTGGTCAATATATTCCCTGTCGGCGTAGCCACGGTTGGCAGCATTGTATATAAAAGCGGTATTGTCGCTTCGCATTTCGCCCATTGCCCAGGCGCCGTAATCGGCCAGGCCGGTACCGTAAATGTTTCTTAGGGGTACGTATGCCCCAATAACTGCCTGCCTAAAATCGGCTTCAGTTTTGTAAAAAGTCTCGGCAGATACCACCGTTTCCGGGTATTGGGTTAAAAAATCTTCAGAGCAGGAACTTAAAATAAGAGCTGCTATAAGTGTGCTGAATATCTTGATTTTCATAGTTGTAATTTTTAGAAATTATAATTTAATCCGAAAGTCCATGTTCTTGGAACAGGGTAGGTGGTGTTGTCTACACCCGAGAATAATCCGGCACCGGCCGAAACCTCCGGGTTACCTCCCGGATATTTTGTAAACACGGCAGCCTGCTGCACACTTGCATAAATGCGCAACCCTTTAAGGTAATCTACATTTATTGATGAGAAGCTGTAGCCAAGTGTAATATTCTTGATAGTCAGGTAGCTGCCATCATACATCCATTTAGAGCTGGCCCAGTCGCGCTCCGGCCCTGTATTGCCCGATGCCTTGCCCCATTTGCCGTTACCTGGATCTTCTTCTGATTTCCACCTGTTGGCAAGGTCTTTCTGAACGTTAAAACTACCGTCAAGGTTACCCGTAAAACGATCAGCCGTGTTAATAATCTTGTTGCCGTAAGCACCCTGGCAAACTACCGACAAATCGAAGTTTTTATAGCTTACCGTATTGGTAAAGCCGTAGTTATACTTTGGTGCAGTGTTGCCTAAAACGGTCTGGTCTTTAGTATCGTTAGTTATTTCGCCATCGCCGTTTATGTCTTTATATTTAACGCTGCCCACTTCGGCACCCTGATGCTTAGGTGAGGCATCAAACTCGGCCTGGGTTTCGTAAATACCATCCCATACAAGGCCGTAAAGCTGGCCAAGGGGCTGACCCACCTGTGTAATGGTCATATCGCCATAAATAGCCGAGTTGGCTGTGCCAAGCTCTAACGCTTTATTGCGGTTAAAGGATATATTAAAATCGGTACTCCACTTAAAGTCGCCATTTAGGTTAATGGTGGTTAACTGAAACTCGTGCCCCCAGAACTCTATCTTGCCAATATTGGTGGTGTAGTTAAAAAAGCCCGAAGCAATTGGTATATCTACCGAATACAATAAATTATCGGTTGTTTTTTTGTAGTAGCCATAGCTCAGCTTAATACGGTCGTTAAAAAAGTTGGCGTCTATACCGGCATCAAAAAGCTCCGATGTTTCCCAGCCCAGCTCGGTATTGTTAAGCCCGGCAATACTGCTGCCGTTTAAAAGCTGGTTGTTAAATGGGTTGTTGGTGGGCACTACGTTTGCATATTGCAGGTAGTTGCCAATGTTGTTATTACCGGTGGTACCAAGGCTTGTGCGAAGTTTTAAGAACGACAGCACGTTGTTTTCCGGAATAAAAGATTCTTCGGTAATTACCCATCCGGCGGATACCGAAGGGAAGTTACCCCATTTGTTATCTGACCCAAAGCGAGATGACCCGTCTCTTCTTATGGATGCCGAGAATAAGTACTTGTCTTTATAGTTGTAGTTTACCCTTGCCACTAATGATGCCAGGCTCCAGTCTTGCACATCGGTAGAGCCGGTTATAATGGTAGCCGCATTTAATGTCTGCACCCTGTCGTCAGGAAAGCCCCTGCCACTTAGCGAGCCGCTTTCTGAATGCGCTGCCTGCGTAGTATAGCCGCCCAGGATATCAAAATTATGGTCGCCTATAGATTTTGCATAGGTAAGCGTGTTTTCAAACAGCCACGAATAGGCGTATTGGTTGCTGTGTGATGCACTAATACGCGATGGGTCGTTAGCATTTGGCGGGTTAAAAATGCTGCCTGCTGTAGACGGATAAAAATAATCAGATACCGTGTTGCCAAGATCTACACCTATCATCGATTTAAACGTAAGGTCTTTTATCGGTTTAATTTCTACAAAACCGTTAGAAAGTAAGCCCACATTTTTAGAGGTATTTTTTACGATCTTAACCTGGTTGTACCAGTTGGGCGCATCGGGTGTGCCGTATTCTGAACTGATGTTTAGTGGTATAGATCCATCGGCATTTATGTAGGGTGCCAGTGGCGATGACAGCATGGCCGACTGCACAATGCTTGGCGAGTTGTACCAGATACCATCGCTTTGGGGGGTTTTGCTGCTGGAGTAGGTGGGTGCAACATTAAAGCCTATCTTAATTTTATCGTTAAGTTTATAATCGGTATTTATCCTTACCGATATCCTGTCGTACGATGAGTTTAGTAAAACACCTTCGTTTTTAAGGTAACCGGCTACTACGGAGGTACTGAATTTTTCGCCTGAAGCGGAGTAGGTAAGCGAGTAGTTTTTGATGATCGCGTCGCGGGTAACGGCGTCAAACCAGTCGGTGCCTTCGCCGTATTGCTCGGGGTTGGCAAATACATCGGGCACGGTCTGGCCGCGCTCTATGGCAACTTCCTTTTTAAACTGGGCAAATTCGCGGGCGTTCATCATATCAGGGCGGCCTTTTTCCGGAATTACCTGTATGCCTGTAAAGTAGTTAAAAGAGAAACGGCTTGCACCGGCCTTAGCCCTTTTGGTGGTAATAAGCACCACGCCGTTTGCCGCACGCGATCCGTATAACGAAGTAGATGAGGCATCTTTTAGAATAGTAATGGTCTCTATCTCATCGGGGTTAATGTTAGAGATGCTGCCCTGTAACGGAAACCCGTCTACCACATACAGCGGGTCGCTGCCTGCAGATATGGATGCCGATCCACGTACGCGTACCGTCATTCCCTGGCCCGGTATACCGGTGTTTTGGGTAATTTGCACGCCTGCCAGTTTACCTTGTAGTTTTTGGGTAATTTGCCCCACGGGCTGGTCTTTTAGCTCGCCGGCATTTACGGTTTGCACCGCACCGGTTACATTGCGTTTATTTTGAGTACCGTAGGCTACAATAACCACCTCGTCTAATGCTTTTGCATCATCGGCCATTACAAGGTTTATAGTGGTCTGATTGCCAACAACAACCTCCTGCGTTTTAAACCCAATAGAGGTAAACACAAGGGTTGCCTGTGCATCGGGCACGGTTATGGAGTAATTACCATCCATATCGGTAGCGGTGCCGGTAGTAGTGCCTTTTACAAGTATATTTACCCCCGGGAGGCTCTCTCCGGCTGCGTCACTTATTTTTCCTGCTACCGTAACGCTTTGGGCAGAAGCCACGGTAAGGGTGAAAAAGCATACAAGTGTGAGTAATAAATGCTCATACTTAATTAGTAAAATTTTCATCATAAATTAAATTAGGTTAGTATTGTTTACTATATCGAAATAGTATTCAATATTACTGCGAACCGTTAGGTTAAGTATCCTGTACTGTTATGCTTTTAGATGAAAATTTTTAAAAAAATCAGGGTAATAAAAATCAGTTTTGTTTTTATTCCGTCAAAAAATATCAATTTTATATTTTGCAAATGCCTGAAACAACAAAAGGCCACCTACAGGTAGCCTTTTATTAGTAATTGGGGATTTTTTAGTTGGATTTTAAAACCTTAAGGTCGGTATCGGCTTTAAAGGTATCGTGTGTTTTTTCTACCACCTGCTCTGCATTAAGGGTAAAGCTTTTGGTGGCTTTTATATCTAAAGATGATGCGCCAATTTTAACGGTATACGTACCGGCTTCGGCAACCCAGGCATCCTGAGCTTCTACAAACGATGCCAGTTCTTTCGCGTTTAGCACAAGCGTTATTACCTGAGATTCGCCCGGGGCCAGTATCTTTGTTTTGGCAAAGGCCTTAAGTTCAGATTCCGGTTTATCGGTCTTTAAAGCCGGGGCAGCAAGGTACAGCTGCACCACCTGTTTACCGGCTACAGCACCAATATTGGTTACTTTTACACTTACCGTAATTTGTTTTTGGAATGTAGGGCTGCTTAAAGTAACATCAGAAAATGTAAAATTGGTGTATGATTTTCCGTAACCGAATTCATACGATGGCTTTACGCCGAAGGTATTAAAGTAGCGGTAGCCCACGTAGATGCCCTCTTCGTACAACACACTTTTTGGATTGCCCACCGGTGTGCCCAGCCAGTTTGCCGCCGACGGATGGTTGTTATAATCTACAGGCAGTGTCATGGTTAATTTACCCGATGGGTTAACATTACCCGACAACACATCTACTACCGAGTTACCGCCTTCCTGGCCCGGTTGCCAGGCCAGCAGTATGCCATCTACTTTGTCTTTCCAGCTGCTGGTCTCTATAGCGCCGCCAACATTTAGCACTACCACAACTTTTTTGCCTTGCGCATGAAACACCTTCGACACATGGTTTATAAGCTGCACCTCGTCCTGGGCAAGGTAAAAATCATTGTAAATTTGCCTGTCGGTATTTTCTCCGGAATTCCTCCCAATAGTAATCAGGGCAATATCGCAGCTTTTAGCCGATTGTAGTAGCAAGTCGTTGCTCAGTTCTAATTCCTCCATTCGTTTTGGGAACGCCAGTATACCGCCTTCTTTTTCTCTTCTGGTAATCTCTTTTTTGGCTTCGCTTTCTACATAAGGCATATAGATGCTTTGTAGTTTTTCTTCGGGTTTGTAACCTGCGTTGGTTAGGCCCTGTAGTAACGATATACTATAGGCTTCGTTAACATCGCCACTGCCGGTACCGCCCGTTATAAAATTATATGAGGTAGTGCCAAAAACAGCTATAGCAGTAGCCTTGTTTTTATACGGCAGTATGTTGTTATCGTTTTTTAAGAGTACCATACCCTCGGTTGCAGCCTGCCTGGTTATCTGGGCATTGGCCTTTAGATCTGGCTTATTGCTGAATTTATACTTTTTAAACGCCGGCGATTGTACCACCATTTGCAGTATGCGTTTTATATCGCGGTGTACGGTTTCTTTGCTTAGCGCGCCACTTTTAATGGCAGCAACAATATTATCGTACTGCGGCCTTGTGCCCGGCATAAGCAAATCGTTACCGGCTGTTAGCTGTGCCACCACATTGCTGGATAGTTTATCAAGGTTTTCAAAACCTTCGTAACCACCAAACCAGTCGCTCATTACAAAGCCTTTATAGCCCCATTCTTCTCTCAGGATAGTATTTAACAGATCGGTACTGGCTGAGGTATACACCCCGTTTATTTTATTGTAAGACGACATAACCGTCCACGGTTGTGCTTTTTTAATGGCAATTTCAAAGCCGCGCAGGTAAATTTCGCGCATGGCTCTCTCGCTAATGTGCTCGTTAATGCTAAGGCGGTTGGTTTCCTGGCTGTTGGCTGCAAAGTGCTTTATAGAGGTACCCACCCCGTTAGCCTGTACCCCCGCAATATAGGCAGCGGCAATTTCTCCGGATATTAGCGGATCTTCCGAATAATATTCAAAATTACGGCCGTTAAGCGGATTACGGTGAATGTTTACTGCCGGAGCCAAAAGCACATCGGCACCGTATTCTTTAACCTCATTGCCAATGGCTTTGCCCACCTGCTCTATAAGCTGGATATTCCAGGTCGAGGCCAGTGCCGTACCTACGGGGAAAGCCGTGGCGTAATAGGTGTTTTTGTCGTTATCTCGTGTAGGCTGTATGCGAAGCCCGGCAGGGCCATCGGCAAGTACTGTTGGCGGTATGCCCAATCGCTTAATAGGGAAGGTTGCTCCTGCCGCTCCCGGCACGCTTAGGCGTGGGTTGCCCTCTAAGGTAGGGCCAAACATTTCTGACCCGATAAGCATGCTTGCTTTTTCTTCAACGGTCATCGCGTTTATAACATCGTCTATAGAATTTTTGCCCAGCTGGGGGGCTTTTTGTGCAGCGGCATTAAAATGCCATAGTCCTGCAAATAATACAAAGGCTTTTAATTTTGTGGTATAGGTCATTATAATAAGTTTGGTTATCTAAATAATAGCCAAACCTATGCACATAAAAGCAAATTAGTATCCTGTACTATACTGGTGTTTGTAGGAGATGTACCTACAGCGAGTTACGCTCTATGTACTTAAACACGTTCTTGACCCTTTCTTTTTTGTTTTTTAAAACCATATAGGCGGCGGTTTCTCCCATAGCTTTAAAATCGGTGCTTATAACAGTAATGCCCAACAGCTCTTTAAGCGGGGTTTCGTTGTAGGATATTATACCAATATCGGTACCAAGAGTGAGGCCTTTGCTGCGCACCTGGCGTACTAAATTTACAAGGTCGCGCTCCTGTATGGTAACATAAACGTCTTTGCGAAGCAGTTCCATATCCTCATAAATTTCGTCTAAAATTTCAAAATCGAGGTCAAATTCCCTGCAAAATTGCTGAAACCCGTGCACTATACGGCGCGGGTAGGGGTTTGCCGATTTGTTGGGGTACACCAGAATTATCTTATCGTAGTTTTTTATTTTAGGAAGCCCCTCCTTTAATGCATCATAAATATCGGTTTTAAAGTCCTGATAAATAGCACCGTAGTTGCCCGCTATACCGGGTTTGGTATTATCCAACATTACCAATTTGTCTTTGGGAATCTGCTCCAGGGTTTTAAGTACCTGCGGGGTGTAGCTAACGTGGTTGTAATTAGCATCCCTAAAATGGGGCATAATAACGTAGTAATCGTACAGGCCAATGCTTTTTTCTAACGAATTGATAAACAGGGTTTCATCGCAATGGTAAATAAACATATCTACATTGGCATGTAAGCCAACGGTATCAACAAACGAGTTGTAAATCTCCATTTTATAAGTGCTGGGCTTATTGACAAGAAAAAAGATGTTTGCCTTTAGGGTATGGTCGGCCTTGCTGGTGTAATAGCCTTTGCCGCGCACAGCAACAATAATATTGCGCTCTTTTAGGTATTTATAGGCCTTTTCTACAGTATCGCGAGAAAGGTAACAGGTTTCGCTCAGTTCGTTTATAGAGGGCACTTTTTCTCCCACGCGTATTTTGCCGGTTGAAAGATCGCCAATAATAGAGTCTACAATTTGTTTGTATTTTGGTATCCTGGAATTTTCGTTGATTTGTATTTCAAACAATTGCGACATAGTTTTATCTATAAAATAATTATGCTAAAAGTATAGAAATATTGTTAGCTACAAAGGCTTTCAAACGTTTTTTTAATGTTATGAAGTGCAGAAAAGCGGCCTGCACAAAGGCAAAGCCGCTTTTTTGGAAATAGAAACTAACACACAACACATATTAATAACCCAAATTAATATAGTTACTCTTTTACCTGAAAAATTTGCGGGTACTTGCGTATAAAATACACCGGCGTGCAGCTCCACGCATGGCAATAGCTGTTTATAGGATAAAAGCCATACGGCGACAGTTGCTCGTTTGCCGGGTCGTATACCTCCCAAAACGTATCGGCACCTTTGGTAACCATGCTGCCCCAGTAATTGGTAATAAGGTTTTTAGCATCTGCCGTAAGGCCGCAGTCTATAAGTGCCTGCACGTAATAATGGTACAGGTAGGGGCCGCCGGGTTTAACGGCACTGGCATTGGCCTGTAGTGCCTTTATTACCTTTTGTGCATCTTTACCCTTAACCACACCGGCCAGTATTAGCCATGATTGCGATGCATACGAAACCTGCTTGTTTTTGCCGCTTACAAACACACCCTGCTTTTTATCAAACAGTTTTGTTTTAGCACCGTTGGTCATTTTTGTAATAAGGGCAGGCAATTGTGCCACCTCTTTTTCTTTACCTAAAAGCTTGGCCAGCTCCAGTGTTTGCTTCATGCTATAAATCATAACGCCCTGTAGGGCACCCTGCCTGTCTAAGGCATCGTTCCAGTCTACAAACAGCCACCAATGGTTTTTAACCGCCTCGTCGGCATTAAAAACACCATCGGCATCCAGGTAGGTGGTAATATTATCCATCTGGCGTTTGGCAACGGGCCAAAGGTCGTTTGCGGTTTTAGTATCGTTAGTTGCTGTTAGGTAGTCTTTTAGGGTAACATTATACAGCAGCGAATAATCGAACAAAAACGGCGAGGGCTTTTGCGCATGAGGCTCCGGGGTTTCGAATACATTGCTGTACATATACCCGTCGTCCTGCGCAAGGCCGGCCAGCAGGTACAGGCAACGCTTGGTAAGGCCGTATTGCTTAAACGAATACATATTAGCCTGTGCCTCCAGGTACAGGTCGCCTATCCACAGCCTGCGGTCGCGCTTAGGGCCATCTTCATAAACTGTTTGCATGCATTCTTTAAGGGTATTAAGCCCCACGGCATCTATTTTAGAAACAAGGGCTGGCGTTGCTCCTGCCAGTGTACCGGGCTTTGCAGTAACCGATGTTGTTGCGGTGGTGTAAGCATCGGTAATACCAAAATCGTAATACTGCGAGCTGCCTATCAGTTCTATTTTTACATACCTAAAGGCCAGCCTGCGGGGTATGGTAATGGTGGCGGGTAATTCGGTTACCGTAACAATTTCATCCTGTAGCCACGCCCTGCTCAGCATCCCTTCATACGGGTCGAACGGCACGCTTACCTCGGCAGGTACTTCGCCAAAGGTCAGCTTAAAGCGTAGTGGGGCATCGGGGGTGCTGTTAATGCTGTTTACTTTAAAGGTAAAGTGACCGGTAAGGTGCTCGCCAAAATCGAGCGTGGCCACCTTTTTATTTTTGAAGGAAGTGCTTAATAATTCGTTTACACCACCGGCAGGCTGGGTTTTCCAACCCTGAAAAGAGGCAGCATCTTTAACGGTAGTAACAACGGCAACCGGCTTTTTAAGGGTTTCAACCAGTTTTGGCTTATTTTCTTCGGCTACAGCCAGCCATTGTTTGCGTTGTGCGGGGGTGTAATAATCCTGTGCTTTTACAGTAGTTGTATATGCCGAAGCAGACAGCAGCAGGACAAGTGTGTAATGTGATAGTCTCATAGTTAGCTAATTGGCTTGTAATTTATATTCTGATGTATTTAGTTAGGATAGATAATTGCCATAACCCACAATTATAACCGAGATAAGTAAAACGGCCACACCGGTAATCATGGTGGTTTTGGTTGCTTTGCTAACGCCTTTCCATTCTTTTAAATAGAGGCCCCACAGGTTGCCTACCAGTATTATGGCACTCATGTGCAGTATCCAGCTGCTGGCACCATTGCCCAGCCTGCTTTCGCCCATGCCATAAAAAAAGAACTGCAAAAACCAGGTGGTACCTGCCAGTGCGCAAAAAATGTAGTTTTTGGTTAGCGGCATGCGCTTGTTGGCAAAATCGGTATAGCTTTTATTTTTGATGATAAGGTAGGTACACCATATAAAGTTAGTGGTAAAGCCGCCCCAAAGCACCAGCACAAAGGTAATATTGTTTTGAAACAGCGGGTTAACGCCCAGTTGTACGGCAGCTTCGGCAAGGGGTTTACCCGCCTCTATACCATAGTTAAAGCAGGAGCTCAGGATACCCGAAAGTACCGCTACTATAATTCCCTTCTTAAAACTGAATTCGGTATCTGTCTTTGGTTTATCTACTGCATTAATGCGCTGTTCTTTTTCTTTCATCATACCGGCACGGCCCGATACGGCTATGCCTATAAGGCACAAAAGGATGCCGAATAAAATTACCCTGCCCCCGGTAGAGCCTATCATATCGTTAAGGCTTACTTTGCCGTGCTGTGGGTTAAAGTTGTAATATATGGCCGGAAACAGTGCCCCAAATGCCGAACTGAACCCCAGCATTACCGAATTGCCGAGCGATAAGCCCAGAAAACGCATGCCCAGGCCGTAGGTTAATCCGCCAATGCCCCACAGGATACCAAAAAATATGGCATAGCACATAACCGTTGTATTGCTAAATAAAAGGGCGGTGAAGTCAGGAAAGGTTATCCACAACGCCAGGAACGGCGCAATAAGCCACGAGAAGAAACCACCGGTTATCCAGTAGCTTTCCCATTGCCAGCCTTTTACCTTTTTATAGGGCATGTAAAAACTTCCTGCGGCTACAGACCCTATTAAATGAAAGAAAACTCCAAAAAGTGCATGCATAATTTATTTTATAAAAACCCGGCGGCAAAACAATATCGTTTTCGCTTACAGGTCAAATTTATCCTTATATTTCAGGCTACAAAACCTTGTGGCATTAATTTTATATTTTAAGTATTAAAAAGGCTTTAAAAAAATGTATGTGCTAATTAATATTTAAAATTTTCATCAATATTAAATATCCTATGGCTAAAAGGTATCCTGTAGTGTCCTGCCGCCTGCGGATAAAGCAAATGTTAGAACGGCCTAATTATAAGTTGTTATACTAAATTACTTTTAAGCAGTACAGCACAGGATACTGTACTTATTGTTTCCTGCTACTTTTGAAATTCAAAATGGTTTAATTGAAATTAAAAATATACAATGGAAAAAACATTTCAATATGTAAATTATCTATGGGATGAGCAAAAGGCAGCCCAATTGGGCAACGACCAGGTAGCGTTGTTCCTGTACCGTTCTAACATTCTGGGTGCTGATTTAAGGATAACCAATTATGGCGGTGGCAACACCAGCTGCAAAACAATAGAAAAAGACCCGCTTACTAACGAGGACGTTGAGGTTATGTGGGTAAAGGGCTCTGGTGGCGATATTGGTACGCTAACCCGCAGTGGCATTGCCGGCCTGTACACCAAAAGGCTGCGCGACCTTAAAAACGTTTACGGCGGCCTGGCCGACGAAGACCGTATGGTAGGCCTTTTTAACCATTGCATTTTCGACCTCGATAGCAAAGCACCATCGATAGATACGCCCTTGCATGGGTTGCTTCCGTTTAAGCATATCGACCACCTGCACCCCGATGCGCTTATTGCCGTTGCCGCTGCTCAAAATAGCGAGCAGGTTACTAAAGACATCTGGGGTGATACTATGGGCTGGGTGCCCTGGCAGCGGCCGGGGTTTGACCTGGGACTTCAGCTTGAAAAGTGCCTTGCCGATAACCCCGGCATAAGGGGTATTATTTTAGGCAGCCACGGTTTGTTTACATGGGGCGACACCTCTTACGAATGTTACATTAACAGCCTTGAGGTGATAGAAGCCGCAAGCGCTTACATCGAGAAAAAAATAAAGGAGAAAGGAAGCGTATTTGGAAGTCCGAAAGTGAAAAGTTTGCCCCAAAATGAGCGTTTAGACAAGGCGGCAACACTTATGCCTTTATTGCGCGGACTGGCTTCATCCGAAAATAAAATGATAGGCCATTTTACCGATAGCGATACCGTATTAGAATACATAAACAGTAACGACCTCGAAAGGCTTGCGCCGATGGGTACCAGCTGCCCCGACCATTTTTTACGTACTAAGATTCAGCCACTTGTGCTTAATTTAGGTACCGATGAGGATGTGTATAATACTACCGAAGTACTTAAAAAACTGGAGCCTGCCTTTGAGCAGTACCGCCAGGAATATAAGGAGTACTACGAAACCTGCAAGCATCCCAACAGCCCGGCCATGCGCGACCCTAACCCGGTTATAATAATCTATCCGGGGGTGGGTATGTTCAGCTTTGCTAAAGACAAGCAAACCAGCCGTGTAGCCAGCGAATTTTATGTAAATGCTATTAATGTAATGCGTGGTGCTGAGGCTATTACGGCCTATACATCGCTGCCAAGGCAGGAGGCATTTGATATAGAATACTGGCTGCTTGAAGAGGCCAAGCTACAGCGCATGCCTGCCGAAAAGCCATTAAGCCGCAGGGTGGCCATAGTAACCGGGGCAGCAGGGGGCATTGGTAAGGCTATTGCCGATAAGCTTGTAAAAGAAGGCGCCAACGTAGTGTTAACCGACCTTAGCGAAGAGAACCTACAGGTTGCACTGGCTACCTATAAAAGAGATTTAGCAGACGGGGCGGTGTGCGATGTTACCAGCGAAGACTCTATTACTGAGGCTTATAAAAAAGCCTGCCTTGCTTTTGGCGGGGTAGATATTGTGGTGCATTCTGCAGGGCTTGCTATTTCTAAGCCGTTGGAAGAAACTACGTTAAAAGACTGGGATATTCTTCAAAACGTGCTGGTTAAAGGTCAGTTTTTAATGGCTAAAGCCGGTGTTGCCGTTATGCGCAAACAGGGCTTTGGGGGCGACATTGTTAATATTGCCAGCAAAAACGGACTGGTAGCAGGCCCTAACAACGTGGCGTATGGTACCGCAAAAGCGGGCCAGCAGCACATGACCAGGTTGCTTGCCGCCGAGGTTGCCGCCGATAAAATTCGTGTAAACACGGTTAATCCCGATGGTGTTATTGTGGGCAGTAAAATATGGGAAGGCGAGTGGGCCGAAGGCCGCGCCAAGGCTTACGGCATTACGGTTGAAGAACTCCCGGCGCACTACGCTAAGCGTAACCTGCTGAATGAGATTATTTTACCAAATGATATAGCCAATGGCGTATTTGCCTGTGTGGGTATCCTTGACAAAAGTACCGGTGGCACTATAAACGTAGATGGCGGTATGGCTAATGCCTTTGTGCGCTAAGCTATTAGGTTACAAACACATCATTTAAAGCCACGACCTGTACTAATCCGCTCTTTCTGTAGAAATTAGTGTAATTCGTGGCAAACTATAAACCAAACCTCAATTTAAATGAAGATTACACAACAGCATATAGCTGACCTCAATAAAAAAGAAGATACTCTATTTACGTCCGAACTTGACCTGATAACCAACAGGTTTGCAAAAAAAGGTGTAGATGTAAACAGTATTATAGATAAAGTAGCCGCCTTTCAGGTGGCTATTCCCAGTTGGGCGTTGGGCGCGGGGGGTACCCGTTTTGGGCGTTTTTCCTATGGTGGCGAGCCTGCAACTTTAGAGCAAAAACTGGATGATATCGGTATCCTTCACGCCCTTACCAAATCGGCCGGAGCCGTGTCATTGCACATTCCGTGGGATATCCCACAGGATTATAAGGCCATAAAAGAAGTGGCATCGGGTCACGGAATTATTTTTGATGCCATGAACTCCAATACGTTTCAGGATCAGCAGGGTGCTAAAGAGAGCTATAAGCATGGATCACTAAGCAGTACCGTAGCCGCCTCGCGTGATTACGCCATTCAGCACAACCTCGATGTTATTAAAATAGGCGAACAGTTAGGATCTAAAAGCCTGACCGTCTGGCTTGCCGACGGGTCTAACTTTCCGGGGCAGCGCAACTTCCAGACTGTACTAAAACATGCCGAAGACAGCCTTAAATCCATTTATGCCGGTCTTCCTGCCGACTGGAGCCTGTTTATAGAATACAAGCCGTACGAGCCTGCATTTTACAGCACCGTTATACAAGACTGGGGCACATCGCTTATGCTGGCAAATGCCTGTGGCGACAGGGCTTACACGCTTGTAGACCTTGGTCACCACCTGCCTAATACCAATATTGAGCAAATTGTGGCAACACTAATGTACAAAGGCAAATTGGGCGGTTTCCATTTTAACGACAGTAAATATGGCGATGATGATATTACCGTGGGCTCTATAAAACCGTATCCGTTATTCCTGATATTTAATGAGTTGGTGTATGGTATGGAAAACAACCCGCAAAACCCTGACCTTGCCTGGATGATAGATGCCAGCCATAATACAAAAGACCCACTCGAAGACTTAATACAATCGTTAGAAGCTATTTTAATAGCTTACACCCAGGCGTTACTGGTTAACCAGGATGAGCTTAGGGCGGCACAGCAGGACAATGATGTGGTTAAATGCCAGGAAATTTTGCAGGATGCCTACCGTACCGATGTTCGCCCTATACTTAAGGCAGCACGCCAAAAAGCGGGTGGGGCCATAGATCCGTTAGCGGCATACAGGTCGCTTGCTGTACGCAGCACACTTATTACAGAAAGAGGAAGCAATAGTAAAGCTACAGGCTTGTAAATAACAGTACTTATGCTAAAAGTTAATGCCGTTTTTGATATTGGCAAAACCAACAAAAAATTTTTTCTTTTTGATGACGATTATAATGAGGTGCATCGCCAGTACGTAAACCTGCCGCTTACCGTAGACGAGGATGGCTTTGAAACCGAAGACCTTGAGGCCCTTCGCCATTGGATGAAGGATACCTTTGATACCGTGCTTGAAAATGCGGAGTTTGATGTAAAAACGCTCAACTTTTCATCGTACGGGGCCAGTTTTGTGCACCTTGATTATAAAGGTAAAGCGCTAACGCCCCTGTATAATTATACCAAAGATATTCCCGCAGATATTACCAATGAGTTTTATAAAAAATACGGCGACTCGTTAACCATTGCTGCCCAAACGGCATCGCCACAATCGGGTATGCTTAATTCGGGCATGCAATTGTATTGGCTAAAATATTATAAGCCAGAGGTTTTTAGCCAGATAAAATACAGCCTGCATTTGCCGCAGTACCTTTCGTATCTGTTTACGGGTATACCGGTAAGCGAGTACACCAGCATTGGCTGCCATACCAATTTGTGGAATTTTGATGCCGAAGAGTACCACGCATGGGTACATGCCGAAGGTATCGACAAAATATTACCGCCCATAGTGCCTACATCGGCCAGTATAAACACCACCTATAAAGACAAAAAGATAAAAATAGGGGTGGGCATACACGACAGCTCTTCGGCATTGCTGCCGTATATTCTAAGCAAAAAAAAGCCATTTTTGTTACTCTCGACAGGCACATGGAGTATTGCGCTAAATCCGTATAATTCAGAAAGCTTAAGCACCGAAGATATAGAAAACAATTGCCTTAATTACCTGCGCATAGATGGCAAACGTGTAAAAGCCTCCCGTTTTTTTATGGGTAACGAGTACCGCCTTCAGGTAGAGAAACTTACCGATTATTATGAAAAAGAGTACGGCTACCACCGCGAGGTACGTTTTGACCAGGACATTTACCTAAAGCTGATGGAAAAACCTGCCGTGTACTTTAAATTTGAAGGAATTGCTTTGCA
>NZ_KE383909.1:165229-541407 GCF_000422725.1 Flavobacterium subsaxonicum WB 4.1-42 = DSM 21790
ATGACCCTTAGAAACATACTGCAAATAATGGGCAGGCCCGAATGGGCACTTAAAACGCTTGTGCATGGGCAACCCGCTTTTGAAACCCTTAAGCCTTACATGCCAAAAGACCTGAACATGGCGCAGTTGGGCCAGTTTATGAACAAAACATTTTCGGGCAGGTTAAACGAAGAGCGCATTGCACCCATAAGGGATAAGTGGAAAGGCAAGCTGGTGCTTAAAGGCGTAGCCAGCGAAGAAGATGTAGAAATGGCCATACGCCTTGGTTTTGATGGGGTTATAGTATCTAACCACGGCGGCAGGCAGCTTGATGCCGGGCAGAGTGCCATAGCATCATTACATCCTATTGTAGAAAAATACAAAGGCCAAATAAAAGTAATGATGGATAGCGGCATCCGCTCCGGTGTAGATGTGGCGCGCACCCTTGCCAGTGGTGCCGATTTTACGTTTTTGGGGCGCACCTTTATGTATAGTGTAGCTGCATTGGGCAACCAAGGTGGCAATCATGCTATATCACTACTTAAAATACAATTACAGCAGGTTATGGAGCAGGTATGCTGCGAGAGGGTTGAGGATTTTCCGAATCATCTTATCAAATAGCAGGTTTTAAGATCTTTTTGTTTTTATTAAGTTACAGAATTTAGTTGTCTGCACCTGCATTCACACGTTGGTGAGATGGATTCGGAATGATTAATTGATTCCTTTTTTTTGATTAACTGCTGTTAATAAGTATTTTAATCTTTAATATGGTGATCAATTATTCAATATCCAAATTCGATAAGAAATATGTATGGTTTGTCTTTGAAGGATTTACAAATAAAAAAAGCTCCAAATTTAAAAATTTGGAGCTTTTTGTGTGTGACCTCAACTGGACAAATTCCAAACCATTTTATGCAGGATTTAAAGAAATTAGCCTACTTTAACGGAGTTTATTAAGACAATTTTTATAGGTTTTCAAAGTTAGTGGTTTATTTTGTCTAGTTGAGGATTTTATACAGTTTTATGCTTGTAAGCTGTGGCAAATCCATGGCATTTATATATGTCATGACATGATATCATTTTTTTGGGAATGTGATCAATATGGGTTCGACTGCCTTCCCCTCTGCAAAAGTGTTTAGCCACATTTTAATAAGATTTGTGGCAATTTCGTGGCAATCGAAGTTTTAAAGCACAAGAAACGAGTGATGGTGCGGGATTTACCAGATGAGGTTCGAATCTCTTCTCAAAACCTTACGACTGCATTAACGTATACAAGATTACGCTTATAGACAAAATAGCCCGCTCACTGGTGAAGAGCAGGCTATTGAGCAGTAATGCTGAGTGTTATAAATTGTGCTTTACAAACTTTTTAAAATACGTAGTATTATCAGTTTTTATTTCTGCGAAATAAACCCCTTCCTGTAAAAAACTCACATCAATCCTGTTACCGGCAAAGTTGTTAATTTTAATCTTTTTTCCAAACATGTCTGTAATCTCTATGGCTTTAATTGTTTCGTCTGTTGAAATACTAAGCAGAAAGGCTGTCGGTATCGGATAAAGCTTCAATCCACTTTGCGTTTCAATTTCATTTACAGTAAGTGAACTGATAGTTACGCATTCACTTAAAGTGCTGCAGCCGTTGTAGTCAATAATAACAGCATACTGGCCATTTTCGGTGGCCGTAAAACTTTGGTCGTCGGCTCCCGGAATAAATGCATTGGAGTTTTCGCAGTCTACCCACTGGTAGGATGCTCCGCTTTGTGATACTATTATTGTAGCGCCGCCCACCGTGATTGTTGCGTCGGTTGTGTATACCACGATAGTCATTGTACTTATTGTAGCACACTCTCCCTGAGCCGGGGTAAAGGTGTAGGTAGTGGTAGCTGTATTGTTTAAAGCAGGAGACCATGCACCGGCAATACCATTGTTTGAAATAGATGGTAAAGTTGTTATTTCACTTCCTGAGCAGATTGGCGCTATAGACGTGAATATAGGAGTTATCGGCAAATGAACTCCAATAGTCAGTGTGGTATTTGCAGCACATTGCCCCGGATCCGGCGTAAAGGTGTAAGTAGTGGTAGCTGCGCTATTTAAAGCAGGCGACCAAGTACCGTTAACACCATTGTTCGATGTTAAAGGCAGGGGTGTTATTGTAGTTCCGTAGCAGACTGGTGCTACAGCATTAAACAGAGGGTTCAAAGGCTGATCTACTGTAATGGTCATTGTAGTAGTAGTGGCACATTGCCCAGGAGCTGGCATAAAGGTGTAGGTAGTGGTAGCAGTGTTGTTTAAAGCAGGCGACCAGATACCGGTAATACCATTGTTAGATGTTACGGGCAATGCTGTTAGTATACTTCCTGAACAGATTGGAGCAACTGAAGTAAATTGAGGTATTATAGACTGAACTATCGTAATGGTCATTGTGGTGGCTGTAGCACACTGCCCTGGAGCCGGTGTAAAAGTATAGGTGGTAGTTGCCGTGTTGTTTAAGGCAGGTGCCCACGTACCGCTAATACCGTTGTTCGATGTTAACGGCAATGCTGCTACTGTACTGCCTGAACAGATTGGCGCTACAACAGTAAACACAGGTGTCAAAGGCTGATCTACCGTAATGGTCATTGTAGTAGTGGTAGCACATTGTCCCTGAGCAGGTGTAAAAGTATAGGTAGTGGTTGCTGTGTTGTTTAAGGCAGGTGCCCACGTACCGCTAATACCGTTGTTCGATGTTAACGGCAATGCTGCTATTGTACTGCCTGAACAGATTGGCGCTACAACAGTAAACACAGGTGTCAAGGGCTGATCTACCGGAATAGTCATTGTTGTTGTTGCAGCACATTGTCCCTGATCGGGTGTAAAGGTGTATGTTGTGGTAGCTGCGTTGTTTAAGGCAGGCGACCAGCTACCGGTAATACCGTTGTTGGACGTTAATGGTAGTGCTGCTATTGTGCTGCCTGAACAGATTGGCGCTACAGCAGTAAACACAGGTGTCAAAAGCTGATCTACCGTAATGGTCATTGTAGTAGTGGTAGCACACTGCCCCTGAGCAGGTGTAAAAGTATAGGTAGCGGTTGCTGTGTTGTTTAAGGCAGGTGCCCACGTACCGGTAATACCGTTGCTCGATGTTAACGGCAATGCTGTCAGGTTACTCCCCGAGCAGATTGGCGCTACGGTGGTAAACGCCGGTGTTATAGGCTGGCTTATAATAACTGCAACTGCAGCCCTTGGGCTTTCACATTCTCCAAAAGTTTGCGACACATAATACGTACTATTGGTAAGTAATGTGCCGGAAGTGAGTGCCGGTCCCCCTGTGGCCGTTGTATACCATGTAAGACTGGTACCTGTTGCATTAAGGTCGGCGATGTTAGCACTGCTGCAAAAGTTTTGTATAGCAGGTGCGATTGGTGCCGTAGTGACAATTACCGCTACAGCTACCCTCAGGCTTTCACATGTACTTAAAGTTTGTGATAAGTAATATGTTCCGGATGATAACACAGCATTAGAAGCTAAAGCCGCTCCGCCTGTTAAAACTGTATACCATTTAAGGTCGGTACCGGTAGCCGTTAAATTAGCTACTGTTGCACTACCACAAAAGCTTTGCGATAGTGCGGTAGGTATGGGTGTTGTATTTACAATAACGTTCACCGCTGTCCTTGTTGACTCGCAACCATTCATTGTTTGTGAAACATAGTATATTCCTGATGCAAGCAGGGCTTCTGAATCCAGAGCTGATCCAGCAATCGGATCGGTATACCAGTTATGATTGCTGCCTGTAGCTACTAAATCTTCAATTTTTGATCCCCCGCATAGTGTTTGCGCACTGGAGGTGGGAGCAGGGGTAGTAGTTGGAGTTACAGCTATCGCCGTTCTCGGACCTTCACAATCATCAATTGTTTGTGATACGTAATATATACCTGCTGGGGGGAATGTAGTAGTTAGTAATGGTGTTCCCCCGTATAAAGTTGTATAGAATTTAAGCCCTGTACCTTCGATGTCTAATGCTGCTAAAGTTGTACCTGTACAAAGAAATTGTTCAGCCTGAGCCTGTGGTGCCGGGGTGTCACATCCGCCGGAACCGTCAATCTTAACCAGCAGCATGTCATTAAGGGCAGCATACTCCGTATCATATCCCCCCGATATAAACCCATCATTAAGGTTGGTCCTTCCTACAATATAGAGGTTTCCATTACTATCCGTTGCACAGCCACCGGGATATTCATCACCCCCATCGCCGTAATACGATCCCCATATTCTAAAGCCTGATGGGTCAAATTTTACAATGTTGATATCGCCCGATAAAGATAGTGTGTTGTCAAATCCATTGGCTGCAATGCCTGTAGGGCTTTGTGTATCCCCGATTATATATACATTGCCATTTGTATCTACAGTACTGTCAAAAGCATGTTCGTCAAATTGTCCTCCGTAATAGGTACTCCATAATCGCAGGCCACTACTGTCAAATTTTACCAGAAATGCATCTGCTCCGCCGTTACTAGCACTTTGAAAACCATTGAAGGCAAGATTTAAGGATGATGCGCCTGCTTTACCCCCAAGATAGATATTGTCAGATGGATCTACAACACAGGTGAAGCCAGAATCATAACCGTTTCCTCCGTAGTAGGTAGACCAAAGATGATTTCCGGAAGGGCTAAATTTAACTAAGAATGCATCCGAAGTGCCGCTGGTTAATGTAGTATCAAAACCCAGTGATACCAGGCCAGCGCTTGTTGTTGTACCTGATAGGTAGATGTTGCCATTGCTGTCCAGATCCATATCCGGGTAGTCTTCTAAACCAATGCCTCCAAAGTAGGTGCCCCAGATATAACCGCCCTGCGCATTAAATTTTACAAGGTAAGCATCTGCGCTTCCTCCTCCGTACGTACTCTGGTAGCCCGATGATGTAATATCGGCGGTACTGGCTGTCTCACCCACTATGTACAGCTCGTCGGATGAATTCACCTTGATATTCGTCGCCGAATCTGACCCGGGGCCACCAAAATAAGTGCCCCATATTCGTGCCCCGGCACTGCTAAATTTAACAACAAACGCATCAGTGCCCGTGCCGCTGCTTGCTTTCGTATCCTGATACCCTTCATAAGCAATACCGCTAACGCTGCTGGTATGGCCAGTTAGGTAAACGTTACCCTGGCTATCAATATCGGATGCTGCACCGACATCTACCCCGCTACCACCGTAGTAGGTGGCCCATTGTGGAACTCCTGCAGCGTCAAGCTTTACTAAAAAGGCATCCATACCTGAATTGTAGGAGTCATCATAGCCGGCGATTCCCAGGAAGGAACTTTCCGTAGAACCGGAAACATAAAGATTACCGGAAGCATCCGTGGTGCAGGATGATGCCATGTCGTACTGGCTGCCGCCATAGTAACTGGACCATATAACCTGAGGATCGATCGTATAACCTGACTTTTTAGGGAAATTTGCTGCAAATCCCAGCGAGCCGTCTTTATGTATCACAAACGATGTGGCAATGGTATTGCCTTTAGAATCAAAGCTTACAGGAGCCTTCTCGCTAACTTCACCTAGTTTTGTTTTCATGTGCAGCTCGCTATTGCTTATGGTAATCTTATCGGCATCCTTTATTTTTATTTTAATTTGCGAAGGATCCCCCCCCCGGGTGCACAATAAAATCGTATTCCATAAAAGCGCCATTGCTGTAAACTACCCAGTCAATTTTTGGATATACCGCTTTAAAGACTATTTTATTGTAGCTTTTAACACCGAGAATGCCCTGTGGACAATGCGGAAGATAGTAGTTCTCAATGTAATCCGACTGATTTTCTGTTATTACAACGGGATTTGGATTACTGTTTTGCAATGCAACAGAGAATTTTTGCGATGCCGCGGAAAGAGGAATTTCATTAATATCTGCCTGACTTCCAGTGAACCGGTACGACTTTTTATTGAATTGATAATCAATTCCAGTGGCTTTCAGCCAAATTCTGGTACCACTACCCGCCGCCGAGAAAAGTACCTCAGGATGTGATCCGCCATTGCGATCGACAATTTGCCCCCTGTTTTCCATAAAGAGCAATGGTTTATCGCTGTATTTTGCTTTAACATCACCATACTTCTGTGCCTTTAGCGACGATGCTGATGCTAAAAAGATTATTACTAAAAAAAAGTTCTGAGTAGTTTTTAACGTCATATAAGATAGTTTGTGTGATTCATTAGGAAGTGGGAGATAAGGCCGCCTGATTCTTCTGCAAAACTATAAATAGTTGGGAACTATAAAAGCGTTTGTATATTTTTTTATCACATTAAAGCAGTAATATTAAGGAGACTCCAGATTCGCGTTTCAAAAGGATTGTAAATGTTATGCCTAAGAAAGTTTGGATTTTGCAATAGGTCTTATATTATGGGTCGCCATTACACAATACTTTTTAAGTATCATTACGTCGACCATGTAAATCCCGCTACTTGAAATAGCAAAAAAGTTTTGATTTTTATGCTTCATGGCCATTTATATCTTCTTTACGGGAATTGGTTTGTTTGCGAAGGTTGTTATACGGCTGTTCAGTAATTCCAAGATTATTAAGTTTACTAATAAAGGGGACCGGAGCTTGATGATTGCTTAGATAACCGGTTTTTAATTAACATCTTGAAGATATCCTGTATTTCTAGGAGCGGTCTGGCCATAATAATGTTGTATTATTATATGGTGTACATGTATAAATTAGTCACCCTACTTACTATCAATCAATTTTAGCTAATTGCTTGCAGATCGATGTAAATAAGTAATTGATTATTAGTTTTTTTAATTTCTGTGAAAACATCAATATTATTATTAACTGCCAGACTGGAGTGCGTTTCAGCCTAGTGGGAGGAAATTGAAAAATAATTTATTTACTTAATATTTAAGGTTAGCTTCTTCAAATCATCTATGAAAGGTTCGAAAATTCTCCCGTTAGTGCTTCTGAAATTGATACTGTTTTTAAAATATATCTTAAATGCCTTAAAACCTGCAAATTGTCAATTTGCAGGTTTTTTATTTCTATGCAAATACCATTAAAATTTGCTAATACTCACAAACTTTATTTGGCATAATCAACGCACAAAAAAAATAAAAATGTGCTACGAAATTATATGCAACTCATTGTATCTGGGTTGCAATCTCTTACTCTGCTCAAAAGGCAAATAACACCACTGCATACGGATGTTATTTTAAATTATCGTAACAAAGAAAAATGAGATTTGAATTGTTTGGAGCTCCCGTCAGATGACTTGTAAACTACGGTAAACCAATAGTCGGATGATGGGCAGGGCTTACCGTTAAAAGTACCATCCCATCCGGCTCCATAAGGTTTTATGGTTGTAATTAATTTACTGTAGCGGTCAAATATATAAACAATTATATTGTGTTGGTTGCTTAATCCTTTTAGGTTCCATGTATCGGCAACATTATCGCCATTAGGTGTAAAGTAGCGGGGGTAATTAATTACAAAAACCTCAAGCTCTATGGCCCCGCATCCATTGGTATCCCTAACTTTTACAATGTGTTTTCCTTCAGTAACATTGTTAAATACAGGCTCGTCCTGATATACACTCCCATCAAGGCTGTATTCAAATTGCCCTGGCCCGGTATGTACAGTAATGGTCTGCCTGTCATTAAAATCAGTCCCAATTGTAACACTTGCATTGGGCGCAGGCGATGTTTTTACCACTGTAGTTAGCGTAGTGCTGCACCCTGAAAGCAGATGGGTAGCAATTAATTTATACTCTCCGGGCTGATTGGTAGTTAAAAAACCGTTTGCTATATTAATTAACGAGTTATTTTTAAACCATTCAAAACTGTATGCGTTGGTAGTTAGCCCACTGGTAAGTTCTATAGGATAATAGGTATTGTCGCTTTCATTAAAACACAGGTAATACAAAGTGTTTAGATGGGGGCTTGGCAGGCTGTACACGGTAATGGCTTTTTGCGCATTAGCAGTACATACAGTACCGGTTGTATAGGTTATAATTACATTTCCGGGACTATAGCCTGTAACAACCCCATTGGCATCTACCTGTGCTATAGCCGTATTATTACTGCTCCACTGGCCGCCTGTAGTAGTGTTTTCGAGTTGCAACGTACCGCCTGTACATAACCCATTGGGCCCGGTTATAGTTGAAGGTGGTATTGCCTGGACGGGCGCGTTGTTTATAATTATGCTATTTCCTGTTGATGTGCATCCGTCTATAGTTCTAACGGTTACGGTATAGTTAGCTGCAGATAGGTCTGTAAAGGCCGGGCTGCTTTGAAAAACTATGTTATCAAGGCTATAGGTGTAGCCGGTACCCAACGGGCTGTTTACAACAATACTCCCAAGGGTAGTATTGCAATCGGGCTGTATAATTTGTACATTGGGTTGTTGAGGCGGTGCTACATCTAAAATTATCAGGTCCTGCGTGGTGGCGGTACAACTATTTAAATTTTTAACGGTAATACTGTAAGTACCCTGTAAAAGGTTATTAAAAATGGGCGATGCTTGGTAGGTCGAACCATTAAGGCTATAGGTATACTCAGGTCCTACGGGATAAGTGGCAGTTATGCTACCTGCAGGATCAATACAGGTAGGTTGTTGTACTGAGGCAATTGGCAAAGGTACAGAAGCTATCATATTGATGGTTAAAAGCGCACTTTGGGAAGTGCAATTGTTGCTGTTTTTAACAGTAACAGTGTAATCGCCGGGACTAAGGCTATTAAACGTCGTAGTAGCTTGATAAGGCTGCCCGTCTATGCTATAGGTATATTCCGGCCCTAAGGGCGCAGTAATAATAATACTGCCCTGGTTACTGCCACATAAGGGCTGAATAATTTGTGTTACAGCTGTTTGTGGCGCTGCAGGAATGAGTAAGGCGTACATTGAGGAAGTGGCCGTACAGCCCTGTGCATCAGTAACCGTAATTGTATAATTTCCTGGCGATAAGTTATTAAATGTTGTAGCGGTTTGAAGCGCAGATCCATTTATGCTATAATTATATTCCGGCCCAACCGGAGACGTTACATTGATGCTTCCCATTAAGGTATCGCAATCCGGTTGTGTAATCTGTATCGTTGGTACCGCAGGGGCTATAGGGGCCGTAATGGTATATGGGACTTGTGCAGAAATACATCCTTGCGCATTTTTAATTACAACATTATAGGTGTTTGGTGTAAGATTGTTAAACAGGGGCGATGCCTGAAAAGGCATATTATTAATGCTGTAAGTATACCCGGTTTCAATCGGGTACGTAATTGTTAGGCTGGCCGGGGTGCTACAGGTGGGTTGTGTAATTTGTGCTACCGGTATGGGCACTGCCGCCGGACTGGAAATGGTATAGCTTTGGCTGGCATCGGTACAGCCCTCAGCATTTTTTACAGTAATTATATACTCGCCGGCAGGCAGGTTAGTAAAGCTGGCCTGAGATTGATAAGGGCTGTTATTAATACTGTAGGTATAATTTATCCCCAGTGGCGCATTTACTACCATGCTGCCAGTCTCATTGCTACATTGGGGCTGTACTGGTGTACCAAAGGGTTGTGGCGGAACGGTAGCCTCAACAATTGTAAAATTTTGGGTTGCAGGACTACATCCTGTATTATTATTCAAAGTAATGGTATAAGGACCTGGAGCGAGGTTTTCAAAAGCGGGAGAGGCTTGAAATGGTTGCCCGTTAACGCTATAGGTGTAGGCAGGGTTAAGTGGCGATGTTATTGTAATAGAGCCTGTTAATGCGGTACAGCCCGGTTGTACAATGTTTGCAGTAATAACATCAGCTCCATAAATATTTAGCATTACAGCATTGGTTACCACGTTACATACGGCAGAGGTTATTGCGCAATAATATTGGTTGTTGTTAAAACTTTGATCGGGGTTTAAAACGGTAAGTGTACCGGTAGTGGCTCCCGTATAGTTGCCATCGTTAGTAACATCGGTCCAGGAGTTTGTGCTGCTAAGAATTTTCCATTGATAGGTGTAACTTGCGTTTCCATCTGCCTGGGCAGTAAAAACGGCAGGTGTACCTTCGCATACGGTAATAGGCTGCGGCTGCGTTATACTGGGTACAACAGGTACAATTTCGCTATGTATGCCAAGGTTGGTACAGGTTTCGTCGCTGTAAGCATTCCAGTCGGCACTGTTAAAGTTTGATGAAGGGGCAATAGCATCGGGTTTTCGAATTAACGAGTAGCCCTGGTAAACAGGTGTAACTCCCTGCCCGAACGGCACCTGAATATTATCTATAACAACACCGTTCTTTTTTATTTTAAATTGGTCGTTATCATCGGGGCCCATATTAAAAAAGCTGAAAAATCCCTGCGGGGTAATATTGCAGGCATAATTAATACCAGTTTTAATAAGGCGTGTTTGGTGTGGGGCAATATAACTATCCATTACAAATGAATTTGCAGGAGTAGTATCGCCAATATTATTATAGCGCTCTAATACATAGCTACCATCAAAAAAAACATTCTCATCTGTAGGGTTGTATAATTCTATGGCGCTATTGCCGTTTTGGTAGCCGCTGTAAATTTCAGAAATATAGATCTCATCATTCCCGCAGTGCGAAACAAGGGGGTCAAAAATATCTTCAGCTACCGTTTGGCAGCCGTCATTTGCTATTACATAAATATCACTTCCGCCAAAGGTGCCTAAAGGTACAGTAGCATATATTTCGGTATCAGATATTATCGTAAAATCAGCCGGTACTTCTTCAAAAGTTATAGCCGTGGCTTCTGTAAACCCGGTTCCATAAACTGTTATTACGGTGTTTTCCGGGGCTTCGGGTGGAGATACAGACGTTATTACTGCCGTGCTGCATAAAGGCGTTACACTGCCGTAAAATGCCAGGTTGTCTAACAACAATGTCCCTACACCCGTTGCACCTGTTGTAGTTATTATAATGCCAAAAGTTCCGGTAAGCCCCGATAAAGAAGGCGTAATAGGGGTAATAGGTACAACTGTACCTATTGAAGATATCGTACCGCTTCCAAAAGGCACACCATCTATAGAAATTTCCCAGTTTACGGGGGCATTTCCGGTGCGCTTTATCCAAAAGCTAAAGTCGGTAATTTGCATTTCATAGCCAGGTGCCACCTCGGGAAATAATGCTATTACAGTACCACCCTGTGACGTATTAATTTGTGCTGCCTGTCCACTGGCTCCATTATTACTGGTCCACCAACTCATGCTATTTTGAAGGGGATACGATAAAATATTAGTGTCTAAAATGAGCGGGGTGCCATTATAGGCCGATGTCATGAACGGAACTGTACCGAAGTCCTGATAAAAAATCTGTGCGGTACTATTTTGCGATATCGTACACAAAAATAATAGTACTGCTACATAACGCCTAAATCCTATTTTTTTCATTGCGGTTGCAATCAGTTATAGTTAAATTAACGCGCAAAAGTAAGCGTTAAAAATTCATAAACTAATTTTTATCAGGGTTTTATAAACATATGGTATCAATTTTACGGACTTTCCGCACTTAACATTTCTTTAACATTTTAACTTAATGAAATGTTAATTTTTTAAGTCTATGTTTGCGCCCTTAAACAAAGGGCTATCCCCATCGCCTGAAGTTTTAATTACTATAATTATATTCCCCCAAATACATGCTAAAAAAATATTTAGTTACCATTGCTATGTTTACCATCTTGTCCAATTATGCACAAATTCCGGGTAATGTAGCCGGACATAGTTTATGGCTTGAGTCTTCTGTTATTAAAGCTTCGAAGGGTAAAAAAGGAAAAATGGGGGTAGAAAATTTATCTGCTGCTAATTTTAATTTTAATCCGGTATTAAACGCGTCCGATTTAACGGTAAGCACTTTTAAAAATGTTGTTACCAACCAATATTCTTTTTTTGCGGTTTTTAAATCTGATACCGACGATGAAAATTTGATAGTATCCCTAAAAAAAGGCAAAAGCAAGATATTGGTAACCAATAAAGAGGTATTGACCGATAACGAACTGACATATAAAAAGGTAGATTCAAAAAAAGGCATCATCATTAGTTATTTATCATCGATACACCGCGAAGGCAAAAAAAATAATATCATAACGATAGAAGATTTTTATAAGGGAGATACGGCAGGCAACCAGCAATTGATGGAAGTTATTTACTACCCAAGGATCCTCACGGCTATAGAACGCATGCAGGTTGAAACGTACCTTTCTATAAAATACGGACTGTCAATTGTGGGGGAGTTTAACTACACTAATTCGCAAAATGACACGATATGGAGTTTTAAAAAGAATAAAATCTACAATGGCAGGGTAACAGGCATTGGCCGTGATGATGCGCTTAACCTTTATCAAAAACAATCGGGCAACGCACAAAAAGATGGGATATACATCGGATTAGGTAGTGTAGACACCACTAACGCCACAAATAAAAATACATTTAAGGATAAAACTTTTCTTTTATGGGGGGATAACGATGGAGGTACTCAATTTACAGCCGACAACAAAAATAAAGGCCTGCAGATCATGAAGCGTACCTGGAAAATGCAGGTTGCAAAAGAAGCCATCCATGACAGTATTTTAACCCAAATACGAATAAATAAAAAAGAAATAGGCCTTGTTAGCGAACCGGGAATGGTCCTTTGGCTTGCTGTCAATCAAGAGCCGGGCACTAAGTTTGACTATACCCAGGCAATAAATACTAAGCAATCATCGGAAGATGCCGAATATATTTATTTTGACAATATAGTTTGGGATAACGATGGTAACGGATCTGACCTGTTCACATTTATTAAAGGCCCGGATTTCTTTTTTACACATGATGCAATATCCAATTGCAGCTTTGATAATCCCGGTAGTATAGCCTTAGTTATGTCTGGCGGTAAAACACCGTATACAATAGTTCTGCATTCGGGTGCAGGTAGTCAAAAATATGTTACCAGCGATGTAAAGTATTTAATAAAAAACTTAATACAGGGCAGCTACACAATAAATGTAACTGATAGCAATACTATTACAAAAAGCAGCACAACTATAATTAATGCACCTGATGGTATTAAAATGTCGTTAAGCCCGGTATGGCAACTTGATGCCGTTAACCAGGTGCAAATTGTACCGGAATATAACCAGGAACAGCAAAAAATAAATAGCTATGAGTGGAGGCAAAATGGAAGGATAGTAGCAGCAACCAAGAATTTTACCGCCACTGAGGCAGATAGCTATACCCTAACTGTGGCTACTGATAGCGGATGCAGCAGGGAATTTTCTTTTACTGTTAACCCTAACAACCTTATCTCAGGGTGGAGGATTTATCCTAACCCGGCTAAAAGCTCGCAGCCCTTTAATGTACAGTTTAACCTCGAGAAAGAATCGCGGGTTAACCTTCGGATAAATTCTGTCGAAGGTAAGCTTTATGCAGATAAAGACCTTGGTACAATTAAAGAATATACTTATAGTGATACATTAATTACATCGGGCACTTACCTGTTAACCATTACCATAAATGGCATACCGCAGGTAGCCAAACTTATCATCCATTAATTTCCGCCATTTACAATATATAAATACCTACCGTATTATGGGCCATATAAATAGCCATTTAAAACCTAACAAGCGTTTTGTTGGGATTATACATCACGTTGTATTAATAGCTATGTTGCATAGCACATTTGTAGCTCCTGCACAAGGAATTATAAATGCTTACCTTAACAAACAACAAGGACTTACTTATCAGGGTTCTTACTTAAATAAAAGTAATAATCTTACAGATAGTGCCGCGGGCATGCAAAATTTGGGTATTACTACAGGCGCATTAGTTAATGTAAAGCCGGCAAAGGCACCCCTGCATTTTCCTGGTAAATATGTTAACACTGCAGGCAGGGTAATCGCAACTGCCGATATAGATGAAGGTATTATAGGGGTTTCTGAAGATAAACCAATTGATAACCCTTCGGATAACCTTTTTAAATTAAACATACCTTTTATTCCAGAAGGGTCGCGGGCATATCTAACATACGATGTATACGGAGTAAGCGCTCACAGCAGTGTGGCAAGAAGCATCAACCAGCGTTTTTCTACCGGTGGTTATCTGGTTAAAAATCAAAAAGGCTGGTCGGCTCAAAAAGAAGAGTTGGATGCCGCCTGGTTAAAGCAGGGTAATAATACAGTACTGTTTACCATACCGGAAGGGGCAGGTTACCAATACAAGGTAAAGAACCTTAATATAGTTATTGAAAAAGGCAGCGCCAACAACTTGCTGGTAGTAGATAATGAGGCCGTTACTCTTACAAAAGAAAATAGAGTATATATTAAGGGCTTTGTAAGGCAGGCCGGACAGAACCTTAAAGTTTTTGCGGGTAGCCAGGCTATTGAAGTTAACAATGGAGAATTTGAAGGGTTTATTACCCTTACAGAAGATATAAAGCGTAGTAAAATAGTTGCTATACAGGCAACAGACAATACCGGCTTTTTAGGGCAGGAGCTAATTATGCTGGATACAATGCTTGAGGCAGACCATCTGTTTTCAATCGAAAAGAAGCAGATACAGGCCAATAAATTTTTCGCAGCTAAAACTGCGGGGTCATTAGAGATATACGGCGCATCAATAGCTATAAGCGATAGTGCACTAATACAGGACAACCAGATATCAATTACAAGGTTAAGGCCTATTGATGTAGCCCCAATGGAATCTGGGGTTACCAATGTTACTAAAGGCGGCAAAGCATACCGTTTTCTGCCCGATGGTACTACCTTTGCTAAGCCGGTAAATATAACACTTGCTTATGATACGTTATTATTACCTACGGGATATACTGCCCGGGATATAAAAACCTACTTTTTTGATACGCAAACCAAACAATGGAAAGAGGTTAAAAAAGAGGGTGAAGATGTTAAAAACCACACAATAACGTCTCAAACCACCCATTTTACAGATTATATAAATGGTATTATCCAGTCGCCGGAAAGCCCTGAAGCAACTGCTTTTATGCCAACGATGATGAGTGATATCAAGGCTGCAGATCCATCTGCTGAGATGACATTAATAAGTCCGCCACAGGCATCACAAACGGGTGACGCCAACATATCGTACCCAATAAAAATACCATCAGGCAGGAACGGCATTCAGCCCGACCTTACGCTTACCTATAATAGTAATGGCAACAATGGCTGGCTTGGTTTAGGGTGGGATATCAGTGCTCCCGCTATTACCATAGACACCCGCTGGGGTGTGCCGCTGCACGACCCTGTTAACGAAAGCGAGATATATTCTTTAAATGGCGGCCAGTTGATGTATCCTAACGGATACCTGCCGCACCGCCATCAGGGTACCGCGTATTCTACAACCCCACAAGCCAGGAATACCAGTGGTGCTAAACTATTTACATCGAGAAGGGAAGGAAGCTTTGCAAAGATTGAAAGGCTTGGTGCAAACCCTACTAACTATTATTGGAAAGTAACGGGTACCGATGGTACTATAAGCTGGTATGGTGGTAAGGCAGAAGGAGATATTAACACAGGAAACGCTGTAATAAAAGATGAAGCAGGAAGGGTAGTGCACTGGGCATTATACATGGTAGAAGATGTGTTTGGCAATACTATGAAATACACTTATACAGCTCCGGTATTTACTGCTACAGCAACTGCTTATCCTACTTTGGCTGGAAGTAAAGCTTTTTATCTTGATAATATCCAATATTCAGGATACAATGATGTTAATTACATGTATAGTGCAGTTTTTACCCGAAATAGCACGGTTAGGCCAGATGTTACTGTTGATGCCCGTTTAGGTGTTAGGCTTGCCAATCCAAATTTGTTAACTAAAATAGCGATTAAATATCAAAGTACAGTTGTAAGAAATTATGCATTTTTATACGGTGCGGGACATTTTAATAAAACAATTTTAACTTCTGTAGCAGAACAAAATGGGAGTGGTGTAGAGTTTTACAAACATACGTTTTCTTATTATAATGATATAGTAAATGGCAATAATGGTAATTTGTTCAGGGCAGCTGTACCTATAACACTGCCCTCTGTAAATGCGGATTACGCTTTAGGCCTGGGGGATGATGATTTGCTTAAAGCCTCAAAAATTAATACTTCGCAAAGTATAGAAACAGGTTTCTCTGTTAAGCCTACAGTAGGTGTAGAAGTTAGACCGGGAGTATATAGCTCCAAAATTAATGGAACACTTTTGGTTGGCGCCCCATTTGGAGAGAGTACCGTTAAGACTAAGGGTAAAGTTACCCTTGCAGATATTGACGGGGATGGCATTGATGACATAGTGTATAAAAGTTCAGACGGGTTAAAGTACTATCCGGGCCTGGTAAATTTATCCGGAACTGGCGACTATTTAGTAAATTCGTTTGCCACAGAGTCTAAATCGATACATAATATTAGCGATTACTCCTCAAGCAAATCGTACACTAAAACTGTTTTTGGCGAGTCGTGGGATGTTTCATTTCTGAAATTTTTTGCAGGTAAACAACGTACAAAAACAAAAACCGAAACAAAAGTATATGCTACAGATGCCAATAACGATGGGTTGCTGGATATAGTAGTAAATGGTATTGTACACTTTAACCATATAGACCTTACTACTAACGAGCCCACTTTTACAACAGCCAGTAATGTAACGCCTAATATGGTAATTACAGGTGTTGGGCCTGTTGGCGAACCCCAACCTACCCCCGAAGAACAGGAAGAAGATAGCCAGCAACAGGATTTTAATGATGATTACGATGTTGTAAGAGTATGGATAGCGCCAACTTCAGGGAAAATTCAAATAAAAAATAAAATAACCAACCTGGGCCCTGGGCAGGCACTATTTTCAATACAAAAGCAGTTTGAAGGGCATAGCTGCGAAGTTTTTTCGCAGGTAATTTCCACCGTACTGGATAATACTATTACATTAAATGGCGTTAATTGCGATCCGCAGCAAGTGCCATTAAAAGTTAACCAGGGCGAAAAAATTTATTTCAGGTTTCATAAAAATGCCTCGGGCTCAAACCCAAAATTTGATGCTGACCATTATATAGAATATCTTGCAATAGATACACCCTATCCATCACCATTTCCTAATCAGGGTGTAGAAAACTACAGTAACAGCTTTATAGCTTCTAAAGATGTGTCGGTAGAAATTCCGGCAAACGGAACGGTAAATATCACATGGAACAGTTTTCAGACAACTTTTAACGTGGATGAAGTCCGTTACCGTATATATAAAAAAACGGTTGATGCACAGGGCAATATAACCGAAAATTTAATTTATCCTCCGGAAAGTAACCTGAGCATAGGTGTATGCCCACAATATACACCTACTACAATTAGTCCTATAACTTCACTAAGTAATATTAGTGTTGCCGAAGGTACTTCATTCCGGTTCGAGGTATGGTCTGACACCAATGTAATTACAAGTGGCACTGCATATTACTTAGCTGGATTAATTGGCTGGTGGAGGCCAAAGGTAATTTACTCTGCAGCATCTAATAGCGGAGCAGAGTCTTTCGAGTCTTACGGTGTACCCAAACACAGTATTTACAGGACTGAAGACTATAAAGGTAACTACAAATTAATGCCTGCGGCAACAGACCCGACATTTCCTACCTGGTCTACTGTTGCGGCAAACCAAGCTTATAACGTTAAACCTAATATAGAAATTACTGGAGGCTATATAACCCCGAATGATAATGCTTCATTTTTGTTCGCTGTAAAAAATGCTTCGGGTAATGTGATTGGTAAAAGAGAAGTTATCATAGAAGATGGAGAGATTAGCCTTTCTAATACTACTCCTATTGTTTTATGCTCAAGTTGCAGTGTCAATTTACAAGCAGAATACAAATTTGAGTATTATGTCCAAGAATCTAATATTGAAGTATTTAAAAAATATCAGCAGGCAGTGACTTATAGAACGGCTATCGTTGGCTATGCTTCAAGTCCTTCAAATACTAACAAAACCGCAGCTGTATCAGTTTACTATGATGATTATAAATATTTAGGACCACTATTAAATAACTGGGGGCAATTTTTATATAACGACCATTATGATACCGACAATAATACTCCTGTAGGAACAGGTGGTAAACTTATCAGTGAATCTATTGTTGCAGCACCGTTTGCAAGTATTAGTGCTATAAGCAGCCCGCTTTTAGTAACAGGCTGCGCCGCAGCAGAAAATTACCAGGAGTGTATGGAAGACGAACTGGAAAATGCCTTAAATATACCTGAAGAAGGTACAAATTTTGAGAGTTTTGATACTGATGGGCTAATTAACAATATCCAGGGCTTAACAACTGATTTTCAGTTTGACCTGCCCTTGTTGGCTATGGAGCCCTACATTCCTGATGGCAATTTATTTAATGATAAATGGAGCGGCTTCTATAACAGTCAATATTCTTCATCTATTTTTGTCAGGGCAGGCAGCGTTGAGGAAATAGACTCCAGTGGCGGCTCATCATCAGGTGGCAGCGGGCTAAATTACGCGCCACTGGGCGAAACCGATGAACCGGAACCCTTAGCAGCTAATGCTACAACCGGTATGACGGCCATTACTAAAATACATAAAAACTCTAATAGGAGCAATAATATAGCCTGGGGGCCCATTGGGCATAGCACCAGCCAAAGTTCTTATAGTAATACCATTACTGATTTTGCAGATATTAATGGCGATGGTTACCCGGATATTTTAACATCGGATGCTTTACAAAAAACCAGCAGGACAGGTGGGCTCTTAACGTCATCGGGCAATACATTGTCCGGGCATGTTGTCCAAAAATTATCTGATTATTCAGGCTCGGCCCTTTCACGTACATTTTTAAATCCGTCTCAAAAAGAAGCGGACGGTGTATATGATGACGTTGTTCACAATGGTAATAGTGTAAGCAGCTCAGTTACAGAAACGGCCACTACATCTACATCTTTAAACGGTTCTGCTACTGTATCTGCGCACACTACAAGTGGTGGTGGCGTAAAAATGGCAGCATCGGCAAGTGCTTCTTACGGAGCGTATTCTGCCAGGATAGGTATAGATAATAACCTTGATGGACAGGATAAGGTAACTGCCTACTGGATGGATATGAATGGTGATGGCCTGCCAGACAGGGTAAGTAAAATAACATCAGGATATATTGTTGAGTTAAATAAGGGCCAAAATGTTTTTAATGGTGCTAATAACGACATAGATAACCCTAACGACAATATTTACGGCTTTAATCAATTAGATGGTGAGGTCACATCGCCTGTACCTAACGGCACAAGCGGCGGTTTTACGTATGGTGGCAACCTTATTCCCAGTGGTATTATTAGCGGAAGCGTAACTGTTGGCTATAGTGTTAACGGAGGTGATAGTGATGTAACTTTTGCCGATATAAATGGTGATGGCCTTGTAGACAGGATTGAAGGAAATAATGTGAAGTATAATACAGGTGTTGGTTTTGGTAGTAATGTAGCACTTACCGCTGTTGGCACATCGCCAAATTTATCATCGGATTCCCGTAGCCATGCATTGGCAATTAACGGTAATATTGGTGCTTTTTATGGATTTCCAGTATGTTGTTATTTTGCGCCATTAGTTTGGATTAAGGGTGGCCTTACTTTTGATGCCTTTTCGAATATCAACCTGGGGCAAACCAAAAAAATATTTAAAGATTTAAATGGAGATGGCTTTGTCGATTTTATGACTTATAGTGATGATGGTGCTGTAAATGTAAACTACTCGGCTATTGGGCGTACCAACATGCTTAAAGATGTAACCAACCCAATTGGTGGTAAATTTACTTTAGATTACGAGGCAAGCGCCAAAACCTATGGTAACCCCAATACCAAATGGGTCATGAAAAATGTTGTGGTAGCAGATGGTTACAATAAGGTAAACGATGGGGCTGACAGTTATGTAACCAGCTTCGCTTATGAGAACGGTTACTATGATCGTAGGGAACGTTCGTTCTATGGGTTTGAGACTGTAAAGACTCTTCATAATAATTCACTTGCAAGTATAGATGGTCCCGGTGTTTACCGCACAAATGTGGCTAAGTATTACAACCAAAGTTATTACTTAAACGGCCTTTTAAAAGAATCATACGTGCTTAAGGGTAACGATGAGAATGCTGTTTTTTCTAAGACGGTAAATACATATGCTATAAAGCAAATGAATGGTAGCGTAATAGACCTTACTACTGTTGTGCCCCTTACATTTGACACCGGTGGTACCGAAGGGCGTAAAAGTGCTATAGCATTACTAACAGAAACCAATAGCTATATATATGAGTTGGGTACAACACCATTGGTTACCACAACACAATTGCAGTATGATAACCTGGGCAGGGTAACCAAATACCTTTATTTGGGTAATCCAACTGTTACTACAGATAATTATACTACAGAAATAGATTATCATACGGCTACAGCTACTATGTTAACCCGCAACCTTATTGCTATACCTAAAGAGATAAGGGTTAAGGATAATAGTAGCGTTTTAAAACGCAGGAGGACAACCACAATACTTAATGAAAATACAGGTACAATAGGCAGTATAGCGGCACTAATATCTGGAACCACGGTAACAGCTATAACACAAATGACTTATGATGTATATGGCAACCTGGCAAGTGTTACCCTGCCTCCAAATGATAGTTCGCCGGCGCAATCTATGGTGTACCAATACGTTTATGATGCTGCGCTAAATAAATATCTGGTAAGTGTTTCAGATTCTTATGGAAATACTTCATCATCAACTTACGACGCTAAATACGATAAATTACTTACCGAAACGGACAACGCTGGCAATATTGTTGTGAGGACTTACGATACCAACGGCAGGCTTTTAACGGTTAAAGGCCCTAAAGAAGCAGCCAGCGGTGCTGCCTATACAATAAAAATGCAGTACTATCCTAAGTATGCAAACCTAAGTGGTGTAGTATCCATAACCCAGGCTAATTTTACACCTGTAGCGGTAACATCGCATTACGATGTTCAAAACCCTACTAACGACATTCAGACTTATACGTTTATAGATGGTTTAGCCCGTGTAATACAGGTTAAAAAAGACATAATGTTAACATCGGAATCTATGTCTGTTTCAGGTAAAGCCTATTATGATGATTTTGGACGTGCAATAATACAGTACCATCCTTATTACGAAGCAAAGCTTGCAACAACAAACTTTATAGTGAACGAGTATGCTTCGCCAAACCATTCATCTGTAAAGTATGATGAAACCGACAGGGTAGTAAAAACAACCGACCCCGATGGCAATATTGCAACAACCGAGTTTAGTGTAGATGCCAGTACAGGCTTGCACAAAACAAAATCTACAGTAAGCCAGACTAATACAGCAAATGTTATTAATGAGGTGTATACAGACGTTAACGGCAGAACTACTAAAACAAATAATGTTTTAGCAGGTACAAGCGGCTCTACTGATTTAAATACATTATTGACCTATAATTCTATTGGCGAGCTGGTATCGTACAAAGATGCAGCAAACGTTACAACGTCGTACCTATATGATCTTTTAGGAAGAAAAACACAGCTTACTCATTTAGATAATGGTATTACTAAATATACGTATGACAAGGCAGGTAACCTAACAAAAATTCAGACAGCAAAGCTGGCTGCCAATACGGCTATACCGGTAGCCGACAGGTTTATTAAATATAATTACTTTTATAACCGCCCAACGCAAATACTTTATCCTGCTACAGGAACCACGGCAAATATTGCAACCGTTAATTATACCTACGGTACAACGGGTAATAACAAGAACAGGCTGGTATCTCAAACCGATGCCACAGGGCAGCAGCTTTTTGAATACGGCAATATGGGAGAGATAATACACAATACCAGAACTGTTGTGGGGCCTAATATACCTACCCGAACCTTTGATACTTATTTTACTTATGATAGCTGGAACAGGGTGCGTTCTATGCAATATCCGGATGGAGAAATAGTAAATTATGCTTACGATTTAGGGGGTAACCTTTTTAGCATGATAGGAAAAATACAGGGGCAAAATTATTCGTACATTAAAGAAATTAAATACGACCATTACGAGCAACGCACATCTTTATTATATGGTAATGGTACATATACAACATATACTTACGATGAGCCTATGCGTAGGCTACAAACAATGACTGCCATGGCAAATACAAAAATGTTCGACAATACGTATACTTACGATAGGGTGGGCAACGTAACGAGTGTTAATAATGCGGCAACCTATAACAGTTTAAATCAGTTAGGAGGCAGTACTACTAACACCTATACCTACGATAATTTAAACAGGTTAACAAGTTCGCAGGGCAGCTTTACAGGCCATTCTGGACAAACAGCCAATAATAACGATGCTAATGCAAGTTATACACTGGCCATGACGTATAATACAACCCATGGCATAGCTACCAAACAGCAAAGTCATTTAAAAAATGGACAATCCTTTGCGGCAAATACCTATAATAATATATACACGTATGTAAGTGGTACACACAAGCTGCAAAAAGCCACAAAAAGCGGTACGACAATAGCCGAGAATTATACCTACGATGCCAACGGTAATATGCTTAAAAAAACCAACACAAGCGGCAGCACAAGCCTAAGTACCCGTAATTTTTATTGGGACGAAAGCAACCGCCTTCGAGTGGTGGCCGATGCTCTGCAAATGCAGCATTATATTTATGATGCGGGTGGCGAGCGTATTTTAAAAGCCAGCTCTGGTACAGAAGCGGTTTACGAAAATGGCACCATGACAGGGGGAAGTGTAAGCTTTGATACATACACCACCTACCCGAGTGCCTATGTAGTGGTAAAAGGTAGTGGAGAATATAGCAAGCATTACTATGCAGGCAGCCAAAGGGTAGTAAGCCGTATAGGCGAGCAAACGGCAGGCTATTTTGAGAAAACAGCCACAACGGGTAAACAGGTAACGCCAAATCTTGATAGTAAGGAAGAAACTGAATTTGATGATGATAAGCTGCGTCAGCTGCAAATACAAGACCTTACGCAAATATTGGCAGAAGCTAAACTTAGTGTACCGGCATTTAAAGAATACCAGCCGGCAACAAATGATGATGAAGCTAATGATGATTCTGAGATTAGTGCAGCCCAAAGTAAGAAAGAAGCATCGGGTAAGTTAAATTTGGATGGCAGTACCGCCGCGGCACCACCTACAGATCCTGGTACACCAACATTGCCAACGCTGTTTCCATACAATAGCATTTACTTTTTCCATCCGGACCATTTGGGTACCAGTTCATTTTTATCTGATGCTAACGGCAGGCCATACCAATATTTTGTAAATTTGCCCTTTGGTGAGACCATGGCAGAGCAGCATGGCTTATCCGAAGACTACGAGAGCCCCTACAAATTTAACGGTAAGGAGCTTGATGATGAAACAGGCTTGTATTATTATGGGGCACGTTATTACGATCCTAAATCAAGTATTTGGTTGAGTGTGGACCCGTTGGCGGAAAGTCAATCAAATAAAACTCCATATCATTACTGTTCAAACAATCCCATTAACAGAACAGACCCTACAGGTATGATAGATGGAGAATATGAAAAGGATGAAAATGGTAAATGGCAAAAAATTTCTACTAAAGGAGATGAAATTGGAGTTGATTTTTATCATACAAACACTTACGATGAAAATGGTAATCAAATTACGTATGTTACGGACAGAAAAGGTAATTGGAATACTATTAAAAATGGTAGGGAAACTCTTTCAGGAAATCAGCGCGGAAATAATATAAATTGGAAGGATATAACTGAAGAATGGCTTAGCGGTACTGGCCCTGAAAGAAGTATTTTTGAAGGATCACACTCAAGTATTAAAGATCTACAGTTCTTTTATAAATTAGGAGATACATTTAGAGGTTTTGTTTCCTCTGGGAAAAGTAAAGGTGGATTTGAGATTAATTTTACTCCACTTGTCGACAATATTTTGGCAGCATTAAATAATGGGCAATTGCAAATGATGGGAAGTTTTAATGCCAGCTTTTATACTCTTGGAGATCAGGTTTTCACGATCGTTCAAGATACCAAATCTAGGACATCCTTCTATTATCACCTACCAGTTAGTAATCACAGTAGAGGTTTAAGGAGAGTTTGGAATTTAAAAGGTTATCAAGAAATTGATGATAGCATGTCAACTACTTATCAAACTTATATCTTCATGAGGAGTAGAAAGTAATATAAAAAAGAAATGAAAAAAGAAATTCGAAATAAAACGATTATTTGTTTAGTAATAGTTTTCACGGTTGTTTACGTGTATAATAAATTTTCCACCAAAAGTATGATTATCGGTAAATATGTGAATAAAAATTATGGGAATACATTTATAGGGGAAAATCCTCATATTGCAGATACTTTAATTCTCTATGATAATAATCATTTTAGGAGTGGATATTATGGGGATGGGGAATATAAATTATTTTATGGTTTTAATGGAACACGTATTGCATTGTCATATAAAGATAAATATGGCGATAATGGCTTTACAACTTCAATTGATAGGTTATATTTTTTTGGGAATTTAAAAATTAATCTTTATGTTGATTTGAATCAATATTATGAGAAGATTTAACTATAAAAAATTTTATCTGTTAATGATTAGTTTTTTATGTAATGAAAAATTGGGCGTATAATTTAAGGTCGTGCTTGCATTCATAAAATGACACAGTTAAGTTGTCAAATTGAACATGCTATTGGTACGTCAATTTTTCCTGCGTGCACGAGCCTCTTGGCTCGTGCACGCAATGGGTGGTAATTTGCTTCTGGCCTCTTAAGGGATTGGTATACCAACGCTGCCAAAGCTATACTCTTTGTTTGAACCAATGTTGGCAACTACTTGCCTTTGTTTAGTGATGGCAGTGTGACAATATTATAAAACCGGGTTGTTTTGTTGGCAATTCCAGTTGCATTATATTTGCTATAGAATTGAATTATAATGTTCTTTAAATCAGGTTTTGCAGATTAACAAATTTTAGGATATGTTACATTTTAACTGTGGCATATTCGTGGCACACATTGAGTTAAAATTTAAAAGGCCAGTAAATATCCAGTATACAGAGATAGGTTCGAATCCCTTCCTAAAAAAAACTCCATTTAATTCCAAAAACCTTCATACGAAACTCTCAGCACTGCTGAGAGTTTTTTATTCTATATCACTTCGTAAAAACACCTACTTATTTATTAATATAAATGGTTTAATCTTGTTGGGGTAATTAGTCAGGACATCCAAACCATAAGTATAAACTTATAAAAAATCTTGTAATTCGAAATTTCTGTAAGATTATGAAAACAAAAAAGTGCTAAATCTTTTGATTTAACACTTTTTTAAGTGTGACCCCAAGTATACAAATTCCAAACCATTTTATGCAGGATTTAAAGAAATTGGCCTACTTTAACGGAGTTTATTAAGACATTTTCTATACGTTTTTAAAGTTAGTGGTTTATTTTGTCTAGTTGAGGATTTTGTGCATTTTAGTACCTTTGAATTGTGTGAAATCCATGACACTTATATATAAATCATGCGGGTGTGGCTCAGATCCGTCCGATATACTTCCCGGTCAAACGTTAAAATGATAGTGAGAATAATACATTTTTTGGACGTCTGCCGACTGGTTTACCGGCCGGCATTTTACACCCAGTGAGAGCGCCCTTGGATATGTGCAGAAGCTAAAGCACCGCTTTGTAGACATGAAGTTTATAAGCGCCGGCATGGCCAGGCACAAAAAGAGATCGCATCCGGTGTATAATAAAATCATCTGGAGGCATTACAGCAACATCATTCGGGAGATGGCTTATGGCTATATCGATGTTATTAAGGAGGCAATGCTGAGTTTGGAGGAATAAGCGATTTAATTGGAAAGCGATTCTATAAATTCATGAGGCAATAATAATCGAAAAAAACCACTTAAAAATGCGGTTAGTGTAGTTGTCGTTCGCCGGATGCCGGCAGATAGAGAAAAAGAATTCAGGGCCCTGATAGAAGCTACAGTTAAAGGCTACGGGCAGGAACCGTAATCCCTCTCAGGAGGATTTTTTATACCTAATGATAGGTATTTCTACCTGTTTTACAGCACTAAGTATTTGCCGCCCGTTAAAATTGTTAAACTTTTACATATATTTGCTTAATACACAAATAACTTGGCGTAAAGTTATGTAGGATTTAAATAGAATAAAGTTTTATTAGCAGAAATAAAAATAAAAAATAAATGGCTTTCGAAAGCTATAAATTAAAACGAAACTACTGTTTCTCAGTGGTGTAATAATTACAGACAGCCATCACTTGAGATACTTTCACAAATAGCAAAAGCATTAAATGTAGATATACGTCAGCTCCTAATACTACAAACTAAAATATGCCAGTAATAAATACTTATATAGACCTGTTCGCCGGATGCGGCGGATTATCCCTGGGTCTTAATCAATCAGAATGGCAAGGGCTATTTGCAATAGAAAAAAGCCCCTTTGCCTTTAAAACCTTAAAGCATAATTTAATAGATAATCTTGGGCATTTCAATTGGCCAGACTGGCTTGAGACTAAGAATCATGATATTAATTCGTTGCTTAAAAATAATCAGCAGCAATTAAAAGGATTACGCGGTACCGTAGACATGGTAGCCGGAGGGCCGCCCTGCCAGGGCTTTTCTACTGCAGGCAGGAGGGAAGAAAGCGATCATAGAAATGCACTCATTAGCTCATACATACAATTTATTCGCCTGGTACAGCCCAAAATTATATTTTTTGAAAACGTAAAAGGATTTACGCAAAGGTTCGATAAAAATAAGAGTAAGGGCATTAAATACTCTGAATTTGTACAAGCAAAGTTGAGGCGTTCAGGCAAAGATTTTGAAGGTTATGAGGTCTGCGGTCAGCTAATAGACTTCTCCCAATTTGGTGTGCCTCAAAAAAGGACTCGATTTATATTAGTAGGTATTCGTAAAGACATTTTCCAAAGCTTACATCATACACCTGAAGATTTTTTTGAGTTGATCAAAACCCATCGCAAAGAATTTTTAATAAATAAAGGCCTTGGCTTGACAGCAAATCTTAAAGACGCAATTTCAGACCTGCTGGAAAAAAATGGCACTGTGCAAAGTCCAGATTCCAAAGGATTCCTGTCGTCAGTATATAGCAAAGTGCAGAGCCCTTATCAAAAGCTGATGCGATCTAAAACTACTCAGGAAATTCCAGATAGCCACAGGTTTGCCCATCACAGCGCAGGAACTGTGCAAATGTTCCAAAATCTTTTAGACGCTGCCCCTAAGGGTAAAAAGTTAAGTGATGCGGATAAAGAACTCTTTAATGTGAAAAAGCGCGGTTTGTTTATGCTAGATGCTGCCAAACCAGCCCCAACACTAACCTCACATCCTGATGACTATGTACATTTCTCTGAGCCTAGGATACTAAGCGTTAGGGAATATGCCCGAATACAGACCTTTCCAGACTGGTTTGAGTTTAAAGATAAGTACACCACCGGCGGCATATTACGTAAGGTAGAAGTGCCCCGTTACACCCAGGTTGGCAATGCCATACCTCCATTATTTGGAGAGCAGGCAGGCCTGGCCCTTAAACAGATATTAAATGGCAGATGAAACCTTTAAAATAAGTGCTGCCCTTAAAGACCTTATTGGCCGCGAACTTATTACAGATGAATTTGTGGCCATATTTGAACTGGTCAAAAATTCTTTTGATGCTAATGCAACGAACGTCGAGGTGATTTTCGAGAATAACAAAAGCGAAAAGGATTTTGCGAAAATTATCATAAAAGATAACGGCAAGGGAATGACATCTGACGACATATCAAATAAATGGCTGTTTGTGGCATATTCGGCTAAGCGTCTTGGAATAGAAAATGAAGATTATCGTGATAAGATAAAGGTTAATCGTCTGTTCGCTGGAGCAAAGGGTGTTGGCCGATTTTCATGTGACAGATTAGGCAAACATCTAAAACTTACCACAATTAAGGATAAGAAAAATGCCGAAATTGAACAATTGAATATCAACTGGGAAGATTTTGAAGGAGTAGATGAAGAAATGTTTATAAATATTCCGGTCTCCCGTCAAACTATTCTTAAACATGAATATGGGATACGTCATGGTACAGTACTAGAAATTTCTGGGCTTCGAGAAGATTGGAATAGGAAAAAATTGCAAAGATTAAAACGCTCTTTGTCAAAGTTAATTAATCCTAATCAAAATAATGACAGTGAAAGGTTTTCGATAAAAATTGTTGCTGATGATGAAGCTACCGATGATAGATATGAAGAGAATCAACTCGATAAAATTAACGGAGAAGTTAAAAATTCAATATTTGAGACTCTTGAGATAAAAAGCTCCAATTTGCTAGTTCAAATAAGTGAAGACGGTAAAACCTTCGAAACGACACTTCAAGATCGCGGAGATATGATTTATTATGTAAAAGAAATAAATCCTTATCCTGAATTGAAAGCAATGTCTTTTTATCTTTTCCAGCTTAACCGGTCCGCTAAATACAGTTTTACACGTCTTATGGGTATTGCCCCAAAAAGTTACGGGTCTGTTTTCATGTATAAAAATGGCTTTAGAATTTATCCTTATGGTGAGCCTGGTGATGACTCTTTGGCTATTGACTTAAGAAAAAGCCAAGGAAGGAATAGATTTTTAGGAGCACGTGACCTAATTGGCCGAATCGAAATTAATGGTGAACAAAGGGAATTAAAAGAAACTACAAGTCGCGACGGAGGTTTAGTAAAAACAAAAACTTATGATAGTTTAGTTAGATTTTTCAAAGATTTTGTTCTTAGGAGATTGGAAAACTATGTCGTTGATATCATAAAATGGGGAGATGAGCGTATAAATCAACAGGGTGAAATGACTCCTGAATTATGGGCAAAAGATGTAAAAATTCAAATTCTTGAATTAATTACTGGATTTATTAATAAAAAGGGGATTTTAGAAATAGAATATGATAAAGATTTTTTAAATATTATTACCTCCAAGCAGGATAGTAGTGTTGATAAAATTGTAAAAAACATTTCTCGTGTAGCAGCTCAGTCAGGTAATGAGGAAATTGTCATTGAAGCTCGAAAAATACAGAAAGTAGTTAAAGAAATTAAAGCTGATGCTGACAAAGACAGAGAGGAATTAAAGAAAGAAGAAACTCTTAGGATTGTTGCAGAATCGGAATTGCAAACGGAAAAGATAAAAACAGAATTTTATAAAAAGCAATTAGCACCTGATGCAGATGCTTTAATCCACCATATTAAAAATAACAACATTGCAATAACCAAAGCGGTTGAAAATATTATTCAGGATATAAAGGATCCTACATATAAAAATGATGACTTAATTAGAGATCTTTCCTTTATTCTATTTCATTCCAATAAAGCAATCAAGGCTGCTAATATAATTACTCATGTAGATTTGTCTGAAAGTGATGCTCAGCACGTAGAGCTAAATAGTTTTTTAGAAGGCTATATTGCAAATTATCATGAGATTTCGAATTCAAGAAGAATTAAGTTTAAATATCAGCACACTGGTGGAATATTTAATGTCAAATTGAGTAAAATAGAACTCGCAATAGTGATTGACAACCTTGAGGATAATGCGTTCAAGTGGGGTGCCAAAAATATTTTAATTAAAACAAATACGGTCAATAACAAACTTTTTCAGATTGAATTTTGTGACGATGGTGCAGGGCTCTCAGATAAATATATTCTTGATCCCACTAAAATTTTCAAATTTAAAGAAACTGGTCTTTCAAATGGAACTGGTCTTGGTCTGTATGTTGTCGAGGAAATTTTGAACCGTATGGGGGCTAAGATTAGTTTTGTTGGGAATAAGGTGAACTTAAAGGGCGCTACATTTTTAATCGATTTTTCAAGATGATAGATAAGTACTGTATTCTTATAGATGAACGTGACCAGTCAAGAAATTTAAGATCTATCAAACGAACTTTAAAAGTTGACCATGGTATAAATTTTAATTATGTTCAAATAAACCCGAGTGAGAATAAATTCCAATCTATGGATGAAGGTAGTGATGTGCCTCGAGTAGACATGCGGAAAATAGAAGATGAGATAAAAACGGTTCCTTTTTTTATGAGAGCAAACACTATCGCTATTGATTACAATCTTGTTGAAGATGTACTTAATGGCTTTCAGGTTGGTATAGTTGTAAGAAAGCTTGGATACAAAATAAATAAAGAGATAATTATTTATTCTGCAGGAATTGAAAAAGCCATTGAAAGCATAATTCAAACCGGAAAGCTGGAAGAAATGCAAGATAAAATTCATCAGCTTGTTAAAGGCAAGTTCAATTTTATAAAACGTGAGGGTTATGAAAATGAGATAATAAAGCATATTAGGCAAGAACCGGCGTATAATTTTGATATAGTAATTACAGAATGGCTGCATCGATTTTCAGAAAGACAAATTATTGCAATCTTTCCGGCTTATAAAGATTACACTTTGGGACAGATTGCTCAGGAAATAGAAGCAAATACTTTATCGAGCCAAGAATTTAGAAAACATTTTATAGAATTCGCCTTTTCAATTTTGGTAGATGATGAAACTGCATAAAAGTGATATCATATGTATCTATCCCCATGATAGAACTACGTTTTTTTTAAGACGAATTATCAATCATTTGAAAATTAATTTAGGAGATAAGTTTTACTATATAAATCTTAAATTAAATGACAGATCACATGATGATTGTATTGCCGCTATAGAGCCACTTGAAGATAAGCTAATATTATTCTTAGGGCATGGAAGAAGTGATGAGTTATTTGGATCGTGTGGGGATGAGGGAGACAATTTATTTGTGAACCCAATTTTACTTTTAGAAGAAAAAAAATACTATAATAGAAAAAATTTCATTGGTAAAGAAAACGCGGCAATATTTAAGAATAAGATTGTTTTTTCATTGTCTTGTAATTCAAATGTCATTAAAAATTCAATAGGTGAAGCTTCAGTTGCGCAAGGTGCAAGAGCATTTATAGGTTTTGGAGATATTCAAACTGACTTCGATTTTGACAAAGATCTATCTAAGATGGAAGTTGCAATTTTTAAAGGCATTGTTGTTAGAATAATAAAGATTAGTGTTTTACAATCTTATCTATATAGTTATACGCTCGAAAATTTAGTAAATTTAATCAAAGTGCAAACAAATAAAGAAGTATACAAATTACTTTTAACTAATACTAGAGGGAAGAATAAATTGGCGAAGGAACTTTATAATTTTAAAAATGAGATTTTAATATTTGGAGATACGCAAATTCGCTTAAAAAATTAACTCCAGCCTAAAGCTGTGGTTTTGGTTATTCCAGCGGTTTGTAAGGATTGGTATTACTCCAGTCCACACCTCCATTTTTGTCTTAGGGTTTCAGCGGAAATTTCAATAACAAATTCAAGTCGCTTCATATTTTTGAATCTATACCAATCTCGCATCGAAGATACCCAGGCGCAGAGACGCTGCCAAACTCGAATCGTGTTCTCCCAAAAATTAAATCTCCAATTTTAGATTCTTGCCCAGGCACACACATAATTTGTTAATCTAAAATAGTTCCACGAACATCTCTTAAATTATGCTCACCTTCTCCAATGATAGTCTATAAAAACGCTCCGGTCAAGTTCTCTGAAATACTCTCTGCAATAAAACATGCATATGATTTTCCACCCGTTAATTTATCAATGGTTTCTTCATATAATTTAATTATCCTATTATTAGCTGCCTTAAATTCAATATTTAAAGAATCCGCTTTATGTTCTGACGCTTTTTGCATCATAGTGCTGTTTGATTGATAGACCTGCGGAAATCAAAGCCGCTATAATAATTCCACAACATCGTGATCCCTCCATCTATACTCAGTGTCTGGTTTTTCGGTAACTATTATCGTACCGAACTTTTCTATTGAACTGCCTGTTAACCAGAAGGTCAGCAAAGAGCCTATAATAATAAATAAAAACACAATGCCTATTACAGCTGCAGTTTTTTTGACCGGAGCGTGTCCGGTGTTGACAGTATTATAGTTTACGTTATGGGTAATGGTTATATCATCATCGCGCAGAAAATATTAGGTATCGCAATTTGTGCATGTGTAATAATCTGCCCTGATCTCCACTTTCTGTGTAGAACCGCACTTAGGACACTGTATCGCTTTTATTTCCTTGGACATTTTATCGTTGATGATATATTTTTACTTGTAAGATAGTATCGTTACTCAAATATAAAGACTTAAAGGATTGTGAAATATATCGATGTAGTAGCATGCAGCCTAATTAACAAACATTTATATAAATTATGCCAGACCTATGTATCGATTTGTGATTTTTCAATTTGTAATTTCCGTCTCATTGAAGAAGCCCTTAAACAGGTAATGCTTGCAATTAGATCGATTATTATCTGTAGGTATATAAAAGTAAACCGGAAGAAATTGCTAAGTGGATTGGCGAGCTTATAGATGTAAGGCACAAAATGATAGGTTGGTTCGGAGTAATGGTAGAGGTAATATACAATCATTTTCCTGAACAAAGTAATGCCAGCAAGAATAATCTCGGGCAAGATATAGTTGTCGGTTCGTTTGGATTTATAAATCGCTATCCATAAGCACAGCCCCAGGCAAACAACCATCTCAACAATAAAGTAGGCAACATGCACAATAGTGTAAGTAGCACTGTAGTCATGCTCTTAGAATGGAGCAGGGCCAGGAAATCCAGTACCTCGATCAGTAAATAAAAAGCATATAGCCCAAACAGAACTGAGCAGGATCAAATCTGCCTCCGCGCAGAAGCGGAAAGTGAGAGGAATTAATTTGAAAGAGGTACTTTCATATGTTACAGCGATGCAATTATGTATTTGAATTTTCTAATCTTGTGTTATGTTTACAAATTAGTAATAAATTGTCTTGTACAGAGACTCTGTACAGTTAAACATTTGTAAAATACATGCCGCACGATCTTTATTTGTTTTAATTGTAAACAGTCTGCTTGTATCCGAAAATATCGCAGAGGGCACTTGAATTGGCAGATTTTAACTTGACAACAGAGTACAGTTTTGATAATTCGCTCTCTTACATGCAGGAACCGTATATCATAAATTGTGTTGCAGAAGTGCGGGTTAAATTAGTCATGCTTACCATACTCGATAAAGAGGCAATTTATAAGCGATGTTTTGAAGCAATTCTGAAAATGAGGTATTTGCTAACAAAATCGCATTGTAATGAAAACACTGATGCTGATTAGTCAAAATGCATTTTATGTTTTGATATGAAAACTGCAGCTAAAAAGAAACCGAATGGAATTTGACTATAACAAAATTTTTCGATCGGCTCTTGACTGTTTATTAATCAACATTAACCTCATCATCAGCTGAGAGCTTCTCCATAACATTTTTTAGAAATTTAGACTTGTTCTTTTTTACTTCTTTCAGATAAGGTGACCGTACATCAGGTTTGGATAAATTTTTATCTCCCCAAAGGGCTATTTCTATCAGAGCAGGTATTAATTCAATTCCTTTTGGACTGAGCTTATAAAGCCCTTTAACTTTATTGTCAGGGTAGGGTAATTTACTGATAATTCCTTTATCCTCCAAGATCTGTAACCTATTAGCCAATATATTCGTTGCGATTTTCTCTTCTGACTTTGTAAAATCTCCATAAGTACGTGTTTTATACAGCATCAAATCCCGTACAATTAATAACGACCATCGGTCACCGAAAATATCCAATGATGAACTAATTGGGCAACCGGAACGATTTTCACTTGATTTCATAATTTCATATTTTTTACTTGCTTATTGAAAGTAATATTATATTTTTACACTTGCAAATTAAAAGTGTTGATCGTATTTTTTACTTGCATTTAAAAAGCAAATTTAATCATTTATAAACAAAAAAAGAATATTACATTATGACAAAGATTTTAGTAACAGGGGTAACAGGTGTAGTTGGAAAAGGAACAGTCGAACATTTATTAAAAAAAGGCGTTCCTGCAAACCAGATTATCGGACTTTCCCGTAAAAAAGAAGCAATTGAAGACCTTGTTGCTAAAGGTATTGAGGTTCGTATCGGTGATTATTTTGATTATGATTCATTAGTACAGGCGTTTGAAGGTGTTGACAAAGTATTGCTAGTTAGTTCTGTCGCTTTTACAGACCGGTTCACCCAACATTATAACGCAATTACCGCCGCCCGCCAGGCTGGTGTTAAGCACATAGTTTATATGTCAATTATGCGTAAAGAAGGTTCAGGACGTATTATGCCTGAAATTACGGAATCAGACCTTTTTACGGAACAGGTACTAAAATCATCCGGGCTTGATTATACCATCTTGTATAATCCGCCTTTTATGGATCTTTTATCATTCTACTATGGCTCCAATCCTTATGAAACTGGCATTAAAGTACCGGCAAATAACGGAAAAATGGCACCGGCAACTAGAAATGAAGTTTCTGAAGCCTACGCTGAAATACTATCCACGCAGGGACACGAAAATAAGACCTACTCACTAGGGGGAAGCGATTCCATTTCGTTTTCTGACATTGCAAAAATCCTATCGGAATTGAAAAGGCAACCTGTTGAATTTACCACTATAACACCAGAAGACTATATTGATTCGATTGTTGCACAGGGGCCACCGAAACATGTTGCTGAATTTATAACGAGTTGGGTAGTAGCAATCGAAGAAGGCGAATTCGAACAGCAATCCGGCGACCTGGAGCAGTTATTAGGTAGAAAGTCACAAACGTTCAAAGAGTACATATCGTCAACGTTGGCATAGAAGAGTGTCCTATAACAATAAGCGAAGTGTCTGAGAATTTTCCTCTCAGTCACTTCGCTTTAGTTTATCAACTTGTAAAGTTTAAAATATATGAAAATAGGAATCATTGGTGCAGGGCATATTGGCAAGGCACTTGCAAAGAAACTGATAGATGCAGGTTATCCTGTTATCCTTTCCAATTCCAGGGGAATTGAATCCTTACAGCCCCTCGTGAAAGAACTCGGAACGCTCGCGTTAGCTGGTACTACTGAAGATGCCTGTAGTGCGGATATAATTATTTTAGCTGTGATGTGGTGGGATATACCTGATGTCTTAAATAAACTAAAAAGACTGCTTGAAGGAAAAATACTTATCGATGTGAGCAATTACTTCTCGAAGGATGGGAATTCCCCAAAATTGGAAAAGCCAACGGGCGTTGTCGTTGCAGAACTACTACCTGATTCTAAAATCGTCAAAGCGTTTAACCATTTGTATGGAAAGTGGATCGAGGCAGATCCAAAAGTGGACAATGGTAAACGGGTCAGCTTTATTTCGGGGGATCACCCATCTGCCAATGAAACTGTTGGTAAAATAATAACAGATTTGGGATTTGAGGTGGTTGACCTTGGCAATTTGGAACAGGCGGGCCGTATAACTGATGTGGGTACAGCCTTATCGGGCCTGAATTTAATAAGTTACCCAATCTAATCTAAATAACAGTACTTATGAAAGCATTAGTTTACTATAAGAAAAACACCCTAGCTAACTTCGGAATCAGGTTAGAGGAAGTTGCTGAACCGAAAATAAGGGATACCGATGTTTTAGTCCGTGTTAAAGCATTTGGTGTTAATCCGGGAGAGGCCCTGTTTCGAAGGATTTTAGATGCACCTAAAAGGCAGTACCGAATTTTGGGCTATGAATTTAGCGGTGTGATCGAGCAAGTAGGTACGAAAGTAACGGGGTTCGGTATAGGTGACCGGGTATTTGGCTTAGGCGACACCACCAGGCAAGGTGCCTACGCAGAGCTTGTAGCGGCAGATTATAGATCAATAGCAAAGCTACCGGATTTTGCACCCTTTGATCACGCGGCGGCAGCCCCGGTAGCAACCGTGACTGCTTATCAGTCCTTATTTCGTATTGACAATGAGTTACCACCTGATGTTAAGACCGTTTTAATTTTAGGTGCTGCAGGGGGGGTGGGGTCAATGGCCATACAGTTATTAAAAGCAAAAACCGATGTGACGATAATTGCGACGGCTTCCAAGCCTGGATCCCAAAGTTGGGTCAAGGATCTTGGAGCAGATATTATTGTAAATCACCACAATGATGTAATAAAGCAACTGAATGATGAAGGTATTCGCCAAGTTGATTTCGTTTTTGCCGTTAATGGTCTTAAGAGTGCACTATCGTGGCTTCCGGAAATCATAAAACCTTATGGCTATCTGGCAACGATTGAGGGAGACAATGATATAAATCTTTGGCAGCTAATGAATAAATCTGTAACTATTTTCCTGGAGATGGTTTTTTCAAAGTCGCTTTTCGGGGTAGATCAGCAAAGCCAGGGAAATATACTCCGTGAATTAATTGGATTTGTAGTTGAAGGAAAGGTCAAGTCACCAGTTAATCAAACATTTAACGGATTGAGTGTAGACAATATTCTTCAGGCGCATACCATTCTTGAAGAAAGGAGCACGGTGGGTAAAATTGTAATTAATATTTAGGAATTTGTGGGGTTTAGGCATCAAAAATAAACTATGGTTGATAAGCGTTTTATTAGTACAGACCGATATTTAGCCTTGCCCCGCTTAGTAATGGACGCTTGTAGATTATTCAATGCTATATAATAATTCCCTGAGGAAGAGCGTCGTCAAGTAAAGGACTGTTTGTGTACTTTTGCGCATATCCATAGCCGTTCTTTTGTAAATCTTGATGACGTTTTTTACCACCAGACTTTCAGGTAACCTTCAAAATTGTAGAACATTGCACCGTCTTGAAAATCGTTTAAAACAAGCGGAAAATGATGGGGATATTAATTGTCCTTAAAAGAGCACACTACACAACATTTATTACATTTTCTTCCTGATCCTGCTAAGATGTTCTGGAGTTAACCCTAAATAGGATGCAATGTAGTATTGTGGCACCTGCTGAATTATATGAGGATATGATGCCACGAAATCACGGTACTGCTCCTCATGGGTTGTAGCAATTATTTTTTTACGTTTTTGTTCCGCATTGCAAAATATATGTTCAATAATTAACCTGCCGAAACGTTCCCAGATTTTAAACTCATCGAAGAGTTTATCAATCGCTTCTTTTTTCAGGATTATTAATTCCACATCGGTGAGTGCTTCTAAATATTGCTCTGAAGGCGTCTTTAAGATAAAACTTTGATAGTCACTGGTGAATTGGTTTTCACCCATAAAATCGACTGTAGTTTCCTTATCGTTTAGATAAAAATATTCCCTTAGTACACCAGAGTTTAGGAATGCAATGAAGTTACAGACCTGTCCTTCCTTTAACAGGAACCCCTTTTTTTCAATAGACTTAAATTGGATTGCATCAACGAAAGCTTTCCACTCCAGCGCATCCGGCTGAACAAACTGCCTTATAAATGCCTCTATTTTTACCATCGATCCCAACTCAGCCATTTTAACCTGTTTTAGATGGTAAATATATAAGTTTTTACCAATCCCAACGGTTAAGAACATGCGATTATTAAAAAACGATACTACTTGCCAATACAGGTTGCTATAGTGCCGAGATAGTTTATTGAACTAACAACATGGTCTCCGGGCTTAAGATAGCCAGGGTTTTTTAGATCCTTCTTTAAATATTGCTCTACTATATACGAGTGCATTTTTTTGCTGAAAAACTTACCGGTAAACAGGTATTTTAGGACCCTGCTAAGAATGAAGCTGCCTGTTGGGGCATTAAACACTACTCCTGATGGTGTACCTGTAATGATGATACTGTTGGGCGGTATGCAGTCGCCCTCAAACAATTTAACCTTCTTATCCTGGAAGTAGCTATCATATTTACCTCTTTCTAGGAGGGTTCGCCTGATAATTTCATCAATATTCCAGACCATATCTTTTGCACTTCCTTTTTGCCTTATTTCTCCGTTAACCGACAGTTGCAGCTGTAATTCTGTTACAAAATACCGCCAGTCTTTTGGAATAACCATATAGGGACCGGTTGGCAGAAAACCCACTTTACTTTTAGCATCAGGGAACCCTTTGCCACCGGTTACATTTTTGCTGTCCATTTTACGCATGAGTTCAGCCCTGTCCGTAAAATCATTTACCACTAAAAATCCTATCATCATATGGCCAAGATCTGCGGAAGAACAAACTGCTGACGGGAATACAATACCAAGCTCAACCTCATGATCCAGTAGCCATCCCTTTTGATAATCTATTTTGTGGATTCCAGGGTCGGTCTGCACAAATTTCGGAAACATAAATGGCTTAACCTGCCCTGTTTCCTTTCCGTGTTCCGCGTAGTTTATACCGATGGCAATATGTTCCTTACCCTCCACACAAGGCAGGAGTTCATCATATTTTATACTGACTTTATCAGAACCCGACCGGATGTACCGAACTACGGTACTAAACTCTAAACCTTTAATAACATCAAAAGAATTCCGGTCGTATCGCGATAATTGCTCACTTAAGTCGATTCCTATAATACGTTCACCATCATCTTCAAGAACAGCAACGGTATGTACCCTCCCGTCCTTTATGTACCTGCTTAGCGTCAGGGCATCTTCAGGTTCCTTTATAGTTTTATGATTCTTTCGTATATCAGCTTCGGCAATGGTATCCGCAAGTATGGCCAATTGCCATTGCGCCTTATATACATCAGGGTTCGACATCATAGAAAATGCAGGATATATATTTACCAATACCATCAGGCAGCTGAATGCCCTACAAATCATTAGTTTGCTCATTATAAATTATATTAAATGACGTGTTACTTTTTTCCCGGGACAATCCGGTAGCTTAAGCCTACCCTAAAAGAGAGGCCGCCGCTCACTTCCGGATTTAGGGGGTCTTTCCGGTCACCCATTTCATAGAAATCTATAAACCCGTCGGCTTTGTCATCCTTATTATAAATTTCCATATTCCTGATAAGGGTATAAGCCGCCGTTGCGCGGATGGCCCACTGTGGTGACACATAATATTCGGCAAATAGGCCGGGATTCACAGTATTGTATTCAAAATAACGGTCCTGGTTATCCAGCCTGTAGGTAGCGTTCTGTACAAAAAGATTAAAGCCGGTATTCACCTTTTCGTTTACAGCATAACTGGCGGTAACATTATGAGGAAGGTCACCAAATATCCTCCATCTGTCAGTAGCCTTCCAGTCCATGCCTACCAAGGCAACATACTGCGGGCCATAGAATTGCCTCCTGTAACCCAATGTAGCTTTCCAGGTGAGATTGTCGTTAACTTTCCAGCTTCCTCTTACTATGGCGGCGAATTTAATATCAGAGCCCTTCAAATTTTTATAATCACTATTCATTGTCGGCATGAATAACCCGGTAAGGTTAAACTTGCTGTTAACCATTGTACTATAGCCTAATGTTGGTGAAATACTGTAAACACTTGATACTTCAAAAGCAGGGTGGGAGCCGGCAAAAGTGAAAGCTTCAAGATTGCCCCCTACCAACAAGTATCTTGATCTGTCCTCGGCCAGAAAAATGGGTACTGTTGTACCTATTTTAAAATTACTGCCTGTAAAATTCTGCTCGCCATCCGGCGTCTTAATTTTTATGGGCATAACCTCATAGCTTATGTTGGCACCCTCAATGTAACCCTGCCCATAGCTTAGCCCTGACAAAAGCATAAATACAATGGCCAGGCTTGTAGCAACACGGGGAATATATGCCGTTGTGTTATGTGATTGTAGCTGGTTAGCATACTTCATTTTATAAGGGTTTTAATTATTGGCAAAGCTATTCCAGCTCTTTGCCAAACTCATTGATGTTTATCAATTTCGAACCTATTTTAAAAAAATCTATTCCTAAGCACTTATTGATAAACATCAACGGCAGGTTGATCCAACCGATACATCTTTGCAATGTTCTCAATTGGTATACACAACCAAATCCTCTTGGATGATAATAATTGCCGCGAGAATTCATACGGTCCAGTCCAAAATAATTTAAAACCATAATACAATCCAATATGAAAAAGTACATTTTTGTAATTGCATTTCTTTTGATAAATGCACTATCCTTTGCCCAGACAGGTATAATCAGGGGAACATTAACCGATAAGCAGTCGGAGAAACCGCTCCCGGCGGCAACAGTTGAGCTCATAAGTGATCCTAATATCGCGGGTACAACCGATGAAAATGGCGCATTCTCATTGACGAATATTCCGGTAGGCAGGCAGAGCGTAAGGGTAAGTTTTTTAGGATATGAGAGTATCACCGTCCCTGATATCGACGTTACTTCAGGGAAAGACGTCATTATTGCCGTTGCTTTGATTGAGAGTTTCAATACACTACAGGAAGTTGTTATTAGTGCCGGAAACAATAAAGCCCGGACCGTAAATAAAATGGCTGCGGTCTCGGCAAGGCAATTCTCCACCGAAGAAGTCAACCGCTATGCCGGCGGGCGTAGCGATGTGGCCAGGCTGGCATCAAATTTTGCAGGTGTATCTACAGCGGATGACAGCAGGAATGACATTGTAATACGGGGGAATTCACCTTCGGGATTATTATGGCGCCTGGAAGGGATTCCTATACCCAGCCCGAACCACTTTTCAACACTGGGAACAACCGGAAGCCCGGTTTCTGCTTTAAACCCGAACCTTTTGGCTAACTCTGATTTTATAACCTCTGCCTTTCCGGCGGAATATGGTAATGCCATTGGCGGTGTTTTCGACCTTGGACTGCGAAAAGGAAACGCAAGCGATTATGAATATACGGTGGGCGTTGCAGCATTCCCGGGTGTGGAAGTAATGGCGGAAGGACCCTTAGGAAAAAAAGGGGGTTCGTTTTTGGCAGCTGCCCGTTACGGTATCGTTGGCCCATTAGGCTTTGCAGGTTCTACGGCTCAGCCCAATTACAGCGACTTTTCATTTAATGTGGATTTTGGCAAGGGGAAATTAGGCAATGTATCGGTTTTCGGAATTTTGGGTACATCAAACATCGACCTTATAGGCAAAGATGTAGAGCTTGATGGCGATGACTTATTTGCAACCAGGGACGAGGATCAGTTTGTAAAATCAGGGTTTAGTGCATTTGGTGCAAAACATACAATAGATGTTGGCTCATACTCCGTTTTAAAGACCGTTGTTGGCTATTCTTCTTCAAACAATAGCATAAAAGAAGACCGCTACTATAATTTAGATACGCCGGAGCAAACTAAAATACGATTCGCAGATGGTGAGAATACCGAAAGCAGGTTTACGTTTTCCACCTTGTTAAACTCTAAAATTTCCAATAAGCTTACCTTTAGGACGGGCGTGCTTTTGGAACTTTTCTCACTCGACACTAACTTATCCGACAGGGACAGGCAAGCCGATAATGACGGTGATGGCTATCCGGATTATGTAAACCTGCTTGATACCGATGGCAATTATTCGATTTTGCAGCCTTATGCCATGGCACAGTACAGGCTAACCGAAAAGCTAACACTTAATGCGGGGGTTCACGGACAATACTTTTCATTAAATGAGCAAGTAGTGGCAGAGCCGAGGGCGGCGCTGACCTATGCCCTGAACAACGCAAACTCCTTTAGTATTGGTTACGGGTTGCATCACCAAAACGTGGCAGCACCTTTGTTATTTTTAAATGAAAATATAGGCGGTACTTTAGTGCAGACCAATAAAGACCTTGACCTGGTTAGAAGCCAGCACTATGTTGTAGGTTACGACACCCGTTTTGCCGATAAATGGAGGGCCAAAGTAGAGATGTACTATCAGGCGGTTGACAAAGCAGCGGTAGAGAGCACCCCAACCAGTTATTCGTCATTAACGGAAGGTGCCGGTTTTGGATTTTCAATTGATAAAACGTCCTTGATTAGTAAAGGTAAAGGCTATAACCAGGGAATTGAGCTAACGCTTGAAAAATTCTTTAGCAGGGGTTATAATGTACTATTTACATCTTCTTTTTTTGAAAGTAAATACAAAGGGAGTGATAACATCGAGAGGGATTCGCCTTTTAACAACGGCTATGTAATTAATGCTTTAGGTGGTAAAGAATTTAAAATAGGTAAAGCTAAGCAGAACGTTTTTTCCATCAATGGTAAAGTTACAACAGCCGGTGGCCGCCATTACACCCCGGTAGATCTTACTGCCTCCATTGCCAATGGATATGAAATAAAAGATGACCTTAAAGCGTATAGTGAACAGTATGATGCCTATTTTAGGATGGATATCAAATTTGCGGTAAAACTGAATAGCAGCAAGAAGAAAAGCTCCCATTCTTTTTATGTAGATTTTCAAAATGTTACTAATAACGCTAATGTTTTTACCAAAAGCTATAACAGGGTTACACAGCAGGTAAATCAAATAGACCAGATAGGCTTCCAGCCCGATTTTGGTTACAGGTACCAATTTTAGGTTAAATATAAATAACAAAATATAAAAAATCATGGAACCTACAGCCCAGATTGTATACTATCTCGATAACACTAACATGTCTATTGTTGAAATTGAAAATGATGTAGTTGGTCTGAAAGATATTTTATGGATCATCTACTATAAGAGCAGGAAGACCGTTAATTTTTTTAAGTTTCGTCACTCCGGCTCGTTGAGGATAGAGGAACGAAATGGTAAGCGCGGTTTTTTTCATGGGAGCAAAAACAGCAAACAACATTATATTGAAATTGACCATCTTGTTGTTCCATTCAGCGAAAAAACTCCGGACGGGTCCAGATGGATTTTAAGGATGCCGATAGCAAAGGAAACTTTGCCCTGAAGCACTACCATGAAAATTATGGTTACAATCTTGAATCAGTACTTGCAAAACATCCTATCAAGGAACTTGAAAATAATTCGCATAAGGAAGACCTTATTAACTCCCTTAAAAAGGGTAACCTTCAATCGGCCACCTTTATAAAAGATGGACAGGAAGTTAAACAGTACCTTGAGGCGACACCCCAATTCAAAACCTTGACCGTGTACGATGCCGACATGAAACGACTTGACACAAGGCAGGGTACAGCCCAGGAGCAGTCACAGGGAAAAAATGAAAGTAAAGGCCAGGACGCGAAAAAGCAGCAGTCGGCTGCTGCTGAGGAAGGACCGGGTGAATCAAAAGAGAAAAAGCAGCGCCCTAAAAAACAATCCTTGTAGCCATGCAGAGCGAGAAGCCCTTACTGCACTTTTTTGCGTCGATAAGCAATGATTATCGTATCAGCAGCACACACATCTGTGTTTTTGCCGCATTGCTGTATTACAGGGCAGTCAGGGGCTTCTCTAATCCTGTATTTGCTTATAGTGCCGACATTATGTCAATCGCTAAGCTATCTGCCCCTAAAACCTACCGCAAATGCATCAAAGACCTGAGTGAGTATGGCTATCTGCGGTATGAGCCATCACTCAAAAAAAACCAGGCGAGCAGGATATACCTGCCCGAATAGATTTCCTTAAGTAAATCAAAAGCCCGCAAGCGGGCTTTTTTTAATTTAATGCAATTGACCATGAAAGAAGAAGAAGAAATTATAGGAAAAATTAGCCCCCAGGATGCTTTGCGAATGCTGGAGGCGGAAGGGTTATCAATAAGCCTGGAACAGGCAATAAATGTCTTGGCTATTCTGCGAAAAATCGCTAATATAGCTGTTTCCAAATATTTAGAGCGATGAAAAGGATTGCAGACTTATACGTTAGGGTGAGTACCGATGAACAGGCTGAAAAAGGCTACTCACAAAGGAACCAGGAAGAACTACTTCGAAAATACTGTGGTATTAACGACATCCAGATCCGGGATGTCATCTATGAAGACCATTCCGCAAAGACATTTAACAGGCCCCAGTGGAAAAAGCTATTGGTGAACCTTTAAAAAAATAAAAACAAGATCGATCTGGTACTTTTCATGAAGTGGGACAGGTTCAGCAGGAATGCCGGAGATGCTTACCAAATGATAAGCCTTCTCAGGAAACTCGGCGTAGAACCCCAAGCTATTGAGCAGCCCCTTGACCTTGCCATACCTGAGAATAAGATGATGCTTGCCTTCTACCTGGCCGCCCCTGAAGTTGAAAACGACAGGCGTGCCCTAAATACATTTCACGGGTTAAGGCGTGCAAAGAAAGAGGGCAGGTATATGGGAATGGCACCTTACGGGTATGACAACAAGATTACCGACGACGGGAAAAAACATATTGCTATAGTGCCTAACGAGGCCAAGGTAGTACGATGGATCTTTGAGGAGATTGCTAAAGAGGTATTTAATTCGGAGTCCATTTACCACATGGCAAAGGACAGGGGACTTACCTGTACAAAAGGTAATTTCTGGATCATTATAAAAAACCCTGTTTATTGCGGAAAGATTGTCGTGCCAAAGTACAAGGACGAGGATGCGATGTTGGTGAATGGGCAGCACGAAGCCATAATCAGTGATGGGCTGTTCTACAGGGTACAAGACGTTTTAGAGGGGAGATCAAGGAATTACAGGCCAAAAGTACAGACCACTGAGAATTTTCCGCTCAGGGGCTTTTTCCTCTGCCCTCAATGTGACAGGAAGCTTACCGGTAGCAAATGTAAGGGACGCCACAAATATTATTACTATTATCATTGTGAGGCAAGCTGCAAGTACAGAATAAACTCAGAAATAGCTAATGAAAGGTTTATTAACCACCTCAACACTTACAGGCCAATACCAGAAGTGAAAAAATTATATTCAGCTGTACTTTTGGAAGCATATAAAGAGCATACTGGTAATGCAGCAAGCGAAAAGAAGAAGATGCTTGCCCAGATAACCGAGTATGAAAAGAAGCTTTCCAATGCCAGAAACCTTCTTGTGACTGAAAAAATCGATGTGGAGGATTATAATTTAATGAAGGCCGATTATAATTCGGTTATCATCAAAATAGAAAAACAACTGGGCTATACAAATTTTGAAAAAGGAGACATCGAAGATTTAATGAGCAGGGGACTTAACAATCTGATATCTATAGGTTCAGCTTATGAGAACAGTACGCTTGTAGAAGCCAGAGAGCTAATTGGTTTAATTTATCCCGAAAATTTCACATTTCGCGGAAGCACTTTCCAAACCGCTCGGGTCAACGAAATTTTGAACTGTATCTATTTGGTTAACAATGAATTAAAGACAAAAAAAACGGGACAAAAGACGATTTTTTCGCTTTGTCCCGAGTAGTGACCTCGACTGGATTCAAACCAGTAACCTCTTGAGCCGTAATCAAGTGCGCTATTCAGTTGCGCCACGAGGCCTTTTGTTTGCGTTATCAGTGTGTTTTATCATCCTGATTGCGGGTGCAAATATATAAATAAATCATTAACTTGCAAACCTAAATTGATAATAAAAGCCAAAAAAATGACACTTAATCAGTATATACGTGAGGTACAGGATTTTCCGAAACCTGGAATTGTGTTTAAAGATATAACTCCATTGCTTGGTAACCCCCAGGCGGTGCGCGAATGTATGGCTTTGCTTATAAATAACCTGCGCGACCGTAAAATAGATAAGGTGGTAGGGGCAGAGAGCCGTGGCTTCTTTTTTGCCACTTTACTGGCTTATGAACTTGGTTCCGGGTTTGTACCGGTGCGTAAGCCTAAAAAATTGCCTTATGAGACTATATCGGCCACATATGAGCTGGAATATGGTACAGACATACTTGAGGTGCATACCGATGCTATAAAGCCGGGAGACCGCGTTTTAATACATGATGATGTATTGGCTACCGGTGGTACGGCAAAAGCAGTGTGCGAATTGGTAGAACGTTTGGGTGGGGTAATTGTGCAGTGCAATTTTTTAATGGAACTATCTTTTTTAAAAGGCCGCGAAAAAATTGGCAATTACGAGGTGTATGCTCCGCTGGTTTATTAACCTACGGCACGGGTGGTAACATAATATTTCCAGGCAATTATGGCTTTCTGCATTTTTGTAGCCTTAGTAAGGTCTAATTGCTCTTTGGTGTAATTGGGCAAAACCCAATGGTTTATTTTTGCTAAAATTTTAAACATAATATCTTGAGTTTTTGGTATACCAAATATAAAAAAAAGACTGCCCTTTTGGGCAGTCTAAATTCATAATAAATTGTTATTTATTATTTTATGTAACTAACTCAATCTTTATACTCTGTTATTTAAGAGCGTCTTTTTAAATCTTTTTGTGCCTGCCTAATTTCTTTTTGCGCCTGTTGGGCGGCATTTTTAAGTGCTTCCATATTATCTGAATATTCTTTATCTCCGGATGCTTTGATTTTCTTATCTAATTTTTTAATTCCCCTTAGTACCGTCTCCTGGCTTTCGTAAGCTTTAGTTAATTCATCGGCAGTCATTTCAGAATATTTTTTTCTTGAAATAGTGCCTTTGCCTTTTATTGCAGAAACATTGTAAGACACGTAAGTGGCAGGGTCTTCTATTTCGCTGTTAGCGTAAGCCACATATTTTACGCCGCTTTTAAAAGCCTGTACAGAGTCGTTTTGTTTTCCATCGGTTACAACAGTATACCTGCGTTCTACTATGCCGTTAGCTGCCATTCTGGAAATCGGGGTGTACATATTTATAGAAGGCGCCTGAGGATCGTAAAGCGATCCAAATTTTTTGTTACCATTAAATGTACCCGATGGCTTAGTCGTACTTTTTTTAGTTGTAACAAGTATTACCCCGTTTTTAGCATCTTCGCCATAAAGCTTAACAATATTGTCGGTATCTTTTCGTACTTCAATTTTTTCAATATCATCAGGGTTTATTTCACTCAGGCCACTACCCGGTTTTTGCTTAATGCCGTCTATAATATACAGAACATCGGCCGGTGCAGCATCTTTATCTCCATTTTTAAACGATGTAATAGTTGCCGTACCACTTTTAGCTTTTACAGAAGGCTCATTTAAGAAGGCTTGTTTTGCCGTTGTAATAAAATTAAGTTCAAACTCACCATTGCCATTGCCAGCTATCTCAACCTTAAAAGGAGTTATAGGTTTATCATCACTAACTTCGTACGTTTTAGACTGGCCTTTGTATTTGCCTACAACTTTAATGGCTATAATTTCCTGGTTTTTATTACGTTTAACATTACTAATTATAATAGTTGTAGGTTTATCAAAAGCATTTATAAGCACTTGTGCTTTAGCTTGTAATTGCCTGTCTGTGTCTGTTTTAGTAATCTCAATAGATTCTGAAAAAGAAGAATTAACAGTATAGCTGTTAGTTGCTTGTAACTTCTCTTTTTCCTGAGCTATAACTTCTATCTGAAACAGGAATATAAAAGCTCCCAGTGCGGGCAGCACCAATCCATATTTTAAAGAATTTATGCGGTGAGATTGCTGTTTGTTTATCATAACAATTCGTTTTTTGATTAATGATTGGTAAAAATGGTTGGTTATTGCTATGCATTCCGGCTTTAACGTTATTTTAAGCAGTGTTTTTTGATAGGCCACCTTATCTTCTATAAATGTAATGGCACCGGCATCGGCAATAAATTCTAAATTTTGAGATATGGCCCTCTTATACAGCCAGGCAATTGGGTTAAACCAAAAAGCCAGGCAAAACAACTGTGCAAGCAGAATATCTAAAGAATGCCTTTGGCTGCTGTGTACTTTTTCGTGACTTATAATACTGTTAAGCTCCTGTGACTGAAGTGTGGCCGAATTGTAAACTATATAGTTAAAGAAAGAAAACGGCGATTGTATAGCTACAGAATCGATAAGCTTGAACCCGCCTTGTTTTAAAACAGGCTTAGCATTAAGTATTTTACGAACTTTATAAAGGTCTATTGCAAACCTGATGGCAAAAAATAGTATCCCTGCGCCATAAGCCAGCAAAGCAATGTAGAGCCAGTTAATTTCTAAGGGCGGTGCAGGTATGGGTTGTGGCGTATATTGTAACGGACTAACATTAATTTGCGTAAGCGGCATTTGTGGCGCAGGATCTATCCAAACAATTTTTTTGTAAACTACCAAAGGTAATAGGGCAGATGTAAACAGCCCCGCAATCAAAAACCATCGGTTAGATTTAAAGAATGTTTCTTTTCTCAGCAATACATAATAGGCAATAAAAAATAACGCTGTAAGAGAGCTGGCTTTTAAAAAGTATATCGATAAATTTTCCATGGTTTGGCTTGTAATAGTATTGTATTTATAGGCCTGTGCTGGCAGGCATAAGTAGCATTAAGCTTTTTTTACAGCTTCTTTCTTGGCTTTAAGGGCATCTTTTTTAGCTTGCATTATTTCTTTTTTGGCCTGCATAATTTCTTTACGGGCCTCCATAATAGCTTTTCTGGCTTCCAGCATTTCATCTCTGGATAAGCGCTGTTCATCAAACTGCCTTTGTATTTCCGGTCCTGCAAGTTCTATTTCAAGCTGTGCGTTTTTAAGCTCTTCCTGTACTGATTGCATTTCCTCGTCAGATAATCCCTGTAGGTCATCAAAAGATATAGAGGCAAAGGCTTCACCCAGTATTTTATCAAAATCAATATCGGCAAGTACTTTAAAGCCTGCATCCATGCCCTGTTGGGCGTAACCCATAACTTCGTCCATGTTTATGGCAACTCCATTGGTGCTTTTAGCGGTTGTAATTTCTACAGCGCCTTTTTTAGCGTCTTTACCATATTTCTTTTTGGCCTCTTTTTTATCTAATGTAGTTACGCCAGTAATTTGCTGGCCAACAGGTAATAAAACCGTTTGTGCTTTAGGCTGTAGAACACCATTAATAATTACAAGGGCATCGCTGTTACCAAAATTAAGCGGAGTGCCAACCTGCTCATCATCAGTATCCATTATATAACCAGTACCTTGTATGTGTGTTGCAGGTGGCATTGGTGGAGCCGGTGGTGCAGCGGGAGAGGCAAAGCCGGGTGCAGCAGGTACAGCGGGTGGTGCCGGATGCCCTGGCTTTGTACGTACTGTACCGTTTGCTATAGCTGTCCTGGTACCTTTAGCATCTTTTTCTACCTCAATACTAAAAGGGGCAATAGGTGTGCTGCCTGTAGTTTCCTGAACTGCCGACCTGCCGTTTTCTTTAACCGATACTTTAATGCCCGTAATCTCGCCTTTGCTGTTGCGGGTAATGTTGCTAAAAGTAACATCGGCACCAAACTGTTCTTTTAAAAGCTTTTTTTGTTTTTCCAGTTCAGCATCTTTACTGTCTTTAGTTATCTCTATATTTATTTGAGAATAACTTGCCTCATTAACTAAAGGCTCTTTTTCCTGTGCTATAACTTTATACTGAAATACAAACATAAACGTCGCAAGGGCCGGCAAGACAATGGCATACTTTAAGCCATTTCTTTTTTTAGACTGTGTTTTGTTTAACATAACGATTCGTTTTTTGATTAGTGATTGATAAAAATGATTGGTGATGGCAATACACTCCGGCTGGAGCGTGATTTTTAATAATGTTTTTTGATAGGCCGTTTTGTCGGCCAGTTGCTTGGTGGCTTCGGCATCGGCAATAAATTCGAGGTTTTGCGATATAGCTTTTTTGTAGATCCATACAAACGGATTGAACCAGAAGGCTATGCAAAACAGCTGGCCGATAATCATGTCCAGCGAATGCTTTTGCCTGCTGTGCACTTTTTCGTGCGCTATAATACTTTCCAGTTCCTGTGGTTGCAACAGTGATGAGTTGTATACAATGTAACCAAAGAACGAAAATGGCGCTGCTGCCTTAGCCGAATCTATAAACTTATACCCATTTTCTTTTGCAATCTTTTGTCCGGTTAGCATGCGCCTTACTTTTATAATATCGGCTAAAAACCGTATTAAAAAGAAGGCAGCACCTATGGCATAAATACTTAAAACAACATACCACCAGTTAATGGTAAATGTTTCGGGTACAGGCTCACTTACTACAGACAGCGCGTTTTTAGCAGCTATAAGCTTACTCATGTCTATGGCGCGGGTTCTTGCTACCGGTGCGGCAGCCGCTACCCATATAATTTTAGTATATGATAGTAATGGAAGCAGCACTGCTGTAAACAGTCCCGCCAAAAGAAACCCCCGATTGGAGTTAAAAAACGTTTCTTTTTTTAGGAAAACATGATACGCAATTATAAACAGGGCCATAATTGCCGATGCTTTTACAAGATATACTATTGCTGTTTCCATAACTATAGGTATTACTATTTGTAAATTATTTTTGCTCCAATACTACTAACATGCCCTTTTTTCGACCTATAAAAATTTTTCCTATAGGCTTATCGGTAGTGCCTTTAACTTCCCATGTACCTTCGGCAGTATTTTTTGTATGGTCGGTTAATTTTATATGTATCGATGTTATATATCCTGCGCTGTTGCGTAATATACCATCATAAATCATCTTAATGCCTTCTGCCTTAAAGGCCTCTTTATAAGAGTCTAAGGTTTCTGTTTTAGAATCTTTTTTTATAGTAAAGCTAATATCTTTAACACTTATAGCATAGCCGGTAGATGTAGTTATAAGTTCATCAGATGTATTATTACTTGTTTTGCTAACTGTGGTAAGCTCTACTGCGCCGTTTTTTGCAGCATCACCATATTTTTTAAGGGCATAGTTAGCTTCAAGTTCTGTCATACCGCTTATTCTTTCACCTTCCATAATAATAATGTCGCTGCCCGGCTGCATTACACCGTTAATAACTATAAGCCTTTTTAAGCTCTCATGTTTTTTAAGGTAGGTAACAGCAGCATCTTCATTACTGGTATCAGCCAAGGTTATTGTTGCCAACGGATGTTCAGAAAAAAAGATGTTGTTCCTGATTTTACCTTCGGTTTTTTCTATCCCTAAAGTAAAGGTAGTAATTGGAGTCGAATTATCGCCAAGTATTTCGCGCACAGGGTAGTTATCCTTATGGTCCTTATCTTTAACGGTTACATTAATAGATGTTATTTCGCCTTTACTGTTACGTATAACGTTATTAAAAGTAACATCGGCATCAAATACTTTTTTAAACAGCGCTTGGTTCTTTTTAAAATCCAGGTCGGTAATGTCTTTGTTAATCTCCATAGTTACCACATCGGGTAATTCTTCCGTAGCTGTGTCTGCCAGGACCGAAGGTTTTACATAGGCTGTTTCCAGCAGGGCTACATCTTTTTCCTGGGCTACAGTTTTGTACTGAAACGCAAATACAAACGCTGCAAGTGCAGGCAGTACAGCAACATACTTAAGCGAGCTGCTTTTTTTAGACTCTTTTTTGTTTAACATAATGATTCGTTTTTTGATTAATGATTGATAAAAATGATTGGTGATTTCAATGCACTCCGGCTGGAGCGTAATTTTTAAAAGTGTTTTTTGGTAAGCAACTTTGTCCGGAACTTGTTTGGTAGCTTCGGCGTCGGCAATAAACTCCAGATTTTGCGATATGGCTTTTTTGTACAGCCACACAACCGGGTTAAACCAAAATGCCGCACAAAAGAGCTGACTTATAAGCATATCTGCCGAATGCCATTGCCTGCTGTGCACTTTTTCGTGTGCGATAATACTCTCCAGTTCTTGTGGTTGTAACAGTGATGAGTTGTACACAATATACTTAAAGAACGAAAATGGAGATAAAATTTTAGTGGAATCTATCAAGGTATAGCCGTCTTTTTTTACAGCATTTGCTAATGTTAGCATTCGCTTAACGCGGAAAAGGTCTACAATAAAACGGACTAAGAAAAACAATACACCTATTATATAGATTGTTAAGCCAATGTATGCCCAATTGATTGTTAGGGCTTCTTCTACAGGTTGCACATAGGCAATTACCTCTGTAACTAGACTTGTGTTTATTGCTTTTACAACCTTTACAGGAGTAGGGTCTACCCAAATAACCTTAGTATATATAAATAGGGGTAACAAAGCAGATGTAAGCAAGCCACTAAGTAAAAACCAACGGTTAGAATTAAAGAAGGTTTCTTTTTTTAGCAATAAATAATAGGCCATGAAAAACAGGGCTATAAGTAAGCTTGCTTTGGCAATATATATGATGAGAGTTTCCATACCCTTACTTTTTTTCTATCATATCTAAAATTTCACGAAGCTCCTCGGCGCTGATTTTTTCTTCCTTCGCAAAAAAAGAGATCATGCTTTTGTACGAGTTGCCAAAATAGTTTTCTATGGCATTACTCATAAAACCCTTGCGGTATTCTTCTTTAGTAATAATAGGATAGTACTGGTGGGTGTTGCCGTAAGCATTATGACTTACATAGCCTTTCTCTTCCAGGTTTCTTATAATGGTAGATAAAGTGTTGTAGTGGGGTTTGTCGTCTTTAACCTCTTCCAGCACATCTTTAACAAAAGCTTTTTCCAGCTTCCATAAAATGTGCATTATTTCTTCTTCTTTGTTGGTTAACTTTTGCATAGTGGTGCGTGATTTATTTCTATAAACCAAAGCTAAAACTATTTTTTTAGTTACGCAACTATTTTTATAGTTAAATAACTATAAAGTTAGTCTAATGATGCAGAGTAGGCTGCATTACACCTTGCCGCTAAGCATACGCCTGTGCAAAATAATACATGCTACTGCAGCCAAAAGGGCAGTACAGCCCATTACTATCCAGTTATTGTTATAACCATATGCAGCAATAATATCCATACCCATTTTACCGCTCATTATCTGGGCGAGGCTAAAGGTCATGGTGTAAAGCGCCATATAGCGGCCTTCCTGTCCGCGAGGGGCACGGCCAAGAGCAAAAGAATTGGAGAACGGAAAGCAAAACATCTCGGCCAGCGTTATAAACAACATACTAATAACTAATATTCCTGCCCACGTATTTATCAGGAGTACAAAAAAGCCAACAGAAATTAGTACGGCACTCCATAATATGATCTTTATTTTGGGAATGTTTTTACGTTCCAGAAACCCAACTATAGGCATTTCGAAAAAAAATATCATAATACCGTTTAAAGATAATAGCAAGCCCGTGTATACTTCGGTTAACCCATACCATTCTTTATGGTACAGCGGGAGCGATGTAAACAGCTGAAAGAATACTATGGCAATAGTCAGGCTTATAAATAAAAACAACAAATACGATACATCTTTAAAAGGCGATGTAACGGCAGCAACTTCGGTTTCTATATGTGTAGTGCCTGCCGGTGTAGGTTTTTTTTCTTTTACCAATAAAAAAAAGAGTACTATGGCAATAATGCACGAGCTGCCATCTATCCAGAACAAACCTTTGTAGCCAAGCGTTAAGATTATAAAGCCGCCTATAGCCGGCCCAGCCGACATGCCAAGGTTAACAGCCATACGTACCAGCGTCATGGCACGGGTGCGATTCTCTGGCTTGGCGTATGTGCGGATGGATACAAACATAGCCGGCCTAAACATATCGGCAATAGCCAAAAGGGCAAACATAGCAACACACAACCCGGCAAAGGTTGTTATTTGCTGTACTACAAAAAACATAAGCCCGCTTGCAAAAAGGCTAAAAACCATTACTTTATAAAAGCCAATTTTATCTGATAATTTACCGCCAATCCATGAGCCTGCCATAGAGCCCAAACCAAAAGATACTATTATCCAGCTTACCTGCCCATAAGTAAAGTCCAGGTTTTCTTTAAGATATTTAGAAAGGAATGGCAGCACCATAGAGCCCGACCTGTTTATAAAGGTTACAATGGTAAGTATCCAAACCTCGCGGGTAAAGCCCCTAAAATTGTTTATGTAGCGGTTAAAAGCCTGTTTAAGCATTGCTGGTAAATGGTTTAGGGCAAAGATAGTTATTCGGCCTGCTAATAATATAGTGTATAACCATACTTATTGCTATTTTTGTAAGATATACATGCTTACTTATGACAACTAAATTATTTACCGCCATAGCCCTTGGGCTGTCTTTATACGCCAGTGCGCAGGAGTGCAGTGTGGCTTCATCTGAATTGTACCAAAAGAACCTGAACAACGAGTATCTGGACCCAAAAGAATCGCCGCTTACGCCGCAGGATCTTAAAACTTTTAAGCTCCTTGACTTTTATGCCATAGATACCGATTTTTGTGTTACAGCCAAATTGGTACGCACCCCTAACGAAAAGCCTTTTAAAATGGCTACCACCACATCGCGCACCGCGCCTTATGTAAAGTATGGCGAAGTATATTTTAACCTTGGCGGAAAAGACATTAAGCTGGATGTTTTCCAGAACCTGGACCTTATTAAGGAGGAAAAATATAAAGACCACTTGTTTTTGCCGTTTACAGATCTGTCATCCGGGCAGGGCAGTTATGCCGGTGGCCGCTATGTAGACCTCTCTCAGCCTAAAGGCGATATTATTACCATCGACTTTAATACAGCTTACAACCCTTACTGTGCTTACAACCCTAAATACTCTTGCCCAATACCGCCGAGCCAAAATTATATAGATGTTGCTGTGCTTGCGGGGGTTAAAAAGTATCATAAATAGCAACCTGATAGCGTGTTGCATTAATAAATCAGGCCACAGGAGATTACTTTTCTGTGGCTTTTTTGCTTTCTGAATTTTATAAACAGCCTTAATTGGTTGGTAATTATATAAATAGGTGCTATTTTACTGACTAAAAACTTAACATTGGCGAATGTTTTTATTGCTTACATTTGGTTACGTTAACTTTACAATTATTTAATACTAACTAAAAGCGTATCAATTGCTTTAGGTGGTATTTTGTACCTAATACTAAAAAAAGTACACACAAATAACCGATTACAATGAAACAGCCCATTAAGAACGACCCGGAAACTACTACCGAAAACCAGGAGAATGCTATTACTTCTGAAACTGTAACTCCTGAAACTCCTGCTACAGCAGAAGTTACCGAAAAAACGGAAGAAAAACCTGCACCGGCACGCAGAACAAGGACAGCTGCTCCTAAAACAACTGCTGCTGCACCAAAAACAACAACACGTAAACCGGCTGCCCCTAAAGGTGCCCCTGTTACCGAAATTCCTACTGTAGAAGAAGCTCCGGCTGAAACTGCAACTGAAGAAACGCCCGTAGCAGAAGTTGCTGCCGAGGTTAAAACCGATAAAAAGAAAGAGAAAAAAGTGAAAGATAAAGAAAAAGCGGTAGCTAAAAAAGACAAGAAAAAAGGCAAAGAGAAATCTAAAAAAGAATTAGATAAAGCCAAAAAAGCGAAAGCTAAAAAGAAAGCGAAAGCAAAACAGCAAAAAGCTAAAGATAAAGCCAAGGCTAAGAAAAAAGAAAAAGCTAAAAAGAAAAAGCAGTCTAAAAAGAAAGCTAAATCTAAGAGCAAGAAAAAATAATACACAAACCCCAAAGTACTGCTTTGGGGTTTGTTGTTTTTAGGGTTTAACGTTCGGCGTTTACAAGGGCATTTGTTCTGCGTATGGCCTCGTTATCTTTGTAGTCCAGCCAAGCCTGGCCTTTGCGTTTGCGCATCCAGTTGTCGTAATAACGTATAACCGCTACGTTTGCAAGGCCTTTTAATAAGTTACCCGGCCTGCCGGCAAGAGAGCGCAGGCTTAACGAAAATCCGGGTGTTAAGTATTTCATGTAATGCCACCAGCCTTCGGGCATGTACAGCATTTCGCCATGTTGCAGGTTGGTTATATAAGGTGTTACTTTTTTTAGGGCAGGAAATTTTTCAAAGTCCGGATTGTCAAAATCAATATCTTCGTTGCAAATCCAGGAGTAGGGCAGGCGGTACATGTATTTTGTTTCTTTCGGGTCTACCAATACACACTGCTTTTTTCCTTCAAAATGAAAATGGAATATGTTTGGGAAGTCAATATCATAATGCATAAAAACCTTAGCATCCTGGCCTCCAAAAAATACCAGGGGCAGGCTTTTAAGCAGGCGCAACCCCAGATCGGGCCATTTCATATCCAGTTTCATAGAAGGTACATCCTTCATTAAATTATATAAAAAAATGCGCAGGTCGGTTGGGCCTTTTTCCAGTATATCTATGTACTCTGCCATAGTCATGGTAAAATCGGGCTCATTTACTTTTTTGGTATAATCTGTTTTGCGGCTGTCGTAAAGCGGTACCGTTTTATCTCCGGCAACTTCCCTTAAAAAGTCAAAATTCCATTTAGTAAAAGCGGGCCAGTCATCAATCTGGTTGGTAATAACCACGGGCTTTTGTGGCTTATAATAATTTTCTATAAATTCTTTTTTGGTAAGTTTTTCAACCCTTTCAATCTCTATGTATTTAAAAGCCATAATCGTACTGATAAATGATTCAAACTCCTAAAATTTAGTATGGGCTGTATAGTGATATAACGCGCAAAACTTTACAATTACAATACAAAGCCTTAACAAATTTCGGAAAAAAACACTTACCAAAAACGGCAACAACTATAAATAAAACCCAAAAAATAAACCCTCAAAGCATCACATCCTTGAGGGTTTTTAGTAGAATATTGAAAAACAATTATAAATCCGTAATTTAAATTAGGCAATGGCAAAAGCAGGTGTAGTGGCATCTTTTTCAGAAAGCACACTTATAAGTATAAACGAGTGGCCTCCTGTGTTGCCTGCCTCCAGCTCTTTTAAGTTACTAAGGGTAATGTTGCCGGTAAGGTAGCCGGAATCGTGGTTGGTATAAGCCTCTTCAACTGTGTTGAATTTAAGCTTTAACGCCTCCGAATCTTCTTTTTTATGACGAAGAAGTACTTTAAGCTCTACATCATCGGTAAGTTTTAAATTCTCTTCCCTGTAAATCTTTTTATACTCGTAACGGTAATCATAGCTTAGCGCCGAGATATCCGACAATACTGCCGATGCCGTAGGGTACGAGCCCGCACCACGCCCAACAAAAAAGTGGGTATCGGCAAAGCTGGTTTTAGTTATCATGCCGTTAAAAACATCGTCTACATGGTATAAACGGTCATCTGGCGTTACAAACTTAGGGATAACAAAAGCCGACAATGTACCATCGGTACCCTTATATGCCTGTGCTACCAGTTTAATCTTTAGGCCTTTTTCTTTAGCATACTTAAGCTCTAAATCGCCAATATTATTGATACCGATATTAAAAAGGTCTTCGGGCTTGGCAATATAACCAAAGGCATGTGCTAAAAGTATCAGCAGCTTGTATTTGGCATCAAAACCACCGGTATCCAGTATTGGGTTGCTTTCGGCAAAACCAAGGTCCTGGGCCTGTTTAAGGGCTTGCTCGTAGCTAAGGTTCTCTGCAAAAGTTTTGGTAAGTATATAATTGGTAGAACCGTTTACAATACCCTCTATAGACTCCAGCAGGTCGTTATCATAATACTCCTCCAGGTTACGAATAATGGGCATACTTGCGCAGGCCGCAGCTTCGTACAATAGCGGAACGTTGTATTCTTTTTGCAGTTGCAGCAACTCTGTAAAGTGTTCTGCAACCATTTTTTTATTGGCAGATACTACTGCTTTCCCTTTTTTTAGTGCCGCAGAAACTATTTCAAAAGCGGCATCGGCATCATCAATAAGTTCTACAACCACGTTAATGTTTGGGTCGTTTAGTATATCATCCTTATCAAAGGTAAAATTGTCGGCGCTAATGGCGCGATCCTTATTTTTGTCTTTAACGCAAATATTGGTAATGTTTGCCTTAAGGGCGGGTGTTTTTTGCAGTACTTCATACAGGCCAAGCCCTACTACACCAAACCCAAAGAGGCCTATATTTAAATTTTTTCTCGACATTGTAAATCTACTTAAACAGTTACAGAACTTTTATCGGCATTGGCAGTAACAGCGGCAGCAATAGCCTGTTGTAAATCTGCAATAAGGTCATCGGCATCCTCAAGGCCTACAGAAAGGCGGATAAGGCTATCGGTAACACCGGCTGAGTAACGTTTTTCTGCCGGAATAGATTTATGGGTCATTTCGCAAGGCAGGCAACAAAGGCTTTTAACACCTCCAAGGCTCTCTGCCAATTTGAATAATTTTGTGTTTGATACTATTTGAGAAGCTATTTCTTTATCGTCTATTACAAGGTCGAACGTTACAACACCGCCAAAGTATTTTTGCTGTTTTTTAGCAATCTCGTGGTTGTGGTGTGTAGGCAGGCCAGGGTAGTAAACATTTTTGATCAGTTTTTCTGTAAGAAGGTATTCAGCAACTTTTTGAGCGTTTTCGGCATGTTGCTTAATACGAAGTGTTAGGGTTTCTATACCACGGATAACCAACCAGCTGTCGAATGGCCCAAGTATAGCACCAGAAGCATTTTGTATGAATTTAATTTTAGCACCAAGCTCTTCGGTAGCAGTAACCACAAGGCCGGCAATAAGGTCACTGTGGCCGGAAATGTATTTGGTAGCACTGTGTACCACAATATCGGCACCAAGGTCAAGCGGTTTTTGTGCAATTGGCGATGCGAAAGTGTTGTCTACGCAAAGCAAAATATCGTTAGCTTTTGCAATCTGGGCAATAGCAGTAATGTCAGAAATTTTAAGGGTAGGGTTAGTAGGGCTCTCTATCCAGATAAGTTTTGTTTTATCTGTAACAGCGTCGGCTACGTTTTGTGCGTTAGTGGTATCTACATATTTAATGTTGATGCCAAATTTTTGGTACACATGGGTAAACAAACGGAAAGCACCACCGTAAATATCATCTACAGCAATAACTTCGTCGCCAGATGATAATAGTTTTATAACAGCATCTATAGCTGCAAGGCCGCTGGCAAAAGCATAACCGTTGGTGCCGTTTTCTAACTGGGCAATGGTATCTTCTAATACTTTACGGGTTGGGTTGTTGCTACGTGCATAATCGTATCCTTTGTGTACGCCGGGAGCATCTTGTACAAATGTAGATGTTTGGTAAATTGGCACCGAAATACTTCCGGTTAATGGATCGATAGGTAGGTTGTTCAGGATTCTTGTAGACTCTTGCATTTCTTTTTGTGATTTAAATTGTTAAACTTTTATTCGATAAAAGTTATCCTAAACCAGGCATCGGAAAGTGCATAAAAACAAAAAATGCCTTCCCGACAAGTCAGAAAGGCATATAATATATTGTGATGTATTATAAACTGTTTCTTACTTATCTATCCTTCGCTTTCGGCGGAGGTTGAATGTGGCACCTTACTCCGGGTTAGCGGGCAGGTTGCCAAGACGTCATAGGGTCAATTCCCTCGGTCTTTCTGGATAAGAATAATTTTAAAGAACTTGCAGCAAAGGTACGTTACAATAAATTTAATTTCCAAATAAAATTTTATTTATTTTTTAGTTAGCTGTTTTTCAGTGTGTTTTGAATGCTAATTTTGGCCAGTTAAGCACTCGTTTTACAAACGGAGCTATTAAAACTACTGCAATAATTGTTGCCAAAACTGCTGCCACAATTAAAAATATGGTTTGCGATGTTAATAGCTGGCTCTGGATGCCGACCTGTTTAATGATGCTTGCGCGTGCCGCAATGGTGGCATCCTGGGCATTATATCCTTTGGATATAAAAGCTTGTACGGTGGCGTTATTAGCATTAGTATACGCCATATCGTAGGGCGTAAGATGGGCTAAAAACTGTTCTTTGTAGTGCTGGTTGTAAAATAATTGCAGGGTATAATAGCCCGCGAAGGAGTTTAGCGTAGTAAAAAAACGCACATGCCCGGCAACAAGGCTACCGGATAATCCGGTGTTTACCGGAACATGAGACAGGATGTAAGTAGCAATGGGCACAAATAACATTCCGGAGGCTGCACCTTGCAGGAAAATGGGAATTACAAGATCTGAAAATGCCAGATCGGTCGAGATGATGAAATACATCCAAAGGTTAAAAGCCAGCATAAAGCCAAAGCCTGTTACCAGAAAAAAATGGATGCTGTGCTTTTTTCTCATTACCAGTTGCGATGCAGCATACATAGCCAGCGCCATGCCGCTTATGTTTACCAATGCCAGCTCTATATACTGGTAATTAGCCCATTGTGTAACGGTACTAATGTAGCTGTACACCAGGTTTATGGTGTCTTTCAGGCCATAAAAAAAGGCGAGCAAAAACAATCCGGTTATAAACTTTTTAGACTTAAAAATACTGAAATGAATAATAGGCCTTTTGGATTTTACCTGCCTATAGACAAACATAAAAAGCAAAAATACCATAAGCATAAAGCAGTATGTAATACTCTTATCCTGAAACCAATATTGCTTTGGCCCGTAAACCATAAAGTAGGCCACGCAAAGCATTCCTGAGGCCATAACCACATAGGCTTTCCAGTCTATCTGGTAAAGCGGAACCTGCCTGTGCTGCCTTTCTTTGGTGAAAATAAAGAAGACAATTACAATAGAAATAACCTGCATTACAATTACAATGTAATAGATCATTCGCCAGTCCATATTGTCTATTACCCAAGCCGATGGAGCGCCTGCCACCACGCTGCTGCCCAATAGGGTACCGTAAAAAACCGAGTAGCCTACAGCCTGCTTTTTCTGGTCGTGCAGGCGGGTAAATATAAGCGTTAGCATGGCACCCGCCATAAGGCTTATAATAATTCCCTGTAAAAAGCGCAGTAGTATAAAAACATGGATATCGGTGGTTTTCATGAATACTAAATTCAGGATTATACCACACAATAAAACGGTAATAAGGTACTTTCGGGTGTTGAAATAGTTTAAGAAACGTATCTGTATCGGTAAAAAAAACAACAGCGATATGTAGGTAACCTGTATAGAGAAAGTAACGTCTTCGGGCTGTGCACCAAAGTACGATACCACATAATTTTGCGTAAGCGAAAACAACGAGAATTGCAGTATAGAAAACATAAGGATTAAAAACAGCGCAGCACGCATACCCCAGTCCCAGTTATGTATCCAGTCTTTAAAATAGATGTTCTTATCCATGGCGGGTTATTTTTTAACCGATACAATTACATTCATACCCGCCTTAACGTTGGCAATATTGGTGTCGGTAAATTTAATTTTAACCGGTATGCGCTGTGTTATCTTTACAAAATTACCGGTAGAGTTATCTGTAGGCAGTAACGAGAATTTAGAGCCTGTAGATCCCGCAATAGCTTCGATAGTACCGTGATATGTTTTATCATCAAAACCATCTATGGCAATCTCAACTTGCTGGCCTTCGCGCATACCCTCAATCTGGGTTTCTTTAAAGTTGGCTGTAACCCATTTGTAGTTCTCGTTTATAATAGGCACCAAACTTTGCCCTGACTGTATTTGCTGGCCTTCCTGTATGGTTTTCCTGCCCAGCCTGCCCGAGTAAGGTGCGGTAATAATAGTGTATTGCAAGTTAATTTTAGCAAACTCCAATTGGGCAGTTTTTTGTTTAATTTCGGCTTCTAACAAGGCATGGTTGGCCTGTAGTTCCTCGATTTTAGAGTGGGTGGTCTTAAGGCTGTTGCCGGCAGCATTGTATTCGCTTTGGGCAACATCATATTTTGCCTGCATCTGCTCAAATTCCTGTAGGGTAGCGGCCTCTTCTTTAAGCAGGTTTTTGTATCGTTTTAAGTCCTGTTGCTTTTCGGTAAACTTGGCTTTAGCGGCTGCAATCATGTCTTTATTTACATAGGTGCCCGTTTGGGCGGTGTGTATCTGGGCATTTAAAACAATAAGCCTTGCCTGTGCATCTTCCAGCGCGGCCTGTGCCTCCATAACTTTGGTAAGGTACTCGCGGTTGTCTATAACTATAAGGGTATCGCCCAGTTTTACCAGTTGATGCTCTTCAAAATTAATGCTCTTAATATAGCCGCCAACGCGTGCCGAAATAGGGTTGATATATGCCTCTACCTGGGCATCGTTGGTTTCTTCGTAATTGCCGGAATGTACCAGGTATTTTATAAAGAAAAAGGCGGTAACTGCTATTATAACAATAACAACGCCGTTAAAAAGCAGGTTGAATTTTTTGCCAGATTGTGTTTTCATTGTTATTATAATTTTCCGGTTGTGTATAAAGTTTGGTAGTAGTAGTCTAATAATGAGGTTTGCGCCTCTATAAGTTTGTATTTAGATTGCAGGTAAATGTTGTCGGCTTCAAGCAAATCGGTCAAAAGTGCCAACTGGTTAAAATATTTGGTGCTTACAATGCGGTAGTTTACCTGAGATTGCTCGATATTTTTTTGCGCCAGTGCGATTTTTTCCTGCGTATCGCTAATTTTTATTTTAAGCGATGTAATTTCCAGGTTTACATTATCACGTGTAGCGTTTTCAGAAGTTTTAATTTCTTCAAGGCGGTTGCGCTCGGCACTTACTTTATGGTTGTTTTGGTATAACGATGATATATTATACTGCATCCTTACACCTACAAAGCCAACGGCATACAACTGGTCTACATACGGATAGCGCAGGTAGTTGGGGTAGTTATAACCATACTCTGTAACCAGTTCTATAGTGGGCATGTAATTGCTTTTAGCCCCTTTAATAACGCTCTGCTGAAGGTTTACCTGTTCTTTAACCGATCGTACACTATAAGCATCATTGTCTGACGATTTTTCTATAATTTCCAGCGGGGGCAGTGTTTTTACGATGGCCGTATCACTAAGGGTTACACGGGTTTCCTGTGGCAGGTGCATTAGGATATTAAGGCGGTTATGAAAAATCTCAATATCGCTCTCGTTTTCTTTTTTGGCAAACTCCTGGTTGCTAAGGCTAATTTCTGCTCGCAGCACATCGCTCCTTGTAACCTTACCATTTTTATAAAGCGAGTTGATGTTTTTAAGACGCAGTTTTTCGCGGTTTATCTGGTCTTTGTAAAGGCTGTCCAGCTGAGATAGTCGCAGTATCTCTAAATAATGCTGCACTACCTGCAACGATATGCTGCCCTGCTGCTGTTCTACATTAATATCGGCAATGCGGTTACGGGCTTCCTGCTCTTTAATGGCAGCCTCGTGCTTACCGCCTGAATATAAATTGAACGTAGCCTCTACACCCACAGCAGCCTGGTAGCTGCTTGGTGGTGGCGGCAGCGATTCGCGGTCCTGAAGGCCATGTTCGTAAAGGGTAACGTTGGTTAGCCTTTTGCCACTTGCCTGCATAACAATGTGGGGCAGGGCGTGGCTTTTAACTTCCTTTAACTCGTTTACAGCTGCCTGGCTGTTTAAGCGGGCTATTGTAACGTGGTCGTTATTTAGCTTAGCCAGTTGCACAGCCTGCTCTATGCTAAGTACATACGCATTGCCGGTGCTGTCCTGCGCTTTCGTAACACCTGCAAACAGCATAAAGGCTGTAATTAAAAATGTGGTTATTTTATTAAAAAAATGATCCATCGTTTGTTATTGATTGTTTTGATGTTTTCGTCGGTTTAAGAAATTATAATATCCTTCCTGTTTTCTGATAGAAAAGGAATGCATAATTTTTGGAAAGTGTAAAATAAGGTGTGGGGCAGCAGCGTTAGCTGTGATTGCAGGTTTTAAATGTTGCCTGCATAAAATTGAATAACATACCGAAAACATTATAGTTGGTAACTATGTTTTGTGATGCAGATGATTTTAAGTGCGCTTTTCCCGGTTGAGGAAATGTATTCAGTACCATTATGGCTGAAGGTTTCATATATCAATTTTAACACTACAAAGTTCCGTCGATTTTACGTTAAAATAAAGTCGGAATTACGGTAATTTTCGTCGATATTTCTATAGTGCTGTTTTTCGGTATTGTAGCGGGGTCAGGGCGGTGTGTGTTTTAAAAAACTTGCCAAAAACCGACTGGTCTGAGAAATTAAGCGCGTCGCTGATTTCTGAAACCGACAGGGCCTTATTTTGCAGGAGTACTTTAGCTTCCAGAACAATGGCTTCGTCTATCCAATCGCCAGCGGTTTTACCGGTTTGTTTTTTAAGCAGGTCAGATAAATGTTTTGGGGTAATGTTTAGCTTATCGGCATAAAATTTAACCGATCGTTCGCTGCGGTATTCGTTATACAGCAGTTTTTTAAAGCTGACTAACAGCGGAGACATGCGCTCTGTAAAATTTGTGTTATCGTTATTTTTAATTTTATGAAACGAGTTAAGCTCATGTATCAGCACAAAAATATAACTGCGGATTATTTCGTGCTCATGAAAATGATTGCCCGAAAGCGTATCTTTTATAAGGCTGTAAATGCGTTCTATTTTCTGTGCCTGATCGTTGGTTAGGCTACAGGTATGAAGTTCATCATTCTCAAAAAAATCGAACTCCATCATATAAAAAACGTTGCTGCGGTTGGCAAGCAGGTAATCATCTGTAAAAAAAATAATATCCATAAACGGCTGCTCGTCGCCTTCCTGTAAGCTTCGCACTACGGTTGGGCCAAGGGCCACCATTGCCGGCCCGGTTATGGTTTGGGTTACCAGTCCGGTTTGTATATTAAGGCTGCCCTTTTTTAAGAAGCTTATCGAGTAGGTTTCAGACCGTCGCGGCTCAGGGTTAAAAAGGCTCTCGCGGCCAATTTCTACAAAAAAGAAATCCTTCTTATTACTCGATAAGTTAAAAACCTTTTGCAGGCTTTGTATAGAGTAAGTGGTTATCTTTTTTATAGCCATATAGTAACGCTATTATTTATAGAGTTGCGAAAGCGCAATAAGTACAATGGCACCTAACGCTAATATAAGCCCAAGGTAATTAATTTTAGATACTTTTTCTTTAAAAATAAGTATCCCGGCAATGCTGCCCAGTACAATAACCCCCATATTCATGGCGGCAAAAACGGTAGAAGGGTTATCGGCAAATGCCTTATGGGCCTTCATGTAAAAAAGGATATTTCCAAAATTAAAGATACCCACCAACGCTCCAAACGCCAGGTTAATAATGTTGAGCTTTATGCGCAAAAATATAACCTCATACAGCACAAATACCACCATAACAGCCAGGGCGCCACAAAAAACTAAAAATAGAGACGTGGTGTAGGGAAGGGCTTTATAAAGCGCAATTTGTTTAAATAACACGTCTATTACGCCAAAGCCTACTAATACAATGGCCGGATACAGCCAGTTGTTGCCGGCTTTGTCTTTCTTTTTAGAAAGTATAAGCATGAGCGCCGGAAAACCAACGGCAAGCCCAGCTAATTTTAGGGTGTTGAATTGTTCTTTAAATATAAACCAAGCTGCCAGTATGGGTATAAATAATGATAATCGTTGGGCGGCATCGGTACGTACTATGCCCACATGCCTTACAGATGATGCTAGGAATAAAAAAATAGTTGGCAGCAAAAGCATTAGAGGTATGTAAATGCCCCAGGGTGCAGTACTTGTTACAACGTTAATATCAGGACTAAAAAACAGGTAGCATAATATAATAGCAAATACATAGTTAAACAGCACAATTTGTGTAATGCAGGTATCATGATTGCGTATGGTTTTAAAAATAATTCCTACCGATACACTGCAAATGATGCTAAGAACAAGGTAAAGCATTTTAGGTATAGTTTTTACAGGTGCAAAAATACTGCTTATTTGTATATATGGTTGTAGTAATTAATCAAACTATTGCCTTATATTTCTACGTATCTATATATCCCATTGCTATTTATTACTTAAATTTGGCATAATTACAATTGCTTATATGAAAAAGATATTACTTTTTACTTTACTGGTAATTTCCGGTATTGCCAATGCCCAGCAGGATGCCTGGGTTTATTTTACAGATAAGCCCGATACGGCCTATTACCTTGCCAATCCGCTCGAAATGCTTACTCAAAAAGCCTTAGACAGGCGTGCTGCCCACAATATTGCTTTAGACGCTATAGATGTGCCTATACACCAACAATATATAGACGATGTTGCTGCATCTGGCGGCATTACCGTTATGGCTAAAAGTAAATGGCTTAATGCATTGCACGTTCGCGGTACACAAGCTAATATTAGCACGCTCGGTAATCTTTCTTTTGTGGCGAGTATAGATTATGCCGACAAAAATATTACCGATGTTAACAAGCAGGCTAAAGTGCAGCAGCCAAAATCTGTTGCAAAGGTTTCTGATGTTACCGATGTGGCAGAGAATTTTAGCTACGGGCAATCGGGCACGCAGATAGAAATGCTTAACGGGCACCTGCTACACCAACAGGGGTATACCGGGGCGGGAATGACAATTGCCATTTTAGATGCCGGTTTTCCGGGAGTTAATACGGCAGGGCCTTTCCAAAGATTGTATGATAACAACCTTGTTTTAGGAGGCCATAACTTTGTGGGTGGCAGTGAAGATTTTTATACCGGAGGCAGCCACGGCACTAACGTGCTTTCAACCATGGGTGGCTATGTAGAGGGCCAATTAGTTGGTACTGCGCCAGATGCGTCGTACTATCTTTTTATTACCGAAGATGTTAGCAGCGAAAACCCTGTAGAAGAATCGTACTGGGTAGAAGCCGCCGAAATGGCCGACAGCCTTGGGGTTGATGTTATAAACACGTCTTTAGGGTATTTTGATTACGATAACCCAAACTATAGCTATACGTATGAAGATATGGACGGGCAAACGGCCTTTATAAGCCGCGGCCTGGATATAGCTTTTACGCGTGGCTTGTTTTGCGTAACATCGGCAGGAAACTCCGGTGCGTCTGCAGATCCTTATATATCGGTACCGGCTGATGCCGTTAACACCCTTGCAGTGGGTGCTGTAACATCGTCTGAAGAGTATGCTTTTTTTAGTTCTATTGGCCCATCTTACGATGGCAGGGTTAAACCCGATGTAATGGCTATGGGGCAATCGGCTACTATATCAGATATATTTGGAACTATTACTACCGCCAGCGGAACATCATTCTCTGGGCCTATAACTGCGGGCCTTGTAGCTTGTTTATGGCAGGCAGCACCTGCTAAAAGCAATGCCGAAATATTACAGGCCATTAAAGAGTCGGCGGATCGTTACAATAATCCCAACGACCAATATGGTTACGGCATACCCGATTTTGCACTTGCCTTAACCTTGCAAACCGATAAGTTTACAACAGCCGAACCGTTTGTTATATATCCTAACCCGTTTAAAAATACGGTTAGCCTGTCGCTACCACAAGGTATAGAAGCGGCTACCATAACCCTTTATAACAATTTGGGCCAGGTTGTATGGGAGCAAAACGTTACTACTGCCAAGCCCGAAATTGCTGTACAAAACCTATCAGGTGGTATTTACAGCTACAGGATAAGCTCGGCTAACCAGTCGCAATCAGGTAGGTTGATAAAGGAATAATCTATTATAAGTGTAAGTTATAGTACTTTGATGAACAAGATCACCCAACTTTTTAATATACAATACCCAGTAATACAAGCCGGAATGATATGGGCCAGTGGCTATAAATTGGCCAGTGCTGTTAGTAATGCAGGTGGCCTGGGCATTATTGGTGCAGGTTCTATGTACCCCGATGTTTTAAGGGAGCACATTCGGAAATGTAAAAAGGCGACTGATAAGCCTTTTGCAGTTAATGTGCCTATGCTGTACCCCAACATCGAAGTGATAATTACTATTATTGTTGAAGAAGGGGTTAAGATTGTGTTTACATCGGCAGGTAACCCTAAAACGTGGACAGCCTTTTTAAAAGAAAAAGGCATTACCGTAGTGCATGTGGTTAGCAGCGTAAAATTCGCCCTTAAAGCGCAGGACGCCGGCGTTGATGCCGTAGTTGCCGAAGGCTTTGAAGCCGGTGGGCATAACGGCCGTGAGGAGACTACAACCTTTACCCTGATACCTATGGTTAAAGAAAAACTAACCGTGCCGCTTATTGCGGCTGGTGGCATTGCTACAGGCAGGGGTATGTTGGCGGCAATGGTTCTGGGTGCCGATGGCGTTCAGATAGGCAGCCGTTTTTTAGCTTCGGTAGAATCGTCTTCGCACGAAAAGTTTAAACAAATGGTGGTGGAATTGCAGGATGGCGATACGCATCTTACCTTAAAAGAACTGGCCCCCGTAAGGCTTATTAAAAACAAGTTTTTTCATGATGTAGTGGCGCTGTATGCAACGTCGCCTACGCCAGATGCTCTTAAAGCTCTCCTGGGCCGTGCCCGTGCTAAAAAGGGCATGTTTGAAGGCGACCTTGAAGAAGGCGAACTGGAAATTGGCCAGATTGCCGGACTTATTAATGATATTAAGCCTGCCGGCGATATTTTGCGCGACATTATTGCCGATTTTGAAATTGCTAAACGAGAAGCTCTGGAGTTGTTATAAGGTTTTATGATTTCCTTTTAGTCATTTCTAGTAGATACCATATAAAAGTAAGTTGCCCTATCAAAAATAAAGATATGGATATTGCTGTAAGCTTAATAATTAAATCTATTTGTGGTGATAAATTTATCGCATCAAAATTATTAGTTATGATTACCAACGTAGGGAGAGGTAGAGTTAGTACTAAATAAAGTAAAATTACTCGCCTGTCTAAAACTTTCTTTCTTAAAAAGATGCCGTAACAAATTGCTATAAAAATAAGCCAGGGAAAGGCTAATATAGCCAATGAGATATAGGCCGGTAACAGTGTAGTATGCCATCCGGGAATAGTTGAACTTGTAAAATCATAGAAAAAAACATTACATATTATATAAAATGTATATAGTGTTATAAGCACTAACAAAATTTTTCTGATCATAATTACTTTTCCATTACTGTTATCAATAAATTACTATTAAACATAGCTGCCGGCGATATAACCTTTTCGTTTTTAGGAATGTTATTACCGTAGCGTTCTTTTAACTTTTGTCTTACTGCGGGGTTAGAGAGGTCAAATTCTTTAAGCGTTTGCAGATGACCAATTTCTATGCCGGCACCTTCTTTGTAAATTTTCCAAATCAGTTCAGAACAATAAATACGGTTGTTGCTCCATTCAAAATATAAATCATAGTCTTTGCCCGTAAAAGTTTTACCTATGGCTTTCATTTTTTGCAGTACTTCTTTTGTTAGTGTTTTTTCAGCATCTTTTAGTCGTTTAATTGCGTAATGTGCATCCTTACCCCGGGCAATCCATTTATTTAAGGGTGTTTTTGTTACAGGTTGTATGGCTTCAAATACAAAATAATCGTTTCCCTCTTTATAAACAATACCGCAATGCGAATATTTTGACTTTGTTGCCAATTGTATAGCCTGACTTTGTGCCGATGTTGAGGTCTGGAAAATAAGGTCGCCATTTTGTAAGACAGATGTATCTACCGTTGGTGTTTGCTTACAGCTGTAAAGTAGAACAGCAGTTATGAGTAAGTAGATATACTTCATTTTAAATGTGTTTAGATTTTTCCCCTATTTTAAAAGCAGTAATGGCAAATAATACAGTCACTATAAACTGTATTGCTATTAGATATATTGGATCGGCAATAAAATTATGTACTACAACTTTTTGCGGAGGGCTGCTTAGCGGAGGGTATATCGTCCAACCCTCACTTAGCGATAATTTGTCGTTTAAGTGTATTGCGCCCGATATAACTATAATCAGTAAAACATTGTAAGCTATATAAATATAATTACAGGTTTTGTTTTTAAATTTCAGCGAAAGCACTCGTATCAAATAGATTATAAAACCAAAAACTATAATTAGTATTGAAATAATATCAATGGCATCAGTAACATATACAGCATCATAAAAGGCTATTAGTAAACTGCTGAGGTTGCATATTTGTAATACATAAAATGCTGCCACTGCAATAATTACAGTCAGGCAGAACCAAAGTAGTTCTTTTAAAAATTTATTCATTTAAGTGGGTAAAATTTGGCCACAATATATAAAAAAAGCACCTTATGTACAGGTGCTTCATTTATTTTAGTTTTGCAGGAATTAAAACTTGTTCTCAACCTCTGCCGCTTGCAGCATTAGGTAATGCAAATCGGTGTTTTTTACAAAAGGCTTAAGCAATTCGCTGCCGGGGCCAAACATAGCAAGGTTAACATAATCGGCACTATGGTCCATACTAATCCATCCCACAGAGTTATTTTTTTGCTGAATTTGCGCAAACGCTTTAAACGGAACCTTTTTGTAGTTATATAATCCGCCATCTTCTTTATGCAGCCCGTCATAATAGGTTAAAATGGTTTTGGCATCCTCTTCAGCTATTGTTTTGCCATTTGCCATCTCAATCAGTTCGCGTACTTTGGCAACAGTAAAATCAGGCTTTATCTCGTTAAGAATCCACTCGTTAGTGTGGGTATATTTCTGAATGCTGTCAAAATTATCGTTGGCATCTTTGCCATAAATCACACCCGGATTGGCATTACCATGATCTGTAGTAATAATAACAAGCGTTTCTTTATCTTTTTCGGCAAAATCAAGGGCAACTTTAATGGCTTCATCAAACGCCACCTGATCGTACAATAAAGCACCAACATCGTTAGCATGCGCACCCCAGTCTACTTTACCGCCTTCTATTTGCAGTACAAAACCATTTTTATGCCCCTTCATACGGTCAATGGCTTTTTGTGCCATTTCGGCAAGGGTAGGGGTAGTGCTCTCCAATGCCGCATCGTTTTTTCGGTCGATGCTATACGGTAAACCGTCTTCTGCAAAAACACCAAGAACAGGCTTGTCGTTATTGGCAGCAAGCATTTGCTGCTTTGTTTTAACCACCTGCCAGCCTTTGGCTTTGTAGGCAGCATACATATCGGCTTTATCTTTGCGCAATTCAGCATTAAAATACTTGTCGCCACCACCCATCATAATATCAAAACCAAGGTTAAGATAATCCTGCGCTATATCTTCCTGGGCGTTTCGGCTATCGTTAGTAACGCAAAAACCTGCGGGAGTGGCGTGGGTAATGGGCACGGTGGTAACGCACCCCGCCATTTTACCGGCTTTTTTAAACTTTTGCCATATAGGCATGTATTTTTCTCCGTTGGGGCCAACGTTTAGTACGCCATTTTTAACGCGTACACCGCCACCCCAAGACGAACTTCCTGCTGATGAATCGGTTACGATAGAACTGGCCGAAGCCGTATCCATAAGGGCATGGCTAATGCGCTGGTCTTTATAAAGCTGTAACCAGTTAGAGCCTTTGCCGGTTTTGCGGTTAAGGTATAAATCGGCCATGTTAAGCGTGCCGGTACTCATACCATCGCTTACCATAAAAATTATATTTTTGGCCTTTTTGTTTTTGTGTAGTGTGTTTAAGTCCACTACGTGTGCCGACCCTTCAAGCGGGTTAAGCAGGGTAGCACCCAATGTAAAAAGCGACCCATTGCGGAAAAATTTTCTCCTGTTCATGTAAATATTATAGTTTTTTCCAAAGTTAAAAACTATAACCGGTTCTAAAATTTTTTGAGTGTTAATTGATGATTATTTTAAATTGGATGGAGGCACTGCGGTGCAGGTAGGGGCAAAAAAAAATCCTCTCCGGTTAAGGAAAGGATTTTTATATACTTCTTGTAGAAGACTATCTTCTTCTTTTTTCTTTGATCTTGGCTTTTTTACCAGTAAGATCTCTAAAGTAGAATATACGAGCTCTTCTAACTTTACCTCTTTGGTTAAGTTCGATTTTTTGTAATGCAGGCATGTTTAATGGAAAAATACGCTCTACACCAACTGCACCAGACATTTTACGGATAGTAAATGTTTGAGTACTACCAGCACCTCTTTTTTGGATAACTACACCTTTAAAGAACTGGGTTCTTGTTTTTTCACCCTCTTTAATTTCGTAGTACACAGTTAGTGTATCTCCGGCACCAAATTCAGGGAAATCTTTTTTTGCAACAAATTCGTTCTCGACAAATTTAACTAAATCAGACATGATTTTTTATTTAATTGTTTATATCAGAGCAACATACCACGATTATCGCCAGAGGTTGACCCGATTGCGGCTGCAAATATAGAAAATATTTTAGAGTTAGAAAGAAAAAGCAACATTTTGTTTGAGCTTCTGTCTTCTCTTTTCTTTTGTCTTGAAACAAAAGAAACAAAAATTCAAGGCTACATCTTTTTTAGCTACAAATTATTTCGCTTCGGCTAAATCATTTGAACTTGCTTCGCTTCAAACAACAAATGATTTTTAACGCCTCTTCTCATAATTTGCTTAACGCAAAAAGATGAGGCCGCCTTAAGCTTCACTCGGCAGGCTTACTCTTACACGTTAATAACTAACGGAGTAATCAACCTGAAACCTGAAACAAATTTAAACCTGAAACATTATTCAAGTAGATCTGGCCTGCGGGTTTTAGTATGTTCCAGTGCCATGTCTTCGCGCCATCTGTCTATGTTGGCAAAATTGCCGCTTAGCAATACATCGGGCACTTTCCAGCCTTTGTATTCGGCAGGGCGGGTGTATATGGGCGGAGACAGCAGGTTATCCTGAAAACTATCGGTTAACGCAGATGTTTCGTTACTTAGCACTCCCGGTATCAGTCGTATAATAGAGTCGGCTACAACAGCCGCGGCAAGTTCGCCACCCGAAAGCACAAAATCGCCAATAGAAATTTCTTTAGTAATAAATTGGTCGCGCACGCGCTGGTCTACACCTTTATAATGGCCGCATAAAATTATTATGTTTTCCAGCAAAGACATGCTGTTAGACATTTTTTGGTTAAGCGTATCGCCATCGGGGGTCATGTAAATAACCTCGTCGTACTCGCGTTCGCTTTTAAGTTTAGTAATACAAGCGTCGATAGGTTCAATCATCATAACCATACCTGCGCCGCCGCCAAACTGGTAGTCGTCTACGTTTTTTTGTTTGTTGGTGCTGTAATCCCTAAGGTTGTGCAGGTGTACCTGTACAATGCCTTTATCTATAGCACGTTTAAGTATAGACGCTTCAAAAGGGCTTCTAAGCAGTTCTGGCAGTACGGTAATTATGTCAATGCGCATTTTTAGGGTTTCAGAGTTTCAGAGTGGCAAAGTTACAAAGTTTAATTGGCAACAAGCAATAGGCAAAGAGCAATTTGCAATCGTTAATAGACAGCATCTAATTTAAATAAGAGATTTGCAAATTTAAAACGAGAATAAGTTGCCAATTGTTTATTGTTAATTAAATAATTTGCTTTGCAAATTATTACACACCAAACTGTTTTAAATGATAATCCAGGTGTTTCCATTGCAGGATATCCCATTCTGCGTAAGTCATCTCGCCCAAAAGTGGATGTCGGGTGGCTTTAATGGCGGCATGGCCATCTTTGGCAAAAGTGGCTACCAGGGCTTTTAAGCCGTCTTTGGCTACATCAAATTTAGGCTCGTATTTAATTATAAATTCCTGTATGGTAGACTGGTCTTTATGAAACAGCTTTGCGCTGTTAAGTTTCTTTCGGTACGAGCTTGCAAAAAAGTAGCTTTTCCAGTGCGGTTTAACATGAAGGATGCCAAAAGCCATTTTAATGGGTTCCTGGCAGTGCTGCATCATCTGGCTAACCGTCATAACCCCCCATTGAGAAAGGGTCATAGGGTTTAGCTGGTCTATGCGGTCTAATATATTTTGATTCCCCTTAGGGTCGTAAAGGCTTTCCATTGTGTGTGTAATATTTACGCAAAAATAAGAATAATCTGTTAATATGTTTTAGTTCCAGTAACGGAATATACCATTGGGATCTTATTATCTAAATGGGCAATGCGGTACCTGCCGGGTTCATATTCTACCGTACCGTTAAAACAGTTGTACGACGAATAATCGTATTCTTTAAAACCGCTTATAGTAATGCCTGCGCTTAATAGACAACCCATTACCTCGCTAAGGCTGTGATTCCAGGTAATCATGGTGTTTTGTAAAGGGGCATTGGTTTTGGCGTAGGTGTCGCTTTCAGTTTCAACAATAGCGGTGTCTTTAAAATAATTGTAAGCTACCTTTATAAAATTGGCGTCAAACATCCATACTACCGGATGAAATTCGACAAACACAAACCTGCCGCCCGGTTTTAAAAAGTGAGAGACAACCCCTGCCCATTTATCCAGATCGGGCAGCCAGCCAATAGTGCCGTAACTGGTAAATACAATATCAAATTGCTCATTAAGTACATTAGGCAAATTGTACACATCGCAGCAAATAAAACGGGCATTAAGCTGTAGCTCATCTGCAATTTCTTCGGCCTTTTGTATGGCTGTTTCGCTAAAATCTACCCCTGTAACATCGGCGCCAAGCCTTGCTAACGATAGTGTATCTAAACCAAAATGGCATTGCAGGTGCAGCACTTTTTTGATGGCAACATTACCCAAAAGCTCTAATTCTACAGTGTTTAAGGATGATTTACCATTAAGAAAGGCCGCAACATTGTAAAAATCTGATGCTGCGTGCACCTGGGTTTTACTGTTCCATGCTTTTTTATTTACATCAAGGTAGTTGTCTTCTTGGTTCATGGTGTTGGCTTTGCTTTTCAAATTTACCTTTTTGTTATGAAATGGGACTTATAAGAGTTAAAATTAATTCGTAAATTTGCACCTCACAAAACAAATAAAACAATGGAAAACGGAATTTACGCAAAATTCAATACATCCAAAGGTACTATCCTGGTTGAGCTTACTTATGATAAAACTCCGGGAACGGTAGGTAACTTTGTTGGCCTTGCCGAAGGTAACCTGGAAAATAACGAGAAGCCACAAGGCAAACCATATTATGACGGACTTGCTTTTCACCGTGTTATTGCCGATTTTATGATACAGGGCGGTTGCCCACAAGGTAAAGGTACAGGCGGACCGGGCTACCAGTTTGATGATGAATTTCACCCAGACTTAAGGCACGATACACCTGGTGTTCTATCTATGGCTAATGCTGGCCCGGGTAGCAACGGTTCTCAGTTTTTTATTACGCATGTGGCTACACCATGGTTAGATAACAAACATACTGTGTTTGGGAAAGTTATTGAAGGCCAGGATGTTGTTGATGCAATACAACAGAACGATAAAATTGAAACGTTAGAAATTATACGCGTTGGCGAAGATGCCCAGAAATGGAATGCTATCGAGGCCTTTCGCACCTTTGAAGGATCGCGCGAAAAACGTATTGCAGAGGCTAAAAAACAGGCTGATGAGGCTTTGGATAAAATAGCTGCAGGTTTCCAGAAAACCGAAAGTGGCCTGCGTTACCAGATTATCCAGAAAGGTGATGGTAAACAGGCTGAGAAAGGCAAAACAGTATCTGTACACTATAAAGGTGCATTGGTAAACGGCCAGGAATTTGACTCGTCTTACAAACGCAAGCAGCCTATTGAGTTTCCGTTAGGAAAAGGTAATGTTATTGAAGGATGGGACGAAGGTATTGCACTGCTTAAAGTAGGCGATAAAGCCCGTTTTGTTATACCATCTCACCTTGGCTACGGTTCTCGTGGTGCAGGCGGCGTTATACCACCGGATGCTACACTGATTTTTGATGTAGAATTGATGGACGTAAAATAGTATTTAGTACTTAGAATTAAGTATTAAGATAGAAGGCCGCCCATTACGGGTGGCCTTTTTTTTGATATAAAAACCCGATACGCTAAATAAAGTATCGGGTTTAATCATAATTCGTAATTTTAAATTCGTAATTATATCTTTATTCTTTAAGTAGTTTTAAGGTTTTGCTTACGCCTTTCTCATTCTCAAAACGGATGATGTAATAACCTGACGAAAGGTTGCCGGTATCTATTGTGTTTTCTCCGCTGGTAACAGTTCCGCTTGCAATAGTGTTTCCGGTAAGGCCAATAAGGGTGTACGTACCGGCTTCTAAGCTTGTAAGTGTAACAATGCCGTTAGTAGGATTAGGGTAGACAGATATACTTTTAATATCGCTATCAACTTCTGCTACACCTAAAGAATTAAGTTTAGCAGTGCTTTCTACCTGATTTAATTGCCACTGCTGGTTATCGCCACCGCCGTAAGCCCAAACCTGTATTAGTGCACCATTGGCTGTAGAAACATCGGTAACATCCAAAGCTTTTCCGCTGTACACATTATCTATCCTGTAATAACCGTTACCAAGACTGGCAACCGTCCATTTAGACGTATTATCGTTGGTAAAGCTTTTTTGCTGCACTTTAATGCCGTCGACAGTGCTGGTGCTGGCAAGTGCCAAATACATACCTGTAGATTTAACCCTTATGTAATACTGGCCATTACCGGCGCTCTCAAACCGCCAGCGTTGGTTATTGCCGCCACCGTTGCTAAGTTCCCACTGTTGTATGCTTGCGCCGCTTGTAGTGGCGTTGTTGGCAACATCAAGGCCTTTTACACTTAGTTTGGAAACAATATTGTAGTAACCCGGAAAGCCTGATGGTGGGGTAGAACCGTCTGTCCATTTAAAGCTTACCGCCGATGATGCAGGCACGGTATAATTAAAGGCATTGGCACCTGAAACTACTTTGATGGTGTTGCTTCCGCCCGAATTATAGATTACCAATATGGTTGACCCATCTGAATTTTTAAATGCCGATGCTGTTATGCTGCCGTTACTGCTGTTAGATCCAATTCTTACCGCGCCGCTTTTTACAAATTTAGATACCTGCCCTATAATGTAATACGGGCTGTTACGGGTGTAGCTGGTGCTGTTGTTAATTGTTATGGCACCAAGGCAGGTAGTGCAGCCGCCGGGCGTTCTTGGCCCGTACTGGGGGTTGTTGGCAAGGTTCCATTCTAAGGCTACTTTTGCCCAATTGTTGACTGACCCTAACACTATATTTTGCATGTGCCAGCCAAAATCGCCACTAAAGCTGCCCGGGCCGCCTACCCACTGCTCTGTAAAATATACGTTTTTGCCTGTTGCATTTTTAACAGTTGTCATGGCCGAGATATTGCCAGCATACAGGTGAAAGGCTGCACCATCTACATAGCCGCTGTTGTTTAGCACATCTATTGGGTAAGCGGTGTTATCGCAATTATGGTCGAACGCAATAATTTTAATACCCCCAAATCCTGCCGCTGCCATTTGCGGACCCAGATGGTTGTTGATGAAGTCTTTCTGCTGACCCGAGTTCATTAGCATGCTTGGCTCGTTATACGGGTTTTCGGGTTCATTTTGAGGTGTGATGCCCCAAATAGTAATGCCCTGTGCCTGCATGGCCTGAAAGTATTTTACAAAATATCGTGCATAGGCTGCATAATAGGTAGTTTGCAGGCTGCCACCCACCCAGCTGTTGTTGGTTTTCATCCAGCGCGGGGCCGTCCACGGGGTTGCCAGTATTTTGATGTTGGGGTTAATGGCCAGTACCTTTTTTAAGATAGGTACCAGGTAGGTAAGGTCGGGGCCGGAGAGGCTAAAGTTATTCATGTTCGTATCGCCCGACGATTCGTTGTAACTATAGCTGTAACTGCTAAGATCGGATGCGGCAATACTAATACGCACTACAGATGAACTCAACCCTGTTGAAGGGTTAAATAGTTCCTGCAACAGGTTATTTTGTTGTGTTGCTGCTAACGAGTTGATAACCTCGGCACTGCCTTCGGTAAGTGTCCATCCAAAACCGTCTATGGTTTGGTACGTGGTAGAGGGCGTAACGGTAATTGTAGAAGCGTTGGTGCCGGAGTTGGCACTAAAGCTAACTGTAGCTTGTTGTTGCAATAGCTTACTCTGGTCGCCCGAAGTAATCCAGGGGGTTACGGTTTGCCCGTATGAAGCATAGAAAAGCAATAAGAAAAATGACAGGTTGTAAAAATTGGCCTTAAAGCCCGAGGTAGGTTGGTGTTTTTTCATAATTAAAAATTTTAGTAATATATGTTTAAGGAAAATCTAAAATTACCGGTTTTAATTATCAAATCGTCATTTTGTTAACTAATCAAAAACACATCAACAGCAGTATTTTGATAATTATTTCCATATTTCATGCTGCTTTAAGCCTGGTTTGCTAATTGGAATATTGCTTATATTTGCTAAAAAAAATTACATGCGTTACCTTATAGCGTTTTTATTAATCAGTTTATCGGCTAAGGCACAGCAAAATGCCATGCATTGCGGGTATGATTTTACGTCGTATGTGGTGTTGGATGTTCATGAAGACGGAAAAAAAGAAAATATTAAGAACCTTAAGATTACAATTGTAGATAGTTTGGGTAATGATGTTATTAACGTAAATAACCTTTACAGCTTTAAATTTGCCAACCAACCCATGAAATTTGGTTTTAATTATCTTATTGATGATGAAAATAAACCGCTTGCCGAAGGTGCTGTAGCTAAAAAAGAACGTTACTTTTTTCCGTATGCTAAAGACAATTATTTTCTGTCGGTAGCCAATACTTTTGAGGCCGATAAATTTTCTTTTAAAATAGAAGATATTGACGGCAAGGCTAATGGTGGTAAGTATAAAACACTTGTATTGCCTTTATACAGTTATAATATGTATGTACTGTGCTCTAACGAAAGCCAGCAGGCATCGATGAAATTTGGCCGCAAGATGAACAAGCCGGTAGATGTGGTGCTTGAGAAGGAATAGTGTTCAGTTTTCAGTAATGCAGTGCTAAAATTAATTACTAAATCCAATGTTCAGGTTTTGAATAATCTGAAATCTAAAATCATAAATCTGAAATGCTAACCTGGGAAGAATTCGAAAAGACAGAAATGCGTGTGGGTACGGTGCTGGAAGTAAACGATTTTCCGGAGGCGCGTAAACCGGCGTATCAACTGACCATTGACTTTGGCGAGGCTATTGGCATACGTAAAACATCGGCGCAGATAACTAAACGCTACACTAAAGAGGTTTTGGTGGGGAGGCAGATAGTTGCTGTGGTAAACTTTCCTAAAAAGCAAATAGGCAAGTTTATGAGCGAATGCCTGGTGCTTGGTGCCGTAGGGCAGGAGGGCGACGTTATATTGCTTGCTCCTGATTTTAAAGTGGAGAACGGACTGAGGATAGGGTAGGGTGTATTTTGCAGTTTATAGTCGTAAGTGCAGTTATACACGTACCTCGCGATGACGATGCGAAGGGAAATGGTTAAGTAGCAACCAGCATAAAATAAAAAAGTCCGTAAACTAATAGTTTGCGGACTTTTTTACTGTTTTATAGTGTAGATATATTAAATATCGTCAAAATTAATGTTGGTAAAGCTTTCTGTGGTTACCGTTTCTTCGGCTCTGTCGCCAAACAGTTTCCTGAAATCTTTTTGATGCCTTTCAGAAATTACTTCTTCGCCTTTGTTGTTAAGAACATAGTTGGTCATTTCGTCTAAAATATCTCTAAAGGCGGCAAAATCTTCTTTATATAAATAGATCTTGTGTTTCTTAAAATGAAAAGAACCATCTTCTTCGGTAAACTTTTTGCTTTCAGTAATGGTAATATAGTAGTCGTCTGCTTTAGTTGCCCTTACATCAAAAAAGTATGTCCTTCGTCCTGCCCTTAAAACTTTAGAAAAGATCTCTTCCTTTTCCAGCATATCATTTTCTCTCATAACCTGTGTTCTTTTTATTGGTTCATGCAGATACCAAAAATCCAAAAAAAAACAATACAATGCAACAAATTACTGCATTTCTTTTTCAGAAAGTTGTTTTAAGTACAATTCTTTGTAATAACCCTGCATATTTACTAACTCATTGTGGGTTCCCTGCTCAATAATTTCGCCGTCTTCGAGTATTATAATCCTGTCGGCATTTTTAGCCGATGATACTCTGTGGCTTACAATAATTGTAGTTTTATCTCTGCAAAAATCCTGTAAGTTATTTAGTATAGCTTCTTCGGTTTCGGTATCAACGGCCGAAAGGCAGTCGTCCAGCAATAATATAGGAGCATCTTTTATAAGCGCACGTGCAATAGATACCCTTTGCTTTTGCCCGCCCGAAAGTGTAATACCGCGTTCGCCTAACACCGTTTCGTACTGATGTGTAAACGTTTCTATATTATGGTGTACTACTGCTTTTTTAGCAACGGCAACCACTTCGGCATCATCGGCATCTTCTTTACCAAATCGAATGTTGTTTTTTATAGAGTCGCTAAACAAAAAGGCATCCTGTGGCACAAAGCCAATACTGCCACGCAGGTCGTCCAGGTTTAGTGCCTTTACATTTTCGTTATCAATCTTAACAGCACCGCCATCAGCATCATACAATCGGCTTATAAGTGATAGCACCGTGCTTTTGCCCGACCCTGTTCTGCCTAAAATAGCCAGTGTCTCGCCCTTGTTTACACTAAACGATACATTTCTAAGTGCTGTTATATTAGTGTCTTCATACGTAAACGACACATTGTCAAAAGCAATGTGGCCTAAAACCGGCGAATGGTTAGGGTTTGTGTTTTTAATATCCGGTTCGGTTTTTAAAAACTCATTAATACGCTTTTGCGATGCTTCGGCTTCCTGCACCATACTGCTAATCCACCCTAAAGATGCAACCGGCCACGTAAGCATATTAATATAAAGTATAAACTGGGCAATGGTACCAATATCGGCAATACTGCCGTTAATGTACATGCTTCCACCTACGTATACCACTACCAGGTTACTAATACCAATAAGGAAAATCATTAGCGGGCCAAAAAGGGCGTTAACTTTAGCAAGGCTCATGTTCTTTTTAACACTGTCGCGGGAAAGTTCTATAAAGCCTTCGCCTTTTTGTTTTTCTAACGAGTAGGCTTTAATAACACGTATGCCCGAAAACATCTCTTGTGTATACGTGGCCAGCGACGATAAATTTTGCTGTGTTAGCGTGCTCCTTATATTAATTTGCTTGCTAACCCAGTAAATACTGTAGGCTAATATAGGTAGCGGTAAAAGGGTGTAAAAGGTAAGCTTAGGCGATATTAATATCATTTGTGTAATAATAACCACAAATCGTATTACGGTGTTAAAAGCATACATAATTGCCGGGCCTACATACTGGCGTACACGGTTAACATCCTCGCTAATACGATTCATAAGGTCGCCTGTACGGTTGCGTTTGTAAAAGCCCTGCGACAGGTTTTCGTAATGCCTGAATATCTCGTTTTTAAGGTCGAATTCTACGTGGCGCGACATAACAATAAGCGTTTGCCTCATAAAAAAGGTTAGTACGCCGCCAACAAGCGTTGTAAGTACAATTAGTAAAATGTCGTTGGTAAGGCTGCTTCTAACTGCGTCAGCGCCAATGGTATTGTTACTAAATTTTTCGATTTCTGATACCGAATGGCCAATGTACCCCGGTGTAAACAACGAGAATATCTGGGCAACGATGGTAATGAAAATTCCTAAGAAAAATTGAAATTTATATTTAGCAAAATATTTATTTAAATACTGTAATTCTTTCATGTTTTTATTGCTTCGGTGTTAAGCAAACGGGTAATAATTGTTAAAAATATTGCACATTCTGTATTGCAAACTCTCTAAAAAACGTTTTCGTATTTTATATATTATGCAAAAAAAAGCCGTAAATTCATCTTCGAATAATAAAATGTGTAAATTTGTAAAACATTTTTAGAACATCCTTCAAATTTAAATCAACTATTATGATAGCAGAAGTTGTTAAGGCTAATGAGCTTACCAAGATTGACCCTGTATTTGGGCAGCCATCTTTTAATGATCATGAACAGGTTGTTTTTTGCCATGACAAAGATACTGGTTTAAAAGCAATAATTGGCATACATAACACAGTTTTGGGCCCCGCACTTGGTGGTACCCGTATGTGGAATTATGCTAACGAATGGGAAGCCCTTAACGATGTTTTAAGGCTATCGAGGGGAATGACCTACAAATCGGCTATATCGGGCCTTAACCTGGGCGGTGGTAAAGCAGTTATTATTGGCGATGCCAGTAAAGACAAAACCCCCGAAATGATTACAAGGTTTGGCCAGTTTGTAAATTCGCTTAGCGGTAAATACATTACCGCAGAGGATGTTGGCTCTACAACTGCCGATATGGACCTTATTAGAGATGTTACTCCTTATGTAACAGGTATATCTGAAAGCCGTGGAGGATCGGGCAACCCGTCTCCGGTTACTGCTTATGGTGTGTACATGGGTATGAAGGCTGCTGCTATGCACCAGTTTGGCTCTAACAACCTTGATGGTAAAAAAATATTAGTACAGGGTACAGGCCATGTTGGCGAAACCCTTATTGACTATCTTACTAAAGAAGGTGCGTTAGTGCAGATATCTGATATTAACGAAGAAAAAATGCAATACATTGCCGGTAAATACGGTGCCAAAATTTTTAATGGCGACGATCTTTACAGTGCCGATGTAGATATTTATGCGCCTTGCGCCCTTGGTGCTACCATTAATGATGCTACTATTAATAAAATAAAAGCTAAAGTTATTGCCGGTGCGGCTAACAACCAGCTTGCTGTAGAGCAGGTACACGGTAAAATACTTATGGAAAAAGGTATTGCTTATGCTCCAGACTTTTTAATTAATGCAGGCGGTATTATTAATGTTTATGCAGAGATTGTAGGTTATGATAAAGCGGAAGCCCTTAAAAGGACTGAGAATATTTACAACACTACGTTAGAAATTTTCCACTTTGCTGAGGCTAACAACATTACCACACATCAGGCTGCAATGCAAATTGCACAAAAGCGTATTGACGAGAAGAAAAAAGAAACCGCTAAATAATTAGGGGTAAAAAAATATAATTCTTAATTTTGCAGGGCGAAAGTGTTTTTACTTTCGCCTTGCTAATTTTAAAATGTTCTTAAAAAGCGGATGTTAAACAGGAGACATATTCGGGTTAAGGTGATGCAATCTATTTATGCCATGCACCAAAATGATTCAGATAACCTGGAAAAGGAAGAAAAATTCCTGTTCCACAGCATAGAAAACATTCGCGATCTGTACCTTATCATGGTATCTGCCCTGGTAGAACTAAGGAACAGCGAGATAAGTTTTATCGAAAAATCGCAAAAAAAGCACCTTGCCACAGCTGCAGAGCGAAACCCCAACAACAAATTTATTAACAATCAGGTGCTTATCCTGCTGGAAGAAAGCAATCCGCTTAGTATTGCTATCGAAGAGCGCGGTATAGACAACTGGAAACGTAACGACGATTATATACTTATACTTCTTGAGGCTGTAAAAAGTAGCGAGATATATGCTAAGTATATGGAAACGCGCGAAAATACTTTTGAGGAAGACAGGGAGTTTATTGCCGACCTTTTTGTAGAGGTTATTGCCCCTAACGAAAAGCTATACGAATACCTTGAAGATTATAAACTAACGTGGGTAGACGATATTCCGGTAGTTAATACACTTATAAGTAAGCAGCTAAGGCAGATAATGCCCGAAGGGCGTGATGCTTTTTTTGTGCCAAGGTTGTATAAAGATACGGATGATAAAGATTTTGTGCGCGACCTTTTTCGTAAAACAATACTTAATAACCAGGAGCTGGCTAAAGAGTTTATAGATAAAACCCCAAATTGGGATACCGAACGTATTGCAGAGATAGATACTATAATACTTAAAATGGCTATTTGCGAGTTTTTAAAATTCCCATCTATTCCCGTTAAGGTTACTATTAATGAGTATCTTGAAATTGCAAAAGAATATTCGACACCAAAAAGCAGTATTTTTATAAACGGAATACTGGATAACCTGGTTAAGGATTACGAAAGTACAAACAGGCTCTCTAAAGCCGGTAGAGGTTTAATGTAATAACAATTTAAATTTTAAATTATGATTAAAAAATCAATCGCCATGCTTGCAATGGCATCTTTGGTACTGGCATCATGCAAAAAAGAAAATGCCGCTTTAAGGATAGATGATGCTACTGCTAAAAAAGCAGAGCTTGCTCACGCTGAATCTGGCAAACTGCCGGTTGCAAAGTTTGAAACAATGGATCACGACTTTGGTACTATTAACGCAGGCGAAAAAGTAAACTATACCTACAAATTTAAAAACGAAGGTACTGCCCCTTTGCTTATTAGCGATGCTAAAGCAAGCTGTGGCTGTACAGTACCAAGCTACACTAAAGAGCCTGTACAACCGGGCGCTACAGGCGAAGTTCAGGTGATTTTTGACTCTACAGGTAAAAGTGGCGATGTTCAAAAAACAGTTACCCTTACGCTTAATACAGAAAAAGGTACCGAAACTCTAAACTTTAAAGCTAAGATAGAGACTAAAGGTATTGGTACTAACGCTATGACAATAGGTGGCGGAGCAGCACACTAATTTAATTTTATTTATATAAAAAAATGGGACAGTTACAGTCGTTATTACCCTTTTTGCTAATTATTGTTGTAATGTATTTTATGATGATAAGGCCACAGCAAAAAAGGGCTAAACTTGAAAAACAATTTGAAAGCGAGCTAAAAACAGGCGATAAAATTATTACCAAAAGCGGCATACACGGCAGGATTGCCGAGCTTGCCGAAACTACGGTAGTGATAGAAACTATGGCGGGTAAACTTAAGTTAGAGCGTAGCGCTATATCTTTAGAGCTAAGCCAAAAGCTAAACGCACCAGCTAAAACCGCATAACCTTACAAGCAAACACAAAGCAAAAGCCCCATTATTTTAATGGGGCTTTTTTGTATTTTATTATTTGCTTTTAACTCATTCAACACCATCATAGTGATGCGATTGCGTTGCTAACTGCCACTGTAAACTGATTACTGTTATAATACTGCTTACTAAATACCGTTAACCCCTGTACTTATCGTGCAGCCCAATTCCACCCAGTATCATAGGAATAACTTTCTCAAGGCGGGCAAGCTTTGTTTTTTCCTGTTTGGCTTCGGTAATGTATTCGTTAAACTCTTTTTGCTTGTAGGGCGAAAATTTTGCGAATGCCGTTGCTAAATCAGTATCCGAATCCAACTGCTGCTGTAGTAGTTGCGGTATGGCAATTTCTTTTTTTTCGGGCGTAATGGCAAGGCCTGCTTTTTCTACTTCAATAGCCTCGTTTATGTACTGTAGTACAAGCTTTTCGTTAATTTCGTCAAGGCTTTCAAAGCGCCATTGGCGTAACGATTTTGTGTTGCCTTCGTTGGCATTTACCAAGATATTCGCGGAGTCTTTTAGAAAAACACCCTTAAAAAACCAAATGGTAAAAAAGTTTTTAAAACCACCTATACCCAAAACGTTCTTGCCGTTAAGGGTATAGATAGTTCCACCCCATTTGGTGGTTTCAACCAGTTCAGTCCGGTTAATAATGTCCTTAATAACTTCGAGCTCATTACCCCACTGATTGGTCTTGTCCCAGGTTTTTTTAGGGGCTTCCATATTTTATTTAGGCAAAGCAGTAAGTTCGGCAATACGTACAATAACATCGGTAGCTTTTTTCATGCTTTCTACAGGCACGTACTCATACTTGCCGTGAAAGTTATGCCCACCCGCAAAAATGTTGGGGCACGGCAAACCCATGTAGCTAAGCTGGCAACCATCGGTACCGCCACGAATAGGTTTTATAAGCGGCTTAATGTCAAGGTCTTTCATGGCCTGCTCTGCAATATCAATAATATGAAAAACCGGTTCTACCTTTTCTTTCATGTTATAGTACTGGTCTTTAACCTCGGCCGTTATAATATCGCCGCCAAATTGTTTTTCGAACTTGCGGTTTAATTTATCGGTAATTTTTTTGATAAGCTTTTTACGCTTGGCGAATTTTTTGCTATCGTGGTCGCGTATTATAAGCTGAACAACACTTTCTTCTATACTGCCGGTAATGCCCGTAACATGAAAAAAGCCTTCGTAGCCCGATGTATGTTCAGGTACTTCTTCTTTTGGTAACGATGATATAAATTTGTTGGCAATAAGCATCGAGTTGATCATTTTGCCTTTAGCATAGCCCGGGTGTACACTTTTACCTTTAATGGTAATTTTAGCGCCGGCTGCATTAAAGTTTTCGTACTCCAGTTCGCCTATCTGGCTGCCATCCATAGTGTAAGCCCAATCGGCGCCAAACTTGGCTACATCAAATTTATGTGCGCCACGGCCAATTTCTTCATCGGGTGTAAACCCAATTCGAATTTTGCCGTGCTTAATTTCCGGGTGCTTAATAAGGTACTCCATTGCGGTAACAATCTCGGTAATACCGGCTTTATCATCGGCACCAAGCAGGGTAGTGCCATCGGTAGTAATAAGGGTCTGGCCTTTGTATTGCAGCAGGTCTTTAAAATAGCCCGGAGAAAGTACAATGTTTTGATCGGCATTTAGTATAATATCGCCGCCATCATAATTTTCGATAATCTGGGGTTTTATATTAGCGCCGGTAAAATCGGGTGTGGTATCAAAGTGCGATACAAAGCCAATAACAGGTACATCGTGCGCTACGTTAGAGGGCAGGGTAGCCATAATATAGGCATTCTCGTCTATAGTAACATCATCAAGGCCAATGGCTTTAAGTTCGTCTACAAGTTTATTGGCAAGGTCCCATTGTTTTGCGGTGCTGGGGGTAGTATCAGAGTTTGGGTCAGATTCGGTATCAACAGTAACATAGCTGATAAAACGGTCTATTATGTGCTGCATTTTTAATTTGTTGAATTAATGAAAGCACAAATTTACGATTTATTTATATTTTGAAGATGCCAAAACCGGCCTAATAATTAAAGGGGAAGCTGTATTGTAAACGTTGCTCCCTGCCCGGCAACCGAGTGTGCCGTAATAGTGCCTTTGTGGTGTTCTACAATTTTTTTACAGATGCTAAGGCCAATGCCCGTGCCGTTAAATTCGCTTTTGCCATGCAGGCGCTGAAAGAGCTTAAAAATCTGGTCGGCGTACTGCTCGTCAAAGCCTATACCGTTGTCGCTCAGGGTGATTTCTACCAATTTGGTATCATTTTCTGTAAGCAGTCGGCTTTGTATGGTTATAACCGGCTGGCCGGTATTGTATTTTAGTGAGTTGCTTATTAAGTTAGAAAACAACTGGTGCATTTGCAGTGGGTTGGCTTTAATGGCAGGCAGTATGTCGCATTTAATTACGGCTTTTTTATCGGCTACAACCAATTCAAAATCAGTAAGTACATTCTCTACAATATTATTAAGGTCTACGGTGCTAAACTGGCTTTCGGCGCTAAGGCGGCTGTAGGTAAGCACATCTTGTATAAGGTTAGACATGCGGTTGGCCGATGCATTAATTTTAGACAGATACCCTTTTGCGGTGGCTGCATCCATATTGCGATCGGCAATTATGCTTAAAAAGGTCTGAATTTTACGCAGCGGCTCCTGCAAATCGTGGCTGGCAACATAGTTAAACGATTCCAGCTCTTTATTGCTTTTTTCTAATTCCCGGTTTTTTTGCTCTAAAAGCAAATTAACCATATTAAGCTTGGCAGTACGCTCTTTTACCTGATGCTCCAGGCGGGAATTAAAAGCGTTGAGCTCTTTTTCTGCCTTTTTACGAAGGGTAACATCGTTAAAAATAACGGCAATCTTATTGTCCTGCTTTTTGGTTAAAGGGAATGCAGATACCTCATACCAACCGTCTATAAGTACGGCCTCCTGCTCAAAATACTTTGGTTCCATGTTTTTGGCAATGCCGCCGTAAAGGTCGAACCAATGCTGCTCGTGGAGCGGGTTCATACCTTTTATGCTTTTGCCACGGGCATCTTTAAGGCCGGTTTGATTTTCGAAAGCCGGGTTGTAATCCAGGAAAATATAATCGCAAGGATGGTCGTTTTCATCAAAAACCATTTCTATAATACAAAAGCCCTGGTCTATAGAGTTAAAAAGCGAAAGGTATTTTTCTTCGGCTTTTTTTTCGATAGAGGCATTAACATCATCTTCGGCAAGGCGCCTATCGGTTACGTTTTCCCAAACGCGCACAAGGTATTCGCCCATTTTGGCATCGCTAACGCTATACCATTGCTGTACGCCGTTAAAGTCTTTAATACTGCGTTCCCACTTTTGGCCCTGGCCGGTTTCCATAACCTTTATCATACTTTGCAGTTGGTCATACTGGTCTGGTATAAGCTCTGTAAATCGTTTGCCTGTACAATCTGCACCGTTAAAAAATTCAAGGCTGGCTTTACTAATCAGGCTAAATTCAAAATCAACAACCCTGTTGTTTTTATCCCTCACGGCGGTAAAAACAGTAGTGCGATTATTGGGCGCGTTAAAAGCCGCCTTCATAAGTTGCAGGGTATCTGTCTGATCAGGAATATGTCCTGTAGCGGTATTCATTAGTAGTAGGTAATTTAGTATTTGGGATGCTTAAAACCAAAAATAAGAAATTCTAATATTAAATAAGCAACGTTAGTTCTTTTTTAAGATTTGTATAAGACTCTTTTTGATATTTACCCTTAAAATGAGTGGTTTTAAAGATATCGCCCATCAAAAGTGTTGCAATGCTTTGGTGCGACCGGGTTTGTATAAAAAGTCAGGATAGATGCTGTATTCTTTACGAACCGCATTTGAATAGTTATAATAGGTATCCCAATTGGCTCCTAAAATGGCCAGATCGGCATCGGTAAACAGGTTGGTGTCGTCATCGGGGCTTAGTTCGTGCAGTTTGGTAGCCACGATCTGGCTGTAACACTTGTTAATTTTTTCTGCGGGATAATTAATTTCAGCTAAGCGTTGCGCGGCAACATCGGCGCTTTTTTCTTCGTTTTCTTTGCTGGTGGCCTTATAAACAATATCATGGTAAAAGAGCGAGAACAACAGGGTATCCCAGTCTGCAATACTATCCTGCAAAGGCAGCAGCTCGTTATACATATTTTCCAGGTGATGGAGGTTATGATAATGGCGCTTTTTACCGGAGTATGCCTTTTCTATCTCAGCCCAAAGTTTTTCGGTAAGCACAATATCAGCGCTATACCGGCTAACCAGGGCTGTAAATATTTCTTTTAGCATTATTGATAGTTATTAGTAAAACTTTACGCCTGCTAACAGTTTATTGTTTTTTAGTCAGGTTTATTTTAGAGGTTTTAGCTGTGGCTGCATCAGCACCCGGTGGTGGCGGAGGTGGCGGTGGCACCTGTGCAAAAACCTGTGATACGCCTGCCGCGGCAGATGCGGCCTCCCAGTTTTGCATGCCTTGTTTCCACACAAAATGATCTGGTGTAAACTGGCCCGACAGCGCAAACTCCTGCAACTGGGCTACTGTATATGGCCCCGATTGCTGCCCATTTAAAGCTATATGCCAGGTTATTGCCGGTGGGGGTGGTGGGGTGTTGGTAATATTGCCCATCATGCCGCCCATCTGGTTGCCCATTGCACCGCCAACGGCCATGCCGGTTGCTATACCCAACGGACTAAACCCGCCGCCGTTGCCCAGGTTTATATTGCCCATAGCCCCAAGGTTGTTGGCCGCTGTTTTTAAAATATCGGCCTGTAGGTCTACCTGGTGCACGGTAAAGTTTTTACCCTCTACACCCATTTCTATATCCTTGCGCTGTATGCGGGCAAGGTCGCCCATGTTGGTAATCTCTACATCGGTTTTAGCGCCTGTAAAACGCGTTTGCTGGTCGACGGTGGCGCCTTTAAGCTGCCTGTAGTTGGCATCGGTATCATCCAGCTCTATGGCGTTAATGTCTATGCGTTTAAGGTTAATGCCAAAATCGAGTTCAAGGTCGGTAGCCAGTTTTGCCTGCAGGTAGGTGTTAATATCATCCAGTCTGCGCTCCAGCTGCATAACAGGCAGGCCGGTCTCCGCCGGAATATTTAAAACAATGCTCTTAATCTTTCGGGTAAAAAAGTCTTCTATCTGGTCTTTAAAATCAGATAGCTCAAAATTTACCAGGCGGTACAGCTTTATAAAATTAGCAATGTTGGTAATATTGAATGTTAACGACCCCCGCACGGCGCACGGCACGCCCAGATCTGGGAAACGGTTATCAAAAACATCAAAATACGGAATGCCGAATTTTATCTGGTTGTTTTGCTGAAGGTTAAAAAAGTACACCTGCGCCATAAACGGCGAATCGCCGCCATAAGCAGCACCAACAATGTTGGTAAGTATGGGCAGGTTGGCCGTTTTAATGGTCTGGTCGGCAGGGCCGGTTATAATATCAAACGCATTGCCGTTTTTTTGGTCGTAAAAAAGTATGGCAGCCTCGCCGGCGTTTACGCGAAGCGTACTGCCGTATCTAATGGCATTTTCTTTAGATGTAGTATTGGGCTCTCCGTTAGGCGACCATTTATGTACAAGGTAATCTTTTTGGTTGCAGCTAATAACATCCATAAAGCCGCCTTCGTTTCCGCTAAAAAAGTTTAGTATGCCCATTATTTCCTTGATTTTTTATTTTTAAGCTTTTCTTTCTTTAACTCTGATTTGTATGACGATTCAGATATCTTAATCAATGTAAGTAATCTATCTTTAGTAGAGTAGCTTGCTAATCCTGCTTTTTCTTTAGCTTCGGTAAATTCTTTATCTGTAATAAGATCGTTAACCTGCTTTTCTACTACTGCATCAATTTTACCTTCAACAACACCCGAAACATATTCATCATAACGTATGGTAGCAATTAATTTAAGAGCGCCATCATAATCTTTTGCATTGGTAAGGCTGTCAATTTCCATATCGCGTATTGTGGAAAAAAAAGTTCCTTTATCCAGGGCATCTTCTACTTTAGATAATGATTTTTTTGCCTCACTTATTCTACCCGCATTAATATGGCGAAGTGTAGCCTGCTTTGGGGTTTCGGGTGGTGGCGGCCCCGGCGGCAGGGTAGCAAAATAATAAAAGCACCAGCCAAGAGCACCATAAAATATAAAAATCATAACCGCAGTAACAGCATCGCCCGTTTGCCTTTTACCAATAATGCTGTCCCTTTCGGCCAGTTTGTTATTAATGTAGGTATTTATTTTTTGGTCGTCTCCATATTTAGTACGTAGTGTGGCAGCCTGGCTATCGGTGCTGGCAATAATCCTTTCGTTTATATAGGCGTGCCTGTCAAACAACGCTTCTTTTTTAATTAGTTTTTTGTAAATTATATATAACCCGGCGGTAAAAATAATTTTTAGTACCGATTTAAAAATTTCCGAAGCTCCTGTTTTTGGTACCGATCGTAACGCCGTAATGCTGCTGTCCAGGCTGCGCGTCATCTCGTCCAGCGTTTGTATGTCTACTTTAGATTCAGAGTAAAGCACATAATCGCACGATGGGCATACGCGGCTAAGGCCGCTTAAAATTTCGCCACAGCTGGGGCATTTGTCAACTTTTGGCCTGCTGCTCTTATTTATTTCGTACAGTTTGCCCTCCAGTATCATTTCCAGCTCGTCTATATCAAAGCCCAGGTTTTGCGCTTTTTTTATAAGTACCTGCTTTTCTTTATCGGTAATATAACCGTCTGCCAGCGCATATTCTACCAGCTTTTGTAATTCGGGGTTCATTAAGGCGTTATTTGTATTTATTGGTATTCCAAATTTACACATCACAAGTAAATATGCAAGTTTTTAGGGGGCAATTGTATAAAAATATAAAAAAAGCAGATTAATTTTAATTTTTCTATTTTTGCACTACGCAACACCACAACTATGTACAAATCGCTCATAAGGCCGCTACTTTTTAAATTCGATCCGGAGAAAATCCACCACTTTACGTTTTCGTCTATACGTTTCTTAAACAACATACCGGGTATGCCCGGCGTGCTTAAGTCTGTTTACAACGTAACCGACCCAAGACTGGAGCGCGAGGTATTTGGACTGAAATTTAAAAATCCGGTAGGGCTTGCAGCGGGCATGGATAAAGATGCCAAATTGTACAAAGAACTATCAGCCCTTGGTTTTGGCTTTATAGAAATTGGTACGCTTACCCCAAAACCGCAGGAGGGCAACCCTAAGCAAAGGCTTTTTAGGCTGCGCGAAGACAGTGCCATTATAAACCGTATGGGCTTTAACAACGGCGGTGTGCACGATGCTGTAGAGCGCCTTAAAAACAACCCTAAAGGCAAAGGCCATGTGCTTATTGGCGGTAACATTGGCAAAAATAAGGTTACACCTAACGAAGATGCCGTAAGCGATTACGAAATTTGTTTTGATGCATTATACGATTATGTAGATTACTTTGTGGTGAATGTAAGTTCGCCCAATACACCCAACCTGCGCGAGTTGCAGGATAAAGAGCCGCTTACTAAATTGCTGCAAACATTGCAGGATAAAAATGCGGCCAAACCAAAGCAAAAACCAATACTGCTTAAAATTGCACCCGACCTTACTGATGAGCAGTTGCTGGATATTATAGATATTATAAAAACCACCGGCATTGCTGGGGTTATTGCCACTAACACAACTATATCGCGCGAAGGGCTGCAATCTGAAAATAAGGCAGAGATGGGTGGCCTTAGCGGCAAGCCATTGGCTAAACGCAGTACAGAGGTTATTCGTTTTCTTTCAGAAAAAAGCAATAAGGCATTTCCTATAATAGGGGTGGGCGGCATACACAGTGCCGACGACGCGATTGAAAAACTGGAGGCGGGAGCAAGCCTTATACAATTGTATACCGGCTTTATTTATGAAGGCCCGGGGCTTATTAAGGCTATTAATAAAAGGATCTTAGGTTCTAAGTAACTTAGGCCTTTAGGATTTTTAGATTGTTGGACTTTTAGATAGTAGAAAGTTCTAAGTAACGCAGCAACTAAGTACCTCAGTACCTAAGAATGGAAAAAATAAAAATAATAGAATGCCCCCGAGATGCCATGCAAGGCATTAAGGCATTTATACCTACAGAGCGCAAAATTACCTACATACAGTCGTTACTGCGTGTGGGTTTTGATACTATAGATGTAGGCAGTTTTGTTTCGCCCAAGGCCATACCGCAAATGCAGGATTCTGCCGAAGTGCTGGCCGGCCTGGACCTTAGTACAACCAAGAGTAAATTACTGGCTATTATTGCCAACACCCAAGGCGCCGAGGCCGCAGCTAAGCAACCTGCCATACAATATTTAGGTTATCCGTTTTCGATATCCGAAAACTTCCAGATGCGTAATACCCACAAAACCATTGCGCAGTCTATTGTTACGTTACAGGAAATTTTAGACATTGCCCATGCTGCCGATAAAGAGGTGGTGGCCTACCTGTCTATGGGGTTCGGCAACCCGTATGGCGACCCGTGGAATGTAGATATAGTAGGCGAGTGGACCCGAAAACTGGCCGATATGGGGGTTAAGATACTATCGTTATCCGATACGGTGGGTACCTCTACGCCCGAAGTTATAGAGTACCTGTTCTCTAACCTGATACCAAAATTCCCGCAGGTAGAATTTGGTGCGCATTTGCACACAACGCCCGACAGGTGGTTCGAAAAAATAGATGCCGCTTATAAAGCAGGGTGCAGGCGTTTTGATGGCGCCATACAGGGCTTTGGTGGCTGCCCAATGGCTACAGATGAGCTTACAGGCAACATGCCTACTGAGAAAATGCTATCGTACTTTACTACAAACAAAGCAGATTGCGGACTTAATTCCCTTAGTTTTGAGAGCGCTTATAACGAGGCTACCAAGGTTTTCAGGGAATTTCATTAATATAAATTATGCCTATATTAACATAGAAATAATTTATAAAATTAGATTTTTGTAGTATCTTAAAAAACACTATATTTGCATGCAATTTAACTACAAATTGCAACATGAAAGCACATACAGATAAAATCATCGGCGAAGGCCTTACCTACGATGATGTTCTACTGGTTCCTAACTACTCTGAAGTTTTACCCCGCGACGTAAGCATACAGTCTAAATTTTCAAGAAACATTACACTTAACGTTCCAATTGTATCGGCCGCTATGGATACAGTTACCGAGAGCGCTATGGCAATTGCTATGGCCCGCGAAGGTGGTATTGGCGTTTTGCACAAAAATATGAGCATTGAAAAGCAGGCTAACGAAGTTCGCAAGGTAAAAAGGGCAGAGAGTGGAATGATAATAGACCCTGTTACGTTGCCACTTACGGCTAACGTTGGCGATGCTAAAAGCGTTATGAAAGAGTACGGTATTGGCGGTATACCGGTGGTGGACGAAAACGGTACGCTTAAAGGTATTGTTACCAACCGCGACCTTCGTTTTGAGAAAAACTTTACCCGCTCTATACTTGAGGTAATGACTACCGAAAACCTTGTTACTGCCGGAGAGGGCACAACCCTTGAGGTGGCAGAAGGTATCCTTCAAAAAAATAAAATAGAAAAACTACCGGTTGTAGATGCTGATTATAAATTGGTTGGCCTTATTACCTTTAGGGATATTACTAAAGTTAACCAAAAGCCTATTGCCAATAAAGATAAGTTTGGAAGGCTTCGCGTGGCTGCTGCCCTTGGCGTTACTGCCGATGCGGTGCAAAGGGCCGAAGCGCTTGTAAACGCCGGTGTAGATGCTGTTATTATAGATACTGCCCACGGCCATACTGCCGGTGTGGTTAAAGTACTTAAAGAGGTTAAGGCTAACTTTCCCGGCCTTGATGTGGTAGTTGGTAATATTGCAACTCCTGAAGCTGCCCTTTACCTTGCCGAAAACGGTGCCGATGCGGTTAAAGTTGGTATTGGCCCAGGTTCTATTTGTACTACCCGTGTGGTTGCCGGTGTTGGTTTCCCGCAATTTAGCGCTGTATTAGAGGTTGCTGCTGCCCTTAAAGGCACCGGTATACCGGTTATTGCCGATGGTGGTATTCGTTACACGGGCGATATTCCTAAGGCCCTTGCAGCAGGTGCAGGCAGCGTAATGCTTGGATCGTTACTTGCAGGTACTATGGAGTCTCCGGGTGAGACCATTATTTTTGAAGGCAGGAAATTTAAATCGTACCGAGGTATGGGGTCTGTAGAGGCTATGAAAGAAGGCTCTAAAGACCGTTATTTCCAGGATGTGGAAGATGATGTTAAAAAATTGGTACCGGAAGGTATTGTGGGCCGTGTGCCTTACAAAGGCGAGCTTTTTGAAAGCATGCTTCAGTTTGTAGGCGGGCTTCGCGCCGGTATGGGCTACTGTGGGTCTAAAGATATTGAGACCCTGCAGGAAACCAGCCGTTTTATTCGCCTTACATCAAGCGGTATTGCAGAGAGCCACCCGCACGATGTTACCATTACTAAAGAAGCGCCAAACTATTCAAGATAATTTTTTAGTAGTGTAAGCTCCGAAAATAAAAACGGCCCATGCATTTTGCATGGGCCGTTTTGTTTACAAAAACTAACTAACTCAATAATTTATAAAACTTTAAACTGGTATATAGGCGATGTTGCTGTGTTACCAAGGGCATCTGTAGTAACCACCTTCCAGTAATAAGTGCTGCCTGCCGTTACCGTAGCCGTTGTGGTTTGGGTAGTATACGTGCCCAAAAGGGTAGTGGGGTTGGCATTGGTATCTAAATAAATTTTGTGGTTTACAATGTCGTTATCCAGATCGGTAGTAGCCCATTGCAGGTTTACTGATGGCCCCCCTACCGAGCTGCTCATTGCCGGGGCAACAAGATCGGCCGGGAAAGGAGCATAGCTGGTTACACCATCGCCGGCATTGTAAAACTTCCACGTTTCGCTGTTAACCGATTTGTCTGCCTTATTAGCACTAACATACCACGAATACGGTGTAGCCTTATTAAGCGTAATAGCCATAGACGTATTGGTAGACGCATTGTATTGCAGCGTAGCCTGGGTATCCAGATTTTTTACATACACAAAATACGACTCCGTATCGGGTGCTGCATCCCACTTAAAAGTAACGGTGCTTTGTGTTTCAGAGGTCACTACACCCGTAGTACACTCCGAATTCTGTTCTGGGAAAAGCAGGGCTGCCGCATCGCTGTTGCCGGTTCCGCCGCTGCCGCTGTCGTCGCTTCCGCAGCCAATTATGGCGGCAGAAAAGGCTAATGCCATTAGTATCTTTTTCATTCTTTTACAATTTTAGTGTTAAACGCCGTAGTGCCGCTAACTATTTTCATAACATACACACCCGCTGCAAGGGCGTTTACATCTACCGATAAAACTTCCTGATTGCTGCTGTACTCTTTAGCAATAATCAGTTTGCCCAGCAGGCTGTAAACTTCTACATAAACATTATTTTCCTGCGCTGCGGCAACTGCAACATACACAGTACCATCGTTTACCGGGTTAGGGTACACCTGTACGCTCTCGCCAATGGCAAAGCTTTTGGTGTAAATGCCCTGGCAATCGTTCTGGCCCTTTACTACAACACTGTTAACGCCCGGTTTAAGGCTTAGCTGTATTGTGTTTTGGGTAGTGGTAAAGGTGTCGTTATTTAGCGTTATGGTATAAATATCATCGCCGTAAAGGTCTAATTCTACCTGATTTTCATTAGGGATTATCCTTGAAAGGACTGAGATATCTGTAGGCTCATCTACAACCAGGTCAAAGCACTGCTTGTAAGACGGAGCTTCCGGCAGCGTAATGCAAAGCTGGTAGTTGCCCGCCTGTAAATTACTAAAGGTTGTATTAGCTGTAAAATTAGCCGTCTGGTTAACACCATTGCCCGTAACTGTAGCCACATAGTTATGATTAGCCGTTGCTGTAACTGCAATAGAGCCGTTGTTAGACGTTCTGCATGTTTCGCCGGTTGCCAATACCCTAAAGTTACTACCGGGCAGTGTAAACAGCGTACAGCCGTTAAAATCGACCACATCTCCAGCAGGGGTGCCGGGACATAAATCGGAAGCATTAGCAACACCATCATTATCATCATCCGGGGCCATTTGGGTGAATTTGATCCAGTTAAGGTTAAAGCCATCAGCAGTAATATTAACCCTTAAGTAATACCTTCCTGCCGGCATCTCAGCCTGAGATACTGTAGTTGCCCATGTTTGCCAAGCACCTGTAGGGGCTATGCTAACGGTTTGAATATCCTGCGTATCGGCATTAATAAGCTGTAGCTTGATACCGCCGGTTTTGCTTTCGCCCGATGTACGGTACTCAATTTTGTAATTGCCTGCTGTGTTAACGTTAACCAGGTAATCAAGGTAATCGCCGGCATCGGTATAGCCAATGTTTTGGCCACCACCAACATCGCTGGTGTTTTCCAGGCTAAGGCCGTTGTTTACGTAAAAGTTTTCAGCCTGTATAACGCCGCTTATCTGATAGATAGTACCCATCCTGTTAACCACCGGCTTATCTATAAAGGCAGCCTGAGATGTAGCATCTGTAGCCAGAAGATTAGTGCCTGCGTAAGTTAGTGTAACTAAATCGCCTGCGTTTATTGGAGTAGCAGGAGTAATAGTAAATGTGCTTTCGGATTCAGCCATAGTGGTCGAAGTAATTGCCACAGCAGCACCGTTTACTTTTAGTGATAGGTTACTTTCAGAAAAATTAATGCCCGACTGCAACTCTTTGTTGAAGGTTACATTTATTTTATCGCCAAGAATATTAGTGGCGGCATCGATAACTTTAAATACGGCATCAGTTGAAGATGACGGGTTTTTAAAGTCTAAGTAATTGAGGTTAAAATCGCCCTGAGTAAAATAAACCCTTACTTTGTTGGTGCCTGCTTTAAGCAGAACATCGGTTAAAGTAACGGTAGCCCAGGTATTGTAATCTCCGGTTGACTGAAGGTTTATCGTTTCAGATATCCAGCCGTTCTCATCTTCTAAATGCAGCGCGCCACCCATGCCGGCGTAGCGGATATCTACATCGTAAGCAGTTAACGTTGCCGACGGAATGGTAAACTGCAACCACTCGTTAGCCTCTATATAGCCTACCTGTAAACCATTAGTAACAGCATCGGTACAGGCTTGCAGGTCTACACCATCGTTACGGCCGGTCCAGCCGTTGTTCCATGCTGTGTACGAGCCACCATCTACATGATACGTGCCCACAACATTATCTTTATAAGCATAACCGTTAGTACCAAGGTCGTAATCGGCAGCATACACTTTACCCGGAAGGGTATGTGTTGTATACGGAAGAGTTTCCAAAGTTTGCACCTGCCTGAACATGGCATCTACCACATCTTGTTTTATGGTAATGTTCTCGTTCTTAAAATTCTCTGCAAGCTGCATTAACGCCGCTGTAGCCGTGGCTGCCGATGGGGCAGTGCCGCCATTGTTCCAGTAATTAAGCAATTGCTGGTAGCCGGCATTTTTTGTTACCGATGTAACGCCCGATATGCTCTCTACCTTTTTAACCGGCCAGAACGACCAGCCGATATTGTTGGTTTCAACAAGCGAAATTGCATCCCTAAACCAAACGTTAGAGTTCTCGCCGCTTTCGCCCAGCCATAACGGTACGTTTTGCTCTGTACGGATGTTTAGCATACCCTGGATTGAATTCTGGTTGGTGTTGTTCCAGTATTTGTGGAAGCTAACCGTCATGTTATTATCCCAAAGCGGAAAAATGCCATTATAATTATTACCCCAGCAGTTACCCTCTATAATAATCATGTGGTTGGTGTCTACCGCCCTAATGGCAGCAGTAATATCTACCATAAGCTGGCGCAGGGGCGCATTAGAGCCCTCGTCGCAGCCGTTTTGGTTACTGCCTGTAAAGTTCCAGTTAGGCTCGTTAATAAGATCGTACGCACCAATCCACGGGCTTGTTTTATAACGGTCGGCCAGCTGTGCCCAAAGGGCTATCATTTTTTGCTTGTTGGCAGGGCTTTCCCATAATGATGGCTTAGTATCATCGTAATCAGATATATTAGCATCCTTACCCTGGCCACCCGGCGCAGCGTGCATGTCTAATATAAGGTACATCTGGTTATTAGCACACCATTGCAATAGTTCGTCTGTCCTCTCGAAACCTTCGGTAAGCCAGGTATTCTGACCCGCAACGGGTTCGTTTTCTACAGGCAGCGTGTACAGGTTGTAATGCATTGGCAGCCTTACCGAGTTAAAACCCATTTGCTTTAGCATAACGATGTCGGCCTCTGTAATGCCGTTATCGCGGTAGGCCTGGTAAAAAGTTTCGGTAGCAGGTGCGCCAATTAATTCCTCTATTTTTTGGCGAATTTTGTGTTGTGGCCCTGCAAAACCATCGGTTTGCAGCATGTAGCCTTCCTGTACCATCCAGCCGCCAAGGCCAAGCCCGCGAAGCAGTACATTATCGCCATTGCCATTTACAATATTTTGTCCGCTCTGGTGCAAATACCCCTGGCTAAAAGCCGGCAGGGCAAGTGCCAGAACAAAAACACTGATTAATTTTTTTATCATAATAGTATGTTTTAGGCTTAATAAACCAACGTTTGTATGCCGTGAGCCGGTATGGTATTTACTACTTTCTCGGTTCCGATGATCAGGTTGTAGGTAACCTTTTTGTCGCTTGTATTCATAACCACAGTAGCCATTTTTCCATCTTTATTTATAAACGATGCGCTAAGCAACTGGCTGCGGCTTACTGCGCTGCTAACCAGTTTAGCCTCTGGCTGTACAAATTTTGAAAAGTGGCCTATGTAGTAGTACGATGGCGTGTAAATAAGCTTGCCCGTTTTAGTATCGGCATGCAGTGGTGCAAAGCAAAAGTTGCCAACATGGTTAGGGCCGCCTTTTTCGTCTAACAGCACATTCCAGTCGGTCCAGCCGGTGGTACCGTTATTAAAATCGTTTATAAGCGATTCGCCATAGCGCTCGCCGTTTGGCCAGTACTGTAGTTTGGCAGCATCGTACTGCTCTACGCAACCCTCTGTAAACATAAGGTTCTTGTCAGGGTAGGCCTGTGCCACTTTTTGCACGTTCTGGAACATTGGCTTGCCGCCCGCCCAGGTTTCGTACCAATGAAAACCCATACCCCAGGCATATTTAGCCGCTTCTGGGTCAGAGAAAATTACGTTAGCACGCTGGTTCATAAGGTCTCGGTTATGGTCCCACACAATAATCTTTTTGTCGCCCAACTCTTTTCTGATTGTTGGTCCCAGAAAGTTTTTAAGAAAATCGCGCTCGTCTTCGGCAGTGTAAATGCACGACTCCCAGGTTTGGGTGGCCATAGGCTCGTTTTGCACGCTTAGGCCCCATACGGGTATGCCTTCTTTTTCGTATGCCTTAATAAACTTAACGTAGTAGTCTGCCCATGTTTGGTAGTACTCCGGCAACAGCTTGCCGCCTTTAAGCATGTTTTTGCTATCCTTCATAAAAGCGGGTGGGCTCCACGGGCTAACGTATACCGTAGTAGTGTTGCCGGCAGCTTTTAAAGCCTGCTTTATAAGCGGGATACGGAATTTTTTATCGTGGTCTACGGTAAACGATTTTAGGCTTTTGTCGCCCTCTTTAATGTAGGTATAGCTGCCGCTGCTAAAATCGCAGCTGTGTATGTTGGTACGGATAATAGAGTACCCAATGCCTTTATCTTTATCATAATAGGCATTTAAAAATTCTTTTTGATCGGCCGGTGTAAGCTTAGCAAACACTTCGGCACTGGCATCGGTAATGGCACCGCCTATACCTAAAATGGACTGGAATGTTTTTTGAGGCTCTACAAAAATAGATATCTCTGTTTCCAAAGGCTGTTTAGATGCAGCAAAAGTAAGATTGCCTGTTTTAGATATGCGTAGGTTAATGCTATCGGCAGTTGTGTAAACGGTTACCTGTTTGCCTTTTGCCGAGTAATTTTTTTGGTTTGCGCCCTGTTGTGCCCATAGTGTGCCGCAAAGCAGCAGGAGGCAGGCCGCTATTTTATTTTTCTTCATTATAATTATTGTATTGGATGCACAGATTGATGATATATGCCATTTTGATAAAAGGGGAGGGCTATTTAAAAAATAGCCTGTAATCAATAAAGAATACAGGCTATAAGTAACTAACCCAAAAATTATTATTCGTACATGCGTAGAGACACGTTTGATATTGTTATAGAATTAACGCCATTTGCGGCACCACTTCCTGATTTTACAAGGAAATAATAAGTACCCGCTTCGTTAATTTCTACATCCGAACCTGAACCTGAACAGGCTAAAGCTGCAAGTTGGCCGTTAAATGGAGTATTACCACAACCAGCCCATGTGTTAAGGCCAATTTTAGTACCGCCATCGCCGTAGTCGCTACCTTGTGCAGGCACGGCAGCACCTAAGTATACCTCAAACCAGGTATCTGTAGAGCCCGGGCCCTCTACATGCATATCAATTTTGTATTTTCCCACCTCAAGGTTTACAGCCTGATAAATACCTTTACCACTATAGTTGGTATCTCCACCACTTACCGTTGCACTGCCATTATTAAATGTCCAGACAACAGCATTGTTGTTAGAGATATTAAGTACAGTCCAGTCTGATGCAGTTTCAAAATTAGGGCTTAAGAGTAAATTATCTCCCAAAGCATAGGTTGTAACAACAAAAGTTTGTTCTGTAACACTATTTGTACCACCAATAAAACCAACAACCCTGTGCTGTAGCGTATACGTACCTGGTGTTGCAAAATTAAAGTTCATTGTAGCATCTCCTATAACTTCTCCAGTAACAGGATTTTCCATAGCAAATTCGCCAACACCTACCCATTTCCATGTGTGGTATTGTACGTTAGCATCTGTAGTGCCTACTACAGTGTAATGATTACCATCTGGTGTTGTTGCAGAGTATGTAGCATCTATGGCAGGCTGGGTTAAGGGGTTGCCCGAAGTTACTTCTTCTGGCGTACACCCAATAAATAACCCCGATGCTGTAACTACAGCAGCAAAAAAGCAACTTTTTAAGATTGTATTTACTTTCATAAAAATATTAGTTATATGCAGGGTTTTGTTTAACTTTTGTGTTTTCTGTTTCTTTAATAGGTACAGGTAAATGCTCGTGCTTACCGGCGGTAAAGCCTCTTGATGCAAGTACTGTAGCAGCCCTTCCGGTACGTACAAGGTCGTTCCAGCGGTGGCCTTCGCCAGCCAGCTCTAACCTGCGCTCATCCCATATTGCCTGTAGCGATACCGGTACAGATGCCAGGCCTACACGGGCACGAACAGCATCAAGCAATGCCTGTGCACGGGCGCCGGTTCCGCCAAGGGCTTCAGCCTCCATAAGGTAGGTATCGGCAAGACGAATTACATAGCCATTTTGCCTGTAGTTAAGCTCCCAGTTACCACCACCTGTAGTTTTATCAACTTCAAGAGGTAAGAATTTTTTAAGGAAATAACCTGTATCCATGTAAGCAGGGGTGTAGTTAATAGCACCGGCTGCTTTAAGGGCGCCAAGATCTTCAATAGTAGAAGCAAAACGAGGGTCGCCTGCCATAAAGTTGGCAAGGTCTGTAGTAACAGGGTTAAACGCCCAACCCGTTTGGTATTTAGGCGCTGTAGGTGCAATAGCACTGTAACCACGCGGGCCAACCATAATGTTTACGGCATTGCCCTCATCTACACCATTACCCCAGTTATCCCAGATAACATCACTTTTACTGGTGTGCGATGCCTCCAAAATAGACTCACTATTAAATTTATTGTCAATTACCCAAAGGTCGGCATAGTTGGCAAGCAGTTTATAACCGTACTGGCTTGTTTGGCCCGGTGTACCGTTAACCTCTGCAAACTGAGCGGCAGCTTCGGCATTTTTACCTTGAAAAAGGTATACTTTACCTAAAACAGCCTGTGCAGAACCTTTTGTAAAACGGCCAGCCTCTGTAGTAAGGTCTACCGTGTTAGGTAAAGACGGGATAGCCTCAAGCAAATCCTGCTCTATTTGTGCATATACAACCGCTGGGGCCGATTTTTCGATCTCATAAAACTGATCCTGTGTAAGGTTGGTTGTATAGAACGGAATTTCGCCAAAAATGGTTACTAACTGAAAGTAGTAGTAAGCACGCAACGCTTTTGTTTCGGCTGTAAAACGAGCCCTTGTAGTGTCGTCCATAGGCACATCAGGCAATTTTACCAACAGGGTGTTAGCCCTGAAAATGCCTTGGTAATAATCGCTCCAAAAGCTGCCCGGCATGCTGGTAGGGTTAATGGTATAGTTAGAAAAACCCTGTATACCGGCACCATCGGTAGAGCTACCGCCACCGGCATAAAAATCGTCTGACCCGGCATTAAACATGGCAACCATATTTTCGAAACCACCTACCTGCTTCCTCATAATATCATAAGTAGCAACAAGCCCCTGGTATGCCTGGGTTTCGTTTTGGTAAAAGTTTTCTTCAAGGTACGTACCTGTAGGCTGAACCTCTATAAATTCGTCGCTGCACGAAGCCATAAACATGGCTACCGATAGCGCAAGAAAGCTGTGTTTAAAATGTATTTTTTTCATTTTTCAATTTTTTTTTAATTAGAACGCTAAGTTACACCCTAACATAAACGATTTTGCCTGAGGATAATATCCACGGTCTATACCTCCAACATCGCCACCAATTTCCGGGTCGTATCCTGTATATTTTGTAAACGTAAACAGGTTTTCTGTAGTTACATAAATTCTTGTTTTAGACAAACCTACCTGTTTGATAAGGTCGGCTGGTAAAGAATAACCTAACTGTATAATTTTGATCCTGAAGTAGTCGCCATCCTGCAGGTAAAAATTAGACATACGTGTAAAGTTTTTGTTATTATCTGATGTAGAAAGCCTTGGGTAGGTGTTAGATGTACCTTCGCCTGTCCAGCGCTCTAAGGCATTAGTTTGCCAGTTGGCATTACCAAGATCTAACCTGCGTAAGCCCTGGAATACTTTGTTGCCCGATACACCCTGGCCAAATGCCATAAGGTCGAAGCCCTGGTACTCAAGGTTAATTGTTAAACCGTAAGTAAAGTTAGGTAGTGGGTTGCCAAGATATTTTCTGTCATCGTCGTCTGTAATCTGTCCATCATCATTTAAATCTTTCCATTTAAAGTCGCCCGGTACAGCATCCGGCTGTATTACAATACCTGCCGAGTTGGTGTACGAATCGATCTCTGCCTGGTTCTGGAAGATACCGTTAGTCTGGAAACCGTAAAATTCGTTAAATGCGCTGCCTACTTCGTAGCGGGTTAGGGCACCCATAGACTGGAAGCCCGGGCCTGTATTAAACTCACGGTCCTGGCCTACATAAGTAACCTTGTTTTTAAGTGTAGAGGCGTTACCGCTTACACTAATATTAAATTCGCCAATTTGCTTGCGGTAGGTTAAGCTTAGCTCTACACCAGTATTTTCCATATCGGCAACGTTACCCTGTGGCTGTCCTGTAGCACCTACATAGCCCGGTAACTGGATACCCTGAAGTATACCTGTAGTTTTCTTTTTGTACCAGTCGAACTCTAAGCTTAAGTCTCTAAATAAAGTAGCCTCGAAACCAACGTTGGTTTGTGCAGTTTCTTCCCACTTAAGGTCTGGGTTAGATGGAGCATTAGGGCTGTAACCTACTACTACATTACCTTGGTTGCCAAGTGTGTAGTTACGGCCACCGCTAACTAATGCCAGGTATGCGAAGTTAGGAATGGCATCGCTACCTACAACACCATAACCTCCACGGAATTTTAATGTGTTAACAACAGTATTCTCTTTCCAGAAATCTTCTTTAGTTGGAACCCAGCCTAATGAGAATGATGGGAAAGTACCGTATTTGTTGTTAGAACCAAAACGAGAAGAACCGTCTCTACGGATAATACCGGTAAACAGGTATTTTTCTTTGTAATCGTAGTTAGCCCTTGCAAATAAAGAGCTTACAACGTGGCGGTTACCTGTGCTTGCCCATGCATTAATATCATCGGCAGGTGTAGCCCAGTTAAAAGAAGCCTCGGCATGCGTGTTAACCGGCTGGTTAAAATACGTAACACCTTCGCCACTTGTAATATCATCTTCATAAGCAGCCTGGCCCAAAAGCACTGTAAAGTTATGGCTGCCAATTAGTTTGTTGTAAGATATAGTGTTTTCTATATTCCAGCCAAAACCTTTGTTAGTTTCTCTGTAAAGGCTATTTTTAGTATTGTTTAAAATACCGTTTAGGTACGATATTGGCGTAAAGCTTTCGCTACCCCAGTAAGCAAGCTTACCGCCCACGGTAGAGCGTATTTTAAGGCCTTCTATTGGCATAGCCTCTATATAAGCGTTACCCACAAAGTTATCTGCCCAGCCGTAGTTGCCATCGCGTATTGCGGCATAGGCAAGGGGGTTAGACATTTCGTTAGCTACAGCGCTCGATATACCGTAAAAGTTTCCATTAGGGTCTTTAACAGCATATTGCCCATATTCGCTGCTGTTAGGCTGGTTAGCCACATCGGCAGGCGATACTGTTAGCGGAGTAACAGGGTCTAACGCGATAGCCGAAGCTAACGGGCCACCAAACTCGCCGTTTGTATTACCAATACCTACTGTTTTTTCGTGAGAGTAACCCACATTTTGCCCAATTGTAAAGTATTTGCTTAGCTTGTGCGTAGAGTTTATCCTGATGTTTTTACGCAGGTAGTTAGAAATATCGGTCATAACGATACCTTCCTGATCGGTAAGGCCTACAGACATATAGAATGTAGATTTTTCGCTACCGCCACTAACGCTAAACTCGTGCTGGGTACGTTGCGCGCTTTTGTTAAAAATTACATCCTGCCAATCGGTTCCTTTACCAATATTGGCAGCGTTAGGGTAAGGTAATTGGAAAGTTCCACCTGTAAACCCGTTGGCGTACTGCTCGTTACGTAGTGTAGCATATTGTGTACCGTTTAAAAGGTCCAGCTTTCTTGCTGCCTGAGAAAATCCTGCAAAACCATTATAGGTTACAGAAAATTTACCGGCTTTACCTTTTTTAGTAGTTACAAGTATTACACCCGCAGCAGCCCTTGCACCGTATATAGCCTGAGAAGCAGCGTCTTTTAATACTTCCATAGACTCGATATCCGACTGGTTTAAGTAGTTAATACCACCGTTGTCTACAATAACACCATCTACCACCCAAAGTGGGTTGTTGTTGTTAAAAGACGTGATACCCCTAACACGTATAGTAGCTGCAGAACCCGGCTGACCCGCGTTTTGCGCCACAAATACACCCGATGCCCTACCTTGTAAAGACTGGCCTACGGTTGTTAACGGTAAATTTTCCAGATCTTTAGATTTAACGCTGGATATGGCACCGGTTACCACACTTTTCTTTTGTGTGCCGTAACCTACAACTACCACTTCTTCTAATGTTTTAGCCTCCGGGGCTAAGGATACATTAATAGACGTTTGGCCATTAATTGCAATTTCCTGGTTGGCATAACCAACATAGCTAATTACCAAAGTGGCACTTGGGCTTGCCATAATTTGGTAGTTACCATCTATGTCTGATGATGCACTGTTAGAGGTACCTTTTACTAATACAGAGGCACCGGGAACGGGCAGGCCGTTTTCATCTGTTACCTTACCAGATACGTTAGTATCCTGCGCCCATGCGCAGAGCGTAGATAACAGGCAGACAAAATAAAAAAATCGTAATTTTAATAATTTCATACTCGTTAAAATTTGGGTTGATTATTTATTAATAATAAGCAATATTACTTATTTTTTTTATAAATCAGCAACTTAAAATCGCTACAAAAACCCATCAATCGCAAAAAAATACTATATAAAAACACATCAATAATAATATAAATATCTGATTATCAAATTTATATAAAAAAAATGTATTGTTACCGTTATGTTAATTTTATAAATTTACCCCTACAAATAGCCTATTTTTAATTACAACGTTGTAGCTATTTCTGTATCAAACGTTTAAGTTACTCGACAAAACCTATATTTCAACGGTTTTTGGCACAAAAATTATATGTTTAACAATGCTGTTTTTGCCTTATATTTGGCAAAATTACTTAAAACAGCAGCCCAAAATCGCGAGCAAACGGCAAATTGCTACCGTTTAATACAACGTTGTCGCTGGATTTGTAAGATTTTTTAAAGAGCACTATTTTTATGAAGAGTTGGTTGTATACAGTTGCCCATTTTGTAACCCTTTTATTTTTTGTTATGATGCCTCAATTTTTAAAGGCGCAGGTAAAAGATATTGGGTTGCCAAAAATTATAAATTACAAGAAAACCGAATACGGGGGCGGGTCTCAAAACTGGGATATTGCCCAGGATAAAAACGGCAACCTGTATTTTGCAAATACAAGTGGGCTGCTGCAATTTAATGGCACCTCATGGAGCAAGTACAGCATACCTAATGCTACCGTACGCGCGGTAAAAATAGATGGTGCCGGTAAAATATTTGTGGGTGGCTATAGCGAGTTTGGCTATTTTGATACCAATGCCAATGGTAAGCTTATTTATCATTCCCTTTCTAAACTGGTTGGCCCTAATGCCAAAAAAATTATCGATTTTGTTTGGAAGGTGCATATTGTAGGCGATGAGGTTTTTTTCCAGACGTTTTATCGCACTTATATATATAAGGACGGAAAAATTACCATACTGGAGCCGCCCAACCGTTTTCAGTTCTCATTCGTGGTTAACAACCGGCTCTATTTTCAGGATATTGAAGAAGGGCTGTTAGAATATAGAGATAACAAACTGGTTAAGCTTACCGGCACCGAAATTTTTAATAATACCGAGGTATGGGGTCTGTTGCCTTTTGAGCAGGATAAGCTGTTAGTGGTAACCCAGGACAAGGGTCTTTACATTTACGATAATGGCAGCCTGACCCCTTGGCTTTGCGAGGCCAACGATTTTGTAAAGAAAAACAACTCGTTGGGCGGCCGTGTACTGATGGATAAGTTTATAGTGCTTAACTCGGTATTGGATGGTATTATAATTTGCGATACATCGGGTAAGGTTATTCAGCACATCAATAACAAAAAGGGCTTACAGAATAACACGGCGCTAACATCGTTTGTAGACCGCACCAACAACCTGTGGCTGGGGCTGGATAACGGTATTTGCTTTGTTAATGAGAATTCGCCGTTTACGTACCTCGAATCCAGTTACGGGCTTGGGGCAGTGTATGCGTCGGCCATTTACGATGATAATTTGTATGTAGGCACCAACCAGGGCGTGTTTAGCCATAACTGGAAAAAGACTTTCAAAGAAGAATCGTTCACGCTTTTGCCGGGCACGGCGGGGCAGTCCTGGAACATGCAGGTTATAGACGGGCAATTGTTTTGTTCGCACAACCGCGGGCTCTTTACAATTACTAATGGCAAGGCCGGCAAATTTTTAGACGATAAGCGGGGCTACCTTAGTGTGCGTACCCTTCCGGGCAAACCAGGTTTTTTAATTGGGGCCAACTATCATGGTTTTGCCATTTTCGAGAAAACAGCTACCGGCTGGCAGTTTAGGAACCAGGTGGAGGGCTTTAATATATCCGACAGTAAATTTACTACAGATGGTGTTAACGTGTGGCTTCGTAAAGACGTGGCGTATAAGCTTAAGCTGAGTGCCGATTTGCGCCGCTTTAACACCGTATCTACCTACGATAGCCTCGACGGAAAGCTGAAAGGCATTACCAGTGTGCAGCAAATTAACGGGGTGGTGTACTTTCAGTCGAATAACCGTTTTTTTACCTATAACGCACTGAACGATAATTTTACCGAAGATAAAAAACTGAGTGCCTACTTTAAAAAGCTGCCTACTATAAGGTATTGTTTTGAAGACAACAAAGGCAACATTGGCTATTTTTATGGCGAATCGTCTATGGGGATGTTGATGAAGGCTGCCAACGGAACGTACCGTAATGTGCGGTCGTCTTTTTCGCCGCTTACGGGCAATTTGGTGTACTTTTTTGAGTCGGTTAATACTATAGACAACAGCGATATATTTATAGGTATAACAGAGGGGTTGGTGCATTACAACCCGCAAATGCAAAACCTGCATCCGCAAAAGCCAAAGGCATTTATCAGGTCGTTTACCTATGGTACCGATACCTTGGTAATAGGCAACATGGCTAAAATAGATGCCATACGCGTGCCGTATAAATTTAACGGTGTAAAATTCACGTTTTCGTCGCCGGTGTATGATAACCCCGAAAACATTCGCTTTAGCTATAAACTGGAAGGTTTTGATGACAACTGGAGCAGCCCCACCAATGTGCCGGTTAAAGAATATACCAACCTGCACGAGGGCAGCTACCGCATGCTGGTTAAGGTAATTGATAGTTATGGTGTAGCGTCAGATCCCGCGGCTGTTTCGTTCGAGGTGGCCCCGCCGTTTTACCGCCACCCCATTGCCTACCTTTTATATATAGCCTTTATTGCCTTTGGGGTGTATTATGTGCGGAGGCGGCTACAGGCTAAGATTCGCAAAAGCAAATATTACGAAACGTTGGAGCAGCGCAGGCTGTATCTTGAAAAGGAAACCAAAATTCGCCAGGAGCAATACGAACTGGAAAAAGAAATTGAACGCCTTAAAAACGAACAGCTTAGGGTTAAAATTCTTACCAAAGATAAAGAGCTTGTAAACAACTCGTTGCAGGTGGTTAAAAAGAACAAGCTCCTTAACGGGATCATTCACAGATTGAAAGATATTGATGCCGAAGTTACCGATGAAGCTGCCAAGCAACGTTTTAGCAAGCTGCAAAAAACCATTGTAAAGGAGCTTACTACCGATAAAAGCTGGAACAACCTCGAAAAGCACATCCGTAACGTGCATTTTGATTTCCTTAAACGCCTTAAAGAGAAATATCCTACCATAACACCCCGCGAAATGGACCTTTCGACTTACCTGCTTATGAATATGAGCACTAAGGAGATTGCTGAGATCATGAATATATCTGACGGGGGGGTGGAGCTGGCGCGTTACCGCCTTCGTAAAAAATTAGACCTGCCCAGAAAAGAAAACCTTACCGGTTTTTTAATGAGTATATAAAAGCAAAATCCCCGCTTGTTGAGCGGGGATTCAATTCAATCTTCAATTTTTGAATTTTAAATGTGCTACGCATTCGCATTGCCCCAGTCTATTTTTCGGGAGAAATACATTACCGCTCCTAAAATTAAGAACAACCCAATGCTGCCTACTAAAAGGGCATAATTTTCGAGCTGGATAATCACGTAAATAAAGGCATAAAGTCCGCTAAGGGCTGTAGCAATAAAGGCGGGGAATTTAAAATTTTTGAGTATTGAGATGGAGTAGAGCCCTATCATGGCCACTACCGATAGCCCTGCAATTATATAGGCCAGCCTAAAGCTACTGTGCTCTGTAATAGAAATTAGCAGGGTGTAGAACATTATTAGCGCAAGGCCTATCATGGTGTACTGAAAAATATGGATGCTTATTTTGCTGACCGACTGTATCAGGAAGAAAATTAAAAATGTTAGTCCGATAATAAGAAACCCGTATTTAGAAGCGCGCTCGTTTTGCTGGTACTGGTTAACGGGTATGAGAAATTTTACATCAAAACTATAGTCTGATAAATTGGGCAGCGCCCCAAAATGCTGCTGTGCAAACGGCCTGTTTAGGTGCGATATCTTCCACTGGGCATCAAAACCGGTGGTAGATACCGTTTTATCATCGGGTATAAAATTGCCCTCAAAACTTGGCGATGCCCAGTTAGACGTCATTTTTGCCTGGGTGTTTTTACCAATCGGCACAATTCTAAGTGCTTCGCTGCCTTTGTATTGAATCTTAAAATCAAAATTTACAGCTCCGCCGGCAAAGGCATCCCTTAAATTAATGGCGCGCGTTTCCAGGGCGGCAACGGTATCTTTATCGTCGGGGTTTTCGGCAGGCTCAAAGGTGTATTGCTTCCCGCCAAGGGTTATGCCAACAGCGCCCTTTATACTGCGAATGTTGTTGGTTTTAACCACAATGCTGGCACTTTCCCACTTAATATTTTCGGCCGGTATATTGCGCGAACTAAAATCGGGGGTGGTGTAATTGCCCTTAAAATCCATAGCGGCGGTGTAGACAACCGACTCGTAATTGTTGCGTTTTTTGTGCTCTGTAGGCACATTGGCGGTAATAGTAAGGTCGTTAGGGAAGAAATACGCATAATCTGTAACCGTAGAACGCTGGTACGTAACCTTGTTGGTTTTCTCGTCGATAAGCTTATTTTCGGTATAAGTGATGTAAGGCACCTTAATAACGGGGCCGTACAGGTAAACGCTTTCGCCCCATTTCTGGTTAATTTCGTTAACCACATTTTCCTGGCGTTCAGCCCTTTCTAAAATAAGGCTCTTTACATATTGCAGCGGAATAAGCAGCACAAGCGTAAGCAGCCCCACCATAATAATTTTAGCAGTGCTGGATTGCATAAAACCCGGAGGGGGCGGTGGCGCAGGGTATTGAAATTCAGGTTGTTCCTGTTCCGGATTTTGGTTTTGGTTGATTTCCATGATTAAATTGGTTTAAAATTTATAACAGTTAAAAAATAGTAGATAGCTATAGGGCAGTTTAGTAGCAACAGGCCGCAACGCAATAAGAGTTTTGTTCGGTGTGCTTTAAAGAGGCATGCGCCGATAAAAAGGTTAATGAGGATGATGGTATTCACAAAAAAGGCGATAATAAAGTAGATAAAGAAGGTAAGTATAATGTCCCACTCATCAATAATTCTGGCCTGATATGCAAAGAATATCACCGACCCAATTATAAGTGATAGCAAGGACGATAGCAACGATATTCGCATCAGGCGCGTTACCACAACTTGTTCATCTTCCTCGGGAATTTCGATATCGGTTTTCATAATATAAAAGGGTCAGAATTAAAAACTATGTACACATACAGCGCAGCAATTGGTATGTTTACTAACAGTAGCCCGGCCCTGGTAAAAATTTCTTTTTGATATTCTTTAAATATAAAGCCGCAGATTATGAGTGATGTAAACACAACCGAGTTGACAAAAAAAGCCAGTACTACAAAACATAAACCGATGGGCATAATGGATTCGAAATGCGGGTCGGATAAAAAATACAGCAGCAATGCGGTGCCTATGGCAAAAGATGCTCCGGCAACAATTAGCGGTGCCCTTAAAAGCCATTGCATGGATTGAGAATGGTATGTGGGATGCATAATGGGTTGGTTTTACAATTAAATAACAAAGGATATTATGTAACTATATGTAATTGCTACAGGAATGGACAACCATAAAATGGCCGTATTTATAAGTATTTGCTTTATATGCCGGGTGTACATAAACAGGCAGATCAACATTATTACGGTTAGTGTTACTACTATTGCAAGGGCAAAGAGCAGAAAAGTAGAATATAAAAATAGTGCGATGATGTTTCCGGTTAACGCCAGCAGCATGCCTATGGTTCCAACCTTCAAAAACAATTTAAACACTACTACGGGTTGTTTTATAAACAATTCGATATCATCTTTTACTTCTTCCATTTTGCTGTTTATTTTGGATTATTAGTTAAGAAACCGTGCAAAGTGCATCAGTAAAAAGAGGTAGAAAAAAGCAATAGGAACATTGGTTAGCATTAATACAATGCCCGATACCAGCACCCTGTTATTTTGGCTATGATGCAGTGCCGCCGCCAGCATAAATAGCAGTACCGCTACGTTAAACACTACAGCCACAGCTACGTAGATGTGAAATTGCACCGCGAAAAGACTGCCTTTATCGGTATTAAGCAGTATGAGCAACAGTGTTGTACCAAATAGCAGGGTGGCTGTCCACACCACCACAGGCAGCGAGATAAGCCATTGTGGTATGTTGGTTTTTTGTCTGGTTATCATGGCGTTATCGTATTAAAAAAGCATCTTTAATACGCTCTACCGGCAGGTGCAGCAGCCCAAAATGATCTACATCATAAAAGCGCAGGGCGTTTTTGCCTTCTTTATAGCGGGCATAAAAATAGCCGGCATAAAACGGACACATGGTTAGCCCTACCGCCATAGAAAACAGTATGTTAAGACTGGTGCAGCCGTTGCCAAAAAGGTAAAACTGTACGGCAATTTCCTGCTTTAGCGAGTTGCCGTGGGCTATAAGCAGTTTATAAATATCCTCTTTTTCGGGCACTACCTTGCCGTAGCTGTTTATAAGCAGGTGGTTGCCCAGGTTCCTGCCCAGTGTACCGTCGGGGTAGGTAATCAGGTCGGCAACGGTAAGGTTTTTTCTTTTGCGTTCGAATTCTATGCGAACGGCCTCAATTTTTTCTTTCATGGTTTTCATAATCAGGTAAGATTTCACTTTGAAATTCAAAGTAGATTAATAAATTTTTTTACTTTTCAGGATCGTTGTACAGGCTGAACAACAGCAACATAAATGTGCCAAACCCCAGGGTTATGCCCCATGCGGCGCGATAGGTGTCGGCCGCGATAAGGCTCCAGAATATGTCTGTCGATAACTCAATAGGGCGTTGCAGTATATCCCAGCTGTTGTAGCGCAAAAACCGGCCAAGGTACAGGCCAAAGCCACACAGCAGACACGTAACCGTCATGCTCAGACTCGCAATTTTAGTGCTGAATTTTACAGCCAGGATGTTGTAAATGTTCTTCATAGAGGCAAGGCCAAACAGCAGCCCGCAGGCCGAAAAAGAGATAAGCAGCAGCACATCAAACCAAAAAGGTATACCGGCTTCGCGCTTAAGGTGGATAAAATCGGTTATTAAATAAGGCGCATTGGGCAGCAATAACAGCCAGCAGGCCAGGAGTGGGTAAAAGTACAGGGGCTTTTCTATAAGGTTAAGGCGCTGCATCATTAAAGCACTAAGTGCGAGTGGGGTATAGGCCAGGAACAAATTCCAGATTAGGAAAAAGAAATAGATATCCTGGGTAATTTTGGCGCGAACCAGCAGCAATGCCAGGCAAAAAACGGCAAGGGCAAACAGCAGCCAGTACTGTTTAAATTGGTGGGTTAGGGTAATTTGCAGTGTTTTCATAGTTTTAGTTTTATAAAGTACTTTGCATTTCAAAGTAAATGGTTAAAAAAAAGGGGTCAGCCTTTTTGTATTAATTTTTCCAGTGCATCAATATGGTCTTTAAACGCCTTGCGCCCCTCTTTGGTAGCCATGTAGCGCGTGTTGGGTTTTTTGCCTATAAACTGCTTTTCTACAGCAATATACGCTTCGGCCTCCAGGGCTTTGGCATGGCTGGCAAGGTTACCGTCGGTAACGCCAAGCAGCTCCTTAAGGGTGGTAAAATCGGCATAATCGTTAACCATAAGGATGCTCATAATACCCAAACGGATACGATGGTCGAAAGCCTTGTTGATATGTTGCAGTATGTTTTTCACCCGGTTATTGCTTACGGTCGTATTTAAAGTACATTACCGACCCATACACAATATGGCATACGCCAAAACCCAATGCCCAGAACTCCAGGCCGTAACCTATAAAATAAGTAGCCACGAGGCCAATAATAACGTTGGTTAGGCCCAGGTAGCGTACGTCGCGCAGGGTATATTTGCTGGCGTTAACACAGGCCAGGCCGTAAAATATCAGGGTTATAGGGGCAATTAGCCCGTAATGATGGATGCGCATAAGCAGCACTGCAAACACGCCACCCGTAGCAAGCGGAATTAAAAAGTTAACCGCCAACCTTTTAGAGGTATTGCTCCACAGGGCATCGCCCTCTTTTTTTGCCTTTTTTATGGTTAAGGCAAAGGCAGTTGTAACGGCCAGTACCAAAATAGCCGCAGCAATGGCCAGTATTAATTTAAAAGAACTATCGGCCAGCGTAACATGGCCGTTGTTGCGCGCAACGATCTCTCTGATGGCAAACGCCCCGGCCAATGCGTAAACACCCGCCATAATACCCCCAAGCCCGCTAAGGGAAAGGAATTGGGTAGACTTGTCCATCATCTTCTTGATGTCCTGGATATCTTTTAAATAATTTTCCATACAAAAGTACTTTGAATTGCAAAGTAAATTATAAATTTTGGATTGGCAATGTGGCGGGGGTGTTTTTTTTGAGGATTTTTTTTGGGAAAGGGGGATGCAGAACTGAGTTGTATTTTGTCGTTAAGCGGCAAGACAGTGTTAACAGATTGCTTCGTCGTGCCTCCTCGCAAAGACGGTATGTGAAGAAGGGTCTGTTAAGATTGAAACACACAATACCCGATTACGTCTTTGCGAGGAGGTACGACGAAGCAATCTTTTTTTAGGATTAGATTTTTTGGAAGACCGACCACAATATTTTTTGATTTAAAAGAATATGTGAACATCATAATTTTCACTCAAAAAAAATACCGATCGGTATATAATTAAAAAGCACTCAAATGGCTTTAAAAAATATACCGATCGGTATAGAAAGGGATGATTTTTATAAATTTGATATAGGGAGAATTGTCACATATGAGTGGAAACAGCCTCCTATTTATCTTCGATCTCAGAATCTAAAAGTGAAATATTAAGGCCTTTTTTAGCCAATTTCGGGTTCCGGGCCGCGTGAAAGGTTAACACCCGAATTGATCTTTACAGGCCTTCCGGTTTTAGCCGATTCGTAAATGGCTTCCATAATTATGTGGTCCTGGAGGCCATCTTCACCCGTAGAAAAGGGCTTTTTATTGTTGATAATACAGTCCGAAAAATGATCCATCTCTGCTGCAAACTGGTTATTTTCAGGTATTTGAAGGGTTTGCCTGTTGGTTATTTTGCCCTCGGCATAGCCCTTGCTCATTTGCTGGCCCTTATAAGCATAGGCATTTTCGATATGTACCCAGCCTTTTTCGCCCAAAACGCGGTAGTAACGGCTGTCGTGTGTATTGTAATGTGTTGAGCAGTTGGCAATTATGCCACCGTCAAACTTCATCTGCCAGCTCATAACCTCTTCAACCTCTGTAAATAGCGGGTTGCCGGGTGTACTGTATTGATAACCAAACACTTCTGTAGGCTCCATGCCCAGTACAAAGCGGGTGGTATTAAGGCAGTACAGGCCAATATCGGGCAGGGCGCCGCCGCCGGCAAGGGCTTTTTTATGCCTCCAATGGTCTGGGTTAGCGCTGCTTTGGCAGTTTGAGGCATCTATAAACTTGGTGTTACCCAGCTCTTTTTGCTGAATAATCTCCCGTAACTTGCGGTTATGAGGTTGGTAATGAATACGATAGGCCACCATGAGCTTAACGCCCGCGGTGTTGCAGGCCGCAATCATTTCGCGGCATTCGGCGGCGGTGTTGGCCATGGGCTTTTCGCATAAAATATGCTTGCCCGTTTTAGCCCCGCGCAGCACGTATTCTTTATGTAAACCGTTGGGTAACACTATGTAAATAACGTCGACTTCCGGGTTGTTCTTCAGGTCATCATATGTTTGGTAACTATAACAGCTACTGGGTTTTACGCCATATTGCAGTGCCACTTTTTTAAGCTTTTCGGGGCTGCCGCTAACAAGGGCTGCCAGTTTCGACTTTTTGCAGGTGGCCAGGGCAGGTATAATTTCTTCTAACGATAAGTGCCCTAAGCCAACCACTGCATAGCCAACTCGTTGATCCGGAGGCAGTGGCGTAGGCGTAGGGGCCGCTTTGGCATCGGCTTCGCCTTTCCATTCTTCCAAAATAATAGGCTCCATAGGTGCTGCCGGAACACGGGCCGGTGGCGATACTGCCTGTAGGTTATCTGCCTGTGATACAGGGCCTTTAGTGGCACATGCCGAAGCTACACTGGCTACTGCCGCTGCCGCAACCGACCTGCCTGTTAAACTTAAAAATTGCTTGCGAGACATGCCACCGGTTATTACGGTTGCCCTTATTTTGTTAGTAATTTCATTCATAATAGTATGATTATGTGTGCTGTTTCTGTTTGAAGCAACAATTTACAGCATATACAATTCAGTAAAAAACAAACTAAAGGGTTTAGGTTTTATTTAATATACTTTAAGAATTGATTAACAAGTGTTTACAACAAAAAAAACGCCCCTTAAAAAGGAGCGTTAGTAGTGTAAGTATGTAATAATGTTGACTATATCTTAAAGATACCGCCAAAGGTTATTATTCGTTGAAAAAACATAAAGTGCTGAGAGGCACGGCCGTTACCATCGTAAGTGGTTTGCACATCGGGCATGTTAATGTAACCGCCTTTTAGCTCGCCCTGTATAAAATAGTGCTTAAAAAAGGTAAGGTTAAGCCCTGCTTTTGCAGATACCCCGTAGCCCGAAACGTGGAACTCGTCGTGGCGTTTCATGCCCATAAGGGTGGTGTTGGTGCGGGGGTATAAGATACCGCCGCCAAGGCCCTCTGTAAGGTTAAGTTGAAAGATATCAGAGTTGTTAGCTACTTTTAGCAGCTTTAATAAATCGTCTACGCGGGCTATTTCCAGGTGAACGTAGTTAAGACCATCGGTATGCTCGTACTCTAAAAAATCGGGGCTAAGCTGCTTAGGCACATTATTATATATGCCGTTAAACACAGATCCGGCCTGGTCTTGCGGCAGCTGTATGTAACCATTCATGTTAACCACCTGATCAGTATTCATAACATATTTCATGTGGTCTACACCAATAGAAATATTGTAATGGTCTGATATAAAATACCCTACCTTAAAATTAGTCTGGGGTATTGTCATGCGGCTTGGGTTAACATAATCGATGTTCCAACCCTTTGGCTTATCGTGTGCTTTAACATCATACAGGGTAAAATTGTACCCGTTTCCGCTAAAGTTAATGTCAGATTTTGTGTACGAGTCGCGATTGCCACCCCAGTAAAAAAAGAATTTTCCTTTGTTGTGCGCTGTATATTTTTCAGGCTCTGTTACCGCATCTTGTGCGAAGGCGTACTGTGAAAAAATAATAAAAGATAGTAGAACCTTTGCTAAAGGCTTGATCATTAGGTTAATGTGGGGGGTATTATATTAAAATTGGTTTATGGTTTTTCTAATGGCAGTAAGTTTTTCCATGAGGCCTTCAAAGTAGTTAAGGTGCAGCATGTTAGCACCATCGCTTTTAGCATTAGCAGGGTCAAAATGGGTTTCGATAAAAATACCGTCGGCACCGGTAACAATACCTGCCTTGGCAATAGTCTCAATCATATCGGGCCTTCCGCCGGTAACACCTGCTACCTGGTTAGGCTGCTGTAACGAGTGGGTAACATCTAAAACCGTGGTAGCAAACTGCCTCATAGTAGGTATGCCCCTAAAATCAACAATCATGTCCTGGTAGCCAAACATAGTGCCCCTGTCGGTAACCATAACGTTCTCATTATTACTGTCCAACACCTTTTGTACGGCATGTTTCATACTCTCAGGACTCATAAACTGGCCTTTTTTAAGGTTAACTGTCCTGCCGGTTTGGGCAGCAGCCACAACCAGGTCGGTTTGCCTAACCAAAAACGCCGGAATCTGCAGGATATCAACGTACTGGGCAGCCATATCGGCATCTTCATTAGTGTGAATATCAGTAACAGTAGGCACGCCAAAAGTTTCCGATACTTTGCGAAGTATTTTAAGTGCTTTCTCATCGCCAATGCCGCTAAAGCTGTCAATACGAGAGCGGTTAGCTTTTTTAAACGACCCCTTAAATACGTACGGAATTTGTAGCCTGTCGGTTACCTTAACAATAGTTTCGGCAATACGCATGGCCATTTCTTCGCCTTCAATGGCACAAGGGCCTGCAAGAAGAAAAAAGTTGCCGCTATCGGTATTTTTTATCTGGGAGATATTTTGTAAGTTCATACTTATATTTTAAAATATGGTGCAAAGATAAAAAGAAAAAGCCTTCTATGTACAGAAGGCCATGGTATCATTTAGTATAGTAACGCAATTAAATCTTCCTGATGCCAAACCCCATTGGGGCAACAATTTGGCCTTTTTCGTAAAGATTAACATAAATACGCTTAGGTTCGGCAAGTCCTTCCCATTTTACTTCATAAATATCTAAAATTCCGGCACCCATATCATTTTTTTTGGAAGGGAAAGGGCAGCAGCTATCTACCTTATTATAAGTCAGTTTTTCGCCATTGGGGCCACTAAGCGCACCAAAATAACGTTTGACATTAATTTCGGCCGTCTGGTACGGCGTAAAGCCCAGGTTTACAGGGTAATCCTGGTCGTAACCATATTTTTTGTTAGTGCTAACCTCTGTAATAACAAACGTTTTTTCTTTAGATAATGCCGGCATAAGCACGGTATCGTCTATATTTTTAATGGTATTGCGCGTGCTGGTGCAGGCCGAACCCAAAACAAGCAGTAAACAAGAGAGTAGCAGGTATTTTTTCATAGTGGTGGTTAATTGTAAAACAAAGTTAATGATTTTTAGGGAACGCGAATAACGCAGATTTAACAGATTAACGAAGATCTAATTTCCTAAAGCTAAATAATACTCAATGTTATTGTGTAAGTATTTGATTGTAAGTGTCTATTTGTGTAAATCTGCGTTTGAGCAGCATCTGTGTTATCCGCGTTCCATTTATTTATATTTTTGTACCAAAATACATACACCATGTTTAACATTTATGGTACCTGGCCCTGGTACATATCGGGCTTTTTAATAGGCACGGTAATGCTTTTGCTTATATATTTTGGTAAAACTTTTGGTATGTCCAGCAACCTGCGCACCATGTGCAGCATGCTTGGCGCAGGTAAAACAGCCGACTTTTTTAAATTTGACTGGAAAGCCCAGCGCTGGAACCTTACCGTGGTGCTTGGCGCGATGATAGGCGGCTGGCTGGCGGTTACTTTTTTGACCGACCCCACCAAAGCTGATACCGTAGTGCTTAACCCACAGACTGTTATCGAGCTTCAGCAGCTACATATAGACGAACCTAATGGTAAACTGCTACCCGATGCTTTTACAAGTGCTGATGCTTTAAAGGACCCTAAAATACTGGCTATTTTATTGATTGGCGGCATTTTAGTAGGCTTTGGTACACGCTATGCCGGTGGGTGTACATCTGGCCATGCTATTAGTGGCTTGAGCAATTTGCAACTGCCATCGTTAATTGCGGTTATAGGCTTTTTTATTGGTGGACTGATTATGTCGTGGCTGTTGCTGCCGCTAATTTTTTAATTTTTAGACGAAGATGAAATTCATAAAATATTTACTGGTCGGAATCCTGTTCGGGGTGGTGCTTACAAAATCGGAGGCCGTATCGTGGTACCGCATTTACGAGATGTTCCACTTTCAGTCGTTCCACATGTTTGGGATAATAATGACTGCCGTTGTGGTAGGAACCATTGGTATACAGTTATTTAAGCGAGGTAATGTTAAAGACATTCACGGCGAACCGATTAAAATTGCTGATAAGGATAAAGGCTTTACCAACTACTTTGTGGGCGGACTGCTTTTTGGCCTTGGCTGGGGACTTATTGGTACCTGCCCGGGACCTATTTTTATACTAATTGGCGCCGGTTTTTGGGCTGTTGGCGTAATTTTACTGGGCTCGTTAGTAGGTACGTACCTTTACGGATTGCTTAGAAACAAGCTGCCTCATTAATGGAAAGCAAACCTAAATACTGGCTAAAACTGGCCTGTATAATTGTACTGGCAATTATACTTTTTGCAAGCCTTGCGCAGGCAGTATCATTACTCTTTGTTTTTAGCCTGTTACCTCAGGATAATGGCCTTTTTGGCATTGTACGCTCTATTTGCAGCGGCCTTTTAGGGGTAATGATGCTGTTGGCGCTGCTAAGCGCAATAGCTATATTGCTGAATCAAAAATCGTATTTTTATTACCTGTTTGCTGTAGCCGTTGTGTTAGGTGGATATGTTGCATTGGTGTAAATATGTATTAATTCCCTACGGGAAAAAAGCAGTTTATTACCTGTTATTTCTACCGAAATTAAATCGCTACGCGATAATCCTGATGTGTATAATTGGTTGATTATTAATAGCGGTTGTTCTCACTAAGTGAGCTCCGGAGGAGCGCTATGTCTATAGCTTTAATTATAGGTACATAACAGTTGAGCTCCGGAGGAGCGGCATATAAATTTATATACCGCTCCTCCGGAGCTCTGAAATATCTCATTTCCTAAATACTATAAATATGCCGCCCCGCCGGGGCTTTAGTCACTGTAAAATAATGGCTTTCAAATAAAAACAGGAGCCGCTTGTAAACGGCCCCTGCATAACTAACATATTGAAAACCATTTATAAAGACTAATTAGCAAAAACCTTTACATAATCTATTACGTACTGCTGCGGAAAGATGCCGTTATCTACCTCCATGCCGCCAAAGTAGCCGCCTACGGCACAGTTTAATATAAAGTAAAAGGGCTGGTTAAAAGGCCACACTTTTGGGTCGCTTTTATCCTGTGGCGCAAAGCTATGTACCTCTTTATCATCTACGTAAAATGTAATCTTATCCTTTGTCCAGTTTACGCCATACAAATGGAAACCCTCTTCTAAATTTTTGAATTCGGTTTTCTCACCGTTGGCATGTTCGCCGTGTGTTTCGGTAGTGTGCAGCGTTGCATAAGCCATATGCGGTTCGCGGCCCACGTATTCCATAATATCAATCTCTCCGGCTAACGGCCATCCTACCTGGTCTATATTGCCGCCTAACATCCAGAAAGCCGGCCATATACCTTTACCCACGGGCAGCTTAAGGCGCGCCTCCATATAACCGTATTTAAACTCTTTTTTACCCTCGGTAGTAATACGGGTGCTTGTGTAGCCATCGCCTTCTTTTTTGGTGGTAATGGTTAAAAAACCACCTTCAACCTTATGGTTGCTGTTGGTGTAGGTTTGTTTTTCGGCATTGCCAAAACCGCAGTTATTGGGGCAGCCGTTGCCCAGTTCAAAGTTCCATACCTTTTCGTTAAGTGCTTTGCCATCAAAGTTTTCTTCCCAGATAAGTTTGCCTTTTTTTACCTGCGCCGTGGCAACAAGGCCGGTTAAAAGTAGTAATACAGATAGATTTTTCATTGGTTTATTTGTGTTAATTGGTGTAACTGAAGGGCGCCTCTAACGATGTGGCCGAGCTGCCGCCCACCATAACTTTAAAGTCGCCCGCCTCAGCTTCCCATTTATTGTTGGCGGTATAAAATTCTATAGTTTTTTGGTTTATAGCAAAGGTAATGGTTTTGGTCTGGCCTGCTTTAATTTCGGTCAGTTCAAAGCCTTTAAGCTCTTTTACCGGGCGCGTTACCGATGCAAACAGATCGTGCAAATACAACTGAACCACCTCTTTACCATCAACTTTACTGCTATTTTTTACATCGACACTTACCGTAATTTTACCATCTTTGGCAAAGGTAGTATTGCTTAATTTAAGGTTGCTGTATTCGAATTTAGAATAGCTCAACCCATGACCGAAAGGGTAGAGGGGGCTACTCTCAACATCTATATAATGCGACCAGAAAACACTCTCGGTTGGCTGCCCGTTACCCGGCCTGCCGGTACTTTTGTGGTTGTAATACAGCGGTACCTGGCCCACGCTGCGCGGAAAGCTCATAGGCAGTTTGCCACTTGGGTTATAATCGCCATACAGCACCTGCGCAATGGCGTTGCCGCTTTGTGTGCCCAGCTGCCATGCCTCTACAATAGACGGAATGTTTTGCGCCGCCCACGGTATGGTTAGCGGCCTGCCGTTGTTGAGTACCAGCACTATATTAGGGTTAACTTTGTAAATAGTTTGCAGCAGCTCCTGTTGTACGCCGGGCAGGTTCAGGTCGCTACGGCTGCGGCCTTCGCCGGTTTGCAGGCCGTGTTCGCCCAATACCATAATAACCACATCGGCGCCTTTGGCAGCGTTAACCGCCTCGGCAAAACCGCTTTTATCGGTGGTGTTTATTTTTGTTTCAGAGCCAAAAGCTACGGTGCCCACAGCAACATCGGCACCCTTTGCATAGGTTATGGTATTGCCGCTATACTGCTTTAAACCCTCTAAAACCGATACCGCCGTACCATCATCAGCCGCTATGCGCCAACTGCCAAGCGGACTCGTTTTATCGTTTGCCAATGCGCCAATTACGGCTATTTTCTGGCCTGTTTTTTTTAGGGGAAGCAAATTCTTTTCGTTCTTTAATAATACGATAGATTTCTTAGCCACATCAAGCACGCCATCCTGAAATTCCTGTTTGCCAATGGTTTGCTGCTCGCGCACCTCATTACAATATTTGTACGGATCATCAAAAAGGCCCAGTATAAACTTAACGTGAAGGATGCGCCTAACGGCATCATCAATGTTATCCTGAGGTACTTTGCCTTCGCGCACCAGCGCTGCCAGATGCTCTATATAGCCATGCGATTCCATATCCATATCGCTGCCTGCGTTGGCAGCCTGCATGGCAGCTTCCTTAAGGTCTTTAGAGTAGCCGTGAGCTATCATTTCGCCGATGGAGCCCCAGTCTGACACTACAAAGCCTTTAAAGCCCCAGTCGCCTTTTAAAATCTGCCTTTGCAGATGGATATTTCCCGTTGCCGGGATACCATCCAGCTCGTTAAAGGAGTTCATAAATGTAAGCGCACCCGCATCGGCAGCAGCCTTAAACGGCGGTAAAATAATGTTGTGGAGTGTGTTATTGCTTACCTCTACGGTATTGTAGTCTTTACCGGCTTCGGCAAAAGAATAGCCTGCAAAGTGCTTTACGCATGCCGCAACGCTCAGTTCGCCCAAATCGCCCTGAAAGCCCTTTACCCGGGCCACTGCGATACGGCTGTTTAGGTAAGGGTCTTCGCCGGCGCCCTCCATAACGCGGCCCCAGCGGGCATCGCGGCTAACATCTACCATAGGGGCAAACGTCCAGTTAAGGCCACTCGCAGCAGCCTCTGCCGCAGCAATCTGCGCTGATTTTTCTATGGCCTCCAAATCCCAGCTTGCGGCTTCGGCAAGGGGTATGGGGCTGATTGTTTTATAGCCGTGTATAACATCAAAACCAAAAATTAAAGGTATGCCCAGTCGGGTTTCTTCCACAGCAATTTTTTGCAGGGCCTTTACATCTTTAACGCCTTTAACGTTAAGCATAGAGCCCACCCAACCTTTTTTTAAATGGTCGTATTTTAAGGCCGCCGCACCATTTTTGGGGACAGGGCCGGTAACATCCCAAAATCCGTTATACTGGTTCATCTGGCCCACTTTTTCTTCGAGGGTCATTAACGCAAGCACGCTGTCTACCTTGCGGTCTATGGGCAGCTGCAGGCTGTTTTTAGTGGCAATAGCATTGTGTTTTGTGCTGCTGCACCCCAGTGCTATGGCAAGGCATGCGGCCAGTATGTATTTTGGTAAAGTATATTTCATTCGTTATTTAATTGTAAAAACCAATTGGCAGGAAAGCCAGCGCTCGTGCCGGCCTCCCTGCTAATTGGGTAAAGTGGATATAATAGATGTTGTTTTGGAAAAGAACTGCTTATTGGTATAGCCTTACATACTCTACCTCCATAGTACTTTGGGTAAAGTTAGGGTCTATACTACCACCAAGGGTACCACCCATAGCTACGTTAAATATTAAAAAATAGTCCCATTTAAAAGGCTGGCCCGGGTTGGCTGCCGTTCTGTATGGTGTGCCGTCTATAAGCCATGTAATAGTTTCGGGGCTCCAGATAAGGGTGTAGATATGGAAAGCACTGGTAACATCGGTATAGGCATCTGTAGAGCCTGAGCTGGCATTACCGCCAGAGTTGCCCGGATAATGCAGCGTGCCCAATATATGGTTCTCTGTATCGCCGGCCACGTGCTCCATAATATCGATCTCGCCGCAGGCCGGCCACGGCATGCTCGCATAATTTGAGCCCAGCATCCACAACGCCGACCAACAGCCGTCGCCTCCGGGCAATTTGGCTTTGATCTCTACTTTACCATAAGTAAAATCTTTGTGGTTGTGCGTATTCATACGGGCAGAAGTGTACTGAAAACCGCCAAAGTTTTCTTTTTTAGCCGTAATTTTTAACGAACCGTTGCTAACAACAGCATTCTCGGCACGGTAATATTGTTTTTCCTGATTACCCCAACCGTTTTGTCCGTTACCAATTTCCATGTTCCAGTTGGCAGGGTTAGGTGCACCGTCTATATCAAACTCATCGGCCCATACAAGGTTGGTATAATCGGCTGCAGGAACACCATCCGGATCTATAGACGTAAAGGTGTGGTACCAGGCCAGTGCCGGGTTACCGCCCATTACTGCCCTTACTACCATGCGGGTAGAGGTAAGTTCCAGAATCTCGTAGGTGCTGGTGCCAATGTAGTAGCCCATAAAGCCATTGTTGGTAAACGTCATTTGGGTGCCGGTTGTAAATTCTTCCGGAACAAACGAGTTAGAAGGTTCTAACAATACTGTTTTCTGGCCCGTTGTATTGTACGGAAGGCAAAAATCTTCGTTTTTAGTCTCAACCAGGTAGGTAAAATCTTTATTAAAGAATGTGTTACCGCCGTTGTCAAGCTCGTATTTTATAAGTCCGTTGTCTGAAGTAAACTTTAGTTTGTTGCCATACAGGCAGCTGCTGGTTTCAGAGCCTGCTTTTTCGTTTGGTGCCGCACTGTAATATTCCGGCCAGTAGTTGTTGCCCGTTGGCGTGTTAGGACCCACACCAAGGTGGCCCTGTTCCATTTTTGCAAAGTACCAGGTTTTAGTGCTGTTGTTGGTAAGCAACTGGGTAGTTATAGGATCGTTAAATACACTCAGCAAGTCTTTAATTTCGATACTACCCGTGGTAGATACCCCACCTTTACCGGTTGCTATAACAGTTACAATATACGAATTGACACCATTGGTAGAAAAACGCTTGGCAATAAAGCCCTCATCGTTATAATCGCTGGTACCGTCAGGGTATACAAACTTGTAAGTCATAGCGCCATCGGCGTGTGCGGTAATGGTAGTTTGCCCGCTGCCGTCTCCGTTAGGGTTTTCGGTATCCTGGCCCACAATGGTGTAGCCAATCTCTAAGTTGGTAGGGGCATCAAGCGTGCCAAAGCTCTTATCATCGTCCTGGCAGCCGGTAACCAACACCAGCAGCAGCACAAATTTTGCTAAATTTTTTAAAGTCTCTTTCATAGTTTTAATTTGTAAGTTGGATATCATCAAAATAATATACATCGTCTGTGCCTAATACACCGGCATTAAAGAAAAGCGTTATCGTGTTGTAGTTGTTAGCGTTAACCACATCGCTAAAATCAAAAGTCAGTTCTTCCCACTGGTTGGCAACGGTTGTGTTAGCAGATTTTTCGATGTTATTAGCCGCCACACCATTTTCCAGCTTAAAGATTACCTGTTTACCTGCGGCAGGGCTGTAGACCTTCATTTTAAAGATGTGCTGCGATGAAAAATCAAACGGCGCGCTGAATATCTTGTAAGAACCCGCCCATTGCTGACCGCCCACTGGCTTAAACATTCTCATAATCTTGTTGCTGGTGTTGATTCCGCCCACGGCAGGGTTGTTTTCTACCGATGTTACCGCACCCTGAAAATCATTAAACGCATAGTCTATAGAAGCATTTTCGAATGTGATTGGGAATATTGAGTTGGGTGCGCCAGCATATTGCATGATGTCATCAAAATAGTAGGTTTCGCCACCACCCACAACACCAAAGTTGCAGAACATTATTACGTTAGAATACGATTGGGCCGCATTGGCTCCGCTAAAATCGTACGTTAGTTCTTCCCACTGGTTGGCTACAGTTGTAACGGCAGCAACCTCGTGGTTAATGGTAGCATCGGCAAGATTTTCTAACTTAAGAAGGAAGGTTACACCAGCCGCCGGAGACCATACTTTTACTTTGAACATGTGCATGCTGCCCAGGTTGGTAATAGGGGTATCTAACGTTAGTAACGACCCGGCCCAAACTTCTGCCCCAGGGTTTTTAACCTGCATGGCTACTTTAGAGCTGGTGTTTATACCATTAGTATCGGGGTTGTCTACCACGGTGCTTATAGCGTTGCCAAAGTTGCCAAAGCTGTAGTTTAAGCCTGCATCCTGAAAGGTAATTGGCAGGGCCAGTGGGTTAGATATTAAAACATCTTCGGTATATACGGTTGTTGCAGCACCACCGCTAAAAGCCGTTACCGTAACAGTATACGTGCCCGATGCCGTATAGGTATGCGACTGCGGTGTACCCTCGTTAAACTGCGCGGGAGCGGCACTTAAATCATCACCGTAGGTAATTTCGAAGTACGTTTCGTAATCTGCCTTGGCAGTAACGTTTATAAGGTAAGGGTTACCGGTAACGTAGGTAACATCTACATCAAGGTTTTCCGGCGCCCTGAACGTTACGGTTAGGGGCAGGGTAATTTCTGATGTTTTACCGTTAATACCAGTGGCGATGATCCTTACATCGTAGATTCCTTCCGGATAAATGTGCGTGGTATATTCGCCTATTGCTAACGATACAGGGTCGGCAGATTCGCCATGCCCATAAAACAGTTCGAAACTAATAACATTTTCGCCATTGGGCTTAAGGGTAACAAGGCCTGTATTATCCTGTGTGATGGTAAACAGTGCCGAAAGGTTTTGCGGTGCCGATGCGTCGTCCACAAAGGTTATATCGCCGTCTTCGTCCTGGCAGCCCGCCATTAAGGCAATAAACAGGATACCAATTATATAGTTAAGTTTTTTCATAGTTATAATTTTATTGATATAGCGGATTTTGCGACCAGTTACCGTTAGCAAACTGGATCTCTTCGTACGGTATCGGGAAAACTTCGTTCTTACCTGCGGTAAAACCTTCTATTACAGATGCGGCCCTTCCGGTTCTTACAAGGTCAAAAAAGCGGTGGCCTTCGCCCATAAGTTCCCTTCTTCTTTCCAGTTCTATAGCAGTGTATAATCCTGCGCCTGTTGCCGCAATGTTGTGGTTAGCATCGCCAAAAGCACGCTGCCTAACCATGTTTAGATACAATAGCGCATTAACATCATCGCCATTATGGGCGTAAGCCTCGGCAGCCATCAGCAGTACATCGGCATAGCGTATGGCCCTGTAGTTGTTAGGGTTGGTTAGCTTACTATCGCCCAGGTTAAGGTCGCCCTGCCTTGGTATGTATTTTTTATTAAAATATCCGGTATGCTCGTAACCTTCTCCAAAAAGTACACCGGGCGTATCGGTACCATTATCCCAGGTAGGGTTGGCATCGGCAAAAGCCTGAATGTTAAGTATGGCAACATCGCGTCGTAGGTCGCCTTCCTCAAAAGCCTCGTATGCCTCTTGTGTAGGGATATTAAAGCTATAACCCGAATCGAACAATGGGCCGTTAAAGTTTCTTGGCCCGTTAAAACCTACGGCTACGTTACCCTCGCTGCATTGCAGGCAGCCAAAACCGGCACCTTCCTGATCGGTATACTGGATCTCGAAAACCGACTCAGCGCCGTTCTCGCCATCATTTTCAAAAATGGTATTGTAATCGGTAACAAGACTGTATTTGTTAGATGATATTACCGTTTGCAACATAGCGGCAGCCTGGGCATATTTTTGCTGGTACAGGTAAGCTTTACCCAACAAAGCCTGTGCAGCCCCAACGGTTACCCTGCCTTTTTCCTGGTTTTTAACATCATCAAGATTTTCGATGGCATAAAGCAAATCGGCCTCTATGGTGGCATACACTTCCTGCGGTGCAGAACGCGGAATACTGGTTTCGTCTCCCAATGCAAAGCGAACATCGCCTTTTAAAGGCAGGGCACCAAACCATTTGACCAACTCAAAATGAAAGTACGCCCTTAAAAAACGGGTTTGTGCTATTATGTTGGTCTTGCCCTCAAAATCCATTTTATCCTGAAATTCTAAAATGTAATTGGCCCTGTTTACACCGCCAAACATCCAGTCCCAAACATTTTTGATGTTAGAGTTTACAGGTGTGTGAGACATATCGTCTACCTGTTGGAAACCCGGAACGTCGGTAGCGCTCTCGCCACCACTCAGGGTATTATCTGATGCTATTTCACCCAAAAGTACATTTACATAAGTGCTTTGCAGTACATCGTACACACCTATAAGGGCGTTTTCGTAATCCTGTGCCGAGTTAAAATAGTTCTCTCCGTCTATACTGTAGGGCTGCTCGCGATCTACAAAATCGTCTCCGCAGGACAGGTTAAGTGAAAGTATGCTGAAAGCCGCAATGGCTATTATTATCTTCTTTTTCATTGTATCCAAAAGTTAAAAATTAATGTTTGCTCCTATCATATACGTTCTTGGTACCGGATAAAAACCGTAGTCGATACCGCTGCCGATAGGTGCGCCGGATGATGCACTTGGATCGTAACCCCTGTATTTGGTAAAGGTGTACAGGTTGTTTACGCCAATATATAATCTTGCTCTTGAAACTGCATTGCCTAAAAGTTCCGGTTTAATAGAGTAGCCCAGCTGCACGTTTTGTATCCTGCAGTACGAGGCATCTTCTACATAGTAGGATGAGAACAGGGCATTGTTTGTAGCACCTGTTGTTACCCTTGGCACGCTGTTGCTTGTGCCTTCGCCTGTCCATCTGTCCAGTACGTAGTTAAGGCGGTTACCGTTGGGTACGTTTCTTTCGTAAGCCCTTATCATATCGTTGCCAAGAGAGGCAAACACATAGCTTGTAAAGTCGAAACCTTTGTAGTTTAGGGTAAGGTTAAAGCCCATTACCGCGTTGGGTATTGCGTTGCCAAGATCGGTCTTATCAGCGGCGGTAATCTGGTTATCGCCGTTAACATCTTTAAAGCGGATATCGCCCGGAGAAACGCTGGTAGACCCTAAGCCCACCTGAGATGGTGCTGCATCTATCTCGGCCTGGTTCTGGAAAATACCTTCCATCTGGTAGCCGTAAAAGTAGCCCATTGGCTTGCCAACTTCCATTCTCGATGGTTGCTCGTTAAGGCCAAAGCTGCCGCCCGGTACAAAACCGGTACCGTTATTTACCTGTGTTACCTTATTTTTTAAGAAGGTTACATTGTAGTTGGCCTCAATATTAAAGTTTTCTGACACTGCTGTTTTGTAGCCTACAGCAAGCTCAAAACCATAGTTTTTAACGCTACCGGCATTTGCAGTAGGAGGGCTGGCGCCCGGTGCGCCAATACCAATAATACCCGAAACCGGAATGGCATCAATAAGCAGGTCTTCCCTTGTGTCTACAAAATAATCGGCAACCAGGGTTAGCTTATCGTTAAAAAAGTTAAGGTCGGCACCTACGTCAAATTTCTTGGCTTCTTCCCACTTAAGGTTGGGGTTGGCCACCTGGCCTGTTGCTGTACCGTTAACAAGGGTGTTGTTAAACACGTAGGTAGATTCTCCGCCTAAAAGCGATACATAGCCATTAGAACGAATCTGGTCGTTACCAAGGCTACCATAACTAACCCTAAGCTTGGCGAAATTTAGCAGCGATGATTTATTAAAGAACGACTCATCTGAAATGATCCATCCGGCTGTTGCCGAAGGAAAGTAAGCCACAGTGTTTTCAGGTCCGAATTTTGTTGAGGTATCTCTACGTATCATTCCTGATAGCAGGTAGCGGCCTTTGTAGTCGTACTGCATCCTTGCAAAATACGACAGCCTTCTTTCATCATACGTATATGAACTGTTGGTTTTAGAGTTCTGGAAACCCGTTGTAAGGCCTATATCGGCATAATGCCAGTCGTTGTTGGGTACATCAAAACCTGTGGCACTTAGGCCATTGCCCCATTCTTTATAAATGGTGTTACCGGCTGTAAAGGTAAAGTTGTGCGCATCGGCAAACGATTTTACGTAGGTTACAAAAAGGTCAAAAGTATAGCTATTATCATTAACTGCGCCCTGTGTAACGCTGCTGCGCTGCACGTCGAACACTTTATCTCCTAACGTCTGGCCGTATTGTACTTGCTTACCAAACGATTTAGACTTGCTGTTAGCAGAATTAAAACCCATCCTCCCCGTTACTTTAAGCCCTTTTATAAGCTCGTAATCAAGGCCAAACGTACCATTTATCTTTTTATAGTTGTACTTGTTGTAGGTGTTTTCCATTTGGGCCAGCGGGTTAATAATCTCTGCACCAAAGCCCGTTGTGCTTGGTACAAGGGTATATTCGCCTGTTGTCGCGTCGCGTGGGGTTAACGTAGCCGGTACATTAAGTGCGTTGAATAGCACCGAACCAAGTCCGTTTTCACTTAATGTTCTCCTGTCAAACTGGGTATAAATAATATTGGCGTTCATTTTTAGTTTCTCGCTAATATCTGCGCCTAAAGCCATACGTGCAGTGTTCCTTACAAAGTCGGCTTTATCTTCGCCCACAATACCATCCTGGTCTACGTGCGATGCGCCAATAGAGTACGTAATTTTATCTGACCCGCCGCTTGCGGTAAGGTCGTGGCTTATTACAGGCACGCCTTTGCTAAAAACCTGGTCTTGCCAATCGGTTCCGGTACCCAGGCCGCTAAGGTTAGGGTAGGGCAGTGTCTGCCCGCCGTTAGCATAACTTTCGTTAAGCAGGGCAGCATATTCTGTAGCATTAAGTGTAGGCAGTGTGCGTGTGGTTTCCTGAAAACCGGTATACACATTATAAGATACCTGCGTTTTCTGGTTTTTACGGCCTTTTTTGGTAGTAACCAATATAATACCGTTGGCACCTATGGTACCGTATATAGCTGCCTGGGCATCTTTAAGTACGGTAATAGTTTCTATATCGCTGGGGTTTAGCAGGCCGAGTTCGCCCTGATAACCATCTATTATGGCAATAGGGTTGTTGTTGCCATTGGTACCAATACCGCGAATGCTAATGGTTAAACCTGCACCCGGCGACCCTGATGTAGAGGTTACATTTACACCCGAAACCGTTCCTTGTAATGCCTGCTCTATTTTTACAGGCCTAAGTTTTTCTAAGGTTTGGGCGCTAACGGTACTAACGGCACCGGTAACTTCTTTTTTCCTTTGGGTACCGTATCCAATTACCACAACCTCATCTAAGGTTTTGGCATTTTCTTTAAGTGCTACGGTTAGGTTTTCGTTGGTGGTAACTACTTTTTCAAAATTATCAAAACCAATGTAGCTAAATACTAAAGTTGATCCTGAGGGTACGGTTAGGGTGTAGTTACCATCAATATCGGTTATGGTGCCTAATGTGGAGTTTTTTACAGCAACATTAACGCCGGGAATAGGCAGCCCGGTTGCCGCTTCATTTACTTGTCCGCTAATCTCTACATTCTGCGCAAAGCAAAATGAGGAGACCAGCATAAAAGCAATTAATAATAATTTTGACTTCATATAAATAAATGGTTTTTTGTGATTTTATAAATTTAGATACCATTACATTATGATGTTCAAAATATACCTCTACAAAATATATACAATCTGTAAATAATTGCCGCAAATAGCAATTACACGCTGTTAAGCCACTGTTAACAGTATTTTATGAAAAAGCCGGATGGTATATCCGGCTTACGAAAACCTTGTAAATACAGGCTTTGTTGTGGTAATGTATAGGTGTTTTTACATTTTGTTGAGGTTTGCTAAACAGACAGAATATACTCAACAAGGCCTAATTCGTGAGGTAAGTCCATTTTTTTACGCAAACGATATCGTTTTATCTCTACGCTTCGTACCGAAATGTTGAGCAGGGGCGCAATTTCTTTAGATGAAAGGTTAAGTCTTAAGTAAGCACACAGCCTTAAATCGTTTGGCGTTAATAGCGGATGCGCCTTTTTTATCTTCTTTAAAAAGTCTTTATCGGCGTTATTAAAGGCCTCTTTAAACATATCCCAGGTATCATCTTCATTAATGTTTTTATTAATGGTTGTAATAACCGATTTGAGGCTTTTATCGCCACCTTCGCCGGTTTTTTTAAGGTCGTCTTTAATTAGTGATAGCAACTCATTTTTCTTAATAAGGTTCATGGTAGAAACCGCTAATTCACGGTTTTTATTTTCGAATTCCTGCTGCAGTTGATCATTTTTAACTTTCATAAGCTCCTGCTCATTCTCCAGTTCTTTAATTTCCAAAAGCCTATTGTTTTCTTCAATAAGCTTTTCCTTCTGTCTTGAGTAGTAATTTTTGTAAGCACGGTTAACCATGTAGGCAGCAATAAGCGCGAATATCAAATAGATAATTAATGCTAATGTAGTAGCATACCAGGGTTTTAAAATGGTAAAGGCATACGTAGCGGTATTTACAGATAGTGAGTTACCCGTCTTGGCCCTGACTTTAAAGGTGTAATCGCCCGGCGGCAGGTTTTTAAAGTTAATGAACGATTTGTTGCTCCAGTCGCTCCAATCGTCTTCCATGCCCTCCAGTTTGTAGTGAAAATCAGCATTTACATACTTACTGTATTCAGGAACTGTGTAGGAAAAGGTTAAGTTATTTTCGGAATATTTAAAATTGCTGTCGCCTGATAATGCACAATTAAACGGATTCTGATTAAGCGCGTTAGCGGTAATATTACTGATTAATACTTTATAATTTTTAAAGGATATATCGTTTATATTAATGGTGTAATAACCATCTGTAGTACCAATTAGGTAGGTGCTGGCCGTAATTTGGGTAATATTCTCGTACCCCAGCATGGAATTGGTTAACGATGAGGGTATTGGGATAATATTGTGCTTAAGATCTGAATTCAGCTTACCCGATGAAAAATAATTTATGTAGTTTTTAGTAAAAAACCACAGCTTACCGGAGTTATCAGGTATCAATTTACCCGATGTATACTCATCATTACCAAATATTTTGGAAAGCTTATCCTGTTTTATAAACTCGTTATTTTTTGTGTTAAGCTTAAAGATACCGTCTTTAGAGGCATAGAAAACTTCGCCGTTAAGCGTGCTAAGGCTCGCATTTTTACCCTTTTTCGGATTTTTATAGGCAAAAAATTTAGTTGCCTTTGTAAAGGTATTGTTTACCGTTACCCTGAATATGCCTTTATATTCGTGGCTTATATAAAAATTGTTGCCATTTACGGCGAAAAACCGGCTCGAATAATCAAAACCCTCAATGCGGTTCTTGAATTTCCAACCCGCAGGTGTTTTCTCTATAATAGATAACCCCAGGTAGTTGCCCTGTATAAGCTGGTTGCTGTTGTAAGGGTGGCGCTCAAATTTCCAGGTGCCAATGCCGGTATATATTTGGGTTGCGGTATTATTTTTAATAATGTAGGTACCGTAATCGTGACCGCAAAAAAGTGTACTATCGTAATGGTATAAGCTCCATACCTGGCCTTTGGTGCCCGGTATAAATTTAAAGTCGGCATCGGTGCCATACGGCTTGCTGAACAATCCCTGATTGGTGCCCACATAGAGTGTGCCTTCGTATAAAATAGAGGCATACACAGTACCTAAAAAGCCGGTATCGTCAACCAGGCTGTGCACCGCCGATTGCATGTTAATGCAGTTAATGCCATTATCAAGGCCTATCCAAAGGTTTTTATCGGCATCTTCAAATAAAGAAAGTGCCGTGTTATTGCTAAGGCCTCTGTTTTGTGTAATATGATATTTTAGACGCCCCTGTGGCGACAGTATAAAAATACCGTTAGATACCGTGCCCAATGCAAAGCTGCCATCGCTAAGCATCTGGCTGCTGTATATACTGGTGGAACTTAGCTCGATATCGGCCTCAATGTTCCATTTGGTTACAATGTTGTTTTTAAGTTCAAAAAAACCTTCGTACTGGGTTTGTATCAGCAGGCCATCATCTTTACTAAAAATGTTGACTATCTTGCTGTTAGCAAATAGCGGGGCATTGCTTATAATTTTGCTTTTGCCGTTTTCAATTTCAAAAAGGCCTGAACTAAACGTTTGGTACAAAATGGTATTGTTTACAGCAAACACCTTATTCATACCTGTATCAGACGATATAATATTGAATTTTCCCGATGCGCAATCATATATAAATATCTGGCTAAGCGACTGAAATATAACCCAATGGTCGTACTGGGCAATGTTCCAGAACTGCTCATCGTCTATAATTTTATTTTTAATGCTCTTGGCTAAAGAGTAGTATTTTAAAAGGCCGTTGGCTTGTCTTTTCCAATAGCCAAACTCCATGTAACAGCCGGTGTATATTTTGTCGCCAATTACTTTTACAGATCGCATAATGGTTTCATTAGGAGTGGGGTAGAGTGTCCAGGCACTGCCGTTAAACTCTAACAACCCCTCATTATTGGCAAAGTACAGGTAGTTGTTACCGTCCTGGCTTATCATCCAGTTTTGATTGCCGGCATTGTAAGTGCCTGAACTAAATTTATTGATGGGTGGCAAATCCTGACCCAAGGCTGTAATGGCGAATAGTATAAAAAAAAGTATATTTTTTTTCAAAATACTTTGTGGAGTTTAGTTTTATTACGAATATACAAAAGAAAAGTGTTTATAAACAAAACCGCCCCGCTTGGGCGGGGCGGTTTAAACTTATCTCAATGAAAATTTAAAAAACAATTCTGATTTAAGGTTTACTGTTTAATAAAACGGGTAGAGTTTTGTTTGCCGTTTGCTGTTGTATTTACAATATACACACCGGCAGTTAGGCCAGATACATTTATTGTAGCAGTAGTTTGGTTTGGCGTGGCATCGATAACTTTTTGGCCTAAAAGGTTAAATACCTGTACACCATCTATATTATCCTGAGCCGTTACGTTTAATACGCTTGTAGCAGGGTTAGGGTAAACGCTAACAGCCTGTTTTGTAAAATCTACTGTTGCAGCCGTAGCCTGGCCTACACGTGCAAAGCCCAGTGCAGCCTCCTGAGATGGGTTAGCATTAATACCTGTTACTGAATAGCCATATTGCACATGAGATCCCGCTGCGGGAGATGCTACGATGCTAAAATTTTCTCCCGGTACAAGCTCTTCTGTAGTCATTACAAGGTTAGCGTAGTTAGCATCAAATATTTTTACAAAAGCAATAGCCGTGTAACCGGTAGCTAACGTGTTGCTAATCGTATGGCCTGTGTAGCTAAATGTTTGGCCTGCAAGGGCATCGTCCTGTACATAAGTGTTACCTTCAAATACTCTTGTGCCAATAGCGCCGTTTGCCCACTCGGCATCAGTACCATCGCCATAAGCGCTAAAGTTAGGGTGTAGGTCTAATGTGTTATTGCTGTTAACAACTGTTTTTAAGGCGTCTACGCCCCATGTACCACCATTGATATAGGTTGTACCATCTAATTGAAACCAGTTGGCGTAGCCAATAAGCTCTGAGTCGTTGTCTATAGAAACGGTAGTATCTACAGTTGGTTCTTCGGGCTCGCCGCCGCCAATAACCATTTTGCCATAAGCCGCTTCGTTAGCCGGGTTGGCATTTAATCCTCGTGTCATAAAGCCATACTGTACGTGTGCTGTTGCAGGATATTGCCCGATATTTACAGGAACTGTAAAATTGCCTTCTTCGTCTAAAACTACTGTTATCTCTGCAACCGGCGGAGATGAGTAGTTGGCATCTAATAACTTTACAAATGCTTTTACCTCATAACCCGCTACAAGGGTATTACTTACTACAGTACCACTAAAGGTTATGTTTTGGCCAACAAGTGCATCGTCCTGGACGTAGCTAAGAGCAAGCATTATTTTGTTGCCAAGCACTCCATTAGACCATGTTGGATCTCCGGCAGTGTAGGCGCTATAGTTAGGATAAAGCGATACCGTATTATCTGTAGTGTTTAAGGTTGTTTTTAGGTCGGCAAGGGGCCAGTCTCCCGCATAGTTTTCATAAGTCTGCTCCGTGTTGTTGGTAAACCACAGCATTGCCGATAGCCACGTATCGTTTGCATCTACAGTAACATTGGTTTGCGCATTACCGCTAAATGATAGAAGAGAGAGGCCTAATAAAGCTGATGCTTTAAGTGCCTTACTTTTGAGTAATTGTTTTACTTTCATAAAAATTAATTTTGGTTATGAATGTAAATGTATGTATTCAGCGAAAACGATGTAATTAATGTACCTATATACAAACTATACACTAAAATTATCAGGCAAATTTTAAATGTTTATATACTGTTAACTGCCATTTTGCGGTTGGTTTGGCACAAATTAAGATTATGGACATAACTATAACCTTGTAGTAACTATGTGTTTTGTATAGGCAATGTATAGGTACATTGTAAGAATGTACTATTTTGTTGTAGTGCAAATACTAACACTACAATTACATTATTATAAAAATTTTGATTTAAATTTTTTCAGATTGTATTTTTCAACGTTTTTAATTATGATTTTATTGCCTCAAAGCATCATAAACTAAAGTTAAGTATTGGGCAAATTTTAAAATATGCAACTAATATGCGTACATATATAAATATACTGTAATATAAGGTTTTAGCAATTTACGGGGTTAAAATGCCTGTTAATTAAATTTTAAATTAATGTTTTTAAATTTTTATTAAGAAACACCTTGATAGTTTTGGCACACTAACATTAATTTAAACAAAATGAAAAGGATTAATTTATTATTGGGCACACTAACTATTGCGGCCTTAGGATTTGCATCTTGCAGCGGAGATGATGACAACAACAGCGATGTTACTATTGCTGGTACGTATGAACTGGAAGAAGTAAATACAGAAGCGGCTACTGATTTTGACCTGGATGGTACACCACACGTTGACCAGACCGAAGAATCTGATTGTTATGATAACGGAAAAATTACTTTAAGGGAAGATGGCACATTTACTTATGTTGTTACAGGCATACTGGTAAACGAGGCTACAGGCACATCTGGCTGTGCATCATCTTATGAGGCTTCTGGTACTTGGGAAGCTGACGGTACTGGTAACAATGCTGCTATATCTGCTGCATATAAAGACCAGAATGGCGACGACCAGATTATAACCTTAGCTAAAAGCGGTAAAAAACTTACATTGGTAGATAACAATATTTTATCAAGATATCCGGACAGAAATAATGCAGGTGGCGCTATTTACACAAGCGGCAGTACTACTTATGTGTTTGAAAGATAACATAAACCACATATAAAAAAAGAAGGCTGTCTAAATTAATAGACAGCCTTTTTTATTTGAAATAAGTGTAATTAGTTTACAGATATTTTTTTAGAAATTGTCTGGTTACCAGATACAATTTTAACGATGTACATACCAGCTGAAAGATTGTTTAATTTAACCTGAGCAGAGTTAGTGTTAGGTTTAGCAGTTAATACTTGCTGACCTGCAACGTTAAACATAGTAACTTCAGAAATGTTATCCTGAGAAGCAATGTTTAATACATCTTTAGCAGGGTTAGGATAAGCTACAACTGAAGCATTATTTAATACCGGGTTGTTAACAGAAAGTTCTGTACCTTCAACATACTGAATGTTGTCCAGGTAGTAAGCATTGTTGTTTTCGCCTGTAGTACTATTTTCTAAACTCCAAAAGTCAACCTGGCCTAAAGTACCAGCTGTACTGTGAAAATCTCCAGAATAAACAGTTTCACCGTTAAATTTAATTTCAATCATCTGGTCATCAAGATTAATAACGTGTGTAATTGTAAACCACTCACCCGGAATATAATCAGCAGTTTCTAATACATAGTTTGATGTTCCGTCAGAATACGTCCATGCAAGTTGATTAGGAGTAAATACATCATCAATTGTTACATAGTTAGCATACATGTTAATGCTAAATTCACTTTCAGTATCTTCTGCATCCATTATTCCGTAAAATGCCCAATCATCAGCAGTAGGAATAAGCATATTATACTGTAAAGTATAAGTACCGCTTGATTTTTCGCCTAAAAGTAATAAAGCATCCTGTCCATCGTTTCCAATGTAACCAGACTTAGTACCACTAAAAGCTTCAGCTGTGCTTGCAACGATATTTTCACCAGGAACTCCTCCAGACCAGCTGGTCCAGTGCGCATTACCAATTTCTTCACCGTCTTCATAGCTTTCAAAATCGTCAGTAAACTGTGCGTTAGCCATAAAACCTGTAGCCAGGGCTAATGCTAAAAAATAGTTCTTCTTCATAAAATAAAGATTTAAATAAGTAATTATTAAGTAAATAGTTTTTTCCTTTCAGTTTTTGATCGATGAAAAGGATAATCACAAAATTGTGAAATTTTATTTAGACTAACAAATTTATTACTATGTATTATGCATTATTAACATATAAAACTCACGTAAAAGATTACATATTCAAAAATAAGTTCGATAAATTTTTGATTTTATGCATATTACCTGAAAAATATGATAAAAATTAATTTTTTATTTGTAAGATAAAATATGTAGGAAAATTACATGTAGATGTAAAAAAAGATGCCATGGCATCTTTTTTTATATTATCTCTGCACTTAATCCGGCATCAAGTAGTTGCGAGCATTGTGGCCTTAACTCTTTATATTCTCCTGTTTTAACGGTACATTTACCTTTATAGTGTACCAGCAGCGAGCATTGCTCTGCCTGTTCTGCCGTGTGTTTGCAAACCCTCATTAAGGTTTCTATTACATGGTCAAAAGTATTTACATCATCATTATACAGCACAATCTCGTTATTGTTGCCAACCTGCTCTTCTGTAAGTACTTCTTCTAATACTTTTTCTTTGGTACTCATAATCAAAAATTTAATACATGCTAATTTATATATTTTAGCGCCACCCAATTATTTTTTTGATGCTTTTTTACAAACTTAAGCCCTTTTTCTGTGCACGATGCATCTATAAAAGGTATATCTTCTTCATAAAAACCGCTTAATAATAAGATAGCATTCTCGTTAAGGCAGTCTACATACTGCTGCATATCGTTTAAAAGTATGTTACGGTTAATGTTAGCAATAATAACGTCATACTTTTTACCCGCTAATAAAGCCGCATCGCCCTCATAAACTGTAATGTTAGAACAGTTGTTGCGTTCTGCATTTTCTATAGAGTTTAGGTAGCACCAGTTGTCTATATCTATAGCATCAATTGGCTGTGCGCCTTTCATTTCGGCTAAAATGGCAAGTATGGCAGTACCGCAGCCCATATCCAGCGTTTTTTTACCGGCAACATCTGTTTCCAGCAAGTGCTGAATCATCATAAACGTGGTTTCGTGGTGGCCGGTGCCAAAACTCATTTTAGGCTCTATAACAATGTCATACTGCACATCTATCTTTTCATGAAAAGGTGCACGAACGCGGCAGGTGTTATCTACATCTATGGGTTCAAAATTCTTTTCCCACTCCTCATTCCAGTTAACCTGTTCAATTTCTTCTATAGTATAGGTTATTGTAAACTCGTCTGACCCTAAGATCTGGATATCGTTTAAAACATCCTCTGTCCATAATTGTTTTTGTATGTATGCCGAAAGGCCATTTTCGGTTTCCTCAAAGCTTTCAAAAGGCATTTCGCCCAATTCGGCCATAAGTATTTCGGCTCCCGGCTCTTTGGGTGCTACAGTAAAATGGTATCCAATATATTCTGGCATAACTAAAATTTTTGCAAAGGTAATTATTTATAAGTAGCAATAAAAACGGGCACTATAAATGCCCGTATAAATATCTTTAAAAGTTTATTTGTGCCTGAAGGCGAAGCAGATTGCCTTTTTGGTGATTATCCTGTAGTGCAAAATCTTCGTAAGTACGGTCAGATATGGTATACATAGCTACAAACTCAAAATTTTTATTAAGTTGCCACTCTACGCCAACTTCAAACTCGTTAACAGCATAGCTGCGTGCATCGAGCTCGTGTTTTTTTCCGCCCCTGTAGTAGTTATATCGGCTAAAAGGAAAAAACATCATGTTTTTAATTGGCAACCTGTAATTTACCATGGCATAACCACCTTCTAAAGACTTTACTTTTATAGATTGAGATACTTTATCAAACTGAGGGCCTTGTCCAATATTATATTCGGCAGTAAAGCCAAAAGGTTTTGGATAAAGTATAAACGATACGGTTGCGCGCCTGTCGGTATAATTTCTGTCTTCTTTGGTAGTAACACCCTCGCTAAGCTGAGAATCGGTAACGTAATAATTACCACTATAGCCCTGTATACCGGGTTCTATTATCTGGTTGCCAATTGTAAAAGGGTAGGTAGCCCTGGCAACAACATGCAGCTCGTCATTAGCTTCGGGGCGGTTGGCGGTCTGGCCGTTAAACACGCCAAATCCAAAAACGCCATAATCTCCAGATCCCTTATAATTATCGCTAACCAGTTCGCTGTATAATTTGCGTATGCGTTTAGGGGCCCAGTAAAAAAAGGCACCCAAATCGCGCTCGTTACTAAAAGCACTATTTATTGCATCTGCCCTGTCTAACGGAATCCTGTTTTGGCTGCTTTGCATATTTTCAAAGCCAAAAGGTATTTTACTTTGGCCAATACGCACACGGTATTCGTTTTCAGCATCAAAACCTATATCAAAATATAAATCTCGTATCTGGCCAAAATTAAGCCCCGTTGAACTTGCAGAACTTGCAAAATCGGGCTGAAAATAAAAATATACATTTTTATGTACCTGTCCAAAAAATACCAAACGCGCCCTTCTTAAAAAAAAGCCACCATCGCCACCCCATGAGCGGTCGCACTGCTCGCACCCAAGGTTCTCGTTAGTTTCCAGTAACCTGTTGTAACGCACTTGTGCATAGCCACGCAGGTTTATTTTTTCGTACCACTTTTTTTCTACCGGTGGCACCGGGGTAGTAGCATCGGTATTAGTTTGGGCATATCCTGAAATTGTGCAGGCTAATAGCAAAAAAGAGAACGCTTTACAAAAATTCATCTAAAAATTATTTTGCGCAAAAGTATATTTACAATGTTAAGTTAATGTTAACTGCTTATGGTGTTAACATTAAATTGATGTTGAAGAAAAGCAGTGGTAACTAAATGTTAATATTGAAATTTTGTAATGGCTGTTTTATTCATTAAATTAAAATTTAATGTTTTACATTTTTATATATCTACTATGATGTAAAGTTATTATTAGGAGCAGCATACAAGTATTGGGCAATTATAACGGCTAACATTTTTATTTTTCTAAATTTGCATTAGTTAATAATCTACTATATTATGTTACAGGCTGCAGATACTATATTAAAGAGTGAACTGGAAGATTACTTTGCAAAGTTCAGGCAAAATATTATTGGCATTGGCCAGGAGTTTACCTCGCCTTTTGGTACGCAAAAAATTGTGTATACCGACTGGACTGCCAGTGGCCGGCTGTACCGCCCTATAGAAGATAAGATTGTTAACCAGTTTGGCCCTTTTGTAGCCAATACGCATACCGAGACTACCGTAAGCGGTACGGCCATGACCAATGCCTACCACGAGGCGCGCCACATTATTAAAAAGCACGTTAATGCCGGTGCAGATGATATTTTAATTACCGATGGCTCTGGTATGACGGGCGTTGTAAACAAACTGCAAAGGATATTAGGCCTCAAAGTACCCGAAAACCTGCGTACACATACCAATGTGCCTGCCGAGAAAAAACCGGTGGTTTTTATATCGCACATGGAGCACCACTCTAACCACACATCATGGTTAGAAACTATTGCCAATGTGGTTATTATACCGGCCTGCCCTAAAGGGCTTATTTGCCTTGACAGCTTTAAAGATTTATTAGAAGAATATAAAGACCATACGCTAAAAATAGCCTCTATAACGGCATGCTCTAACGTTACAGGTATTAAGACTCCTTATTATGAGGTGGCTAAGTTGATACACCAGTATAACGGAATTTGTTTTGTTGATTTTGCCTGTTCGGCGCCGTATGTAAATATAGACATGCACCCGGCCGACCCGGATGCGTGGCTGGATGCTATTTTCTTTTCGCCGCACAAATTTTTAGGTGGCCCCGGTACTGCCGGTGTGTTGGTTTTCAACAAAAAATTATACAAAAACATGGTGCCCGATAACCCGGGTGGGGGTACTGTTAGCTGGACCAACCCGTGGGGTGAGCACAAATACCTTGATAATATAGAAGAGCGAGAAGATGGCGGTACGCCCGGTTTTCTTCAGGTTATAAAAATTGCACTTGCCGTAAGGCTTAAAGAGCAAATGGGTGTAGCCAACATACTTAAGCGCGAAGAAGAAATTATTGAGTATGTTTTTGCCAGCCTTGGCAATGTGCCTAACATTAATATACTGGCACCACAGCAGCAAAACAGGTTAGGGGTAATATCTTTTTACATAGATAACCTGCACTTTAACCTTGGCGTTAAACTGCTTAACGACAGGTTTGGCATCCAGACGCGTGGCGGTTGCAGCTGTGCCGGTACTTATGGGCATTACCTGTTGCACGTAGACCAGGAACAGTCTAATTATCTTACCGATAAAATATCGTTAGGCGACCTTATCCAGAAACCAGGATGGATACGTATGTCTATACACCCAACTACCACCAATGCCGAGATACAGTATGTATGCGACAGCATTAAGGCTATGGCCGAAAATCATGCCGAGTGGACTTTAGACTATAAATACAACAATAAAAATAACGAATTTACCCACGTAAACGAAAGAGCCGATAGTGGTGTAAATATAGATCAGTGGTTTGATTTATAACCGGCAGGGTCGTTACGGCGGTGTTTAAAGCGTTTATGTGTCCATAAATAATATGGTGGCACCTCTTTAATTTGCTCTTCGAGCATGTGCATAAAGCGGTCGCTTATTTCAAAATTGGGTACTTCTTTAATATTCTCCTCAACGGGTATAAAGGTGCATTTATAATAACCGCGGCCTGTTTTTTCTATTTTGGCAAATATCATGTTAAGCCCAATTTTTTTGGCAAGCATCTCGCCACCAACATGCACGGGTACTTCCATCCCAAAAAAATCAGCCCAGTGTATAGCGCTCGATAGTTTAGGCGACTGATCGGTTATAAAACCATAAACAGCGTGTACATTGTTTCTAATGTTGTTGCGCATGGTAGGTATAACATCGCGCACCCCAACAAGATCGGCATTAAAACGGCTACGCATTTTTTTAACCAGCCTGTCAAAATATTTGTTCTTAATAGGTTTGTATATTCCGTAGCCTTTTAAGCTAAGATGACGGTTCATTACCAGCATCCACTCATAACTGCCGTAATGCCCCATAAGCATTGCAACACTTTTTTGCTGCTTTTCCAGCTCGCGTACCACTTCAAAATTAGTAAATACAAAACGTTTGTTTATTTGCTCGTCTGATATAGTAAGTGTTTTAGCCATCTCAAAAAAGTTATCGCAAAAATGGCGGTAAAACTTTTTCTCAATATCTTTTTGCTCATTTGCCGTAAGGTGGGGCAGTGCCAGGCTAAGGTTAAGCCTTACTGTGGCTTTACGGTAGCCAACAATCCTGTAGACGATGAAGTACATAACATCCGACAAAAAATAGAGCAGAGGGAACGGTAGTATAGAGATTAGCCAGATAAATGGGTAGGCCAGTATATATGCTAAAAGCTGCATTCTTTTTTTATGCAAAGATAACGTATTTATTGTTTGATGGGCGGTTGGTTGCCCCACAGCAAAATTGCAAATAAAATAGTACAACAAGAGTACTATGATTAAGTGTATTACGTTAGCTTTGTAGACCGAATTTTATACAGTATGATGAATTTAAACGATATTGTTTTATACGCAATAATTGGTGTAAATGCTTTAGTAAGCTACAAAGGCTTAAACGACAGGGCTTTTTTTAAAAAATACGAATTTCATGTGGGCAGCATTAGGGCCGGCGAGCAATACCGCATGTTTACAAGCGCGTTTTTACACGCCGATTTAATGCACTTTATTTTTAATATGCTAACGCTTTACTTTTTTGCACCGGTGGTAATAGCCTTTTTGGGGCCGCTTACTTTTTTACTGGTGTATTTTACAAGCCTTATAGCGGGCAGTTTGCTAACGCTGTATTTTCATAAAGACGATTACTGGTACCGTGCTATTGGCGCATCGGGCGCAGTAACGGGTGTACTTTACAGCTCCATATTGCTCGATCCAAATGGTACTATTTACCTGTATTATTTTATAGAATTACCGGCCTACGTTTTTGGCATTGGGTACATGTTGTACTCCATTTATGGTATGAAGGCCAAAAACGACAACATTGGCCACGTGGCACACTTTGGTGGCGCTATTGGCGGGTTTGCAATTACCCTTTCTCGCGAGCCGCACATGCTTCAGGATAATACCTTGATGGTTATATTGTTAGTTATACCGATAGCTATATTGTTTTATCTGGCAAAAACAAATAAGATCTAAAATATAAAAACTGGCACGCAATTTGGTTTTCTTACAGAAAATCATAACAATCAAACAAGATGAAAAAAATTGCATTAATCGTATTAGTATTTGTTGGCACCCTGGCAAACGCACAGGTGCAGCAAAACCCACAGCCACAAATAACCGTTAACGGAGAGGGCAAAATTTTAGTGGCTCCGGACCAGGCCGATATTACTGTGGGCGTTACCAACACCGGCGCCGATGCCAACGAGGTTAAAAAATTAAATGATGCAGCTATAGATGCTGTTATAAAGTTTTTAAAGGCTCAAAAACTGGCACAAAGCGATTACCAGACGCAAAGGGTAAACCTTAACAAAAACTACGACTACACTAAAAAGAAATACAGCTTTGTAGCATCGCAAACCATTGTTATCCATTTAAAAGACCTTGCTAAGTATGATGCGCTTATGATGGGCCTTACCGATGCCGGTGTAAATACCATTAACGGTGTTGCGTTTAAAACATCTAAACAGCAGCAGTACGAAAGCGAAGCAAGGGTTAAGGCTGTTGCCGATGCCCAGAAAAAAGCGACTGATTATACTACTGCTTTGGGTCAGAAATTAGGTAAAGCGATTACAGTTACAGATAATAGCCAGACGTATTACCCACAGCCGATGATGCGCACTGCAATGCTTAAAACCGAAATGGCCGATATGCCACAGGAAACGCTTGCTATTGGCGAGATAGAAATTACTGCCAATGTAAACATAAGCTTTGCGCTGAATTAATTAGAGTTCTTAAAATATACAGAAGCCCCGAACCGATTGGTTTGGGGTTTTGTGTTTTAAGGCAGTTAAGCAATATTATAATTAGACAATTAGCAACTAAAATGGTATATACTATTAATACTCTATTTCGTGCTTATGGCAAATTGTAACGATATATCGTTATTATCTAAATTGCTTTTTTAGTGTAAGTTGTTGTAATATATCGGTTTAGCCGGTTGGTACATGGCTTGATGTAGTACTACTGAACTTTAACTAAGAAAACAATGAAAGCCTTACAAACACAAACCGGAATAGAAATTAATACCCTGCAATCTTTTTATGGTATTTCGCAACCCGTAAAAGCGGCATCTTACCTAATACTATGGAGCAAAGAAGGTACTGGCAGCATAACCGTTGACACCGAACAATATTCTTTAAATAACGATACCTTATATTGCATTCGTCCCGGGCAATTGTACAGCTTTGATGCCGGTTTTAATGCATCGGGCTATATAATTGAGTTCAGTGCGTTTTTTTTGTTTCCGTTAGGCGAGAATACCCAGTTGCTTAAAAACTCCGGCCTGTTTGATGTAAAGGGGTCTAACCCGGTAATAGTATCTGATGATGATAAGCAGTTTGAGCATTTATTGCTGGATATTGTAAAAGAATTTTCGGGAAGCAATGCCACATATAAGTTAGAAGTACTGCGTGCTTTGATAAAGGTTTTAATTATTCAGCTAAGCCGTAGCTTAGAGTTGTTTGATACAGCCGCTACAGTTCAGGACGATGATGCCGACTTTGTAAATACTTTTTTGGAAATGGTAGAGAACAACTTCCTGCAAATGAAAAAAGTATCAGACTACGCCGCTATGCTTTGCATTGCACCAAATTACCTGAATATTAAGGTTAAAAAAGTATCGGGCCATACGGCGAGCTACCACATACAGCAATGTATTTTAATGGAGGCTAAACGTAAAGCCAAATGGGAGGGTATGGGCCTTAAGCAAATTGCCTACCATTTAGGGTATGATGATATTGCCCACTTTAGTAAATTCTTCAAGAAAACGGCTGGCATAAGTTTTTCAGGGTTTAAGAAAACCGCCTATGCCATGATATAGCTGTCAGAATTTAAATTGGGCGGTAACGGCAGTAAAGTAAACATTTTTACCTGGGCTTGACTGTTTTAAGTAATCGCCGGGGGCAAACCAGGTGCCCTCAAGAGTAAAAGACAGAAAATCATTAGCTGTATAATCAAAGTTGGCAGCCAGTTGCGTTCCCGTATAAGCATTGTTATTAGCTGCACCATAATAGATTAGCGAAAGATTGGGCGCATAAATACCGTCGTTTTTACTCATTCTCCAAAAGAAATCACAGTCGGTTGTAAGGCTTAGGTCGGGCAGTAGCTGAAGCTGGATAGAGGGATGCAGGTCGATCATGTTCGAGGGACCAACAAGCGCCGCCAAACCAAAGTAAGCACCACGCGGAAACAGCGGATTAAAGGTCTCAACAGTGCCATCGCCATAGTTTCGGTTACCCGAAATTGCCTCTGTTTTAAGGCTAAAGGTGGGTTTAAATTTAATATTCTCAAACCTGTAGGCTGTGTTAGATGATACCGTCCACGCCATAATATTTGCCGCACCTAATTTACCAAACTGATACAAGCCTTCAAAATCATAAGTAAAATTGCCTTTGCTTTTCCAAATCCGTGTACCCAAAGAGTGCCGGCGTTCTTTGCCCTGTCCATCGTCTAAAACGGTGTTGCGTTTCCATAATCCCAAATAGTACAGGTCGATATTATGAAGTACCGGGACGGCGTTAAATGTGCTGTAACTACCCCACAGTTTGGTATTTTTATTAAAATGGTCGTTAAAAATTTCGGGCCTGTTAACTACGGGGTGCGTATAAAAAGCATCGGTCTTAAAGTTTTTGCGTTTAAGCATTGCTTTTACGCCATCAAAAGCTAAACGGTTGTTAGGCCCTTCGCGAACGGCAATTATGCGCTGCGAGCCGTAAAGCATCTCCTGCCTGCCTGCCCTTAAAATCAGCGATTCACTTTCTTTACCGTACAGGTTAGCATCAAAAAAAAGCTGGTGCACATCTAATACATTTTGGTCTACCGGGCTTGGGTCTATACGGCCATCGGCAAGGCTGCTCTGCAACTGAAAGAATGCCCTAAAATGGCTACCCACCTTAAGATCGGTATGGAAAAGGTAGCGCGTTAAAACATACCCATCGTTATCTTTAGGTGCATCGCCCCAGTTTTCGTTCTTAAAATACTGGTACTGGTAACGCACCTCGCCACCAGCCGAAATATAAGTGCTGCCATCGCTGCTTAGGGGAGTGTACTTTAATTTTTTGTACCAGGTTTTGGCGGAGTCTTTTTTTAAGTACGAAAAGTCATCATCATACCGTAACTTTTGAAAGTTAACCGACTGCTGTGCTTTTACCGCGAAAACAAAAACCAAAAGTGAAAATATGAGGCAAAACCTTTTCATAATTACTTAATTTTTGAGGTTATGTAATTATCTAAAGAATACTTGCCGCCGCCTAAAAGTGCAATTAAAAGCATCGAAACACTAAACATAAAAGGTATGTCGCGCTCAATAAGCGAGTCGCTGCCGTGCATTACAAAATAGCCTGTTGCGGTTACGGCTAAGGCCGGCAGGGCAGCTGCCCTTGTAAATAGCCCAAGTACTACAAACACAGGCAAAAACACATTGGCCGCTATGGCAAAGGCGCTGTTAAAGGCTTCGGGGAAACCGAGCGGGTTGGGTATAACTTCGGCTACAGCCACACCGATACCCAGTTTTTTAAGTCCGTGTACTACAATAAGTTCCGTTGCAACGGCAACCCTGAAAAATAGTATAGCAAAGTTATAAAGTGGCGTGCCAAGGTCGGATTGCAGTATTTGTATGATAATTTTTTTCATGATAACTAAAGTGTTTATTTATTACCGTAATTTTATATAGCTGTTTGATTTTGAATGTAGCTAACAGCATACAAAGTTATACTGACAGTCAGGCGGGTACAATTGATAAATAGCAACAAAAATTGTATAAATTATTTATTAAGGGATATATAACGATGGAATTTATGGTATGTCGAATATTTACAAGTATTTGATTTAAATCTACAACTATAATCGCAGATATATAGCCAACTTTGTAGTAACGCTATTGAGGTAATTTACCTACAAATGGCGTAAACAAGTTTATAATTTCAAATTAAAAAAGACAATTAGCATGTCAGCAATACAACAAAAAATAGGCTGGATAGGCCTTGGTAATATGGGTAAACCTATGGTACTTAACCTTATTAAAGCAGGTTTTGATGTAACCGTTTATAATAGGAGCAGTAGTAAAACCCAATATTTTAAAGATAATAACATACCTGTTAGCCCCGATGTAAAGAGCCTTGTAGAGACATCGGATATTATATTTACAATAGTTACTAACGATGCTGCCGTACAGGCAATATATGATGAAGTACTATTAGTAGAAAGCCTTGTTGGCAAACTGTTTATAGATATGAGCACCATATCTAAAGATGTATCGGTAAAAACGGCACAGGCATTAGAGCAAAAAGGTGCCGGCCTTATAGATGCTCCTGTTGCGGGCAGCACCACACCGGCGGCAGAAGGAACGCTGATTATCATGGCAGGCGGTAAGCGGGAGCATGTAGAAAGGGCTAAGCCTTACCTGGAAAAATTGGGTAAATCGGTAAAATATCTGGGAGATAATGGCGCGGGTCTATCGGCTAAGCTATCAGTTAACTACTTTATTTCTATTTTATACCAGGGGCTGGCAGAAACCATTCTTTTTGCCGAAGCAAACGGAATTTCGAGAGAAAATATGCTCGAAATTATTAACGAGAGTGCCAGTGGCAGCGGGGCAACTAAAGTTAAAACGCCATTGTTGGTGCAGGAAAAATACAGTCCCACTTTTGCATTAAACCTGATGCTTAAAGACATACTGCTGGCAAAAGACAGCGGTGCTAACTTTCCGTTTACCAGCGTTCTTGTTGATACTTATGGCGCAGCAAGCCAGGAAGGCTTTGGCGAAAATGATGTAATAGGAATTATTGAATATCTTAAAAAATAAATTTTAATAATATGGAATACAGACAACTGGGCGCATCCGGACTTCAGGTTCCGGTGTTAAGTTTTGGAACAGCTACTTTTGGCGGTAGCAACGAATTTTTTAAAGCATGGGGCAGTACGCAGGCTGAAGAAGCCAAGCGACTGATTGATATATGTATGGAGGCCGGCGTTAACCTTTTTGATACCGCCGATATTTATTCAGACGGTTTGGCCGAAGAGGTTTTGGGTAAGGCCATTGCAGGGCATAATCGCGATAAACTGCTAATTTCTACCAAAGCTACATTTACTTTTGGCGATGCCCCTAACAACCAGGGATCGTCTCGCCATCATTTACTTAAGCAAATAGAAGGCAGCCTTAAAAGGCTGGGTACCGATTATATAGATATTTATCACATGCATGGCTTTGATGGCAATACGCCGGTAGAAGAAACCCTTCGCACCCTCGATGATTTGGTGCAGAGCGGCAAGGTACGCTACATTGCTGCCTCTAATTTTTCGGGCTGGCATTTAATGAAATCGGAGGCGGTATCAGAAAAATACGGATGGAACCGTTATGTAGCCCACCAGGTATATTATTCGCTTACTAACAGGGAGTATGAGTGGGAGCTGATGCCACTTGGCATTGATAAAAAAATAGGTGCTATTGTTTGGAGTCCGCTTGCCGGCGGCCGTCTTGGCGGTAAATTTAGTCGCACCAAAGACTGGCCCGATAGTGGCCGTGTAATTGGCGGTGGTAGCCCGGTACCGGAATCGGCAGTTGAGAAGGAACATCTTTTTAAAATTACCGATGCCCTGGAAGCTGTAGCCGAAGAAACCGGCAAAACCGTACCGCAGGTAGCTATAAACTGGCTGCTACAAAGGCCAACGGTTTCCAGCATTATTATTGGCGCAAGAACTGAAGAGCAGCTTAAGCAAAACCTTGAAGCTGTAGGGTGGAACCTTACTACAGAGCAGGTTAAAAAACTGGACGCTGCCAGCGAGATACCGCCAATATACCCGTACTGGCACCAAAGGCAGAATTTAACTTTAAATCCGCCGCCTGTTTTTTACTAATCAGATAGTATATTAAACCCGTTTAGAAGCATTTTAAACGGGTTTTTGCATTAAATGGCTTACTTGGATTTGTAGCACGAAATTTGAATAGTAATAATAAACAAATGGTAGTAAAATGCTGAAGTGGATAGACATAGTTAAGTTTATTAATAACGGTAACCCTGTGCCCGACCGCCGGGTAGAGAAAACCGATGCCCAGTGGGTATTGCTCTTAGAACCTGAGCAGTTTAGGGTTACAAGAAAAAAGGGAACAGAACGGGCTTTTAGTTCGGAGATGTGTTCGTATTTCGAACCCGGAAAATATGCCTGCATATGCTGTGGTACCCTATTGTTTGACAGTGCCCAGAAGTTTGAAAGCGGTACAGGGTGGCCATCGTTTACACAGCCGGTAAAGCAAAATGCTGTTGCCTATCATAAAGATATTAGTTTTGGCAATGTACGTGTAGAGGCCTTATGCGCTACCTGCGATGCACATTTGGGGCACGTTTTTCCGGATGGGCCACAACCGGGCGGGCTACGGTATTGCATGAATGCCGTTGCTCTTAAAAAAGTAGAGAGCACCGAAAGGAAAGCTACTTTTGGCGGTGGCTGTTTTTGGTGTACCGAAGCCATTTTTAAGCTGCTTAAAGGTGTGGTTGCTGTAGAGAGCGGTTATAGCGGTGGCAAAATAGCCAACCCTACTTATAAAGAGGTGGGTAGCGGTAAAACAGGCCATGCCGAGGTTATTGAGGTAACGTACAATCCGGCAGAGATATCTTATGATGAACTGTTGCGCGTTCACCTGAGTACACACAACCCTACGGTGCTGAATGACCAGGGAACTGAAATTGGTACACAGTATCGAAGCATTATCTTTTACAGATCTGAAGAAGAAAAAGCTATGGCGTTAAAGATTTTGGATGATGTGCAACAATTGTATAATCAGCTTGTTGTAACGCAACTGGAACCGTTCGAGTATTTTTATAAAGCCGAAGACTACCACCAGGATTATTTTAATAAAAACCCCGATGCCGGCTATTGCCAGGCAATGATTGTACCTAAGCTTGAAGGGTTTAAAGAACTTTATAAAGATAAGCTACAACCTAATTTGCAAGCAAATGATTAAAAAAGCAGGGTTTGGGGGTGGCTGCCATTGGTGTACCGAAGCTGTTTTTGCAGCCCTTAAAGGCGTACTATCGGTACAGCAGGGCTGGATAGCTTCTGATGGTGAGAACGACTTCTTTTCTGAGGGTGTGATGATCGAATTTGATACCCAAATAATTTCGTATGAGGTGCTTATAGCCATCCATCTGCACACGCACAGCGCAACATCGCAGCATTCGATGCGGGGCAAGTACCGGTCGGCAGTTTACACGTTTTCTGATGCAGATATTGCTGTTGCTCAACAGGCTATTAATAAACTGCAAAAAGACTTTGAGCAACCCATTATAACTAAAGTACTACCTTATGCCGACTTTAAGCTCAACCGCGAAGATTCGCTTAACTATTATTTTAGCGATCCAGGCAGGCCATTTTGCGAAACGTACATCAACCCTAAGTTGAAGTTATTATTAGAGCAATTTTCGGAGGTTACAGATAGCTCAAAATTAGGGCATTTGTAAATAGGTATAAATAAAAACCACTGATTTATCAGTGGTTTTTATTTTTTAAATAACTAATTATTAGGTATTTATGTATTTAGGTAATTGTTATTTTTTAAACACTTTTATAGCCCTTTGATGGCCACTGCTGTTTTGCACTTTAAGTAGGTACGAGCCTGCAGCAAGGTGGTCTAATTTTATTTGAGACGTTCCCGGCTTAACTGTTCCGCTTACTATTTCTGTGCCTAAAACCGAGTATAAAGTGTATGATATTTCACTTTTGGATGTTAAGTTAAGCACATCTGTAACCGGATTTGGGTATGCAGTAATTAAATCCATCTCAAAATCCTCTACATTAAGAGTTGCAGTAATTTCCTGACAAAATTCGGATGTGCCGCATGCATTGGCAACACTAACACAAACATTGTAGCTACCCGCATTAGTAAAGGTATGAATAGGGTTGGCCTCTGCCGAAGTAACACCATCGCCAAAATTCCAGCTAATGGTATCATAAGCGTCGCCGGTATAGGTAAAATTATAGGCAAGTGTTTCTACCGTGCCTGTTGTAAAGCTGTAATTAGCAGTAGGAGGTAAGCAACTGCAATTATCTGTGCCGTATTTGGCTACAAAAAAGTCGGTACCCTGAGCGCCATCAACAAGGGTAGTCTCTTCGTTAACGTAGAGTATATTATCAAATTTGCCACCCACGTAGTAGTTACCAAACGGGTCGGCAGTAATAGATGTACCATAATCCCAGTAGCCGGGATTGCCGGCAATATCTGTAAGGGCTATAATGGCTCCATCGGCTTTATTAAAGCGTGCAAGCATAACATCGTACCCTTCGTTAGGCTCCTGTTCTAAAGCAAAATCGCCCCATTGCATACTACCAAAACCGGCTGTAATGCCCACCTCGTTACCATTAATGGTAATGCCACCAACAGCAGACACACTGCTTATAGTTTGCGCGTTAGTAGCCCAGTCTAACGTTCCGGAGGCGTTGATTTTGGTTATAAAAGGAAAACCACTACCGTAAGCAGAGGTAAAGGTATGCCCCATAAACGTATCGCCGTTAAATCCACTGCCCCCAACATAGAGGCTGCTATCTGTATCTATATACATATTTCTTATGCTGCTTAAGTAACCTTCTGCATTTTCGTGTTTCCATAAAAATGTACCGTCACCGTTAAAAGCAGCCAGAAACATACTATTACCTACAGTAGCACCATTAATTACTACAGGGCCCACCTGAGATGTTGTGTAGCCGCCAAAATACAGTATACCGTTTGTATGGTCTCGTACCATTGTAAAATAAGGAAATATCGAGGAAAATTGCATATCTAAGGCTGTTGCCGATATAAAATTGCCATCGGTATCATACTTAAATACAAACAGGTTAGAGCCCTCTAAAGTATTTACAAAGGCCCCATTGGCATAGGTGCCGGGTGGTATGGTTACCAGCCAATGGCTGTTGCCCTGTGGGTCTGTCTGCACATCGTGAGAATATGATTGTTGACTTTCTGTAGATGCTATATCATCAGCTTCGGGCATTCGTAGCCATTGCATTTCTCCTTCAGAGTTGTATTTAACTAAAAATAATTTTTGTTTATTAGTATTAACGGTTAAAGCAGAGTAGGGTAGTATGGTATCGTACGTGCCTTCCTGCTCCTGGCCAAAATGTACCTGACCCGATGCTGAGGTGCGGAAAACATGCCCTGCTGCATATACATTATTATTAGCATCAAGCTGAATGGTTTTAATTAAATCGTCTGATACGCCACCTATAACGCGCGACCATCGGTAGGTGCCAGAACAGCTAATGCTGGCAATCATATAATCTTTTGTAAAAAAAGCTTCTTTTTCTACGCCGGCTACCTTTAGGCCGTTAACCCCTACAGGCGAAATAAAGTATACGTTACCATTAGAGTCGGTTGTAAGGCTTTCTGCTTTTTCATCGCTTTGTACCGTTTGATAACTGCCCCCGCTAATGCCCCATTGCCAGCTTTGGGCTGCCAGGGTATTAAAAAAAAGGCAGCAAACAAAGGATAGTAAACTTAAAATGTAATGTTTTTTCATAGGGTTGTGTGTAATAAAGCCAGAGCGCAATGCGCCCCGGCTATTAGTAATTATAAAGTTGGACTATTACTGCAATATAAGGCTTTTTTGCAGTACCAGGCTGCCATTAAGCCTCATAACAACAATGTACTGGCCGGCAGGAAAACGGCTTAAGTCGGGCTGCCAGCTTCCATTAGCCTCTTTTGGATTGTTGCTTTCCAGCAATACTCCCCAAGGGCTAAATATTTCCAGGCTGCGTGTATCTCCATCTACGCTGCCTGCATACGTATAGTTAAGGCTAACAATACTTGTGGCAGGGTTAGGTGTAACTACAAGCTTGCTGGCTGCAGCATCATCTTCCTGCTGCGTTAGCCTGTGGCCTCCACTACCTTCGCAGGCAGGAAACTCAAAGCGTTCGCTAACAAGGCATGTTTTGCCCTCGTCTATAAGGCCCTGGAAGTTTACAATTATAGTACCGCCGGCAAAACTGCCAAAAGGTATCATGGTAACCATGTGCAATGATGTGCCCGATGGCGCCATTACTGTAGTTGGTACAAATACACCCTCGCCATTAGGCAGGCTTAATGTTATTTGCATTGGCCCGTAAGGATTATCTATTTCAAAATAAAACTCGTAAAAACAAAACTCCTTAAACTGTGGTTTTATCTCTTTTAAGCGTATCCTTATATCGCATTTACAATCGCCAAGGTTATCAATGTGTACCTCGTCGCTAATCCTTGGGCAATAGCCATTATCAAGAACTAACTGATAGGTACCCGGGCCGTAATTAGCAACGTCTATTGGGGTTACCGGAGAGTTATTACCGCCTGTAACGCCGTTGCCGTTTACCAGCCATTGCCATTGAGGGAAGATATTTGCGCCACCCGGACCTGTAATGGTAACGTTTTGTAAAGCTGCTTTACAAAATTCGTAGCAGCCATCTGGCACTGCCCAAAGGTAAATAGCAGGATCTTTAGGAATTTCTATAGAGGCCGTTGTATAGCACCCGGATGGGTTGGTAAACCTAACCTGGTACACACCACCCTGGGTTACCTGTATGTCTGGGCCGCTGGCACCATTGCTCCATGTAAATGTACCCTGGCCCGGTGCTGATGCATGCAGGTTAAACGTGTAAGTAGTACAATCAACAATTGCAAGGCTTATGCTTGGTGTAGCCGGCATTGGGTTAACAGTTACCGTATGGCTATCTGTACTTGTACAATATCCGCCAAGGCCATCCGGAATTTTTACGGTAACATTAAAAGTATAGGTGCCTAAAGAGCTTATTGCCTGGGTAACGCTTTGCAGGGTAGAAATTATTGGTCCGCCCTGTTGGCTCCACTCGTAAATAGCTCCTACCCCTGCATTTGGTACAGAAAGTGTAAACGCATTACTAATACACACCGCATCTGGCCCTGATATATTAGCTATTGGTGCATTTATAAAGGTTACCTTAACGGGGGCTATATTGGTTACTAAACATCCTAACAAAGTCTCTACTTTAACCCAGTAATTACCAGATGTATATACATTAATATTATTAATAGGATTGGTAGTTGTACCAACCACCGTAGTACCATTCATCCACGTGTATGTATCCGGTATGTCTGAATTAAGAGCTGGTGAGTAAGTTAAGGTTACAGGAGTGCCTTGGCATGCAGTAACTGCACTTTGTTCTATTGTACCTGCCAATCTATTTTCTGTAATTTCAATATATTCACTATAAATAGCAGTGCAGCCATACTGGTTGGTTACTTTTAAAATTACTTCGTAAAAACCGGGATTTGTATATACTTTTTCCGGATCTTTTTGTGCATTATAAGAAAAATCTCCAAAATCCCAAAAATAAGAAAGGCCCGTTTGCGCTGTAACCGGTGCCGTAAAATCTACCACAGCATCCTCGCATTTTGGTGCATCGTGGCTAAAAACGGCACTTGGCATAGCCGGTAAATCAATTGTAATTGGTGTTACACTGCAAGGCGATCCTATTGCCCCATCTATAGTTAGGCCAATAGTATGTATACCCGGTGCAAGGTTAGCCAGGTACGATGTTGTAAGCCCATTGCCTACAGGGCTGCCATCTACGTAAAACTGCCAAAGGTTTATTGGTGTGCTTGGAAAGTAGTTGGAGTTATCTAACAGCGTAACATTGTATGTACTATTACCATTGCACGTAATAGTGTACCTTAGGTCTGGCATATACTCTACAATAACTGTCTGGCTAACTGTTACAGCACAGTTGCCGTTATAAATAGCTTTGTAGTATATCGTGTACGAACCAGATTCTGCAAAAGTAAATATACCAGTAGTGTTAGTTGTGCTTTGGGATACTGTTGGTGATGAGGTAATCCATTGGAAACCAGTTGGATTTCCCGAAGCGCTTGCATTAACCGTTATAGTGCCACAGTTATTTTGTGCCGATGTAATTTGCACTACCGGTGTAGGTGTAATGGTGCATGGTGGTGTTGGTATACAATCGTCGTTAAAATAAACATGGTTGGTAGTTGTGGTACAACCATCTAAATTTTGAACAACTACATAATAATTACCGTATGATGTAACATTATAGGTAGTTGTGAAAGCGGGTAATGATATTGGATTGACGCCATTATACCATGTAATACTGCTGATATTTGTAAGGCCGCCTTGTATATTTACCGTTATTGGGTTATTTAAAGCCGATTCAGGGCATACAGAATACGTACCACCCGGGGTTATACTGGCCACAGGCGCTGGCAATACTATTACCGAATGGTTTACTACGGCACTGTTAACACAACCGTTAGGGCTTGTTACTGTAATTATAATATTGTAATTAAGGCTGCCTGTATTTACAGCAGTGTAGGTGTGAGACATAGTTAACCCACCCGGAGCTGTTGAGTTTAAAACAGTACCATCTCCAAAATCCCAGGTTATAGTACCCGATGTTAGGGTTGGGGTAGAGGCAAGGGTAAGTGTAAGTGGCTCGCCACGGCATATTTGCGTATCGGGGTTTACAAGCTGTACGTTAGGGGTAGAAATAATTTCTACAGTAAAGCGTTTTTCAGGCTGTACAACACCGCATTTTGTAACCTCTAAAACCACATCGGCAAAACCGCTGGTCTGATTCCAAAGTACTTCTATGTTCTGAGTACCCTGGCCGCTGCTAACGCTACCTTTAAGAGGGCTGTCTATGTACCAGTTGTACACTTCGCCATCGGCATACGATACGCTGTAGTTGGCATACGTACTGGCACAAACCTGTGTTGGGCCATCTATAACTAAATCTACCACCGGTAGGGTTACCGTTTTGGTAATAGCATCAGATGGGCAATTAGGCTCTGTAACATTTTCGCGCCATGCCGTAATGGTGTAAGGGCCTGTAGGGCCAAAGGCAATAGAAACGCTATCGCCTGTATTAGAGCCATCAAAAGTACCATTTGTTACAGACCATACTATTTGTGTGCCTGTAATGGTATTGCTTACGCTATAGGTTTCAGATATTCCCGGGCAGGCAACAGCCGGGCCGGTAATAGCCACAGGTGCTACTTCTTTATCTCTAACAACAATAGCTGTTTGTGTAGGCCTGCAAAATGTAGTACCCGATACAACAAGCGTATAGTTGCCCGCCACCGTAAACTGGTGCGTAAACGTTGGTCCGCTGCCGTTTACCGTGCCAATAGGGCCTGTAAGCTGCCAGTCGCCGGCATAGCCGTTTGCAAGGGTATAGGTGCCGGTGTTATCTGCGCAAAGGGTTGTAGGGCCAGATACCTCTGCCCTTGGAGCAACATTAATGGTAAGCGTAGCAATACCACCGCAATTTAAAAGAGTGTTGGTATACGTAGCCTGCAGCACAATAGTACCCGGATTTGCAAAACTTTCTACAACAACCTCGTTAGGGTTTAACGTATTTATAAGATTAGCACCCGGGCCGTTGCTAAGCAATGTCCAGTTAAAAACAGTACTTGGCCATTGTGGCAGTTTGTATATGTTTTGCTCGTTAGTACACATGGCAACCTCGCCAATAATAGTACCAATGCTTTGTATAACAGGTACCTGTATGGTTGTAACGCCTGCGCATTCTATATCGCAGCCGCTTGCATCAAACGTAACATAGCCAAAACCGGTGCTGTCTACATTATCCCAGTCTACCATAATAGATGGGCCATAAGGCTGTTGCGATACAATATGTCCGCCGCTAACACTCCAGTTATAACCGGCATTTGCGCAGCCCTGGGCTACAAAATCGGGTACGCTGTAGCTGGCACGTTCGCTATCGCAAACCACGCCGGGGCAAACAATATCAAAGCCTACGTGGCCAACCTCTACTTTTACATAGTACGTATTGCTGCAATTACATGCGTTGGTAACGGTAAGGCTAACTGTATATGATCCTGCACTTGCATACGCGTGCTGAGGTTCGAACTGTGGCGATGTTGTACCATCTCCAAAATCCCAGTAATAGGCTATTAGGGCGGTACCACCATCGGTATCAGAATCGTTTACAAAAAACAGCGTTTCTTCGGCGCAAGCCCTTATTGGGTCGGCGTTCATGTTAGGCATTACACCAAAATGCGCTCGTGGCGAATGTATTACCTCTACGCAAATTTCTTCGGTTTGCTGGGTGTCGTCATTTTTAGTTACTGTAGCTGCCACTGTAGCCCAGCCTGCGCTGCCCCATTGTACCGTTACGGTTGTTAGGGTAGATGCTATAACGGTTCCGCCGGCAATGCTCCAGTTGGTAGTAACCCAGTTGGTGGCATCGCCTGTAAGGGTGTAAGTAACCACACTGTTTTCGCACACGCGAACGCAGGGGCCATCTTCAATTTCTTCGGTGTATTCCCGTTTTTTGTCATCATAAACAAGGCAGCCCGTCTCGCTGTCCCAAATAATGTTAATGGCCTGTTGGGCATTCATCCTGCCCGTTACCATACAGAGCCCAAAGAGGGCAAACACAAAGAAAAGCAACTGCCTTTGTGTACAGAGGTAATTTTTTTTCATAAAAGGTGATTGGTAAATTATTAATAATTAGTTGGAAAAACATAACAGTAGTAAGCTGGCCCCCGGCAAATTAATTTTGCGGGAGGACTTATAAATCATAGAAAAGAAATGCGTTTACCGCTGCGCTTTATGTAGCGCAGGGGTAAACATCAGGTTGCGCATAAGCAGGGCTATTATTAAAAACAGATTCATAATACAATTGAATAAAAAAATGTAAACCAGCCTGCGGGGTGTACTAAATTTTTCGCTGCCGTCTCTCAGGTAGCCTATAATAACATCATAGCTGGCAAGGTCCAGTATAAAATACAGGCAAACCAGGTTTAATAGCAGCACCGCTGTACAGTAGGCATTTTTTATTTTCATTGTAATATGTAATAGCTTTTAATACTTAATCGCGCTTAATCGTTGTTGTGGCGAATGCCAACCGCCGCAGATAAAGTAACCGCTTTTGCAGTACTTTCTTCGGCACCTTTAATGGCACCCACTATGTTACCCACGCCAATTTCCCAGTCGCGGTCCCTTGGTGGTTTTTTCTTGTGTGTGCTGGCAAAATAGAAGGCGTATCGAACTAAAGAAGTGGTGGTAAGTATGGTTTGCTTATCGGTAGTATTAAATGAAGCGTTTGCAATAACAGCTGTTTCGTATATAATAGTGTATTGGTAAATGTCGTCAAATTCCTCTTCCTGGTCATTTAGGTCCATTACACCGTTAATAAATGCTAACAGCGAATTTTTGGCAGGCTGAGACATGCCCGAATTATTTATGGCAGATGTTAATGTTAGATTGTTATCGGCAATGGCATCTACCCCTGTTACCGTTATTGCCGCATAGTTAGTTGGTTTTAGGTCTAAAAAATCAATATTGGCGTTAGCAATAGATTCTACATCAGTAACAATTTGCGAAGTAGTATAACTGCCATGCGGTGCATCAAAATAAGCTTCAGAAATTTGATAGTACAACTGTCCGGTATCATCAAATGCGTTGGCGCTATTTTCCGGGTAATGCCCCGTGATTTTACTTGTAAAAAGGGTAGAGGCTGAGGTGGTTGTTGTAGCCTGATCAGGAACATCTGTTTGCGAATCGACACTACAGGAATTTAAAAGCGGAAGTACAAATGCCCATAAATAAAGTTTTTTCATGCTTAGGTAATTATTGGTTGGTTGGATGATTTTTAAGTTTAGAGGCTTTGGGCGCTTAGGTCTGGGTACCTCCTTAGCTTACTGCCTCAGTTAACAAATCTAATGGTAGTGTACTTTATTTACAAACGGTTATTGGTGTAATTTTAGAATTCTGATAGTGTAATTCCAGAATTCCACTATGCTTTTTTACCATATTTGCCTGTTTATACAAGCATAGTTCTATTTATTCTGCTATTTTTGCTATAGTTCATTCTTAGCTATTATTTAAATGTTTTAAAATGTCCCGATTTTTACTACTATGTAAAAACAGGTTAGTTAAAGAATATACTTTTATTTTTTCTGACAGAAAATGATAAAGCAACTTACTTTATGGGCAGCCTTGTGGTTGTTTTTTCCGGTTTTTTTGCAAGCACAGGATACCCTTTTAAATAAAGGGTACGGCTACCTTGCCGAAAAAATTGACAGTACAAAAGATAGCATTAAGGCTACAACTTATGCCGGTGCTTATGTGGCAAAAGCAAAAGCAGAGCATAACTGGGAGGAGCAGGTGGCAGGATATAAGTATTTTGTACACCTATCTGAAGCAAGGTTACGATTTGCCTATGCCGATAGTATGGTTTATGCAGCGCAAAAATCGAAGCAGAATGATGTAATAGGAGCGGCTTACCTTACACGGGGCATTGTTTTTTATGCCGAAAAACAACACATTAAGGCGCTTGATAATTATCTTATTGCCAATAATTTTATTGCTAAAACTAACGACGATTACCTAAAATACAAGGTTAAATATTTTATTGCGCACATAAAATATTACCTGGGTTTTTATGATGAGGCCATGGCATTGTTTAAAGAGTGCTTACCGTATTTTAAAGATACCGATGACAGGGGATATTTAAATGCCCTGCATTCATTGGCGCTTTGTTATAACCGTACCGGCAATTATTCGCTCTGTACCCAAACCAACAACCTTGGGCTCGCCGAAAGTTCAAGGCTTAATATAACCGAAATGAGCCTTTATTATAAGCAGTGTGAGGGCGTAAATCAATACTTTGAAAAAAATTACAAGACAGCCCTTAAAATGCTTTTGGGTGTGATGGCGAAAATTGAGCAGCAGGACGATTTTGGTAATGTGTCAGTAACCAATTTTTACATTGCTAAATGTTATATAGCGTTAAACAGCATGCAAAAGGCCCTGCCGTATTTGCGAAGGGTTGATGAGATTTTTAATGCTAAAGCCTACATTAGGCCAGACCTGCGCGAAAACTACGAGATACTTATTAATTACTATAAAGATGCCGGGATACCCGAATTGCAGCTGCACTACATTGGGCAGTTATTAAAGGCAGATAGCATATTAAACGCAAATTATAAGTATCTATCCGGCAAAATTCATAAAGAATATGACACTAAAGAATTGCTGTATGATAAGAAAAAAATTGAAGTAGCATTAGATAACAGGAAAGCGCTCGATGTTGTATTTATAGGGTTAATTGTTGTGTTATTTTTTGCAGTGGTGTACCTAATGTACCGTCACTTTAAAAATTTAAAAAAATACAGGCAAAAGTTTACCGAGTTAATGAACCCTGCAGGTGGTGGTAACGAGCCTGTAACGAAGCAAAAAACAGAAAACCTGCTCGATATAAATCCGGATGTGGTAAATGCGGTACTCGATAACCTGGCACAGTTTGAAAAAGAACACAAATTTTTAGATAAAGATCTTACACAGGTTAAGCTTGCGGCTCTAATAGATTCTAATACAAAATATACGTCTAAAATTATACTGCATTACAAAAACAAAAAGTACATAGACTATATTAACGACCTGCGGATAGATTACATTGTAGGCCGGCTTAAAACGGCCCCGCACTTTAGAAATTACACCTACAAGGCCCTGGCCGAAGAAGCCGGCTTTAGCACCACACAGCATTTTGCAAGTGCTTTTGTAAACCGCACCGGGCTTACCCATTCTTATTTTATAGAGCAGCTTAAAAAAGAAGTGGCAGTGCCGGAAATGGATACACTTACCACAGCAAACAAAACCTAAAGGTTTTAAGTTTCACTACCAGAAAAATTTGGATATCCTGAACAGGTATAAAACAAAAAAACCACCGATTTCTCAGTGGTTTTACTTGTGGGGTTTTAGAGTAGGATTCGAACGTAACGCCCGAAACCCGCGCCAATGCTGCATTTTCAAATCTCTAATCAAGGTTGTGCCACGATTTTGCCACAATAACAAAGCACCCTGATTTTGAAGATTTATTTATACTTTTTAGCCCTGTTTTAAGAAGCTAACTGATTTTATATGAACGTTATAATCATGTAATTAGATTGCAAAAATAATGAAAATATTATTTTCGGCAAAAATAAATTTATGAACGATGGGATTCGAACTTATTTCAGTAAACCCGTTAAAACCTAGCTATTCAAATGTTTATTTCAAAAGTGACAAAAATTAGAGGTGTTAAAAATCAGCTGGTTAAAATTTTTAACGTTTTTGAGAAAAATAAATCGTACATATATGTGAATTTTCGTCGGGAATCGAACCAATTTTTGAACAAATAACGCACAGTAGCACAAACAAACATTCATTTGACGTCAGGACAAATTAGAAATTGGAAATGATATGTTTTAGATATAGTCAATCTCACTTAATGCTGATTAGACCTCCTACCTACCCCAATGGCAATATTTTGTATAAGTTCTTTACATACGGGCAAGTTTTCTGCTGTTATCTAAAAATCATAAGTTTCTACAATGTTACAATTAATCATATCAAATCTTTAAGCCTTAGGCTTTTGTTTGATAAATTAAATTTGTTGAACTTGTATTGTATAAATTGAGAGTAACGGTCTTCATGTGTCGATAATATTATTTGTTGATTGCTAAAATTGTATTTAAGTAGTTCTACAAGCGAATGCGAGTTTATTTCATCTAATGTCTGAAGAGGATCGTCAATTAGAATAGTGCCCAGTTTAGAATTATTAAAAACTTTATTTAGAACCAGCATTAATGAAATTACAGTTGCGGCTAATTGCCCGGATGATAATGTATAAGTAACTTCCTGATCGCGATATTTTGGCCTTATATAAATCTGTGAGCTTTCTTTGTTTATATCAAGAATTAGAAGTAAACCAGAACCCAAAGTATGATTTTGTAGAATTTTGCCAGTATAAATGTAGAAAGGAATACTTATTTTTTCAACTATACTTTTTGTATATAATCTAATTTTAGCATCTATCTTTTGCACAATGGCATTTACTTCATTATAAAGATCTTCTAACTTATCTTTACGTTGAAGAAGGCTTTGAAGACTTTTGTTGAGAGCATCATAATATTGAAATTGAATATATTGGCGTTTATGGATGAAGTCTTCAGTAGTAAGCTTTTCAAGTAATTCCTTGTTACCGGAAAAGTAAAGATTAAAATCTGTAATGATTTCGTCGATATTAATAGTGCTGTCAATTTGAGGTTTTTCGCGCTCAAGTAGGTGAGTTAGTTGGGCTGCCGTCTGCTCACTGTCTTCCAATACACGGATATTCACCAGATTTGCAATATTTTGTTGTACTGTGGGAGCTACTGTTGAAATTAGATTGCCTATCAGACTGCTTAATCTTGTATAGTTTTGACTAAGAATTGCAAACCTTGAACTGTCGATAAGTGAGCTATTCTCTGTGTTTAATCTTTCTATCTGATCTTGGGCAAATGATTTTACCGTATTTAAAAAAACGGTGAGTAACTCGGATTTCATCTCCTCCAGCTTTGTGTTATCTGCTATGTAAGATTCAAATATCTTAGCTTCAGTAGCTGCGATATGATTTATAAGTTCTTGGCTGCTTATCCAGTCGTATCCACATGTTGGGCATTGACCATCATCAAGCTTAATTAAAGGTCGGTGTTCATGTATTAGTTTATTGAGGCTCTCACGCTTGTCTTTTAGATCTGATAAGATTAAATTTTGTGCTGTTAAGCTATCCTTTTGAGCAACTATAAGCCTGAGTTTTACCAAGAAAAGTGGAAAATCAATTCCGGGCTTAGCAGTCTTCGTCTCTAATTCAAAAAGATATTTATTTGTTAATAGGCCTGAATAATCATTATCATTTATTAGAGTAATTATAGACGAATACTCTGTGATATGTGTTTGATTATCTTTCCGCTTAGTGTCTTCCCCTTCAAGGACTGTAAAATTGGTAATGCTCCAATAGTTTTCAGTGATGGACTGCAGAATTGAAGCATCATTAAGAAATCTGTTTAACCTATGGAGTTGTAGTGCTGCTTCGACACTGTATCTGCTTTTATATAGATTTTCAATCTTGGAGATTTCTGTGAGGTAGGAATTGTGTATGTCTAGGTCGGTATTGTTAACTTTTGTGTTATCCCATGGCAAAGCAGTTGGTAAAGATTCTATAAGGAGTTTATATTGCACCTCTGCAATTTCATTATTCAGAACATCTATATTACGGATACTGATTTGCGAAATTTCATTATTAATCTGCCCAATCTTCTCAATGATTTTTCTGCAAAATTCAATGGTCTTATCATGTAAAACTCTTTCTTCATTGCCTCCGAGTAGCGTGATAAGCGCCTTATAGCGATCTTTTGGATCTTCTTTTAGAAAGTAAGTATTTTCGTCCTGCTCAATATAGTTTAAAACATTAAACAGATTTTGTAGGTTTGAAAAACCTAATGCTACTTCAAGTGCTTGCTCGGTTGACTCTTTGTCATTTATGTACAATACTGAATCGGTAAATATTTGACCAACATTGTTTCTTTTTGATTCAGTGGTGCTTGCCGCCGGAATTACTCTTTTCAATACTAGGGGCTGATCATTTTCGGAATAAAAGACAGCGGATATCTCAATGGGAATATTTTCCAATTTATGAATTGGACTATTTTTGTACTTATATCTTTTGTCCAACTTAACTTTTGCCAATCTTCGAGGTGTCTTGGTCAATAATATTTCTAGTGCTTCAAAAGCGGTAGTCTTACCATATCCGTTTGGGCCATCAAGTACAATAAGATTGTTAGTGTCTAAATCGAAAATGATTTCATCAAAACATTTAAAATTCTTTATTGTAAGGCTTGAAATTTTATATTGTTCCATTGTCAATCATATTTTTGTTGAATGCAAAGTTTTCTATATCGGTAACAGCTGCAATGTTTGAGTCATTAATTATTGCAAGGAGTGAAGCCTCTCTTTGACTTAAGGTTTCACTGATCGAATCTGAAAGGCTATCAATAGCAAGGCTGTGATCTGCTGGCTTATAGTTTAAAAATGGAATTTTGATAAATAGGTTAAGTAGCAGGTCATACCATTGCTCTTCGATTTGGGATATAGCATCGCTGTGACTAATAGCAAGCTCATTTAATGTTTGAGCAACATTATCTGTTTCACTAATTCTTTCCTTCAAATTGGCCAGCACGTCGCCATGGTAGGGAAGTATATATTTTTTTGCATTAATATAATTCTCTTCAGCTTTATTAAATTCCTGGAATAGTAAAGGATATTCTGTATCCAGGTCAACAAATAATATAATTGATAGATTATAATTGATATTCCGTTCTTTAAATCGCGAAAGTATTTCAGATTCTTTCGTATTTACAACTAAAGTATTTAATGCATATTCCAAAACTCGTATATTATTATCCGTAATTTGAAGAATGTCTTGGTAGTTATAAAACAATAAAAGAAAAAAATCATCCTTTTCCTCATAATAGGCAAAATCTAATTTTGGATCTACGTTAATGAATTCTAGCCCGGCTTCGCTAATTAGGCGATTTATGATGGTTTTCATGTATTTATTTCATTAATGGTTTCATCGATAGTTATAAATCCGAACAAACGTCTTTTTAATTCTTCGGGTGTTGCATTAGGATCTAAAATATTGACAACTTTTGATTTTATTTGTTCTTCCGTATGTGTGAGATGTCGTGTAACATATAGGTCTACATCCAAAGTATTAGGGTGTTTGTAAAATTCTTCACAATGCTGCTGAAACTTAATTTGTTGCGGAGCTGAATTATCAAACTCACTGTTATGATTGAGCAGTTGGTATCGATTCTGTTCTCCACTGACACTAATTTTGGTATATTGAAGGTGCTTGTAAAAAGGTTGTTCTATTAAATTTCTTAAGGCTTTGAGGACAACAGATTTTACTGCTGCACCCTCTAAAAAACCACCAAAACTTTGGCGTAGGTTATTTTTATCAAGTGCCTTATGTGGTGTCGTATAAAATTTGATTAACAATATAAGATCTTTATAAGGTAATTTTTCAAGTTCTACTATTGCTGATTGGATTTTAGAAAATTCAGCTAATTGGTCCGCCTGATCCAAATCATATGCATCTAAGTCTTCAGATAGGAATTTTAAGAACAGTTTAGAAATTTCATACCAACATAGATCCTCTGAAAACGCCAATGGTGCATCAATCCATTGTTTAATTTCTTTAAAGTCTATCTTTTCCTTCCTCTTACTGGCATGCCGCTCTTTAACAATCTTTGCAATGTTTAGACAGCAGTGGCTAACTTTAGCTGCTATATCATCATCGGTTAGGGTAGGATTTGCACAAGATATCCTAATAGCGTCGCTGAGTTTTTGATAGATGTTGGAAACAGTGTATACTCCCTGTATGCATGTGAAGTTTGTGGCTGCACTATACTTTGCCTCAAAATTTGATAGCCCCGGATTAAAATCAGCTATGATCTTATCCGTCAATAGCGTACATTTAATAGGCTTTTTTCGAATTCTTGGATAGTACTGGTGTATTCTTTTTCGCCCATCAGAAGGGTCCGCTATCACACGCTTATGATAATAGTATTTATTAATGAGCTCTTCAATAACTTTTTTATACTTACTAATCTTATCTGCCTTGGGATCTAAATAAGCCTTCACCTGAAAAACTTCAATTTCATTTGTTTGAAGGGAAAAATCTTCATCTTCTTCCAACCTAAGGTAATAATCGTCAGGGATAGGTCCAACAATATTATTAATAGATTCAATGGCACGGCATAAAGCGACCTCTCCTTGGAATATATATCCTGACCAACTGGGGGTTGCGTCGGTATTGACAATCATACGCTTATAAATTTATATAGGACGCGAAATTTATCCTTTTATCTTGTGATTGCAATACCCAATAGTAGGTATTTTTCACTAAAGAAAAAGTTGCTCTATTTTCCGACTATATAAAATCCAGAATTTTCACTTTCGATTTTGTGCTTTGTTTTGGATATCAGGCAGGATTTTCATGCAATTCTCGGCATTATATCTAATACTTCTTTAGCAAATAGTTAGCGAAAATGTACCATTATTGCTCACAAATTCTTATTTTTTTTCTACTTAAGTATGAAGTCCAGGTCTATGTTATGACTTTAACTTTGCCTTCTGCCTTATTAAAATAGTACTGTAGTATGATTAAATATAGCGGTTTAATTTTACTGTTTAATTAATTTTATATAAGCACAAATTTGTATTTGAAACATTATGAATAATAAGGAAATAATAAAATGGCTAGGGTAATGTCCATGATGTAAAGTTTTAAATGAAACAATCTTACTACATCCTCTTCAACCCCTGCAAAAGCATTTTTCAAAAGAAAAAAGGGAAAAAAAGAAAGCCGCTCTGAAGTGTGCGGGGGCAAGCGGAGCGCTATAAGTTCCGAAGGGTGGCCAACGGCCTTTATGCGCGCGCAGCTTGTGCCCGTTCGATAACTTCGCTTGTCCATTTATCCCTTTTCGAATTGGGATAAGATTATTTCGTTATGTTTAAGTTCTTAAATGCGTAGAAATACTTGTTGAACCTATTCTTACAATTAATATATTTACCGGATTACTAAAACACACCTACTAATGTTCGAAAAAGAAGCCGTGGAATATCGGAAAAATGCTCGTATTCTAAGATCATCAGAGGAACTTATCAAATTTGTCAGTACAGAAACCTATAACAGAATTGGATTTGTAAAGAAATATTTCACCAAAAGTTTTCTCAGGGTTTATGAAGTAACAATTACACAAAACCTGGTATATGAAATCCTCAAATTTGAAATAGAGACAGGACAGAAACTGGTTGACATTTATGAAGCAAAAAACGAAAGTACAAAGGGAGCGGACCTGCTGATGGGACTGCAGGTTGGGACAGGTTTTCTGAAAATCCCAATGCAGGCGAAGATCCTTGATCCCCATGTACGGGAATTAAATGGCACCTATAATGCTTTTCACCATAGAAACGAAACCGGAGTGCAGATTGACCTGCTGAATAACTATGCTGTAGAATGTAGAAGCCGCCTTCCATTGTACCTGCTGTATAATTACACTTTTGGCAGCCCCTACATTGAAGCAGGTGAAATAGAACATTTGTACGGGTGTTCTTATCTGTCTGCTGAAAAAATCCCTGCCGCGATTCTTGCCAAGAGCACCATCAATTTCAGTGATTTCCATCCATCTCCTGGAAAACCATGGCATCATATGTTTAAAAGAAGAAACGACGGAAACGGAGGCAATAACCCACCAAACGAGCCGGAACTGGACGATCCAAACAGTGATATAAAAGAGTTTTACAGCAGGTTCGGAATGGATGTTACAGATGAATTCATCAGTACACTGACTTTTTATACCCATGAAGATCTGACGGCTGAAACTGATCAGTGGGAGCGCGTAACGATTGATAATTTCAATGATAAGGCCAAATCGCCGCGCATAAGGAAGCCTTTTTATAAAATGGTCATGCAGCCGCTTCCTATGCGCCCCGACGGAAAGGAAGGCATTCCACAGTATATAGATGACAGGACAGGAGAATTTGATGTAGATGAAGATATATTAGAACAGTGGACAGAAGGAGTATCGATAGAAGAAGAACAAACAGAAGAAGCATACTAACCGAATAAAATAAAGAAGAGATGGCAGGTGAAAAATTTCCGATAGAAGATGATAGTGCAGTCTTAAAGCTGTCTTCACCAAGAAGGTCTGTGGGAGGCCCCTACAAGGTAGTTTTTACACACACGGCGGAACGTTATGCTATTGTGGCTTTGGATTGGGATAGCAAACCAAGCCTTGGGATCCGATGGTTCTGGGGAGCCAAAGGTAATCCCTGCTCAACAGGATATCCAACATGGTTTATCTATCCTTCGGAACTTGTTTACAGCCTTCTTAATGGTCTTCCGCTGGATTATGCAGAGCGCAGGCAGCTTGACCGATACCTTACGGGTGAAATTGGTGGGACAGAGCTTTAATTAATATACATAGCAAAAAATACAGTAATGGATATACCAGTACAGCATCTATCGGTTAGGATCCCATGGCATGACAGCGCCTGGAACGGACGCGTATGCAGTCATCCCCGAGAAAACGGATCATGCGCCTTTCTTCCAAGAATAAGCGAGAACAAAGATCCGGATTTTGAAAATGAAATAGCCGGTCAGTGGATTCATGAACTTGCCCAGGACAGGCTTCCTCCGTGTGTGGCTGAAAAAGTACATTTCATGTCCGCCCATACTATAGAGCGAAAAGTAAAACATCCCTATAGCTACAATCCTAATAATGCTGCTTTTTACGGGCATTACAGGGAAACTGCGTTACGTTATCCTGGTTACAGTTTTTCGGTGATACCTTATAGCTGGATGCAGAAGAACAGGGAAGATAACACATCAAAAAAAGCAATTGAGTTTGGATTGAGGTACGATCCCCAAAAAGAGCCTTCCCTTGGTTTTGAGAATACCTGGGTACAGCATATTGACAATCAGAGGGCTCTTCTTGATAAATTTGCAAGTCCTATTGTACCCAATGAATCGCTTGTCTTTATATATGCCAAAAACATACCGTTTGTAGAGAGCACATCTCGGGTTCTTATCGGAGTAGGATATGTAACGGAAATAGGTTCACTTACAGAATATGAGTATGGCGAGCTGCTGCCAGAAAGTTTCAGGAGCACCCTGTGGGAGAGACCTGTATTCCACTCGATACGTGAAGGGTATGCCAATGGGTTTCTGCTGCCTTATCAAGATTTTTTTACAGCTGCTGCCGGAAATCCGGAAATTTCAGTTTCAGAATACATAGCTTTTGCCCCATCATTCGAGGAGTTTTCATACGGATCAGAATGGGTATCCAACGATTCTGCAATTGAGTGCCTGCTTCTTCTGGCGGAAAAACTGAAAAAGATGGCATCATTTCTTCTATTTAACGATTACAGCGGACAGCTTGAATGGATCGATAAGGAAATCAGCAGGCTTTGGAAGTTGAGAGGGCCTTATCCAGGGCTCGGCAAAGTGCTTGAAGGCTTAAAAGTGCAGGGAGGACAAGGAATAGCCTGGGAGATAGACCATCTGGTAAGGGACAGCGAGATGAAAGTAGTTCAAAATCCATTGGATTACGTGAGAAAACTTTTTGACGGAGACTCATCATTCCTAAGGCTCAACAGGTATCCAATAGTGAGCGAAACCGTAAAGGCTACATATAAGGCATTGAGCCATGAAGAGAAAGACTTTCTAGAAATGCTCAGCAGGATGAACCTTTCGTCTGGACAGGTAAACAGTGTGATTGATGCAAAAGAGCATGAACAGCGAGAATACATAAAAAACCCTTATCTGCTATACGAGAAATCAAGGCTGGAAGAAATGGTATTTGATATATCGATTATTGACAAAGCTGTCTTTACACAGGGGGAGTCAGGTTTATTGCCTGTTCCGCAGTATTTTGATATTTCTGATCCTCTTGACCAGCGCAGGATAAGAGCTTATGGAATAAAGATACTTGAACAGGCCTGTCTGGATGGCCACACATTGCTGGCTGATGAGCAGCTGGTGACCCGTTTTGATGAACAGCCCGTTAAACCTGCCTGTAATCCGTCACTGAGAAATCTTAAAGCTGTGGAGGAATTCCTTGCTGGCGAAATACAAAGATGTACTTTGGATCAAGACAGCTCCAGTTATTATTTCAAGCTAACCAGGATGACTGAAATAAAACAGAAAATCAGCGGTTTTGTGAGCAAAAGAATCCGAAGGTATATCAATCCTTCAATTGTATTGGACTGGAAAGGTATTATAGACATGGCAATAGAGAGACCGGATGCAGGTCTTCCTAAATGGCATATAGAAAAAGACCTTAAAGCTCGTAGTGAAAAAGCCGCTGCATTGGAAGTCTTGTCCAATTCGAAAGTATCTGTACTAATAGGCCCGGCAGGTACAGGTAAAACTACGCTACTGAAGGTACTGTGTGACCAGCCGTTTATAAAATCGGGAGCGGTACTTAAACTGGCCCCTACAGGAAAGGCAAGGGTAAAAATGGGTAAGGACGCCAAGACGCTGGCACAATTCCTTATCAGGGCTGACCGATACAATCCTGCCACCGGCAGGTATCATTTAAATCCCAAGGCGGAACAGCAGCATTATGAGACCGTCATAATTGATGAATCCTCTATGCTGACCGAAGAGCAGGTTGCCGCGGTACTGGATGCACTGACCGGGGTGGAACGCCTGATTTTTGTTGGTGATTACCGACAGCTGCCTCCAATAGGAGCGGGGCGCCCATTTGCTGATATTGTGGAATACCTGAGGTCTCAAGGTAAGGGCACTGCAGAGCTGGATGTTATTTTCAGACAATCAGAAAATGGTGAAATTCCACAGCAAGAACCCGACAGGCTTGATATCCGCCTGGCCAAATGGTTCAGCGATGATGAGATCAAGAAAAATGATAATGATATTTTTAAAGAGATAGCGGAGAACAGCTCTTGCGAGTGGGATAACATCCGCTTTGTGGAATGGCAGAGCCCGCAGCATCTCAGGGATATGATTATTGAGGTTACAAACTCGGAAATCCGCAATCTGCTTACGGTTGAAGGGATCGAGACGGACAGTGACAGGCTTAATTTTGACTTCTCGCTAGGAGGAACTAAGCCTTATGAAAATAACGATTGGATGGCATTTGATATCGAGTCGGCAAAAAAAATTGAAAACTGGCAGATTATTTCACCGCTCCGCACTACAGGTTACGGTACCAAGGCAGTCAACCAGATTATTCAGGATTATTTCCGTGGCAATACCAAAGAGAAGGCAATCAATCCGGGTTGGCAGAGGAAAATGAACAAACCTGTAGGTGACGATATGATTGTATATGGCGACAAGGTCATCAACACCAGAAATATCCGTCTTGACAAACACTGGCACAAAACCTATCCTAAAAACGATGAAGCATTAAAATATATTGCTAACGGGGAGATCGGCATTCATGTCGGTAAATATGGTAAGTGGGGTTATGAATCCCCACGGCCCCTCAACATAGCATTTTCATCACAGCCAGGTTATGCATACCAGTTTCAGGAAAGCGATTTCGGTGAAGGTAAAGATCTCAACCTTGAGCTTGCCTATACCATAACGGTTCATAAATCCCAGGGAAGTGGTTTCAATACAGTGCTTTTCATACTTCCCAATCCTTGTCCGATTTTATCACGCGAACTTTTCTATACCGCCCTTACCAGGCAGGAGAGCCGTGTGGTTATACTTCATCAGGGAGATTTCAAGGATTACCGAAAGTATACGACCGGTGAATATTCTGAATCGGGCAGAAGGCTGACCGACCTTTTTGAGGTGCCAAAGCTGAAAGAAATCAAAAAGAAATATTACGATTCCAGATATGTCCAGGTTTCTGAAAAGGGTGAGTTTATGATCTCGAAATCAGAAGTCATCATTGCTGATAAACTATATCACAATGACATTCAGTATGTCTATGAATCAGCGGTTACCGACGATAGGGGTATCATGATACATCCTGATTTTATTGTGGAGGATAAGGACAGCGGGATTGTCTATTACTGGGAACATCTGGGGATGCTCACCGATGATGGTTACCGCAGCAAATGGCAACGGAAAAAAGAATGGTATGAGAGGGCCGGAATTGTTGAATATACTACAAATCCCCAAGCTGATATACAGCTTATCCTGACAAGGGATAAGCCTGACGGTGGAATTGATTCACAGGAAATAAAAGAAATTATTGACAGGCTTTTTAAATAGATATGAAAACTCTACTAGACGCTTACAGGAATCTTGACAACTCCGTATGGGATTATTATGATGCTTTCAGGCAGCCTGGCGGCCTGAATGGCCCATTTGCAGCGGACATAAATTCGGCCTACACCCATCAGGATTTTATAAAGAGATATTACCGGCTTTCCGGTAAAGATGAGGTACTGCAGCAATTTGGCCCAGGTATGCTCTATGATGAAAGGGCTTTCCATACCAATTCCGTTTTCTTTTTTGGTATCCTAATAAGGGAAAATACAATCCTAAAGACACATCTTTTAAATGCCCGCAGGTCAAAGTTAAATTATCCCCTGTTTCCATTGCTGTGGTTTCTGGCAGTGCTGTTCCATGATTTTGCAATGGAAATCGAAGACAACCCGCAAAATCATCCCATGCTTGATGACCTGAACGGCTTGTTGGCACATTATAATATTGAGCACAGCATATTAGATGTGGCACCGGATGGTGCTGATGAAAAATTACATGGCCTTATTTCTCTATATTTCAGGTATCGCAGCAACAACGGAAAGATTGACCATGGGATCTTAGCCGGTATATATCTATATGACCGCCTGGTAAAAATCAGACGTGAGAAATCAAAAAAGCAAAATGAACCATTAGGATGGCATCATTCACTAGAGAAGAAGTATGCACAGGCTGCAGCGGCTATTGCCTGTCATAATATGTGGACCCTTCCTTCGGACCATGAAGATGTTATAGCATATACCGAAAGCGGTCTGCAATATCTTGTGCAGCCAGGATTCAGGGAAATTTCTTTAAATAACTTCCCGTTGTTGTTTCTTTTCGGCATTGTCGATAGCATTGATCCAGTAAAGCTTTACATGCGCGATGGTTACAGTGTATCGGAAATCCTCAGTAATATAAATATCAGTTTTACCAAAAGAGCGATGCGCCTTGAAAACAAGATGCATTCTCCACTAGTTTTTTCAAAGCTTGCTGCAAAGGCCACAGACCTTATAGGCTGGATGGCTGTCGATGTGGAAAAAGGAGAAAACTGGCTGGTTATTTCATTTAAGAAATAATATCAAAACATTTTTCTGGTGATTACTTTTCTAAAAGTGAGGTTGATTCTGGGAAGCATATCTTTAGCCGACTTAGGGATATGATGCTCCCAATAGGTATTAGTCGTCCCAGAGATCAGCAATAATGTGCCGTGATGCAGTGGAATCTCAATCTGCGGCAGGCTTTTATCTGTTTTGTGCCTGAACCGGAAAGGACGGGTCTGTCCGAAGGTAAGGAAAGCTATATTGGGATTTTTTCCAATACGGTGTTCCTTGTCGGAATGCCAGGCTACACTGTCCCCGCCATCTCTATACAGATTAGGGAGTAGTGCATTAAAGGACAATCCGGTTTCTTTGTCAACCTTTTCCTTTAAAAAAAGCAGCTCCGGAGTCTAAGGAAGGGCAGAGCAGAGCTATTCATTGTCGATTGCACTAATAATGTCTTCTTTAATAAAATCCCAATAATTACCACGCAGGCAAACAGGATCAAAATCACCATCGGCTTCAGTGAAATTTTTGAAATTTTCGCGGATTAGTGCCTCGTCGTGTGAATACTGGTAGCGTCTTTTATGAAGTGCTATCATCTCTTTTATACTATATCGGGGTAATACTTCATACAGATCATAAAAGTCTTTCTTGCGGCCTGTACGTTGCACAACATCGACTTTCATGGCTATAATCTCATCTAAAGTTGCCATCCTTATTTCTTCGATTAGTAAAGGTGGTTCCATAAATGGGTCTCTTGTGTAAAAGAGGTCCAATTTTATGGTGTTTTCACGATCTTCTCCAACTAAATAAGACTTTCCCATTCCGGTTATTGTTCCAAACCCTTTGTCAACATACCCAAAATTAGCATCAAGAAAATCCTCAATGATTTTAAAATCAATGGAGCCGTAGTCGGCATCAGTAAAAAGATCTATATCTACCGATAACCTATGCCCCAATTGCAGGCTGAGCGCAGTGCCGCCTACTAAGCGAAATTCATCAAATTCTGTGGAATTCATAAGTAATACCAAGGTATTGCGAAGAAGTTCGTTTACCGTTTGCCAATGCATAATTAAGCGTTATTATAGTTAGGGCTTATGGCTTCTCGTGAACTTAGCCTTTGTACTAGGGTTTGAGATGATACTCCGTACTTTCGGAGTTCCATAAAACCGGATTATTTCTTTCTTTTCAGTAATATTCCCCCTTTCAAATATCCGCTCAATGACTGCCTTTGACTTTTTCTCCCAGTCAATTGTATCAATATCCGTATCCCAGAACAAGCTTTTTCTCAGGCGCGTAATATTAGGCTTTGTTATTGTGGCATCTTTTAATTTTTGGATTTCAATGTCATAATAGGTTTGTAGTACCGCTAATGCACCTTCTTCCAAACTAAGCGCTTTTTCTATTTTTAAAGCGGCTGATAAGGGTAAAGGCCTTTTTGCTTTTATAATCTGGTTAAAAGATTGAGGTGCAATACCTATTGTTAAGGCAAAAGGGCGTTGTGCAAGTGCTCTTTTTTTTAGTTCACGTGCTACTATCGCTCCGGGATGGATTCCTTTATATTTATGAAATTGCATATCCATACATCAAATGTAAGCATTTTTGCTTACAAAATAAATGGTTATTTAGTTTATATATCACTCTAATTTGATATTTCACATTAATTATATGTACTATGAAATCTTAAACTATGATCTTTAATTATTTTTAGGTTATACTATTTCATTTCTAAAGTCTGGGGGGTGGTAGTAGGGACTGCAATTTGTATACCCAAACGATTGAATCTGTTTAAAATAGTTACAATATGGATCAGGACAATATTTCTGCAAGTAAAGCAGCTATCTTTCTGTCCGTGCTTCTTTCTTAACAAGAACAATTAAGACAAGGCCAGTACTTGTGGAAATGATTTTGACATTGAAGACAGCAAAGCAGGGGAGAAGTGCGTTAAATAGTAGAATATATTTATTAAATGAAAAGCCATAAAAATTAAACTGTACTAACATAAATCCTATGTTAATACCGTTTTAATAAATCTATTTCACTCCTGCAATCAGGATGGTAGGAAGGGATATATTTTATATATCCGAAATCCTGTAGTTCTTTAAAGTATTTATGGTAGGTCGGTAAAGTATTTACATGTGACAATTTCATAATTTTGCTACGGCTAACCTGGATCGTCCGATACTGTTTTTGCTTATACGCTAATGTCAGTATTGCAAAAAGCAATGCCAAATGCCAAACAGATAGCCTCTCATCCTTCTCGAATGAGGATACATACTTCAAAAGTTCAGCCGCTTTCATGGTTTTTTTCTTCTTCGTTAAACAATTGCTGTAAGTCTGCCTTGTTATAATAATAGGAACCGAGAATCTTTTTAAAACGTACCTTCCCGGTAATCCTTAAATTTTGTAATGTCCCCGGTGACATATCCATCAGTTTTCTAACCACCCTGCTCTTCAACCAGTCGGGATGAATATCCTCCTTTTCACTTGATTTACCAATCATTGCTCTTATGTTATCCATTAAGAGCAGGCCAAATTGCCTTAGATCGTCTTTAGTGATACCTTCGCTCATGATAGTTTTTTTAATTATTGAATAGTTACATAAACACGTTTTACACTTATACTATACAGGATTAGAAAAGTAAATTGTACTCCTTTGATTCCTTTTACGTGTAGGGAGGTATACAATGTATCCGTACTCGCTCAGTTCTTTCATACACCTGTGGTAGGTGTATGGTGCTGAAATCTTAGCAATATCCATTATTTCGTAGCGGTATGCCCTCACAGGTACTGCAAACCCTTTTGTGATCCAGAACTGCAACAGCGCGGCGTAGATTCCGATATGTGTTGTACTGATCCGGTAGTCTTTATTAATAGCTGTAAAGAAGTCCGTAAAAGGCTTTTGTAATTCCATTACCTGTTAATTGTTTTGGCCTGTTCCACATATTTAAATCTGTAGCTTCGCTGAAATACAGGATAATATTACTGTAGTTCAGGTTTTAATAATCTAAGCCATTCCTGAGTAGTTACATTACGTTAGTCAGACTCAGCAATGGCTTAGTGGCTTGCAACTATCTCATGGAGTTGGCCTGGCTTTTTCTTTTCGGCTTGCCGCCTACGTCGTCTTCAGCATCCTGTCCCTGTTTTGCGCTTTGCTTAGCAGAAGATTTCTCGCCCTGTGACTGCGTTTGGTCATTAGACTGCCTGTTGTCAAGCCTTTTCATGTGTTCGTCATAGACATTCACAGCCTTAAATTGCGGGTTAGCCTCAACAAAATGCATAACTTGCTTGCCATCCTTTTCAAATGTTACAGCCTGCCTGTTTCCCCTGTTTAGGGAATCAACCAATTGGTCTTTTTGCTGTTGGTCCGACAGTTCCCTGATCGGATGTTTGGCTAGTTCTGCTTCAAGGTCATAGCCGTAATTCTGGTGGAAATGGTTTAGTTTGTAGTTACCACGCTCGTCGGGAGACTTGAAGTCCATTTGAACCCAGGAATTATATCCCTCGCCCTCTCTATTGATTAAATCCTTATTGACGGCGCGGCCCTGCATCAGGTTATAGGCTTCTTTTAACGTCATGGTATTCCCATAATTGATGTAAAAGGTCTGCTCGGTCTTTTCTTTGGAATATTCATTCTCTAAATTGAGTTTGTAAGAGTTAAAGAAATACATATCGGTTTGGTCAGACTTCCTGAAGTTTAAGGTTGCTACAGCTGCATCCTGGCCATACTGTGAAGTGTGCTGTAGGGTAAATTCCGGAAGCTTCTGTTCAATTTTTGCCCTTAAGTCATCCTTCATTTCTTCACCGAATCCGGTAAATTTTACCTGTTTTTCCAGGTATTCAAAATTTTTCTCGTTCATGATTGTATTGTTTACATTAATATTTTGATCTTTTATGCTCTCACTATACATTGTTGCCAATCCTGAAATTTCAATGGCTTCATTTACTGTAGTATCAATACCAAAAGGCACTACTGCCCTTAAATCTTCGATGACCTGTTGCAGCGGCAAGCTCTTGTAAAAATCTATATCAGTAGACATCTCATAACAATGCTCTGAAGCTTCGTAAGCTGTTTTAAAATAAGCCAGGTTACTTATATCCGATACCTCGTCAGTAGGAAATGCTACGAGCACAAACCCTTCGCCCGCCATTTGGGTCATCGATTTTAAAAGTTCATTAGTGTCGTAACTATTGATGATCATTACTGCCGGCATTTACAGGTTCAAGCAGTACCGAATTAAGAATAGTCCTGTCTTTCAGACCCAATTCCAAATGCCGCCCCCCGTTTTTTTCCATAAGCTGTATAGCCATGTATTTCTGATCGGGGATGGTGAACTTGGGCAATGCATAGATGACAGTATTTTGGCTGTTACCTTTTACCTGTATAACGGGGCTATCAACATAGACAGGTGTAAGCTCTATCTCCTGGGAGGCAGTCCTTTTTGCCTTTTTTTGGTCACGGATGAAAAAACGCAGTTGCTCAATATCATAGTTAATATTGGAGTCGTTTTTAATCGTTATCCTGTAATACAAAATTCCCTCGTGAATGAATAATCCCGTAAGACGGAACCTTATATTACTCTGGTAATCCTTTACACCCCCTAACTTTTTCCTGTGCGCTAAAGCCAATGTTGAAAATTGTTTAAGTTCTTCTGCATTGGCTCCATTTAATGAAAATGCATTTACGGGGGCTCCATTTTCAGATTTAGTAACTTGTATATTCAAAACTTTAGGCTGCTCGTTATAGTTGAGCAGGAAAGAATAGAGTTTTCCATCGGAAGTTATTACCGTCAGATTCGTTTCTGTAAAGCATTCGACTGCTGCTTTTACCTGTAATACATTTTCAAAGCCTTTAGCTTTCTGGACAAGTATATCCAGGCTGCCCCTGTCAACACTTTTAATAGCGTAAGGGAACATGATACTTGTAGTCTTTGTACAGGTGATTGACAAAGAGTCCACCTTTATGACGGTACCCGTGATATTTTGCTGCGGGTAGGCCAAACTGATCAACAGGAGGAAACAAGTTGTTACGATTAATTTGATATTTTTCATGATACTATAATTAGAATTAGTGGGTAGTTTTTTGTTTTTCATCTTTCAGCAGCACCTGGTAACCGGATTTGACGACCACTTTGATCAGTTTAATTTTTTTACTGAAAAGGCTTTTGGCAGCTTCGATACCTGCACCTGCCGCCTGCGCACTCCACGAATCGTCGAGAGTTGCCACACCTAAGGTCTGTACTGACCTGTCCGCCGATGCTTTGCCTACATCACGGCTGATCGCACCGGGAATATAAATACCCTCCATGCCGTCCATATCATACACCGAAAGTTCCACAGGAAATAGTGAATTATTAAACCGCAGGCTGTTTATAGTTATAGAAAGCCTTTCACCTTTAAGGGAGGCAGTACCAAACAGGAAATTATCTTTAGGGACTTTAATCCCTTTAATGAAGATATCTGAGGCCAGCCTTAGTTTTACCGTGGAGCCATTTACTACGGTTTGTGTTTCATGGATAACAGCCTGTACCGCATTTTGAAGGACATCGGCATAAACAGGTTCCTCAATAGAATAAAATCCGTTTCGTGTTGAATGGCCCGACGCTAAAGCCGGACTACTATTGGATATATTCAATGAGGATATAATTTCTTCCGATGTACCGGTGCCGACCGCGAAAACCTGTCCGCGTTGCGCTTCTGAGGCCTTTCTCAATTTTTCCTGTGCCCTCTGCGGGTGCTGGATGTCAAGGATATTCTCAAGCATCCCGTTTAGTTGCTGCATTTCGGGATCAGCTCCCTGGGGCTGGTTCATCGATTGCATCATCGCTTCTAATTTTGCAATATCCCCTTCAGCATCCTCAGAAGCGGGCTTTGTATATCGGGATGCTACATTATGTCGCTGGGATGTTGCCGGCTTGTTCATTGCTTTTTGAAGGGCTTCTAATTTCCTATACACCCTTTCTTCATTAGGGTTGCGGTACCCCGAGGTTTTCAAGCCGCCGTTACTTCTCTGGGATGTGGTATCCTGTAACGGTTTTTCCTCATCTGTCTTTGTGGCCTTCGATAAATAGTTAGGGTCTTTTTTTATCAGGTCTTCAAGTTTAGCGGAATCAAGCGCAGCCCTCTCATAATAATTCATCTTGTCTAAGGCGGTGCCTTCTTTTAGATTGGACCCCGGCAAGGTCAGGTTAAATCCTTCCTTCACCACATTTGCGTTTACGGTATCCATTTTGCCCCCTCCCAACGCCCAGAATGCCATAGTTATAAAAGGCAGTACAAGCAGGGGCAATACCAAAAGCATCTTACGTTGCCTGAGTAGTTTTGCTGATTTAGTTTTCTCTTCCATGATATTAATGTTTAAGATTTCGGTAATAATAATTTTCGACTATAGTTAAGCTATCAAGCAGCCCGGAATAATTATTTACTATACTGTCGTAGGCTTTAGTCCCGCTGGTTGTAGTTTTAAGGCTGTCCAGATAATGTCTGAATGTTATGATGCGATCCATTTCCTCATCAGTGATAACAGCCTCGCTTTTATGTGCTATTGTTTTAGACAAGACAGCCTGCCGCGAAATTTTGGTTGTAGTTATTGAGCTTGTTGCTTCGACATGAATTAGCAGGCTATATACTATTAAGTATGTGCTGTAGGCCCCTGTTACAAAGCAGAAAAGCACAAGGGTTGCAGTTAGTTTCTTTTTGGACCATTTAGAGGTTTTCCTTGCCATCCATTTTGCCCACTTTATCTGGACAAATGAATATCCTTTGGCAAACTGCCGTGCTATAGCATTAGGAACCGGCGTATTATTTTCGCCCGGCTTATCGTTGTTTTTTTTAAATAGTGCTTTCATAATCTACTTTCTGTTTTCGGTACTTAAATCGCGGTTTTCAATGGTGTTCCAACGCTCTATCAAAAATCCATGGGGGTTGTTGTCGCTGCGTGAAACGTTTCGCAGGTTTCCCTCTGTGATCAGGCTCCTGTGGGCAATACTCGTCGTCCTTATAATGTTTTGTGTGGCGTAGCACCTGAAGTGGTACGGGTAATCATTTAAGCTCACCTGGACACTATCCACGACAATGGTCTGGCTGACGTTTCCTGAAATAATACCGGAATAATAATCGTTCTCTTTCAGGTCGTCGTAAACACGTTTTGCGCTGTCATCTGCCAGATACAGGGCTTTGGTGACATTGAAGCGGATGACCTTTTCATCGGGATCAAGGGTAAAGAAGAGTTTATGGAACGTCTTTACATGGTCCCTTGCCTCAACAGGTATGTTATCTTTCCTATCGGAAGCATAGGCTTCGAGGGCTTTGCCATTGGCAAGGATGTATACTTTTTCCTGCATCCCGGCCACAAGGCTAAAGCTTTTGTAAAGCGCAAAACCACTCAGTAGTATGCATGCCGCAATAATGAGCATGGTAAAACCCCGTACATGCCGGAATGCGGTATCTATATTTTTCATTTTAGTGAACATAGTGGTTGTAATTTAGGTTATGAGTTGCCTTTCAATTTGTCGTGCTGGTGGCCGCCGGACTTTTCCTGCCCGCCATTTTGGTAACCATCCATAATGTCTAAGGGTGCGTGAGCCATATTTACAAGGCCACTGCCAAAACGCTCTGCAAAAGCCCCACCACCAACATTGCCATAATGTATAGCCGAAGAGCTGCCACTATTAAAAAGGCTCGTTACTTTTTGGCTTAATCCGCTGCCGCCGGCCTGTACAATGTAGTTGGCGACAGAGGGCACCGTAAAATAACCTGTGATACCAATGATCATAAAAGCGAGATAGGCCATATCGGTCTTGCTGAAAAAGGTATCGCCGTAATCGTTTACCTGCTCGATATCGAGCATCAGCATCTTTTCCTGTATCTTACCAATGATACTGCCGAAGATATTGGCCACCGGCAGCCACAGGTATATATTAATATAGCGTGCCAGCCAGGCAGTGAGGGTATGCTGGAAACCGTCGAACACAGACAGCCCAAATACCAATGGCCCAAGAATTGAAAGTACTACAAGCTGGAAGGTTCGCAGGGTGTCGATACATAGTGAGGCAGCTTCAAACAATACCCTGAGTACTTCGCTCATCCATTCTTTTACAGAATTCTGGAAGTTATAGGCTGCCTTTGCCATAGCGAATTTGATAGAAGTCCCAATGCCCGATATAAGCCCCTGATCATCGGGGTCATCGCCGTCATGGGTATATTTATACCAGCGGTCTTCGTCACCGCTACCGTCTTCCCCAACGTACATCTGCCAGACATCCGTTGTCTTTATGGCCTCTTCTTTCTTTTGAAGCAAAACTTCTATAGCTTTGTTAGAGCCTTCCACCATGGCTGCGGTAGCAGTTACCGTCGGCTTCATGATGCCGTTGATCATAGCCAGTACGGAGGGGAATATCATAATGCAGAACCCAATAACAAAAGGGCGGAACAGCGGATAGAAGTCTATGGGCTCAGCACTTGCCAGGTGGCGCCAAACCCTTGATGCGATGTACCAAAGGGCAGCAAACCCTGCAATTCCCTGTCCAACACCGAGTAGGTTACTACATAAAGGCATCATCTCATCATAGAGTTGCTCAAGGACGCCGTGAAGGCTGTTCATTTCATCTCCAAGGCTTTGAGCGTTTGCAGAATAGGGCAATACCGTCCCTGCGGCTGTAAGGGTTACAGCCTTGCTTATCTTTTTCATAGTAGGAAATGTTTTAGTTGTTTATCCTGTAAATGCTGCGCATTGTATTTACTTCGTTGCGCTCTTTGGCGCGCTGTACCGCAAGCACTGAAGTGTTGTTATTAAAGTCCCTTAGGAAAAGCAGCTTGTCCTGCATATCAGCATGGATTTTATCAATGGCTTCAAGGCGTTCACTGTCTGACATGCGTAGTTCCCCGGCAGTAATTACAACAGTAAGTTCATCAAGGTTGCGAAGGCTTTGGTTAAAGAGGTTATCGTAGATACGCTCGAGATAACCTAGTTCTTCATCATTAAAATCACCGCTATCCCTGAAACGATTCAGCGCTGTCGAATATTCATGCACCAACTGTATCTGGTACTCTATGATTTCAGCGACTTTTTTATAATTCCGCACCGTGGGGCTTACTTCCAGGAGCGCATCCAGGAATGTCTTATGCAGGCTGAAATTCCCTTCCGTGAGGTCCTTTACCGTGTTATAGCCACTCGTCAGTATTTCATAACCTTTCTTCATGTCTTTAAGGATCTGTCGGAACTGCGCCAGCTTCTCGATATTAAGTGCCAACTGCTGCAATTCCTGGGCTTGTGCATATCCCGTACTTGGGCAGGATAAAGAGATTGTCAGCAGTAGTAGTATACATAGCTTTTTCATAATTTCAGTCGTTTATGCCGCGCAATGCACGGGCGTTTTGTACATCCATCTTTTCTTTAATCCTCGATATGGCAAGTACTTTGGCGCTATTGCCGAAGCGCTTACAAAAAATATAGTTGTCCGTCATATTCGCATGGAGCATATCAATACGTGCCATGCGCTCATCGTCTTTCATTTCCAATTGGCCGTCGGTAACCACTGCTTCCAGATCATTGAGAATACGTTCGCAGTCTTCCAGCAGCTTGTCGTAAACCTTCCCCACGTACGCCAGCTCATTGCCATTAAAAAAATCACCATCCTGTTGTAATAAATTCCGGGTATTGTTAGAGCTCTGCAGTATTTTAGCCTGTAGGGCAATGATTTCAGCAACCTTTATGTACTCTTTAACTGCTGGGTTAACCATCCTCAGGGAGCTGAAATAACCGGCATGCAGGTTGAGTTCACCGCGTTTAAAATCGCCGATAACGTCCAGCCCCTTTTTAACCGTACTATAGCCATCCTGTACATAGCCTATATAAATGTGCAGGGCAGCTATCTGCTCCAACAGTACTTTAACCTGCTTGTTCTGTGCCTGCAGGCTACCTGATAATAGACCGGTCAGCAGGCAGTATAATAATAGCTTTTTCATCTTATAGCATTTTAAGGTATCCCGTAGTAGCGTTTAACCTGATTTATATCATTGATCGATTTAGCCCTCTGGAGGCTCAATAACATATTTTGCTTATTAAAGAGCTTCAGGTCGTCGTAATTGGCATCGATCTGGTCGGCCGCTGCATTAATTAGTTCCAGCCTTTTTGCATCGCTCATCTGCGTCGTAAACGAATCCAGGATCATGAAGATCAGGTCTATATTTTTGATGCTCTCATCCAGTATCCCTGCATATACTTTATCCATATACTGCAACTCGCCATCATTGAAATGATCATCCTGCCTTAAAAGTTCCCAGGCCCTCTGATACTCATTCACCAGACGCACCTGTTTATCGGTAATATCCCTAATGCGCTTATAGTACGTGATGACTGTTTTCACCTTCATCAATTCATCATAATACTCTTTATAGAGTTCCTTCTGTTTTTCCGTCCACTCCGATATTTCATCCAGCTTTAGCTTTGACAACGTATTTTCCAGTTTTTTCTGGGCATTCTGCAGCCAGATCGTCTTGTTCTGCAAGCGCTGGATCCGAAGGTCGATGGCTTTGATGACTTTCTTAATGGCTTCCTTAATGATATTGACCAGCGGTATAGCAGCCGTTGTAGTTGAACTTGCAGGGATAGCAGGCAATACAGGCGGCGCAGCCAGTAAAAAGCAGAGGAGCAAAAACGTGATTTTAGTTTTCAGTTTCATGGTAGTGTGTTTTAGATTCCGTTACGTATATCATTAGCCAGTGCCGCAATGCCCTTTTTTATGTCACCGTCAAATTTTTTAGCATAGGCCTGCACCTTGACTTTTTCCGTTTCTTCCGTTGTGTAGACCAGATATTCTTCCAACGATACTTCGGTGCGGTAGACCTTTGACTGTGTGCCCCCGAGGGATATGAAAACTTCTTTGTATTTCCTGGAAGGGTCATTAGCCTTATTCATCGACAGCACAAGGGCTTTTTCCTTATCGGTAAGGCCAAGCAGTTCCTGTATTTGGTCGAATTTGTTTTGGTACTTTGACTGGTCTAAGAGTATCTTACAGTCACTGTTATTTACAATGGCCTGTTTTACCACCGGAGAGGATATGATGTCTTCAATATCCTGGGTAACCACAATAGCCTCACCAAAGAATTTCCTAACCGTTTTAAACAGGTACTTTATATATTCTGCGAAACCTTCCTTCATGAGGGCTTTCCACGCCTCCTCGATCAGTATTGTCTTGCGGATGCCTTTCATCTTTCGCATCTTGTTAATGAAGACTTCCATGATGATGATCGTCACCACAGGAAACAGTATAGGATGGTCTTTAATATTATCCAGTTCAAAAACGATAAAGCGCTCCTGCAGCAGGTCAAGATTTTCCGTAGCGTTCAGCAGGTAGTCAAATTCACCTCCCTCATAATAGGGGCGGAGCACATACAGGAAATTGTCAATATCAAAGTCCCGTTCCTTTACATGGTCGTCTTTTAAAACCTGCACATATTCATCGCGCAGGAATTCATAAAAACTATTGAAGCCCGGGAATAAGTCATCTTTTGCTTCGAGGTGGCTGTAATAGCCCGCTATGACATTAGATAAGGCTACATATTCACTTCGACGGAACGACTCATCGTCCTTCTTCCACAGGGCCAGCAGTAATGTTTTAATACTTTCTTTTTTTTCGGTATCCAATGCGTCGCCCTCCCCGATAAAAAAAGGGTTAAAACGGATAGGATTTTCGGTGGTGTACGTGAAGTAGTAACCGTTTACCATATCGCATAACCCTTTATAGCTATGGCCTACATCCACAAGTACGATGTGCGTGTTCTGTTCATAATAGCTGCGTTCCATATGATTGGTGAAAAAAGACTTCCCACTGCCCGAAGGCCCCAAAATGAATTTATTCCGGTTGGTGATAATTCCCGTTGCCATGGGTTCATCACTAATATCAACGTGTACCGGCTTTCCGGTCAGGCGGTCGCCCAAACGGATGCCGAATGGGCTTATAGAAGAACGGTAGCCGGTCTCCAAATTGAAGAAACAGGTAGCCTGCTCTGCAAACGTATCAAAGGTATCGTTCATTGGAAAATCAGCTGCATTACCGGGTATGCCTGCCCAATAGATCTGCGGGGCGCCTACGGTTTCCTGCTTGGCTACGGCATCCATTTGTGCAATAGCCGAGGAGATCATATTTTTCAGGTCTTTAAGCTCCTCTTTAGTATCGGTCCACGCCAGTACATTGAAGTGTGCCTTAACCGGTAAACGTTGTTGCCCAATCGCCTCATTCAGGAAATCGTTGGTGGCATCCCTGGAGATCGTATTCTCACGGCTATAGGCCGATAGGGATTGCAGGCGCAGCCTTTTACTTTCCAGTTTTTGGAGTGTCTTTTGGGCATCTTCAATAAATACATACTGGTTATAAATATGGTTGCACGAAAGCAGTTGACCCAAAGTGGAAGCGAACCCGACACTGAATTTAGTTTTGTCCGTAGAATACTTATCATAGTTGATACGGCTGCCGCAGAGTGCCGGCAGGTCTTCAGCATCCGCCAGTGTGTATAATTGGCAATATTTGTCACCGACACGCAATCCCTCATCGAATTTGAGGTCGTTAATGATAAGGTCGTCCGCTTTGTCTGCCAGGTAAAAATACCGTTCGATCAGCCCAAGCTTGTCCTGATGGCTTTTTAGCGCTTCTTCTTTTAGCCTTGTTAATTGTACAAAACCGCTGTCTTCCAGTATCCTCTGGAACTGGCCTGCACTGTCCAGAAATTCCTGTAGGAGCTGTGGCTTCAGGGTTTCTTCCGGTACCACGGTAGTACGCAGCAGGCTGGAGAAAAGCGATGTTGACGTTTTACGGCCTGCCGGCTTTTTAGTCAGCATAATGTAGCAACTGTGCTCTAAGAAAGGGCGTTCGTTAAAAAAACGCTCGCTGCTGCGGCTAAGAAAACTTGTATCTTCCTTTGTAAAATCAGCCGTGTAGCTGCTGTCCAGGAACCAGTCCTGTTTATGGAATATGCTGAATTTTGGGAGTATCTTAATGGCCTTTACCCACGTCTGATGGAAGGTTTCATATTCCTGGTCGGAAAGCGTAAAGATCTCCGGAAGGTCCGCACGGAAGACTATGGTTACATCTCCCTGCTTGCTGATGATACAGTCATGTTCCACATCCATTATGGGAAACATATTTTCAATTGTCTTTTCCATAGTATTGTCGTTACATAGTTTGATGGCTTATTTTTTAAGGAATATCTGCCTGCCGCGTATTTTGATAACTTTAGGTACCTGCTTTCGCGCCATTGCTTTCATCAGGCCATGCTCACCATATTTATTGCTCATCCCATACACTTTCATTACCAGTAGTGCGCCTGCTATGAGAATTACTCCCACGCAAATTAAGGAGGGTAGGCCTATGAGGTACATTGCGGAAAACACTACCAGCAACGCGGCGATGCCACCCCCGAGATACCATATATATTGTGCTTTCAGCCCCTTGAATTCTATAGATTTATTAATCCCTTTATTGACTTGGTAGACGCTGTTTGACATAATTAGTTTACTTTTAAAGTTATAATCGCATCCTGCTGCGTATTCGTTCCGGTTCCGTTTTGGTTACAGGTTCTGATTCCTGCACCGTGGGCCCGCGTGCCGCTGCTTCCTGTTCCGTTACTACCGTATGGCTTATCTCAATAGTAGCATCATCACCAGCGTTGCCGAAATGTTCCTGTTGTTGTTTGAGTTGGCTTTCCTGGATTTTAATCGTGATCTCCCGTTCCAGGCCTGCAAGCTCATTTTTCATCTGCTGCAGTTCACTTTCCTGCGCAAAGGATTTCTGTAATAACTTTTCCAGTTTGGGTATTTCGGTTACCAGCTCTTTTAATTTCGAATCGTACTTTTCCTTGAGGCCGTCCACGCGGTCAATGGCATTGACGAAGTGGCGTGCCGCCAGTTTAGGGTTATCAATATTGGGCAGCCCGTCATTATAGGTATACTTGATCCCGTCTGTCTGTCGCTGCGCATAGAAGCTGTTGGAATACCGATACTCATAGCTGCCTTTTTCTTCGTAGGCTTCATATTTTCGCTGGATGAAAAGGTCAAACCCGTAGATGCTTCCGATCTTCTGCTCCGCTTGTCCTTCCGGTGGTTTCCATCCCTCATACAAGCTAATGATATGCTTGCCAATAGCTTCGGGATCGGAAGAAACAAGACCGCTTAAGGTTACAGGGTTTGCTTTGACGCCATCCGGGGTATATTGCAGGCGTGATATATAGTGGGACGCATCGTCTGTCAACTTTTCCAGTGTTGCTGCGGTGCTGAACCTTTCATTCTGCATTTTTTCCAACCCGATCCTTGTCCGGCTGGCTTCCCGGAAGTGAACTGTCTTCAGGCTTTCCATAACGGCCACTTTCTTTTCCAATTTGCTTTTTTCCAGCAGTGAGGTATCTCCCGAGAGGATGGCGATGTATTCTGAGAAGTTCATGCCGCTCTTTTCATCGATGGACCCCTCATCAATGGTGCGTACATTCAGTTCGCAGTTTTTCATCTGTGCAATGAACGTTTCTTTGTTTTTCAGCAGGTTGAACTTATAATTGTCCAGCGACTGCTCGGTGGCATAAATAAAATTTTGGACCTTGTTGTCGTACTGTTCCTTTGCAAGTTTATTGCCCTGCCTGCCGCCACGGCCATTGCGCTGTCCCAGGTCAGAAGGCCGCCAGGGGATATCCAAATGGTGCATCGCCACGACGCGCTCCTGCACATTAAGTCCGGTCCCTGCTTTTTCAGTACTCCCGATCAGTATACGGATTTCCCCTTTATTCATTTTCCGGAACAATTCCGGTTTTCGCCTGTCCGTCCAGTCATGGATGTACGTTACCTGGTTGGGCGGGATATTAAAATCACTGACTAGTTTATCCTTTAGCGCATCATACATATTAAAGCTGTTCGGCTTGGGCGTCCCGATATCTGAAAAAACGATCTGTGTGCCCTTATGTGGGGTGCTTGTTTCATAGATCGACGCGATATTCCGCGCCGCGGTATTCACTTTATTATGAGGATGGTCGCTATATTTATCTTCATCCACCAGCCGCAGGTCCGCCGCCATCTTCTTGGCATAGTTGGTAGCGATCAGCATCCGCCCAAGGTCTTCTTTTGGCGTGAGCTTAGCGCGGCCTATCAGTTCTGCATTGCCCGTCTTGGCAAAAGCCATCAGGTTTTTTATGAATTCCCTCTGCTCATCGCTCGGGGCAATATTCACAAGGGTTTCCTGTAATTCAGGCTTGTCAAGGTTGATATGCTTCGCCGTTTTATAATCAGTGATCTCATTATAGAACATGGCCAGTTCCGGTACTTTGATAAAATGCCTGAAGCGCTCTTTGGCAACGATCTCATTGGTGACGCTGAATTCAAAATCAGTAGTTTTCTTGGCGAATACTGCTGCCCAGCCATCAAAATTCTCAATGTGCTGGCGCTCCATTTCCCGTGGGCGCAGGTATTTGAACAAGAGGTACATTTCCGTAAGGCTGTTGGAAATCGGTGTACCTGATAAAAAGGTAACGCACAGGTCCGAGTCAAATTTTTCCTGCAGTGTACGCACGGCGAACAACATGTTCAGCGCCTTCTGACTGCCCTCTGTGGTGCCAAGGCCCGCAACGCGGTTGTGCCTTGTGGTAAAGGTCAGGTTCTTGAATTTGTGGCTTTCGTCCACAAACAGGTGGTCAATACCCATTTCCTTAAAGTTAATGCCCGTATCCTTTTTTTCCTCAATATCGCGCAGTATCCCCTTTAAGCTACCTTCAAGGTTGTTTTTGCGTACTTCAAGGCCCTTAAGCATCTTTTTTGAGATATCCCCGCCCAGCTCACGAAGGCTATCCAGATCCCGCTCAGTGTTATCAAGCTCTTCCTGAAAAATTTGCTTTTGTATCTCAGGGGACTGCGGGATTTTGCCAAACTGGTCATGTGTCAGGATAATACAGTCCCAATTATTATTCTTAATCTCGTGCAGCAGCCTGGTTCGCTGCGCCGGGGTAAAATCATTTTGCCCTGGTGCCAGTATCTTTGCCGCAGGGTAGGCCTTGCGGTAGGTCTCTGCAATCTGGTCCACATTAGCTTTAAGGGCAATGATCATCGGTTTATGAACCGTCTTAAGCCGTTTCATTTCCTGGGCTGCCACGATCATGGTAAGCGTTTTTCCAAGCCCCACCTCATGGTCCACCAGCGCGCCGCGGTTCTGTACAATGCGCCATGCCGCATTCTTCTGGGAACTGTACAGGTCATCGATCTCAAGTGCTTTTTTATCCAGCCCGGGGAAAGTCAGGTGGCTGCCGTCATACTCGCGCAGCACATAGCAGTTGAACGTGTCGTTATAAAGGTTCTCAATATATTTCTTGTCTGTATCCGGCAGTTCCTTTAGCCAGTCCACAAAACCATTCCTGATCTGCTCTATCTTTTGGTGCGCCAATTGTATCGCATCATTATCCGGCACACGGACAGTTTTACCGCCGCCAACCGATACCTCATAGGTAAAAAATGGGGTCGTATTTTCCAGGGCATGTTCCAGTATGGTATAGCCGTAGGTGATCCTTCCATTTTGCGGTGTAACAGCATATTCACGGTCTATTTTGATGTTATGTGCTGTTGCAACCTTAAAGGTGTCCAGTGACGGAAAGTAACTGATATCCGTTTCCTTCTCAAAAAGTTCCGTGGCATACTGCCTGTAATAATCAGTAGGTATCCAGCGCTCCCCAAGGTTAAAGTCCAGCATCTCAAAGGGGATACGTTCCGGCTGTATGTGTTCCAATGCGGTAACGCTTCGCTTGTATTGTATATTTTCAGGCTCTCTTTCAAGATGTGCCCGCGCTAAATGAAGCTTTTCCACTACATTTCCGCTCAGGTACTGGTCTGCGGTTTCCCATGAGCCTGATCCCGAATTGAGGTAAATGCTATCCCCAAGGCGTTTTATGGCTTCGATCTCATCGGTGCCCAAAGCCACTTTTATAAAGTCAAGGTTTACACCGCCGGTATCATTTAAGCTATGGGCAAGCGCTTCTATGGGGTCATCTGTTACAAAACGCTCTTTCGATTTTTGGACAGAATGGCTCAGTATATCGGATTTCACATAACGTTCGCCTTCTTTACGCTCCAGGGATGCCAGAAGAGATATCCCAAAAGCAGTGTCTTCCGTAATGCGCCTTCGGTTGGCAGGGCTGTTCAGCGTACCGTAGCTTGATACGAAGCGGTCGTATTGCCCGTTGAGGGCTTCCCTTTCGCCGCTGCTGATCTCATTGCCTTCAATTTCGCGGGCGGACAATTGCAGGTAGTTGTCACGAAGTGCGATATAACTCTTATAAAAATTGAGAGTACCCTGCCCGCTGAGGGGATGGAACGCAGCCTGTTTAAATTCAGGATCCGGGTTGTCCAGTTTTCCTGCCCGTCCCATATGTACCACCAAAGTGCCCTGCCTGTAAAAAGGCAGTAGTTCCGTAAAGGGCCCGATTTCCTTTTCGTGGAAGCGGAACAGGCTCTCCAGCGTCTGGTCACCCTCAAACCTGAAGGTCTGCCCGAAACTATTCAGCATCGTGTTGATCGCATTAATCTCATACGCCAATACTGATGCGTTCATCCAGTTAACCGATAGGTTATTGACTTCCCCAAGGTTGGAATGTAACCTGTAGAGGTACCGCTCTCCCTTAAGTTGTTTAGCGGTCAACAGGACAATGTTCTCGTGGCCGGGGTTCTCCGTATTGCGGACAGTACCGATCAGCCTGACTGATTCCTTGCGGATGATACCCTCGTCATTACTGTTGAGGTAGGCCGAAGCACGGTTACTATTTTCTGCCGGTGCCAGGTCAAACAAGCCAAGCTGTACCGCTGAACCCCGAGCCTTATTTTCCGGCAGGGGTAAGTAGGTCAGCTTTTGATGTAGGGGTGCCGATTGCAAGACAGTAGGGGCCTGGGCTTTTTTGAAAAGCTCCATATTAAAGCGGTTCCGGAACTGGTGTGCTAGGCTTGCATGAAGGCTTTCCCCAATCTGGTTGATGTCCCCGTCCTGCCATATAACTTCCGTAGCCCTCCCGTACTGGTTCGTCCCCGGTTTGCGGGAGTTTCCTATCACCACGTCATGGTCGTTTATCGATAGTAAATAATTGTAAGGATACCTGCCAAACTCATTTTCTTTTTCACGTACCTCATTTAGGAAATCCTCTTCCCAGCTTAATTTCTCCTTGCTGTTATTCTTTTGGACAATCAGCAGATGGCTTGGCGCCTCTGTATTTCCGGTATCCTTCATCAGGTTGTCCGGCATTACTGCCACACTGATCAGGTCCGCATGCTTAAAAAGGTATTCTCTTGCACCCTGGTTGGAAGGGCTGTTTAAAAAGGCATCGGTTGTAATATAGGCCATCAGTCCGCCATCCGCCAGTTTATCCAGTCCCTTGGCAAAAAAGTAGTTGTGGATCCTGCCCGATAGGTCTTTACTGGGGAACGATGCATCAAATACAGGAAAGTTACCAAAAGGGATGTTGCTTACCACAAGGTCGTAGGTGCCGTTGTCAATTACTGGTGCCTGTTCCAACCCACTAATATGGGTATCGGATTGTACACTTATTGTGCTGTTAAGCGCCGAAAGTATCAGGCCGGTCAGCCGGTCTTTTTCAACTGCCGTAACCTGTTCAAGGCCTGTGAATGCCTGAAGAGCCCCGTTGATAAATACACCGGAACCCGCTGAAGGTTCATAAAGCCTTTTAGGTGCTATCCCTCGTTCCTTTAAAACATTGTAGATTGTCCGGGGAATGACTTCAGGGGTATAGAAAGCCGTTAGTACGCTATTTCTAAGGGAGGCTACAATCTCTTTGTATTCCGGTTCCGTATGGTTCTCTTTCAACAGGTCGTGCAACGCCATGATATCGCGATACAATTTCAGATCTTCACGGGTCGCCCCGTTTGCCTGCCAGCCTTCCTCGGAGCCATATGGGTACAGGATGGCTTTAATACCGCCAAAACCTGCGTAACCTTGAAGGGTGGCAAGGTCTTCCGATGAGAGCGGTTGGCCTTTTTGGAAATCCATCGCCACACGGATGGCGCGGACATTGCCTTCGAGTTTTTTTGAGATATTGTAAGCCATAGTACCCTGTTTTCATAGTTCCCTTTCATCAATTGCATTACCCCAGGAGATAGTAATATATTTCTGCAATGACCGCGTAGCGAAGATGCCGGTCCTCCAGATTGTCCGTCGTAAAGCCTAAACTTTTAAAAACCGTAGCATTACAGATCGTGATGAGGTTGGCCACCTCAAACGTCAGGATCCCTGTTTTCTTCAGCCGCTCAAAATCGTCACTGAAATCTTCTTCAATTATCGAACGGATATAATGGAATTTTGAGGGTATCAGGTCTGATGTAAGGGCTTTCAAACACAGTTCCTGAATGATATATTGCGGTTTTGCCTCAGCAACTAATTGCGCTATCATTGGCATAATACCTTTCATTTTTTCATCAAGGTATTTTGTTACCGAATGGTCCGCCTGCAGGTTGAGCATGAGGTCCGGATTATGATGGGCAATGTGCGCCCATAGTTTTTCCTTAAGTAAGCTTTCCATAGCTTTTTAGACACCAAAGAAGGACTGGATGATCGTCGCTACAACAACAAGGAAGATGCAGCTGCCGAACCACGCTGCGGCAACTTTGGAGGTATCCTGGTCACCGGAGTTCCATTTTTGGTAGACTTTAACCGCGCCGATAAGGCCAACAAGGGCACCTATTGCGTACATCAGGTCGGTGCCTGCTGCAAAGTAGCTGCGCACCTGGTCGTTAGCTTCATTGATCCCGGCAAGGCCGTCCTGGGCTAATAAAGTGTAGGGGAATACGATTGACAATAGCAGTATATAGATTGCTGCTTTTTGGTTGGGATATTTATAATAGGAATTATATTTTTTCATGGTGCTTTATATTAAGTTGATATGTAATAAAGCGCAGGTTTGCCGTTGCCTTGTAGCCCGCTTCCTTCTGTCACATCACGTCCTGCCGCATTGGGGACAGGCAAGGGCTTTCCTGTGCTATTTTAGTTTTAATCCCACAATTCATCCGCTTCTTCAGCGGTCACGGTAAGAGTGTCATTTTTATTGCATTCTGAGGCGATAAATTCACTGACCGACTCGCGGAAAGGGGAATTTTTTACCGAGGGAAATTCTTCTAATACCAAGTGCAGGTATGTAAGCAGTTCCTCTTTTACGACACTGCGTTTGGCCGCGTCGGCAATAGTAGATTTGAGTTTTTCAACGACCGCATCCACATCATTGAACGTAGGGTCCTCGACAGCAAAGGCGGAGGTGTCGATCTCATGTGCAATGGGAGGTGCCTCAGCCTCTGGTAGAGGCGGTTCATCCATGCTAAGGGATCTTGGGCCTGTGACCCTGAATTTGTGTTTTCCGGATAACAGGCCTTTTACTTCGGTAAGGTAAAAGCGAAATCCTACAAAGGCGTACCAGCTTGTGAGTAACAGGGCGACGGCTGTAACGTAAGTGCCCCATGAAATGTTTGTCAGCATAATCTTTTCTTTTATCGTTGAACATTTTCGCTGTACCCGGAGTTGGCCGGGAAGTTTTATGGGACAAATGAAGTCATCAATCAAAAATGCTACAAGCACAAATTTTTTGTGCCCCCGTGCTGTTCCCCTTGTTCCCCCGCTACTTTAGGGCGTTAAGAAGTATTTATTTTTTGCAGGAGGATGAAAAAAAGGGATGCACCGGTAACGGTGCATCCCTTTCTTATTTGTTTATTTACGTTATAGTCAATACCCTTTTATCTTTTCGATCATGCGCTGCAGTGCCACTACCGCAAGTTCTTTATCCCGGTCTTCAGCATTGTAGGCTTTACTGCGCACTGCCGTATAGGACAGCGTTTCTTTCCGGGTAGTGGATAGGTGGGGTACGATGCTCTTAAAAACTTCGGTCATTGACTTAGCAACTACAACCCTGGATTCATCCGCTGCACGTAATATAAGGGCCAGCTGGTCTGCTGAGAGGTCACATATTATTTTTTCATCTTTAATGGGTACTGCCGCCGGCGCGCGATGTTCACTCAGTGGACTTACTGCGAGGTGCAATGTCTTTTCAAGATAGGCGATCTCCTGGCTGAACCAGTTATTGAGGACATCTTTCAGGTTGTCGTGGTGCGGGTACAGTACCATATTTTGGTTGCTGTGCATCTGCTGGAATTCCTTATAATGGAAATTCAGGCTGTCGATGCGTTCAACTTTATTCTGCAGCAGGTTGATCTTATCGGCGATACATTGCGTAAAATAATTCATATAACTCCTGCCGTTGAAATTCATATAGACCAACAACTCATGTAGTGCTGCATAGACACTCGTTTGGTTTTTTTTCTCCCCCACAAGTTCCAGTTCTTTTACGAGTTCCTTGCGGTAAAGCATTTCCCTGAAGGTGACGCGCCCATTTTTTTTTGAATTAATAAAACCATACAGGTTGCCCAATACCAAATCTGTAAAACGTGTATCTGCGACATTGGCGACTAATCGCTTTTTTAACCGGTCCAGCTTAATCTTAAGTTCATTGCAGGAAACAGCCAGGTACGTTGAAGGGACACGCTCTTCAAGGCTCAGGAAATTAGAAAACCTCTTTTCAATAAAGGTCAGCAATTCATCAAGGCAGGAGATCAGTGTTGCCGCAATGTTAAGTAGGTCAGCCTGGATAAAGGCCGGATGCTTTTGATGCTCGGTAATGGTGTCCAGCAAGATGATCAGTGCAGAATGGTATTTGCGTACCAGAAGCTTGATCTGGTTTTCCTTGTGCAATGAGAAAACCTGGTTCCTGAGTTCCGATTGAATGGCGATAGTTTCTATAGTGGCCTTTTCGGACATAGCCTGCAGCTCATCTTTTGAGATATCCTGAAAATACATCTTATGTGGGCTGAGTACAATGGAAATTTGGGAGTCAAGCCATTCCAGGGTATAGTTTTGTGCCATACAATTATCTGTTTTGCGGTTCTACATAAGGCGCTATAAAAGTTATTGACCGGATTTTTTATCCCAAACTACAAAGAAGGCTCCATAAGTGCCGCCCTCCCGGGTTGTATCACCAGGCCTGGTTCGCCGATATGCAGAGGGTGAAGTGCCTGTCCGTTTTTTAAAGAATGTACTGAATGATCCCGGGTGGCTGAAGTTGAGAGTTTCGGAAATCTCCCTGACGGTATCTTCAGTTGCACGCAAAAGGTTTTTCGCTTCAGCTATTATCGCTTCCTCTATAAAATGCTTTACCGTGCTGCCGGTAATATCCTTTACAACCTTATTGAGGTAATCCGGGGTGACGTAAAGGCGGTCAGCGTAAAATTTTACACCATGCTGCACGCGGCAATGCTGCGCGACCACTGCTAGGAATCCCAAAACTAATTTTTCCCTTTGGCTGCCCCTTTTCATTACTCCGGCCGAATCGGTATTGTAAAGCTCCGTAAGCTCAAACAGCAAAAGGTTAAAGCAGAGCATTACCTTTTCCCTTTGAAAAAGGGAAGCATTAGAAAGTATCGATTCCAGGTGTGTTAACAATCCAGTAAGAGTATTAAAAGACTCTATGTTAAGGTGGATGACTCCCGGCGTTTGTGTGAGCAGAAAACCAAAGGACTCTTTCCCAATACTGTTGAGGCTGTGCTCTACAAGAAAGGTTATGCTTGCCGTCAGCAGGCAAAGTTCATACTTGTTTCCCGTCGTCTTGGCTGTGATAGTTGCTGGGATAGTAAGAAGATCCTTTTGGTGCAGCGTATACTGCCCCGTAGTAAGTTCGATTTCCAGCGTACCGTCTGTTATCAGGATTATACGGACCGCAGTGGTAGTAAAAACCTCCCTTAGCACCGAATTGGGTACCCCTGATTTTATATAGTACAAACACAGGCCCGGGCCGTAGTTGGAATAGTGCGGGATTTGTTGAGGTTCTTTCATGGCTTTCCTTTAGTTTTCTACACGAGTCTTAGCATAATATAAACAGCAGACTATTTTATAAACCTTACCATCAGGGCAATACCGATAAACAACAGGTTCGACATTGTAACGGGGAACATCAGGTATACGAAGCCGCGTGTGCCGCAGCTTTTTAAGGCGCCGTTGCCTAAGTAACCTGTTATTTCATCATAGCTGTAAAGGTCTACTATGAAATAAAGGCTTACCAGGTTAACAACAATTAGTAGCAGGCACGCTGTGCCCACTACTTTTGATTCCATCACTGAATTAGGATCCATGCTATTGCGTAATTCCATTATTAATACTAATACCGGTAACTACTGCCATCGCTACAGCACTAATGGTATTCTCCTCCGCACCACTGGCACCAGCCACGATATTGCCCACGGAGGTATCCCAATCCCTGTCTTTTCGTTTCTTCCTGTAGTAAATCGTATAGCGTGCGATGGACGTCGAGGTAAGGATAACTTCCTTGTCGGTGGAACTGTAGGCCGGATTATTGATTACCGTCGCCTCATATGAAATAATCAGGGAATATAGTTCTTCATAAGTCGCGCCCTGGGCAGCATTTAGTGTTACCATAAAGTCTGAAAAGGCTGCTGCTGCAGTATCGGATAAGGCAGGGCTCGTCGCAACGGCACCGAGGGCCGCGCTGGGGTTTGTTAGAATAGCCGCAATCTGTTCCTGTGATATCGTGGGCGGTGTATCCTGCCCACCGAATGTATAGTGCTGGATAGCCAGCAGTGCTACCTGTTCACTTACCTCTTCAATAGAACTGTAGCTGTAGTTGCCATCGAGGTAAAGGTCAAGCAGTTCGTTCTGGGCTGCACCCGCAAAGTCGTAGGGATTTTGGGTATTGGCAGGGGTAGCGTCACCTTGGCCTTGCCTGCTTGCAAAAGCCTGGTTAGCGTTTAGAGTATATTCAGTTGCGCCACTCTGGATAGCTTCAGTGGTACACGAAAGGAATGCAAAGCATAGCAGTGCAGTTCCTGGTAGGAAATTTTTCATGGTCAGAAATGTGTTAAATGTGACTGATTACTTTTTTTTCGTCAGTTCATTTCACCCGGGTAAGCAGAACCAGTATCCGGCATATGCCAAATGTTTCGCTTTTGAATTCAAGGCCAAAACTATAGCCTGTCCTGATACGGGGCAACACAAGTCCTGTGCGTTTCCATGAAAAATGCTATGGATTTCCACGAAATCCATAGCACGTTTTTGTTAAAGATTTAATGGAAATACAAACTTTCCATTACATTTGATAGTATGCCCGCATAGCATCCCCAAATCATTTTAAAAAGTACTTTAGAATGGCAAAGCTGGCTTTACTAATGCATAAACACATTTTATTATGCTTAAAAAGTACATCCTAATGGGCTCCCTGTGTTCAGGTGGTTCAGCAGTAGCACAGCACAAAATTGAAGAGCCGGACACATTACAAAACAAGGCCTATGATTACCTGTACGACTGTATCGATAACAGCGACCCCGGTAGTAAGCGGCAGGCGGTATACCTGGATGCCTTCCTGCAAAAAGCCAAACGGGAGAACAATGAAGAAGAGCTGGTGAACGGTTACAAAAATTATGTGTACTATGCCCCCGTGAGCCAGCAGCTTAATTATGCGGACAGTATGGTCCTGACCGCAAAGACAACCCATGACAGGGCATTGCAGGGTTCGGCTTACCTGACAAAAGGCATAGCCTACTACGGGCAGAAAAAGCATAAGGAAGCACTGGATAATTACCTTATTGCGAATGGCCTAATTGCAAACACGAACGATCAATATCTTATCTATAAGACCAAATACAACATGGCGCAGATTAAGCAGTATCTTGGCTTCTACCATGAAGCGATATCCCTGCTTAAAGAATGCACAGCCTACTTCGAAGGGCATGACGACAGGGGGTACCTGAATTCGCTGCACTCCCTGGGATTGTGTTATAATAAAATTGGGAATTATGGGCTTTCTGCCCGAACTAATGCTGAAGGGCTCAGTGAAGGTAAGCGGCTTGGTGTACGCGATATGGAGCCTTATTTTATCCATTCCGAAGGTATCAACCATTATTTTCTTGGGGATTATACTGCCGCCATACATAATATCAATCAGGCACTGCCCTACATTATCCGTAAAAAAGATTTTGCCAATGAGGCTGTGGGGAATTTTTACTTAGGCAAATGCTACATGGCCCTGGGAGACTTACACAGTGCGCTGCCCTACTTTGTAAAAGTGGATAAAAGTTTTGAGGATACTAACTTCCTGCGCCCCGACCTGCGTGAAAATTATGAGATACTAATCCGCTATTACCAGGATATGAAAGACCTGGAGCAGCAGTTATATTATGTGAAAAAGCTATTAAGGGCCGACCGCATTATAGAGGCGACGTTCGTTTACCTCTCCGGCAGGGTCCATAAAGACTATGATACGAAAGAGCTCCTGGAACAGAAGCAGCGTATCGAACTACTATTGGACCGCAGGAAGTACAATGATTATATCTACGGGTCGGCAATCCTAGGCTTGTTTTTGACCATTTTTTATCTTGTTTACCGGCACATAACCAATCAAAAGATATTCCGTAAAAAGTTTGAAGCGCTGATGCAGAAAGATGCTTTAGCCATAGCTTCCCCGCCTGTGGAAAAAGTACGGGCAGAATACCCTGACCTTAACCCTGAGGCTGCGCAACAACTGGTGCTATTACTAGCCAAATTTGAAAGGGATAAACGATTTTTGGAAGTAGGCTGGACACTGGTAAAGCTCGCAGCCGCCTTTAATTCTAATACGAAATACCTTTCCAAAGTAATCCGCCATTACCGTGATAAGGGCTTTACAGAATACATCAACGACCTGAAGATAAATTACCTCATTGACAGGCTAAAGGAGGATAAGAAAATGCTCAACTATACTAACAAGGCTTTAGGGGAAGAAGTAGGCTACAGCAGTACCCAGCGGTTTGCCAATGCCTTCTTTTCAGTAACCGGTATGCCGGCAGTATTTTTTATCCAGGAGATGAAAAGGAAAAATGAGGAAGGGGAGGAGGAGGGTTAAGGAATAGGGTAGGAGGTGCCCTCTGCGTTATTATTTGCAGTTTTCGCTTTTGGGTATTGGTAAAGAAACCTATTTTTGCAGGCTCATTTAAAAAATAAACACATGAACGAATTGAACGAAAAGATCAGCGCAGGGATTGAAGTATTCCAGAAAGAGTCAGAATCTTTTGCCCAAGGCACCAAAGCTGCTGGTGCACGTGCCCGTAAAGCAACCTTAGAGCTGGAGAAACTTTTTAAAGAATACCGTAAGGTTTCTATTGAAGAAGGAAAGAAATAGTCCTTTACTGATAAGCCCTTTGATTTTTTTCAGAGGGCTTTGCGATTTTTGGCGGCTAACCGGGCTTTGCGCTGTATCTTTTCGCTGAAAAGGATGCCGCTGCACTCCCTGCCGCAGCAGGCGGGGCCTGTGCCATTCTCCTTACTTACAATAAATTATACGATTTTTGGCACTCTCCGATGAATTCCAGTACTAGACCGTTCGGGAGTAGGGTGTATCGATCGATACCATTATTCTTGAAAGATCAGCTACGTAGTTTAAGACTATGATTCCCATGGTTAAGAACTTTTACTCTTAAAGGACTATTTAAATTAGTAGTAGAGAAATTATAGATCATAATCTAAATGGTTAATAACTACAAAAAAGTTTAAAACAAATAATTTGCTAATCCCTATTTTTTTAATTAAAAATGAAATGTTTTTGGAGTAATTTTATATTTACACTTGACTAGGTAAGCTTGAAATTAAATTAAGCTTTACGTAGAATAATTTTATAAAACGCAATCAGTGACCAAATATTTGACCATGGTTTCTAAAGTGATTAGTTAGTCCCTGCCTTTTTATTGCTACATTTGTATATAATAAAAATGAAAATCTGTGGACGAATTAATTAGTCAAAAAGTTAAGTTTACTTTCTCAGGACATGATACTTTTCATTGTCGTCATCTATGGTTAAAAAAGGGCTTTGACTTCATAAAAAAGGGTGAGAAATTTAGTAACGACGACGCAGTTGTTAAACTAGGCGTAGGTAGAAATATGGTTTCAGCTATAAATTTTTGGATGAAAGCATTTGGAATTATTGACAAAAATAATGATTTGACCGAATTTGCAGAGTATATTTTTAATGACAATCATGGTAAAGACCGTTATTTAGAAGATGAAGGTACAATTTGGTTGCTTCATTATCATTTGGTAAAAAATAATATTGCATCTATATATAGTTTAATATTTAACGATTTTAGAAGAGAAAAAATTGAATTCACTAAAGATCATTTCATTGCATATGTTCTTCGAAAAGCAGAGGAATACAACATTACTCAAATAAATAAAAATACTATTTCAGCAGATTTTGAAGTCCTGATAAAAATGTACCTTAGGACAGATATACACTCCAAGGATAGAGAAGATACTTTCTCGGGAATTCTTACAGAAATTAACATATTGCATGAAGAAAAAGGCAGATTTGGAGATGTTAAGTCGTTAAATTCTTATTCAATAATTAATGATGAAAAAAATATTATTCCAGAAGAAGTGATACTTTTTGTAATTCTTGATGCGGATATTTTCGATAAATCGATAAATTTATCCGAAATCGAATATGGACGAAATCAACCGGGAAGTATTTTCGGAATTAATAGAACCGGTTTAGTTTCTAAATTGGAAAATATAACATTAAATAATAAATTCAAAACTTTTGGTATAACTTTTAATGATCACGCCGGAATAAAGGAATTACAGTTTAAGACAAAGCCTAACAAATTTGAAATTTTAGATCAATATTATGTCAATTAAATTTACAACCTCTATAAATATAATTCGTGACAAAGGCAAGGAATTAAATTATATTCCGACCCCCAACTCTATTAGGGTCGTAAATCAAATCGTGAACGATTTTAAAAAAGGCTTACGATCATTTAATATAATCGGTTCTTACGGAACTGGAAAAAGTTCTTTTTTATGGGCTTTTCAGGAAAGTTTTGCGAATAAAAAAAAATATTTCGGAATCAATTTTGTCGCCGATCCATCTTTTGAATTTATTGATTTAATAGGAGAATTTAGATCACTTAGAGAAGTATTTGCTGAAACATTTCAAATGCCGACTACTTCGACTGCAGAGGATATATTCTTAGAAATATATCAGAAATACCGCAGTTTGGGTAAAACAAGTCCAATATTATTTATCCTGATTGATGAATTTGGTAAATTTTTAGAATATGCAGCTCAAAATGAACCTGAAAAAGAGCTTTATTTTGTCCAGCAGTTAGCTGAATTTATAAATAATCCAGATCACAATATTGTCTTATTTACTACTGTACATCAAAACTTCGATGCTTATGCGGTCAGTCTGAGCCAAGCACAAAGAATGGAATGGGGTAAAGTTAAAGGCAGATTTAAAGAAATCACCTTTAATGAACCTGTTGAACAACTATTATTTTTAGCTTCTGAGCATCTTAAAACTAGACCATCAACAAAAAAATATTCAAGAGATATTGTTGAAACTATAAATTTATTATTAAAGTCGAAAGCATTTAATATTAACGAAGATTATGTTAGCGAAATAGCCGAGAAATTATTTCCGCTAGATTCAATTTCCGCTTATGTCTTAACTTTATCTTTACAAAAGTATGGGCAAAATGAACGGTCGTTGTTTACTTTCTTGGAATCAACTGATCATACCGGATTATTCCAGCATACTCAAACCAAGGATGGTTTTTACTCAATTGCAGACGTGTATGATTACTTGATGTTTAATTATCACTCTTTCTTAAATTCGCGTTACAATCCAGATTTTAGTAGCTGGAAATCAATAAAATCTGCGATAGAAAACGTTGAGACATCATTTGAAGATAATGTAAATGACAGTATAAAAATTATTAAAACTATTGGTTTATTAAGTATAAACTCCCTAGTTGGAGCACGTCTTGACAGAACTTTTTTAGCAGAGTATTCAAAAAAGTGTTTGTCAATAAATAACTCGATGCAATTGATTGAGGCGTTGGAAATTAAAAAAATAATAATATATCGCAATTATAGTATGCGTTTTGTCCTTTTTGAAGGGAGTGATTTAGATATTCAGAATGCCCTAATTGAAGCAGGAGAGAAAGTAGATGATGTTACAGATATTGTTACATTGTTGAATAAGCATTTCACATTACCACCTACAATAGCCAAAAAAATTACATATGAGACAGGAACTCCTCGTTTATTTGAATATAGGATTTCTTCATACCCAATTAGTGATATTCCTAAAGATGATATTGATGGATTTATAAATTTGGTATTTAATGAAAAGGAAACTATAGAAAGTATATTGGAACATTCGGCGAGTAATCCTGAAGCAATCTTGTTCTGTTATTATAAAAATTCCAAGGTTATACGAGAATTACTTTTTGAAATTGAAAAAACAAAAAAAGTCATTGCAGAAAATGGTGATGATAAGGTTGCTATTCGTGAATTAAACAACATTGTTATACATCAGCAGAATTTATTATCCCACAAAATATTAAATAACTTTAATGGAGTTAAATCTGAGGTTGAATGGATATTTGATGGAAAAATAATTGCCATAGCCAATAAAAAGAATTTGAATAATACTCTGTCAGACATATGTAATATAATCTATTCCAAAGCTCCTATTTTTAATAATGAGCTAGTAAATAAGCACAAAATATCTTCGTCAATTCATACTGCGAAAAAGAGTTATTTTAAAGCACTTGTAAATAATTGGGATAAGCCGCAATTAGGTTTTCAAGCAGGAAAATATCCACCAGAGAAGACAATATATTTATCACTTTTGGAAAACAATGACATCTATTTATATGGCGATGATTCAATTGTTGAAAGTATTCCAAATAGTAAAAATAGATTTGACGAACTATGGACTTTATCAAAAAAATTCCTGGAAAGCGCCAAGATTTCTAAACGCAAACTGTCTGAATTTACAGTGCTACTTAATCAAAAACCATTTAAACTAAAACAAGGACTGATAGATTTTTGGGTTCCTACATTTTTATTTATTAAACGAGATGACTTTGCTCTTTTTGGAAGTAATGGTTATATACCATATTTAAATGATGAAGTTTTAGAACTTTTAGTTAAAAATCCGGAGAATTACGAGATAAAAACGTTCGATATTGAAGGCGTTAAGTTAGATATATTTAATAGTTATAGAATCTTTTTAAATCAGAATTCAAAACATAAGCTTACTAATGGCAATTTTATAGAAACAATAAAGCCATTTTTAACATTTTATAAAAATTTACCTAACTATTCCAAGTTTACTAAGCGTCTTACTAGGGAAGGTTTAGAAGTAAGAAATGTTATAGCTTCTTCAAAAGATCCTGAACAAACTTTTTTTGAAGATTTCCCTCTTGCTTTAGGTTATTCCATATCAAAAATTCAATCTTCTGGAGATGATTTACAAAATTATAGTATTAAATTACAGGAAGCAGTTCGTGATATTAGGACAAGTTATGATGAATTAGTAAATCGTTTTGAAGACTTCATTCTTCAGGAAATTATTGGCGAGTCTTTATCTTTTGAAAATTATAAAACAAACCTACAGAGTAGGTATAAAAAACTTAGGAGACATTTATTATTAGGACATCAGAAAGTGTTTGTTCAACGTTTAGATTCCGGAATTGATGATAAGAGAGCTTGGATAAATTCTTTGGTTCAAGCGTTGATAAATACAACTTTGGACAATATTAAAGATGAGCAGGAAATTATAATTTATGACAAGTTCAAAGAAATGATTTTAGAATTAGATAGTTTAACTGTCCTATCAAAGTCTGATTTTAAAGAAGATAAAGAAGATGTATTCGATTTACAAATTAATTCTTTTTCTAACGGTTCTAGTAAAAAAGTAGTACGTTTACCTAAAAGTAAAAAAAATCAAATTGATAGCATTCAGGACAATGTTAGAAAACAACTATCGAATGATCCGACTTTGAATATTGCAGCATTGACAAATCTATTAAACGAAATTATAAGAAATGAGTAAAGTAAGGCATGTGTTAGGCATCTCAGGAGGAAAGGACAGTGCTGCTTTAGCGATATATATGAAAATTCATTATCCTGAACTAGATATAGAATATTATACAGCAGATACAGGTAAAGAATTAAAGGAGACATACGAATTAATTAAGAATCTGGAAATTTTTCTTGGAAAAAAAATTATTCAATTAAGAGGATATAAAGAAAGTCCAGAAATTGCTTTTGATCATAAACTAAAAATGTTGGGCGGATTTTTGCCATCAGCTCAAAATAGGTGGTGTACGAAGTATCTTAAATTAGATCCTTTTGAAAAATTTGTTGGTGATGATCCAGTAATCTCTTACGTAGGTATCCGTGGCGATGAAGACAGGGAAGGATATATTTCAAAAAAAACAAATATTCAATCAATATTTCCATTCAGAAAAAATATCTGGAGTGAAGATGTCATCAGCAAATTTCTTTCAAATTTAAATATAGAGGTAGTATCCGATATTTTTAAATCTGCAGTTCAGAATAATAAATCTGAAAGAATACAAGAAATCTTGTTGACAAAACTTTCACCCAACTACAACCAACAACAAAAATTAAATCAATTATTAGACCTTGGAATTAAGGAATTTAATCATGCTGTCTTTAGTTTTATAAAGACTACTAATTACCCATTATCCCAAGAAGATAGTTTTGCTCTAATCAATAATGAAGAAATTTTAGTACGAGACGATATCTTTAAATTGTTAGAAGACTCAGGTGTAGGAGTGCCAGAATATTATAAAGAGATTGAATTTGAAATTGATGGTAAAAAAGGAACTTATGCCAGAAGCAGATCTGGCTGTTTTTTCTGCTTTTATCAACAAAAAATTGAGTGGATTTGGCTATATGAGCAACATCCTGAAAAGTTTGCTGAAGCAATGGAATACGAGAAAGATGGATATGCTTGGATACAAGATGAGCCACTATCAGATATCATAAAACCGGAAAGGATCGCTCAAATAAAAGAAAATTACATTAAAAGAAGTGAAAGAAAGACTTCAACATCACCATATTTACTAGATATACTTGCTGAAGCCGAAGGTGAAGGATGTGCAAGTTGTTTCATATAACATAATGGAAGAAGAAAAAGAAATCCAAGTTGAGATTAATGATTCTATAAGTTTTACTGTAGATGCAGGCCTTATTGACAGGTTAGGCAGGGAACTTGTTGGTCGTTCAGAAACTGCCGTGTCAGAATTAGTTAAAAACGCTTATGACGCTGACGCTACATTAGTAGAAGTTAAATTTATAAATTCTAACATCGTAGGCGGTACTTTAAAAATTATTGATAATGGATTAGGAATGACAAGAGAGCAACTAAGAAGAGGCTTCATGACAATCTCATCCTCAGATAAAGTACATAACCCCATATCTGAAAGGTACCAGAGAAGTAAAGCTGGCAGGAAAGGTATAGGTCGTTTCGCTACTCACCGTCTGGGACGTAATTTGACAATAATTACCCAAACGCTATCTTCTGAAAAGGCCTTAAAACTAACTATAAATTGGGATAGCTATGTTATAGATCAGGACTTGGCCAATATTAAAAATCCCGTTGAAGAAATTGACAAAATTAGACCTGAAGGTACTGAACTAATTATTGATAATTTACGTGAATCTTGGAGTATTGCGGAAATTAAAAGGATTTATCGGTATGTATCAGATTTATTTCAACCGGATTATCTATCCGATAGGAGTAGAGATTTAAACTTAGCAAAACAACAGGATGAATCATTTACTGTAAATTTTTCAGAAGAAATTTGGGGGTCTGAAGTTGCTATAGCAAATCCGGACAAAATGATTTTTGAGAAGGCATTGGCAGTTATTGAAGGTTACATCGACAATGATCACGATGGTTTCTGTTCAGTATACAGTAATAATTTGGAATTAGAAAATGATATTATCCCTATTCTTTACGGCAAAAAATCTACTGCAACCGTTTTGGAGAATGGAGTCGAAATTCAAAAAAAGATTATAATTGATAAATATAAAAACTTAAAAAATATTCATTTTAAAGTTTACTATTTTATTTATAATCGAGAAATTTATTATACTAATATTAGTAAGACGGAACTTGCTAGTGTTCAAAAGATTGCTAAAGAACAAGGCGGAGTAAAACTATATCGAAATGGTTTTAGAGTACTTCCGTATGGAGAAAGAGGTAATGATTGGCTAGGGATTGATAAAAGATATTTTGACGCTTCTGGACAAACTAATATTCCATCAGGAAATCAAAATCTTTTTGGGTTTGTTGAAATTGTAGATCAGGAAGGTGCTCAATTTGAGGAAACTGCAAGTCGTGAAGGAGTTCTTGAGAATGAATCTTATCTTGAACTTAGAGATTTTATTTCGAAGTCTCTTGGCGCAGGTACCAATAGAATACGTGCTCAAATAACTAGAATTAAAGACGAAAATGAAAGACAAAAACAACAAACTTCTAATACTATTCCGGATGTTATAAGAAGTCCAATTGAAAAATTAGATGACTTACAAAATAATATTGATGATTTAGTAGGAGGAAACCTAAGCGATGAGCAGGCATCCACATACAAAGCTAATATACGACAGTATGTTGATGGATTGAAGCAAGACTTTCAAAAACTCTTAGACGAGTTAGGAATGACTAGAGTTTTAGCTGGATTGGGTTTGACCATAGGGGAATTTACCCATGAGGTCGTTCAGTTTTCTCCCTCATTATATGGGGATTTAGATGTATTAACAGATCAGGTTTTAAACGAACAGGGTTTATATTCACTTGAGAATTTGAAGCGTACAATCGACTTATTCACATCATATACCTCTTATTTTAATGCAACGGTATCTGCAAATGTTAGTAGAGAATTAAAGCCTCAAGAGCTTGATGTAGTTGTAACAAAGTTCCAGAATGTTATATCTTCCGATTTAAAAAAATTGTCAATTGAATTAGTAGTGGAGCCATATGGATATAACTTATTTACCGTTCCAATGCATTCGTCTGAATGGAGTTCTATTTTATTTAATTTATATACCAACACAAAAAAAGCAATCAAAAGACGGAATGTGCCAGGCAAAATTAAAATTATAATTGGTAAGGAAGCAGATTTACTTTACCTTGAATTCTTAGATAATGGTGACGGCGTTCCATCTGAAAATAGAAATAGAATCTTCGACGCTTTTTTTACTACATCAACACCGGCAGGATTTGATGCAACCCAAGATGAACGTTTGACAGGAACAGGTTTGGGCTTAAAAATTGTTAAAGATATTGTTCAAACATATGGTGGAACAATTGATTTAATAGAACCAGAACAAGGTTACATGACTTGCATTAGAATTGAAATGCCATTAGCAACAGAAAAACAAAGACAAGATTATGCAGTATAAATATCTATACATAGATGACGTAAAAGATGGCAATGAAATTGGTGTTATTAATGCCCTTCAAAAGGATGGTCATCTCGAAGTTGATTTTATGCAGCCTATGGAATGGGATTTAATGTTTACCAAAGAAATCGATGGAACACCAAATGTTGATTATCTACCAAAAAATTTAGAGGGCTACAATGGTTTGATATTAGATTTACGACTATATGACAATGCAAACAATAAAGGTTACACTGCAACATATCGCGGATCAACCGTAGCACAAGAAATAAGAACATTGGTAAAAGAAAAGGAAATCAACCATGATATTCCAATTGTTCTGATCACAGCTAATGAAAATGTTGACACATCATTGGATGAAACAGGGAAGGACTTATTTGATAATATCGTAAAAAGAAGTGATGTTGGAAACGCTTATACAACATTCCGAAGTAAATTAATAAGTTTAGCTGCTGGCTATATATTTTTTAATAATGAACAAAAGTCATTGGAATATATATTTTCTTATGATAAAGTTTCTAATATTGACTTTAGATTCATTCAGTACTTTAATGATATTAAAGATCAGCCAACTCATGTAATTTCAAGATTTCTTACTAAAAATGTCTTTGAGAAACCATCCTTTTTAATTGATGAATATTACCTGTCAGCCAGATTAGGTATCTCAATGCAGTCAGAAGATTGGATAAATTTCAAGAATAACTTTCTTAACGACTATAAATATAAAGGCGTTTTTTCTGATTTTTATGATCGATGGTGGATGGTGGAAATTGAAAATTGGTGGGATGAAAATTTTAAAGATTGTTATTTGAGGTCAATAACATCGTTAGATAGAGCTAAATTGATAAGTGAGCTATTCGCTTTAAAATTATCCCCACTCGAAAAAACTCCAAGATCTACTTCGAATAAATTTTGGACTGTATGTAAAGTTACAAAACGAGCAATCGATAATGTCGATGGTTTTATAATTGCTAATCAAGATGATAATTTTCCTTGGCAGGAAAAAGAATATATAAGTCGGGATGAGGCCCTCAGGCCCACAAATAAAACATTATGGAAAGATGTTGCGATAATTGACAAAGAAAAGCTTGAAAAGCTAAAGGCTGTATTGGAAAGGGAAGAACAAAGAGAAAAACGATAATCGCATGGTGAATAGTGACTTAAATTACTTAGCAGAACTACTTTATAAAGAAAGTCTATGTAGAGATATCGACCAACTTAATAATACTACTGGCCGTCTTTATAATATCCACCATTCAGATAAACATAATTATAAAATTATTGATTTTGAATTCATAAATATCGACAAAATTGGTAAGAGCATACCAATGGAAACAGATGATTTAAAAATTTTATTTTCAATATGCATTCATTTCAAAGAAATGGATATATATACGGTCAGCGACCCATTAATTGACTTAAAATTTAATATTGAACTTTTTGGTTATGTTTTAAATGATCTTTATCCAGAGGGTACTGATTTGCATTCATCATGGCATCTTGATCGACATATTTTTGATAAGCTTGATGAAGAAAACAAATTTTCTCATCCGCATTATCATTTTACTTTTGGAGGTAACAAGATGAAAGATGCGCTCGGAAAATTTAACTATGGACAAAGTCTTATCCTTCCTACGCCAAGAATTGCATATCCGCCGATGGATGCTATTTTAGGGATTGATTTTATAATTCAAAATTATTATAATAAAAATAAAGTGAAAAATATTCTTACTGATTCGGAATATATACGAATTGTAGGGGGTGCACAAGAAAGGTTGTGGAAACCTTATTATATGTCGATTTTTTCCAAATGGAACTGTTCAGTGTCGGAAAATATCGAAGAAGCTTTTAATTATAGCAAACTTTTACCATTCTTACATTCAAATTCGATCGCCTGAACCAATTTTTCTATATCAGAAAATTTATTTGCTTTACCTATAGAAATACGTAAGCTGCCTAAAGATTGTGTGTCATCCAATCCCATGGCACTTAAAACATGGGATGATTGAATTAACGAGGATGTACAGGCTGATCCATTACTGACTGCGATGTTTTTGTATTTACCTATAAAGATATTTGCATCAAAATTCGGAAGACATATATTTAAAGTATTGTATAATCTTTGACTTTTACTACCGTTTAAAAAAGAACCGTTAATTTTTAATAACCTATTCTCAATAATATTTCTGATTTCAGAAATATGTTTTTCATTATAAGTCATATCTTTAATAGCACACTTGCTTGCTTCTCCAAAACCGACAATTGCCGGAACATTTAGTGTTCCACTCCTTAATCCTGCTTCGTGACCTCCTCCGTGTTGTAAAGATAAAATCTTAGCTTTTGACTTTTTATTGATATATAATGCTCCAACACCTTTTGGTCCATAAAATTTATGAGGAGAAAAGCACATTATATCGATTTCATTTTCTAGAACGTCTGTAGTTAATTTACCCACGGCTTGGGTAGCGTCCGTCATAAACAGCGCGTTGGCTTGATGTGTAATTGTACTAATTTTTTGAATTGGCTGAATTACACCTGTCTCATTATTGACCCACATGACGCTAACAAGTAAAGTATAATCTTTTTTAATGATTTGCTTTAATTGCTCAAGATTTATTAACCCATCATTATTTACTTCTAGATAATCAATTTCGAATCCTAATGACTCTAAGTATTTACATGTATCTACAACAGCCTTATGCTCCGTTTTAACAGTAATAATGTGCTTTTTATAATTAGTATGTTGTAAACTTAAGCCCTTTAGGGCAATATTTATACTTTCTGTAGCTCCAGAAGTAAAAATAATTTCGGTTGGATCTGCATTAATTAGTTCCGCAACATTATTTCGGGCATCTTTAACTGCCGAATTTGCAGCTATTCCTGCTTGATGTGTACTGTTAGCATTTGCGAAATTTTCTTTAAAATAAGGCAGCATTGAATCTAAAACCCTGTCATCAATGGGAGTGGTTGCATTATTATCGAAGTAAATAAATGAATTATCCATACGCAAAAATAAACATTATCTGCTTATTTATTGTCACGATAGTCATTTTAGAAGAAACACGTTACTGTAGTATATCATCCCTACATTAAATTAATTTACTAATTTCATATATATTTTATAGATTTCTTTCATCGTCAGATTAACGTTTTCATTATTAGATATTTAACGCTTATTACGATTGTCATTTATTAGATTTGTTATGTTGATTTAAACTAAATCATCAAGACACAGGATTAAGGTATTATTTACATTTTTTAAAATAAACCAAAATGATTTTTTATCAACTGTGTCAGTATCAACTTTTTTGAGTTCAGTTAAAAGTTCTTTTATATTCATTTTAAGTATGATAAAACAGCAACTTTTAAATTGATATAACTTTTGATAAATGGCAAGTTTATAAAAATCCTTTTCAAAATTCCCACTTTTCAAATTCTCATTTAATTTAACCTCAGCAATTAACGTTTGATGGTTTATATTATCTTGTCCTCCATGCAAAACAAAGTCAGGAACAAAATAAGTTTGATCTATTAAACCATTCTCTTTTATTTTTTCAAAAAGTGATAAATTCTTTAAATTTTCATAGTTTTTTAAAGGCAGCGTTAAGTTGGCTTTGTTTATCTCTCCATTTAAGTTTAGTGATGAATACTTATGTCCAGTACCGTTTACAATTGAATACCATCTGTAATACAGTTGGTAACAAAAATTCCTTTCTAATGAATGCTCACGAATATTTTTTTGACTCTCCAAAAATCGTAAAATATATTCGTCCGCATTATTCTTCTCAATTTCAGCTTGGAAAAAGGGATTGTCTGAAATATTTTCACCTTTCTCTAGACCAATGTACGTGTCAAATGTTATAAAAACTTGATCAATCTTGCTAACTGAATTATAAAGATCATCTAAATAAATATTTCCTGTCATTTCTATGTGATTAAGATTTGATCATAGATGTATTACTCTTGTAAGAATTATATTTAAATTCCATGAATAAAATAATCTGAGTATATAACTTGCCATAATAAGAAGTAAAACAATCACTTTTTGATAGCTCCGTCTAAGCTCGAATAATATTCATTAAAATCAAAATCAATATCAAGTAAATCTTTAGGATGGACACGCAAGCCAATAGCAATATCAATTAAAGTGCTTAATCGACAATCTATTTTGTTGTTTGCAACGTCGCTTATTCTAGCAGAGGTAGTATCGCATCTTTCAGATATTTGAGTATACGGTATATTACCTTTTGATTTTTTAATTCTATTAGCTATTAACTCTTTAATTTTGATAGTTTCATTCATGGGTTTAGCATTTGCTTGCAAGTTGAAGCTTGCTAATAAAAATTTCATTACCGAATTCGGTAATGAAATTTATTTTTAATATATTTGTAATTATTATACTTATGAATGTGTAATTTTGCGATTCTTCAATAAAATATTTGAAGCATTCGCTTTGAATCTTGCTTAGAAAAACTGGACACTTTTTTAGCGCGCAAGATGATGAGTGCAAATGCTCACGCCTTAAAGGGCGTGGGCTCACTTATTCGCGCGCAGGTAGTCCAGTAAATCCTTTAAGCAATAAGCTGAGTTTAAACCCACGCCTCTTTTTTTTGGCATTATTATAATTTTACTCTGCTTAATTCTTAGCGTACTTCACATATATTCATAGTCTCGCATATACGTAATTGTTGAACCAATAGTTGCTGCCTATGGGATAAAAAATCTTTATTATGCTTTTAAGGCCTGGGAGGTACTGATTTTCTTTTGAGTTAGTGGTCGGGAGTCTCGGGCTATTTTTCAAATCAACCATTTATTGCGATTGCCTATGCAAGGACAACTACATTGACCTTCTGTAGATTAAAAAAAGCCCCCTATATCTTCTTGGCGGACGACTAGGAGGCTCGGCTAACAAAACATTTCGTTTCATTTAACTTAACCAATGTATGAATTATTTTTTATTCTGCAAAGGTAGGGTGGGGCTTTGGTATACGCTTGTTTTAGCGGTATACCTTTGTTCCTGTTCTGCTATTGCAAGCGAAGCGCCACCCCTGTTTTTGCAACAGCAAAAAATAACTGGTGTAATTACCGATGCTCTCGGTCCATTACAAGGGGTGAATATTATTGTAAAGGGTACCACCGTTAGAAGCACTTCCGATGAGCTGGGCAGGTACAATATTAATGCTGCAACAGGAGATATCCTCGTTTTTTCCTTTATGGGTTTCAAAACAATAGAAATCGGCATAGGACAGCAAACTATTGTTAGTGTCCTTTTAATTGAAGATACTATGCAACTTGAAGAAGTGGTGGTCAACGCCGGATACTATTCAGTGAAGCAAAAGGAAAGTACCGGCAGCATAGCCCGGATTACATCTAAAGATATAGAGAAACAGCCTGTTACTAACTTTTTAGCGACGATGCAGGGAAGGATGGCCGGCGTGGCAGTTACACAATCTACAGGTATAGCCGGAGGGAGCTTCGATATTAAAATCAGGGGAATAAACAGCCTGCGCAGTGATGGTAATAATCCCTTATACATAATAGACGGGGTACCCTATACCGCAGATGCAATTGGGCAGGGCTTTACAAACACGGTTATGCAGTCTCCGACAAGCCCCTTAAACAATATTAATCCTGCTGATATTGAAAGCCTGGAAGTGCTGAAAGATGCGGATGCCACTGCTATTTATGGTTCACGTGGGGCGAATGGCGTTGTACTGATAACCACAAAAAAGGGAAAAGCAGGCAAGACAAAGTTTACTGTCAGTTTCGCCCATGGCCTTGCGTCAGTGACTAGGTTTATGGATATGATGAATACGCAGCAATACCTAAAAATGCGCCGTCAGGCTTTCGTTAATGACGGGATCACTGAATATCCAGCATATGAATATGATATCAACGGCACGTGGGAGCAGAACCGTAACACCAATTGGCAGAAAGTGCTTTTTGGGGGTACTGCCGAGGTTACGAGCCTTCAATCCTCATTATCCGGAGGAAACCAACAGACACAATTTTCCTTAAGCGGTAATTTTGGAAAGGAGACAACGGTATTTCCAGGTGATTTCAGGTATCTTAAAGGGAATGTTCGAGCCGGCCTTAACCACGAGTCCTTGGATCAGAAGTTTAAAGTCGGTTTCTCTGCGGGCTATACAATACAAGACAACAATCAGCCTTCTACCGACATCACGACACAGGCACTAAGCCTCGCGCCAAATGCCCCAAATCTTTATGATGCTACAGGTAACCTTAATTGGGAAAATAATACTTTTGAAAATCCCTTGCGTTTGCTCAGCGGCAAATCATTTAGCAAGACCTACGATTTGGTATCAAGCGCAAATTTTTCATACGAGATAGCAAACCGGCTGATACTAAAAACAAGCCTGGGGTATACGGACCTCAACCATACGGAAAGTAGTTCGCAGCCCTCTACGATTTTTAACCCGGCCTATGAACTTGGACCGGAAAGTTCACAAATTTTTGTTGGGACAACTTCCCGAAAATCCTGGATTGTCGAACCGCAGTTAAATTACGGCTTTGACACCGGGAAATTACAGGTTGAGGCGTTGGTCGGCAGCACATTCCAAAGTCAGCGCAATGAGCAACTGGGCTTACAGGCCTCGGGTTTCACGAGTAACAGCTTAATTTATAATTTGGCTGCCGCCTCGAACATTTACGTTATTAACAACGATATTTCACAGTATCGTTACCAGGCTTTTTACGGGCGTCTTAACCTCAATTGGGACAAGCGCTATATCATTAATATTACAGGAAGGCGTGATGGTTCCAGCCGCTTTGGTCCGGGCAGGCAGTTTGCATGGTTTGGTGCCGTTGGGGGAGCATGGTTATTTTCAAATGAAAATTTTTTGAAAGAAAACAGCTTTTTAAGTTTTGGAAAAATTCGGGCTAGTTACGGGACAACGGGCAGTGACCAGATCGGTAACTACCAATTTTTGGATACCTATACAACAGCCGGAACGAATTACCAGGGTGTCATCGGTTTGCAGCCTACGCGGCTTTTTAACCCATTATTTGGATGGGAGCGTAGTAAGAAACTGGAGGTCGCGTTAGAAGCCGGATTTTGCAAGGACCGCATCTTTGTCACAGCCGCTTGGTATAAAAACCGCTCGTCAAATCAACTTGCAGGGATTCCGCTTCCAGGCACTACAGGTTTTCAAACCCTGCAGGCCAATATGGATGCAACAGTTGAAAACAGGGGCGTGGAAGTTACCTTACGTACAATAAATATAACATCCGATCATTTTAACTGGACAACCAGTATCAATTTCAGCAAATCAAAAAATGAGCTGGTATCATTTCCGGGTATAGAAACCTCAACCTATGCTAATTTATTGGCAGTTGGCGCACCACTTAACATAAAAAAGGTATACCACTATACGGGTATAGACAGTCAGGCCGGGACTTATACTTTTCAGGATGTTAATAACGATGGGCTCTATAATGCCGCAGATCGTAAAACTATTGTAGACCTGAACCCGAAATTTTACGGTGGAATTCAAAACCAGCTGAAATATGGCAATGTGGAACTCGACTTCTTATTTCAATTCGTAAAACAACGCAATTATAATACAGCGGCTTTTGGCCCCTTGCCGGGAACAATGAGAAATGTTGCCAGCCCGAATGTAAGCAGCTGGACAAGTCCGGAAAATACCGGTGCATATCAGCTATACACCAGTGGGGCGAACAGCGCAGCAGCGATCGCGTACGGGCGTTATATTGCGAGTGACGCAGTGATAACTGATGCCTCATATGTAAGGCTTAAAAACATAGGTTTATCGTGGGACATTCCCCAAAAGTATATTCCTAAGATACATTGCAAAATCTATTTTCAGGGCCAGAACCTGATAATCTTTACAAAATTCAAGGGTGCCGATCCTGAATTCAGCGCAACCGGTGCGTTGCCTCCCTTAAAGGTCTTAACCACCGGAATCCAGTTAACCTTTTAATCAATTTATTATGAAAAATATAGCATCATTCAAGATTTTCATCTTGCTTCCCTTTATAATGCTTTTATCCTGTAGCGATTTTGTGGAAGTCGACCTTCCCACATCTCAATTAACAACAGGGATTGTATTTGAAAGCGAATCTACAGCAAACGCGGCCATGACAGACGTATATTCTAAAATCAGGGATACAGGTCTTCTTACAGGAACTGCGAGCGGTATGTCGTGCCAGCTAGGTAATTATGCCGATGAATTAATTTACTATGGGCCGGCAGGATTATCCACTGAAAACTTTTATAGGAACACCCTGTTGGTAGATGATCCTACCATTCTTGAATGGTGGAATAGTTCGTATAACCAAATCTATGCAGTTAATGCAATATTGGAAGGTGTTGAAAATTCCAGTTCATTAACCGGCGATTTTAAAACCCGGTTAAGTGGGGAATCCCTTTTCTTAAGAGCGCTACTTCATTTTTATCTCTTGCAGGTTTATGGCGATATACCCTATATTACAACAACGGATTACCTGACTAACAGCAATGTCTCACGTACTTCGGTGGATCAGGTATATCAAAATATTGAAGAGGATCTGTTGCTGGCTGTAGAATATTTGCCCCAGGCCTATAATGATGGCAACCGAACAAGGCCAAACCGTTTTGCCGCTATGGCATTGATGGCACGTGTCTACCTCTATCAGGGGAAATGGGCAGAGGCCTCCGAAGCAGCTTCAGCAGTGTTGAACCAGACGCAGGTATACAGTATTGAGAGTGATTTGGCTAATGTCTTCAAAATTGAAAGCAGCGAAACAATTTGGCAACTGGACAGTGCATTGCCGGGAGAAAATGCTTCAGAGGCGACGACGTTCATTATCATACAAGGGCCACCCCCATTAACGGCACTAAGTGAACAATTTATGGCTTCCTTTGAAAATGGCGATTTGCGAAAAGAAATCTGGACCAAGGAAATTACAGATGGTAACTCCATCTGGTATTATCCCAATAAATACACCACGTTTGAAAATACAGGAAGCAGCATCCAATTTTCAGTAATGCTGCGGCTGTCTGAACAATATCTGATCAGGTCCGAAGCCCGTGCACACCAGGGAGATATAATCGGGGCAAGGGAAGACCTGAATATAATTAGAAATACTGCGCAGCTCCCTGCTAATACCGGGTCAACTGCCGATGGGCTCCTCGCCGCCATTGCCCATGAGCGAAGGGTAGAGTTTTTTACGGAACACGGCCACCGCTTCTTTGACCTTAAGCGGACAAACTCTTTAGACAGTACCCTAGGGAATTTTAAACTAGGCTGGAGCATTACGGACAGGCTGCTGCCCATTCCGGAACGCGAATTACTGGTTAATCCGAACCTTAACCCTCAAAATCCGGGATACTGATGATACGCTATGACCTGAAAATAGAACAAAGGCTATTTTTTATTTCTTTTTTACTTTTTGCAACCTGTTCTTTATGGGGGCAGGTACGGCAAAAAAAAATAGTGAAGGAAGAAGTTTACCATCTATGGCACAGCCTTAGCCTTGATAACATTTCTGAAAACGGAAATTGGGTGTCCTATAAAGTGCATTATGATGGCGGGAAGGATACGCTGTTTCTAAAGAATACTAAAAATAAGACATGCTATAATTTCCCTCAGGCTCACTACGGTACTTTCTGTGGGAAAAATTATTTCGGATGCCTCGCCGGGGGTGTGTTTTACCTTACAAATTTAAATACTGGGGCGATTGTGGCTACTAAGGAGGTACTATCGTATACTTTCTCAGGAGATACAAAATATGTACTATTGGTAACTCAAAGCGGTAATACGCAAAATCTGGTGATTAGTGATCTGAAAGGTAACAGGCTTTATAGCATCGGAAATATCAAATATTGGTTGATGGACCCTACGGGTAAATCAGTTTCTTATGTTTGGGAAAACGATGGCAACTACCAAATTTCGATCATAAAATTAGAGAAAAATCACTGGCGCATTCAGGTTGCGAAAGGTTCCAGCCCCTATAATAATATGGCCTGGCAAACTAATGGCGAAGGAATAAGCTTTACGCAGTATCCCAGTGGTACTGCATCTGGAGGCGGCGCCGTTTATTATTATAATGTAAAAGGTGCAAAACTCTATGCGATGGTTCCTGATGATGTTCCTGGTTTTCCAAAAGAGTATGCTGTTGCCAACACCAATGAGACACAGTTATTGGTGTCAGACAATGGTCAGCGAATATTCTTTGGGATAAAAAACACTAAAGTCCCTTTAAAGAAAGATACTCAGGATGTACAGGTATGGAATGTAGCTGACAGGATAATTTACCCAGCTTTTTCACAGACACAACTACCTACAGGCCGGGAAGAATTGGCGGTATGGTTTCCTATGGAAAACAGGATATGCCAGATCACGGATGAAGCCTTACCAAGTACTGGAATAACGGCTGACTTTAAATATGCTGTCAGTTGCGACCCTTACAAGTATGAACCCCAATTTCAGGCATATGCTCCTCGGGACTACCAGGTTATTAATCTGGAAAGCGGTAGTAAAAAACATTTACTCACTGCTTATCCGGGTGCTGAAGGGGGACTGTCTTTTTCCCCGGGCGGAAAATTTATGTTATACCCTAAGGCGTCAAATTGGTATCTCTATGATTTTAAAAATAATAAACATTGGAACATCAGTAAAAAAGTAAATGCTGTATTTTTTAAAACCGATCCTACCTTTCTGGATCAGGCAGTCCCTTATGGAAGTCCTGGATGGGATCAGGAAGATAACTATGTATTGTTGTATGATGAATTTGATATTTGGAAAATAGCTACCGCAGATGGAACAGCTATACGGCTTACAAAAGGTAGGGAGAAGAACCAAGCTTTTAGAATTTCTCCCGTATCAGCAAAGCGTAGGGAAGTACGCTATTATAACAATGTTGTCAAGGCAGTATATGATAGTGATGATGGTATTTTGTTAGAATCAAAAGGGCAAAATTATAGTTCTGGATATTATGTACTAAAAGAGAACACATTGGTTAAAATCATTGATGAGGATAAAAGGATAACTAATGGAAAGTTTTCTCAGGACAATAGTACAATGATGTTTACTACTGAAGATTATGATGAACCAGCCTTATTATGGGTTGCAAAACTATCAAAATCGCACAGCACTTTTTTTAAGGTGTATCAGTCTAATGTACACCAGCAAAACTTCTATTGGGGAAGATCAAGCTTAATTAAGTACACAGGTTTTAACGGGAAAGCTTTGTCGGGTATACTATTTTATCCGGCTGACTACACTCCATCTAAAAGCTATCCGATGATTGTTCACATTTATGAGAAGCAAAGTAATTCGTTACACATGTATAGGAATCCCGGGTTTACAAATGAGGAAGGTTTCAATATTAGTAACCTCACTTCAATGGGATATTTAGTCCTGCTTCCCGATATCGAATATGAAATGGGTAAGCCGGGGGAATCAGCGAAGGCTTGCGTGCTGGCTGCGGTACAAAAAGTGGTCAGCATGGGAGTTGCACAAGAGAATAATATCGGAATTATCGGCCATTCTTTTGGCGGCTTTGAAACTAATTACATCATTACACAGTCCAATATATTTAAAACGGCTGTTGCAGGCGGGGCAATTAATGATTTGACAAGTTGGTATTTAAGTTTATCAATATCAAAGAGCCAATTGCAGTTTTGGAGATTTGAATCACCGGGCAACATGCGGATGGGAAAATCACTATTTAATGATCGGCAGTTATTTTTTGCGAATTCACCTATCCTCCAGGCGAATAAAATTCAAACACCTTTGCTGAGCTGGTCAGGTACGGAGGATATTACAGTGCAGGCAACTCAAAGTATAGAAATGTTTTTGGCGATGAAAAGGCTTAACAAAAACCATATACTTTTATTATATCCGGGAGAGGATCATAGCATACTTAATGAATCCAACAAATTTGACCTTGCAAAAAAGATAGAATCCTGGTTTGGGTATTATCTGAAAAGTGAACCATTACCTAATTGGATGGAAATAAATAACTAAAAAAACAATGCAGCCTAAAGGCTGCATTGCATTTAAAACCTGCTACTCAGGTTGTCGTAATACGAATGCACAATCAGTGCTGCCAGCGCCTTTTCTATAAAGTTGCTGAGCACCGGGAATTGCATTTACTGTACAGACCGCACCGGGGGCAAGTGAACACATCGTAGATGAAATACAGGGCTGCGTTGCTGACAGGTGATACCATCCTGTTTCATTTACTAATGCAGATTTCTGGCTCTTAGCCTGCGATTCGACGGCTCCGGCAGAAGCCAGTGCAATGACTGCCATTGGCAGGATCATTTTAAAAATGCTTGTTTTCATAAAAATAAAAATTAAAGTTGGTGATCTACTCTGTTCCAGGTTTTCGATCTAACCCCTGTTTCCATCGATTGGTTACTTTTTATGGAAGTATTATTTGTAGTTGTGAGTAATCTCAGGGCTTAATTTATATGCCACCAAAGCATTGCCCACTAAAGCATAGAGTGTATTGCCCTCAACACGAAAAGATCTCAGTTTTTCGTTACCCTCAGAGTAGATATAAAAACTACATTTATAGCTGCCGTTTGTTAGGTCATAAACATCTATTATACTTGCGTCTTTCCACATATCTTCGGGCTCAAACCTTCCCATAATTAAAGAATTGATGAAAAGGAGATTGTGATAGACGGTTGAACTTTTATTGACGACCAGTGGTGGAGCTGACATTTTCTGCTGGTTACGGTTTACGATTTTAGCTATCTTAATTTGTGCCTTGCTAATGGTATCAATTGTGTTGCCTCTTGAAATCAATTGCAGGTTTTTGTCGGTAGAAAAGAATTGGTTTCTGTAGCGGTATATATAGACAATCCGATTTGAAGTAACATCAAAATGCAACATCCCATCAGAATCAAATATTCCATCATTCTGTTTTTGTAATAAACTATCATTGTGTACGAAACTTTCAGGTCGAATAGTATATTTTCCCAGATTGCTTGTCAAAGTAGAAGTCTTTAACCCACGAAATACAATAGTATTGGAATCAAGTGGTTCGGCACTTGAGATAAAAGTATCGCCTCTGAATTTTAATTGTGCTTTCCAGTTGTCAGTTGTACCAATATAAATACAGGAAACCGAACCGTCATAGACTATAAAATCTTTAGATAAGATACTTATTTGAACCGATTGAAATGGAAGATCTTGGCGGTCTAAAGTAATCTGGTATGATTTTGTTTTTTTTAAATCACGATCAAATTCGATCACCTTAAGAGGAGTAGTATAATTACCTAAATATATTTCGGCATCTGAAGTTCCGGCAAAATAAAACGAATTGTATTTTAAGTCAATTTGCTGGTCTTTCTCTGCAGCCATTCTTGGAAATACTCTGATAAAAGAATTATGATACTGAAGCATCTGCTTTGAAGATGCATAAAGACCAATTACCAATCCTGATGATAGTGCAATACATAGTAAAATTCGAGCGGTTAAGTTTTTAATTTTAAATTTTTTATCATCAAGTGAAGACAGGGTAATTGCTATTCCGGCTATAATCACAAAAAAAATATTAAACCACAAATGCTGTTTCCAATCCATTTTTTCCAATATACCGCCGCAGGAGCAAGGAATCGAAGAGCTATAATTCAGGATAATAAATATATAAGCCGAAAACATTGTCATTAAGCTGAAGGAGGCATATAGACCTGATAATTTAAACCTTGGAATAACCAGAGTTGTTACTATTAATAATTCAAGAGATGGAACTACAATGGAAACAAAACCCGCGAACGCGGCAAGTAATGGTGATTGCCCAAGTTGTACCTGAAAATTTTCAAAATCCAACAGCTTGCTAACAGCAGCATAAGTGAATAAAATTATATAGAGGTAACAGACAATCTGGATGATATATTCTCTATAAGGCGGAGCTATTTTCATTGCCGTAATTTTAAGATTGTTATTCCGTTCGGTTAAGCCAAATTAGGTGTAATAATTAAAATAAAGCGTATCAAAAAACGGCTAAAATGTTTTAAAATCAGGCTATTATATATGTTTTGTTATCTAGTGGAGTAATAATAAAAAGGGACATGATATCACACATCCCTTTTACTGCATTACCTCTTATTTCTTATCCTTCGCTGAAAGCGAACTGAGCTTTTCGCTGAGTTCAACCAGCCCTGCTTTTTCCAGAAAATCATAAGCCAAATCCTTTAACTCCTTAATGGTTTCTTCCGGTGCATTAGAGAAAAGATTGGAGTCCTTGTCCTCCGGATCAGTAGATAACCCACGTTTGATAACGTGGTTTAAAAGGAACACATTTTTACGCGAGATCTTCAGGTCGATCTTCACTACGTCGTTCATGCCAGGGACACTCAAAAGGGTGTCGAAAACCATAGCTTCTTCATTTGTTGTCATAACATTTAATGGTTTGAATTAATACTAAGTAAAACACAAAAGTAAAAAGCGTTTTCCAGAATTTCATGGTCGAAATTTAGCCATGATTGTTAGTGAGTTAGACCTTGATTACCTTCGTCATTAGTATAAGGCTTAGGATGTGGTAATGGACTTTTTTACTGATGATGAACCAACAAAACCCTTCCCTGAAACGGGAAGGCATTTATCGGTTTTCAAAGTTCATATAGGGATTGAAAAAGCACACCTCCCAATCGTTGCATAAAGGCATCTGCGATGTTGCTAAATTAAAAAATGGAGATTATAAATGCACGGTGTGCACTTTCATTGAAAGCTAAAAAGTGACTGCCTGCAGTTGGGCTTTTCTAAGATGGTAATTAGGAAAAGTATCCATTACGGATTTCCTCATTTTTTGGATGGACCAGTAGGGTTTAGATTTTGATTCTCATTGGAGTACGAAAAGCCTTTGAAATTATAGCTGTTAAAAGGTCTTAAGGACATTCAAAGGGCAAGGGAGATTGCAACGTTCCTGCAATCGGCCAGATGTCCGTTTGTATCACAAACGAATCTGGCTGCCCGGTCACTCGGAACTCGTTGGGCAGTGACACTGAAAAGAAAGAAGTGTTGGAGAAATGAAAATGAAAGAAGATGGAAAAGAAAGAAAACAACCGTACCAGATGGATACATCTTAGGCTTAGCCCTGTTGAATACCAAAAGATATTCAAGGCTTTCAGCAAATCAACCTGCCGAAAAATCAGTGAATATGTACGTAAAAATCTTTTGGACAAGCCTGTAGTGACCAATTACCGCAACCAGTCCCTTGATGAATTTATGGGTGAACTGATTCGCTTGCGCGGTGAGCTCAATGCGATAGGGAACAACTTTAACCAGGCCGTAAAAAAATTGCATACCGTGCAGCAAATACCTGAATTTAAAGCGTGGCTGGTCAGCTATGAACTGGAGCGAAAGATACTTTTTAATAAGGTCGATGAGGTTAAAGTGCACATTCAAAAAATGGCAGAACAATGGTTGCAATCATAAAGACCGGCCATTCCATCCGCAACATTTTCAACTACAACGAAAATAAAGTGAAGGAAGGTGTGGCGCAATGTATTGGTGAGGGAAATTATCCCGTTGATGTGGATAAAATGAACCTTACAATGAAGCTTAACAGGCTATTAAAACAGGCAGCACTTAATGATAATGTGACGCGGAACAGCGTGCATATTTCCCTGAATTTCGATCCGTCGGAAATAGGTTTGCCGCAAGAAAAACTAATGGATATCGCTGCTGATTATATGGAGCGGATAGGCTTCGGACAGCAGCCTTACCTTGTGTACCAGCATCATGATGCAGGGCATCCGCATATCCACCTGGTTTCTATAAAAATTAAGGATGATGGCAGCCGGATAGATACCCAGAATATTGGGCGTAACCAGTCCGAGACGGCAAGGAAAGAGATTGAGAAAGAGTATGGTTTGGTTGTGGCACAAGGGCGTAAAAAAGGGGAAGGTTTTGAACTGCAACCCATCAGTACCGCTAAAGTGCGGTATGGCAAAATACAGTCAAAAAAAGCGATTACAAATGTATTGAGTGTTGTGCTACCGAACTATAAATATGCCAGCCTGCCGGAACTCAATGCGGTGCTCCAACTATATAATGTTAAGGCCGACCGGGGGAGTGAGGGCTCACGAATATTTAAAGGAGGTGGGTTAGTATACCGGATATTAGATGAGAATGGCATCCCTACAGGTGTGCCTGTCAAAGCCAGTGATTTTTATAACAGGCCGACCTTGAAGTTTTTAGAACAAAAGTTCCCTGCAAATAAGGTGGCACAGGTGCTGCACAAGGCCAGGGTAAAAAGCGTCATTAACCGGGCGTTGTTAGGTAATAGTGTTGTATTGTCCGGCTTCATCGGCGCCTTGGAGAAGGAGGGCGTAAACACCGTACTAAGGAAAAATACAGAAGGTATAGTCTATGGGATTACCTACGTAGACCATACCACCAAAAGTGTTTTTAATGGTAGCGCCTTGGGCAAGCCCTACAGTGCTAAAGGCATATTGGAGCGATGCGGTACTACAGCAAAGGACGATCATAAAGTCGTGGTTAAGAAAAATGATGTTAGCCGGCGCATTACAGAGAGTAATAGGGCAAAGGCAATTACGAATAGACAAGGCGCACCTCCTATGAATAGCCTTATTAAAGCAAATGGTGATAGTGCAATTGAGAAACTTGCCGACCTGTTAACGCAGGCTGAACAGGCACCGGGATACATTCCGGGGGAACTTAAAGGCAGGCGGAAAAAGAAAAAAAGAAGGGGACGGTCCGATAATCCATAATATAAATCATCATGGCAATGCAAACCGGAGAAAATGAACAGGCACTAAGGAAAATTCTTGACATGACCAGGCTGATCAGTATTGTCATACTGGCACTGCATTTTTATTATTACTGTTATGCTGCATTTGAGCAGTGGGGAGTAATTAGCGGCTTCAGTGATAAAATTCTGGGCAATGTTCGCAATACAGGATTATACAGTAATTTTCACAAATCAAAGTTATTTGCCTTAGCCTTTTTGGCTATCTCTTTATTGGGTGCGAAGGGGCGCAAGGATGAGAAATTAAGTTACAAGGCCGCCTTTACATACATTATTACAGGTATGCTTTTGTATTTTGCAGGCTACCTTGCACTGCTGTTGCCCTTTAAAATTATCTGGGTAGCAACAACCTATATGTGTGTTACCGGTGTCGGTTTTTTATTGGTGCTGACCGGGGGCACACTGCTCTCCCGCATTATAAAGGACAGGCTTAACAACAAAGATATTTTCAACAAAGAGAATGAGACTTTTCCACAGGAAGAGCGGCTTTTGGAAAATGAATATTCCATTAACCTGCCGGCCCGCTATTACCTTAAAGACAAGGTACGGCAAAGCTGGATTAATATCATCAACCCATTCCGTGGGATACTGGTATCAGGTACGCCCGGTTCCGGTAAATCGTATTTCCTGATCCGCCACGTCATTACCCAGCACATCCGCAAAGGGTTTACAATGTTCGTGTATGATTTTAAGTTTGATGACCTCTCGCGGATCGCATACAATACCTGGCTTAAGTACAAACACCTGTATCCTAAGCCACCGAAGTTCTACGTTATTAATTTTGACGACTTGTCTCGTACGAACCGCTGTAACCCGTTAGAACCTTCAGCCATGACCGATATTACGGACGCGGCAGAGTCAGCCCGTACGATCTTGATGGGGCTCAATAGGGAATGGATAAAAAAACAGGGAGACTTCTTTGTAGAATCTCCCATTAATTTTGTTACCGCCATAATATGGTACCTGAAAAAATATAAGGATGGGGAGTTCTGTACCCTTCCCCATGTTATTGAACTGATGCAGGCGGATTATGACAGCCTCTTTACATTACTCCGTACCGAAAAAGAAATTGAAGTGCTCATCAATCCCTTTGTCAATGCGTATCTTAATGACGTTATGGAGCAGCTGGAGGGACAAATCGCCTCTGCTAAAGTAGCCATGGCAAGGTTGTCATCACCACAGCTATATTATGTACTATCAGGGAATGAGTTTACACTGGACATCAATAACCCGGATGACCCTAAAATTGTTTGCATGGGCAATAACCCCCAGAAAATCCAGATCTATGGAGCCGTTTTATCCTTGTATGTTACCCGCTTGGTAAAGCAGGTAAACAAAAAAGGAAAGCAGAAAAGCAGCCTGATTTTTGACGAATTCCCGACCATCTATTTAAACAATATGGACAGCCTAATTGCGACAGCCCGTAGCAATAAAGTCTCGACCTGCCTCGGTATCCAAGACTTCAGCCAGCTGCGTAAAGACTACGGGCGTGAGCAGGCCGATGTGATTATTAATATTGTAGGGAACATTGCCAGCGGGCAGGTAACCGGTGATACCGCCAAACAATTGTCAGAGCGTTTTGGTAAGATTATGCAGGACAGGGAAAGCCTCTCGATCAATAGTGGTGACACCTCGATAAGCCGTTCAAAACAATTGGAATCGGCGGTGCCACCCTCAAAAATTTCATCCTTAAGTTCAGGGGAATTTGTCGGCATGGTTGCCGATGACCCTGAAAATAAGATTGAGCTTAAAACGTTTCACTGTGAGATTCTCAACGACCATAAAGCCCTCAAAGAGGAAGAAGATAGCTACAAAGAAATTGAAGTGATACGCAAGATTGATAATTCGATGGTGCAAAAGAATTATCTGCAGATCAAGCAGGACATACAGGATATCACACATTCTGAAATAAACCGCCTGTTAAGTGACCCTGCCTTCGCATACCTGGTAATCAAAAAGTAAGGCTGGGTTTTTAAAGATCTTAATTATTAATCTACTTTTACATATAATCAATCGTATCATGGCAATTAAAGATATAGTAGCTACAGACACCAATGAAGACAGCCTTTTCAAAGAGTTATCTTTCCTTATTGAGCAAAGCCAGGGCAGTCTGGTGGCACAGGCAAACAGTACTCTGACCATGCTTTTTTGGCATGTCGGCAGCCGTATTAATCGCGAGATCCTGCAATATAAGAGGGCTGAATATTCAAAACAGATTGTGTCGACACTGTCGACACAATTGAAGGCGCAGTATGGTAGGAATTTTGAATTGCGAAATTTAAGGCGTATGCTACAGTTTGCCGAAAAGTTTCCTGATGAGCAGGTGTTAATGACATTATCACGGCATTTGAGCTGGTCCCACTTTGTGGAATTGCTGCCTTTAAAAACCCAGGAAGCGCAATGGTATTATGCCCAGGTTGCCGCGAATGAAGTTTTGGGGATACGTGACCTGCGCAAAAAGATTGCTTCAAAAGATTTTGAGCGCACTGCTATTGCCAACTTACAAAATGTAAGCAACAACCCCGGTATCCATAACAATTTTAAAGACCCCTACTTTCTGGATTTTTTAGGGTTGCAGGACACCTATCTTGAGAAAGACCTGGAGCAGGCAATCCTCAGGGAACTGGAAAGTTTTATATTAGAATTAGGTAAGGGCTTTGCTTTTGTGGAACGCCAGAAACGGATGATCATTGATGGGGAGGATTTTCATCTGGACCTGTTATTCTATCACCGCATACTTAAGCGGCTCGTGGCAGTGGAATTAAAGCTGGGCAAATTCCAGGCAAAGCATAAAGGACAGATGGAGCTCTATTTGAAATGGCTGGACCGCTACGAAAAGGCAGATGGGGAAGGTGCACCTATTGGGCTCATACTTTGCGCTGAAAGCAGCCGGGAGCAGGTGGAGTTACTGGAGATGCATAAAGATGGGATAATGGTGGCAGAATACTGGACGGAACTTCCATCTAAAAAAGAACTGGAGCGAAAGATACATAGTATTTTAATTCAGGCTAAAGAAAGGATGGATAGAAACAGGTTGGGATAACCATTTGCCTTTCTGTCGTTATCATGCATGTATTATAGCTTGGCCATTACATTAATAATGCTAAATTTGTTTTATAACCTGAATGGCCAGTGTCACAATTTAGTAACCCCATAAAGCTTTCGCAGCTGAGCACCCTGATTACAGATGCCATAGAGGTGGCATTCCGTAATAAAAGCTATTGGGTAATCGCAGATGTAACTAACCATTCGTATAAAGAAGCGAAGAATTTCCATAATTTTGATCTGGTAGAGAAAGATGGAAATTCTCATGCTATTGTAGCCAAAATAGCCGGGAAGGCATGGGGTACCAGTGCTGTGAAGATTAAGGATTTTGAAAATGTAACTGGGCAGCGTTTTACTAATAATATCCAGGTACTTATACTGGTAAGCATTGAATACCATGCCCAGTACGGGCTATCTGTAACGCTCCTAAATATTGACCCCAATTTTACCCTGGGCTTGCTGGAACAACAGCGCAAAGCGACCCTTGAAATGCTGGTGCTGCGTAATAAATTTATTAAAAAGATTGGGGACGGCTACCTTACAGATAATAATGAACTCAGGCTGAATCCCGTTCTGCAGCGTATAGCGCTGATTTCGTCATCAATATCAGCCGGTAGTGAAGATTTCAGGCACACCCTTGACAATAACGATTACGGTTATACCTATCAGGTGGATGATTACTTTGCCGGAGTGCAGGGTGAAAAAAATGTACAGCAATTTGTGGATAAGCTGGTAGCCGTGTATAATTCCGGAGTTGCCTACGATGCAGTAGTAATTGTACGCGGTGGCGGTGCACAGACTGATTTCCTTATCTTTGATAATTATCGAATTGCACGCACTGTAGCGAAGTTCCCCATTCCGATAATCACCGGTATAGGGCATCAGAAAAATGAGACCCTTACCGACTTAATGGTACATACTCAGACTAAAACGCCGACGAAGGCAGCAGAATTTATTATTGCTTACAATAGAAATTTTGAGGAAAAGATGGTTACATTCCAGAAAAACGTGGTCATGCGCTCACAACAGTTAATTGCTGTTGCCCAGCAAAAATTGACCGTGCTTAACTATGGTGTTATAGAAAGTTCTCGCAATTCATCAGCCAGACAAAAGGACAGGCTCATTACACTGAACCATAAGATAGCTGAAAGGGCAAAATCCATTATCTTTAGCCAACAGAAAAAACTGTTACAGATCTCCGCCATACTTACTGTCAGGCCACAGCTTCTGCTTAAAGACAGGAAAAATGAAATTAAGAACATAGAGAAGAATATAAAAATATATACAGATGCCTGTTTAAAAGAGCAGGATGAAAAACTAGCGAATTTTGAAACAGCTATCCGTATCATGTCTCCTGGAAATATATTAAAGAAGGGCTATGCAATTATAATGAAAAGTGATAAAATAGTCTATAATGCAGGCAGCCTTGAACCGGGTGATGATATAGATGTTGTATTTTACGACAATATAATACGGTCAACAATAAAAGAAAAAAACGGATATAATGGAAGAGGGAATGACTTATGAGAAAGCTTATAATGAGCTGGAGCAAATAACTAAGGAAATCGAAAACGAGATAATAACGGTAGATGTGTTAGCAGATAAAGTCAAGCGAGCTTCCGAGTTGGTTGAATTCTGCAGGGAAAAACTCCGTTCCGCAGAATTGGAAATTAATAAAATTATTTCAAATAGGGATCCTCAGATTTCAGCGCAATAAAGAGAAAGCCTTTAGGCTCATCTTGTTCTTTTATATTGTCTGAACTTCGGAGATACTGGTTTTTTCACTCATAATAGTGGGGCCTTAAAACTAAGTTCTAGTACTATTGGTATGTGGCTTATAATTTCTATTGATTAAATACATTTACAAACTCTGAAAATAAAGGTTCAATGATTATCTTTCTAACTTCGTAACAAGCTTTAATAGGGCGTTAAATAATGATTATTATGAATCAAAATACTATTGAAGAGCTTCTCTCATCACTTGGGCAATTTGAAGCGATGATAGATAAAGCTGAAATATCATCAAAAAAAAAATATTTTGATGGGGAAACTCAGGCACTAAAGGATATCCGCCTGTTTCTTAATGGCCTGATAAGTAAGATTGCAGGAACGCTAAGGACATCTATCAAACACCCAACTTTTGAAAAAGGATATCAAATTGCTTTATCCGCCTCCTTTATTCGTACGCATTTTCTGTTGCACCGCTTATTATTTGAAGGTCATGGAGTGGAAGCCATGACTTTGTGCCGGAAGAATCTTGAAAACCTTACACGGATATACGAACTGGATAAAAATACCATTATTAAACTGTCTAAGAAAACACCTAATGTTAGAAATATTTTAGGGAATCTTGGTAAGTTTTTATATCCGACATTGTCAGAAATAGCACATTTCGGCACAATGGATATAAGTGCCCTACTATCAACTAAAATTGAAAGCGGAATACATAGCGTTTCAATTTATCCTAACTATGAGGCCGAATTTCAAAATCTTATAAATGCTGATATTGTTATTTCATTACGTTTTTTAGCATGGCTTATACTATTTTGTGAACTTAATCTTGATTACAATCCCAAAGAAGATATGGAAATCTTATATGTACTAGGAAATATGTGCATAGAGGAAAAAATTCTTGTTCTTAGTAAAGCATGATAATTTTTCTCTTAAAGGATTATATCTTTGTTTTTCGAATTTCATTGCGTAGTTCGAGAAACATACCACGGATTGAATCAAAACTTAAGTCGTCGGCTTCGAATTCTGTTGTCTCGATACTGCAGGCATACTCCCAAATCTCCAGCACTTCGGAGACCCGTATCTCGTAAGGTTTGTAAAATGAATTGTTCGACTGGAGCATCAGGCGGTTATTGCCATTGCGGTTGAGGCGCTTATAGACAATGCCCTCGCTTTTGGTGAGCAGTACGTACGTCCGCCCGTCCATTACATCCCCAAGCTGTTCCACATACCTCCCAACGATAAAAGAACCGTCTTTATGCGGGGGCATGGAATCACCTGAAACCGGGAATGCGCGGTATTTGCCGGCACGTAAAAACGGTAGCGAGATCTGTTGCAACTTCTCGATAAACTCAGGGTCACTATATCCGCTGGTGTAACCCGCTTTTGCTTTGTGCGGTATGACCTCAATAATATTCTCCCCATCCTTATCCACTGTGATTGGCAATAATATACGGTTGCCCGCCAGTTGTAGCAGGTCTTCGACAGGCACTTTACGCACATCTACCGACAGCAACAGGTCAATACTGATATGGTAATAATGGGCGATGCGCTGCAGGAGTGCATAAGGGGCTTCGGAGCGTCCGGACTCGTATTTAACATAGGCTCCACGCGAAATCAGAAGCTCGTCAGCAAGCTTTTCCTGGGAAATATTCTTTTGGCTCCTTAAGTACCTGATGTTGTCGGAAAATAAAGACATAGTATTAATTGTTACAAATTGGAACAGCAAATATAATTTAATTTGTTACAATCTGGTCTAATTTTGCAATGTATTATTAATGCAGTGATTATGGAAAGGGCAATCGTACATATGGACCTGGATACATTCTTCGTATCCTGCATGAGGCTTCAACACCCTGAAATGGAGGGGATTCCACTGATTGTAGGTGGTGGCGACCGTGGTGTGGTTGCTTCCTGCTCGTATGAAGCGCGCAGGTTTGGCGTACGCTCGGCAATGCCAACTAAAATGGCACTAAAACTTTGCCCTGAAGCAAAAATAGTAAAGGGCGATATGGAATTATTTTCTCGCTATTCCAATACTGTTACCGAGATCATTGAGGAAAAAGCCCCCATTGTGGAAAAAGCTTCCATCGACGAGCACTACCTCGACATCACCGGGATGGATCGGTTCCACGGTGCCTACAAATGGACCAATGAGCTGGCAGCAAGAGTGACCCATGAAACGGGGCTACCGATAAGTTTTGCGTTATCGGTGAATAAGACCGTTTCCAAGATAGCTACCGGGGAGGGCAAGCCCAAAGGCAACCTTGAGATTACCGCCATGCAGGTACGACAATTCCTCAACCCACTTTCCATCCGTAAGATCCCGATGGTAGGCAATGCTACCTTTACATTATTATCCCGTATCGGTATTCGAAACATACAGACCCTTGCCGAAATGCCCGCGCAGGTGCTGCAGGAAATGATTGGGATGAACGGGCTGGAACTTTGGAAAAAAGCCAACGGGATCGATATCCGGCCGGTAGAACCCCACCGTGAGCGCAAATCCCTGTCCACCGAAGACACCTTTCACCAGGATACTACCGATATACACTTCCTGCGCGCTGTCTTATGCGGCATGGTAGAGTCCCTGGCCTACCAGCTTCGCCAAGAAAACTGGCTGACATCAACGGTAACAGTGAAGATCCGGTATTCCAATTTTGACACAGAATTTAAGCAGTGTACTATTCCGTATACTTCTGCCGACCATACCCTTACAAAGACTGTACTGGAACTTTTTAAAAAGCTCTTCCATCGCCGCATGAGCCTGCGCATGGTCGGCGTGAGTTTCAGTGGGCTGGTACGCGGTACCTACCAGATCAATATGTTTGAAGATACCGTGGAATTAATGTCGCTTTACCAGGCAATGGACAAGATCAAGAACCGTTTTGGAGCCAATGCCGTGATGCGCTGCAATGGTGCGTTCCTGAAACCTAAAGCCCTTTAAAATGTACCTCAACTGCCATTCCTTTCACAGCCTGCGCTACGGGACCATTCCGGTAGCAGACCTTATACCGCTTGCAGCCGCCTGTGGGGTGACGGCTATGGCACTTACCGATATCAATACCGTGACCGGTATCTATGAATTTTACCGTCTGTGTAATGAAGCAGGCATCAGGGCTATCGTCGGTATGGAACTGCGCCAGGACAACAGGCTGCATTATATCACGCTGGCAAAAAACCGCACAGGCCTTGGGGAGATCAACCGCCTACGCACCCAGCACAACCTTGCCGGTACGGCGTTGCCACTTGTCGCCCCGGACTTCGAAAATGTCATTGTAATATATCCCAGTGAAAACATCCCTGAGGTGCTGCGGGATAATGAATACATAGGCATTCGGCCTGAAAATTTTTCTTTGCTCATACGCCCTGAAAGGAAATCAAAGCTGGATAAAATGGTTGTATTGCATCCTGTTACGTTTCGCGACAAACCGGAATACAACCTGCACCGTATCCTTCGAGCCATTGACCTCAATACCCTGGGGAGTAAACTTACCGCTACGGATTATTGTACCCCGGGCGAAGTAATGGTACCTGAAAGCGAGCTGCTTGCCAACTACAGCCAGTATCCCACCATTGTTGCTAATACAAAAAGAATAATGGACAGCTGCCATTTTGAATACGAATTCAAAGTGCCGCGCAATAAAAAGCATTATACCGCAAACCGGGATACCGACCTGCAACTCCTGACCCGCCTGGCACAACAAGGCCTAATTAAGAGATATGGCATTGGCAACCGTGATGCACAGGAACGTATTGAAAAAGAACTTAAGGTGATTCACGAGCTTGAATTCAGCGGGTACTTCCTCATTACATGGGACATTATACGCTATAGCAATTCGATGGGATTCCTCCATATCGGGCGCGGCAGCGGTGCGAACAGCATCATTGCCTACTGCCTGGGCATTACCGATATCTGCCCCTTGGAACTCGACCTGTATTTTGAGCGTTTCCTGAACCTGAACCGTAAAAGCCCACCGGACTTTGATATCGACTGGTCGTGGAAAGAGCGCGATACGATACTCGAATACATTTTTACCCGTTACGGGCGCGAACACGTGGCTTTTTGCGGCACCAACGTGGAATTCAAATACAAGTCAATTTTTCGTGAGGTGGGTAAGGTCTTTGGCCGCCCCAAGGAAGAGCTCGACAAACTCTCAGGGACTTCGATGGACCAGCACGATAGAAACGAGATCGTCAGGCAGATACACAAATACGGGATGATGATGGAAAAATACCCCAACCAACGCTCGATGCATTCCTGTGGTATCATCATTTCCGAAGACCCGATAACCGATTTTACGGCACTCGAAATGCCCCCGAAAGGTTTTCCCATCGTACAATTTGATATGCATGTTGCTGAGGAAATTGGCTTTGAGAAATTTGATATCCTCTCCCAGAGGGGTATCGGCCATATCGATGATGCCGCAAAACTGGTTAAAAAGAACCGGGGCATTGATGTGAATATCAGGGACACTTCCATTTCAAAAGATGAAGCCACCTGCAACGAGTACTTAGGGCGTGGCAACACCATCGGCTGCTTCTATATCGAAAGCCCTGCCATGCGGGGGCTGTTGCGTCGCCTAAAATGCGACAACTATAAGGTACTCGTAGCAGCTTCTTCGATCATACGCCCCGGGGTAGCACAAAGCGGGATGATGAAGGAATATATTTTCCGTCATAACTATCCTGATAAGTTTGAGTATTTTCATCCGGTTTTTGAAGAGCAGCTGGGCGAGACGTATGGTATTATGGTGTATCAGGAAGACGTCATCAAGATTGCCCTGCACTATGGCGGGCTTCCTGCAGCCGACGGGGACATCCTGCGACGAGCCATGAGCGGTAAGGGGCGCTCTAAAGAAGCACTTCAACGGGTAAAGGATCATTTTTTTGAGTGCTGTGCCCGGCAGGGACATCCCGAACAGCTAAGTACAGAAATCTACCGCCAGATCGAATCCTTTGCCGGCTACTCATTTTGTAAGGCGCACTCGGCCTCATATGCCGTAGAAAGCTATCAAAGCCTTTACCTTAAAGTACATTACCCTATTGAATTTATGGTAGCCGTGATCAATAACCAGGGCGGTTTTTACCGTACCGAAGTATATGTGCATGAGGCGCGGATGTCCGGCGCCATGATACACAATCCCTGCGTGAACAAAAGCGAGATTGAAACCACGTTATATGGAAAGAATGTGTACCTGGGCTTCATGCACCTCCAGGGACTGCAAAAAGAAGTAGCACAAAACATTGTTACGGAGCGGGAGGAGCACGGTGAATATGCTTCATTGGAGGAGTTTATCTACCGGATACCTATCGGTATTGAAGGGGTGCAGCTGCTGATCTATATCGGTGCATTCCGTTTTACAGGAAAAACCAAGAATGAATTGCTGGTGACCGCCCGAAGGATCATGCTGCGGTTCACCCCGAAAAGTATCGGGCCAATGCTGTTCCCGTATGCCGTACAGCACTACGAACTGCCGATGCTCTTGCGTTCGCCTTATGAAGATGCCTTCGATGAGATTGAACTGCTGGGTTTTCCGGTGTCGGTTACACCCTTTAACCTGCTGAAGACTTCTTACCGTGGAGACGTTAAGGCATGCGACCTTGTACAGCACCACAAGAAACAGGTGAAGATGCTGGCCTATCTGGTATCGCGCAAGCATGTGCCCACAAAAATGGGTGCCATGTATTTCGGGACATGGATCGATGCCAATGGAGAATTCTTCGATACGGCACACTTCACAGGAACCCTTAAATCGTACCCATTTAAAGGTGGAGGCTGTTACCTGCTGCTTGGCACCGTGGAAGTAGATTATCATTTCCCGACCATTACCATATCCAAAATGGAAAAGATGCCTTTTATACCGGACCCCCGCTATAGGGAAAGTGATGCAGAGAGTTCCCAAACCCAGGAAAGGCTGCGCGAAGATGTGTCGATGACCCATCGTGAACCGTATCCGCAGGAGCAAGAGATCAACCTGCCTAGGCATAAAATGGTCCAATCAAAATAGAAGCGTAAAATGAAGAAAACGGAATATGCTATTGTGGATATTGAGACCACAGGCGGTAATGCCAGTGGCAGCCGCATTACCGAAATCGCTATTATAATACATGACGGGACGAACGTACTGGACCGCTTCGAGACCCTCGTAAACCCGCAAAAAGAAATACCGCTGCCCATAGTTGCACTTACGGGGATCAATAATGAAATGGTACGTGATGCACCCCTCTTTGAAGAGGTTGCGGAAAAAGTCATGGAGTTGCTTGAAGGCCGAATTTTTGTGGCGCATAATGTGAACTTCGACCACTCGTTTGTCCGCCACGAACTTGGGAGGGCCGGCCTTCAATGGACAGCAAAGCAAAAATTATGCACGGTCCGTGCGGCAAGGAAAATAAGGCCGGGCATACCTTCCTATAGCCTTGGGAATCTGTGCCGCTCGCTCGATATCCTCTTAGAAAACAGGCACCGTGCCGGGGGCGACGCTGATGCTACTGCCATCCTGCTATCCCTTTTACTACAATGGGACAGTGACAATGTGATTGGAAAAATGGTTAAGAAGAATGCTCAGGACCAGCGCTTACCGCCCAACCTGCCTCCGGACGACTTTGAACAGCTGCCCGAAAAGCCGGGCGTGTATTATTTTTACAGCCAGCAGCGGCAGGTGGTATATGTCGGCAAGGCCAAAAATTTAAAGAAACGTGTGGCACAGCATTTCAGCGGCCATAAGATCACCCCGCAACGGCAAAATTTCCTAAAGGATATTTACTCTATCTCTTTCGAGGTTTGCGCTACCGAATTCATGGCGCTGCTTCTGGAATGTTGCGAGATTAAAAAGCTTTGGCCGGTACACAACAGGGCGCTAAAGAAGTATGACCCAAAATTTGGTCTGTATGAATACGAGGCGCGTAATGGCTACCGGTATTTAGCGATTGGAAAATTGGCGAAGCACCAATCCTATATTGAAATGTTCCATTCCCAACATGATGGTGTGAACCTGCTGCTCAAACTTACGCAGCAGTTTGGAATTGACCACAGGTTTTGCCATTATGGAACTATCGAAGGGGAAGCATCGGCAGTACGGGACCTGAGCAATTTGCCCGACGTATCAGAACACAATAGTTCCATTGACCATGCACTTGATTTTATAGCCGAAAGCAGGCCCAGTTTCGGTATTATTGATAGAGGGCGTACTGCCGACGAGTGCAGTTGTATTTGGATAGAAAAAGGCCACTTCTATGGGATGGGATACATAGCTTCTGACATTGGTATTTCGGAAGCTTCCGAAATTAAAGGCTATGTGACACCCCATAAAAGCAACAATTATATCATGCAGCTGATCACAACATTTGCTGCCAAATACCCGGGTAAGGTTGTCCGGCAGGCTACTTTAATGGAACTCCAACAATAAAAAATGGAATGATGACACTTTTTGACGACAAAGAACTGTTTACGGTCGGCACTTCATCTAAAAAATATATTGACCTGCCGGACCTGGAATTAATGCATTATGATGGTTTCATTGCAAAAGACGCCGCCGATGCATATTATAATTCACTATTACACAATACACCCTGGCGTGAATACCAAATGCCGATGTACGATAAAATAGTCACGGCACCACGTATGGTTGCCTGGTACGGTACTCATGAAGAAGCCGGCGAAAATGCGCTGCCCTGGACACCGGAGCTTTTAGAGCTGCGTTTACGGGTTGAGAAAGAAACAGGATTGCAATTTAATGCAGTTCTTTTAAACCTGTACCGCAATGGCAACGACAGTGTGGCGTGGCATTCCGATAAGGAACACCGTATTGGAAGCAACCCTAATATTGCATCGGTAACCTTTGGGCAGACAAGGCCCTTTAAGTTCCGCCATAAGACCAACAAGGAAATCGCTCAGGTTGAAATACCGCTGCATCATGGTACTTTGCTGCTTATGTCGGGTACTACCAATACCTTCTGGGAGCACCATATACCTAAGTCGGCTAAAGAAATGTTGCCAAGGATTAACCTTACCTTCAGGCAGGTAAAACAACGCTGATGAGTTTAACAAAATTTAAGAAATTTCTTCATCCAAAAAAATTAATTTCGCAGTCATATATGGAAGACAACTACAAATTAATACGTTTTTTAGAAGCCCAAAACCAAGTATATTTAAAGGCTTTATCCGAAATTAAAATGGGGCAGAAACAGAGCCACTGGATGTGGTACATATTTCCGCAGCTTTTGGGTTTGGGTTCCAGCGAAAATGCACGTTACTTCGGTATCACGGGATTGCCGGAAGCAACGGCGTACCTGCAACACCCCACACTTGGCAAACACCTTCTCGAAATTACTAAAGCACTATTAGCCATAAATGGCAAATCGGCTTCGGATATTTTTGGGTATCCTGACGATCTAAAATTGCATTCTTCAATGACGCTCTTTAGCATGGTGGAAAATACGGATCCACTATTTAGTGAAGTAATCAATAAATATTTTGGAGGCCTCCTCGACAGCGGTACCATACAGTTACTGGAAAAATAAATAAAATTTTGCAGTAATCATTAATAGACGGAACTAAAGATAAGGTTCTATTTTTGAAATAGGGTCATACCTGAATATCCGGAAGGCAATAACTACGGCGATAGCAAAAATTATATGCCCAAAAAATAATTGTATATAGTACGATCTTCGTGATACATCATCATGGATGGAAGTTAAGTAAATGGCCCTCCAGGACATGATGCCCACCAAGCCACTAACAACGCCGAATAGGATCCCGGATAAAAATCCGAATTTTACGTCGGTATACCTCCAGATGGCCTCATAGGTAATTACCAGGGCAAAGCCAATGACATAATGTGCGATCCAGCCTCCTAACTTATGCCATTTACCCTTGAGGTGAACACCAATGCCTTCAAGTATAAAATTCATCATTACGGGCTCTTTGAACAATTTTTTGTAACTGGCCGAAAGCAGGTAGCTAAAGGTGGTCATTATATTGGTTGCTGAAAAAGCCGCGATGGCTATTTTAAGTAAATTCATTACTGAATCGTTTCTTTAGTCAGAAAGGATTGCCATACGGCAATCCTCTGGTTACTTTTGTTTCTTTAGATAGGTTTCAACTTTGTCCGGGCTATTGCTTCCCGATTCTTTTACTGCATTTATAAGTTCGTCTTTACTTACCCCAAACTTTTCAGACCAGTAACGCACTTCATAGTCTTCCGATGTGCTGATGCGGTCACGGTCCGGGCTTCCTGTATTTGATTTGTTATCACTCATGGGATGTATTTTACAGTTTACACTAAGATAAGTATTGCTTTAATGTAAGCCGAAGGCTTTAACGTAACCTTAGCAGCACCTGGTTGGTTAAAAGGTACAGATAATTTTCGTACAATTTAAAAGGCTATTCCTTTAAATTAAAAGTTACCTGCTTATATTTATCGTATAGAAAAAGGACAGATTCTTTAATTTAAACTTCATTCCATTATGGCAATTATTGTATCCTTCGGTAAAAAGGTCATCACAACGGATTATAACTATTCTGAAAAATATTGGACTGAAATATCGCGTATCATTGAGACAAAGATTGGTTCAGCAGAAATAAAGGATTCAGATAACGTTGATGAATTATTGAAGATGGCATTCAATTATTTCTGCGGGAAATTTGAAGAATTAATTTTATCCATTAAAGAATCGGCCTTTTATGTTTATGTAAGCTTTCTGCATGAAGAATCACTTGAGTTATATCAAAAACAACTCGAAAGGATTTCAATTGGAATTAATGAAAGTGACTTTGCCATCTCAAGAAGGATTTTAAAAATAATTATGGAGCAGGGATGCAGGCAAAATCTCATCGGGTGCCCAAATTTTATGCAGGATATAAAAATAAACCATCCAAAATATGATGCCCTGATCGAAGAATTGCTTTATCTGGGGGAGTTTGCTTACAGCATGAGCGAAAATATCGCCAGGAATCAATTATTCCCGGGCATGTTGGGGGTGTCAATTGATAAAGGCGAACTAACGACAAGTACTTACCAGCCATATCCCACGTTATTGAAATATATTGAAGCTGATATACCGAAACATGATTCCCATGTTGCGGTTTCCCAATCGATAAATGAATTTAAGAAATTATTGCAGGATGAATTCAATATAGATTATGACAAGCTAACAGGGTTTATTGGCCATTTATTAAGTAAGCCGGAATATAGTTTCGGGTTGTCTTTTATAGATAATATTATAGCGCTGACCCAGAAACAGTTCGGTTATGATAAAGAATTTTTAAAAGATTTTTACAGTGGCTTGACACTATCCGCCGATAATGCCTTATCCATCCAGGATTGTATTTTAAAAAACCAGGATATACACAGATATATTTACCGGCCAATTATAAAGTTGCTCATTGATGATAAGGAGTATTACATGATACGACCATTGAAGTGGGCGGAAAGTATGATGACTCTCTCTACAAATGCCTTTCCATTTAGTGTTTATCCGGAAGAATGGAAGAAATACAGGGCAATATCTAAGTTCGTTAATCACCTGGATAATACCCATGATAAAATATTGGAAGAACCTATCGCAGAAATATTAAGCAGGAATAATTTGTTTTTTGATACAGGTGTTGAATCTTTCTTAACGGCCAATAAAACAAACGTAAATATCAGCAAAACAGTAGGAGATATTGATATCCTTTTTATCGATCCTCATAATGCCCTTATCTACATCTGTGAGGCGAAACACAACCGTTCCCGTTTTGATTACAATAACTGGAAAAGGGATTATACACATTTTAAAGGTAAATATGAAGAACAGCTTAGCAGGAAAATCAAATGGGCCGAGGAGAATAAAAATGTGATTCTGGAGCATTTTCAAATGAAGTTCGGGCCTGAATTTAAACATGATATATTGACGTTTAATGTTAGGGGTATTTTTGTAATTAATGCCCCAACCATCTATATGTACAATGGTAATTACAGGGCACTCACAATTAGGGACGTTGAAAATTTGGTTGCAGGCAAATACATCGATGCTAAATTCGAATTTGTAAAAGAAGGTACAGATGAAAAATATCTGATCAAATATCCTTACTTTGACAACATCAGGAAAATTTTTGGCTGAAAGGGATTTTATTTAAGGTGGAAATTTTTACCGATAAAAAAGTATATTAGCAGGCGCAAATCAACAATAATTTATGCTATACATCGTTCCAACCCAAAGAGGGCTAGGTATTGAAATTTGGGGTACCTATGAGGATTTAACCACATTATATGGGATTACCGCAAATCTATGGGGAACTGAAGATAAAATTGCTGTGAAAGGATCTGAAAATCGTGACGAACTCATAAGCGGATTTTCATACGAACTCCGGAAAGCGTATGAAGGCCGAAGGTTAAACAGGAAACATAGCCATTTTTCTTTTTCTGAAATACAATATTATGGTGCGTCTATTTCATGGGTACATATTTTATTTTCCTTAGGTGCCCTTCGTTATAATATGCGTTACCAGGAGAACAGCAAATTAGATATTGCTGTAGTACTCCAAATTGAATATTGGCTGGAAGAGGCCATGAACAAATATGATACAGTAGGGGCGAACTCCCTGATTCCCTATATTACCGAAGGTATTACTTCCGCTAACCCCTACAGCTATCAGTTCATGCGCGCTATCAACGCAGAATACTTCCAGTTGCGGGGAGGTAAAAATGCATTCAGGAAGCTACCTAGGCTTTTAAGGAGGGCCAATATATTTTCTGATGAGTACAAAGAATATATGAACTTCTTAACCACCGAAGCCCTGCGTCTTAATTGCGAAATATCTAATCTTGAACTCATGGATGATGATATCGACTATGATACTATCAAATGGTAACATAACCAAGCTTTAATCCGGATAAACATTGCTTTATTTGGCCCCGATAGACCAGGCGGCAAGTGAAAGCACTTCCTTCAAGAAATCAGCCATAAGGGGAATTCTTTCGACTTCTAAGAAATATTAATTAAATTGATCCAGCTATGTTTTGGTATGTTGTAACAGGAGGGGCGCTTGTAATTGCTATCGCGAAAGGGATTGCTAGGGAAAAAACTGCGCGGCGGGAGGCATCAAAGAAGAAGGCTGAGAAAGAGCGGCTTTTGTTACATGAACAGGAGCTTTTAAAGGATGCATTGCGTAAGTTAATTGATGCCATATATGCCTTTAATAAAAATCACACCGAAATAACGAAGCGCTATATCTCAGGGTATGATGCCTATCAATTCATATCCACCTACCGCCAGTTGTATGATACTATCCGTTTCAAAGCATATAAAGTGCTTCCAGATTTTCGAAGTGAGCAGCAGCTGTTGGAACGTTTCGAGGCGGACTATGTCGCCTTCCCTACACATATTGACAGGCTGAATGAGGAATTCGTGAGGAGGGAACTTGAGGCTTGTTCGGATTTGTTGGATAATGTTGAAGGCAAATCGCTTGATGAGCAGCAGCGCGAGGCAGTTATCATCAACCAGGACAATAGTTTGGTCATCGCCGGTGCCGGGTCGGGAAAGACTACAACCATTGCTGGGAAAGTGCTTTACCTCACTAAAAGGTTAGGCGTGGATCCAAAGGAAATATTGCTCATCTCATACACCCGTAAGAGTGCCGATGAGATGTCGGAGCGGATACGTAAAGACATGAAAATTGAATTGGACGTAAAGACATTCCATAAACTTGGTCTTGACATAATTGCAGATTGCGAGGGAGAAAAACCATCCATTTTCAGCCTTTCACAAAAGGAGACACAGGAACTCATCGCATCGTTTATCACCAATGCGAAGTCAGATACCGACTATTTCCAGAAACTCCTCGACTTCTTTGCTTATTTTTTAAAACCCTACAAAGACCTGCACAGTTTTGCTTCTGACTCGGAACACAATAATTACCTGAAGGAACAGAAATTGGAGGGCTACAAAGTTGTAGAGAAAATAAATTCACAAGGGGAGACCCTGCGCTATAGGGAGCGGCTCAAAAGCCAGGAAGAAGTGCTCATTGCAAACTTCCTTTTCCGCAATAATATCCGTTACGAGTACGAAGAAAAGTACCAGTACAAGACGGCAAGTAAAAAATTTGGTCAGTATAAGCCGGACTTTTACCTTCCCGACTTTAACGTCTATATAGAGCACTTTGGGCTGGACGAGCATGGCAATGTCCCCGGATGGTTCAGAAGTAGCAGTGATAAAACGGCACAAGCCCGCTATACCGAAGGCATCGAATGGAAAAGAAATGAGCACCAGTTCAACGGGACGATACTGGTAGAGTCTTATTCTTGGGAACAACGCAAAGGAATATTGTTGAGCAACTTGCAAGCCAAGCTCGAAGAACAAGGTGTGATATTCGACCCGATGTCCGATACCCAGCTATGGGAGTATATCCAGGAGCAGACCCCTGAAGATATTGATGTTTTTACACAGTTGCTAGCGACTTTCCTGACTTTATTTAAATCTAATAATGAATCGCTAAATAAGCTTGCGGATAAGGCCAGCGGCGAGGGGAATCAAAGGGCCGGAAAGTTCCTGGAGCTTTTCGAGCCTATTTTAGCATCCTACCAAAATTATCTCATGCAGGATGGCGCGATTGATTTCAGTGATATGATTAATAGTGCGGCCAGCCTGGTAGGCAACTATCGCTATGCATCGCCCTACCGCTATATTATTATTGATGAGTTCCAGGACATTTCCCAATCACGTTTTCAGCTTATTAAAGCATTAATGGGCCAGCACCCAGTTACTAAACTTTTTTGTGTGGGGGATGACTGGCAATCGATATACCGTTTTGCAGGCAGCGATATCGGCCTATTTACAGGTTTTACCAAACATTTTTCAGATTCTGGGATTAGAGATTTTTTCAGGATAACGCAGGTGGGTTATATTGAAAATACCTATAGGTTTAATAATAAGTTGATCGAGTTGTCGGGTAATTTTATATTGAAGAATCCCAACCAGATTGTAAAATCCCTGAAAAGTAACAAGCATTCAACGGAGCCTGCCGCCACGATCCACCGTTATGGGGGAGAGCGCAATGGTAGGGAGGCCTCATCAATGCTGGAGGCGGCAATGGAAACTATAGGCCAAAAAGCGGGCGGTGCAGAATCATCGGTGCTGTTTCTGGGCAGGTACGGGCACGATGTAAAAATCGCCGAGCAGTCATCTTATATCTCTAAAGTTTATGACCACAAAAGCAATAGTTACCAGTATAGGTTTAAAGGGCAGGGCAATCTGAAAATTGATTTTCTTACGGTCCATTCCTCCAAAGGCCTACAGGCAGATTATGTCATTATCCTCAATGGAAATGCGGGGACCTATGGCTTTCCTTCAGAGGTCGCTGACGATCCGTTGTTAAATTTTCTTCTTTCCAAGGCTGACCAATACCCTAATGGCGAAGAGCGTCGTTTATTTTATGTAGCCCTTACCAGGACAAAAGAACACGTTCACATCCTTTCAAGCGCTGAATTTCCATCTAAGTTTGTGGATGAGATAGAGGAAAACGAGTCGGTAACCACATTAAAATGTGAATGGTGCGATAATGGTAAGCTAATCGAAAGAAAGGGGCCGTTTGGTTATTTCTTCGCTTGTAATAATAGCCATTACTGCAATTTTACTAAGAAAGTGGAAGCTAAAGATTTCTTTGACAAGGCGCATGACTTATTCAATGAGAAGCAGTATGAAATGGCCGTTGCGTATTACGAGAAAACCATCGAGGTAGAACCGACTTATTTCCAGGTGCATTACCTGCTTGGAAAATCCCTTTTTTTCTTAAAAGACAAAGCGCGTGCCGCTGAACATTTCAGCAGAGCCATAGAAAATGGTGGGGACTTTAGCGATGCCCATCTTTGGCGCGGCGCATCACTATTGCATTGCAAAAAGTTGACTGAGGGAATAGAGGATTTACTTGTAGCCCAGCAAAATATCGAAACCAGGCATTCTGTGCACTACCTTTTAGCGTGGGCATATTTTCAGACCGGCAGCTATATTAGAGCACATGAACATATTGGTATACATCTGGGATTCGACCCGGATAATTTAAGGGCAAGCGCACTAGAGCAGAAAATAGAATCCGCTTTAAAAAACCAACTTACTGCTTCAGAGCTATGGGTAGGGGAGTCTGATATCACTACAATGATGATATACTTGAAACTCGCAATGAACTACAGTATCAATATAAAATTTAACTACCATAAATCAATACAGTTTGAGGGCGGTGTACAGAGCCTGCGAACCGTTAAGCCCACTTTCTTTAAAACGGTAGGTAATTCGTTGTGTATTGTAGGGTATTGCTACATGCGTAACGAGGATCGAACTTTTAATGTCGACCGTATCGGCGGGCTTGTAATAAACCCTGGAACAATTGAATTTTGGTCACAAAATTAAGTGTGGCGTACCAGTATTTTGCAATCGTCACGGGGGCGAATTATTTATGAATGATTAGCTAATTGCATTGGTTCGTCGTGAATTTTCACAGCTTAAGCGGTCTGCGATTGGACTTACTTGTAAATTTCTTTGCAGTTTAGCTTACTTTTTTGATTTTAACCAAGTTGCTACATATATATATGTGTGTGAACACTCTTTCCCGTTATGCTTTACTAAAGTGATCGTATAAGTTCTTTAAAAGATTTCAGATCTTCCGGTGTCCCTGAAAAGACGTGGCATTTATATTTTTTATCCAACCCAAGCTCCACAATTTCTGCTTTGCGGCGTTTGTCAGTAAAAAGAATATCTGAGGGTGGAAGGCCGACCGCTAGCCGAATAAAATCAATGTGATCGCTTTCCTGCTCTTTCTTTTGTTGTATCGCGTTAAGGCCTATTAGTGATTTTTTGATGTCCAACTGAGGAAAATCCATAAATCCCCTTTTTTCAATATGTTTCATCAGACGCTCTATCTCGCGCGGTGTAATTTTATGTACCTCAAAAAGCCTGTATATTATAGAATCGATCCAGTTGGGTACCTGTTTGTCTCCAAATTGGTCTGCCCTGACAAAAATTCTCTTGCCTTTGTACGCCCAGAGAAGGCGCTGGTTAAATTCGCGTTCCGCTCTTTTTTTCATCAATTCGTAAGCATTCCTGTCAAATTCCAGCGTACTTTTAAAACCCCGACTTGCATTCCTTATAATGTTGATGTCCTCCAGGCTCTCTGTGAATGTGGCCTTAACATCCTGCTTAAACACCTTGGTTTTATCATAATTCTCTGGATTTGTAAAGGTTATTTCACTGTCCTTGTTACAATATGTATTTATTGTCACATTATTTTTACGCAGTAGTGAAATAATTAGCTGTGTGGTAATAATTAATTCTTGCCTAAAAATGTAACCCCCTGACAGCTTTTCAAAATTTCGTATAGTATTAACTCCTGAAGCATAGTCTTTGGGTGCTGTCTCGAGAAAATGTTCATATGGGATGGGGCAAAGCAAAGGAATTTTTGCTGTGCGACCCCCTCAAAAAGCAATTCTTTAATTTCCTGCCAGAGTAGGTCATCCTCGTTATCAAACATATTGCTGGTACAATATTGGTCGAGGTAAATAATGTGCCTGCTGTTCCCTTTTAATTTTGTCATATAATTTATACTCAGATGTATTATGCAAATGGTCTAGGATAGCTCTTTTTTCAGTATCGTCGGACAAAATTACTAAGCAGCCGAAAAAAGTTTATATTAATAAAGCCTCATTATACTTTTTAAAAAGAGTTTTATTCGCAATGGATCGACCTATGTTTCAAATATAATAATTAAGGGGCAAATAATGTACATTATCACTGATAAGAATGAATGTTAAATGAAGGCTCATTTAACGGGGACAAGATTATGGAGCGTCAATGTATTTATAGAAAATTGCAAGTGGCAATGACGATTTCGAAACTAATCTTCTACTTTAGTTTCTGGCTTTATTAATCAAAAATTAAACAATTTGTGCAATAAAAGCGTAAGATATACGATGATGGCGGATAATACTATGTGCCCGGTGGGGAGTTTGAAGAACTGAATTGTCATCTAATTATATTGAAAAGATGTTCATCTCTATTTAAGACTTTTCATTAAACTAGTGAATTAAAACAATAGTGCTATCTGTGGATGGTATCTTTTGCTTATTTAGATAATGAGTTGATATACTGCGCATTACCCTTTTTAATACCCGTGCCTTCTGACGCTGCCCTGCTTGTAAAACCGGGGTTATTTGAGATATGTATCCTGAATGATAGTGTAATGGCCTCGCTGCCTTCCTCTCTAATATCATAAATGGCCTCAGGATAACCTTTCCCCTTTGCCATATCTACAGGATATTTCGCAAAAAATTTTGCAAGGCTGTCTTCTGTAACCCGTACCCTGAAGTTCTTTACTGCAAGTGCCCGTACATTATCCACCCACTTTTTTAGTATAAGGTGCGGCAAATGACATTTGCAGTCTACCGTGTTTGCCCACAGTTCTAAATCATTTGTATTTATAAATCTCACGGTGCTATAATAAGTATGGAGTAATAAAAGTACGATTTTTTCATAAGATAGTCTTGTTCCTTTTTAATCACAAACCATTTTGGGGACAGATACAGTTCTTCTTGCGTCACTACTACATTTTTGCCGATTTCCAGGGCATCGGCCGGGCTTTCCACGCCAATCTTTTCTTTTGAAAAGGATTTCAATTGCAATCCCTGATGCGTTAATGCCTTCCCTTAACGACACGTAATAGTGTTGAGTAGGAAGTCTTGCGATTAATTTTTTTCAAGGCGAAACGATCAAAAAGGCAGCTAAGTTATGGCAAGGGCACCCTCGGTTGAATCCAAAAGACTACGGCATAAACGGCTGCCTCCCCAAAGGGTCCCCTCCAATTATTCCGTTTCCTTTTGGCTTCCGGCTGCCCCCGCCGTTTTAGCTGGCTTTCTTTTTTTTCGTTTTTTCTTTTGAAAAACTTTTGTGTTTTTTAAGGGTTCAGACGGGTTAAGGAAAAATTTAAAGGATAATAACATTTAAATTTTTTAGTCATGGAAATCACAGGACGTGTAACAGAAGACGCCGCAGTTAATGTACTTAACTCAGGCAGTGAGGTGGTCAATTTCAGTATTGCCATAAACGACAGCTACAAGCCAAAAGGCAGCAGCGAAGTAAAACAGCTAACAACCTACATCAAATGTGCCTACTGGCTCAATACCAACACAGCGAAAGTGCTGCGTAAAGGGGCAGTGGTTCAGGTATCGGGGCGTATCGGGGTCAATGTGTACAATAATGCACAAGGGGAGGCTAAAGGCATCCTCACATTTCATACCAACAACCTTAACGTAATTGCATACGCCAAAAACGGTGAACAGGACAAACAGGCGCAACAGGCACAAAGCCCTGAGAGAGGACAGCAGGCGGAAAGTAATAGTGAGGAACACGACGACCTTCCATTTTAATTACCAATCATAAATTATAGAAATCATGGCACACGATATCAATTATAACGAGCAGACAGGCCTGCACAGTTTTTTCAGCGTAAAGGAAAAACCGTGGCACAATTTAGGGCAAATAATACAGGAATACCCTACAAGCAACGAGGCGATTAAATTTGCGGGGCTTGACTTTACCGTCGATAAACGCCCGAATGTACACCACCTGCCAAGCGGGTTGAGCATTACTTCAAAAAGCAGCTTCTACACCTACCGAACCGATAATGAAGCCATATTGGGCGATAAGGTGGGCAGCGATTACCACATAGTGCAGAACAGGGATGCCTTTTCTTTTTTTGATAGCATCGTAGGGGGTGGCGATGGCATCCTATACGAAACCGCAGGGGCATTGGGTAAAGGGGAGCGCATATTCATTACCGCCAAGCTGCCCGACTACATCCGTGTGGGCAACGATGATGTGATTGAGAAATACCTGTTCCTGACCACCGCACACGATGGTACAGGGAGCATAACCGCTGCATTCACACCCATCCGTATTGTCTGCACCAACACCCTTAATGCCGCCCTGAACAACAAGACCAATACCGTGCGCATACGCCATACCGCGAACGCCAAAGAACGGTTGGAACTGGCACATAAGGTAATGGGGATATCCGACACGCTGTCGGTGCAGATGGAAGCCATCTTTAACGGGTGGGCTAAAACACGGATTTCCGACAACGAGGTTAAAAGGCTCATTGAACTTGCCCTTGCACCCAACGATACTGCATTAAAAAACCTGCAACAGGGTAACGAAGGGGAACTTTCCACCTGCTTTACCAATATGGTGGATAGTGCCTTTGAATATGCGATGGCTGACCCCACCCAACAGATGGAAACCACAAAAGGGACGGTGTTCGGGGCGTACAACAGCGTAACAGGCTACTTTCAAAATGTGCGCAGCTACAAAGATGATGAGGCAAAACTGGCGTCTTTGCTATTGGGTGGCACAGGGCAACAGCGTGCGCAAACCGCCTTTAACCTTTGCAACGGCTTTACAAAAAGTAGGGCGGATATACTGTGGCACAATTAAACAACAGGGACGGGTACGACCTATCCGTCCCATAATACTACACGTTATGGCAGCTTTAGAATATACAAGCCTTATTGGCAAAGCAAGGATACTGCACAGGTGGTTCCCCGAGGAGATACCCGCCCTCTTAGAGACGATGGACGGCATGCTAACCGCAATACAGCAGGAAGTCCCGCAGCGACTGAAAGGTTGGGAATTTACTATAAGGAACGATGCCTTGCAGGAAGCCTTGCTTAAGGAGGCGCAGCAGGTAATCAGGGAGCACGGCGCGGCAATGTATAGGAATGACAAGCTCTTTGCCGAGCAGCTTTTCACAGGGCTGAAAAGGGTCTATACAGGGTACTGCCTTATAACCTATGCCCCCACAAGGAAACTTCACAACCGAAAATTTGCACTCGCCGTAGAATTGCTCTTTGGCATCTAAAAACCTGAAACCATGGAAACGTTAAGCATTAAAATACCACCCCCTTTTTGGGGTTACCTGTTCCTCTTTTTAGGTATAGCTATTCAATATTGCATCGGCAAAAGAAAGTTTGACCGCAGGGGTATCGGTGGGCTGCCTCAATTTAGCAGCTACGGCAAGGCAGTGATTATAACTTTTTTGGAATGGCTTTTTAAAGGGATAGGGTTCGCCCTTATAGGCTTAGGGCTGTTCCTGCTCATCAATTTGTAATACTAAAACTAACGATTATGGAAACGATTTTTTTTAAACAACTGACCGCTATAAACCCCGCCCCCGATGTGGAGTGGGTACTGGTGGTAAAACAGGCAGCATCGGGAAATATTGTGGTTTCCCTGCTGTATAAAGATGGGGCATGCGGGGATAAGGCTGCCAAAGTGATACCGCCACTGGTATTTAGTGCATCCCCTGAAAAAATAGACGACTGCTTCTTTACAGACATTACCACCGCAATGGGAACCACTGTAGCTATAATAAATAGCATGGGGCAGTACCAAAAACAGCAGGAGAAAGCCAAACAGGGGGGGCAGGGCGAGAAAAGCAAAAGCAGTAACGCCGACAAACCCAAAGCGGAGGTGGTTGATAAATATGCAGCGGCCATGCTGAAAGCTGATGAACTGGAAGCACAGGGTAAATTCAGGGACGCATGGATGAAAGTGCCCTCCGCACAGGAATTCCCTGAGCATGCAGAAACCATACGCGCCCGTAAGGCAGCACTATCCGCGCAATTCGATAACGGCCTTTTCAGTACCATTTAAAACCGTAAGCCATGTTAGTAGCCACACAACTCCAAAGGGTGTTTTCCTTTAAGGAAAAAGAGCAGCTGATACAGCTTGCCGACCCATCGCCATCGTTCAGCCCCGAAGCGGTGCTGAACTTTTACGCCCAGACCTATCCTATCCTGACCACCGCCAACATTCAGGGGCCAGTGATTAGCAACGATGAAGTGCAGTATACCTTTGTTACCCAAATCGGAACCAAAGGATAACACTATGAAAACAAAAAAGAACCGCAGTATACTACTGCCAAATGATAAAAAGCTATGCAAACTATACCAAAAAATAGGGGAATTCGCAAGGGGGATGGAAAGGCTGCCCGATGCACAGGAAGTGAAAAAACAGCGGGTAACATCAGTGCCGGTGCAGCTCCTGCCGATGGTTTTTTAAGGCAGCAGTTCTTCCCCTTGTATGAAAGCACGGGCAAAGTGCCCAAAAGGGGAAAGGCAGAAACAGCGTTCTTTGAGTCCCTTGAAATCCTGACAGGGGTGTACGGTTTTACGATTACAGGGATTGAAGACAAGCCCTATCCGCTTAATATCCTGTATGCACACCATCAGGTAGAAAAACAGCTTACCGCATCAGGTCAGGATATAGAAGTGTCGATAGTAAAAGACAACGGTGCGGTGAAACTTATGACCTGTTGCCAGTACGCTACAGGGACAACGTTGTACTACATTCCTGTGCTGCCGCTTTATAAACTAATAAAGGAAAGGAAACACAGGCATACCGCAGCATTATTACTATCAGTTTGCTGCTACCTGTACCGCAACGTGTGTGTTCCTTTTTACAGGGACGACTATTGCTTTATCTATTACAATTATGAATGTATGGAGGGGTGGTTTGACGAAGATATGGAAGGATATGCCGACAGGCACACCGACATAACCTTTAAAGAATTAAGGCAGGCAAAGCATTATGGGGACATCATGCACCGCAAAATCTACAACCCCTACCATCTTGCTGATTTTCAAAGGCGCATAGCAGCCTATACTCCCAATACGGCTATGGAATACGAATGCCTGAGCGTGGCGAAAAGAACCTTTGCCCTGATGCAGGACTACCCTGAGCGCAGTATTTTCAAAAATACCCGCAATCAGGAATTTGAAGAAGGCGAGGACAGCATCGCAGCGGAGCAGTACATCTCCTTTGTAGCGCGGACGGACGGCGCGCTTTACGACCAAATTGCCCAAATGGTTAACGATGAATTTAATGAATGCGGGGAAATGCAAATCCCGACCCTGACCCAACTATTTGATGCCGAAAATACGCCCGACCCGCAGGGCTTGGATTTTGAGTATAGGCTGTTCCCCCTGATAAATGATTTATGTTCCATTTTAAATAACCTGCCATGAAAAATATAACCGACAACTTTGGTACGATGTACACCCCTGTAAAGGCACTTGTTGTATTCCAAAAAAATGACCCGCAGGGAAGTACGTATATAGAAAGCTATGATATGAATGCTAACGGCTATCCAGTCAATGCACACCCGTTAAGCCTCACGGAAAGCGCAGCTTTAGCAAATGCACTGGATACCTCCGATGAACTCAGGCGCAATTTCCTTAAACCATTGGGTTTGCTGCCTAAGAATGTGCTGTACATTAATCCTGACTATGACGGCTATGCCTTATGGTATACCCCTGCCATGGAAGTGGCTCTGTTTTTTTTAGATAAACTCGCTATCCCAAACGGTAAGGCAGCGATACCGCCACTAATATGGAAAGCATCGAAGAAAGAACTTTATATTTTTGCTATGGATGGTGTGGAGGCAATTGAGGAGCAAACCCCGCTGTACCGAGCGCCCTTTTTTAATATTTATGATGATGGCAGGGTATGCATGGGCACAGTTTCCGTTGACGTAAGACCCGACTGCCTCTTACAGGAATTCATGCAGCTTTGGGAAAGCTACTTCTTTAACAGCTACTTCAGCCACCTGCTCGGTGGGAAAAGCCCTGTACGGGGAAACATCATACAATTATGGCAAAGCCTTATCGGGTCAGGAAAGGCATTTCCCATACCGGAACTGGTAAAAAATGGAAGAACCCTTAAAAAACTTTTATCATGAAACCTCAAACCGCTATGCATTATGCAGATAATTACCTGATAAACCCGACCAACCCCATAACGGTTAACCTTCTCGGTGCTGGCGGCACAGGCAGCCATGTGCTGACCGCACTTTCTAAAATGAACTACAGCCTCGTTGCCTTGGGGCATGCAGGATTGCACGTAACTGTGTATGATGCCGATACCGTAACACAGGCTAATAAGGGGAGGCAGCTTTTTGCCGACAGCGAAGTAGGCATGTACAAATCAGTGGCACTGGTTAACCGCATCAACCGCTTTTTTGGGACGAACTGGAAAGCCGTTGCAAGACCGTTCACAAGGAAACTACTCAGGCAGTTGCCCAACCGTGGCAGGGCAAATATTTATATTAGCTGTGTGGATACGGTTGCCGCACGGCTCGATATTGCCGCAGCCCTACAGGACAATAGCGGTAGCTTTTTTGCAGAGCGTGACAGGGGAATCTACTGGATGGATATGGGGAATGCACAAAAAACGGGGCAGGTAATCCTGTCGACTATTGGTGCCATACAACAACCTGAATCAAAATTGTACAGGACGGTACCCTACCTTCCTACTGTTACCGATGAATTCAGGGAACAACTGGAGGCACAGGCGGATAACAGTGAGCCGAGCTGCTCGTTAGCGGAAGCATTGGAAAAGCAGGATTTATTTATTAACCCTGCTTTAGCCGATTTAGGAGGTTCACTGTTATGGAACCTGTTCAGGAACGGCATGACCGCCTATAGGGGTTTCTTCCTAAACCTTGCGGATTTCAGGTCAATGCCTATAATGGTGGGTTAAAATCCCGCCGCCCCCGCAATGGGCTTCCTGCGTCAGGATTTGCGGGGCGTTCTAAGCGGTGCCGCACTTTACTAAAAACTTTTCAGTTCTTAGTAAAGTGCGGCTTTATCTTGTCTTCTGCATATCCTTACTTAACGAGTCTTTATAAAGCATTCTTCAGGATGTAGAAGGATGTCAGCCCTGAAATATAGATACATAAAAAACCTTGATGATAGCAGGGGGAAATTAAGTAAAGCGACAACAGTGGAATTATTTAATGTTTTATAATTACAAATTATTCAGGAAATAAAACAAGAGATATCTCGCAGCAACAGAAGCGTAATCATAACTGATGACATAGTAGCCCGTAAATTTAATTAGATCTTTTGATAGCAAAAAAAACAAAGCAACTAGGGGTAGTATATTTTTGAATTTTTTAGTGGTACTATCGCCCTAATGGCTTTTGTCTTTTCTAGTTGATATACAAATAATGCCACTGTCTTCCAATGGCATTATTTGTATTTGTGGAGTTTTTTTATATAGAAAACGAACCCAAGTCTGGAGATCATGTTTACAATATCGATTTTACTATGTATTCATACCCCTTTCTAGTTTTAAAGCTAATGGTATAACCTATAGCTGATTTTACGCTTTTTAAATGCAGTGACTTAATTTCAAAAGGCTCGTTTGCTCTTATGGTACAATCATTTCCATTTTTAGAAACGATTTTGGCTGATGAAAGCTTACCTTCATCCCAGTTAATATCTACAATAAAACTGCCTCTTGCTACAATACCTTTAACAAATCCATTTTCCCAAGCATCGGGTAGGGCAGGCAATAATTGTATTTCTTCATTTTGGCTTTGCATAAGCATTTCTATAACACCTGCAGTACCTGCAAAATTACCATCTATTTGAAATGGGGGGTGCGCATCAAAAAGATTAGCATATACACCACCACCGCTGTTATAATGAGGGTCGCTTTCTTTTGTAAGGCGCAACTGGTTCCTAAATAACTTATAGGCATGGTTGCCATCTAAAAGGCGTGCCCACATATTTACTTTCCAAGCCAGGCTCCAACCGGTGCCGCCATCACCTCGTAGTTCTAACGTTTTTTTAGCAGCATTGGCGAGATCGGGTGTTTTTAATGGCGATATTAAGTTTGTAGGGTGCAATGCATATAGGTGAGACATATGCCTATGGTGTGGGTCTTCTTCTTCAAAATCTTTATACCACTCTAACAACTGGCCTTTACTGCCAATTTTAAACGGGAATAATATTTGGTTAGCAGTTATAATAGTGTCTCTAAAATCCTTATCGGTATTTAAGATGGTCGACGCTGCTGCAATGTTAGCAAATAAATCTTTAATAATACCCATATCCATAGTACTTGCCACTGTTACGGCTCCTTTCTTTTTACCATCGTAATAATACCTGTTTTCTGGCGAGGTAGATGGCATTGTAACTAAATAGCCATCTTTATCTTTTTGTAGCCAGTCTAAAGTAAACTCTGCAGCACCCTTCATAACAGGGTAGGCCTCTTTAAGGTATTTTTTATCGCCGGTAAACTGGTAATGTTCCCATAAATGCCTGCTTAGCCAGTTGGCTCCCATATACCAGTTTGCCCACATAGGGTCGCCTTTACCACGGTCGCCCACTGGATTGCTTAAAGCCCAGATATCAGAATTATGGTGCACCACCCAACCGTGTGCATGGTAAAAGCTTTGTGCCGTTTCTGCACCAGTAACTGAGAGGTTCTTTATAAGATCGTTTAACGGAGAAAACAATTCCGAAAGGTTTGCCGTTTCTACAGGCCAATAATTCATTTGCAGGTTAATATTAGTTGTATAGTTGCTGCTCCAGGGGGCGCGCAATTCCTTGTTCCAAATTCCCTGTAAATTAGCAGGTGCGCCTTTTGTGCGTGAGGAAGATATTAGTAAATACCTCCCATACTGAAAAAATAATGCTTCGAGATTTGCATCTTTTGCACCCGTAGCATAGTCTTCCAATCGTTTATCTGTAGGTTGATCGCTCTTGTTAGTCTCCCAGTTATTAAGGTTTAAAGAAACGCGATTAAAAAAATGGTGAAAATCTTCAAGGTGCTCTTTAAGTAATCGGTCATACTTTTTGCCATCAGCTTTTGCCAGATACTCTTCTGCTAATTTTTTTTCATCTTTGCCTTCGCTGTCCGGGCATTTATCAAAACCATTAAAGCTTGTAGCTGCCGATAGTACAAGTACAACTTCGGTAGCATTTTTAATATCTATACTATTATCGCTATTGGTAGTAAGTGTACCACTTTTAATAATGGGTTTTACAATTAATTCAAAACGCATGCCGCCGCAACCACCATCTTTATAAACCACGGCTTCCTTATTATAATTAATATAACTGGGATCTGTATTAGCGGGGGCTTTGCCATTTAAAAACAAGGCTTGTTGTTTTATAGAACTTTTATATTGTAGTTGACTATTGGCATTAACTGTAATCGAAAGTTTATTGGGCTCGCTGGCTGTAAGCCTCACAATAATACATTGCCCCGGTGCCGATGCAAAAACTTCGCGTTTGTAAGATATTCCATCAGCGGTAAAAGTTGTTGTGGCTACACCATCTTGTATATTTAGATCTCTGTAATAAGCAGATGGTTTAGCATTACCCAAATCTTGCTTTAATAACAGGTCGCCTAATGGCAAATAACTTTGGCTGTAAACGCCCTGCATTTTTTTCGTTAGCTCATACGCTTTTTCATAATCGCCATTAATTAAAGCTTCCCTTGTAGGCGCTAAATTTTCGAAAGCTGTAGGGTTTATGTTTTTTAATACCGGACCACCACTCCATAACGTAGCTTCGTTAAGTTGTATAAGTTCTTCATTAACCCTGCCAAAAACCATAGCTCCAAGCCGCCCATTACCAATAGGCAATGCCTCCGTCCATACGGTTGCAGGCTGGTTATAATGAAGTTTTAATTCTTGTTGTGAATAAGCACTTGTTGCAAATAATAATAGTAAAAAAGCTTTGTGTATTTTTATCATCTTGTGTGTAATAGGCAATTGAATAGTAAAGGCATGTAATTTGAATAACAACAACAGGCCTTAATAGATCCTGACTATTACAAATTACTGAATTCAAAAATATAGTAATCAGTTAAAAAAAAATTGAGGCGTATTATCAATTGGTTGTGAAAAATTATTAATTATACGATTTTTGATATTTTAAAGGAGTTTGTCCAGTAATTTCTTTAAAACATTGATGAAAGCTCGAAAAGTTTAAAAAACCACTTTCAAAGCAAATTTCCTTAACTGTCATTCTTTTCTCGATAAGCATTTTGCAGGCATTTCCTATTCTTATTTCATTTACAAATTCAGAATATGTTTTGCCTGTTCTCAATTTAAAAAATTTACAAAATGAGGTACGGCTCATTTTTGCCTCATTAGCAATTTTATCAAGGCTAATTTTTTGACTATAATTTTTAAGGGTGTAATTATAAATTGCCTGCATTCGGTCTCTTTCAGATTCCTGAAAATTTGCCCTAAAACCTAATGAGACCAATATCTGCGCCTTCATGCACTTACTGATTTCTAAAAGTACCTCAATTAGGTTTATTATTTTTTTGGGACCTTGCGACTCAATTACCTGTATGATTGATTTTGTAAGGCAATTATCAAAATTATCTTCTATTTGTATACCCCTTTTAGATTTTTCTATGACCCTGCTAATTTCCAGGTTTTCCGGCAGGTATAAAAAGTCTTTTCCCCAAAAGTTCTTATTAAAATGCACTACATACACCTCAATTTCCGATTCCTTGTCCCGTTCGCTAAACTGCCAGTAATGCGGTAAATTGCTACCCACAAGTACAACATCACCACTTTTAAAATTTCTTATATTATCGCCAACAAATTGCGTACCAGATCCCTTTTTAAAGTATATGAGTTCAATTTCTTCATGGTAATGCCACCAACTATTTATATCGGGCAAAATTTCTCTTTTGGCTGTGAATGACCTGGTAGAGTTTGGGGAAATAGTAAGATGATGTGGTTTCAACGATAACGATATTTTAAGCTAATTTAAGCATAAAATATGCATTTGATATTTTTGGGATAATAAAACTTAATAATTGGATAATTTTTCAAAATTTAGATGCTCAAAAATGCCATTAATTTGTAAAAGTAATTAACGGTTTTTTAACATTATAAATGCGAATAATGTTTTTATCGCTTTAATAATACCATAAATTTTTTTAAGCAAAACAGTTGTTAAAAGGAAATATCCTCTAGCAGCAAATGATTGAAAATAAAGTTTTCATGTTAGGGTAGTTACCACTTGTATGCACAAAAGTGAAGCCATTAATCTAACATGAAGTAATGAAAAGATTGCGTTTTGTTAGCTATGTAAAGGATTTTTTTTAGCGCCTAACGTTTGACCTATTTACTAAAACGTTGTAGTGCACATTGTTGTGAAAGGCAACACTTAATTAATGTATTATCTATTTTAATTTAATGTACAAGTATGATGAATCAATTACTCAAAGGAAATGTAGCGAAAGCAAAAGATAGTGCTTTGCAACCCTATCCTAATTTATGGCTGGTGTGTATAATAACGCTCCTGTCATTTCCGGTTTTTGCACAACAGCAGGTTACTGGAAAAGTGGTCGCGGCAGATAACGCTAATGAAACGCTTATCGGCGCATCTGTACTTTCTAAAGCTACAAAAAATGTTGCTAATACCGACGACAGGGGAAGTTATTCTATTGCTGCTACAGCAACGGATACTTTGGTTTTTACTTATTTAGGTTTTGCTACTAAAGAAGTGTATGTAAATGGAAAATCTGTTATTGATGTGTCATTAACACCCGACCAGCAAGTACTTGATGAAGTAGTCGTTGTAGGATACGGCACCCAAAAGAAAATTAACCTTACGGGCTCTGTATCAGCAATAGCATCGAAAGATTTAGAGAACAGGCCAATTACGCAGGCATCACAGGCTCTGTCAGGCCTAACGTCAGGAGTTGTAGTGTCTCAAACATCAGGCAGGCCAGGTAATGATGGTGCCAGTATAACCATCAGAGGACAAGGGTCTTATGGAGCAGGGGGTAGCCCATTAGTAATTTTAGATGGTATCGCGGTATCACTTAACGATGTAGATCCTAATAATATAAAGAGTATTTCTGTACTTAAAGACGCAGCATCAGCGGCAATTTATGGTAGCAGGGCTGCAAATGGTGTAATTATAATTGAGACAAAAAGGGGGCAGGCAGGGACTATGCAGGTTAATTATAACAGCTATGCAGGTTTTCAGAGTGCTGTAGCGTTGCCTGACTTTTTAGATTCTGCCGGGTATGCCGCAATGAGAAATGAAGCTAACGCAAATATGGGGCAGGCCGCTTCGTATACTGATGCTGACATCGAAAAATTCCGCAATCAATCAGACCCTGACAATTACCCAAATGTTCCCCATTTAAAAAACCTGCTTAATTCAGGATCAGGCTTCCAGACTAACCATAATCTTACCTTTATGGGTGGAAATGAAAAAACACGGTATTTGTTTTCTACTACTTATTTAGAACAAAACGGCCTCGTGGCTAAAAACGATTACAAAAAGTATAATTTTATGCTTAATGTAGACAGTAAAATAAAGGAGAATCTTACCCTTAAAGTAAATTTAATGGGATATACATCAGAAACCAACGAGCCTATACAATCTGAAGGTGATATGATGAGCATTATAGGCTACGCTGTACGTGAAGGCCCTATTTACGCAGGCAGAAAGTCGGATGGTACTTATGGCTACCAGGATAATTATAGCCCTGAAGCATGGGTAGATAGTAACTCATTTAAAAAGGGAACTAATAAAAACTTTTTAGGAAGCGGTGAATTGGCATGGCAACCTATAGAGGGGCTTACCCTAAGTGGTAAAGCCGGCTATAACCTGTTTAGCTTCTATGATAAAAATTATTTGGCTGAAGTACAGTTTGATCAATATAAAACTATAGGCCCTAATAATTTAAATGTATATTCAGGGCAGGGTACTCAGGTTACGTTACAGGCATTAGCTACTTATACTAAAACAATTAAAGACCACAGTTTTACGCTTCTGGGGGGCGCATCTCAGGAAAAATATTCTGACTGGAGCCTTAACGGTTACCGTAGGAACTTTCCAAATAACTTACTTAGCGAGCTTAATGCGGCCTCAGCTGAAGGCATGACAACTTCAGGATCTGCATCAGAGTGGGCTATCAGGTCCTATTTTGGAAGGTTGAATTATTCTTTTGGCAACAAGTATTTATTTGAAGCTAATATAAGGACTGATGGTACATCGAGGTTTCCAAGCGAAGGCCGTTGGGGTGTATTCCCATCTTTTTCGGGAGGCTGGATCGTATCTGAAGAATCTTTCCTTAAAGATAAATTATCATGGCTTCAAACTTTTAAGCTTCGTGCTTCATGGGGTAAGCTGGGCAATCAAAATGTAGGGTCATATCCTTACCAAAACAGGGTTAGCCTAGGGCAAAACTATTCTTTTGGGGGAGCTTTATTACCGGGTGCTGCTGTAACAACTACAAGTAATTCTGATATAACCTGGGAGAGTACAGCTACAACTGATTTTGGCTTGGATGCTAATTTTTTTGATGGAAAATTAGGGCTTGTTGCCGATTTTTTCAATAAAAAAACATCTGGTGTACTTTATGGGGTAACCACTTCATCAGTATTAGGTATGGGTACATCTCCGGTAAATGTAGGTGGTGTAAAAAATACAGGGTTTGAGGTTGCTCTTAACTATAGCCAACAAATAGGTAATCTTAAAATAGGAATTAGCCCTAACTTCTCCTATATAAAAAATGAAGTTACGGAGTTATCTAGCGGACTTAGCGAAGATATTAATAGTAACTTGTTTGTAGGGCAGCCTATAGGTGTTATATATGGTTATGTTGCAGATGGCTTGTTTGTAAACCAGGATGATGTGTCAACATATCCATCACAGCCTTATGCAGCAGAACCGGGACTGGTTAGATACAAAGATATTAGCGGTCCGGATGGTGTTCCGGATGGTAAAGTGGATGCTACTTACGATAGGAAAGTTATAGGTAATACAATGCCAAAATATACTTACGGACTTAATTTAACAGCTAATTATCGAGGCTTTGATTTTGCTACACTACTGCAAGGGCTTGGCGGTTATGATAAACAATTATCTTCCTATCAGGCCTACGCATTTTATAATGGAGGACAGATACAACAGTGGCAGGCAGATAACCGTTGGACAGAAGCGAATCCTGACAGAAATGCATCATATCCTAAATTAACCAGTCTTAATGGTGGTAGCGGTACTACGATGACATCTACATATTGGTTACGGAACGCAAGTTTTTTGAGGGTTAAAAATATACAAATTGGATATACTTTACCAGATAGCCTGGTAAAAGATAAATTAAAAATGTCAAGACTGAGATTTTATATTGGGGGTCAAAATGTCCTTTCATTCAATCATTTTTATAAGGGTTGGGACCCAGAAATGGGTGGTGGCAATTTTTATCCTATCACTAAAACATATACACTTGGCTTAAACGCATCTTTTTAACATATAAATATCATGAAAACTATAAAATATAAATTTTTATCTCCGGCTAAAGCACTTTGTGTCATTACAATGTCCGTTCTTACTATTGGTTGTACAGAAGATTTTTTAGACAAGCAGCCGTTAGATCAGATTTCTGATGCTACTTTTTGGAAAACTGAAAATGATGCTATGCTGGCGCTTACCGGTTGCTACAATATTGGTGCTTACTGGGCAGGTCAGGATTTTTTTAACGGCATTTCTTTACTATGGCTGGATCTTGCGGCAGGCGATGGATCGGAAAAAGAATTTTACCCCGACCATATGACTGATGGAACATTAAACTCAAGTTATTGGGTTACTGCTGCATATTGGTCAAACACTTACGGTAAGATATCTAAGTGTAATAATTTTTTGGATCATATTGATGCTGTACCAATGGATGAGGTAAAGAAAGCCATGATGAAAGCAGAGATACGCACCCTAAGGGCATATTGCTACTTTAACCTGGCCTTGTATTTTGGTAATGTGCCACTGTCAACCCATTTATTAACAGTAGAGGAAGCGAATAACATACCGCAAACGTCAAGGGCAGATGTATGGGCTTTTGCAGAGCAGGAACTTGCAGCAAGTTATCCCGATTTACCATCTACCCGCCCTTCTAATGAAGATGGTCGTATTACAGCGGGTGCTTCATTAGCTTTTTTAGGACGTGTGCAAATGGCCGAGCAAAAATGGCATGATGCAGCATTAACTTATAAGCAAATTATCGATAGCCAAGTTTACATTATTGATCAGGCGGGCTTTGCGCAATTGTTTTGGCAAACAGGTGAAAGCAGTAAGGAAGTAATTTTTAGTACACAATATCAGCCAGATGTTTATGCCCAGGTTTTGCCACAGTACCTTTACCCTGAAACTTATGGAGGATGGCACCAATTTTCACCTTATAATGAGTTAGTGCAGTCATATGAATGTACTGATGGTAAAACGATTGAACTATCACCACTTTATAACTCGAGCACTCCGTACGATAACAGGGATCCGAGGCTTGATTATACTATTATGATATCTGATAGAACTCAATTTAAAGGCGTTACCTACGTATCAAGGCCAGACTCATCGTCGCCCGATAGAATAAGCAGGTACAGCTGGAGCGGCTACTGCATTAACAAGCTAATGGATCCTACTTTTGATGGTAACCTAATGAACTATGGTGGTAATTTCCCGGTAGTGCGTTATCCTGAAGTTTTACTCGGCTATCTTGAATCTAAGCTTGAGGCAGGTGAGGGTATTACACAGTCATTGTTAGATGAAACTGTAAACCTTATACGTAACAGGCCAACCGTAAATATGCCTGATGTTACCACTACGGATCCTAACGCAGTAAGAGAAATACTTCGTAGGGAACGTAAAGTAGAACTGGCTTTTGAAGGTATACATTATTACGATATTTTACGTTGGGGTACGGCTGGACAAGAATTAAACAGGCAGTTTACAGGTATGAAGTTAACAAATACTCCTGAAAGCTATAGCGACTATCCGGTAGACAGTAATGGTTTTTACATCTATCAACGAAGGAATTTTATTGTGGGCGTAAACGAGCTTTGGCCCATACCACAAACAGAATTAAATATCAATAAAAACTTAGTTCAAAATCCGGGCTATTAATATAATAAATTGTTGGGTTAGTAAATAGAGTGATTGTAATGCAGTATGCCCAGGGTGATGAGCCATTTCACCATTGGGCAGCTGCATTTATTAAATTATATATATTATAATCCTCGCATTAAACATAAAGAATGAAAAAACTTACCGCGAAAAATACATTGCTTTTTTTATTTATACTTGGCATTACCTGGATACCGGGCTTTAGCCAGATATCTTTTGGCGATGCAAAAAAGATAAATGATGGCTGGAAGTTTAACCTTGAAGATACCAGGAACGCCCAGGAAATTAAATTTGACGATAAAGAATGGCAGGCTATAGACCTTCCGCACGACTGGAGTATAAAAGGACAGCTTAGCCCTACACTTGCAAGTGCTACAGGCTACCTTCCCGGAGGTATAGGCTGGTACCGTAAAAACCTTAACGTACCTGCTGCACAAAAAGGCCAGAAAGTATATTTATATTTTGAAGGCGTTTACAACAGGAGCGAAGTATTTGTAAACGGCCACTCTTTAGGAAAACGCCCTAACGGATATATTTCTTTTTCTTATGATGCTACACCATATATCAACTTTGGAGGAGACAATACCATTGCTGTAAGGGTAGACCACAGCAAAAGTGCCGATTCCCGTTGGTATACAGGCTCTGGTATATACCGCAACGTGTGGGTAGTATATGCTAACCCTGTGCATATTGCACAATGGGGTGTGTATGCTTATCCTGAAGTTACTAAAGGTAATGGTGTACTTAATGTAGAGGTTGAAGTAGAAAACGGCTCATCGTCTAAAGAAAGTGTTACCGTTGTAAATGAACTTATTGGCCCTGACGGAAAATCAGTTGCTAAAAGCTCGCAGAAACTTACTGCTGCGGCTGGTAAAAACCAAAAGGTTACAACGCAGTTAAAAGTCAGCAACCCTAAGTTATGGGATTTAAATAATGCTAACCTGTACAAGTTAAAAACTACAGTACTTAAAGGCAGTAAACAAACAGATGCTACTACAACAACTACAGGTTTCCGCACATATACATTTGATGCCAATAAAGGTTTTGCCCTTAACGGTACATGGATGAAAGTTAAAGGGGTGTGTTTGCACCACGATGCCGGTGTGTTAGGGTCGGCAGTACCAAGGGATGTTTGGAAAACAAGGCTTAAAACCCTTAAAGAAATAGGTGTTAATGCTATACGTACAAGCCACAACCCGGAGTCTCCTGATTTTTATGAGCTTTGCGACGAACTTGGCTTATTAGTGTTAAACGAAGCGTATGACGAGTGGGAATACCCTAAACGTAAATGGCTTGAAGGCTGGAACTATGGTACGCCGGGCTACGAAGGAAATTCGGATATTTTTGCTGATTGGAGCGAAAAAGATTTAGAAGATATGGTACGCCGTGACCGTAATCACCTTTCTGTATTTGCGTGGAGCATTGGTAATGAGGTTGATTACCCTAACGACCCGTACTCGCACCCAATACTTGATGGTACAAAAGCAATGGGCTTTACACAGGCTGCTTATGGCGGCTACAAAAAAGATGCCCCCGATGCTATGAGGCTTGGTGCTATTGCTAAACGCCTTGTTGCTGCGGTTAAAAAATATGACAAATCGCGACCTACTACAGCTGGCCTTGCAGGTGTAGCAATGAGTAATGAAACAGAATACCCGGGACTGCTTGATATTGCCGGTTATAATTATACTGAAAGCCGTTACAAATCTGACCATGAAAAATATCCTAACAGGGTTATTTATGGTAGTGAGAACGTACATGATATTGAGCCATGGCTTGCTGTTGTAAACAACGACCATATTTTTGGACAGTTTCTTTGGACGGGTATTGATTACCTTGGCGAATCTGGCAGATGGCCATCAAGAGGTTTCTATTCAGGCCTTGTAGATTTTGCAGGCCGTATAAAACCAAGGGGTTATTTCCGTCAGTCATTATGGTCAGATACACCAATGGCATTTATCGGGACCTACATTCCGCGTCAAAAAGAAAAATCGCCAAGCAAAGATGCATGGCCTTTATGGAACTATGAGGCAGGACAAACAGTGCGCGTAGTTGCTTATACAAATGCTGCAAAAGCCCGTTTAGAACTTAACGGTAAAATAGTAGGCGAAGTTAAAAACTACGATAAAAATGTAGGCATCATCTCCTGGGATGTTCCTTATGCAGCGGGTAAGCTTGAAGTTATTGGCCTAAGTACCGACAACAAAGAAGTAAGCCGTTACGCAATAGCTTCATCAGCACAGCCTTATGCATTGGTAGTAAAAAATAAATCGGTTACTATAGATAAGCAAAAAGGTGTTGCCCAGATAATGGTTGATGTTGTAGATAAAGATGGCCTGCCTGTAATGCTAAGCGATAACGACATTACATGTACAATTAATGGCCCTGCAAGATTACTTGGCCTTGAAGCCGGTAACAATAGCGACATGACCGATTATACCGATAATGTACAACGTGCCTTTAACGGACACCTGTTAGCCTACCTGCAAAGTACAGGCCAGGGTAATAAGGTTACTGTTACTTTTACGAGCCCGTGGCTACAGCCTGTTACAGTTACAGTTGATGTTAAGTAATTTGCCAAATATGAAATATATAATTTGTGAAAAACCCGGCGAATTTCTGCTTAAAGAAAAACCGGTTCCGAATAGAAGAAGTGGAGAATCGTTACTAAAAATCAAAAAAATAGGGATATGTGGTACAGATATCCATGCCTTTGGTGGTACCCAGCCCTATTTTAATTATCCTAGGATATTAGGCCATGAACTGGCCGCAGAATATATAGAAGGTGGAGCGGAAGGTTTTAAACCTGGTGATAAATTAACTTTTATTCCGTACTTTCATTGTGGTAAATGTGTGGCATGCCGTAATGGCCTAACAAACTGTTGTGTTACTATGCAGGTTTTTGGTGTGCATATAGATGGCGGTATGGCAGAATATATCACTGTTGCTGATGATTACTTAATAAACGGCGAAGGTCTTGATCATGAAGAGTTAGCCTTGGTTGAGCCACTTGCTATAGCATTACATGGTGTGCGTAGGGCAGGAGTTACAAATAAAGACACTGTGCTTGTTATGGGAGCCGGGCCTATAGGGTTGGGCTTAATTCACTTTGCTAAATTAAAGGGTGCAAAAGTGATCGTGTTTGATATTAATGAGCATCGCCTTAAGTTTTGTAAAGAAGTACTTAAGATTAGCAATCTTATAAATCCGGTTAATGATGATGTAATAAAAAGGCTTAGTGAAATTACAAATGGCGATATGCCTAATGTAGTTTTTGATGCTACGGGTAATGCAACTGTTATGAATTCAGGATTTAATTATCTTGCACATGGTGGGCGTTATGTATTGGTTGGGCTTCAAAACGGTGAGCTAAAATTTAACCATCCTGACTTTCACAAACGGGAAGCAACGTTAATGAGTAGCCGTAATGCAACTAAAGAAGATTTTACTTATGTATTACAGTGTATCAAATCTGGTAGTATAAACCCAAAACAATACATTACCCACAAGGGGAATTTTGATGATGTTGTACACTTATTTAATGATTGGATAAATCCTGAAAATAATGCTATTAAAGTAGTTATCGATCTGGATTAAAAACATATATTATGGATTTAGGATTAAAAGGAAAAGTGGTTGTAGTATCGGGATCGGCTGGGAAAGAGGGCAGCATTGGCGTGACAATAATAAACAGGCTTGCCGCCGAAGGGGCTATACCGGTGCTGCTTGACCATAACGAAAGAGGTGCTGCTTATGCCGATATACTTAAAGCTAACGGAACGAATGCACTATTTTGTAAAACAGATGTAACCGATGCAAAGCAAGTAGAAGCGGCTGTTGATAAAATAATACAAAAGTACGGCTGTATAGATATAGTGATTAATAACGTAGGCCTTAATGATGGTGTAGGCCTCGATGCATCTTACGAGGAATTTATTAATTCGCTTAAACTCAATTTGGGGAGTTATTTTTTACTTGTAAAATATGTTTTGCCACACCTAAAAAACTCAAAGGGTAACATTCTTAATATAGGATCTAAAGTAGCGTTAACCGGCCAGGGAGGCACATCTGGGTATGCTGCGGCAAAAGGCGGAGTATTAGCACTTACCCGCGAATGGGCCGTTGATTTAATACAATATGGCATTCGCTCTAATGCAATAATTGTTGCCGAAAGTTACACACCTGCTTATGATGATTGGCTTAAAACCCTCCCGGACGGCGATGCTGCACTAGCAAAAATTAAAAAGAATATTCCTTTTGAAGTCCGCATGACACGCCCTGAAGAAATTGCAGATACTGCCTTGTTTATAATATCAAACAAATCATCGCATACTACCGGGCAATTTGTATTTGTAGATGGTGGCTATGTGCATTTAGACAGGGCATTAATTAATGATTTATAGTTAGTAGCAATGCACCAACGAATAGACTCCCACCAGCATTTTTGGAAATTCGATCCCATTAAGGATGCGTGGATTGATGAATCGATGCATAAAATAAGGAAAGATTTTTTACCGGCTGATTTACTTCCTCTATTAAATGACAATCAATTTTCAGGTTGTATGGCGGTACAATCAGCACAAACTGAAAGTGAGACAGAATTTCTGCTCAATCTGGCCACAAAACACTCTTTTATTAAAGGTGTAGTAGGCTATGTAAATTTATTAGATAAAAATATACGCGAAAGACTGGAGCATTTTTCCAATAAAAAAAAGCTAAAAGGCTTTAGGCATATCATTCAGGGGGAGCCTGATGGTTTTATGTTGCGCGAAGATTTCAGGAACGGGATAAGTGCATTAAAAGAATATAATTATACCTATGATATTTTAATATACCATCATCAACTTCGTGATGCCATTAAGCTTGTGAAGCATTTTCCTAACCAGCCGTTTGTGTTTGATCATATTGCTAAGCCCGATTTAAAAACGGGTAATATAGCCACATGGAAAGAGAATATTAAAGAACTTGCCCAGACACAAAATGTATTTTGTAAAGTATCGGGTATGGTTACAGAGGCGCATTGGGATACCTGGATCGCTGATGATTTAAAACCCTGCCTTGATGTGGTTTTTGAAAATTTTACTGCAGATAGAATAATGTTTGGGTCTGATTGGCCGGTATGCAATCTTGCGGCCAATTATGCCAAGGTGGTACAAATCATACATGATTATATGGCTCAATTATCACAAAAAGAAAAGGAACAGGTTTGGTTTAAAAATGCACAGGTATTTTATAATCTTGATTTATAAATATTGTCTGTCTATGGCTAATCACAATCGAAACCATGAAAAGATTAAAAAGGTCAGAAAATTATACTCAAAAACTACCTATAAAAATAGTGCAGTTTGGGGATGGTAATTTCATTAGGGGATTCGCCGATTACATTGTAGATAAACTAAATGCAGAGGCAGATTTTAATGCTGGTGTTGCCGTAGTTAAAGCCAGGGCGGGCGGGTCTATACAATTATTGCAAGATCAGGATGGTTTGTTTACACTTTTAACTAAAGGCATAAGCCAGGGTATACCTGTAGAGCACACAAGGATTATATCGTGTATTCAAAAAGCTATTAATCCATATGAAGATTATAATGCTTATCGGGATTTAGCAAAAGAGGAAGAGTTAATTATTTTATTATCTAATACTACCGAAGCCGGTATTGTTTTTAACGAAAATGATACTTTACTTACAGGGCATCCGCATCAAAGCTTTCCCGCAAAAGTAACAGCACTGCTTTATGAACGATTTTTATATTTCGAAGGAGATAATACCAAAGGATTAACCCTGTTACCGTTAGAACTTATAGCTAATAATGGCGATGTATTGAAAAAAATCATACTACAATATGTAAATTTATGGCAGTTGGGCAATGCATTTACAACATGGATAAACGAGTATAATTATTTTCATAATACATTAGTAGACCGTATTGTGCCCGGTTATCCTAAGGATGATGTAACTACGTACATAGAAAAATTAGGATATGAAGATACCTTAATGACAGTATCTGAGACATTCCTGTTTTGGGCTATACAAGCCGATGAAGTGTTATTACAAAAAATTCTGTTTAATGCTATTAACGAAAACATTCTGGTAGTTAAAGATATCGAGCCATACAGGGTGCGCAAAGTGCGAATACTTAACGGTGCACATACGCTTATGGTACCCCTATCATTATTAGATGGAAATGAAACGGTTAAACAATCTATAGACAATAATTTTATAGGTCTCTTTATAAAAGAGGCTGTTTACCAGGAAATAAATCCAACGATAAACCTGCCGGAAACAGAATTAACTATTTTTTCTGACGAGGTATTCGACCGATTTCGCAATCCATTTATACATCACAAACTTTCGAGCATTGCTTTAAATTCTATTTCAAAATTTAAGGTAAGAGTATTGCCGGTCATACTGGATTATTTGGCAAAATATAATACGCTGCCATTGCGGTTAACCTTTGCATTCGCTTGTCTGCTTCGTTTTTATAAAGGAGATTGGAATGGTAACACCCTACCAATACAGGACGATTTTAAAATTATAAACATTTTTAAACATGCCTGGGATGCAGACAGTATTGATGAAACGGTGAGTTATATTTTAAGCCAGACATTGCTTTGGGATACTGATCTTTTAATAGTTGATTCTTTAAAAAAGCAGCTGATTACAGCTTTGCAATGTTTAGAAAATAATGGATCTATTGAAGAAGCCTTCATCGCCTATAAATTAATAACGCTCCCTAAATAAATATTTAAAGAGCGTTATTACTGCAATAGATAGTAAAAATCTATTGTTTTGTATAGGCTTTTACATGTTGTTTGCTCGATCCTAATCCGTCTATACCCAACTCTACCACATCGCCTTCATTCAAATACCAGGGTTCTGGTTTCATACCTAAACCTACACCTGCAGGAGTTCCTGTTGTAATAACATCGCCGGGTAAAAGTGTCATGAACTGGCTAATATAACTTACTAAAAACGGAATATTAAAAATTAAGTTAGCTGTATTACCGTCCTGTACTTTATTTCCGTTTACGGTAAGCCAAAGCCTTAGGTTATGTACATCTTCAATTTCATCTGGTGTGGCAATAAATGGGCCCAGCGGAGCAAAAGTGTCGCAGCTTTTGCCCTTAACCCATTGCCCGTTGCGCTCTATTTGAAATTCACGCTCGCTGTAATCATTATGCAATACGTATCCGGCAACGTGATTTAAAGCATCTTCCTCACTCACGTAACTTGCTTTTTTGCCAATAACCAGTGCGAGTTCCACTTCCCAATCAGTTTTTTTACTGTTTTTAGGTATGATAACATTATCATTAGGTCCTACAATGGCAGATGTTGCCTTGAAAAACAAAATAGGCTCAGTAGGTATTTCGGCATCCGTTTCTTTAGCATGGTCAATATAATTAAGGCCAACACATACCAGTTTAGATGGCCTTGCCATAGCGGCACCTAGGCGCGTTGTTTTAGCAACTTCACTAAGCCCGCCTTTTTCAATATCTTTTTGTAATTGATTAATAGCATCGTCTGCAAAAAAAGCTTCATTATAATCATTAACCAGGTGCGATACATCATACCAAGTGTCATTAATGATAACGCCCGGTTTTTCCTGTCCTTCGGCTCCAAATCGTATTAGTTTCATATAAATGTATATGTTTAGTTGTTAAGGGTAGTAAAACCACCATCAATAGGGTAATCTACGCCGGTAATAAAACCGGCCTCGTTGCTGCAAAGATACAAAGCAAGTGCTGCAATTTCTTCGGGTTCTGCCATACGGCCAATAGGCTGCGTTTTAGATAATTTTTCGAACATTTCTTCAACGTTATCAGGATAATTTTTTTGCAAAAAGCCATCAACAAAAGGTGTGTGTACCCTTGCTGGGGAAATTGAGTTACAACGAATGTTCTCGCTAATGTAATCTTTTGCGACGCTCATGGTCATGGCTTTAACAGCCCCTTTTGCAGTACTATAGGCAAACCTGTCTGGTATACCTACTAATGCTGCGATAGATGCCATATTAATAATAACGCCGCCGCCGGCTGCACGCAATTGCGGTATAGCTGCATGCAGGCAGTTGTAAACTCCTTTTACATTGATGCGGATTACCCTGTCAAAATCATCTTCAGGAGTGGTATCTGCCTTGCCTATATGGGCAACACCAGCGTTATTTACAAGTATATTAATAGCACCAATTTTAATAAAAGTTTCTAAAACAGCCTGCTGGTTAGACACGTCACATACATGAGCAAACGCTTTGTTATTGTTATTAGTAATTTCTGATACTGTACCTGCGGCTTGTTCTTCGCTAATTTCTATAACATGAACTTCGGCGCCCTGTTTAGCGAGCAATACCGCTATAGCTTTACCAATACCACTACCGGCACCGGTTACTACCGCTTTTTTATTTTTTAATGAAAACATTTTATTATGTTTAAAGTTTAAAAGTCATAAAGTCAAAAGTCTTATACACGGATTAATTTAAAATTTATAATTCAGCATTTAAAATAATATCTACAAGGAAACGCCCCGTTTCCACGGAATAAAATCGTCTTGGTTAAGTTGTACCGCTTTAGGTATTTCTTCGCCACTGGCTACCTTAATGCAATACTCTAAAATATCTTCACCCATTTGGGTTATGGTTTTATCGCCACTAATAATCGGCCCGGTATCAATATCAATAATATCGCTCATCCTGTTAGCTAAAATAGAATTTGTAGCGACTTTTATAGTAGGGCAGACAGGGTTACCAGTAGGCGTACCTAAGCCTGTTGTAAACAGTATTAATGTAGCGCCCGATGCTGCTTTACCTGTAGTAGCCTCAACATCATTACCGGGTGTACATACCAGGCTCAGTCCTGGTTTTGTAGCAGGCTCTGTATAATCAAGTACATCTACCACTGGCGATGACCCTGCCTTACGGGCAGCCCCAGCCGACTTTATAGCATCGGTAATTAAGCCGTCTTTAATATTACCCGGCGAAGGGTTCATGTAAAAACCGGACCCTACTTTATGCGCAAGTTCATCATAGTCAGTCATTAACCTGATAAACTTTTCAGCAGTGGCACGATCTACAGACCGGTCTATCATTTCCTGCTCTACACCACACAGTTCAGGGAACTCAGCCGAGAGCACTTTGGCACCAAGCCCTACCAGTAAATCGGCACAATGGCCTACTGCAGGATTAGCAGATATGCCGCTAAAACCGTCACTGCCGCCGCATTTAACCCCTACAGTTAGTTTATTTAAAGTAGCAGGGGCACGTTCAATCTTATTAATTTCGATTAGGCCTTTAAAAGTATCGCGAATGGCCTGTTGTATCATTTGTTCTTCGCTTTGCGCTTTTTGCTGTTCGAAAACAAAATATGGTTTGTCAAAGTTGGGGTTGCGCCTTAGTAATTCGTCCTTGAAATCGTTAAGCTGTAAGTGCTGGCACCCCAGGCTTAACACAGTAACACCTGCAACATTAGGATGATCGGCATAGGAGGCCAACAACCTGCTTAACGTTTCAGAATCCTGCCTTGTACCGCCGCAGCCACCGGTATGGTTTAAAAATTTAATGCCATCGACATTTTTAAACGTGCGTTTGGCTTTCAATTCGTTATTGGGTACTAAGGATATATTATCGATACTTTCGCCACTTTCCAATGCTTTTACAAGGCTGTGCGTATATGATTTATATTTATCATCTACAGCATATCCAAGTTCGCTGTAAAGCGATTCTTTAATAATGCTCAGGTTACGGTTCTCGCAAAAAACGGTAGGTATAAATAACCAGTAATTGGCGGTGCCGACTACACCGTTTTTACGATGGTAGCCATTAAAAGTACGGTGGCTAAAATGGCTTACATCCGGCGCTTCCCATTTAAAGTTAACATCGCGATAAGCGTAAGGTTCGGCAGCATGTTTGGTATTATCTACGTTCATCCGTGCACCTTGTAGTACATCATACTGCACTTTGCCTACTAAAACACCGTACATGAAAACTTCGTTGCCCGCATGCATATCCTGCATAAACAGCTTATGCTTTGCAGGTATGGTTTCGGTAGTAGTATAGGTCTCGCCTTCAAAAAATAGTTGAGTGCCTTTAGGTAAATCCTGTAGAGCCACCAATACATTATCGGCTCTATTTATTTTAATTACTAAATGTTTCATTATTAAGTTGTTTCTAAAGCAATGTTGATTTCTACCGCAGTAGGGTTCCATTTTTTCCACCCGAATATAAATACCACTAAAAAGCAAATTAATGGTACTATATAACCGTATTGAATGTTTCCGGTAACATCTGAAATATAACCCAGTCCCAATGGCAGGATAGCACCGCCTACAATCGACATTACTATAAGCGATGAACCTAATTTGGTATCTTTACCCAATCCTGAAATTCCCATTGAAAATATAGTGGGAAACATAATAGACATAAAAAAGGCAATGCCTATTAGTGCATAAACCGTTATAATGCCGCTACCAAAAATAGCTACAACGGTTAACGCTATACTAGCAAATGCATAAAGCATGAGCAGGCGGTTGGGAGCAATAAATTTCAGGATAAACGTACCCGCAAAACGGCCTAACATAAAGGCTAAGCCCGCCGCACCCGCATACCAGCTGGCCTGTTGCTCACTAATACTAGCCGATGTTGTTACAAAACGTATAAAAAAGCTAAGTACGGAAACCTGTGCACCTACATAAAAAAACTGTGCTATAATAGCCCATGATAAATGGCTGTGGCGCATGGCATGTTTTATATTAGACCCTTCAATTTCTTCTTTATTTTCTTTAATATCGGGAAGTTTGGTACATATAAAAAATACGATTATAAGTATAATAGCAACACCAAGAGTCAAATATGGGCCTTTAACGCTGCTGGCTTCTTCAATAAGATAGGCTTCTTTATCCGATGGCAGCATTGCAGCCAGCTGAACCTCGCTGTAGTTGGTGCCCGACAGTATAAAGTTACCGCCAATTACAGGTGCTAAAAACGCAGCTAACCCGTTAAATGACTGTGAAAAATTTAAACGTTGTGTTGCGGTTTCCGGCTTGCCTAAAATGGTAATATAAGGGTTTGCGGCCGTTTCAAGAAATGTTAGTCCGCAGGCTATAATAAACAAAGCTCCTAAAAAGAAGATGTACTGCCGGGTATCTGCTGCTGGTAAAAACAAAAATGACCCAATAGCAAACAGGATTAAGCCAAATATAATACCGCTTTTGTAACCGTATTTTCGCATAAAGTAACCCGCAGGCAGTGCCATGACAAAGTAGGCTATAAAAACCGAAAAATCTACAAAGGCTGTCTCCAGGTCAGTTAATCTAAATGCTTTTTTAAGGTGTGGAATAAGCACCGGGTCAAGGTTGTGGATAAACCCCCAGAAAAAGAATAGGCTGGTAACCAATATTAAAGGGAAATGATAGCCCTTTTTTTTGGCTGTGGCTTTTATGGTAAATTTTGTATGTGAAGTATGGCTCATGTGTGTTTTACTTGTTTATGGCTTTTTTAGTAGGACGCCTGCCCTGTAATAAATACATCAAGGCTGCGAGAACCATGCGCCCCTATAACTAATGACTGCTCGATATCTGCAGTTTTAGACGGGCCTGAGATAAACACACCGTACCCATAATCCTGATTGTTTATCATAGAGTATGCCTGCTGTAAAGAAGCTACAATAGACGATTCTTTAATGATGAGTATAAGGTGCTGGGTTATAAAAGGCAACACACGATGGTGCAATAACTCATCAGTAATCCAGATGGCACCGTTTTCAGCTACTCCAAAGGGCGCGTCTAAAATGGTAAGATCCACATTTTCCAACTCATGCGGAATTTGCTTGTCTAAATCGTTATTTAATAAAAGCGTTCCTACATTTTTTAAAGACTTATTATTTGTAATGATTCGTATAGCCGATGGAAAGTGAGTGCTTATAAACTGCTCTATTTCACTAATGATACTAATTTGGTGTACAGCACCGCCAATAAGTGTTACGTTTTCTATAAAACGGTTGGTTAAGTTATAACCACTTTCTGGTGTATATAGGCCAATAGGTAAAGGTTGGGGATCTGGCTTATTTGCCGCAATAGCAGCTAAAATATCATTTTTGCTACTCATTATTATTTTTTTTACTTCGGTTTTTTTCGTACCATTTTTTAAATGAACTTTCGGGTGCAGCAGGCATCTCTCGTTGCTTGTACCACGGGTTTAGTTTATTGTTAATTACAAATGGAGCATATCTTAAAGTAAAGCGTAATGCTTTGCCAGATATATCATAAACCATGGGTTTAGAAAGGCTTACGCTCATGGCTTTCATAGCAATTGTTTTACTTTTAGGGCTGTATCCACTTTTCACGATTTCCTGTCGCCATTTATACAACTGGTCGTGAATATCTATTTTTACGGGGCACACATTGGTACACGATCCGCATAGGGTAGAGGCAAAAGGCAAATCTTTATTCTTTTCCATATCTAAATTAGGGGCGAGGATAGAACCAATAGGCCCCGCAACGGCCGTGTGGTAGCTATGACCGCCACTGCGCCTGTAAACAGGGCAGGTATTCATACACGCTCCACAGCGAATGCATTTAAGCGAATTTCGAAAATCTTTACGGCCTAATTGTATACTCCTGCCATTATCTACTAAAATAATATGCATTTCCTGCCCATTACGAGGGCGTTTAAAATGACTGGAATAAGTTGTTATGGGCTGACCTGTAGCACTGCGTGCCAATAGGTTGAGAAAAATACCCAAATCTTCCCGTCGCGGAATTATTTTTTCCAGCCCCATGCTGGCAATGTGCAGGTTAGCCAGGTGGGCACCCATATCGGCATTGCCTTCGTTAGTACACACTACAAATTCTCCGGTTTCGGCAACAGCAAAGTTAACTCCGGTGAGGGCAAGTTTTCGTGTTAAAAAAGTTTCCCGTAAATGCTGGCGTGCCGCTTCGGTAAGGTATTGTGGGTCGGAATTTCCTTTTTTGGTACCTAAATGCTCATGAAAAGTATCTGATACATCTTCCTTCTTTAAGTGAATGGCAGGCAGCACAATATGGCTAGGCGGCTCGTTACGAAACTGAACTATACGTTCGCCCAAATCAGTATCTATAACTTCAACACCATTGTGCTGTAAAAACTCGTTAAGGTGGCATTCTTCGGTAAGCATGCTCTTGCTTTTAACCATGCTGTTTATTTCGTGCTTTTGTAAAAGTGATAATACAATTTGGTTATGTTGGGCAGCATCTTTAGCCCAGTGTACCGTTATGCCGTTTTTAATGGCATTGGCCTCAAATTGTAAAAGATAACTATCTAAATTACTTAGCACATTGTTTTTTATTTGCGACGCTGTTTCGCGCAGTTGTTCCCAACCGGCAAATTTATGGGCAGCTTTATCGCGCTTTGTGCGCACAAACCACAACGTTTCGTCATGCCAGGTAACGCGTTCTTTATCTTTATTAAAAGCTTCTGCCAGTTGTGCGTGGTCTTTCATTATAAAGTGGCGTTAAGTATTTCGGCAATATGTATTACCTGTACGTTACTATTTTGTCTTTTTAAAATGCCCTGCATGTGCATAAGGCACGACATATCTGCAGCTGTAATGTATTGTGCTTTATGGTTTAGATGATCGGCAACACGATCTTGCCCCATGCGTACAGACACTGCTTCTTCGGTAACGCAAAATGTACCGCCAAAACCACAGCATTCATCTTCGCGGGTAAGGTCTATAAGCTTCAGGCCGTTAACCATGCTGAGTAAATGTTTAGGTTTAGAAAAAGATACTTCAACACGTTCGGTCATACTAGCAAGGCGTAGTCCGCGCTGACCGTGGCAACTTTGATGTAATCCTACACGGTACGGGAAAGTGGCTTTTAAATTTTCAACCTTTATAACATCGGTTAAAAACTCTACCAATTCATAAATGTGTTTTTTAATATGCTGCGCGCTACCTATATTTTTATAGTTATGTAAATGCTCTTTAATGTGTAATGTACAACTGCCCGATGGCGATACTACATAATCACAACTTTCAAAATTATGAGTAAAAAGTTCATCTATATCATACGTTAAATGACTGTAGCCAGAATTTGCCAATGGCTGCCCACAGCAGGTTTGGCGGGTAGGGTAATATACATCAAGGCCCAATCTTTCCAGTAACTCTAATGTAGCGACAGCTACTTTAGGGTATAATTGGTCTATGTAGCATGGTATAAATAATCCTACCTTCATAAAGTTGCGAAATGGTTATAGTACATAATTGATAATTACAAAATAAGTTAAATTTTTAAGTTCAAAGTTTAACCTTATTGTCTAATTCGTAAGGTATATTGCTGGTAATTTAGTTTTTAATTAAAACTGTACATTATTTTGCTTACTTATTTTATCTGCAATGCTAAATGATAATCAGGTTTAATGGTTGGCTAATTTTTCAGACTTTTAGCATTGTTAAATGCTTTTTATTTGTTTACACCTAATTCTGTTTACAAAACAGTATAGTTACTTATTTATGAAAAGATTTTTTATTTTATTTTTTAGTTTGATACCAGCACTACTTTTTGCTCAATCTTACCAAAGCCATACTTTAAGAAAAGATGGATTGCAAATAGAACTTGCTGAAGGTATATTAACCATAAAACCACTTTCTGCTAAGGCAATAAGCATACAATGGGAGAAGGAATTAAAAGAAGAACAGGAATTTATTTTTGTAAGTAATCCTGCAACGATAAAATTTAAATTTAAAGATACAGCAGATAAATTAAAATTGTTTACCGAAATGGTAATGGTAACTTTTGATAAGAAAAGTGGTGCTATTGACTATAGCGATATCAACGGCAAAATATTTTTAAGCGAAAAAGCGGGTAGCCGAAAACTAATACGCGATTCTATTATGGGTGAGCCTTGTTTTATTGCAGAACAAAGTTTTAATTCGCCCAAAGATGAATACTTATTTGGCCTTGGCCAGTTTCAGGATGGTAATTATAACCTTCGTAACATAAGCCGTAAACTTACTCAGGTAAATACACAAATAGCTATTCCGTTTTTATATTCCAGTAAGGGGTACGGCATCCTCTGGCATCAATACGGACTAACTAATTTTAATCCGGCCGATACCTTTATTCCACTTTTAAAAAGTACTACTATTTTAGGAGAAAAGGCAGATGCTAATGTAACTACTACTGCAGGCACCCAAAAAATATCGCAGGAACAATCGCTGCATACTGCAAAATTCACGGCTATTAAAGATGGTAATTATACCTTTATGCTTGACATGGGTGCAATGGATAACCGTCATTTTTTATCGATAGATAATGTACCGTACATCGACTTTTCTAATATGTGGTTACCACCAGCAGTAAGTAAAATGATTTATCTTAAAGCTGGTGAACATACTATTAATGTTGTTTGTAAAACGGCGAATACCCCAAAACTTACCTGGAAACAGGAAAGTGATGAAACTACATTTAGGTCGCCCAATGCTAAATCACTTTACTACGTGGTGTTTTACGGCAACGATGCCGATGATATTATTGCAGATTATCGTAACCTATCTGGCAATGTGCCCATGCTTCCACAGTGGGCATATGGCTTTTGGCAATGCAGGGAACGTTACACATCTGGCAAACATTTGGTGGAAACAATACAAGAATTTAGAAACAAGAAATTACCGGTAGATGTTATTGTGCAGGATTGGCAATATTGGGGCAAGTATGGCTGGGGTGTGCCTAAGTTTGATGAAACGAATTATCCAAACCCAGAAAAATTTATAAAGCAATTGCATGATTTAAATGCGCACCTATCTATATCGGTATGGGAAAATTTGGATAAAAAATCAGACGTAGCTAAAGAATATCTTGCGAAAGACTTATATATACCCAATAGCGACTGGATAGATATTTATAAGCCTGAAACACAAAAAACGCACTGGAACGTACTTAATACTAATTTGTTTAGTAAAGGTGTCGATTCGTGGTGGATGGATGCTACTGAGCCCGAAAATGATGCATTGGTTGGTAAACAAACATATTATGGGTTGGGCGATTTTTACCGTCTTACATATCCGCTTTTTGTTAGTAAAACGGTTTATGAGGGACAACGAAATACTAATCCAGATAAAAGGGTTGTCACGCTTACACGATCGGCATTTGCAGGGCAGCAGCGGTACGGAACCATAAACTGGTCTGGAGATATTGGCTGGGATTGGGATACTTACAAACGGCAAATTGTTGCAGGGCTTAATTATAATTTAACGGGTATGCCGTACTGGACCACAGATATAGGTGGATTTTTTCGTCCCGGGCCCGGCCAGTATACTGATAAAAAATACCATGAAATTTTAACGCGCTGGTTTCAGTGGGGGGTGTTCAATTCAATATTCCGTATACATGGTTACGGTACCGAAACAGAACCTTGGAAATACGGACCTGAAGTAGAAGCAAATATGAGGGAGATGCTCAATTTACGATCTGCCCTCATGCCTTATATTTATTCTGAAGCATGGCAGGTTTCTAAAAATGGATCGACCATAATGCGCCCATTAGTTATGGATTTTGCTTCAGATACAATAGCGATCCAACAGCCTTATGAATACATGTTTGGTAAAAGTATACTTGTAGCACCGATTACTGAGCCAAATATTAAAGTATGGAATGTATATCTGCCTAAAGGTTCAGATTGGTATAATTACTGGTCAGGTAAACATTTTACTGGCGGTAAAACCATTACAACTGATGCTCCCCTTAATAAAATTCCGCTTTTTGTAAAGGCGGGTTCTATTTTGCCTATTGGTGAGGTTATGCAATACGCTTCAGAAAAACCTCGGGATACTATTGATATACATATATATCCTGGAGCAGATGCCAAATTTGATTTGTATGAAGATGAAGGCGATAATTATAATTATGAAAAAGGGAGCTACACTATTATTCCGTTTGTATGGAGTGAAAAAGATCAAACCCTAACCATTGGAAAGTTACAAGGTAATTATGCCGGCCATTTAAAGAAAAGGGTTTTCAATATTACTATTGCTGAAAAGGTTGATGCGAAAAATGAGCCTTTAAAAATGAAAATTTTTTATACGGGAAGCAGGATATTAATTAATGAAATCAAATACTAAATTTATCAATTGAAAGAAATTAAATATACAATAAATTTCTAATCAATCAATGAGTTTTAATTAAAGAAATATTTTAAAATTCAATGTCTCTGTTTCCACTGGCGTTGTTAGTTTTCCGTGCACTGTCAGGGATCACAGTCGAACACCTCGTACCTTTTTTAACCTTATTCACGACATTTTAAAAAATTAATTAATTATCAATATTTTCCAAAAATGAGCTCTATTTAATTTATGAGGGAATGTCGAACACCTACTATAAAATTATCACTGTAAGTGAAATGTATATGGATATAACAGCTAATTCAACTTTTAAAATAGGTTACATAATAATTTGCAATTTTATTAATTGGCTGCCGGTAGTTATATTAAAATTGGTGCCTGATTACATATATAAATAAATCCCCTATCTAATCAATTATAATTTTAGATCAAGTTCCATTTGTATGTTGCAACGCTTATATGGTGTAGGCTGTCCAGCAATTTTTTTGAATCCCATTTTATGATATAGATTAATGGCGGGTTTTAGGATTGTGTTACTTTCTAAATATAATGCAGCGGCGCCCTCATTTTTTGCTGCGTTAATAATAGCCTGCCCTAATAGCCAGCCAACATTTTTTCCTTGTACTTTTGGGGAGACTGCCATTTTTGCCATTTCAAAATCGTATTTCTTATCTTCCATCTTTATTAATGCACAAACACCTACAGGCTCATTATTATATAGTGCCACAAATATTTTTCCACCTTTAGCGAGTATATACTCTACAGGATTGTTTAATGCTATAAAATCGGCTTCCTCCATTTCAAAATATGTGGAAATCCACTCTTCATTTAACGACCGGAAAGCTGATTTATATTGAGGTTCATAATTGATAATTTGAACATTTTTGCTTTCACGAAGTTTTTTTTGTTCATATACCCTTTGGTAAAGTGATTTTTGTTCGAATAAATATTCCCATTCTGCAATGGCTTCCCAAAGGTTATTTGTTGCTTCGGCAATAACACCATCAATAGCAATATCAATGTCTGCACATTGTATCTTTATCTTTTCTGCCAATTCACTTCCTTTATCTGTTAGCCCGGCTACATTTCTCCGTTTATCTGTAGATTTTAAATTTTCCTGAACCAATCCGGACAGAACCATCTCCTTAATTATTTTTGTAACTGATGGTTGAGAATGTCCCACTTCTGTAGCTATTTCTGTAATGGTTTTAGGATTACCTTCGGACAGGACAAAAAATATAGGAAACCATTTTGGATTAAATTCGACATCATATAATTCATAAATTTTGGAGGCTTCTTCGGTTACTTTAGCTGTAAGTAAACGTAGCCTGCTGCCTAATGCCATTTTGCCGGTTTTATCAAATAAATTCATATTCTTATTTTTTAGTGGTTTTAATAACATTCATCCTCGTTAGGAAAATTTGCTGCTTTAACATCAGCAATATAATTTTGTGTTGCCATCGTCATTATGCTATGTAGATCAGCATAACGCCTTAGAAACCTGGGTGAAAAATCGTTGTTCATTCCCATTACATCCTGTATAACTAATACTTGTCCATCGGTTCCTGAGCCAGCACCAATACCTATTGTCGGAATTTTTACTTTTGAGGAAATTTCAGACGCAAGTGTTGCAGGGATTTTTTCCAAGAGCAATCCAAAAACCCCTAAATCTTCCATACGAAGGCAATCCTCAATAAGTTTTTTTGCTTCAGCATCTTCTTTACCTCTTACGTTATATGTGCCATATTTATTAATTGATTGTGGCATTAAACCCAAATGTGCCATTACGGGTATGCCTGCATTCAATATCTTTTTCACATCATCGGCAACTTCTATACCGCCCTCCACCTTAATTGCATCTGCACCTGTCTCCTGCATCATCCTGATCGCTGCTTCCATAGATTTATATGGATTGCCCGACACAGTACCAAATGGCATATCCACTATCACAAGTGCCCTCGAAGTTCCGTTAACCACCGCCTTGGCATAATTAACCATTTGATCAAGCGTTATAGATAGTGTTGTAAGATTCCCAATCATTGTATTAGATGCAGAGTCGCCAACGATAATTACATCAATACCTGCACTATCGATTATCTTAGCCATTGTATAGTCATAAGCAGTTAATGCGCTTATCTTTATTCCGGCTTCCTTCATTTTTAATAACTCGGGGGCGGTAACTTTTTTACTCATTTCTTTATGAACTGACATCGTTTTCTGCTATATTTTATTACGCATACATTACAAAACAAGTTATATAACTGGTTATGCAAATGTACAAATTATTTATATTGGGTTCTAAATTATGTATAAATTGTTATTATTTTTTTCAGATAGCAAAAAGTACAGTTTATATAAGCGACTGCATCATTTGAAAGAAACCGCAAATTGTCCACATTCATTATATTATGAAAAACTTACTGCCTATATATACATCTTGTGGTATACCTTATTTTCGATTACCATATTTTGGCTCGAAGTATTTTTAATAAGTGGAAAACAAAGCTGTACGCAATACTGCCATTAAGAATACCCACTACGCTATTTCCTGCCTAACCGGCTTAAGGTTTCCCGTGTAATCCCTAAATACTGTGCAATAACCTTTTGCGGTAAGCGTTGAAACAGCTCGGGATATTGGGCTAATAAAAGGTCGTATTTTTCTTTTGCTGAGTTTCTTAGTAAAGATAAAACGCGCTTTTGGCTACCTACGTAACCACCAAAGGTTTTGCGCTCAAAAAACGTGTGTACCTGAGGTATCGCATCACAAAGTTTTTTCCTGTTTTCAATGGTCAGTTCCAGCACAAAACTATCCTCAACAGCCTGTATATCCAGCTCGGAAGACGATTGTAAAGCATATGCCGGGTAATCAGATACCCACCAGTTTTCCTGGGCGAACTGTATTATATATTCTTTTCCCTTTTCATCATAGGCAGAAGATTTAAGGCATCCCTGTACCACCAGGTATTCTGAAGTTACTTTTTGCCCAATCTTAATAATACTTTCTTTTTTAGGCAGTTTTAAAGCTCTAAAAAAGCTTTGTGCAATTTCAAATTCCTTATCAGATATCGTAATAAGTTCTTCAAAATGGCTCCTTAAAAATGCAGCATACTCCATGTGCCAAAAATAGCCAATTGGTATGACTTTTCAAAAAGCTAAGCTTTATACGGCGAGCTATTGTTTTGTATAACCTTCCAGCAGTTTCTGTATATCGGTATACCCGTATTTTTTTGCCAGGTCAAGCGGCGTGTTGCCGTCAAGCCCTTTCAGGTCAAACCGCGCCCCATTTTCTAACAGCGCTTTCGCCGCCTCATAATGCCCGTGCCAAACAGCGTCGTGCAGGGCGGTATAACCATTGTACGGCCCCTGTGCATCAAGCTCCGCTTTAGCATCTACCAGTAGTTTTATATTTTGTGGATGCCCATTATAACCGGATTTATGCAGTACAGTAGATTTCATTGTCCAGTCTACAATTCTTGAATTGGCCCGGGCATCGAGCAAAATTTTTATAATTTCTGCATTACCTACCTGCGCTGCATACAATAAAGGTGTCATACCCTTTGGTGCATCGCCAATTGTAAATAAGGCTTGTTGGTTGATATCCAAACCACTGCTTATAAGCTTATGTATTGCCGCAATATTACCTTTTTCTATGGCTTTAAAAAATTTATCATTTTTGCGATAGTCATCTGCCTGCTTCATCTGGTTTTCAATGAGGGCAACAATGTCCTTATCTCCTGTTTTTTGAGCTAAAGCTAAAGGTGTAATTACACCACGTGATTTGGTTTCCCAATTGGCGCCTGCATCTAATAAGTACTTAACCATGTATGCATTGCGGTGCCACACAGCATCATACAGTGGAGTGTTGCCATTAGTGGGCGAAGTAAGGTCTAAAAAAGCACCATGCTTAACTAACAGGTCGGCCACCGGTACTACGCCACTTTGTGCCGCCTTATGCAATGCAGTAGATCCCATCCGGGTATCAAGCATTTGCACATCGGCACCTGCGGCAAGCAGTAAATCAACCATTTGATAATTACCTAAACCGGCGGCTAACATAAGCGGTGTAAAACCAAGGGCATTACGTTCGTTTACATTTGCTCCCTTTTGCAGTAAGTGCGACGCCTCAGTTAAATTATTTTCGTTAACCGCGTTGCATAAGGGTGTGGCATAGCTGTTAGATAGGAACATAGTTAATGCAAATAAGATGATACATTTTTTAAACATACTTTATTTTATTACAGGTGTTTTTTAATTTGATCCAGCTTATTTGGTGTAAGCACCCGAAGAATAGGTGAGCTCGTAGCTATGGCTGTACACCTCGAATACAATACCAAAAGGGTCTTCTACATAACACATACGGTACGGCTTTTCGTTAGGGTAGTACTCCCTTACCGGCATGCGCTGTTTACCTCCATTAGCTACAATCTTATTTACCAGGCCTTCCACGTCAGGATCCTGAACACAAAAATGGAAAAGCCCGGTATTAAATGGCTGGAATGGTGGTGCCTGTTTTACTCCGTTAGGAAACGAAAACAACTCAATACCAATCCCATCCGATGTTGAAAGGTGGGCTATATCAAATGTACCCCAACCCGTACCAAATACGTCGATGCACATTTGCCCAATAGCAGTCTCTGTTTCTTCGGCCACGGTGCTTGGCTCCATAATAATGTACCAGCCCATAACATCAGTATAAAATTTTACTGCGGCATGAATGTCGGGTACGGAAAGGCCTATGTGCGAAAAAGATTTTGGGTATGTTTTTTCTGTAGTCATAATGTTCTCTTTATATTTAGTCAATCTTTGTTTTGTAGATGGTATAAGCGCCAGTGCGGGCACTATTACCGTTATGGAAGCGGCTTTCCTCATCAATCCTCGAACAGCTAATGTACAGCCATCCATCTTTAGTAACCTGGTAGCTATCCGGCCATGCTAATCTTTCATCATCAGCAATAACTTCTTCTAACTTTAAGTCTGGGGTTAACCTGATAATCCTTCTTCGTTCAAGGTCGCCCATGTACAGGTTACCTTTAGCATCAAATGCCATACCATCAGTCGTTGTAAACGTTCCAAGATATTCAACTTTTAAGGCAAGTTCAGTATCGTTAAAATTGGCATCGTTAAGATATCTTGTAGCAATGCGGTATAATTTATCGTCTGTTAACGCTTTAAAATACAGCAGGGAATTGTCGGGATTTAATGCGATACCATCGGAATCTACCCTAAAAGGTTTACCGTTGCTTAACAGGGGCTTGCCGTCTCTTTGCATAGTATAATCTGCATCGGCCTTTACAATGTTGTTGCCTAATAACACCTGCCGTGCGCTGCCCGTCTTCAGGTTTACAATTATAATACCACCTTCGCCCGAATTTGTAATGTACCCAATTTGCTTTTTGGTGTCTATGCGCATATCGTTCAGGTAGCTTTTACTTCCTGCAACACTGTGCATGGGGAACACCTTTTCAACAGTATTGTTGCGAAGGTTTATCTTTACGAGCTTTTGCCCCTTATTGTTGTCCTCAGCGTTTTGTGCATAACCCGCATCAATTACCCACAAGGCATCACCATCTGTAACAACTGCCTGTACACATAAAAAATGTTGCTCTTTATTTCCCCCTTTAGCCACGTCCCCCTGGTTCCATTCTATGTTTGGATATGGTTTAGCGGTGTTATTTTTACCAACTTCCGCTAGTGCATAACGGTAAGGCCCAGCCCAGCGGGGATAGTTTGTAAATATACGCCCCGATTGAGAAACGGCTACACCGGTGAGCTGGTATATGCTATCGGTAAATACCGTTTGTAATTTAGCCTTTGTGGTTTGCGCCTGGATATTTATAGGACCTGTTATTGCCAGGCCCAGCAAAAAATATTTTTTTATTCTAATAAACTTACTCATAAACAATCAAATGTGTTACCCTATTGCAAGTTTGTTCTTTGCAGCATCGGCAAGGCCTTCAAGCCAGTCCTGGTGTCCGTTTATCATCGGGTTAGGCTTGGCTTTTGCCAGTTCCTGCGCCGGTTTTCCTATCTGCGATTCCTGTGTCAGTATCCTTACGCGCCCTCCTGGAAGGTCTTCTATAAGCCATGCGTGAATTACATCCAGCCTTGTTTCTTCATCGCCCTCTGCCCAGCCGTGCCATGCCAATCGTGCAGGTCCACCTTCCGATGGTGGTACAAATTCGGTGATTTCTGCTTCTATAGGAAAACCGAATGTCCTAAAACGAAAACGGGAATCGGCAGTAAATTCCGGGCCGCCGTTATTATCAAATTCAATGTCCGAAGAATTGCTGTAATATTTTGGCCACGCAAAAGGATTGCTTAAATAAGGCCATACTTCGTCTGAGGACAAACCTGCTATAATTACTTCATTAGAGCAGTAGTTGTCGGTAGTTCCCGGAAGGTATTGTTCCGGCCAGAATATGTAATGCATAGTATATGATTTATAGTTAAATAATTATTTAAGGGCTTTTAAAATGGCTTCGCCAACAGCTTTAGCTGATTGTGGGTTTTGGCCGGTAATAAGGCGCTTATCGATTATAACATGTTCCTGCCAGGGAGCTGATTTTTCGTAAATACCGCCTTTTTCTTTTAATTTATCCTCTAATAAAAAAGGTACAACACCGGTTAATTTTACAAGCTTCTCTTCTTCGTTAGAAAATCCAGCTACCTTTTTGCCAGCAACTAAAAAAGAGCCATCAGCAAGCCTGATGTTTACCAAGCCTGCAGGCCCATGGCATACGGCAGCAACAACGCCTTTATTTTGATAAATAGCTGCAGCAATAGAAGTAAGGGTTGTGTTATCCGGCAAATCCCACATGGCACCATGGCCACCGGCATAGTATATAGCAGCATAATCAGCAGGCTTTACATTTGCCGGTGTAAGGCTGTGCGATAACTTGTTCTGGTAATAGCTATTCTCCCAAAATTCTTTATTTTCAGGGTCTTTAAGGTCAAAACCATCTACAGGCGGGTTGCCGCCTTTTGGGCTTACAAAGTCAATTTCATACCCTGCCTGCGTTAATACCTTCCACGGATGCGAAACTTCGCTTAAATAATAGCCTGTTTTTTCCCCGGTTGTCCCTTTCTGGTCATGGCTGGTTACAACAAAGAGGATTTTCTTTTTAGGCGTAGCTTCTTTTACCTGGGCATGGACAAAAGCCACGCTGATAAGCGCAATAAATGCTATATAAAAATAATTGTTTTTTAGTAATGTCATTAGATTATAATGTTTGATTTTCATAAAACTTGTAATCGGTGTAACCCTTCAGGCCCAGCCCGTAATGTGTAGCGCGGTCTGTAGGTGCGAGCGGATAATTATTGTGCATGCTCGTTACCAGGTCAGGATTAGCGATGAAAGGCTCTCCAAAGGCAGCAAGATCTATGTCTCCGCTTTGTAAACGTGCTTCTGCTTTTTCTTTATCCAGCCCACCTGCCAGGATAACCGTACCCCGGAACCATTGGTGAAAGCGCTTAAGGAAACCCTCAGGTAAAGCATAACTGCCACGGGAGCCCTGATCCATAAAATGGATATAAGCAATATTGCGTGCGTTCAGTTCTTTAGCAAGATATTCATAGGTAGCCTCAATACTATCGTAATGCGGCAACTCATGCATATCGCCATAAGGCGTAAGCCTGATGGCTGTCCTGTCTGCGCCAATCGCATCAATACACGCATCAGTGGCCTCTAACAAAAACCGGCACCGGTTTTCTAAAGTTCCTCCATATTGGTCATTACGGGTGTTTACAAACGGGTTTAAGAATTGTTCTATAAGGTAGCCATTAGCCCCATGCAGCTCTACACCATCGAGGCCGGCGGCTATAGCATTTTTAGCAGCATGCGCAAAATCTTGTATTACCTGTTTTGCGTCTTCGGTAGTCAGGGCTTTTGGCTTAGAGCAGGGTACAAAACCTTCTTTTCCTTCTTTGGTAATCCCATATGCGGATGATGTTACTGCCTGAATGTCTGAAACACCCACGGGTGGTTGGCCATCGGGTTGTATGGAAGTGTGTGATATCCGGCCTACATGCCAAAGTTGGGTAAATATAGCGCTGCCTTGTTTGTGTACTGCATCGGCAACAAGCTTCCAGCCCTCAACCTGCCCGGCGGTATATAACCCGGGGATGTTAAGGAAACCTTTAGAGGTAGATGATATGGCTGTCCCTTCGGTTATTATAAGGCCAGCTTCAGAGCGTTGGGCATAATAAACAGCATTATCATGATTGGGGATACCTTCAGGATTTCTCGCCCGTGTCATAGGAGCCATTACAACCCTGTTCTTTAACTCAATTTTGCCTAAGCGGAATGTATCAAAAAGCATAACGGATGATTTATATTGATAACAAAGTTCTTAAAAGCATCACTAAGGAAATGTGATGTAAGTCACCAATATTAGCATGTCCGCTTTTAGTTTATAACTAGCTACTGTACCCGGACGGAAGTTACCCCGTCGGGCCTGCTGACATGAAGTTTCTTAATTACTTTACGCGTATTCAGGTCGATCACCACAATGTAATTATCAGGGGTGCAGGACACAAACATGCGGTTGCTGGCTTTATCCATGTAAATACCTGCCCCTTTGCCTATATTCATTTGCTGTTCCAGTTTATGGGTTTGCCTGTTATAATATAACAGGTCGCCGGTTTTTACACTCACGATGCAAACGGTTTGCCCGTCGGGCATTATTTTTAAGCGGTGCAGGCCTAGCACATGAGTATCAATTGTAGCTTTTACTTTTTGTTTTTCCAGGTCTACAACAACAATAAATCCGTCGGGGCGGGCTGTCCACAATTCTTTTCCATCCGGTGATACATCAAACCCTTCAGCTCCCGGTCCAACATCTACAAGTACCTGTCGCCATTCTAGCCTTGATTTTGCATTAGCCGGCAATACTCCCGTGGGGGGCATGTACGGCGGCAATTGTTTTTTTTCGAAAATGCTTACTGTGCCCGATTCTACATTGGTAGTGTAAAAGCGATTTCCATCGGGAGTAACATACAGTAAATGGGTAAAATCCTGGCCGGTGCCAAACACCTGCTCTATACTGTCTTTTTGTGTATTATACACGGCGACGCTTTTAGATCCCTGTGCGGTAAACCACAATTTATTGTTCAGGTATACCAGCCCATGGGGAGTGTAAAAAGGCTTTGTATCAATTGTCTTTTCCTTTCTTAGCGTCTGTAAATTTACAACACTGATCTTATGCCCGGCACCGTTCAGTATAGGGTGCGACACGTAAGCAAGAGAGCCATCATTGTTTGTAACTATTTCGTGAGGGTCTTCCTCAACAGGTATTGCCGTGACAGAATCGAGTGTGTTGTAATTGTATACCACCACTTTTTTTGATCCTTTAGATAATGCGAGTATATAGTTTTTATCCTGGCCCACCATACACTGGCAAAAAAGGATAAATAGCAATAGGGATAGTTGTTTAAAGTATTTCATATTTCATTGCGGTTAAGATAAAGTTGTATTAAAAAATGCTATAGTGCGCTGCCATGCCAGCTGCGCCGCTTCTTTATCATACCTTGGGGTGGTATCGTTATGAAAACCATGGTTTACATTAGCGTAAATATAAGCAGTATACTTTTTATTATTTGCTTTTAACGCCTGCTCATAAGCAGGCCAGCCTTCTGTTACTTTAGTATCGAGCCCGGCATAATGCAATTGGAGGGGCGCTTTAATAGCAGCGACATTTGCCGCAGATGGCTGCCCTCCGTAAAAAGGCACTGCCGCTGCTAAATTTGGTATGCGTACCGCCATCATGTTAGCGATCCATCCGCCGAAGCAAAAACCTGCAACCCCAACTTTGCCATTGCAAAATTCGGAGTCTTTTAAGTAGGCTGCCGCGGCTATAAAATCCTCAAGCATTTCATTGCCGTCACGTTTGCTTTGCAACTCGCGCCCGGCATCATCATTGCCAGGGTAGCCGCCCAACGGGCTTAGCGCATCGGGTGCCAGGCTAACAAATCCTGCAAGCGCAGCCCTTCGGGCAACATCTTCAATATGTGGGTTAAGCCCCCTGTTTTCGTGTACCACTACAATGCCTCCCAGTTTCTTTTTGTTGTCTTTAGGTACGCAAAGCAATCCCTTAATGGTACCGCCACCCTTTGGCGATGCATAAGTTATATAGGTTTCTGTAATGCCGGGGTCGTTTGGTTTTATTTGAATAGCCCCTTTATAGTCAGGCATCAGGAAACTCATAAGCGCGGGCACTGTAAGGCTGCCTACCGCATAAAGCGAAAGCTTTTGCACAAAATCACGCCGCGATAAGCGGTTGTGGGCATAGTCATCATAAAGGTCGAAGACCTCCTGTTTTATATCTTCTTTTTTTGGAGTGTGCATAGCATTTGGTATATAAAATATTTAATAACAGACAAAAGTGCTTAAATGTTCATTATTTTATAAAAACCAAATATAATCTAATCATTACTTTTTATTGATATAACTAGGTGCAACCATTATAGTTTTTATAAAAGTGTAGCAAAAGCGCATTGGTTACACAAAGCCGCTGCCATCGGTTTTACTCAGTCGCCTAAAGGTAAGGCTCGAAAGAATAGTGAAAATTGCCAGTATTATAAAAGTATAATGAAACGGCTGTGTTTTATTCATTTCAAATGCATCGGACTGGAAGAAGGATAGCACCAAGCTCGCAACCGATACCCCAAAACTTACCGATAGCTGCTGCATGATCACCAGCATGGTATTCCCGCCACTTTTAGTGTTATCATCAAGATCCACCAAGGTTATGGTGTTCATTGCAGACATCTGTATGGAAGTAAAGAAGCCGTAAAAAATCATTAGCACGATATAGTATCCTATTGGTGTTTCCCTTTCAACAAAACCTAAAATAATAAGTACAATACCCAGTAATATGGTATTACTAATAAGTACGGTTCTATATCCCAATGCTTTTATGATGCGCACCATGAAAGGCTTTATTGCCACATTAGCCAGTGCCGAGGGTAGGAGTAGTAATCCTGAGACCGATGCCGAATAGCCAAAGCCGGTTTGTAGCATAAGTGGTAAGAGCAGCGGCAGCCCGCCTATGCCAAGCCTTGTTATAAGGCTTCCTGTAAGCCCTATCTTAAGTGTTTTTATATTAAGGAGCCTCAGGTCTATTATAGGCTTTTCTGTTCGCTTATAGTGAATGAAGTAAAATACAGACAATAATCCTGAGAGGAACAATAACCCCAAAATCATAAGTAGGTGGGTTAGCCCTGCACTTACAAGTTCTAATACCATAGTAAAAACTATCAGTGCGAGGCTAAAATACACCAAACCCCTAAAATCGAACCTGCCTACAGCATGCTTGAAGTTAGGCATAACACGATAAGCCAATGAAATCCCTATGAACCCAATAGGAACATTGACAAGGAAAATCCAGTGCCACGATAATTGATCTGAAAGGAAACCGCCAAGACTAGGCCCCACGACCATGCCCAGCAAACCAAACACTGTAATAAAGTTCATGGTTTTTAAAAGCTCTTTTTTAGGATACTGGTATAAGATGGCTAAACGTGCAACCGGAACCATCATAGAGGCGCCAATTGCCTGTACAACACGCGAAAAGTTAAACGTCTTTAAATCAACTGAGGCGGCGCAACTTACCGATCCTGCTACAAACAAGAAAACAGCGATCATAAACATGTTGCGCGTGCCAAACTTATCGGCCAGCCACCCTGATAGTGGGATAAATAAGGCTAGGGTAAGTGTATAGGTTACAATAACAGAATGCATTTGTGTAGGTGAGTATCCCATATCCCTTGCTATTGACGGCAATGAGGTGTTTAATATAGTTCCGTCAAGCGACTGGATAAACATAGCTGTTGCCGTTACCCATGGCAAAAGGTGGGTTGCCTTTACTTCTTTAAGCTCATTTTTATCAGATATTGCAGGCATGCTTTGAATGAATACATTCTATATTCTTATAAATTAGACCGTACCAAAGGTGGTTTATAATTATAAGTTCATTATAGTTGTTTAACAAAACTAAATTAAACATATTACCAGAGTGCGCAGCCACTTTTAACGTTACATTATAGAACAGTCATAAATAGCTAAATAGACCGTATCTTAATCATATTATTTGTTTAATCTTACCAGACAAATTATTTATTGAAACCTCAATAAAATATAAATAAGGCTGTGAAGATGACGTAACAAGTCCGTATAAAAAAAAGCGTGTTTTTTTAAATTTTCACATTTAATTTCCTGATGCAGCAGTTTAAAGAATTCACCATTTAAACTGAAAAAGATAAATTGTGACAATTGTCACAAAAAATTAGCGTCATATGACGTTGTAATCAAAGTCCATGTTTTTCCACCTTTGTTAAAGCAATAAGTAATAATTGCCAATTAATAAAAAAAAAATATGGACACAAAAATGAATGACAACCTGCCAATCTACTATCAGGATGCAACTGCCTTGGCAAAAATGATCCGCGATAAAGAAATTTCCCCTGTTGAAGTTATTCAGGCGCATTTAGACCGAATCGAAAAATATGATTCATCAATTAATGCCATAGTAACGATTGCTGACACCGCAATGAAAGCAGCTAAAGCAGCCGAAACCGCTGTTATGAAAGGTGAGAAATTGGGACCTCTCCATGGTGTACCTTTCACCGTAAAGGATTCGATTGATACGGCAAAATTATTAACCCAAAGAGGCTCGCCAATATTTAAAGGACGTGTGCCCGTTACCGATGCAACCAGCGTTGCAAGGTTGAAGACAGCAGGTGGAATTTTACTTGCAAAGACTAATCTTCCTGAGTTTTCATACTGGATTGAAAGTGATAACTTACTAAGTGGACGATCAAATAATCCATGGGATTTAACACGCACACCTGGAGGTTCAAGTGGAGGAGAATCAGCTGCTATTGCGGCGGGTATGTCACCCCTTGGATTGGGTACTGATCTTGCCATATCTGTCCGCGGACCGGCTGCTCAAACCGGAATTGTTTCAATTAAAGCTACTCATGGCAGTATTCCTATGACGGGTATATGGCCTCGTGTTCCTCGTCGATTCTGGCATGTAGGGCCCATGGCAAGAAGCATCCGTGATTTATCCCTTGCTTATTCAGTATTATCGGGACCAGACGGGCATGATGCTTTTTCAACCAGCAGAGTTCAATTTGATGCCGGATTAGGAAATGTTCCAGGCAGGCCGTTAAGAATTGGTTGGATGGTTGGCCCAGGTTTTGGCCCGGTGGATCCGGAAGTTACTTCAGTTGTTGAATCGGCTGCCAATGCTTTAAAAAATCTGGGGCATAAAGTACAAGCAGTTCAAATACCAGCACTTGAGAAGGATTTTGCGTTAGATGTTTTTAATCGTCTTCATGTAATGGAAATGAAAGAAGCATTCCGAGATGCAATAGCCGGAAGAAATGATGATGAAATTTATAAAATGGCAAAGACAATGCTTTCACTTCCCGATACCTCTATGAAAGATTTTATAGAAGCAGAACAGGCGGCAGAACGGATTAGGGATGGTTTTGCGGAATATTTTCATCATTATGATTTACTTCTTACCCATGTGCTCCCCATTGCTGCGCATAAACATGGAGTTGAACAATTTATAATTAATGGACAAAAAGTGGATGCCACTTATTTGCAAGGAGCTACAGTTCCTTTAAATGTTACCGGTTTACCTGGAATTTCGATGAGATTTGGGACAAGCAAAGAAGGTTTGCCAATTAATGTACAGCTCGTAGGAAGCTGGCAGTCAGAATCAACAATTTTGCATGCTGCCACGCTACTTGAAAATGTTAGTTCTGTGAGCAATTTGCATCCCAATATAAAATAAAAATTATCTTTTTTTTCCTGTATAGCTTATCTATCAATTAGTAAAAGTGGAGTCTAGCTCATGCAATAAAAATTACTAAGACCTTGTAGCTCATTACTGCGAGGTCTTATTGTTTCCTTGAATAGTCTTTCCTCACTCTGCTCAACGTTTCACGCGACATTCCAAGGTATGAAGCAACCATATAAAGTGGAACTTTATTTAAAACATTAGGGTAGGTTTTTTGGAATTCGACATATTTTTCCTCTGCTGAATTACTAATCAGTGAATAAATACGCTGCTGACTGATTTCATAAGCCCTGGCTGAAAGTTTTTCCTGAAAGTTCCTTAGATTGGGTAATTGCGACAGAAGTTTTTCCCATTCTTCTTTCTTCCACATAATAATATGGCTGGTTGCCAGTGCTTCAATATTATAAATGGATGGAGTATTGTTGTTATAACTTTCCTGATCGGTCATCCACCAATTCTCTACACCAAAACGCATGGTATGGTCTACACCATCTTTTCCAAACCGATATAATCTAAAACATCCTTTGGCAATGAAGCAATTCATTTTCCAGACTTCGCCATCATGAAGAATAGACTGTGATTTTCGTATCGATTTTTCTATAGAGACTTCGAGAATAGCATTCAAGTCTTCATCAGATAAGTCATTCCAGGTTCTTAAATATTTTTCAAAAACTTCAAACATAATAATGCAAATTAATTTTTTGGAATGTAGTTATTACTATCTAGTGATTTCCCTTTTTGTGATAAAACAAATTTAGTGAATTTAAAAAGTTTATTTAATTGGCATTAACCAAAATCAATCAACTGGCGTTCATTTGGTTCTTTTCTTTTGTAAAAAATATTGCTCATTAATACGCATTTAACGTACCCATATTTAGTGAACGAAAATTGATAAAAGCTCCTCAAAGCGAGCTACATTAGCCTTATGGCGCAAATTTACGCGAACTGCAGAAGACATATTAATTAATTTTTTAGCTCGGATACAACTCTATAGCATGTTCGCTTAAATAACACCTATATAATCTTCGAAATTACCATATTAAGCTATTTAATTTTTTTGAGGGATTTATCGAACACTAAATACAATCACAATCTTAAATAAATCAACATTTATCTAAAAACAAATCATTTTAAGTCAAAAAAAAATCATTGATTTCGCAATGATTTTTTTTGTGGTGGGCTATCAGGGATCACAGTCGAACAGCGTAAGATGGTATCTTTAAGATTAATCGTTATCATAATGCCTCAATATTATATTTTTCCTTTATCGCATTTATTTCCTTTTCCAGTCTGCCAAGTACTGCAATATCCGACGGTGACATTTTTGGTTTATTCTGGTTAAGCTTCTTGTTCAACAATGACATCTCATGACCGATGGTCATCTGCTCGGTGATGGCATAGGCTTCGGTTTGCTTAACCGATTGGTGACCCAGCATTTCCTTTACGATATGTATAGGCACATTATTTTTTAGGGTTACCGTGCTTCCGAAAGTCCGGCGCGCCATATGTGTATTGAGCGTAAAGGGAAACCCGCATAGGTTAGCTATTTCTTTAAGGTACTCGTTCATTTTTTGGTTCGACGTGACAGGCAGCACTGTACCGCGCTCTACGCACAGCGGATGTTCCTTATACTTTTCGATAATGGCGAGCGCCTGTGGGAGTAGGGGTATATTAGTCGTGGAGCCCGTTTTCTGCCTTGCGGACATGATCCAGAATTCGTCATCAATACCTTTTTTGATATCGGTCTTTTTAAGCTGGTAGGCGTCAATATAAGCGAGGCCGGTATAACATTGGAATACGAACACATCCCGTACTACATTAAGCCTGTCTGTGGTAAAATAATGCCTTTCCAGCTCGTAGAGTTCCTGAGTGGTAAGTGGCTTTTTAGTAATCTTTGTTTTCCTTCCCTTAAAATTTTTAAACGGATCCTTTTGGATGATTTCCTTATCCATGGCCCGTAGGACAATTTTCTTGAAATTAGCTATATATTTAAGGGATGTGTTATTACTGCAATTCCTGACCGTCCTTAAGAAAAACTCGAAATCTTTAATGAATTCAAAATTCAGGTCTGAAAATTCCAGGTCCTCACAATTGTATTTCATCCGGATAAAAGCGCCTACATGGTTAATGGTGATAGAGAACCGGTCTAAGGTACCCTTAGCGTAGCCTTTTCCGATCAGCGCATGCATCTCCTGGTTATGGCGCCTGAACTCTTCCAGGACCTTTACCCTTGGAGCGATTCTTCCCAGCACATAGTCCATTATTTTCTGGGATGTTATAAATTTACCGTTGTACAGGAGTTCGGTCTTGCATTCGTTAATTTTCATCAGGAGCGAATCCAAAAAGAAATTCAGGGCCTTAGCATCTTCTTTACTGCCAATTGCCCGTTCGGTCTTCTGGTCCCAACGTGATGGATCCCATTTACGTTTTGTAGAGGTTTCTTTAGCTAACCCGTCTACAATTACCCTGAGATAAATGAATCTCAATTTTGTTGATTTCTGCGGAGCCTTCAAAAAGAAGGAGAGTCCAAAACTGCTTTCTAACATAACTCGATATTTTAAAATTAATAAATATAGAATTATACCGTTCTTAAATCAAGATGTAAAGCTGATTTACATGTTGATCGTCAGCTAATTAAACTGAGTTTTGTGGCAGTTTTTTTCGGGCTTAAAACTGCCACGATTCTGCCACAAAACTTCTGGGCTTCTTTATAAAATTTGGTTGCAGGGGTAAAAACAAAAATGCCTGCAAATCCTTGAATTTGCAGGCATTATACGAAATTTTGAGGGTTTTTAAAAAATTTGGAAAAGTATTAATTTCCCTTATTTTACCCATTTCGTGGGGAGAGTAGGATTCGAACCTACGAAGGTTTCCCAGCAGATTTACAGTCTGCCCTCGTTGGCCGCTTGAGTATCTCCCCAATTTTTGCTTTCCGAGTGTTAAGGTTTTTCCCTTATTGCGGTTGCAAATATAGTATTGTTTTTTAAGTTTACAAACATATTATGCGGTATTTTTGCAACTATTTTTTAAAGGTCTGGAAGCTAATAAAATAAAAAAATCTCCCTGAGGAGATTTTTTTATTTTGAGTTGTAATGAACAAATTATTTACCTAAAAGCTCGGTTACTTTAGCTTTAAGTTCGGCACCCCTAAGGTCTTTTGCAACTACTTTTCCGCTTGCATCTAATATAAATGTGGCAGGAATGCTGCTTACACCGTATTGTTTTGCAATAGGCTCATCCCAAAACTTAAGGTTAGAAACGTGTGCCCATGTAAGTTTATCGGCAGCAATGGCTTCTTTCCACTTATCTGCAGTTTTATCTAAAGACACGCCTATAATGTTTAGTCCTTTTGCATGAAGCTCGTTGTAAAGTGCCACTACGTTAGGATTTTCGGCCCTGCATGGCTTGCACCACGATGCCCAGAAATCTATAATAGTAACCTTACCTAACGATTGCTTTAAAGAAACTGCTTTACCTTCGGGGCTTGGGGCAGTAAACTCAGGAGCAGCATCGCCTACTTTTACACCGCCTTCGGCAGATGTTGCTGCTTCAGGTGTGCCTTTTTTCTCGGCATCCATCTTGGCAAAATAATCGGCAATTTGCTTACCTTCTTTAGTCTTTTTTATAGACGGGTCAAGGCCTTCAAACAGGGCACGTACATCGTCCATTGTGCTAACCCTCATTTGCGCCACCTGGCCTAAAACCATAATGTTTACAAACGCTTTAGGATTTTTTTTAATAAAGTCTACAAGTTGGCCATTCCATGTTTTAAAACTTGCCTCTTTGTCTTTTCTAAGCTTGTTTAAAGTAACAGTATCGTTAATTTTAAGCGCCTCGTTGCGTTGTGGCAGGGCTGCCTTTTCTATCTTTTCGTTTTCTTTAAACATTTTGTAGCTAAGGCCTTTAAACTCCTCAAGCTTATCATTATTAAACGTACCGCCCGTAACCGATTTAAATAGCGTATCCTTATCTACCTTAAGGTTTATTTCTCCCGGCTCCAGTATAAAGTTTACTTTACTATCGGTTTTACCCTCAACGTTTAAAAATACCATTTCCGGGTCGGTAGTAGTACCTTTTATTACAAATTTGTCGCCGTCTACTTTTACAGTATCTACAGGCGTGTAGCCCATCTGGCTTTGTTTTTCAAGAATTATGGTTTTACCGTCTAAAGAGTTGTCGGCAAAAGTACCTGTAACTTCATATTCATTTTCTGCCAGTTGTTTGCACGACACTATCATAGCCGCTGCTGCCAGAAATAAAACTACTTTTTTCATTGTTAATTTTTTATTTGTTTAAATGATGTGCAAAAGTATTTAAAACCAATTGCACTGGTTATGGTTGATTATTATTTTTTGTTGAAATTTTATTTGCTTAAACCGGTTGGTTAAGCGTGGTTTTTACACCTGTGTTTTTAATGCCGCCAAAACCTTTTTCTACATTAATCATATTATGGTAGCCACGTGCTTTAAGTATAGATGCCATAATGATAGAGCGGTAACCACCGGCACAATGAATGTAAAATTGTTGGTTTTTAGGTACTTCAGCCAGCTGCTCATTAACAAAATCAAGCGGAATGTTAAGCGCGTTAACCACATGGCCACCATCAAATTCGCTTGGCTTGCGCGAATCTACCACTACAGTAGCATCATTAAAAGCATCTGAAAATTCATCCGGCGAAACAGATTTTATGCTGTCTGTCTCAAAACCTGCGGCTTTCCAGGCAGCAATGCCACCGCTTAAAATGCCAAGAGTATTATCAAACCCAACACGGGCAAGGCGGGTAACGGCTTCGGTTTCCAGGCCTTCGGGCGTAACCAGTAAAAGAGGCTGGTTAACATCCATAATAAGGGCGCCTACCCAGGGGGCAAAATTGCCGTTAAGGCCAATAAATACCGATCCGGGAATATGCTCTGCCGTGTAATCATTCTCGTGCCTTACATCCAATACAAGGGCATCGGTAGTGTTGGCGGTAGCTTCAAATTCGGCAGGGGTAAGGGGCTTGGCGCCATTTTTTATAACGGTATCAAGGCTTTGGTAGCCCTGAATGTTCATCATTACATTTTGAGGGAAGTAAGCCGGCGGTTTGCCAAGGCCATCCAGTAACTCGGCAATAAACTCGGCGCGGGTCATGTTGGCGCGAAGGGCGTAGTTAACCTGCTTTTGGTTGCCAAGGGTATCGGTAGTTTCTTTGCTCATGTTCTTGCCGCAAGAGCTGCCTGCACCGTGGCTTGGGTACACAATGGTGCTGTCCGGCAACGGCATAATTTTATTACGAAGCGAATCGTACAGGTGCGATGCCAAAACCTCTTGTGTAAGCTCGCTGCTTAATGCCTGGGCAAGATCGGGGCGGCCAACATCGCCAATAAACAGGGTATCACCGGTAATAATGCCGTGTATTTTGTTTTCTTCGTTTAAAAGTAAGTAGCAGGTGCTTTCAAGCGTATGGCCGGGCGTGTGCATGGCTAAAATAGTGTAAGCGCCTACTTTAAATTCCTGTCCGTCAAAAGCTATAGTAGCTTTAAATTCGGGCTGGGCGGTAGGGCCGTAAACAATCTCGGCACCGGTTTTTTGGGCAAGGTCAATGTGTCCGGACACAAAATCAGCATGAAAATGCGTCTCGAAAATGTACTTTATTTTGGCGTTGTCTTTGGTGGCTTTATCTATGTAAGGCTGCACCTCCCTTAGGGGGTCAAAAATGGCAGCCTCGCCATTGCTTTCCAGGTAATAGGCGGCCTGCGCAATGCAGCCGGTATATATTTGTTCTATTTTCATGATGGTAAATTAAAATGTACTGCCTGATATGCAGGCACTAAGCGCCGCGCGGCATGTGCCGTTTGGCGTATTGCAAATATACCAAAATAGGTTAAATAAATTATACATTTTATAACACCATACAACCGTACTTTTACTGAAATTTGTAAGTAATTATATTGCATTGTGTATTAACGATTTGTAAGCGTAATAATGAGATTCGTAATTATGGTATGTGTATTTTTAAAGCACTTATTTTTTATAAAATTACAGCAATCATAATTTTAATGTTTATTTTCTGTAAAATTAATAACGCAATCGATTTAAGTTATTATATTTGTATTGCTTTTAAAGCATTTAACTTTTTAAGAAACCAGTCGTATCAAATAAATTATGGCAACAACTTCAAAAACCCGCAGGACGGGCATGTACGAAAACGTAAAGAACCAGTTTGAAAGAGCCGCAGAGGTTATGGGACTTGACGAAAGCGTAAAGAAAATTTTATCGATAACCAATAACGAAATAGTAGTACATTTTCCAGTTAAGATGGATAGTGGCGACGTAGAGGTATTTACCGGCTACCGTGTACAGCACAACAACGCCTTAGGCCCTTACAAAGGCGGACTGCGTTACCACGAAACAGTAGACCTGGATGCCGCAAGGGCTCTGGCTACCTGGATGACCTGGAAAACATCGCTTGCCGGGCTGCCTTATGGTGGTGGTAAAGGTGGTATACAGTTAGATCCTAAAAAATACTCGCAGGGCGAACTTGAAAGGATTACCCGCAGGTTTACCTACGCTCTTGGCGATAATATTGGCCCTGAACACGATATACCGGCTCCGGATGTTAATACCAACGCCCAGATGATGGCCTGGATTGCAGACACATATATGTCTACAAAATCGCCGGCAGAACGCTCTAAAAACCAGCACGTTGTTACCGGTAAACCGGTAGGATCTGGCGGGTTAGAAGGCCGCGACAGGGCTACAGGCTTTGGTGTTGTGGTTACTTTAGAATATTGGGCCAAACAAAAAGGCATTAGCCTTGAAGGTAAAAAGTACATTGTGCAGGGCTTTGGTAACGTAGGTTACTGGAGTGCGCATTTTATGAATAAAAACGGCGCTATTTTAGTGGGTGTGCAAGATGCTACAGGTACTATTTACAATCCTGATGGTATGGACCCTGAAGATTTATTGCGTTACCAGACCGAGAATGCTACCATTCATGGGTATACAAACCATGATTTTGACTCGACTAAGTTTTTTGCAATTGATTGCGATATTATAATACCTGCAGCTCTTGGTAACCAGATTACCGAAGACAATGCGGCTGATATTAAAGCTATTGTTGTTGCCGAAGGTGCTAACGGCCCTACAGATACCGAAGGCGAAGCTATTTTGCTTGCTAATGGTGTAGAGATAATTCCGGATATTTTATGTAATTCGGGTGGTGTTATTGGCAGCTACTATGAGTGGTTACAAAACCGTAACGGCGAAATTTGGTACATGGACGATGTGATTATGAAACTTAGAAAAAAGCTTGAAGAGGCTTTTGGTAAAGTGCTTGCTACATCTGAACAATATAAAACCGACTGGAGAACAGCGGCCTACATTGTTGCCCTTACCAGGATTGAAATGGCGTACAAGCAAAGAGGAATTTTCCCTTAATAAATGGGATTTTTATAGGAGAGAGGCACCATTTATGGTGCCTTTTCTATTTTTGGGAGGTTCTAAGAGACTTAGGTGCTGCTATGCTGTAAATTAATTTTATATATTTGGTTTTTATCGCGCAAATGAACATCAAAGATTTTATTACAGAGTTACAATATTTAGAAGGGTGTTCTATAAAGAATTGTTATAGAAAATTTACCGGCGACTCTGATCACATTCCAATTGATATCAGGAATGAAGAAGCAGATGGAGATATCTTTCTTAGTTTCTCTAACAAAATTGCATATCGGTTTAAAGCAAATACAGAGCATTCTAGTATTGAAATAGATAGGATTGATTTAAATGAAATTCCTTTAGATTCACAATGTATTTCTAAAGATGATAGTAAATTTTGGAATAGTATAATTGGAAAGAAGATATCGAACACTATTATAATTTGCAACAAATTAGAACACGCATATGGTGTAAGATTTATTACTTTGGATAAATTTCAATTTGATTTCTTATACCTTTTTAAAAGTGAATATGATTTTGATAGTCTGTTAATTAGAAAATCGGAGTAATAGTAGATGCTACACTGCATAGGTAAGCATGGTATAATTCTAAGCTCCTAAGTAACTAAATACCTCATAACCTTATTATCTCAGTAACTTTTACTAACTTGGTAATCTCCTAAATACCATCGCTATGAAAAAGTTACTTACCATTGCCGCTTTAGCTTTTGGATGCCTGTGCCATGCGCAACAGGTGCCGCAAATTTTGCAGGCTGCTGTTAACGAAAGCAGGGTAGACGATGGCCTTCTTAAACCCACTTTAAGCCCTAAGCTAACCTACTATTCTAAAAATTATACCGAGGTTTTTGGAAGGTTAATTTATAGTATCGATGCGCAAAACTCCGGCGGGCGTACTGTTTATGTGGGTGCCAATGATAAATTTTACTACAACAACATCAATTTTATTAGTGATATGCCTATTGCTGGGCAGTTTCCTACCTACAGTTTTAACGATGCCAATTTTGTTGGTGCGGTGCTTTCGGTACTTGGAGGTAAGGACATGACAAAAGCATTGACATGGAGTTTTAAGAAGTAGTTCTCTGTTGAGATTCCTCAATTTCGCTGCGCCTGCCTGCCGGCAGGCTACGTTCGGAATGACATGCTCCTGATAATATACCATACCCGTGTACGTCTTTGCGAGAAGCCACGACGAAGTAATCTTTGCGATTTAGTTGTAAAGATTGCCGCGCTTCGTTGCACTTCGCTTGCAATAATGGTGCAGGAACAGTCATAGTGAATTATAGCCCTTAAAAATCCGTGACAATCCGTGTTTGCGTTGCATCCGCGTCATCCGTGTTCCAGTCATTCGGGATGGAAAAATGCTTCATAAAAAAACCGCGTGAAATTTCTCTCACGCGGCACATTGTATAAATAGAACAAGTAAATTATCCTCCCATATATTCGCCTTCGCCACCTTCCTGGTTGCGCTGCTGTTCTTTTTGCCTGTCGTTTTTATTCATGTTAAAACGGTAGGTAAACGATAAGGTAACCTGCCTAACCCTCCATTGCATTTCGCTGTACGAACGCACCTGGTTAGGTATGTAGGTTTCTACCTTCATCTTTCTTGAGTTAAAAATATCCTGAACGTTAAGCGCTATAGTAGCTTTATCTTTAAATATGTCTTTGCTTAAGGCAGTATTTAAACCGGCTTGCGCCCTGCGCTTGCCCTGCGCATTATTTTGTGGTGCCTCGTACTGGCCGTTAAGTTGCCAGTCTATTTTATAAGGCAGGGTAATTTTAGAGTTTACACGGGTTGTCCAGCTGTAAGCTGTATTATTAAAATCCTGGAAATCGTTGGTAACAACACCGGTATCTATATCGGTATAAGTAAAGGTATAATCGCCCTGTGTCTCGTTGCGGTAAAAGTTAAAGTTGCTGTTTATCCTCCACCATTTAAACGGATTGTAGTTTACATTAAACTCAAAACCAAAACGGTACTCTTTAGCAAGGTTAATTGGGGTAGTAAGCGTTACCGGTACACCGTTAAAAGTGTCGCCGTTTTGCTGCCTTACAAACTGGAAAGTATCATCGGTAATATTAACGTAGGCCGATGTGTTAAGCGTTACCTTATCCCATTTTTTAAGGTAACCTAAGTCGATAGCGTGGGTTTTAGACGGGTTAATGTCCGGGTTACCCCTAAAAAGGTTAATACCACTTTGCAGGCCTGAGAACGGGTTTAAGAACCTGCCACGCGGACGGTTTATCCTACGGCTGTAGCTAAGGCTAAGGTTACTGCTTTGCGAAAACTCATAACCAAAAAAGGCACTTGGAAAAAAGTTGTTGTACCTTTTATTGTTGTAATCCTGGGTAGTAAGCAGGTTGACATCTATATTAGAGTCTTCCCAGCGTAAACCTCCCATGTAAGAGAATTTACCAATTTTAGACCCAAACTGAGTGTACAATGCGTTTACATTTTCTTTATACTCTAAGTAGTTGGAGTATTGTGTATTGTTTACAAAAGATCCATCGATAAGGTCTTCTGCGCGCGAATCTGTTTCCAGCTTGGCAAAACTACCACGGTAACCGGCTTCAAAACGGCTTTTTTCGCCAATAGGCAAAACATAGTCGGCTTGCAATAGCGAACGGGTTTCATCCTGATCGTTCGATGTACGCTGGTAGGTATTGTTGGCAAAATCGGTAGTATTTAATATCTCATCGCTAATATTTGCGTTCTCATCATCTAAATTTTTAGATACCGATGCATCTATCTTTAGCTCGTGGCCATCTTCGTTAAACTTTTTGGTAAGGCTGGTAGAATAGTTAAGGTTGCTCTCTTTAGAATCTTCGGCACTGTACCTAAAACGGGTGTTTACAAAATTCCTGTCGGCATCATAGTTATCATAAAAAGTTTTAGATGGGTTATCTCCCACATTTCTCCTTATGCTAAGCGAGTTGGTCCACGTAAGCGTTTTATCTAAAAACCATTCAAGGCCAAGGCTGGCGTTAAACCCTTTACGAAGCCTGTCGTTAGTACGGCGTTCGTTAGTATAGCTTGTAGTCTCGTTAGTTTCTTTATCAAGGTATTCGCTGTTAGTAAACGAGTTACCCGGATTGTTACGGTAGCTGTAGCCAATGTTGCTAAAAATATTAAAATTTTCGCTGCGGTAGTTAAGGTTGGTACTAATACCGTGGTTTTCAGGATCGCCCGTATTGGCAATAACCGACCCGTTAAAGCCACCGGCTTTACCTTTTTTAAGGATGATGTTTACAATACCGCCACCACCTTCGGCATCATAGCGTGCAGATGGGTTGGTTATAACCTCTACCTTATCTACCGAGTCGGCCGGTAAAAGCCTAAGCACCTCGGCAACGTTGCTGCCGGCAAGGTTAGACGGGCGGCCATCTATTAAGATGGTAACGCTCTGGTTGCCCCTAAGCGCCACGTTACCTTCGGCATCTACCGATAGCGACGGAACGTTATCCAGTACATCGCTAACCGTACCACCTTTAACCATCATATCATTACCCACGGTATAAACACGCTTATCCAGCTTAATCTCAACGGTAGAGCGCTCTGCAGTAATTTCTACAGCATCAAGCACGGTAGCGTCTCCCGCCATGGCAAAGGTGCCCAGGTTGGTATCGCCTGTTATTACTTTTGCAGGAATAAGATTTGATTTAAACGATATAAAGTCGTATTTAATATTGTACGTGCCCGGTGCAACCTGAAGTACGTATTCGCCTTTGGCATCGGTAAGGCCTCCGGTAACGGTTACGTTATCCATTGTTTGTACGGTAACGGTTGCAAATTCAAGGGGCTGCTTACTTTCCTGCTCTATAAGCTTACCGGTAATTTTAACGGCATTGGCAGGAGCGGGCGGGTTCTGGGCAAAAGCCATAAACGCCGAAAGCAGGAACGTTAATAAAATAGATGTTTGGAAATGTTTCATTTAAAAATGTATAGTAGGTTTTGTGAATTGACGGGTTAGACGCAATAAACACGCCATGGTTTAATGGCGAAATCTTAAAGCTTTGTTAAAATTTTTATAGGATTTCTTTTATCTTTTCGGCAGGGCGGGCTATAACGGCTTTGTCTCCGTTAATAACAATAGGCCTTTCTATAAGGTTGGGGTGGGCAAGCAGGGCGTCAATAACTTGGTCGTCAGTTAATTGTTTGCCTTTATAGTCTTTTATCCAGATGGTTTCTTTCTGGCGTACCAAATCAATTGGGGCAATGCCCAGTTTTGCTATAATAGATGTAAGCTCTTGTTTGGTAAGCGGCTCGTTAAGGTATTTAACGGTAGTAAAAGGTTGCCCTTGCAGTTCCAGCAGTTGTAAACCCTCTCGCGATTTACTGCAGCGTGGGTTGTGGTAAATGGTAATCATTAAATTGTTTTTGCAAAAGTACGCCATTATAATTATAAAATTAAAGTACTTTAGTGCTAACAAATAGTAAAAATTAAATATGTACATTGAACAGGCTTACAGCAAAAAATACGACTTTATAAAGTACTTGCCTATACCCATTTTATTCTTTTTATTAATACTGCTAAACTTTGTTGCTATACTGCTTCTGGATATTGATACCGAGGCTCTTATGAAACAGCAAATTGAGCAAAGCAGCGAGAACGCTGTGTTTTTACAAAGCGTGGCCCCCCTGGCTTTTTTTTTGGTAATGCTATTGGTGTGGGTAAAATTTGTGAACAAACAATCTATAAAAAGCCTTACTACTGCCCGAAAAAAAGTAGACTGGGGACGTATATTTTTCTCATTCGGGTTGTGGTCGTTAATAACCGTAGCCACCACATTACTGGCTTATTTTAGTGAGCCTCAAAATTTTGAATTTAATTTTCAGCCTGTACCTTTTGCCATACTTTTTGTAATGGCTATTGTGCTTATACCTATGCAAACCAGTTTTGAAGAATATTTGTTTCGTGGCTATCTTATGCAGGGGCTTGGCATTGCTACACGCAGCAGGCTTTTTCCGTTAGTGTTTACCTCTTTAATGTTTGGGCTAATGCACATTGCTAACCCCGAAGTTGGAAAAATGGGTTACCTGCTTTTACTGTATTATGTAGGTACGGGTTTCTTTTTAGGCATTACAACATTAATGGACGATGGTATGGAACTTTCGCTTGGGTTTCATGCGGCCAATAATCTTATAGGATGCCTTTTGGTAACCCAGGACTATTCTGCATTGCAAACGCCATCCATATTAAAAGATATATCAGAACCATCTGCGGGATACGATATACTCCTGCCCGTGGTAATTATTTACCCAATACTGCTTTTTATCTTCGCTAAAAAATACAAATGGACCAACTGGAAAGAAAAACTAACCGGTAAAATTGTCCTTCCTAAGCAAGATGTTACTATAGATGCTATTGGCCATGAATAATACCATTACCCCTAATTTTGTGCACCCTAAATGTAAACTGAACGGTTTCCACTTTACTGCCGAAGATCTTGGCCGCGTGGCCTACAGTTTTATTAAAGAAGGTGCGCCGTACGAAAAAGCCATTGGCGATTTTATATTGGACTGGTTTGATGCCAACCATTTTATCGAGATGCGAACATCGGGCACTACCGGTACCCCAAAAGTTATTCGCGTTGCCAAACAGGCGATGGTTAACAGCGCCCTTGCTACCGGCGAATTTTTTGAGGCCGGACCTTCCACCAAAGCCCTGCATTGCCTGCCGAGCCAGTTTGTGGCGGGTAAGATGATGTTGGTGCGTACGTTTATTTTAGGCTGGCATACTGATTTGGTGGAGCCATCATCTAATCCGCTGGAGCGGAATAATACCGTGTACGACTTTTGTGCTATGGTACCGCTGCAGGCACAGCATTCGCTGGAAAAACTGAACAATATTAAAAAGCTGATACTGGGCGGAGCAAAGGTTAGCAGTGCCTTGTCTAAACAACTGAAGACCCTGGATACCAAGGTGTACGAAACCTACGGCATGACCGAAACCGTGAGCCATATTGCGGCAAAACGTATTGCCGAACCTGCTTTTACGGTGCTGCCCAACGTTGATATTAGTACTGACGACCGCAATTGCTTAGTCATTAATCCGTATAAGCTTACTGATGAAACCTTAATCACGAACGATGTGGTTGATATTATAGATGATACCCATTTTGTATGGCTTGGCCGTTATGATAATGTAATAAACAGCGGGGGTGTTAAGCTTTTCCCCGAACAGATTGAAGAGAAGCTATCTCACCATATACAACAACGCTTTTTTGTAGCGGGTGTACCTGATGCTACCCTGGGCGAAAAACTGGTACTGGTTATAGAAGGTAAGCCGTATACGTTGAATGACACCGTATTTTCTAACTTAGGAAAATTTGAAAAACCGAAAGACGTGTTATTTACCGATACCTTTTTAGAAACCGGATCGGGTAAAATACAACGCGCAGCAATTTTAAAGGGACTTGGTTTTTAGTTTTCATTATAGGGATATTACATCGTCTCCACATTAACGTAAAATTTATTAACCATAACAAAAACATCGCCGTAGCTCTTGGCTTTTACAGGTGTTTTTTGCCAGTTTTTGGTGGCTTTTAGCCTTATAATTTTATCGTCTACTTTTATTTCTACCGGCATTACAAAATTAGGCTCGTCCGTTTGCCAGCGGTATTCAAGGTTTTTACCCTCTAATTTTATCTGAAGTTTAGGTATAGCCGCGTGGCGCAGGTACTGGTTAAAAACAGGGGTAAGGTCGGCACCCATTTGTTTGTTGAAGAATGCAATAACCGTCTCTGTATCAATAATCTGTTTTTTGTAGGTGTTCGAGTAGTCCAGTATCAGTTTCCACCATTTATCATCGTCGTTTAGCACGTGGCGCAAGGTGTTTAGCATTAGTGCACCCTTGTAATACATGTCGCCGCTGCCCTCTTTATTAACGCCAAAAATGCCAATGGCAGGCTTGCGGTTTTGTACATTATTGGCCTGCCCGTTAATGTATTGCATGGCTTTATCGTAGCCAAAACGGCACTCCACATACACGGTTTCGCTGTAGGTGGTAAACCCCTCATGAATCCACATATCGGCAATATCTTTACTGGTAATGCTGTTGCCAAACCACTCGTGGCCGCTTTCGTGCACAATAATATAGTCAAACTCCTGGCCAATGCCCGTGCCGGTCATATCTGTGCCCAGGTAGCCCTTGCGGTACTTATTGCCGTATGCCACAGCACTTTGGTGTTCCATACCAAGGTATGATGTTTCCACAAGCTTGTAGCCATCATCAAAAAAGGGGTATTGGCCAAACTTCTTCTCAAAGCAATCCAGCATGGGCTTTACCTCGGCAAACTGTTTCAGGGCTTTTTTCTCGTTGTAACTCAGTACATAATAATCAAGGTCGAGCCCGTTGTTGGTATCGTGAATATGCACATAATCGGCAATATTAAGGGTAATATCGTAGTTGTTAATGGGGTTTTTAACCTCCCAGTCCCAACGGGTATAGCCGTTTTTAAGGTCTTCGTTACCGATGAAGCGGCCATTGCTGACATTCATCAGTCCGTTTGGCACTGCAACTTTTATAGAAGCCCCACGATCGGGCTCATCGGTCTGGTGGTCTTTAACCGGATACCATAGGCTGGCACCCGTGCCCTGTACGGCAACGCCTATCCACGGTTTGCCATTACCATCTTTAGCAAATACAAAGCCGCCATCCCAAGGGGCATTTTTAGCCACTTTAGGATTGCCGGAGTAGTAAAACCTGACTTTCTCCTCATTCCCCTTTTTTAGCTGTGAGGGGAAGGTGATAAAAACCGCATCGTTATCGCGCTTGTAGGGCAGTTTAGCTTTGTTGTATACAATGCTGTCTACCTGCATGTTATCAAACAGGTCAACCTGAATTTTGCCTGTATTTTCCACCACCTTAAACGTTATGTCGTTATAACCAAAAATAAAGCGTTTGTCAGGGTCTACAGTAATATTAAGGTCGTAACGCTGCACATCATAGTTGGTACGCTCGGGGCGAAGGCCACCCTGCAGGCTGTCGCGGCGGGTAAAATTTTGTGCCGATGCGCAAAAGCTGACTAACGATAAAGCTATAATTAAGATGTTTTTCATAACGAACAAGAGATTTGTTGTATTGGTATCGAAAGTAATGAATTGTTACGCTATAACGAAATTTTGTGTTGACAGGTATTTTCGATTTGAAAGTAAATTATTTTTGAGCCGTAATAATTGCAAACTCCCTTTTAATTTGCTCGCCGCTGTTGCTAATGACAAACTCAGAGTCCGAAAGTGAAATATTAACCCTTAATTTGGCATTTTGGAGGAGTTTTTCAACCGTTTCTATATCATAAAGTGTGAACCCAAATTTGGCAAATGGAATGTGCTGCATAGTGCTTTTTGGGATAAAGGCAATAGATGCCAAACCGCCCGGCTGCAATACCCTCGCAATCTCGTTGGCGTACTCCTGCGGGTGCTCCCAAAAGTATATGGTATTGGCTGTTAATATCTTAGAGAACTGGCTTTCGCCGAAGGGGATGCTGTTACCATCAGTAAGTGTAAAGCTTGCATTAGTAAACTGCTTGTTAATGTTCTGAGCTTCAGTAATCATAGCTTCGGAAATGTCGATACCTGTGTATGTTAAACTATCGGCAAGAGCCAATATATCTTTCAGGTGACTGGCATTACCGGGGCCTATCTCCAAGATAGTATCTCCGGTTGTAAGTTGCAGGCTATCAATGGTTTTGTTTATGATATTAGCATTGGTAGCTGTCATCATTTCGGCAACTTTAAGGCCGCCGTCGCCATCTGGGCAACGTAGCTGAGCTGCAAGCTGTTGCAGTTGGGTATCGGTTAGTTTCATCGATTCAAATTGAAGCCTAAAAATACAAAAAGTACCGTAGTTTCCTACGATACTTTCAGCTATTCTTATACTTTCATACATCTTATATCACTTAAAATCGACTTTAAAACTTTCGACCTTAATACTTTAGACTTTAGATCATACCTGTATAACCCCTAAGTTAAATTTCTTTTCGATAGGAGCATGGTTAGCAGCCTCAATACCAAGCGATATCCACTTGCGGGTATCCAGTGGGTCGATAACCCCATCTGTCCAGATACGCGATGCCGCGTAGTAGGGCGACACCTGTGCATCGTACTTAGCTTTGATCTTATCGAACATTTCGGATTCTTTTTCGGGTGTAATTACCTCACCACGAGCTTTTAACGATGATGCTTCTATCTGCATAAGCACCTTAGCAGCCTGTGTGCCACCCATAACGGCAAGCTCGGCACTTGGCCAGGCAACAATAAGGCGGGGGTCGTAGGCCTTGCCGCACATGGCGTAATTACCTGCACCATAGGAGTTTCCAATAACTACAGTAAATTTTGGTACAACCGAATTACTAACTGCATTTACCATCTTGGCGCCATCTTTAATAATGCCGCCATGCTCTGATTTAGAGCCTACCATAAAGCCGGTAACATCCTGCAAAAACACAAGCGGAATTTTCTTTTGGTTACAGTTGGCAATAAAGCGTGTAGCCTTATCGGCACTGTCTGAGTATATTACGCCGCCAAACTGCATTTCGCCTTTTTTAGATTTTACCACCTTGCGCTGGTTGGCTACAATGCCCACAGCCCATCCATCTACACGGGCATAACCTGTAATAATGGTTTGGCCATAACCGGCTTTATATTCCTCAAAATCAGAGTTATCTACCAAACGTTTGATGACTTCCATCATGTCATACTGCTCGTTGCGCAATTTAGGTATAATGCCGTAAATATCTTCGGGTGGCAGGGCAGGCTTCTCTGACTTAATACGACTAAACCCGGCCTTATCAAAATCGCCCATCTTATCTATAATATTCTTAATTCGGTCAAGGGCGTCCTTATCATCTTTAGCTTTATAGTCGGTAACACCCGAAATTTCACAATGCGTAGTAGCACCGCCAAGGGTTTCGTTATCAATGTTTTCGCCAATAGCGGCCTTTACTAAATAGCTTCCGGCAAGAAAGATACTGCCCGTTTTATCAACAATAAGGGCTTCATCGCTCATAATAGGCAGGTACGCGCCGCCGGCTACACAGCTACCCATAACGGCCGCAATCTGAGTAATGCCCATGCTACTCATTATGGCATTGTTGCGGAAAATCCGCCCAAAATGCTCTTTATCAGGAAAAATCTCATCCTGTAAAGGCAGGTAAACCCCCGCGCTATCTACTAAGTAGATGATAGGAAGGCGGTTTTCCATAGCAATTTCCTGGGCCCTAAGGTTCTTCTTCCCGGTTATAGGAAACCACGCCCCGGCCTTAACCGTGGCATCGTTAGCCACCACGATACACTGCTTGCCGCGCACGTAACCCATTTTTACCACAACGCCGCCACTTGGGCATCCACCGTGTTCGGCATACATGCCATCGCCTGCAAAGGCCGCAATTTCAATGCTTTTGGCGCCATCATCTAATAGGTAATCTATACGTTCGCGGGCCGTCATTTTGCCTTCGGCGTGCAGTTTTTCTATGCGTTTTTCGCCGCCGCCAAGCTTTACTTTATTAAAACGCTGCTTCATGTCAGACACTAACAGCTTATTATGGTCTTCGTTTTTATTGAAGTTTAAATCCATTATATATTGTATATATTTAAATATTTGTAGTTTTGTTGCTGCTAAAATACGAAAACGTTTGTAATTATAATATTTTTTTGCAGTACCCTTAAATTTATGGGTTTACAAACGCTTAATATTAATAACTTCAAGTTTATAATTACTTAACCATTTCTTAACATTGCAAACTTACATTTGCGGCAACAAATTAAACGTAAATGTCTATAAACAGCATCTTCCAGTTTCTTGTACCAAAAGATAAGAAATTTTTCCCTCTATTTGAGCAGGCAACCACAAACCTTGTAATATTGGCAGAAACTTTGCACGAGGTGGTAAATCTACCAAAAGCAGAAAGAGAGCCATTATACAGAAGGATAGAAGAATTAGAAGCGATAATTGAAGAGATTGCCCACAAGACCAACCTTGAATTAAGCCGTAACTTTATTACCCCGTTTGACCGCGAAGACATTCACGCACTTATATCGGCAATAGATAACGTAGCCGATTACCTTTATGGCGCTGCTAACCGCATGAGGCTGTACCAGGTAGAAAAAATTACCAAGTCGATTAGAAAGATGACCGAGATTACCCTTGAGAGCTGCCAGTTGATTCATGCAGCAGTGGGCGATCTTAAAGATATGAAAAACCTTCAGGGCATTGCAGATGCCTGCAAGCGTATTAATAAATTAGAAAACAAATCAGATAACGTTTTTGATAAGGCTGTTGCCGATATCTTTGAAAACGAGACTGATGCCAAAAACATCATTAAATATAAAGAAGTGCTGTCATCATTAGAAACAGCATCAGATAAATGTAAAGGAGTAGCGAATGTGCTGGAGTCTATCTCGGTTAAACATTCATAACACAACCCCTAAACACAACTTATGTTTACGCTCCTTATCATTATAATTGTATTAGCACTGGTTTTCGACTTCATCAACGGTTTTCACGATGCGGCCAACTCCATTGCTACCATAGTAGCTACCAAGGTTTTAACGCCTTTTCAGGCAGTACTTTGGGCTGCGTTCTTTAACTTTTTGGCCTATTTTATTTCTAAATACTGGGTAGGCGAATTTAAAATTGGTAACACCATTGCCAAGACCGTTAACATCGATTTTATTACGTTAGAGGTTATTCTTGCTGGGCTTATAGCGGCAATTACCTGGAACTTACTTACCTGGAAACTGGGTATACCATCATCATCATCGCACACGCTTATTGGTGGTTTTATGGGTGCTGCACTGGCGCACGCTGCTACTATAGAGGGTGCTGATCTTAATACGGTTGTTAACTACGGTAAAGTAGTGCCTATTATACTGTTTATTTTTGCTGCTCCACTTATTGGTATGGTCGTGGCTTACTTTATTACCATACTTATACTAAACATCTGCCGTAAGGCAAACCCTTCTAAGGCAGATAAATGGTTCAGGAAATTACAGTTAGTATCATCAGCCCTATTTAGCTTAGGCCACGGTGCTAACGATGCGCAAAAGGTTATGGGTATTATTGGCGCTGCGGTAATTTTTTACCACACTAAAGTAGATATGGACCCTAACTACCTTACATCTGAAGATCCGTTTAAATATTTTGTAGCCCACTGGTATTGGGTGCCTATTGCGAGTTTCCTTATGATTGGCCTTGGCACCATGAGTGGTGGCTGGAAAATTGTAAAAACCATGGGTTCTAAAATTACAAAAGTAACATCGTTAGAGGGCGTTGCCGCCGAAACTGCCGGTGCCATTACACTATATGCATCAGAACATTTAGGTATACCGGTTTCTACCACCCACACCATTACCGGTGCAATTATTGGGGTAGGGGTAACCAAAAGGGTATCTGCCGTACGTTGGGGTGTAACCATTAGCCTGCTTTGGGCGTGGGTGCTAACCATACCGGTATCGGCTATTATAGCTGCCTTAATGTATTATTTGGTATCGTTGTTTACTTAATAGTTTCAGAGTCGCAGAGTTACAAAGTAATAGAGTCATAAAATAATAAAAGTTCCAAAGTGGTTAATACCGCTTTGGAACTTTTTATTTATAATAAAGTCAATTATAACTCAGTAACTTAAAAACTTTGCTACTCTGCAACTTTGCCACTCTTAAACTAAATAGTATCTTTGGTAATACTACACTTACAGCCTATGCCACGTTTTAAATATTTTTATGCACACATTGCACTGTTGTTTTGCTTTGGCACGGCTTCGGCGCAAATAAGTTCAATATTTAATACCAACAGGCCCAGGTCTATGAGTCAGCGCTGGGAGCTGGACACACTAACATCTGCCGGTACGTTTGTTATAACGCCTTACAAGCCTATTTATATTTTACCGTTGCGATGGAGCAGCCAGCCTAACGATCAGCCCTACAGTGGCAACCCAAGTACTGATTATACTGTAGACGAACCACAGGATTTTAACCATCTGGAGGCTAAATTCCAAATAAGCTTTAAAGTAAAAGTATTGCAGACCATTTTTGGACGCTATGGTGACTTGTGGGTGGCCTATACCCAAAAATCGCACTGGCAGGTGTATAATGCAAGTCTTTCACGCCCATTTAGGGAAACCAATTACGAGCCTGAGGTTATTCTTAATTTTGCTACCAACCTTAAAATGTTGGGTTTTAGAAACCGTATGCTGGGGGTTAGCTTTAACCACCAGTCTAACGGGCGCGATATGCCGCTTTCGCGAAGCTGGAACAGGATTATTTTTCATGCGGGTTTCGAGAAAGATAACTGGCAGGTATATGTAAGGCCGTGGATTCGCCTTCCAGATGATGAAGATGATAACCCGGATATTATAAAGCGTATTGGCAATGGCGATGCTACTGTTATTTACAGCATGGGTAAAAGTGTAATATCGTTTACAGGCAGCACTAATTTTGCCTTTAACAGCGGTTTTAGTGGCTATGCCGAAGCTTCATGGTCGTACAGGTTGTTCGGTAACCTTAAAGGCTACCTACAGGTTACACACGGTTATGGCGAAACTCTTATAGACTACAACAACAGGCAAACTACTATTGGATTGGGTGTGTCGTTAGTGGAGTGGCTTTAAGAGACGAGTCTTAAGGTCAAAAGTTATAAAGTCATAAAGTTTTAAGGTCTTCAGGTCAAAAGCCGAAAGTTGGAGGGCGCAAAGTCCGATGGCAGAACTGCGGAGCTTGCTCGTAGTCTTTATCTTTTTCTATCATCTATTATCTAAAATCTATCATCTTATACCTTTATTTGAATTCCCTTCATTAAAATTATCCTAAAAAAATCAATTTGGCAATTTTGTGCTATTAGTTGACGGATTAGTGCTATTCTGTTTTGTATTACAAAAGTAACTTTGAGTAAATCAAACAAACTACTTGTATTATGAGTGATATAGCACAAAGGCCTGAATTTAAGGCAAAGTATGATAATTTTATTGGCGGCAAATTTGTTCCGCCTGTTAAGGGAGAGTATTTTGATAACGTTTCTCCAATAGATGGTAAAGTGTTTGCGCAGGCAGCACGTTCTACCAAAGAAGATGTAGACCTTGCCTTAGATGCTGCACACGAGGCATTTAAAACCTGGGGAAAAACATCGCCCGCTTACCGCAGCAGCGTTTTAAATAAAATTGCCGATGTTATGGAAGCCAACCTGGAGTACTTGGCAACGGTAGAATGTATAGATAATGGTAAAGCCATTCGCGAAACACTGGCTGCCGATTTACCCCTTTGTATCGATCACTTTAGATATTTTGCCGGTGTAATCCGTGCTGAAGAGGGCACTATATCAGAACATGACGAAAATACCGTAAGCATTGTGCTGCACGAGCCTATTGGTGTTGTGGGGCAAATTATCCCGTGGAATTTCCCGCTGCTTATGGCTACCTGGAAAATTGCACCTGCCATTGCTGCCGGTAACTGTACCGTGGTTAAGGCTGCCGAGCAAACCCCGGTTTCTATCATTATCTTAATGGAATTGCTTAAAGATGTTATCCCGGCCGGTGTGGTAAATATTGTGAATGGTTTTGGTATAGAGGCCGGTAAACCATTAGCTACATCGCCTAAAATAGGCAAGGTGTCGTTTACGGGAGAGACCACTACAGGCCGCCTTATTATGCAGTATGCTGCCGAGAATATTATTCCGAGTACGATGGAGCTGGGTGGTAAATCGCCTAATATTTTCTTTAAATCGGTGGCAGATGCCGATGACGAATTTTACGATAAAGCAGTAGAAGGTGCCGTTATGTTTTGCCTTAACCAGGGCGAGGTATGCACATCGCCATCGCGCATCCTGGTTCAGGAAGATATTTACGATGATTTTATTGCCCGCGTTATTGCCCGTACCGAAGCCATTAAAATAGGTAATCCGTTAGATAAAACCGTTGCTATGGGCGCACAGGCCAGTAACGACCAATATGAAAAGATACAATCATACCTTAAAATTGGTAAAGAAGAAGGTGCCGAAGTACTTACGGGCGGCGATGTTAATAAACTGGATGGCGACCTTGCCGGTGGTTTCTATATTCAGCCTACTATTTTTAAAGGACACAATAAGATGAGGATTTTTCAGGAAGAGATCTTTGGCCCCGTTGTGTGTGTTACCACCTTTAAAACAGTTGAAGAAGCCATAGAAATTGCCAACGATACCCTGTATGGACTTGGAGCCGGTGTATGGACCCGAGATGCCCACGAGCTGTATCAGGTGCCGCGTGCCATTAAAGCCGGTAGGGTATGGGTTAACAACTATCATGCTTATCCTGCACATGCACCGTTTGGTGGGTATAAAAAATCGGGCTTTGGCCGCGAGAACCACAAAATGATGCTGGACCACTACAGGGAAACTAAAAACATGCTTATATCTTACGATAAAAATAAATTAGGTTTTTTTTAATAAACAATTGTTTGGTTGTCAGGCTGCTTAGGCAGCCTGATTTTTTAATTAAATACAAAAAGAGAATGTCAAAAGTAATGAAAGCGGCGCGCTGGCATGCCGCAAAGGATATTAGGGTGGAAGAAACCGAAGTACCCGTTGCCGGAAATAAACAAGTTCAGATAGAAGTTCAGTTTGCAGGGATATGCGGGTCAGACCTGCACGAATATACCCACGGCCCAATGCTCATACCTGTAGAAAAGCCGTATCCGCTAAACGGACACCAGGGTGTTACTACGCTGGGTCATGAGTTTGCGGGTGTAGTTTCTGCCATAGGTAAAGGTGTTACCAACGTTAAGGTGGGCGACAGGGTTGTGGTAGAGCCACTTTTTAAAAACCCGGAGAGCCCGTTTATTACTAACGGAGAATATAATTTATCTGAACCACTGGGTTTTATAGGGCTTACTTCTAATGGAGGCTTTGCAAAATATACTGTGGTTGAAGATTATATGGTGCATAAAATACCCGATACCATGAGTTTTGAGCAGGGCGCCCTTGTAGAACCTGCTGCCGTGGCGGTATACGCCGTATTACAAAGCGGTTTAAAACTGGGGCAGTCATGCCTTATTTATGGTGCCGGGCCTATAGGGTTGTTGTGCGTTCAGGCGGCAATTGCTGCAGGCGCGGCTAACGTTATTGTGGTAGATATTGCCGAAAAAAGGCTTGAAAAAGCTACAGAAATTGGTGCCACACACGTTATTAATGGCAAGACTGATGATATTGCAGGGCAGGTACAAAAACTTACTAACGGCGGTGCCGATGTATTTTTAGATGCCGCAGGCGTACAGGCCAGTTTTGATGGCGGTATAAAAAGCCTTCGCAATGGTGGTACGGCGGTGTTGGTTGCCCTGTTTGGTAAGCCTGTTACACATAATGCTTTCGATCAGGTGGTTAGGGAGATAACCATTAAAGGTATTATTGCTTACCGCAATATTTTTCCGCAAGTAATTAGCCTTATCGATTCAGGCCGTATGGACGTAGAAAAACTGGTGACCCAAAAAATTACGCTCGATACTATTGTTACCGATGGTTTTGAGGCACTGGTATCTAACCCATCTCAGGTTAAGATATTGGTCGAAATAAACGGATAAAGAAAATGCTGCTTTTAAATTGATCTTAGAAAACATACCATGTATAAAAGAATAGATATTACCCCGAAAGCTTCAGAATTGATAGCCGAACTTAAAGAGCGCTATGGCGAACTGATGTTTCACCAGAGTGGTGGCTGTTGCGATGGGTCGTCGCCCATGTGTTTTCAGAAAGGCGACTTTAAACTGGGCTACAGCGATGTTTGCCTGGGTGTTATAGATGGCTGCGAATTCTGGATGAGCAAAGACCAGTTTGAATACTGGCAGCACACTCACTTAACCCTTAATGTAGTTGAAGGCAGGGGTGCAAGCTTTTCGCTCGAAATTCCGTTTGGTAAGCGGTTTTTAATAGAATCGCGCCTATTTACCGACGAAGAACGCGATAAACTGGAACCCGTTAGTTTTATAGAGGACTAAGAATTGTGAATGCGGTAATGCGTTGATTTGGTTATTTGTTTTTCCGGTGAATTTACTTCGTCAGTTTGGGCAAAGCCCTCGAGTGATAGTTCGTGGATTGAGTTATTTGTGTTTTGAACAAATTACCACATCAACAAATCCACAAATTCCCAAATTTCCAGTAAATTAACTCGCGTTTAGCATTTGATACTGCTTCGGCGTAATGCCTTCATGCTTTTTAAAGAGTCGGATAAAATAGTTGCAGTCTTCGAAACCGCTCATAAAACAAACCTCGTTTATTTGTATGCCGGGATTTTTTAGCAGTTGCTTGGCGTGCTTAATCTTCTCATTCAAAATAAATTCTATAGGGCTAACACCCAGTTCTCTTTTAAAATATCGGTAAAAAGAAGATGTACTCATACTTGCCTTATCGCTCAGTGCCTTGAGGTTTATTGGAGTGCTAAGATTCGATTTTATAAAATTGGTTATATGATAGATAACACTTGTGGTATCTATAGCCTTATCGCTATGTATAGACTGTACGGTCTGCGTTTGCACAATGCGCACCAAAAGTTCCTGCAGGGCAAGGTCTACCAGTGCATCTTTAGTTACAGATGTACTCATACATTCCCTTATCAGTTTATTAAGGGTAGCGGCAAGTTCTGTATTATTATAGAAAAAGTAATTTTCGCGGTTTAATTTCCACCCAAAATTCTCTTGTTTGGGGTAACGTTCGTTTAAAAAATTAAGCGTATCGGTAATTTTATCGTGGTCTATGGCCAGTGCCAGGCATTGTGTGGGGTTTTGTGTTGATGCCTCCGGAAAATCGATTTTCATTTCGGTATTTCTCGGTACAATTACGGTTTCTCCCGGCAGGTATTCAAATTCAGGGTCATCAAACAAATGCATTACCTTTTTACCGCGCAGCATGCTGGTAACCACCAGGTCGTTAAATTTTAGCGGTACCAGTACCGACTCCTGATAGGTTTCGAAAAGGTTGAGTTCGCAATTGTCTAATGCGTATACAGTGCGGTTTTCTACCAGTGTTTTAAGCGATTTTTCGCGGGTTAAAGAAGGCGCTTCCAGTAGTGCTTTACGGTTGTTCATACCAATAATTTAAATCGCCTTTAAATTACGGATATAAAACGATGTAGTAAAATTTTGTTAGTTAAATTCTGAGATCTCTTCCAGCTCCGGTGCCCTTTTATGTTTAAACGGAATCGACACAATAAAGGTAGTACCCTTATCTTTACCGGGGCTCATGGCATAAATATTACCGTTATGCAGCTCTACAAACGATTTTGTGATGGATAAACCCAAACCATTACTGGTTTCTTTACCGGTAGGCTTAGAACTAAGCTTTGCAAACTTGGTAAATAATTTTTGCATATCGCTAAAATTAAGTCCCTGGCCCTCATCTTTAACCTCTATGTGCACATAATTGCCGGCTTCGCGGGCAGAAAGTTTAATAATAGTGCCCGGATACGAATATTTAATGGCATTGCTAAGCAGGTTGTGCAGCACATCTGAAATTTTAGTACGATCGGCTTCGAGTACAGGCAGCGTATCATCGCAATAAAACTCTATTTTTTGATCTTTACGCTGCGCCAAAAGTTCAAAATTATAAAGCAGGCGGGCGAACATTTCGTTAAGGTCTACCTCTTCAACATTAAGCATCATGTCTTTTTCTTCAAGCTCAGACTGTTTTAAAAGGTCGGCCAGCTTTGCCTGTATCCTTACCACGGCCGATTTTATATTCTCGGTCATGCGTTCGGCACTTGGTGGGCTTTTAGATATAATTTCGTTGGCCAGTTTTATAGAAGCCAGCGGATTTTTAATTTCGTGCAGGGCAATGTTCATAAGGTTAACCTGAGACTCTACCGATTTGCGGTAGCGCAGCCTGTTTTCCAGCTTATCTATAATAATGCTTGACAGCGTTTTAAGCATAGTAAGCTGTGCTTCGGTGGCTTCGCGGGGCTTATAATCAACTACGCAAATGGTACCCATTATAAGTCCCTCGGGTGTTTTTAACGGTGCCGATGCATAAAACCTGATACCACCATTTGCCAGTACGTGTGGATTTTCCATCAGTTCCGGATGGTTGTGCGTATCGGCGTACGTATTAACAACATCTTTTAATATAGTCCTTGAGCAAAGGCTTTCTTCGCGTGGCACCTCGCTAATAGGTTCATCATATCCAATGCTGGATTTTATAAAAACTCTTTGAGCATCTACAAAATTTATAAAGGCACTGGGCACATTAAATATTTGTGCAGCAAGTAATGCTATTTTATCAAACGTATCTTCAGAATGGGTATCCAATATTTGGTACTCCCTTAGTTTTTCGAGTCTAAGGGCTTCATTATCAGGTATTGAATAGGGTCTTCTGTTAGTCATAAATTTGTGCAGGAATTGTAAGGTTAATATTTGCCAAATTCCAATAACTTCGAAATTACAAAATATTTTCCGTACAACAGCATTCTCAGTCATATATTGTAACGAAACCTACATGATTTTGTAACCTTGTTAACAAGGTAAATTGTGCCAAAACATCATAAAAAATTCCGGAAAAGCCACTGGTAAAAGCACTTATCCGGAATTGTATTCTATAAAAATGGTAGACTAATGTTTTAAATGCAATTTTAAACAGATTACTCCTCTGTTTTTTGCCCCATCATCATAAGGTAAGCTTTTAAAAACTCGTCGATCTCGCCATTCATAACGCCATCTACATCGCTGGTTTCAAAGTGCGTGCGCACATCTTTAACCAGTTTGTAAGGATGCATAACATAGTTACGAATTTGCGATCCCCACTCAATTTTCATTTTGTTGGCCTCAATTTCGTCGCGCATGGCCTGGCGTTTTTTAAGCTCAATTTCGTACAACTGCGACTTAAGCAACTGCATGGCTTTTAACTTATTATCAAGCTGCGAACGCGTTTCAGAATTTTCAATAATAATCCCTGTAGGGTGGTGGCGTAGCCTTACAGCTGTTTCTACCTTATTAACGTTCTGGCCACCGGCACCGCTGCTTCGCATGGTTTCCCACGAAATATCGGCTGGACTAATTTCAATCTCAATCGTATCATCGGCAAGCGGGTATACGTAAACGGATGCGAACGATGTATGCCTTTTACCATTACTGTCGAAAGGAGAGATGCGCACCAAACGGTGCACGCCGTTTTCGCCTTTAAGGTAACCAAAGCTGTAATCGCCTTCAAACTCCAGGGTAACGGTTTTAATACCGGCTACCTCTCCGGCCTGAAAGTTAAGTTCCTTAATTTTATAGCCTTCCTTTTCGCCCCACATCATGTACATACGCATAAGCATTTCTGCCCAGTCGCAACTTTCGGTTCCGCCGGCGCCGGCCGTAATTTGTACTACGGCACTAAGGCTGTCGCCCTCGTCGCTAAGCATGTTCCTAAATTCAAGGTTCTCAATATGGGCAAGGGTAAGCTTGCACTGGTCGTCGAGCTCTGCCTCTGTAGCATCACCTTCTTTATAAAACTCGTACAATACCTGTAGCTCTTCGGCCATGGCATTGCCCTTATTATAGTCGTCAACCCACTTTTTCTGGCTGCGAAGTGCCTTCACTAAAATTTCGGCCTCTTTGGCATTGTTCCAAAAATCGGGCGCAAAAGTTTTTTCTTCCTCGTTGGCAATTTCTATTAACTTCCTGTCAATGTCAAAGATACCTCCTCAGCGCACCAAGACGCTCTATAATACCTTTTATTTGTTCGGTATTTGTCATAAATAATGTAGTTTTGTATAGCTTATGCAAAAATAGGCTATACTTTTCAATAATATGGAAATTAATTTAGTTAGTGATACGGTTACAAGGCCATCGCACGAAATGCTGCAACAAATGTTCAGGGCAAAAGTAGGCGATGATGTATATAAACAAGACCCTACAGTTGTAGAACTGGAGGAAACTGTTGCAAATTTATTTGGGATGGAAGAAGCACTTTTCTTTCCGTCCGGCACTATGGCAAACCAAACCGCCATTAAGCTGCACACCCAGCCGGGCGATGAGCTTATTTGCGATAAATGGGCGCATGTGTATAATTATGAGGGTGGTGGTGCCGCCTTTAACAGCGGTGCAAGTTGCAAGCTGGTAGATGGCAGCCGCGGCATGATAACGGCAGCCCAGGTGGCTGAGGCCATAAATCCGCCCGATTTTTACCATAGCCCGCTTACCAGCCTGGTTTGTATAGAAAACACCACCAATAAGGGTGGAGGAGCCTGCTACGAATTGCAAACTTTACATGAAATTAAAGAAGTTTGCACACAAAATAATTTAAAATACCACCTGGACGGTGCCCGTTTATGGAACGCCCTTGTGGCTAAAAGGCAGCACCCAACGCAGTTTGGGCAGTTGTTTGATACTATTTCGGTTTGCTTAAGCAAAGGTTTGGGCGCACCTGTGGGTTCTGTGCTTGTGGGCGACCACGATACTATTAAAAGGGCATTGCGTGTGCGTAAAATGCTGGGTGGCGGTATGCGCCAGGCGGGTTATCTTGCCGCAGCCGGACTTTATGCCCTGCAAAATAATGTAGGCCGACTGGAGGAAGACCATCGGCGTGCAAAAGAACTGGGTGCCTTGTTACAGCAACAGCCTTACATAGACACGGTTGAGCCTGTTGAGACCAATATACTTATATTCTCGCTTAAACCGCAATATAACGAAACTGCTTTTGTTGAAAAACTTAAGCAAAAAAGCATTTTTATAAGCTCTTTAGGTAAAGGCAAACTGCGTATTGTTACCCACTTAGATTATAAGGAGGTAATGCACCAGTATGTGCTGGAGGCGTTTAGTAAGATGGCGTAAGTTTATTTGTTTCAGGTTTCAAGTTTCAGGTTGCCAATCTGTGTTAAGAGAATTTGAAACCTGAAACCTCAAACATTTTTACATGAAGAAGATTATTACATTATTTATTCTGCTTTTTACATTTTTAGGATGTAAAGAGCCGGATAATACAGTGCAGTATCTTTTTCCGAACCGGATGAAGAAAATAGAAGGGGAGGAACTGGCCGGGATTTGCAGAAGCAGATATAAGATGGCATTGTTTTCAGAGAAGCATACTTCTTTTAAAGCACCATCTGATAGTGTTTTTATTTTTACTCCCAGTGGCGAGATCCGTAACTCCAAAAGTAAAATTGGGGCGTGGAGAACCGACCGTACCTTGTTTTTAGATGCTTATAATAAAAGGTTTTTCTTTTTTAACATTGGAGAAAATTCTACTCCTATAGCTTTGAAAACACATTATAAAGTGAATGCAAATGACTCTCTGTACAAGGATGTCATTATTGGGTTGGTAAATGAAAATTATAAACCCGATACTAATGTTGATGGAGATGTTTGGAATTTTTAATTAACTCTCAGCCCACAACCCACAACCCAAATATCCATCCAATACGTTAAAACTACCCGTAATTAAAGGGGTAATAACTATCTTGTATCTGGATATCTAAATTATCCGGATATGAAAAGATTTGTTGAGTGCCTTTTTCTGGTACTGTTTTGTACGGCTTGCAATAATGTTTCCGACTCGGAGATTGTTGTGCAGCACCATTGGAAATACACACATGGTTCGCACCGTCTGGGCGACTGGGTGGTTTTTTCTAAAGAAAAAAATACAGGCCTGTTTTTAAGTAACGATACTATTTACAGAGATGGCAAACCTGTGGCATTGCTAACATCGTTAGTGCATCTTGTAGACCATTACAAGATGGAGGTAACATCGCTAAGAAGCGGCAGGAGCGGGTATTATACGGAGAAATAGTTGCAGAGTTTAGAGTTTGGGGTTCAGGGTTTTGAGTTAACAGTAAACTCTAAACCCTAAACTCTAAACTTGTTAGAACATTCCGTCCAATCCGGGAATATTTGGCATACCATCTTTAGCAACGGCAGCCAGTTCGGCTTCGTTAACGGCAGTAGCTTTTTCTATGGCTTTGTTTAAAACCAGTACCAGGTAGTCTTCCAGTTGCTCTTTATCTTCTAATAAAGCATCGTCTACGGTAATAGAACGTATGGTTCTATTAGCAGTAAGCGTAACTTTTAAAAGCCCGTCGTTGCTTTGCTCATCCACTAAAACAGAATCAAGCCTTTTTTTAGTTTCTTCAATCTTTTGTTGGGTTTCTTTAATTTTACCCATCATTCCCATAATATCTCCAAACATAATTATATTTTATTATAGTGTTTATAAATACAAATGTATTAAATTGCAGGGTTATATTCCAATTTCATAAAAGAATGAAAAAACACTTACTTTTAAGTTGTGTTTGTGTTATTTTTGCAGGCAATGCCCAAACAAGCAAGACTACAATGACCGAGACCCTTACACCGCCCGTGGCTGCGGTAAAGCCCAAAAAGCTCGAAAAGCACGGCGACACCCGTACAGACAATTATTATTGGCTTAACGAAAGGGAAAACCCCGAAGTTATAGACTACCTTAATAAGGAAAACGACTACTACCAAAAATCTACCGCCCATACAAAGCAGTTTAGAGACGACCTTTTTCTGGAAATGAAAGGCAGGATTAAAGAAGACGATGCTTCTGTACCTTACTTTTATAACGGCTACTACTACATTACCCGCTACGAGAAAGGAAAAGATTACCCTATTTATGCCCGTAAAAAAGGCAGTCTTGAGGCGAAGGAAGAAATTTTGTTTGACTGTAACAAAATGGCCGAAGGGCATAGTTACTTTCAGCTTGGCGGCCTTAATATTAGCGAAGATAATAAATGGGCAGCCTTTGGCGTAGATACCGTATCGCGCAGGCAGTATGTTATACAGGTAAAAAACCTGCAAACCAACGAGATACTTCCGCTTAAAATAGAAAATACAACCGGAGGCTCTACATGGGCCGGCGATAATAAAACGCTTTTTTATACCCGTAAAGACGAGGTTACTTTACGATCTGATAAAATTTACAAGCACAAGCTTGGCGCCGATGTTAAAGATGATGTACTTATCTATCATGAAAAAGATGATACCTACAACACTTTTATCTACAAAGAAAAATCTAAAAAATACCTGGTTATTGGCTCATCGAGCACATTAACATCAGAATACCGCATACTGGACGCTAAAAAGCCCGATGGCGAGTTTAGTATTTTCCAGAAACGTACACGCGGTTTAGAATATGATATTGCCCATTATGGCGATAAGTGGTACATTGTTACTAATAAAGACAAGGCTACCAACTTTAAGTTAATGACTACGCCGGAGAATGCTACAGGCAAAGAAAACTGGAAAGACCTTATTGCCCACCGCAAAGATGTTTTGCTGGAAGATATAGACATTTTTAAAAACTACCTTGTAATTTCTGAGCGCAGCAACGGCCTTAACACCATTCGTATCCGCCCGTGGAAAGGCGAGGAGTACTACCTGCCATTTGAAATTGAAACCTACACGGCCGGTACATCTACCAATCCTGATTTTGATACCGATATTTTGCGCTACAGCTACCAGAGTTTAGCCGTACCGTCGTCGGTAATCGACTTTAACATGAAAACCAAAGAAAAGGTAGTGCTTAAAGAGCAGGAGGTACTTGGCGGCAAATTTGATAAAAATAATTATGTTGAAGAGCGTATTTGGGCCACTGCCAAAGATGGTACCAAAGTGCCAATATCTATGGTATACCGTAAAGGCATAACTAAGAACGGCAACAACCCGTTCCTGTTGTACGCCTATGGCTCATACGGAGCCTCTATGGACCCGTATTTCTCTTCTATAAGGCTTAGCCTGCTCGATCGTGGTTTTATCTATGCTATAGCCCATATAAGGGGCGGCGAAGATCTGGGCCGCGACTGGTACGATAACGGCAAGCTGCTTACTAAAAAGAATACTTTTACAGATTTTGTTGATTGCTCGCAGTATGTAATCGACCAGAAATATACGTCGCCACAGCATTTGTATGCCGAAGGCGGATCGGCCGGTGGGCTGTTGATGGGTGCTATTGTAAATATGGCGCCGCAATTGTACCACGGTGTTATTGCCCAGGTGCCGTTTGTAGATGTGGTTACCACAATGCTTGATGACAGCATACCGCTTACCACAGGAGAGTATGACGAATGGGGCAACCCTAACGAAAAAGAGTACTACGATTACATGAAATCGTACTCGCCTTATGATAACCTTACAGCCCAAACCTACCCAAATATGCTTGTAACTACGGGTCTGCACGACTCGCAGGTGCAATATTGGGAGCCCGCAAAATGGGTGGCCAAGCTAAGGGTTTTAAAAACCGGAAACAACCAATTGTACCTGGATACCAACATGGAAGCAGGCCACGGCGGCGCATCGGGCCGTTTTGAAGCGCTGAAGGAAGTAGCCAAAGAATACAGTTTTTTGTTAGATTTGGAAGGAATTAAAAAGTAATTAAAATTTTTTTGTTAGATTTGCAGGGTTTTAAGGTCTATAAACTTTTAAATATAGTTTACCTTGCTAACTTATTTTTTTTATGAAAGAAGAAATAAAAGCCTATAATAATGTGTTGGAATTAATCGGGAATACCCCCCTAATTAAGGTCAATAAGGTTACAGAAGGATTATTAGGAAATTTTTATGCTAAAGTAGAAGCTTTTAATCCGGGCCACTCCACTAAAGATAGGATTGCTCTATATATTATTGATGAAGCTGAAAAGAGAGGCATCCTGAAACCGGGAGATACCATTATTGAAACAACATCTGGCAACACGGGTTTTAGTGTAGCTATGGTTAGTATTATTAAAGGTTACGACTGCGTACTTGCTGTTAGCTCTAAATCTTCTAAAGACAAGATAGATATGCTGCGCGCCATGGGTGCTAAGGTATATGTATGTCCGGCTAATGTATCGGCAGACGATCCACGCTCTTACTACAGTGTTGCAAAAAGGCTGCACGAAGAGACTAAAGGATCTGTTTACATTAACCAGTACTTTAACGATCTTAATGTAGATGCCCATTACAAAACTACCGGCCCAGAAATTTGGGAACAAACCGGTGGCCAGATTACCCACCTTATAGCTTGTAGTGGTACAGGCGGAACAATATCGGGCACAGCACGTTTCTTAAAAGAACAAAATCCTAATATAAAAATACTTGGTGTAGATGCTTTTGGATCGGTACTAAAAAAATACCATGAAACAAGAGAATTTGACAGCGAAGAGATTTATCCATACCGTATAGAAGGCTTGGGTAAAAACCTGATACCTACGGCTACAGATTTTGATGTTATAGACAAGTTTATAAAAGTATCTGATGAAGACAGTGCCCATGCGGCACGCTACATTGCCAAAACCGAAGGTTTATTTGTAGGCTACACCAGTGGTGCTACACTACAGGCGGCAAGGCAATACAACGAGCTTGGCGAGTTTGATGAGAACAGTAATATTGTTATGATTTTCCCTGACCACGGTTCACGCTACATGAGCAAAGTATTTAGCGACGACTGGATGAACGAGCAGGGCTTTTTTGACAGCGTAAATTTAGAAGAAGCACAAAAAATTGAGTTTATTAAATAAGCTAATTTTTCTTAATCATAAAAAAACTCCGGATGCACAATCCGGAGTTTTTTGTTTATACAGGTAATGTAATGTTCATAATTTATTACTACGGGAAATCAGGTATAAGACGACGATACTATTTTATCCCGTAGGGATTTAATTTCGGTAGCGATAAATTTGAGGCATTGTATATTTTTCCCGTAGGGAATTAATTTATGCAACACATCAAATACAAAAAACCATCCCTTACAGGATGGCTTCTTTCTTAAACAACGAGTATGAAGTGAAGTTTAAAGTGTTTTAAAGTCTCCGGAGCCGGTTTTTTTAAGGTCGCGTTCCTGAGGTTCGCCGGCAAAAGCAATGCTGCCAGAGCCGGTAATACGGCCTTTAATAATTTTATTGCTTAGTACCTTAAGGCTGCCCGATCCGGTAACATCGGCCTCTACATTATCGCTTTCCAGTTCGGTGGCCTTAATAGAGCCTGAACCTGTTACGCGGCAGCTAAAATGCTCTGATAAACCTACAAGCTTAATGCTGCCCGAGCCGGTTACCAGTGCATCGGTCTTGGCCGAATTTACATGTAATGTAATGTTACCTGAACCATTAAGGTGAATTTTGGTGTTAGATGCTATGGTCTTGTCTGAAGTTATGCATCCAGAACCTGTGAGTTTAATTTCGTTCAGTGTTTTAAAAGGTATGTGTATGGTTACCTTATTACCTTTAGACGCCCTGAACCTCATACCTTTTTTAGTAGATATTGAAAGTGTATTGCCGTTAACTTCGGTAATAATATAAGGTGCAATATTATCAGATGCTTCTACGGTAATGTTGCCCGTTGCTCCTTCTTCTAAAATAACATTAAAAGATCCGGTTACATCTAAGTTTTCGAAATTGCCGACTGACCTTTGGCTCTTGGTGATTTTACCGCTGGCCTCAACTTCGTCCTGGGCGGTAACAGTAGCAGCACATAAAAATGCCACTACCAAGGTTAATAATTTTTTCATGTTGATTGATTTGATGATTGAACTCTGATTGATTAATTATAAGACGATTATAAACTTAAAATGGTTGCATGGGTTTTTTATTTAGTTGTTGGTTGTCGGTTGACGGGTGCGGCGAATTGTCTATTATCTAACGTCTATTATTAAATTCTTTTACTCTCCCTTTCTAAGTGTTATCCCACCATATTCAGACTTAATATATATCCTTGTGCCACCTGTGCTCCTGTAGTAGCCTTTGTAGTGCGAAGAGGTATTTTTTTCGGTCTTTTCGGTAAATTTAAGTCCGTCCTTACCGCTAAGTCCGGCATAGTCCAGGTAAAATTCAAAGTCGAAAGTAGCATCAGCATCATATTTTACGCTCGCCGACCCATAAGAGGTATTGATAGCTACATTTTTCGCGCTTTTTTCCAGGTTTGTAATGCTTATATCGCCATAGTTAGAAGTCAGGTTAATAACATTGCTAACCCTGCCCACCCGTACAACAGTGTAGTTAGAAGCCCCATTTATTTTATCGCCGCTGTCAATTTTAATATCGCCATAATCAACCTTATAGTTAATATCTTCGGCAATGCCTACCCGAAACGGAGTGTAATCTGCATTTAAAATTAGTTTGCCCGTCTTAGCAATGTTGATGTTGGAGTACTGTGCCTTAAAATTACCTGCTTTTATGTAGCCAATTTTAGAAGTACTGCAATACTGAATGTCGATGTTATTGTTTTCGGCGTTAAGCTCTTCAATATCAAGGCTGCCATACTGGCAATTAATATTAACACCGCCATTAATTTTACCCAGCATAATACCACCATACTGGTTGGCGAGCCCAAGGGTGCCGCGTTTTGGTATTTTAATGGTATAATTAATTTCCATGCTAATGCGTTTGCCTTTAAAATTGCCAATAAGCGTTTTAGCGTTAACCAGGGCTGCGGTGGCATTAAAGTCGACATCTATAGAGTTAAGGCGTTTGTTAACCTCGTCTTCGTCGTTGCCGCTAACGGTAACAACAACATCTATAGCAGTTTTATCTTCGTCCCAGGTGGTAATGTAAATGTTGCCGTATTTGTTAGAAACCGTAAGCCCGGCCGTGCTGTTAACCGAAAATGATTTGTTTATCTTTTTCTCTTTCGTGTATTTTCCTTTTACAATACCGGCCATTGTCACTCCCGGAATAAGGAATAACAGCAGTATAACGATATTAAGCCTGATTGTTTTCATTGTAGTTTTCTTTTATTTTTTTAATGTTTTCTATTTTGGTAAGCACCTCTTCTAAGAAAGAAATGCGGGTTTGCAGGTTGGTAATCATGGCGTGGATAATTTTTTTATTCTCGCCTTTTTCCTGCAGTTCTTTAATAAGGTTATTGTAATCCTGTTCCAGGGCATTCATGCGGTACAGGGCATCTTTAACCAGTTGTTTGGTCTCGGGGCTGTTTTGCTTTTCTACCTTGGCAAGTTCTTTTTCTATAATGCCCGAGAAATACATTTGTGCCTCCTGAGCCTTGGGCGACATTTTATTTGCCGCCGTGTTGCGACCCATTTGCGAGCCAAACGTTATAAATAATCCTATAAAAAGTGCAATGGCTGCCGCTACAGGCCCTGCTACTCTTAAATTAAAGCGTTGCTGCTTTTTACCCTCAAGCCTGTTTAAAAAGCGCTCCTGATGCCCAAGAGATGGCCCTTCGGTATCCCACTGCCCATCAAAGCTGTTAAACAGGTTGTCTAAACTGTCTTTTTCGTTTTTCATTATGCATTTAGTTTTTTTAGCAGGCTTTCTTTGGCCCTGCTTATGGTGGTACGGCAATTGCCCGGGCTAATTACCAAAATATCGCAAATCTCTTCCTGGTCGTAACCCTCAATGTAAAGCAGCGTAAGGATAATGCGGTAGCTTTCTTTAAGGGAGTTTAGTGCCGCCATAACCTCCTGTATTTTTACTGACTGAAAATCCAGCGTTACATCTTCGGCATAACCGGTGTCTTCAACCTTGTACAAAATATCATCAAGAGCGTCCATGGCATTCTTATTGATCTTCTTGTAATTATCAAGGCTGTGATTTAATACAATTTTTTTTAACCATGCCCCAAACGTAACCTCGCCCTTAAACGACTCCAGCTTTGTAAAAGCCTTTAAAAACGCCTCCTGCATAATATCTTCGGCCCAGTGGCTATCCTTTACAATTCTTAGCGCGGTATTGTACATAGGCTTATAATAGCGGTTATACACCTCAAACTGCGCGCTGCGGTTGCCCGCCTTGCATAGGGTTATTAGTTGGTCGATATCCTGGTTTGCGTTCGTCAAGTTTGGTTGCCTGGTTTATACTAATGACTGCACGTTTTTAAAATTGTTACAGTTGTATTAAAAAAATTAATTTTTTAATGTACTAATGTAGCAATTACTTCGTTTGGGAGGGGTTTTGGGATAATAAGAGTTGATTGAATAAGGGCAGATAGGGATAGCGATTAACTATCTACTACCGAAATTATTTCCCTAACGGGAAAATAGTAAAATTGTTTATTAAAAGAAAATTTACTTGAATTAAATGCTGTGCTGTAAGGACTTAATTTCGATAGCAATTGTGTAATAGCCCAATACAATGTCCTGTAAGGAATAATACTGATATAGATAAAATAATAAAGCCGTCCACTGGACGGCTTTATTAATATTATAAAACAAAAGTAAACTACTCCTGCATAGTGTGGTACACGTTCATAACGTCGTCGTCTTCCTCAATTTTTTCAAGAAGTTTTTCAACGTCGGCAATCTGGTCTTCGGTAAGCTCTTTGGTTATTTGTGGAATCCTTTCAAAGCCTGACGATAGTATTTCGATACCTCTGTTTTCCAGTTCTTTCTGGATGGCACCAAAGCTTTCAAAAGGGGCATACATTACAATACCGCCATCTTCATCGGCAAAAATCTCCTCTACACCAAAGTCTATCATTTCCAGTTCCATTTCTTCAACATCGCGGCCCTCGGCAGGTATGCGAAAGTTGCAGGTATGGTCGAACATAAACTCTACCGACCCCTGTGTGCCCATTGTGCCGTTGCATTTATTAAAGTAGCTGCGAATGTTGGCAACAGTACGATTGTTATTATCTGTAGCGGTTTCTATAAGTATGGCAATGCCGTGGGGTGCGTAGCCCTCAAACAACACCTCTTTAAAGTTAGCGGTATCTTTGTCTGATGCTTTTTTAATAGCCCTCTCAACATTGTCTTTAGGCATGTTGGCTGCCTTGGCATTTTGTATAACTGCCCTAAGCCTGGAGTTGGTTTCTGCATTTGGTCCGCCTTCTTTAACGGCCATTACAATGTCTTTGCCTATTCTTGTAAACGTTTTGGCCATGGCCGACCAGCGTTTCATTTTTCTTGCTTTTCTAAACTCGAATGCTCTTCCCATTGTTTTTATTTATTTGCAGTACAAAAATAGAATTATTTGCAGTTATTGCAAAAACAAAATGCGCTTTAACGGGATTTATAATTACTTAAATCTTTAAGAATGTTTACACTCTCGTAAATGTATGGGTCGGCTTTAATAGATTTTACCTTAAACTCGTTCACGCTTTTGTAAAAAGCATCGGTATCGGCATTGCCGGTTTTGCCGGCGTCGGTATTTACGGTAAGGTTGGTTTCTTTTTCCAGCTCGGCGGTAATCTCTTTCCAAAGCTTATCCATAGCGTGGGCATCGGCATAAACCGAATCAAAAGTTACGGGCAACGGCTTTTTATCGGTCTTATAAAAAGTATCTACCTGCTTATTAATATCTATAAGCTTATTGAGTGTTTTGTTAGTGCCTGTGCGGGTTTTGCTCAGGGCAATGGCTTTTTTAATGGCATCGTCGGCCATTTTGGTAAAGCGCACGTTAATGTCTATACTGTCGTTTTTAATGGCGGTAGGCATGGTTTTTTCGCGCGGAAGCATATCGTTAAACACAAACGGCAATGGTACATCGGGCACAATGCCGGTGTACTGGCTGCTCTTGCCCGATACGCGGTAAAATTTATCGATAGTAACTTTTACAAAATCGGTCTGGCTTTTCTCGTCAAGCGGAAGTATAGTCTGCATCGTGGCCTTACCAACGGTGGTGCTGCCCACAATAACGGCGCGGTTATAATCCTGCATTACCCCGGCAAAAAATTCGCTTGCAGAAGCTGTAAAGCCATTTACCAATACCACCATTGGGCCGTTATATAGCATGCCGCGGTTGTAATCGCGGATGGTGTTGTAGGTCTGGTTTTTATCGGTAACAATACTCACAGGACCGTAGTTTATAAACATACCCGCCATACGGATAACTTCGTCCATACTGCCGCCACCATTGTATTGCAGGTCGATAATAAGGCCTTTAATATCGCTTTTTTTAAGGGTAGATACCTCTTTAGCAACGTCGTCGGCAACGCCGCTGTTGGTCTCGTTATCCATGGCTGTATAAAAGCTTGGTACTTTTATATAGCCCATTTTTTCTTTGCCTTCGCCTAAAATATAGCTGTAAACGCTATGGTCATCGGCCTTCATAACCTGTTTTTCGAGGGTAACGGTATATAACGAACCATCTTTTTTACGAAGCGTAAGGTCTACTGTTTTATAAGTATCGCTGTATACAATGTTATTAATGGTTTCCATTGCAGCGCAGGACACAGTGTAATCGGTATTATTGACCGATAGCTTAATAAGCTTATCGCCTTTGTCTATTTTTTTTGTAATGTATGCCGGGCCGCCGGGTACTACTTCTTCTACAATAATTTCTTCCTTATCGTTCTGGCTTACGTAAAGCCCAAGGGAGTAATTTTCGGTTGAGATAGACGACACAAACGATTGTTTCTCGTTATAATTAAAGTAGGTAGAGTGCGGATCGAAATAGGAGCAGAATACCGAATAAAACCTGTTGTACATGCTGTTCTCGAAACCTTCGGAAGGCGAGAGCAGGCTGTTAATTCGGCACAGGTAGGTATCTGTAATTTTTGCCTGAGACAGGGGGAAGAGCTTGTCCAGGTGCTGCTTAAGCGAATCTTTATTTTTGCTAAGCATGGCAACGTCTTCCAGCACATCATAGGTTATTCTTTTTCGCATGAAATTTTTTATCTTCTCCGGATCTGAATGGAACGGGAAGTTTTTCTTCGAATAAAAAATAGTGTCTTTAGTAGTGTAGCTAAGCGGCTGTTTGGCAATATCTTCTACAAACTGCCTGTTGCGCTCTAAAGCCTTTTTGTAAGTGGCAATAAAATCGGTAAAAAAAGTACAATCACCATTATTAATATAGTTGTCAATCTGGTACTTATGGGTTTCCAGTAAATCGGCTTCGTCTTTTAGAAAAAGCACGCGGTTATCGTCAAGCTGGTTCATAACCGTTTTGTAGACGTAAGCCGAAAGGCTATCGTCTACCGGTTTAGGGTGGTAGTGCCTGGTTTTTAAAATAGTGCTAATGCGAGAAAAAACACTGCAGGCCTTTTCGTTACTCTGGGCGTGTGCCTGTAGGGCAATTAAAAAGGCCAATGCAGCAAATTTTTTCATGGTAATGGGGTATTATTTTTTGTAAAACGGCAGCTTAACAACTTTAGCAGCTACATCGTTTTTACGTATTCTTATAAATATTTCGCTATCTTCTGCAGCAAAAGCAACCGGAACATAGCCCATGCCAATACCTTTGTTTAATGATGGCGCCATAGTACCCGATGTTACTATGCCTATTACATTACCCAGGGCATCAACAATTTCGTAATCCTGACGTGGCACACCGCGGTCTAAAAGCTCAAAGCCTACCAGTTTGCGGGTAACGCCAGCCTCTTTTTGCTGCTTAAGCGCATCTGAATTTACGAAATTTTTATTAAACTTGGTAATCCAGCCTAAACCGGCTTCAAGCGGAGAGGTAGTATCGTTAATGTCGTTTCCGTAAAGGCAAAAGCCCATCTCAAGGCGAAGTGTGTCGCGCGCAGCAAGGCCAATTGGCTTAATATCGTAAGCAGCGCCGGCTTCAAATACTTTGTTCCAAATGTGCTCTATCTCGCTGTTTTTAGCGTAAATTTCAAAACCGCCACTACCGGTATAGCCTGTAGCCGAGATAATAACATGCTCTATACCTGCAAAATCAGCTACCTCAAAATGGTAGTATTTAATAGCGGCAAGGTCTATAGAGGTTAGTGCCTGCATAGCTTCCATAGCCATTGGGCCCTGTATGGCAAGCAGCGAGTAGTCGTCAGATAAGTTGCGCATAACTACACCAAGGTCGTTGTGTGCAGATATCCACTCCCAGTCTTTATCAATATTAGAGGCATTTACAACAAGTAAATACTCTTCTTCTTTAAGTTTATAAACAATAAGATCGTCTACAATACCGCCGGTAGCATTGGGCAGGCAAGAGTATTGCGCACGGCCAATGGTAAGGGTAGCAGCATCGTTGCTGGTAACTTTCTGTATAAGGTCGAGCGCATGCGGACCAGATAGTAAAAATTCGCCCATGTGCGAAACGTCAAAAACACCTACACCGTTTCTCACAGTATCGTGTTCGGCATTAACACCCTCATACAAAACAGGCATATTAAAGCCTGCAAACGGAACCATTTTAGCACCCAGTGCTTCGTGAACGTGCGTAAGCGCAGTATTTTTCATTTATGTTTGAAATAAAGTTTGAATGCGCTAAATTATTGAAAATTATGCAATCGGAAAGCCTTAAATTAACAATTATGATTTATTAACGAATTGTAGGGGATTTGTTAATTTGGTTGATGGTTGTCAGTTGATGGTTGTTGGTTGTCTGAAGGAAATTGCCCCAATGGTTCATGCGCGCGCGCCAGTCCCAATGATAGAGGCAGTTGGAATTCCCCTACTTTGGAGGGGTGCCCGTAGGGCGGGGTGGTTAATAACCCTTATCTCCCCAGTAAAAACCCCTTTAACCCCTCATAACTATCTACTGCAATAGTCTTTTTCTCGCCATTCATAACCGCTTTAATCTGCTCAGGTATAGCGATCTCAGTATTAATATTATTTGTAATGCTATCGGCAAACTTAACAGGGTGGGCGGTTTCTAAGAATACGCCCGTAAAGTCACGATTATCAGCAAGGTGTTTTTTAAGCCCCAGATAGCCTATAGCACCATGCGGATCGGCCAGGTAGCCGTTTTCGGTGTACAATTTTTTAAGGGTGGCAATGGTATCGGCATCGGTAAAACTATAAGTGCTGAATTCTTTATCCAATGCTCCAAATTCGTTATTAAAAAGCTCTAATATGCGCACAAAATTACTTGGGTTGCTAACATCCATAGCGTTAGAAAGCGTTTCTATGGTTTGTTGCGGTGTATATTGTTGCGTATCCATATAACGCGGCACGGTATCGTTAGCATTGGTGGCAGCGATAAAATGCCCGATAGGCAGGCCAATTTTATGTGCCATCATACCTGCACAAATATTACCGAAATTTCCGCTTGGCACAGCAACCGCCAAAGGTTTCCCGCCGGCTTTAAGCGCTTTATAAGCAAAAAAGTAGTAAAACATTTGGGGCAGCCAGCGTGCTATGTTTATGGAGTTGGCCGATGTTAACCGTACATCTTTAAGTTCATCATCTAAAAAAGCTTTTTTAACCATGTCCTGGCAATCGTCAAAGGTGCCCTGAATTTCAAGCGCGGTAATATTCTGACCCAGGGTTGTCAATTGCTTTTCCTGAACATCGCTTACCTTGCCACTTGGGTAGAGTATAACCACATCGATGCCTTCTACACCTAAAAAGCCGCTTGCTACAGCGCCCCCGGTATCGCCCGAAGTGGCTACCAGTATGGTTATCTTTTTATCGGCGTCGTCTTTAGTAAAATAGTTAAGGCAGCGTGACATAAAGCGTGCGCCCACATCTTTAAACGCCATAGTGGGGCCGTGAAACAGCTCCAGTGCAAACACATCTTTCTCAACCTCTATTAACGGAAAGGGGAATGATAGTGTTTCTTCTACAATCTGCCTTAGCTTCTCTTCCGGAATTTCATTGCCTATAAACGGTGCAATGGCACGGTATGCAATCTCGTTATCGCTGTAGTTTTCTATATTGGCTATAAAATCGGCATCCAGTTGTGGCAGGCTTTCCGGAAAGTACAAGCCTTTATCCTGGGCTATACCGGTCATGGCGGCTTCTTTAAAGCTTACTTTTATGCTGGGGTTGTTTAAGCTGTAGTATTTCATGGTATTAATATTTAAAAGCAATAGCTATGCTTTAAGTTGTGCTAAAATTTCTGCTGCCTGAAAGGCAATATTTTTAAAGTAGTTGGCATCTTTATACACTTCTGTATAATGTTTGCCTGTAATTTCTCTTCGGTTAAGATCACTTAGCAGGTTGCCTGCCTGAATAATACTTGTAATCCGCTCTTTTTCTGATGGTTCTAATTTACTTTGAATTCTCTCCAGTAATTTCTCTATCAGTCGCGCTCTGTATTGATTGTTGTCTTGCTTATCCTCATAATAAAGCCGATTTGCTGCTGCAATTACTTCATCCGGATATGTGGAGTTTAATGCTATATCAATCAAATCATCGGTACTTAATCTGGGTTTGATTTGTAACAAGTTATGCGAAAGACTTCTATCATCGAAAATATATTTTATCCATTCTTTTCCTGAAGTTTTATCAATGTAAAGTATCGTCCACCCACCATCAAGCACTTCAACCTGGTCAAGCTGTTTTATAAAATTTTCGATAAGTACATTAGTGCTAAATAGTTTTCTATCGTTCATAAAAGCATTACATTATCTTAATCCCCGTAGGGTTTATTGCAGATACATGAGCCTCAAATGGCACACTGGTTTGCTGCATAATTGCGGCAAAGGCCTCGGCTGCTTTACGGGCGGTGGTTTCGCCGCGCGACAGTGCAAATACCGATGGCCCCGACCCGGATATCCCACCACCCAAAGCCCCGGCCTGTTTAGCGGCTTCTTTAAGTTCGGCAAATTTAGGAATGAGTATCGACCGCACGGGTTCCACCAGCTCGTCGTGCAGGCAGCGGCCTATAAGATCGTAATTTTGAGTGTATAAGCCACTTATAAGCCCACCAAGGTTACCGCATTGTATGGTGGCTTTTTTCAGGCTGATGTTTTCTTTTAGTACCGATCGTGCATCTTTTGTCTTTAACTCAATTTGCGGATGGATAACCGTAACATACAACTCTGGCGGGGCAGTTATGGCAATAACATCTAACGGGTCGTAGCTGCGCACCAGCGTAAAGCCACCTAACAGGGCAGGCGATACGTTATCAGCGTGCGGAGACCCGCTGGCCAATGCTTCGCCCTGCATGGCAAAGTAAATCAGCTCTTTATCAGTCAGGGGGCTGCCCAGTAGCTTATTAATTCCGTATACCGCACCTGCAGCACTGGCGGCGCTGCTGCCTATACCGCTGCCGGCTTTTATGTTCTTGGTTATCTTAATATCAAAACCGCAATTGGGCAGCAAGTGGTGCAACAGCGAGAGCGCCGCCACACCGGCCACATTTTTCTCGGCTTCCAGCGGCAGGTTGGCACCAATAATATCGGTAATCCTAACGCCCATGCGGTCGGTTTTGGTAATGGTCATTTCATCGCCCACGCTCTCCAGGCAAAGGCCAAGCACATCGAACCCGCAGGAAACATTGGCTATAGTAGCAGGGCAAAATATTTGTATCTCGTTCATTAACAGTTTCTTTTTGATACGAATTTTTACTATTTAGATTCGTATATCAATATGGTTCGTGGCAAATAAGCTCTTTATTTATTTCCAATTCTAATAATATCAGCAAAAATACCCGACGCCGTTACCGCGGCACCCGCACCTGCACCTTTAATAAGCAGGGGCTGGTCTACATAACGGTCGGTGTAAAATAGCACGATATTATCTTTACCCTCAAGGTTATAGAACGGGTGGTCTTTAGGGATAAATTGCAGGCCAACGCTGGCTTTGCCATTCTCGAAAGACGCCACAAACTTAAGTCGGCTGCTTTCTGAAGATGCCTTTGCATACAACTCGTTAAAATGAGAGGCATGTGTGGTTAGCGAATCAAAAAAGGCATCAACACTTGCGGTATCAAGGCTTTCCTGCGGCAGGAACGAGCGGTTCTCTATATCATCAATCTCCATTTCGTAACCGCTTTCGCGAATAAGAATTACCAGTTTGCGCTTAACATCGATACCACTAAGGTCAATTTTTGGGTCGGGTTCGGTGTAACCTTCTGTCTGCGCCTGCTTTACAATATCGTAAAACGTGGTGCTTTCATTAAAATTATTAAATATAAAGTTAAGGCTGCCGCTAAGCACCGCCTGAATTTTATGCACCCTGTCGCCGCTGGCAATCAGGTTTTTAAGGGTGTCTATAATAGGCAGGCCTGCACCCACATTGGTTTCAAACAAAAACGGCGCGTTATACTGGCGGCTCAGGTTTTTAAGCAGCTTATAGTTCTCATATTCAGATGAACAAGCCACTTTATTGCAGGTAACCACGGCAATGCTGTTTTTTAAATACTGGGCATACGTAGCAGCTACAACATGGCTGGCGGTGTTATCTACAAAAATACTGTTGCGAAGGTTAAGCTGCTTAATGTTAGCAATAAAACCATCGGTACTTGTAGGCTCGCCGGTTTCCAGCAGGGTTTTATAGCTGTTCAGGTCTATTCCATCTTCCTCAAAATACATTTTTCGGGAGTTGGAAAGGCCTGCTATGCGTATGTTAATCCTCAGGTTATCTTTAAGATAGGCGTATTGCGACTTGATCTGGTCAAGGAATTTCTCACCCACATTGCCAACCCCCATAACAAACAGGTTAAGCTGTACGGTAGCATCTTCAAAAAAGGTTTCGTGCAGGGTATTCAGGGCTTTTTTAACGTCTTTACTGTCAATTACAGCCGAGATATTCCTTTCGGATGCTCCCTGCGCAATCGCGCGGATATTGATGTTATTTTTACCCAAAGTACTGAACATACGGCCACTAAGCCCCTGGTGGTTTTTCATGTTTTCGCCCACTACTGCAATGATAGACAGACGATTCTCTATAATGGCGGGGTATATTTTAAGCTGTTTAATTTCAAAATCAAACTCGGCATCAATGGCGGCTTTGGCTTTTTTAGCCTCGGCATCGGCAATACCTAAACAAATACTGTGTTCAGACGATGCCTGGGTTATAAATATAACATTGATATTTTCTTTAGAAATAACCTCGAACAATCGCTTAGAAAAGCCCGCAACGCCCACCATACCGGGGCCTTCCAGGGTAATCAGCGTAATGTCGTCTACATTGCTAATACCGCGAATAGGGTTCTCGCTCTTAACCGCTGGCACCTTGCTAATGGTGCTGCCGTGGGCATCGGGCTCAAAGGTATTTTTTATGTGTAGGGTAATATCTTTAGTCAGAATAGGCTGAATTGTAGGCGGGTAGAGCACCTTGGCACCAAAGTGCGAAAGCTCCATAGCTTCTTCAAACGTTATGTAAGGTATCGGCTCGGCCTGTTTAACCAGTTTAGGGTTAGCGGTATAGATGCCGTTAACATCGGTCCAAATCTCAAGCGATGGCACCTCTAAAGCAGCGGCAACAATGGCAGCGGTATAATCGCTCCCGCCACGGCCAAGGGTGGTGGTGTAACCGTCTCCAGATTCGGCAATAAAGCCCGGCATCACGGTAATATCGTTCTTGTTTTCGGCAAAATGTCCGGAAATCAGGCTATTAGTCAGCTCAAAATTAACCACGGCTTTACCAAAACGGTTGTTGGTTTTTATCAGTTCACGGCTGTCGGCCAGTACTGCATCTTCGCCCTGGCCCTTTAAAACTTCGGCAATAATGTACGATGACAGCACCTCGCCAAAAGACAGTATAAGGTCTTTAGTACGTTCAGACAGTTCTCCCAATAAAAAACAACCGTCTAAAAGCGTTTCCAGGCGGTTTAATTCGCGCTTGGCATGGCTAAGTACCGCGCTTTGATCTGTGGCCGGCAAAAGGGTTTTAATAACCTCCAGGTGGCGTTCTTCCAGCTGTTGCAGCACAGGTTTATAGTCTTCGCTTTTTTCTGAGGCGTTAATGGCGGCAGCAAGCAGTAAATCGGTCACCCCGCCAAGGGCCGAAACCACCACTACTATAGGCACTTCTTGTTTTTTTTGTTTGATTATGCTTATGCAGCGGGCTATATTTTGGGCATTGGCTACAGATGTTCCGCCAAATTTAATGATGTTCATACACGGTTGGTTTATGGTAAAGATAGATTTTTGACACGGATGTTTATGCTATTTTCTTTAAGAAAATAACCCTTAAACGGCTATATGTAATGATTATAACCCCAATGGGGTTGTGGTGGTTGTAATAATGGTAATAGCAACAACGCCGCAGGATGCAGGGGTAGGTATAGTTAAATATTTGTTGCTGTTAACCGTCATATACTTACAAATGTAATAAATTTACGTAGCTGCAAAAGAGCTGCTTAGCTTTTTGCATAATTTTTATAATTACAACAATTATACTGGCAAATGAAAATTTTTGACACAATAAACATTAGGGAGGCTGATAAAATAACAATTTCTAACCAAAATATAACATCGTACCAGTTAATGGAACGCGCTGCCTTAGAGGTGTTTTTATGGATTAAAAAGCACTTTCCGGATAAGGAGACCACCTTTCATGTTTTTTGCGGCCAGGGCAATAATGGCGGCGATGGCCTGGTGGTGGCGCGACTGCTGCACCTTGATGGCTACCCTACTAAGGTAGATATTGTAAATGAGGCCGGTAAGCCCACGCCCGACTTTGAGACCGCCCTTGCCGAGTTTAACCAACTTGGTGTTGAGCACAACCAAAGCGAAGACTATCAGTACGAAAAAGGCAAGCTTATTTACATTGATGCCTTGTTTGGTATTGGCTTTAACCGGGAAATGCCCGATAGCGTTAAGCTTGTGGTAGAGCGCATTAACCGCTGCGATGGCCAGGTAATATCTATAGATGTGCCATCTGGGCTGTACATGGATAAGCCGACTGAATTTGCAGTGAAGAGCGATATGCTGCTTACGTTTATGTTTCCTAAACTGGCGTTTTACCTGCCGGGCAACAGCGATTATATCCGCCATATAGAGATTATGGATATTGGCCTGGATAAGCAATTTATAGCCAATTTAGTATCTGATTATTACCTGGTTAACAAACACCATGCTCTTACGCTCTATCGCCCTGTTAAGCCCCATGCGCACAAGGGTACTCAGGGCCACGCGCTAATTATTGGCGGCAGTTATGGCAAAATAGGGGCGATGTGCCTTTCGGCGAAAGCAGCCTTAAAATCGGGTTGCGGACTGGTAACGGCTTACATACCTAAATGTGGTTATAATGTATTACAGACGGCTTTCCCCGAGGCTATGGTGCTTACCGATGGCGATGAGCATATTACAAAAATTGGTTATGAGCTTCAGCCTAAAGCTATTGGATTAGGTCCTGGCATAGGTCAGCATCCCGAAACGCAAAATGCCATAAAGGAGTTTTTAAACAGGCAAAACGTACCGTTGGTTATAGATGCCGATGCGCTTAACATACTGGCTGCCAATAAAGAATGGCTGGCACAGCTGCCCGAAAACACCATTCTGACCCCGCATCCTAAAGAACTGGAGCGCCTAATGGGCGGTTGGGAGACTGATTTTGATAAGATAGAGAAGATGAAAGTGTTTTCTAAACAACACAATATCATACTGGTAGCTAAAGATGCGCACACTATGGTGGTCTACAGAGGCAGCATCTATATAAACTCTACGGGCAATGCCGCCCTGGCAACCGGCGGTACCGGCGATACCCTTACGGGAATTATTACAGGGCTGCTCGCGCAGGGTTATGAGGCTGCCAATGCGGCTATTTTTGGGGTGTACCTGCATGGCCTTACGGCCGATGTGGCTGTAGAAGAGACCAGTATGCAGGCGTTTACGGCTATGGATGTGGTTAATTATTTGGGCAAAGCCTATCTTAAAATTGAGGCAGAACGCAGGCAAAAATGAAAATATGACAAATAAGTTGTTTTTTAATTGCATAATAGTGAATTTTGGAGATTCTAAGCAGTTAGCAAATTATGGACAACATACATTATATAAGTACCGATATCTTATCCCTTGAAATCGTGAATGATATCCTATCTCAGGATAAAAAATTAGCCTTATCTGAAGAGGCCCGTGCCAACATAGAAAAGTGCCGTGCCTACCTTGATAATAAAATGGAATCGCTGGATAAGCCCATTTACGGCATCAATACAGGGTTCGGATCGCTATACAATGTAAAAATTTCTAACGATAACCTTTCTAAACTTCAGGAAAACCTGGTAAAATCGCACGCCTGCGGTACGGGTGATGAAGTGCCCGAAGCTATCGTTAAAATCATGCTATTGCTTAAAATACAATCGCTTAGCTATGGCAACAGTGGCGTGCAGCTGCAAACGGTTGAGCGTTTGGTAGACTTTTATAACAACGAAATTTACCCTGTAATATACACTTTAGGATCGCTTGGCGCTTCGGGCGATTTAGCTCCGCTTGCGCACCTTTCATTACCGTTATTGGGTGAGGGTGAGGTATATATGGATGGTTTTCGCCAGCCGGCCCACAAGGTGCTTGCCAAAATGGGATGGGAGCCTATCATCCTTAAATCTAAAGAAGGCCTGGCGTTGCTTAACGGTACCCAGTTTATGAGTGCTTACGGCGTGTATGTACTTCTTAAATCGGTAAAGCTGAATTATTTAGCCGATGTTATTGGGGCAATTTCCTTAGAAGGTTTTGACGGACGCATAGAGCCTTTTGATGAGCACATACACATGGTGCGCCCTCATAAAGGTCAGATTGTTACTGCCCGCAGGTTTAACGATTTGCTTGAAGATAGCGAAATTATTGCGCATCCTAAACAGCACGTGCAGGACCCGTATTCGTTTAGATGTATACCGCAAGTGCATGGTGCTACGAAAGATACGGTAGATTATGTAAAGAAAGTGTTTAAGATAGAAATTAACTCGGTTACCGATAATCCTAACATATTTGTTGAGAGCGACCAGATTATTTCCGGTGGAAATTTCCACGGCCAGCCACTCGCATTAACCCTTGATTTCCTTGGAATTGCAATGGCCGAACTGGGCAGTATTTCCGAAAGGCGTACCTATCAGCTTATCTCCGGCCTGCGCGGATTGCCGCCGTTTTTAGTGAGCAACCCGGGGTTAAATTCAGGCTTTATGATTCCGCAATATACTGCAGCAAGCATAGTTAGCCAAAACAAACAGTTGGCAACCCCTGCGAGTGTGGATAGTATTGTATCCAGCAATGGGCAGGAAGACCACGTAAGTATGGGTGCCAATGCTGCTACCAAAACCCTTAGGATTGTAGAGAATGTTGAGCGTATATTGGCTATAGAACTTATGAATGCCTCTCAGGCTTTAGAGTTCAGAAGGCCTTTAAAATCAAGCGATTTCATTGAGGTTTTTGTAAAATCGTACCGCGAAGAAGTGCCTTTAGTAACCGAAGACCGCATATTGCACTATGATATTGAAAACACCATCGCTTTCCTTAATAACCTGCATTTAGATGATAGTGTTATTGAGTAGGGTTTAGATGTTTTGATGATTTGATTTTTAGATAGTTAGGCTTGAATATTGTTAACTTACTATTAGAATATACCTACAATACCTGTTGTAGTCATTTCGAGCAAAATGCAATGTAGCGCGGCAATCTCATCATTGTAGAGTTTCGAGTGAGATTGCCGCGGTCGTGCCTGCTTCGCAATAACCAAGAAGGTTCTAATGTATCTTAATCTAATAATCTATAGATCTAACTATCTAATAATCAATAAAATTACTCCTTGTAAAAAGGATAATCTGTGTACCCTTTTTCGCCGGGTGTGTAAAAAGTTTCTTCGTCGGGTTGGGTAAGATGCTTGTTGTTTTCAAGGCGGTAGGGCAGGTCGGGGTTAGCAATGTAAGGCGTTCCGAAGGCAATCATATCTGCCTCGCGGCTTTCTACAGCAGCGATGGCTTTTTGCTTGTTATAGCCTCCGTTAAGTATCAGTAAACCATTGAAATAGCCGCGAATAGCCGATATCAGCCCAATACCTTCCTGCGATTGCCTTGCAGGTGCATCAATCACGTGCAGGTAAAAAATTTCCAGCCTATTCATCTCTTTAGCAAGGTATTGGTAGGTTTCATACACCTCATTATAAGCCGGCATGGCGTTAAATATCCCATAAGGAGAAAAGCGTATGCCAACCCGCTCTGCGCCAATGGCTTGTGCAACTGCCTGGGTAACTTCGATTACAAAACGGGCGCGGTTTTCTATACTCCCGCCATAATCGTCGGTACGGGTATTGGCGTGCGGATTTAGGAACTGCTCCAGCAAATAACCGTTGGCACTGTGCATTTCTACACCATCAAAACCGGAGGCAATTGCGTTCTTAGAGGCTATTACGAATTCTTCAATGGTTGCATATAAACTGTTTATATCCAGTTCCTTTGGTGTTCCCGTTTTAAGTAAGCCTTTAGTATCAGTAAAAATATCCGAGTCGGCACTAATGGCCGAGGGCGCCACAATATCGGTACCCTCCGGCATGTTCTCCTGGTTGGCAATACGGCCGACGTGCATTAGCTGTAAAAAGATCTTACTCCCTTGCTGATGTACGGCTTCAGTAACCTTTTTCCAACCCTCAATCTGCTCGTAATCAAATATTCCGGGTATGCGTGGGTAGCCCAAAGCGTTGGGCGAAGGTGCTGTACCCTCGGTAATTATAAGCCCTGCCGATGCCCGCTGACTGTAATATTCGGCCATGAGGTCGTTTGGTACGTTTCCAATGGCACGCGAGCGGGTCATGGGCGACATAACAATACGATTTTTAAAATTCAGGCTACCGGAATCGAAGGGTGCAAACAGGTTTAAGGTGCTATTTAAGGCCATATTTTTCACTTTTGGATTTTGAACTAAGTTACAAAACCATGTGGGGCAAGAGGGTTAATCTTACCTTAAATAAGGCTTAAATGTGTAAAAATATACCAATCGGTATATTTTTTAGATGAAATTTGCATTGATTTTAAAAATATACCGGTTGGTATAAAATACTATTTTTGGACTTTAGTTAACCAATTTTTTATGACCTGCTGCAACGCATTTTTTTTGGAGCTGAGATCGTCTTTGCTATAAATAAAAACCATGCGGCGGCCATCGGCATAATCGCCCTCTAAAATTCCGGTCGGGTCGTCATCAATCGATGCCCCAGTCGGGAAGATAAGCAGTATGTAATCGTTTTTACGGAGGTTAAAAACAACAATGTCGCGTTTGTAATCCTTAGCATCAAAAGCAGCCATAGCGCCGTTGTAGTAAAAAGCGGGGGCATTCCACTTAATCTGTTCAGACACTGAGGCATCAGCATCTAAAATAACCTGCCGTAGGGCTTCCATAGTGGCTGCCAACGGATGTATAGATGTGGTAATGTAGTTAGTAACCTGTTCGTTGTCAGTTAGCTTTTGTTTAGCCATGATTATTTTTTTACAAACATAGTACCGTAATGTCAACCTGATGCTATGTAAATAAGACGGTTACAGGGTGGAAATGGGACAGATTATCCTTATAAGCACTCGTTCCCAAATCTACTCACCCTTTTCACCTTTCTCAGGCACTAAAAACACCTCGTCGAACCTCCTGAATTTTGGGTTGTTAGCAACCGTAATACGCTGAACGTACGATTTATCGGTAGTTTTTGTAATTTTAACGGTCATGGTGCCGGCCTTGGTAACATCTTTATTACGTGCCACGGTAGCCGGGGTAGGGCTCACGGTATAGGTACAGTCGTCTATCCAGACCAGGTCGAAATCATACACCTCTTCCGATTCCTCCATTTTTTCGGTCTGTACATTGCCGTTGCGGGTAATAATGCAGACTTTCTTAGAGGCCGGATCTGTAACTTTAAACGTGCCGTCTTTAAATTTAAGGCAGTCTTTAGACTGTGCAAATCCTAAAAGGGGCAATAGTAGTGCTATAGCAAAATAGGTAATTTTTCTCTTCATAGTAAGTTATTTATTAAGAAGGTTATTCGTCCTTCTGTCAGAAATTAATTTGATTATCAGTAAGATAAGGGCTGCAACTTTAGTAAACATGCCTGTTATAAGCATGATGCTTGCGTAAGGCCAGTGCATAACTTTAAATAATGCACCTACTATAGTGATTATCAGCCCTAAAACTAATACAATAATTATCTGATAATATTTCATTGTTTAAATTTTAAAAAGCACAGCCAATATGCCTAACAGGGCAGGGATGGACTGTACAAACAGTATCTTTTTCTGCACAGTAATCGCACCATAAACGCCGGCAACAAAAACGCAGGCCAGAAAAAACAGGGCCACATTGCTGCTCCATTCGGCATTGCTTATAAGCAGCGACCATACCAGCCCGGCTGCCAGAAACCCGTTGTAGAGCCCCTGATTGCCTGCCATGCTTTTGGTTTTTTCGAACATATCTGCCGGAAAATTCCTGAATACCTTTTTGGCGCGCGTTGTCCACGCAAACATTTCTAACCATAAAATGTAAGTGTGTATAAGGGCTACAAAAGCTATTAGAATTTTAGACAGCAGCATCATCGGGTATAATTGGTGGCGTGTTTATACGCTTAAAGTTCTTTTCTATGGCCTTAATCATCTCGCTGGCAATGTCTTTATTGGTTGCGCCCTCTATGCCCTCAAGCCCCGGAGACGAGTTAACCTCCAGCAAGAGTGGCCCTTTAGACGAACGTATAATATCTACACCTGCTACTTTGAGGTTCATGGCCTTGGCAGCGCGAATGGCAATGCGCTTTTCTTCGGCAGTAACTTTTATTACCGATGCCGTACCACCAAGGTGGATGTTAGCACGGAATTCTCCCGGTAACGCTTCACGCTGAATGGCTGCTACCACCTTGCCGTCAATCACAAAGCAACGGATATCTTTACCGTTGGCTTCTTTAATAAATTCCTGAACTAATATATTGGCATTTAAGCTTTTAAATGCGTTAATTACGCTTTCTGCCGCTTTTTTGGTTTCGGCCAAAACCACGCCTTTGCCCTGTGTGCCTTCCAGTAATTTTACGATGAGCGGAGAACCGCCCACCATCTTAATAAGGTCGTTAGTGTCGAGTGGCGAATTGGCGAAACCCGTTGTGGGGATGTCGATACCGCTGTTGATAAGCAGTTGGAGCGAAAACAGCTTGTCGCGCGACTGGCTGATGGCTGCCGACGAGTTGAGGCAAAACACCTTAAGCGCCTCGAAATGACGGGTTAGGGCACAGCCGTAAAACGTCATACTCGGCCTGATGCGGGGTATAACGGCATCAAAATCGTTAAGCACCCTGCCACCACGGTAATGAATTTCGGGCGTATCGGCATCCAGCTTCATGTAGCAGTACTTAAGGTTTAAAAAGTGCATTTCGTGGCCACGGCTCTCGCCGGCTTCCATAATGCGCTTGTTGCTGTAAAGCTCAGGATTACTGGCCAGTACGCCAATGCGAAGCCCGCGTTTGGGTTCTTCGCCTTTTTCGTACAGCTCCATAAGTTTTTCGCGGGTGGGCTGGCCTAACAGGTACTTTTGCTCAGGGTCTACCAATATACGGCCGCTCATGGCCTCGCGACCCAAAAGCATACGGAAACCCATTGAATCTCTGTTGGTTAGCGTAACTTCTACATCCCACTCGATATCGCCCACCTGAATGCGCGATTTTATAACATAACGCTGCTCGCGGTAGCCACTGCTGCTTTTAACCACGCGCTTGTCTACAAGCGGGGCCTGGCAGTGTATAATAGCTTTAGAGTTGTTTTGTATGGGGTTAATATCGAATTTTACCCAACTTTCGCCCTCCCTTTCAAAGGGGGCAATGTTTATGGCGTGCAGTGCCGATGTTTTTGCGCCACTGTCTACACGTGCTTTTATAGTGGGTATACCCAACTCAGGAAAGGCGCACCATTCCTCACTTCCTACAATTACTTTCTCAAGCATTTTTATATAATTACTGTAATCTAAATTACTACTTTTTTTATATGTGCAGTAGGTTAGGGCGCTTTTTATACAAACAATTTACAGTAAATTAACGTTACAGCATAATCTTTTTATAACCAGTACTGTACGCCTTCTGGGCACCCCATAAAAATTCAAGGTAATCTGCCTTGGCAATAACAATGGCATCAAGGGTTAACAGCCTCGAAACATCGGTGTTTTCGCCCACGGTAGTGCTAAACGGAATCTTGGTTACTACCACAAGCACCTCATTATTAAGCGATGTGGTTTCGTAGCAAGTAAATTCAAGCAGATGGGTTTTGGTAACCATGTTCTGGTTTTCGGCATAAACAAAGCCTTTGCTGCCAAAACGCTGCCTTATATCTCTAAGTGTGGTTTTGCCAAAAGTAAGGCCCGGCAGCAGCGATTGCGCACCTTCGGGTTTCTGCAGCCAGTCGTTCTCCATGTAAACCACCTTGCCATCTTCAAGTGTAACAGAAAAATCGTTGCCGTTATCGGTCCGGTATTTATACATGCCCTCAGTATGCGTAACCTGTTTAAGTGTAAGTTTTTTAACCGTAGCCTCGCTACTGCCAATCTTAATTCCGTTCATAGAACCATCAAAAGCCGTTAAAAAAGCAAGGGCAGCAAGCGCAAAGAAAATTTTCATGGTAACCGGTTTAATATGGGTATAGCTGCAAATGTATTCAATTTTTGTGGGTAGATTTGTTAATTAGAGGATTTGGTTATTTGATGTGCTTGGCTGTAGGCACTCATTAAATGCGTCTCTCATAACGCAACTTTTTTTTCTGACACGACTTTCACGAATTTGAACAGGCACAAAGCAATCTCATTATTTTTGGTAATGGTTATTTGTTCTCACCCCCAACCCCTCTCCAAAGGAGAGGGGAGCCGATAAGGGGTACAGCTTAGTATTTTTAGACAACTATAATAACGCAATCAAAACAAATGAGTGAAGCTGCTCCCCTCTCCTTTGGAGAGGGGTTGGGGGAGAGGACTATAGCGTAAGCTTAGGATATAATTTCATGAACTGAACCACCCCGGCTTTCAGCCACCCCTCCAAAAGAGGGGAATGCCACGATTGCTAACCAATTGGTGTAAATTTGTGAAATTGGTGTCGGTATTAGTGATTGCTCAATTCCGTTTCGTTCCAAATTATAGAGATCATGTCATTTCGACGAAAAGAGAAATCTTGATAAAAATAGTTATTTTTGAGATTCCTCAATTCCGCTGCGCTTCATTCGGAATGGAATAGTGCACAATCAAATAATGCAAAATCAAATAACCGAATTATCAAATTACCATATCCACTTACTTCCAAATCACCAAATTAAACATTGCTTAAAAGCCATTCCGAAAACTCCGGAACACTGTAAAAAATCTGATCAGGGTTAAGGCGGATAAGGCGCTCCGGTTCGGCAGTTTCGGCCCAGGCGGCGGCAACAATAGGTATGCCCACTTCTCGGCAGGCAATAATATCGCTTGGGGCATCGCCCACATAAATAACCTCGTTAAGCGGCACGTTGTTAAACGCCCTTATAATAGCTTCAATACCATCGGGTTTGCTGGGTCCACTTGGCAATCCGGTTTCGATAAACTCAAAATAATGGCTTAAGCCGAATTTTTCTATAGATACATCGGCACTCGATTTGCCTTTTCCGGTAACCATAGCAATGCGCACACCCTTGTTTTGCAGGCTGTCCAGCAATTCTTTAACGCCATCAAAAGGGGCGGGGCACATATCGTGGTAGGCCTGGTAATGCATAAGGTAATCGGCCACACCCTGGTCGTACGCTTCGGGAGCCAGTGCCATAATAGTACCTTCTTCCGATGGGCCAAAGGTGGCAATAATCTCTTTATCAGATACATTACGGTTAATTAACGGCTCTACCGAACTCCTGAAAGCCTTGATACAAAGGGGCAGGGTGTTGGCAAGGGTACCATCGAGGTCGAAGATTACGGCTTTTATTTTGTGCATGGGGTTGTTGTTTGATGAAATGTAGTATTTAAATAAATCACGTTTCCGCTATTACAATATACTCTAATGATTTTGAAGGAGATATATTTATGGAGTACTTTCCATTCCCTAAATTAACTCCAGTCCATAGATTCCAGGATGATCTATTGGTATCTATTTTAACTAAATTTAGGTCTTTAAGATTTAGGTACACCAAAGTTGTTTTTGGCCATGAATTTTTACTATTAAACATCCGCAGAAAAAAACCTGATTCAGTTGGAAAGAAGAATGAACCAAAATATTTCCCTTTTAAAGTTTCATTTAAACTTAAATCATTGGTTTTTACACTATATATTTTTACAATACCATCGAAAGCTGTTTCATTTTCGAGTTTTCGCTCAAAATAGATTGATCTCAAAGTGACCCAGGTAATATATTTTTCGGAACTATAATCTAATTTCATATCCTAAATATTGGAAATTGCATCCATCAAACATACCAAAAATAACCTTAAAAAACCCTAATCGTGGTTTACTATTTTAGCTACCTGAATATATTGCCAATAGACCGAAAGATGCGGCCAAAAAAAGAAGGCCTTGCAAAAGCCCCTCCCACGGCTATTAAATCCATTTGCCCTTCATAACCTGACTCGTCTAAAGTTATGTTATAAGAGTTATCTGCAGTTACTGTTTTTTCCTTAGTACATAAGCCTATATAACTAAAAATCAATATGTCTCCCGCAGAAGCTTGTATTGTAAAGTGCCCATCAAAATCAGTTTGCGCACCTAATGTGTTAGAGTTTTTAATCTTTACCTTAACGCCTGGCAATGGCATGTTAGTTTCATCTAACACTGTACCTTTTATAGTTCTGGTTTGAGAAGTTGATGCATCAATTTCGTCAGTTTTACCCTCAGTCTGCTCTGTATTTACAGGAGATTGAGCAAACATTTGATTGTTTCCTATCGTGAGTAATGTAACCACGGCCGCACTGGCAGCCAACCACAATTTGTTCTTTTCTTTTGGGATTATCAGGTCGCGCTCCAGTTGCGATTTTAAAAACCTCCCACATAAATTATCGCTTTCGCGGAAAGCCGCTGCCACCTGCCTGTCAGACGCTTTTGTAAGATCAACCACATTTTTTTGGCATGAAGCACAAAACCTGCCTTTATCGGTGGGCGACATCGTCTCCCAGTTTTCGTGGCAGGGGGTGGGTATGGATATGTTAATTTTTTTATGCATACATTATAAGTATCGTCCCATAATCTGCGATGGCTTTCTTACAGTTTTTTCTTTAAATTCAAGGGCAACAGTATATTCTGTAGCATTGGTAACCTTAATTTTTCGCGTTTCAAAGGTAGCATCGGTAAATTTTAATGTATCACCGGGTGCGGCTTTAATTGTAAAACGCCCCTCATGATCGGTAACCGTTTGCAGTGTAGAATATTTAACGACAACCTTTACTCCAGGTATGGGTTTGTTGTGCTCGTTAACAACCGTACCCGAAATATATAACGACACCGTTTTGTTAGCCAGCCCTTTAGAGATAGTCTCTTGGGTAGCAACGGGTTCGCTCTGAGCCAGGGCCTGGCCTGTGCCTACAGCAAAAAAGCTTAATACGGCGGCACTTGCAGCAGCCCAAAATCGGCTTTTTTCTTTAGGGATAAGCAAATCCCTGTTAAGCTGGGTGTCTAAAAATAAACCGCACTCATTAGGGTTGTTCTTATAAAATTCGGCCACCTGCCTGTCAGACGCTTTTGTAAGATCAACCACATTTTTTTGGCACGAAGCACAAAACCTGCCCTTATCGGTAGGCGACATGGCCTCCCAGTTTTCGTGGCAGGGGGCGGGTATGGATATGTTAATTTTTTTTGACATGGTTTATCGGAATATGTTACCTATTGAATGAAAGATGCGCCCCATAAATGTACGATTTTTTACAACCACTATATCACCGGATAGTGTTGCACTATATTCATACATTACTACATTGATGGCCTCTGTTCCTGATATAGTAACTTCCTTACCTTCAAAACCAATGGCCTCAAAGGTTAGCATAGTACCGTGTGAGGCGTTTATCGAAAAAACACCATCGGCATCGGTTTGTACGCTGGTTGCCGTACCTTTTATTGTCACAGTAACAAATGGTAAGGGGGCACCATCGGCCTCATTGGTTACTTTGCCGGTAAATAATTGGGGTTGCGCAATAAATTTGCCAAGCATATAATTAGGCTGTTGTTCGTGTTGCTCTGTAGGTACAGGGGTTTGTGCAACGGCATTTGCTGTACCTAACGTTAAAAAGCCCAACACGGCAGCACTTGCCGCCATCCAAGCTGAACTTTTTTCTTTCGGAATTTGCAGGTCACGGTTTAACTGCCTGGCAGTAAACCTGCCGCAGGCGTTGGCCTCACGGTTTAAAACGCTAACAATTTCTTTATCAGATGCTGATGTAAAATCGTATACCTTTTTTTGGCACGAAGCACAAAAGCGGCCTTTATCTTCGGGGGTCATGTCCTCCCAGTTTTCGTGGCACTGGGTAGGTATGGCTATTTGAATTTTAGTAAGCATGGCAAAATTGTTTAGATTGATTTTACAGTTATTACTAAACTATAACTACTCTATAACTATAGAGCAGTTTATTACCCCAAAGGTTGGGACGCCCCTAAATTTTTTTGAAATATAATTAGAAACGGCTTTTTAAGAACGCTTCAATTTTGGCATACACCTCTATAAAAGTTGCGGTATCCCAGTCGCCGTGGCCACCATCTTCGTAAAAGTTGAATTCGTTATACACACCCGCTGCATCAAGCTTTGCCTTTAAAAGCGGACCCTGAGATGCGGGTACCAACGGGTCTACACCACCGTAAAACGACAGTGTTGGAGCCGAACTGCCCTTTATATAATTAGCGGGGCTAACTTCTGCAATTTGTGCCGAAGTTGGGGTCTGCGTACCTATTAATGCCTGCGCTGCAAAACTGTATAAGGGGTGAGACAGGTAGTTAGGGTCGGTAAAATCGGCAGGGCCAACAATATCTACAATGGCTTTAACATCGCCATCGGTATCATATTTATAACTGTACAGCATAGATAGGTGCGCACCGGCGCTGGCTCCTAAAAAGGCATAATCGTTAGATAGTACATAGCCACCGTTCTCTAAATGGTCTATAACCAGTTTAATATCATCTATCTGTTTAGGGTAGGCAGGGCTTGTTGGCGTGGCCAGCCTGTAGTTAATATTTACCACACCATAGTCAGGAAACTGCGCCCTTATAACGGCCACGGCTTCGGCAAAATCGGCTTTGTCGCCCTCAATCCATGCGCCGCCGTGCACTAAAATAATCACTTTAGTATCGGTATCGCGGCCTGCGGGCAGGTAAATATCCAGTAGCTGTTCCGGGTCAGACCCATACGCCACATCTGTTAAGTTAAGGGCAACGCTGCTGTCGTATTTAGGTTCAACGGTTGTTGCCTTATCATCGTCAGACGAGCATGCCGTTAAAAAACTTAAGAATAATAGTAGTATCAAATGCTTTTTCATAGTCAGAATATTGTAATGAGGGGGGAATTGATTATTATAACGCAAAATAGGCATTTTTTATATAAAAAATGCAGGCGGTGTGCCTGCATTGGTAACTTATTGTAAGTGTTAACTCTTTTCTGCCAAATAATTTAGTACGACATTAGTACTGGTAATAAAATAAGTTCCCTCTATTTTTTCGAGTTTGTAACCCTTAAAGCCCAAATTAACAGGAATGGGGTTTAAAACAGCTGCTCCATTATCCGTATAATTGCCATTTTGTTTTATAGCTACATTAAGTACCCACAAGCTAATGCTGTATTGCTTGTACGCCTGAGTATAAATTGTGCCACATGTTTTGCATCGAAAAGTATTGGCATCCAATTTTTCTAAAAAAATTATAAATTCTACAAACAGCAATTCCTGGTCTTCAAAACTTATAGGTTCTTTCCACACAATATAATGCCTGAATCTTTTATAACTACAAGGGCAACCATCGCTATAAAGTTTTTCTATAAAAAGCCTGGCTTCTTTTTTATAAGCGTTATATAAGCGTATTTTTTCGTTGGCAGTGTCCATATTATTGTTCCAATCTACAGTACCGCCAATAGTAAATACACCTTCTTTATAATAATTGCCTTCTTTTATTCTTACTATTAATTTGTTGTCATTTACGTCGCCAATACTACTATATTCCTGTGGTAAAACAACTTTTCCTAATTTGTTAATTAAACCATGTTTATCATTTCCAAAAACGGCAAAACCATTTTTAAAAGCAGAGAGATAACTAAATTTATAATTTATTATTAACGCACCTTGTTTGTTTATAGCTCCATTTAAATTATCGTGATTTTTTACTATTGCCATACCTTCACAAAAGTTTTCGGCAAAGTAAAATTGAGGTGCTATTACCTCTTTCCCCGTTTTGTTAATAAACCCCCACTTATCATTTATTCTTACACGTGCCAGCCCTTCAGCAAAATCACCGTACGAATCGTAAATATCGTTAAACGGAATTATGATTTCCCCCAATCTGTTAAAATAGGCATGTTTACCTTTATCTTCTACCAGAAATGTACCGTCATATATAAAACCAACAAAGTCGTAAATAGCAGGTATAACAATACCTCGGCTACTCCATATTCCCATTTTTTCACCCTTATTAAACTGTATAAAGTTGTCTTCATCACTCATAATTTCGGGATTAAAAAAAAACTGTAATAGTTTTTGAAAGAAGTAAACAAGGGTAGCCAATTATATAATTTTCTTGATAACCCTGAGCTTGTGGCTGTGGCGTTTGGTATCTACATTATAAATGCCCAGGTGGTCCAGGCGGTCTATGCGCACTTTGCCGTGCGCGTGTATAATATAGTTGTCTTCCATTATAATGCCAACGTGAATAATGCGTCCTTCCTCATTATCAAAAAAGGCCAGGTCGCCGGGTTCGCTTTCTTCAATAAAGCTAAGAGCTTCGCCCTGGGTTGCCTGTTGCGATGCATCGCGAAGCATGGCATAACCGTTTAGCTTGTACACCATTTGTACAAAGCCCGAGCAATCGATGCCAAAAGGGGTTTTGCCACCCCACAGGTACGGCGAATTAAGGTATAAAAATGCGGTTTGAAGCAATTGCTGCTTGTTGGTTACCCCCGATGCTTTTAAGCCTTCAAAAATAAAATCTTCGGTATTTACAGAGGGTTGATCTAAAAACGTAATAGCCGAACCGATGGGTATGGGCAGCAAACTGTTGTTAGATGATGTAATGTATTCAATAAGGTCGGCGTTAAGCACCGGCGCAGCGTTTTGCAGGCTGTTATAATCGGCCTCGGTAATGTTTTTAAACTGCTTGTTATCTATCCAGCCGTTATAATTGTCGAAACCCAATTCTATACGCGACCATTTTGGGGTTTCTTCCAAAATCTTAAAATGTTCGCCAAACAAAACCTGCGACGTCATTTCGCTACGGTCGCTGGGTTCCAGCCTAAGCGGGACAATAGCAAGATTACAAATACCAAACATCCTTTAATGTTTATTTTTAAATGATTATTTTCTATTGGCTGTTAACAGATGCTGTTTTTTCCTGAAGCACAAATATAGCAGTAAATTTTGAAGCTTGTTTACTAAGCAAAGTACATAATTTTTAAATATATTTTGGTATGAATTGTTATGATGCATGCAATTTTTTATAGCTCTGGAGGAGCGGTATATTTATAGTAACTATATAAACCCCTGAATAAAAGCTCCGGAGGAGCGGCATCTGTTTATATGTCGCTCCTCCGGAGCTCAAAATAAATGCTGTAAATAATGCTATAGATATACCGCTCCTCCGGAGCTCGAATAAATTTTCGCAAACCATATCATAACCCCAGCCTTGTGTCCTTCCATCTTTAGATGGTTGTATTCGCGGACTTTGTGGTTATTAAACATCTACTGCTTAGAGCCTTTGTGGTAAAATTTAAAGGTAGGCGAAAAGAAAAAGCTTTTTTCTCCAACAAAACACACAAGGTTTTACGGATATGATAACGGTGATAACCCCAGCCTTGTGTCCTTCCATCTTTAGATGGTTGTCTTCGCAAACTTTGTGATTATTGAACCTGTACTGCTTAGTGCCTTTGTGGTAAAATTTAAAGGTAGGCGAAAAGAAAAAGCTTTTTTATCTGACAAAACACACAGGGCTATACGGATATGATAACAGTATCAATAACCCCAGCCTTGTGTCCTTCCATCTTTAGATGGTTTTCTTCGCGGACTTTGTGATTATTGAACCTGTACTGCTTTGTGCTTTTGTGGTAAAATTTAAAGGTAGGCGAAAAGAAAAAGCTCGGGTAGGGCGACAAACATGCCGCTCTACCCGAGCTCAAAATAAAGTATAAAATATAAGTTACGCGCGTTCTAAAACAATAGCCGAAGCACCGCCACCACCATTGCAAATAGCAGCTGCACCAATTTTGGCATTGTTTTGTTGTAATACATTAATAAGGGTAACTATAATCCTGGCACCACTGCAACCAAGCGGGTGGCCTAAAGAAACCGCACCACCGTTTACGTTTACCTTAGTGGCATCAAGGCCTAAAATTTTAGAATTGGCAATACCCACTACAGAAAACGCCTCGTTAAATTCAAAAAAGTCCACATCCTCTTTGCTTATGCCTGCTTTGTCTAACGCTTTTGGTAAAGCAATAGATGGGGTAGTGGTAAAACGCTTAGGCTCCTGCTCGGCATCGGCATAGCCTTTAATATAAGCAAGCGGGGTAAGGCCAAGCTCTTTAGCCTTGTCTTCGCTCATAAGTACCAGTGCCGCAGCACCATCGTTAATGGTAGATGCATTGGCAGCAGTAACCGTACCCTCTTTAGTAAAGGCAGGGTTAAGGGCGGGTATCTTATCTAACTTTACGTTAGTATATTCTTCGTCTTTAGTAACCATTATAGGGTCGCCTTTGCGCTGTGGTACAGCAACAGGCACCACCTCGTTATCAAACTTACCGACATTCCATGCAGCGGCAGAGCGCTCGTAAGATTGTATGGCAAAAGCATCCTGCTCTTCGCGGGTAACGTTATATTCGGTAGCGCAGGCATCGGCACAAACACCCATAGCACTGTTATCATAAGCATCGCTAAGGCCGTCTTTTTGCATACCATCGGTTAATGTAGCGGGGCCAAATTTGTTGCCCGCCCTCATTTGCACGTAGTGTGGTATAAGGCTCATGTTTTCCATACCGCCGGCTACTACAATCTCGGCATCGCCGCATTGTATGGCCTGTGCAGCCTGCATAACGGCTTTCATGCCACTGGCGCACACTTTATTAACGGTAGTGGCAATTACATTATCGGGTAGGCCGGCAAGCCTTGATGCCTGCCTTGCAGGCGCCTGGCCAACACCGGCCTGCACTACATTGCCCATTAATACCTCGTCTACCAGTTCTGGCTTAAGGTTTATTTTTTCGAGCGCGCCTTTAATGGCAGCTGCCCCAAGTTGCGGAGCCGTAACGGTAGACAGCGCGCCCATAAAGCTGCCAATAGGGGTGCGTACTGCCGAAACGATTACTACTTTTTTATTCATGGCCTAAATTTCTTTATTATGTTGTTGATGTTGCGAATTTAATGATTAAAACCGCTTAAAAAAATATTATGTGTAAAAATGTTTCTAAATTAAACCGATTGATAACGTTTTAATAAAATAGAGATGATGTAGTGGTATTACAATAACCGTGCAGTTTTTAACTGCCGTTTATTAGCTCCATTTGCCACACTCCCCGCCCTGGGCAATAGGGTATAGGAATAATGCCAAATAACATTACAATCTTGTTTTTAAACTTCCACGTGCCGGCGGCAGTAGTACCATCGGCGCTTAATGTGCCTTTATAATATAGGGGGCTGTGTGGTTTGTCTTGTTGCTGCGTGGAACCGTCCTGGGTTAAAATAGTTGCTATTGGCATTAGTTTTTCGAATGCGATAGCGGTATTATTTAAAGTCCCGATTATATACCCTATGCCCTGCATGCCCCCTGTAGCCAAATCGTCGGTTACATTACCTCCAAAATTTTTACCGTCAAAAGATTGTATTACAATAGTAAAATTGGTTTGAGCAAACTTTCTTATCTTTTGTACTTTAAGATTATTGTGCTTGTAATAACCCTGCCACGTTCCTTTCATAATTATTATATATAATGGCAAACATAAACATTTAGGCGGATTAATTAACACTATAATTTTTCTAGCAACCTTGCCCTAAAACTGCATTTCATCGGATATAATTACAGTTTATAGATAAAATAAAATATTAACTATTTTATATAAATTTCGGGTTGCTCTATATCGTTTTCGCTTCTTATATTTAGTTACCAATAAAAAAAATCACTTTATGCAGGTTATGACTGACTACTCCCGAAAAAAATTACTCAGGTACAACTACTCCTGGGCGCACCCGGCCGAGCAAAAAAGCTATGAGTCGTATAAAGACTACGATATTATAGACCGCAACAATGGTTTCGAGCTGCTGGATTTTATTAACCGCTTTATGGGCATACACGGCATGGAGGCCGACCGTAGCTTTTCTAAACTGGAACGGTTAATTAAAAACTATATGCCAGCCGACTTAAAAACACGCATTGAAATGAAAATGTGGCTGCGCAAAAACTGGGACGTACGGTTTTAAATTTCAAATTACGCAACTATAAAAAGCAAAACCCCGTCGAATACTGGCGGGGTTTTGTTGTATAATATGGTCAGCTAATTATAGCAATACTGCCGATAATGTAATCTCGGCTGCTTTAAGCAGTTTAGATACCGGGCAAACCTCTTTAGCTTTAGTTGCGGTATCCTGAAAATCCTGTTCTGATATTCCCGGTACGCTGGCTTCTAATTTTAAGTGAATTTTGGTTATAGTACCGTCTTCAAAAGTAACCTGTGCCTCTGTGTTAAGGTCTTCGGGTGTAAAGCCCTGCTCGCTTAATAAAAAGCTTAACTGCATTGTAAAACAGCCTGAGTGTGCAGCGGCAATAAGCTCTTCTGGGTTAGTGCCCACGCCATCGGCAAAACGGGTTTTAAATGATAGTTGTGCTTTATTTAAGGTAGTGCTTTGAGTAGAAATAGTTCCTGCTCCGTCCATTCCTGTACCTTTCCAGTTTGCGTTTGCGGTTCTTGTAAATTTCATGATAATGTAAATTTTAGTTTGTTATTAATTTTTTGAGGATGCCAGTTGGTTTACTGTTCCTGTAAAGTTATAAATTTTTAAAATGCGCGGGTTAAATTAAAATTATATTATGTAGTACTTTTCCCGCCCTGTGCTACTTGTTATATTTTGATGAGACAAATTTAGGGCGCTTATCTGTATCAATCAAATTAATAATTTTTTACCTTTATAAAATAAATTTATAAGCATGACCATTCAGCAACTTAGATATATTGTAGCCTTAGACCATCATCGCCATTTTGCACGCGCTGCCGAAGAATGCGTGGTTACCCAACCGGGACTTACCATTCAGCTAAAAAACCTGGAGGAAGAAATTGGCATTAAAATTTTCGACCGTACTAAAGTGCCCCTAAAGCCCACCGCCGCCGGTGTAGAAATTATAGAACGCGCTAAAAAAGTACTGCGTGAGGCCGATGCCATTCGCGATTTTGTGGTTGACAAGAAGAATGATCTGGAGGGCACCGTTACCCTTGGGGTTATCTCTACGCTGTCGCCTTACCTTATGCCACTCTTTATTAAGGCCATGCGCGATGTTGCCCCTAAAATGCACTTTACCATTAAGGAAAGCAATACCGGCCAGCTTATGAATGATGTAGAAACCGGCGCCATAGATATTGCCCTGATGGCTACACCCACAGGCAACCCCAACCTTAAAGAGCATGTGGTGTTCCAGGAGCCGTTTGTGGCCTACCTGCACCAGTCGCACCCTATGGCCGGCGCCGAATTGTATGAGATGAACCCGCACGACAGGCCGGAGCTGCTCTTGCTGCAACACGAATACTGCTATAACGCCCAGCTCTTAGACATTTGCAGCCTGCCCGAACCCGGCACCCGTTGGGAACAGTTTAGTTATGATATTAGCTCGATAGAAACGCTTAAAAACCTCGTAAGGGCAGGGCTGGGGTTTGCCATTGTTCCGCAATTATCGGTGCTTAACGAAAGCGAGGGGAGTTTGTTTAAACAGTTTAAAGAACCTAAGCCCGTACGGGAGATAAGCCTTGTGGTGTCCGATCATTTTTCGCGTAAGCTGTTGCTCGAAAAAATGAACGAAACCATATGGAATTGCCTGCCCGACACCATTAAACAAAACACCGGCTATAAAAAGATACGGTGGAACGATTCGCCGTACTTTATAAAAACGGTCAATGCGCTTAAGGCTTAATTTTTTTCTGAAAGGAAAGAGCAAACATCCTTAACCCAGGCAGTTTTATATTTAATGAGATAGTTTTCGTGCCCCGCCAACGGATAGGTTTTAAGCTGTTTAGGGCCTTTAAGGTTGCTGAAAATATCGTCAATCTCAGTTCGGTTTACCCTGTTATCCTGCTCGCCATAAAGCAGCAGCGCAGGGGTTTTTATACCTTTGGCATAGTCTACAGGGTTATGCCCAAACGCCCAGAAACCATTTTCGAGTCCGCCCCAAAATACCAACAGCTCCGCCATTGGGAAGGTAGGAGCACCCACCACCTTAAACCGCGCACAAACCGTTTGGTACATGGTGCCAAAGGGGCATTCTAATATAATTTTAGAGGGTTGTATACTATAGTCGTCGATGGCTTTCATAATTGCGACCGACCCCATCGAGGTTCCGAATAGAATAATGTTGGTTTCGCCCTTTTGTTTAAGGTAATCAAAGCAGGTTTTTACCTGTTCGGCCTCATAAAAACCAATGGTGGTCTGGTTGCCTTCAGAGTTGCCCGATCCCATAAAATCGACAAGCAACGTGCTGTAGCCCATCTTTATAAACTCGTCAGATTTATCTACCATGCCGCTTTTATTGCCCCCATAACCATGAAACAAAACAACTGTGCCTTTACTGTTAGCAGCCTTAACGCTCCAGCATTCAATTTCTTTATTGCTTTTAAGTTTCAGGGTAGTGTAGGGCTGGCCGGGAACAATAGCATTTACCGGCCTCGGGTTGTTTATCCCAAAAAAAATTATTTTGGCAATATCGGCGCCCGATAGTTTTTCGGGCTTTTTAATTTTTGTGGAAGTTTCAGATGTGTAGTGCGTAAATTTATAAGCATGAAACACGGCAATAACATTCATAACTATAAATATAACCGCCAGCGTGCGCAGTATGCGCCTTGCTATTTTACTACCCAACCGTGCCTTTTTTGCCATAGCACGAATATAATAACAATTGTTGTATTGGCTGTGCCCAAAAACAAGAAACCCACTCGGCAGAGTGGGTTAAAAGTATATAAAACTAAAAATGTAATTAACTGTTAGCAGCAAGCCTTTTAACAACGGCCCACTGTTTTAGGGTAGTACGGGCTTCGGCAGCAGGGTAGCCCAGGTAGGTTTTACCCGCCGGAATATCGCCTACAACACCAGATCCTGCACCAACGGTAACACCGTCGCCCAGGGTAGCGTGGTCTTTAATAGAGGCGCTTCCGCCAATAATAACGCCATTGCCCAACGTAACAGATCCTGCAAGGCCGCTGTTACCGGCCATAATACAAAACTTGCCCATTACGCTGTTGTGCCCAATTTGCACAAGGTTGTCTATTTTACAGCCATCGCCAATAATCGTAGAACTAAACTTACCGCGGTCTACGCAGCTATTAGCGCCAATTTCTACCCAGTTGCCAATAATCACATTACCAATTTGCGGAATTTTAGCCAGTCCCCTCTCCGGGCATGGGCGGAAACCGAAACCATCGGCACCAATAGAGGCGTTAGGGTGTAAAATGCAATGGTTACCAATGTGGCAGTTTTCACGAATTACCGCACCGCTCCACACAGTGCTGTTTTTGCCAATAGTACTGTTATCTAATATAGTAACATTAGGGTAAATAGTAACGTTTTCGCCTAATTCTACATTAGGGCCAATATAGCAGCCTGCGCCAATGCGTGTACCTGTGCCAATTATAGCGGTGGGATGCACGGTTGCAGCCGGGTGAATATCGGTATCAAACTGCGGGTGCAGCGGGGCAAAAAGCTCCAGAATTTGAGACATAGCCAAATCGGCATTGTTTACCTTAATAAACGCCCTGTTTTCGCCGGGCTCAATAGATATATCGTTGTTTACAACAGCTACCGATGCCTTAGAACCGGCCCAAAGTTTTTCATATTTTTTATTGCCAATAAAAGTAATCTGGTTGCTACCGGCAAGTTCAATCTGCTCGGGAGACGAAACGGTGTGCGATGTATCGCCTACCATATTACCCTTAATTAAAGTGCTGATTTCTTGTGCTGAATACGATTTCATAAGAGATTAATTTTTTTGCGATTCTGGGCAGGCAATGGTATTCATGTAGGGATTTTACCAGCGCGCTTAGCAGTAAAGCGTGAGATTTAATTGTTTTTTGTAGGAGGTAAATGTGTTAATAAAACGCTAAAAAAAGGAAAATATTTTAATAACCAAGCATTTTTGTTGTTAAGTTTTTAAAAAACGGTTTTAAAGCGCTGTAGTTTTTGTTTAAATAGGCTACCTAAAACGGGCGTTTTTTATTGGGAGCGTTTTTAATTTTGTTACCTCATGTACTATAGTATGCAATTTTGAGGCCAGTTTTAAAACGGCTGCAGTAGCTACTCTTTATATGGTATCAGGCCTTTAAATTTCTCAAAAAAATATTATTTAGTTATAATTGTGCAGCACCTCTTACTATATCGATTTAATCTTTATTTTTAGGAACTCGTTTCCGGATGCATAGACCGGAAGCCAATTTACAGTAACACAAACTTTATGGACAGACGTTTATTTCTTAAAAATACAGGCCAGGCCAGCCTGGCACTTAGCCTTGCAGGCCTGCTGCCTTTAGATGATTTATTAAATATGGATATACAGGCTAAAGGCCAGTTCTTTAAGCTTTCGCTGGCGCAATGGTCGTTGCACAAAGCCATTTTAGAGAGCAAAACACTAAACCCCTTAGACTTTGCTAAAAAAGCCAAAGAGCTTGGTTTTGATGCTGTAGAATATGTTAACCAGCTTTATACCATAGACCAGGCTAATGTGGGTGCGGGCATCATTAAGCTTATAAAAGAGCTTAAAACCCGCAGTAGCGATAATGGCGTTAAGAACGTGCTGATTATGATTGATGGCGAAGGCGAGCTCGCAGCCCTTACCAAAGCCAACCGTGATGATGCTATTGCAAAACACTCCCGTTGGGTAGATGCCGCGGCCGAATTAGGTTGTCATTCCATACGCGTAAATTTATTTGGGCTTGGCGCCGAAAATGATTTTGCGGTGTGGAAAGAAACATCGGTAGATGGGTTGGGCAGGCTGGCGCAATATGCCGCCAAAAGCAAGATCAATGTTATTGTAGAAAACCACGGCGGATTATCTTCCGATGCCGGAAAGCTAACCGATGTGATTCGTACTATCGGACTCAAAAATTGTGGCACCTTGCCCGATTTTGGTAACTTTTGCGTTAAAAGGCAGGGTGGCGAACGCTGGGGCGCACCATGCATCGATGAGTATGATAAGTACAAAGGCGTTCTGGAACTGATGCCGTTTGCGCACGGTGTAAGCGCCAAAACCTTCGATTTTGATGCCGCCGGCAACGAGACAACTATAGATTACTTTAAGATGCTTGGCATCGTAAAAAAAGCGGGCTATACGGGCCATATTGGTGTAGAGTACGAAGGGAGCCGCCTTGGCGAAGAAGAGGGCATTAAAGCCACTAAAGCCTTGCTATTAAAGGCTGCTGCTCAATTAAAATAGGGTGCCAATAATGCATAACTAATGAATTTACTAAAAATAGCCATAGCTGCATTTTCTGCCACTAATATAATGACCACCTTTAGCTACCTGCTATCGGCCAGTTATAAAAAGCTGTTTAAAGAGCCAGTTATGATGAATTTTGTGCTGAAAGGGGTGGGCATTTATCTTAAAGGTAAATGGCATAAATTAGGAGGATGGATAGCGCACTACGTTATTGGTTTTGCACTGGTATTTACCTATGAGGCTATCTGGCGGTATACGCCGGTAAAATTTGGGTTTGTATCAGGAATTATTTTTGGTGTAATTAGCGGGTTAATTGGTATTATGTGCTGGAGGGCCATATATTTAACGTCCATACACGAAGATGTTTCGCGCCGGTCGTATTATATACAGCTGTTTTTTGGGCATATTATTTTTGCATGCGCTGTAGTTATCGCATTCAGGATATTTAAGTACGATCCTATCTCTAAAATCGAACCCTACCTCTAAATTCTCATATTTAAAATTAATACATGAATACAACAATACGCATTCGGCTTTCTTTAATGATGTTCCTTGAATTTTTTATATGGGGCGGTTGGTTTGTAACCCTGGGCACCTACCTGGCTAATAACCTTAGTGCAACAGGATCGCAGATTGCCACAGTTTTTACCACACAATCGTGGGGTGCCATCATTGCCCCATTTGTTATTGGCCTTGTTGCCGACCGCTATTTTAATGCCGAAAGAATACTTGGGGTATTACATTTAATAGGTGCTATTTTAATGTACCAGATGTACCATACCGATAATTTTGATGTTTTTTACCCTTACGTTTTAGCGTACATGATAGCTTATATGCCTACGCTGGCACTGGTAAATTCGGTTTCCTTTAATCAGATGAAAGACCCTGCTAAAGACTTTTCGTCCATTCGCGTTTTTGGCACTATAGGCTGGATAGCCGCCGGGCTTGCCATTAGCTATTTATTCGAGTGGGATAGTGTTACCGGCATTAGCCAGGGTTTTCTGCAAAATACATTTTTAGTAACGGCAATAGCATCGGCGGTGTTGGGACTTTATAGTTTTACATTGCCGGCCACGCCTCCAAAAATAGCGCCGGGCGTAAAAGCTTCGGTTACAGAAATTTTAAACTTTGATGCCTTAAAGTTGTTGGGCGACCGTAACTTTTTGATGTTCTTTATCGCATCCATATTAATATGCATCCCACTGGCATTTTACTATCAAAATGCCAACCAGTTCTTTTCAGAAATTGGTATGGCAAACCCCACCGGTAAAATGACCATAGGCCAGGCGTCCGAAGTCGGTTTCATGCTATTGCTGCCTGTTTTCTTTAAACGTTTTGGCTTTAAGGCTACACTTTTAGCAGGCATGCTGGCGTGGGCGCTCAGGTACGTTTTATTTGCATACGGCAATGCCGGCGAACTGTCGTTCATGCTTATAACCGGTATAGCGCTGCACGGTATATGCTACGATTTCTTTTTTGTGTCGGGGCAAATTTATACCAACTCAAAGGCGGGCGATCATCAAAAAAGTGCCGCACAGGGGCTTATTACCTTGGCAACATACGGTGTGGGCATGCTGATTGGCTTTGCCGTTGCAGGCCTTATTACCGATACGTATACACATGCTAACGGGCACGGTTGGCAGTCCATCTGGCTGTTCCCCGCCGGGTTTGCTTTGGTGGTAATGGTGCTGTTTGCACTCTTCTTTAAAAACGAAAAAATAGAATATAAAGCGTAACCTATGAGGAAATTACGAATGGGAATGGTAGGCGGGGGCACAGGCTCTTTTATTGGCGATGTGCACCGTAAAGCTGCCGCAATTGATGGCATGATCGAGTTGGTTTGTGGCGCATTCAGCAGTTCTGCGCAGCGTTCTAAAGAGAGTGGCAAGGCATTGTTTCTGCCGGAAGGCCGCTGTTATGCCTCTTTCGAGGAAATGATCTTGGCCGAAAAACAATTGCCCAACGGCGATCGTATGGATTTTGTGGCTATTACTACACCCAACCACATGCATTTTGCCCCGGCTAAACTGGCATTGCAAAACGGCTTTCATGTAGTTTGCGATAAACCCATGACTCTTACTATAGAGGAGGCTAAAGAGTTGATTGCGCTTGTTGAAGAAACCGGCCTGCTCTTTGCACTGACCCATAATTACACCGGCCACCCTATGGTTCGCCAGGCTAAGGCTATGGTTGCCAACGGCGATATTGGCAAGATCAGAAAGGTACAGGTGCAGTATTTACAGGGCTGGATGGCTACATCTGTTGAAAAAGAACCATCTGGTAAAGACTTTTGGCGTGCCGACCCTGCAAAATCGGGCATGGGGGGCGCGTTAGGCGATATCGGCACCCATGCCGAAAACCTGACCGAGTTTATTACCGGCCTTAAAATTAGCGAGCTTGCCGCCGACTTAGGTCGCTTTGGCGAAGGCCGCCTTCTTGATGATGATGGTAACATATTGCTGCGTATGGAAAACGGGGCTAAAGGCACGATGTCTTTTTCGCAAATTGCAGCAGGCGAAGAGAACAACCTTGCCATTCGCATTTATGGCGAAAAGGGCAGTGTAGAGTGGCACCAGGAAAACCCTAACGAATTGATTACAAGATGGCTCGACCAGCCTAAAAAAATATTTACACCCAACGGCAACGGCCTGTATCCGGAGGCGGCGTCGGTTTCAAGAATACCATCGGGCCACCCCGAAGGTTATCTGGAGGCTTTTGCAACCGTATACCGCGGTTTCGTGCAGCATTTAATGGCGCTATTGGAGGGTAAAACAGTGCAGAACCCAACCTATCCAACGGTTTACGATGGCCTAAGGGGATTACAATTTATTAGCGCAGCGGTGCAAAGCGACAGCAACAACGCAGCGTGGACAAAATTACAATAACATGAAAACACTAAAAGGGCCGGGCATTTTCCTGGCGCAATTTGTGGGCAGCGATGCCCCTTATAATTCGTTAGACGGCTTGTGCCAATGGGCGGCGGGCCTGGGCTACAAAGGCATCCAGATTCCAACGTCAGATGCCTGGCTTATCGACCTTGACAAGGCCGCCGGTAGCCAGGACTATTGCGATGAGCTAAAGGGCAAAGTAAACAGTTACGGCCTCGAGATTACAGAGCTTTCTACACACTTGCAGGGGCAGCTTGTGGCGGTTAACCCGGCATACGATGTTATGTTTGATAACTTTGCCCCACAAGCGGTTAAAAATAATCCTAAAGCCCGTACCGAATGGGCTATAGACACCGTTAAAAAGGCGGGTACGGCTTCGCGCAGGCTGGGGCTTACGGCGCATGCAACATTTTCGGGTGCGTTGCTGTGGCATACCATGTACCCATGGCCGCAACGCCCACCGGGACTGGTAGAAGCCGGTTTTGAAGAACTTGCCAAACGCTGGCTGCCGATACTGAACCATTTTGAAGATAATGGGGTAGATGTGTGTTATGAAATCCATCCCGGCGAAGATTTGCACGATGGTACCTCGTTTGAGCGTTTTCTTGCCGCAACGGGTAATCATAAGCGGGTAAACATGCTGTACGACCCCAGCCATTTTTTACTGCAACAGCTGGATTACCTTACGTATATAGATTATTACCATAGTTTTATAAAGGCATTCCACGTTAAGGATGCCGAGTTTAACCCCACCGGTAAACAGGGCGTTTATGGCGGTTATGCCGATTGGGCCGACAGGGCAGGGCGTTTCCGTTCGCCGGGAGACGGGCAAATAGATTTTAAAGGCATTTTTAGTAAGCTGACCCAATATGGTTGCGATGTTTGGGCCGTAATGGAGTGGGAGTGCTGCATTAAAAGCCCCGAACAAGGCGCACGCGAAGGTGCCCCCTTTATTAAAAACCACATTATAGAAGCCACCCAAAAAAACTTCGATGATTTTGCCGGCGGCGCGATTGATAAAGAAAAAATAAACAGGATATTGGGATTGTAACCAATATTATTTCTAAACAAAAATGCAGCTAAAGATTTAACTCTTAGCTGCATTTTTTATTTTTATGGTAATCTTACTTAAAATAAGCGGCATATTCTGCCGGCAGGGTTTTAAGTTCCTTTATCATTACATCTTTGTAAAAGGTTTCGGCGGCTTCGCTTTGCAGCTGAATTTTTCCTTTAGTAAGCGGTACCGATTTTCCGTTTTCTACATACCTTGAGTTTTGCAGCACCATAACCACGTGGCCGTTTACAATGTGCAGGCTTTTGCCCTCAAAGCAAACAAGTTCTACCTCGGTCCACTCGCCTTTAGGGCTTTCGTGGTTTTCGCCGCGAAGGCAAAACCCGTCGATACCCGTGCCGGTTGCAATGGGCAAAAACGGCTGCTTTTCGTTAGCAACGGGGTTCATTATCCCTTCCGGAATAAAAGCGCGTACATCTATGGCGGCGTTGGCAATGTTCCAGTAATCGCCCATGTGGCCCTCCATTAGCTGAAATTCCTGCGACAGCATCCAGGCACGCCAGTAGTCTTTACCGCACTCGCCAACCGAGTGGTACAAAATACCGGAATCCCTTAGCTTGTCCGTACGCGGGTCCCATTTCTTTTCGCCCCAGCGTACTTTGGCTTTTAAATGATAGTTCTCGTATTCGGCTTTGGTAAAAACGCAGCCATAAATTTCTCCGCTAACGCGTAAAACGGGTTCGCCTTTCTCTTCAATAACAGTAAAAACGTTGGCTGTATTTTTGTTATAACCCACAGGCTGTATCTCTTTACCGTTGGCATCTACCGGAATCTTACCGTTATAACCCGGCTTGTGGCTGTAACTAAGGTACATCTCCCATTGCGAAAGGTTTTTATCCAGCAGGTTTTTCCATTCCGGTTTTTCGGTAAAGGCGGTGGTAGCAAAAGCTATAAGCCCCAGTGCGGCCGACCTTAAAAGTAATTTTTTAGTAATCATTATATTGGTTTGGTGGTTTGTGGCATAAAAGTAGCAGTTTTTTATAAATAACGTTATAGTCAAACTGACTTTTTGTAAACGGGGCTCGTTATAAAACAAAACATCCGCCTGTACATTGGTACAAGCGGATGTTTTAAATTGTTGAGACTAAATTAATCTACAGTCTTTAAATTATCATCTGGTATACGGTCTATTAAATAATTGTATGGGTCGATACCCACCTGATACGGCTTAACTTTGGTGGTAAAGGTAAACGTATTGTCTTTTTTAGTAATTTTTACACGTTTATATTCCAGTACCTTACCGGTTTCCTCATCGCCTTTAGGCTCGGCAAATACGGCAACGTCTATGTAATCGGCAATTGGCACGGCTGTTTCGTTACCCATGGCATCGGCCCTGAATTTCTCTGATGTCGATGTAAGCGTAGTCTCATAGCCATTATCCACTTTTTTAGACGTAACCTTTAGCGCCCTGTTAGAAAACACAGTAATATTCTCGAACATATCGGCAATAAGGTACTGCATATCCGGTGGCGTAACCTTTTTAAACTCGTTAACCGCATCTATAGAGGTAGGGAAGGGCGGATTTTTGTAACCATATTTTACAACAAGGGCCTTAAGCGCCTGGTTAACTTTGTCTTCGCCAATCATTTCTTTAAGGTAGTACATAACAACACTGGCTTTGTTATAATGTATGTACTGCTGGCCCTGGGTTTTCATTAAAGGTTCTTCGCCCTCAGTTTCGCCGCTCCTGCCACCTAAATAGCTGTCCATTTCGTACTGAAGGAATTTCTTCATCTTATCCTTGCCGTACTCTTTTTCCATTACCATAAGAGCCGAATATTGTGCAAAGCCTTCGCTCATCATTTCGCTGCCCTGCATGTTGGCACCACAAACCTGATGCGCCCAGTACTGGTGCGCCATTTCGTGTGCTGTAACATAAAACACCTGGTCTATATCGTCTTTAGTAACATCGCGTTGGTCTAATATAAAGCCAATGCCCTCGCTAAACGGCATAGTGCCCGGAAACGCCTGCGCAAAGCTCTGATACCTCGGAAACTCGATAATCCTGCACTGCTTGTGCATATAAGGGCCAAAGTTAGTGGTGTAATATTCCAACGATTTTTGCACACTGTTAAGCATGTTAGGCACGTTGTAGGCGTGGTGCTTATCATAATACACTTCTATGTCTATGCCATTCCATTTTTTGCGTGCAACCTCATACTTGGCCGACACAAACGAATAAAAGTTAAGCGACTTATGATCTAACTTATAGTTAAAGTATTTGCGGCCGTTTTTCTCCCATGTTTTAATAAGCGATCCGGGTGCCACGGCTATCTGGTCTGGCGATGTACTAATGGTGGTGTTAACATCTACCCAGTCAGAGTCGTTACCAATATAGGTATTCATTCGGGCCTTAAGGTTGTTTTCATCCAGTTTAGCCATCCTGTCCCGCTTAGGTAATTTGCGTTTTACGCGAAGGTTTTTATCTGATATTTCGTAATTACTGTCATAGCCAATAGTAGGTATCAGGGCCATGTTATTAAAAAACGTGCCGTTATCAGTAAGTTCTGTAAAACTTACTTCATTTTCAAAACCTTTAGCCGCTTTAGACAGGTCGAACGATATTTTTATAGAATCGTTAGGCTGTAACGGCTGTTGCAAGGTGTATATCCTGTAGTGCAGCCTTTTATCATTAAAAGTAAGTTTGGCGTTAGGTATGGTAACAATAATGCTATCATTAATATCGGGCATTGTAAAATGCACCTGAGATATTGGCTGACCCGATATGTTCCTGGACCATGACACTACATGCGATGTAAGGCTACGGTCTTCGGGTACTAGGTCTATGGTATAATCAAATTTATAAAAACGCGGTTGGGCAATGCCCTCGTATTTTTTTAATTTGGTTTCGTAATCCACCTGCATGTCTTCTACTTCCTGGTTAGAATCGTAGGTGTTAAGCACTTTGGTGTTATAAAATACAAAGCCGCCACATACCACAAAGGCAACCACGCTTACCGCTATGGCGATGCCGTTGTTTTTAACCCTTCGTTTAGCCGATACCAAACGGTATTTAAAGCCGGCCTCTTTACCACGAACATAAAAGGCAATGCATATAAAGCACAGCACAATAGAAAACAGTATCCAGTAAATATTGAACCAGATAGTGCCCTGAATAAACGGCCCAAAGCCATTCATATCAGAATAGGTAATGCCCGGTATAGTACCAAATGACACCATATTGCTGCTTACTTTAAACACGCCCCAAATAAACTCGTCAAGAATAATAAAAGCTACAAAAGCCAGGTATCCTATGTAGCGGTTATTAATTAAATAATGAAACAATAGCGATAGTATAACCAGATAAGCAAAATGCAGCAATCTTATAACCAATAGCCATTCTATGTAAAGGCTAATTTCGTAACGGGTATAGCCGTAGGCTGTTTGCGCTATTATGCCAATAATTATAGTACATACCTGCACTATGGCTACTGCTACAATTACCGCGATAGCTTTAGAGGTAAAGAGCACACCGGTTTTAATAGGGGTAGCGTCTTCAATTTCGTTAAGCTTGGCATCGCGTTCTTTCCAAACCAGTACGCCGGTATAAAAAGTTATAAAGCCCAGCATAAACAAATTAAATGAGCCGTTAATAGCACCAATAACCGCATAAGTAACAGGATACTGCGTTGTACCATAACGCCCGGTAAAACTGGTTAGATTTGTTATAAGCAATATCATGCCTATGGCGGTAATAATTATAAAAACCGGGTTTTTTACAATGGCTTTGGTTTCAAATCGTATCAGGTTTATAAAAGTACTAAACGAAAACACGTTTGCTTTAGTAGGTTTAAAAACCTTATTAGAAATAATAGGCGAGGCAACTGTTTTTTTTATTTTTTGTTTTTTTACTTTTTGTTTTCTTACAGTAAAAGAAAATCTCCAGTATACTAAAAATAATAGTAAGATACTTAAACCTATCCATACTAACCTATTAATTAGTAAATCGCCTTCAAGGCCAATAGCCAAAGTATTTTTTTCTGCTACTGTTGTATATTTAGTTACATTATCAAAAGTACTGGCACCAAATGGATCTAATAAATTGGCCAGCCACTCTTTTTTAATATCACTTGTAAATCCTTGAGATACTATATAAAATACAAGAATTAACATTGATCCAATAAAAGAAACAATATTACTCCTAAAAATAAGTGCAAGCGAAAATAATATTACCCCAGATATAATAACATTAGGAATGGCAAATGCAATTAGTCCTTGTAAATGGCCAGACCATACAATTTCGCCAAATCTTTCCGGAGGTGCCATATTAAAAAATGCGGGTAGGTAGGGTGCCACTACGGGTGCCAGTATTGACCCAACCGAAATACCCAGCATTGGTATAACCGCAATTATTGCTGTACCTATAAACTTTCCAAAAAAATAATCTCTTTTTTTAATGGGCGCTGTAAAGATAAACTGGTACATATTGTACTGAAAATCTCTGTTGGCAGTAGCATTCATAAAAGCTGTAGTAAGCAATAATAGCATTATAGAAAAGATTACATAAAATGTTTCTATAATATAAGGTGCATTTCTATGCACGCTTCCAACAGTACCACCTACAGATACGCTCGCCGATCCTATTGCTAAAATCATTGCTATCGTAATAATGGTAAATGCTATCCATACTATTGGTGCCTTTAACCAATAGTTTAATTCATACCTTATAAATTTCCACATAATGTTTAGCTATTGAAGGGTTAAACTAATTCGTTAAGTTTTGCAAAAAACACATCTTCAAGGTTTTCTTCGGCCCTTGTAAAGCCATTCTGCGGATCGGCTTCACTAAAAATGTGTATCAGCGGCTGTCCGCCAACCAATTTGCTCGAAATTAGCTTATAACGCTCCTGATAGCCTGCCAGTTCGGTTTTAGGCACCCTTTGTTCCCAAATTTTGCCTTTAACCTCAATAAGGGCATCATCGGTAGTGCCGCTAAACAGCACGCGGCCTTTATCCATAACGGCCATGTGGGTGCATAGTTCGCGAACGTCCTGCACTATGTGGGTAGAAAGTATTACAATAATATTCTCTCCAATTTCACTAAGAATGTTGTAAAAGCGGTTACGCTCTCCGGGATCCAATCCGGCAGTAGGTTCATCTACAATAACAAGTTTTGGATCGCCAATTAACGACTGTGCAATACCAAAACGCTGGCGCATACCACCACTAAAACTGGCTACGGCTTTGTGGCGCTGGTCCCATAAATTTACCTTTTGCAACAGTTGGCCTACAATCTGGTTACGGTCGGATTTAGAGGCAAAGCCTTTAAGGAGCGCAAGATGATCTAATAAATCTACTGCCGATGTTCTTGGATACACCCCAAACTCCTGCGGCAGGTAGCCCAATACTTTGCGCACGCCATCTTTATTGTTTAAAACATCGATATCGCCCAGGGTAATACTGCCGCTATCGGCATCCTGAAGGGTGGCCAGTGTTCGCATAAGCGATGACTTGCCCGCACCGTTAGGGCCCAAAAGCCCAAACATGCCTTTGTTAATGGTTAGCGATACATTATTAAGCGCATGAACGCCGTTGCTATACTGTTTGTCAAGGTTTTTAATTACTAAATCCATAATTGTGTTTATTTGGTTGTGGTATTGGTGTATTATTTAACTAATTTGTTACAAAATATTTAACAAAAAGCCTTGTTTTATTTTAGACGATAATTAAAGTATAATGTTACGAATTTATTGAGTAATTTCTTATAACCAACTACCAAAATTTTGATTGTTAGATGTTTATTAAATAAGTAACGGGGCGCTAAGGCCCCGTTACTCGAAATTAAAAATATGGTAATAACTATTTTTCTTTAACGATACGTTTTGTAACCGTACCCCTGTTAGATGTAATGTTGAATATATAAACGCCTTGTTCTAAAGCCGAGATATCTATCTTCTGAGTGTTGCCTATAATGGGCTGATTTAGAATTTCGCGTCCTTTAAGGTCGAATACAATAACTTTTACATCTTTAAGTCCGGCTGTATCAGGTATGGTTATAAACACTTCTTTAACCGCAGGGTTGGGGTAAATGTCTATGGATGCCATGTTGAAATTATCAACCCTAAGCGATGGTACCACAACAACAATTGCAGTTGCCTGGCTGCAATTTGCAGCATTTACAACATCGCAAATGGAGTAGGTAATAATATAAGTGCCCGGTGTTGCCGTTGCAGGAACAATAAGGTTTCCGTTAGCATCTATGGTAACACCAGTAAGGCCGCCGTTATCTATTACAGTTATAACAACATCGGCATCATTAACCGCAGTACCGTTCATAAAGTCGTTTGCTGTTACATCGCCTGCAATACCGCCATCGCCATGATGAATTACAGTTGCGCTAAAGTCGTCGTCAACGGCTTCTAAAACATTAGTTACCATTAGCATGGCTGTAGCCGATTCTGTAATACAATTGGTACCGTTAGCTAACAGTACCCTAAATAGATAACCATCATAAGATACCGGTACACCGGTAACAATCAACGATCCTGTTGTTGCCCCTGAAAATTCCGGGCCGGTTCCTCCGTTGGTAACATCTGTCCAGTCGGTTCCGTTAGTGCTAACCTGCCATTGGTAGGTGCCTGCGTTATCGGCATTTACAGTAAATACCACGGTGTCGCCTGTTTCGGCATCTATATCTGCCGGCTGGCTGTTTATAACAATAGCAAGCGGCTCGGTAATGGTAAAGCTTTGAGCAAGCTCGCAGCCGTTGGCATCGGTAACAGTTACAGTATAGGTGCCTGCAACAAGCCCGGTAGCTGTAGCAGCCGTACCGCCCGATGGCAGCCACTCGTATGTATATGCTCCGCTGCCTCCCGTAACATTTACAGTAGCCTCTCCGTTCGAACCTGCGTTACAGCCCACATTTATTTGTGTAGTTGTTGCGGCAAGGGCATCAGGCTGTGTAATGGTTACGGTTTGGGTAATCGTACAACCGTTGGCATCCGTAATTAAAACAGAGTAGGCTCCTGCAACGAGTCCTGTAGCCGTTGTAGCCGTACCACCCGATGGCGACCATAAGTAAGTATAAGCACCCGTACCACCTGTTGTAGTTACCGTGGCTGATCCGTTACTGCCACCATTGCAGGAAGTATTTATTTGTGATGTGTTAGCTGCCAGAACAGCCGGCTGTGTAATAGTAACGTTTTTAGTCAGTGTACAACCATTAACATCCGTAATTAAAACAGAATAGGCTCCTGCAACGAGTCCTGTAGCTGTTGCAGCCGTACCACCCGATGGCGACCATGCATAGGTATAAGTTCCCGTGCCGCCATTAGCCGTTACATTAGCCGAACCATTGCTACCACCATTGCATGATATATTAGTTTGTGATGTTGTTGCTGTAATTGCAGTTGGCTGAGTGATGGTTACGTTTTTAGTAAGCGTACAGCCATTAGCATCTGTAATTAAAACCGAGTAGGCTCCGGCCGAAAGGCCTGTAGCCGTAGCTGCTGTTCCGCCTAAAGGCGACCAGACATAGGTATAAGCTCCTGTACCGCCCGTTGCAGTTACGGTGGTCGATCCATTGCTGCCACCATTACATAAAATGTTGACTTGTGATGTGGTAGCTGCCAGAACAGCTGGTTGTGTAATAGTAACGTTTTTAGTAAGTGTACAACCATTAACATCCGTAATTAAAACAGAATAGGTTCCTGCAACAAGTCCTGTAGCTGTTGCAGCCGTTCCGCCGGAAGGCGACCATAAGTAAGTATATGCTCCTGTACCACCTGTAGCGGTTATAGTGGCTGATCCGTTAAAACCTCCATTACAAGAAATATTTATTTGTGATGTAGTAGCAGTTAAAGCCGTTGGTTGTGTAATGCTTACATTTCTTGTAATGCTGCAACCGTTAGCATCGGTAATGGTAACAGTATATGTTCCCGAAGCCAATCCTGTAGCTGTAGCAGCCGTACCACCTGATGGCGACCATAAGTAGGTATAATCTCCGGCTCCTCCGGCTGCAACCACGGTAGCCGATCCGTTAGAACCGCCATTGCAGGATACGTTGGTTTTACTGGTAGTAGCCGTAATTGCTGAGGTTTGGGTTATGGTTACAGATTGTGTAACGGTACAACCATTAGCATCGGTTACAACCACGCTATAAGTCCCGGCAACAAGGCCGTTAGCTGTAGCAGATGTTCCGCCCGATGGCGACCAGGCATAGGTATAAGCTCCTGTACCACCTGTAGCCGTTACAGTAGCTGCCCCTGTAGTGCCTTCATTACATAAAATATTGACTTGCGATGTTGTTGCTGTTAAAGCAGTAGGCTGAACAATGGTTACATTGCGTGTTGCAGTGCATCCGTTAGCATCGGTTACAAACACGGTATACACACCTGCCGCAAGGCCTGTAGCAGTAGCTGCTGTTCCGCCTGCTGGCGACCATGAATAGGTATAAGGCCCTGTACCGCCAGCTGCGTTGGCAGTTGCAGTACCGTTACCTTCTCCGTTACAAACAACACTGGTTTTAGTCATACCAATTGTTATGGCAGCCGGTTGAGTAATGGTAACGTTTTTAGTCAGCGTACAGCCGTTAGCATCGGTAATTAAAACCGAATAGGCTCCTGCCGATAATCCTGTAGCTGTAGCCGCTGTTCCGCCGGAAGGCGACCATGCATAGGTATAAGCTCCTGTACCACCTGTAGCGGTTACTGTGGCCGAACCATTAGTACCTCCATTACAAGA
>NZ_KE383909.1:541657-542782 GCF_000422725.1 Flavobacterium subsaxonicum WB 4.1-42 = DSM 21790
GTTTTTAGTAATCGTACAGCCATTAGCATCGGTAATCAGTACGCTGTAAGCTCCGGCTGTTAAACCTGTAGCCGTAGCCGCTGTTCCACCGGATGGTGACCATGCGTAGCTATAAGCTCCCGTGCCGCCTGTAGCGGTTACAGTAGCCGAACCATTGCTACCACCATTGCATGATATATTGGTTTGCGATGAAGTAGCTGATAATACAGATGGCTGTGTAATAGTTGCCGTTGAGGTTGCAGTACAGCCGTTGGCATCGGTAACTGTTACGGTATATGTACCGGCCGAAAGGCCTGTAGCCATAGCACCCGTGCCACCTGATGGCGACCATGCATACGTATAAGGTAAAACGCCACCGTTTGGAGTTACTGTAGCCGAACCGTTAGTGCCGCCGTTGCAGCTAATATTGGTTTGAGATGTTGTTGCTGCTAAATTTGATGTGGCATTTAGGGTAAAATTCTTAGTCAGGGTGCAGCCGTTGGCATCGGTAATAAGCACGCTGTAGTTACCGCCGCTAAGGCCTGTTGCTATAGCCCCCGTACCGCCCGAAGGCGACCAGGCATACGTATAAGCACCCGTACCTCCAGATACGGTTACGCCTGCCTGCCCTGTTGGGCCGCAGGTTGGGTTTACCTGAGATGTTGTTGCTGCTAATGCAGCCGGTTGGGTTATTGTAACGTTTTTAGTCAGCGTACAGCCGTTGGCATCGGTAATGAGCACGCTGTAAGCGCCTGCCGAAAGCCCTGTAGCTGTAGCTGCTGTTCCACCGGATGGCGACCATGCGTAGCTATAAGCTCCCGTGCCGCCTGTAGCGATTACAGTAGCCGATCCGTTGCTACCACCATTACAAGCTATATTGGTTTGCGATGTTGTTGCAGTAATTGCAGCCGGTTGAGTAATGGTTATGTTTTTTGTCAGCGTACAGCCTTTGACATCGGTAATCAGTACGCTGTAAGCTCCGGCTGTTAAACCTGTAGCCGTAGCAGCCGTACCACCCGATGGCGACCATGCGTAGCTGTAAGCTCCCGTGCCACCTGTTGCACTTACAGTAGCAGACCCATTAGTGCCACCATTACAGGCTATATTGGTTTGCGATGTAATATTGGCTGATAATGCAGCCGGTTG
>NZ_KE383909.1:543177-1376805 GCF_000422725.1 Flavobacterium subsaxonicum WB 4.1-42 = DSM 21790
GACCCATTAGTGCCACCATTACAGGCTATATTGGTTTGCGATGTAATATTGGCTGATAATGCAGCCGGTTGTGTAATAGTTGCTGTTGAGGTCGCAATACAGCCATTGGCATCAGTAACTATTACGGTGTAGGTACCGGCACTAAGCCCGCTTGCTGTTGCGGCCGTTCCGCCGGAAGGCGACCATGAATAAGTATAGCCTACTGTACCACCTGTTGCACTTACAGTAGCCGACCCATTAGTGCCACCATTACAGGCTATATTGGTTTGCGATGTAATATTGGCCGATAATGCAGCCGGTTGTGTTATAGTTGCCGTTGATGTGGCGGTACAACCGTTGGCATCGGTAACAGTTACGGTGTAGGTACCGGCACTAAGTCCGCTTGCTGTAGCGGCTGTTCCGCCGGAAGGCGACCATACATACGTATAGCCTGCTGTACCACCTGTTGCACTTACAGTAGCCGACCCATTAGTGCCACCATTACAAGCTATATTGGTTTGCGATGTAATATTGGCTGATAATGCAGCTGGTTGTGTTATAGTAACCGACGCGGTGCCCGAGTTGCCACACGAGTTGGTAACGGTAACCGTCCAGGTACCGGCAGGCAGGCCTGTAACACTGGCGGTGCCATCGCCAGACGGATTGCCCGGCGACCAGTTATACGTAAAGCCGCTGCCTCCTGATGCCGATACGGTTGCCGCCCCTGTATATGCGCCATTGCAGGCAATATTGGTTTGAGAAACGGGAGTTACAGTTACAGCAGGACATGGAGCAGCCGCAGTTTGCCACCTCATGGCATCTAAACTTATATAAGAAATAATACCGGTAGTAGTTATAATATATTGGTCTATAAGTGTGTTAGAATTATCTGCACCCCCGTAATTTGCCATGTTTATATAAGTAAATCCATTGTTAGTGGCCCACGATGTGTTAAATCCAGAGCTTGCTGTGGCGGTATACTGTGTTGCACCCGCAAGCTTGCCGGTTATAGAAACCGAATTGCCATTTACGTTTAAATTAAGATTATTGGTCGAAATAAATAGATAAAGGCTTTTTAAAGTAAACTGAGATCCTCCCGCAGCGGTAATAGTAAATTGTACCGGCATATTAGCAAATGAATTGCCACTATTATCTATATACTTATTGTCGGGGCCAGATCCGTTCCAGCCCGTTCCGGCATAATTACCCTGAATGTAAAACGGGCCCTGGGCCTGGCTGGTAATGTTAAAAACCTGGCCATTATCAGTAAAGCTGGTGCTGCCATTAGTTTCAGTCTCAAAAGTCTCTGTTGTTTGCGCCAAAAGGCAATGGGCAAAAAACAGGCAAATTAATAGTAAGTAATATTTTTTCATCATTTATAAATTATGATTAAGTGTATTATGCTCATTAACCGGGTGCTCTTTATTTAAGAACACCCGGCTGAGCTTAATAAATAGTGTAGATATTAACTTCTTGAAGGGTAAACGCCTTCTAAGCAAATTATATAGTTTAAAGCCAGGTAAGGCTGCATAGTGCTTACAGGCAGGCCGCTACCAGTGTAGTTGGTAACCACGGTACTGTCGCTTAACGGGATATCGGGTGTTACGGCAGCGTTTACATAACCCAGGGTTGAGCTAAAGGTCCTGCCAGATAATGCTCCCGGGGTAGCTATTGCACCGCCGCGTTGTGCGGTACCGTCTGTAGATTCTGCCGAACTAACCACAACATGCCCCGTGTGATTGTGCGGAGGGATGTTGCCCACAGTAAGGGTTACACTTTCTGTACCACTCATTTGTCCTTCTGCATAGTTGCCTAAACCTGGACCCTGACCCATACCCAATGCTACACGGCTTCTAAGGTCGGGTAGGGCAAATGTGGTTCTGCCGTCGCCTCCGTAGGTAGTTCCAATAAGAGAAAATAAAGCCTGGTATTGTGATAATGGTAAAAGCCTGCCATCGCAAAATGCCCATCCTTTTATTTCGAAACTTCCGGCAAATAGTTTAATAATTCCAATGTACTCGTCCATAATTTTACTGATTTAAGGTTTGTTACCGCTAAATTAGGTCATGGGGATGGGACAAAATCAGGTGTTTTTACCTGATTTTTTTTCGCCATAAGTACTGTTATTTGGTACATATACAGGGCTTGTATTTTAGCATGGCAGTATCTAAAAATAGTTAGCCTTAATTGTAAGAAAAGTATAGTGTTTACTGATGTTCTGGTTTTATGGTATTGCCAAAAATCATTAATTTATTCGTGTAAATTCTTTAAAAATGGCAACCATTTATCGGCTAAAAAAATCATACTATTATATAAGCATAAAACCATAAAAGCTTAAAAATGAGATTTAATTATTTTAGGTTTTATAATTTAGTTAAGAAAATTCGTATATTGCTACAACGTTTTACTAACGTTTTAAGCACCATAAAAAGGCTTAAATTTTACTTAAATACATTATCCAATTATTAATTACTAAAACATTTATTATGTCAGAAAAAAAAGTCAATACTATCGATCTGGTACACGCTAAACATTATGCCGCCAAGTGGAGAAAAGAAGAAGGCACTTATAATGCACACCACGAGCTTAAAGCCTTCTGGATTCCGAAAATAGATCTACAGGAAGTGCTTGCCGAAGGTGTAGATGGCGTAAGGGCTTACATTGGGGTAGACGATGATAATGTAGAAAAACTGATGATAGTTGGCACTAAACAAGTGGGCGACGAATATATAGATATGCTGCCCGAAACCGGTTTTGATGATGGGTCCATATACGATTTTACAAGGCCATGCCCACCATCTTGCGATAAAAACAGCCCTCTAAATTAACTTTATAAATCAGATGTGCTAAAGATTATATCCAATATAGGCTTTGCTATCCTTTTTATAAACATTATTATATACTTTATAGGTTTTGCCAGACACGGCAAAGCCTATAAGTTTTTTGTTTTTTATCTATTAACATTAGGTGTTGTACAACTTATAATGGAAACATATGCCGCCGCCGGCCGTAACAACCATTTTTTGTCTACGTACTATCTCTTTAGCCAGTTTATACTGCTAAGTTATTTTTTTTACCATTTGTTTTTAGATGCCAGAAGGGGCAGGAGCTTATTTATAAAATATGCATCGGCATTAATTGTTGCAGGTTTAATTATACAGTATGTAGTTTATCCGGGTCTATACTATACATTCAATTCGTTAGGGTTTTTAATTACCACATGCATGCTGGTAGTTTACTGTGTGCTTTATCTGTACGAACTGCTTTCTAAAAAACTGCCTTTTTATTATACCACTATCGGCATCTTTATCTATCTGATAAGCAGTTCTATAATTTTTGCTTCTGCGGTCTCTATTATGTCTTTTGCCGATGAAATTAGTATCTACATCTGGAAAATTAACGCTTTGCTGTTTATTCTGTATCAATTACTAATTTTATGGGAATGGAAGCAAACCTTTTACCCGAAGGCAGCCAACCGGAGCTGATTATTATAGTGGGTGTTTTCCTTATGTTTTTTATGGGTATGGTTTTGTTGCTGTTTTTTTATTTTTCTAAAAAGAAGATTATCCAGAAGGAATTAGAAAAAAAAGACCTTGAAATAGCCTACCAAAAAGACCTGCTTACTGCCACTATTGAGGTGCAGGAAGACGAACGAAAACGCATTGCCCAGGATTTACACGACGATATTAGCTCTAAGCTAAATGTAGTTTCTTTAAACAGCCATTTGCTTACCACGCCCAATTTAACCGACAAAGAACTTAACGACATAACGTGTAATATTATTAACCTCGTAGCTAAAACGCTCGATAATTCCAGGCGCATTGCGCACGACCTTTTACCGCCCGTATTAGATAAGTTTGGGCTTAGCGCCGGTTTAGAGGAGTTGTGTTACGAGTTTAACAGCAGCCAGTCGGTAGCGGTTACGTATAAAAATAATGTGCAGTTTAACGATGCTGATAAAAACAGGCACCTGCATGTTTTCAGGATTATACAGGAGTTATTAAACAACTCGTTGCGCCACGGTAAAGCAAAGGCCATAAGCATTGTTTTTAACGAAGAGGACGGCCTGGTTAACTGTAACTATTCCGACAACGGAAAAGGTTTTGATGTAGAGAGCCTTAAAAATAAAAAGGGCCTCGGAATGAAAAATATTGAGAGCAGGATAATTTTTATAAACGGAACAATTACTATCAGTTCTGTCCTTAATAAGGGAACTGATGTAGTTTTTAAATTCTAAAATTATGAGCAATCCAATTAAAATAGTCCTGGCTGATGACGAGGTGTTGTTCAGGCAGGGAATTTCTTTTTTATTACAGAGAGAAAAAAATATTCAGGTGTTGTTTGAAGCTTCTAATGGCGAAGAGCTTACCAGCTTTTTAAGGGAGAGCACCATTAAGCCCGATATTGTTATAATAGACCTTAAAATGCCTATAGTAAATGGGGTAGAAGCCACTAAAGTTATTAGTGCCGAGTTTCCTGACGTTAAAATAATTGCCCTTACAAGCTATAACACCAAGTTTTTTATAGCCAATATAATAGAGGTGGGGGCAGTTGCCTACCTGGTTAAAAACACCACTCCGCAGCAGCTTATTACAACTATTAACGAGGTGCAAACTACCGGCTTTTACTACAGCGATTATGTAATGGATATTATAAACGAGTGCCTTATTATATCTAAGAAAAAAATTAAGAGCCGCTTTGACGAAGACGACCTTACAAACCGCGAAATAGAAATTCTTAAGCTTATTTGCCAGCAGTACAGCGGTGTAGAAATTGCCGATAAACTGTGCCTTAGCGCCCGGACGGTAGAGGGCCACCGTAACAATTTGCTTCGCAAAACCGAATGCAAAAACATGATTGGCCTAATTATCTATGCCATTCAGAATGAGTTTATAACCATAGAAAATTTAGTAAACTAATATAAACAACAAACCCACTCAGGCGAGTGGGTTTTGCTTATTTTCTAACTTCTTGTTGGTAGGCGGTTAGCAACTGTTTGCCCAAACTCTTATCCCAATCCAACGGAAAAGTATAATCATCGAGGGTTTTAATGCCAATAACCTCGGCAGCAGTGCCGGTAAAAAAGGCACTGTCGGCAGTTTTTACATCATCTATGGTAAACAGTTTTACCGCTGTGGGTATGTTATGTTCTTTAGCAAGGTCTAAAATAGTATTGCGCGTAATGCCCGGCAGTATGTTGCCCAACGGGCAGGTATACAGGCAGCTGTGTTTCTCATAGAAAAAATTAGCACCGGGGCCTTCGGCTACAAAACCGGCGGCATCGAGCATCAGGGCTTCGTCAAAACCTTTTTGTTTGGCCTCTGTACTGGCTAATATAGAGTTAATATAATGCCCCACCGTTTTGGCCTCTACATGGCACGATTTGGGGTTAGGCCGTTGGTACGATGAGGTTGCAACCCGCAGCAAGCTATCGCCAAGGTATTTGCCCCATTCCCACGCGCATAAAAACAGGTTGGTTTCTTCCACCGGCATAAGCGTCATGTTCGGGCCTAAATAAAATAACGGACGTATATACGCATTGGTAAAGTTGTTTTTTTGCAGTAATTCGTAACTCAGTTCAATAAGCTGGTCTACCGTATAATCGGTTTTTATATGCATCAGCTTAGCCGAATCCAGCATCCGCTGATAATGCTCCTTACCCTTAAAAATCTTTACGCCAGTGGGTGTATCATACGCCCTGATGCCTTCAAAAATACCATTGCCATAGTGCATGGTCTGGTTGTAAAGGCTGGTGTTGGCCTGCGCTGCAGGAATCCATTCTCCATTAAGAAAAACAATGGTGCTATCGTTATAATACATTAAATAATTGTTGATTTGCCAATGCTAACATTACTGCTGTTAGTAAAGGTTTCGTTACCCAAAATAAGGCTTTCAATAAAATCGCCTACATCGCTTGTTGAATAAGTGCTATCGGCAAAAATATCGGGGGTGCAAAAGTTTTGATCGATACTGGCAGCCACGGCATTTTTAATGGCAGCAGCTTCGTCATACAAATCAAAATGTTCCAATAGTAATGCCGCCGATAATATAGACGCAACCGGGTTGGCTATGCCTTTACCCGTAGCAGCCGGATACGAGCCGTGTATGGGCTCAAAAAGGCTGTAGGTATCGCCGACAGAGGCCGATGCCGCCAGGCCAATACTACCACCAATAACACTGGCTTCGTCTGATAATATATCGCCAAACATATTTTCGGTAAGCATTACATCAAACTGTTTAGGGTTTAAAATAAGCTGCATGGCAGCATTATCTACAAACAAAAAGTCGAGTGCCACATCAGGATATTCAGTTGCAATCTGTGTAACCACCCTGCGCCATAAGCGCGATGTTTCCAGCACGTTGGCTTTATCTACAAGGGTAAGCTTTTTACGCCTGTTTTGCGCCGCTTTAAAGGCCATGTGGGCTATCTGCTCAATTTCTTTAACCGAGTAAGTGCACAGGTCTGAAGCTACGGTTTTATCTTCGCTTAAAAACTTTTCGCCAAAATAAATACCGCCCGTAAGCTCGCGGTAAATGGCTATATCTACACCGGCAATCCTGTCGGCTTTAAGCGGAGACTGCGGTATGAGTTTATCATAAATGGTTATGGGCCTAATGTTAGCAAATAGCTGTAAGGCTTTGCGTATGGCGAGCAAGCCCTGTTCCGGCCTTATAGGCGCGTCGGGGTTATTATCATATTTAGGATGGCCTACGGCGCCAAGCAAAACCGCATCGGCTTCCTGGCAAATTTGCAGCGTATTTGCAGGCAGGGCCTCGTTGTATTTATCTATTGCACAGGCACCAAGCAATGCTTCGGCAAAATTAAAATCGTGCCCAAAGCGCAATGCAATGGCCTTTAAAACCTTAACGGCTTCGTTAGTAACCTCGGGGCCAATACCGTCTCCGGCTAAAACTGCTATCTTTAAGTCCATAACTAACTATATTTTTCTTCAAATTGTGTAATTGCTTCAAGCCTGCTCAATAAAAAATCGATGTCATCGTAACCGTTTATAAGGCAGAGCTTTTTGTACGGATTAATATCAAAATGCTCTGTATTACCTGCGCAGCTAATGGTTTGGTCTTCCAGGTTAATTGTTACCAGCTCTAAGGGGTTTACTTTAAAAGCCCCGAACAAAACCTGTAAAAACTGTGGCGTTACCTGCAACGGCAACAGGCCGTTGGTTAGGCAGTTTTCTTTAAAAATATCGGCAAAATAGCTCGATACAATAACCTTAAATCCAAAGCCCGAAAGCGCCCATGCGGCATGCTCGCGACTGGAACCGCAGCCAAAATTATTGCCTGTAACCAGGACCGAACCCCTTTGCGATTGCTTATTAAGACTAAAATCGGGGTTAAGCTCATCATCTTTTATATACCTCCAATCTCTGAACAGGTTAGCGCCAAAACCATCTTTATCGGTAGATTTTAAAAATCTTGCCGGGATTATCTGGTCGGTATCCACGTTCTCAATATCAAGCGTCATGGCCACATCAGTAAGTGTTGTAAACTTTTGCATGCTAATTAAGGTTTTTGGTAAAATCTATAATTTTTCCTTCAATGGCAATGGCGGCAGCGGTAAGCGGGCTTGCCAGTATGGTTCTGGCACCCGGGCCCTGCCTGCCTTCGAAGTTACGGTTACTTGTAGAAACACAGTACTCTTCGGCCGGAATTTTATCTTCGTTCATAGCTAAACATGCCGAGCAACCCGGCTGACGCACCTGGAAACCGGCATCTTCAAAAATTTTGTAGAGGCCCTCGGCTTTCATTTCGCTTGCCACCTGTTGCGATCCGGGAACTATAAGTGCCGTAACGTTATCTGCTTTCTTTTTACCGTTAATGTAACCGGCCACCGTTCGGAAATCTTCTATGCGCGAGTTGGTACAGCTACCAATAAAAATGTAATTTATTTTAGTGCCTAATAGCGATTGCCCGTAATCAAAACCCATGTAGGCCAGAGCCTTGTCGGTACTGGTTTCTACATTGTTGGGTATGGTATCGCCAATTTTAATGCCCATACCCGGGTTGGTACCATACGTAATCATTGGCGCAATATCTTCGGCATCAATATCATATTCTTTGTCAAAAACCGCATCCTCATCAGTAGTAAGGGTTTGCCAATAGGCAATTTTAGCAGCCAGTTGATCGCCTTTAGGGGCAAATTCGCGGCCTGCAACATACTCAAAAGTAGTTTCGTCGGGGGCTATTAAGCCACCACGTGCACCCATTTCAATGCTCATGTTGCAAACGGTCATACGGCCTTCCATCGACATTTCGCGGAACACATTACCGGCATATTCGCAAAAATAACCCGTGCCGGAGTTAGTACCTAACTTGCTAATAATGTAAAGAATAACATCTTTAGGCAGTACGCCTTTTTTTAGCTTTCCGTTTACGTTAATGCGCATTTTTAAAGGCTTTTCCAACAGCAGGCACTGGCTTGCAAACACCTGTGCCACCTGGCTGGTGCCTATACCAAAGGCAATAGTGCCAAACGCCCCGTGGGTAGACGTGTGGCTGTCTCCGCAAACAATGGTCATTCCCGGTTGGGTAATGCCAAGCTCCGGCGCAATTACGTGTACAATACCGTTATAAGGGTGGCCAAGGCCATAAAATTCGATGTTGTTTTTGTCGCAGTTTAGGGTAAGCTCTTCAATTTGCTTACGCGACATCTCGTCTTTAATAGGCAGGTGCTGGTTAATGGTAGGCGTGTTATGATCGGCCGTGGCAACAATTTTGTTGGGACGGAAAACCGGTATATGGCGCTGCTCCAGCTCGTTAAATGCCTGCGGACTTGTAACCTCGTGTATCAGGTGCTTATCAATATATAAAATATCGGGGCCGTTGGTTATAGACTCCACCACGTGGGCATCCCAAACTTTATCAAATAGCGTTTTTTTCATTTTTTAAAGACTTAATTGAAACTTGTTCTTAGACATTTGCACAATGTGATGAATATCGTTATCTACCACAACCTTGCAGGTATCGGCAAAATTTACGAATTCAGAATACACAATATCAAGGTCTAATTTGGTAAAATCGTAGCCGATGTTCTTGGCCCTGTATGCCAGCGCCGAGCGGCCGCTACGTGCTGTTAATACAATAGACGACTCGTTAACGCCTACATCGGTAGGGTTGATAATCTCATACGTTTCGCGGTTTTTAATCATACCATCCTGGTGAATGCCAGAGCTGTGCGCAAAGGCATTTTCACCAACAATGGCCTTATTGGCCTGCACCATCATTCCCATTTCTTCGGCCACCATTTTGCTTATACTCAAAAGGCGCTTACTATCTATATTTGTGCTAAGGTTTAGCTTAGGGTGCTGCCTTAAAATCATTACAACTTCTTCTAACGACGTGTTGCCTGCACGCTCTCCAATGCCATTAATGGTACACTCAATCTGGCGGGCTCCATTAGTAACGCCTGCAATTGCGTTGGCGGTTGCAAGGCCAAGATCGTTATGGCAATGGCACGAAATGCGCACCTTGTGTATGCCCGGCACATTTTCCATTAAATATTTTATTTTGGCACCGTACTCATCGGGCAGGCAATAGCCCGTGGTATCCGGGATATTCAGCACCGTGGCACCTGCTTTAATGGCTACGGCACATACCTGGGCAAGAAACTCATTATCGGTACGGCCGGCATCTTCGGCATAAAATTCTACATCGTGCACAAATGTTTTGGCATAGGCCACAGCATCGCGGGCACGCTCTAAAATCTTATCGGGAGTAGTATTAAATTTGTATTTTATATGCGAGTCTGATGTGCCAATACCGGTATGTATGCGCGGCCTGCGTGCATATTTAAGGGCTTCGGCGGCAGCCTCAATATCTTTTTCTACAGCCCGTGTAAGGCCGCAAACGGTGGCATTTTTAACCAGTTTTGATATCTCTGTAACCGACTGGAAATCGCCGGGGCTGGAAACAGGAAAACCGGCCTCTATTACATCTACACCGAGTTGGTCGAGCTGAGCGGCGATTCGCAGTTTTTGAGAAGTATTTAACTTACAGCCGGGTACCTGCTCACCGTCTCTTAATGTTGTGTCAAAAATTTCTACGTGCTCCATGATCTCATTGTGTTTTTCGATTCAGAGACTAAATTATAGTTATTATGCACGACTATGATTTTCGAAAATTAGCGCTACCGATGCCTGACAGGGTATTTAAAGGTTTAAGTATTTAATAATTAATATGTTAATTGGGTTTGTTTTACGATGCCTAATTAAAATTCTATTTTTGATGGCGTATTGTTATGTAAAATATTTTAGTACTTTTATTTTTTAACAGTACTTATAACAACAGCGCCTACGTGTATAAAAATCATAACGAATTAACCGATAACCTTTTCTCTTTAGTGCAGTCGCTTACATCGTCAGAAAAGCGGCAGTTTTCGTTATATGTAGGCCGTATACCCTTAAATAACGAGAGCAAATTTATAAGCCTTTTTAAAGTGCTATGCTCACAAACAAAGTATGACGAGGAGGCTATTTTAAAGAGCACCGATATATCGAAACAGCAGTTATCTAACGTTAAGGCGCACCTTTACAACCAGATACTAACCAGCTTAAGGCTTAATCCCTCTAAGCGTAATATTCCGCTACAAATACGCGAACAGCTGGACTTTGCCATGATATTGTACCGCAAAGGGCTGTATTTGCAAAGCCTTAAACTTCTTGATAAACTAAAAGCTACAGCACTTCTGTACGAAGAAAAAAGCATTGGCTACGAGATACTGGATTTGGAAAAGATTATTGAGTCGCAATACATTACCCGCAGCCGCCCCAACCGTGCCGATTTGCTTATTGAGCAAACTAACGAGCTTACGTATCTTAACACCATTACAAGCCAGCTCTCTAACATGGCGCTGCACCTGTACAATGTATTTTTAAAGAATGGCTATGCCCGTACTGAGGCAGAAGCCAAAGCTATATCGGATTATTTTTTTAGCAACCTGCCCAAGTACGACGAGAATAGGTTGGGTTTTAGGGAAAAACTGTGGTACAACCAGTCGTACCTATGGTACAGTTTTATTATTCAGGATTTTGTGTCGTGCTACAAATATGCTACGCGATGGGTAGCACTGTTCGAAAAGAACCAGCACCTTATTGCCGTGCACCCGGTGTTTTACATTAAAGGCAACCATTATGTTTTGGAGTCGTTATTTTACCTTAACCGCGCCAAACAGTTTGAAACGGCTTTAGATAATTTTGAGACCATATTAAGCAATGCCGATATCCCGGAAGATGATAATATTATAGTGCTCTCTTTTTTATATATTTATTCTAACAAGCTGAACCTTCGCTTTATGAAGGGCGATTACAGCGATGGCGAAGAGTTGCTGGATACCATTCATAAAAAACTGACGCGCTACAGCGATAAGATTGATGAGCACCATGTTATGATACTTTACTACAAAATGGCCTGCCTGCATTTTGGCAACCGTAAGTATGATAAGTGCATCTTCTTCCTTAAAAAGATTATTGACAATAAAACCACGCAGTTGCGCGAAGACCTGGTGTGTTTTTCGCGTATACTAAACCTTGCGGCGCATTATCAGGCCGGATTGGATTATCGCCTGGAGGCGCTTGTGCGCAGTACCCATATTTTTTTAAGTAAGATGAATGATATGCACGAGGTGCAAAAAGCATTGATGGAGTTTTTAAAGAACCTTTCGCACGTATCGCCGTTAGAAATAAAAAATGAGTTCAGGAAATTACATGCAACGCTTATTCAGTACGAAAACCACCCGTTTGAACGCAGGGCTTTCCTGTACCTTGATATTATCTCCTGGCTGGAAAGCAACATCAACAACGAGCCCATTGCCGATATAATTGCCCGTAAAGCCAGTAAGAAACTCGGTAATACCCAATAATTATAAAACATAAAAGCAGCCTCTATGAGCTGCTTTTGTTATAAAAGAATGTTTTGTTATTTTTCTTGCCTGTTAATGTAAACCCAGCCGGTTTTGCTACTGCCACTACTAAATGTAATAACATAGTAGTACGTGCCTGTAGGCAGTTCTCCGCCTTCATTGGTCTGCCCATGCCATTCGCTGGTGTAGGTGATTTTAGAATACACCTCCATACCATAGCGGTTAAAAATACTAAGCTTGTTTATATCAAAGCCGGTAAGGTCAAAACTATCATTTTTATCGTCTCCGTTAGGCGATATACCTTTAGGTATCATACAGGCCACATTGGTAACGGTAACATCGGCCGTAACAGGGCAGCCGGTTGCGGCGTTAGGTGTAGCGGTAACATAATAGGTACCGGGCAACGTAATTATAAGCTGACTTTCAGACCCTAAAACTATACCGCCGGCATTAGTCCACACAAAACTTACGTTACCGGAGTTGTTAGCATCGTTATCAAATACAGCTTTAAGAGTATAATTTGCGTCTTCACAACCCTGGGTTATTTCTAAGGTTGCTGTAGGCAATATAGTTATGGTAAAGCTACTCTCGCTGCTACAGCCTAACGTTGGGTTAACAGCGTAAATATAAATAGTTTGCGTGGTGGTTATTACTGTTCCGGGTGCAAGGTTTGTACCCAATCCTCCCGAGGCAGTGTAATATATATTATCGGCGCTTAATTCCGGCAGTGTGTAGCTGCAGGCAAAAACATTAGGTAAGATATTGGCTATTGGCGGTGAAACAACGGTAATCACAACCTGTTTTATAGTTGTACACCCTGCAACGTTAACTGTAACAGCATACGTTCCTGCCTGTGTTGCGGTAATGGAGGCAGTGGTATCAGCTAATGGTTGACTGTTTAATGTCCAGCTATAGGTTGCAGCGGAACCATCAAAATTAAGCGGAGTAACACTTATAGTACCCGAATTACCCTGACAAATGGCAAAATTAGTAGTAATATCAAACTGAGGGGCTGTAGTATTTACAATAAGGCTAAAGGTTTTGATACCTGTACATTGTAAAATGCTATTGTATATCCTTACAAAAATGGTTTGCTGGTTGGGCATAGCGTTTACGTAATTTAGGTTTAAAGGGTTGGTGTTTGCATTGGCATCTTCCTGGGTGGCGTGGTAGGTAATTATAAAGTTGGCCGGATTAAGCCCTTGTAATAAAGCAGCAGTATTAACCGATAAATTAAACGCGGCGTACCCCGATGTATCGCATGCTGTTAAATCTATAGGTGTGCCGGTACTTTGCAATACATTGTAAAACTCTATAAATATTATATCGGTATTATCGCAAAACGTATTTAGGTCGTGGGTTTTAACCATGTACTCGCCGGTTTGTGTAACCACAAGGTAGGGGTTGTTTTCTCCGGTAATAAGCGTGCCATTGTAAAACCATTCAAAACTATAGTCTGCAGTGCTTAGGTTGCTATGTATGGTATAGCTTTCGCCAAAACATAATGCGGTGCCGTTTTGCACAGAAATATCCGGGCCCAGGTTTACCCCACCTACATTAAAAGAACCAATAAATACCGCCGAATCGTAGGCAAAATCGCCTTCATCGGCAATTACAAGCTTAATGTGGTAGGTATGGCCGCTAACCACATCAGATTGTGCCAGTAATTGCACAGTATTGCCTTCAAAATTTGTAGGCGATGTTAACGGGTCGGCACCTCCGCCAAGGTCGCCATAGTAGGTGTCAAAATACTGCGGATTAGCCGATACGCAGGCAGGGTTATAGGCAATATCTCTTATGGTTGTAACCGATACCGGTATGGTAGTATCCGGTAAAACGGCCAGGTTGGTTGTAGGCGTATTGTCGGTTAGATCGGTTAAAAAGAAAGCAAAAGCATCAGAGAATTCGCATTGGTACATTCCGTATTCTTCCGATGCAAAAATAAACGGAAAGCTAATATGGTTGGTAAAAGGTATAAAATCGAATTCGAGCACAGTTGCATTAACATGCGACATTAACGACGGATCTGAATTAACCGTTTGCATGTAATTAAACAGGTCGGTATCGCCCAGCCAGTTTTCATCACCTTCAGAGAGTTTGCTAAAGTTGGGCCCCATTGCACTGGAAGCTATACCTGTACTTAAAACAACACCTTCGCTTATGGCAAATGCCGAGTTGCCTTTTTGGAATTTACCCAATCCATTGCCCGAAAAGCTTATGTTGCTAACCTGTGCACATTCGGCGGTAACTAAAACATCGTTTACCATAGCGGTTACTTCTTCATTTTCAAATACATCAGTAACAAGTATTGGGGCAGGGGTAGTAACGCAAAGCGTAAATTGGGTAGACGTTTGTTCTTCAATATACTCTACAAATACTTTTATATAATAGGTGGCGCCAATAGTAAGATTGTTTACCATAGTAATAGGGTTCTGGGTGCAGCTCATCTCATCGAGGTTGCCACAATTGCTGCCCTGATAAACTGCAGCATAGGCAAAGGTTGCACCTACGCTTGCAATGGTAATAGTATGCGCCGGTGCTGTGGCGGTAAACTGATACCAAACATCTGCTGCAACGCCATCAATTATGCAGGATGGCATATTACCCGATGCGGTAGAGCCATCAAGCGTACCGGTTATAGACTGGTTGCATTGTACACCGCTGTTAACAGGTATGGTCGTAGCACCAGTACACTCATCATTCTCAATGTCTGTAACAAATATATAGGCAACCGACCACGAGCTGTTGCCATTATCGCCACCGCAAAGTGCCCTTACGTACAAAGTATAAAAAGTGCCGCTTTGTAAATTGCTAAGATTGGCGGTAGTTACTGTAATTGGTATGCCCGATTGCGAAGTATCCGGTGCGGGACTGTTTAAAGGTACAACGTAATACTCCCAGCTTGTTGCTGTGCCCATTTCCGTCCAGCCAACAGTAGCTGTATGCGCTGTTATATCAGAGGCATATAATTGCTGGGGTTTTAGGCAGGCAGGCGCCTCGCAAGATGGTATGCCTGTAAATATAGTAGTGTTTATAACGCTGGTTCCGGCAGGTTTAATAAAAAACTCTTCCATGTATGGCGTGTATACATTTAATCCTATATACATAAAGTTAAATTCGCCATCGGCATCGGCATTCCAAACAATATCTACAGGTGCATCGGGGCATAAAGCTACCGCTACTGTAGCTGTAAGCCCTTCCTCAAAGGTGCTGCCGATAGTAGCTACGGTTGCACCACCCTGTAGTATTGTCATGGTATGGCCAAAATAGCCCGACCCATTACTGGTCATTTCAAAATAATAAGTACATTTTTCAGAAGGGTCGCACATAGATGTACTGTGTTGTACCGGCCCGGCCCATGTACTGTACACATTGTTTTCGCATACAGTCCTTATATAAATATCGTAATTGGTGGCTGCATTTAAGCCGTTAATGGTAACCGGATTTGTTGTTACAATAGTGCCATTAGTATCTGTTGTAGGGGCGGTGCTCCCTTGGGGTACAATGTAGTACTCCCAGTTGCCCGTTGTGGGGCCATCCCAGGACAGATCGAAGCCGGTTTGTCCGGAGTTAGAGGCAACTATGTTTTGTGGAGGCAAACATGCCGGTACAAAACAATCTGCCATACCCTGGTACAGAATTAAGGGAGTATTTTCGCCAATTTCTTTACTGTAAATAATTTGTCCGAACGGATTGATGATCTGCAATCCTGAATCGCCTATAAAATCGCCCGACGTAGCAGAAACCTCAAAAGGAAATGCATTACACAATGGTACGGTAACAGTACCTTCCAGTTGATTTATAAGCTCCAGATTTGCTACTAAAACACCATTTTGGTATACCTGCATTGTATTTTCGTTCCAGCCATCATACCAATCAGATAATTTAAAGGTATAATCGCATTTGTCTTCTGCAGCACATACGTTAGTACTAAAAAATGCAGGTCCGGCCCAATCGCTCACGCCACCATCTCCGCAAAGGGCACGTACATAATACTTATAGTTTGTAGCTGCAACAAGGCCATTAGCCGCCGTAGCAGTAAGGGGCAGTGTACCGTTATATATAAAGCCGCTGCCCGTTGTAGATCCGGATGTTGGCACTATTTCTATCTCCCACGATGTTGCACCACTGGGGTTATCCCAATTTAGGTCTATAGAGGTAACCCCGGGATTGGCTGCCGTAAGGTTTGTAGGCTCAAGACATTTAGCGAGTACCGACACTTGGTCTATAAGCCAGCGGTCGCCATTATCGTTTTCAAAACCAAAAACAACCCTGTAATTGTTACCCACAACACCGGCAGGTAGTGCAATAACCCGCTCGGTATACACCGTTTGCGGATTAAAATTGTTTTCTGTCCATGTTAAAAATGGTGCCGGATAGGTGGTAACATCTTCGGGGTTTATAGTAGTATCGGCACTATCCAATAGGTAAAATTTAAAAGTGCTGTTTTGGTTGCCGGCCGTAATAAGCCTGCTAAAAAAGTGTAGCTCTGCACTGGTGGGGTAGGTAAATTCTTTAGTTATAAGATAGTCTGCAGCAACGGTGCCAGCGCCAACATTTTCGTGGTCTAAAAATGCAGCATGGCTGCCCAAATAAGCAGGCTGTTGCGCAGTACCGTTTGCCTGCACCCAAACCGGGGTAGGTGCCCCAACACCGTTATTTGCAATCAACCAGCCCGGTGGCGGAAAATCAGCACCCTCAAAACCCTCTGCGGGAGTTAGTTGTGCATAGCCGCAAAGGGAGGATAAGGAGGCAACAAGTAATAAAAATTTCTTTTTCATAGCGTTTTATTTCATTGTGTGTGTTAGTGCCAAAATCACGACTATTATAAAAACACTATTATTTAAATTACGGCTTGTACTACTACCCTAAATATATCCGGGTAAAACCTGTAACAGGCAGCTATGCATTTTCTTAAACCCATTATAAGTATTGCATAGTATGCGCCAGGTTTGCCCGGAATGTGCTTTTTAAGCCCTTGATAAAGGGTAGTAATAAGCAGCCGCTTTCTTCAAAAAAGAAGAAAATTAATAATTAAAAATAGTTATGTGTTTTTGTAAATATTCGCTGTATAATTACACATCATTATGTCGATATGTTGATTATACAGTTTCAAAATTGATGTATTACAAACAAAAATAAAATAGGGTATTGTACTCAATTTTAAGGTTGTTTATAGGTACTTATACCTATTTTTAAAGCTAAATTTCTTATAAAGGGCACAAACGGGTATATTTGAAGATAAAATTTATAATTAAATTTTTTTACTATTGCGATATAGTTAACAAAACTTTAAGATGTGTAAATCTTTAACCTGTTTATTTGTTTTCTTTGTGTTGTTTTACAACAAATTAACCGCAATTTAAAGTTGAGTCATTAGTAAACCTACCATTATTTTAAGAATAAAGATGTATACTTTAGCCTGTTATAAAAATATACTGTTATATATTGTATTGGCAGCTTTGGCACTTTCCTGTAAAAAAGAAGAACCGCCAATGCCAACGTATGCCAAGTGGCCTTCTACTAAAGCAGATACTATTATAGATGGCTATTCTGAAAAATGTAACGCCCTCTTTGAAAAAAACCAGATTGACAGTGCTTTTAAACTTTTAGAAAAAGCAGTACCCGAAGCCAAAGGCGATAAAAGAAACCTGGGGCGTATTGCCTTAAAAAAATCAGAAGGATACTTATATCTTTTAAAATATCCAAAAGCATTAGAGTATGGTTTTGAATCTTTAGACCTCATGAAGCAGTCTAAAGATTCTATGGCAATTTCAAGGGCGTTTCACCAACTGTATTTTGTTTGGTATACCGCAAATGATTTAGACCTTGCTAACAGTTACCTTGATTCTACTCTGGTGTACAGTACAGGTATACCGCAATTACATGCATACGCCTTGTTTAGCAAGGGCGATTTGTTTTCTACCCAAAAAAAATATTTAAAATCAAGCAAAATATGCAACCAGGTTATTAAAACCCTGGACAGCTTTAGTGCAAAAAAAATTGTATTAGACCCAACAAATACCTTAACAACAGGCAGCTTAGCTATAATTGCCAGCAATTATATAAAACTGGACAAACCCGAGCTGGCATTGCAATATTTAGATAAAATAAAGCCCTATTATCCTACAGAGGAAGCCGGTGTTAACGACATGTTTAATAAAACCATGGCCGATTATTATGTTTATAAAAAACAATACACCAAGGCACAGGAGTACTTAGAGCGAATTCTTAAAAATATAAGCTTTGCCAATAAATATTATGGTATAGATGCCAATACGCTTATGGCAACCTGCTACTCTAAACTGGGTAATTATAAAAAAGCGTGCTATTATCAGGCGCTGGCTATGGCGTACAGAGATTCTATTTATGAAGATAATTCTTTTGAAGAGAAGCGGCGTAAGGAGGCTAATTTTTATCTGATAGAAAAGAACAACCAGATTGCCCGCAACAAAATTAAAATTAAAGATCAGGAAAAAAGTATACGCAACCGCAATTGGCTGGCCGCAATTTTAGTTACTGCTACGTTGTTTTTAATACTTACTTTTTATTTTATGAGGAAATTCCTCAAAGAAAAGCTTGATAATGAAAAGAACACCAAAAAACTGCAATTGGTTGAGGCCGGCATTAATGGCGAAGAAAAAGAGCGGGAGCGTATTGCCAAAGAACTGCACGACGCTGTTGTTAGCGAACTTTTAGTTATACGGCTTAACCTGCAGTCTATGGAAGGGGTTTTTGCCAATACTGGGCATGCGTGCAATTATCAAAAAATTATAGACCAGTCCGGCCACATTGCCGAGAAGCTTAGAGCTACAGCCTATAATCTTATACCGGTACATTTAAACGAGAACGGCCTTTATTCGTCTATCGATAATTTTATTAAGAGCATTGTAGATCCGCATTTTAAAATCAGGGCACAGTTTTATGGCGAATTGCCACCCGTTAAAAAATTGGCAGAAAAAGTAATATTTTTTATAGTATTAGAGTTAATACAAAATATAATTAAGCACTCCGGCGTTAATACTTTTGTAATTCAGTTGCTTTATGCCGATGGTGTATTGGGTATAACCGCCGAAGACGATGGTGTAGGCTTTGATTATGATAAGGATAGGGTAACCACAATGGGCCTTAGCAACATTGCCGGCCAGGTAGCTGTATTAAATGCTAGTATGGATATTCAGACCCAGCCTGGGCAGGGCTGTACCGTTTATATAGAAATACCAATGGAAACATTTTTATTAAGTTAATTATTGTATTATGAGAATTGCTGTTGCAGATGATCATCACCTTATAGTTTCGGGCCTGGAAACTTTGGTAAACAAAACGCCTTACATGCAGTTTGTTGGCAAATATCAAACGGGCGAAGCCTTAAAAAGAGACCTTGGGGTTATTAAGCCCGATGTGCTAATACTTGATTATTACCTGCCCGACCAAACGGGCACGCAACTGGCGCGGTTTATATCGTATTATCACCCAGAAATTAAAATGCTTATTCTTACCGGCTACGATAAGCCGGGCCTTGCCGACGAAATTTTTGGCAGCGGCTGCATGGGTTACCTGCTTAAAAGCACTGCCGACTCTAACAGTATACTGGAGGCCATTAACCATATTTACGATGGGCGCATGTATATAGATAATGCCCTTAAAGTACCCAACCAGGAAAAAATTAAGCTTAGTGCCGAGGCCGAGGCCAGGCCGCACATTACCAAACGTGAGGTAGAGATATTAAAGCATATTGCAAGCGAATATTCTAACAGCGAAATTGCTACTAAACTTTACATAAGCAAAAGAACGGTAGACAACCACAGGAACAGTTTAATGATAAAATCTGGCGCAAAAAATACGGTAGGGCTTATTAAATTTGCAATGGAGCTTAACCTGATTTAATATTATAGCTATCTTAGCTATATGATGCCACCGCTACTACTTACATCTACCGGCTATATAGTTATTGGAGTAATAATAACATCCTTATACTTTAGCTACAGGATATCTAAACGACTAAAAGACAGTGGCTGTCTTTCTATCGGCTTTACTTTTACATTGTTTATAAGTGTACTCTCCATCTTTTTTTCTGCCTTATTTATTACTGCTAATTCGTCTTTTATATATTTTACCGGAGATAATTACTCCGCTAAAATTGTAGGATACGAAAGTTACAGAGACCGGTATACCGGCTCTGATAATCGCACGCGGTATACAACCATGTACATACCTGTCTTAGAATTTAAAGATAAAAATGGCAGCATAAAAAAAGTAAATTCATCCACCCATACGGGAGGGGTTCCTGAAGTCGGATCGACAATAAAAATTATTTACAGTGCTACTAACAACGATCTTGTAGAAAATAACATAATCACTTTAATGTTAGTAATTGCAGGGCTTTTGTTTAGCGTTGTTTTTGGATTTTTATCTGTCGCGCTTATGGCTTATGCATTTGGTAAATCAATGTCGGGTTTTAAAGAACTATTTGCCAAATCGCTGCTAAGTTCATTGCCGGTTTGCCTTGGTTTATTTTTTATACTGCTGGCTTACAGTATTTACCAACATTTTGTCGGAGTTACCAATATGCCACTTTGGGCATTGGTAATTGTAATGGCCGGTATGGTTGGTATTTTATTGGCATTATATTCTCTTTATTTCAAAAAGAGCCCTGCATAAAAGTCACTATAAAATGTACCATTTTTTGCATAAAATATACGCTCAATTTAAAGGCAAAATAGGTAATTTAGTGGGCTATGAGAAAAATTCTACAAATTATTTTTTTGCTTATTGTTTTATTATCCGTTAGTGTTAAGGCACAGGATAATAAGCACCTATTGCAGCAACTGCAAAAGCAAAAAAATAATTCCGAAAAGATAACTACTTTACAGGAATTAAGCGATTATTACATAGCTAAGCCCGGAGATACCAAAGCCGATATTGATAGTGCTTTTTATTATACTAATCAGGCACAAAAAATAAGTAGCGGGCTAAAATATAAAAGGGGAGAAAGCTATAGCAACGTACTGTATGCCAAAATTTATAAAAAAAAACACCAGAATGAGAAGGCACTAACCTTTGCCCAAAAGGGACTGGATTTGGCTATCGCCAACAACGATTATGATATTCAGGGCGATGCCTATATTGAATTGTACGACCTTACTAACTGGTATACCGAACTGGATAAAAAAACCGATTACATTGAAAAAGCTTTAGAGGCCTACAAAAAAAAGAGTACTAAAGAACAGTTGGCCTTTATTTTAATTACCACAGCAGAACATTATAACTATTTGGGAGACAACCCCAAAGCAATAGACCTGGCTAACCAGTCGCTTAAAATTTACCGGTCTATAGGGCATAAAGATATGGTTAATGTCTACAGGGCATTAGGCAATGTATATTCCAGTACCGGGCAGTATAAAAAGGCTGTTGAATATTTATTGCTCGCGGCTAAATATGGCGAAGAAAAGAATAACCTGCACGACCAGCTTAGCTTTATTTACAATCAGTTAGCTGCGGTGTACCACCATTTACACGAAGATAAACTGTCGTATGCTTACCTTTCAAAATCGTTAGAGCATGCCCTTGCAATAAAAAATATAGAGCTTATTTATACGGTTACTAACAACATGGTAGTAAGCCTTATAAACGAAAAAAAATATGCTAAGGCAGAGAGGTTCCTTAACAGCATTTACAGTAAATACAAACCCATAAATTTAATAGATGTTGTTACTGTAAAAACTTGCTACTTAATTCTGTATACAAATCTCTCTAAATTTGACAGGGCACAAGTGTATAGCAATCAATTGACTGATATTATTAAAAATAAGGAGAGCGATATAATGCCCCATATAATTTTTAATGCTAACATGGCAATTGCCCGCATGTATCTTGCAAAAGGAAATTATGATACCGCTAAACAATACCTCTCTAAAAATTTAAAAAACATAGACCAGTCGGTTGGGTTTGCCAACAAAAAAAGTACCTATACCGTTGCGTATCAAATAGATTCGGCACAGGGCAATTATAAAGAGGCTATAGAATATCTAAAAAAAGTAAAAACGCAGGACGATTCGCTCTTTAACATCGATAAAAACAAAGAAATATCGCAACTGCAAATTGCTTACGAAACCGAACAAAAAGACAAAGATATATTGCTTAAAAATCAAAATATTAAGCTTTTGGCTAAAGAGGGCGAGCTTCAAAAACAAAAAACGTATGAGGCAAATAAGTCTAAAAACATATTTTTAGGGGGTACTATATTACTGCTTATTACAGTTGGCGCCATCTATTTAGCGTATAGAAATAAAATTAAGGTAAACAGGCTGTTACGATCGCAACAGGTAGAAATTAGCCTTAAAAACAACACCCTTAACCATTTATTGGAAGAGAAAGAGTGGTTGTTAAAAGAAATTCACCACCGGGTTAAAAACAACCTGCAAATAGTTATGAGCCTTTTAAACAGCCAGTCGGTTTATTTAAAAGATGCAACAGCAGTTACCGCCATAAAAGACAGTCAACGCAGGGTGCACAGTATGTCGCTTATCCATCAAAAGCTGTATCAGTCAGATAATCTTTCGGCTATAGCCATGCCTACTTATATACACGAGTTGGTGGCCTATTTAAAAGACAGTTTTGATACCGGCTACATTCAGTTTAAAGTAACGGTAGACGATGTTTTATTAGATGTTTCTCAGGCGGTTCCTATTGGCCTGATATTGAATGAGGCAATAACCAATGCCATAAAATATGCGTTTACTAATGGTCAGGATGGTACGATTGCAATAACTTTGCAAGAAAAAGAACCCAATTATTTTGAGATGTTTATAACAGATAACGGCAAAGGCATTGACCGCGATTTTGATGCCGAGAATTCTAATTCGCTTGGCATGAGCCTTATGCAGGGCCTTACCGGCGATTTAAACGGAACGTTCTCTATTATTAATAATAACGGTACGGTTATAAAGATTAATTTTAAGCGTGATTTGCGCCGCAAGCCGGTACTGTAATTTAAATTTTGTGAGTTATGAATGAAAAAGTACTGATAGTAGAAGACCAGTTTGTAGAAGCTAACGACCTTAAGCTGATGCTGCTTAGCGCAGGATATAAAGTGTGCGGCATAGCGCGCGATGTTGATACCGCCCTTGCAATGGTTAAAAAAGAGCAGCCCACACTGGTACTTGTAGATATTTTTTTGCAGGGCCCTGCTACAGGTATAGACCTTGCCCGCACGTTACAGCAAATGGGCATTGCCTTTATTTATACATCGGCTAACTCCAACCGCGAGGTTTTAGAGGCTGCTAAGCAAACCGAACCTTACGGCTTTTTAGTAAAGCCCTACAGGGAAAAAGACCTTTTGGTTACCTTAGAAATTGCCCGCTACAGGCACGAGAATGGTGCCGAGGCCAACTTTAAAAAGGAAGCCGAGTTTCAGAAACAGTTAAATACGATTGCGCAGGCAGAGGCAGAGCCACAGCAAAGGCTATTGCAAATTGCCAGGGCCATACAGGCGTATATTCCCTTCGATTTTTTATACAGCTATTTAGATAGTGATGCAGCAATGCAGCAGGATGCAGGCTTTTTGCGTATTGGTTTTAACGAATACCAATCGCTTGGGCTGGAGCAGGTACAGATAATTACCAACCTGAAGTTATCGGAGCTTCAAAACTATAAAAGAAATACACCACAAGGCAAAGAGGTTGTGTTTTATGCCAATAACGATTTTAAGACCATTATAAAGCAACAGGGCCTGGCAGCATTGTTTGCCGCTACTTTTAGTATGCAGGGGCATTTGGCCCTGCCGGTTTTTTTACCCGATGGCCGCGTTTATAACCTATTGTTTTTTAGCAGGCGCGCCGATGCTTATAACACATCGCACATTCCGCTGGCAGAGCGTTTGCAAAATTCGCTGGCTACGGCATTGGCAAAAGTGGCAAGTCCTGTAAAGGCCGCGCAATCTGAAGTTGTTGCTTCATCAGAAAAAGAAATACCTGCCACCAAAAAGCCGGAAGCTACTGCTTTTGAAGGTATTATAGGCAACAGCCATTTGTTGCTGAATGTGTTTGATTATATTACGCAGGTAGCACCAGTAGATACATCGGTACTTGTACTTGGCGAAAGCGGTACAGGTAAAGAGCGTATTGCCAGTTGCATACATAATTTATCGCCCAGAAAAAAACAGCCACTTATTAAAATTAACTGTGCGGCTTTGCCCGCCAATTTAATTGAGTCGGAGCTTTTTGGGCACGAAAAAGGTGCTTTTACCGGAGCTACCGAAAGGCGCATTGGCAAATTTGAACTGGCCGATAAGGGCACGTTATTTTTAGATGAGATTGGCGAATTGCCGTTGGAACTACAGTCTAAGCTGCTTAGGGTGCTTCAGGAAAAAGAAATAGAACGAGTAGGGGGGCGTATGCCTATTAAGGTAGATGTGCGCATTATAGCGGCTACTAACCGTAATTTAGAGAAAGAAGTTGGCGAAGGCCGCTTTAGGCTCGACCTGTATTACAGGCTTAATATTTTCCCGATACAAATACCGGCATTGCGCGACCGCCTGGACGATTTGCCCATGCTTATAGACCACTTTATTGAGCAGTACAATAAAAAGTCGGGTAAAAAGGTTACCGGGGTATCGGCAAAAGTGTTGCAGCAATTTATGGCCTACAGCTGGCCGGGCAACATACGCGAGCTCGAAAACCTTATTGAAAGGAGTATACTGCTCGCTAAAGAAAGTACCATTAAAGAGGTAACTATGCCTAACTTCAATACTAATCAGCCACTTGCAGGCACGGGCTATGTGCCTGTAATGAGTTATCAGCAAAACGAGAGGGGCCACATTATAGAGGTGCTAAAAAAATGCAAGGGTAAAATTTGGGGCGTTGGTGGTGCGGCCGAATTGCTGGATATGCCACCCACCACCCTAAATTCTAAAATGAAAAAGCTCGACATTAAGCGCAAAGATTTTAAAACCGCAGATAGCACCACCGAATAATCATTTATATAAGACACAAAGCCCTGCATTTACAGGGCTTTTATAGTTTTTAGGCAGTATGAGAATTGGCTTTAAGGCCTGATTTCAGACAGTTTAATATCCGGCTGTAGTACTTTGTGGTCTTTCTCTACCACAATAGATTTAGCAACCATAAAAGTTGCGGTTTGCTTAATATTGCGCGATGATGTAGCTGCTTTTACGGTGTAGCTTCCGGCATCCGCAATCCATTCCGAGCTATCGGTGTGGTAAGATGCTAAGTCGGCCTGGGTAAGTGTAAAGGTCAGTACCTGGGTTTCGCCCGGCTGTAGTAGCTTGGTTTTGCCAAAGGCTTTAAGTTCCTGTTCGGGTTTATCTATGGTTTGCGTTGGGGCCCTTACGTAGATCTGTACCACCTCTTTACCGGCTACTTTGCCCGTGTTTTTAACTGTTACGGTTACTGTTACTTTATCTTTAAACGTAGCCGAACTAAGCTTTAAGTTACTCACATCAAAACTGGTGTACGATAGTCCGTAACCAAACTCATACATTGGCTTTACTTTAAAGCTGTCGTAGTAGCGGTAGCCCACATAAATACCTTCCTCATACAACACCTGTGCAGGTTTTTCGGCCGGTGTGCCCGGAAAATTCTTTGCCGAAGGCACATCTTCATACTTTGCAGGAAAGGTAGTTGCCAGCTTACCCGATGGGTTAACCCTGCCGCTAAGCACATCGGCAATAGCAAGGCCTGCTTCCTGACCCGGTTGCCAGGCCAGTAATATAGCATCGGCATTATCCTGCCAGTCGTTCATATCTATAACACCGCCAATATTTAGCACTGCAATTACCTTTTTGCCTTTGGTATGAAAAGCATCGGCAATTTTTTTGAATTCCAGTTTTTCATCCGCCGTAAGCGTATAATTGTTCGCAACATTACGGTCGTGCCCCTCGCCGGAATTTCTTGCTATAGTTACCACGGCAATATCATTACTTACAGATGCATTGGCAATAAGGGCATCAGTAAGTATGGGTTTATCGTTATTAGCCCCCGTGTAAGCGTTCTTTATGTTCTGGTCTACCGTATATCCCGCTTTTACAAGTCCGTCGTACACGTTAACCGTATAAGCCTTATTTACCTCTCCGCTGCCCGTACCACCGGGAATGGTATTGTAGGTACCACTGCCAAAAGCCGCAATGGACTTGACTTTTTTAGGCAGGGGCAGGGCTTCGGAGTTGTTTTTAAGCAATACCATACCCTCGGTTGCTGCTTTGCGGGCAATTTCGGCATGGGCTTTCAGGTCGGGTTTATTGCTGTACTTGTATTTTTTAAACGATGGCGACTTTACAATAATATTCAGCATGTGCTCTACATTCTGGTCGAGCACTTTCATGCTAAGCGAATCGTGTTTTACGGCACTTATAAGCGTAGCTATCTGGTCGGGCCTGCCGGGCATAATAAGGTCGTTACCGGCATTCATTTCGGCAATCCAGTCGTAACCACCACCCCAGTCGGTCATCACAAAGCCTTTAAACTTCCATTCGTCGCGAAGTACTGTCGTAAGCAGGTCTTTTCTTTGGGCGGTGTACACCCCGTTTACCCTGTTGTAAGACGACATCACCGTCCACGGATTAGCATCGGCAATAGCAATCTGAAAAGGCTTAAGATAGATTTCGCGCAATGTTCTTTCGCTAACGGTAGAGCTAACGTAGTTGCGGTTGCTTTCCTGATTGTTGGCCACAAAATGTTTGATTGATGTGCCCACACCGTTAGACTGAATGCCGTTTATAATAGCGCCTGCAATTTTACCGGCTACTAAAGGATCTTCCGAATAATATTCAAAATTGCGCCCATTTAGCGGGTTACGATGAATGTTTACACCCGGCGCCAGCAATATGTCTACCCCATACTCTTTAACCTCGTTGCCAAAAGCGCGGCCTACAGCCTCCACCAGTTCGGTATCCCAAGTAGAAGCCAGTAAGGTACCGACAGGGAAAGCCGTGGCATAGTAGGTATTGGCATCATCTTTCCGCGTAGGCGATACACGTACGCCGGCAGGGCCATCGGCCATAACTAAAGAGGGTATGCCCAAACGGGCTATTTCGGCGGTGTTACCGGCCGCTCCGGGCACTTTGGTCTCTGTATAGCCAATCATGGGTGGTTCGGGCACCCAACCGTTGCTAATGCCCTCTCCGGGCGGCTTAGGCTTGGGTGCGCGGCCTGTGCCCACTAAAAGTTGTACTTTTTCTTCGAGCGTCATGGCGGCAATAACCTCTTTAATGGTATTGGTGCCAAGTTGCGGTGTTTTGCTTTGCGCTTTTAAAGATGGCGTAGCCGCACACAGCGCAAGCAGCAGTACCCCTGCGGGATACTTTTTGAATGCATTCATAAAAATAAAGATTGTTGATTAATAAAATGGATGTGGATGGAAAAGTGTATTCTTAATATGGGGGTGTTATCATAATGTAATTTTATTTGGATAGATGTTTTGGATAACACAAAGCTACTATTTAATAACGTAATATAGTTTAGCAGGCTAAGATATTACGTACAATTAAATTACTTTTTTTGGAGGAGAAAGAGTGGGGGAGAAAGCTATGTAAAACAGATTGTTTTATACTGCCAATAAAATTAAAAAGCCCTTTGAGCGTATCAAAGGGCTTAGTATTTTGTGAACCTTATTTTTTTGATTCTTCTACAGAAACTTTTCTAAAGTCTTTAAGCAGTTTGCTTAGTTCTAAAGCTGATTTACGAGCCCTTGTTCCGGCAGCTTTGTTGCCTTTTTCAATGTGCAGGTCGCTTTCTGTTTTAAATGTTTCAATCTCGGCGTTAATTTGAGCAAATAATTCTTTCATGGTATGCAATATTTAAATTAGCCGGCAAAAATAGAGGTTTGAACGTGATATGAAAATATTTTATTTTAAAATTAGCATTTTTGTGCTAAAAATCTTTCTGTTTTAGGTTTGTAAGGGATGATAAGCAGTGTTTGCACCTCTGTAGACTACTTATTTTGCTGCCTTCACAATATTTATCATCACATATTATAAGATAACAAACCGGTTTAATTTTAGCTCAGGCCATATTTATCTATTAGTGGCTGGCTTCCTTCCGGATAATACGTAAGCCCGAATTTTTTATCCAATGCTACTACACGTTTTGTAATTCCCGGTTCATTAAACAATATGTTGCGTTTTATAACTTCGGTTATAATTTAATGGTAGAGTTCTTCTAAATAATCTTCAAAGTTTTGGTTAAAGTACATATCTATAAGCCGTAAATTTTCGTTTCCTGAATCAAATTCAGACGTTGTTTGTATTAAAATTTTATTTAAGTCTCAGTCCCATATTGTACTGCAGCTTTAAGTACATCAACGTTTATATCTTTTAGGGTTTTAAACTTAATACAATAACCGGTTACGCTGGCTTTGCCTATTTCTTTAGTAAATGTCTGAGCTAAATACGCCTTATCTTCAATACCAAGGATGTATATTGAGATTCCGGTTTTGTTGGCGCTCAGGCCAATTTTAAAAAGCTCCCGGGTTTTTCCGTTAGCATATTTCATAACCTGAAATCCATAGCCTATGGTGGGGTTGCTAACTGTTTTGTTTTCGTTGTTTATACCGTTATCAAACCATAATTTGCCGCCTGCTACTACATTAAGTATAAGCTTATGTAGTAGCTGCATATCAACACTTTTTGGCTCGGGAAGGCCGGCAATGTAGTTTTGTATTTGTTCTTCTATGCTCATATAAATTGTAGTTGCAGTAGCTTTTCAAATTTCGCCTAATTTAATGAGGCACAGGTATTGAATCCAAACCAATACTATTGTATAAAATACCTGTTGTTTAACAACCATTGTTTTTCTTGGTTAGCCAATTCTGTACTATGAGAATTAGTATACCTCATAATGATCTCAATACATTCTGCTTTCAATTCTGAATCAGGGTTTCCATGCTCTAAAATCATATGTGCAGTCCAAAGGTTAACCAGGTATTGGTATTCCTGAAAGAAGTTTTTATACTCATCTATTTTACTACCAGCAAAATATTCTTGTGCAATTTCGATGATTCTAACATAGTTAGGATTAGAATAGTTTTGGTTATTAGATGGCGTTATTCCTCTCAAATAGTTATCCCTGCATAAAAATAGATATTCTGTTCCAATATTGCTCATAACTTAAATTTAGCCAAGATAACTTTTGGTGCAAAAGATAGTAAAACAAAAAAACCACCCGGTTACGGATGGTTTAAACTTTTAGTGATCACACCAGGATTCGAACCTGGGACCGCCTGCTTAGAAGGCAGGTGCTCTATCCAGCTGAGCTATGTGACCCCTTACGATCACTTTACGTGAACATTATTTGTCGGGGTGGCAGGATTCGAACCTGCGACCTCCTGGTCCCAAACCAGGCGCGATGACCGGGCTACGCTACACCCCGAAAACAGCGGAGAGACAGGGACTCGAACCCTGGCGACGTTTGCACGTCGACAGATTAGCAATCTGCTCCGTTACCACTCCGGCACCTCTCCTGCTTTTGCTCTAAAGAAATTAACCCTTTTTTGCGGTTGCAAATGTAGCTTTTTTATTTAGTTATTTGCAACTATTTTAGAAGGTTTTTTTATTTTTTTTCTGCATTTTTTTGAAAGTAATTAACAGTCAGGCACCTGCAGCATTAAATTTGTTTAAATTATTTTATGCACTTAAGTGTCTTTATAAAATAGGTCTCGGGCTCATATTTTTGCCCCATAGCCTCGCTTTGCAGGTCCTTTTTTATTATATAGTCCACCGTTTCAGTAGCATACTTAACTCGTATGAATGATATTTGCGACTTTTCAAGCTCTTCTAACGATCCTTTTGTAAATAAAAACATTCCGGTAAGCACACGTATGTTATTTTTCTCGTTATTGTCGTACATCAGGCCGGCGCACTGGTCTTCGGTAGCACTTAAAAGGGTAATAATTTTGCCATTATTAAGCTGCAGGTACACTTTAGAGGCTGCATCAAGGCAATATTGCTGCGGAAAATCTTTGCTTTTAGACAGTAACTGAAAGTTTAATATGGGCGTACCCTGGCTTTTGCTAAGAGAAAAGAACAAAAACTGAGAGGTACCGGCAAATACCTTTTCGTACATTAAATAATCTTTGGTGGTTTTAAGTTCTTCTCCGGGGGTAGCATCCTCCACACTATATTGGCAGTCTTGTGCCGTTGCCATTAAAGAAAAAGCCAACATTAGGGCTAAAAAAAGTTGTTTCATTACAGTAAGTATAAAAAAATCAGGTTATTTATATAGCGTTGGCTATATGCCGCCAAATATAAATAAAATTACAGGACTATATGGATGTAGTAAATTTTTATACATAAATAAACGAACATTCATTTATAATAGTATCTTTGCACAAAATAATACTATGCGCACACGGGATACTGATAAAGAAAAACTGGTTATTGCAAAAGCAATAGAGCAAATTGTGCAGGATGGTTTTCAGGGGTTTAGCATGAATAAGCTTGCCAAAGCCTGCAACATATCGGTCGCCACATTGTACATTTATTACCAGGACAAAGACGACCTTATTATGAAGATAGGCGAGGAGATTGGCGTTGACTTCTTTGCATCTACAGTAAAAGATTTTTCGCCAGAGATGCCTTTTGAAGAAGGGTTATGGAAACAGTGGCAAAACCGCGCTGCCTTTGCATTGGAGTTTCCGCTACAGGTAGCCTGCTTTGAGGTTATTAAGCATTCGCCGTACCGCGACCAGATAATGCAGTCGGGACTCTTAGCCGATTTTAAAGTAATGATGCGGCAGTTTATAGATAATGCTTTAAACAATAAGCAATTAGTACCCATGTCTTTCGAGGTTTTCTGGAGTGTTGCCTACGGGCCGCTGTATACATTGCTCAACTTTCACCGCGAAGGCAAAAGCATGGGAGGTAAGACCTTTACGCTTACGCCCGATATGATGGAGGAGGCGTTTAATGCCACCATTAAAGCCCTAAAACCATAATATATCCAACTATGGAAACTACTACCCAACTCTATATTTTTAAAACCGATATAGGCCCACTTTGCGCTAATTGCGAAGTACATAAAACCTTAAGCACCCATGCCGAAATACAGGAGTGGAGCATAGATACCGATGATGTAGATTGTGTGCTGCGTGTAGCAAGCGCTACGCTTACGCCGCAATCTATAATTGCGCTTATCAATGCTTTGGGCCACCAATGCCACGAACTATAAACAGGGGTTCAGTCATCAATCAAAATCAAATCAACCAAAATCATCAATCAAAAAACCGAATGGAACCTACCGCTAAAGCAGCCCCATTTACATTACATCAAAAAATAATAATTGCCATACTGGCGCTATTGCAATTTACTGTTATACTGGATTTTATAATCATATCTCCATTGGGCGATATCCTTATGAAAAACCTGAATATGAGCACCGCCAACTTTGGCTATGCCGTATCGGCCTATGCTTTTAGTGCGGGTACATCGGGACTTTTGGCAGCGGGCTTTGCCGATAAATTCGACCGTAAAAAACTGCTTATCTTTTTTTACACTGGCTTTATAATAGGCACCGTTTTATGCGCCCTTTCTACCAGCTACTGGATGCTGCTTTCGGCACGTATTTTTACCGGGTTGTTTGGTGGGGTAATCGGGTCGGTTTCGCTGGCTATTGTGACCGATTTGTTTTTAATACAGCAGCGTGGCCGCGTTATGGGTTTTATACAAATGGCCTTTGCCACCAGCCAGATACTGGGTATACCCTTAGGCCTGTATTTTACCAACCTATGGGGCTGGCATTCGGCTTTTTTAATGATAGCAGTACTGGGCGTACTCATACTTATTGCCATTGTTACTAAAATGCAGCCGGTTAATAAACACCTTGAATTACAGTTAGATAAAAGCCCGTTCCTGCACCTTTGGCATACGCTTAGCAACAAGCAGTACCAAATTGGCTTTGCGGCCATTGCGCTGCTAAGTGTGGGCGGATTTATGCTACAGCCCTTTGGCAGTGCTTACCTGGTTAACAACATTGGCATGACGCACGAGCAGCTGCCCCTTATATTTTTCTTTACAGGAATATCGGTACTAATTATAATGCCATTGGTAGGTAAGCTGAGCGACAGGGTTAGCAAGTTCTGGCTGTTTGCGGCCGGGTCGCTTATTTCTATTGTTATGATTTTGATATACACTAATATAAACCCCATACCGCTATGGCAGGTAGTAGCCATTAATATGGTTATGTTTATGGGTATTATGAGCCGGATGATTCCCGCAACAACCCTAAACACGGGTATCCCTGAGATGAAAGACCGTGGGGCGTATATGGCAATAACATCATCGCTTCAGCAAATTGCGGGCGGTATTGCAGCGGTTTGTGCCGGTTATATAGTGCACCAGTCTACCAAGACCAGTCCCCTCGAAAATTACAATATACTGGGCTATGTAATTGCAGCCGTAACGCTTTGCTCGGTATTTTTAATCCGCAGGGTGGCGCAACTGGTAAAATCTAAAGTTGCTGAGCCTGTATTGGTTACAGAATAAGGTATCGTTATCGTATTATGTCGTAAAATTGATTAGATTTGAGTTCCAAAAAACACAAATCTAACTTTTTATGATCGCTAAATATTTAATCATTCCGGTGCTGGTTTGCACGGGCATCGGCGTAAGCCTTACTTTAGAGGCAAATGATGGCTACTGCGCAGTAACGGATGTACACCAGCCATCTGCCACAGCAACACCTGCCGAGAACTATGCCAACTATTGCAGCGGCTGCCACGGCGAAAAAATGGACGCGTTTACCGACAGGCAATGGAAACACGGCAACAGCCTTAAAGATTTAATGAAGGCTATTAAAAATGGCTACGCAAACGAGGGTATGCCGGCTTTTGCCAAAACATTTACCGATGCCGAGATTAAAGAACTCTCTGAATATATACTAAAGGGCATTAAAAATGTAGAGGCCTACAATTTTGATGCTGTGCCGGTTAGCAGCACTTTTACAAGCGAAAAACTTACCGTAAAATTAGATACTATTGCAACAGGGCTTGATGTGCCGTGGGGTATGGCTTTTTTACCGGACGGAACAATGTTTGTTACCGAAAGGGGCGGCAAATTGTACCGTGTTAAAAACAAAAAGAAGCAGGAAATTACGGGTGTGCCCGAAGTGCTTGCCGAAGGCCAGGGCGGCTTGCTTGATGTTATTGTGCACCCTGATTTTGCTAACAACAGCTACATTTACCTTTCGTATTCCAAGCCTAAAAAAACTAATCAGGGCACCGTTGCCACAACTGCAGTTATACGCGCTAAAGTGGAAAGCAACAAGCTAATTGATAGTAAGATAATTTTCGAGGCACTGCCATATGCTCCAACGCGCCATCATTATGGCAGCCGCATGGTGTTCGATAAAAATGGTTACCTGTTTATATCGGTAGGCGAGCGCGGTAACGAAAGGCAGAACCCGCAGAGCCTGGATGATAACCAATTGGGTAAAATTCACCGTATTAAAGATGATGGATCGATACCGGCCGATAATCCGTTTAAAGATAAGGCCGGCAAACCTACCACGCTGTATTGCTATGGTAACCGCAACCCGCAGGGGCTTGCCATAAACCCCGATACCGGTGCGCTTTGGGAAAACGAACACGGCCCACGTGGCGGCGACGAGGTTAACATCATCGAACCCGGCAAAAACTACGGCTGGCCGCTTACCAGCTATGGCATTAACTACGATGGCAACACCATAACCGATAAAACTACGGCACCCGGCATACAAAACCCAGAGCTGTACTGGATACCGTCTATAGCGCCATCGGGCATGGCATTTTTAACTACAGATGTTTACAAACCCTGGAAAGGCGCTGTACTTGTAGGGTCGCTGCGGTTTAAATATTTAAACCTCTGCTACCTTGACGGCAACAAAATAGTAAAGCAGGAAAAGCTGCTTAAGAATATTGGCCGTGTAAGAGACGTTCGGCAGGGGCCGGATGGCTTTATATACGTAGCAGTAGAAAGTCCGGCTGCGGCTGTTTACAGGCTTGTGCCGGTAGAGTAGGGCTGTGATATTGAAGATTAAGTGCAGTCTCAGGTTCGATCTCTATATGACTCACAAAAACAAAACCCCTGTAAACACAATGCTTACAGGGGTTTATTTGTTTGAATAGGTGCTGTTTATGGAATCAGGTTCTCGTTACGAAGCTGTTCAAACAGGTCGTAAAAAGAGCCTTCGGTGTGCTGAAAAGCGGTAAAACCCAGCTTACGGCTTTTAGACATATCCGTCATTACCTCAATAGGGCGGCCAAGGTCAAGGTCGGTATGCCATGCGGATGCCAGTCGGTCTAAATTGGACTCGGCTAAATTATGGCGTTCGGCAATTTCCTTCCAAACCGCGGCATCATTAGCCATTTCTTCTTCAAGCGGATGTATGGTTCCATCAAAGCCAACAGCTTCAATACCAAAATGTTCGGCTATTTTATTCCACAGCCATTTCCACCTGAAAAAGTCGCCGTTAACAATGTTAAATGCCTCGTTACGTGCCGCATCGGTGGTAGAAGCCCAGATAAGTTGGCGTGCCAGCATCCTTGCATCGGTAACATCAGAGAGGCCGTTCCATTGCGCTTCAGATCCCGGCCAGCGGAACGGCCTGCCGGTTTCTTTACAAATGGTTGCGTAAACGGCCAGCGTGGTGCCCAGGTTCATTAAATTGCCCACAGCCTTGCCAATAACAGTGTGCGGGCGATGAATGCTCCATGTAAAGCCATCGCGGTCTGCGGCAGCATACACTTCGTCTTCCTGTGCGTAGTAAAAGTTCTCAATATCAAGGCGTGGCTGCTCTTCCCTAAGTGGGGTTTCGGGTAAAAAGCCTTCTTTGGCATAAGCCTCAAACGGACCCAAGTAATGTTTTAACCCGGTTACTAACGCCACGTGCTGCACTGATTTTTTTGCCGATAGCGCATTAAGCAAATTTCTAACCATCAGGCTGTTAACCCTAATATTTTCTGCCTCGGTATCGTTGCGCATCCAGCTGGTAATAAATATGTGGGTAGGGGCTATATTGTGTAGTGCCTTCTCTAAACTTTCGGGGTCTAAAAGGTTGGCGGCTACTGGTGTAAGGTTTTCTATATCCTGTTGTGGGTTCCTGGCAAGGCCGTAGGTGATCCAGCCTTTAGAAATAAGTTTTTGGGCAAGGTTGCTGCCTGTTATGCCGCTTGCGCCCACAACTAATGCTATTTTATCCATAATGCGAGTATTAAAATTTGTACTGCAAATTTCGGCAATGGATCTGGTGGAAAAAAGGATATTAGTCACGCCAAAAATGTGAGGTTTATCACATTAAAAGGTACTCATACGGCTCAGCGTTTCGCGCGAAATGCCAAGGTAAGAGGCTATTAACGCCTTTGGTACGCGGCTGAGTAAATCAGGGTACAGCTGCACAAACTGCGCGTACCGCTCTTCCGATTTCTGGCTCATAAGCGATAGTATCCTTTTTTGCAGGGCAATGTAACCGGCAGTGGTTTTCTTCATAAAAAAGTACTCCATTTTTTGCATTTCGGCGCACAGTTTTTCGCGGTTATCTATCGAGATAAAAAAGATATCGGTGTCTTCCAGGCAGTCGATATTTAGCGTAGCGTTTACTTTGTTATGATAGGCCTGCGGGTCTGATATCCACCAGTCTTCCATAGCAAATTGCAGTATGTGGGTCTTGCCTGCATCGTCTATATAAAACGATTTTAAAAGGCCTTTAACCACAAAATTATCGTTAGGGGCAGGGTTGTTGGCCTGTACCAAATACTGGTGCTTTTTGTAAGAGCGCGCTGTAAAGTGGCTCAGTACAAAGCTAAACTCATCATCAGTCAGTTTTACAATTTTCTCAATCTGCCTCCTTAAAATTTCTTCCATAATAACAATGTAAACCGTTGCGGTAAAGATACGATTATTAAGCTGTTACGCCTTACTGCACAGCAGCACAACCTTTTCGTTATCAATGTTTGTGGTAAAAAAAGCATAGGTATCGCCGCCATCTTTAATCTTCCATTTCTTCTGTAACTCGGTTACTGCCAACGGAAAATTGCGCACGGTTACATTCATCTTTTCACCTTCTATAAATTGCTTAATTTCAGACTTTTGATACGGAATGATGTTGTTGATAATGAATCGCCTCCCTGCAAAATCGATAAGCTCATCTGATGTATATAATTGCGAATGCTTGTGCAGTTTATTAATATTGTAATGACTGCTAACGGCATCAAACGCGCCCGATTTCATAATGGCACTGTTGGGTTCGTAGAGGTATTTTTTAGCGAGGCCGTAAGCGGCTTCGGCAGCATTATCATAGGTAGTTTCAAAAACCTCCTTGCCCTCTTTGGTAAGGTTAACAGCAAGCAGGGCAGGGGTGCCGGTAAAGCCTTTTTGTATGTGCCACAGCAACTCCTTAACCTCGTTATTAACGGCCACAATGTGTATCGCCTTAACCGAATGCAGCTCGGCCAATCCGGCAGTAAGATCCAGCAGCGGGGCCGTTTTTACAAGTACATTATTGGTATATTTAAAGTAGGTATCTAACAAATCGGGCACGCTGGGCAGACAGTCCTTCAGCATAAAAACCTTGCCTTTAACATCGCTGCGGCGCGATGGGTCGGCATAGATCCAGTCCCACTGCCTGTTGGTAAGTGTCAGTATATCATGGCTATCGCCGGGCAGGCACTCAATATTTTCCGCGCCAAGCGTTTTAAAATTATGGGCAGCAATGGCCGATAGCTCAATGTTCATTTCGCAGTGCGTAACGTGCTGCATTACCTTGCTAAAGTAATAATCGTCTATGCCAAAACCGCCGGTTAGGTCGATAAGGCATTCGCCCGAAACCAGTCCCGATTTATACTTTGCCGCCACCTCCGACGATGTTTGTTCGACGGAAATCTTGGACGGGTAGATAATATCCTCCGCTTCAAACCATGTAGGCAGCTTATCCTTAGCCTTTTGGCGTGCTGCTATCTGGTTAATAACATCGGTAAAGGGCACCTCCGGAAAAGGGTTCTTTTGCAATGCCAGTTGTGTAACGGCATCGGCAGTATGCTCGCGAATGTATTGCTGGATTTCGGGCTGTAATAATGTAGAAAGCAAAGCTATATATCTTTAGTAAGGGCTTTAACAACAGGGTTTTGCGGAAAAAATTCCTTTGCAATAACCTTAATGGCGGTGTAAAGCGGTATGGCAACTATCATTCCTAATACGCCAAACACAAAGCCGCTTATCAGTATCACTATGAAGATCTCCAACGGATGCGAATTAACGCTGTTGGAAAATATTAACGGCGAACTAACATTGTTGTCTATAAACTGCGCAATGCTGTAGCCTATAACCACATACAGCGTAGTCGACAGCATTTCGCCCTGTGTTTCGGGCCCTATATTGCCCAGCAAAGTTAGCACAATTACCAAAACGGTTGCTATAACCGGCCCTATGTAAGGTATAATATTTAGCAATGCCGTTATAAAGGCTATTATAAAGGCATTTTTAACTCCAAAGATAAGTAGGGTGGCAAGGTACAGTGTAAACAGCACCGCCATTTGTATTATAAGCCCAATAAAATAGCGGCTTAGCAGGTAGTTTATTTTACGGAAAGAGTTGAGTATCTTGTCTTCATGCGCATCGGGCAGTAGTTTTTTAGCACCCACAAAAAACAGCTTGCGGTCTTTTAAGAAAAAGAAGGTTATGAAGAGTACGGATGCAAGTCCCATACCAAAACCGCTTAATATGCCAAGTAAAGAGTTAAGGAACAGTGGAATAAAGTTAAAGTTAAGCTTAGATGTAAGGTTGGCATCCTTTATCATTTTTTGGGTATCGATACCAAAATAGTCGTTTACCTGGGCCACCATTTGGTTAAAATCGCCCTCTAATTTGTTGGTATCCAGTAAGGATAGGTTTTCACTTTGCGTGATGATAAGCGGAACGAACATCATTATAAAACCTACCAGCAAACTGAGTAAAAATACCAGTGTTACTATAACGGCCAGTATGTGCGGAAACTTTAGCTTGCGTTTTAAAAAGAATACAATAGGGCTGGCTACCATGCTAAGTATCAGGGCAACAAAAAGGTAAATAAGTACCGTTTGTATCTGGTACAAAAACATCAGTCCTATATATATAGCGGCCAGAACCAGTACGGCCCTGACTATGCCGTTAGCGATAATTTTAGATGTCATTTTGGGTTAGTTTGGTGATTTAGTACATCGAATGTATGAAAAATATCACGAATGCTTTTGCCTTTAATACAACATTAAGAATTGATGAAGTTTGTAGGATAAGGTTATGGCATGCAGCCGCGCCACTATAACGTTTGTAAGCCTTTTTAAACGTTATTACTACGTTAAATAGGGCAATCAGGCCAGTATTGTTTAGTAAATTTGATAGCCTTTGTAGCAAAAATTATTAAGGTTTAAATTACAATAGTATGAGTAAAAAAGTAGCCGACCAGATAGTAGAAATGCTTGTAGAAAACAACGTAAAACGTATATATGCCGTTACCGGCGACAGCCTTAACGAACTTAACGATGCCGTTAGGCGAAGTGGCAAGATTAAGTGGATACACGTTCGCCATGAAGAAGTAGGAGCCTACGCCGCTGCCGCCGAAGCCGAACTCGATGGGCTTGCCTGTTGTGCGGGTAGTTGCGGCCCCGGTCATGTGCACCTAATTAATGGTTTGTATGATGCCCACCGTAGCGGCGTACCGCTTATTGCCATTGCCTCTACCATTAATACGCCTGAGTTTGGTACCGACTACTTTCAATCGACCAATACCACCCGTTTGTTCGACGATTGCAGCTGTTATAACGAGATTGCTACCACGGCAGAGCAGGCACCCCGAATGCTGCAAACGGCCATTCAGCATGCGTTGCACCATAAGGGTGTAGCGGTGTTTGGATTACCCGGCGATGTATCGAAAATGCCTGCTGCTGAGAGTGCTACGGCAATGCACAACTACCGTAACAACCCTATTATCAGACCTAACGATGCCGAGTTAGACCAGCTTGCCGAGATACTGAACGCCCACCCGAAAGTGACCATTTTTTGCGGGACGGGTGCCGATGACGCTCACGATCAGGTAATTGAGCTGGCAGGTAAGCTTAAAGCGCCCATCGGCTACTCGTTTAGGGGCAAAATGGGCATGCAGTACGACAACCCGTATGAGGTGGGAATGACCGGCCTGCTTGGCCTTCCATCGGCGTATCATGCTATGCATGAGGCTAATGTGGTGCTGTTGCTGGGTACTGATTTTCCGTACACGGCCTTTATGCCTACCGATAAAAAGATTATCCAGATCGACTTAAAACCAGAGCGTTTGGGCCGCCGTGCTAAGCTGGACCTGGGCCTGTGCGGCAACATTAAAGATACGGTAGAAGCCCTGCTTCCGTTGGTTACCGCTAAGCCCGATGACAGCTTTTTAATGGCGCAACTTGCGCTGTATGAAAAGGTTAAGGAAAACCTGAACATATATGTTAACGACCGCGGCGAAAAAGACCGCATATCGCCTGAGTATGTGGCACATACCATAGATAAACTGGCTGCCCACGATGCTATTTTTACCGTAGATACCGGCATGTGCTGCGTGTGGGGTGCCCGCTACCTTAATGCCACCGGCAAGCGAAAATTGCTTGGCTCGTTTAACCACGGGTCTATGGCCAATGCCATGCCAATGGCTATAGGTGCGGCGCTTAGCCACCCTGATCAACAGGTAGTTGCGCTGTGTGGCGATGGCGGCCTCTCTATGCTGCTGGGCGACCTTGCTACCATCCATCAATATAAGTTGCCTATTAAGCTTATTGTGTTTAACAACAGGGCGTTAGGTATGGTTAAGCTTGAAATGGAAGTTGCCGGACTGCCTGATAATGAGACCGATATGGTTAACCCCGACTTTGCCCTTGTGGCTGCTGCCATGGGCTTTAGGGGCATTACGGTAGACGAACCACACGAGCTTGAACCCGCTTTAAAAGAAGCTTTCCAATCGCATGGGCCTGTTTTGGTGAATGTTATGACTAATCCTGACTCGCTGGCGATGCCTCCAAAAATAGAATGGAAGCAAATGAAGGGCTATGCCACCACCATGAGCAAGCTTATTTTAGGCGGCAAAATGGAGGAGGTTTTAGATACCGTTAAAGCAAATTACAAACACCTGTCAGAACTTTTATGATTGTAAGTTTTAATTTACGAAACAGTATGTATGTATAACAATTTAGCATCAATTTTCGTCGTAAAAATAATGTGAAATCAGTTTGTAAATCTATCCTGATAATCAGGTATTTTATTTTTGATATTTCACTTTCGGATTTTGGAAGCAGCCTTTTTTCTGCAATATTCCATAAAACATCCAAAATAGCAAAAAACAGCCATGTATATAGTTTACAGGCTGTTTTTTTTGTTTTATAGGTTGTACAAAAAATGTAAAGTTTGTTTTACTGAAGCAACGGCTTCAGTACTAATTGGAGGGATAGATTGTAATTTTGCATCAGATAATAAGGGAGTATTTACCAATGATGCCTAAGTTACATGTGAGATTGCTTCGTCGTGCCTCCTCGCAATGACAGTTACGGGTACTGTACATTCCACTCTTCACACACCGTCTTTGCGAGGAGGCACGACGAAGCAATCTGTTCAGCAGTTGCGTTCCATTAAAGGTAAGTTTACTGCAACATTGGTTTCAGTACAAATTGGAGGGATAGGTTGTAACTTTGCATCAGGAATTAAAACAATATTTGCTTTTAAAAATCTGTGATAATACGCATTCCATTACAGATTGCCGCACTCCGCTGCGCTACGTTCGCAATGACAGTTACGGGTACTCTACGTGCTACTCTTCACGCACTGTCTTTGCGAGGAGGCACGACGAAGCAATCTGTTCAGTAAGTGCGCTCCATTAAAGATAAGATGGCATTTACTGAAGCAGTGACTTCAGTACTAAATAGAAAAATGGGTTGTAACTTTGCATCGGTAGCTAAAACAATATTTGCATTTAAAAATCTGTAATAATTCGTGTTCCATTATAGATTGCCGCACTCCGCTGCGCTACGTTCGCAATGACAGTTACGTGTATTGTACGTGCTACTCTTCACGCACTGTCTTTGCGAGGAGGCACGACGAAGCAATCTGTTCAGCAGGTGCGTTCCATTAAAGGTAAGATGGTATTTACTGAAGCAGTGACTTCAGTACTAAGTAGAGAAATGGGTTGTAACTTTGCATCAGGAATTAAAACAATATTTGCGCTTAAAAAATCCGTGAGATTCGCGTTCCATTATAGATTGCCGCACTCCGCTGCGCTACGTTCGCAATGAACTGTGTTTATATGCAAGAGAATTTTAAATTATTTCATTATAATATATTTTATTTGTTGCGATAGCAAAAGCTTGTTTCAATAGTTTATTTACAACTGCTATTAGGGCAAGTTTTTTTGCTTTACCTTTCTCAAGCAACCTTTCAAAGAGTTGTTTACACGCCTTATTTTTCTTGACTGCAGACTAGGAACATACATATAATATTGCCCTTATCCTGCTCATTCCCATTTTACATATCCGTGCTTTCCCTTTTACACTGGTTCCCGATTCGAAGATTCTTGGTGATATTCCAACATAAGAACTAAGTTGCTTTGCATTACTGAACTTTGTAAAACCTCCGCTCAGCACAATTAGCCCCATAGCTGACTTTGGGCCAATGCCCGGTATGCTTTTTAATTGCTGGTACTGTTCCGGATGATATTGTTTTATTAAACTAACCATTTCCTTTTCAATAAATTTTAATTGTTGTTCCAACTCTTCTACCTGTTTATTCAGGCTATTCATCACTATCTGACTTTGTACAGGATTAGCTTCAAAGGCCTGTTTTTGTCTAATTAAGCCTGTCCGGCTTTTATTGAGTTGTTCGCAGTATGCCTGCATTTGCTTTAACTCCAGAACATAATTTTCTTCTTTCTCCCATAAAACCGGACGCTCTGTTTTACCATATTCTGCTATCATCGCAGCATCTTTTTTATCAGTCTTGGCGCGGAGCATACGCATTTGTGAAAACCTGCGTATAACCAAGGGGTTTATAACACTAACAGCTATACCCTGATCCACAAGGAAAAAGGCGAGGTTAAGGTAGTAAGGCCCACTGGCTTCCATAACACAACAGTTATCAGTATTCAGTAATTTGATGAACGATTTAAAGCCTTTTAAATCATTGCTAAACTTGTGATGATAATAAATGCCATTTTTAAAAATAGCCACATCAAAAGTTAGTTTGCTAATGTCGACACCTACATAAATAAAAGATTTTTCCATAAATTTGTTATTAGAGAAACAAAGTAAATAGAAGATCTGCTTAACTTATCAATCCTACTTACAGGCTCCCAACGCCTAACGAACTGTCCAAGTTTAAAGCAGAAAGGGAAAGGAACCGGCATTGCGAACAGCCTTATAAGACCAATGACGAAACTCGGTTTTTATTTCTTTCCCTTCTTCTATTGAAATTTAATAATTCTTTCTCTAAAATCCACCTTACTTTTTATTTATACAAACATAGGATGACAGTTACGGGTACTGTACGTGCTACTCTTCACGCACAGTCTTTGCGAGGAGGCACGACGAAGCAATCTGTTCAGTAAGTGCGCTCCATTAAAGGTAAGATGGCATTTACTGAAGCAGTGACTTCAGTACTAATTGGAGGGATAGGTTGTAACTTTGCATCGGTAACTAAAACAATATTTGCTTTTAAAAATCTGTGATAATCCGTATTCCATTACAGATTGCCGCACTCCGCTGCGCTACGTTCGCAATGACAATTACGGGTACTGTACGTTCCACTCTTCACGCACCGTCTTTACGAGGAGGCACGACGAAGCGATCTCACATGTAATTGGTCATTAATAATGCAAAATTGGCTTCAGTATTAATCCGTGATAATCCGTGTCTGCGCAGCATCCGCGTCATCCGCGTTCCATTTTAAAGACTCGTAATTCGTAATTTAAAAAACTATTCTTTAAACGCGTAGTTAACAATATTAGCCCCCATTTTAAGGGCCTTCGTCCTAACATCAACGGGGTCGTTGTGCACCTCCTGGTCTTCCCAGCCATCGCCAAGGTCGGTTTCCAGGGTGTATAGCAGTACCAGGCGGCCTTCCACAAAAATGCCCCAAGCCTGCGGCGCTTTGTTATCGTGCTCGTGAATTTTAGGCATACCCTGCGGAAAAGCAAACGGGCCTTTATAGATCTCGTGGTTTATGGGCACCAGGGCTAGCTCTTTATCGGGGAATATTTTCTTAATCTCTTTACGGATAAATTTATCCATACCGTAGTTATCATCAATATGCAAAAAGCCACCTGACGTTAAGTAGTTGCGCAGGTTTATTACATCATTATCGCTAAACACCACGTTGCCGTGTCCCGTCATGTGTACAAAGGCGTACGAAAACAAATCGGGGCTGCCGGCCTCAACAATAGCGGTTTTAGGCTTAAGTTTAGTACTAATATTCTGGTTGCAAAACTTAGCCAGGTTGGGTAACGATGTAGGGTTGCCATACCAGTCGCCACCACCCGAATATTTAAGCACGGCAATTTCCTGCGCGGTAAGCAGGGCAGGCAGTAAGGCAATTATATACAGAAGTTTTTTCATTACAATTTTCAAAAATTAGAAATGTAAATATATAAAATCTCAGGGTAGGTTTACAATGCTTTTATTTATATTGCCTGCAAAAGGATTTAAATAATGTGCAATGGGTAACGGTTTACAAACAGCAATTGATTTAGCGTGGGCTTCGGGTAAATTTATTGATATAAGCAAATTTAGTGCGAATGCGAAAGGTTGGCAGGATGCGGTACAATATGCATACTGCAACGGAGGTATACTATTGCATAAGTACAGGGTAGACCTTCAGGAGAAAGATAACTTTGTATTAAAAGAACCGCTAAATGCCGAACACTTTGTCAGAAATGTTTTGATGCATCACGATATTCAGGAATATATAGAACGATTAAAGATTGAAAAGAGCGACCCATCCTTTGAAAATGCGCAGCAAATAAGTGGCGACTTACTATCGCAATATCTTATCCGGATTTTGGTGGACGGCGGAGCGTACAGAAGTATTGTAAAGAAGAAAGCCACCTTAATTGTGTCAAAATTTTTGCAGGAGGAATATCAAAACAGGTTTAAAGATCTAATAATATTTACTTATAAATATTTGGATGCTGACTGGTTTTTTGATGTAGCTTGGGATTATTCATTACTTATATTCGATACTCAGAAATCAGAAATAATGTTTATAGATTTAACTGACACTGATTAATCAACGCACCCTATTTCATTAAAAATACCTCAAAACGCTTACTGCAACTGTAAATTTTGTAATTTAGGGTCAAACCCCAATAGTATGAATTATCAGGACGCTTTCGAGCTTAAACACAATGCCGTGGGCAATAGCATTACCACAGATGGCAAAACTTATAATGTATATGTGGCACCGTCTATAGATGCCGAACTTCAGGATTTTATAAAAGATTATGATGAAGAGGCGTATAACGATAAAACCTGCCTTCAGTACAGCTCAGACAATCAGTACCAGATCTTTTTTATTTTGAGTAGTGGTGTAAAAGAGGAGCTTTATATTTAGTGTTCAGGTTTGCGTAAAATGGAACGCGGATAACGCAGATGCTGCGCAATCCCTTTTTAAATCCGCGTCATCCGCGTTCCATTTTAAGACTGCGTAGGCTGTCATTCAGAGCGAAGCGCAGCGGAGTCGAAGAATCTCTTTTTATGTGAGATTGCCACATTCCGCTGTGCTTCATTCGCAATGACAGTACGTGAAGAAAATTATCTGCAAAATACCTGCCAACTGCGACTGTAAACTGAACACTAAACACTGCCAACTACTCCTCATTAACAAACGCAACACTGTGCGCTGCAACAATGGCGGCGGTTTCGGTGCGAAGGCGGGTGTTGCCTAACGATACCGGTACGTAATTTTGTGCCAGGGCCAGGTTAATTTCTTTAGTAGAAAAATCGCCTTCGGGGCCAATAAGTATCGTAATGTTATGTTTGGGCTGCAGGGCGTGCTTAAGTAGTTTCTTGTCGGTTTCTTCGCAATGGGCAATAAACAGCTCGCCGGCCTTGGCATCGTTTACAAAGGTTGTAAAAGGCACGGGTTCATGCAGTTTGGGTAAGTAAAATTGCAGCGACTGTTTCATGGCACTTTGCAGGATCTTCTCAAAACGGTCGGCTTTAAAATTGGTGCGCTCGCTGTGTTCGCAAATAAGCGGGGTAATCTGGGTAACGCCAATTTCAACGGCCTTTTCTAAAAACCATTCGTAGCGGTCGTTTAGCTTAGTAGGTGCCACCGCTAAGTGAAGCTCGTACTGTGCAGGCTCAAAAAACTGCTCTGCCGTAATTTTAACCTCGCATTTTTTCTCGTTGCCAAACACAATTTCCGATGTAAACAAGCTACCGGCGCCATTGGTAATCTGTATAATGTCGCTTTCTTTTTTTCTAAGCACTTTAATAATATGGCGGCTTTCTTCTTTATCAAACAAAAAAGACGTGCTGCCGGGGGTAATATCGGGGTTATAAAATAACTGCATTATAGTTGTATGCGTGCTTTAGAGGTTACGGATGCATCGCTAAACGTATGCTCCAGGTATTTATGGTAGCCCACAATGCCAATCATGGCGGCATTATCGGTAGTGTATTCAAATTTTGGGATAAACGTTTTCCAGCCGTATTTTTTCTCGGCCTCCTTAAGCGTGCCGCGAATGCCGCTGTTTGCAGATACGCCCCCGCCAATAGCCACCTTCTTAATGCCGGTTTCGGCTACAGCCAGTTTAAGCTTATCCATTAAAATATTAATAATGGTATATTGTATAGAGGCACAAATATCGTTCATATTCTCCTGCACAAAGTTAGGGTTTAAAGCCACGTTTTTTTGCACAAAATACAGTATTTGCGTTTTTAATCCGCTAAAGCTAAAATCAAGTCCCGGCACCTTGGGTTTTGTAAAAGGGTAGGCCTTTGGGTTGCCCAACTGGGCATATTTATCTACTAATGGGCCGCCCGGGTAGGGCAGGCCTAATATCTTGGCGCTCTTATCGTAGGCTTCGCCCACGGCATCATCGGTAGTTTCGCCAATAACCTCCATATCAAAAAAGCTGCTCACTTTTACAATTTGCGTATGTCCGCCGCTAATGGTTAGCGCCAGGAACGGAAACTGCGGCTTGTCAAAACCCTCCTCGTCTATAAAATGCGCCAGTATATGCGCCTGCATGTGGTTTACGGCCACCAGCGGAATATCTAACGCAAGTGCCAGCGATTTTGCGAATGAGCTGCCCACCAGTAACGACCCCATTAATCCGGGGCCCTGCGTAAAGGCAATGGCACCTAATTGATTGCGCGTAATGCCGGCTTTGGCAAGGGCAACATCTACCACAGGCACAATATTTTGCTGGTGTGCGCGGCTTGCCAGCTCTGGCACCACGCCGCCATATTGCTCATGAACTTCCTGCCGTGCCACAACATTACTAAGCACTTTGGCGTTTTGTAGTACAGCCGCGGCGGTATCATCGCACGAACTTTCTATAGATAAAATATATACGGGCGTATCAGCCATAATTTGGGCACAGATTTTGAATTATAAAAAAGGGTTAAAGCCTATTTTAACAAAGGTAAAAATTCCTACTTTTGTGGGTTGTGTGGCTTAACCAACCAATAGGCAAATTTAAAACAAATAGCAGTATCAAAAAATTTAAAAAAATACTTATCCGCACCCTTGTAGGATTGCTTCTTTTTTTGCTGTTACTGGCTATTGTTTTGTCGCTGCCATTTGTACAAACCAGGCTGGCCCACTATGGGTCAGACTATCTTAACAAGCAGTTTGGCACCCACATACAAATAGATAAAGTTGCCATAACCATTTTTGGTAGCGTTAAGCTAAAAGGCGTTGTAATTTTAGACCACCATAACGATACGCTTGTTTCTGCCGACAGGCTGCAAACCAACCTGCTAAGCAATTTAGAGTCGTTGGGCAACACCCAGCTTATGTTTGGTACCATTCGTGCCGAGAAGCTTAACTTCCACATGAAAACCTACAAAGGCGAAAAAACATCTAACCTTGATGTTTTTGTAAAATCTTTTGATAACGGCAAGCCCGGCAGCGGTAAATTCCGACTCCATACCGATGATCTTTTTGTGTCTAACGGCCGCTTTAGGCTAACCAACCAAAATGCGGTAACGGCGCGCGTGCTCGACCTTAAAAAGCTAAGTGGCCACCTTCAGGATTTTTATATTAAGGGTAGCGATGTTACGGCTGATATACAAAAGCTCTCGCTATTGGACCACCGCGGACTTTTTGTAGACAATCTTAAAGCTAAATTTACCTACTCTAAAACCAATATTATTTTAGATGCTTTAGAGCTTAAAACCGCCGAAAGCGCCCTTACCGGTGCGGTTAAGCTTACCTATGGCAAAGACGATATGAAAGATTTTGTTAACCGTGTAAAGTTCGACTTTAAGGTTAACAGGGCCACCATAGCTACTAACGAGCTTAACTATTTTTATAACGAGTTTGGCAAGAACCAAAAGTTTTACCTTTCTACAACCCTTACCGGGCCGCTTAACAATTTTATACTCCAGGACCTTAAGCTGTTGGATGCCGAGCAGAGCGAAATCATCGGTAGTATTAACTTCAGGCATTTGTTCGATAAGCAGGGGCCGGGCTTTTACATGAATGGTAATTTTGACAGGATAACATCTAACTACCAAAACCTTAAGGGTATAATGCCGCGCATACTGGGCAAAAGTTTACCCACTATTTTAGAAAAATTTGGCCGTATAGACCTTGTGGGCCACGTTACCCTTACCAAAAAAGATATTGATACCCAGCTGTATGTAATGAGCGAACTGGGCGAGGCAGAGGCCAACCTTTCGGTTAAAAATTACAACAAGCCTACAGAGGCTGCTTATACCGGCAACATAGACCTGCAGGATTTTAACCTTGGGGCAGTTGCCAACATAAAAACCCTTGGCCTTGCCACACTGCATTTAGATGTAGACGGGCGCGGGTTTACGCAGCAATCGTTAAATACATCTGTTAAAGGCAATGTTACCCGCCTGGCCTTTAACGGCTATAATTATAAGAGCATCACGCTGGATGGATTGTTCCGCTGGCCATATTATAAAGGCAAGCTAAACAGCAACGACCCTAATCTGCTTATGAGCTTTGACGGGCTGGTGGATATGAGCAAAAAGAAAAAGGATTTCGATTTTCATGCACAGATAGACTATGCCGATTTGGCGTTGCTTAAGCTAATGACGAACGATTCCATCTCCATATTTAAAGGCGATTTGCTTATAGATGCCCGTGGCAGCAACCTAAACGATATGGCCGGTACAGTACACTTATCGCGCCTTTCGTACCAAAACAGCCGCGAAAGCTACTATTTTGAAGACTTTTTACTGGAGTCGGTTTTTGATGAAGACAACGTGCGTACTATTACGCTAAACTCTCAGGATATACTGGATGGCCGTGTAAGCGGTATTTTTGATGTTAACGAGCTGCCCAAGCTGGCGCAAAATGCCGCTGGTAGCCTGTACACCAATTATTCTCCATATAAAGTCAAGAAAGGGCAGTTCCTTAACTTTGATTTTACCGTTTACAGCAAAATTGTAGGCATCTTTTTACCCGATGTGGTAGTGGGCGAAAACACCAGGCTGCGGGGGCGCATTAATGCCGATAAGGGTGAGTTTAAGCTCGCATTCAATTCGCCTAATATAGAGGCTTATAAAACGTACTTTAATAATATCGCTATAGATATCGACAATAAAAACCCGCTGTACAACACCTATATAAGTATGGATAGCATCCGTATGAAGGGATACAAGGTTACCGACCTTAATATTATTAACGTTACCCAAAACGATACGCTCTATTTACGATCTGAGTTTAAAGGTGGGCCAAAAGCTACCGATAGCTTTAAGCTTAACCTGTATCATACTATAGACGAGAAAAACAACTCGGTTGTAGGCTTTAAAAAATCAGAGATCAATTTTAAAGACTACGTATGGTATATTAACGAGCAGGATACCCGTGATAACAAAGTGGTCTTCAATAAAAAACTGACCGATTTTGAGATCGATAACATATCGCTGTCGCATAACAAACAGGCTGTGCAGCTAATGGGGCTTATTAAGGGTAAAGATTATAAAGACCTTAAAATGTCGTTTAACGATGTCGACCTTAATAAAATAACCCCAACCCTCGATAGCCTTAGCTTTGGTGGCCGCCTTAATGGCGAGGTTAGTTTTAAGCAGAATAAGAACCAGTTTGAGCCGGCTTCATCGGTAACTATCGACTCGCTTAAGCTAAACAACTATGTGCTGGGCAATATGAACCTTGATGTTATTGGCGACCAGACGTTTAAAAAGTTCAACGTTAGCAGCTCTATCGTAAATAAAGACCAGGAAACGTTTTACACCAAGGGCTCTATAGATATTGTAAATAAAGAAACGCAGCTATCGTTAGATGCCGTTTTCTCTAATTTCGATCTCGCTCCATTAGAAGTCTTCTTAAAATCGGTGTTTCCTGATATTCGGGGCAAGGCATCGGGCCGGGCAGCTATTGTGGGCAACGCCCGAAGCCCGGAAATTGATGGCAGGCTGTACATTAACGATGGTGGCTTAAAGGTGGGCTACCTAAATGTAGACTTTGATTTTGAGGAAGGTGCCACTGTAGATATTAATGAGGAGCAGATATTTTTTAGGAACATAGAGCTAAAAGACACCAAGTATAAAACCACGGGTAGGCTTAACGGGTCGGTTAAACATAAATTCTTTAAAGACTGGGGTCTGGACCTTAATATAACGTCGGACAGGATTTTGGTGCTCGATACTAAAGATTCAGACGAAGCCATGTACTATGGCACCGCCTTTATAAAAGGTAAGGCAACGCTAACCGGGCCAACCAGCTCGCTGTTTATAGAGGTAGATGCCACATCAGAAAAAGGTACCGATATCAAAATTCCTATCAACAATACCGGTGCAGCCAGCAGTACCAATGCATCGTACATTCACTTCTTAAGTCCGCAGGAAAAAGAAAATATCATAAAAGGCATTGCGCAGCAAACCAAAACCATTAAAGGGTTAGAGCTTAAATTCGACCTTAATGTAACGCCAGATGCTAACCTTGAGGTTATTATAGATAAAAACACCGGCCACAGCCTTAATGCTACCGGCTACGGTACACTATACCTTAATATTAATACCCTTGGTAAATTTAATATGTGGGGCGACTACCAGGTGCAGGAAGGTGAATATAACTTTAAGTACGGCGGCCTTATAGATAAAAAATTATCGGTACGCAGGGGCGGAACCATTGTGTGGGAAGGCGACCCTACCCGTGCAAGGCTAAACCTGGAGGCGGTGTATAAAACGCAGGCCAACCCGGCGGTGCTTTTAGAAAACCCGTCGTTTAGCCGAAACATACCTATAGAGGTGGGCATTGTGCTTAACGGTACGCTTACCACGCCGGAGCCTGATTTTAGCATCAGCTTCCCGGGGGCCAGTTCGGTATTAAAGTCAGATCTTGAATACAGGCTGTCCGACCTTGATATGAGGCAAACGCAGGCACTGTCGCTGCTTTCTACCGGTGGCTTTACCAGTACCAGTAACGCCAACACGGCAGTATATGGCAGCCTTTTTGAAAGGGCCAGCAGCATGTTTAACGATTTGTTTAGCGATGGCGACAGTAAAATAAATATAGGCCTAAACTATGTACAGGCCAATAAAAACCCGTATGTAGAAACCAACTCGCAGGTGGGGGTAACGGTATCGTCTCAAATAAACAACAGGATAACCATAAACGGCCAGCTGGGGGTACCCGTTGGCGGGGTTAACGAGAGTGCTATTGTGGGTAACGTAGAGGCGCAGTTTAGGCTAAACGAAGACAATACATTTAGGAGCAGGGTGTTTAACCGCGAGAACGATATTAACTTTTTAGGAGAGGGTATAGGCTATACGCAGGGCATTGGCTTAACGTACGAACTTGATTTTGATACCCTGAGCGAGCTGTACCGCAAAATATTTAAAAAGGCCGAAACAGAGGCTGCCAACAGCCAGGGAACGGACATTCCGGACTCTGAACTGTCGCCCGAATTTATCAAATTTGCAGAGAGCAGGAACAAGAAAAAACCCACCACCGAGGAGAAGCCTCCAGAACAAATTCCTGAAACTGATTAATTGATAATTTTAGTTTTTTAAAATTCTATATAATAAAAAAAAGCAGGCATATTTTTACAGATATGCCTGCTTTTTTGTTCAATCTTAACAAGATGTTTAGAAAAACTTATTAACGAAAACGATTGAAAGTTTGCGTATTTTGTAATATAACGTATTTTAGAATATAAAATTCATATTAAATTATTAATTTTACAATCAAATACTAAAAAATGTCAGTTAATATAAAGAGAATTGGTGTGCTCACATCGGGTGGAGATTCGCCGGGTATGAACGCCGCAATTAGAGCAGTAGTGCGCACATGTGCATTTCATAATATAGAGTGTACAGGTATTTACAGGGGTTACCAGGGAATGATAGAAGGCGATTTTAAAGAAATGGGCCCGCGTAGTGTAAATAACATTATAAATAAAGGTGGTACAATTTTAAAGTCGGCACGTTCCAAAGAATTCATGACCCCGGAAGGACGCCAAAAAGCACACGACAACCTTTTAAAGCACGGTATAGACGCCTTTGTAGTTATAGGCGGTAATGGCAGCTTTACAGGTGCGCTTTTATTTAATAAAGAATTCAACTTCCCTGTAATAGGCATACCGGGCACCATAGATAACGATATTTATGGCACCAGCTTTACCCTTGGGTATGATACTGCCCTTAACACGGTAGTAGAGGTTATAGATAAAATCAGAGATACGGCAAGCTCGCACAACAGGCTTTTCTTTGTAGAGGTTATGGGCAGGGATGCAGGCCATATAGCACTTAACGCAGGTATTGGCGCAGGTGCCGAGGAAATACTTATCCCTGAAGAAGATATGGGCTTAGACAGGCTTGTAGACTCGCTTAAAAAGAGTAAGGCATCGGGCAAATCGTCCAGCATTGTGGTAATAGCCGAAGGCGACAGGATAGGCAAAAGCGCGTTTGAACTTAAAGACTATTTTGACCAGAACATGCCGGAATACGATGTACGCGTATCTATATTAGGCCACATGCAGCGTGGTGGCGCACCATCTTGTTTTGACAGGGTACTGGCAAGCAGGCTGGGTGTAAGGGCGGTAGAAACATTGCTTGATGGCAATTCAAATTATATGGTTGGACTTTTAAAAGACGACGTGGTGCTTACACCGCTTGAGCAGGCTGTAAAAGGAAAATCACAAATAGACCAGGAACTTATCAGAGTATCTGATATAGTTTCTATATAATGCTCGATAATAATTAAACAACAAAAAAACAATTAGAAGAAAATGGCAACAGTTAAATTAGGAATAAATGGCTTCGGCAGGATAGGTCGAATTGTTTTCCGCGAAACTTTCAACAGAGATAATGTTGAGGTAGTGGCTATTAACGACCTGCTTGATGTAGATCATTTGGCTTATTTATTAAAATACGATTCTGTTCACGGCCGTTTTAACGGTACTGTAGAGGTTAAAGATAACCAACTATACGTAAACGGAAGACACATTAGGGTTACTGCCGAAAAAGACCCTAAAACCCTTAAATGGGATGAAGTAGGTGTAGATGTTGTTGCAGAGTGCACCGGTATCTTTACAACTATCGAAACTGCACAGCAGCACATTACAGGTGGTGCTAAAAAAGTTATCATCTCTGCCCCGTCTGCAGATGCTCCAATGTTTGTAATGGGTGTAAACCACGATAAAGCAACAGCTGCAGATACTGTAGTATCTAACGCTTCTTGTACTACAAACTGCCTTGCTCCGCTTGCTAAAGTAATCAACGATAACTTTGGCATTGTAGAAGGCTTAATGACAACCGTACATGCTACAACATCTACCCAGATGACTGCCGACGGACCGTCAAGAAAAGACTGGAGAGGTGGCCGTGCTGCAAGCATAAACATCATTCCTTCATCTACAGGTGCTGCAAAAGCAGTAGGTAAAGTAATCCCGGAACTTAACGGTAAACTTACAGGTATGTCTTTCCGCGTACCAACGGTAGACGTTTCTGTGGTAGACCTTACTGTAAAAGTAGCTAAAGAAACTTCTTACGAAGAAATTATGGCTGTACTTAAAAAAGCATCTGAAAACGAGCTTAAAGGTATCCTTGGCTATACAGAAGACGATGTTGTATCTCAGGATTTCGTTTCAGATAAAAGAACGTCTATTATAGATGCTAAAGCCGGTATTGGCCTTAACTCTACGTTCTTTAAACTGGTTTCCTGGTATGATAACGAGTATGGCTACTCAAGCAAACTAATAGATCTGTCGGTGCATATTGCATCTCTATAATTATTTCTTAACTTTGTCCCGCTTTTTAAATAAAGGCGGGACATTGTTTTTATATATAAGCTTATTTAACCCAAATTTAAACTTATATCTCAATATTTAACCCAAACTAACCCAATTGATATTATGGTATTAATAGTTGATAGTGGTGCTACGAAGGCCGACTGGATAGCGCTGGATGACGATGGTAACAGGCTGTTTACAACCCAGACACTTGGCCTGAGCCCTGAGGTTATCAATAAGGAAGAAGCCCTTGAAAGGCTGGAGGCCCGATTTGATATTTACAACAATCGTAAAGAGGTATCTAATCTTTACTTTTATGGTGCCGGTTGCGGTACAGACAGGATGAAAACGTATATGACTAACATATTTACGGAATTTTTCCCGAATGCAGAAGTTAGCGTTAAAGAAGATACCTATGCAGCAGCCTACGCTACCAACCCAAATAACGATAAGGCTATTATATGTATTCTTGGTACAGGTTCTAACTGCAGCTATTTTGATGGAGAAGAACTTCAGCAAAAAGTACAGTCTTTAGGCTACATAGCTATGGACGATTGCAGTGGTAACCGCTTTGGCCGCGATCTTGTTCGTGCGTATTTTTTCAACAAGATGCCAGATCATCTTGCTAAAAAATTTGAGAGCGAATACAACCTGGATGCCGATGTTATAAAACATAATTTATACAAAGAGCCTAACCCAAATGCTTACCTGGCTACTTTTGCTAAATTCTTAATTCAGAATAAAGAAGAGCCTTTTATTAAAGAAATTATTGTAAAAAACATGCAGGTTTTTGTAGATAACTACATTACCCAGTACGAAAATGCCCACGAAATTGAAACACATTTTGTTGGTTCTATTGCTTTTTACCTTAAAGCTGAACTTGCCGAAATTCTTGGCAAAAACGGCCTTAAACTTGGTAATGTTTTAAGAAGGCCAATTGATGGTTTGATTGAATACCACGAAGTAAACAAAGCTAAAGCTAAATAATTTTAGCTTTTCTACATAAAAAAAAGGGATTGTAACAAGTGCGTTACAATCCCTTTTTTTATTGGTTTTTAAATGCTTAAAGCACGGCTATCATAGATATTTCTACATTTACGTTTTTAGGCAGGCGTGCTACCTGTACGGTTTCGCGGGCAGGGGCAAACTCTTCGTTAAAATAACTGCCGTATACGGCGTTTATTTTAGCAAAATCGTCCATGTTAATAATAAAAATGCTTGTTTTAACCACGTTGCTAAAATCCATACCGGCAGCCTCTAAAACCGCTTTCATGTTTTCCATAACCTGTTTGGTCTCGGTCTCAATATCGCCGCCTACAACCTCCATAGTTACCGGGTCTAACGGAATTTGGCCTGATGTGTAAAGTGTGTTATCTACCAGCACCGCCTGGTTGTAAGGCCCAATAGGAGCAGGGGCTTTATCTGTAAAAATAATTTTTTTCATAATTTATATATTAAAATAGAGTTCGTTTCTAACAGGTATATTGTGTTGTTCTAAATGTAGTTTAAGCGCCTTCCAATGGCGTTTTTGCAGGCTACCAGCTAAATATATTCTTGTAGTGTAATCAGTAGTTATAATGCGTAATCCATTAGTTTTTTTGCTTGATAATTCAAAAACAACTTCTTTTATCGTAGAAAGCGGATAGGTGTGCCTTTTCCAAAATAAAAAAGAACTTTTAACGATCAGGAAGTTATCATTAGCTAAGAAATAGTAAAATCTTGAGATAAATATGAGTTGGAAAAATAGTAAAAAGATAGCAAAAAATATATAAAGGGCAGCATCAGAATTTGCCATTAATAATTGTACTATTATAATAGTTGCGCATACAATAGTAACTAAACCCGGAGTGCTAAAAATGTATAATCCTTTATAATATTTATAATCGATAGATTGTTTATTGCTACTAACACGTTTTTCCAAAAGAGGTTCTTTGATTAAAACCTGTTCTGTAATACCGTCGTTTTTCCTGTTGTAAACATCTTCCAGAAAAACTTTTAATTGAGATGAATTTGCGTATAGACTATCATTAATATATACAACATAACCATCTTCAAAAATAATTTCTGCAGCTTCTTTAGAGGCTAACGTTAAATACGTATGGCCATTTTTGCCCGTTAATTTCAGGCTTCTTATATCTTCTAATCGATACGATGTGTTTGCAACGCGGAATATTTTTCGATCGATTACAATCTTTGGTGTATGTTTAAAATATCCGTAAACATTAAAAAAAGCATAAAATACAAGTGCGGCACCAAGTAGCAGGTTAAAGTATTCTTTTGGATTATTACTGTTTTTATCTAAAAAACTATAAGCCATTAATAGGCCCAAAAGTAGTAGTGCAAAAAAGACTACTATTAATTTAAAGTAATTAAATAGCCCTCTTTTAGATGCAACACTCTCCATATTAGTTACCAACGGTCTGGTCTGGCACTTTACGCTTATCGTATTTAATATCGCTAAGTACAGATGATTTTATACCAATAAAAAAGCCCCAATAGGTGTTATCGCCAAACGGAACCCAGTTAAAATCCATCCTCCAGCTTAAAAGGTCTCTCTCAAACCTAAGCTGGGTAAAGGTAACACCCTTTTGTACAAAGTCGTAACCGGACGAAAAGCCCATTTTCCAGCGTGGAGTAACATCTACGTTACCCGATACCATTATAGAGTTACCACTAATACGGTTTTCGCGGCTGTTGTTAACATAGGTTAGCGAGTAGGCAAAGCGCAAATCCCACGGTAGTTTTGCGTTGTAGAAGCCACCTTTAGAGTCGTCTTTCTTTTTCTTGTCCTCGTCTTCATCGTCTTCGTTAAACAAGCTCTGCCTGCTATCGGCAAGGTCTGTTGCACGGCCAAATAAATCGTCGGTACGGCCACCGTTACGGGCAGTCTGGCTGTCTTCGTCTTTACCTGCGCCCGATTTTCCGTCTTCGCTGGTAACCGAGTAGCTCATGGTAACGTTGGCACTTGTAAGCCTAAAAAGGCTACCGCCGTTGTTAATATTGTACGTATCTATCCTTTGTCCCGAATTGTTTATAGCATACGGGTCCAGGGTAGTACCAAAGTTAATGTTCATTTTTTCTTTAAACAGGTTGGTACCGGCCGAAATTCGAACGGGCGACCACGCCAGCGAGTCGGCTGCCATGTTGTAGCTGGTACTCAGGTTTAAGTTGTTAAGCAGCATCACCTTTTTAGGTTCGGTAGCTTTCTCATCATCATCTCTAACCTTGGCTTCGAAAGTATTGTTTACGGCAAGGCCAATATTGTTAGAATAACTTTGCCCCGGTGCACTAAAAACGCCATTGGCAAAACGGGTATATGAGGCATAATTAAGGCCAGACGAATCTAACTGATACGTATCGTAATACTGGTCGAAACTTGGTGTGTAGCTGTACGATACCGACGGACGCATTACGTGGCGAATGGCCTGTATTTTTTTATCCTCGCCAAAATTAAAGGTACCGTAAATGGTTGTACCAATGCTCGAAGAAAAGTTATACGTCCTGAACGAATCGAAACCCTTTACATCGCGGTTTATAACCGTATCCTGCTCTACAAGGTATTGGTTTTGCTGGGTGTTCATAACCCAGGTTTCCTCATACGTAGTACTGGCCGATACACTAAAATATTTAAACACCTTAAAGTTGGTACTTAAAGGTATAGTGTGGCGCATGGCGCTTTTAGCATCTCTAAACATTTGAGGCTTAAAGAATAACGAATCGTACGTAGATATCCTGTTCTCGCCACGCAGGTTGTATTGTAAGTTAATGTTTTTTATAAGGCCTTTTTTGCTGGCATCGGCCGGGGCAAAAAGGTAAACACGGTCTACACTGGCCTGCAGGGTAGGCAGGGTCATGTTTATAACCTCTGTTTGCGTATTCTGGTTGTGCGTGGCACTAAGCGAAAGGTTAACCTGCGGCACCGTCTGGAACGTTTTTGAGTACGATATAGACGAGTTCATGTTATTAACCAGCGTAGACCCCACGTTTACCGTAGTTAACGACTGCTGGAAATATTTACTGGAACCTAAGTTAACACTGGCCGAAAACCTGGAGTTAGGGCTGGCCTTGGTGTCCTGGCTATGGCTCCACTGTATGTTGTAGTTTTTTTGGCGCGAATAATCCGGGAAACCCCTCTCGCTGTTTACAATATTTTCAAAACGTACATTAAAGTTACCGTTAAACTTGTAGCGCTGTGCATAATTGGTTTCAAACCTAAGGCCGTAACTACCGTTGGTGTAGTAATCTCCGGTAACGGTAAGGTCGTAAAAATCGCTCAGTGCAAAGTAGTAACCACCATTTTGAAGGTAATACCCCCGCGAGTTACTATCGCCATAAGTAGGCATAATTATACCGGATTCGGCCGTGTTGCTCATCGGGAAAAACGCAAATGGCAAACCCAAAGGCGTAGGCACATCGGCAATGTACATATTGGTTACACCTACAACCACTTTTTTACCGGGCACGAGTTTTATTTTTCGGGCCTTAAAATAATATTCGGGGTTGGTTTTATTTTTAGAAGTGGTAAAACGCGCATTCTTCATAAAGTAAACCGAGTCGTTTTCCTTTTTGGTAACCTCGCCAAAAACTGTAAACTCACCCTGGTCCGACCTTGAATTCCAAACCCTTGCCTTTTTAGTTTTGGTGTTAAAATGTATCGAGTCGGCCTCAACCACATTGGTTCCCTGCTTAAAGTTGGGCTGTTGCGTATAGTTGCCAAGAGAGTCTTTTATCCTTCCGGCAAAAACCTCGTCTTTTTCGTAATTCATAATAATAATGCCCGCTTTGAGTTCTATATCTTTATAGTGCAGCTCGGCTTTATTATATAAGGTAAGCGTTTTTTTTCTCTGGTCCAGCTTCTCATAGTCATCGGCACTACGCGTAGTAATGGCATCCAGTCCGTTTTTTTTAACGGGCTTAATGGTATCGGTTACAATTTTAGTAGTGTCGGCTATAACGGCGGTTACAGGAACAGGGGGTATACTATCAGGCTGTTGTACAGCGGGTATTGCCGGTTTTTTAGCAGGAACTTCCTGTGCCGAAACCCGAATGCTCCCTAAAGTTAGGACAAATGATAGTAAAACGATATGAAATAAGTTTGTACGCAATGGTTTTAATACTATTTTTGTATCAGTATGGCTTATTTTTTGAGTTGTCAAACTTACAATATTTTTGGCAAAATTAATCACTAATTGCAATTATAACACAAGCAGCGAAATAACAGAACAGCAATGACAGGAAACATGAATTTAAAACTGGCTTTTTTTACTTTTATTATATTTTGCGGCACATCTTTTGGCCAGGGCAACCCTAAATTTAAAGTGGTGCTGGATGCAGGCCACGGCGGTAAAGACTACGGTGCAATATATCATGGATTTATAGAAAAAAACATTGCACTTAACGTAGCTTTAAAAGTAGGCAAGATATTAGAAGACCAAAACGTACAGGTGGTTTACACCCGCAAAACCGACGTTTTTATAGAGCTTACAGAGCGCCCTAATATTGCCAACAAGGCCGATGCAAATTTATTTGTGTCGATACATTGCAACGGCGAAATTAAAAAAGTGGCTTTTGGTACTGAGACGTTTGTTATAGGTCCGACAAAAAATGCATCTAACTTAGCAGTTGCGAAATTGGAGAACTCGGTTATAATATTGGAGAATGATTATAAACAAAAATACTCTGGTTTCGACCCAAATGCTCCCGAGACTATAATAGGTATAGCCATACAGCAGGAAGAAAACATTAACCTTAGTATAGATCTTGCCAGTAAGGTTCAGGATAATTTTACCAACGGTTTAAAAAGAAAGAACAGGAGCGTTAAGCAGGCACCTTTTTGGGTACTGCATAAAACAGCCATGCCAAGTATACTTATAGAGTTAGGGTTTGTATCGTACCAGCCGGAAGGCGAGTACCTAAACTCTGAAAGCGGCCAGAACGAAATGGCGCAGGCTATTGCAAAGAGCATCCTGTCGTACAAAAAGGAATATTTTACGGCCGGCGGCAACATTAATTATGATAAAGATGATAATAAAGAGCCCGTTGCAGCGGTAAACACGCCTGCCGAAAAACCTAAAGCGGCTGAGACGAAACCAAAACCTGCCGAAACCAAACCTGCCGAAAGCAAGCCAACTGCGGGTGCAGCTACCGGTATAGTATTTAAGGTACAGATATCGGCAAGCAGTAAAGACCTTCCATTAACGCCTTCTAACTTTAAAGGGTTAACCAGTATAACTAAAGACAGCAGTACATCTGTAATTAAATATTTTTATGGCGCTACCAACGATTATGCTGCGGCACGTGGCGAGCTTTTAGAAGAAGCCAAAGCCAAAGGCTATACATCGGCTTTTGTGGTTGCTTTTAAAGACGGAAAAAAGATTACGGTGCAGGAAGCTTTAAACAAGCTTTAGAATAATATTCACACTTTAGTAATATATTTAATTTACATTTGTTAAAAAATCAACCTGTTTTGAAAGTAACAAGAGAAGCAAAGACGGCAATATTAGTTATAGTATCTATTTTATTATTTATTTGGGGCTATAGCTTTTTAAAAGGAAGAGACCTGTTTAATTCCTACAAAACATTTTACGTAATTTATAATGATGTAGAGGGCCTTGCGCCATCGGCACCTGTAACCCTAAACGGCCTTACTATTGGTAAGGTAAATTCTATAACTTTTAGAGATACCGTACAAGGCACCCTTTTGGTAGAATTACAGGTAAAGACCGATTTCCCTATATCTACAACAAGTTCGGCTACATTATATGAGCCCGGCCTTGGCCTTGTAGGCGGTAAGCAAATTGCCATTACCCCCGATACTAAAAACCCTAAACTTGCTGCCGATGGCGATTACCTTCGTAGTGTGCTTAAACCGGGTATGCTTAGTGTGGTAGGAGATAAGCTGTCGCCACTTCAAACTAAAGTAGAGGCTACCGTTGTAACTGCCGATAGCCTATTGCACAACCTAAGTAATGTTTTTGACAGGCAAACCCAGCAAAACCTGCGTGTTGCCATACTCGAAATGAGCAATACCATGAAAGAATTTAATAGTGCTGCGCACAGCTTAAATGGGGTAATTGCAGGAAATAAACAAAATATTGATGCTACATTAGCAAATCTTAATAAAACAAGTGCTAATTTTGCCAAAATATCAGATTCTATTAATAATGCCAATTTGGGCGAAGCAGTTAAAAAACTGGAGAAAACCCTGGCTAATGTAGATAAGATAATGAATGACGTTGAGGCGGGTAAAGGCACACTGGGCAAATTGCTTAAAGATGATGCCATGTACAACAACCTTAACGGTGCGTCTAAAGAGCTTAAACAACTGCTTGCAGATGTTAAGAACAACCCTAAACGCTACATACATTTATCGGTTTTTGGTAAAAAAGGAACTCCGTATGTAGAGCCTGCCGAAGAAAAAGCTGAAGACCAAAAAGCAGAGGAAAAAAAGCTTGAATAAAAGAGAGAACAGCATCATTTAGCTACAAAGGTTTATTTACCTTTATTATATGAGTTACATAGACAACATCCTGTTTGTTATTTTACTTGCCATTGGTTTTGGTTACTTTGCCATTAACGTTAAAAAGTTATGGCGTAACATTAAACTGGGCAGGAGTATTAACCGGTTTGATAATCCCGGTGCCCGATGGAACAACATGGCCATGATTGCCCTTGGGCAGTCTAAAATGGTGCGCCGGCCGGTATCTGGGGCGTTGCATATCATAGTATATGTAGGCTTTGTTATCATTAACATAGAACTTCTTGAAATTATAATAGACGGTATTTTTGGTACCCACAGGATCTTCTCGTTTATGGGCGGGTTCTATAATTTCTTAATAGGCTTTTTCGAAATACTGGCATTTGGGGTAATATTCGCAGTAGTAACCTTCTGGATACGCCGTAATGTTATCAAGCTCTGGAGGTTTGCCCACGGCGACCTTAAAGGCTGGCCAAAAAGCGATGCTAACATCATTCTTTATTTTGAAACTGTATTAATGGTACTATTCCTTACCATGAATGCCGCCGACTTCCATTTACAAACAGCAGGCGCAGAGCATTTTATTAAAGCAGGCTCTTTCCCAATCTCCGGATTTATATCGCCAATATTTGGCACCATGTCTGTTGGTACTGTTATGGTAATCGAAAGGATTGCCTGGTGGCTTCACATTACGGGTATTCTTGCTTTTATGAATTACCTGTACTTCTCTAAACATTTACACATTTTACTGGCTTTTCCTAACACCTATTTTGCAAGGCTCGACCCTAAAGGTAAATTTGAAAATTTAGATTCGGTTACAGCCGAAGTTAAGTTAATGATGGACCCTAACGCCGACCCGTTTGCTGCGCAGCCTGCCCCGGCTGAAGGCGAAGTACCGGCTAAATTTGGCGCCAGCGATGTGCACGACCTTAACTGGGTGCAACTTCTAAATGCCTATACATGTACCGAGTGCGGCAGGTGTACATCATCATGCCCGGCCAACCTTACCGGTAAAAAACTTTCGCCAAGAAAGATAATGATGGATACCCGCGACAGACTTGAAGAGGTAGGGCGGAACATCGATAAAAATAAAGGCACGTTTGTTGATGATGGTAAATCGTTATTAAACGACTACATAACCCCCGAAGAACTTTGGGCGTGCACTACCTGCAACGGCTGCGTAGAGGCCTGCCCGGTAAATATAGATCCGTTGTCTATTATTATGGATATGAGGCGTTTTCTTGTTATGGAGCAAAGTGCTGCGCCTAAAGAGCTTAACGGCATGATGACCAATATAGAAAACAACGGTGCGCCATGGCAGTACAGCCAGATGGACAGGCTTAACTGGAAAGAAGAATTATAAGAAGAATAAAGATTAAAGTTGTACAACGATGAAAAACGAGGATATCGACAAGAACCTTCAGCCAATTACAGAAAATGGCGAACACTTAAGCCCTGTTTTGCCTCCGGGCATTAAAAACTACCTGATAGATATAGACGGTACAATTTGCGACGATATTCCGAATGAGGAACCCGAAAGAATGGTTACTGCCGAAGTGTACCCTGATGCGTTAGAAACGCTGAATGGCTGGTATGACGAAGGGCACATTATATTTTTCTTTACCTCGCGTACAGAGGCACACCGCGAAGTTACAGAGGCGTGGCTTAAAGAGCACGGCTTTAAATACCACGGCATGCTAATGGGCAAACCGCGTGGGGGTAACTACCACTGGATAGATAACCACCTTGTTAAAGCCACACGCTACAGGGGCAGGTTTACAAACTTAATTGAAAAAGAGGTTACCATTCAGGTTTTTGATGATGGTAAGCACGACGAAGATTAAATTATGACTCAGGAAAATATTACAGTTCCTACAATGGCCGATATGATGGCTACAGGGCAGCAGCCGGAAGTTTTATTCTGGGTGGGCTGTTCGGGTAGTTTTGATGACCGCGCTAAAAAAATAACCAAGGCATTTGTAAAGATATTACATAGTGCCAAGGTGCCTTTTGCCGTATTAGGAACAGAAGAAAGCTGCACCGGAGACCCCGCTAAAAGGGCCGGTAACGAGTTTTTGTTCCAAATGCAGGCTATGGCAAACATAGAGGTTTTAAATGCCTACGATGTAAAAAAAATAGTAACGGCTTGCCCGCACTGTTTTAATACCATTAAAAACGAATATCCGGGGCTTGGCGGTACTTATGAAGTAGTGCACCATACCCAGTTTTTAAAATCGTTGCTGGATGATGGCAGGCTAACTGTTGAAGGTGGCCAGTTTAAAGGCAAAAAAATTACGTTTCACGATCCGTGTTATTTAGGTAGGGCAAACAATATTTATGAGGCGCCCCGCGATCTTATAGAAAAACTGGATGCCGAGCTGGTTGAAATGAAACGATCCCGCCGTAACGGCCTTTGCTGTGGTGCCGGTGGTGCCCAGATGTTTAAAGAGCCGGAACCGGGAAATAAGGATGTAAATGTGGAGAGGACAGAAGATGCCCTTGAAACTCAGCCTGAAATTATTGCAGCGGGCTGCCCGTTTTGCAACACAATGCTTACTGATGGCGTTAAAGCTAAAAACAGGGAGCATGATATTAAAGTAATGGATGTGGCAGAATTAATTGCCAATGCAAAGGATTTATAAGAAAGATAATTATGTACGTTGAATTTGATACATTGCCCGAAGAATCCAGGATATGGATTTACCAGTCTAACAGGAAATTTTCTGACGAAGAAATTGCTGAGATAGAAACATCGCTTAAACAATTTCTTGAAAACTGGGCGGCACACGGCTCGGGTCTGGAGGCATCGTACCAGTTAAAATACAACAGGTTTATTGTAATAGCTATTAACCAGGTAACGCAGGCTGCAACAGGCTGTTCTATAGATGCATCTGTGCAGTTTATACAATCGCTGGAAAGCAAGTATGGTGTAGACCTTTTAGATAAAATGAACGTTACCTTTAAGCAGGGCGAGCATATTACGCACAAGCCGTTAATAGAGTTTAAAAAGCTGGCTAAAGATAAATCGGTATCGGCTAACACCGTTGTGTTTAATAATCTCGTAAATACGGTAGGCGAGTACCAGGAATTTTGGGAAGTGCCTGCATCAGAGAGCTGGCATAGCCGATTTTTTTAAGCATATATCTTTAATAGAGAACAATTTAAAATCATCACTATGCAAAAGTAGTGATGATTTATTATTTAATAATACCGTAGGATTAATGAGGCTTTTTGTCATCGTATTTTTATTCGCAATGCAGGCGGCATCGGCACAGCAGGCACTTGTTTTTGACGACTATAAGTCGCCCGCCGAAAAAAAATGGACGGATAGTGTTTACAATTCCTTTTCGTTTGACGAAAGGGTGGGGCAGCTGTTTATGGTTGCAGCCTATTCTAACAAAGATGCATCGCACGTAAAAGGCATAGACAAACTTATTACCGATTATAAAATTGGTGGCCTTATATTTTTTCAGGGTGGCCCGGTTAGGCAGGCTAAGCTTACCAACCGCTATCAAAAAGAATCCAAATTACCTTTATTTGTAGGTATAGATGCAGAATGGGGCCTTAGCATGAGGCTGGATTCTACCTATCGTTACCCCTGGAATATGACACTTGGTGCGGTGCAGGATGTATCGCTTATAGAAAAGCAGGGCTACCAGATGGCACAGCAGGCAAAGCGCATGGGCATCCATTTTAATTTTGCACCGGTAGTAGATATCAACACCAACCCTGATAATCCTATAATTGGCAACCGCTCTTTTGGAGAAGATAAAAACAATGTAACCAACCGCGCTTCGGCATTGGTACAGGGCATACAAAACGGTGGCGTGTATGCAACGGGCAAGCACTTTCCGGGGCATGGCGATACCGCATCCGATTCGCATTATGCATTGCCCTATCTTCCGTACGATAAAAAAAGGCTCGAAGAAATAGAGCTGTACCCGTATAAAAGGCTGTTTGACGAAGGCATGTCGAGCATTATGGTGGCGCACCTTAACGTGCCCGCCTTAGAGCCTACGCCTAATTTGCCAACATCGTTATCCTACAATGTTGTTACCAACCTGGTTCAGAAAAAAATGGGCTTTAAAGGCCTTATTTTTACCGATGCCCTTAATATGAAGGGTGCCAGTGGCTACATGCAGCCCGGCGATATAGACCTTGAGGCGTTTCTTGCCGGTAACGATGTGCTGTTGTTTGCAGAGAACGTTCCGTTAGCGATTGAAAAATTCCGTCAGGCATACACTGATACCGTACTTAGCGAAGAAAGGCTGCAATATTCGGTTAAAAAAATACTGGCCTATAAATACAGGATAGGGCTTAACAAATATAAACCTGTAGATTTAACCAATCTGTATTCAGAACTTAACGGCAGCCAGTACGATGATCTTAACTACCAATTGTACGAAAATGCAGTTACCGTTTTAAAGAATGATGAAGAGGCCGTGCCGGTTGCTCAACTTGAAAACGAAAACATAGCCTATGTAAAAATGGGCGATGATGATGGGGCCGGTTTCCTGGAATCGCTTCAAAAATATACGCGGATAGACGAGGTTAAAGAAGATACCCTTAAAGTACTTACCCAAAAGCTTAAAGACTACACCACGGTTATTGTGGGCTATCATAAAGCCGACGGCGCCTGGAAAAAACACGATTTTAGCACTAAAGAACTGGAGTGGCTGGATACTATTGCCAAGAACAAAAAGGTAATACTTACTGTTTTTGCCAAGCCGTACGTATTATCTAAAATAAAGAATTACAAAAATATAGAGAGCGTTGTTTTGGCTTATCAAAACAATACCATTGCCCAGACCGTTGCTGCCGAGATTATTTTTGGGGCGTTAGGCTCAAAGGGTAAATCGCCGGTTTCTATAGGTACGGCCTTTAGGGTTAACGATGGCATTTTTACTAAGAAGATCGACAGGCTGGGCTTTACCACGCCCGAAAATGTGGGGCTGAGTTCGGCTAAGTTAAGTAAGATCGACCTGATTGCCCAACGTGCCATTAGCGAAAAAATGACACCCGGCCTGCAGGTACTTGTTGCCCGACACGGTAAGGTAATTTACCAAAAGTCGTTTGGCTACCATACGTATGATAATGATGTTAAAGTTAAAGATACTGACATTTATGATGTGGCATCGTTAACCAAAATGCTGTCTACATTGCCAAATATTATGCAGCTGTACGATAAAGGCCAGCTAAAGCTTGACGAGAAACTGGGCGACATGCTGCCTGTTTTTGCCAAGACCGATAAAAAAAATATTGTGCTTAAAGACATGCTTTTGCACCAGGCACGTTTTCAGCCATGGTTGCCGTTCTACCAGCAAACACTGGATAGCTTAAAGCATCCGGATTCGTTGTATTACAGAAAAATGTACAGTCCGGAATATCCGCACCAGGTAGCAGATAACCTTTTCCTTAGAGAAGATTATCCTACCATAATGATCGAAAAAATTGCAGAGAGCAAACTGCTTCCTAAAAAAGAATATAAGTACAGCGATTTCTCTTTCATACTGTTGAAAGAATATCTTGAAGGCAAAACCAAAAAAACATTGGATGTATTAAGCGACCAGGCTTTTTACAAACCGCTTGGTGCCTCTAACACTACATACAATCCGCTACGCAAGTTTGATATGAGCGTTATACCGCCAACAGAGGTAGATAATTATTTCCGTTACCAGGTAATACAGGGCTACGTGCACGATATGGCTGCGGCCATGCAGGATGGGGTTGCCGGCCATGCGGGCTTGTTCTCTAATGCTATGGATGTTGCCAAGATAATGCAAATGTACCTGCAAAAAGGCAGCTATGGCGGTAAGCAGTATTTTTCTGCCAAAACATTTGATACTTTTAATACCTGCTACGATTGTAAAGAAGGCAACAGGCGCGGTTTAGGTTTTGATAAGCCACAGATTGAAAAATCGGGGCCAACCTGCGGATGCGTTTCTAAATCGAGCTTTGGGCATACCGGCTTTACCGGCACTATGGCCTGGGCCGACCCGGAAACAGGAATCGTATACGTGTTTCTTTCTAACCGTACCTACCCGGAAGCAGCAGAGAATAGGCTGTCTCAAAATAATATTAGGGAAGATATACAAAAAGCAATACAGGACGCGATTATAGAATAATTGTTGTTAGTTAATGGTTGTCAGTTGTCTGGACCGACTCTGAGTTAGACCAACAACCGACAACCATCAATCAACAACTATAAAAAAATGCAAAGTACCGCAGCTACACCACAGGAGTATTTAGCGTCTCTGCCGGAAGACAGGAAAGCCGCTATGCAAAAACTTAGGGATACAATTGTTGCCCATCTGCCGGAAGGCTTTAAAGAGGGCATGGGTTACGGAATGTTATGCTGGGCGGTGCCGCATTCGGTATATCCTGCAGGCTACCATTGCGACCCTAAAACACCACTGCCATTTTTAAGCATTGCATCGCAAAAGAATTTTATAGCGCTTTACCACATGGGCCTGTATGCTGATAAGGCTATAAACGACTGGTTTGTTGCCGAATATCCTAAACATGTAAAAAATAAACTGGATATGGGTAAAGGCTGCGTTCGGTTTAAAAATGTGTCGCTAATTCCGTATGAGCTTATTGGCCAGCTGGTAGCTAAAATGACCATGCAGGAATGGATAGAACGCTACGAATCTACACTTAAGAAGGGCTGATTTTTGGAAGGCAATTTTTACGTTAATTATACTATAAAAACGGTTTAGGCCGTTTTTTTTAGTTAATTTCGTTACTTATTTTGAATACTTTTTTATGAAAATCGCAATAGTATGTTACCCCACCTTTGGCGGAAGCGGTGTTGTGGCTACCGAATTGGGCCTTGAACTTGCCCGCAGGGGTCACGAAATACACTTTATTACTTACAGGCAGCCCGTGCGCCTTGCCTTGTTAAACCCCAACTTACATTATCACGAAGTACACGTACCGGAATATCCTCTGTTTCATTACCAGCCGTACGAGCTTGCTTTATCGAGCAAACTGGTAGATATGGTTAAACTCTACGGCATAGAACTACTGCACGTGCATTATGCCATACCACACGCGTATGCGGGCTATATGGCCAAGAAAATGCTTAAAGAGCAGGGTATAAAAATACCTATGGTTACTACGCTTCACGGTACAGATATCACCCTTGTGGGCAACCACCCGTTCTATAAGCCGGCGGTTAGTTTCAGTATTAACCACTCTGATGTGGTTACATCGGTATCACAGGACCTTAAAGACGAAACCTACAGGCTTTTTGATATTAAGAGGGAAATTTATGTTATTCCGAATTTTATTGAGGTAAACCAGGAGAAATCGGCCAACGTGCCGTGCAAACGTGCTATGATGGCCCCCGGTGGCGAAAAAATTGTTACGCACATTAGTAACTTCAGGGAAGTTAAACGTATTCCAGACGTGGTTAAAATATTTAACGAGATCCAGAAATCGATACCTGCACGCTTAATGTTGGTGGGCGACGGACCCGAGCGCGAACCTGCCGAAAAACTGGTAGAACAGCTTGGGCTGACCGATAAAGTGGTATTTTTTGGAAACAGCAACGAGATTAACGAGATACTTTGTTTTTCAGATCTTTTCCTGTTACCGTCGCAAACCGAAAGCTTTGGCCTTGCTGCCTTAGAAGCTATGGCGGTGGGTGTACCGGTAATATCGTCTAACAGCGGCGGTTTGCCCGAAGTTAACCGCGATGGTTACTCCGGCTATCTGAGCGATGTTGGCGATGTGATGGGGATGGCAGAAAAGGCCATATCTATTTTATCTAACGAAGCTAAGCTTGCCCAATTTAAAGCCAATGCCTTGGAAGTGGCTAAAGAATTTGATATTCAACGAATAATGCCTATGTACGAACAAATATACCGCAGGGCGCTAAAACAACAATTTGTATGAAAAAATTATTTACTCTAATAGTTGCTTTTGTAGTAGTTACATCGTGCAAAACCACACAATCTGTACCAGAGGTGGGTACCTTCGAAATTTTAAAACAGGAGAGCCATAGCAGCAGGGAAAAGGCGTCTAACGAAGTGATTAAATCTCAGGAAAAATTAGTAGCTTTGTATAAAGAGTTGGAAATGACCGATGTGCCCACTGTAGACTTTACTAAAAATAGCGTAGTGGCTATATTTATGGGACAGAAAAGCACGGGTGGATATAGTACAGCAGTAGATAAAGTAATGCTAAACAACGATACCGCTTTTGTAGAAATAGTAGAAACAAAGCCACAGGATATGGCTACTATGATGCTAACACAGCCGTATTGCATAGCCCTGATACCTAAAACCAGTAAGGTGGAGTTTACCAAAAACGCTAAACCGGAATAAGGTATATTCCTAAAATATATCGATTGTCAATAAATTAGAAAAGCTTGCTGTTATTCAGCAAGCTTTTCCAGTTTTGCATACCACTCGTTATTGGTGTCAAGGTCTCCATCACGTAAGTATATAAAAGCCTTTTCGTTCAGGTTTTCGAAGTCTTGAGCAGTAAAGTTTTTAAATTGTTCCTGTTTTTTTAACCCACCTTTAAAATAGGTAAAAGTCATTAACCCATCGGTACTTATTTTGATTGTGGTGGGTATGTTCCCAAAATTCATCCAAATGGTAAAAGATGAATTATCATTAGCATATTCGTAATGAAAGTCAATGCCTTCTGTATCGCAGCGTGCGGCAAGCCCGTCTTTATAAGCATCAAATTCTTTATTTGTAATAAGGCTGGTTAGAGTTTGTGTATCCATGTGTTTATTTTATTATAGAAAGTTCTGCATATACCGGTAAATGATCTGACGGGTATTTGCAATTTTTAGAGTCGCTTAAAACAGCATATTTATTTACAGTAATTTTATTTTTAGCGGTAAAAATGTAATCTATACGGGTGGTAACCGGTTTGTTAAACTCGAAATTGTTAAATGTACCATCGGGTCCAAAAACCTGTTTGGCAACTGTTTTACTATCGTTTACTGCCGATGCTATGAGCTTTATGCTCTCGCTTATATCTTCCAGGTTAAAGTCTCCTGTAAGTACAAAAGGCAGGTTTTGGGTATTAAGTTCCTTTATTTTTTTAAGAATAAGTTTCGCGCTTTCTACACGTGCTACATCTCCAACATGGTCAAAATGGGTATTAAATACCCATAGGCGCTGTTTGGTTTTTATATCTTCAAACAAGCCATAACTGCATACCCTGTTGTAGGCGGCATCCCAACCCAAAGAAGGTTTATCCGGTGTTTGCGATAGCCAGAAGGTTGACTGTTGCACTACCTTGTATTTCTTGCTGTTGTAAAATATTGCAGAATGCTCGCCTTTGTTTTTACCATCGTCTCGACCTACGCCTATAAAATTATAATTTACAAAAGTGCTGTCCAGGTAGTGCACCTGTTGTGGCAATGCTTCCTGCACACCCATAAAATCGGGCTCATAAAACAGCACCTGCTGCGCTAACCATGCCTTACGGTTATTCCATTGGTTATCGCCATCGGTCGTTGTTTCTAACCTAAGGTTATAGGTTATAACTTTAATGTTTTGTGCCATTGTTAGCGTTGTTGCCAAAAGGCTAAAAGCTATAGTAAGTATTTTTTTCATTTATAATACAGTTTTGGCGGCAGGCAGGTAGCCCAGTGCTGCAAGTTCGTTTTGGTTAGTAATGGTAACCATGCGCCCGTTTTTTACCAATAGGTTTTTGTTGCTTATAGAAAGCACATCCTTATAATAATGGTCGGTTACAATAATACCCTTAGTTGCCGATAGCTGCGTTAAAAACTCCCTGATCTTTTCTTTATAAAGCGGCTCAACCATAGAAAAAGGTTCGTCGAGCATCAGGAACGGATGGCTTAAATTGCCAACCAACAGCAACTCAAGATAGCGCAGTTCTCCCATAGAAAGTTTGCCCACCTGCGTTGCAGCCATTTTCGATATTCCCGGCGCATAAAATATCTTGTCCTGTAAATCGCCTTTGTAGTAAAGCGGAATAACATCCCTGACTTTTAATCCTTTTGGTAAAAAAGGGTCCTGCGGCAGGTAACTTATGGTTTGTTGCGGAATTACGTCTTTAACCGCTATAGGCTTACCGTTAAATTCCATACGTATAGTATCGGCTTTAATGGTGCCAAAAAGTATTTTAAGCAGTGTAGACTTACCACAGCCATTGCTGCCAAATATTCCTAAAACATCGCCAGTGCTGCATTCTAAAGCAATATAATCCAACACACGCTTACTTGCAAACGTTTTGCTAAGCTCTGTAACTTTTAGCGTATTCATAAGCTTAATAGTATTATGAGCGGTATAGCAATTACCAGGTTGCAGATAAAAACCATTACAGCCAGCCTTGTCCTGGTATAGCCAAGGTTATAATAAAAGTAATACTGCTGCTTATAAAATGTATGGTATGCCAAAAGCCCCATGCCCAGCCCAAAAGTGCAAAAGGAAATGGGGAACCATTGTAAACCCGAAATTGCCACAAGGGCAGAAGCGGGAAAATTAAACAGGTTAATGGTAAGGAAGTAATTCCAGAAAGCTTTAGGAATCACTTATTACTTGTCTTTTTTATGAACCAAAAGTTTGTCTACAATTTTTACCGAAACTTTTTCGGGAAATGCATCGTTGCCTGTTACAAGCACACCTTTTACACCCGATGCAGACTCGATACCGTATACAGTAGCCTCGTCATCTGGGTTGCTGTCGCCTTCGTAAAAATAAATGTGGGTAATTTCGAACTCCTCATGGCTAAACTTACCCGAATGGTATTCCAGCCAGTTTTCCTGGATGTTAAAATCTTCGGTATAGCCTTTTTCTCTAAGTTCGTCAATTGCTTTTATAACAGTAGCGTAGTGGTAAACAATGCTCATTGGTTTGTATTATTTGGTTACACCCAAATTTAATAAAAAAAAACGCCGGTTAGTACCAGCGTTTTTTATTTTGTTTAGAAGCTTCAGACTTCCTAGAATTGTTTTTCTTTTGATTGCCTCCCTGTCCGGTTTTAGGCTGCTTGTTCCTTAAATCAGGTTTTTGGCCTTCTTTTTCGGCATCTTCGCCCATCCCGTAAGGGTAAGGGTGGCCTTCTATAACCTTTATCTGCATACGGATAAGCTTCTCGATATCTTTAAGATACGGTTTCTCATCTTTAGCGCAAAACGATATTGCCAAACCACTGTTACCGGCACGGCCTGTACGGCCAATACGGTGAACGTAGGTTTCAGGAATATTAGGTAAATCAAAGTTTATAACAAACGGCAGGCTCTCAATATCAATACCACGGGCAGCAATATCGGTAGCTACAAGCACAGGTATTTCTTTATTTTTAAAAGCCTCAAGCACGCGCTGCCTTGAGTTTTGCGATTTATCGCCGTGTATGGCACCCGACTCAACGCCATTCTTTTTAAGGGCTTTAACTACATTGTCGGCACCATGTTTAGTACGTGTAAACACAAGCACATTATCCAGGCTTTCGTTGCGTATAAGGTGGTACAATAGCTTGCGCTTGTCGCCTTTATCTACAAAATAAACCTGTTGCTTAACCTTTTCTGCTGTTGACGATATCGGTGCAACCGAAACGTACTGTGGCTTGGTAAGAAACGTATCGGCCAGCTCACGAATGGCTACCGGCATGGTTGCAGAGAATAAAAGGGTTTGCCTGTTATCGGGCGTAAGCTTAATAATTTTCTTTACATCGTTAATAAAGCCCATATCCAGCATCTGGTCGGCTTCATCCAATACAAGGGTGTGCAGGTGGTCAAACTTAATAAAGCCCTGTTTGTGCAGATCTAAAAGCCTTCCCGGCGTAGCAATAAGTATGTCGACACCCTTTCTTAGCTGATCTGTTTGCGATACCTGGTTAACACCGCCAAAAATGGTAAGCTGGCGAATGTTGGTGTATTTACCGTAGGTGTCAAAGCTTTCGCCAATTTGCAGGGCAAGCTCGCGCGTTGGTGTAACAATAAGCGCCCGAATATATTTTACTTTTGTGGCCGAGCCTACAATGCGGTGTAAATTGTGTATAATAGGCACTGCAAAGGCAGCGGTTTTACCGGTACCGGTCTGCGCACAGCCAACAAGGTCAGTACCCTCCATAATAATGGGTATGGCCTGCTCTTGTATAGGGGTAGGGCTCTCGTAACCTTCTTCGGTAAGGGCCTGTTGTATATTTCTTAGTAAATTAAGATCTTCAAATTTCATTTAAAACGTATTAAGTACTTAGCAGTTAGCGCTAATATGCCGCAAATATACGCCTTTTTGGGCAGTCTTGTGCTGTAAGATGGGGTTTACCTTTTAATTAGAGGCTCTTTATTTCTTTAGATTTTATAAAATCGGTTACCAGGCAGGCAATTAGCTTGCCGGTAAGCTGCGGGTTGTGCTCATCGCCAAAATTAGGAGCACCCTCGCAAATGTGCAGGTAAGCAGCGTTATGATTCTTACCGAAATAATGTACAAACTGCCTTGTTTTTTCTACGCTAAAACCACTAGGGGTCATGGTGCTACTTGCGGTATTCAACACAGCATTAAGGTCTATTTCTATACCAAAAAAATCTTCGCGGATAAACTCCAGGGCCTTTTCTTTTTCTTCAGAAAAACTCTTCTCTTTACGGATGGCAATTTGCTCGTAAGTGTTGAATTTTATCCTTTCGGTATGCTTTTTAACGCTTTCCATTATACCCTTAGAGGCATAATTTTCATGAAGCCCGAAAACAAAATAGTTTTTAAGAAAGCCCTCTTCAAAAGCATACGAAAAACCGTTACCGCTATGGCGGCCATCGAGCATCATAAAATCAGTAAGCGCATCAAAATTAATAGCATTAATGGGCTTGCCTTTTGCCAGTGCCGTGCCCTTAATATTGCCATACGCATTGTTGTGCCCACCGCCAATAATAATTGGCGTTTTGCCTGCCTTAACTATCTGGCATACAATATGAGATACATCTTTATCTATCTTTTCTATAAGCCCGCTTAATTGCTTGCGACCTTCTTTTGTAGCGGCATCGGCCAGGGCTGCCTGATGCATGGCATCGGTAACGTTTAGCTGACCTAAAATTAATAGCCTGCCGCCCTTGCAAAACTTATTGTGCTGCAGGTTTACAATGTTTTTTAGGGTGGTTTCCCATGCCAAAGACGTACCCGGGCGGCCATAATTAGCACGCACCCCAATGTCTTCGGGTATGCCAAAAAGTACAAATTCGGCTTCAGATGCGGCTATGTCTTCAAAAACAGTGGCATCGTTAGTAAGTGTAAGTATGCGTTCGCCAAACTTAATTTCACCGCTACGCTGTGAGGTATACCGAGTTAGGTCGGCCTGAGTGAACCTTATGATATTTTCCATGACTGTTATTGTTGTGGTCAAAAATACTATTTTTCTTTAATTTTTCGTTAAAAAGGAAACGGACTATTAAAATATATATAAATTTGAAAAAAATAATTTAAGATGGAAAACCAAAAAAGCAATTCAAGTTTAAAGGCAATTATCATTGTATTATCAATTTTACTTGTGGGAAGTTTAGCTTATATGTACAAGATGAGTACAGATAGCGAGAAGACCGAAAAAACTTTAGTATCTGAAAAAGAAGGCCTGTTAAACGACCTTAAAGCTGCCAAGGCAAATTATGATGCTGCCATAGCAGAAAACACAGGACTTAGCGAAGAGCTTATTGCCGAACGCGCTAAAATTGAGAGTTTAATTGCCGAAGTAAAGAAATCTAAAGGTGATGTTAAGGCATTACAACGTTACAAAGACGATTACAGGAGGCTTAAGCGCGATATGGATAACCTTATTGCCGAAAACAACAAGCTGAAGCAGGAAAATGGTACGCTTACTACGCAGCGTGACAGTACAATGACCGCTCTTGGCGAAACTAAGCGTTACAACGATACGCTTATGTCTCAAAACGAGAACCTGAGCAGAACAGTTGAAAAAGCTGCCAAAGTACAGGTGCTTAACCTTAAAACACAGTCTTTTAAAGAAAAAAGTTCTGGTAAACTGGTATCTACAGAGAAAGCAAGACGTGTAGATGTACTCAAAATCAGCTTTACACTTGCAGCTAACGAAGTAGCAAAAGCAGGTAACAAAACGTATTACATTCAGGTTATAGACAGCAAAAACAATGTTGTTGGCGAAAAGAAAACCGAAGTATTTGGTGAGTATACACTAACTTACAGCTTTATTACCAACGCTATTTACGAAGGTAAAACTATGGAAGTTAGCGAAACTATTGCCGGTAAAGATTTTGCAAAAGGCCTTTACACTGTAAACGTTTTTGATAAAGACCAATTAGTAGGCAACACTACTTTTACACTTAAATAGTACTTGTTAAACTATATTAAAGAGCCTCTTATGAGGCTCTTTTTGTTTATATAACATTTCCCTCAATAATAACAGTATCAATTAAGTTGCTGCCAAAAGCATAAGGTAACTGATAGTACGAGCTAAGCGGTTTGGTAATAATAACACTGGCACTTTTGCCAATGGTAATACTGCCGTGGCTGCTGCTTAGGCCCATAGCATAAGCGCCGTTTATGGTGGCGGCATTAATGGCTTCTTCGGGGGTCATTTTCATTTTAATGCAGGCAGTTGCTACAACTAAATTCATATTGCCCGATGGCGTTGTACCCGGGTTAAAGTCGGTTGCAAGGGCAAGCGGAAGGCCGGCATCCAGCATTTTACGGGCAGGGGTATATGGTATGCTTATAAAAAATGAGCATGTGGGTAATGCCACCGGCATGGTGTTGCTGTTTTTTAGGGCTTCAATATCTTCATCAGTCAAAATTTCAAGGTGGTCTACACTCACGGCATCATGCTTAACACAGGCTGCAATACCATCTATGGCAGTAAACTGGTTAACGTGAATTTTAGCCCTCATGCCGTATCTTTTACCGGCGTCCATAATACGCTCCGTTTCGGCAACCGAAAAGTAGCCCGTTTCGCAAAAAGCATCAATATAATCGGCCAGGTTTTCTTCGGCTATAGCCGGAAGCATTTCATTTACAATTAAATCTATGTAACCGGCATGGTTTTCTTTATATTCTTTAGGAAAAGCATGCGCGCCTAAAAAGGTAGCTTTAATAGCTATAGGATATGCCTCGCGAAGGCGTTTAATAACGCGCAGCATTTTAAGTTCGCCATCAACGGTAAGTCCGTAACCCGATTTAATCTCTACGGCACCCGTGCCTTGCTGCATAACTTCCTCTAATCGCAAGCGCGATTGGGTAAACAATTCGTCTTCGGTAGTTTCATTTAGCTTTTTTGCCGAATTAAGTATACCGCCGCCACGGTTGGCAATTTCTTCATAGCTCAGGCCGTTAATACGGTCAACAAATTCCTGTTCGCGGTTGCCGGCATACACAATATGGGTGTGGCTGTCGCACCAGGTGGGCAATACCGTTTTGCCTGTAGCATCTATAAGCCGGGCATCGGGCAGGGTGGGGCAGGTATCCATAGTGCCAAAATTGGCAATTGTGTTATTCTCTAAGTGCAGCCATGCATTTTGCAGCACAGGCAGTTGCGCCATATCGGCACCACTAACTTTGTCTAAACCGCTTTCTCGAACCTGCAGTAATTCTTTTATATTAATGATAAGGATACCCATAAATTAAACTTTTTGTAAAAATAAGAATGCATTTTAAAAAACTCCTATATTTATAGGATACAAATTTGCTTTTTAGTGAAAAGGATAGAATATAGAAAAGTACGCAAAGTACAGCCCAACTATTTAGAATATACCGGCGAGTATAAAACAGAACCTGTAGAAATGCAGCTTTTTGTTTTTAATGAAGAAGGATATGAAGAATACAAAAACGTATCGTTAGACCGCGTAGTTAAAGAATGCAAGGATGAGTTGCAGGCCGATGATACTAAATGGCTTAACGTACACGGGCTTCACGACATAGAGCTTATTAAGCAAATTGGCGACCTTTTTAAAATAGACAGCCTTGTTGTGGGCGATATACTTAATGTGGCCCGCCGCACCCGTATTGAAGAACTGGGCGACGTATTGTTTTTCAGCGTAAAATCGATTTTACCAGAAGAAGAGGGCGGCAGCGTAAAGACCGAGCAGGTTAGTTTTTTGCTTAAGGACAGGGTTATAGTATCGTTCCAGGAAAAAAAGAGCGATTATTTTGAGCACATTCGGGGGCGCATCCGCACCGGTACGGGCATTGTTCGGAAAAAGAAAAACGACTACCTGCTGTACCTGATGCTTGATGCCATTATGGAGAACTTTTTTATAACTATAGAAAAGTACGAGGGCAAAATAGAGTCGTTAAATGATGCCTCTAAAAGCACCACCCGTTTTGATTTTATATCGGAAATTGAAAAAACAAAAGACAGCCTTATATTTTTAAAACGCTCGATTACTCCGTTGCGAGAGGCGCTCTACAACCTTAAAAGTGTTAAGGAAGATGAGGAGTACGAAAATATAAACAAAGGCACACACACGTATTTTGCAAGGCTTCACCAAAAATGCCTTGAGCTGCAGGATCAGGTAGATTACGACCTTACATCGTTAGACAGTGCCTCTAACTTTCATTACGCAGCACAAAGCCAGCGTATGAACCAGATAATGAAAACCCTTACCATCTTTTCGGTTATCTTTATGCCCTTAACCTTTATAGTAGGGGTGTACGGTATGAACTTTGACAATATGCCCGAACTGCATACCCAAAACGGTTACTATGTGGTGTTGGCTGTTATGTTTATTACCATTGTTTGTATGGTATATTATTTTAAAAAGAAAGACTGGTTTTAGTCTTTACAACAAATTGTTACATGAAATTTACGAGTGATATTTCCGGGAAAGAATTCCCGCAGAGAGAAAAAGTAGCCGCCAATATGGTGCGCAAGCCCATAATTGATGCCATTAAAAAAGAACATCCTGAGTTTGACGATACGTGCAGCCTGGCAATGACCGAGCTTAACGAATACCGCGAAAAATACATTGCCGATTTTTTACAGCAGGAACTGGGCCAGCTGGACGAGATGGAAACCAAGGTAATGCAATCGCTTAGAGAGAAGACGCTTATATCTGATAATCCGGATGATGATGACGATGCGGCTTCGTCTACTTTTGGGCAGCGCGTAGCTGATAAAGTGGCGTCTTTCGGCGGAAGCTGGACATTTATAATCATATTCGTAACTTTTCTATTAGGCTGGATAGCCGCCAATATTTTTTTATTAGCGAATAAAGGCTGGGATCCGTATCCATTTATATTGCTTAACCTTATACTATCGTGTGTGGCGGCTTTGCAGGCCCCGGTTATTATGATGAGCCAGAACCGCCAGGGCGAAAAAGACCGCGAAAAAGCGCAGAACGACTACATGGTAAACTTAAAATCAGAGTTAGAAATACGCATGCTGCACGAAAAGATAGATCACCTTATTCTACACCAGGAGCAATCGCTTATAGAGATACAAAAAGTGCAGGTAGATATGATCAATGATATCCTATCGCGCATGGAAAAGAAATAATTTGAACGTTATAAGATTTCAGGGCTTAAATATTTAATTAGCTTACTTCAGTATAAGCTGCATAAATTGCAAATCCAGCCAACGGTCGAATTTGTAACCCGACTGGCGTAAAATTCCCCCATCGGTAAAGCCAAACTTTTTGTGGAAGGCGATGCTACCAGCATTATCAGCATCAATGCAACCCACCATACAGTGCAGGTTTTGCTGTTTGGCAAGTTCTATTAGATTGGCCAGTAATATATTGCCAATGCCCTTACCTGTATGGCCCGGCTCTACATATACCGAATGTTCTACCGTATATTTATAGCCTTCCTTAACCCTGAATGTACCATAGCTGGCATAGCCTACAAGAGCGCCATCCTGTTCGGCAATAATTACCGGCCAGTTGGCAGCCTGCTTATCGGCAAACCATTGCTCCATGTCGGGCAATGTTTTTGCGCTGTAATCGTATATTGCTGTGCTGTTTAGAATATTATAATTCATAATTTCTAATATAGCAGGCAGGTGTTGGGTAGTGGCGGGCTTAATAATGATATCCATACAGCAAAGGTAATTATTTCTAAAATGATTTTGCATTACTGCAACCATTGCTATGTTTTAAAAGTTTTTGCAAACCGCACATCAATTTTTTGCTCAGTAAATGCGGGCAGTATTTAGGCATTTGGCAGAAATTGAGTATCTTCACGGCGTTTTTTATAAAGGCTAATTAAAACATTTAAATGAAAAATATCAATAAGCTTTACCCTTATTTCCTTGCAGTTATAGGATTTGTAATCGTATCACTTATTTACTTTTACCCGGTGCTACAGGGTAAAAAAATATACCAGAGCGACATTGTGCAATACACCGGTATGGCCAAAGAGCAAAATGATTTTAGAAAAGCCACCGGCGGCGATGAACCCTATTGGACAAACAGTGCCTTTGGCGGTATGCCAACCTACCAGTTAGGAGCCAATTACCCACACAACTACATTAAAAAAATAGATGGCGTGCTGCGCTTTTTACCGCGCCCTGCCGATTATCTTTTTCTATATTTTATAGGCTTTTTTGTATTGCTTAGGGTATTAAAAATAGACCCGCTTAAAGCCTTTTTTGGGGCATTGGCGTTTGGCTTTTCTACCTATCTTGTAATAATCTTGGGGGTTGGGCACAATGCTAAAGCTCATGCCATTGCGTATATGCCTTTGGTAGTGGCAGGTGTAATATTGGTTTTTAGGCGAAAATACGTTGTTGGGGGGCTGCTAACGCTCCTTGCCGCCGCGTTGGAAATTAACGCCAACCACTTCCAGATGACGTATTATCTGCTATTATTAGTCTTAGTAATAGGCGCTTATTTTATTATAGAAATTGTTAAGAATAAAGAATACAGGCATTTGGGGCTTGCCGTTGCTACATTTGCCATATCCGGGCTGGTAGCTTTAGGGTTAAATGCCACGAGCCTTATGGCAACATCAGAATACACTAAGGCGAGTATCAGGAATAAAAGCGACCTTACCTATAATGCCGATGGATCTGCCAATACTACAGAATCATCTATGGAATACGACTATATTACTGAATATAGTTATGGTGTTACAGAGAGCCTTGACCTTATTATACCACGTATGTTTGGTGGTGGTAACAGAGAAAATGTAGGTACAAATTCGGCTATGTACGAGTTTATCCTGGCTCAGGGGGCATCGCCACAGGAAGCCGAACAATTTGTATCTAACGTGCCAACCTACTGGGGAGACCAGCCTATTGTAGAGGCCCCGGCTTACATTGGTGCCATCGTTTTCTTCCTGGCTGTTTTAGTTTTCTTTACCGATAACAGAAAAATTAAATACGCATTTTTAGCAGGTGCATTACTATCGTTACTGCTGTCGTGGGGTAAAAACTTCCCGGCGCTAACTAATATATTTATTGATTACGTGCCGCTTTACGATAAATTCAGAGCTGTATCGTCCATTCAGGTAATTTTAGAATTGTGTATGCCGGCACTGGCGTTTATGGGCTTGCAGTCGTTCTTTAAATTAGAAGCTGGCGAACAGTTTAAAGCCTTATGGAAAACTGCCGCAATAGCGTTAGGATTAATAGTATTGCTATTTGTATTTAAAGGCAGCTTTAGCTTTGCAGGTGGCAGGGATGCCAGCTACCTACAGGCCTATGGCGAAGTAGGCCCCGTGTTTGTTGAGGCACTTAGAGAGCAGCGTATGGAAATGTACTCGGCAGACCTTTGGCGTTCGGCATTGTTTATTCTTATTGCTGCAGGTGCCCTGTGGGGTGCTAATAAAAATAAGCTTTCGGTTAATACAGCCGTTATTATTATAGGTATCGCCCTTGTTGCCGATTTGGCAATAATTGACAGGAACTACGTTAACACCAAAAACTTTGTAAGTGCACGTGAGGCTGATTCTCCGTTTAAACCCACTCAGGCAGATGAGTTTATACTTAGGGATACATCTAACTACAGAGTGTATGAGCTGCAGGGGAGGCTTGCGGGCAGAACGTCGTACTTTCATAAAGCCGTTGGTGGTTACAGTGCTGTGAGGCCACGTAAAGCCGACCAGTTATTTTTATACCAGGTAGAGCCTAAATTTCAGGATATTATAAAGGGCCTTAATCACGAAACCATGAGTTTGGGCAAAAGCGTTGCGGCCTTAGATATGCTTAATGTAAAATACATATTGGTTCAGGCGCAAGACGGCCAGGATGTACCGGTTACCAACCCGTATGTTAATGGCAATGCGTGGTTTGTAAGCAAAGTAAAAGCGGTTAGTACTGCCGATGAAGAGATGAAAGCCCTTGGCACACTCGACTCTAAGAACGAGGCTATTATCAATAAAACCAATTTTGCTCAGGATGCAGCACCGGCAACGTTTACAGTTGATAGTACGGCTACTATACAACTTAACTCATACAAGCCTAATCATCTTAAGTATACATCTAATAATAAGAATAACGGCCTTGCTGTATTCTCTGAAATTTATTACGCCAGCGGATGGAACGCTTATATAGATGGTAAACTAACACCGCATTTTGAGGCCGATTATTTGTTGCGAGGCTTAAAAATACCTGCGGGTAAACATATTGTTGAATTTAAATTTGAGCCTCAGGTGGTTAAAACGGGCAGTACAATTGCGCTTGTAAGCTTTATCGCTATGCTGTTACTTTTGGGTGCAGGTATTTACTTTGAAAATAAGAAAAGTAAAGAGCAGCCTCAAAAAGCTTAAATTTAGTTTACAGTCGCAGTCGCAGTTTTCAGATACAATCTAACCGTCTAACAATTTAGAATGAAAGTACTTATAATAACTTATTACTGGCCGCCTGCGGGAGGCCCCGGTGTGCAACGCTGGCTTAAGTTTGTTAAGTACCTGCCCGGTTATGGTATAGAGCCTGTGGTATACATACCCGAGAATCCTACCTATCCATTATTAGATAACGGCCTTTTGGATGAGGTAAATCCCGATACTACTATTATAAAGCATAAGATAATGGAGCCTTATGCCTGGGCAGCGGCATTTTCTAAGGGCAACACCAAAAAGATAAGTTCGGGTATTATTCCAAACAAAAAAAGGCAGTCGGTTTTACAGCGCCTAATGCTGTGGGTTAGGGGTAACCTGTTTATTCCTGATGCCCGCGTGTTGTGGGTTAAGCCCTCTATAGCGTATTTGTCGGCTTATATTAAACAAAATAATATAGATACCATTATTACTACCGGCCCGCCGCACAGCCTGCACCTTATTGGTTTAGGGCTTAAAAAGCGACTGGGTGTTACCTGGCTGGCCGATTTTAGAGATCCGTGGACTACCATTGGCTATCATAAAGAATTAAAGTTATCGGCTTCTGCCGAAGCAAAACATAAGGCGCTCGAAAAAGAGGTGCTTACCACTGCCGATACTATTTTGGTAACAAGCCCTACTACAAAAAAGGAATTTGAGGCACTTACCAGCAAACCCATTGAGGTTATAACCAATGGTTATGATGTAGAAAAGATTGCCAAGCAGCCTTTAGACGAGAAGTTTAGCATTGCTCATATAGGGTCGTTTTTATCTGAGCGTAACCCACAGATTTTATGGGAGTCGTTAGCCGAACTGGTTTCAGATAATGCCGACTTTAAAGCTCATTTCCAATTAAAACTAATAGGTGCTGTAAGCCGTGAGGTTTTAGATAGTATTAATAAATTCGGGCTTAACCCTTATGTAAATAACCTGGGTTATGTTTCGCACAGCGAGGCGGTAATCCAGCAACGAAAATCGCAGGTATTGCTGTTGATAGAGATTGATAGCGAAGAGACTAAATGCATTATACCCGGTAAGTTGTTTGAATATATGGTGTCCGAAAGGCCTATTGTGGCTATTGGTCCGCAGGGAGCAGATTATGCTGAGATCATAAAACAAACAAACACCGGTATTGCTTTAAATTATTCAGAGAAAGAAAAGCTGAAGCAATCACTTTTAGGCTATTTTGATCAGTATCAAAAAGGTAGTTTGCAATCGTATGCTATTGGTTTGCAGCAGTATTCGCGCAAGAGCCTTACCGGCCGGCTTGCGGAAGTACTAAAGCGCCAGTAATATATTTATTATTATGCCACAAAACTCTGAACCCCTTATTACTAAAGCATTACTCTACGATAAATGCAGTTTTTACATTTGATAATGCAGTGCCCGAAAAGGAAAGTTTAGACTATAATGCCTACACTTTTACCCTTAACGGAAAGCGTATAGTGTTTAGATCGGCTAAAATTACACCAACAAAAACAGGCCAGTTTGTAACACTTTGGAAACGCCTTGGCAGTGGCCCCATTATGCCTTTTGATGCTACCGACCCGATAGACAGGGTGGTGATTAGTGTGCAGAAAGGCAGCCATTACGGGCAATTTGTATTTCCTAAAGAGGTGCTTGCCAAAAAGGGCGTGTTTACTACCAATTGTAAAGATGGTAAGCGTGCCTTACGCGTGTACCCACCGTGGGATATTACCCAGAATACGCAGGCTATTCGTACCCAAAAATGGCAACTGGATTATTTTCTGGAAATTAAAGATGGTGCTTTTGATGTTGAAAAAGCTATGCTGTTATATAACTTATAATTATATATCCAGGTCGAACATTTTTCGCAATATCTCTACAGCTGGGTTCATGGCCTTTAGCTTTTCGTATTTTTCTTCGGGGGTAAAAGCATACTTGGTAGAAACTATCTCATTAACATGGGTTTCTACAACAATATCATGGTTGTGCAACTTGCCACGAAGATAGCCCAGCAGCTCATGCTTATTGTTATCAAAATCTACTTTAGAACCCTCGTTAGGTAGTTCGAGCCTAATGGTAAACCCATCAGTATGCAGGTGCGGATCATTGATCTGCATATAAGTAGCCATAATTTTCTGGCCGGTATCGCTAAGGCGTTGCGCAAACTTGTTCCATTGCAGGCGCATGTCGGTCTCGTTAAAGCTATTACGGGGCAGTGCATCGGGGTTGTTTAAGTGCGCCCTTTGCGTTTGCTCCATCTCTTTTTTCTTACGGATGCTGGCCAGCGAAAATGCCGATACCTTAACCTCGCCATCATTATCTTCAACTCTAACCACAGTAGGTTTAACTACCTCGGGCTCGTCTACTTCAAGCTCTTTAACGGGTAATGGGCTAAGGCCAACAGGTTTTTCAGGTTCAGGAGTATTGGTAACGGAGGGTTCAGAAACAACGGCAACAGGCTGGCTCACTTCAGCGGTGGGCTGTGGAGCAACAGTAGTGACATTCTTAAAATAGTGGGGTGGGATTATAAACCCGTCAACTTTTTTTTTTCTCCATCAAAAGTGATGGAGGCAAGCTGCATAAGGCAAAGCTCTACAAGCAGTCGCTGGTTTTGGCTTACCTTATATTTCAGGTCGCATTCGTTAGCAAGGTCAATACCCTTTAATAAAAAGTCCTGACTGGCTTTTTGGGTCTGTATAGCATACAATTGCTGCGCAACTTCGCCGGCTTCTAAAAGCACCAGTGTTGCGGGGTTTTGGCAAACTAACAAATCTCTAAAGTGCGAGGCAAGGCCAGCCACAAAGTGGTGCCCATCGAACCCTTTAGCTAAAATATCGTTATAAGCAAGCAGCAAATCCGGAATACGGTTAGCCAGTATCAGGTCGGTTACCTTAACATAGTACTCATAATCAAGCACGTTCAGGTTTTCGGTAACGGCCTGGCGGGTAAGGTTGGTACCGCAATAGCTAACAACCCTATCGAAAATAGATAGGGCATCGCGCATGGCACCGTCTGCCTTTTGGGCAATAATGTGCAGTGCATCATCTTCAAAAGTAATACCCTGGCTGCGTGCCACTTCGGCAAGGTGCTCTTTAGCATCTTTAACCGTTATTCGTTTAAAATCGAATATCTGGCAACGCGATAATATGGTAGGTATAATTTTATGCTTCTCTGTGGTAGCAAGAATAAAAATGGCATGCCTTGGCGGCTCTTCCAGCGTTTTTAAGAACGCGTTAAAAGCAGCCTGAGAGAGCATGTGCACCTCATCTATAATATAAACCTTGTACTTGCCGGTTTGTGGCGGTATGCGTACCTGGTCTATAAGGCTACGGATATCGTCTACCGAGTTATTACTGGCAGCATCGAGCTCAAACACGTTAAAAGCAAAATCTTCGTAAGGGTCATCATAACCCTCCTGGTTAATTTTGCGGGCTAATATACGTGCACAGGTAGTTTTACCTACACCACGCGGACCCGTAAACAGCAATGCCTGTGCCAGGTGGTTGCTTTCTATGGCGTTTAGCAGCGTATTGGTAATAGCCTGCTGCCCCACAACATCTTTAAATGTTTGCGGGCGGTATTTGCGGGCCGATACTATAAACTGTTCCATAAATTTTGCTTGCTGCAAATATAAAGCATTTAGTGGTTATTTAAGGGCGCAACTACTATATCTTGATAAACTTTTGTTGTGTCCCGTTTACCAAAATAAAATAAACGCCACGCTGTAAATTGCTTACGTTTATTGTAAGATTATTTGTAGCAGATGTGTATGCATTTATTTGCTGGCCCAGATTGTTATACAATGCCACCTGCAAGCCATTTTGTTGCTGAGTTTGGATAAATAAAGCGGTATCGGCAGGATTTGGATATAAGGTTACTGCACTTTTACTATGGTCTGCAGTATCCATAACTAATCCAAGTTCGGTACTTTCAGGGCAGTATTCGTGGCGGGGGTTTAATTCGTCATTAGAGCATGGAAACTCATAATTTTCCTCAGGATAAACTACGGTAGGGCTGCTATATTGTTGTAAATTACCCATACCGGTTGGCATGGTAACCTGAGCAAGGCTACCGTGGCCAAGTGCTACATTTTTGCCAACCAGGCTTCCGTTAAACGTATAATCGCAAAGAGCAGCCAACAGGCGGTAATAGGCATAATAATCGAGCGCATCAAAAGCTGCCGTTGTGCTCGATGTACTTGGCAAATTATGGACGGCCTCATAATCATAGCCATTTACAATTGAAGACGATACTAACAGAAAATCTTTTTCTGAAGCAGCAATATTTATGTTGTTAAACGCATCAATTGCCATACGATGATCGTTAGTTTCATCATCATTAAAAATTTCGATAAGCACTTTGGTATCGGTTGGTAAACTTATATTGAGGGAATCGGCTAAATTATACGAATACCATTGTGCCAAAGCATAAATAAAACGGCCGTTGCTGCCCCAGCCATCAATTTGAGAAAGTTCTGTTTCTATTGCGAAAGAAGCACCACCACCAAACGAATGCCCTAAAAAGCCCACTTTGGTAGTGTCTATAATATCAGGATAATCAAAAGCAGCCTGCCTGAAACCGGATATTAAATTGGCATAACGTTGTGGCGTAGTTGTAGTGTTTGCCGTTTGATAAGGCACAAAGACTACGGCGTATCCTTTTTTGGCAATAAATTCTAACACGCCGCTTATATTGTCTGGATCGTTGCCACCATAAGCATGGCTGTAAAATATTGTGGGTACCGGTGTTGTTACATCTGCTGGATAATAAATTACAATATTATGCCCGTCAAAATAAGGGTTATTGAATGTTGTAGTGGCTATAGAGTGGCTGCCATCTGCACCGTAACCCGATGTTGGTTTAGGAAAATTAGGGTCGGCATATTGGGCTGTAACCTTTGCAGATAGTAAAATTGCTAAGAGTAAGTATTTTTTCATGATTGGATGTATTTACTGTAGGAAATTTTCACGAAGTTATACAATATCATTTAATTTTTTTTCTTGAAGTAAGTTTTTTCACGATCAAGGGTAATGTAAGTCCTTGGCCGATAAGCGTGAACAATACCACCGCTACCGATATAAATATGATTTCGTTACGAAGCGGGAAGGGTGTGCCATCTTCCAGTGTTTTTGGTAAACCGATGGCAATGGCAAGTGATACTATGCCGCGCATGCCACTCCAGCTAATAATTAAGCTGTTGCGAAAGTCCAGCAGGGCTTCTTCGGATATTTTTCTCTTTTTCATAGAAAAAGCTTTTTGCAGGTTCATTTTTTGCATAAAGACCCTAAGCATGCGTATTAGTAGTGTTACCACGGTAATTAGCAACGCATATATTAAATAAGGCCCCACGCTTTGACGTGGAATGTTGCTTAATACATACGGAAACTGCAGCCCTATCAGTATAAAAATGAGTCCGTTAAGCATAAATATTATGATGTCCCAAATGTTTTTTGACTGGTTTTTAAGGTGTTCCGGAAAAACCTTGTTGCTTACAAACGCTATAGACAGCCCCAATGTTACCACCGCTATTACTCCTGATACGTGGAATTCTTCAGCTACAAGATAGGTTACAAATGGCAGCAGCAGCAAAAAGCTGATGATTACGATGGTGTTACCCTTTATAAACTTTAACAAAAAGGCAAGCCGCGCCATTACAAAACCCACCAGAAAACCGCCGCCAAGGAGCAGTACAAATTCTAAAGTTGCTCTCCATAATACAAAAGCAGTACCAGTAACGGCAGCTACGGCAAAACGGTAAGCTACCAGTGCCGATGCATCGTTAATAAGGCTTTCTCCCTCTAATATGGTATTAGTTTTATGCGATAGCCCCAGGCCCTTGGTTATGCTTATGGCAGCAACGGCATCGGTAGCAGATAGTATAGCACCCAGCACAAAAGCCAGTGGCCAGGTCATGCCCGGGATAAGGTAATAAGCAACGGCTGCAATGCCTACGGTGGTTAAAAATACCAGCGATATGGCAAGGGTACCAATGGTGTTTATATGCGTTTTAAAATCTTTAAAGGAAATATTAAAAGCAGCGTCGTACAGCAAAGGCGGCAGAAAAATAAGAAAAATAATCTCGGGGTTTATCTCAATTTTAGGTACTGATGGGGCAAAGCCAATGGCAATACCTGCAATAATAAGCAATATGGGGTAGGGGAGTTTTAGTTTATCGGCAAGAGCCGAAAGGCCTATCATTATGGCGAGTATAAATAAAACTACCGTGTAATTTTCCATATTAGATTTAAAAAATGAAGATTGAAATTTTAGTGATTAATGTAAAAGTACAAAACCAAAAGTGTTTTTCAATCTTCAATTTTTTAGATCTTAAGTAATTAGCCAATCACTTCGGCTATATCTTCGGTAGATAGCAATTCCAGCAGTGTTTTTTCCTGCGGGTTCAGTTCTCCGGCGTTGTCTTTCTCAGTTACCGTTATATTGTAATTCCAGATAGTACCTTTTTCGTAGGCGGCAATAACGGTAGGGTGTACATAATATTTTTTGCATACGGTACGTGTATTACCTAATTTGCCTGCAACAACATCCAGTACTTCAACAACTTTATGTTTAAAATCGGTTATGTTGGTATGCTCGCCAACTTCCTGAAAGGCACACAGCGCATTAAGGCTGCCTGCCCATGCCCTAAAGTCTTTTGCGGTAAAGTCTTCGCCGGTAATTTCTTTAAGATACCCATTAACGTCTGCCGACCCAATAGTATGGTGGCCGCCATCATCATCGTAATACTGAAACAATTCCTGGCCCGGTATGTCCTGGCATTTTTTAACCAGATTGGCCATTTTGCGGCTTTGCAGTTTTATTTTATGCTTAACGCCTTTTTTACCCACAAAATCGAACAATACAGTTGCGCCGTCAAACTTAACGTGCTTATCGCGAAGGGTAGTTAATCCAAATGATCCGTATAATTTTTTATAGGCATCGTTGCCAATACGAATATTGGTGAGCTCTATAAGCTTTACCACCAGTGCCACAACCTTTTCGTACGGCAGGCCCTTACGGTTTAGGTCTCTGTCTACCTGCTCTCTTATGCCTGGTAAAGCCAGGGCAAACCTGCGCAAGCGAAAGAATTTACTTTGGTTGCGTATTTTGTTCCAGTTAGGGTGGTAGCGGTACTGCTTGCGGCCCTTAACATCGTTACCTGTAACCTGCAAGTGACCATTTTCGAAGGGGGATATCCATACATTTTCCCAGGCGGGAGGGATAACCAGTTTTTTAATACGTTCCAGCGCATCTTTATCTTTAACCGTTTTACCGGCTTCATCTATATAAGTAAAGCCACTGGCCTTGCGTTTTCTGTAAAAACCTTTATCGGCTTTTAGAGAATAGCGAAGTCCAACGGCTTTAGCAGTTGTTTTAGGGTCGCTCCCTATTTTTTCCAGTTTTTTTTGCAGCCTGTTCATAGGTTACCCCTGAGACCTTCCCTGAATACTCATTGTATCAAGCAATTTAGCGGCACTGTTTTCAGAAAAAGCACCGTAGCCGGCAACAAAAACACCTTTTTGTCCGTCTTTAGATTTAATGCCATATACGGTAGCCTCATCGCCCGGATCGCTTTCGCCCTCGTAACGATAAATCTCCATAATTTCAAAGTCTTTATAATTTGCTTTAATACGGTCTTCTTCAAGGTTAAAATCGGTGGTATAACCCTTTTCTGCCAGTTCTTGCAAGGCTTTAGAAACCGTTGCATAATGATACATCTGTCTGTCCATGATCTTGTGTTTTATGTTAGTTTGTTTTAGTTACTTAAAATTAGAGATTTCATAACTTGAACGCAGCCAACGAAATGTTAAACATTATACTACAATTTTACACATAAGTTTATAGTCTGGGTAAGAGCATAAAACAAAAAAGCCCGCTTAAAAAGCAGGCTAAAATTATATTTATTTGAAGTGTTAGGTACTGTAAACAGACTACTGCCACTGCCTATTTGAAAACTAACAATCGGCATTGTTAACAGCAACGGCCAAGCCACCTTCAGATGTTTCTTTGTATTTGTTATTCATATCTTTAGCCGTTTGCCACATGGTATTAACCACCTTATCTAAAGGTACTTTGGCATTACGCGGATCAGTCTCCATAGCCAATTCTGCAGCGTTAATAGCTTTAATTGCACCCATGGTATTGCGCTCAATGCAAGGTATTTGCACCAGGCCGCCAATAGGGTCGCACGTCATGCCAAGGTGGTGTTCCATAGCAATTTCGGCAGCCATAAGGCATTGCCCCGGTGTGCCACCCATAACTTCGCACAAAGCAGCCGCCGCCATTGCAGACGATACACCAATTTCGGCCTGGCAACCGCCCATAGCGGCCGATATGGTTGCACCTTTTTTAAAGATACTGCCAATTTCTCCGGCAACCATCAAAAATTGTTTAATGTGGCGCTCATCGGCATCGTGGTTTTCTATAACTAAATAATACATTAAAACGGCCGGTATAACACCTGCACTGCCATTGGTAGGGGCAGTAACCACACGGCCAAGAGCCGCGTTAACCTCGTTAACCGCAAGGGCAAAACAGCTAACCCATTTTAAGATCTGCCTGAATTTTACCTCGGTATTACGAATAACCTCCAGCCATTCCTGCGGAGAATTGTAGGGTTTGTCGCCAATAAGGTTTTTGTGCATATCAAAAGCACGGCGGCGCACATTTAACCCTCCGGGCAGTATCCCTTCGGTATGGGCACCCGTGTACATACACTCCAGCATTGTGTTCCAAACGCGCATTAGCTCGTGGTCTATCTGGGCTTCGGTGCGGATGGATTTTTCGTTCTCATATACAATTTCAGATATCTTTTTATTTTCTGAAATGGTATAGTTAAGCAGCTCATCTGCCTTATCTATAGGGAAGGGGAAAGCTCCCTTTAAAAGTTGTTTTTCTTTGGCTATAATGCGCTCTTCTTTAACCACAAAACCACCACCAATAGAATAGAAGGTCGATGTATATTCGCCCTTGTTAGTATAGGCAGTAAACGTAAAGCCGTTAGCGTGAAAAGGCAGGAAATTTTTGTTGAAAATAATATCGGTAAAAATGGTAAAGTCGATTACCCTCTCGTTACCCAGGTTGAGTTTATTTTGCAGATTGATATCGTCTATAATGCCCGAAATACTCTCAATAGGCACATACTCCGGGTCGGCGCCGCTAAGGCCAAGCATCACGGCAAGATCTGTAGCGTGGCCTTTACCGGTAAGCGAAAGCGAGCCGTAAAGGTCTACACGAACGCGGTTTACAGCCTCAAAAATACCTTCTTCACGAAGTTCTTTTAAAAAGCGTTCGGCACCACGCCATGGGCCAAGAGTGTGCGAGCTCGATGGGCCAACGCCAATCTTAAGCATATCAAATACAGAAATACATTCGGTCATAGCAATAGCGCAATTTGTTGCAAAGATAGTTTATTTGCTGCCCGCAAAAGTAAATAAATTACCAATACTATAACGATATAGAATAAAATTTATTGATATGATAATTTGGAGAGTTAGGGTTGGGGTTTAGGGGTTTTGGGTTAATCTGTGAGGGTTATTTTAACAGGCAGAGGCCTTAACTCATAATCATTATCTGCATATATTGTAATAGTTTTACCTTTTCGTAAGGTTTTTATTTTTTTGATAGCTTCGCTATTCATTTTGTTTCCTTCAACAATTAAAAACTCTTTATTTGATAACTCAATAAAAAACCCCGTTGTGGGTATAATCCCATTATCAATATAACAATCATCAATCTTCATTCCAACCGTGGCATCAATCAATTCCTGTTTTGTAAGTTCAAGATTATAATCTATATAATTTTTGCCATCTAATATTGTTTTTATTTTATTTAATGAAAGAAGAATATATTCTTTCTCTTCATGAAGATTGCTACCATCTACCATTTGTGCATCAATTTTAATTACTGCTTTTGTTCCTGCTACTGTTGATACATTCCAGGTATAATTACCAATGCTATCTTTTTTCGTTAAATTACCAAAGGCTGTCGCAGTAAATGATTTAGAACCCGGTACAGCGATTTTTATTAAATTATTTATACCCCTATAAACAGTACTTACTTTTTCTACAGAAATTACAGATAGATTAGTATCAGGTTGGGCTGTGGCCGAAAAATTAATGAATAGCAATATAATAAAGGTCAATAATTTCATAAGGAGGAAGTTATCTTACAAACATAACTAAAATTATAGTAGTATTATTACACATACACCCACAAAAAACCTCCCGTTTTGGGAGGTTTTGTATAAATAGGTCAAGACTGATTACTTGTTTTTTCTTTCCATTAAGGCCATATAAAATCCATCAAAGCCACTGTCCGATGCCAGTACTTTGTTTTCTTTTACAAAGGTAAATTCCTGGCCAATTTCGGTAGCAAGGAATTTTTTAACCTGCTCCTGATTTTCAGATGGTAATACAGAGCATGTTGCGTATACCAACTTGCCACCCGGTTTAACAATTTTAGAATAGCTTTCCAGCACTTCGGCCTGAACTTTCCTGATGTTGTCTATAAATTCCGGCTGAAGTTTCCACTTACTGTCAGGGTTACGTTTAAGTACGCCCAAACCGCTGCAAGGGGCATCTATAAGCACACGGTCGGCTTTTTCGTGCAGTTTTTTAATAACCTTGGTGCTGTCTATAATACGGTACTCTATATTAAATGCGCCATCGCGTTTAGCACGAATTTTAAGCTGCTTAAGCTTGCTTTCGTAAAGGTCCATAGCTATTAGCTGGCCCTTGTTTTCCATAAGCGATGCCATATGCAGCGTTTTACCGCCGGCACCGGCACAGGTATCTACCACGCGCATACCGGGCTCAACCTCAAGAAAGCGGGCCACAAGTTGCGATGATGCATCCTGAACCTCAAAAAAGCCTTCTTTAAATGCATCGGTTAAAAACACATTGGCGCGTTCTTTAAGTACCAGCGCATCCGGGTATTCTTTATAAATTTCGGTATCTATGTTGCTGTCCATCAGTATGGCACGTAGCTTTTCGCGGGTAGTTTTAAGGGTGTTTACACGCAGTATAACCTTGGCCTGCTCGTTTTGAGCAGCCAGTTCTTTCTCCCATTTTTCTTCGCCAAGTTCTTTAACACCAAGCTCATCCATCCAATCCGGAATAGACTCACGGTATTTTCTTATCTTAGAAAGCTCATCGTAACGGCCTTTTATACGGCGCACAGGAGTTTCTTCAAAGTATTTCCAGTCGGGTAGGGTTACGCCGCGAAGTACAGCCCAGACAGCAAAAATGCGCCATAGGTTATCGCGGTCGTAAGGCTCTCTAACCTCTGCAATTTCAGTATATAAACGCTTCCAACGAACAATTTCATATATAGTTTCAGCCACAAACTTACGGTCGGCGCTGCCCCAGCGTTTATCCTTTTTTAAGGCGCGGGCCACAACCTTATCGGCATATTCGCCATCGTTAAAAACAAATCCTAACGAATCTATAACCGTAAAACATAAATTTCTGTGTAATCTCATTGTAAAAAATTGAGCTGCAAAGGTACTATTTTTTGACGTATGTTTTTAATGTAATTTTTGAAGGTATTTATAAGGCCTAAATCTTTAAATATTAAATGATTAATCATTAAATTACTTGCCGTACCTGCTCAAAAACCCTGAGGGTGTTTCGGCAGTTTTGTTTTTAAAAAGGCGCGAAAAATAGGCATAATCCTCGTAACCAAGGGCATGGGCAATTTCGGCAAAGCTACCACGTTGCAGTACCAGTTCTTTTTTAGCCTCTAAAAGTACCCTGTCTAAAATAACATCGGTAGCCGTTTTGCCCGATACCTGCTGCGTTATACGGTTTAAGTGCTTGGCAGTCATGGCCATCATAGAGGCATATGCCGATGGCGATTTCTCCTCCTTATAATGCTGCTCTACCAATGCCTCCAGTTGCCTGAACTTGGAATAGTAACCGTTGTGGCTGTCTACCGCTGCCGGATTTTGCTCCTGATACAGGCGGGTGCTGTGTATGTAAATAAGGTCTATAAGGCTTACAAGGGCATGTGTTTTTAGATTTTGGACCGATGTATTTTCCTGCAAAACCGACTCAAATAACCCTTGAATTTTCACTTTTGGACTTTGGTTTAAGTAAATGCAGGGCGTATTGTGCATGCTATAGTAAAACGGAAATTGCCCTAACTTACTTTGGGTGTAATGTAGCTCGTAAAATGCCCGGGTATGGAAAAATATGTAGCCGCGAGCATCATCAGACAACTCCCAATGGTGGGTTTGCCCGGGGTTGAGAAAAAACAGCGCGCCGGGTTGTACGGTGTAGCTTGTAAAATCTACCTCGTGTATGCCGCTGCCGTGCGTAAATAACACAGCAAGGTAAAAGTTATGCGAATGCGGCAGCGCAATGTCTTTATGGCGCGTTACCAAATGATCTTCTAAAGTATTGGCATAAAAATCTTCGGCACTGTCGTGATCGTGAAACTGGGCTATATCTAATACGTTAACTTTTTTCATGAGTTATTTCGCAAAGATTCGCAAAGAAGGCGCAAAGGCACACAAAGCCATAGTTTTAGTCTTGGCGAATCTTTGTGCCTTCTTTGTGAATCTTTGTGTTATGTTTTTGATGTCCGAAAAGTACAAATTTTTGCGCACTTATGCCATTGACTTTACCCTCTTATGTATCGTACATTTGAATAAAAAACATCATGTCGCAATTTAAAGATATATTAGAAGAAAAATGTCCTAAATGTGGAGAAGGACAGGTATTTGCTAAAAAAGGTAACCCGCTGCTTTTCAGGATGCCAGCCATGAATGCCAACTGCCCGTGCTGCGGACATAAGTTTGAAAAAGAAACCGGCTACTTTTTTGGATCCATGTACGTTAGTTATGGCCTTACCGTTGCCGAAATGATAAGCGTATTTCTGGTTGCCCAGTTTTTTGTAAAAAGCTTTGGGGGTATGATGGCTATAATTGCCACACTTGCCGTGTTGCTTAGCACTTTTAACTTCAGGCTGTCGCGCATGATATGGATATATCTGCTCGATGGTAAGAACAGGCAGGTATAAGTTGGATCATTGGATTTTTAGATGGTTAGACCGTTATATTTTTGGAGGCTAATCAAAATACGCCTCAAAATCGTTAGTAATCGCTTTTTGATACACAAGGTCAATCTGGCTTTTAAGTATGCGGTCTTCCGATAGTTCCGGCAAGGCATCAATGCCGAAATATTGGGCATCAAGCACATCAAAACCTTTAGTTAGTTGTGTAGACGTAGCCTCGCACAAAATAACCATTTTGTATACATAAAAAGGCTGCGGTGGGTGGGGGTGCATGCGTTTATCAAACACAGCCAGGAGTGCTTTAGGCACAACGTCAATGCCGGTTTCTTCCTTCACTTCTTTGGCGGCAACCTCACGGGGAGTCTGCCCTACATCGGCCCAGCCGCCAGGTAACGACCATTTGCCGTCGGCGCTTTCACGGGCAAGCAGCACCTGCTTTTTATCGGGCGAAAGCACCAATGCCCTAACATCGGTCTTAACGGTGGGGTAATCGGTAACCGGTGCAAACATCGCGTTAAGCGTCTCGGTAGTATTACCGCTAATTTGGCTCATCAGGTCAATGCTAATTTCGTGCAGTTCGGTATAGCGCTCGCGGTCGTAATCGTTAGTGCAGTATAAAAAGCCGGTATCGGCAAGGGCTTTTAGTCTCTTTATCTGGTCCAGTATGGTGTGCATGTATAAGGTATTGGTTTTGTAAATATATAAAAACCTTTAAACTGCGCATCAATACTAAAATTATTATCTTAGCTTTTTAAACCCATCCAAACCATGAAAAACCGCCTGCTGCTTGTGCTATTTGCTACTGCCTTGTTTATATCTTGTAATAAAGAGGAGAAAAAAGACTACAAAGCCTCTTTTACAACCGCAACGGCCGATACGCTGCTGCAGGACAATATTAGCATTCGTGCACTGGCAATAGATAACGACCTTGCCTGGTATGCCGGCAACAATGGCAAATATGGCTGGGTATCGTTAAACGGCGGCAAAGATTTTAGCGGTGTTATTGCTAAAGACACGTTGTTACCCGAATTCAGGAGCCTGGCACAAACGCCAAACGGTGTTTTTATACTGAGTGTGGGCACACCGGCGCTGCTGTACAAAATTTCTAAAGATGGCAAGCGCAATAACCTGGTATATACCGAGAGTGGCGAGAAGGTTTTTTACGATTGCCTAAAGTTTTATAACGATAAAGAGGGTATTGCCATGGGCGATGCTATGGATGGTGCACTATCTGTACTAACCACCAAAGATGGCGGCGAAACATGGACCAAACAACCAGCCAGAAATATGCCCAAGGCTGCCGATGGCGAAAATGCCTTTGCGGCCAGTAATACCAACATTGTAATTAAGGGCGATAAAACCTGGATAGCATCGGGCGGCAAGAAATCGCGTATTTATTACTCAGAAGATAAGGGCAAAAACTGGGAGGTTTTTGATACCCCAATTGTTCAGGGTAAAGAGATGACAGGTATTTTTGGCGCCGACTTTTACGATGATAAAATTGGTTTTGCGGTGGGCGGCGATTATGAAAAAGCGGAACAAAACTCCGGCAACAAAATACTTACCGAAGATGGTGGCAAAACATGGAAGCTGGTGGGCGAAAAGGTGGGTTTCGGCTATGCGTCGTGCGTGCAGTTTGTACCTAACAGCAACGGTAACGAGCTGGTTACCGTTGGCAAAACAGGAGTTTGGTACAGTTTTGACCGTGGCACTACCTGGAAAAAAATACTGGACGATACCACGCTTAACACCTTTACCTTTAAAGATGCCAGGACTATTATAGCCGCAGGGCAGGAGAAAATAATCAGAGTGAGGTTGAAATAGATTTGTTTCAGGTTTAAAGTTTCAAGTTCCTTAGCGGGTCTGCTATACAGTTAAAGGCTTGAGTGGCAACCTGAAACTTTAAACCTGAAACAAATCTAATGTTCGCAGTTGCCTACACAAAGCACATTGGCGCCAAGGGGCTGCTCCATAATGCGTTCCAGTTTTTTGTCGTGTACGGTAAACATAATCTCTACAGATCCGGTAGAAACGGTTCCGTTTAAAATATGGCCGCCATAAGCCATAAAATCTTTGCCGGTAACTAAGCCGTGCGCATGTATGCTGGGTTTGCCATTTTGCCAGGCAATACTGCCGGTAAGGCTTGCAAGTTCCATGTCTTTAAAATCCTTCGGATCGTATTTTTTGGTCTTAAAATCAAAAAAGCCAAAAGTAATATTCACAAATCCCATTCCCGTAAAGGTGGCCGACGGTATATTTTCGGCAACAGCCAAAGCTTCTATTTCTTTAAGTATATCGTCGCCCTGGCGCAACACCATTAAATACCCTGCCGGCACTTTGGTGTACCGTGCAATGTTAGGCTGTGTTTTTTGTGCGTGGGCAATAGTTACAGCCATAAATATAAGAAGTAGGGCATAGCGTAGTTTAAGAAATTTCATAATCAGTTGGTTTTGATAGCCCTAAATTAAAAAACAAGCGTATAGGAGCACGCTAAAGCTATGTTAATTAAGGAGAGAGTTGCTGAGGGGTTTAGGTACTAAGGTGCTGAGGTTTTTTTTAATTTGTTCCAAATGAAGCAATAAGCAGTTTTAAGGTACTAAGAACCTTAGCCTCTCAGCGCCTTTCTCTGTAAATTGGCATTAATTTAATACTGTGTTATGGTATAATTATAAGATTAATAAGTAATTTAGGAGAACGGAAAACGCCTTATAACCTTTTATACTTATCACTATGCAACACATAGCAACAACACAGGAAAATGGCGACGCAATTAATGCCATTCACTACAATATGGCAGCCGCCGAATTTGAAAATGAAGCCAGAGAAGTTAAAGAAGCCGAAGAAACCTCGTGCAGCCTTTTATTAAAAAACTTATTACTAACCAACGTAAAGCTGCTAAGGCTTAACGAAATTGGCTCTTTGCTTATGTTCTAAAACTCCACACAAACAAACTCCACACAAACTAAAAAATAAAAAAGCTATGAACAATCAACCTAAAAATGCCGAAGACGAGCAATCTGGCAGTGCTTACAGACAGGATAACGCATCAGGTAAAAGCGCATTTAATGCCGATTCTGCCGATGATGTAAATCAGGATGCTGAAGATACAGACGACACCGATGATATAGACGATACTGATAAGTATCTTGCTATGGAGCAGCCGGGCGTGCAATACACTGATGAGACTGACCCAACTGTTAATTCTGACCAAAGGAATTACGATTCTGAAGGCAGCGATGGCGAGTGGAGCGAAGACGGCGGCAACAGCAAAAACTCCGATGCTTTTAACCAGGACGATTATATTTTAGAAGATAACGTAGACCTGGATGAAGACCAAAACCAGTCGATCTCTACAGACGATGAAGATTTTGAAGAAAGCAACGAACGTTACACCAATTAATGTATTACTAAATATATTTCCATCCCCGGTATCATGCAAGGTATTGGGGATTTTTTCTTAAAGCACACCTATGACCGGAAATTCTAAAATAGCTATATATGGCGCACTGGCCGCTAACCTGGGCATTGCCGTTGTAAAATTTGTGGCAGCCTCTATTACAGGTAGTTCGGCTATGATATCTGAAGGGATACACAGCACGGTAGACAGCGGTAACTCGCTACTATTACTCTTGGGAATGAAACGCAGCCAGCGCCCACCCGACAGGGGTCACCCTTTTGGGCACGGTAAAGAAATTTACTTCTGGTCGCTTATTGTTGCCATACTGGTGTTTTCGCTGGGTGGGGGTATGTCGGTTTACGAAGGTATCAGCCACATACAGCACCCTGAAGAATTAAAAGACCCGTTTTGGAACTACATTGTGCTTGTAGCCTCTATGTGTTTTGAAGGGGCATCGTTAATATATGCGGTGCGCGAGTTTAACAAAGGCCGAGGCAAGCTTGGCTTTTGGGAAGAGGTTGGCATGAGCAAAGACCCCGCCTTATTTGCTGTTATTTACGAAGAAAGCGCCGCTATTGCCGGCCTGCTTATAGCGTTAACCGGTGTGTTCTTGGGGCACTACTTTAACAACCCGTTGTTCGATGCACTGGCATCGATGCTTATTGGTGTAGTGCTTATTATTGTAGCCATTACTATGGTTAAAGAAAGCAAGGGCTTACTTGTAGGCGAAAGCGCCGACAGGGCTATTGTTACCGGTATTTACGATCTGGTTAATAAAGAACCCAAGGTAAAAACGCTGTATTTTCCGTTAACCATGCACCTGGCACCCAACGAAATTTTACTGGCTTTAGATGTAGAATTTGATAAGGTTATGACGGTTAACGAGCTGTTTGGCACCATAAAAAAGCTGGAAGACCAGATAAAGGAGGCTTTTCCTAACGTAAAGAAAATATACATTGAGGCCAAGAACTTTGATGGCCGCGAACGCCCCTGGATGGTAGATGCTGTGGATTAATTAACGGGCAGGTAAATATCAAAGCGTGCGCCTTTATCTATTTCTCCATGTGCGGTAATAAGGCCGTTGTGGTTTTCTACAATACGTTTTACAATGGCTAAACCAATACCTGTACCCTTAAACTGCTGCCTGTCCTGCAGGCGCTGAAAGAGTTCGAAAATGCGGGTGCTGTACTTTTGGTCAAAGCCAATGCCGTTGTCTTCAATACGTATGTGGCAGTATTGTTTGTTGGGTATCAATTTAGGGTTGTCCAGGTTTTCTCCGAAGTCGATCACGCTGTGTATTTTAATGACTAAAGGCCTCTCAGGACTCGAAAATTTAAGCGAATTGCCCAGTATATTATAAAGCAGTTGCCTGAACTGGAACGGAATAATAGTTGCCCTGCACATTTTGTCCGATTCTATAACCGCATTCTTATGGTGCAACTCTTCTTTAAGGTCCAGTTTTACCTCTTTTAAAATATCGTTAAGGTGGGTATCCTCAAAATTAAGGTCGGTTGTATTAGTGCGAGAATAGGCCAGCAGGTCGTTAATAAGCGTTTGCATACGCGCTGCAGCATTTTGCATGCGCTTAAAGTAATCTTTACCGGTTTCGCTTAAATTTTTACTTTCGCGCTCGCTTATAACAGCGGCAAAAGTTTGTATCTTTCTAAGGGGTTCCTGCAAATCGTGACTGGAAATGTAGGCAAAAGCCTGTAGTTCCTTATTCATTTTTTCCAGGGCAGTGTTGTTCTCTTCAAGCTCCAGGGTGCGTAGCTGTACCTGTTTTTCGAGTTCGGCATTAAATGCTTTTTCTTCCTGCAACAATGTCTCCGTCTTTTTACCCGATTCAACTGCACTTAAGTGAAACGAAATAAGATCGGCAAAAAGCGTAAACATCCCCGTAACCTGCGGCGAACTCACAAAATGAGGGGCAGGGTCTATGGCGCACAACGTCCCAAAAAAAGTACCGTCTTTACGCATAATAGGCATAGAAATATAACTTTCAAAACCGTATTGCAAAGGGGTATGATGATTAAAAAACAAAGGGTCTTTAGCAACGTGGTCTATAATAACAGGTTTGTTATTTTCCCTTATTTCGTTGCAAATAGTAGTTTTAATTTCCAGCTCGTCGCCGGGTTTAAGTCCAAAACCAATGTCATCGCGGGCGGTGCAGGTAATCCAGCGCTCTTCGGTTACCCTTGCAACTGCAGCAAAGCCCATGCCTGTGGTCTGGCATATAACATCTAATAATTGGGTAATTATAGGAATCTGCCCTATGTTATCTATATCTTCCTGAAAATTTTCGTCGGCCATTCTTGTAGATAAAATCAATGCTTAAAATTACTATTTATTTTTTAATTGTACACGCATACACTTATATAATTAAGAAGTGATGTTATAGTATTGCCCTAAATAAATACCAATAAAAGTTAAGAATTATAAAATTTTAACCGGCAAATAGCATTTTCAGGCAAAAATCGCTCTCCGCACTCTTTCTTACCACACGTGTATTTCTATCAAAAACCAAAATATCCCGACGAAATGCATCCGCACCTATACAACACATCTCACTACACCGATGTAAAATTTAAAATTCCGGTTGATGTATACACAACCAGTGCTTTATCTAATACCTCCGCAAACACAGTTAGGCAGCTAAATTGCTGTATTTTATAGCTAATTACTTACGCTGCTGCTACCTATACAACGCTACACATTTAGATTTCTTTAACATTACGTTAGCAAAATGCATTGCATTGTTTGATAAATTCGTAATTCAACCTTGCTGTAAATATCAATTCGTCAGCGCATTTAGCAATTGAATATCGAATTCAGAATTTGAATATTTTTAGACCATCCAATTATTAACATTTAAAATTTACTATTATGAAACACATTTATTTGTGTGCCGCTGCGCTTGCTTTAGGTTTATGGCAGGCCAATGCGCAAACACCGGTGGCGGTAGGTTCGGGCAGTTATGCCAGTGCTGTACCCGCAGCTGAAGACATCGACTGGAATGAAGATGGCGTGGGAGACATCTTCCCCTTCATCAATACCCAGACCATTTATGTACAACCCGGCGAAACCCGCCCAATACCCACTAACGACTGGTGGACGAGCCTTTTGGTAGAGCAGTATAGCGGCCTGTTGTGGGCCTATCCGTTAATGGTAGATGCCGAGAGCTACGGGCCGCGTATCTTTTTCCCCAACAGTTTTAGTGCCGATGGCAGCAACATTGTTTACGGTGGCAGTATGATGATTAAAGCCACGGGTTACACGCCGGAGAAAGCCATTGCTAAAGACTGGAGCGACTGGGGCGTGGTAATGGGCATACCCGATGCAGCCCACAACAAAAACATAGATGTTACCATGGCACACGGCATACCGTTTGTATGGCTGCAAACCCAGGGCGTTAACCCGGAGCTTTCTTTTGATGCAGGGGCATCGTACCTTACGGCGGCGGGCACTGCGGTGCAGTTTCCTACCACAAGCTCTTTTGTGGTGCAAACCGATGGGCGCTATATGGGCGTACACCTGCCGGGCAATGCATCGGCAGAGATACAAAACCAGCAGTATGTGCAAATAGACCTGGGCAGCACGCAGCCCATTACCAAAGTAAGCCTAAATTGGGAGGCTGCCTTTGCCAAAGGCTATGGCATACAGGTTTCAACCAACGGCAGTACATGGACATCTGTAGCTACCGAAACCAATGGTAACGGAGGTATTGATGATATTACCCTTAACACATCGGGCCGCTACGTTAGGGTAGTGTTTAACGAACGGGGAACCATCTATGCGTATTCGCTTTGGGAGGTATCGATATTTAACGGTGCCACACTGCTGTCTTTAAATAAAACGGCAACGGCAGCCTCTACAGAGGCTAATTATTTTGCCACCAGCCTTACCGATGGCAATACCGGCACGCGCTGGGCATCGGATGCATCGCAGTTCGAAAAATTAGTAATCAACACAGGTAACGGCGGCAGCTATTTTGTGGTATCGGCTTTGCACAATCCTGCCGAGCTTACTACGTATGAGACCTATGCTTTTAACCGCGTTACCAATACACAGGTGCTTTATGATTATACAGCAGCTACCGGTAAGGTAGCCACCACATGGAATATTACCACCGCCAACCTAAAAGGGCAGGCTAACGGCAATACCGTGCAGGGTTTCCTTCCGCATTTGTATTACAATGCAGCCAATACCGTAAACTTTAATACGCCAACGTATGTTAGCCCTCGTGGTACGTTAAAAACCGCCAACGGCAAGAGCTTTACGTTTACGTACGATTTTAACGGAATCATCCCCTCATACAATTCGCCTTACAGCAACAGTGCCGATGCGCACCCGTATGACGCCGATGTTATGTTTAACCTGCTTACCAATTTTTCTAAAAAGCAAGGTTATGGCGGCGATACCTACTGGGGTGGTAAAGACCTTGTAAATTATGCTAAATACATGCTTATGGCTAAAGAGGTTAACCATCAGGCGTATGAATCGCTAAAGGCAAAAACCAAAGAGTCGTTGATTAACTGGCTAACCTACACCCCGGGCGAAACGGAGAAATTCTTTGCACGCTACGACCGTTGGAAAGCCATTGTGGGCTTTAACGAGTCGTACGGGTCATCGCAATTTACAGACAACCATTTTCACTACGGCTATTTAATACAGGCATGTGCCATGTATGGTATGGTAGACCCGCAGTTTTTAACCGATTACGGACCTATGATTAAACTCGTGGCCCAACAATACGCCAACTGGAACCGTAACGATACTTTTTTGCCGTACCTAAGAACGTTCGACCCTTGGATAGGCCACAGCTATGCAGGTGGCACCAGCTCTTCTACAGGTAATAACCAGGAGTCGACATCTGAAGCCATGCAATCGTGGACAGGCTTGTTTTTATTGGGCGATATGCTTAACGATGAGTCTATTAGAGATGTTGGTGCTTTTGGTTACACCACCGAATCTTTTGCTACGCTTGAATATTGGTTCGACTGGAAAAACCGCAACCTCCCGGCGGCTTACCCGCACGATGTAGTGGGGATACTCTCTAACCAGGGCTTTGCGTATGGTACGTACTTTAGCGCCAGCCCTGTACACATTCATGGTATACAATACCTGCCTGTTAACCCAGGGTTTAAATACCTTGCCCGAGATAAGCAATGGGCGGCAGGGGAGTACGCTGATATGATGACCGAATCGGCCGCTATAGACGGCCACCAGAATGAACTTGATTTTGGCGACGACTGGGCGCATGTAGCCCTTGGTTTCCGCCAGTTGTACGACCCGGAATATGTGGCCGGATTTATGGAAGATAACCTTGCCCTTGCGCCAACAAGCCCCGATTATATTATGGATTATGAGGCTGCGGGAATGACGTACTATTACACCCATGCCAACCAAAACCTGGGCGATTTCTCGTTTAACTACAGGACCAACTTCCCTACAAGCAGCACGTTCGAGGTTAACGGCACCTTTAGCCATGCCGTGGCGTATAACCCAACAGCTACCGCAAAAACCTGTACTATTTATAATTCGAGCAATGGGGTAGTGGGTAGCTTTACGGTACCGGCTTACACTATGGTAACATATCCGTCGCTGCCAACAACAGGGCAGCAGCCAACCGGATGCTATGGCCTGGCTCCCGTTGCGGCAACAGCAACATCGGGCGGCAACAGCATCGCTGCGGCTATAGACGGTAATCTTGGCTCACGTTGGGAAAGTGCCTTTGCCGACCCTCAAACCCTTACGGTAGACCTTGGTGTGTCATCGCACGTAGACGCCATTACCCTTAGCTGGGAGGCCGCCAACGCTAAAGACTACACCCTTAGCGGATCTGTAGACGGAAATACATGGGCCCCCGTTGCAACAAAAACCAATATGGCAGCCGGAGCACGTACCGATGTGATAACTAACGTAAATGCCAACTACCGATACCTGCGCATGATAGGCACAGCACGCACCATACCTTACGGTTATTCTATTTACGAATTCGAAGTGTGCGGTAGCGCGGCCTCTACGCCAACTACCAATTTTGTAACGTTACCGGCACAAATTCAGGCCGAATCGTATACTGCACAAAGCGGCGTTCAGTTAGAAACTACTTCAGATACCGGTGCAGGGCAAAATGTGGGCTACATAGATACCAACGATTATATGGACTACCAGGTGTATGCACCTACGGCAGGCAGCTATCCGGTACAGTTCAGGATATCGAGTCCGTATACCGGTACAAGTATTCAGCTACTTAGTAACGGCAATGCAGTGGGCACTTACACGCTAACCAATACCGGCGGCTGGCAAACATGGCAAACCGTAAACGGTACGGTAACATTACCGGCAGGTAACCAAACGCTACGTGTAAAAGCTAACGTGGGCGGTTTTAACCTTAACTGGTTTAATGTGGGCAATGTAGGTAGCGGGCTGCGTTTTGGTAATTTAGGCACGGGAGAGAAGGAAACCGATGAGGTTTCGGGCTCATTTACCAGTGTTACCCAGATCTATCCTAATCCGGCACACAACTTAATCAATGTGGTAACAGATAAAGATGCCGATGTAGCCATATATAACGTAAACGGCGCCCTGATTAAGCAACAGGCTGTTAAGCAGGGCGAAAGCCAGATAAACATAGAAGGCTTTGCCAGCGGTGTTTATTTTGTTCGCGTAGGCCAGGAAACCTTTAAGCTTGCTGTCGAGTAACTTTATATAGACCAATTTTGTTAAGCAACCCCACCTAAAAAGTGGGGTTGTTTGCGTTTATAATGTAGTTGCTTCCCTTAATGATAGGACTATCAGCTACGATAGTAGTTAAATACCGCTTAGTATTAGACATAGTTTTGTTTTAAAATCTATTAACGAATTTTAAATTATGAAACTACTTAATATTGTAAGCAGCATTAAAGGAGATGCATCGTATAGCATACAACTATCTAATGCCATTATAGAAAGCATAAAAAAAGTACACCCCGATACCACCGTGCTAACCCGCGATTTGGCGCACAACCCTTTTCCGCATTTAGAGGAGACGCACATACAGTCGTTCTTTACCCCGGCCGAAAACCATACCGAAGCGCATAAGGCAGCCATTAAGCACTCTAACATCGCTGTCGCCGAACTTTTTGATACGGATGTGATTGTAATTGGCGTGCCGTTTTACAATTTCGGCATACCATCTACCCTAAAATCGTGGATAGACCATATTTGCAGGGCAGGTATTACCTTTAGCTATGCTGACGGAACCCCTAAAGGCCTTGTAACCGGTAAAAAAGTATTTTTAGCGGTTGCTTCGGGTGGTATATATTCGGAAGGCCATATGACGGGCTATGACTTTGCCGAACCGTACCTGCGCACAACATTAGGCTTTTTAGGCATGACCGATGTTACCACCTTTAGGTTAGAAGGTGTTAACTACCCAGATAATACCGATGCTGCCGTTGCCAAAGCGTTCGGGCTGGTAGAGGCATTTGATTTCTAAATAATTGTTCTGTTTTATATAGGAAAGGCCGGGGTGTAGTGCTCCGGTTTTTTTTTGTTTAAGGCAGAGTGGACATGTCGTTAAAAACATTTTAATGGCTATCTCTGCTAACCGCTACATTAAAATAATTTAGCCCATTGTTACAGCACCCCAATTGCTACATTAATAAATTGCGCCATTGATAAATTAAAATTATCTTTGCCCGCAGCAACACAAACCGTTACATAATGAGTTCTGATACCAGCAAACGCTATAGCCAAAGGGGAGTTTCGGCTTCTAAAGAAGATGTGCACAACGCCATAAAAAACATAGATAAAGGCCTGTTTCCTAAAGCTTTTTGCAAAATTGTGCCCGATTACCTTACGGGAGATAACAATTATTGCCTTATTATGCATGCCGATGGCGCGGGTACAAAATCGTCCCTTGCCTATATGTACTGGAAAGAAACCGGCGATATATCGGTTTGGAAAGGTATAGCACAGGATGCCCTGATTATGAATATAGACGACCTGCTTTGCGTAGGTGCTGCAGATAATATAATGCTTAGCAGCACTATTGGCCGTAATAAAAATGTTATTCCGGGCGAGGTGCTTTCGGCCATTATTAATGGTACCGAAGAACTTATAGAAGAGCTTAAAACTTTTGGTGTTACCATACATTCTACCGGTGGCGAAACCGCCGATGTGGGCGATTTAGTGCGTACCATTATTGTAGATAGTACTGTTACAGCGCGTATTAAGCGCAGCAACGTTATAGATAACGCCAACATACAGCCGGGGGATGTTATTGTAGGCCTTGCCTCTTTTGGGCAGGCAAGCTACGAAAAAGGCTATAACGGCGGTATGGGCAGCAACGGGTTAACATCGGCACGCCATGATGTGTTTAACAACTACCTGGCAGCTAAATACCCGGAAAGTTTTGATGCGGCAGTTCCGTCAGACCTTGTGTACTCAGGTAACGTAAAACTGACCGATGAGGTAGCCAACAGCCCTATAGATGCGGGTAAACTGGTACTTTCGCCAACGCGTACCTATGCACCCATCATCAAAAAAATATTGGAGAAATATACTCCGCAGGATATTCATGGTATGGTACATTGCAGTGGTGGTGCACAAACCAAGGTGCTGCACTTTGTAGACAACGTACACGTGGTTAAGGATAATTTATTCCCCGTTCCGCCATTATTCAAGCTGATTCAGGAGCAAAGTGGTACCGACTGGAAAGAAATGTACCAGGTATTTAACTGTGGCCACCGTATGGAGGTTTATGTTCCGGAAGCATTGGCTCAGGATATAATCGATATTTCTAAGTCGTTTAACGTAGACGCGCAAATTGTGGGCAGGGTTGAGGCTTCAGACGCTAAAAAACTGACCATTACCAGCGAATACGGTACTTTTGAATACTAACATTAATGGAACGCGGATGACGCGGATTTAAGCAGATTCACACGGATTTCTTTATATTATATAACAAACAGCCATCTTTACGGATGGCTGTTTTGTTGTTTTAAGTATGCTGTGTCATTTTAAGCGAAGTGTAACATACTTACACAGAAGCACTAACAGCCTTCATCTTCAAGTAGCTTCCTATGTTAAACACCGCAATAGAAACCACTATAAGCGAGTAGGCCGCTATTTGCATAGCAGATATTTCTTCGCCATAGTAAAAGGCGGCTAAAAAGAACCCTATAAGCGGGTTAATATACAGCATAATACCCAGTGTAGACGAACTGATGCCCTTTAATGCAAACAGGTTAAGCAGCATAGGGGTAATGGTAAAAAATATGGCAATTATAAGTATGTAGCTGTAAAATACCGCTTCGGTAGGTAATGGGCCACTATACACCGGGTAAAACGGCAGTAGTATTATAGATGTTATAAGCAACTGAACCGACAGCAACAGAAATTTATCAATGCCTTCAAACTTTTTTTGCAACACTAAATACAACGCATAGCTAATAGCTACTATAAAGCTGTAAAACACATCGTTAAAGCTGTTGTAAGACAACATAATGCATCCAATAAAGCTTAGCCCCACTGCACTCCATTGCAGCCTGCTTAGCTGTTCTTTTAATATTAAAAAGGCACAAACCGTAGTAAGTATTGGGCACAGCAGGTACGAGAAGGATGCCGCCTTTACGCTAATGTGATTCATTACAAAAATAAAAAAGAACCAGTTGGCACAAAGCAATAACGAACTTATTACGGTGATAATAAGTAGGTTTTTACGTTTTTTGGGTTCAAGCAGCATAAAGCTGGCCCTGCTTTCGGCAATATTCTTTCGCCTGAAAAGTAAGTTGGTAAGCCACATAAGCACCACACAAAAAAAGATGCGGTAAAACAATATATCCGGCGATGGGTAGGCCTGTAACGGCTTGAGCACAAAGCTAAAAAATCCCCAAATTATAAATGCGGTAATAGCGGCAAGGTAGTATTTCGGGAATTTCATTTAACAAATTTTCGGCAAATTTAATCAATTATATGATATGGAATGCGGATGAAACGGATGCTTCGTACCCAGATTTACATACCTAAATCAATAATTTTAGCAACCGTATGATAATAAGAGAAATCCGTTAAATCCGCGATTGCGAAGCATCCGTGCCATCCGCGTTCCATCTAAAATATTCCATAGTAATAATAATTTTAAAAAATTAAAAAACGTTCTATAAATCACTAACTTAGCAATTCTCTTACCTGCCGTGCATGAATATTATAGAACTCGAATTACTAAGTGACGACCTTGCCGAAACCGAAAAATTTTACAAGAAGGTTTTGGGCCTGGAACCGTATTTAAAAGAAGACCGGTCCATACTGTTTTTCAATGTGGGCAGCACGCGGCTTATCTTTCGAAAGTCAGATAATATCCACCCTGTTTACCATTTTGCAATAGACATGCCCAGCAACCGTTTTTTCGATTCGCATAATTCAATTAAGCAAAACACAGCTATACTGCCTGTTGAGGGCGATGATATTGCCAATTTTACCAACTGGGATGCCAAATCGTTTTACTTTAACGATAACAACGGCAATGTAATAGAGATAATTACCCGATACCCAAACAAAGCTTATTATAACGAAGCATACAGCAGCAAGGCTTTTGTTGCCATTAGCGAGATTGGCCTGGTAACCAGCAACGTACCCGAATTGGCTGATACGCTTAAGAATGAGTATGGTATACCCATTTTCCACAGGCAGCCGCGGGGCAAGAAGTTTACCGTTTCCGGAGATGATTGTGGCCTGTTTATTATTGTCGAAAAAAACCGAGACTGGTATCCAACCACTGTAAAAGCGCGCTCTTTTACCACCCGTGTTTTATATATGGATAACGGAAATGTGGGCTATATTGTGAGATAAATTATACCTACTTAATTTTATCGGGCATAAATGTTTTGATTTCTTAATAAATATGTAAATTGCGTACTTAAAATTGCATATAATTCAATATGGAGCCAGTAGTACCTTATATTCCTAAAAATAAAGTTAGAATTGTAACCGCGGCATCGCTTTTTGATGGGCATGATGCTGCCATAAATATAATGCGCCGCATAATCCAGGCTACTGGTGTAGAGGTAATTCACCTTGGGCACGACCGTAGTGTGGAAGAAGTTGTAAATACTGCCATTCAGGAAGATGCCAACGCCATAGCGCTAACATCCTACCAGGGTGGTCATAATGAGTACTTTAAGTACATGCACGACCTGCTAAAAGAAAAAGGTGCCGGGCATATTAAGATATTTGGCGGCGGGGGCGGGGTTATCCTTCCCGAAGAAATTGCAGCCTTGCACGAGTACGGCATTACGCGTATTTATGCACCCGATGACGGCCGCGAACTTGGGCTTCAGGGAATGATAAACGACTTGGTTCAAAAATCTGACTTTGCCATTGGCGATGTGCTTAACGGCGAGGTTAAACACCTTGAAGATAAGAACCCTACGGCAATTGCAAGGGTTATATCGTCGGCAGAGAATTTCCCTGATGTGGCTAAAGCTGCTATGGATATCATCCATAAACAAAACGAAACCAGCAAAATACCTGTTTTGGGTATTACCGGTACGGGTGGTGCAGGTAAATCGTCGTTAGTAGATGAGCTGGTGCGCCGCTTTTTGGTCGATTTCCCTGATAAAACACTGGGGCTTATATCGGTAGACCCGTCCAAGCGTAAAACGGGCGGCGCCTTACTGGGCGACCGTATCCGAATGAATGCCATTAACAACCCAAGGGTGTACATGCGTTCGCTTGCCACAAGGCAAAGCAACCTGGCGCTCTCCAAATATGTTGCCGAGGCCATACAGGTGCTTAAGGCGGCCAAATACGATTTGATCATTCTGGAAACATCGGGCATTGGACAGAGCGATACCGAGATACTGGAACACAGCGATGTATCGTTATATGTAATGACGCCTGAGTTTGGTGCCGCCACTCAGTTGGAGAAGATCGACATGCTTGATTTTGCCGACCTGGTTGCTATTAACAAGTTCGATAAGCGTGGCTCTCTTGATGCCCTGCGCGACGTTAAAAAGCAGTACCAGCGCAACCACAACCTGTGGGATGCCAACCCCGATAGCCTGCCGGTGTTTGGTACCATTGCCTCGCAGTTTAACGACCCGGGTATGAACACCTTATACAAAAAAATAATGGATAAGGTGGTAGAACGTACCGGTGCGCCGTTAGATTCTACCTTTGCCATTACCCGCGAAATGAGCGAGAAAATATTTGTAATACCCCCACACAGAACGCGTTACCTTAGCGAAATTGCCGAGAATAACCGCAAGTACGATGCTACGGCACTAAGCCAGCAGGAGGTTGCCCAAAAGCTGTACGGTATTTTTAAGACAATAGAATCTGTATCAGGTACTAAGCTTGCGCTGACGAAATTCGGGCTCGAAACAGAGAGCCTTCAACAGGTTGAAAATGATAGCAATAAGGATTTCCTTAAAATGCTTGTAGCCGAATTTGACCGTGTCAAGATGAACCTCGATCCTTACAACTGGGAGATCATATTAACCTGGGATGATAAGGTTAATAAATACAAAAATCCGGTGTACTCATTCAAGGTACGCGATAAAGAAATTAAGATAGCCACACATACGGAGTCGCTGTCGCACAGCCAAATACCTAAAGTATCGCTGCCTAAATACCAGGCCTGGGGCGATATTTTGCGCTGGTGCCTGCAGGAAAACGTACCGGGAGAGTTCCCGTTCGCATCCGGATTGTATCCGTTTAAGCGTGAGGGCGAAGACCCATCGCGTATGTTTGCCGGAGAAGGTGGGCCGGAGCGTACCAACAAACGTTTCCACTATGTAAGTGCCGGTTTGCCTGCAAAGCGCTTATCTACAGCGTTTGACAGCGTTACGCTGTATGGTAACGACCCTGATTTGCGCCCCGATATTTACGGCAAGATTGGTAATGCCGGCGTATCTATCTGTTGCCTGGATGATGCCAAGAAATTGTACTCCGGGTTTAACCTGTCGCATGCGTTAACGTCTGTAAGTATGACGATTAACGGGCCGGCGCCCATGCTGTTGGGCTTTTTTATGAATGCCGCCATAGACCAGCAATGCGAGCTGTACATTAAAGAACAGTGCATTGAAGAAGAGATTGACCATAAAATTAACCAGATATACAAGCAAAAGGGCTTAGAACGACCACGTTACAACGGCGACCTACCTGCTGGCAACAATGGTTTAGGCCTTATGCTTTTAGGGGTTACGGGCGACCAGGTTTTACCGCATGATGTTTATAACGATATTAAAGTCAGAACGTTATCGCAGGTTCGTGGTACTGTTCAGGCCGATATTTTAAAGGAAGACCAGGCACAGAATACCTGCATCTTCTCAACCGAGTTCGCTTTGCGCCTGATGGGCGACGTGCAGGAGTACTTTATTACAAAAAATGTACGAAATTTCTACTCGGTTTCTATATCGGGTTACCATATTGCCGAGGCCGGTGCCAACCCTATTACGCAGTTAGCCTTTACGTTAAGTAACGGTTTTACCTATGTAGAGTACTACCTGAGCCGTGGCATGAGCATTAACGACTTTGGCCCTAACCTATCGTTCTTTTTTAGCAACGGGGTAGACCCTGAGTATGCCGTTATAGGCCGTGTGGCGCGTAAAATATGGGCTAAAGCCCTGAAAAACAAGTACGGCGCCAACGAGCGTGCCCAAATGCTTAAGTATCATATACAAACATCAGGGCGGTCGTTGCATGCGCAGGAGATTGATTTTAACGATATCCGTACCACATTGCAGGCACTATATGCCATTTACGATAACTGTAACTCGTTGCATACCAATGCTTACGATGAAGCTATAACCACGCCAACGGAAGAATCCGTTCGCCGTGCAATGGCTATACAGTTGATTATCAATAAAGAACTGGGTCTTGCCAAGAACGAGAACCCTATACAGGGGTCGTTTATTATAGAGGAGCTAACCGACCTTGTTGAAGAAGCCGTATTGGCTGAATTTGACCGTATTACAGAGCGTGGCGGTGTACTTGGTGCTATGGAAACCATGTATCAACGCTCTAAAATTCAGGAGGAAAGCCTTTATTATGAGACACTTAAGCATACAGGCGAGTTCCCAATCATTGGTGTAAATACGTTTTTGAGCTCTAAAGGGTCGCCAACGGTGGTTCCGGCAGAGGTTATCAGGGCAACCGAAGAAGAGAAACAGTTCCAGATACAAACGCTTAAAAACCTGCATTCGTCTAATAAAGAGGCAGTTGCTAAAAGTTTAGCCGCCGTTCAGGAGGCCGCCATCCAGAATAAAAACATCTTCGAAGAGCTTATGGAGGCCACCAAAGTATGCTCGTTGGGGCAAATAACATCGGCACTGTTTGAAGTAGGGGGGCAGTACCGAAGGAATATGTAGATTATTTAAGATTTAATATTTAAAAATTAAGATGGGCCTGCAAAGCCAAAAAAGTGCTTAATATTTCACTTTCGGACTTCGAGATTGACAAGTTTCAGGAGTTAAAATTTTTGATTCCTGAAAATCCTTCAAAAAGTCAAAAAAGTGCTTGATATTTCACTTTTGGACTTCGAGATTCGCACTTTTCCATTTTTTGGAAATGCAGCAAATAAAAAATGTAAAAGAGTTACTGAAGAAATGCCTTCAGTAACTCTTTTGCTTTTATGTTGTAATTTTGCACCAGGATTTCTTCACACAAAAAGCATCATGAAAATTTTAAATTATCAGAATTTTAAAGCGGCAGATTTTAGTTAGAAAGGGTGTAATTAATTTTAAAGATGGAGGGGGGCACAAGGCTATAACTATAGCGCCGTGTGTGCAACACATCCATCTACTTTTTTTAAAATCAATAAAATATCTAATTTCTTATTTTTAATTAATACCTGTAAATATTTAAAAATCAGGTACTTATATCTGATTTTGCATGACCGTTAATTTATAGTTTTGAAAAAGATAGCAAGCTTATTTACAAGCAGGTACATAATTAAAGTTAACCTGTGTTGGTGTGCGACTCATTATCCGGTTGGATCCGCCGGAATTTTAAGTCAGTCCATCTGTTTCGTAATTACCATCCTTATCAATAAATCTCAAAGGATTATTAAATGCAAATCTATATGGTGTCCAATCAGCTGATTTAGCTGTAAAAGGGTCAGGACTAAACCATCTACCCACTCTTGGGTCATACATCCTAGCTCCAAAGTCATAGTTGTTTCCCTCCCCTTTTACCTCGTCATCCATTTCCTGCCCTTGGAAACCATACCTGTAATCGGGTGTGTTAGCATGGCGGTTGGGTACGAGCATACCAAAAGAAGGCACATTATGTAATTAAAATATAATCAAATATAACAATTTAAAGATGATAAAATAAACTTCACAAATGATGCGCCGCACAGCCATAACCACTCTTTTAATACTGGGTATGCCAGAGCATTTAGTACGCAAAATAAGCGGGCATAGCACCGTAAGCGGCTTTTTTAACCGTTACGTACATTATGCCCAAGCCTATAAAGAAATTGAAAAAGTGCATAGTAAGTTGGAGGTTTATAATGTGTAAGATACTTAAAGTTGTCTTTTTTCAAAGATTATTATGGTAAATGACAAACTCCATAAAGAGCACATTATGGAATAGCCATAGTCAAATCGTGTAATATTACTAATCGAATTCATTATAACCCATGAAATAATTGTTAAAACAACTAATTTAATTATTGATATTATATTTATATCAACTTTAAAATGTTTGCTAAGAACAAGGGCTGAGAGACAAATATAAATTAGAAATAAAGCGACATCTTGAAAAATAGGGTTAGGTAATATCTCAATCAAAAGAAAAAAAACAACACATAAGAAAATACTGACTATGAATAGTATAATAAGTGAACTAAAAAAAAAACTATATCTGTAATTAGAAAAATACATTTTCAGAACTGATAAATAACTACAATAGATTGTAAATGTTCCTATTAACGATCTGTGGAATATACTATTCTCTAAAAAAGATGTGATTACTAATAAAGCAATATTTAAAAGAAAAAATGATATAAAAGTCCAACTTAAATTCATCTTACAATTTATTTTCCTCATAATAGCAATTTATTTCGTCGTTAGCTCTTTCTATCTCTGCTGCAGGTTTTGGTACTAATTTACCACTAGTGAACTGATGCTCATTCGGCCACAACATATACATCGGCACATTGAATCTTCCCATAGTACCCGAATCATCATCAGTTAAGTCCACATTGAACAATTGAAAACTTGGAAAAAAATGTTTTGATATACCCAAAGTGCCCAAAACACCCTCTTTACGAGCAAGATTATTTGCATTGTTAAGTGCGCTAGTTCCATTATATTTTGTATAAACATTAGGAGCAACAAGATATACTTGTTCATCAAGTATGAATTCCTTGTCCTATTCATACAAATCTACGACACATTCGCCTTCACCTCCGTATAAAACAGCATTAAATTTGCCAATAGCATATTCAGCTATACCTATGTTTAAATCCTTCATAAGCTGTCCTGTGCTTGGCAAGAAGACTCCTGTCTTTATTGAAGCAAAATTTTCTTTTGTATATTCAAATGTGTCAGCTAATTCATCAACTAGATACATAGCCCCTTTTGCCCACCTACTACCATAACCTTTTTTATCCATCGCATTTTGAGTCCAAATATAGTAATCCCTTACATGACTGAAAGAATATGAATCCTGCATATATGAACCAATTGTGCCTGTAGTCAATTTATCCACATCTTTATTTCTAGTTATATAAGCCATAGCATTTTGCCAGCGATTACTTCGATGAATTCTGTCTTGCGTAAACCACACTCCATCGGAACCATCTAATAAATTACCATTTAAAGCAGCATCTCCAGTATGCAATTTATATGCTATATAACTAGCAAACTCCTCTCCACCTTCTAATTCTTTATGCGAAATCACCTTATTACCACTAAATGAGTAAGGACTATAATGGGGGTAAATTCTTTCAAGTGGATCTACCGCAAAAAATCTACCCACCCTTGGGTCATGCATCCTAAAGGTATAATTCAGGCTATTTCCTTCTCCTTTTACCTCGTCATCCATTTCCTGCCCTTGGAAACCATACCTATAATCGGGTGTGTCAGTATGGCGGTTAGGCACAAGCATACCGAAAGGATATAACACATATTTCTAAGAACGTATTGTAAAAATACGCTTTTAAACAAACAAAATCCTAACCATAACAGTTAGGATTTGTATTATAGTGTAGAGGGAACGGATTGCAAATCCGAGCTATCTGGGAATGATAAACTAAAAACTATAGATTCAATACAAATCTTTACAGACACGAGCCAAGAGGCTCGTGCTAGCAGAGGGATTAGCTTTCAGGAATTACTCTAAAAAAGTTTACTCTTTTAACTTCGTTGATAAGGTCTTTATAGGCATTTAATAGTACTTCCCATTCGTCAAGTAAAATGTATGATAAATGATATCCGTTTGTAAACCAAATCTCTTCATTCCTGTTTATTGCTCTATTCTTATAAACCGCAAGCTCCATCAGCGCAATTGATATTTCCATAGCACTAATTTCATGAGAGTAATTTTCAAAATACCAGTTATCTATATATTGTGACAATAGTTTTAAGTATAATTTTTTTACTTCAATCAATTTCTCTTTAAAATCAGTCATTAATTTTGTATTTCAGTAAATGTAGCGTTGTTTTTTAATTCATCACTTTTAATATCTTTTTCTAAATGAAATTTCCCATTTCCGTCCATACATTCTTCTCCTTTTCCCTGAACATTATTGGTCTTATCTTCGGAAGTAAGTAATTACGTTTACTTACTCTATAAATCCACACTTTCTTAGATTTTGGATTCCCATCCCAACTGTGGGCTCTAACTTCATACTATAGCCTTCCAAATCCCATTCATACTTAAAACCAAATTGTTTTCCATTACGATACATTGTTTTGTAAGTTGCTGTAACTGGTATTCTTTGGAGAACATTTACAAACCTGCGGGTATTAATTCCGTTAAAATTACCAATAAATTTTTTTGGAATTACTTTTCCAAATTTATAAATTGTAGCAACGGCAATCTTTGTTTTAACTTTTTTAACATTAACTTTTTTAAGCTTTATTCTACTTGATCTATTAAGACGCGCTACTTTCCCTGCAAAAAATAATTGCCCATCACTTAAAAATGTTCCAATTTCTGTTGTCCCTTGTGTCTCATCACTCTCCCACCACCACCACGTGGAAAGATTATCTAACATTTCTTGATAACTACTAAAATTCTTAACCCGACCTTCTCGATGTAATGTGAAAATTGGCTTAGCATATATTTCAACACCTCCTAATGGATCGATGCGTATAGGTTCAATAGAAACTTCCTCACTATCATCCAATTCAAAATCATTAGTTTCACCTATGCGTTTTGCTTGATAATGGATTTTTTCTAAACCTTCTAATTCAATGTATGCAATTACATTATTTTCACTAAAAGCATAAGGTGAATTATATGCGTAATTCGGCGCTAACGGATCAACTGCAAAAAACCTACCCACCCTTGGGTCGTGCATCCTGAAGGTGTAATTAAGGCTATTACCTTCGCCTTTTAGCTCATCATCCATTTCCTGACCTTGGAAACCATAACGGTATTCTGGAGTGTTAGCATGGCGGTTAGGTACAAGCATCCCGAAGGGATTATATTTTGGTGGTACACAAATTTGATTAAGATATGCTTTTCACGTTAAGAATCAATTTCTCTGGCCTTGATTCAGGTTATTACATAAACTTCGCCAGCCTCTCAAAATCTTCGTATTTGGCGGCTATGTATTCCATTTTTACCACCTGAAAATCAAAACCGGCAGTAGAAACGGTGGGCAGGTGGTTGTCCAGCATTTGGGCAGCGGCAGCCCAGGCATCATCGGCAGTTGTGATGTTTTCTGACTCTATGAGCAATACATTTTTGTACGGGTAGGTTTGCTGTACAACATCTTCGGGCACTAAAGCCGTATCGGCCAGCATAAGTATTTTGGCTTTTTTATTGCGTATGGCGTGCGATAAAGCAGTTTTAAACTTAACCGAATTTTCGGGTAAAGCCAGTTCGACACCGCCGGGCAGTAGCAATAATGTTGTGGTTAGTAGGGGGGCATTCACGGTAATCCTTTTTATTTTGGATGGCGAAGGTACTGCTAAAAGCCATTTTACAAATACACATTAACTTTATGATAAGTTAAAATAAACGCAATAAATACAAGGGCCACCCTAAAAAAGTTAAGCCTGCCTGCAGAACACAATTCTGCAAGCAGGCCAAAACTAAACTAACTTAACATAAAACGAATTTTTGAAATTCCGGTCTAATCCGGAATAGTGGAATTAATTGATATTAGGGTTACTGTCTACTTCGGCCTGTGGCGTAGGAAAGTACTCATGCTTACCGGCTATAAAATTATCCTTGCCTTGTTTGTCGCTGTTTGTAATTTCAGATTGTAGCAAACCCCAACGTTTAAGGTCGTAAAACCTGAAGCCTTCGCGGGCAAACTCAATCATACGCTGGTGCCTTATTTCGGCCATCATTTGCGTTTGGTTAAAGCCGGGATCCAGGGTAGCAAGGTGTGCACGCTCGCGAATCATGTTTACATACTGGTACGCCTCGGTAACATTGCCCTGTTGGGTAAGTGCTTCGGCAAGCATTAAAATAACATCGGCATAGCGCATGGCACGCTCGTTGTTGCTGGATGTATTGTCGGCAGCACCGCTGGTACCCACCATCTCGTTATCCTGCATGTAGTTCTGGTATTTTTTAATCATCGATTGGTAGCCAAACACCAAGGTAAAATCGCTGAAAGGCTTGTTGTAAAACGTAGCGCCAGGGTAGTTCCACACCAGTGTGGCATACATCCTTGGGTCGAAATCATTGGTGGTGGTTTTTTCAATCTGAAATTCGTTAAACAATTTATCGGTAGGGCTTACCTCAAACCAGCCCGAAACCTCGGTAGGGGCAAACTCCTGCGCGGTGGTAACACCAAGGGCTTCGTTGGCATTTTCGCCTGCCCACGGGTTGGTACCGCCCACATCGGCAAGTTGTATCTCAAAAACCGACTCCTGGTTGTTTTCGAACGCCATAATAAAGTTATCGCCGTAGTTTGGCATAAGCGCGTAGCTAAAAGGCGCCATAGTTAACTGTTGCAGTGTATTTTGCGCGTTAGACCAGTTGCTGGTGTACAGGTAGGCTTTACCCAGGTAACCCAGTGCAGCACCTTTGGTGGCACGGCCCCTCCAGGCAGATGGCCACTCTGTAGGCAGGCCGGCAGCAGCATCGGTAAGGTCTTGTATAATTTGTGCCCAAACATCGGCCTCCGGCGATTTAGCCGTAAAATAATCTTCGGTAGTAAGCGGGGTGGCCAGCTTAAGCGGCACATCGCCAAAATTAATAACAAGGTTAAAGTAATTTAAGGCTCGTAAAAATTTAGCCTCGGCAACATACATGGTTTGCTTTTCGGCATCAAGGCCGGGCACTAACGGCACATTTTCAATGATCTGGTTAGCGCGGAAGATGTCCTGGTAGGCAATATTCCACATGGTGCTTGCCGTTTCGTTATCGGCTGTATTGGTAAAGGTAGAAAGCTGGTACAACGAGGCAACGTCGTTACGGATAACAAAATCGTCGCCGCGGCCGTTGGTAAGTTCGGTTCCCCTAACGCCCCAATAGCCGCCGTTTACGTTTTTAAGCAGGCCATACGTGGCCGCAAAAGCACCATTTACATCATTTTCGGTCTGCCAGAAGGTAGTAGTGGTAATACCGTTGGGGTTATTAAGTTGAAGCTCTTCGTCGGTGCACGATGCCAGTACAAAAAGCAGGCTGGTTAATAGATATATGTTTTTCATGATATTACAATTTTATTAATTAGAATGATAACTGCACACCGGCAGAAACGGTTTTTGCAAGCGGGTACGATACGTGTCCGAAATCTACACCACGGTCAAACACGGTACCTGTCCTACCAAGGTCGGGGTTATAGCCCGTGTATTTAGTAAAGGTTACAAGGTTGTCTCCGCTCAGGTAAAAACGGCAAGAAGCCAATCCTAACTGTGTTTTTAAATTATCAGGCAGGGTGTAGCCAATTTGAATGGTCTTGATACGCATGTACGATCCGTTCTCTAAAAATCGGCTCGACGTCCTGGCATTAAGGTTAGGGTCAGACGCTATAAGCCTTGGTATGTTGGTATCAGTATTTTCCGGAGTCCAGGCATCAAGTACTGCAGTAGAGTAGTTGTAGTTAAGGCTGGTATTTTCTAAATCCTGACGCATACCGTTGTAAATTTTATTGCCGCTGGTACCCTGAAAGAACAAGCTAACATCGAAATTTACCATCGATGCATTAACACCAAAACCGTATTCGAATTTAGGAAAAGGGCTGCCGTTGTACACCTTATCTTTATTGTCTATAGTACCATCGCCATTGTTATCTAAAAATTTAATATCGCCCGGTTGTGCGTTAGGCTGTATAGGCGACCCGTCCGGGCCTACATACGCATCTACTTCTGCCTGGTTCTGGAAGATACCAATATCCTGTATAAGGTAAAAAGCACTTACAGGGCCGCCAGCCTCGGTAACCGTAGTGGTAGCACCGTGGTGGGTTGGCTGTCCGCCGAAAATTTGCTGCGTACCCGTGCCCAGTTTGTCTACCTTATTTTTGATGGATGTTAGCGTACCAAAAACACTGTAGTTTAGTTTGCCAACTACATTGCTGTAGTTTAAGCCAAGCTCTAAACCGTGATTAGAAAGCGTACCAGCATTTACAACCGGGTTGCTTGTAGAACCTGCCGATCCGGGTATTGGTACATTCAGCAATACATCGGTGGTTTTTTTGTAGAAATAATCTACCGTACCGCCCAGTTTATTGTCTAAGAAACCAAAGTCTAAACCAACGTTGGTAGTCTTGGTAGTTTCCCATTTAATGTTTGGCGATGCAAATGCTGTTTGTGTGGCACCAAACCATTTAATTTGCTCGTCGCCAATAACCGAGTTGATGTTAGAAGCCACAGCGGCACTGTACTGGTAGTCGCCAATTTCCTGGTTACCCAGCTCGCCATAGCTCAGCCTAAGTTTTAAGGCAGAAACTGCTTTTTGTGCTTTTTCGAAGAACCCCTCGTTAGAAATATTCCAGCCCACGGCTACCGACGGGAATGTACCGTAACGGTTGCTGTTGCCAAACCTCGACGATCCGTCGCGCCTTATACTGGCTGTAAACAGGTAACGGCTATCATACGAATAAATAACACGCCCTAATACCGAAGCCAGTTTACTCTCTGTCCTGTTACCGCCCACGTTAGCAGTACCGGCACCGGCATCTATTACAGATATTCCATCGGGCAGATCTGTCTTGCTAAACGCGTTATACGTGTAGTTATTAGTCTGATAGGTATAACCTGCAAGAGCCTGAACGCTGTGCTTGCCAAAATCTTTGGTATAGTTTAGCGTGTTCTCTAAAAGCATTAAAACAGTTTGGTTTTTAGACTGTGTAATATCGTTGGTAGGGTGGGTAAAAAGCGCACCAACCTCATACCTTTTATAATAGTCGTTAGCGGTAGCAAAATTGTTGGTATAACCCAAATTCATCTTGTATTTTAGTCCGGAAAGTATATCAACCTCCGCAAAAGCATTCACTAAAATATTGGTCTGCTCATACGTTATGTCTTCTAAATTTAACTGCGCCAGTGGATTGGCAATGTTTACCACGGGGCCGTAGGCACCGCCGTATCCGCCAATAGCTTCGGGATCGTAAATATCAAAAACGGGAATCATTTTTACTGCCGAACCTACCGGCCCGCCACCCTGGCCACCCCAGCCACCGGCCATTTGCTGCTGCTTATCGCGCGATAAAAATATGGTTTCGCCAAACTTAAAAATACCTTTCTTGGTCTCTGATTTTACACGTATGTTGTAACGGTTAAACCCGGTTTCTCTAACAATACCGTCTTGTGTGGTATAACCGCCGCTTACGCTGTATTTACCGTTATCGGTACCGCCGCTTACGCTTAGGTCGTACTGCTGTATGGGTGCATCTCTAAAAATGGCGTTCTGGTAGTTGGTACCCGCACCTAACGATTCGGGGTTTTGCGCCAGTTCCAGCCTTTGCAGGCCTGCGGCATCCATAGCAGCATTGCTGGTGTTAGCCCACTGTTCGGCATTTAAAACGCTTAGCTTATTGGCCACCCTTTGCATACCCGTATTGGCATTCAGGCTAAAAACAGGTTCGCCTGCCTTGCCCGATTTTGTAGTAACCAACACTACGCCATTGGCTGCCCTTGACCCATATATGGCTGCCGCCGATGCATCTTTTAATACGTCTATAGATTCTATATCGCTGGCCGAAAGGTTATTGATATTTGCCACCTGCACACCGTCTACTATATATAAAGGTGCAGCATTGTTTAAAGAGCTTACACCCCTTATAAGTATCCTGGTGCCCGAACCCGGGTTACCACCGGCCGATTCTACCGTTACACCGGCCATCCTGCCCTGTAGTGTACGGGTAACGTCGCTAACGCCCTGCTGGCGTAATTCGGTGCCCTTAATACGGCCCACAGCGCCGGTAAGGTCCTTCTTTTTAACGGTACCGTAGCCCACAACCACCACTTCTTCAAGCTGGGTTAGGTCTTCTTCCAACGTAACATCAACCGTTGTTTGCCCGTTAACGCTAACTTCCTGGGTTTTGTAGCCCATGTACGATATTACCAGCGTAACATTGGTATCGGTAGCGTTTAGCGAGTAGTTACCATCGGCATCGGTAGCGGCAGATATGCTGGTACCCTTTATCATTACCGATGCACCCGGCAGGGGCATACCGTCTTTAGCAATAATTTTACCGGTAATAGGCGCCTGGAAAACCATTTTGTTTACGGCCGTGGCATTATTTGCCAACAACGGCCCGGCAGAAAGTAAACCCAGGGCAACGAGTGTGCCCCACTTTACTTTGTTTAAATGTACAATGTAATTTTTGGTCATAAAAAATTTGATTTGGAGTGATTTGGTTTAAATTTTAGGCAAAAGGGCAACTGGCCCACTTATAAAAGCAGGTAATTATTTAAAATATGTTGGAGTTGTTAACTTATAACGGGGCAAAAAACAGGACGTCCCCGCGACCCGTTTGCCTTGCTTAAATAAGAGGCTTCTTTTGTGGTAAAAGCTATTTTACGGAATAAAATTACGGAATTAAGAAAACGATTGCGTGAAAAATGTAAAAAAAAAGTATTAGCGCACACCAAAAAACCGCCTTTTAAAATTTTGGCAGAAAATGTAAGATTTATATTAATCTTTTTAATCATTTTTAGTTCTGTTAGCTGTAACGGGTTATTGGTGCGTATTTGTAAAGTATTAAATTTTTTAATGTATTGTATTCTTAAAACATTTATATAAAAAATATGGTATGCGTTTTTTTTAACATTATTTTTTATTGATTAATCAAAAGTAGAAATTAAATTCAATTGTCAATACCAGTACCTACCAGTTTCAGTACATTAACCACCAGTTTAATTATTTACACTATGTTTATTTGATATTTATTTACATATAAGTCTGTAATTCAGTTTGTTGTAAAGATGTTTTTTCGGATTTTTTTCTTAAAAGGATCTTCGGGTAAAATTTTTAGTGTTAACAAACTGGTAGGACATTTTACAAACTGTGTGGTACTAGTAGGATTAATTTACTAAAACGATTAAGTTTGATAAAAATTAGGATGCCGCTTCAAATTCCTACATCCTTAAAATTTGATTCATGAAAAAAATAGTTGCCATAATTGTTTGTTGTATTAGTATTATCAGCTGCCATAAACAGGCCGGCATAAGCAGCCGCAGCCGGGTAGATTTTGGCCGCAACTGGCAGTTTACTAAAGACAGCACCGCTACCAACTGGCAAACCGTTAATGTGCCGCACACCGCACAGGTAGAAAAGCTAATTGTGGTTAACCAATGGCAGGGCGATTGCTGGTATAAAAAAGACTTTAGCATTGCCACAAAAGATAAAAAGTCGTTTTTGTACTTCGAGGGCGTTATGCACGAAACCGAAGTTTTTATAAACAACAAACCGGTTTTTAAGCATAAAGGGGGCTACACACCCTTTACGGTAGATGTTACGCCGTATGTTACCACAGGCAATAATACAGTATCGCTTAAGGTCAACAATCATGATAATGCGGTTATACCTCCGGGCAAACCCATTAAAGAGCTGGATTTTAACTACTACGGCGGCATGTACCGCAATGTTTACCTTATAACCACCAACCCGCTTTATATTACCGATGCCATTGCTGCCAACAAAACAGCAGGGGGTGGGGTGGCACTTCATTTTGATGAAGTTGATGCCTCCAAAGCCATCGGAAAATTAAAAGTGCATGTTAAAAATGATAGCGATGCCAACCGGCAAATTACTGTAAAAGCGGTGTTAACCGACAGCGATGGCAACAAGCAGGAATTTAGGTCGGCAGCCGCTATAGACGTAGCTAAAAACGCTGACGTTACCGCAACTATAGATATTGATGTGGAATCTCCAAAACTATGGGGTATAGCTAACCCCCAACTGTATACATTAGATGTTAGCTTATTTTCTAACGGGGTAGAGGTTGACCGTTATACTACTAAAACCGGCATTAGGAAAATAGCCATTACGGCCGATGGGTTCTTTTTAAACAACGAAAAACTGTTTATAAACGGCACCAACCGCCACCAGGAATATCCGTACGTAGGTTATGCAATTTCTGATGAGGCGCAGTACCGCGATGCCGTTAAAATTAAAAACGCCGGGTTCGATTTTGTGCGCCTGTCGCATTACCCGCAGTCGGAAGCGTTTTTAAATGCGTGCGATGAGCTGGGTATTTTGGTAATGGACTGTATTTCGGGCTGGCAATTTTTTGGAGAGGGTGAGTTCCTAACCAACTCCTACCAGGAAATACGCGACCTGGCAAGGCGCGACCGCAACCACCCCAGTGTTATTATTTGGGAGGTGTCGCTTAACGAAAGCAACATGAGCGAGGCCTACATGAAGGAAGCCAACAAAATACTGCGCGAAGAGCTGCCTTACAACGATATTTACACCGCCGGGTGGATGGATAACGCCAATTACGACCTGTTTATACCGGCCCGCCAGCACGGTAAAGCGCCCGAATACTGGAACAACTACAGCAAAGGCGACCGCAAGATTTTAGTTGCCGAGTATGGCGATTGGGAGTACTATGCCCAAAATGCGGGCTTTAATCAAACGCAATTCGGTAATCTTAAAGAAGAAGAGCGCACCAGCAGGCAGCTGCGCAATAGCGGCGAAAAACGCCTGTTGCAGCAGGCCTATAACTTTGAAGAAGCCTACAACTCTAACCTTATGGGAAAAAACACCATTGGCCATGCCAACTGGCTAATGTTCGATTATAACCGCGGCTATAGCCCAGATCTGGAAAGCTCGGGCATTAGCGATATTTTTAGGATCCCAAAATTTGCCAATTACTTTTACCAGAGCCAGCGCGACCCGCAACAACAATTGGCACCGGTATTAAATTCGGGACCAATGGTGCAAATTGCATCGTATTGGGATGCCGCTTCTTCGCCCAACGTAACCGTATTTTCTAATTGCGATGAAGTTGCCTTATACCTTAACGATGTGCTTGTTGAAAAGAAACAGGCCGCTAAAGGTAAAGCCGTACTGTTAGCGCATCCGTCTATCGTTTTCAACCTTAAAGAATTCAAACCCGGCACGCTAAGGGCGGAAGGTTTCATAAAAGGACAAAAAGTAACGGAGCATAGCGTTGCCACTCCCGGCAAGGCAGCAAAACTGGAGTTGAGTTATGATGTTTCGGGCAAACAGATAAACACCAACAAACCCGACGTGGTTTTTGTGTACGCCAAAATTACCGATGCTAACGGCACCGTAATTAACAACGCGGCTAACCAGGTTACGTTTACCATTAACGGAAAGGCAGCACAACTGGTTGGGAAAAACCCAATGCCTGCCGAAGCCGGTATTGCAACCATAGTATTACGTACCGAAGAACTTAAACAGCCCGTTACCATTACCGCCACCGCAGCGGGTTTAACTACGGCGGTACTTCAAATTAAATAAGCTTACACCATTTAATGCATTCAATAAAATAGCAAACAACCAATAATTATGCACAATAAAATTAACAGCATTGTTCAGCGGCCCCTCTTACTGGGGGCGTGTTTACTGGGGCTTTCTTTTACGGCATACGCCCAAAAAAACATTCCGGAGTGGCAGGACGAGACCGTTTTTAAGGTCAATAAAGAAAACGCCCACGCCTGGTTTATACCGTATCAGTCTATAGAGGCAGCCCGAAAAAACAACCCGGCAGAATCTAAATACTACCAGTCGCTTAACGGTACCTGGAAGTTTAAATACCTTAAAAACCCCGGCGAAACTCCCTCTGATTTCCAAAGCCCAACACTTAAAGACAGCAAGTGGGATAACATTCCTGTGCCTGCCGACTGGCAAATGCACGGTTATGATTATGCCAATTACACCAATATCGAATATCCTTTTGCGTTTGATGCCCTGGTTCAGTCGCCGCCAAAAGTACCTATAGACCACAACCCTACGGGGCTGTACAGAAAAGAATTCACCATTCAGGCCGACTGGAAAGACAAGCAGGTTTTTGCCCACTTTGGTGGCGTAAACTCGGCATTCTACATCTATGTAAACGGCGAGAAGGTTGGCTATAGCGAAGACAGCAAAACCCCGGCCGAATTTAACATTACAAAATATCTTAAAGAGGGTAAAAACCTGTTGGCGCTTCAGGTAATTAAATGGAGCGATGCATCGTACCTTGAAGACCAGGATATGTGGAGGCTATCAGGCATTGAGCGCGATGTGTTTTTAGTGGCCACACCCAACGCACGCATCGAAGATTATGCCGTAAAAGAAGGCCTGGACAGCAGCTTTAAAAACGGCGATTTCGCCTTAAACCTCGACATTAAAAAACACACAGAGAGCGCAGGTTCTCTTACTGTTACCACCCGCGTTATGGATGGTACCCGCGCCATTTTCGAAGAGACCAAACCCGTTGCAGGTACTACGGTAGGCTTTGCTTCGTCTATAGCATCGGTTAGGCCGTGGTCGGCAGAGTTTCCTAACCTGTACAGGCTGGAAATTGAGCTTAAAGATGGCAGCCAGGTATTGCAGGCCATTACGCAAAATATAGGCTTCAGGACCATTGCCATTAATAACGGTATCCTTCAGGTAAACGGTAAGGCCATAACCATTCGTGGCGCCAACCTGCACGAACACCACGGCACTACGGGCCACGTGGTAGACCTTGCCACAAGGCGTAAAGACATCGAGGTTATGAAACTGCACAATATAAACGCCATCAGAACATGCCATTATCCGCAGGACCCGGCATTTTACCAGTTGTGTAACGAATATGGCATTTACGTGCTGGACGAAACCAATATAGAGTCGCATGGTATTGGTTATGATATGGATAAAACCCTGGCTAACAAGCCTAACTGGCAGGCAGCACACCTGTACCGTACCCAAAATATGGTGGAGCGCGATAAAAATCAGCCGTGTATTATTATCTGGTCGCTGGGTAACGAGGCCGGTAACGGTACCAATTTTTATGCTACTTACAACTGGATTAAAGACAACGAAAAATCGAGGCCGGTGCATTACGAGCGCGCAGGTATGGAGTTTAATACCGATATTGTTGCCTACATGTACTTTACCATGCCCGAGATGGAAAAGTATGCTCAAAAATACCACGACAGGCCGCTTATTCTTTGCGAATATTCGCATGCTATGGGTAACAGCCTGGGTAACTTTCAGGATTACTGGGATTTGATCTATAGCTACGATATTATGCAGGGTGGCTTTATCTGGGAATGGCTGGACGAGGGTATTAAGAAAAAAGACGCCAACGGCACCGAGTATTGGGGTTACGGCGGCGATTTTGAGCCTAAGGGCGTACACAACGATAATAACTTTTGTATTGATGGTATTGTAAACCCCGACCGTACTCCGCACCCGGGATTATCTGAACTTAAAAAAGTATACCAGCCGGTATATTTTAAAGCTGCCGATTTAACCAACGGCAGCATAGAGGTTATTAACCATTATGCGTTTGACGACCTTAGCAACCTGGAATTATTCTGGACGGTTGAAGCTAACGGTAAAGAATATAAAAAGGGCACACATGGTGCCGTACAGGTTACTGCCGCCGATAAAAAGGTAATACAGCTTGCGCTTCCGCAGATAAACCCAATGCCGGGTACAGAGTATTACCTTACGGTGTACATGAAATCTAAAGAGGCGAGGGGCCTGGTACCTGCCGGCCATATTGTGGCTTACGAGCAGTTTAAACTGCCGGCCTCTATGGCGGCAACGACTAAATTTAGCACAGCTAAAGCTATTAAAAAAACAGATACGGCCGATAAGCTACAACTGGATGGCGATGGTTTCTCCATTGCTTTCAACAAAAAATCAGGTTGGATAGAATCCATCAAAAAACAAAACCAGGAAGTGTTGGCCATGCCGCTACAGCCTGATTTTTGGAGGGCACCAACCGATAACGATTTTGGTAATGGCATGCAAATGCGTTGCAAAATATGGAAAGACGTGGTTAACAGTTTCGAGCTAAAGCGATTTGTTACGCACCAGTCGTTGCCCGGCAAGCTTGAAATTACTGCCGAGTACGAAATTAAAGACCTTAAAGGCAGGAAAGCCAAAGTACATTACACTATTTATGGTGATGGACAGGTAGCGGTTGACAGCCACTTTGACCTTAATGATACCAAGCTGCCCGAAATACCAAGAATTGGTTTCCGTACAAGGGTTAAGGCTGAGTACAATACTTTTGAATATTTTGGCCGTGGCCCGCAGGAAAATTACATCGACCGTAACACGGCGGCACTGGTTGGCCTGTACCAAAGCAATGTTAAAGAGCAGTATTTTGCTTACGAGCGTCCGCAGGAAAACGGTTATAAGACCGATGTTCGCTGGGCAAAACTATCTAACGGTAAAGGTGCTGCCATAACGGTAAGCTCTGATAAAATGCTGGGCACAAGTGCCCTGCCATACAGCCGCGAAGATTTTGACGATGGCGAACAAAAAGACCAAAGGCATGCAAAAGACCTAAAAATTCAGCCGTATACCGAATGGCATTTTGATATGAAACAAATGGGTATTGGTGGCGATAACAGTTGGGGAGCAAAACCTCATGATGAGTACCAGATCTATCCGGGCTTGTATGATTTTAGCTTTGTAATGCAATTATAGTTTTCAATTTATGATATAAAAAAGGCCTCTCAGGAAATTTCCGGGAGGCCTTTTTAGTTTGAGATTTCGAACCCTCTTAAGTATTTATAAATCGTATAATATCTTCGTTAAACCTGTTTTTGTGGGTGTAGTACAGCCCGTGCGGTGCATCGTCGTACACAAGGTACTCGGCATGCGGAATATGTTTTACTGTTTCTTCTGCAGATGCATCAATAGGCACAGTTTCATCAGCCTTACCATGAATTACAAGGGTAGGGATTTTAATACTATCCAGATCGGCCCTAAAGTCGGTCGTAGACCATGCCTTCATAGCCTTAATTGTAGAATACCCAGCCGAATTTAATGCCAAGGCAGCATCATGGTCTAAAATTTCCTGGCTGGCAGGCTTGCTAAACAAATGCACACCATAAAACATTTTGCCAAACGCTGCCAAAAATTTAGGCCTGTCGTCTTCAATCTGCTCCTGCATAGCATCAAACATTTCCTGCGGCAGCCCGGTTGGGTTGTCGTCGGTTTTTAGTAAAAATGGGGTAACGGCACTTATAAGGGCAGCTTTGGTAACGCGGCCGGCAGTGTTGTATTTAGCAAGGTAGCGGGCAACCTCGCCGCCACCCATAGAAAAGCCTACAAGGGTAACATCGGTAAGGTTTAGCTCTTCTAAAACAAGATTAAGGTCCTGCGCAAAGGTATCGTAATCATAGCCTTCCCAGGGGCGGGATGATAGTCCGAAACCCCTTCGGTCGTAAGCTATTACGCGAATATTGTGTTTTGGTAACTCGTTTAACTGGTATTCCCACATTTGGTAGTTTAGCGGCCAGCCGTGTATTAAAACTACGGGCCTGCCCCTGCCAATGTCCTGGTAAAAAATATTTACTTCTTCTGAACTACCTGATAAACTAACGGAATTTGTGGTGATAAAAGGCATAAATTGGTATTTTTTGAATTAATAATTACATAAAATTACTAACTGCATAAAACAGCATGCCTATGATTAAGAAATTATTGGCTGTTAATAAAAGGATAATTAAGATTTAGATTATCAGATTATCGGATGGTTAGATTTTTAGAGATGACTTAAAGATAATAGATAATAGATGATAGACAGGGTAGTTGGAAATTTAAGTTTGCATTTTGAATTTCAGTTCATCATTCCTAATTTGAAATTTGTAATTAACTAAACCACCCCCATTTTCTCCATAATAAATGTGGCGCTTTTATTTTTACAAATGCCATCTCTAAGTTGGTAGTCAAAATAAAGCTCGTTATCTATAATCTGCACTTCAAAACAGCGGTTAACAAGGCTTTCAGGATATTGCAGTGTGGTATCGCAAACCTCAATATCATGGGTGGCAATGGCGCCAACGGCATTAAAGCCCATCATTCGCTTAATTACTTTTATGGTTCCCATCTGTTTATCGTCGGAGTTGGTCCCCCTTAAAATTTCATCCAATAATACAAAAGCCCTTTGGTTTTGCAGGGCATCCATTATCTGGCGCAGGCGTTTAATCTCGGCAAAAAAGTACGATTCAGAGTCGGATAACGAATCTGATAGTCGCATCGATACCAACACCGGTAAAGGGTGTACAACGGCCGCTGATGCACAAACAGGCGCACCGGCACCCGCCAGTACCATATTAATGCCAAGGCTGCGCAAAAACGTACTTTTGCCCGACATATTAGAACCTGTTAGTATGGTAAAACCCGGATTAAAGTTAATGGTGTTGCCAACGCGTACCTGCTTTTTAATAAGCGGGTGTGCAAGGTCTTTAAACGCAATTACATTATTTGTGTTGAGGGTAGGGAAGGTAAAATCAGGATTGTTGTAGTAGAGGTTGGCAAAGCTACTAAGAGCCTCGGCCTCGGCAATGGTATCCAGCCACAGGTTTACGTTTTGGGCATGGTCTTTTTTCCAGTTAAGCAATGCCTTTAAAATATGAAAGTGGTACAAAAAGAGCCCGTTAAAAAATGCTGCGCCAATTACATTGCTCACGGTATCCATTTGAGAGAACAATACTGCCAGTTTTTTAATTTGAGTACTGGCTTTTTGCCCGCCTGAAATTAACTGTGCCTGTAGCGATTGTAGTTTTTCGCTCTCAAACTCTTCGTTTTCAAGCTGACTTATAACCTGGCTGTAATTGTGTATTATGGTGTGAATTTCGGTAGTATCGTTAATTTCATTTTTAATGAATTTAACATAGCCCAAAATAAAGATCAGGTTAAAACCAATAAGATAACCCACTGCGTTTAAGTAAGTATCGTTATCGGTAAATACATAAGCAATAAGGCTCAAAACAAGCGCTACAGGAGCAATAATGGCAATTTTGCCAGCAAGGTTAGATATGGGGGTAGCCCCATTGTTTACCCAACCCATAAGCTTGTTGTAAACCGTAGCACCATCTTTATTGGTTTTGCCCAAAGCCATAACCTCCTGGCGCCATTCCGGCTTAGCGGCCAGTTCTTTAATAGCCAATTGGTTTTTAAGTATCTCGGTTTGCGGTAAAACATTCAGTAATAAGTCGGCCAGTTTTTGCTTGCCTTTAAAGGTTTCGGTACGGTTAAGGTTTTGGAAAAGCGACCGCTCGCCAAAAATATCAAGGTCGTGCGAGTAGGGGTGGGTATAATCGGTAAATTCGGCACCGTTAGCAAACGCCATCCCAGTACCCGATAAATAAGCTATCTCCTGCTCGTTAACTTTTACTAAAGCAGCTGCCCTTTCTTTTTTTTGAGATACCGCCGTATGCAGCCTCATAAGCACAAAAAATGCTATGGCACACACCAGCATTCCATACACATAACCGGAACTGTCTTCCGACTTAATACTGTAAAATCCTAAAATTAAAAAGGCTATGGCAACCACCAGCCTTGCAGCGCTTATGGTGTTGTATTTAGATTTGTGGGTATTGAGTTCGGTTACAAAAGCGGCCTTTCGGGTAGAGTAAAATTCCATGTTTTTATGTGCTAAAAGGCAAATATAGGAAGAACTCACCACGAGTTGCAATAAAAAATCCCGCCGGAGCGGGATGTTGTACTATTCTTCATGAAATACCAGCAAAGGCACTTTACTGTGGTAGGCCATTTTTTTGGTAAGGCTACGGTGAAACAAGCTCTCAAAAAAACCACGTTTGTGGGTGCGCATTACCAAAAGGTCTACATGCTGGTTTTCTATAAAATCTAATATGGTTTGTTCTATATGGTCGCCATCAATATTAAAAAAGTCAATGTGCTCATCGCGGTAGTAAATTTTCCACTCGTTAATGCGCTCTTCAATATCTTCGGGGTCGTCGTCGTTTTTAATATACAGGCATTGCAGCCTGGCGTTAAAGGCGCTGCCAATAGTAAGGGCATTGCGAAGGGCATCGTTATCTTTATCTTTATATTGGGTTGTAAAGGCAATGTTTTTAATGGCACGGTACTGCGCCTCTGCCGGAATACCCAATACGGGCATCTTTACATTACTTATAACCGATGCTGTGGTAGAGCCCAAAAACGTTTCTTTAAGGCCGCTGGCACCTTTGGTACCCATAATTACAAAGTCTACACCCTCGTCTTCGCTAACCTTATTAATGTTGTAAATCAGGTCGCCGTACATTAATACATTTTTAAACTTTATGTGTCCAAAATTGTTGTCTTCGGCAAGTTTATGCAATGCAGGCAACTCTTCCCTAAAACTTTCAAACTGGTGCATCTCTACAATGTCAAAAATTTCGGTAGTAGTTTCGGGCAATGGCGGGGTTTCTACAATGGGCAGGTCGTACACGTGCAGCAGTACCAGCTCTGCCCCAAACGAATCGGCAAAATTAAGGGCATATATAAAGGCATTGCGCGCAGCCTCAGAAAAATCGGTAGGAAAAAGTATTCTTTTCATGGCGGTTGTAGCATTGGTTATCAGGTTAAAGATATATAAAAACATAGTAATTTCCTACTTTTTATGCATTGCTTAACACAATAGTAATCCAGTATTCAGTCGCAGTCGCAGTAAGCAGTTTTCTCCCGGATATAACAAAGTACAACTGAAAACTGCGACTGCGACTGAAAACTAAAACTGCAAGTAAAACACTATCTTTGCAGCAAAGAAAGGATTAAACAAAATGATTCCACAAGATACCATAGTGGCGCTGGCTACCGCTTCGGGCTCCGGGGCTATAGCTATTATAAGAATTTCGGGTGCCGATGCCATTACCATCGCGGCAAGCGTATTCCAGTCGGTTTCCGGCAAAGATATTACCCGCCAAAAAACCCATACCCTGCACTTAGGGCACATACAGGAAGATACCAAAATATACGACCAGGTGCTACTGTCTTTATTTAAAGGCACCAACTCGTACACCGGCGAAAATACCGTTGAAATTTCGTGCCACGGCTCGGTTTATATACAACAGCAAATTATACAGCTGCTGCTAAGAAAAGGCTGCCGTATGGCAAACGCGGGCGAGTTTACCCTGCGTGCCTTTTTAAATGGCAAGCTGGACCTAAGCCAGGCAGAGGCGGTGGCCGACCTTATTGCCAGCGATAATGAGGCATCGCATCAAATTGCCATGCAGCAAATGCGTGGCGGTTTTAGTAATGAGATTGCCAAACTGCGCGAAGAGCTGCTTAATTTTGCATCGTTAATTGAACTTGAACTGGATTTTGCCGAGGAAGATGTAGAGTTTGCCGATCGTAGCCAGTTTTATGAACTGCTATCGCGAATAGAGTTTGTGCTTAAAAGGCTAATTGACTCTTTTGCTGTAGGTAACGTTATTAAAAACGGTATACCTGTGGCCATTGTGGGCGAGCCTAACGTGGGTAAGTCTACCTTGCTTAATGCATTGTTAAACGAAGAACGCGCCATTGTTAGCGATATTGCCGGCACAACCCGCGATACTATTGAAGACGAGTTGGTTATAAACGGTATTGGTTTTAGGTTTATAGATACGGCAGGTATTCGCGAAACCGAAGATGTTGTAGAGAGTATTGGTATACGCAAAACCTTCGAGAAAATAGAGCAGGCACAGGTGGTTGTTTATTTGTTTGATGCTACACAATTTGGCATTGCAGGATCTGGCATAAGGGTAGAGATCGAGAAGATTAAGAACCAGTTTCCGCTTAAGCCGCTATTGATTATTGGTAACAAGGCTGATAAACTTACCGATGCCCAAAAGCTGGAAGCGGTTACAGATATCCCTGAACTGCTGCTTATCTCTGCTAAAGAAAACAGTGGGGTAGAAACGCTAAAAGACAAGCTGATGTCGTTTGTTAATACCGGAGCATTGCGCAATAACGAAACTATTGTTACCAACACCCGCCATTACGATTCGCTTATTAAAGCCCTTGAAGAAATACAAAAAGTACAGTTTGGCATGCACAGCGGCATTCCCGCCGATTTGCTGGCCATAGATATTCGCCAGGCGTTATACCACTTTGGTGAAATTACCGGTAGTGTTAGCAACGACGAATTACTGGGCAATATTTTTGCTAATTTCTGTATCGGAAAGTAAGGGCGCAAAACAACGCAAATATAATGGGTAGGCCTTTATGGAATATGGAGAAGATAATGTTGCAAATAAACATTCCTTATTCGTTCAGACATATTTATGGGATTATTATGCTATGCATTACTTTAAGTTCTTGCTTCTATTAATATATCGTACTTTATCAAAAAATGACATACAGGTATCTGTGCGGTTTTTATATCCAACGATTTTGTTTTAAATGGAAAGATATAGATAAAAATTTCAGTTTTTTGAAGATAATATTACAATTAAAGTAAAACCCAATGGGTTTTACTTTAATTGTAAACGATCTACCCGATATATATTTCAATTAACACTATTGGTTCAAAATGTGTTAAGGCTGAGATAAAAATCATTACTTTTTTTGTAGAGACTAAAAGATTTTTTTGAATGGCTAACAAAAATATAGATGAGCTTGAATATTTAGATCAGCGGAGGTATAAAAATCTTGTTAGTATGCAATAACCACTATTGCTTTGTATTTGATGCAGCCTCATCGGTTAAAAAAAGCAATTTTCCGTCAACAGGTTTTAGTAATTGCGTAGGATATTTTTCGGGGTTATATTCGCCGTGCAATACTTCGTGTAACGCATGCGCTTTATTCTCTCCAAAAGTAATAACCACAATTTGCTTAGCCTTGTTTATAAGTGGTGCGGTTAGCGTAATACGATACATGTTTTGAGGAGCCAAATAATAGGCTGCTACCCATTTATCTTCTTCTTTTAGTACGGCTTCGCCAGGAAATAGCGAGGCAGTGTGGCCATCATCGCCCATGCCCAATAAAATCAAGTCGAATTTTCCATCCTCGCCGGCAACACTTTTAATATGTTGCTCATATTCAACTGCATATTCTTCGGGTGTTGTACCATCCTTGTACATTGGGTATATATTACCCTTTGGTATTGGCACATGGTTTAAAAAGCTTTCAGCCGACATTTTTGCGTTACTCAGGTCATGGTCAAGGGCAACCCAACGTTCATCACCCCAAAAAACAAAAACCTTGCTCCAGTCTACTTTTGCCTGATACTCTGGCGTAGCTAAAAGCTTATATAATGCCACCGGAGAAGACCCGCCTGTAAGCGCCACCACAAACCTGCCGTGGTCTTGTATTGCATTTTGTGCAGCCGATACAAAAATATCGACTGCATTATTTGCTATTTCTTCTTTAGTATTAAATATAGTTACCATTTGTTGCTTGTTCTTTTACTTCATTATAGGTGTTAGATATCCAGGTATGACCCTGGCGGGCAAGTAATGCATCCGAAGCTTCTGGCCCCCAGCTTCCGGCTTCGTATTTATGTAAATTTAAAAATTTATCATTTTCCCAGGCTTCCTGAATGGTAGTTACCACATCCCAGGCTTCTTCTACCTGATCTGAGCGCATAAACAGGGTAGGGTCTCCCAACAGTGCATCCAGTATTAATGTTTCGTAAGCTTCGGGCGATTTGGTAGAGCATGAAAAATAATCAAAAACCATCTCTGCCGGTCGTAACGAAAGCGATAAGCCAGGCTTTTTAGTCATAAACTGTAGCCTGATATCCATTGCGGGCTGAATGTTAATAATCAGTCGGTTGGGCATCATACCTTCTTTTCCAAAAGAAAAAGTAGAATGTGGCACAGGCCTGAACGATATAACTATAGACGATTGTTTTTCCTGCATTCTTTTACCGGTACGAACATAAAACGGCACTCCCTGCCACCTCCAGTTATCAAGGTAAAATTTCATGGCAACAAACGTTTCGGTAGTAGAATTTTCTGCCACTCCCTTTTCCTGAAGGTATCCGGAAACGGGTTTTTCTTTTACAGTGCCGTGGTCGTACTGGCCCCTTACGGTATAATGTTCTGCTTCCTGAGGTGTTATACGGCGTATGGCTTTTAGTACATCGGCCTTGCGGTTGCGTATCTCATCGGCCTGTAACGATGTTGGGGCTTCCATAGCAACCATGGTTAATATTTGCATTATATGGTTCTGAACCATATCTTTTAATGCTCCGGTATCTTCATAAAAAGCGCCGCGATTTTCTACGCCAACTTCTTCGGCCACTGTAATTTGTACAGAGTCGATAAAGTTACGGTTCCATAAAGGTTCAAACATGGAGTTACCAAAACGGAAAGCAAGTATATTTTGTACGGTTTCTTTACCAAGATAATGGTCTATACGATATATCTGTTCTTCCCTGAAGGTTTGAGATAATAGCTGGTTTAGTAAAATGGCCGAACTTTTATTGTAGCCAAATGGTTTTTCAATAATTATACGGTCCTGGTCCGGATTGGCTGCCAGGCCCAGTTTCTTAATATTGTTTGATAGTGTCGATATGAATGATGGCGCTATAGACAGGTAAAAAAGCCTGTTGGCACGCTCGCCAAAAGCAATATCTGTTGTATCTAACTGTACTTTTAGGTTTTGATACGATGCTTCTTCGTCTATATTATTTTGCAAATATGTTATATGAGAAGCAAATTGCTCAAAACTCTCCTGAGAAGGTATTTTATTTCTCGAAAATTCGTTAAGGTTCTCAGCAACGTAGGCTCTAAATTTTTCATCGCTGTTTTCCGCCCTGCCTAATGCCATTATCTTAAACTTTTCGGGCATGCGGCCGTCCAGGTAAAGATTATAAAACGCCGGGAAAAGCTTTCTTTTTGCTAAGTCGCCGGTAGCCCCGAAAATAAGGATAATGGATGGCTTTATATTTTTGACGTTACTCATTTTATTCCATTTAAAATTTAATCATTCCACTCTGTGTGAAATATGCCGGTTGCATCTGTACGTTCGTAAGTATGTGCACCAAAATAATCGCGTTGTGCCTGTATAAGGTTAGTAGGCAAATTTTGCGACCTGTAAGCATCAAAATAAGCTAAGGCGTTCATAAGGCCTGCTACGGGCAGCCCTTTTTGTACTGCAAATTGTACAGTTGTACGTATACCGGCCTGGCTGCTGTTTAATTGGGCAGCAATAGTATCGTCTAATAATATGTTTTTAAGATCTTGATTTTTAGCGTATGCTTTTCTAAAATCTTCGAGCACTACGGCACGTATAATACAGCCACCGCGCCATATTTTTGTTACGGTTTCTAAGTTAAGGTCGTAATTATATACTTCAGATGCTGTGGTTAGCAAGGCTAACCCTTGTGCGTAGGTAATAAGTATAGAAAAATACAAAGCGTCTTTAAGCGATGCTACAGCTTCTACTATATTAACATCTGTATCTTCAGTGTTCCAGACTAATTTGGTAGCGGCTTCAATTCGTTGGGGTTTGTTTTTAGACATATCCCTCATTGTTACGGCGGCATCTATAGTAGGCAGGGGTACCTGTAGGTCCATAGCGTTTTGAGAAGTCCATTTACCGGTACCTTTAGATTTTGCCCAGTCTGATATTACATTGATAAGCTTCTGCCCATCAGTGTCATTTTTTTTGAGGATCTGGCCTGTAATTTCAATCAGGTACGATTGAAGTTCGGTACCATTCCAATCGTTAAATATTGTTTGAATTGTGTTATCATCCAGGTTATAACCGCGTTTCATCAGGTCATAAACTTCAGATATAAGCTGCATAATACCGTATTCGATACCATTGTGGGCCATCTTTACATAGTTACCGGCAGCTCCGTTACCTAAGTACTCAACACAAGGCTCTCCATCTACTTTTGCTGATATAGCTTCAAAAATAGGGCGTAGCCTTTCATAAGCCTGTTTGTCGCCACCCGGCATAAGGCTTGGGCCAAATCGGGCACCTTTTTCGCCTCCGGAAATTCCCATCCCAAAAAAGTGAATACCCAGGGCAGATAGTTCAGTAAACCTGCGGTCGGTATCGGTAAAATAAGTGTTACCGCCATCGATAATAATATCGCCTTTATCAAGGTAAGGTAATAAGCTCTGGATGGCACTATCTACCGGTTTTCCGGCAGGCACCAACAGCATTATTGCCCTTGGCTGCTTAATAAGTTGTACAAATTCTTCTACATCTGTAGTTGCTTTTATAGTATGTTCAGCATTGGCTTCCTGCTGTAGCGAACTGGCTTTTTCGGTATCCAAATCCAAACCTGCTACGGCAAATTTTTGGTCGGCCATGTTTAACAGCAGGTTACGGCCCATTACACCCAGGCCAACAATACCAAAATCGAATGTATTCATAATGTAGTATCTAAAATTTATAATTGCTAAAAATTATGGGCTAAAAATTGCTATAATTTTCAGCCCATAAAATTAGTAAATTACTTTACACTAACACTGGCAATCGCCTCTTTTAATGCTTTAGCAGCAGCAGCAGGATCTGCAGCGCCATATATAGCACCACCAGCAACAGCTACAGTTGCACCGGCAGCAACTACATCTTTAATAGTATCGATATTTACACCACCTGCTACAGAGAAGGGTACTTTAGCTTCTATACCCTCAGTAATAAGCGTTTGTACAGAATAGCCTGCTAAAGCCTGCTCATCTAAGCCTGCGTGTAGCTCTACAAAAGCAACACCAAAAGCAGTTACCTCTTGCGCTCTTTGTACCCTGTTTTTAACGCCGATAGTATCTACCACTACTTTTCTGCCGTATTTTTTTGCAGCTTCTACAGCACCTTTAATGGTAGCATCATCTACAGACCCCATTACGGTTACTAAATCGGCGCCCGCTTTAAATGCCATTTCTGCTTCTAAAGCACCAGTATCGGCTGTTTTCATGTCGGCAAAAACTAATTTATCAGGAAAAGCTTCTTTCATAGCTGTAACAACCCTTAGGCCTTCTGCTTTAATAAGTGGTGTGCCTAATTCTATAATATCTACGTAAGGCGCTACTTTATGTGCCAGTTCTAATGCTGCTTCGGTAGTAAGTAAATCAATTGCGACTTGTAATTTTGTCATGTCTAAAAATGTTTAAAAAATTAATTATTAATATTATTCGAGGTTGGCGTGTTTAGGCCACAGGTCTTCTTTTGTTAATCCGGATTCTTGCCACAGCGTCATAAAAACGCTTTCTAATAAAAACAATGTAAACTGTTCGAACAGGCTGCCTGCGTATTGGATAGAGACAGCTGTACCAAAATCTGTTTTGGTAGCAGCGTTTATAAGTACCAAATGGTTGGCTATTTCGGCAAGTTTGCTCTCTGCATCGGCAGTAATAGCAATAACCGTGGCTTTTTGTTTCTTAGCTTTTTCTGCAGCTGAGACTACTGTAGATGTTGTTCCTGAGCCCGATGCTACAAGTAACAGGTCGCCTTCAAGAATGGCAGGTGTAACAACTTCTCCCACAACATATACGGTATAGCCTAAATGCATAAAGCGCATAGCGGCCATTTTTAAAGCAAGGGCACTCCTGCCGGCTGCCATAACAAAAATTCGGTTGGCGGCTTTAATTTCGTGTATCAACACATTAACCTCCTGTGGGTTTATCTCTTTTGCCAATTTTAGGTTTTCTTCTAAAATTGTATTTAAATTTTGGGTGATCAAATTATTGGTAATCATAAAGTTGTTGTTTGCTTATAGGTGTAGTATGTACAGAATATTGCTTGTGAAAATTTTCATTTATTCTACTTTAATAGATTAAATGATGCTGTGGCTAAGCCTGAAAAGTTTTATGCAATGAATGCTTTGCATCAATAAATGTATTATTTACTGATGCAAAGGTAGGGGCGGGGTAAAGGGAAGATGTTATACAAACAAGACTACGCGGTATAAATTTGCGCCAGTTCGTTTTGAAGTTCGGTGGGCGTTTCTTGAAGTTTTGCCCTTACAAATTTATTTAGCGCCGATGGCGAACTAAAGCCTAAGTCGAATGCGATTTCTTTATGAGACAAGTCAGAAAATAATAATTGCCTTTTAATCTCGGTAAGTATACGGTTATGGATAGCATTTATGGCGGTTTCGCCGCAATGCTTTTTTGTTATTTCGTTAAGCTTTTTGGGGCTAATGGCGAGTTTTGAAGCATAATACTGAACGGTACGTTGGCTTTTATACTGCTCGTTTAGCAATTTTTTAAAACCAATATAAACATGTTGATTAGTGTCTTGTACATCATGATGCAGTACAGGATGCTGGCCATGAATGGATTCTATTAGCCCAAGCAGGAAAATTTTGATATAAAAACGCGCCTGTTCTTTTTTTACAAGGCTTGGAGTAGTATAAATATCGTATATATTGGTTATAATAGGTATAACCTGCTCGAATTCGTGGTTAGAAAGAGCAGTGCAATTAAGATGCGCAGCAAGGTTAACATTATAGGCACTTAGTTCGTTCTTTAAAATATCCGAGCAAAAAAGTACTTCTTCAAACAAAATAATCTTTCCGGCAAGATCATCACTCAGGTTTGATACGAAGTGTATTTGGTCAGGAAAAATAATGGATATTTTTCCGGCTTTCAGATAATGTATTTTGTCTTCAATATGCATTTCTATTTTTCCGGCTTCGACTATAATAATGCAAAAATGATCTTTTTTATGAGGATTTAAATAGGCCTTACTATTTTTTAAATCTAAATTAAAAACGCGGAATGATAAATACTTATCTTCAACTTTTTTTATGTTTTTTTTGATCTCTAAACGCTTTACATCCATAGGAGATTTGTATTATTATGTAGTTGGCCGCTGTCTCGATCAAGGATTTGTTTTTAAGAGACAGATGAAATTTCGATATCAAAAACAGTTTGAGTTAAGGATATATTCCATTTCTATTTTTAATAAAACTAAGCAATGCTAATTCAACAGCTAACATTGCTAACTGTTAAGCAGCAAATATACGGCTTGTTTTTGCCGTAATCATTAATTAAATTGTTAGTTTAGTTAAGCTTGATTATTAACAATTTACACCTTGTAATAAATAATTTATGAAACAAAATTTATATAATTTTGTTGTTGGTAAGCATTATACATAAGTGAGTTTAGTTGTGGTAAACCAATTTTTGCTTTTTTAACCTTACCTAATTTAGAATTTGAGATAATAAGAGAAATGTTTTTGTATAGAGAAATAACAATTTATGCCAAATAAAAAATATTGACATAATTGCTACGTTATATGATTGATGAAAAGGATGGAGTATGCTATTGTAGATATTGAAACAACAGGGGGTAATGCCAGTGGCAGCCGCATTACAGAAATTGCCATAATTATACATAATGGTACCAATGTTATTGACCGTTGGGAAACCCTAATAAACCCACAAAAAGAAATACCACTACCTATTTTTGCGCTAACCGGCATTAATAACGAGATGGTACATTATGCACCTGTTTTTGATGACGTTGCCCCAAAAATAGCCCAAATGCTAACCGGCCGCATTTTTGTGGCGCATAACGTTAACTTTGATTATTCTTTTGTAAGGCACCAGCTGGAGGAGTCCGGGTTTAAATGGACTGCCAGAAAATTGTGCACTGTGCGGGCTGCAAGAAAGGTACGGCCCGGGTTGCATTCATACAGTTTGGGCAACCTGTGCCAGGCATTAGATATACCATTACAGCACAGGCACCGTGCCGGTGGCGATGCCAATGCTACTGCCATACTGTTTTTGCGATTACTGGAATGGGATACCGATGGAGAAATTGAAAAAATGCTTAAAAAAACGGCTCAGGACCAACGCCTGCCTCCAAATTTACCTCCTGAAGATTTTAATCAATTACCGGAAAAGCCGGGCGTGTATTATTTTTACAACCAGGTAAAAAAGGTAGTTTATGTAGGCAAGGCCGTCAATTTAAAAAAGCGGGTAGCATCTCATTTCAGCGGACATAAAATTACGCCGCAGCGGCAGCATTTTTTGCGTGATATTTACAGTATCTCTTTCGAAGTTTGTGCTACAGAGCTAATGGCGTTATTGCTTGAATATGCCGAGATTAAAAAGTTATGGCCTATGTATAACAGGGCATTAAAACGCTTTGAACCTAAATTTGGGCTATACGAATATGAAGCCCGTAACGGATATAGGTACATTGCGGTGGGTAAGGTAAATAAGTTTCAGCCCTGTATAGAGAGTTTTAGTAATTTACATGATGCCATAAATGTGCTGCAAAAACTGGCCGCGCAGTTTGAAATTGATAACAGGTTTTGTAAATATTGTAGCCTTGCCGAAGCAGAAGGTATCCAAAAAGCAGATGTTGCAATTTTACCCGATGTTATGCAACATAATACCAAAATAGAAAATGCTATTGATTTTGTATCTAAAAACAAGCCGAGCTTTGCTATTATAGATAAAGGCCGGCATGCCGATGAGTACAGTTGTATATGGGTAGAAAATGGCCACTGTTACGGTATGGGCTACATGCCCACAGATGTTGGGTTTACTGAACCTTTAGAAATAAAAGAATATGTAACGCCCTACAGGAGTAACCAATACATTATGCAATTAATCTATACCCATACCAATAAATATCCGGCTAAGGTTATTACATTGCAAACCAAAGATTAAATTGTTTTAGCAATAATATTACCATGCAATTGGCACGTAATCTTTAAGGAATTTTCCGCACCAGTGCTTTCCGGTATTAATGCCGTCAAATAAGGGGTCCATTACGCGGGCAGCGCCATCAACAATGTCTAACGGCGGCTGAAAATCTTCTTCCTCCTGTTTTCTTTTAGCCATTTCGGCAGGGTCTTCATCGGTAACCCAACCGGTATCAACCGCATTCATGTAAATACCTTCTTTGGCTAAAGAACCTGCTGCCGTATGCGTTAGCATATTTAACGCTGCTTTTGCCATGTTGGTATGGGGGTGCCTGTCGTCTTTAAAGCCGTAATAAAACTTACCTTCCATGGCAGAAACATTTATAATATGTTTTTGCCCCGTAGCATCTTTTTTCATTACTTCTGCCAAACGGTTGCACAATACAAAGGGCGCAACAGAATTTACCAATTGCACCTCGATCATTTCGGTAGTTTCTATCTGGCCTAATTTTAAGCGCCAGCTGTTTGTTTTTCGTAAATCAACCTGTTGCAGGTCGGCATCCAGTTCGCCATCCGGAAAAACCTCATTTGCCACCAGCGTAGTATCAAAAGAATAAGGTATTTGCGATAATTTTGCCGAAGCCCGTAACCCTATACCCGGCTCTGGCCCGTGCCATGTTACCGGCATATTTTGGTTAGGCGATGCCCCGGTAGTTAATACTTTAAGTTCTTGCAGGCAATTGGTATGGTCTGATAATAAATCCTGTACCTGCTTAGGTAAAGAATTAATTGGACACTCTTCATTCGCCATTAAATGGGCGTAAAATCCTGCCGGGCGCCTTACGGTTTGCGCAGCATTATTAATTAGGATATCCAGGCGGCCATAGGTTTGCTCTATAAAATTGCAGAAGATCTCTACACTTGGTATGTGCCTTAAATCTAACCCGTGAATTTTTAAACGGTGGCCCCATTCCATAAAATCATTTTCCTTGGCAAAACGAATTGCCGAATCTACAGGAAAGCGGGTAGTAGCTACAACTGTAGCACCGCCACGCAAAAGCATAAGGGTAATATGGTAGCCTATTTTTAAACGAGAACCTGTTACAACGGCAATTTGCCCTTTTACATTAGCTGTCTGAAAACGTTTTGCGTAATTAAAATCGCCACAATCGGTGCACATTGTATCGTAAAAATGATGCAGTTTGGTAAACTGTGTTTTGCATACATAGCAATTTCTGGGCGTTTGCAGCTCCAATTGCTCTTTAGCAGACAGATCATTAATTTCTAATAATTTAGGGGCTATAAAAATGCTGGCTTCGCGCGCCTCTCGTATACCGGTAACCTTACGGGCGGTGCGGTCTCGCTTCTCCATTTTTCGCTTGGCGGCCAATTTTCCATCTTTTTTTCTACGGGCAAGCTCATCACGATCGGGCCTCGAAAACTGTCCTGCAGCTTTAATCAGGGCTGTGCGCTGCTCTTTCGGTATATCAAATATCTTATCGGTATCGGTATTTAATTCGGTAAGTAAAGCAATGCATTTCTCTATTTCTTCAAAGCTTATGGCATTTGGAGTTACAAGTTCGTCCTTGGTTATCATATACATCAGGTTCAATTATGGCTAAGCTGCCGGGCTGCAAATATAATGCTAATAATCTGTGGTGCAATTGCTTTTTAGCGGTACTAATACATCTAAATAACTTTGGGTGCAGGCATTTACAAGCGTCTAATAATATGTGCTCTTAATACTATAAATTTGTATTAAATAATACCGGTACATTACAAAAATAAGCGTGCCATTTTGTAATTTTATTATCGGATAAAACCCTTTGAAAATATAAGTTTCGAAGGAAATTAAAAAGAGAAAAATATAATGGAGAATTTAAAAAAAGCATACATAGCGGGCGGTTGTTTCTGGGGCATGGAAGACCTTTTCAGGGTATTGCCCGGTGTAAAAGATACCGAAGTAGGCTATTTGGGCGGACAAAACGAAAACCCTACGTATCAGGATCATCCAGGCCATGCTGAAGGGCTGGAAATAACTTACGATCCGCAGGTAATAACCTATAAAGAACTGTTAGATTACTTTTACAGAGTGCACGACCCAACAACGGTAGACAGGCAGGGCAACGACAGGGGAGCCAGTTATCGTTCGGCCCTTTTTATCCAGAATGAGGAGGAAGAGCAGACAGCTAAAGAAGTTATTGATATTGTTGATGCATCTAAAAGATGGCCCGGTACAGTGGTTACAACTTTAGAGCCATTTACAAAATTCTGGACAGCCGAAGGTTACCACCAGGACTATCTTGTTAAAAATCCTAACGGGTACACCTGCCATTTCGAAAGGTTTGGTACTTTTTTGTAGGCATGTACACTACTCTTAGAACGTAATTATAAATTCTAAAACCCCTTTAGTTTCCAGTGCTAAAGGTGTTTTCCATTCAAAGTAAAAATAGACGTACTTAGTTTTTAATCAGTTTTGTGGCTATATAGCCATCAAGCTGTACAAAGTAAGTGCCTTTTGGCAGAGGTGCCACGTTTAGAGGGGTATTTATACCTATAGTGAAACTTTGTAATTTCTGACCTAATGTGTTTACTATACTACCATTAACATTTTGGTCTGTTCCTGAAATGTAAACCAGATCGGTAGCCGGGTTAGGGTAGAGCACCGTTGTTTTTAATTGTGATGATGCATTTCCTAAAACTTCATTATTCAGTTTTGCCAGGTAAGGGTAGTAATCGGTTTGCTGTTGCGGGTTGTAAGTAATGCTATCAAAAGAGCAGGCATCAAAGCCCATACCGGCAGCAAAAACTTCGCTGTCTGCATTAATGCATAAACCATCAAAACGGGTATAGCCGCCGGCACCGCCTGTTTTTGCCATTACTACTGTACCTCCCGGACTGTACTTTAATATCAGGGCATTGCTGCCAAAACCGGCTACACCGGTTGTAATTCCGTTGCCCCAGTTAATGGTGCCCGATGTTTTGCCTGCAATATAAATATTGCCATTGGCATCAAGGTTTAAAAAATTGCGGTTGCCCAGTGCAATGCCGCCGCTGCCGGGCACTTCGCGCAGCCACAGGTATTGGCCATCCGCATTGAGTTTGGTTAAAAAGAAATCTTCAAAAGCAGCTGACCCTTCCGACGTTATATCATCAAAATTAAAAGCGCCAAACAGGTAAGAGCAAAAATAGACCTCATTAGGGTGGCGGGTTACAACATGTGGTTCGCTGCAGGTAATGTCTTCTACATATTTAACCCATTGAAACGTACCTGTTGCAGAATATTTTGTGAGGTATATATTGTACAACAACTCCTGAGGGGGAGCATTGAGCACACCTGCAAAAGTAGCATTCCAATTGGCACAGCCACCCGCCGAATAGATATTACCCTCGGTATCTATGCTTAACGATGTTATGCGGCTTACGCCTGATTGTTCAATAGTAGATAACACCGTACCACTTGCCGATAGCTTAGTAATATACGTGCTTGAAAAATTGCCATATCCTGTATAAATGTTTCCGGTAGCATCTATTGCCAAAGGTTTAGCTTCAGATATAATGTTGAGACCCGAGCCTTCGGGTTCATCAATGGTTAGTTGATGGTGCCACAATAGGTTGCCATTGGTATCAAATTTAGCCACGAGCCATTGCTCGTCCTGGTTTATAGTGGTTAAGGTAACATCTTCTATAGTTATGGTGGCAACAAAGCTAAGTGCCAATATAACATTGCCATCATGGTCGGCTACCATACTGTGGCTCTGTGCGTTGCCGCTTATAGTTTTAGAAAATAAAAGGGTGCCGTTGATGTCGTATTTATTTAAATACATAGAACCCATAATCGAGTTATATATAAACGGATTGGATTTAAAACCGCTAAAAAACACATTGCCATCCTGGTCTAATGCTGTAGAGTAGCCCACCATATCCGGGTTATAGGGCATAAGCGTTTGGGGTGTTTTAAGCCACTCAAAAGTTTGTGCGTTTGCTGTGATGCCTGCGATTAACAGTAACAATAAGTAGATAATTTTTTTCATGTTCTCTGCTTTTACAAAACAAAAGTAGTATTTCAAACCAATTGATTATCAAAAATAAAGTATTTGATAACAGCAATTTAGAATTTGAACAACCTGATTGAGAATTTGATAGTACCCATTACTTACAACGACCCACGCACAATAAGCTTGCTCTTATTTTCTATCTGCCCACGGTTTTGGTCGAGTATCATTTCGCCTAAAATTTTACCCATCTGGTTAAAGTCGGTAGATATGGTAGTAATACCGTTTTCTACCACCTTTTTTAGGGGTGTGTCGTTATAAGATATTACACCAACATCTCTGCCAATTTTTAGTTTCTGGGCTTTTGCCTGCTCTATAACATTAACCAAATGACGGTCGTTGGGTATAATGTAAACATCGCCCACATCGATACCGTGGTTATCAAAATCCGGAATTATTTCGTAGTTAAGGCCGTGCTCTTCGCAAAATTTTACAAAGCCAATCTGCATGCCGGGTGGCTGCTTAAATGCCGGGAAAATCAGTATTAGCTTGTTGTATTTGTGTAGCTTATCGTAGCCCGTTGTAAGCGCATTATACATGTCATTCACAAAGTTTTGATGTATAGAGGGGTAGTCGCGCAGCTCATCGTTGGTCTGGTCTAAAATGTAAACATCATTCTTGGGCAGGGTGTTAATAATGGCAGCGGCACCCTTTAGGGTAGTGGGCATTATTACGTATTTAGAATAATCGCCGCTGTTCTCGTTCACTAGTTTTTTAAAAACGTCTATACTAAAATAATGAAAGAAAATGTCTATCTGCGCGTTGCTGCCCATAGTTGCAATAAACGAGTTGTAAAGATCTTCTTTAAAGGAGTTAAACTCATCAAACAATAAAAAGATGCGCTGTTGCAGGGTAAACTCTTCGCTTTTAATGTAATAGCCCTTGCCGAGGCGGGAGTAGATAATACCGCGTTTTTTAAGCTCCTCATAAGCCAGCAGTACCGTATCGCGCGAAAGCGAAAACTCAAGCGCCACCTTGTTTACAGAGGGTAGCTTATCGCCGCGCTTAAGTCGTTTCTCTGCAATAGCGGTTTCTATAGAAAGTACTATCTGCTTATATTTCGGAAGGCTTTTGCGCGAATCTATTTCTATTATCTTCATCCTAAAATACATTTTAAATAATAAATGTAAAAAATACATTTAACTGGTGGCTAATATACAAAACTGGTAGGTACTGGTATACTATAACGTTATAAATTTTTATATTTGAAATATATTATATCTTTTTAAGAGTAATTTTTAAAATTATCGGAATAAAAAAATACATTCTTCATTTTAAGGATGCTCTAAAATCAGTGTAATTTATAACAATAATAAAAAATACCAAACCAAAATAAACAAAAGTATGTTACAGGTTTTATACCGTACAACTTATATAAGCCATACAAAATACCTGTCATACTTTGCGGTGTTACTGCTTAGTGCAATAGTTAACGCACAACAAGTTAGCAGTATAGATAGTAATGGGGCAGAGGCAAGAGCCTACTTTGTAAGCACGCTTACTAAAATTGCCCATCCGGTTTTAAATGCTCTTAGCAACAACCGCTTAAAACTGGATATGCCTGTAGAAACCGCGCCCAATGCTTATGGCGACAGGGATAAAGTAACGTATTTAGAGGCTTTTGGACGAACCCTTAGTGGGATGGCTCCGTGGCTGGAACTGGGTGCTGACGCCACTGAAGAAGGTAAGCTGAGGGAGCAGTACATACAAATGGCATTAAAATGTATTGACAACGCTACCAACCCACAGGCTGCTGATTATATGAATTTTACCAATGGCGGCCAGCCTCTTGTAGATGCTGCGTTTTTTGCCGAAGCTTTAATTAGAGCCCCGCGCCAATTGTGGGATCCATTAGAGCCAAGGGTAAAGCAAAATGTGCTTACAGCCTTAAAATCAACGCGAAGCATTTCTCCGGCGTATATGAACTGGCTGTTGTTTACCGGTATGATAGAAGCCGCTATTTTAAAGTTTGACGCTGCTGGCCAGGCCGATATGGTACGCCTGGAATATGCCCTTAATAAGCATAATGAATGGTATTTGGGCGATGGTGTTTACGGCGATGGTGCTGATTTTCATTATGATTATTACAACAGTTTTGTAATCCAGCCCATGATACTGGATATTTTATTGGTTCTTAAAGATAAAAAGCAAGCTCTTAAAGGGTGGCGTTATAAAAGCGATTATATAGATGGCTATAGCAAGTTTTTAGAGCGTTCTCGCCGTTATGCGGGCATACAGGAGCGGTTAATTTCGCCGGAAGGCACTTATCCTGCCGTTGGGCGGTCGTTAGCGTACAGGGTAGGCGCATTTCAGGCACTATCTCAAATGGCGCTGTTGCAGGAGCTTCCGCAGGATGTAAACCCGGCTCAGGTGCGCTGTGCATTGTATGCCATCATAAAAAAACAAATGGAGGCTCCCGGCACTTTTGATGCTAATGGCTGGTTAACGCTTGGTTTTTACGGGCATCAGCCTGAAATTGCCGAGGGCTACATTTCTACAGGTAGTCTTTATTTATGTACCACCGCTTTTCTGGCCTTGGGGCTGCCGCAGCAAACTGCTTTTTGGGCAGCTCCATCGGTGCCTTATACACAACAACAAATATGGGGTGACAAAAAAGCACCAATAGACCATGCTTTTTATCCTGACAATGCTAAACATAACCCGGTTTGGCAAACGGTTACAGATAGTACATCGTTTGGCAGCGATAAGCTATTTAAGAAGCAATGGAATAACTTTTACCCTTGGGGTACCGACCATAACGGGTCGGCGCGCATGTACAAAAGCCAAATTATTTTAAAAGATAATGTGCTGCAATTAAAGGCCACTAAGGTTAAAAAGGCAGAGGGAAAGAGCAAATTAGATCCGCATCTGGATATAAAATATCAATCGGGTGCTGTGCATGCCAAACACCAGGTTACGGTTAGTAATGAGTATCCTGTTTATAAAATATCGGGAGAATTTAAAGCACCCACAGCAGCCGGGACATGGCCTGCCTTCTGGCTTACTGCGGTTAACGGGTGGCCTCCGGAAACGGATATCTTAGAATTTAAAGGCGATGCCACAAACTGGCAAAATACCTTTATAACGCCCCAAAACTGCACTACAATTAAAACCACTTTGGACGATGCTTTAGAGCAATGGCATACCTACACGGCCATCTTAAAAAGAATTGATGATGAGCATACTTCTATTACCTATTATATTGATGATGAGAAAAAAGGCGAGCATTATACCAACTTTACCAACAAGCCTTTGTGGCTTATTATAAACCTGCAAATGGAGGGTTCATCGGGCGAGAAAGGGCCTGATGCAGAGACTAATTTCTACGCCAAAAACGTAAGCATTAAAAGAATAAAAGCCCAATGATGCAGTATAAACAATATATAGTGAGGACTTTAATTGCCTGTTTGTTGGGGGTGCTATCAAGTAGTTGTGTATCTCTAAAAACAACGCAAACTACTGTGGGGTTGGGGTGGAGCAGTAACTCCGTTAATACCGTTGTGTTTAGAAACAGTGCTTTAACAAGCCTTAAAAATTACCAGTTTACGGCTTATTATGATAACGATGGGTACATGGTTTTAGGCAAACGCAAACTTGGCAGCAGTAATTGGCAAGTGGTAAAGTCGGAGTATAAAGGTAATGTAAAAGATGCCCACAACACCATTAGCCTTGCGGTAGACGCCAAAGGCTACGTGCATGTAAGTTTCGACCATCATGATACCCGCCTGCGCTACGCCAAAAGCAAAGAACCGTTTGGTTTAGCGTTGGGTGCAGAACAAAGTATGACGGGAAGCCAGGAATTAAAAGTTACGTATCCGGAGTTTCATAACCTGCCCAATGGTAAGCTTATATTTTGTTACAGGTCGGGAGCGTCGGGTCGTGGTAATATGGTTATAAACAGTTATAATGCTGCTACCGACAAGTGGACACAACTTCAAAATAACCTGCTAAATGGCGAAGAGCTGCGCAGTGCCTACTGGCAAATTTGTGTAGATAATATGGGTTATATCCATGTATCATGGGTTTGGAGAGAGAGCTGGGATGTGTCTACCAACCACGATATATGTTATACGGTGAGTAAAGATGGCGGTGTAACCTGGCAAAAATCAACGGGAGAGGCCTATGTGTTACCTATTACTGTTGCCAGTGCCGAGGTTGCATGGCCGGTTCCTCAAAACAGCAGCCTTATCAACCAGACATCGATGACTGCCGATGCTAACGGCAACCCGTACATTGCTACGTATTGGGATAATGATGGCATACCACAGTACAAAGTGGTGTATAAAACGGATGGAAAATGGCAGTTGCTAAATACTAATTTTCATAAGAATACTTTTACATTAGGTGGCGGCGGAACGAAAAATATAACGATTTCGCGGCCAAAAGTTTTAATAAATAAGGCTATCTTGTATCTCCTTTTCAGGGATGCCGAACGGGGGTCTAAAATTACCCTTACTTACGCAGATCTGGATAAGAAACAATGGCAGGTAAAAAACCTTACAGAGCAATCTGTAGGGGATTGGGAGCCTAATTACGACCAGGAATTGTGGAGTGCCAAAAAGCAGCTTCACATTTTTTCGCAAAAGGTAACACAGGTAGATGGCGAGGGCTTACAACAAGTTGCGCCACAGCCGGTAAATGTAATAGAGGTTAAAAACCTGCCGTAATTTAAGAGCATACAACAACCAATTAAATCCAACAATGAAAAAACATCTATTATCCATTTTTACCTTATTTGCTTTAGCATCGTGCGGCCAAAAAGAAAAACAACAGGAGCCTGAAAAAGAGAATCTTGATCAAAAAATTGAAGCTACACTGCAAACCGCTACAGAGCAATATAAATACCTGGGCAGCATTACGCCAAAGAGCCGCTATCCTAAAACCTACCACGCCCAAAAAGATTCCCTTGAAACCAGCGATTCAGGCTGGTGGTGCAGTGGCTTTTATCCGGGCACGTTACTGTATTTAGATGAAGCCAATAAAAACAACGTTTTTAAAAAACAGCTCGAACCGGTTTTAGACGATTTAAAACGCGAACAGTTTAACAAATCTACCCACGATCTTGGTTTTATGATGTATTGCAGCTTTGGGAATGCCGAGCGCCTTACGCCTAAAAAAGAGTATGAAGAGGTGCTTATGAATAGTGCCAAATCGCTGATTACCCGCTATAATGATAAGGCTAAATGTATAAAATCGTGGGACAGTGCTCCCTGGAACCATGCTTCTGCCGAAGAAATGCCGGTTATTATAGATAATATGATGAACCTTGAATTGTTATTTTGGGCTACAAAACACAGTGGCGACAGCACCTATTACAAAATAGCGGTAAACCATGCCAACACTACCATGAAAAACCACTTCCGTACCGATTTTAGCTCGTTCCACGAGGTGGTGTACAACATAAATACGGGTGCAGTTACCAAACAGATAACCAATCAGGGCGCGGCTGATGACTCATCCTGGGCACGCGGACAGGCATGGGGTCTGTACGGCTATGTGGTTATGTATCGCGAAACCAAAGACGCCAAATACCTTAATGAGGCAGAGAATATTGCCAACTACATCCTTAACCATCCTAACCTTCCAAAAGACATGATACCGTATTGGGATTTTAATGCCCCGGGCATACCCAACGCCTTGCGTGATTCTTCCGCGGCAGCCATAATTTCTTCGGCGTTGTTCGAGCTGAGTAAATATTCAGGTAAACCTCTGGCTTCCAGATTAAAAAATGATGCCGAAACCATTTTAGGCAACCTGCTTACCCCGCAATATATAGCCAAACCTAAAACCAACGGAGGCTTTATTTTAATGCATGGTGTGGGCAATATGCCTAACAAAACAGAGGTTGACACCCCGCTTAGCTATGGAGATTATTATTTAGTTGAGGCCATGCTTCGCCATAAAAATTATTAATCCAAGTTACTTTTCCATATTTATCCAAACATCTATCCAACAAACTATTACAATTATGAAGAACCTACTTTTATCGGCCATAGCCCTTTTGGGCAGCCTCTTTGGTGCTAATGCCCAAGATGCCCTTATTGTTAACACACAGGGCAGGCAGCATGTATCGTTAAACGGTACATGGCATTATATTATAGACCCTTACGATACCGGTTTTTACGATTACCGCTTTAAAGAACGCCCAGAAAAAGATGCCGGTGCCTACTGGAATAACAGCGAACCAAAAGACCCCACCCAGTGGACGGAGCATGGCTATAAAGCACCCTACAACATACAGGTACCGGGCGACTGGAACAGCCAGGACAAACAGTTTTTGTATTACGAAGGCTCTGTTTGGTACCAACGTAATTTTGATAAGCCTGCCGCCACCGCCGGTAAAGATGTTTACCTGTATTTTGGCGCGGTAAATTATGAGGCACACGTATACCTTAACGGTAAAAAACTGGGCACACACAAAGGTGGTTTTACGGCTTTTAACTTTAAAATACCGAAGGAACTGCTAAAAGATAAAGACAATTTTTTGGTGGTACGTGTAGACAACAGGCGCCACGCCGATGAGATACCTACCGTTAATACCGACTGGTTTAACTACGGCGGTATTACCCGCGATGTAGAGCTGGTTATAGTGCCCCAAAACTTTATACAGCAGTACAACCTGCAATTAGACCCATCTCAGGATATTGTGGCTGCCAAAAAGAAAAACAAATACAAACTAAGTGGCTGGGCAAAAATAAATACCCCGTTAAAAGGAGGCAAGGTTACGGTAGAGATACCCGAGCTTAAACTTAAAAAAGAGTTTGCAGTACAGGGCGACAGCGTTGCCTTTAATTTCGAGGCCGGTAAGATAGGGCTATGGTCGCCGGAAAGCCCGAAGCTCTACAACGTAAAATTTGCGTTGGGCGGCGAGTCGGTTTCAGAGAAAGTAGGCTTCAGGAAAATTGAGGTTTCGGGTAAAAAAATCATCCTAAATGGCAAACAGGTATTTTTAAGGGGCATCAGCATCCACGAAGAAATTCCGCAGCAAATTCGCCGTGCGCATTCTAACAAAGATGCCAGCCAGTTATTAGGCTGGGCTAAAGATTTGAATTGCAATATGGTGCGTTTGGCACATTATCCACATAACGAAAATATGACCCGCGTAGCCGACTCTTTGGGCCTTATGGTGTGGAGCGAAATACCGGTGTACTGGACTATCGAATTCGGTAACCCGGAAGTATTGGTAAAAGCCAAAAAACAGCTAACCGAGATGATTGCCCGCGACCGTAACAGGGCGAGTATCATTATCTGGTCGGTAGGTAACGAGACGCCCGTTAGCCCAATACGCACCACCTTTATGAGCACGCTTGTAAAAACAGCTAAAAAGCTGGATGGTTCAAGGCTTATTTCGGCAGCGTTAGAGGTAAATTATCAAAACGGCGTACACCATGTAGATGATCCGTTGGGGCAGTATACTGATATTGTTTCGCTTAACGAATACCTGGGGTGGTATGGGTCTACGCCCGATGCCTGCCGCGATGCAAAATGGACGGTTGGTTATGATAAGCCATTTTTTGTTAGCGAGACCGGTGCCGAGGGCAACTTTGGCTTTCATGCCGATAAAACGGCCCGCTTTAGCGAAGAATACCAGGAGTGGTACTACCAGGAACAGATAAAGATGTTCGAAGAACGCTTTCCTGATAGTTACAGTGGCTTATCTCCCTGGATATTAGCCGATTTCCGTTCGCCTCGACGTAACAACCCTACCTATCAGGAAGGTTGGAATACCAAGGGGCTTATCAGCAAAAACGGCGAAAAGAAAAAAGCATTTTATGTGCTACAGGCCTATTACAAAAAGATAATGGAGAAGGAGTTAGCAATAAATAAGCAATAAACAATATGCAATAAACAATAAGCAATAAACAATTGACAATAAATAATTTATAATAGTTACCACACAATGAATTTAAGACAAACAACAGTATTATTTGCCACGGCATGCCTTGTTATTACGGGGTGTTCATCAACAAAAAAAGCAGCCGCTACGGGCGAATTTAAAACCTGGGCGCAAACCCCGCCAATGGGTTGGAACAGCTGGGATTGCTACGGCCCAACCGTAACCGAGGCAGAAGTAAAAGCTAACGCCGATTATATGGCTGCCAACCTTAAAAAACACGGCTGGGAGTATGTTGTTACCGATATTCGTTGGTATGTAGAGAATGATAAGGCAGGCGGTTATAATGAGACTGATCCGCGTTATGTTATTGACCAGTACGGGCGTTACCAGCCTGCGGTAAACCGTTTCCCTTCTGCTGCAAATGGCAATGGCTTTAAAGGCCTTGCCGATTATGTGCACAGCAAGGGGCTAAAATACGGCATCCACATAATGCGTGGCATCCCTAAAAAGGCGGTGCAGGAAAAAATGCCCATTAAAGGTACTAACGGCATTACTGCCGATATGATCTATAGTACAGAACTACAGTGTAAATGGCTGAAAGACAACTATACTATTGTAGCCGATAAACCAGGTGCACAGGAATATTACAACTCTATTATAGAAATGTATGCCTCTTGGGGTGTCGATTTTATTAAGATAGACGACCTTTCTGCCCCGTACCACGAGGGCGAAATAAACCTTATCCGCAAGGCAATAGACAACTGCGGCAGGAAGATAGTACTGAGCACATCGCCGGGAGAAACCCCGATAGCCGCCGCCGCACACGTTAGCAACAATGCCAATATGTGGCGTATGGTAGATGATGTTTGGGATACCTGGCCGCACATTACGCACCTTATGGAAGTTAGCCAGAAATGGTACCCGTACATTGCGCCGGGCACATGGCCTGATTGCGATATGATTCCGCTTGGGCGCATATCAGTTAGGGGAGAGCGTGGTAACGACCGCATGACGCGCCTTACCAAAGATGAGCAGTACACCCTTATGAGCTTCTTTACCATTTTTAAATCGCCATTGTTCTTTGGAGGCGATTTGCCAAGCAACGATGCCTTTACGCTATCGTTATTAACTAATGATGAAGTACTTACTATGCACCGCGAAGGTACAGATGTAAAGCAGCTGTTCCAGAAAGACGGCAAAATAGCGGTAACTTCTAAAAACGCAAAAGATGGCAGTGTTTACCTGGCGCTAATCAATGTATCTGATACTGCTTCTCAGGAAGTTGCTGTTCCGTTGGCCGATCTTGGCCTTACCGGCAAAGCTACCATTACAGATATGTGGAACGGCAGCGGCGTTTCTAAAAAGGGGGAGATCGTATCGGCAACCTTAAAACCTCATGCCTCAGTACTATACAAATTAAGTGCCAAGTAATATGAAGAAATTTAGTATACATACGCTGCTGTCCCTTAGCCTTTTGCTGGCAGTGGCGTTTGTGTTTTCTGCTTTCGGCGTAAAGCCAAAAAGCAAAAGCCCTGATAAGGTGTACCTTTTTGCGTATGCTACCGAGAAGAATTCAGGTAAAAATGGCCTGCATTTTGCATGGAGCAACGACAAGCTAAACTGGTATGCCATTGGTAATGAGTACAGTTTTCTTAAATGCGATTATGGCAGCTGGAGCACCCAAAAAAGAATGTTGGACCCGTTTTTGTTTAAAGACCAAAACGGCTTATGGCATTGCCTTTGGAGCGTTAATGAGGCCGATGGCGTACTGGCCCATGCGGCCTCTAAAGACCTGGTTAACTGGCAGCCGCAAAGCTATCCGCTGCTTATGGATAAAGCTACTTTTGAAGACAAATCTTTGGGCAGCGTTCAGGATCTGGAAGTAACTTCTAAAAACGGTACATACACGCTAACGTGGCTAAGTGGCGGTATGGGTGGCACGGTGTTTACCAATACCACCAACGACTTTAAGAAATATACCGAAACACAGGGAGGCTTGGTAAACAACAGGTTAGATATTCGAAAAGATGTAAGGGTTGCCGGAGAAATGCAGCAGGGCACGATAACCGAAGTTGACTGGAGTGTTGTAGATAACCTTAAAAAAACGGTAGATGCCGCCAATTATAAGAGAGAAAGCAACCAGGCATCGGCAAAGACCGATAGTGTATTGTTTGCCAAACTTAAACCTCTTACAGCCAATATAGTTATAGATGCATCGCAAAGTAAAAAAATAAGCAATATGCTTATGGGGGTCTTTTTTGAAGACATTAACTATGCTGCCGATGGTGGCTTATATGCTGAACTAATACAAAACCGCGATTTTGAATATGCCCTTAGCGATAAAGAGGGCAAAGATGCCAAGTGGAACCACACTACGGCATGGAGTGGCACTTTCAGGCTGGATAGCGTTAATGCCATCCATAAAAATAATGCGCATTATGCAGTGCTTATTAACAGTACCATTACCAATAGCGGCTTTGATGGCATTGCCGTAAAAGCTGCCGATAAATACAACTTTAGCCTGTTTGCCAAGGGTGCAAAATGTACGGTAAAGCTTAAAGATGCAACAGGCACTGTTGTGGCGCAAACTACCATATCGCCTAATGGCTATTGGAAAAAATACACAGCAGTTTTAAAACCATCTAAAACGGTTGCCAATGCAGTTCTGGAAATCAGCACTATGGGAGAAACGGCTGTAGATATGGTATCGCTTTTTCCGCAAAAAACATATAAAGGTCGCAGTAATGGCCTGCGCGAAGACCTTGCGCAGACCGTAGCGGGGCTTCATCCCCGCTTTATGCGCTTTCCGGGTGGCTGTGTGGCGCATGGCGATGGTATTGGCAACATTTACCGTTGGAAAAATACCATTGGCCCGCTCGAATCGCGCGTGCCGCAACGCAACCTTTGGGGCTACCATCAAACCGTTGGCTTAGGCTATTTTGAATACTTTCAATATTGCGAAGACATGCAGTCTGAACCCGTACCGGTACTGGCGGCGGGTGTTCCGTGCCAAAACTCGGCGGTAGGCGGGGCGGGGCAGCAGTTTGGCATCCCTATGGAACACATGGATGAGTATGTGCAGGATGTACTCGACCTGATTGAGTATGCCAACGGTGCAGTTACCACTACATGGGGTAAAAAACGTGCTGAAGCAGGGCATTCAAAACCCTTCAACCTCAAATACATAGGTATAGGTAACGAAGACCTTATTACCGATGTTTTTGAGGAGCGCTACACTATGATTGTCAACGCCGTAAAGAAAAAATATCCAAACATCACCATTATTGGTACGGTGGGTCCGTTTTTTGAAGGTGCCGATTATGTAGAAGGCTGGAAAATAGCTGATAAGCTGCAACTGCCAATGGTAGACGAGCATTATTACCAAACGCCGGGCTGGTTTGTAAACAACCAGGATTTTTATGATAGTTACGACCGTTCTAAATCTAAAGTTTACCTTGGCGAATACGCATCGTGGGGCAGCAGTGTTTATAATGCCCTTGCCGAAGCACTGTACCTTACAGCTTTAGAACGCAATGGCGATGTAGTTAGCATGGCATCTTACGCGCCGCTTTTGGCTAAAGAAAACCATACGCAATGGAACCCTGACCTGGTGTACTTTAATAATACCGAGGTTAAGCCTACGGTAAATTATTATGTACAGCAGCTTTATGGCCAAAATCCCGGCGACAGCTACATACAGAGTTTTACAGAACTTTCAGACAATAGTGCCGAGGTGCAAAAACGCATCGGTATATCGGTTGTAAAAGACAGTAAATCAGGCGATGTAATTGTAAAACTGGTAAACATGCTACCGGTTGCCGTAACGCCGCAAATGGAACTTCAGGATATAACACCCAAAGGCCCGGTTAGCTACACCACATTTAAGGGTAACGCTAACGCCAAGTCAAACGTGCTTCCGGTAACGGCAGCTGTTTCGCTTAGCGAGGCTGTTTCAAAAGAGCTGGCACCTTATTCGTTTACCGTAATACGCATAAAAACAAAGTAATAGATCAATGAAAAATACATTTACCGCATTTGCATTTTTAGTTGCATTTGCACTTCCTAAAGCCAATGCACAGGCACCTGTAACGCCTGCTAAGAAAGATTATACGGCCTACCTGTTTACCTATTTTACGGGTAACGATGGCGCCGAAGAATCAATACGTTTTGCCGTGAGCACCGATGGCTACGATTATAAAGCACTGAATGGCAACGTCCCTGTTTTAGACTCTAAGAAAATAAGTTCTACAGGAGGCGTTCGCGACCCGCATATTTTAAGGGGGCAGGATGGCAAAACCTTTTATATGGTTGCCACCGATATGACTTCGGCCAAGGGGTGGGATTCTAACAGGGCTATGGTGCTGTTAAAATCGACCGACCTTGTTAACTGGTCGTCTACCATTGTAAATATCCAGAAGCAATATCCTAACAACGAGAATTTAAAACGCGTGTGGGCACCACAAACTATTTATGATGCTGTTGCCGGTAAATACATGATTTACTTTTCGTTACAGTACGGCAACGACCCTGATAAAATTTATTACGCCTATGCAAATAAAGATTTTACAGGCCTTGAAGCCGCCCCTAAATTGTTGTTTGTTCCTAAATCGGGCAAAGCGTGCATTGATGGCGATATTATTATAAAAGATGGTGTGTACCACCTGTTCTATAAAACTGAAACCGAACACGCCGGCATTAAAGTGGCTACTACCAAGAACCTTACGTCGGGTAACTGGATTGAGAACGACAACTACCTGCAGCAAACGCCTGAGAGTGTTGAGGGGGCAGGGGTGTTTAAGCTGAATAATTCAGACGAGTACATCCTTATGTACGATGTATACAAAAAAGGCAAATACCAGTTTACTAAAAGTAAAGACCTTGAGCACTTTACGGTAATAGACAGCGATGTAAAAATGGACTTTAAGCCGCGCCACGGTACGGTTATGCCCATTACAAGAGGCGAACTGAAAGCGCTTTTAGCTAAGTGGGGTACGCCAAAAGGCTTATCTTCAATACAAAATAACCCGGCGTTAGAGGGCTTTTATGCCGATCCGGAGATTCTATATTCCAACAAAACAGGCAAGTACTACCTTTATCCTACCAGCGATGGTTTTGATGGCTGGAGCGGTTATTATTTTAAGACGTTCTCGTCGGACAACCTCGTAGACTGGAAGGATGAAGGCATTATTATCGACCTTAAAAAAGACGTTACCTGGGCCACCCGTAACGCCTGGGCTCCCACTATTGTAGAGAAAAAGATTAAAGGCAAGTACAAGTATTTTTACTATTTTACTGCTGCTCAAAAAATTGGCGTAGCTGTAGCTGATGATCCTGCGGGTCCGTTTAAAGACAGCGGCAAGGCATTGCTATCGGCAAATCCGGAAGGGTTGGGCGGGCAGGTAATTGACCCGGATGTGTTTACCGACCCAAAAACCGGCAAGAGCTACCTGTATTGGGGTAACGGCTATATGGCTGCTGCCGAGCTGAATGACGATATGATTTCGATTAAAGAAAGTACCCTGAAAATACTAACGCCTAACGATAGCTTTAGGGAAGGTACCGAGGTGTTTTTTAGGGATGGCAAATACTACTTTTTATGGTCTGAAGACGATACCCGCAGCGAGAATTACCGCGTTCGTTACGCCACAGCTACGAGTCCGCTTGGGCCGTTAACCATTGCTAAAGACAACCTGGTAATAGCAAAATACACTGCCAAAGGCATTTACGGCACGGGGCACAACTCGGTTATACAGGTGCCGGGCAAAGACGAATGGTATATTGTGTACCACCGTTTTTCTATCCCCGATGGGATTACCATGGGCGATGCCGCAGGCTACAACCGAGAGGTATGCATCGATAAATTGCAGTTTGATGACAAGGGTAGCATCATAACCGTTAAGCCAACTTTAGAGGGTATACAGCCGCTTACATCTAAAAAGCGCTATTTTTAATACAGCATTTAATTAAAAATCAATATGTTACTAACTAATATCTCCTACAAATTCAATGTACCCATATGCTTAGCTACCTTTGCTTTACTAACAGCATGCAGTTCTGCTAAAAGTATTGTAAATGTGGAAGTTAATAACCTGTTGGATTTTTCCCGCAAGGAAATTGTAACACTTAAGCGCAATCAGTTAGGGGTTATTTTAAAGGCTAATAAAGAGAATTCAATAAGAGTTAAAAGTCAAAGTTCAGACACGTATTTGCCTATTCAATGGATTGATTATGAGAATGATGGGATGGGCGATGAGTTGTTGTTTCAGGCTGAAGTGGCGGCTAATGCGGTAGCTAAATTTAGCATTGTAGCAGATAGTACTGTTGCTTTGCCGGAGAGTAAAACAACTACCTATTCGCGCTTTGTGCCCGAACGTACCGACGATTATACCTGGGAGAATGATAAGGTTGCTTTTAGAACGTATGGTCCTGATGCTCAGCAAAAAACAGAACAAAAACGGGAGAATGGTACACTTTCCAGCGGAATTGACCTTTGGCTGAAACGTACTGATAAACCGGTTATTAACAACTGGTATGCAGGTTATAAAACCGACCCTAATTTTTACCACAAAGACCACGGTGAGGGTTACGATCCATATCACGTTGGTGCAAGCCGTGGCACAGGCGGTACCGGTGTTTGGGAGAACGACAGCCTGCTGGTTTCCAAAAACTTTGTAACCCATAAAACCATTGCCGAAGGCCCGCTTAGAACGGTGTTTGAACTTACGTATGCACCGTGGAGTAATTATAATGTACACGAAACCAAAAGGATATCGTTAGATCTTGGCTCTAATTTTTCTAAATTCGAGATTGATATTGTGGCCGATAAGCCTGTGCCCAACTATACGGTAGGTATTACCCTGCACAACAATCAGGGCGAGGCTAAGCTTAATGAGGGGCAGGGATGGTTTATGCACCAGGAGCTTATTGATGGCTCTTTTATTTGCGAAGGCATCATAATAGATCCGGCAGTTATAGACCGCGCTTTTGTAAACAAATCTAAAACGCCCGACCAAAGTAACCTGTTGGTAGTCAGTCATCCAACAGGCAATAAAATAACCTATTATGCCGGTTTTGCATGGCAAAAAAGTGGCCAGGTAGCCAACGTTGCCGATTGGGAAGCAATGCTTATAAAGCAGGCACAAATAGTAGCCAATCCGCTTAAAGTCACGGTTAAATAATTTAGTATTAAATAAACAAAAGAGCCTCAATATCTTATGATGTTGAGGCTCTTTTATATGTTACAATTTCTTATTACTGTGCAACCTGTAAAAGGTCTACGGCGGCATCGTTGCGCTGTTGATAGGAAAGGTCTAAGGCCGTAAGGCCTCGGGTATCTTGTACTGTGGTGTCGGCTCCGTTGTCTAATAGTAACTTAACCAGGTCGTTACGGCCAAACATGGCGGCAAACATAAGGGCAGTGCCACCATTGCCGTGCTGGGTATTTAGGTTGGCGCCGCGTTGTATAAGTAGCTGGGCAATATCAGGATAGCCTTTAAAACTGGCCCCCATAAGGGCGGTGTTTCCACTAAGGTCGGCGGCATTAATGTTGGCACCTGCATTTAGTAATGCTTCGGTAGCCTCTAATTGTCCGTTGTAAGATGCAATTATAAGGGGGGTATAGCCGCGTTCGTCCTGAACATCAAGGTTTTCCATCTGGGCAAATATCTCCTGTAAAACGGGCACGTTGCCCTGGCGGGCTGCCGAAAATAAAGCCGTAGTAATAACGTCCATAGTGTTTGTATTTTGTAGCTGTAAATTACAAAATGAAATAATGAACATGTTGTAAAATAATCATAAATAAATGGCTGTTTTCGGTGCAGGATTATGATTATATTAGCTTGTATTTAAGATAGTTTAGGGATAAATTCGAAACCTATTCGTTAAATTTAGGCAGAGTATTTAATAGTCAAAAATGCCCTTTAAACCTTACAATGGAAACAAAAAAACGTATTGCCATACTTGGTGGCGGCCCCAGCGGATTGTTTATGTATAAACGTCTTATAGAGCTGGAAAACAACAATATAGAGATTGATATTTTTGAGAAAAAACAACAGCTTGGTGCCGGTATGCCTTATAGTTACGAAGGTGCTAACGCTGAGCATATTACCAATGTATCCGGTAACGAGATACCCCAGATAGTAACCTCCATACACGAGTGGGTGTTTACCGTGCCAAAAGAAACATTGGATAGTTACGGCATTGTTCCTGAAAGGTTTAACGATTATAAAGTGCTGCCGAGGCTACTGTTTGGACAGTACCTTTCGGCGCAGTTTGACCTGCTGCAGGATAAGGCCAGAGAGGCAGGCATAACTACGAAAATTCACCTGGGCGTAACAGTAACTGATGTTATAGACCAACCCTCTCAAAATGAGGTATATGTGGAGTTGGCAAACGGCGAAAAAATTCGGTTTGATAAGGTAATAATTTGCACAGGTCACAACTGGCCAGCACGTTACGAGGGCAAAGTGCCCGGATACTTCGACAGCCCATACCCTCCGGCCAAGCTGGCGTTAAAGCTCAACCACCCGGTGGCTATTAAGGGATCGTCGCTTACGGCCATCGATGCCATTCGCACGCTTGCCCGCAATAATGGCTCATTTACAGAGGATAAGCACGGTAAAATAGCCTATCAGCTGGCCGAAGACAGCGCCGGTTTTAGCATGATGATGCACTCCCGCAGCGGCCTGTTGCCAGCGGTGCGTTTTCATTTAGATGATTCGCATCTGTCTAATAATAAGCTGCTTAAAGAGGAAGATATAGCGGAAAATATTGCCCGGAACGGTGGGTTTTTATCGTTAGATTTTCTTTTTGAGAAGGATTTTAAAGACCTATTTAAAGATAAGGACCCCGATTTCTATGCACGCATTAAAAACATGACCATAGAGCAGTTTGTGGAAGCCATGATGGAGTTAAGGGAGCGCCTCGACCCATTCCAACTGCTTAGGGCAGAATATGTTGAGGCCGAAAAATCTATAAAAAGGCATGAGTCGGTTTACTGGAAAGAGATGCTTGCTGTACTTAGTTTTGCTATGAACTACCCTGCAAAATACCTCTCTGCAGAGGATATGCTGCGCCTTCAAAAAACGCTAATGCCTTTAATATCAATAGTTATAGCCTTTATTCCGCAGCGTTCGTGCGAAGAAATGCTCGCCCTGCATGATGCCGGCCTGCTTAATATTACTGCCGTAGGGCAGGACAGCGAAATTGAAGTAAACCCTACAGGTGGTGCTACTTATGTGTTTAAGGATGAGGATGGTAACGAGCAATCAGTCTTCTACAAAACCTTTGTTGACTGCGTTGGGCAGCCCCATTTGCAGTTTGACGATTTTCCGTTTAAAAATCTTACAGAACACAGGGTTGTGAGCCCGGCGCGACTGCAATTCAAGTCGGATGCTGAGGGTAAAAAATTGAAAGAAAAAGGCGACAAAAGGATGGAGCATGATGCCGACGGCCATTTTTACCTTAACGTACCCGGAATTACCATTAACGATAACTTCCAGGTGGTTGACCAATATGGTGCTTTTAACAGCCGTATCTCCATAATGGCGGTGCCGTATATTGGGGGCTATAATCCTGATTATTCGGGGCTTGATTTTAGCGAAGAGGCTTCAGAGCGTATTGCAGCAACCGTTCAGGAGGAGTTTAAAACAGCGTATTTATAAAATTTTTATCCAAAATAATTACCGTAAAATCTTACAAATGTATATGTTTTTACAGTAAAATTAGTTTCAAATTTAGTCTGAAAAATCTCAAAATTATGTGTCTGAAATTCAAGTATCTAATTTTGATATTTCACTTTCGGACTTTGAGTTAGGGCTTTTTTTTGCTTTTTTTGAGTAGTTGGCATGTATGCTATGTATAGTCATTTAGCAGAGGTTGAATTTTTGATTTTAAATTTCAGAATTCAAAATCAAAAATTGCTATTTCAGTTTACTGCAAGAACCACTTCAGTACTTTGTTAAGCTAACGGTTGTAACTTTGCATCGGGGAAATAGGTAGTACAAATTACAAAGTTTTGGGCCTGAATTTTATTTTAAAGAAAACAATAAGCAGCAGCATGCTTAACATTATGGCATTGGTGACAGACAGGGGCAGGGCGTCTTTTAAAATTCCATACAATAACCATGCGGCGGCGTTACCGGCCAGTAATAAAATGGTGGGCATAGAGAGGTCATCGGCCGATTTGGTTTTTATTATTTTGACTACCTGTGGCAAAAATGATACTGATGATAATACTGCGCCAACAAAGCCAATTATAAGTTCGATATCCATACGTTTATTTGCTTTTTTAGTGTTTATAAATATGTTTAAAAGCATAAGTTACATTTTTTAAGCCTTGCAGACCAACTTTGTTGCACTGTTTGTAATATAATTAAGAAAGCAAACGTAGTAGTGGATTGAATGTATAAGCCACAAACCTGCCTGCCGGCAGGCAGGTTCGTGGCAAAAAAATTATTTGTGAGCTTTCATAAAATCCAGTATTTCATCATAACGGTCGTTCCACGGCCAAAAATATTGCAGCACCATAGGCACGTGGCTTTTATTAATGTGTATGGGTTTTACGTTGGGTTGCAGGGGGTGCAGTGCTGTTAAAAAACGATCGTTGCCTGTTTTAATCGAGCTATACGTTTTATCTCCTACATAAATTAAAAACGACGGGGTATTTTTGTTCAAAAAATAAATGGGCGATGCATCGCGCCACACTTCGGGGCTATTTGTCCACGTAGTAAGATAGTCGCTATCGGTAGTAGGTGGGTTGCCTTCCAGGTAATGTTTCATGTCGAGCCCGGCAGCATCGTTAAGTATAATGCCAGATATGCTCTTTGGGTCAATGCCATATTTAGGATTCATAACCGCCAACGCCACCAAATGCCCGCCTGCAGAATGCCCTGTAACAAATATGCGGTTAGGGTCGCCGCCGTACTCAGCACTGTGCAGTTTGGCCCATTGTATAACGGCGGCAATTTCTTTCGCCATCCCATCATAGCTGGCGTTGGGGCTCAGCGTATAGTCGGGTATTATGGTAACCACGCCCTTTTTGGCAAAGTTGCGGCCTAAAAAGCCGTAGGTATTTTTGTTGCCCGTATTCCAGTTGCCGCCATGCACAAAAATAAGCACCGGCATTTTTTGCTGTTTGGCTCTGCGCTTAACAAACACATTTAGCTTGGGCACTGCCGCGTTGGCATTAATGGCCGACTCTAAATAGGCTACATCTTTAATTTTTTTGGCGCCGCAGTTAGCAAATAGGGTGCATATTGTAAATACTAACAGGTATTTTAAAATTCGCATGTAAAGGGGTTTATGTATATGTACGTAGTAACTTAGCTCAGGGTGCCATTTTTTAGGGCATTTAAAAGTAAGTCGTAATCTTTATTATTTTGCTCGTTGTAGGCCACGGCATATTTGGCAATAGCATCTTCAAACATCTCGGTGCTTCCCATGTAGCCCTCTAAAATAGCGGCATCGCCGGTGCGGGCATGCGCACGTGCCAACGCCCATCCGCAGGATCGGGCATAGGCTAAAAAGGTAGCGTTGCCCATTTTTTCTATTACGGGTTTTACCTTGGCATCGCGCATTTGCCGAATATAAAACGACCTGCCTTCATCATCAGTAGTAAATCCTAAAAACATATCCGACGCCGACTGCATAAGCTTTTGCCCCTGTACCACCCTTTGCCCGTGGTTTTTAAACCTTCGGATGCCTGTAAATTGCTCCAGTATGCTATTGTGTGCCTCTTTAAATTGAAGAAATAAGGGGTCGCCGGTGGCCGACATAAGTAATATAACCCCGCACCAGGTACCCACGCTGCCCACGCCAACTACCTTAATGGCAACATCTTGTATGGTGTAGCGGTTTAGCAAAATGCGCTTATCCGGCGATAGGGTTTTTAGGTAACTATAAAAAGCACGCTCGGCACGGCCAAAAAACTCAGCCTCCCTATCTGGGCTTACATGATAAATTAGCGGAGGGTTATCTTTTATACGGTGGCGCCCACCTTTAGTGTAGGTAAGTTTTTCAAACTCCCTTTCGTGCGGTAACAGGCTGGCTGCCTTGCGCACCTTTTTAAGGCTTACCATTTTTTCGCGTTCGTAGCCATCTTTGGTAAGCTCCTTAAGGCTAATCTGGGCGTACCATATTTGCAGTGCCGACATCTTAGCATATTCCGCCATGTGTATGCGGTAGCTGTTGGCAGCGCGCCAGGCAGCTTCCTGGCTCTCAATATCGCTAAAGCCCAGTGTTTTTCCGGCAATCATAAAACTGGCGGCAAGGCGTTTAACATCCCACTCCCAAGGGGCGGGGGCGGTTTCATCAAAGTCATCAATATCAAAAACCAGCCTGCGCTCGGGGGTGGCAAAGCCGCCAAAATTTTGAAGGTGGCAATCGCCGCAGGCCTGTAAATTCATTCGGGTTGATGGCATTCGCCCGAGGTCTGACGCCATAATGGCCGCACTGCCTCGGTAAAACGCCAGTGGAGATTCGGCCATGCGTTGGTACCTTATGGGCAGCAGGCTTTCTATACGCCCGGCGCTGTTTTGGGCCAGTATGGCAATAGGGTCGGGCCTGTCTGTCGTATTGTGCAGGCCGTGCAGCTCTATAGGGCAACGTTTGGTTTGCAGCCTGCCATATTCATAGCGTTTTAGCTTAGATGCACTGGCCGCAAAATGCTTGGTAAGTGTGTTTTTAGAGGTAGTTTTCATGGCAAATAACAACGGGTTTTAAGTACAATTGGGGATAAATAGCTATACTAATGTAAACATAACCGTTTTGCGTTACTGCTAATAAAAAGGTAAAGTTATTTAGGAAATTATGCACAGATATTACATAATGCAGCCTTTTATTAAAACCAAAACAGGACTAACTATTGCTAATTAATCCTGTTTTTTATTTTTATGATATGTGTGCTATGCCTTATTTAAAAACTGCCTAAGCACATACTGTAAAATACCCTCGTTACGGTAGTATTCTATTTCTATTTTAGAATCGAGCCTTGCAATAGCGCGGAATTTAATCTCGCTGCCATCGTTTTTTTTAGCTACAACCTCAACCTCTTTTAACGGCCTTATGTCGTTAGCAATGCCATAAATACTAAATTGTTCCTGGCCGGTAAGGCCAAGGCTTTCGGCATTTTGGCCCGGCAGGTATTGCATAGGCAACACGCCCATGCCCACAAGGTTACTACGGTGAATACGCTCGTAGCTTTCGGCCAGTACGGCTTTAACGCCCAGCAGGAAAGTGCCTTTAGCAGCCCAGTCGCGCGATGATCCGCTGCCGTACTCTTTACCGGCAAGTATAACCAACGGAATTTTAGACTCCTTATATTTAACCGACGCATCGTACACGCTCATCTCTTCGCCGGTAGGCAAAAATTTGGTGTAACCGCCTTCGCGGTCGGCCAGTTTATTTTTTATACGAACGTTGGCAAACGTACCGCGAATCATAACCTCATCGTGCCCACGGCGCGAACCGTACGAGTTAAAGTCGGCTTTTTGCACACCTCGGCTCAACAGGTATTTACCCGCTGCCGATGCCTCTCCATACGAGCCTGCCGGCGAAATATGGTCGGTAGTAATACTATCGCCAAGAGCTAAAAGCACATTTGCACCTTCAATATCTTTTAATGGCTGTGGCTCTTCGGGCAGGTCTTTAAAAAACGGCGCCTCTTTAATATAGGTAGAAGCCTCATCCCAAACATAAATTTTTTCGTCGGGCACCTGCAGGTTCTGCCATATCTCGTTGCCTTCAAAAATGGTACCGTAGCTGTTGGCAAACTGCGTAGGAGAAAGCACATCGTGCATAATGGTATTAATCTCCTCGTCGCTTGGCCAGATGTCTTTTAAGAAAACCGGCTGCTGGTTAGGGTCGTAGCTAATAGGCTCGTTAAGCAGGTCGATATCTACACGGCCGGCAATGGCATAGGCCACTACAAGCATGGGCGACATTAAAAAGTTCATTTTTATTTGCGGATGTATCCTTGCCTCAAAATTTCGGTTACCCGAAAGCACCGATGCCGCAACCAGGTCGTGTTCGTCTATTGCTTTGGCGATGTGTGCCGGCAGCGGCCCCGAGTTACCAATACACGATGTACAGCCATAACCCACAATGTGGAATTTCATGGCCTCAAGGTCGTCCAGCAAATCGGCTTTAACAAGATAGTCTGTCACCACTTTAGATCCCGGCGCCAACGATGTTTTAACCCAGGGTTTAACATCGAGCCCGTGCTCGCGTGCTTTACGCGCCACAAGGCCGGCACCTATCATAACATACGGGTTAGAAGTGTTGGTACACGATGTTATTGCTGCAATAACCACCGACCCGTCTGACAGCATAAACTGCTCCTGGCCAACGGTTACGGCAACCACCTTCATACCGTCTTCCATTTTTTCCTCAATTTTGGTTTCGGGTGGCATTGGGGTTTCGGTAGTAATGGGCAGGGCACTGCCGCCTTCGGCATACCAGCGCGTAAGCTGGTTTTGAGGTTTAACGTACTTACGCCCAAACGATGTATGCAATAAGTCTATAAATTTAGATTGAAAGTTTTTAAGCAATATCTTGTCCTGCGGCCTTTTAGGACCCGATACGGTTGGCTCTATGGTAGACAGATCCAGTTCTAAAATATCGGTATAGGTAATGGTTTCGTTACCGGTACGCCACAGCATGTTGGCCTTGCAGTAATCTTCTACCAGTTTTACCTGATCTTCAGATCGGTTGGTGGTGCGCATGTACTCCAGCGTTTTATCGTCTATTGGGAAGTACGTAACGGTACACCCAAACTCCGGCGACATATTACCTATGGTAGCCCTGTCGGGCACGGTAAGGTTATCTAACCCATCGCCAAAAACCTCTACAAATTTGCCTACAACGCCGTATTTTCTAAGCAACTCTGCAATGGTAAGCACCATATCTGTAGCGGTAGACCCCAACGGAATTTTACCCGTTAGCCTAAGGCCAATAACCTCTGGCATAATAAAGTAAATGGGCTGGCCCAAAATGGCGGCTTCGGCCTCTATACCGCCCACACCCCAGGCAATAACGCCAATGCCGTTAACCATAGGGGTATGGCTATCGGTACCCACAAGCGTATCCGGAAAAATCTCTCCGTTGCGTTCTATAACCCCTTTAGACAGGTACTCCAGGTTAACCTGGTGGCAAATGCCCATGCCCGGTGGCACCACGCTAAAGTTACTGAACGATTTTTGCGCCCATTTAAGGAATTGGTAACGCTCCTGGTTACGCTGGTATTCCTCATCCATATTGCGCTGGTAGGCGTAACCCGTACCAAAATAATCTACCTGTACCGAGTGGTCTATAACCAGGTCTACGGGTATAAGCGGGTTAATGGCATCGGGGTTTTTGCCTCTTCGGGCCACCTCTGCACGCAGCGATGCTATATCTACCACTGCCGGCACACCGGTAAAATCCTGCATTAAAACACGGGCCGGCTTAAACGGAATATCCTTATCCGATGCTTCCGGCTGCCAGTTCAGTATGGTTTCTATGTTTTCTTTAGTAATGGCAAAATCATCAAAATTTCGCAAAACGTTTTCTAACAAAATTCTGATGGAAAAAGGCATCCTCTCAATATCGAATCCCTGTGCCTGCATTTCGGTTAGGCTGTAGTAAGTAAAAGTGCCATTTTTTGTATTAAGTAACTTCTTTATCTGATAAATATCGTTCGACATAATAACGGGGTATTTAATTGTAAAATGTGTTACCTAAATGTAGGGCTAATCGTTCATATAGCCAATACGTTGCGCTTATATAGTCTCATTCTTAATAAGGGTTTTTTATTGGCTAAAGCACCTTCCTGGTATTGTTAAAATTTTAACTCTTGCCTTACAAAATCAGGTAAAAACACCTGATTCTAATCCCGTGGCCTGCTTTACTTTTACAGTACTATCAGCCTTACTACTGATATTCGGCCTTCCGACTAAAAATTTACTAAAATTTCAATCGCTTTGATTGAGGCGCAACCGAAAAGCCTTACGAGTAGGACCAACTATTATGAACTTATCACTACATCCTTCGGTAGGAATTGCCCGTTTGGGCAACAGTACCACCGCGATTTGCCTCTCTCCAACAGAGATAGGGGGGCTGCCTTATGATGCCGATAGCTACGGCAATGCACAGGGTACGATATCTCAGTTTAAAGATGCATCCGGCCTTATTAAAAGGCAGGGGCAGCCGTTTAAGATCTATGCCGATAGCGGCGAAGAAATAACATTAGATTCGCCCGATGTTGCCAATATAGAATGGACTGTGCATTTGGCCAGTAAAAAGGCAGAATGGTACCAATACTCAGAGCTTCAGGGAAATTTGTTGTATGGCAGCGCCAACAGTTATCAAAACCAGGACATACCATTAAGAAACCCTGATGTTTTTGGTGCCAAAAGGCAAACCTTATTTGTAGACCCGGGGCCAAGAAGCATAGGGGGCAGGCAGCAGTCTATAGGTTTTGATAAAGATAACACTCCTGCGGGCTACCCGGCGCAGTACCCAAGCAGCCAGGTGCAGTATGGTGTGCCGGTAACAACACTTGGCAATTTGCTTACCGATGCTTCGGGCAGGTTGGTAGTGTTGGGTGGCTACGGCAACGCGGGCGGCAATGAACCGCTTACCAGCTATGGCGGGTCGAGTACCTGGCACGATGATATTTCAGATGGGCCGGTATATTGTACTGTTACTTTTACCGATGGCAGTACGATTAGCCTAAAAGCCTGGGTTGTGGTGGGCTCTCCTGATTTTGCGCCGGAGATAGTAAACATCTCTAACCTTAGCGATACCATGTTTGATGTAGCGGTTAGAAATTTTGACCTTCTGCCCGAGATGTGCAAAGGCGGCATTTATAACCCGTCATATACCGCTAATTTTCAGCGTGATATTCTGCCTATTATAAACCGTATTAGCAGGTACCAATGGGTGGCCAATGTACAGTCTATGATGGCTTTTGCAAGTAATATTTTTGATTTTTCCGACCCGTCTGAAGATAACCTGGCCAACAGGCAGGGGTATTATTCGTATTTCAGGCAGCCCGATGCACAACCGTCCGACCCCAGCTACCTGCCACAAGAGCAGCTGTTTAAAATGGATGGCGATGCGAGGTTTCCTATGATGCCGCTAAATTCGGGCAGCAACTCGGTAAGCAACATTAATATTATGAAGTTTATGGCTCTTAACAACACGCAGCTGTTTTTAATGCAGCAGTGGGCAAACGGTGCTTTTACTAACGATAAAAATTACCAGCCGTACCCCGTAAGCCTGGACGATACTGCCAGTGTGGGCAACTGCGTTGGCCTGCCCATGTGCCCCGGCATAGAGGTTACGTGGAGCATGCAAAACCCCGCGGTGTACGAGTCTGCTTACGTTATTAAACACTACCAGGACGAAGCGTACTACCAGCAAAACGGCTTAACCCCAACCCGCGATGAGTGCGAGGGTGGCGGCTGCGAACCCGGCGACCTAACTAAAAGAATGGCGTGCCCTTGGCAGGCCGACTTTTTTGAGTGTACTATACAAACCATTAACTTTAGCGATCCGGCTGTAAACAAAGCTACCATAGATGGGGTTACGGCACCGCTGCCTCCAACCTACTACAGTTACTGGTGGCCGCCACAAAGCCCGTGGGATGTAATTGTGGGCGAGTTTACCGCCGAAGGCCAGGCTAAAACCAATATACCTGCCGGCCAGCAAATAAACTATGCCCGCGGCATAAACAGCTTTACGCAAATGGTTGAGTTTTGGTATTCGCTTGGGTTTATCAGAGATAAAAATGGGGGCAACAAATCGTACCCTTACCTTGTAGAAACAGAACGTAACAACGACCTGTTTACCTATAAAAACTGGCATGTGGGCAATATAAGCAACAACCCAAACGATAACGAAACTACCATACCGGTGTTTTTTATTGAGCCTGATAAAGATAAGGTAAGAAAAAGGAGTGCAAAAGCTTCCAGGCTGGTAGACCACCTTGAAGACAAAGCCTTTAAACGTATTGAGACTGTTGGCTTGCTTAAACCAAGGGCCGGTACCAGAAACAGGATCTAAGCATGGCAACCCTAACTACAGATGTGCTTATTGTTGGCGCAGGGCCTGCGGGCACTGCGGCAGCAATAAGTATTTTACGGTACTCTAAACTGAGTGTTGTAATTATAGAAAATTCGGCATTTGAGTCGGTTAAGGTAGGCGAGCAGGTTAGCAGCAGCATTTTTGATATCCTGAATTACATCGATATTAAAAAGGATGATTTTGAAGCCGGCTGCTTTTTACCCGGTTATGGCGCGTTGGCCGCCTGGGGTAACGATAATCTTAGTTCAAGGTATTCTATAACGTCGGCCTATGGCGAAAGCTATCAGCTAAACCGCGAAAAATTTGATATGCACCTGGTAGAAAAAGCGGTAAAAATGGGTGCGGTCATTCTGCCCAGGAGCCGTTGCACTGCACTACATCAAACCCAGGATAACCATTGGGAGGCTAAGGTTACCCACGAGGTTAAGGGCAATATGCTTATAACATCTAAATACCTTATAGATGCTACCGGGCGGCAAAGCGCTATTTGCAGGCAGTTGGGTTTGGAAGCCACTAAAACCGACCAGCTTGTTGGGGTAGGGGCGTTTGTACATTTTGAAGCCGGCAGGAAGCTGATGCAGGAAATTTATCTTGAATCGGTACCCTACGGATGGTGGTATTGTAGCGCACTGCCCGATGATAAAATGAACATAACCTTTTTTACCGATGCCGATATTGTTAAGCAAATGCAGCTGCATAAAATAGAAAACTGGAATGCACTGCTGGCTGAAACAAAGTTTATAAAGAAGCTTATACAAGGCTCGCAGTCGGATGAGCGGTTGTGGACGCGCAATGCTTTCTCGCAAATTACCGGTACCTACAGTAAACCTAATTTTTTAGGGGTTGGCGATGCTGCTGTGGCCTTCGACCCAATATCGTCTATGGGGATAGGTTTTGCACTAACATCGGGCTGCCAGGGTGCCAAGGCTATAATGGATTTTAATCTGGGTGTTGCCTCGTCTATAACCACCTATCAAAATGACCTGGCTACGGCATACCGCGATTTTACGAATATTAAAACGCAGTATTACAGTAAAGAGCAACGCTGGGCCGATGCCCCATTTTGGAGCAGGCGCGTAGAGGCTATAGTTGATAAATTGACGCCTGAAACGGTTTTATAATGTGTTGGTGTACTATTTTAAATAAGGAAAATCCATTTTGAACATTCAAAATGGATTTTACTGTTTAAAAACACATATATAACCTGATTATTTAACAGCACATTTACCCTCCATAGTTTTGGTAACCTTTTTAATGCCTATAACATAAGCTGCCAGCCGTGGGGTAATGTTGTATAGCGATGCTGTTGCAAAAACCTTCTCAAAGCTTTCTTCTAAAATTTCGGTAAGCCTAAAGTTTACCTCTTCAATTTCCCAGGTTTGGTGCAACGTGTTTTGCAGCCACTCAAAGTACGAAACCGTAACGCCACCCGCATTGGCAAGAATATCGGGTACCACCAAAACGTTATGTTGGTTTAAAATTTCATCCGCGTCAGACGCTACCGGGCCGTTGGCGCCTTCTATAATAATCCGGGCTTTTACTGCATGGGCATTATCGCAGGTAATAACATCTTCTTTAGCCGCAGGAATAAGCACATCTACCGGTAGCAGCAACAAAGCATCGTGACTAATTACAATAGCGTTGGTGTAGCCCGCAATCTTTTTGTTGTTAAGGTTGTAGTATAAAATTAGTTCCGGGATATTAAGTCCGTCCTCATTATACAAAGCCGTATACACATCGCTTACAGCGGTAATTCTTAAGCCTTTTTCATATAAATATAGGGCAGAATGCAGCCCTACATTGCCAAAGCCCTGCACGGCAACGGTAGCATTGTTGTGGTCTATGTGCCTGTTTTTAAGGGCGAGCAGGGTAATAATGCTAACACCTTTGCCGGTAGCTTCGGTACGGCCTATGCTGCCGCCGGCGTTTAGGTGTTTGCCGGTAACCACCGCGGGTATGGCCTTACCGTGGCCATGAAGTTTAGAAAATTCGTCCATTAGCCAGCCCATCTCATCGGGGCCGGTACCCATATCGGGTGCAGGCACATCTTTATCCGGGCCAAAAGTATCGGCAAGGGTACGGGTGTAGGCGCGGGTTATTTTTTCTAATTCCGATTTGGATAGGCTGCGCGGGTCGCAGATAACGCCGCCCTTAGCACCCCCAAACGGAATGCCCACTACGGCTGTTTTCCAGGTCATCCAGGCAGCAAGTGCTTTAACCTCTTCGAGGTTTACGCCCATATCATACCGTATACCACCCTTAGATGGGCCCAATGCCGTGGAGTGGATTACGCGGTAGCCATCAAAATTTTGTTCGGTACCGTCGTCCATCGTAACAGTAAAATTTACCACTATCTGTTTTTCAAGGTGCTGTAGCTTATCGCGTTTAGAGTAGCTAAGGTTTAAAATATCTGCCGCTGCATTAAAGCGGTCTATCATCGACTGGAACGGGTTGTGGGGGATAACTTCGGTATTCATTATAATACGGTTTTAAAGTTTTAAAATTTGAGTAGAAGGCACAGCAGGCAGCCCCGCTAAATGCCGGTAAAAATTTAAGATGAGAAATAAAACTGTAGGGGTAGGCTTACCTAAAAGGCACGTTTAAAGATCAGGGTAAAAACACTGCCCTCGCCGGGGGCACTAAAAACGGTAATGGTAGCTCCCTGCGCTTCCATAAATTCTTTGCTGATGGCAAGACCCAGGCCGGTGCCTTCTTTCTGGGTGCCGGGAACGCGAAAGTACTTATCGAATATTTTAGGCAGGTAATTTTCGTGGATGCCTGCGCCGGTATCTTTTACACTCAGTTCTATACTGCCTTTATGCTCTTTGGCGGTAATTTGTATAACAGAGTTTTCGTACGAATACCGCACCGCATTAGAGATAAGGTTGGATATTATCCAGGTTGTTTTTTGGGCATCGGCCAAAATATCGGGCAGGCCTGCGGGTATCGATTCCTGAATGGTAATGTGTTTTGCCGCCGCCTGTAGTTTGTTACCCTCTACGGCTTCTGCCGTAAGGGTGTCCAGATCGCAGGAGGTAATGGTAACGCTGGTTTTGCCGGTTTCTACCTGGGTAATATTAAGAAGCTCTCCTGTGGTGCGCAACAGGCGTTCGGTATCGTCTTTAATGCTGTCTACAAGGCTTTGCTGCTCCTCGTTAAGGTTGCCTGTTTGCTGGTTGTTTAACAGTTGAAGGCTCATTTTCATAGAGGCTATGGGCGTCTTAAACTCATGCGACACAGTTGCTATAAAATTGGTCTTGGCAAAGTCCAGTTCTTTATAAGGGGTTACATTTTTTAATATAATAAACGACCCAATTTGTTTGGATTGTGTTTCTCCCGTAGGGATAATATCTATGGTAACCACCTGTTTTTCAAAATAGCTTTCTTTATTATTGGCGTAAATTTTAAGGGTTTCCTGCTTGGGTATTTCGCCGGTGGCAAGGTGCTGTAAAAGCGACCTAACCAAGTCGTTATGCAAGGCTATTTCCTGCGATTGTTTACCTATGGCAACCTCTCTTTTTAAGCCTGATATTTTAAGGGCTTCCTGGTTTATAAACAATATTTTATTGTTCTCGTCGAGCCCGATTACCGGGTCGTGCAGGTTATTGATAAGCGTTTCTATGCGCTCTTTAGCCATCATAAGCTTGGCGAGGTTGCTGTCGCTGTATTCCTGTATTTTCTCGGCCATGGTGTTAAACGACCTTGCCAGCCCCGAGAACTCATCGTTACCGTTAACCTTAACCCTGCGCGAGTAGTTTTTTGCCGCTATCTGGCGGATGCTCTCGGTAAGGTCGCGAATAGGGTTGGCAATGTAACCGGGTAAATTTACAATAAGGGTAAACCCAATGATGAGGCAAAACGAACTGGTAAGCGATATCCATAAAATAGAATCTTCGGCGGTGTTCTCTGCCGTATTGCTCTTACGGCGAATGGCATCCATATTAAGCTTCATAATACTGTTAAGGTCGCCGCGCACTTTATTAATAAGCTGACTGTTGGTAGTATTGTTTAAAAGTGCAGTAAAATCTTCCTGCAGGTCGGCGGTAAGCTCCTGTTCGCCCACCTCGGTAGTGTTGTTTTTTTGCCTGTCTAAATACAGCTGAAATTTTTCGAGTGCGGTTTTTTCCTGCCCGGCATCGTCCAGAAGCTTGTACATATTGCGCGAATACTCTAACGACTGGTAGTTGGCAACCAGGATGTTCTTAGTGTCCTGAGCCAGCAAATTTACCTGCCGTATAGCCAGTGCCGACAGCAATGTTATAATTACAAACAGCAGCCCCAGGGCAAGTATTAGTTTGGTTTTAATTTTCATGGTTTAGGATAGAATGATGAGGTCTATATCACTCGAAGATAGCTTATTTAATAAATCATTAAAAATGTTTGTAGACAAAATAACCTTAAACAACGAGAGGTGCGGCTTACCCACACATATAGTAGTGATTTTAAGCGCATCGGCCTGCGTTGTTATGGTTTTGGCAATGGTAGTGCTCTTTACTTTTATAACCTCGGCACCCAGCTCTGTAGCCAGTTTAAAGTTATTTATAAGATGGCGTTGCTTATCAAGGGCAATTTTATCGCTGCTTTCGTGTGGCAGCTCTACATACAGCACGTACCATTTGCTGTGGTAGTAATTGGCAAGGCGGGCGGTTTTCCTTATAACTTTTTTGGCTGTTTGGTGGTTGCTGCTAATACAGGCCATAAAACGCTCGTGCTTAAAAACGGTATTGCCTGCAACCTCTAATTCTACCTTGCGCTCTACCTGGCTGGCTACCTCTTTAAGGGCAAGCTCTCTAAGCTGTAAAATATGGTCGCCTTTAAAAAAGTTTTTAAGTGCTGCGGCAATTTTATCCTCGGTGTAAATTTTACCCTCTTTAAGGCGGGTAATAAGCTCATCGGCCGTAAGGTCTATATTAACCACCTCATCGGCAGCTTTAAGAACACTATCGGGTATGCGCTCTTTAACCTCAACGCCTGTAATTTCGCGCACATCATCATTAAGGCTCTCAATATGCTGAATGTTTAGCGCACTAATAACGTTAATGCCGGCATCTAAAATTTCCATAACATCCTGCCAGCGTTTTTCGTTCTTGCTGCCCTCTATATTGGTGTGGGCAAGCTCATCTACAATAACCACTTCGGGCCGCAGGTTAATAATGGCCTGCAAATCCATCTCTTCTAAATGCTTGCCCTTGTAAAATAACGAGCGGCGGGGCACCACAGGCAGGCCATCCAGCAAATCGTGGGTTTCTTTGCGGTTGTGGGTTTCTATAAAGCCAATTTTAATATCTATGCCGTTGCGCAACAGGGTGTGCGCCTCCTGGAGCATACGGTAGGTTTTGCCTACACCGGCACTCATACCGATGTAGACTTTAAACTTACCTTTCCTGGACCGCTGTATAAGGTCCAGAAAGTGCTTAACGTTATTTTCTTTTTCTGTGTCCAACTTTTATAGCCTAAAATTAACGGCAAGTGTAATCCTGTGTTCGTCTTTTTTTAATTCGGCAGCCCAGGGGGTTTCGCCTGTGGGGCCGTTTGTCCATCCGCTGGCCGATGTTGTACCACCGGCGCCTGTAAAATAAGGCATGTTAGAGTTTCTGTAGCCGTACTCCAGCCTAAAGGTTACGTAATCGCTTGGCATAATATCAAAGGTAGATGTAAACTGGAATATCTTTAGCTTATCGCCATTAGCAATTGCCTCGTCATAATTATTAGGCACATCGCCGGCAACGGCAGGGGTAAAGGCAAGGTAAGGCGAGGTGTTTACACCGTTTACAACCGATTGGTTGGTCATATAATCAGCCCTTAGCGTAAACGCCAGCTTATTTTTGTTGAACCAGATACGGTTAGCTAAAGATGTACCCGCCATAAAGTTGTCTTTTGCCTTTACAATATCGCCCTCGTTGTTATTGCTCTGAAAGCCGTAGTGCGTGTTTAAGCTGAATGCAGCCTGAGAGATACCCGTAGATTCGGCATCTTTAAAATAACGCGCTACAACGCTGTTATCGTGATGAAAACGCAGCCTTTGCGATTGGTTACCCTCTATATCGGGGTTCTGGGTGTCGCGGCCTAAATAAAAGTTAGCTACCAGTTGCAGGTTTTCGTTAAGGCGGTAGTAGGTAGAGCTGCCAAGACCCGGGCCATCGCTAAAGCTGTTGTAGCTTTGCCATCCGTTAAGCAGCCAAATCTCGGTTTTTAATTTTTCTGACGGAAACATCTGTATACGTGCCCCACTAAAGTAAAAGGGTGTAAAATCGCACAGCATGCTCCTTTGGTAGTTCCAGTTCTCCTGTGTTATATAGCTTTCCAGGCCAATGTAGCTCATAAAAATACCCATTTCTATATTAATGCCGTGCCATACATCAAAATGGTAGCCGGCAGCAGCCTCGCGAATGTATTTTAAGTTGTTGATACTCGTATTGCGGCCTCTGTAAACCGACCCATCCACATCGTTAACTATCGATGCCATTTGCCCGTATTGCAGCCACACGCGGCCCAGTATGTTCTTGTAATTGGTTTCGAACCCAATGCTTGCCAGGTTAACCGTAAACTCGTTATGGCGCCCCATAGTGGCTGATATGGTCTGCGTATTATCAGCCGGATTGGCAAAGTTATAATTGTAATAGGTATCGGCATACAATACCCCCGTTAGTACGGTTTGGTCATCCTTATCCTTAAGGGTTAGCGGAAAGTTTTTCTGCCTGTTTTGTCCGTTTACCCAGGTAAGGTCCATGCCCTCAAAAGGCGCTTTTTTAGTAATAGTATCAGTTTGTGCGTGCAAGCCAATGGCAGTAATAAAAAGCAGTAATACAGTGCTTAACGTTTTCATTTTTTTATTTAAGTTGTTTAAAGTGTTTTGTTTTTGTTTACTAACCTGCAAGGTTTTTAAAACCTTGCAGGTTTAATTCGGCCTCACCCCCAACCCCTCTCCGAAGGAGAGGTGGGCAGCTACACAGATGTTTAAATTGCTATCAATTTGGCAATGTTAGTTACTGTACCCGTCCGTTGACCCCCCTCTCCTTCGGAGAGGGGTTGGGGGAGAGGACTATTATGTTTTATTACATTTTCATGTAGTATTCAAACAGTACCCGTCCGTTGGCTCCCCTCACCTTTGCTTCGCCAGTTCGCTGCGCTCGTGTGGAGAGGGGTTGGGGGAGAGGTCTTATGGTATGCTTTAGTCTTAATGTGATTTTATACCTACAAGGTCTCAAAGACCTTGCAGGAACATTACGCATAAAACCTATTTCACTTTATCAAGCGCAATATTCAATTCCAGTACATTAATTTTATGAGGGCCAAACAAGCCCAATAGCGGCTTATCGGTATGTTGTTCGATCAAAGTATTAAGCTGTGCCGGGTCAAGGTTTCTTTCTTTGGCGATACGATTGATCTGCATTTTAGCCGCGAGTACCGATATATGCGGATCGAGCCCGCTGCCGCTTGCCGTAACCAGGTCGGCGGAAATATCGCTGCGTTTAATGCCAGGGTTAAGGATAAGCAGGGTATCGATACGTTGTTGAACTTCGGCAAGGTATTCAGGGTTGGAAGGCCCTTTGTTACTACCGCCCGAACCCGCTGCATTGTATGCCACCGCCGATGGCCTCGAATTAAAATAGCCCTTTTTAGTGAACGACTGGCCAATGTTCTTATAATACGTTTTGCCATTATCGGTAATTAGTTTACCGCGGCCACGGTTGGGCGCTGCCTGTGCCACGCCAAATATTAAAAGGGTATAGAAAACCGAAAAGAAAACCAGGAATGCTACGGTTAGCTTTATGGTTTGGAAGAATATATTTTTCATAACGTTTTGTTTTTAGATGAATAAGGCAACCACAACATCGATAACTTTTATACCTATAAAAGGCACTATAATACCGCCCAGCCCGTAAATAAGCAGGTTGCGCCTAAGCAGTGCCGATGCCCCAATGGGCTTGTAAGCAACGCCTTTTAATGCAAGCGGAATAAGGAACGGAATAACCACAGCGTTAAAAATAACCGCCGATAGTATGGCACTTTCAGGGCTGTGCAGGTTCATAATGTTTAAACCCTGTAAGGCCGGTATGGCTGTAATAAACAGCGCAGGGATTATGGCAAAATACTTGGCAACATCGTTAGCAATGCTAAAGGTGGTTAGCGTACCACGCGTCATTAACAATTGTTTGCCAATCTCTACAATTTCAATAAGTTTGGTAGGGTCGTTATCCAAATCTACCATGTTACCGGCCTCTTTAGCAGCCTGTGTACCACTGTTCATGGCAACACCTACATCGGCCTGGGCAAGGGCGGGGGCATCGTTAGTGCCATCGCCCATCATGGCTACCAGTTTGCCTTTTTGCTGTTCGGCTTTTATGTAATTCATTTTATCTTCGGGCTTGGCTTCGGCAATAAAATCATCCACACCGGCCTTTTCGGCAATAAAACGGGCTGTAAGTGGGTTATCGCCCGTAACCATTACGGTTTTTACCCCCATTTTTCTAAGCCTTTCAAAACGCTCCTGTATACCGGTTTTTATAATATCCTGTAGCTCTATAACGCCCAATACCTTCTCATTCTGGCTAACCACAAGCGGGGTACCACCGTTACCGGCTATTTCGGCAACCTTATTGGCTACGCTTTCAGGGTAGGTATTACCGCTTTTTTCTACAATGGTTTTAATCGAATCGGATGCGCCTTTGCGTATCCTAATGCCTTCGAGATCAATCCCCGAACTACGGGTCTCGGCAGTAAATTTTATAAAGATGGGATTAGCAACATTAAAGCTCGATGGGTTAATGCCTGCCAGTTCTATTATCGACTTACCCTCGGGCGTTTCATCCGAAAAAGAACTTAAAACCGCAGCTTTTATAAAGTCTTTTTCGTCGATGCCTTCAGCCGGATAAAAGTGCGTGGCCTTACGGTTACCAATGGTAATGGTTCCGGTTTTATCCAAAAGCAAGACATCAATATCGCCGGCAGTTTCTACCGCTTTGCCGCTTTTTGTAATAACATTGGCGCGCAGTGCCCTGTCCATACCCGCAATACCAATGGCCGATAGCAACCCACCAATAGTAGTAGGTATTAGGCATACAAAGAGTGCAATAAAAGCCGCAATAGTTATGGGTGCGTTGCTAAAATCGGCAAAGGGTTTTAGGGTTACACATACAATAATAAAGATGAGCGTAAAACCGGCAAGCAGTATGGTAAGTGCAATTTCGTTAGGTGTTTTTTGTCTTGATGCACCCTCTACCAAAGCAATCATCTTATCTAAAAAGCTCTCGCCCGGCTCGGTGGTTACCCTTACTTTTATTTTATCCGATAATACCTTAGTACCCCCCGTAACCGAACTCTTATCACCACCCGATTCGCGTATAACAGGGGCACTCTCGCCGGTAATGGCACTTTCATCAATGGTAGCAATACCCTCAATTATTTCGCCATCGGTAGGTATGGTGTCTCCCTCTTCGCAAACAAATACATCGCCTTTAGCTAATGATGATGAGGGCACAACCGTAACTTCATCCAGGTAGATATCGCCTACAGGCACTATTTTTTTAGCGGGGGTTTCTTCGCGGGTTTTGCGCAGGCTGTCGGCTTGTGCCTTGCCGCGTGCCTCGGCTATGGCTTCGGCAAAATTGGCAAACAAAAGAGTAAACAACAGCACCAGGAATATTACAAAGTTGTAGGCAAAACTGCCCTGGCTTTGCTCTCCGGTAAGTATCCAGATGCAAACGGCAAGCATTACCGCCGTACCAATTTCTACTGTAAACATTATGGGGTTGCGTATGAGGCTTTTCGGACTCAGTTTTATAACAGACTGTTTCAAGGCTTCGAGCACCAGCTCTTTTTGAAACAGCGATTTATTTTGGGTTTTCATTTGTTGTGATTAATTAAGCAGTGAGAAATATTCGGCTATGGGGCCAAGTGCCAGGGCGGGGAAGAAGGATAGCGCTGCGATAATAAATATCACGGCAAAAACCATTAACCCAAAGGTGGATGTGTCGGTTTTTAGCGTACCCGAACTCTCCGGCACGTGTTTTTTGGCTGCCAGTATACCTGCTATGGCAATAGGGCCAATTATGGGCAAAAAGCGCGATAACAGCAGCACTACACCGGTTGTAATATTCCACCACGGGTTGTTGTCGCCAAGGCCTTCCATACCGCTGCCGTTATTAGCCGACGCTGAGGTAAACTCATACAATATCTCGCTAAAACCGTGGTAGCCGGGATTGTTAAGCGTGCTTGCTCCATATTCTGCAAAAGCGGTAGATAACGCCGTTCCGCTTAAGATAAGCAGCGTATGAAGCAACGCGATTATCATGGCAATCTTCATTTCGCGGGCTTCTATCTTTTTGCCTAAAAATTCGGGTGTACGGCCAACCATTAGTCCGCTTATAAATACAGCCAATATTATAAAAATGTAAAAGTTAAGCAGGCCCACGCCGCAGCCGCCGTAAAAGCAGTTAACCATCATGGCAAGCAATTGCATTAATCCTGATAACGGCATGGCACTGTCGTGCATGGAGTTAACCGACCCGGTTGAGATTACCGTTGTGGCAATGCTCCAAAAACCCGATGCTGCTGCCCCAAAGCGTACTTCTTTACCCTCGGTAGCGCCCATGCCGGTATTAATACCCATTTTGGTTAGGGCAGGGTTGCCGTTCATCTCCGCAATTACAGTTGGGATAGCTAATAGTAAAAAGCCGACTGTCATTACCCCAAAGATCATTAGTGCCAGTTTTTTACGGTTGAGGTAAAAGCCTAAGGCAAATATCATGGCAAAGGGAACCAGCATCTGGGCTCCCAGTTCTACCATATTGGTCAGGTAGGTGGGATTTTCCAGCGGGTGTGCCGAGTTAGCCCCAAAAAAGCCGCCACCGTTGGTGCCTATATGTTTTATGGCTGTAAAAGCGGCTACCGGCCCGGTAGATACATTAACGGTTTCGCCCTGTAGGGTTGTCATTTGTTGTTTGCCATCAAACGTCATGGGGGTGCCGTTAAACACCAGTATAATGGCTGTTATTACAGATAATGGCAATAAAATACGGGTACACGATTTTATAAGATACACATAAAAATTGCCCAGTTTATCGGTAGTGCGTTCTTTAAGCGCATTAAACAATATTGCGGCGGTTGTTAGCCCCGTAGCGGCCGATACAAACTGCAAAAACATTAAAAACAGCTGCCCAAAATAGCTCAGCCCCGTTTCGCCGCTGTAGTGCTGCAGGTTGCAGTTAACTACGAACGATATGGCAGTGTTAAAAGCCAGATCGGCACTCATGCCGGGGTTGTTGTCCGGGTTTAGGGGTAGCCACCCCTGACACATTAGTACGAACATGCTTAGCAGAAACCACACAAAATTTATGGTTAGCAGTATTTTTAAGTGCTGTTTCCAGCCCATTTCTTCGTTAGGGCTAATGCCGCAAAAACGGTATAATAATTTTTCGAATGGATTAAAAATCCCATCGGTAAAAGTGCTGTCGCCGTTGTAAACCCGCGCTATGTACCTGCCCAACGGTATGGCAAAGGCAACGGTAAGTACAAAGACCAGTACAATGCCTAAAATTTCGGTATTCATAAGTAAAAGTTAGAGGTTGTGCGTAGTGCGGCTAAAATTTCTCGGGTTTTATAAGCACATAACATATGTACCCAAAAACAAAAAGTGCTATAATAAAAAGTGCTGCCATAATGGTTAGATTTTATCAAAAAAGTCGATTGCTTTAAAGCAGAAAGCAAACAGCACTATGCCGGTTGCCGTTAAGATTATTGTAAGTATCATTATCTATTGTCTATTATCTATTATCTATTGTCTATTGTCTATTGTCTATTGTCTATTGTGGGGGTTACACGCCCGATGTATTTACCTGTTTAATATATTCTGCCCTTAATGTGGCCGGAAAAAGGTTGGCAATGCTGCAATGGTGTACTTCCATAAAGGTGGAAACCGAAAACACATACACATTGCTAATGGCGCTCTTGGTTTCGGTAGTGCCGTTAAGCAGGAGTTTCTCGGCAACAGCCAGGCATTTTTTAGCCCTGATGATGTTGCCTTTAATAATTAGGGCGGTGGTTAGATCGGCAAATTTTTGCGCTTTGGCATAAACATTTAAAGCCTTGTTTTTCATGTTACGATACATTTTGTGTTCGTACACCTAATGCCAATTAACATGCCTGTAATAATTAGGATGGCCTAATCTATTGAAGGATTGAAGGTTGAATGATTTTCGGCTTTATGACAAATAAAAAACCCTATCATTTTGATAGGGTTGGTACTTTTAAAACGATAGGGTTATGCATGTCAAACTCAGCTTTGTAACTATGTTACTCAGCCACTTTGCCACTTTATTTTACTGTATCTTATATTCGTCGAGCTTTCGGTAAAGCGTGGTAAGGGCAATATTGAGCAGGCGTGCCGTTTCGGTTTTATTGCCATTGGTATGGTTCATTACTTTCTGTATGTGGATCTTTTCGGCGGAAGCCAGCGAAAATGCCGATAGCACTTTTGTCTCGCCTGTAGCGGTATCCGGCTCTGTGAGCTGCTGCATTTCAAACGGAAGGCTTGCCGGGGTCAAAGCAGCGCCATTCTCTAAAATTACGCTGCGCTCTATTACATTTTTAAGTTCGCGTATGTTGCCGGGCCAGTTGTGCAGTTTAAGTAATTGCACAAACTCCACCGAAAGTGATGTTATCTTTTTGTTGGTCTTTAGGTTAAAAGCGGTTAGAAAGTGCTTTGCCAAAGGCTCAATATCAGGTATGCGCTGCCTTAACGACGGCAACTCTATCTGAAAGATGGATAAGCGGTAATACAAATCCTGCCTAAAGTGCCCGGCTTGTATTTCGCGGGCCAGGTTACGGTTGGTGGCGGCTATAATACGCACATTGACTTTAGTTACCTTGCTTTCGCCCACCTTTATATATTCGCCATTTTCTATAACGCGCAGTAGTTTGGCCTGCAGGTCTATGGGCATTTCGCCTACTTCATCTAAAAATATGGTGCCATTGTTGGCTTCTTCAAATAAGCCTTTTTTATCTTTTAAAGCACCGGTAAAAGCGCCGGCGGCATGGCCAAACATTTCGCTTTCCAATAAATCATGGCTAAATGCCGAGCAGTTAATAGCAACAAAGCTTTTGTTTTTTCGGGTGCCCGACTGGTGTATGGCGTTGGCAAATACCTCTTTACCGGTACCGGTTTCGCCGGTAAGCAGCACGGTAGTGTCTATAGGTGCCACTTTTTTAGCCAGCTCTATAGCTTGTAGTATCGATTTGGAGGTGCCAATTATCCCCTCAAAAGAAAATTTGGTTTCCAACTGGGCCTCCAGTTGTATAATGCGCTGTGTAAGGCTGCTTTTTTCTATAGCGCGGTGTATTAGCGGAATAATCTTATTGTTGTCGTCGCCTTTTACTATATAATCAAACGCACCATTTTTAATGGCCTGCACACCATCAGGAATGTTTCCATAGGCGGTTAATAGTATTACTTCGGCCTGGGGTGCTTTTTGTTTGATGATGGCTGTAAGGTCTACACCGTTGCCATCGGGCAGCTTAACATCGCACAAAACAACATCTATGCTGTTTTGCTCCAGCTTTTTTAATCCTGATTTGCAGTCGCCCGCCTGTACCACATCAAAACCTTCAAGGCTTATAATGCGCGCCATAAGGGTACGCAGTTTTTCTTCGTCGTCTATTATCAGGATTTTTTTCACCGTAAGGTTATAAGTTGAATAATTAGTAAAGGTGGTTTGCAGGCAGTAAAGTTATCAAATTAAAAGGTTGGTAAACATAAAAAAGCCACCCTGAGGTGGCTTTAATTTAAGTTATGTGGTAGAAAATGCGATGCCCTGATTCTTAAAATTAAGATGCAGGCTTTGCTTGGTGGTGCTTATGGCTTCTTCGGTACGGTAAATACTGCACCAGAATTTTATGAGCAACTTGTAGTTATCATCGGAAATTGAATTGTAATAAATTTGCGGAATTTTTGCGGTACTAACAACAGGCGTGGCATCCAGCGCTTCTTTTACAATTTCGTTAATACGTTCGGTAGACATATCACCCTGTAGGGTAAAGGCTATCTCCACCTGTTTTAAATTATCGGTATACGTCCAGTTGGTAATGTTTTGTGATAGTATGTTACCGTTAGGAATAATAACCTCGGCACCGTTAGACGAATCGAGTTTAGTGGTGCGCAGCCCCATAGATTTTACCCTGCCCGATTGCGAGCTTACATCAATCACGTCGCCTACCTGTATGGGCTTATCAAAAATAAGTATAACACCCGATACAAAGTTGCTTACAATGTTCTGGAGGCCAAGACCTACACCAACACCTAATGCGCCCAATAGAATACTAAGCTTATCTAACGGCATGCCCGATGCAGCAATAGCCAGCAGATAACCCACAATAAGCACCACAAGGCGGGTAACTAAAAGTTTAGAATGCTGGCGTTTGTTAATGTTCTCTTCGTCTTCATCATCCACTTCGCCAAAAAAGTAAGCTACGTATTTTTGCAGCAGGTGCGCAATCCAGATAAGGATGCAGAACAGCAGTACACTGCCCAGTGTAAAGGTAACGCTGCCAATAGTATTGGGGTGGCTTAGCAGCCTGCTAAAAGCGTCGTGAAGGCTTTCCCAGATATTAAGGTTAGACGCTATAACTACAATCCACATATAGCTTATTATAAGTACAAATGGTTTTTTAAGGTTTTGCGACAGGCTCTCGTGATCGAATAACTTGTTTATGCCACGCTTAATGCGGGTGGTGTATATCTGCAACAAGATAACTTCCAATATAACCTTTAACAGCACGCTAAGGGCTATAATTTGCGTAAGCGCAATAATAGCAGCAAGGCTAAGCGTGTGCGATAACGATACCCGCCCAAATAAGTTAAAGATAAGCGCAAGGGCATTAAAGCCTATAAATATAAAGCTGGCCCATTTAAAAAAGCCTTTAATATATAACTGGTCTTTTATGCTATTTAACTGAACTAATCCGTAGCGTATGGCGAATACGTTAATAACTATAAAAATGGTTCGCTCTAAAAAGCTGATCTTTACAAAAAGGTCCATAAAGCACAGCACAAAAAACAGGGCTATAAGCAGCAGCCAGTTGCGCATCGATTTTTGTTTCCATTGCCCTTTAAACAACAGCGACAGTATAAGTAGCAATATAAGCTGAAGGAATTCTATAAACAGGGCAGGGGCATACAGGTTGCTTACTACGGCAATGTTTAGGCCTATAACCAATATGGGCAGTAAAACACCTTTATTAAGGTATTTAAAGCCAAAGGTTTTAAGGTTATCAAAATGGCCGTGGTTTTTTAGGTACTTAATGTTGCGCAATATCCACCAGGCAACAAGACCCATAAAAAAGGCAAGGGTTATAAGGCTGGTAAAACTATAGCGGCTGTAATAGGTTACAACCCCTTTTTCTACATCAAACTTTCCCTTAATGTTTGCCGATAGTTCTTTTTTCTGGATAGCCGTTTCGGTATGCCATAAGTAGGGGTACTCGTCGCCAAAAATACTAACCCCCGATGTTTCTAACCGGCTCTCTACCGTTTGCAACGCTTTAGATACCGCCATCTTGCGCTGAACGGTAAGCCGCTTTTTAGTACTAAGCAATGCCATATTTACGTGCATAAGGCTATCAGTACTCTGGTATTTTGCGCGCAGGCTTAGTAGTTCGGTTTTAAAGCGCTTCCGCTGAACAGTATCTCTTACAAGGCTTGTAAAAAGCGTGTCTTTACGAATGCCGGCAATGCGATCTTTAATCTTATCAAAGTTAGCATTCTTGGTATCTATGGTTTGGTTTTGCTGTTCCAGCTCAACTTCTATTTCCTGTAAAACGGTGCGGTACATTTGCTGGTTGCGCACGTTGGGGCTTGCCTCTTTAAGGTTGGCCAGTATAAGGTCCAGTTTATCTTTTGTGCTTTCCATCTCGCCAAACAGGCGGTAAGTGCCACCACCAAATTCGGCATCGGTATGCGCCAGCTCTAATACCTCGCTGGCATTTTCTATAGACATTAAGTAATCGCTGTCAGACACCGCTTCGTCATCAAACAGTTTGCCGCGGTGCATGTGTTTTTTGTCGGGTGTAGCCTGCGAAAAACATAATTGTACAGACAGTAATAGGAACAGGGTAAATAAACCCGCAGTTATTTTTTTAGGCATTATGATATTTAAATAGAGTTAACCGCAGGGGTTAGGTTTTTATTGATAGTTTAAGCTTCAAAATTAGACGGAAATTACATATACTTTTAAAGAAATTTTAAAAACTTATAGCAGTAACACCGTTGCCATGCTTTATTATGTGCGGATTTACCGATGAGGTTACTTAAAATAGCTGCCTGCCTCATCAAATTATTACTGATTTTACCGTTGACTGAAAATTTTTTTAATTTTTTTACAGTTATAAGTTTCATGTAATGAAAAGGTTAAAAAAAAGCTTTTAAATTTTTACAGTTTTTAGGCAAAATGTATTTGCAGAAACAAAAAAGGTTGCTATATTTGCAACCGCAATGAGGAAGTGATTTGCATCTTACTGGAGAAATGGCAGAGTGGTCGATTGCGGCAGTCTTGAAAACTGTTGACTGTAACAGGTCCGGGGGTTCGAATCCCTCTTTCTCCGCCACCCGGAGTTTGAAAGATAACTTCTAAGAATTAAAAACCTTTGAATACATCAGTATTTGAAGGTTTTTTTGTTTTATGCCTTATTGAAATTTGAGTGCCTTTTGGGTAAGACATCCTTTGGAACGCCCGTATTTACTGGAAGTTTAAAGAATTTCAGGTTTCTACACCCGGTTTGGCTTTGTGCATTTATGTGTCAATTGCCACACTACCCAAGACATTTACAACTTCAGAATCGGGTGTCAAAACACACATATCATATCATAAGTTAGTTGCCCTATTAGTGTACCTATGAAAATTTTCACTTTTGGGGCAAATTAGGTACACTAAAATGAAATGTTTCCTCGGGAATTCCCTGTAAATACTGGCAACTTGCAAAGTTTTTAAGTCAATTTAAAATTAATTTAAAAACCGGAAATTATGTTAAAAGTAATCTTCTACATCAAGTCACAGAAGGCCGGTAAAGATGGTTTAGCACCCATTTTTGCACGAATTTCTCTAAGAGACAAATTCATTACCATGGCCACAGGTAAGTCAATCACAAAAGAGCGTTGGCTATTCACCAACAATCTCAGGAATGTCCTTAAGATGGACAAGGAAAAAGTCATCAAAGAAGCCCTGGAAGTTTTTCAGTTAAACCTTGAAAAGAAATTCTATGAGCTATCGAAAATTGATACTGACATCTCTCTTGAATTCCTGAGGCACGAAATCAAGGGAAAAACAAAGGCTAACGAGAAGCCCAAGTCGATTACCATATTGGAGGTAATGGGCAAACACGCCGACTTTTTTAAACGTAAAGTGGAAAGCGGTGAGCGTGCAGCCGCTTCTTTTCAAAAATATGCCCGGGCAAAAGAGTTGTTGGTCAACTTTATGAAAAAGCAATATAACCTGGACGATATTGAAGCTATATCAGCCGGTAAAATGGTGGACAATGCAGTTTAGCTTGGACACCTATCTTAGCAATGAAAAATCTCATATTGAAAATTTCGCCTATAACGGGACCGGCTGGGGCTACGATATTAACTTTTACCAAAATGTAGAATTAAAGGGCGACTGGAAGTTTAGCATGAATGGTTTTTACACCGGGCGTTCTACTTCTCCAAATGGTTTTTCTATAGCTACCTATGATTTAAGCCTTTCGGCCAAAAAGAGCCTGTTAAATAAAAAATTACTGATAGCTAGTGGCTGCAGCAATATCCTGAAAAAAAGCCTCTACAATCATACGACCCAGGTTAACAATGTATCGACCGACTGGACCAACCGTTGGGAAACACGCCGTTTTTTTGTCCAGCTAACTTACTACTTCGGTTCTGGTAAAGGCAAAGAGGTAAAAGCTACTTCTCTTGATGAAGAAACAAACAGAATGTAGATTTAAATACAGCTGAATTAATATATCCGCTGAAATATTGAGTTTTTCCTTTCACCATTCGGTGATTAATGTATTATAAATAAATGATTCAGAGTAAATTTCTGCGGGCTGGATAACCAACTCACATAAGATATTGTAAGTTGCAGTAGTAACGGTAAGATAACAGATAATGGCAATCTTTTAAAATGGTTTACATTTGCATTTAAGATATCTGCATAAGCCATAAAAATGAAAAAGGAAACAGCTAGTAAAAAAAGCAGGAATAAAGAGCAAAGTAAGCAACAGTTACTTGATGCGGTTGGAGAAATTTTAAGGACAAAAGGGTATTCCGAACTAAAGGTAAACCAGATTGCCGCGACTGCGGGGCTTGATAAAAAGCTTATCTACAACTATTTTGGCAGTAAGGATAACCTCCTGAGCGAGTACATACACTCTCAGGATTTTTGGAGTAATGTAAAGCAGGACAGTGTGCCTGTACTAGTTCCTGATAGTGGCAAACATTTGTCAACCGCAATGCTACTTCAACAATTTGACTTTGTCCGGGACAATGCAGAGTTGCAGAAGGTGCTTTTATGGCGCCTGTCTGAACCGCAGCCCTTCTTACAGCAATTGACCGAAAACCAGGAGAAAGTAGGCGAGCAATTATTTCAATCCATATTCGACCCCCACTTTAAGGAAAAGGCCTTGGATTACCGGGCTATAATGGCCATACTGGTTGCGGGCGCTTACTATTTAAACTTGTATTCATCAGTAAACGGAAGTGTTTTTTGCGGGATCGATTTAAATACTGATTCAGGACGGGGCAAAATTCAGGAGGCATTTTCATTTTTAGTTGATAAAACCTACAATGGCCTGTAAACGTTGCTTCCGTACGAAGAAAGAGTAAATACTTCTTATGCAAATTGTTAATCAATAACGATCTTTTTGGTAATTTGCCCTTTTTCAAAATGAAATGTCACCAGATAGGTTCCCTGCGACAGCCCCGATATATCAATTTTATGTTGCTTTTGGTTATTACCTGTCTCAGTCCTAACCGTCCTGCCATGCATATCTGTAATTATAATGGTAGTTACCGCACTGTCTCCATCATATTCTAAAAAGCTGCTTGCGGGATTAGGGTAAACTGCAAAGTTTTTGTAAGCAGGTATATACGTATTCAGCAAATTAATATCCAGCGTATAAATCCCTTCATTGCCGGTTAAGAATATAAGCTGGCCTTCATATTGCAGCATATCCCTTATGCCGCCGTTGTCCTCCAGATCTTCTTCATAGGCTATCTGCCAGCTTACACCTTCATCGACAGAGCGAAATACGACGATAGCGTTGTTTGTACTATTAATGGTACCGCCGGCATATATAACACCCGACCCATCGGCTTCAAAAAGTATTTTATAAATATAAAAATATTCATCTACCCAATAGGGTTCCTCCCATGTCAGCCCCCTGTCTAATGACCTTGTAATGCGCCCCTCGCTGGCCGATAGCACTAAATCAGGATTGTCAGGGTCGGCCGCAATAAAATGAACACAGTTGTTATCGGTATTGTCGGTACGATTCCATGTCAGCCCTCCGTCAGAAGTATGCTGGATGTAGGAGGAAAAAATTTCGGTCTCACCACCATAGTATATCGTCAGGCTATCGGACGGATGAAAATCGGCATACCTGTCCTGGAATCCTCCTGTAAAGTCATTTAGATTGGTCCAGGTCTCTCCAAAATCAGTAGATTTTGAAAGGCCGTAGGAAAGGTGGAGAACGATAATAGAATTAGGATTTTGCTTATTTTGCGATATGCGATACAAGCGGTTAAAATTCTCCATTGAAAAAAAATGTTCAGGCGTAAAATCGGTGAAGGTGCTACCATTATCAACCGAGGAAAGCATGAGGCTATCGCTGGTTTTATTGGTAATGGCCAGAATGTGGTCCCCGTTCTTTACGAAGTCGCTTACCGGCTGTCCTCCAAAAGCAAAAAGTTCCCAGTTGGCTGTTGCTCCACTTAGCTGTTTTCTGTAAATGCCGGAATATGTTGGCACGTAGAGGTAATCATCCAGCACCTGTATCTTTGGCTTTAAGCCGCCAGCATATTGGCCGGGTGGCGGTGTAAGCTCCTCCTTAAGCCCCAGGTAGTTTAACTGTGCATAACAGCCGAATGTAATTGTCGTACATAAAATTGTAAATAAGAAATTCTTTTTCATAGCGATTATTTTATGGTTTTTAAATGCAACTGAGGTTAGGGCCATACTGCACCGCAATCAACCAGCAGTAGGTACGGTTATTATTCAATTAAATTTTTAGGGAAATATTTCTTCATCATTTCCTCTGTGGAGGACCGGTGACGATTAATGATGAAAAGCTTAGTTTTATCTTCAAGCGCCAGAGCCATTATAAATTCTTTCTTATGATTTGGGTTCTTACTGCCCAGCTCAGGGAAATTAGCCTTTAGCATATCCAGGATCTGTTTATGGTCCTTAGAAATAATAAAAACTTTAGTTACCGGGGCTTCTTTTGCTTTCTCAATTTCTGCCGCTGTAATCGGCGCGCTAAAGCGGCTATAGGAATTATACCGGTATGTCCTCCTAAAGTAGCGCCAGTCTTCCTCACTGCCGGTAACAATATAACGGTAGGTAAAAAGGTGCGCCAGCTCTTTACCCCACTGCGGAAATTGGGTATCGTAAGTGGTTACGTAAGCTTTTATAAACGCCTCATCCATTGGCTTTCCAGCTTGTATGTATTGCTTTACCACGGGGTATATAGCCCGTGCCATTTCTGAGATGTACTTGTTTGCATACCATTCCTGTTCATCAGCTTTACCGGTTTGTTGTTCCATAGCATATCCGCTACTGAGGGCAGTAGCCAATACCTCATTCATAAGGAGCAGGGCATACTGGCTGTTGGGAGAGCCGGAGGCATCAAACCACTTCTGGATGTTATCTTTCATCTCCAGGCCCTGGTTGTCATAGATAATGTGGTTGATCTCGTGCATGGCAACCACAAAAAAGGTAATGTGGTCTTTAAAGTCTGGCGGCACCTCACAAATAGCTGTATTATTAAATGCCCTTGCCCCCAGGTTTCCCTTGCCGGGAGACAGCAGGAGGTTGAGCTCTATGGGTATAATACTGTCCCATTGGGTACCATAAAAGGACAGGCCGGTTTGGAAATAATCAGAGAAACTATTGTTATCGACAAACTTTAAAAAATGTTCCTTCTGCACATCTAACGCTGCCCGGTTTGGCTCATAGGCCAGGGTTTGATAAACAGGTAGGAAACACTCAAGTATAGCTGCCAACTTTGATAGTTGTTCATTAGGCAGTATGCCCATAGACCGGTCCCTGAACTCATCAATAGTTTTACTTACAGCAAGATTACGTTCTAAGAGGTCGCGCGACATTACCCCCGCCTTTAACGTGGCAGGGTATTGCCTGAACGCATAACTATAATCAATCTTCAGCTGGTCAAAATCAGTAATCAGCTTACGGTAGTGGTCTGTATTGTAATCCGATGCCCGAAATAATGCTTTTAGTTCATTATCCGGATAGCTGTCAGAGAGCTTTATTACAAAGTCATAGGTAGCATACAGCGCCGACGTATGGAAGTTAAACCGGATGTCACCCTGCGCGAAAAGGCTACAGGCAATTACAACGGTAAGGAATATTGAGAGTATTCGTTTCATAAAATTTATAAAATATAATGGGGTTACGCATGAATGGCTTTGCTATCTATACAAATGATTGTAGTACCCTGTCAGGGAACTCCTGACCAAAACAAACATTATAAATCACCAATCGGTGATAAATATATATCTTTTTTTAAATCCAACAAAATTATATGTCACCATGTGGTGAGTTTTTATATATTTGCACAAATACTGAATGTAGAAATGAAGGGAATCCAAATCGAGCCTTTGAAAACTAAGGTTAATTATCCCGCAATAGGGTTGTTTTACATCATTGCAATAGCGCTGCGTTACCTGACGAACAAGACGTCGCTTTTAGAAGGATTTACCAACGGGTTTTTAAAAATAATCTTACAGGGTGCCGGCCCTGCTATAGGTGCATGGGTAGTATTTTTGTTATTTAAAATAAAACATAAACCATCATTAAGAGGTAACTACAATACAATAAGCAGCCCTTTGCTGCTCTATTGGGGACTTCCCATCACCTTAATATTGGGCGTTGAATATGCTGTTAAGGGGACTTTCTCATTTGTCGCGATTTTAGCCGTCTTAGTATATGGCCTCTTAGAAGAAATAGGCTGGAGGGGATTTTTACAACAGGAACTTAAGCCCTTACCAGAGTTTTTGAACATCTTACTTGTTGCAACACTATGGTTTACCTGGCACTTAAATTTTGAAGTCACGACTTCAAATGCGCTGTTTTTTGGAATTTTAATCGTAGGGACCTGGGGGATTGGAAAGGTTGCAGATACTACACATTCACTGCTTGCAGCCTCTGCGTTTCATTCTGTAAATAATTTTTTCACAGAGACGGACACCCTTAAAATTACGATCCTTGCAACATTGGTAACCATCTGGGTAATTTCTTCGATTTACAGAAAAAAACAATTAAAGAAAAACCAATACAAACACAATGATGCATCGGTTTCCCAATATTAATCTTTCTGTACGTTCATAAATATTCATAAGAAGTAAAACTATGATGTAGTAACATGTTGGACAAAGCACTTGATTTTGGTGTATTTAGTAACTAAAACAATAAACAATATGAAAAAAACAAGACCATTAAACGAGTTAAGCATGGATGAATTACAGCAAAAGAAAAAAGTAGTGCTGGGTGCAACAATAGGGCTGGGTATTGTGATGGTAGTTGCATGTATTATTTCAATATACGTTGCCATCATCGCTAAACAACCGGCGTTACTCGTTATAGCCGTTTGCTGCCCAACAACCTTTTTACCAATATTTATCAACCTGCAAAGAGTAAATAGCGAAATTAAAAACCGACCTAATCAATAATCACTTTACTTAATGTTTTAAGATTGTTTAAATTGCGCTGCCCCGATTTTACATCAATACGATTGACTCTATTTTGGAGCACTTAGTATCGAATAATCCAATAATTTAAAATTTTACTATTATAGACGCAACCTTTTTACATACCTATATCTAATTAACTAAATCATTCAATCAATACTAATTTTATGAAAAAAACATTACTATCCTTACTCTGCGTCCCATTGCTGACAATGGCACAAGCAGGTAGTTTTGATACTTCATTTGCCCTGACGGGCAAAAAAACAATATATGTGCAGGAAGAGATGACCCGTTCCAACCGGATTGTTGCACTGCCAGATGGTTCTATCCTTACTGCCGGATACAGCTATTCCCAAGATTATGGAGGAGGAGCTTTCTCGGGTGTTTTTATTAACAAACACCTTGAAAATGGTGATGCCGATACTTCTTTTGGCAATAACGGTACCGTTTATTATAATAACTATGCAGCAGCCAATTCCCTTATCAGCGCCCTTAAGGTTCAGCCTGATGGAAAAATTGTACTAAGTGGCGGCATAAGCGGACAGGCCGAAGTAAGGCGCTTACATACCGACGGCTCTCCCGATACCACTTTCGGTACAAACGGCATTGTATCTATAGGTTTGAATTACGTAGGCTGTATGGCTCTGGCACCTGACGGTAAAATTGTTGTGATCGGGCAATATTGGAACGGCGAAATTAATGTGTACGAATTGCACCGTTATAATGCCGATGGCTCTGCAGATACCACCTTTGGCAATAATGGCGTGGTACATGCTGATGTTACCTCCTACAAATTTGACCTTGCCCTTGATGTAGCAGTACAGCCCGATTATAAAATTGTTGTGGCAGGCAAGTCTTATCTTACCCTTGAAAATGCCGTAGTATGCCGCTTTAACCAAGATGGCAGCTTCGATACCGGCTTTGCCGACAATGGGGTTGCTGTTGTAGCGCTTTCGCCTGATGCAGGTAACGGCACTTTTGAAAGGTTGGCACTTCAGCCTGACGGGAAAATAATAGCGGCAGGATATGCCTTGGGCCTTTATGGTACAGGGGGCTATAACTCTACCAGCCCGGCGGTGGCAAGGCTAAATGCCAATGGCAGCATTGATACTGCTTTTGGCACAAACGGAAAAGTTATACTACCTACCATATTTAATGCTAACGACCAGTTTAATGCCCTGCACCTGCAAAGCGACGGCAAAATACTGGCAGGCGGCAGCGCGAGCTATCCGTACCCATATATGCGCAGCGAGTTTTATTTAACCCGCTTTACCGCTACAGGGGCGGTAGACACTAGTTTTGGCACAGAAGGCAAGCTGCTCTTTGACTTTACCGGCTCAAACGGCGATTATTTAAACTACCTTCAGGACATACATCAGATGACCGATGGCCGGATTGTTACTACCGGTTTTACAGGCTACAGCAATACCGAAGGGATGCAAATGATTGTATGCCGTTTTACAAATGACGATACAATGGGCATTGAAGACACCAAGACCACGGATTTTGCCATATATCCTAATCCGGCAACAGGCGTTTTAAATATAGCATTACCCCAGGGCAGTTGCGATGCCCTGTTTTATAACATGCAGGGTCAGCTGGTATTGAGCCAGCCGCGCGATGCTTTTACGGGCAGCATTTCGTTGGAGGGGCTGGCCACAGGCAATTATATCCTGCGCTTATCAACAGATGCGGGCACGGTATTTAAAAATATAGTGAAGACAGACTATTAGATTGTGCGACAGCAAAAAAAATTATATAGTAGAACCAACCTTCGGGTTGGTTTTACTATATAACATTCAAAGTTTATCAGGTTTAGCCGTAGCAAAATCATGGCGCTTTCGCATATCAAAACTTTACCAACCTATCATAAGTATTTTAAAGAACTTCAGGTTATGGGGTATATCCGTTACACGACCCATTATCATCCCGGATATAGAAGTGAAGTGGAATTACTATTTTTTTAAACCAAATTTCCAATTGTCGCCTCACCGAGGCGACAATTTTACCTTACTATAGATCAATACTGTAAATCAGTACCCCAGTGTTACATGTTTTAACTTGATTACTGTTCGTGATTGGAACAATCACTTGGAGTGGACGGCTTATCTTTATTACATTTGTGTGTTCATGATAGCGTTTGAAAAATAAATGGTCGCACAGGTAGTCTGTAAGTATTAGATATATGTCAAAATTAAAGAGAATAAGGGAGCAGCAGCATCTGACGCAGGAAGAACTTGCAGCAAATTCGGGAATTTCTGTCAGGACAATCCAGAGAATCGAATCGGGGGTATTACCCAAAGGGCATACGCTTAAAGCACTCGCAAAAGCACTTAACCTTCAAAAAAATGAACTGCTTGCAGATTTTAAGGCCGAAACTATGACGGTCGCTACAAATACTGTTAAGGCCGAAGATTCATCAAACGCTATCGATTTCCAAAAAATGAAGTTAATCAATCTGTCGTCGGTTATGTTTGTCATACTACCACCATTAAATATTATAGTCCCATTAATACTATCTCGTTTATTCAAACAAGATAACATTATTTCAAAACAAATTATCTCGCTTCAGATTCTATGGACTATCCTTGCTCCAATAGTCTTTATCTTGGGGATATTATTAAAATTAGGCCGCTCCTTTACAATCGTGCTTATCGCTGCAATCTTACTATCCAACGTGTCTTTAATCCTATTAAATCTTGCAGAAATAGACCGGAATAAGAAATTACGCTTTAGACTGAAATTCAGCATTGTATAACTGCTGACAGGTGATTGTCGTGTTATTGGCGGGTATTTTTTTTGTGCGCAAATGCTACAATCATAACCTTTGCCAAAAACTAAACTATGGCAAAAGATATTCAACTTCTATTCTTCTTTTTACTTCTTTCCACAAAGGTTTGTTACGCACAACTTAAAAGTTCAGATGTACTTTACAAGACTATTATAGAGAAAGACAGCCTGCTCTTTTCTGTAGGTTTCAACAACTGTGACATTTCCCAATTTGAAAATTTAATGAGTGATAACCTGATTTTTTTTCATGATAAAGACGGAATTTCAAACAAACAGAAATTTTTAAGTGATTTAAAAAATGGCCTGTGCAAGGATCCTTCGGTTCGACAGGTAAAAAGAATTCTGCAAAAGGAAAGTACTGAAATATATCCGCTGTATAAAGACGGAATTATTTACGCTGCAGTTCAAAATGGTATCCACCTGTTTTACGATAAAACTGAAATCACACCCGGTGTTGCGAAATTTTCCCATGTCTGGCAACTCGAAGACGGAACATGGAAATTGACGACTTCTTTGAGTTATGATCATCAGCCTTACTCAAAACATAGCCAGCATCCCACTTTTGAAAATGATGCCCAGATTGAAAGCTGGCTGAAAGAAAACAATGTCAAAACGTTGGGCCTTGGAATTATAGAAGGCGGAGAACTAAAGCAGGTTAAAGTTTTTGGAGAAATTAAAGAAGGTGTGTCTGCTCCATACAATACTATATTTAATGTTGCTTCGCTGGCAAAACCAATTACATCAGTAGTTGCATTGCGATTAGTAAGCCTGGGGAAATGGAAACTTGATGAACCCATCTCTAACTATTGGGTAGATCCTGATATTAAAAATGACGCAAGGAGTAAAAAACTAACAACGAGAATAATTTTAAGTCATCAAACCGGTTTTCCAAACTGGCGATATCTAAATAAGGGCAATAAGCTGAACTTTGAATTTGACCCTGGAACTCAATATCAATATTCGGGTGAAGGTTTTGAATATTTACGAAATGCGTTGGAAAGTAAATTTAAAAAGTCCATTGAGCAATTAGCCAGGGAGTTTATTTTCCACCCCTTAAAGATGGAGGACACGTCCTACTTATGGAATGATAATTCTTATACATCAAGATTTGCTATTGGTTACGATAGCGCCGGGAAACCTTACGATACCGTTAAAAATAAAAAAGTCAATGCGGCAGATGACTTGCACACGACAATTGCGGACTATGGGAATTTTTTGGTTAGTATTTTAAAAGGTGGGAATCTGAGTGAAAACGTATACCATGAAATGATAAAGCAACAGGTAAAAACCAAAGAAAATAAATACTTTGGGTTGGGATTCGAATTATACGATTTAGGGAATAACGAATATGCAATTTCTCACGGAGGCTCAGATAATGGAACGCAGTGCCTAACGTTCCTGTTACCAAAGACCAAACAAGGGATATTAATCTTTACTAATTCCGATGTAGGTTATAAGCTCTACAATGAATTACTCGTGTACTACCTAGGAGAAAACGGAAAGAAATTGATTGATATAGAAAATAGGAATTAATCTTATAAACTAATAATCATAATTGTGCCATCACTGATGGCACAATTAGAAAATTACAATTGTTGCCTCACTGAGGCAACAATTGTAATTAAATCATATTCAATTATTTACAAGTAATCATTATTCTACAATATACCTTTATAATTAATAAAGCTGAATCAATATATCCGCAGATATATTTAATCTCTCCTTTAAGGCACGTATCATCGTAAGGCTAAGTTTTCTTTTGCCGGATAGGATTTCAGATTTACGTGATCGAGCACCTAAAATTTCTGAAAGTTCAGCATCGGTTAAATTCATTTGCTCCATCCTGTACTTTATCGCTTCTACCGGTGTAGGCTCAGGAATGGGATAATGTTCGTCCTCATATTTCTTAACCAGCATCGAAAGGATTTCCAGTTCGTCGGATTCTTCGGTGTCTGGCTGCAAGTCGAGTTGCATTAGTTTGTAGATACGGGCAAGGGTATCTTCGTGTTGCGAATCATTTTTTATCAGTCTTAACATAGCTAATCTCTTTTGCGTTAAACTTATCGTACTCCTTGTGTGTCCCTAGCCAGACTATAAATACTATTTTTAAGCGGTATTCAATATCTACAATTAGGCGATAGGTATTACCATGTATATTAAATACGACCCTTCTGCTAGTTAATATCGACGCATTCCCAAACTGAACTTTTAAGTCGTTCGGGCTATTCCACTCAGCAGCGGTCACATCTTTATACCAGTATTGCAGCGGCCTCTCCGAATCCGGAAATTGCTCCCAGTATTCCCTTATTGTTTTTACAGCGATTATCCTCATTGCAAATATATTAAATCGTTACCAATTTGGTTACATTGTTGTTTGTTTTTATTTTAAAGATTTCATGTGGAAATTGCGTCATCAGTGATGACACCCATAAACTTTATTTACAAATACGCAGAACGCTTATAATTTCCGGCTTATCCTCATTTACCATTTTCAATTGTTTCCTCAGAGAAACAATCTCTTCCTGCATCCTTAAAACATCCGGTGGCAGCGGGGCATCCGGCAATTCAGCTTTTTGATGCAATCTCTGCTGCAACTGCTTCATTTCCCTTCCAACAGATTGCTGTTCAGTTATAGCATACTCTTCAGTTTGTTTTACCGATTGATGCCCCAGCAATTCTTTTACTACATGGATCGGCACATCATTATTAAGCGTTACAGTGCTTCCGAAGGTGCGCCTGGCCTTGTGGGTGTTCAGGATGCTTTCTATGCCGCAGAGGTCAGCTATTTCTTTCAGATAGGCATTCATCTTTTGGTTAGAGGTTACCGGCAGCACAGAATTTCTCTGTAAGCATAGCGGGTGGTCTTTGTAGCATTCCATGACGGCTTTCGCTTTCGGCAAAAGTGGTACATTGATATTACTACCGGTTTTTTGCCTTTCGGTAATAATCCACATCTCTCCATCTATGCCTGACTTTATATCCGATTTCTTAAGGTTAAAGGCATCGATGTAGGCTAACCCTGTATAGCACTGGAAAACAAAAATATCCCGTACCGTGGCAAGGCGTGGGGTAGAAAAAGTATGGTTTTCCAATAGTGCAAGTTCATAGGAACTAAGCGGCTTTTTATGAATTTTGATTTTCTTCGCCTTAAACCGCTTGAAGGGATCAGTTGCTATAATCTCCTTGTCAATGGCGAGTAATACAATCTTCTTGAAATTGGTAATGTACTTCACCGCTGTATTGTGGCTGATGTTTTTAACCGTTTTCAGGTAAAATTCATAATCCTTTACAAACTCAAAGTTAAGTTCACGGAAATCCATGTCTTCCACATTATACTTGTATCGCAGGTATTCCTTAAGGTGCTTTTTGGCAATTTCAAAGCGTACATGCGTACCTATTGCGTACTCGCCCTTTTCAACTAAAGCCAATAATTCATCATTGTGCTTTTGGAACTCCTGAACGATCGTTGCCTTTGAAGTGTTCTTGCCCAATACAAAATCTATTAGCCTTTGAGTGGTGATAGGCTGTCCGGCGAGCATGAGTTCACTTTTGTACTGCTGGATTTTCATGTGCATGGCATCCAGAAAAAAGTTTAAAATTTTAGCATCCTCTTTCCCGCCCGTAGCCCGCTCGGTTTTTTGATCCCACCGGGCAATTTCCCATTTCCGTTTGGTGGATGTTTCCTTTGGGATTCCATCAACTGTGATTCTAAGGTAAATATACCTTTCTTTTGTGCCTTTTGTGGAACTCTTCAAAAAGAAGGTTATTCCGAAACTGTTCTCTAACATAAATTCAACGTTTTAAAAAATTAATAAAGGTCGAATTATAGTGCTTTCAAATCAAGTCGTTAAGCAGCTTTACATGGTGAAAAACAAAAAACTAAAACAATATTCGGGGCAAATTTTTTTGCAATTTGAAATTGCCACAGATTTGCCACAAAAACTTTGTGTATTTTTGAAAATTTTGATGGTGCAGGGGTAAAAATAAAAAACCTGCAAAGCCGTAACTTGCAGGTTTTCATTGTTTTAATGTACTTTATAATGATATAAAGCTGAATTGTGGTGGGCTGTCAGGGATCACAGTCGAACACCTTGTGCCTATTTTGACTCTATTTAAAGAGTTTTAAAAAATTTAATAAACTGACTATTAGTGTATTAATTTAAATTAATTAAAAATAATATTTTACTTTGCAATACTGAATTTATTATTTTATTGTAACATTTATCAATTGTTAGCATCAAAATCAGGAGTGAAAACACCTATTTTTAATGTATGAGGGTTTATCGAACACAAATTGTTTAGCATGTTTAGTTTCAAGCTTAACTGTAAAATATTACTATCAAAAATTTAAGAGGTAATTGGATAAATTAATTACGCTGATCCCTCTCCACCAATTTTGATGACGATACTAATTATTTGTAAACCAATAGAAATAGTGGTCAATTTCGAGTCGGCGAAAAGGGTCAATTGCTTTCAGTGTATGCAGTTAACTTATAAAATACATTTTTAAAGTATTAATTCAAATGGTAGGTATCAAAATTTATTAGTAGTACTACAAAACTGATGAGATCCAGTTAAAGTTCGATTATCCCTCAAACTATAAAAATAAAACCCCAGTAAATACTGAGGTTTTAATGATGTGTGGGCTGTCAGGGACAGCAATTGAACACTTAATTCCTATTTTTGACATTTTTTGAGAATACAAAGCACGTTTTGTAAAGGTGCCAAAAGTGTTGATAGTGAACCCACTAACACCGTTTTTTACACAAAAGCATTGTCAATAAAAAAATTTATACTTTTGAACTATATATTATTAAGAATGACTGCAAAAGAACAGCTAGCCCGCTATATCGAAAAAATACTTCCTTTAGACCATGATGAAATTAATGCTTTTACCGATGCTTTTAAAGAAGCAAAAATTAAAAAACGTCAATTTATCGTTCAGCCGGACTTTACCGCAAAATACAGGAATTTCATTATAGAGGGTGCTTTCCGTTCGTATGTAATTGGTGATAGCGGTACAGACCATACCATCTCGTTCGGTATTAAAGATTGGTGGATTACAGATTACAACAGCTACATATATCAGCAGCCGGCAACTATGTTTGTGATGGCTTTAGAAGATGCTGTTGTTCTACAGATAGAATTTGATAAAGAAACTGCCTTAAAGAAAGCTAATCATAAATTTGAAACTATTTTCAGGATTATGGCTGAAAAGGGCCTAGCCTTTCAACAGCGGAGGATGGTTGCCAACCTCACGCTTTCTGCCGAAGAGCGTTACGATCAGTTTATTTCAAAATATCCTGATATCGTTCAGCACATGCCTCAATATGCTTTGGCCTCTTATTTAGGGATGACAACCGAATTTTTATCTAAAATCCGCAATAATAAAGTCAGGAAAAAGAGTTGAACCAGTTCAACCTTTTTTCCTAATCTACTTCATCAAGAAAACAGTGGTGTTCATCGCAACTTTGTATTGTCAATAACGACAAAATAATAATTTAAATACAAAAAAATATGAACACTCAGTCTAAACAAATTTTTACCGTACCTACAAGAACAGAAGTTTCTGCGGGCAATCAGGCCATCTTTGATAACCTTCAAAAAGGGCTTGGCTTTATTCCTAACCTGTATGCCTATTTTGGTAAAAACGAAACCGCACTTGGCGATTATCTAACCCTGCAAAATCGTACAAGCACCCTTAAGGCTAAAGAACGCGAGGTAATTAATCTTGTAACCAGCCAGATTAACGATTGCCTTTACTGCCAGTCAGCCCATACCGCATTGGGTAAAATGAACGGATTTACAGACGAGCAAATTCTGGAAATCAGAGCGGGCAAAGCACCCTTTGACAGTAAGCTTGATGCCCTTGCAAAATTTACATCATCGGTTGTCGCTAACAAAGGTAAAGCAACTACAGAAGCTCTTAACGCCTTTTTTGATGCAGGCTATAACGAAGCCAATATGATCGATGTTGTAATGGTTGTAGGAGACAAAATCATCAGCAACTATTTACATAACCTTACCCACCTTGAAATTGATTTTCCGTTAGCCGATACACTATAATAATTAGCTATTTTATTTTAATATCAATTTCAGGCGATAAGGCCATTACATAACATCTAAATTAATTCATATGAATATTACTGAAAATAAAAGCGGTACGCCTGTAAGTGCAAAAGATCTTCTTGAAACACGCTTAAAAAAGCTTCGGGAATTTTACAGTTCAAAACTTTCTGAAGGAGATAATGAAAAAATGGAACGGCACATTGATTTTCTTCGCAAATCGGGTGCTGTAGACCACATTTTAAAAGTAGGTGATACCGCTCCGGTTTTCAAATTAAAAAATCAGCACAATACTATCATTGATTCTACAGAATTACTAAAAAATGGCCCGCTTGTGGTAAGTTTCTACAGAGGAAGCTGGTGCCCTTATTGTGTGGAAGAAGTAAAATATTTAAATAAATACTATACGGAAATTAAAGATGCCGGAGCCAACCTTGTAGTTATTTCACCGCAAAGTTTTTCAAGAACCGAAAAGCAGGCCAGCGAGATAAAACTACAATACAGTATGCTTGTAGACGCCGATAATACGGTTGGAAAAGCATTTGGTTTGGTTTATGAATTTCCCCAGTACCTAAAAGATCTGTATCAGGGTACTTTTGGAAATAACATACAGGATATAAATGAAGGTACTGCCTGGGAGTTGCCTATTCCTGCACGTTTTGTAGTCGGGCAGGGCGGTATTATTCAGGATGTCAAAGCTGACCCTGACTATCGCTTCAGGCCAGAACCTATCGAGACAATTAATTTTTTAAAAAAACACAACAATTAATACAATGAAAACCTTAAAATATTTTATTACCGCTTCTCTGCTATTAAGTACAGTATACGTTTTTTCTCAGGCAACAGAAGCAACTTATATAGACTTAAAAGGAGAAGCATTATATCCAGAAGGCATCCTTGCCCTGCCTGATGGTGGATTTTTGATAGGTGGATTTGGAGATGGTACCATCCAGAAAATAAACACAAAAAATGAGTCATCCTACTTTAGCAAACCCGGAGAAAACGGAATGGCTCTTACGGTAGGTATGGCGGTAGACACTAAAAACAATTACCTTTGGGTAGCAAATTTTAATTTTAAGACTGCCAGTGGTAAACCTGGGAGCAATTTAAAAATGTTCGATTTAAAGTCAGGAAAACTTATAAAAACAATTCCTGAAAATTATATTGAAGGTGTGTTTTTTAATGAAATAGCAATTGATGATAAGGGTACTATTTATGTAACCAATACTTTCGGGCCTCAAATCTACACGGCCAATGCCAATGCAACGACTCCATCAGTTTTTGTAGAAAATGATCTATTATCAAATCCTGCTCCAAACCAGCCTTTTGATTTAAACGGATTGTCTATAACACCCGGCCATAAATATTTAATTGCTTCAGTTATGGATCGGCTTGATGCCGGTGACGGAAGACTGGTGCGGATTAATTTAAAAACAAAAGCAGTTAGCCCAATAAAATTAAATGGAGAAAAAGCTATTAAAGCATTTGCAGGTTCTGATGGCATGTTCTTTAATAACAATACCCTTTTTATGGTTAATGTATATTCTAAAGCCGGTGCCATTATTACTGCCGACTTTAACAAAGACTATTCTGAAGCCAAGCTTACAATAAGGGATAAATTTAATACTGTTTACAATCGTCCAACTGCCTCAGCTATAAAAGACGGAAGATTATATACCGTAAATAGCCAGTTAAACCATATTATTGATGATGCCGATGGTAAACTTAATACACCGCCTAGTTTGCCTTTTAAAGTAGTTAGTGTACCTTTAAATAAACTCTTAACTGAATAATAGTATTCTGGGTGTTGCGTGATATTACACAACACCCTAATATAACTCGAATTATAAAATGGAACAATTTATTTTAAAAAACCGTAACGCCCTTATTACCGGGGGTAGCAAAGGGATTGGAAAAGCAACTGTAGAATTGTTTTTAAAATTAGACGCGAATGTACTGTTTACTGCCAGGAATGAGAAACTTATTGAGGAAGTGGTTACTGAACTGCAAAAGGATTTCTCCAATATTGAAGGAATCGCCGCCGATGTAACAGTTGTGGAAGATGTTGTACGGTTGAAATCGCTTATTGAAGAAAAATGGGGTCAACTTGATGTTTTGGTTAATAATGCGGGAACAAATATTAGAAAACCAACAGTAGATTACACCGAAACAGAGTACCAACAAGTTATCGATACAAATATTACCTCGGTATTCCGATTAAACAATGCCATGTACCCTTTACTAAAAAAAGGTACAAATACCTCTATAATTAATTCAAGTTGCTAGTTAGAAAACAAAAAAGTAAGCACCAAAAGTGAGAAATTTGGTTTACCACAACTAAACACTCACAAGTATGATGCTTACAAGAGACAAAATTATTTCTATTTTTTATTTAATTGATGATATTTTAAAAGGAATTGGACACCAAGAAGATATAAGGCGGCAAGTAAGTGATAGCGAAATTATACTAACCGCTATTGTTTCCTCCACGAGTTTTTATGGAAACCATTGCTCTGCTATTGAGTTTATGAAGCAATATGGTTTTATACCCAATATGCTTGACAAAAGCAGGTTCAACCGGAGGCTGCATAAAGTTGGCAGATTGCTTTATGATTTATTTGAAAGTGTAAGTGCCTATTTTAAAGATATCTGTTGTGAGCTTCATTACATTATTGATTCTTTCCCAGTGGCAGTGTGTAATAATATGAGGATTGCAAATTGTAAAATACTTAAGGATATAAGTGGAGAGGGTACACAGCCAGTATGAGGAGTTATTTTTATGGTGTAAAGGTGCAATTGCTTACGACAAAAGACGGTATACCAATAGCTTTTCACTTTACACCTGGCAAGACAGCCGATGCAAAAGCATTAGGCAAGATGATAGATAAATTACCCGCAGAATCTTCAATATATGGAGATAGCGCTTATTTGGATTATGGACTGGAAGATAGTGCTTTGGAAAGAAAAGCAATTTTGTTGAAAATCCAAAGGAAGTCAAACTCTAAAAGAATAGATACACTGGAACAAAAACTTGAAAAATTAAAAATGCGAAAAATAGTAGAAACAACTATCAGCGATATTAAGAAACTATTTCCAAGAACAATACATGCCGTAACATTGGAGGGCTTCCTAATAAAGCTAACACTATTTGTTTTTGGATTGCAATTAAGCAAAGCACTAAACTAGCAACTTGAATTAATTAATATAGCTTCTATTGCCGGTTTCCTGGATGTTCAAACAGGGTCGCCATACGGAATATCTAAAGCAGGACTTTTACAGCTAACCCGGAGCCTGGCTGTAGAATGGGCATCCGATGGAATTAGGGTAAATGCGGTCTCTCCCTGGTTTACAGAAACGCCTCTTACAGAAAATTTACTCAGGGATGAAAGTAAAATTGCGAAAGTACTTGCCCGTACACCACTTAAAAGGGTTGCAAGCCCACAAGAAATGGCTACTGTCATTGCATTTTTAGCGATGCCGGCAGCGTCTTACATAACGGGGCAAAATATAGTTGTCGATGGGGGAATGAGCGCCAATGCTTTGTATTAATTTATAATCGGCGTAGATGTTGATGTTTGAATTTCAGAAATACTACGTGAAAAGAAAGCTTTGAAATTTAAAAGAGTTATAATTAAACCCAATGTAATCCTGTTAAAGTTCGATTCTCCCTCAAACTATAAAAATAAAACCCCAGTAAATACTGAGGTTTTAGGGATGTGTGGGCTGTCAGGGATCACAGTCGAACACCTTATGCCTGTTTTGACTTTATTAGCAATATTTAAGAGATTTAATCTACTATAAATTAATATTTTACGTTATTAACTCAATTCTTAAATTAATACGCTGTTCCTGATTGTTTTTTACCGCCAAAACGTAATCTGCTTCCTTTCTATAATTTTTGACGCTATACTTTTTTGGCAACCCATTGCATCAATAGTGACAATACTGTTTTTAAAGCTTAAGACTTTCAGTAATTCAGGTATTGCCGTGATCTCATTGCTTTTTCCATTTACTCTAACCTGACCCAACACTAAATTATTATGGTGAGCCCATGCACTAACCATATGGATAGGTGATTTTTTTCCATGTTCTTTGCTCCACGTATGGTTTTTCCATCAATGCTTACGATTTCCTTTACATCGGTAACCTTTATCAATTCACTAACCCATTCAATAAAACAACGCTCGAAACAATCGCTGTCAATAGCACTAATTACCCTGTTAAAGGTATCATGGGAGGGAATCGCATTTTTCAAATTCAGAAACCTAGAGAGCCAATCGGACTTTGCTTCACAATATTCTTCAATGTTGTTCCATGTATCTGCCTCACAAAATCACTGCAATTATTGCCATGACAAGGATGTCGTTTAAATCGTGAAGTTTGCTTAAATCACGCCTATTGTCTTCTATCCGCTTAAAAATGCTTAATAATTTACCGCTCAAATATAAAGAAACAAACAGATGTAAATCAAACTTTTATCACTCTGTATATAAGATTAAAATGATGCGTTTGCCCTGCGCGCTATAGTAATAATTTTCGGTTTCTTCGTCCAATTCTTTATCGTTAAACTTAAACGGCGAGTTGTTTGAATTCAGGTGCTCATCAACAAGCGTTTCGCCAAATTGTTGTAACCCCGCTCAGCTGAAAAATCCGGTATATCTTTATACACTTTACGGAAAAATAAAACTTGCTTACTGCCTGAAGACCCCACGGGAAAGCTTTTAAAAATTTGATGTAACGGGAGTTCTTAGGCTGTGTATTCAGGCACAATGGTTGCAATATCTACTGTATCACCTTTACTTACGATTTCTAATGCCTTGTAAGCACCGGCAAGCTCACCATTCTAATGCGCTTCAATTTTAATCGCCCATTAGACTCTTTTTCAATGGCCGGAAAAAATACATCATTAAGAAATTTTGTGCGCATTCCAACGAAAGGTTCATGGTCAGAATATTTTAATATCCTTTGAGCTGATACGTTGCTGGAAACTAAAAATATAGCGAATGCTATAAAATTTGTCCCTTGAATAATCTTGTTTAAATTTGTCATCACTTATATGTCTTTAAAACATTTAATAGTTTACATTAAAACATCAATTTTCTTAAGTTGTCTATATAGCTGCGGCTAACATTAACAATATCCTTATTTAGCATAACCACGTCATAACCACCGGGAAATTTATTAATTTCTTTAATAGAATGAATATTAATGACGGTAGATCTGTGGACCCGTATAAAAGTGTCGGGGTTAAGCTTTTCTACAAGTTGGCTAATACCAAAATTACTGATATAGACCTGATCGAGAGTGTGCATACGGCAATAATCGCCCCAAGCCTCAATACGTTGTATGTTTTCGGTAGCTATAGTAATATACTTTTTGCCCGACTGTACTATAATCCGTTTAGGATATTTTGCCTGCTCCAGTATAACCTGTTCGGCAAGAGGAAGTAAAACATCTGTCTTTTCAATACGAACATGCTCTAATGCCTGTTTAAACCGCTCCCGGGTGTAGGGTTTTAACAAATAATCTATGGCATGCACATCAAAGGCCTTAAGCGCATACTGGTCATAAGCAGTGGAAAAGATGATTTGTGGTAATTCCTCTAAATGTGCAAGCATTTCAAACCCGTTCATACCGGGCATGTTTATATCTAAAAAAATCAGATCCGGTTTAAACTCGTTAATCATTTTTACGGCATCAACGCCATTATTAGCTTCGCCCACTAATACCAGTTCAGGAAAATCGCTCATATATTCCCTGATTAATTTACGGCCCGCCGCCTCATCATCAACAATTATTACTTTTTTCATGTTAATGTAAATTGTACACACAAGCCATGTGGCTTATTGTCTGTGAATATTAACGAGGTACCAAACATTTTATTCAGTCTCATTTCGGTATTAGTAAGGCCAATGCCTATATTTAAAAGCCGGCTTTTGTCTATAACTCCGATGCCAGTATCTGTTACAGAAAATTCTAAGCCTTTGGCTCCTTTACTAACACGAATAGTAATCTTGCCACCTATAATTTGTGGAGAGATACCATGCTTAACAGCGTTTTCTACAATTGGCTGTAAAATAAGCGGAGGCACAGGTTCGTTTAACAATGCTTCATCAGCAAAAATTTCTATGGTTAAACGTTCTTCAAAACGTGCCTTTTCTAAATCCAGGTATTTACTTGTAAAATCGAGTTCTTCGCTAAGTGGTACGGTTTCAAAATTAGAAACCCTTAACTGATAGCGAAACAAATCAGATAATTCGGCAATCATTTGCCGTGTCTGCTCTAGCTCAAGAGGTATAGAAGCATTTATTGTATTAAAAACATTATACAAAAAATGGGGATTAAGCTGTGCCTTTAATGCAGATAGTTCGCTGCGCAGTACAGATTGTTGCAATACGGCCTGGCGTTCTATATTTTCCTGGTTATCCCTAAAATAACCGTAAGCGTGCAAAAGGCCAAATTGCAGCATATAAAACAGTGCACAAATATAAACATGCCATATTTGCGCCGAGCCTACATGGTGATACATTTTAAGCAGATCTGTAATAGGGTAGTAGAGTTGTTGCCAGCAAAAAACAAACAATGGCAAGGTTAAAAAATGAACCATTAACCTTTGATATAAGGGAAAATTCCACATAACTCTAAAAATTAACCACCAAATTGGTAAGCCAAGTAAAAATTTAAGCAAATGGTCTACACCGCCCCAGTTTAGAAACTCTTTTAATTCTAAACTATGTTTATTAGCCCCAAGGTAAATCCACAAGGTAATATAATGTAAAACTACAAAGCAAAAATAAGCCACGCTAAAAAAGGCTATTTCTTTGGTTTTAACCGGGCGTTGTAAGTTTTTTATTTTCATATTCCGAAATTACAGATACTCGCATGATAATACAACAAATTTCCGTCCAATTGCCATATACGTCGGTCAATACTATAAACTTTCGTTTATCTGTCTATTTGGTGTTTCAGCGATTTACGTTCTCCTAACCAGTTTCAGCACGGTAGATTTGCAGGCATTATAAATAATTATTTGCAGGCATTATGAAAAATCTAATTTATATTTTTTTACTCCTAACCATCGGCGTTCAGGCTCAAAATATTACTGTAAAGGGCAAGATATCTGTTCCTGATGCTACAGTAATGCTAACCAGCAGACAAGATTCTACTGTTGTTAAAATAGCTGCTGCACAAACCGATGGTTCATTTACTTTGAGTATTTCTAAAATCGGATTCTATCGTTTAACTGTTCGTTCGCTTGGCTATAAAGAATATCAATCTGAATGGATGGATATAAATAAAGACACCAGCCTGGCATTAATAGAACTGATTCCTGATGTTACAGAACTTCAGGCGGTAACCATAACTGCTGCTAAACAAATGGTTGAAGTAAGGGCAGACAAAACCGTTTTAAACGTAGAAAGCAGTATAGGTGCATCCGGCAGCAATGGTTTTGATTTGTTACGCAAAGCACCCGGTGTAATGATTGATAACCAGGATAACGTTATTGTAGAAGGTAAAACAGGGGTTAGTATTTATATTGATGGGCGAAAGTCGCTATTAAGTGATACTGATTTGGTTAATTACCTGAAAGGTTTGCAGGCGGCCGATATAGAAACGGTGGAAGTTATAACACAACCTTCTTCTAAATATGACGCGGCCGGTAATGCCGGGATTATTAATTTAAAACTAAAGAAAAGCAAGGATTTTGGCACAAATGGTTCCTTGTCTACAGGTTATGCACAAGGTTTTTATGCCAAATCCAACTCATCTTTAAGCCTTAATAACCGTAGTGAAAAAACAAATTTATATGCTAATTACAGTAACCTGACGGGTAAAAACCGTCGTTTTATTAATCGGTATCGTGTTCAGTCAGACATGATATATGATTCCCGGTCAAAGAGCGTCAGCGATGACCAAAATAACAATGCGAGGCTTGGCCTTGATTATTTTATCAGTAAAAATAAAACGCTTGGCGTAGTTGTAAACGGTTCCTGGAGCGATTACGACATCAGTACTATTACGCGCACACCGATAAGTACCCTTACCGACGGGCAAAGGCAGGAGGTGCTGCTGGCCACAGGACAGGCGGCAAGCAGCAACCGAAACCTAAGCGGTAACATTAATTACCGTTTTGCAGATTCTATTGGGCGCGAATTTAATATTGATGGCGATGCGGCACATTATACAGCCGGACGAAACGAACTGCAGCCTAACACATACTATAATGCAGGTGAAACACAAATTATAAGCCAGTCGGGTTTCCGTATGGCTACCCCGGTTGACATTTACCTTTTTTCGCTAAAAACAGATCTTGCACAGCCTATAGGAAAAGGTAAGCTGGCTTATGGCTTAAAAAGCTCCTTTGTTAAAACAAATAATACATTTCGCTTTTATGATGTAGATGGTGACGATGAGCAATTCAATGCTGACCGAAGCAATTTTTTTAGTTACCAAGAAAACATAAATGCAGGATATATTAACTATTCTCAAACCTTTGGTAAATTCTCTCTACAGTTGGGGCTTAGGGCCGAGCAAACAATTTCTGAAGGAGACTTGGACAGTACACAGGATTTAGCAGACAGTAAAGTCAAGCGTAATTATCTTGATCTTTTTCCAAGCGGTGGCATTACATATAACGCTACTGAAAATAATAAATTCGGCTTACTTTACAGCCGCCGGGTAGAGCGTCCCAATTATCGCTCGCTCAATCCGTTTGAGGTTAATACTGATGAACTCTCAACTACGAAAGGGAATCCGCTACTGCAACCACAATACACACACAATATAAAATTGACTCATACCTATAAATACATATTGAACACCTCACTGAGTTATAGTTATATTACAAATTTTATGGCCCAGATTACTGATGTTGCAGACAATAACCGCAATATAATGTCACCTCAAAACATTGCCAATGTACAAATACTAAATCTTGGGATAAGCTATCCTTTTAAATTTAACGATTGGTGGAATCTTTTTGCAAGTGCGAATGGTTACCGAAGCACCTATAACTCTAATAATGAAAAATTTAACCCGGTAACAAAAAACACTTTTAGCCTTTACGGACAAAATTCTATTACGTTACCTAAAAATTTTAAGATGGAAATTTCAGGTTGGTTTAATACGCCAAATGTGTGGGGCGGAACATATAAAACCCATAGTATGGGTTCTCTTGATGTAGCTTTGCAAAAACAGTTTGCAGATAATCGGTTATCTGTCAGGATTGCTGCCACAGATATTTTGTACACAAGTAACTGGTCTGGAGATACACGATATGGCGCATTATACATTAGTGGTAATGGAGGGTATGAAAGCAGGCAGTTTAAAATTAACCTAAGCTACAATTTTGGAAATAAAGAAATTAAGGAGATAGGCAAAAGAAACTCCGCTAATGATGAGGAAAAAACACGTATTACCAATTAAATACAATTTGTAGCAAAAACATACTTAAGGCCATAATACTGATAACAACAAGAGTGTGACAATTAAAGAGCTGCATGCGTATGTATTTAAGCATATTAAAAATTATAACCCTCCCAATCCCTATAACATATGGCAAAATTTGATCAAAATCTTATTAAAGCAAAAATTTAGTTAGCGTTATTACAGATATAAATATTTTGAATTATTAACTTCATATACAAAGATTCGATTACAGCAATTTAGTAGGATAATCATTTAGACATTTACACCCAGTTAGCAAAATCATTTAAATTGAACGCTTATTTCCATTATTTTAATGGAGGCTATAGAACACTAATATCGCCCTAATATTAAGTTACGCTTGAATTATTTGAATAATAATCATTTTAAATCAAAAAAATCATTGATTCCTCAATGATTTTTGTTGTGGTGGGCTATCAGGGATCACAGTCGAACACCTCGTGCCTGTTTTGGCATTTTTCAACGATTCCAAACATCCGTAAAATATTAGAAATGTTGTTCTATTAAGTTACTAAAGGATACAAAAGTTAGATTATCATTTAAGATTTTATTGTATTGAACTGTTGTACAAGTTTGTTAATTGACTCTTCAGAAGGTGAGGCAAAATCTTTAATACTTTCAAGTGCTTCTTTCCCCAAAATTGCGGCGCGGGAGCGCATTTGTTGTTCATAAGCAGCAATGGCTGCCTCCAAATTCGGGTATTTGCCGGTAAGACTCTCACTTAGATCTAACGCATCAAGCATAGCCGTATTAACCCCTTCGCCGGATGGTGGCATCAGATGAGCTGCATCTCCTATTAGAGTTATATTTGCTTTAGCTTTCCAATTTTGGTCAATAGGAAAATAGTTTAGAGGGCGTGGAATAAAATTAAGACATGCTTTAAAAAGCGTATAAAATATCGGATTCCATCCTTTGTAATAGTTAACTAAATAAGTGTATACTTCGTCGCTTTTGTTAAAGTCGACACCACTGGCCTGTACCCAATTTTCAGGATAAAGCGCCGCCGCATAAAAAGTTAACCCACCATCGCCACGTGGTTGGGCTGCAATGGTTTTTCCTGTATCCATTGCGATAAGATTTGCTTTATTAACAAGGTTATACATTTCGGGGCAATTTGTCTCAGGATGGTCTATCTCGCCCTGTATGATAGTTGCACCAGAATACAAAGCTTTAACATCAGTAACATAAGGCCGAACTTTTGAGCGATAACCATCTGAACCTATAACAATATCTGCATTAGCTGCAGTACCGTTTTTAAACTTTAGAATCCAAGTAGTATCTGCCAATTCCATGTTTTCTAACTGGCTATTCCAAACTACAGTATCCGGCAGCAAAGACTCAATCAATAAATTTCGTAATTCTCCTCTGTCAATTTCGGGCCTAAAGTATTCACTTCCAAAGTCATCCTCGACATCGGTATTAGTCTCGTCAAGGCAAATATTAGCATCTTTGTCAACCATTCGGTATTTATCAGCGCCAGCCATATAACTTGCTTTAAAAGCATCCATCAGGCCTGCGGCCTCGATTACTTTTAAGCCCGAATCAAAATGCAAGTCAACTATTGCACCCTGCACACGCGCCTCCCGGTTAACATCCCTTTCATACACTTTTACATCCGCTCCTTTAAGCTGTAAAAGCCTTGCTAAGGTCAATCCGCCGGGACCACCACCTATAATAGCGATTTTTTTATTTTGTAGTAAATTTATTTCCTTTAATGTTTCCATTTCACACCTGTTTTTTGTTGGTACAAAGGAACATTACATTTATACGTCAAACAATGTCGATAAGAGGTAAGTATAGCACTAATCGAGGTTTCTATTACGAAAGGCGGTTGGGGTCATTCCGCTAATCCTATTAAATAGCCGTGTAAAATAAGAGTAATCATCGTAGCCCAGTTCGATGGCAATTTCTTTTATAGATTTGTCCGAATGATAAATTAAGCGTTTTGCTTCTAAAACAATACGGTGCTGAATATGGTATGAAACAGAATTACCTGTAGTGGCTTTGATGCACTCATTTAAGTAAGGAACCGAAATATTAAGCAAGCCGGCAAACGCCGTTGGGCTTTTAACCGTCCTGAAATTATGTTCAAGCATTGATTTAAAGGCTTTACTAATAACATCAAACCGGGAATAGTTGCCAGTAGGTTTAGTGAATGCTAAATATTGTGAGGCAACCAATGCCACCAACGTATTACAACTCTCTCGAAGTATAGCATCATATAGTTTCTCGTGGCTTCTTTCACAAAGTTTCATGCATACTGATGCCATCTCAGAAAGAATTAAAAATGTTTCTATAGTTAAGGGCAGTACATTCGCAGGTGCGAGATCATCTAATAATTTCAGGTACTCAGGCCGAAGGTTTTCAAGTGTAATTATCCAACTGGTTATTGTAGCATTTTTAAAGGCTATAACTCGGTGTACCTGATTAGGGTGAATATAAATAAGAGATGGCGCTTCAATAGCATGTGTTTGAAAGTCAATTTCAATTCGAGTGGCCCCTTTTTCCTGTATTATAAACGAGTATCCGCCATCACGATGCGAACGTTCCACTTCTTCAAAATTAGGTGAGCCGTTAAACGATCTCCGCCCAATGATTATTCCTTCTCTAACACCTAAAGGCAATGTATTTACAGGAATGGATTTTGTTTTTTTAGGCATTATCTTTTTGGCTAATAATAACAAAGTTAGTCTTTAGTCAATTATAACCATCACTCTTTATTTAGATGAAACCTGTTAAAGTTCGATTATCCCTCAAACTATAAAAATAAAACCCCAGTAAATACTGAGGTTTTAGGGGTATGTGGGCTGTCAGGGATCACAGTCGAACACCTTGCGCCAATTTTAACCTTCTTTAATGAAATTTAAAGTAATTAATATATTTATTTTCAATATATTAAGTGTGTAAATTAAGTTTTCGAATTATTGTACCTTAAAAGTTTTATTGTTCACTTTTTATACGATTCATTTTTATTTACCAAAAAATTAGATTCAAAAATTTCACCAATTAAATGTGTGAGGGGCTGTCGAACACAATGTCTTTCATAATTGTGTTATTTAAAGTATTATTAAGAATAAGCATTCGGATGATCACAAGTAGTTGTGTTAACGTTACTGTTTTTACTATGCAATGGTAAAACGGCTCTCGTTGGCTTTTATGCTCAATGTAAACCGAAATCTGCTGAAAGCCATTTATTGCGGCTGCTGATTTTAAGAAATGTACTTAAAATTATTGTGGTTTAGCTTAAACTTCAGAAAGCATTAGCTCTCATTATAAGTTTACTGCAATGCCTGTAGTGGTGTGCAAAAACCAGACGCGATTGAACCCTTTCGCCGATTTAGAATTGACCACTATTTCTCCTGGTCTACAATTAATTAGCAGCCTAATTAAAATTGGCGGAAAGGGGTCAACGTAGTTAATTTATCCAACTATACCAGCTTCCAAGAAAGGATAAGCAATAGAACACTAGCATTTTTTTATTTTTTGCCAAATGGCTACCTTCTAGATATGTTTACAAAAGGGATTTTAGCATTATCAGGAATTTTAAATTCCGTTAATATTACAACAGATCAATGGTGGCAAAGTACAGAAGATTTAATAGTTGAATTGTATCCTAATGGTACTTCTTTAACAACAATTTGGAAGAAAGCTGGGGGAAAGGAATCAGATTTGCTTACTAAGAGCACAGCGAATGAAATTTGGAGCGACGCACTTTATAAAATGCGCAAAAATCAACCAAAAAATATGACTATGAATAAATTATTAAAAGAGATTGAAAAGCAATATGGAGATAACCAAAAGTTTAAAATTATTTATGATTTACGGAAGAATTACATAAAAACATAACCAGTTATGAGTTTACAGGAGCTATACAAAGGAGCTAAAATTATTGAGACAATTGAAAATTATGCGTTAGCGGAAGATTCATCATTTCAGATTCAGGAAACTGATTCCAGTAAATTATACTGGTTTTATACTGATGAAGAATTTTGGAAAAATGTTATTGCTGAACCAACAAAGTATTGGGGTCAAAAAATAAATTTGTACAAATTTGTTGTTTCAAATTGGATTGCTCGCGTTCCCGGTCTTTATTGGTCTAGTACATCTGAAGTAGTACGACAACATGAACAAGAAGACATTGCTATACAAAGCGAGCACTGGCTTGAATTCTATCCTCCTGGAAAATCAAAAAAAGTAATGGGTGGTGTTGGGACTTTATTGCTTCCTCCTACTGAGGATGGCAAAACATTAATGTCTATAAGTGCTGGCTGTAATGCTTCAGTCGGTATTCCTATTTTATGTTTTCCAGAAGTAATTGATCAATTAAAAATTAAACAAGGAGACTGTGTGGTAATAAGGGAAGCGAAGTGGCAACCAATGGATACGAGCTGGGCTTCAAAATTCGCTTCCACCCAAGGTATACCGAGAGGCTATTTATTAATTGATTCTATTGATAAAATTGAAGTGTTTGAAAAAGATTGTCCTATTGTTTATCATCCTTTTTCTTTAATGGAATATGAATATCAAGATAGTCTTTTTTACGATTTTGTCTATGTTACAGCTGATAGTAAGGTTGCAGATGTTGATTCAAAAATTCAAAGTTTCTTTAAAAATTATGCAAAAAAAGATGGACGTTATGGAGAATATCTATTAAACCCAAACATAGTCAATCCAATTTTCGATTCTCGTTATTCTTCCCCTCTGGAGCTAACACATGCTTCCGAAAAAGCCAAGCTTAATTTGCTCTATGAAAGGATTCGGGGAGTACATTTTAAAGGAATATCTATAGAACAGTTAATTATTAAATTACCACAATTCTACCAATCCAGTATATCTGTCAAAACATTAGCAAAAAATATTGGTTTTAATGTTTCTTTATTCGTTGAAGACTCTGCCGTATCCATGTCTTCTCAGCTAATAAACAAATGTATTGAAAAAGAAATGATTGAAAGTCTTATTGACCGAGTGGCAATGGAATACCCACAAATCTTTAATTAATTATGGCTTGGACAAAAAAACTCACACAATTAAATGATGTATTAAGCGACTTAGTACCCAATAAGGATAGTATAACAAAGTATGTAAAAGCATCAGGGTTAAAACAGCAGTATATTGACACTAGCGGTAGCCCCATGGACGTTTGGAGTAATGTGCTTAGTGAAGCAGATAAAAATAGTAAGGTAAGTGAATTGGTGAAATCCGTGTTACATACTTATCCAGATAACCAATTTCTAAAATCCGCATTAATTTCTAAAGAAATTGATTTTTCGGAAAGCCCTGACATTGATGACGCTTCTGATTGGCAGGATGTTTCCGATGAGACATTAGAAGTACTAACAATGGATCAAAGTACTTTACTGCCAGTTAATTTTTTAGCTAAAGGGGTGCAGAAAAGTAAATCTGTGGGAAAAGTTGAGATTAAAATTGGGAATAATAGATATAATGTTGGTACAGGTTTTTTGTTCAAAGTAAAAGATATTGAAGATGTCTTTTTTATTACTAATTATCACGTAATCAATAATCAAAAAGATATAGAAAAAACAAGGGTAATATTTGATTATGAACTTGATGTTAATGGCAATACTATTCCTTCTAGGAGTTTCATGATTGATGTCGATGGACCTTGGTATTGTTCAGAAGTAAAAGACTGTGACGCAACTATTTTTAAATTAAGTGATGATAATAATACATTAGCAGAATATGGTTTTATTGAGTTAAAAGAGATTGAAATTTTTATAAATGATTTCGTTAATATTATTCAACATCCGAAGGGAGAGATGAAACAGATTTCATTATACCATAATATTGTAACTCATACAAATGACAGAATTGTTCAGTACCTTACCGATACCCTTAAAGGGTCTTCAGGATCTCCTGTCTTTAATTCTGAATGGGAAGTGGTTGCCTTGCACCATAGCGGAGGTGGAAGTAAACCTGATGAACCTGATCTTAAGGAGGGAATCAAAATAAGAAATGAAGGAATTTTTATAAATAAAATTATTCAATTTTTAAAAGATAATCACAAAAACTAACTATATGAAAAGCAAAATGTTATTTCAAGGATACGATGATGAGTTTATATTGACTAAAAAAGTTTCCTTACCAAAATTAAATCATGACCAAACTGCAGATGTAGTTATCGACGAAGATGGTAGTGATGTAATAACGTATATCAACTATAGTTTACAATTATCATCATCCCATAAATTCCCCTTTTACACGGCAACTAACATTGATGGCCTAAAATTCAAAAAGGTACCTAGAAAAGACAATTGGCGAAAAGATGATAGAGTAGCGAAAGATAATCAGTGGGGAACGGAACTTTATAATGCTGATAAAAGTAACTTTGATAGAGGCCACATGACTAAGAGGGAAGATGTTCAATGGGGAGAGACTATTGGAATTGCATTAAATGCCGCAGATTCAACTTTCTATTATACAAATGCAGTTCCGCAGCATAAAGATCTAAATAGAGATATTTGGAGAAGTTTAGAAGATTATATTCTTCATACAGAAGCCAAACGAAATCAGTTGCGAATCTGTGTTTTCACGGGTCCTGTTCTATCAAATGCCAATCCATATTTTGTAACACCTATAAATAACGCTCAGATACAAATTCCTTCATTATTTTGGAAAGTAGTTGTTTTTGAGAAAGAAGATGGAAAGCTTTATAGAGTTGGATTTATGATGAGTCAAAACAAGTTGTTAATAAATGATAATATAATTGAGCAGTTAGAATCTGATGACCAAATTTTTATGCAGTTTAATGATGCAGATACATATCAAGTAAATGTATCACTCATTGAAGAAGTATCGGGTTTAGAAATACCAGAAGCAATTGACTCATATACAGATAAAAGAGCTACTAAATTGGTTTTAAAAGAAATAGACATTGATCCTGATTTAGAAAGTGATTCAATCGGATATGAATTAGGTTTTAATATTGAAAATATCTTATTATAGTTTGTATGACAAAACATAAAAATTAATTTAAAGTTATAATGAGATTAACTAGGTCAAAGCTAGGTCAGCTTTGAGGCTCGCCAAAACGGCTAGAATTGGCTAAATATCAAAAGCAATAGAAGGTAGCCAGCCGGATTTAAATGATTGACGTAATTCGCCTTAAAAAGAATCAGGATACTGGCTACCCACATTATAAGCCCTATCGCGAATCCCCATATTTTCCCCGCGGTTATATTCACAATCCTTTTAAAGCGGGAATCAGGAATTTCAGAAGGCCGCACATGGTAAAATATCTGCTGGAGGATACTTATCTCAAGTTGTCTTTCAAGTGCACCTCCACTTGCAGATTTACCAGGTGCTTCTGCTTCTTTTATATCCTTAAAGGATGCTAACGAAATATTCAGATATTCAAACTGTGGATATTGACCCTGGAATGTCTTTATTATGGTACTTTTATCGGAACCGTATGTACCTGTCAGGGCAATATTGGTAATATCAGGGTCATCAATGGCGCTTTTAAGGCTATTGAGATAAGGGCGTACCCCTTTCCAAATCCTTTTCAGAAGTAAGCACCTTGGGCGCAAGTGATGTAATTCGTAAAGAGATTTCAGGGGTCTTTTTTTTAAAGTAGGCGATGCAATAATGTATAAATATGACTATAGATTAAGAGCATTTTGAGGATTGCCTATTAAGTAGCTTTGGGGTAATAAAGCTAAATTAGTAAGAAATTAACAAATACTCCCTTAATTTCCTAAGTGTTTTATAAACAATACTCTAAACATTATTTTATTCTACTCAAAAATTAAGTCTGATGCGTCCTAAAAAGTAATTCAAATATCTAGTTTAAAAGGTTTTTCCTTTAATTGAGTTAGTTCATTTTTATCTGGGACAAATAAGGTCATCTATTATCTATTTTATCTATCATTATGTCATACAATGGGAATAAAAGTTTAAAAACTTTTAAAGTTTCTTCAGGTAAATTTTTTTCTGACATTTCTACGTCTAAAATTTTATAATTCCTACCGATATAAAAATACTCCCGTTCATTATCATTCTTACAAAAGTCATTAAGTTCATCAGAAGATTTAAACTCATTACAAAACTTTTTATTTTTGTTTAAGTAAATAAAATAATCAGTAGGTAATAATTTAATCATAGAATAAAAATCATCCCTGAATTTTATTGTTGCCATTTTTTTTCTAAAAGCATCTCTATCAAAAATACTACCACCATTGTTTTTACCGAACAACAACCAAATTCCAATAGAGTCTAAATCAATACGAATTTGCAACCTAGCATGATTTATGAAACTCATTTTATCATCTTCATCATTAATTTTTTTATTCGGTAATTTTGGAAAAAAAAATTTATATTTCTTTATTTCGTCTTGACTTTTACCATAACTCAACCACATAGCTCCCAATTTTTGTGAAGTTGCTCCAGTAATATGTTGATACATTGAAACAATATGGTTCTTTGTGTTATGCGCTAATTCACCAATCCCATATTTTGTGAATTTCGGAAAAATTAAATTGTTTAATTCTAGAAATTTATCTTGAACTTTAATCCTTTCATTGTTAGCACTTCGAGATGTATCAGTCCATAGTTCTTGACGAAAAGCCATATGATGCTCTTTCTTAAAATACCTGTCTGAAAAGTCAATTTGATCTAATGAATAATCGTGGGCCGTAATTTTCGTTGTCTTTTTTAATTTTATAAATTTTCTCCTTTTTTTTAACTGACTTTCTAAATCTGAAATAATATTAAATTGTTCTTCATATTCTATAATATTTTCATCAGTTAAAGGGTAGGCATTATTATACAAATCATTAAACCAATCTAGAATTGATATGCAATCATTTTGATCAGTTACTTTATAATTTAACTCAACATTATCTTCAAGGCCTCCGTCAGTTAAATTTGAAGAACCAACAAAGGCCGTATAATTATTATTTACTTTAAATAAATAAACCTTTGGATGATAATTATTATCTGTTTTATAGATACAGGCTTCAAATATTTGTTTTTCAAGTTTAGCTTGCATTTTACGTAAAACAACAGGATTAGTTGGCAAATCAATTCCTACGAGAATATGCTGTTTACACTTTTTATTAATATTCTCTTGAATATAATCGTAAGTTTCCTTTTTAATTAGAGCAACTGCAAACCATATTTCTTCTGCGTCAGCTATGGAATCTTCAAAACTTGATTTTAAATTTGATACAATCATAAAATAAATCTTATTTTATCATTTCTAAAACCAATTAAATATCGTTGACCAAAAGCCTCCCTTAGTTATTACTAAAGGAGTGCTTATATCTTTTACTTGTTCAGTCACAACTTCAACAGGAGTATTGATTACCTTTTTAAACCCAGGAATAAAACCCCTATATCGCATTTCATTTTTTGCCAATCGAAGAATTTGTTCGATATAGTAATAGCTTCCTGTAGGAAACCAAATAGGGGTAATACCAAAACTTAATAAATAACCATTGCGTGATATTAATTCTTCTTCTGTATCAGGCATTGATTCAAGACAAAAATGTTGGGGCTTGTCTGTATCCCCAATTTCGTTTTTTACAGCTTGAAAAACCTCCATAGTTCTATCGCGGTTGAGGCTACTACCTAAGAACAACAAACTGCTTGTTCGATAGTAATAACTTAAAAATTTTGGGATTGTTTTTTCAATATCTAAAACACCATTACCATAAGCTTCATCGTATTGATTTTTACTTATAATACATTTTGTAGGCTGTTTAATATCACCATGTAATTTGATGATGGTAGTTTTATCAGAATTAGGCTGTTCTAGAATATTTGAACTGTCAATTAACTGAATGTTGTCTTTAGCTCCAGTATCAAATGCTAATTCAATGATATGATCATAGTTAGTTGTTATTATAGTATCTGTAAATAGCTCTGTCAATCGTAGCGTTGTCTGTGTAATTTCGCCAGTTTTGGCGAACGCATCTCTAATTTCCTGAATAAAAGCATCTTTGTATCCTTTGGCTTCAATTTCTTCAATGACAGTTTCGTAATCACCATTCTCTAATAATTCTATAACGTGATCTGCATTGAGACCTGATGTTTTACCTTGTTCAATTAAATGATTTTTCCATGATGGAAAACCGCTTTCTACAGATAAACCTGCGCCAACAAATGGAACAATAGCTCCGTCGATTAAACATTTTTCAAGTTGCTCGAATCGTTCTTGATTTCTTTCAAACCAACGACGATCTCCAAATTTATCTATTATATATTCTTCACTTAGAATAGCATTTATTTGTTCCTTACGAAAAGTATTAAAAGCTTGGTAATAACCTTCTAGATCACTGGCAAAAAATGCTTTACTAGGATTTGACAACCCATCGATACTATAGCGCTGTCTTACGTTTACTCCTTCGTCCCCATCGATCCATTCATTAAAATCAGGAAAAAAATCATATAAAATATGCTTATCATTTTCACACCAAGTTTTATGCTGAAGTTTCGGTATTAGACTTAAGTTTTCACCAGAATATATTTTATCTAATACACTCATACAAAAGCATTTTGAATTACTGTTTTAGATAATGAAGTTTTTAAATCTTGCGTTTTGTTAATCTTTTCTTTAAGTAAATCACAAATGATAAACAATTCATTAATTTTTGAAATAATTCTTTTTTGTTCTAAAAGTGGAGGATATGGAATTTCAAATTGCTCGAGTACTTTTTTACTTAAACCTTCACGATTTGCACCAACTTGTCTTCCCCATATCAAATTTTGAATGTATGGAGATAAAATACAAAGGTGTAAATAGATACATGATTCAATTATTGATGGACGAATAATTGTTACATGTTGGCTTACATTAGCTATTCCATCGTTTTCTGTAAAGATGGTAGTTCTTCCTAAAGAGCCTCCTGTAATATTTAGAAGTATATCGTTTGGTTTAACAATACTATTTGACATTTTATTATTAGTTTTTTCATCTATATACACAATATCATCTAAATATAATCCCTCATTTCTTATATTCTGTGAACGAAGAAATGGAATGCCAGAATTAACATATGCTTCTTTACCTCCTCTAGGTGTACTTCCTGAACCAATTTTATTAGTGATATTTCCTAATCTAACCCATTGCCAAGTATTTGGTATTTGAAAAGGCTTTTCTTCTTCAGAAATTGTAGGTAATTCCTTTTCAGCTTTTAGTTTTCCCGCTTTAATTAATTTGATCTTTTCGGTATTTATTTTTTTTGTCAATTCAATTGCAGATTCATCACTCGGGTTTTGCTTTACTAACTTACCCATAATTCCTAACTGAAGTATTGTTTGCTTCAATTGTTCAACACTATCTTCAGTGCAAAAGAGTGTGTCAAAGTGAAGAGATAGACGCTCCCATGAAGTTTGAGGTACATCGGCATCACTTGCATTTGTGAGTGTTTCAAGTAATGTTTTTACTAATGTTTGATGGGTTGATAAATTACTTGTTTGTTGATTTTCTAATTCATCACATAATGACATTAATTCATCAATCTTGGCAACAATTCGTATTTGTTCAGCAATAGGAGGAACAGGTATGGGTAATTCACGAACTTTCTCTGCATTAAGATTTAGAACTACAGCACCAGCTGCTGCAGTTTTAAAAGATTGAAATACAAATGAAGATGACAATAGGTTATATAAATAATCCTTATCAAGTGATCTAGGTGGTTGAATGCGCAACCATCCGTCATGGATACATCCTTCAATTTTAGTAATATATGGGCGACCAAAACTCATCGAGTTTGTTAGTAAAAAATCGCCAGGGTATACCATCCTAGTTTTAATCAAACCATCTCTTCGGATTTTTTCTCTTGTTGAAGTAATATATTTACCGCCGATATCTGTATCTCCAATCTTTATCCAATTAAGACCATTGGGGTCATTTGTTAAATAAGAATCAATTGGTCTAGGTGAACCTCCTCGTTCAATAATTGAAATATTTCCAAATCTTTCCCATGCCCATCCATTTGGCAATTCGAATGTTTTTTCCTTCTCAGTTATTACGGGTAATTTATTAGGTTCCTTTATCTTTCCTTCTTTTATCAGCTGTTTATTTTCAATTTCAATTTTTTTGAGTAATACATTTGCAGATTCTTCATTTAAGTCTTGAGGAACTAACTTTCCACGTATAGCAAAATCTAGAATGAGGGCTCTTAATTTTGCTATACCTTCTAAGCTTATATTGTTAATGCTTTTAACTCTAGCTCTTGATTTTACACCTTGGGCGTCAGTCCAAATATCAAAGCTTTTTATTATACTTTCTATCATCTGCCTCGATTTATTTTGATAATGCCTCAGTTAATATGGCTTTTAATTGGTTACGTAAGTTTGAAATGTCTTTTTGTTCCTGATTATATTGTAAAAGTAGCTCGTCAGGATCATGGCTTATTTGTTCGCCAACATGCGGGTTTTTTATGTCAAGATTGTAATGACTAGCAATTATATCTTTAACAGATACTTTCCATGCTTGTTCATTTTCAACTCTTGTTTTAAAACCATCTTCTTCATTACCCCACCAATCAATTTCGCTTTGAAATTCTTCAAAACGCATGGGTTTGGTTTTATTATAATTTACTACACCTTCGGGATAGGGATGTTCATAATACCAAACTTGTTCAGTTGGTTTGCCTTTTGTGAAAAATAATATATTGGTTTTAATGCCTGTATATGGATTAAAAACTCCGTTAGGTAAACGCACAATAGTATGCAGATTACATTCAGTTAATAGTTTTTCTTTAATACGGGTTTGAATTCCTTCTCCAAATAGAAAACCATCAGGCAAGACTACAGCGGCTCTTCCTTCATTTTTTAAAATATGGATAATAAGAGTTATAAAGAGGTTGGCAGTTTCTCTTGTTTTAAAAGCTGAAGGAAAATTGTTTTCAATTCCATCTTCTTCCATACCTCCAAAAGGAGGGTTAGTGACGATTACATTTACTCTGTCAGTATTAGAGTAATCTCTCAATGGTCGGGCAAGCGTATTGTCATGTCTAATATTTATTGGAACATCAATACCATGCAAAATCATATTAGTTGTACATAATAGATGCGGTAGAGATTTCTTTTCTACACCGTGAATTGAATTTACCAAGACTATTTCATCAGCTGGGGATTTTACAAAATAGTTCCTTTTGTACTCTATGACATTTGTTAAAAAACCACCAGTGCCGCACGCTGGATCAAGAACAGTTTCCTCTAATTTTGGAGCAATTCTGTCAACAATAAAGGTTGTTACTGCTCTTGGAGTGTAAAACTCACCTGCGTTCCCAGCGCTTTGTAAATCTTTTAGAATTTGCTCATAAATTCCGCCAAAAGTGTGGCGGTCACCCGAAGCATTGAAATCTATTTCGCAGATTTTATTAACCACCTGTCGAAGTAAAGTACCCGATTTCATGTAGTTGTAAGCATCTTCAAAAACATTTTTTATAACCAATGCCCTTTGGCCATCTTCACCATCAATATTTAATTTATTTTTTAGGGCAGGAAACAGTTTAATGTTCACAAAATCGAGTAAATCATCTCCTGTTATACCTTCAGAATCTTTTGCCCAATTACGCCAACGTAAATTTTCTGGTAATGGTGATTTGAAATTGTCTACTAATAGTTCTAACTCATCTTCACGATCATCAACAATTTTTAAAAAAAATAGCCAAACTAACTGGCTAATTCTTTGAGCATCTCCGTCAACACCAACATCCTTACGCATTATATCCTGTATGGATTTTATAATTCCTGAAACATTACTCATGCAGTTATATCTTTTTTAAATAATTCATCTTCTAATTCATGTACGGCATTTTCATAGTTCTCTTTACCGCCAAAAATATTTTTTATAATTTCCATTGGTGTCCCAATGTCACTAAAAGGTTTTAATTTTAAAACCTTAGCATTTTCAATACTAGTAACCCCTTTGTCAGCATACATCTCTAATAATCCATGTAAAACAGCTTTTGCTTGTTCTCCATATTTTGTAAAATAATCACGCTTTTTTACATTGTTAGCTCTTTCTTTTCTTGTTAGTGGTGGTTGTCCAAATGCAACATGACAAATCAAATCAAAATCACCAAATTCTTTACCTACCAAATCTGCAAGATTTTCTAATACTACTCCATGTTCTTCTAGCAAGTCAATTATAACTTGTTTTTTATTTGCATCATTCCATTTCATTAAGAAGTCATCAAGAGATGTAAATTCTTGCTGTACTTGTTTTCTAGAAAAGTCTTTATAAGATTCTGTAATCAATTGACCATCATCACCAAGATATTCTATACGTTCACTTATAATTGTCGCTGGAACTCCGCTTACAACAATCTTTTTACTTCCTGTTTGTCCAGTATTGTCATCCTTATCATCAGGGTCATCATCTTGATCTTCCGGGTCCGGAGGTACTGGGTCATCATCTGGCCCAGGATTATATATAACTACAGGTTCACCGTCAAAATCGGGATCTTTAAAATGTAATGTAGCTTTTTTAAAATCCATTATTGTAAAAAAGAACTTATTGTTTTCTTCGTCAATACGAGTACCACGACCAATTATTTGTTTGAAAATGGTCATTGAATTAATTGTTTTATCTAGGACAATTAATTTACATGTTTTGGCATCAACTCCTGTAGTCATCAAATCAGAGGTGGTCGCTATTACTGGAAATTTACTTTCTGGGTCAATAAAATTGTCAAGTTCTGCTTTTCCTTCAACACTGTCTCCAGTAATTCGCATTACATATTTTGGATTGTCAGTTGCTAACTTCCCTGCAGCATTTACGATAGCTTTTCGCATTCTTTCTGCATGATCAATATTTTCGCAAAAAATAATAGTTTTTGAATAAGGGTTAGTTGCATTAAGTAATTTCATCACTCTATTGGCAACTAATTTTGTACGTTGATTGAGAATTAAATTACGATCAAAATCGGCTTGATTGAAGGTGCGGTTTTGAATTTCCTGACCTAGATCATCAACCATGCCTTTTGGAGGTATCCAACCATCAATGTCTTTGTCAATATCAATTCTAACAACTTTATAAGGAGCAAGAAAACCATCTTGAATGCCTTGTTTTAAACTATAAGTATAAACTGGTTCACCAAAGTAGGTTATGTTTGAAGCGTACTCAGTTTCTTTTGGTGTTGCAGTAAGGCCTATTTGCACGGCATTAGAAAAATAGTCAAGTATTTCACGCCAAGAAGAGTCTTCTGCGGCACTTCCTCTATGACACTCATCAATTATAATTAAATCAAAAAAATCTGCGGATACGCTTTTGTAAATCTTATCAAATTCATCAGGTCCAGTTAACGCCTGATATAAACCTAAATGTATTTCATAGGATGGATCAATTTTTCGATTCTTAATTTTAGTCATTACAGAACCAAATGGCTTGAAATCATTAACTAATGTTTGGTCAGCTAATATGTTTCTATCAACTAGGAATAAAATTCGTTTTACCGCTTTTGCTTTCCATAATCTCCAAATTATTTGAAAAGTGGTATAAGTTTTTCCAGTTCCGGTAGCCATTACTAACAGAATTCTTTTTTGCCCATTAGCAACGGCTTCAATAGTTCTATTTATGGCTTCTACTTGATAATATCTTGGTTCTTTATTTGAACCATCTGAATAATATGGTTGTAAAATTAAATCTTCATCTTTGTCCTTTATATTATGTAGTTTTTTGTAACGTTCCCACAATTCCACAGGACTTGGGAAATTTTCCAGTGGAAATTCTAATTCAATATCTTCACCTGCTTTTGGCACTTTATTATGGGACGCAAAGGCATCTCCATTTGAACTAAATGCACTAGGCACACCTAAAATCTCAGCATATCCCAACGCTTGTTGTATTCCGTGGCTGACAGTGCAATTATTGTCTTTTGATTCAATTACTGCAATTCGAGTCCCGGGTGACCAGGAAAGTACGTAATCAGCAAATTTTTTCTTTTTTTTATTTCTAGCTGACATTTCACCGCGAACAATAACTGGCCCTGGAGTTAGTGTTACATTTTGTCTAATTTGCTTGTGTAAATCCCAACCAGCATTTATAATTGCCGGTGTGATGAATATATTTTCTATATCCCTTTCACTTAATTCTTTTTTATTTACCATAAATTTAATTAGCACATCCTTAAATAAAAATAATACTTAAACCAGTAGTGCACTTGGATTAGAATAAATAAAAGTTGTACACCCTGCTAAAAGCAGTAAATCTAGTTACTACGCAAACAATTACAATGCATAACTTAACAGCAAATTACGATAAAATTTTAGAGGTAGTAAAGGAATTAGAGCTGGATAGAGATTTTTTTTATTTTAAATATGAAAACCATTACTGAATTTTAAGATGCTTAAAAGAATTTGTAAATTTCAATTTTATAAATTGCTTACTAACAGATATATATTGCAGTGACACTTATGTATACTTACTAAGTATGACTATCGTAATAAATGGGGTTAGAAAGAATAGATGGTAACAAAAAACTAGTATAGTCAATGATGATCAATACCAACGAATGTGCCACAACAACTTAAACTATCAACAAGTTAATAATTAACTTTTCTCAAAATATGCCTTAAAACTCTTGCAAGGACCTCTTAATTCTAAAGAACGTTGTAATTTAAATGATCACTTTTATATAAGTAACCAAAAATTATATTATAGACATGCTAATTGTTGAACAAGCTATAATTAATCGGGAATTTTTAAGAGATGTATTTTACTTATAACAACTTTTTTCTTTCCATCCTTTCTCTGGCCTCAATCAAAATACTGTGTATCTTATTTTCCAGTTCTTTTCTGGAAGGTAGTTCAGTCCAATATTCGGCTACCATTATCCCATCTTTGTGCATTTCCAATAATTCTATTTGTTCCCTGCTACTTTCAGCACAGAGTATTAAACCTACTGGGGGAAGTTCCCCTTCGGCTTTTTCGTATCGATCCAGCCATTTCAGGTATAATTCCATCTGTCCTTTATGCCTGGCTTCAAATTTACCCAGTTTTAATTCTACGGCAACAAGTCGTCTTAAATTACGATGATAAAATAAAAGATCAAGATGAAAATCTTCACCATCAATAATCATTCTCTTTTGTCGCTCAACAAAAGCAAAACCTTTCCCTAACTCTAATATAAATGCTTCCAGCTCCCTCAGGATTGCCTGTTCTAAATCTTTTTCAAGAAAGGTATCCTGCAATCCCAAAAAATCTAAGAAATACGGGTCTTTAAAATTATTTTGGATCGCTGGATGATTACTAGAATTCTGTAGGTTTGCAATATCTGTCCGCTCAAAGGTTTTGGTTGAAATTTGTTTTCGTAATTCTCGCACTCCTAATCCTTTATTTGCCGACTCCTGTGCATAGAATAATTTCGCTTCCTGTTTTTTCAGCGGCAGTAACTCTACAAAATGTGACCAGCTCAACTTACCCGACAATGTTTTTACTGTATCTATATCCGTAAATTGATCCGCGAACTGCATCATGCGTCTTAAATTTCTCAATTCGAAATTTCTTCCATACTGATGTTTCAATTGTGTAGACAGTGTCGACACAATTTGTTTTGAGTATTCAGCTCGCTTGTTTTGAAGAACTTCTTGATTAATACGCCTACCAATATGCCAAAAAAGCATAGTAAGGGTGCTGTTAGCTTGAGAAACCAATTGCTTCTGACTCTGCTCAATTAATTGGGAAAGCTCTTTTAAAAGCTTATTATCGAGAGTATTTATATCTGCCATGTTATCTAATATACAATTGTAAAAATAAATGAAATTGATTAATAGTATCCTTGTAGCTACTTTTTTATGACCAGGTAAGATAAGCCCGGGTCATTCAACAATCGCTCCATCTCCGACTGAATAATTTCCTGAATGTCCTGTTTTACCTGTAGATAATTTCGCTGTACCATAGTATTATCCAGCTTGCGAATTACCTCTATGTCTTTATAGCCATCCGCTTCAATTTTCAGCGCAGCATGGTCATTAAGTATCTCACAGTGAAAAGCCTTTAGTTCAATTTTATTCTCAGGGTCATCTGCTACCATTCCCACAAATTCACCTGAACTTAATGCTGATATCTTTGATGGTGGAATGGCCGATTCCAACTGCTTAGAACGGCTGATAGATGTGTCGCCGCTATTTATTGACAGACTTTCCCTGTCCTGCATAATCTTACCAAAACGTTCGGACAGTTGTTTGGCCGTATCGCCGGTAACCTGACCGCTTACAATATTGCCAGTAATATTCATAATCACATCGGCCTGTTCTCGCCCGTAATCTTTCCTTAATTGGCTGAAATCCTGTATACCAAGACAAGTGGCCACTTCATTACTTCGGGCTGTAGCTATAAGGCTGTCCATGTTATTAAGATAGATAGTAGGGAATTCATCGAATATGAGGCTGCTTTTTTGCTTGCCTTTTTTGTTCACCTGTTTTACCAGTCGGGTTACATAAAGGGATAGTACAGCACCATATATCTGTATTTTCTGCGGGTTGTTACCCATGCAAACAATCTTAGGGTCGTCCGGATTATTTATATCTAGGGTAAAATCGTTCCCTGATAACACATAATACAACTGTGGGGAGGAAAGCCTTGCCATTGCCACCTTTGCTGATGCTATTTGTCCCTCCAATTGCTCCATAACGTCGTTTAGATATGCATACATGCAACGCCTTGACCAGAGACAGGCCAAAGGGGAAAAACAGGGCGAAGTACAGGAACAGTCTGCTAAGCAAACTAAAAAAGAAAGCCAGGGTGCAACTGAAGAAGGTGCTGAAGCCCCAAAGGAGGGACAGAAGAAAAAAAACAGGCAGTCAAATTCAATGTAATGTGTCGTGGAGATTTTAAAACCCTTAACGGATTTCTCAGCCGCTATCAGAAAAGATTACAGAATCAGTATTACTCATCTGGGTATTTACTCAGCTTTACTGATTTATAGGGCAGCTAAGGGATTTATTAACCCTATACATGTCTTTAGCTATGAAATTATGCGAATTGCTAATATTTCTGATACTACGTACCATAAGCGGGTCAAGGAATTGCATGAATACGGATACATTATATATGAGCCTTCTGTTAGGAATAACGAGGCAAGCAGCATATATTTTGTGATTTAGAAAGTTAAACCAGACAACAGTAAACACAACTTGTCTGAGAAATAATAATTTATGAGAGTTTAATTAATTAAAGCCCGGAAGGGCTTTTTATTATAAGGAATGGAGGTGTGTGATGAAATATGAAAGAGAAGCCGCCAGTATTGATGGAAAAATTTTGAAAACTTATGATGAAACTGAGCAAGAAAAAGAAGAAAAATTCGTTAATTTAATGATTGAGATTATTGTATCAATCACATTAAAAGAGTGTTATGAAGAGGGCGATTAGATATTTAAGGTTTAGTCAGCTGGGGCAAAGCAACGGCTCTATTGAAAGGCAGGAGTTGTATACTGACCAATACCTGCAATTTAATAATATACAGTTAGTGGATACTTTCATTGACAGAGGAAAAAGTGCCAAAACTTTTGACAGGCCGGATTTTATAAAATTACAGGCATTTATAGCCAAACATTATAAATCGGTAGATTACCTGCTCGTTGACCAGCTTGACCGTTTTAGCCGTGATGCCGGCGAAGCTATGAATATGGTAAAGCAGTTCCAACGAAAATATGCCATCCAGATCGTAAGTGTGACTGAAGGGATAATGTTTGACTACGATACGCCTGGTAGCTTTTTCCGTGCTGGGCTGCAATTATTGCTTGCTGAAGAGGATAATATTAACAGGAGTATTAAAGTGCGTGGTGGACTGTATACTGCAAGGGCAAAAGAAGGCCGTTTCCTCACAAGGGAAAAGCCTTTTGGCTATATAAAGGTTGGCGAAGGTAAACAGCGGCACCTTGAGGTGAATGAAAGCGAAGCTAAAATTGTCCGTACCATCTATGATATGTTCCTGCGTGATGTGCCATTAAATAAAATTAAGGAAATAGCGTACCAGTCCGGTTTTGACAGAAAGGGGAACATGGCTATTGACCGTGTACTTGCAAATCCTGTTTATGCTGGGCTTGTAAGGGTTGAAGCTTTTAAGGACTTGCCGGGCGGGCTATTCCCTGCAATACATGAAGCCATTATTGACAAAACTACATGGCAGATGGTGCAAAGCAAAATGAAGAAAGCTGACAAAGTAAAAATAACTGTTGATGATGAAATTCCATTACGTGGTGTTGTAAAATGCCATTGTGGAGCCCCGCTAACAGGTGCGCCTTCACGTGGGAAATCCGGTAGGTACTTTTACTATTATAAGTGCAAGCATTCAAAACACAATAACATTAGTGCTATTAAAGCACATGAGCAGTTTTTAAAGGCGTGTGAGTTAATGAGTATACCTGAAAGAAAAATTAAAGAAATCAGGAACGGTTGTTATTCTTCTCTTGAAGATGAGATGAAAACCAATAAGGTAAGGGTTTTTGAGAAACAGCATGAACTGGACGAAGTACAGCAAAGGCTAAATGCAGTCGAAGAAAAGTGGTTTAAGAACGAAATAAGCAAAGATACTTATGACAGATGGTATTCTACCTACAGTACCCATATTCTGACCCTTACAGGGGTAATTGAAAGGCTTAGCACAAACCATGGAAAAGCATTCGAAATTTTAGACAGTAAGCTGGATTTGTTGAGTGATATTGGATACATGTACACAAAGTCAGATACTCTGCAGAAACGCGCATTTGTAAACCTGGTGTTCGACAGCAATTTATACTACGAAAAGGGTATCTATCGAACACCTACGATGCTTGATCTTTTATCGCACAATGCCAGTAAAATGGAGGAAAAGGGGTATCTTATATATCAAAAAAAGAGGGATAATCTTTCGACTATCCCTCACAGTGGGCGATGAGGGATTCGAACCCCCGACCCTCTCGGTGTAAACGAGATGCTCTGAACCAACTGAGCTAATCGCCCTATTTGCATTGTTGTGCCTAAGCCCGTATTGCGAGTGCAAATATAAGCATTGTATTTATATTTGCAAGGATTTTACTTAAAAATTACACTTTTTTTACGTTGACTAACACAGCACGATCATCAAAATTGGTAACCTCTATTATAATAGGCTCATTGCCAGCTGTCCGGCCTTCTATTGTATAAAGCTTACCACCACCTTTTTGTGGTTTGTTACTTTTAGAAAAATCTATGTCGCCGTATTCTAAAGATTTCATAACGTCTTCCTGAGTAATGCCGGTAGCATTAAAAGCAGTATTTGCCTCTTTGCTAATTACAAGTCCTTTATCACGTATATTTTTTAGAGCCCTGCAGTTTGGCAGGTAACAAAAATCCTGGCCTCTTTTATTAAATATAAAAACTACAAGCATGCCACCAAGCAAAAGTCCAAAAAGGTAATACGCCAATCTATATGTAAATTTCATCTAATTTTTTTTGCAAAAGTAACTAAAATATGTAGCAGGGAAGGGGCAGTACTATATTTTATTAGTAAAAGCTGCAAATTAGTATACGTATACCCACTATAACCAAACAGCCGGCAAGTACCTGTAAAATAACATGGCTTTTTATTTTGTGAGACAACATAGCCCCAAGCTGTGCACCAGGTACAACGCCTATCGCTAAAAATAAGATCATGTGCACAGTTTCCTGATTTTCGTATGTTCCGTTAACTGCATGAGTGATTACGCTTACTGTGGCCATTACAGCGAGTATAAAGTGGGATGTTGCTGTTGCTATGCGAACTGGGAATTTGAGCCAGTTAACCATGGCTGGCACGTGTATAATGCCTCCTCCAATACCTAATAGCGGAGAGATATATCCAACCACAACGCTAATAATATTACCGTAGGTCTGGTTATAACAATATTTATAAGTAATGCCTTCCTTATCCGTTATGTTGTGTTGTTTACGTCCGTGGGTAGGAGAGGGCATCTCGAAGCCAACCTTCATTTTTTTGTTCTTTAAAAAAAGATATATAGATAGGGCCAGTAGTAATATGCCGAACACAATATTAAAAAGCTGTTTTGGAATATATTGAACAGTAAGTACACCTAAGATAGAACCTGGAATAGTGTAAGCTGCAAACACAAGTCCGGCTTTGTAATCTATCCGGCCAGACCTTGCATAGGCTGCTGTGCCCGATATGGCATTAACCGATACTACTGCTATTGAGATTGCAGTAGTAAGTTCCGGACCTAATTGCGGATAAAATATTAATAAAAGTGGTACAAGTATAAAACCGCCCCCGGCACCAATCAGGGTTCCAAATGTGCCTATTATAAAACCGGCTATTACAAGTATTGCACTTTCCAAATCGGGTAGGTTGTGTTTGTTTTATTGATTACAAACATCGCAATAAAATATCTAATTTTATAATTTTTTTTTCAGATTGTGTAATTTAATTCGTTGAACCATAATAATATGGTAAGAATATGGATTTAGTAGAGTAATAAATTTAATTGGGTAGAGTAGGAGTGAAAAATCAATTTTTTGCAGATCTAACCAAATTTTTAAGGATTACAATTTGCCCTAAATGGTAATGAATATGCTCTGAACTGCCTTGTAAATTTTTGTAGGCTGAAGAATATCCGGGCAGGATAGGGTCATGCAACAAAGCTTCGTCAAAACCTTTTACGGCCTCCGCCAATTCGTGAGCTGATCTTATATTATCGGCTTTTAAATTTTGCCAATCCTCTTCATTTTGCAAAGGATTCATTTCAAAACCATTACTTTCAGGAATTGTAACTGCAATACCATTAATGCGTTGTACCATTACTCTGTTCCAATACGTTAAATGATGCAGCAGGCTTGCTATTGTGTTGATGCTACCTGCTGTTACAGTTATAGCCTCATCAATTGTAATATCTGCTAAAGCATTTTTAAGATTACTTTCAGTCCAGTTATCGCCTTCATGCACATCAAGTATATGCTGTGCTATAAGTTCTTTTATATACATAGCTAATGTGATTTAGGTTAGTACAACTTTCTAAAACACTATAAGGTTAATATCGGTATAATCTATAGTAAACCATTCGCCTATGCTGCGGTTTGTAAGCCTGCCATGATAAAAATAAATACCGTGTTTTAAGCCTGCATTACAACGTATAGCACTTTCTATACCACCATCATCGGCCATTTGCAACAAGAACGGGCTAATGATATTACTGATGGATAATGAAGCCGTCTTGCTATAGCGAGACGGTATGTTTGGCACACAATAGTGCGTTACATTGTGCTTTACAAACGTTGGTTTTTCGTGAGTGGTAACTTCAGATGTTTCAAAGCAACCGCCTGTATCGATAGAAATATCTATAATAACAGCACCTTTTTTCATGCGCTCTACCATAGTTTCGCTTACTACAACAGGGCTACGGTCTTTGCCACGCATGGCACCAATGGCTACATCGCAGCGCATAAGTGCTTTAAGTACCGATTTTTCCTGTATTGTAGAGGTAAAGATACGTTGGTTTAAATTGTTTTGAAGTCGGCGCAGTTTGTTGATAGAATTATCAAAAACTTTAACGCTGGCACCAAGGCCCATGGCTGTTTTTGCGGCAAATTCGGCAGCAGTACCGGCACCTAAAATAACCACTTCGGTAGGAGGTACTCCTGTGATATTTCCAAAAAGAAGGCCTTTGCCTAATTTCTGGCTGATCATAAGTTCGGCTGCAATTAGTATTGAGGCAGTGCCTGCAATTTCGCTAAGCGATTTTACAGCAGGGTAGGAGCCATCTTCATCTTTTATAAACTCAAAGGCAAGGCCTGTTATTTTCTTGGTTTTAAGCGCCTCAAAATATTCTTTTTTCTGCGTCTTTAACTGTATGGCCGATATGATAAGCGTTTCCGGATTCATCATCTCGATCTCTTTTACACTTGGCGGCTCAACTTTAAGTATAACCGGGCAGCTAAAAACCTTTTTAGTATCGTGGGTAACTTCGGCACCGGCATCGCTATATTCTTTATCGGTATAGCTGGCATTAAGGCCCGCTCCGCACTCCATAAGCACGCGGTGGCCATGAGCAACAAGCGAGCTAACAGCATCTGGCGTTAGGCATATACGGCGCTCCTGGTACGATGTTTCTTTAGGTAAGCCAATAAAAAGTTCGCTGCGCTGTTTGGCTACTTCTAAGGTTTCTTCCTGTGGAAGCAATTGCTGCCTTGTAAAAGGTGTTAATGACATGGTAGGTATAATAATGGAAGACAATTTACAAAAAAATGGCAAATATAAGCAACTATTTTACAGTAAGATGCCTCCTGCCGTCGGGCAGCGTTTTTAGGGTTATTGTGGTATGATCTAACGGTATAAGGTTGGGCGTTTTTTCGGGCCATTCTATAAGGCAAAGCGAGCCAGAATAAAAATATTCGTCTATGCCCATGTCATAGGCCTCTTCCTCGCTATTAAGGCGGTAAAGGTCAAAATGATAGAGCGTTCGGCCATCCTCGGTCTCATACTCATTTACAAGCGAAAACGTGGGGCTTGAGGTCATTTCTTTAACCCCAAGCTGCCGCGCTAATGCTTTAATAAATGTTGTTTTACCCGCACCCATAGTGCCGTGTAACAGTATTATATTTTTAAGGTCTTTTGCAAGCACCTGTTGTGCTGCATGGTCTATTTCCGCCAGGGAAAAAGTAATTTCCATAATAGTTAGTGCCTCTTATTTAGGGTTAAATACCAGGAACGGAATAATCATTTCCTCTAACGATATACCGCCATGCTGGTAGCTGTTACGGTAATAGCTTACATAATGGTTGTAATTGTTTACGTAAGCCAAAAAGTAATCGTTTTTGGCAAATATGTACGAGCTGCTCATGTTTATGGTTGGCAGCTGTATGGCTTTAGGGTCTTTAACATGGTATACGTCGCGGTCTTCATACGTAAGGCTACGACCTGTTTTGTAACGCAGGTTAAGGCTTGTATTTCTATCGCCGATAACCTTGCTTGGGTTCTTAACGTTTATAGTACCGTGGTCTGTAGTAATAATTAATTTAAAGCCCATTTGCTGTGCCTGCTGGATAATTTCCAGTAGGGGAGAGTTACGGAACCAGCTTAATGTTAAAGACCTGTAGGCTTTATCGTTAGATGCCAACTCTTTAACCACGTCCATCTCTGTTTTAGCATGGCTAAGCATATCTACAAAGTTGTAAACAATAGTAGTAAGGTCGTTGTTTTTAAGGCCTTTAAAGTTCTCTACAAGCTTTTTACCATCTTTAAAGTTGGTAATTTTGTAGTATTCCTGTTTAAGTCCGCTAAGGCCTAATCGGCGCAACTGCTCTGTTAAAAATTCGCCTTCATACAGGTTTTTACCGCCATCATCAACATCATTTTTCCAGTACTGCGGATATTTCTTTTCCATTTCTAACGGGGTAAGCCCCGAGAATATAGCATTACGGGCATACTGTGTAGCTGTTGGTAGTATAGAATAATATGATGCCTCTTTTTCCAATTTGTAGTGGTTACCAATAACGCTTTCAAACGCTTTCCACTGGTCGTAGCGCAGGTTATCTATAACTACAAAAAGTATAGGTTCTTTTTTCTTAATTTCGGGTACAACCATTTCTTTAAACAGGTTGTGAGAAAGCACCGGTTTATCGCCTTTAGGGTCAAACCAATCTTCGTAATTGCGCTCAATAAATTTACCAAATTGCGAGTTAGCCTCTACCTTTTGCGACTCTAATATCTCTACCATACTCTGGTCTTCGATATTTTCGAGTTCCATTTCCCAAAAAATAAGGCGCTTATACATATCGGCCCATTCTTCAAAAGAATTTACCATGCCCATATCCATAGATATCTTGCGGAATTCTTTTTGGTAATCTAAAGTTGTTTTTGATGATATTAGGCGAGAGTGGTCCAGGTTTTTCTTTAACGAAAGCAGTATCTGGTTTGGATTTACTGGTTTAATAAGGTAATCGGCAATTTTAGAGCCAATAGCCTCTTCCATAATCATTTCCTCTTCGCTTTTAGTGATCATTATAATCGGCACCTGCGTTTTTTTCTCCTTCATTTCGGCTAAAACCTCAAGGCCACTTAGTCCGGGCATGTTTTCATCAAGAAAAACAATGTCAAAACTCTCTTTATCAAAAAGTACCAGTGCATCCTGGCCGTTGTTGGCAGTAGTAACATTATAGTTTTTTTTCTCTAAAAACATAATGTGGGGTTTAAGCATGTCTATCTCATCATCAACCCAGAGTATCTTAATCTCATTCATTTTATGAGTGTATTTTCGTTCGTAAATTAATCCTGCAAGTTATGTTTATTTAACAAATTTATTCCTAAATTTTTTATAAAATCATTAACTCTAAATTACTAATATTGTTGTTTAAAATCATTTTAATTTATGGTATACAAATTGGATTTTTATACTTCTCACAACCAATTTTACATTGCAGATAAAGACACAGATGGAGATACGGGAGCTGATAATTTTTGGTCTGACGAAGCTTTTGTAGACAGATTTGCAACAGGAAATGGCATTATAGGATTGAGGACTCAGTGCTATGGACCTGTTAAGGGAGAATTGATTGTTTTGGAAAAAGCTAACTCAGAATTTGACCTTTCGGAATTTGACCATATTGTTGAAGGAGGACTTGAAGTAAATTCAGGGGTATTACAAATTTCAGATTGTCCTAATAGTAGCTTAGAATTGGAAATAAAGGTAGATGCGGGTATCTATAAAGTCAGGATATATTCTTCAAATCTTAGAAGCGTAGAGGACGATGAAGGAGATGACTATTATAAAATTGAAATATGGCCGGATGCAGATATGGCAATTAATGTCCTGAAAAATTATGAGGAATAAAATCAAAAAAGGCCTGCAAAAATCTTTGCAAGCCTTCTCCTTCAATAACCTAAGTAACAAAAAATAACGTTATTATTGTTTTCCAGGCTTAGTTGAAGCTTTTTTAGTAACAGTATTATTTGTACCGGTTGTTACACGATTATCTTCTTCCTTCTTTTGCTTTTCTGCCTGCTCCTTCATTGCCTTTTCTTTATTTAGTTTGGCCTGTTGTGCTACCAAAGCATCTTTAGCCACCTGCTGCTCAGTAACCGTAGGCGGTTGCTGGTCTTGCCGCTCCTGTGTTTGCTGTGCCATTGCCAATGCTGTAAAGGCAAAAAAGGCTAATAGGGTTACAGTTAACTTTTTCATGGCAAGGTGCTATTTTTACTGTAGTAAAATTAATTAATAAGTTGTATAAAATTGCACGTAACTACATGATTAACCTATGTTTAACGCTAATTATTAATTTTCGTTAAAACCCTTACATAACGCGTTAAAAAATAGGGTAAGGCTTATATAAGCAAGGCTTTTAGTATCTTTGTTAAAAATTTGCGGTACTGTGAGCCAAATCAACAAGCTTAAAATTCTAAACGACCCTATTTATGGGTTTATATCTATAACTAATCCGCTGGTGTACGACCTTATCCAGCATCCTTACTTCCAGAGGCTTAGGCGTATTTCTCAAATGGGTATGTCGTACCTTGTTTACCCTGGTGCGCACCATACGCGTTTTCATCATGCCTTAGGTTGTATGCACATAATGCAAAAAACCATAGGTGTGCTTCGCTTTAAAGGCACCGATATTAGTGATGAAGAAGAAAATGCCCTGTGCATTGCCATATTATTGCACGATATTGGTCACGGACCCTTTTCGCACGCTATGGAGCATAGTATTGTAGAAAATGTTAACCACGAAGCTATTTCCATTTTGTTTATGGATAGCCTTAACGCTGCTTTTGATGGAAAGTTAACCCTTGCCATACAGATATTTAAAGGCGATTATCATCGTAAATTTATGCTGCAGCTTATATCGAGCCAGCTCGATATGGACCGTATGGACTACCTTAAGCGCGACAGCTTTTATAGCGGCGTGGCCGAGGGCAATATTAACTCCGAACGTTTAATACAAATGTTTAATGTTCAGGATGATATGCTGGTTATAGAGGAAAAGGGAATCTATTCGGTTGAAAAATTCCTTGTGGCCCGCAGGCTAATGTACTGGCAGGCTTACCTGCATAAAACAAGTGTAGCGGCAGAGCTGGTGCTTACCAAAATACTTAAGCGCGCTAAAGAGCTTACGCATCATGGTAAAGTGCTTCCGGCAAGCGACCCGTTGCAGTTTTTCCTTCAAAATAAAATATCGCTGGAAGATTTTAATGCCGACGTGCTTACAAAATTTTCGTACCTTGATGATTTTGATATTATTAGTGCTATTAAAGCATGGCAGTTTAACGACGATTTTGTGTTGAGCGAACTTAGCAAAATGATAATTAACCGCGATTTGCCAAAAATCAGGCTTCAGAGTGAAAAAGTGGCAAAAGAAGAGGTGCTGCAATTGCGTGGCGAAGTGATGGAAAAATATGACTTAACCGAAAAAGAAGCCGAATATTTTGTGTTTAAGGGTAAAATTAAAAACCAGGCCTATACAAAAACAGGCGAACCTATACATATATTAAAGAAAGACCGCACGGTAGAGGATGTTATTGAAGCCTCTGACCAGTTGAATTTAAAGGCATTATCTAAACCGGTAACTAAGTATTACCTCTGTTTTCCAAAAGTGCTTTTGGAAAAAGCCGCTTTTTAATTTAATTTTATATTTTTGTCGCGATGAAATTTACAGCAGAACAAATAGCGGGCATACTTGAAGGCGACATTGTGGGCAACCCACAGGCCGAAGTGCATAAGCTATCTAAAATAGAGGAGGGTGAGGCTGGTTCTATAACCTTTTTGGCTAATCCAAAGTACCTTCCTTACATATATACCACACAGGCATCTATTACAATTGTTAACCGTACTTTTGAGCCGGAAAACGAAATTTTAACTACCCTTATTAAGGTAGATGATGCTTATAAGGCATTTTCTAAGTTATTGGAGTATTACAACGAGGTTAAATTAATGAAATCGGGTATTGAGCAGCCATCGGTATTATCTGATAATGTTACCTACGGCGATAACCTTTATCTGGGCAGCTTTTGCTATGTTGGCAAGAATGTAAAAATTGGTAACAACGTAAAAATATATCCAAATACTTTTGTGGGCGATAACGTTTCTATTGGCAATAATACTATTTTATTTGCCGGTGTACGCGTCTATTCTGAAACAGAGATAGGCAATGGCTGTACTATACATTCTGGTTCTATTATCGGGTCTGATGGTTTTGGTTTTGTACCTAACGAAGAGGGTATCTACAGCAAAATACCTCAAATTGGCAACGTTGTTATCGAAGATAATGTAGATATAGGCTCGTGTACTACGATAGACAGGGCTACAATGGGCTCTACAATAATTAAAAAAGGCGTAAAGCTGGATAACCAGATACAAATTGCTCATAATGTTGTTATTGGCGAAAATACCGTTATAGCATCGCAAACCGGTGTGGCGGGTTCTACTAAAATAGGCAGTAATTGTATTATTGGTGGTCAGGTTGGCATTGTTGGCCATATAACAATAGGCAACAACGTACGCATACAGGCGCAGGCCGGTGTCGCAAAAAGTATCCCTGACGGAGAGATGATACAAGGCTCGCCATCAATGGGGTATTCTGATTTTAGCAAATCGTATGTACATTTTAGGAATCTTCCTAAAATTGTAGCTGATATAGAAGATCTTAAAAAATCAAATCTTAATAAAGAAGTAAATTAAAATAACATATAATGGTTAAACAAACCACAATCAAGAGTGAAATTTCATTAAAGGGCGTGGGCCTGCATACAGGTAAAGAGGTAACAATGACTTTTAAACCTGCGCCTGTTAACAACGGATATACTTTTGTAAGGGTAGATTTAGAGGGCCAGCCTGTTGTAGAAGCTGATGCCAATTATGTAGTAAATACACAAAGAGGTACCAACCTGGAGAAAAAGGGTGTTAAAATACAAACATCAGAACATGTGCTTGCTGCATTTGTTGGATGCGATGTAGATAACGTAATTATAGAGCTTGATGCTCCTGAGCCTCCAATTATGGATGGGTCTTCTAAATTTTTTGTAGAAGCCATAGAAACTGTTGGTGTAGAAGAGCAGGATGCCGAACGCAAGGTTTACATAGTTAAAGAAGTTATTTCTTATACTGATGAAGCTACCGGTAGCGAAATTATTTTAATGCCGGCAGATGACTACCAGGTTACTACCATGGTAGATTTTGGCACTAAAGTATTAGGCACCCAAAATGCTACACTTAAAAATATTAAAGATTTTAAATCTGAAATTGCCGATTCAAGAACCTTTAGCTTTTTACACGAGCTTGAAGCGTTATTGCAAAACGGACTTATAAAAGGGGGCGACCTTAACAATGCAATTGTGTATGTTGATAAGGAAATATCGCCTGAAACCATGGAAAGCCTTAAGGTTGCCTTTGGTAAAGAAAGCATAACCGTTAAGCCAAACGGTATTTTAGATAACCTTACACTGCATTATCCTAACGAGGCGGCACGCCACAAATTGCTTGACGTTATTGGCGATCTTGCTCTTATTGGTACACGCATTAGGGGTAAAGTTATTGCCAACAAACCTGGTCATTTTGTAAACACCCAGTTTGCTAAAAAAATATCTAAGATAATCAAGGCAGAACAGCGCAACCAAGTGCCGGTTTACGACCTACACAAGGAGCCGTTAATGGATATCCACAAAATAATGAGCATGTTGCCGCACAGGCCGCCATTTTTGTTGGTAGACAAAATACTTGAAATGAGCGAAAATCACGTGGTAGGGCTTAAAAACGTTACCATGAACGAGAGCTTTTTTATAGGCCACTTTCCGGGTGCGCCGGTTATGCCGGGCGTACTAATTGTAGAGGCTATGGCCCAGACGGGCGGTATACTTATACTTAGCACGGTACCGGATCCGGAAAATTACCTTACGTATTTTATGAAAATAGATAACGTTAAGTTTAAACATAAAGTGCTACCGGGCGATACCCTTGTATTTAACTGTAACCTTATATCGCCTATACGCAGGGGCATTTGCCACATGCATGCGGGCGCTTATGCCAATGGCAAACTTGTTGCCGAAGCCGAACTAATGGCACAAATAGCCAAAAAATAGTAATAAGAAACTTATGAATCAACCCTTAGCATATGTTCACCCGGGCGCCAAGATAGCCAAAAACGTGGTTATTGAGCCTTTTACCACAATTCATAATAATGTGGAAATTGGCGAAGGAACCTGGATTGGCTCTAACGTTACCATAATGGAAGGTGCCAGAATAGGCAAGAACTGTAATATTTTTCCGGGTGCAGTAATATCTGCAGTACCGCAGGATCTTAAATTTGGAGGTGAAGATTCACTTGCAATAATAGGTGATAACTCTACTGTGCGCGAATGTGTTACTATTAATAGAGGTACCGTAGCATCGGGCGTTACAAGGATAGGTAAAAACTGTCTTATTATGGCTGCTGCCCACGTTGCCCACGATTGTATTGTTGGCGATAATGCAATTATTGTAAATGGCGTTTTATTGGGTGGCCACGTTACTATAGGCAACTACGCTATTATTGGCGGTCTTTCGGCAGTGCACCAATTTATTAGCGTGGGAGACCACGCTATGATATCTGGCGGATCGCTGTTAAGAAAAGATGTTCCTCCATTTACTAAAGCGGCTAAAGAGCCTTTATCGTATGTGGGCATTAACTCTGTAGGCCTTAGAAGAAGGGGCTTTACAACTGAGAAGATCAGGGAGATACAGGATATTTACAGGATATTATACCAAAAAAATTACAATACTACACAAGCGCTTAGCATTATAGAGGCTGAAATGGAAGCTACTCCGGAGCGTGATGAAATCATACTTTTCATCAGGAATTCATCAAGAGGTGTAATGAAAGGCTACACAGGCTTTTAGTAAATTAGAATCAAACAAATTATAAAATAACAAACAATATAATAATGGCAAGTACATCAGATATCAGGAACGGGTTATGTATTAAATTTAACCACGACATATATAAAATAATCGAATTTCTTCATGTTAAACCGGGTAAAGGCCCAGCTTTCGTAAGAACTAAACTTAAAAGCCTTACCAATGGTAAAGTGCTTGATAATACTTTCTCTGCAGGTCATAAAATTGACGATGTAAGGGTAGAGACGCACAAATTCCAGTTTTTATATCCTGAAGGCGACCAGTACCACTTTATGCATACCGAAACTTACGAGCAAATATCATTACACAGGGATATCCTTGATGCTCCTGATTTGCTTAAAGAAGGCGAAACGGTTATGGTTATTATCAATGCTGAGACTGATGCGCCGCTATCTGTAGATATGCCATCATCTGTAGTTCTTGAAGTTACTTATGCAGAGCCGGGTGTTAAAGGTAATACTGCAACAAATGCTACTAAACCTGCTAAGTTAGAGACAGGTGCTTCTATAAACGTACCGTTGTTTATTAACGAAGGCGATAAAATTAAAATAGACACAGCTACAGGTTCTTACCTGGAGCGTGTTAAACAATAATTTAAAGTCGGCGAAAGCCGACTTTGTTATTTTACGGCAGTCAGTCGGGTATAATAAATATTTCGGTTGCATCTGTTTTCAAAAAAATTATAGTAAGTTAGCTTATACTTTATAAAGCATGAAATTCCCTAATGTTTATCCTTTAAAGGAAATTGCAGCCATTATTGGCAGCGAATATGTTGGCGATGATAATTACCCTGTACATGGCATGAACGAAATTCATGTGGTAGAACCGGGCGATATTGTTTTTGTAGATCATCCTAAATATTATGATAAAGCTCTGCAATCTTCTGCCACAATTATCTTAATAAATAAACAGGTAGATTGCCCTGAGGGTAAGGCACTGCTGATATCAGACGACCCTTTCAGGGACTTTAATGTGCTTACACGCCATTTCAGGCCGTTTATATCTTCTAACGTATCTATTGCGCCAAGCGCACAAATAGGCGAGGGTACTGTTATACAGCCCAATACTTTTGTAGGCAACAACGTAACCATTGGCACCAATTGCCTTATACACTCTAATGTAGCTATTTACGATAATACCATTATTGGCAATAACGTAATTATACATGCCGGTACCGTTTTAGGTGGCGATGCTTTTTATTATAAAAAACGCCCAGAAGGTTTTGATCAATTAATATCTGGCGGCCGAGTTGTTATTAAAGACAATGTTGGTATTGGTGCCGCCTGTACTATAGATAAAGGCGTTACCGGAGATACCACAATAGGCGAGGGCACTAAAATAGACAACCAGGTACATATTGGGCATGATACCATTATCGGCAAAAAATGCCTTATCGCATCGCAAACCGGTATTGCCGGCTGCGTTATAATCGAAGACGAAGTTACTATTTGGGGTCAGGTAGGTGTAACAAGTGCCATTACTATTGGTACTAAAGCAGTTATACAGGCTCAGACAGGTGTTTCTAAGTCGTTAGAAGGTGGTAAAGTGTATTTTGGCAGCCCTGCCGAAGAAGCCCGCGAGAAACTGAAGCAAATGGCGAATGTTAAGCGCATACCTGAGATATTAGAAAAATTAAAGTAATACTATATGGCTGCAAAAGAACTTGTTCAGGAATATTATAGGTCTGATGCTTTGCGTAACCCGCAGGTAATGGAACGTTTTATACACAACGATTTTAATTTGCAGTGGTACAGCTCTAAAGGTTATTTTGAAGCCGACAGGAGCGATATACTGGCACTTGCCGGCGAATTAAACAAGTCGTATGCAAGCTCGCACATAGAAATTAGCCATATAATTGCCGAGGGTAATCAGGTTTCTGTTCGCTATACCCACCATGTTACCACTATAGAAAACCCTACCGAAGATATGATACTTGCCCATTTTATGGTGGTATGGGAAATTAAAGATGATAAGCTATACAGGGGCTATTTAATGAGCCAGCTTGATTAAACGCATTAAGCTGATTAAGCAGAAAATTCTGCAAATTTGATATACAAATAATAAAAAAACCTTTATAGGTATTAGTTAAAAACCTATTTTTGTACCGCTAATACGAAAATTAATAAAATATATATCATGAGTGTTTTAGTTAATAAAGATTCCAAAATAATTGTACAGGGGTTTACAGGTAGTGAAGGTACTTTTCACGCAACCCAAATGATCGAATATGGTACTAATGTAGTTGGTGGTGTTACACCGGGTAAAGGTGGTACAACCCATTTAGACCGCCCCGTTTTTAATACTGTAAGAGATGCAGTAGAAATTGCAGGTGCAGATACTACAATCATTTTCGTTCCGCCGGCGTTTGCTGCTGATGCAATTATGGAAGCTGCCGAAGCAGGCATCAAAGTAATTATTACAATTACAGAAGGTATTCCTGTGGCAGACATGATTAAAGCTTTTGATTACATTCAAGATAAAGATTGCCGCCTTATAGGCCCTAACTGCCCTGGTGTTATTACTCCCGGAGAGGCTAAAGTTGGTATTATGCCGGGCTTTGTATTTAAAAAAGGTACTGTTGGTATTGTATCTAAATCTGGTACGCTTACTTATGAAGCTGCCGACCAGGTTGTTAAACAAGGTTTAGGTATTACAACGGCTATTGGTATTGGTGGCGACCCAATTATTGGTACTACCACTAAAGAGGCTGTTGAATTGCTTATGAATGATCCTGAAACCGAAATCATTATAATGATTGGTGAAATTGGTGGCCAGCTTGAAGCTGACGCTGCTAAATGGGTTAAAGCTGATGGTAACAGGAAACCGGTTGTTGGCTTTATTGCCGGCGAAACTGCTCCTAAAGGCCGTACAATGGGTCATGCTGGTGCAATTGTTGGTGGCGCGGATGATACTGCCGAAGCTAAAAAACGCATTATGAGAGAGAACGGTATTCACGTGGTAGATTCTCCTGCAGAAATTGGATTGAAAGTTAAAGAAATTTTAGGTTAATCCTTTAATTGCTATATAGTTAAATGCCCCTTTATGGGGCATTTTTATTTTATTAGCTCTAATGCTTTTGTAAATGTTTCGGTGCTATTTTTAGTAAAGTATTGTGGTAAATAATCTTCACGCGGAGTACCATTTACATGGTACATTTTCTCAATGGGTATTTGGTAGCCTATCTTAATATTTTTCATGCTAAAAGTGTGTATAGCACCAATTAATCCTGCCATTTTTGTGCCTGTAATTTTTGCGCGTTTCATGGCATCAAATCCAATAGCCATGCCTTCGCCCATGCTGCCTGTCCAGTGGCCTACCATAATCACTACTTTATTTTTGTAGGTTGTTTTTCTGGGTGTTACATATTCTACCCACGATCGTACAGTGCCAAATTCTTTTTCGTTAATTACATGTTTTTGGTACGGTAGTTCTTTATCTGTAAACCTGCCCATAATACCTCGTGCTACCGTTGTATTGCCACCACCCGGAGTTTCGGTTAGGTCTAAAATAATCCCCTTTGTTTGCATTAAGATATCGAAAGCTTTATCAAACGCTGTTATTAAATTATTGTCTCCTAAAGTATTATTGATCTTTATGTACCCAATATTGCCATCTAAAATTTTGTATTCTAATAAATCAGTCGTAGCACTTACTTCAAAATCATCAGGATAAATTGTTTTTAGGGCTCCATTTTCTTTAATGGTAAATTCCCTCTTTTTATCATAAGTGCCGGCCAACAACATATTTAAAGCGTACTCGTACATTACAGGTGTATAGGAAATGGCAGATTTTGGAAGGAACTTCTGTAATTGTATATCAATAGGCTTACCGTTGAAAAGTACAATTTCCATACCCGGCTTCAGGCCACTCTTTTCGGCTTTTGAAGCAATGCGGACGTCAGTTATATAATACAAATCTCCTTTTTTCTCAGCAAATACATCAGCCCCGCTTGGAATGATCCTGTTGGAGGTGGTATAGTTTGTGTTTAAAGAAATATGCCCGTTATGAAATTCATTTACCACTTGTTCTAAAAGGCAGGTAAACTGGTAGTTGTTTTTAATGGTATCGATAGCTGGCAGGTAGATTTCCTTGGCCTTATTCCAGTCGATACCGCTGCCTTCAAAATAGGCGTAATTAGCATTATAATCTTCCCAAAATTCTAAAAAATCTTCTTTGTAAATATTTTGTGCACGTACATTGCTGCTGCAAAGTAGAGCTATACATGCAATAGCGCTTAGGCGTAAGAAATTCATTTTCTTTTCTTACAAATATATAAAAATCTCTATACCGATAGTTACGACAGTTTATCCAGCAATGCTTTTAGGTCTACAGCATCGTTAAAAAAGTTAGCCCACAGGTCGCCTTTTTCTTTAACACGCTCTGGCAGGGTTTTAATGTTATAGTTTTTAAGGTCGAAATTTTTATCGTTCAGTTCATCCCATTCTAAAGGGGTGCTTGCTGTAGCGCCTTCGCGCGGGCGAAGCGAGTAGGCGCAGGCCATAGTCTTGCCTTTACCATTTTGCAGAAAGTCCAGATATACTTTGCCAATACGCTTTTTGGGCATGCGTTCCAGGCTTGTTATTTTAGGCAGCGCACTGTTAACGGCCTGACTTATAATATGAGAAAAATCCCGACTTTGGTCATACGTATATTTTGGGAGGATGGGGATAAATACGTGCAGGCCTTTTCCACCCGATGTTTTAAGGTAACCATTAATACCCAGGCTGTCTAAAATTTCTTTTACTTTTTTTGCGGTTGTAACCAGGTCTTTGATAGAAGCCTGGTTGGGGTCGAGGTCAAAAATAATATAGTCGGGGTTATCCAGGGTGCCAATGCGGCTGCTCCAAGGGTTAATTTCTATACAGCCACGATTGGCCATATAAATAAGTGTTTCTTTATCGTTACAGATAAGGTACTCAATATCTTCTTTAGTCGAATCAGAGTGTATTTTTTCTGTCTGGGCCCAGTCCGGTGCAGAGCCAGCCACATTTTTTTGAAAGAAGCCATCTTTGTCAATACCATTTGGCGTTCTTCGCATCGATTGTGGCCTGTCTTTTATGTATGGCATAATCCATTGTGCCATTTCATCGTAATAATTAATTACATCGCCCTTGGTGTAGCCTTCTTTGGGCCAGAATATTTTGTCAGGGTGGGTAACTTCTGCCTTCGAATGATCCCACCCTTTTTTTGCAACAGCTTTAGATGCCGGTTTTTTGGTGGCAGGTTTTTTCGTAACCGCCTTTTTGGGCTCGGCTTTTGGCTTTTCTGTGGTGTCGACTGCTGATTTTTCTTTAGTGTTTTTTTTCACAGCTTTTTTTGTTTTTTCTTCGGGTACGATTTTTTCAGTTGATGAAGCAACTTCTCTAACAACCTTTTTCGGATCTTTATCGTTTCTTAAAGCAATAAAAACTGGATGGCGAAGGCTGTTTGTTTCTGTCCATTCGCTGTATTTTATCTGGGCAACCAACTCAGGCTTTATAAAGTGAATGCCGCGTTCTTTAGGTTTAACCGAGAACGGTGATGTTTTTTGCTCCAATTTAAGTAACTTTTCGTGCATGTCTTTAAGCGACTCTTCGTTAAAGCCGGTACCAACTTTGCCGGAGTAAACAAGTTTGCCATCCTCATAATATCCCAGCAGTAGCGAACCAAAGGCTGTACGCGACCCCTGCGGATCTGTAAAGCCGCCAATAACCATTTCCTGCTCTTTGCTTACTTTTATTTTAAGCCAGTCTTTACTTCGCTTATTTACATAGTATTTAGACGTAAGTTTTTTTGCAATTAGGCCTTCGCCGCCATTTTTTTGCACCTGTTTAATAGCTTTGCTACCGTTGCCAATGGTATGGCCGGAATAAATTATCTCGTCAGATTGTGGTAATAATGCCTCTAATATCTTTTTACGCTGAACCAATCCCAACGAAGTAAGGTCGAAACCATTAAAATACAAAATGTCAAAAACATAACACTTAAGTTTTCCCCTGTTTGGGTTTTCGGCAAAATATTGGAGCCACTGAAAATGGCTTATGCCTTTCTCGTCTTCAACAACAATTTCTCCATCCAAAACTACATCGTTGGTTATGGCCTCAAAAGCCTTAACTAACGGTGCGTATTTTTTATTGAAGGAAATGCCGTTACGTGATACTAAATTAACCTTGCCTTTGTTAACCTGGATAATGGCCCTGTAGCCATCATATTTAATTTCGTAAGCCCATTCTTTACTGTCAAAAACCTCATCGGTTAGGGTAGCTAATTGCGGCAGCCATTCGATAGGGAAATCCTTTAACTGTTTGGCATTGGCAACATCGTCAGGTGTAAAAGCAACTGGAGCATCTATTGATTCAACATCTGCATCTGTACCAGCCTTTTTAGGAGTAGCCCTTTTACTTTTAGATTTATCGTTTTTATTGCTGTTCCAAACGTCCGATTTTTTATCCTCTTCAATCTCTTCAAGGGTACGGCCGGTTAAAACTGAGGTCTGGTCGAAATCTTTTTTGTCGGCATAATCGTCTTTACCCTTCATCAGCAGCCATTCCTGGTCCTTGCCATGCATGTGCACTAAATGATACGAGCCTTTAAGCTTCTTGCCTTTCATAACAACCTTAATATTGCCTTCTTCGTGCATTTTGCGCAGCATCTTTTCGCTTTCTTCAACATCATCGCTGCCTTCGGCAAGATACGTACCGGTATCCCAAACCATAACAGTACCGCCCCCATATTGCCCTTTGGGTATGGTGCCTTCAAAATCGATATAATCCATTGGGTGATCTTCAACATGCATGGCCAGGCGCTTTACCGAAGTATCGGCAATAGGGCCTTTTGGCACAGCCCAACTTACCAGCACGCCATCTATCTCTAACCTAAAATCGTAGTGCAGACGCGATGCATCGTGCTTTTGTACCACAAAATGAAGCTCTTTGCCTCCTTTTTTTACTTTTCCTTTAGGTTCGGCAGTTTTTTTAAAATCACGTTTTTTATTATATTCAGATAATTTAGGCATGGCAATTAATTTTTAATAGCGGCTAAACTTGCTTTTAACTGTTCTAACAAATCGTCTTTGGCTCCGGTGCTGGCTTTACGTTTACGTGCAGGGGCAGCCGGTTTTTCGGCACCTTTAGCAGCCGATTTTTTCTTGATCATCTTAATCAGTTCTTCTTTATAAGTGTCTTTATATTTAGACGGATCGAAAGAATCAGTAAGTTGGTCTATAATGGTAAGCGCCATGTCCAGCTCTTTTTTAGATATTTTAATATCGGTAGGGATAAGGGTAGCCTCTTCCGGATCGCGCAGTTCGTCATTAAACCTGATTTGGATAAGCAGTATGGCATCATCCTCAACCTTGAGGATGCCTAAGTGTTGTGTGGTGCGCATTACAAATTTGCAAAGGCCCACTTTTTCTGATTTTTTAAGTGCTTCTCTTAAAAGTGCGTACACTTTTTTAGCATCTTTAGAGGGCTCCACTATATAAGGCTTTTCCAGGTATTTAGACGGAATTTCATCCTCCTTTATAAACTCAAAAATATCTATAGTCTGTGTTTTTTCGGGCGATATTTTAGCAAAATCGTCTTTGTCTAAAACAACATAATCGCCATTTTCTTTACGGTAACCTTTGGCAATTTCATCCCAGGGCACTTCCTGTCCGTCTTTTTTACAAACACGCACATATTGTATGGCGCACTTGTCTTTTTGACGAATCATATCCAGGTTTATATTATGAGAATTTGTACCGCTGTATAATTTTATGGGAATGTTTACCAACCCAAAACTGATGCTCCCTTTCCAGATTGCCTTCATAATTGTTTTATTAGTTTTTTAGCTAAGAATATTGATAGCCTGTTGGTTATCGATTATTAAAGTTAAATAGAATAGGGGCAGGTAGCTAAGGTTTTAATACTACTTTCACATAAGCCGGAAATATGGAGGGATAGCAATGTTTAATTTAATATGATTGCGGTATATATACTTACAACAAGTTATCATCAAACACAGACATCTTAAAAGTTAATTATCGCTAAATTGTAGTATAAAATCAGGTTATTTACTTTAAAATTATATACTGAATAAAAAAAGTGAATTATTTTTTTATTATTCGTTATTATATAATTGCTAAATTAGTATATTTATGCAAAAATAGTATATATGGAGATTTTAGCCTGCCCAAAATGCCAGGGAAACCACATTGTAAAAAGCGGCGTGATTAACGATAAACAAAGGTATTTATGCAAAAGCTGCAACTATTATTTTACGGTAAATAAGATTGGTAAAAAGATAGATAACTATTATGTAACCAAAGCGTTGCAATTGTACCTTGAAGGCCTTAGCTACAGGGAGATTGAGCGCATACTGGGGGTATCTCACGTAACGGTTAGCAACTGGGTAAAAGAGTTTAAGGTTAAGAAGCCTGCTCATGGCGATTATCATCCTACTTACAAGATATTTAACCACTTAGAACTTGTGGAATACCTTAAGAACAAGCAGCAATTATCTGGTGCGGGAATGATTATAACGGAGTTAGGCGACAAGTTTATGCTTATAAAATGGGAGCGTTTTAAAGATTAAACTATAGTCTTTACAAATATATATACTAATATTTTTTCTATTCGGTTGTTTTTTGGAATTTGGCTGTATCGAAAACGATATTCCAACAGCAAATTAACAACTATGAAACGATTATTAACCATTGCAGGCCTGTTACTGTTTTCGGCAGCAGGTTTTGCCCAGGGATCTACCGAGTACAATTCCGGGCTCAAGTTTAACCTGGACTCAACAGGCAACAAATACATGCGGGCCATTATCTGGGACCAGATCTGGTTTCGGTCTACCGAAATGAACCCCGGTACTATGATAAATGGCGAAGAGGCATCCAGTAGTACCGATATTGGCAACAGGCGCCTTAGGATATTGCTTTATGCGCAAATATCTAAACGCTACATGATACTAACGCACTTTGGTATTAACAACCAAACGTTTACAAATGGCGGTGCGGCAGGAACAACAGGTACAGGCGGGTACGGGCAGGGCAAAAAACCGGGTATGTTTTTTCATGATGCCTGGAACGAGTATGCAGTGGTTTTACCTCAGGAAGGTAAAAAGTTCAGCCTGTCTTTAGGTGGTGGTTTGCACTATTATATGGGGCTTTCGAGATCTACAATGGCATCTACATTAAATTTTTTAACAGCAGATGCGCCTATATTTAACTGGCCGTTAATTGAAAACTCCGACCAGTTTGCACGCCAAATGGGGCTTTTTGCTAAAGGTAAATACGGCCATTTCGAATATCGCGTAAGCTACAACAAACCTTTTGCCACCAACCTTGTACCGGTAGATGTACCAACTGGCGGCAAAGAGGTAGCGGTAGATAACAGCGGCAATACTAAATGGAGCAGGGCCGGTTATTTTGAATACCAATTTTTTGATATAGAATCTAACCTGTTGCCTTACAAGGTGGGTAGTTACCTGGGTACAAAAAAAGTATTTAACATAGGTGCAGGTTTTTACAATGCACCCGATGCCACACAATCATCAGTTAATACTCAAATTAGAAAACATGATATAACATTACTTGCTGCCGATGCCTTTTTAGATATGCCAATTGGCAGTAAAAAAGGCGCAATTACAGCCTACAGTGTATTTTATGATTACGATTTTGGACCCAATTACCTGCGTAATTTAGGTATTATGAATGTTGGTGTTGCCAACCCTGATTATGTGGGGCAGGCAGCCCTTGCAGGAGCCGGTAACTTGCAGCCGACTATGGGTAGCGGTACTATCTGGTACACACAGGCAGGTTTTTTAATACCCGATTCGTCGGCCAAGCCCATTGTAAGGTTCCAGCCATTTGGGGCGTTTACGCATAAAAACTTTGATGCTTTAGACAAAGCCAGTTCGCAGTTTGATATTGGTGCCAACTTTTTTATAGACGGCCACCATGCTAAAATAACCACACAATATTCTACAAGGCCGGTGTATACAGCACTTAACGATTCGAGCCTTAAAGGCGAATTCCTGGTTCAACTTCAAATATATCTATAACCTTAACTATTCATAAACAATGAGCGAAACAACATCAACAAAAGGGATTTGGAAGGTAATTACCGCATCGTCCCTTGGAACACTCATAGAGTGGTACGATTTTTACATTTTCGGGAGCCTTGCGGTGGTAATCTCCACCAAGTTCTTCCCTTCAGATAATCCAACAGCAGCATTTCTGTCTACCCTTGCTACGTTTGCCGCTGGTTTTGTGGTGCGTCCGTTCGGGGCACTGTTCTTTGGCCGTTTAGGTGATATTATAGGCCGTAAATACACCTTTATGGTAACGTTGCTGTTAATGGGTGGCGCCACCTTTTTAATAGGCTGTATACCCAGTTATGAGAGTATCGGGTTCTGGGCGCCGTTGGCAGTTTTAATCCTTAGACTGTTACAAGGCCTTGCACTGGGTGGCGAATATGGCGGGGCTGCAACGTACGTAGCCGAGCATTCGCCTGCTAACCAGCGTGGTTACTGGACATCGTGGATTCAAACAATGGCAACCTTTGGATTGTTTATATCCTTAATGGTTATTTTGGGTACAAGGGCTATTTTATCTCCTGAAGAATTTGATGCATGGGGATGGAGAGTACCATTCTGGATCTCTATCATAATGGTAGTAGTATCGTATGTTATCCGCAGAAAAATGCACGAATCTCCGGTATTTGCCAAAGCTAAAGCCGAGGGTAAAACAACTACTAATCCGCTTAAAGAAAGTTTTGGTAACAAACTGAACCTTAAATTTGTATTGCTTGCCTTATTTGGTGCTGCAATGGGGCAGGGTGTGGTGTGGTATACGGGTCAGTTTTATGCCATGAGTTTCCTTAAAACAGTAATGTTTGTAGAGTCAAGCCAGGTAGATGCCTTGTTAGGTATCGCCTTGTTATTGGCAACCCCGTTCTTTATTTTCTTTGGATGGCTGAGCGACAAATTAGGGCGTAAGCCTATTATGATGTTAGGTATGCTGCTTGCAATACTGCTATACAGGCCAATTTATGATAAGATGTACAAAACTACAGATATTGTAAATAAAACCGAGATAGCAGCAAACGCCAAAAACGAGGTTATTCTTAAAGAGGTTAAGGAAGGTAAAATGGATTCGGTTTATACAGCTAATAAAGAATTTACCGATGGCACAAAATGGACACAGATTAAAAGTGTACATTTAGAGAACGGACAGCCGGTACTTGTAGATGGCAAGGCTAAAGCCGATACCAAAACGGTTGTAACCATTAATAATGATGATAGATGGATGCTTATTTTCCTGGTGTTTATACAGGTAATATTTGTAACCATGGTATACGGGCCAATTGCAGCATTTTTGGTAGAAATGTTCCCGGTTAAGATACGATACACCTCTATGTCGTTGCCGTATCACGTGGGTAATGGTATTTTTGGCGGACTGCTTCCGGCAATATCAACCTACTTTGTAACCACGGCAAAAGATGATGGCGACCCGCAGTTTTACCTCCAGGGGCTATGGTATCCTATTGTAATTGCGTCTATAAGCTTCCTTATAGGTATGGTGTACTTAAAGTATAAAAATAACGTAGAACACGACTAAAAAAATCAATATGAAAGCATTAAAAAGAATATTAGGCGTGCTATGGTTAGCACTTGCACTCGCCGCAGCATATTTTTGTATCTTTATCTTCGGCTTGCCTAAATTTGGCACCGGTAAACAAGACGATTTGGTATTTGGAATTATCATCCTGTTTATACTAACACCCCTTATTGTTTTAGGGCTTGGAACCTTTGGTTATTATGCCATTAAAGGCGAATATGATAATGTTTAGATAGTTTAGTTATTAGAATTTTACATAGCTCCCACAACACGGGGGCTATGGCTTTTATAGATTATTAATGAAAAGAAGGCACGAACAAAAGCTCATTATACTTTCCATATTTCTGCTAATGGCGTTTAATATGCCCTTGCTGCTGCTTTTTGACAGCGCCAGCGATATAGGTGGCATACCCTTGGTGTATGTCTATTTTTTCTCGTTGTGCATGCTCTCTATATTGGTATCGCTTTTTGTAATTAAAATATATTATGAGTAGCGCAGCACTATTGGTAATACTTTCAGTCTATCTTGCGTTGCTGTTTTTTGTAGCCCACTGGGCCGAGAAAAAAGCTAAAAGCAAGTGGACAAACAATCCGTATGTATACTCGCTATCATTAGCGGTGTATTGCTCAGCGTGGACGTACTATGGCAGTATAGGCGTAGCGGCAAATTCAGGGTTAAATTATTTGCCCACGTATATTGGCCCGATTATTATTATACCGGCCTGGATGGTAGTTTTAAGAAAAATTATCAGGATATCGCGGGTAAATAAAATATCCAGCATAGCCGATTTTATATCGCTCCGGTATGGTAACAGCCGGTTTTTAGGGGCACTGGTATCGTTAGTGTGCCTGTTTGGCATATTGCCCTATATAGCATTGCAGCTTAAGGCTATAGCCGAGACTTTTCATGTAGTTACCAAGACATCGTTAAGTTCTAATTTTTTAAATGATACCACTACGTATGTAGCTATCGCATTAGCACTGTTCGCATCCTACTACGGTACGCGCTATGTAGATGCCTCCGAAAAAAGAAAAGGTATTGTAACCGCGGTAGCAATGGAATCGCTGTTAAAGCTGTTTTTCTTTTTACTGGTGGGCATGTATGTAACCTTTTTTGTTTTTGATGGCTTTGAAGACATCTACCAAAAAGCCAGTGTAATGAAAGACTTTGCGCAAAAAAATACCATAGGCGGTATACCACAGGCCATCAACTGGTTTTTGTTGTGTGTGGTGTCGTTATTCGCTATTTTTTTACTGCCAAGGCAATTCCAGATGAGTGTGATAGAAAACAACCGCGAAAGCCATGTAAAAACGGCGGTTTGGCTGTTTCCGTTGTACTTACTGCTCATCAACATATTTGTGTACCCCATAGCCTGGGGCGGCAATATTTTGTTTGAGGGCAGCAACGTAAACGCCGATACCTATTCGCTGCTCATACCGCAATTAATGGGTAATAAAACCATTACGGTGCTGGTGTTTTTAGGAGGGTTTTCGGCAGCTATATCCATGATCGTGGTATCGTGTATAGGCTTATCAACCATGCTGAGTAACAACGTATTGATACCTTATGGGTTTTTAGGTACGTTAACCTCCGGAAGCCCGGAACAGAACACAAGACGTATAGTAAACATCCGTAAAGTAGGCATTTTTAGCCTTATAATACTGGCCTATTTTATATACAGAGTAGTGGTGCTGGATTATAACCTGGTATCTATTGGGTTGGTATCGTTTGTGGTAATAGCGCAGCTGGCACCTTCGTTTTTTGGGGCAATAACCTGGCGCAGGGGCTCGCGCAGGGGAGCCATTACAGGCATTATAGCGGGCTTTGCAGTGTGTACTTATACACTGCTTATACCGTATGCCACCGGAGCATCGCACATTGGCAGCAGCTTTATAAGCGATGGCCTTTTTGGTATAGCATTGCTCAAGCCCTTTGCACTTTTTGGTCTGGATTATTTAACGCCTATTCCGCATGCGCTGTTCTGGAGTATGTTTGCTAATATTTTTGTTTTTATGAGTGTATCTGTAACCTTTAGGGGCAACTATCGCGAACGCAATTATGCCGAGATGTTTGTAGATATAGACAAGTACATTACTATGCACGAGAGTGCTTTTATATGGAAGGGTACAGCTTATACCAGCGATATTAACAAAGTATTAAAGCGCTTTTTAGGAGAAGAACGCACCAAACGTGCTATGAGTATTTTTCATACCAAATATGGGGTAGACAATAACCAGGATCTGGCCGATGCCCGCCTTATTAAATTTGCAGAGAACTTGCTTACAGGACATATTGGTACGGCATCTGCCAAAATATTAATTGCCAGTGTGGTTAAAGAAGAGAAAATAACCCTGCCGGAAGTACTTAAAATATTGGAGGAATCGCATGAGAATATCATCATCAATAAAAAGCTTACCGAGACGTCTAACGAACTGAAAGCCATTACCGGCGAGCTTAAAGAGGCTAACGAAAAGCTTATACGAAAGGACAAGCAAAAGGATGAATTTTTAGATACCGTAACGCACGAGCTGCGTACGCCTATAACCGCGATTAAGGCTGCCAGCGAAATTTTGCACGATGATGACGATGTTCCGGAAGAAATACGCAAACAGTTTTTACAGAATATTATCTCGGAGTCGGACAGGCTTAACCGACTGATAGACAAGATACTCGACCTCGAAAAATTTGAGACCGGTAAGCAAAAAATTAATGCGGCGTATAATAACCTTGACCATACTATAGAAAAGGCTTTAGAGCCACTGCAGCAACTTATCCGTAATAAGGGTATCAGCATCCATCAGGTGCAGTGCGGCATTACCGATGCTTTTTATGATGAAGACCGTATCGTGCAGGTTATTACTAATTTGATATCGAATGCCATTAAATTCTGCCCTGAGCAAAATGGTAACATTTACATTACCGTTAATGATGATGATACCGAGATAACTACCATAATTAAAGACAACGGCAAGGGTATTAACCCCGAAGATATAGATACTATTTTCGACAAATTTTACCAGTCTAACAACCAAAATATTAAAAAGCCGGTAGGTAGCGGGTTGGGCTTAGCTATTAGCCGCCAGATAATTGAATACCACGGTGGCAAAATTTGGGCCGCAAACAGTAAAGAAGGTGGCGCAAACCTTATTTTTACACTGCCAAAAAGCTAACAATACTAAGAAAGAGAAACATTGATATTGCCATGAAAAAGATTTTAATTGTAGACGATGAGCCCAACATAGTTATGTCGCTGGAATATACGTTCAAGAAAAATAATTTTGAGGTTTTTATTGCCCGCGATGGCCAGGAAGCCCTGGATTTGCTTAAAACTGAAAGCCCCGATGTTATCATATTAGATGTAATGATGCCTATGGTCGACGGCTTTGCCACTATAGAACAGATAAAAAAAGACGACCGCTTAAAGGACTGCAAGGTAATTTTTCTGTCGGCTAAAAATAAGGAAAGCGATATAGAAAAAGGCCTATCGCTGGGCGCCGACCTTTACATGACCAAACCTTTTTCTATCAAAAAACTGGTAGAACAGGTTAATGGGTTGGTTGGGCTTTAAGCAGAGATGTTGCAAAGTGTCAGAGTACCGGAGTTGCAAAGTTTCTTTAAGTAAAATTATACACACAAAATACCATTTAAGTATACCAAAAAAATATGGTATATATATTATTTTTGCAAAAATATATAGGAAATAAAATTAAACCTTAATATATTTACAAAGTCTTTAAAAACAAACCAAAACTAACGCAAATGAGTTACTATCAGGTAAAAAATCTGGAACAATATTTCAAGCATTATAATAAATCCATTCGCGAACCCAGAAAATTTTGGGATAAAATTGCCGATGAGAACTTTACCTGGTACCAAAAATGGGACAAGGTTGTAGAGTTTGATATGCAGGAAGCCGATGTTAAGTGGTTTGTTAACGCTAAAGTAAATATTACAAAAAACTGTATCGACCGCCATTTGGCAAAAAGAGGCGAGAAGACCGCTATACTTTTTGAACCGAATGACCCTAAGGAAGAGGCACAACATATATCTTATAACGAATTGTACGACCGCGTAGCCAAAATGGCAAACGTATTGCGCGATCAGGGTGTTAAAAAAGGCGATAGGGTATGTATTTACCTGCCCATGATTCCTGAACTTGCTATTGCTGTACTGGCCTGTGCCAGGATTGGTGCAGTACACTCGGTAATATTTGCGGGGTTCTCTGCTTCGGCAATTGCCGCAAGGGTTACAGATTCGGGTTGTAAAATGGTAATCACGTCTGATGGTGGTTTCCGTGGCAACAAAACTATTGAGCTTAAAAGCATTGTAGACGAAGCCCTTAAAACCTGCCCTACGGTAACTACTGTTTTGGTAGCTAAAAGAACAGGCAGCGAAGTAAGCATGAAAGAAGGCCGCGACCAGTGGTTACAGCCATTGCTTGACGAAGCTGTAGCGAACAATGTGGCTGAAATAATGGATGCAGAAGATCCGTTATTTATATTGTACACATCGGGTTCTACCGGAAAACCTAAAGGTATGCTGCACACTACCGCAGGCTACATGGTGTATGCTGCCTATACATTTAAAAATATTTTTGCTTACGAAGAGAACGACATCTATTGGTGTACTGCCGATATTGGCTGGATAACCGGTCACTCTTACATATTGTACGGGCCGTTATTAAACGGTGCTACCACTGTTCTTTTTGAAGGTGTACCATCATATCCTGATTTTGGCCGTTTCTGGGAAGTTATCGACAAGCATAAAGTAACCCAGTTTTACACTGCGCCAACGGCAATACGCTCGTTAGCGAAAGAAAACTGGAGCTGGGTAGACAAGCACGACCTTTCTACATTAAAAGTGATAGGGTCGGTTGGAGAGCCAATTAACGAAGAGGCATGGCACTGGTATAACGACCACGTAGGCAAAAAGAAATCGCCTATTGTAGATACCTGGTGGCAGACAGAAACGGGCGGTATCATGATATCTCCGCTACCGTTTGTAACACCAACCAAGCCAACCTATGCTACGTTACCATTACCGGGCGTACAGCCGGTGCTGATGGACGAAAAACGCAACGAAATAGAAGGCAACCAGGTTGTGGGTAGCCTTTGTATAAAATTCCCTTGGCCGGGTATGGCGCGCACCATCTGGGGCGACCACCAAAGGTTTAAGGATACGTATTTCTCAACCTTCCCGGGTAAATATTTTACCGGAGACGGCGCCCTGCGAGACGAGGTAGGCTACTACCGTATTACAGGCCGCGTAGACGATGTTGTTATTGTATCGGGTCATAACCTGGGTACTGCACCCATAGAAGATGCTATTAATGAGCATCCTGCGGTGGCAGAATCGGCTATTGTAGGCTTTCCGCACGATGTTAAGGGTAATGCACTGTATGGCTTTATCATCCTTAAAGAATCGGGTGCCGGCCGTATGAAAGAAAACCTTGAAAAAGAAATCAACGAGCACATATCAAGCCACATTGGCCCGATTGCCAAGCTTGATAAAATACAGTTTGTATCCGGATTGCCTAAAACGCGTTCGGGCAAAATTATGAGGAGGATTCTCCGTAAAATAGCCGAGGGCGATTTTAGTAATTTTGGAGATACAAGCACCCTGCTTAATCCTGAAATTGTTGAGGAAATTAAAGAGGGAAAGCTTTAACTAACCCAAATTTAAATTGAGAGAGCAGTCCCCGAAAGGGGACTGTTTTTTTTATACCGCCTTATTAAATATTTCTTTAAATTAGCCTACAGTTAATACTACTATGGATAACAACGCAATAGACAACCTAAGGGAGGCCCTAAAATTTTCTCCTAACAACATACCTTTAAAACTGCACCTGGCCGAAAGCCTTTTAAACCTTAACAGGCTTGCAGAGGCAGAAACCGAATATAAAGAAGTACTTGCCCTGCAGGACAATCCTTTAGCCCGATACGGGCTGGCACAAACCTATTTTAAACAAGGGCAGTATGCAACCTGTAGCGTAATTTTAGAAGATTCACTCAGGTCAGACCCTGATAACATCAACTTTCTTATTCTTTACTCAAAAACCCTTTTAAAAGAGAACCTGCATGCACAGGCGGTTGAGAACTATAAAAAGGTGCTGGAAATGATTCCCGGGTATAAAGACGAAGAGCTTGACGCCGAACTTCGAATTGGTATGATTCCGCAACAACAAATAGTGGAGGAAGAGCCTCACCATGCATTATTTACAAAACCGAAAATTAATTTTGGCGATGTGGGGGGTATGGATAAGATAAAGAAGGAGATTGAGTTAAAGATTATTCATCCGCTAACCCATGCCGACCTTTACAAAGCTTATGGCAAAAAAACGGGTGGGGGTATATTGCTGTATGGCCCTCCTGGATGTGGTAAAACATTTATTGCCAAAGCTACTGCCGGGCAAATAAACGCTAACTTTATAAGCGTTGGCCTTAACGACATACTTGACATGTGGATTGGCAACAGCGAAAAAAACCTGCATGAAATGTTTGAAACTGCGCGTAGAAACAAGCCCTGTGTTTTATTTTTTGATGAAATAGATGCCCTTGGTGCCAGCCGCAGCGATATGAAAAACTCCGGTTCGCGTCATCTTATCAACCAGTTTTTACAGGAGTTAGACGGTATAGATTCAGATAACGATGGAATCCTGGTGCTGGGTGCTACCAATGCCCCCTGGCATTTAGATACCGCCTTTAGAAGGCCGGGCAGGTTTGACAGGATCATCTTTATTCCGCCGCCGGATGATGAGGCGCGTGAGGCTATTTTTAAGCTAAAACTGAACGGAAAGCCGGTAGGCAACATAAATTACAACAAGCTGGCAAAGCTAACCGCTGATTATTCCGGTGCCGATATAGAGGCCATTATAGATATTGCCATAGAAGATAAACTGGAAGCATCGTTTAAAAGCGGCATACCCGAGCCTATTGAAGAAAAAGACCTTGCCAATGCCGTTAAAAAGCACAATGCCAGTACAAAAGAATGGTTTGTGTCGGCTAAAAATTTTGCATTATACGCCAACGAATCCGGCCTTTATAATGATGTACTATCATACCTAAAAATTAAAAAATAATGCAGGAAGGTCTATTAGAAAAAGCCGGTATACTAATGAGCCAGCAAAGGTATGACGATGCCGAAAAATTGCTGGGCGAAGTAATTAGTGCCGACCCTACAAACGATTATGTGTTGTATTTGCTTGCCGAAGTAAACCTTCAGAAAGAAAATTTAAATAAGGCCGAAGAGTATATAGATAGTGCCATTGCCCTGTACCCACAGGAGTCGCGTTACTTTTTTTTAAAGTCGAGACTATACCTTTTCAGGGAAAAAAAGGCAGATGCAGAAAAGTATATAAGGCAGGCTATTGGAATGGACCCCTACAACGCCGATTATTTTTCGTTATTGGCGCATATATTACTGATTAAAAAAGACTACGAGGCGGCGTTAAATACCGCTAACGAGGCACTGGCATTAGATGCCAACCACTTACTGGGGCTCAATGTGCGTAGTACGGCACTTTTAAAATTAAACAGGAAAGAAGAATCCTTTAGTACCATTGCCGAGGCCTTGCACGAAGACCCTAATGATGCCTATACGCACTCTAACTATGGTTGGGGCCTGCTGGAAAAAGGCGATGTAAAAAAATCGTTAGTGCATTTTACAGAGGCACTTCGTAACGATCCTAACTCTATGCATGCAAAAGCAGGTATGATAGAAGCGCTTAAGGCGCGTTTTATGGTGTACCGTTGGTTTCTGCAATACTCGTTTTGGATGTCTAACATGGCAGCTAAGTACCAATGGGCCTTTATTGCAGGTTTTTACTTTGGCACCAAGGCACTTCAGCGCCTTGCCGATAGCAGCCCAACGCTCAGGCCATTTTTACTTCCGCTAATAATTTTGCTTTTTGTGTTTGCCTTTTCAACATGGATCATCAACCCATTAGGCAATTTGTTTTTGAGGCTCAACAAATATGGTAAGCATTTGCTTGATAAAGAAGAAAAAATAACGTCTACGCTAACAGGTGTTTGCGTGCTGCTTTCAGTATTAAGCGGCATAACCTACCTGCTAACGGCAAACGAGCCCTGGCTTGTAGCAGCTTTTTTTACATTTACCATGCTAATACCGGTAAGCAGGTTGTTTGCAAAACCGCCGGGCATATTTATAAGCTATGTTAGTGCAATGTTTGTAGTGGGTGCTATTGCAACTGTTACAGCTTTTACAATGGGCGAAATTGGCACACTGGCTACCGTATATCTGTTCGGATTGTTAGCTTTTCAGTTCCTTGCCAATTATTTTGTGATAAGAGACTAATATAAGTATAGACTATTGCATAGAGCGGCATCATTTAAATGATGCCGCTTTTTTTATGCAAATAATAACATTTTAGCAAGCTGATTTTGTTAAATTAGCACAGCTATGGCAACAAATCCAGATGTTATTATTATTGGTGGCGGACTGGCCGGACTGGCCGGTGCTATACATTTATCCCTTAAAGGATTATCTGTCACGGTAATCGAAAAATCATCGTACCCGCGCCATAAAGTGTGTGGCGAATACATTTCTAACGAAATACTGCAGTACCTAAACTGGCTTGGCGCCGATGTGTCGCAACTGCATCCTGCACATATCGATAAGTTCGAATTTTCTACCGCAACAGGAATAACAACTTCGGCACAACTGCCTTTAGGGGGCTTTGGTGTAAGCCGTTATGTATTAGATAATTTCTTGTACCAAAAAGCTATAGCAAACGGCTGCAAGGTAGTACAAGCAACGGTGACTGATGTACAGTTTACAGCCGATCTGTTTACTGTTACAACCTCTTCGCGAACTTATGCTGCAAAAATAGTTTTGGGTGCTTACGGCAAACGTTCCAATATCGACCAGCTTTTATCACGTGATTTTATCCAGAAGAAATCGCCGTGGCTGGCAGTAAAGGCACATTATTCGGGTAAATTTCCCGATAATGTTGTGGCGCTTCATAATTTTAGCGGAGGTTATTGTGGGGTCTCTAAAGTAGAAGACAACCGCATCAACATTTGTTACCTGGCTGATTATGCTACGTTTAAACAATACAAAAATATCGAAGAGTACCAGCAGCAGGTACTTTACAAAAACAAAAACCTGAAAGCTATTTTTGAGAACAGCACTTTATTGTTTGATAAACCTTTAACCATAAGCCAGATATCATTCGACAAAAAGGCCCCGGTGGAAAATCATATACTTATGATGGGCGATACCGCAGGGCTTATTCATCCGTTGTGCGGTAACGGCATGGCAATGGCATTGCACAGCGCAAAAATAGCGTCAGAATTGGTACTGGAGTATTTTGAGGGGAGCATTGCCAGCAGGCAGCAACTCGAAAAAAGCTATACCAAAGCTTGGAACAGTAATTTTAGAAGAAGGATGCTAATGGGCAGGCTGCTCGCTAAATTATTACGGAGCAAGATAATGGCTAATCAGCTGTTGAAAATGATGATACAATTTCCGGCGTTGTTGCCAAAAATTATAAAACAAACACATGGTAAACCCATAGTAATAAACTAATGGCTATAAGCACAGAATACAGGACAGAGGAGCCAGAGATTATGGATAATTTTTTGCTGCACGGTGAAGAATTGCGCCTTGCCTTAGATAAAATTGCCCATATAAATAAATTATTAGGAGGTAACAGCCTTACGCTAAATGGTGTAAAACAATTGCTCGATAAAGCAGATACCACACAACTGATTACCATTGCCGATGTTGGCTGCGGCAATGGCGACATGCTGCGCACGCTGGCTGATTATGGTGCTAAAAACAATATCAGGCTGCGATTAATTGGCATAGATGCAAACGCTTATACGGTTAATTATGCACGTAAGTTATCTGAAAATCATCCTGATATAGAATATTTGTGTATTGATATTTTTACTGAGGAATTCGAAAAACTACACTATGATATAGTATTATGCACGCTAACGCTGCATCATTTTGAAGATAGTCAGATTACCAATATTATGGCTACCTTTAATAGCAATGCTACGTTGGGTATTGTTATAAACGATTTGCACCGCAGCAAGATCGCGTACAAGCTTTTTGGCCTTATTTGCAGTGTTTTTAGCCTTAACCGTATGTCTCGCGAAGATGGGTTGGTGTCTATATTACGCGGATTTAAGAAGAATGAGTTAGAGCTTTTCTCTAAAAAACTGAATTTAAAAAACTACAGCATCCAATGGAAATGGGCGTTTAGGTACCAATGGATAATTTATAAAGTATGAGTGTAAAAATTATAACCGCCACCAAGCAATTACCACGGTACTCGCGCGATACTAAAGATATCATTCCGTTATTGGATGGCTGGCTTGAGGGCCAGGACGAACGCTTTATAAAAAAAGTAAAAAAGATATTTGAGGGTGCAGCGGTAGACAGGCGCTACTCTGTAATGGATCCGCTGGAGGTGTTTACAGCTACATCTTTCGAAGAAAAAAATGATATTTACACACGTGAAGCCATTATTTTAGGCGAACAGGTACTGGACAAAGCCTTAAATAAAGCAGGCTGGGATCCTCATACCTTGGATTATATTATAACAGTAAGCTGTACGGGTATTATGATACCGTCATTGGATGCTTACCTTATAAATAAAATGAAATTGCGGCAGGATATTGTGCGCCTTCCGGTAACGGAAATGGGCTGTGCAGCCGGAATTTCGGGCATTATATATGCCAAGAACTTTTTAAAAGCAAATCCGGGTAAACGGGCGGCAGTAATAGCGGTAGAATCGCCTACGGCAACGTTTCAGCTTAACGATTTTTCGATGCCCAACATTGTAAGCGCCGCTATTTTTGGCGATGGTGCTGCCTGTTGTTTGCTGTCGTCTTACGAAGAAGATAAGGGCCCCGAAATACTGGACGAGCAAATGTATCATTTTTATGATGCCGAGCACATGATGGGCTTTAAACTGACTAACAGCGGCCTGCAAATGGTATTAGATATTGAAGTGCCCGACACTATAGCAGCACATTTTGGCGATATTATCCATCCGTTTTTGGAGCGTAACAATTTAAAAATTGAAGATATAGACCATCTTATATTTCATCCGGGAGGAAAGAAGATAGTTCAGACAGTAGAGGCGTTGTTTTCCGGCCTCGGTAAAAATATAGATGCGACTAAAGAGGTGCTAAGAAGCTACGGAAATATGTCGAGTGCAACGGTACTCTATGTTTTAGAGCAAATTATGGATGGGAATCCGCAAGCGGGAGAAAAAGGCGTAATGCTAAGCTTTGGGCCGGGGTTCTCGGCACAACGTGTACTGTTACAATGGTAAAAAAGTGATTTTGCCATTAATTTTACGAGTATACTAATACACACGACTTAACAAATAATTCTCGAAATAGCGCAATTCGTGGCTAACAAAACTAACAATATCAACTATGGATCTTAATACAATTATTGCCCAACTGCCTTACACCAAACCTTTTTTGTTTGTAGATGAGCTATTGCATGCCGACGAAAACGGTATTACGGGCACCTATACTTTTGATGAAAACCTTGATTTTTACAAAGGGCATTTTAAAGATAATCCGGTAACGCCCGGAGTTATCTTAACCGAAACCATGGCGCAGATAGGCATGGTTTGCCTGGGAATTTATTTGTTAAACAACGACTTAAAGAAAGATACGGTAATAGCTTTTACATCAGCTGATATACAGTTTTTAAAACCTGTATATCCAAACGAAAAAGTAACGGTAATATCAGAAAAAACATTCTTTAGGTTTGGCAAGTTAAAATGCAATGTAGTTATGAAAAACGAAGCTGGTATAGACGTTTGTAAAGGTATTGTTGCCGGTATGATAACTACTAAACTATGAGCAAAAGGGTAGTTATAACAGGCCTTGGTGTTGCTGCCCCCAACGGGGTTGGACTGCCTGCGTTTACCCATGCCATAAAAAACGGAGTATCGGGCATACGGCATGATGCGAAGTTGCAGCAATTGCAGTTTTCCTGCCAGATTGCGGGTCAGCCACAAATATCAGACGAGCTAAAAACACAGTATTTTACCGAATTAGAATTGCGTGGCTTTAACAGTACGGGTATATTATATGGCGTTATTGCAGGTATAGAAGCCTGGAGCAATGCCGGCCTGCCCATAGAAAATAACGAAGAACCCGACTGGCATAGCGGTACCATATTTGGATCGGGTACATCGGGCATTGATAAATTTCGCGAAAGCATTTATAAGATAGACGATTTACAAACCCGCCGCCTGGGCAGTACCGTTGTAGCCCAAACCATGAACAGCGGCGTTAGTGCCTACCTGGGGGGTAAGTTAGGGTTGGGCAATCAGGTTACAACCAACTCGTCGGCCTGCGCCACGGGTGCCGAGGCTATTTTAATGGCGTACGACCGTATACAGGCCGGTAAGGCTAAGCGAATACTGGCAGGCAGCACCGGAGATAGCGGCCCTTACATCTGGGCAGGCTTTGATGCGCTGCGTGTATGCGATTCAAAACATAATGATGATCCAACACATGGGTCGCGACCAATGAGTGCCACAGCGGCAGGCTTTGTGCCGGGCAGTGGGGCAGGTGCATTGGTTGTTGAAGATTTAGATAGTGCCTTAGAGCGCGGTGCAACTATTTATGCCGAGGTGCTGGGTGGTAGTGTAAACTCTGGCGGGCAACGCGGCAGCGGCAGCATGACGGCGCCTAACAGCACTGCTGTGCAACGTTGTATAATTGATGCTGTAATGAATGCGGGAATTTCTGCCAATGATATCGATGCTATAAACGGCCACCTTACCGCCACCACTAAAGACAGCCTTGAGATAGAGAACTGGACAAAGGCTTTGGGCAGGGGCGGGAATGATTTTCCGTACATCAATTCCTTAAAATCAATGACGGGGCATTGCCTTAGCGCAGCTGGCAGTATAGAGAGCGTTGCCACGGTACTGCAATTGCACGAAGGGTTTATCTTCCCTAACATAAACTGCGACGACCTGCATACGGATATTGCGGCACTTATCGATCCGGGTAAAGTGCCTACAAAAATCATTCATAAAAACCTGAATATTATAGCCAAGGCCAGTTTTGGTTTTGGCGATGTAAATGCCTGTATAATCTTTAAAAAATTTGAACAATAACCCCATGAATAAAGAAGATCTTATTGCTAAATTAAAAGTAATTGTTAAGCCCTATACCACAAATACAGTGGCTTACGATAACCTGAATGAAAACACCGATTTTATAAACGACCTTAACATCAACTCGGCCAATCTGGTAGATATTGTTTTAGATATAGAGGAGGCCTTTGATATTGTTATTGAAAATGCCGACATGGAGCGCATGCTTGATGTAAAAACAGCCGTAGAAATTATAGAAACCAAACTGGCTGCCAAATGATTGGTAACGATGTTGTAGATATTATCCAATCGCGCAAAGAGAGCAACTGGCAGCGCCGTGGCTTTCTGGATAAGCTGTTTACAATATCAGAACAACAGCTCATAAATCACCATCCTGACCCTGAAACAATGGTATGGCTGCTATGGAGCATGAAAGAGTCGGCTTATAAAATCTATAACCGCCAAACGGGCATTAGGGCTTTTATTCCACTACAATTGGAATGTTGTAAAATATCGCAAAACGATAAGGGTTTTACGGGAGAGGTGCATTGCAAACGATTTATATTTTATACAGAGTCTGAAATTCTGGAAGATATAATCCACACTAAAGCACTTTGCAGCAAGGGGTTGTTTAATAAAATAACAGAGGTAAAAAATGCCGCAGTAGTAAAAGATATATCAGGTTTTCCTTATATTTATGGGCATCAAAACAAAACTTTAGAGCCGGTATCAGTCAGCCATCATGGGCGGTGCCATAAAGTTGTAAAATTGCTTTAGTATGCTTAAAAATTACCTGCTATTAATAGTACTATTGGTTGCGGCTTCGGCTAAAAGCCAGAATTACATTTTTGATTATATGCTGGAGTACAGCCATACAGACAGGACCGATACCATAACTAAAATAGCAAAAACGTATACCGATTACCGCTTTATAAATTCTAAAGACAACAGCTATTGCCTTACAGTGCACGAAGCTAAAGGCACTACCTATCTGGAACTGCTGTTAGAGAGCGGAAAGTATTTTAGGAGCAACCTGTCTACCGAAGATTTTTTTGTTGAAGGTATCAGCATAAAATGCCCCTATGCCATGACGTTGCCTTCGGATAACATCCGGATGAAAGATTATGATTTTATTACCAAAGCCGATACGGTTATAAACACCCAGCCCTTTAAGTATTTTGTACTGCAACCTGCCAATAAGAAAAAAATTGAGCGGCTGGAAATCAGTACCCAACATTATATAATAGATAACAGCCTGTACTTACAGCTGCCCATGCTTAAACCGCAAAGCCTGGCCTACAGGTTTTGGAAGTATAACGGTAAAACGCCCAGTGGTGTAATAAAAGAAAGTTATAATATTAATGCCTTGGGCAATACAATTTTAGAGATGCATTTAGTACAACTGCTTCCTATAAAAAAGATAGTTATAATCGACCTGGATTGCAAATAAAGGCAATCAAATATTCGTGTTATAATAAATCTAATCTGTTACCGGATTAATTACTAATTCGATATATTTGTGTTTCAACTATCACACTACTATCCATGCAACACAACGGTTCGGCAGCCGAACACATTCAAAAGGCCTTAGAGGCTTCCGGAATAGGCACATGGCATTTTAACGCTGCAACCGGGCAAATGTTTCTGGATGGTACTGCACAGCAAATTTTTGGTTTTCAAGAGGCTGAATCTACCTACAATCATATATTTACATTAACCAGCGAGGCCGATGCCACGCTTGCTGCTATTGCACTGCAAACAGCTTTGGCGCTTGGTGTTATAGATACAAAGTATCATAACCCAAATGGCGATTTACTACGGCTTAAAGGTAAAAAACATGGCGATATTTTTTACGGTACCGTGCAGCAGGTATTCGGCGAAAGCCAACCTGATGGTGCTAATATAGATGCCGATATACTACAGGCAATAATAAACGAATCTAATACCGGCATTGGTCTTTATATGGGCAGGGAGCTGGTTATTGGGGTTGCTAACGGTGTGCTTTTAAACTTTTGGGGCAAAGGCAATGTAGTGGGTCAAAAGTTGGCAGACGCATTACCGGAGCTTGAAGGGCAGCCCTTTTTACAAATATTGGATGATGTTTTTACAACAGGACAGATATATCAGGTTACCGAAGCCCCTGTAGATTTGGCTACCAATGGTGTTTTGGCTACGTATTATTTTGATTTTATGTACAAGCCGCTGTTTGACAATCAAAACAGGGTATATGCCATATTAAATACCGCTATTGAGGTTACCGACCGTGTTTTTACCAAGCGTAAAATGCAGGAAAGCGAATCGCGTTTTAGGTCGGTTACAGAGCAAAGCCCTATGGCTATTGGCCTGCTTAAAGGCAAAGAGATGGTTGTTGAAATTGCCAACAAAGGCATCTTGGCAATTTGGGGCAAAGATGCCTCTATAATGTATAAGCCACTTATTGAGGCTATTCCGGAGATTGAAGGCCAGGGGTTTTTAGAACTACTGGATGGCGTTTATACAACCGGTATGCCACACCACGGCTACGAAACCCTTGTTAAGCTTGAGCATAATGGCGTTTTAACCGATGTTTACGTTGATTTTACCTATTCGGCACAAAAAGATAAAGAGGGTATAATTACCGGCGTGCTGGTGCTTGCTATAGATGTTACATCACGTGTGCACAACACCAGGCAAATTGCCGAAAGCGAGGCTAAATTTAAGGCGGTTATATACTCGGCACAGGCGGCAATGGCTGTTTTTAAAGGTAGGGATGAACTTGTAACTGATATTGCGAATGAAGAATTTTTAAAATTTGTTGCCCGCACTGAAGAAGAATTTATAGGCAGGCCTTTGCTGGAATCGATGCCCGAATTGCTGGGCCAGGCTTCGATAGACCTTATGCATGAGGTATTTGATAAGGGTATTAAAACCCACCATTATGGCAGGCAGGTAAATATTATGCGTGATGGTGTTCTTGCAACCAATTTTTATAATGTAAGTTACACACCGCTTTTTGATGCTAACGGAGAGGTGTATGCTGTTTTAGATATTGCCATAGATGTTACTGAAACTATTAAGACTCAACAGGCTATTGTTGAGGCAGAAGCATCGTTGCGCGGTGCGATAGAATTGGCCGAACTGGGTACATGGAGCCTTGACCCCCAAACTGGTATTGTTACCTATTCTGACAGGATGCTGGAATGGTATGGCTTTAGCGGTAAGCCCGAAGACGTAAAAGATGTGTACGAAATTATACATAAAGACGACAGAAAGCGTATAGAACAGGCTATAAGCAGGGCTTTAGAGCCTGATTCTGATGGTGTATATGATGAAGAATATACCATTATAAACCGCCTTACCGGGAGGCAGCGTTTTTTGCATGCACAGGGAAAAGCTTTTTTTGATGTGCATGGTAAACCGTACATGATTGGCGGTACAGCGCAGGATATTACTGCCCAGAAGCGGATTCAGATGGAGCTGCAAAACGAAGTTAATATACGTACCGAAGAGTTGCAAAAAGCCAACCAGGACCTTGAAGAAATGAATTTAAAGCTGATAAATTCTAACGAAGAGCTTGCCCAGTATGCCTATGTTGCCAGCCACGATTTGCAGGAACCGCTTCGCAAAATAAGTATGTTCTCTAATTTGCTTCGTGAGAAGGATAAAGAAGGTGTACATAAAGGTACCATTGATAAAATTATACGATCGTCTGAAAGGATGTCGATGCTTATAAAAGACCTGTTGGAGTTTTCGCGATTACTAAACCCCGACACGCGTTTTGTGCGTACAAATTTACAGGATATTGTTAAGGCTGTGAGGAGCGATTTTGAGTTGCTTATAGAAGAGAAAGACGCCCAGATATTAATTGGCAACTTACCGGTTATAGAAGCAGTGCCATTGCAAATGAATCAGTTGTTTTATAATCTTATAGGCAATGCTCTAAAATTTGTTCCAACAAGTAAACAGCCCATTGTAAGTATTGATTGTAAGAGACTTAAAGTAAGTGAAGTAAAGCAATACATTAGCCATCCGGCAGATGTTATATATTATAGATTTAGCGTTACCGATAACGGAATTGGTATTGAAGAGCAATACCAAAAACAAATTTTTGAGGTATTTAAAAGGCTGCATGCCCGTACCGAATATTCCGGGTCGGGGATTGGGCTGGCTATTTGCAGGCGTATTGCCAACAACCATAACGGAACCATTTATATAAAGTCGGAACTGGGTAAAGGCACTACGTTTTACATTATTTTGCCCGAAGTGCAATTGCTTCAGAATTAAATTCTTACAAAATAATTTGCATTTAGCTGTATTATTCTTTTTTTAACTATATATTTATAAAAAGAATAATATGGGTTCGATAAAAGATGTTGATAATCAGTTTTCTGAAAGTTTAAATAACCTATTCGGTCAAATAAATTCTTATGGATTTGACTCTCCTGTTACGTTTATAGCTAATAAGGAGGTTGACAAAGAAAGTATTACGACAACCATACCAGCAAACAAAGGTGTATATCTTATTGAAATTAAGATAGTTGATACTGATGCCACTTTTGATGAATGGCTTGCCGGTTTTGAAAAAATCCTAAACCATGAACGTTACAGTAAGTCTAATGTTCCCAGTTTAAAAAAGTTGCGTTGTAAGAGCCATCGAACAGTAAAATTAGGAGAATGGTTCCCTTTGTACATTGGCAAATCTAAAAATATACAAAAAAGAGTTTTGGAACATTTGCATCTAAGACTGGAGCAAAGAACAACAGGCCTTAAACTTACTAATAGAGAAGAATTTCATGGCAACTCTTTTAGAATTAGCACTATAGTTTTAGATGTGATAAACTATGATATTATAGCCACTGAATTTGAAAGGCAGTTAAGAAACAGGATCAATCCTATTTTAGGCCGGCAATAATTAAGCAATCCTCAATTTTCTTTTCAGCTTTAAAAAAACAAGGGCCGTTGTATAGGCATTGCCCCAGGCAGTGTGCCTGTCGCTTTTTTCAATTTTTAAGGCTTCGCAAAGCTCATCTAATGGTGCCTGAGAGTCGTCGGCAAAGCCTTTCCATTTGTTATAGAGCACATTGGTGTCCATAAGCGGGTTTTTAACCCTGCCCAGGTCCAGGCGCTTTAAAGCCTGGTTAACCATTTCTATATCAAGGTTTACGTTGTGGCCAACCAGTATAGAATCTTTAATAAAATTAAGAAACTGTATCATACCCTCGGCTTCCACAACCTTTTCCTGCTCGTCTTTTATAATACCGCTCATAGCGATCGATTGCGATGTAAACCTGTCCTGCTTAATTTGCACTTCCAGAAAATCGCCCACCTCTATGGCATTGCCCGCTACGCCAATGGCGCCAATAGAAAGCACCACATCTTCTTTCCAGTCCAGGCCGGTGGTTTCCATATCAAAAATAACATAGCGTTTCTGGCCCTCTTTATCATCATCAAAAAGGGCAACGTAATTTTTCCAGAATTGGGGCAGGTTACTGCCGGTAAGCCATTCAAAAGCCATAATTAACTAACATAGGTTAAAGAAAAGCGATTTTTTATAAGGTCCTGCACATCGCTTATTGGCTGAAAACAGTTTTTAAGCTTTACCTTATCGGTTTTAGACAGTTCGTTTAAATTAAGGTACCTGCCATTAGAGCTGTTTATAAGCCCTTCTTCGGTACGGAAATGTTGCAGCACGTTAAACGCCTCGGCACATTCATCGTACAGGTCGGTGTGCTGTGGCTCTATCTCTGCCAGCTTTTTAAAGCGATGGTAGGTGTTGGTAACCTCGGTAATGCCCTGGTTAAGTGCCAACAGCCTTGCAGCGTCTATAAGCGGCTCTAAGGCGCGTGCCTTAATATCAAAGCTATCTTTATGTTCGCCATCGCCTTCTACCAAAAACTGCCTGAAAAAGCCTAATGGTGGCGGGTTTTTAAGTGTGTCATTCGCTAAAAAGGCAAAAAACTTCTTATTGCGTTCTATATTTTGCTTAATGGTTTCCGTAAGGGCATCTTCAATAGCCGGGAAACCATAAATAAAGTCGAAATCAAAAAATAGGGTGCTTATCTCAATACCCTTTTCAGCCGGGGTATTAATCCAGGTATGGTATTGCTTGATCCAGTCGGTTAACGATTTGCACCACTGCGGGTTGCGCGCCATAATATTGTGCGGAGAAAACTCGTAACCTACTTTGTTAAGCGACTCTGTAACCAATCCTGCCAGTTCTACAAAATAGCGTTTTACGGTGTCGTATTGTGCGGCCTCTACATCTTCAAACACCAGTGCATTGTCCTGGTCGGTAAGCAGCAACTGTTCCTTACGGCCCTGGCTGCCAATATTTACCCATACAAAACGAACGGGGGGCAGGCTGCCAATTTTCTCTACCGCCAGCTCTATAGCGCGGCGGGTAAGGGCAATATTAATCTCGGCTACAATGTTAGAAATGTGCGAGATAGGGATATTTTTATCGATGGAATTCTGAATAAGGTCGGTCAGCTTTTCGCGAACGTACTTAAGCTCTTTATTATTGGTGGCCCTGCGGGTTTGTTTAAGCAACACACCTGGGGTATTTGCCTGTGCGGCAACCACATCGTGCTCAGATATTATTCCGGTTACTGGTGTATTATCGGTACCATCGCGGGTAACGCAGAGGTGGCCCACATTGTGCTTAAGCATTATCATTTGTGCTTCGGCAACCGATATATTTTCCGGAACCGTAATTACAGGCGTTGTCATTACCTCGCGGGCTTCAACAGTAATAGGGAAGAGGCCGGTGGCAATTTTAGAACGCAAATCTTTATCGGTAATAATGCCAATAGGCAACTGGTCCTGCTGGATGATAACGCTGCCTACAGCGCTGTTTGCCATGGTTTTGGCAATAAACATAAGCACATCTTCGGGGTTAGCCGTTATGGGGTTACGTGTATATTTAATGGGCTGAAAGTACTGTATATCGGCAACCTGCTCGCTAAAAACAGTGTTTTCGGCCAGTAGCTTTCCGCTGCGTTCTTTATCGTATGGGTTACGCGTTTGTGATGCGAAGCTCTCCAATAAAAACTCCAGAACCTTTGGGTTCTGGGTTACATAGGTTTGAAACGCCGCAATGGGAACGCCGTAGATAATAGACTCTTCGCGTGCGCGTGCCGTCATTAAATAGTCGTTCTTGGCAAAAAACGGGCGCAGGCCCAGGATATCGCCTTCGTCGCATTTGTCTATAAGTGTTTCCTCGGCATCAGAGGTAAGCGAAAGCCCCACAGCACCGTCTTTAACTATGTAAAAATCAGGGTGTGTAGCATCGCCACCCCTAAAAAGAACCTGGTTCTTTTCGAGGTACACAACTTTAGACTGCGTTGCAATGTAAAATAAATCGGCAGGGGCCAGGCTGCTAAAGGGCGGATATTGCTTTAGGAAATCGGCAATACCCTGGGCTACAGGATTATTCATTACCGGGCAATTTATTGCTAAAAATACTATTTTTATTGTTCACTAAAAAGAAATGCTTACAACAAAACCATAAAGGTTTGTTAAAATTAAAATTTATCAAAAGGTCTTAGTACTTTTACGCTAATAACAAATAACTATAACAATGAAATTAGCATCTAAAATTGCCATTTTGTTTATGGCAGTACTTACAACAGGTATGGTAAACGCACAGGAAAAAACCCCAAAAAGCCCTAAAGCAACCGCTACAGGAACTATTGGCGGCGCTACCATTACTATAAACTACAACAGCCCTTTTGTAAAGGGAAGGACTATTTATGGCAAACTTGTGCCTTACGGAAAAGTTTGGCGTGCAGGTGCCGATGACGCTACTACTTTTGAAACGTCTAAAGCTATTAAAGTTGAAGGTAAAGAATTGCCTGCCGGTAAATATGCCTTTTTTGTAATACCTGAAAAAGATGGTACTGCAACGGTTATCTTTAACAAAGAAGCCAAGCAATGGGGTGCTTACGATTATAAAGAGGCCGAAGATGCTTTGCGCGTTAAGGTTAAAACTAAAAAATCAGCTTCGTTAACCGAGAGCCTTGTTTATAAAGTTAACAAAAGCGATGTTACGCTTAGCTGGGAGAATTTAGATATTCCGGTAGCGATTAAGTAGATTCTTAGATATCAGAATTGAGATTTTAGATGATAGACCTGAGATAATAGATTCTTGACAATACTTGAAAAGCCGAATTTACAGATGTAGATTCGGCTTTTTGCTTTTATATGCGAATATTTTTTATATCAACTAAACATCTTTAATTAACTTTCTTGCGGCAGTTTGCACCGGATCCCAAACTGGGGAGAACGGCGGGGCGTAGGATAGATCGAGGTCGATTATGTTCTGAAGCGTAAGGTTGTGCGTTACGGCGGTTGCCAACACATCGATACGTTTTGCAGCACCTTCTTCGCCAATAATCTGGCCGCCCAATAGCCTGCCGCTGTTTTTCTCGGCTAAAAGCTTAACCGTAATTTTTTTAGCACCGGGATAATAGTCGGCGCGGGTTTTACTGTCAATAGTGGCGGTAACATATTCTATACCCAGTTTTTTAAGTTCTTTTTCCTGAAGCCCTGTGCGGGCTACTTCATAACTGCACACTTTGCAAACCGCTGTGCCCACCGCCCCCGGAAATACCGCCTTTTCGCCTGCAATGCCGCTGCCGGCTACAAGTCCAGTTTTGTTGGCAACGGTGCCCAAAGCAATGTACATGTGCTGTTTGCTAACAAGGTTAAGGGTTTCGGTACAATCTCCGGCGGCCCAAACATCCGGAATATTGGTTTGCATCTGGGCGTTAACTTTTATGGCACCCTTAATACCCAAAGCTATTTTAGAGCCTTCCAAAAAATGAGTATTAGGCGATGACCCCATGCCAAATACCACCATATCGGCCTCAATGGTGCGCTTGTCGGTAATTATTTTGGTCACTTTATTATCGGTACAATCAAAGCTTTTTAGCTCTTCATCAAGGTACAGGGTAACGCCCAGGTTTTTGATGGCTTCTGATACCATAGCACCCATATCGGGGTCAAGGGTGTTCATAACCTGCGGCGCGCGGTTAACCAGACTAACCTTTAAGCCACGTATAAGCAGCGCTTCAGCCATTTCGAGCCCTATATACCCTCCACCAATAATAACAGCCGATTTGGGCTTGGTATCTTTAATATAATTCTCAATATTAATACCGCTTTTTAGGGTAGAAACGCCAAATACATTCTCGGCATCGTGGCCGCTAATGTGTTCAGGGCAATAGGGTTTGCCTCCGGTTGCTATAAGCAGCTGATCGTATTTCTGCCAAAATTCGGTACCTTTTTCTTTGTCCAGCACCTTAATGCGTTTGCCATCGGTATCTACAGCAAGAACAAGGTTCATGGTGCGGACATCGATGTTATAGCGTTTCCTGAATTCGTCTGGGCTGCGGCGGATAAGCTCTTCTACGTTTTCTACGGTTCCCGAAATGTAATACGGTATGCCACAGGCAGAGTAGGAGGTATAGTTGGATTTTTCGAATACGATAATTTCTTTATCGGGGTGTACGCGGCGCACTTTTGAGGTAGCCGACATACCGGCGGCATCTCCGCCAATTATAACCAGTGTATTATTGGGCATATTGATTATTTAAAGTCATATTTTTTGATGCGTTTTTGCACAAACCGGGCCGAAATTCCGTGTATTAAAACGGAAAAGAATATGGTAGCCGTGGTTATGGCAATAAGCTTTTTAGGGTCGGCAAACGTGGCAACGGTCAGGGCATATGCCAGATAGTACAGCGACCCGATGCCGCGCATACCATAAAACGAAAGTACGAATTTTTGGAATGGGTTTAACCCCGATTTTATTAGCGAGATATATCCTGCCAACGGCCTTACCACCAAAACCATAAGTAAAGCTACGGCCAAAATATCGGCCTCAAAAAATATTTGGTAGTGCAGTGCTATAAAAAAGCCAATGGTAATAAATATTACGGCCACGGCAAAACTCTCCAGCTCTTCGTTAAAATCGTGCAGGTCGATCATATGGTGCTGGTGCTGCTCATAATTACTAAACATACAAGCTGCAAAAAACACGGCAAGAAAGCCATAGCCGCCAAAATATTCGGTAATGGTATAGGGTAGCAGGATTAAGGCAACAGAAAGTATCCCGCGGCTTATCCTGTCGAGCGTTTTATCATTTTTACTGATGGAGAAGATAAGTTTGTACAATCCCCAGCCTATAAATAGGCCTACAACAACTCCGATAGTAATTTTAATTACAAATTCGTGAAGGAACCATTCGCCTATCCAGTTCTCGTAATCCAGGCCTTTTTGCGCAGCAAATATGGCGAAAAAGGTAAAAGGGAATGCCAGCCCGTCGTTAATACCGGCTTCTGCTGTAAGGCCCAGTTTGCTTTGCGAGCGGTCTTCCTGTCCGGGTTCTGACGTTTGCAATTCTGATGCTAAAACCGGGTCGGTTGGCGATATAAGCGCACCGAAAAGCAATGCGGTAGCAGGGGCAAGGCCCATTATCCACCAGCCTAAAAATGTGGCGGCTACAATGGTTAGCGGCATGGCAATGGCAAGCAGCCGGACGGCCTTTTTCCAGGTGCCCCATTTAAACGGGTCTTTTATACGAAGGCCGGTGTTTACCAGGGCTATAAGTATAACAAACTCGGTAATATGCTTAATGGTTTCAAGATGATCGAGCGGTTGTATGTGGCATTGGCTGCATATAAAAAAGCCGCCGCAGCCAATAATTAAATACACTATGGGCGCCGATATGTATTTTTTTTGCAGTATAACCGGTACTACGGCCGCCAGTAAGGCTATGGCACCGCCAAATAAGAGTAACAGGGTAAAGGGCTCAATTTCTAAATATCCGTGGTTTTGCATAGTGTGTAAAATAAAATAGCCAAAGCAAATTACTGCTTTGGCTAAAGAAATATAATTGTTGTTGGTTTTAGCCTATAAAATGTGCTGACCTAATATTTGGTACACCTCGTTTATGTTGTTGTCTTTGCCAAATTGTTTTTTAATAGGCAACGCCTCGCCGCGCACCCAGATTTTTAATTCGGCATCAAGGTCTAAAAGGCCGGCGCTTTCTTTGCTGAATTTTATAATGCTGGCGTAAGGTATAGAAACATACTCTACTTTGCTGCCTGTAAGGCCTTGTTTATCTACTAAAATAAGCCTTTTGTTGGTAAACACAAACATATCTCGAATAAGCTTAAATGCCTTTTCTATGTTTTCGCCGTTAACCAGTATTGGCTTGTATTCTTCAGAGATTTTTTCTACAGACACTTCAGATGCGTGCCCCATAATGGCATTAAATAGTCCCATAATTGTTATTAGGTGATTTAAGGTTTATTAAAAGTAAAACGTTATTTTTTGGTTCTCAAATTTACGTTTTATTTTTAAGGGTAATTTATGATTTTAATTAATCTATTAATTATGCTGAAGAGTGAATATCGTATAATTGCTTTCTCCATAATATTACGATTGTTAAGATTTTATCCAAATTCCATTTATCATCTAAAATACTTAAGCCGCCAAATATTGCAGAATTATCTATATCATTGTCTTTGTTAGAATTTAAATTAAAATTTTTAAGTAACGACTTAGTACCAACATGAAATAGTCCATCATCATCTTTATGTTTGATATAATTAGCCAAACCAATTATTAATTCTATTTGTGAATTTTTGAAGCCATTTATATTACCATTGATTTTATAAAAGTTAGTTTTATCTTTTGTAAAGCCAGTTATATCTTTGATGGTTGAATTGATGTAATTTTGAAAAGCTATAAAAGCTAATCCATAGACAGGTTCAGACTCCTCTCTCAACCAAAGACCGTCGTACCAATCTAATGTGTTTAATTTTAGCTCTAAGTTCTCGATTGATTTTTTTAATCCGTTGATAATATGAGATAAACTTTCAAATCTGTAATCTATTATTAGATAATTAGCCGCCATTATATTTTAAGTTATATTACGTTTAAGTAAAAACTAATATACGATTTATAAGACAAAATAATCCTTACAAAATAATTATGCGAGTACAATAATTAGGTTAAATCCACAGTCTTAAAATTAATTTATCCTTATAAGCAAACTTTTGCTACTTTAGATTATATATAGCCAACTTATGAAACCACTCCTCACCACCTTATTCCTAATCTTATCCATAGTGCTCCATGCCCAGCATGCCGTACATATAACGCCGCAGCAACTTTTTACCGATATACAAAAAATGCAGGGCAATGCTACGGTAATACAATTCTGGAACCCCAATTGTGCCGAGGTAGCCGATATTATTAAGGAGTATAAAGCTGCCGTAACATCTAACCCTGATGTCGACTTTTATTTTATTGCCATTACCAGTAAAGTCGAGCTGGTTAACATAGCTATTGATGCTAACGGCTATAAAAACGATTTGTATATTGTTAATCCGTCGGTTGATGCCGACCTCTACGAGCGGCGCCAAACCTTTTGCAGGCAGCTTTGCAAATTGCTTAAAATTGATGAGGCTGATTTTTTAACCCTGTGCCTGGATAAGAACGATAAGGTTACCTACATTGGCGATGCGGCGTACACGGATATTGCTAAAATAATCCCTACAAAATAATTTACGCGAATGCGATAAATTTTAGTATTTTCGATTCCTCAAAATTACTATATGCTGATCAAAGTTTTCGGGAGCGCCGTGTTTGGGGTAGAGGCCACTACCATTACCGTAGAAGTTAATATAGATAAGGGTGTGGGCTACCACCTTGTGGGCCTGCCCGACAGTGCCATTAAAGAGAGCAGCTACCGTATTGCGGCTGCCCTTAAAAACAACGGCTACCAGCTGCCCGGAAAAAAAATTACCATTAACATGGCTCCGGCCGATTTGCGCAAAGAAGGCGCCGCGTACGACCTTACCCTTGCTATGGGCATTCTTGTGGCATCGGGACAAATTAAGGCAGACGAGGCGGATAAGTACATTATTATGGGCGAACTGTCGTTAGATGGCAGCCTGCAACCCATTAAAGGCGTGCTGCCTATTGCCATTAAGGCGAAGGAGGAGGGCTTTAAAGGCTTCTTTTTACCGAAGCAAAATGTTAAGGAAGCCGCTATTGTGGCCGGCCTTGATTGCTACGGACTGGAGAATGTTAAGGAGATTATCGATTTTTTTGAAGGTCGCAGCACCCTGGAGCCTACCATTATAAATACGCGTGAGGAGTTTTATAAAACCCTCGATTTTCCGGAATTCGACTTTAGCGATGTTAAAGGCCAGGAGAGTATTAAACGTTGTATGGAAATTGCTGCTGCAGGCGGGCACAACATTATTTTAATTGGCCCACCCGGTGCCGGTAAAACCATGTTAGCCAAGCGTTTGCCCAGCATACTACCACCCATGACGTTACGCGAAGCACTGGAAACCACCAAGATACACAGTGTTGCCGGTAAGCTAAAGAATGTTGGGCTAATGAACCAACGGCCGTTTAGGAGTCCGCACCACACAATTAGCAATGTAGCACTTGTAGGTGGGGGGAGCTACCCACAGCCCGGCGAAATATCTATGGCGCACAACGGCGTTTTATTTTTAGATGAACTGCCCGAATTTAAACGCGATGTGCTGGAGGTTATGCGCCAGCCGCTCGAAGACCGCGAGGTTACCATTAGCCGAGCCAAGTTTACCATTACCTATCCATCGAGCTTTATGCTGGTGGCGAGTATGAACCCCAGCCCGGGCGGTTATTTTAACGACCCCGATGCGCCGGTTAGCTCGTCGCCACACGAAATGCAACGCTACCTGAGCAAAATATCGGGTCCGCTACTGGACCGTATCGACATACATATAGAGGTTACGCCCGTGCCTTTTGAAAAACTGTCCGACAACCAAAAATCCGAAAGCAGTGTCGAAATCCGCGAACGTGTTACCCGCGCCCGAGAGGTGCAAACGGCACGCTTTGAGCAATTTGAAAACGTACACTACAACGCCCAGATGAGCAGCAAGCAAATTAGGGAGTACTGCCAGTTAGACGAGGCCTCTCTACTGTTGCTTAAAACAGCTATGGAACGCCTTAACCTTTCGGCGCGTGCTTACGACCGTATCCTGAAAGTGAGCCGCACCATTGCCGACCTTGATGCTTCGCCCAACGTGGGCCCGCAACACATTAGCGAGGCCATACAATACAGGAGCCTTGATAGGGAAGGGTGGTTGGGGTAGCTATTTAAGATGATAGATGATCGATAATAGATAATAGATGATAGACGGAGCGATTTCAGAATTCAGATTAAACTACACTCTTACTCATTGCCCATTGCTCATTGCTCATTGCCCATTGCTCATTGCCCATTGCTCATTGCCCATTGCTCATTGCTCATTGCCTATTGCTTATTGCCCATTGCCTATTGCCCATTGTCTATTTCCTTAAAATTGCCTATCTTTAAACTACTATACATAACTCTGCTAAAGAGATTTAAAAAATATATAAGCCATGCTACAACAAGAATTAAAAGAGCTGTTTGATGCTATGCCTCAAATGGTTAAAGATAAACTGCAACCGGTAATGGACGATTTGTTAGAGCGTGCCTCTGAACATGATGAGCACGCGGCATCTGACCCTGATTACTATAACGAAGAACGCGAATTGATAATGAAAGAGGTACATAAGGTAAAATACCTTAACGACCAGTGGCAGCTTATTAATGCCAAAAAGAATAACTAATGTAATACTATATTAATTGTTTAATGTAGCAATTACGCAATTAAAGAAAGTCTGACTATGACAGGGAATTTGTTTAACGCACTGCAACGTTCTAAAGATAATAACGAGATAATAAGTATTTGGAATTATAATGACGACGATGGCTTTTGGTCGGGCTACGTTAAAGATTTTAATGATGATATGGTTTCTATACAACACTTTACAAAGTATGGCAAGCCCGATGGTACCATTATAGTAAGGATGACCGATATTAAAACCGTTGATTTTGACGATGATTATTCTAAGGCCATGCAATGCGTTATCGATTATTCGGCGGAGCTGGATAAAGAAGAAAAATTTGAAACCACATTGCCCGATAATAATATGTGGCAATTTGCTGTTTTAAAGCAGGTTGAAAACAATGCCAACCTTATTGCTAAAGTCGAAATTAATGGCGGAGAACACTTTTCGGGCTTTATAGAAAATGTAACCGAGTCGGATTTTTTACTGCGGTGTATTGGCAGCCTGGGAGAGCCGGAAGCCAAAGCCATTTATAAATTAGATGATGTAAGTGCCGTACGTATTAATGATATTGAGAGCCGAAAAAGGCTGATGCTCTACAAATGGCGCCAGGCCCGGTTATAATGTATCAATTGGTTAATTGATTAATTTAGCAATTATTCTGTAAATGAAAATAATCGAAGCCGGATCGCTACGTATTACCCTTACTGAGCAAGGGGATGACATTAGAGCTGTTGCCGATGATAACGCTATTTTATTGGCGGGCCAATCTTTGGCGGGAGCAGAAAAAGTGATTTTAAAAAATTTCCATATACTTTACGATATTTTCAGACCTTACATTACCGATGTTGTAACTGCCAACGATATAGAGCACATCAGCCTTAATATAACATTTTACTTTACGTATATGTATAGCCGGTGGAGGATACAGTATCCTGAAGCTAATTATAGCTTGATAATCTCTAACAACGATTGCCGCGGTTTAACGGCTGCCGACGAAATAATTCACTACTTTAAAAAAGTTGACAAAGCAAACTGGCGCGCTAAGTCGGCCTGCCTGTTGGATATGTCGACCGAAGAATTTGATGTGTTTTATTATAACAGAGAACAATTTTACAATAAATAATTTTTGACTTCAAACCTTTGTTTCTTCTTTGCGAATTCTTGTGCAATATCCCTCATCAAAATTTTACCTTTTACCCGTTGCAAAGTTACAACGGGTTTTGCAACAAAGTACTGAAGCGGTTCTTGCAGTAAATTTTCCGGGTAAAACTTAAATTTGAACCCTCGATTCTCTATAAACAAAATGCCTGCTAAATTATTATAGCAGGCATTTTGCTTATATTTCTAAAAAGTGAAATTTTGCAGAAAAAAGCGCGAATCCAAAGTCAGAAAGTGAAATATCAAAATATAAGATATTGAAAATCAACATAAGTTGCTTTTCAAATTTCACACGGAGGCATCATGTCAAAATTGATGTAAAATTTATATACATAACGCAATTTCTGTAAGAAATTATTGTATTTCTGCAAAGGTATCGCCCTGTTTAATATCGCCACTTTCAAAGCCTTTTTTAAACCAGTACATACGCTGTTGCGATGATCCGTGCGTGAATGAATCGGGTACTACGCTGCCCTGGGTTTTCTTCTGAATGGCATCGTCACCCACGGCATTGGCCGCCGACAGGGCTTCTTCAATATCGCCATCCTCCAGCACATTGTTCATTTCCTGATTATAATGCGCCCACAAACCGGCGTAAAAGTCGGCCTGAAGCTCCAGTGCCACGCTTAGTTTATTAGCACCGGCCTCGTTGGTTTGCTGCTGTGCCTGCCTCATTTTGGCAGACGTACCCATCAGTGTCTGAACGTGATGGCCTATTTCGTGGGCAATAACATAGGCAATGGCAAAGTCGCCGCCCTTGGCACCAAAGCGCGACTGCAGCTCGTCGAAAAAGGCAAGGTCCATGTACACTTTACGGTCTTCAGGGCAGTAAAATGGCCCCGATGCCGATGATGCTCCACCGCAGGCTGTTTGGACGCCATCACGAAAAAGAACCAGCTTTGGTTTCTCATACGTCATGCCGTTTTCCTGAAAAATTTTGGTCCAAACGTCCTCGGTATCAGCAAGAACGGTGGCTACAAATTCGCCCATTTCTTTGTCGCGGGCACTAAGTTCTACAGGAGCTTGTTCAGTCTGGCCGTTTTGTAGCTGATCCTGGATGGTGTTGAGCACGGCAGAGTTGTCGCCGCCCATAAACATGTTAATAACCAGTATAATAACACCAATTATACCACCACCAACAGCCACCTGCCCACCCGATACGCCACGGCGGTCTTCCATATTATCACTTTGCCTTCTTCCTAACCATTTCATAATTTGCTTGTTTTATGTAATGAAGTTAACACTATAATTTGTTATGTAGCAAACTTTATAACCAATTTAGCAATTGGCTTATTCTAAGGTAATAGAGCGGGTTTCCAGAAAGGTTTCAGCCTCGATTTCGAGGGTTCTTTGGTAAAACATATCAATAGGCCACCCGGAGTCGTGCATCATGCCGCCGCAATAGTCTTCCATAGCGGTTGCTATTACTGTTCCGTTAATTTCATTGCCTATGTACTCTCCTAAAACCGACCCAATTACTGCGTTAACGTCATCAGGATTAAAGGTTTGCCAAAACTTAACAAGGTAGTTGGCATCTTCGTTATTAATTTCAGAAAGCTCCAGCGTGTACTCTGATTTTACGGCGGTATTACCCAGCCTGCTGGCATCTTCAGATGTATTTTCTATGGGCTCTCCGTATTTTAAAGCTACCCCAAAAAAGGTATGGAATTGTAAAATATCCTTTATGGAATTGGCCTCAATTGCCTCTTTTGTAGATAGTTTGTTTATGGCTTTAAAAAGTTCCGGCGGCAATTTTGTCTCTTTCTGAAGGACTTTTAAAGCAGCATCGTTATGCTTTTTAATATCCTTCCAGTTAAGCAGTTCGGCAAAAGAACCCATCTCATCAGTTTTAAACCTAACGGTAAGGCCCTCGCCTAATTTAGATATCTTATCTGACAGGGCACTTTTACCGGTTATTTTATAGTCGCGGTACTTCCATTCTATAGTATAACTCTTTGCTGTTGAATCTACTACAGTAATATCTACTTTGTAGGCAATGGTTTGGGTAACGGTAGTATCTTTGCCTTTTACACGCAATTTTTGGTATTCAATATCATAGGTATGCTTCTCGTTCTTATCCCAATAGCCAATAACCTGAACGGTAGAATCGGCCACATTTATCTGGCTATGAGCACAAAAGGGCAGGAGTAATAGGGCAAACAGTAAGCAATTTTTCATGGTATTGGTTTTGCTGCGAAGGTACTAAAACCCTATGCGATAACCAAGATAAGCATCGGCCTGATTGGTGTCGGTAATAGCTGCCGATAGTATGGACCCCGACCCGATAAAAAAGCCGCTGTACCTAAAGCCAATACCCGCTGTAAAATCGGATATCTCGTTGATTGATAGCGGAATAAAAGCTTCAAATTTACTGGCCGAATATCGGGGGGTTACGGTAACGATGTTTTGCACTGCTATCTGGTCGTTACCATCATCTTTTTTAAGCTTTTGCTGAATGTAACCCGTTGCATACCAGTTGTTATGAATTTTAAAATCGGCGTACAGAGCCAGGTAGGATGGGAGCTTAACCTTAAAATCCCTGCTGGTTTGGTTTAGCGTTACATAGCCACTGGCAAGTAGCAGGTCTTCAATCTCTTCAATATTATCAACGTCTTCAAACTGGTTAAGATCGAGGCTGCCGTTGCCGGTATCAAGTAGGTAACTGTTAGATACATTGTTCTCATCCTTAAACGTCATGCTGCCCAGGTTTTTAACCGAAACACCTGCATTGATAAGGTATCCGCCATCGTTCTGGGCATCCTTAAGCTGATAATTGGCTCCAATATCAGTAGAAAAACCGTTAAGGCCACCGGCAAAGAACTCGTTAAAGTTATCGCTATTGGTAAAGCCTTCGGCCAGCGAGCCGGAGTAGGCAAAATTTAGTTCGGCAGTAGCATTGGTAAGGTCTACATCGCCCACAACGTTGGTAACAACACCATCGAGGTTTTTGGCGCTCATATTGGCGTAAGACCCCGGGAATAGGAGGTTGAAGTTAACCCCGGCAGAGAATTTATGGGTGTCATCTTCATATAGGTCGCGCGCTACAGAGAAGCCTATCTCGCCCCAGGTAGTAGCCGAAACCCTCTGGTTCTCGCTGATATTTAGTTGCGATGAACCCAGTATAGCATTTAAGCCTGAGAAGGTTACAGCGCTACCCAAATCGGTATTGAGGTCTACTATATTAGCTTTTACGTTGGCCGAAGAGGATATGGCAAATGCCCACTTGTTTACTTTATAAGCAAAGGCAGGGCCAAGAATCTTAACATCGGCACGAAGGTTAACCGGCTCTCTGCCGGAGAAAAGCATGTCTTCAAAATCGTTATTGCCACCTACAAGATCGCCAAAGCTAACTTTATTGTTGGCAATACCGGCGCTAACGTTCAGGATGTTAACCTCAAAAGTAGTTTGCAGGTTGGTAAGTTCGGCGGGGTTAAGGTTAGCGTTTAGCAAACCGGTTCGTTTAGAGGTACTTATACCGGAATAATGCTCCTGTGCAAACAGTCCGCCACATAGTAGCAGGCTGACGATTAATAATGGCTTTTTCATAGTATGGGTTAATTGTTGGTGCTATCTAAAATACGAAATTTTAATTAAATAACGTGTAAATTAACCTATAAATTGCTAATGTATTAATCAGAAGCTTAAAAATATAATAATATATTTTTAGACTGATTTCCAGACCGACTCATCGGGCACGGGTGCCGTTATGCTTAATTGCTCTTTACTAACCGGATGTGTAAGCACCAGCTTGCGGGCATGCAGGCTAATGCCACCATCGGGGTTACTGCGGTCGGCGCCGTATTTAAGGTCGCCTTTTATAGGAGAGCCGATTGCCGATAGTTGTGCCCTTATCTGATGGTGCCTGCCGGTATGCAGGTCTATTTCCAACACTGTATAGTTATCTAATTGCCTGATTATCTTGTAATCAAGGCTGGCAACTTTACTTTCGGGTACCTCTTTATTATGGGCTTTAGATGTGTTGTTTTTTTCGTTACGCTTAAGGTAATGTACAAGCGTATCGTGCTCTTTTTCAGGGCGTTTCTTTACAATGGCCCAGTATGTTTTTTGGGTTTCACGGTTTTTAAACAATTCGTTTAAACGGGTCAGGGCCTTGGTGGTTCGGGCGAAAGCCACAATGCCTGTTGTAGGCCTGTCTAACCGGTGTACCACGCCTAAAAATACCTCTCCGGGCTTGTTGTATTTGTCTTTTATATACTCCTTAACAACATCGCTAAGTGGCTTATCGCCAGTTTTATCGCCCTGTACAATATCGCCTACGCGCTTGTTAACCACAATTATGTGATTGTCTTCGTAAAGAACATTAAGGTTATTTTTATCTGAAACTATTTTCAAGGTAGATTATTAGATTGTTAGATTATTTGATTGTTAGATTGTTAGACTGTATGGCTTATGATAGCGTAGATCTAAATCTTGAAGTCATTTTTATGATCGCTTCTAATTTAAAACAAAGCATGTCTAAAGTTTCTTGATTTATGAAGCCTAAATCGCATGAAATAAGTAATCGTGTCTCAATTTCATAAGCCGAACCGATTGCAATTTCTAAAAATCGGGCAAATTCCTTATTAAAACTTCTTGAGCATCCTTCTGCAATATTTGAAGGTATTGAAACTGATACTCTTCGCAATTGATTTGTTATTCCAAATTTTTCAGAATCAGGAAACACTGAGGTAACCGTATAAATATCGGTACAAAACTTTCTGCTGAGTTTCCAAATCTCTAAGTCCTTAAACCTATGCATTCATTAATAAATTATAGTCTATAGTATTTTTCAATTTCTAACAATCAAATCATCCAACAATCTAAAATCTAATTAATACTGCTCGTTCGCATTAGGGAAATCCTTAGACTTAACATCGGTAACGTACTGGCCTATAGCGGTTGTCATACCTTCGTACAGATTCATATAGCGGCGTAAAAATCGCGGACTAAACTCGTTGTTCATACCCAGCATATCGTGTATTACAAGTACCTGGCCGTCTACACCACCGCCGGCACCAATGCCAATAATTGGTATCGAAACACTTTCGGCAACGCGCTGTGCCAGGTCGGCCGGAATTTTTTCCAACACAATACCAAAACAGCCAATTTTTTCAAGCAATTTGGCGTCTTCCATTAGCTTTTCCGCTTCTTCATCTTCCTTAGCACGAACGGTATAGCTACCAAATTTGTATATAGACTGCGGTGTAAGCCCCAAATGCCCCATAACAGGTATTCCGGCATGCAGTATTCTTTTAACCGACTCTTTAATTTCGCTGCCACCCTCCAGTTTAAGGGCGTGTGCGCCGCTTTCTTTCATGATCCTGATAGCAGAACGCAATGCCTCTTTAGGGTCTGACTGATAGCTTCCGAAAGGTAAATCGACCACTACAAGCGAGCGGCTTATGGCACGCACTACAGATGAGGCGTGGTATATCATTTGGTCCAGGGTAATTGGCAATGTAGTTTCATGGCCGGCCATTACATTAGAAGCCGAATCGCCTACCAAAATAACGTCTACACCGGCGGTGTCTACTATTTTGGCCATAGTATAATCGTAAGCCGTTAACATAGAGATCTTTTCTCCGTGGGCTTTCATTTCTATAAGCGATTTTGTGGTTATCCTTTTATAATCTTTTTTAGCAACAGACATAATTATTAAAATTTAGGGGGTAAATGTAGTAAATTGCAATAAGATAAGGGTGCCGATTGCTATTTTATTACCAACTTTAACCCTGCAACACACCCGTTTCTGCATGATAATTAAATTGAAACTGACATGAAAAAACTACTCATATTGCTGTTATTGCTAACTATACAAGCTAATTACGCTCAGGAAGCTGACGTTAAAAAGACTATTAAAACCTTTTTTGAAGGCTTGCAAACCCGAGACACCATGAAAATGCAGTCGGTTTGTTACAAGCACCTTATTTTAGAGTCTATCGAGGAGCACAGAGGGCAGGGCAACCTTGATTTTGAGGCGGCCTCTGACTTTTATAAACAAATAGCCCGCATACCGCAGGATAATGAAATTGAGGAGCGGCTGCTGAGCTACAACATACAGATAGACGGCACAATGGCGCACGTTTGGGCACCTTACGAATTTTATATTAACGGAAAGCTGAGCCACGCCGGTGTAAATTCGTTCCAGCTTTTTAACGACAGAGGCGCCTGGAAGATTGTTTATATTATTGATACGCGCAGGAGTGCGAAGAAGTGAGTTTTAAAGTTGCAGAGTATCAAAGTGCCAAAGTAGCAGAGTTAGAGGGCTAAAAGAAATACTATTTAACTCATTAATACAGTTTTAAAACTTTGTAACTCTGCGACTCTGTAACTTTGCTACTTTCCTAAATAAAAACCTATCTTTGCCGCCAGCAGGCCGCCTTATCGCTCTTTGCAAAAAGGGAGGAAAGTCCGGACACCAGAGGGCAGCATAGCGGGTAACGCCCGTCACCGTGGTATGCAGAACCGCGGGAGGACAAGTGCAACAGAAAGTATGTACAGGTAATGCTGTAGTGAAACCAGGTAAACTCTATGCGGTGAAATGCCATGTATACCGGCTATATGTAGGGCTGCTCGCCCGATGCCGGGGGGTAGGCAGATTGAGCGTAACAGTAATGTTGCATCCAGATAAATGATAAGGGTCCCTCGGGGATACAGAATCCGGCTTACAGGCCTGCTTTTTTTAATTTTTGATACTACAAATTCTTTAATTCCGGTTAACCGGAATTTTAAATTCCAGCCCAACATAGCGCGTACTCTCTATGCGGATATCCGGGTCCTGGTTAAAATATTTTCGTAAACGGCTAATATAGACATCCATACTTCGGCCAGAGAAAAAATCATCGTTTTGCCAGATGGCTTTCAGTATTTCATCCCGCTTTAAAATCCGGTTGCTGTTTTTATGCAGGTAGGCTATTAAGGCAGCTTCTTTTACCGTAAGTTGCTGTATGGCGTCATTAATACGAAGCTCTAATCGCTGTGTATCAAACGTATATAAACCCATTGAAACTGTGGAATCTTCTTTAACAGAGGTAATTCCCTTATTTGCGCGTTTTAAAATGTTGCTGAGCCTTAAAACCAATTCGTCTACCTCAAAAGGTTTTACAATGTAATCATCCGCACCAAGCTTTAAACCTTTAATCTTATCCTCTTTTAATTTGCGGGCTGTTAAAAAAATAAATGGGGTAGTGCTATCCATTTTTTCGGCAAGTGTAAAGCCGTCTATTTTAGGCATCATAACATCTAAAATACAAATATCAAAGGTTTGTTTTTTAAATAGTTGCAGTGCTTCTTCTCCATCTTTACAATAACACACATCATACCCGTAAATTTCGAGGTATTTAGTTAGCACACCCGCAAAATCGGCATCGTCTTCGGCCAGTAAAACTTTGTATCGATCCATTATACAGCCGGTATATTAATGCTAAACAGGGCACCTTTGCCAAACTGGCTTATAACGTTTATAGTGCCTTTATGCGCCTTTATAACCTGGCTGGTGTAATACAGCCCCAGGCCCAAGCCTTTACTATTATGCAGGTTACCCTGCTCTACACGATAAAACTTATCAAATAATAACGAGTGCTTATCTTTTGCAATTCCAATACCATCATCTTCAATACTTAAGGTAAATTTATTATAATGAAGACCGGTCTTTATCGTTATGGTTCTGCAACCATATTTAACAGCATTTTCCAGCATATTGGTTATGGCTGTGGTAAGGTAAAAAGCATCCAGCACCAGTTCGGTTTCCTGATCGTTAAAATTGGTTATCAGGCTTATACCCGGATTAGCCAGCCTGAAATCATTACAAATGCAGGTCAGGAATTCGTGCATTGCCACTTTTTGACTGTTAAGCTCAATATCTTCATAGCCTAAAGAATTAACCAGCACCTGGTCAATAAGGTTTTGGAGCCTGATATTCTGCCTGTTAATGGTATCTACAATAGTGCTGTGCAGTTCGGCATCGTCTTTAGTCTCTTTGCGCTGCAGTATTTTTGTTGAAACTGCAAGTGTGGTAAGCGGTGTTTTAAGCTCGTGGGTAATGTTGTTTATAAAATCGGTCTTTACATCGCTTACTTTTTTCTGTTTGATGAGTGCCCGGATGGCAATTACAAAAAGGGCAACAAGCGTTAAAATAACAAAAACCGAGAATATAAATATAAGCCGCATACGGCTGTATATAACCTGTTTCCAGTCGTGTACATAAATGTAAAGGGTATCTTCGGTTAAAAGCCTTATATCTGTCTGGTTCTCGGTAACGTTGGTTGTAGCAGCATAATTGCGTACGGCAAAGGCCTCTTTTAAGGTAGTTAAATTGCCTACAATACTGTTGCTTATTTTAGGCTTTTGGGCAAAAAGCGTATCGGGCATCTTGACCGAATTATACACCACCATTTTATTAAGCACAATGGCATAATCTATTTTAAGGTTGGGCAGTTCGTGTTTTAGTTCCTGCTGCAACCTGCGGGTAAGTACATCTTTAAACTCTGTTTCAAAAGTGGCATCGTTTAGCCGGGCGTGCGGTTTTTTACCAATAACATAATCGGCCATAACCTGTTTGTACAGTATATCTTTCTTATAAAAAAACGCCGAATCGACACTGTTCTGGCTATTGGCTATGGTGGCAATTTTATCTTTAAACTCGCTCCTGAATTCTTCAACCTTATAGTTATAAGCTGTTTGTACCAAATAATATTGCATGGCGCAAAGCACGACCAGCATTGTGGCAGAAAAGGCAATGAGTAAATTTATTTTGTTTTTCATAACGGTAATGGCTGCTCAAAAATAATCCATTTATTGCATCAATTTGCTTTTAACCGCGCATTAACCTCCAATTAACCCTCGCAGCGCCTATTTTCTGCATTTTTGCAGAACAATCAATGCTATTTAAATGAAATTCCTACTCCCGATTTTATTATTCTTAGTATCTATAGCCCATGCACAAGAGACCTATATGCTTAATGGACAGGTTTTAAATGCTGATAACGAGGTTATTGTTGACGGAACTGTAGTACTGCTCAACGCCGATAATCAAGCCATTGTGAAATCGGGTTTAATAACCAATGGCAAGTTTATATTCGAGGCTGTGGCCGAGGGGAATTATACCGTACAAATATCGGCTTTGGGTTATGATGATTCGCTTTTGGAAATAGCATTGCATAACAACCAGACTATTAAAGTAGTGCTTATTACAAAGGCTTTGATTTTAGACGAAGTAGCCATAACAGCGCCAACAAAAACCTTTACCAATACCAACGGAAACATTAAGGTAGATGTGGCCAACTCCGTTTTTAAGGCAGCAACCAATCCGTTAGATCTTTTAGGAAAATTGCCAACTATACAAATTAGCGCCGACAGGGAAACCCTAAGTGTTATCGGTCGTGGACAGCCGCTTATTTATATTGATAACCAAAAGGTTGGTGTGAACGATTTAAATGCACTTTCGGTAGAGGATATTAAAACCATAGAGATCATTAAAAATCCGTCTTCTAAATATGAGGCCGAGGGCAGGGCAGTGGTGCTGATAACAAGAAAGCTGAGCAAGAAAGAGGGTTTTGAGGTGGTAGCTTCTGAAACTGCATCTATTAAAAGGGGTTACAATAATTTTTTAGGCGGTAACACCAATTTTAAAAAGGGCAAAACTGAGTTTAAGGCTAATTTTAACTACAATCAGTTATACCATTGGGAGTCTCATGCTAACAATTTGAATATCAGCGATGCCGGTATAGCTACTGATTATCATATATTATCGCTTTCTAAACGGCCGCAATACATTTTTGGTGCCGGGGTATTTCATCAGCTTAATGAGGATGATTATATATCCTTCAACATAAATAGTAAGCTGCAAGGCGATGACGATAAAAACCGTACGCTGACCTACATTTTGCAGGATGGTGCAGAGAACAACATTACTACACTAACCCGAAACGATGACCATCGCAATTTTGTAAACTCATTTATTAACTATAGTAAAAAGCTAAAAATTATTGATGCTAAGCTGTTTACCGGTTTGCAATATTCTAACTTTAACCAAACGAGTTATAGCAATGTTGAGAATAACTACAACAACACCAATTTTACACCTGCCCAAAACCGCGACCAGATGTTTACGGTTAACGCCTTTTCCGGTAGGGCAGATATTGAGAAAACCTTTAAGAACTTTATAAAGTGGGAGGCAGGCGCCCTGTATTTATCGGCTACAGCCAAAACAAACTTTAGGGTAAATGACTACCTCACGGCAGAAAAAAGCCAGTCGGTTTATAATTTTGATGAAAAGAACAGCGCGGCTTACGCGCAGGTTTCGGGCAAGTTGAATAAGCTTACCTACTCCGGTGGGTTACGCGCCGAAGTTACTGATATTGAAGGCAAATATAATGACAGCGCAACTTTAACCATAGATAAGCATTACACTAACCTATTCCCAAAAGCGCAATTGGAATATGCCATAGACAGCACCATGACACTTAATTTGAATTACGCCAGGAGCATTGCGCGGCCTAATTATTCGTCTACCAGCCAGGTTACGGTTTACGGCAGCCCGGTGCTGGTATTTTCTAACAACCTCAATTTAAACCCCACCATTACTAACGAGGTTTATGCCGGGTTTCAGTACAAGAGCAAATCGGTTACGTTGCGCTATTACAGAAGTAGTAATCCGTCATATACCGCTTTTAATTATGATGCTAACCAGGAGCTTATCTACTTTAATACCATAAATTACAGTAAGGAGTCGGGGTTTAACCTTGATGCCGTAGTGCCATTTAGTTATAAATTCTGGTCGTGTACCAATGTGCTTAGCGTAGTGCTGAATAAAATTGAAGACCCCTCGGCCGTTTTAAATCAGTCCAAGCCATATCTGTATTATTACAGTAGCAACACGTTTAAACTTCCTAAAAACTATACGATTATGCTTAACCTTTGGGGCATTACAAAGCGTAACGAAGGTGTTTTCACGCACAATGCCATTGTTACTGCTGATGCTGCCGTATCAAAAACATTTTTTAATGTAGTAGACTGTACCTTAAGCTATAACAACCTGTTTGGCAATTTTAATTTCGATGAAAATTTTACCGTTAACAACATTGCTACACAGGGCCGCTATTTTACAGATGTTCGCGAAATAGCACTGGCTGTAAAATACAGGTTTGGGAGTTTTAAAAACTCAGCCTATAAAGAAAAGAGTATTGATGATGCTAATAGGGTGAGGTAGTGATTGCTCAGCAACAGGCAACAAGCATTATATTTTAATACTATAAGAGATAAAATATGGAATATGTCATCCCAAAGTTAAAACCTGAATGACAGATTACAGCACCCCATATTGACCCTGACTGTTTTTTAAATATAAAAAATAACAGACTTACTAAAAACATGGCTACTACCCATAGTAGCGTGGCAAACGGAAGAAAATCCCATCTATAGCTATTGTAAACGAGGCCAAAATGTGCAATATGAGTCAATGCAAAAGCAAGACCATCGGCAATTGATGCTTTTTTATTACCTATTGAAGCTGAAAATGCACCATGAACAATACCCCTAAAGAAAAATTCTTCACCTATCGGGCTAAAGATCATTCCTGTAAAAGCCATAATAGAAAACAGAACCAACTTATCGCCCGTATACAGATTTGCAGGTATATTATATGATTTGCCTATATATGTGTACCAATTTTGGATAGTATTGCCATAAATACTAGATCCAAAATAATAAAGTATCAGGCTAAAAGCTAATCCGGAAATAAAAGCTAATAGTAATGGCGCATATTTTTTTGGCCGGATAATACCAATTGCTTTTCGGCCATCTTTAGTAAGAAAAATAAATGGTAATAATGCCGATAAAATCATAATTAAGCCAATCAAGCTGTAATTAGCCGACATATTAGCATCCAGCACCAGTAAAAATCGAGGTATGCAAACTACAAGCATAAGAGTGAGAGCAAATACCCAATTAAAACAGAAAAATTTTCTCCAAATGGGTCTAAGTTCTTGCATATTAATCGATGATTAAATTATCCTATTCCTCCTCGCCACTATCATCATCGGCACCTTCAACACCTTCAAATTCAAAGAAAGTAAAGATAGAGCCACCGTATTTTTTGTTGAACGAAAAATTCATCATGTGCTCCATTTTGGTGTATTTGGAGTGTTCGATAATCATAATGCCGTCTTCGCGAAGCAGTTCGGCTTCAAAAATTAGGGTAACCAGTTCTTCAAAATTCTTTTGCTCCATGTTGTACGGAGGGTCGGCCACAATAATATCGTAGTTAGATTTATGGCCTTTTAAAAACTTAAATACATCGCTTTTAATGGCCGATATATTAAAATCGAACTCGCCGGCGGTTTGCTTAATAAACTTAATACAGCCCATATCGGCATCTACGGCAGTAATGCTGTCGGCACCACGCGAACCAAATTCGTAGCTAAGGTTACCGGTGCCGCTAAAAAGGTCCAGTACCTTAAGGCCGGCAAAGTTAATGCGGTTATTTAGTATATTAAAAAGCGACTCTTTAGACATGTCGGTCGTTGGGCGTACCGGCAGGTTTCTGGGTGGGCTTATCCTGCGGCCTTTATATTTTCCTGAAATAATTCTCATGTGTTGAATAAAATAAAATTGTGCAGTGCATCATCCTGCGTGTCTAAATGCCATTTTTGCGCCAATGCGGCGGGGTTATAAAGGGCTACATTTCTAATATAAGTGTAGGCCAGTGTAAATATAGGGCTGTTTTGGCTCACTTTGCCCAGCAGCCAAACAGTAACCGTTTCGGGGTTAAGCAAAAGTTGCTCCAGGGTAAACAGCAGGTAATATAAAAAATCCTCGGCAGAACTGTATTCAAAAGAGTTGTACAGCAGCAGTTTTTGACTTTTAACCACAACAATCTCAAAATGAGAATCTTGTACGTGTACAAAAACCTGTTTCTCGTCTATGTTAATCGATGCATCAAGCAGTTTCTCCACCAAAATGCTGTTGGTATTTTTATATTCAAAAGCACCTAACCGTTCGATCAAAAAATTGTTAACGTTCATTAACGGTACATACACATTGGTAATATCATAACGACCAAGGGTATCCCATGCAAAAAAGTCGGCTTCAAAAACTCGGGTGTTGTATTGCAGGTAGCTGCCGGGGTAATTTTCGTCGAGCAAAGCATTGGGCACAAACGAGTTAAAATTATTGTCGTGCAATACCACAACCTCGTCATACTGTAATTTTAATTCGGGATGCTGTACAAAAACCTTCCAAAGCTCGTCTTCCAGAGGGGTAGTTTTAGAAAAACTTACCTGGCCCTGGGTGGTAACTTCTCTGTTAAGCGTATCAAAACCTGCGAACGACATACCGTTTGCCGCAATTTGCAGCGAAAGCTTTTTGTAATTTTTGGCGGTAATAGCGTCGTTCATTAAATAGGTGTAGATTGGGTTACAAATTTACATTCTTTTTTGGGCTTATAGATTTTTAGCTACGAATTACGCCAATTTTTTATTGCGGATTTTTTTTGACACGAATTTTCACTAATGTTAAATAATAGATGAGTACAAGTATTTTGAAGCTAAAAATTTGTGCAAATTAGTGTAATTCGTGTCGAAAAAAGGTTGCTATTTAATAATAATCCGTGGGTAATTCTACATGATGTGCTATCTTTGGCCTACAATTTTTAATACCCGGCTTAATAAATGACCCCTGCAGTATTTTACAAAGTATTAAGGCAAAACTTTCCGTTTAGCCCCACCTTAAAGCAGGATATTTTTCTACAAAAAATAGCCGAATTTGTTGTAAGTGGCGGCAGGCAGGATCTGTTTGTGCTAAAAGGTTACGCCGGTACCGGTAAAACCACCATAATATCTACGCTGGTAAACAACCTTCGCGAAGCCAATAAAAAATATGTGCTGCTGGCGCCTACGGGCCGTGCGGCAAAGGTAATATCGGGCTATTCTCAAAAGCCTGCTTTTACCATCCACAAGCGTATTTATTTCCCTAAAAAGGGTAGTGGCGGCACGTTGGGTTTTACCCTGCAACCCAATAAATTTAAAGATACGGTTTTTATAGTTGATGAAGCCTCGATGATATCCGATTCGGCTTACGATTCTAAAATGTACGAAATGGGTTCGCTGCTGGACGACCTTATGTCGTACGTCTATTCAGGCACCAACTGCAAAATGATCATGGTGGGCGATACGGCCCAGCTACCGCCAATAAACTCAGATTTGAGCCCCGCGCTCGATGCAGAAGGCCTTGCGCGCAATTATTTTAAAGAAGTACAGCAAATTGAGCTGGACGAGGTAATGCGTCAGGAATTTGACTCCGGCATACTGTACAATGCTACCGAGATGCGCGATTTGCTTAAGTCGGCTTTTGTCGATACCTTTAAATTTAAGCTGCGCGGCTTTAAAGATATCGTTCGGCTTACCGATGGTTACGATATTCAGGATGCCATAAACCAGGCCTACAGCAATTACAGTATAGAAGATACCGCTTTTATAGTGCGCTCTAACAAACGCGCCAACGCCTATAACCAACAGATACGTACGCGGATTTTAGATCGTGAAAGCGAATTATCGTCTGGCGATTACCTTATGGTGGTTAAGAATAACTATTTTTGGTTAGACGAAAAAAGCGAAGCAGGTTTTATTGCCAATGGCGATATTATAGAGGTGCTCGAAATTTTTAGGATAGAGGAACTGTATGGCTTTAAATTTGCACGGGTTAAGGTACGGATGATTGATTACCCCAACCATCCGCCGTTGGAAACCTACCTGTTGCTGGATACCCTAACAAGCGAATCGCCATCGTTAACCTATGATGAGTCGAACCGCCTGTATCAGGAAGTGCAAAAAGATTTTGAAGATGAGCCGCAGTACCGCAGGTTTTTAAAAATAAAGAACAACCCGCATTTTAATGCCTTGCAGGTTAAATTCTCATACGCTATTACCTGCCATAAAAGCCAGGGTGGCCAGTGGAATACCGTTTTTATAGAGCAGCCGTATTTGCCCGAGGGTATCGATAAAGATTATATCAGATGGCTTTACACGGCCGTTACCCGCGCTAAAGACAGGCTCTATCTTATTGGTTTTAAAGATGATAATTTTGAGGAGTGATTATTTCACAAAGATTCACAAAGAAGCCGCGAAGGCACACTAAGATAAATTAAATAACTCGACCTGTAGCTTTACGTGAGTGAAGCTGCTCCCCTCTTTTTTGGAGAGGGGTTGGGGGTGAGGACAAAAGATACAACTATGAAAATAATAGCAGTTATACCCGCACGATATGCCAGTACCCGTTTTCCTGCCAAATTAATGCAGGACCTTGGCGGAAAAACCGTAATTACCAGAACCTATCATGCAGCGCTGGGCACCGGCCTGTTTGACGATGTTTTTGTAGTAACCGATTCCGACCTTATTTATAACGAAATTGTTGCCAATGGCGGCAAGGCCATTATGAGTATTAAGGAGCACGAAAGTGGCAGCGACCGTATTGCCGAAGCTATAGAAAACCTTGATGTAGATATTGTGGTTAATGTTCAGGGTGATGAGCCTTTTATTAATAAAGAACCGTTGGCCGATGTACTGGAGGTTTTTAAAAGCGACATTGCCCGCGAAATAGACTTAGCATCGGTTATGATGCACATAACCGATTGGGAGGATATAGAAAACCCCAACAATGTTAAGGTTATTGTAGACCAGAAAAATTTTGCATTGTATTTTTCGCGGTCGGTAATACCATATCCGCGCGATAAAGAGGCAGGGGTAAACTACTACCGCCATATAGGTATTTATGCCTTTAGAAAACATGCCCTGCTTGATTTTTACAAATTGCCTATGCAAAGCCTGGAAGCATCAGAAAAATTGGAGCAGCTGCGTTACCTTGAGTATGGCAAAAAAATTAAGATGGTACTTACCAGCCATGCGGGTATTGGTATAGACACGCCCGAAGATTTAGAGAAGGCAAAAAAAATGTTAGGGGAGTAACATCAAATTTCCATTTTTTCGGCCCATTGCAGCGGTGCAGGTAAAACTGCGCTGCTAAATTCTATATGCAGCACCCTCCGGCGGTTGTTATTTGTTGTGCGGCCAGAACTGTGTAGTAGTAAAGGCTTCATTATCATTAATCCGCCCTGGCCAACATTGCAGCTTACTTCTGTTTCTACATTCCAGTTAATGGTTTCCGGCCTGTAAATTTGTTTACTATGCGATTGCGGAATAACTTTTAATGCACCGTTGTTTTCATCGGTTGCATCTAAGTGAATACGAATGGTATAAATATTTTCTAAAGTAGGTAACGGAGGCTGTACTGCAAATTGCTCTTGCTTAACTGTCCAGGGCCCAAAATTTTCTATATTAGCTTTTTGATCAACCGAAATAGTCAAATCCTGATGGTAGGCTACAAACCAGTTGGATGCCCCGGGCTTATCAAAATAAATAGATTTAACTATAAAATAGTTCTCTCCAAAAATAGTGGCAATAATTTCTTTCAGTTTATGGTTTAACAGGAGCGGAAGAACATTAGGTACTTCCTTTAAAAATTGACGTATAGCAAATAAGTCGGCGGACTTTCTAAAGGTATCGTTAGTAGTATCGACATTTTCTATAACGTCAAGAATCGCTTCGATCTCTGTTTCGTTATAAATGTTGTCGATAACCGTAAAGCCGTTATTTTCTACATCTAATTTATAGTCTGCTAAATCCATAATCATTTAATTATCTCATTTTTTTAATGGTGTACAACTCATTATGGTCTTCTACTTTGGGGTACATCCTAACAGAATAATCGTCATTAAAATGCAATTTGTAAAGTGCATTTCGTTCTTTATCTTGTCTTGTTAATGTCATGGTATTAAATAATATAAAACCATTTACTTTAAGCAAGTAGTTAATTCGGTTTATAAAATAATCTTCAAACAAAAAGTTAGGCATAACAGTATCTTTAAAGATGTCGATTATTATAAGGTCGTACTTTTCTTTGGTTTTTAAAACAAATTCGAAGGCATCGCAAATAATAATTTCAAGGTTGATAATCTGGTCAAGACCAAAATAAGTATTGGCAATTTCAATTACTTTAGGGTCAATCTCAACGCCGGTGATTTTACCCTTGTATTTAATTTCGTCGGTCAGGGTTTTAATTACGCTGCCACCGGCAACGCCAAGCACAAGAATGCTTTTAAAGCCGCGTATACGTTCAAAACCTATATAGTTAAGCCCTTTTCTAAGAATGCGCTGCAGGCTGCCGTAAGAGTAATTGGTGTTTTTAGAGTCGAGTACCAGCTGGCCGTTATTCCACGTAACCTCAAGGTTCTGGCTAATTTCAGAGTGCTTTTTAACGATGTTTACCGGTATAAAATAGCTTAGGAATTTCTTCAGCATTTATAGTAGTTGGATTAGAAGTGGTAAATATATGCCAAAATTACAATGAGAATTTTGATAGCACAGCATAATTTATTAACTTAATACTATAATTAAAAACATCAGCATTTTTTGCTGAAAATTGCAATAAGATTGAATAATTAAGAACAGATTAACTATTTGTTTTGATTTATTAACAATTAACCGTTGTAATTTTATATCAGCAAAATACTTAGCCGATAAAATAGTATACATAATACACTATACTTTTAGAAGGGTTAAAGATAATTTGTGTTTGTTTTATTGGTTAATGGCCCCGGATGCTTTCTATAAAGCAGTCGGGGTTTTTTAATGCCCCGATGTGTAGCTTTTAAAGCTGCCGTTGCTGTAAAAAATCACAATACGCTCTATATCTTTATTATCAGCAGCTAAAACACTATTTAAATTAGCGTCAACGGCATTTGACTTACTCTCTGTAACCTCTTTACCGACAGAAAATAAATCAGGCGCATCAGTTCCCTTAATCACATCATTAGTATTAACAGCAGGGGTAGGCCGGGTAAAGAAATGCGGCTGGTTTTCTGTTTTAGGAAATTCCCCCACACCGGCAAGCAGCCAATAGAGGTCTACTTCGGGGAAATTCTCTACAATTTTCATTACAAAATCCAAGCTGGGTTTGTTACGGCCAGACATTAAATGCGATAGCCCAGATCGCTGCACACCCAATTTATCGGCAAATAAAGAAGCAGATAAACTGTAATAATCCAGTAGTATTTCCAGGCGTTTTATAAAGTCTTCAGCGTTTACCATTGTAACATATTATAAAATATTGTAACTGTTACAAATGTAAACAATTAGTTTATCATTTCCTAACATCAGTGTATATAAGCCGATATGTATAAACAAACACAATAAGTAATTAAGTATTAACAATTGAAATACAGAGAATTATTATGTTTAAATTTTATTTTGTAAGAAGATATTATTCACACACGAGTATCTTGTTTACAATTGTAATCTATTAGATAAAATAACCTGTTTACAGTTGTAAAATATATCATGTTTACTTTTGTAATCTAATTTTAAAGCATGAATTTAGAAGCCATATACTCCGCATCGAAACAAAATACACTGCACGGCAGGTATCTTACCAACACCCATATAGAGCCACTGCTGGATAACCTTAAACAGCATTTTAAAATATCTGTCAGAGGCAATTCTGCTTTCGGTAAACCTATATATGATATTGTTGTGGGCAACGGACCCACCAAGATATTTATGTGGTCGCAAATGCACGGCAACGAAGCCACAACTACAAAAGCTATTTTCGATTTCCTGAACTTCCTAACTTCTGATAATGCTTTTGCTGTTACCCTTAAAAACAATTTTACCTTTTTAATACTCCCTATAGTTAACCCGGATGGAGCCGAGCTATACACCCGCGAGAACGGCAATAAAGTTGACTTAAACCGCGATTCGGTAAACCTTACCCAGCCGGAGAGTATTGTATTAAGAAGGGCCTTTGAAGAGTTTGCTCCCGATTATGCCTATAATATGCACGACCAGCGCACCATATTTGGCGTGGGCGATGATGCCCCTAAGCCGGCAACGGTATCTTTTTTAGCGCCTTCCTATAATGATGCGCGCGATATTAACAATGTGCGCCAAAAGGCCATCAATGTTATTGCGGCAATGAACGATACGTTACAGCAATTTATACCAGGGCAGGTGGGGCGTTTTGATGATTCTTTCAACATCAATTGCATAGGCGATATGTTTCAGTCGTTAAACGTGCCAACCGTGCTTTTTGAGGCCGGGCACTACCAAAAGGACTACGAAAGAGAAAAAACACGTAAATTTATATTTTTTGCATTATTATCAGGATTTCATGCGATTAACGAAAACGTTATAGTATTAGATAAAAAACAGGAATATTTTAATATTCCTCAAAATAAGATAATATTTTATGACGTGATGTACAAAAAAGTCAAAATAAATTATGAAAATACAGAAAAAATCACGAATTTTGCCTCACAATATAAGGAAGTGTTATTTGAAAAATCTGTAAAATTTCAAGCTATTATTAGAGAAATAGGCAATTTAGATGGTTATCATGCACACGAAGAATTTGACTGCCGAGGAGAAGAATTTGTAGGAATTGACAACAGCAAATTACCGATAATAGACGAAAAAGCAGACTTTTTGATAGGAACTGACAGAAAATTTGTTAATGGACTGGAGGTTTAGACAGCATTTTTCTTATAAATGTGAATATTATTAAAACAAAGACCTGATACATAACCTAAAAACACACATTTATGAGCAAGTTTCGTTTAGATGAAGTTGATCACCAAATATTAGACATGCTGATTGACAACACGAGGGTGCCGTTTACTGATATTGCAAAAAAACTTTTAATCTCTGCGGGTACTGTCCATGTAAGGGTAAAAAAGATGGAAGATGCAGGTATCATCATGGGCTCATCGCTAACGTTAGACTACGAAAAACTGGGATATTCTTTTATTGCCTATGTAGGTGTATTTCTTCATAACACATCTCAAACTAAGTTTGTGTTAGAAAGAATTAACGAGATACCATTTGTAACCGTTGCACATGTTACAACCGGTAAATTTAACATCTTCTGCAAAATAAGGGCTAAAGATACTAAACACGCTAAAGAAGTTATCTTTATGATAGACGATATAGAAGGTGTTTACCGTACCGAAACCATGATATCGTTAGAAGAAAGCATTAACGACAAGAAAAGGCTGATGCACACCATATTTAAAGATCTGTAAGATTTTTTATAAAAATATTAAGACCCTCATGATAGCTTCATGGGGGTTTTTTTATTAAATTCATCAAAAATTTTAACGCATGTATCCTGCCACCAGAATAGAACGCTTTTACGAAGATGTTCAGCTTAAATACCAACTCTTTAACAGCATTTTTATTACCCTGCCTTTCAGGGCTATAGATAATACGGGCGTATTACTACCTTTATTTTCTGAAATTTGCGACGAGGGTTTTAAAAATAATAAGAGTCCGGAACAGATTTTTAACGAATTTGCCGATAAATACCTTCAGGACGTATCCGAAGAAGATAAGATAAGCCTTATGTTTCGCTTTATACAGTATGTAGAGCGCCAGGTAGTGCTTTTTGATGCTATAGAAGATGCTGCTTTTTCTACCCTTAATAACCTCGAGGGCAGCGGGTCGCTTAGAGAGAGCCGCGAGCGTGCTGAGAACCAGGGCCAGATGCAGGAACTAAGGGAGTTTTTGGAGGACTTTAGTGTTCGCCCGGTGCTTACCGCACACCCAACACAATTTTATCCGGGATCGGTACTCGGTATAATAACCGACCTTACCGAGGCCATTAAACGCAACAGCCTTGGCGAGATTAAAACGTTGCTGGCGCAGCTGGGCAAAACACCTTTTATTAAAAAGGAGAAGCCTACGCCATTTGACGAAGCTGTAAGCCTGGTGTGGTACCTTGAAAATGTATTTTATAAAGCTGCGGGCGATATATCATCGTACCTGCAGGACTCTATATATAAGGGGGAAGATTTGCCGCACCCGGTAATGTCTTTCGGCTTCTGGCCGGGTGGCGACCGCGATGGTAATCCGTTTGTAACTACAGAGATTACCCTTAACGTAGCCGACAGGCTGAGAACGTCTGTCCTAAAATGCTATTATTTAGATATAAGGAATCTTAAGCGCAAGCTTACGTTTAATAGCGTACAGGATAAAATTGCCGATTTGGAGGATAAGCTATACCGATCGGTATTTTATTCTAAAGGCGAAATTTTTATAACGCTGGACGAACTTAAAGATGCTCTGGCCGAGATCAAGAAGTTTATTATAGATAATCACCAGTCGCTTTACTTAGACGAAATTGATTGCTTTATCAATAAGGTCAATTTATTTGGTTTCCACTTTGCATCGTTAGATATTAGGCAGAACAGCAAGATACATAACGCTGTTTTTGCCGATGTGCTGCAATATCTCGAAAAAGACAACAAACACGTTGCCGATTACGAGAAACTCGACGAGAAGGCAAAATTAGAGGCTTTAGCTAAGATTAAGGCCACTATTAAACCCGAAGATTTTACCGAAGAGAATACGCGCGGTACTTTAGAGTCTATTTTAGCCATAAAAACCATTCAGGAAAAAAATGGCGAAAAAGGCTGTAACCGCTACATCATCAGTAATAACGAAAGTGCGCTAAATGTACTGGAGCTGCTGTCGATGTTCGACTTTTTAGGGTTTAAATCGCCTAACGTAGATATTGTGCCGCTTTTTGAAACGGTTGACGACCTTGAAGATGCAGGGCAGGTGATGAAATTGCTGTATGAAAACGAAAAATATGCCGCGCACCTAAAAAGCAGGGGCAACCGCCAGACTATAATGCTGGGCTTTAGCGATGGAACTAAAGATGGTGGCTACCTGATGGCCAACTGGAGTATTTATAAAGCTAAAGAAAACCTAACGCTTATGGCGCGCGAGCACGATGTAAAAGTGGTGTTTTTTGATGGCCGTGGCGGCCCGCCGGCACGTGGTGGTGGCAAAACCCATAAATTTTATGCGTCGCTTGGGCCAACTATAGAAAATAACGAAATACAGATAACAATACAGGGGCAAACTATCAGCTCTAATTTTGGAACGCTGGATGCGTGCCGTTATAACCTCGAAAACCTTATTAGCGCCGGTATTACCAACGGTGTTTTCAACAAAAATGATAAGGCTTTTAGTAACGAAGAGCGCGCCCTGTTTAACCACATGGCCAAACTTAGCTACGAAAAATACATGGCCTTTAAGGCGCACCCGCAGTTTTTGCCTTACCTGGAAAAAGTAAGTACGCTTAATTATTATGCTAAGACCAACATTGGAAGCCGACCTTCTAAGAGAAATAAAGGGTCTGAGCTTGATTTTAACGACTTAAGGGCGATACCTTTTGTTGGTTCATGGAGCCAGATGAAGATGAATGTTCCCGGGTTTTTTGGACTTGGGCACGCATTAAGCCATTACGAAAAAGAGGGCAGGTGGCAGGAAGTGCAGAATTTGTACCACGATTCACTTTTCTTCAGGACACTCTTGGAAAACAGTATGATGGCATTAACCAAATCGTTTTTCCCGCTAACGGCTTACCTAAAAGACGACCCTGAATTTGGGCCTTTCTGGGAAATTATTTACAATGAGTTTTTGGAAACAAAACGCCTGTTGTTAAAAATTTCGGGTTATGATGTTTTGATGGAAAACTATCCTGATGGCCGTGCATCTATTAAAATGCGCGAACATATTGTGCTGCCGTTGCTAACCATTCAGCAATATGCGCTGAATGCTATAAGGCAAATGAAAAATGGCAAGCGCGACGATAAGTTGCAGGAGGTTTACGAAAAAATTGTTACCCGCTCATTATTTGGTAATATTAACGCAAGCCGTAACTCGGCATAAATTATGAGGATAACCGATATACAACCCGATGAATATGCTGAGTACCAACAGGCATATATATCTTTGGTAGATGATGCCTGGAGCCTTATCGAAGAGCTTGAGGTAAGTGTGCATGCTTTTATAAAGTTTGTGCAGGATATACCTATGGATAAGTACGATTACCGCTACGCCAAAGGCAAGTGGACAATTAAAGACATCATTCAGCATTTAATAGATACCGAGCGTATATTTGCTTACAGGGCTTTGCGCTTTGCGCGGAACGACAGCACCGCATTGGCCGGTTTTGAAGAAAACGCTTATGCCGCAGTCGCACACGGCGCCGACCGTAAGTTGCAGGACATGCTGGTTGAACTGGCTTTAGTACGCCAGTGTACCATTGCCTTGTTTAAATCGTTTACTGAGGAAGACCTTTTAAGAAGGGGAGTGGCTTCTGGCTATACTTTATCAGTAAGGGCGGTGGGCTTTATAATTATTGGCCACCAAAACCACCACATGAAGATTTTTAAAGAGCGGTATTTAGAATAAGGATATTTTTTTAGCCATGAATTTCACCAATTATCACAAATCTTAAATTAGTGAAATTGGTGTAATTCGTGGCTAATTATTTTAAACTATAGGCAGTCTACTTTATTAAGTACCTGTTCTGATGTTGCATTTTTATCTTTGTACATCCATACACCATCTTTACCCTCGGTCATTTCTCCAAATTTCACTTTGGCCTGCCCGCCATCTAAGGTAAAAATCAGTTCTTCTTTATTGCTGGTACCTTCCGCTGAAGCGCTGCCAATAGCAGTAACGGTATTGTCGTTAAGCACACCTTTAAATTCGGTTATTTTTTTGTCTTTTTCTGCCGGCAGCCATTTAAAAGTACCGCTAACGCTGTCGCCTTTTTTGGTAACGTTTAGTACAATACTGTCTTTAGATATTACACTTAGATAGCAGGTTTGTTCTTCTGGTGTGGCAGTTGCGGGAGCTTCAGCTTCAACGGTAGTTTCTTCCACTACTTTTTCTTCTTTTTTCTGGCAGCTAAAAAGCAATAATCCGGCAGCCAGGAGCATAATTTTATTTTTCATCTTGTTTGTTTTTTATAAAATTACACTTTTACGCATAAAAAAAGAACCCTGTTAAGAGTTCTTTAGTAGTATAAATATTTTGAAAAACGTTAGTCTTCGTCCTCATCTTCATCCTCGTCATCGGCAATGTCGCGGCTACGGCGGCGGCTTACGCCATCCTCGTCTTCATCGTCGTCGTCATCCGGATCTGTTTCAATAACTTCGGCTGCAGGCTCGTCATCCTCATCATCTTCGATTTCAAGCTCTTTTAATGCATCCATATCGTCTGCAGGCTCGTCTATATCATCATCGTCAAAATTCTCGATCCTGTCGGCTAATTTGGTGCTTACTTTCACCAGGTAAATAGTATCCTCGGTTTTAACTTCAACCGCCTCAATTGTTTCGTTCTTAGCGTTTTTAAAACGGATGATGTGCGAATCATCATATCCATCCGGAAACCTCTCAACCAAAAGGGTCAGGATCTCGTTAGTCAGTTTAGCGTAATCAACAATAACTCTTTTCATAAGTCAATTATAAATCTAATAAGTAAGCAAATATAAGCGGTGCAACGATAGTTGCATCAGATTCTATAATAAATTTTGGTGTATTTATGTCTAATTTACCCCAGGTTATCTTCTCGTTAGGCACGGCACCCGAATAAGAGCCGTAACTTGTTGTAGAATCTGAGATCTGACAGAAATAGCTCCAGAATGGCACATCGTGCATTTCCATATCCTGGTACAACATTGGCACCACACAAATAGGGAAATCGCCTGCTATACCACCACCAATCTGGAAGAAACCAACACCATTACTGCTGTTTTTAGGATACCAGTCGGCCAGGTACGCCATGTACTCGATACCCGATTTCATGGTAGACGCCTTAAGCTCGCCTTTAATTACATAGGATGCAAAAATGTTACCCATGGTGCTGTCTTCCCATCCCGGTACAATAATAGGCAGGTTGGCTTCGGCAGCGGCATACATCCAGCTGTCTTTAAGGTCTATTTCGTAATATTCTTCTAAAACACCGCTTAGCAGCATTTTGTACATAAATTCGTGCGGAAAGTAACGCTCGCCTTTATCATCGGCATCTTTCCATATTTTGTAAATATGCTTTTGAAGGCGACGGAAAGCTTCATGCTCCGGGATACATGTATCGGTAACACGGTTAAGGCCACGCTCCAGCAAATCCCACTCCTGTTGCGGTGTAAGGTCGCGGTAGTTAGGTACCCTTTCGTAATGAGAATGCGCTACAAGGTTCATAATATCTTCCTCAAGGTTCGCGCCGGTACAAGATATAATCTGTACTTTATCTTTGCGAATCATCTCGGCAAAAATTTTACCCAGCTCAGCGGTACTCATGGCACCGGCAAGGGTAACCATCATTTTGGCACCGTCCTGCAATTGCTTTTCATAAGCCTTTGCAGCATCTACAAGCGCCGCCGCATTAAAATGCAGGTAGTACTTTTCGATAAACTGGCTAATTGGTCCTTTATTCATCTTAATTCCTTTTTGTGGTGTAATATTCGTTTTTCTTCTTTCTTCTTATTTCGTTTCAACCTTATCCTCGGCATACCCTAAAATCCTAAGTACGTCTTCGGCTTTTTGCTGCTCAGAGAAAACCTCTGTGGCAAGAAAACCATTCTCGTCGCGGTCTATAAGTATGTGCTTAGGCTGCGGTATAAGGCAGTGGTGCAGGCCACCGTAGCCACCAATGGTTTCCTGGTAGGCGCCCGTGTTAAAGAACCCAATATACAAAGGCTTATCGCGGTTGTATTTAGGCAGGTAAATGGCATTTAAGTTTTGCTCAGAGTTGTAATAATCGTCGCTGTCGCACGTCATTCCGCCCAAAAGCACACGCTCGTACTGGTCGTTCCAGCGGTTAATGGCAAGCATAATAAAACGCTTGTTTATGGCCCATGTATCGGGTAGGGTAGTAATGAAAGACGAGTCGATCATGTTCCATTTTTCCCTGTCGTTCTGTTGTTTTTGGTAAAGCACCTGGTAAATGGCACCGGCACTTTCGCCCACGGTAAACGACCCGAATTCGGTAAAAATGTTAGGTACATCTACCTCGGCTTCGTCGCACGCAATTTTTATCTGGTTGGTAATTTCGTCTATCATGTACTGATAGTCGTATTCAAAAGCAAGCGAGTTCTTGATAGGGAAACCGCCGCCAATGTTAAGGCTGTCTAACGATGGGCATTCTTTTTTAAGGTTAACATACACCTTTAAACATTTAGAAAGCTCGTTCCAGTAGTAAGACGTATCCCTTATCCCGGTATTGATAAAAAAGTGAAGCATTTTTAGCTCTACATTTTTATTTTCGTGTATTTGCTTGCGGTAAAATGGTAGTATGTTTTTGTAGCCAATGCCAAGGCGCGAGGTATAAAACTCAAACTTAGGCTCTTCCTCAGCCGCAATACGTATACCAATTTTAAACTTACCGTTTATTTGCTCCTGCAACAGGTCAAGCTCTTCGTAGTTGTCAATGATCGGAATAGTTTGCTTGTGGCCGTTATTCATTAGCCTTGCAATGTTTGTAATGTACTGGTCTCTTTTAAAACCGTTGCAAATTACATAGGTATTCTTGTTTATTTTGCCTGATTCTAACAGCTTCTCGACAATATTAACATCGAAAGCAGCCGAAGTTTCAATATGGATATTGTTTTTAAAAGCCTCATTCATTATATATTCAAAGTGAGAGCTTTTGGTGCAGTAGCAATAGTAGTATTTACCATCGTACTTGTTTTTTTCCATCGCATTCCTAAACCAGCTTTTCGCTTTGCGGATGTTAGAAGAGATTTGAGGAAGGTACGTAAACTTAAGTGGCGTACCGTACTGCTCTACCAGTTTCATCAAATCGATGTTGTGGAACTGCAGTGTGTTATCTTTACTAAGTGTAAACTCTTCCTGCGGAAAGTAAAACGTTTGGTTTATTAGGTCGAAATATTTTGTGTTCATTTTATAAGTTTGAGTAAGCAATTAAAAAAATAAGAAATATCCTAAGTTATATTGCATTTCAAACCCTTAAAGTGGCATACCGTATCTGCAGCTTTTCGCGGCAGTTATTGCCTGTATATAATGCCTCTGCGGCATGTATGTTCCTCAAACACAATGCAGGCAGTAATATTGAGGCCAATGCCTCATATTTTCTAACCATCCCAAAGAGGGAAAACATGTCTTGTGTTAATTTCATCAGGGCAAATGTAAAAATAAATAGTTCGTATTTAAAAACAAATGTCTTAAAAAAATGTTAGTTTTGATAGTCTTCAAACGCTTTGATAATCAGGGAGTTTTCTACAAGTTTATCAATTACTGCGCTACCAATGGTTTCCAGCAGCACAAATTGCACCTTTCCGGACTCATTTTTTTTATCGTGAATTAACAATTCTATGATGGCTGTAATATCATCTGCCGTAAATTCTACCTTCGGGAAAATAGAAAGCACCACCTCTTTAATTTCGATATACTCGCCTTCGGTTAATAATTTATATGCTGCCGAAAAATAGGCTTCCAGTATCATGCCTACCGCAATGGCTTCGCCGTGCAGCAGCGTGGTTTTATTGGGGTTTTCAAGAAAATACGACTCTACCGCATGCCCTATAGTATGACCAAAGTTAAGTATCTTGCGCAAGTTTTTCTCGGTAGGGTCCTGCATAACCACCTCGTTTTTTAATTGAACCGACCGGTGAATTAAAGCATCTAAATCGGTTGTAGATAAATCATTTAGGTCTAAAAAACTATTCCAGTAACCGGCATCGGCAATAAGGCCGTGCTTAAGCATTTCGGCAAGGCCAGAGCGCATTTCTTCGGCAGGCAGGGTTTCTAAAAACTGGCTGTCTACCAAAACGGCAATGGGGTTGTTTATAACGCCCACCTGGTTTTTAAGTGCACCAAGATCTACACCCGTTTTACCCCCAACCGATGCATCTACCATGGCCAGTAAAGAGGTAGGCACATTAATAAAATCCATACCACGCTTAAAGGTAGAGGCAGCAAAACCCCCAAGGTCTGTAACCACGCCGCCGCCTACATTAATAACAAGGCTTTTGCGGTCTGCACCAAGATCGGTCAGCGCATGCCACACCTGCACGCAGGTTTCTATGGTTTTGTTAACCTCGCCGGCATCAAACTCTATAATTTCCATAGGTATCTCTGTAGCCACCATTGATAAAAAAGTGGGCAGGCAGTGCTGCGATGTGTTTTCATCGCTCAATATAAATATGGTGCTGTATGCCCCCGGCTGTAGTAATTGCTGCAGGTATGTGTAGCAATCATCGTTAAAATAGATGTTGTAGCCGGTGCTTTGTATGTGCTGCATGGTATAAGTATTAAAGAAAAAGCAAAATAAAGTATTTTATGCCATTAATACTTGCACAGTTTTTATATTTGCACAAATTTTTTTAAAACAATGGAAAAGATTTTCGATAACACGGCCGATGCCTTTGTGCTTAAAAGCGACACCCAGCTGGACAGGGCTTATTTTTTGTTTAAAATGATAGCCTCTGAGCCTTTGGTTCGTATTGGTACCGCAGTTACTAATTTTGCCCTTAAGGCGCACCTGCCTGTAGAGGGGCTTATTCGCGCTACGGTGTTTGACCATTTTTGTGGTGGCACTACCGAAGAAGATTGCCTGCCGGTGGTAGACAAGATGTTTACCAAAGGGGTATCATCGGTTTTGGATTATTCTGTTGAAGCTAAGGAGGATGAGTCTGAATTTGATAAGGCGTTAGAGAAAACCTTAAAGACCATTACGTTTGCTAAAGAAATTAAGGCCATACCTTTTGCGGTTTTTAAGCCTACCGGTTTTGGAAGGTTTGAGCTGCTGCAAAAAATAGGCGAGGGCAAGGCGTTTACTATTGAGGAGGCTGCGGAGTGGAAACGTGTTACCGACCGCTTTGAAACGGTTTGTAAAGCGGCTTATGATAATGATGTGGCCCTGCTTATTGATGCCGAGGAAAGCTGGATGCAGGATGCCGCCGATGACCTGGTTGCCGAAATGATGGCTAAATACAACAAACAAAGGGCTATTGTTTTTAATACCCTGCAAATGTACCGTTGGGACAGGCTGGATTATCTTAAAAAACTGCACGAAAGGGCTAAACAGGAAGGCTTTTTTATTGGTATGAAGATTGTTCGCGGTGCTTATATGGAAAAGGAGAACAAGCGTGCTGCCGAAATGGGCTATGTATCGCCAATTTGCATTTCTAAAGAGGCTACCGATATTAATTATAACGATGCTATAGATTATATGGCAGAGCATATAGACAGTATGGCTATTTTTGCCGGCACCCATAACGAAGACAGCTCGTACAGGCTTATTAAACTTATGGAGCAAAAAGGCATTGCTAAAAACGACCAAAGGGTTTGGTTTGGCCAGCTGTATGGCATGAGCGATAATATTAGCTTTAACCTGGCCGCACATGGCTACAATGTGGCTAAATACCTGCCGTTTGGCCCCGTACGCGATGTTATGCCGTACCTTATAAGGCGCGCCGAAGAAAACACATCGGTTGCAGGGCAAACCAGCCGTGAGCTTAATTTGCTTTCTGCCGAACGTAAAAGGCGTAAACTGGAAGAGTAATCTTGACCGATAGAGATATTAGAATTCCGCCTGCAAATGGGGCGGAATTTTTATTTTTGATACACCGTGGCTTCAATAAAAGTACCGTAGTAAAATTGGTGCTGTATTTTTTTATAGTGGTATTTTTTAAAATACGGTGCCATATTAACAAGCTTGTTGGTTTGTATAATTTTTAAGGTGGTAAAAAATTTATAGGTCAATTTTAAGAGGGCACGTTTCCACCACGAATTTTTTCCGTCTGTATTAAAATCGGTAAAAAACCAAAGTCCGTCATTTTTTAAAATTGAGTGCAATTTTTGAAAAACCACATCGGCAATTTGCTCTGTAAAATTATCGAACAGAAAAGGGGTGAAAATAGCGTGAAAACGAAATCCGAAAGTGAAATATTGAACACTTTTTGTATGAAACTCGATAGTGTTTTGTCCGAAATTTCTGGTTTTGGAAATGGCCGTCATTTTAGCCGAAGCCTCCACATAAACAATGTGCAAACCTGTGGGATGTACTTTTGCAATTTCCTCCAAAATCCATCCTGTACCGCCCCCTACAATTAGTATGGTGCTGCCAGTAGGTAGGTGCTTAAGTTGCTGTACCTGAGCATTTACCTGCGATTTAAAAAATACAAGCCGACTTAAAAAGTCGTAATGGCGGGCAATTTTATCGTACTGGTTTTCCATTGGTTACGTTACAAAGGCGGCGCCAACTATGCCGCAAATGGCTTTAATTAAGACAATTCCGTCGATAATAACCAGATAGTACAGTATATTTTGGCGTTTACGCATAGAATAGGCCGCTAACAGGGTTAAAATGAAGGGTATAGCATTCATAATCATGGTATAAGGCCCAAAGCCTTTATACAGAGCGAATATAATAAACGAGATGCCGCCCGCTATTAGCAATGGAAACAAAATATAGAAGATGGTACGCCGTAAGCCCAACCTAACTACCACAGTTTGAAGGTGTTTATTGGCATCGGTAGGGTAGTCTTTTATGTCGAATATGATGGCATTAACGGTACAGAACATCCAGTTCTTTACAAACAGCCATGTCCAGAACACTGAATCGTGGTAGCTAACGCCGGTTTCTATCTTTAACATAATCAGCGGCAGCACATTAGCACAGCATGCCCACACAAACCCAATGATAAAGGCCTTTAGCCAACCGGTATTGCGAAGGTTAAACCTGATGAACGATTTGGGTAGCAGGCCATAATACAAAGCCCCTGCAAGCACAATAATGGCTATAGCGAGCCAATACAATGCAGGTAAGCGTAAAAAGTTGCTGTAGTTCAGGTAGATAAGCCTCGTCGCTAACAGTATACAGACGGTAAAAAGCACTGCCTGGCTTTTGGTTATAAAGCTTTTATTATTGTAATACCACTGATTACGAGGGTTATTGCCCGATGGTTTGGTTACGGCCTTATTGTAGGCGTAGGTGTAATAAATAGTCGGTGCCAAAAACAGCAACAGGTAATAATTAACCGAATTAAACGGCAGTTTTTGCTGTATGGTAGCTTCCAGCGAAAGCGCAACAGCAAGTAAACCAACAAAGTAGTTGCCGAAAAATATAAATCGGAGGATTTTTTTACCCATCAAAATTTAGCTATGATACCAACAAATTTACTCAATATTGCGGCATTTTAGTAAGTAAGCTTCTTAATTATAAGTGCCCGCTGCACATCATCTATGCCTAACTGATTTTGTATAAACAGGTCTATACCACCGTATTTGGCATCAATTTCTGTAAAGGCAGCATTAAGGTAACGTTCATCTACACTCATAAAGTTCTGAATAGCTTGTAGTTCGATGCGCGTTTTAACCAATTTGGCTATTTTTACTTTGCTTATAATTTTTTCAAGCTTTGCCCTGCGGTAATAGTTAGAGAGCAGGTATTCCTGGGTAATAGTCTCTCTGTCAACCTTTAAAATAGACAGCAGCAGTGCAGTAACAACACCGGTGCGGTCTTTACCGGCAGAACAATGGTACAGCACGGCATCGTTAGAATCTACAATTTGGTGAATTAGCTTTTTAAGTGATGGTATATTGTCTGAAATGACACTCCGGTACAGGTCGAGCATTAAGTTAAGTGACTGTTCGTCTGATACTTCGCCATTTATAACCCTTGCCCGCATTTTAGAAAGCAGGTCTTCGTTATCTTCAAGGGTTGGGAAGTGAATGTACTCGGTAGCTGTTGGCAGGTTATCCTCCTTACCTTTTATTTCGTGGTTTGTACGCAGGTCGAATACTGTTTTGATATTCAGGTCATTAAATTTAGAAAATTCAGATGCCTTTAGGTTCGACAGGTTATCAGACCTGAAAATTTTACCCCACTTAACCGTCTTACCCTCAGTAGTTTTAAGGCCGCCAATATCCCTAAAGTTAACAACCTCTTTAAAATAGATGTGCCTGTTTGCTACCGTAAGGGTATCGGTACCTGAGGTTATTGTAAAATAAGGACGGTGTAATTGTTTGGCAAGTAGGGCAGTATTGCCATAGCCATCAGCCGTTGGCTGCCATGTAATAGCATCTGGAACCAACTGTATATGTACTTGTGCATCAGTTGTATTAGCATTGAAATACAGGCTATAGTTGTTCTTGCTGTTCTCTACATAATTTTCTTCGGTAAGCGATTTTTTATAAAAACTCTGCGGCAGGTTTGCACCGCAGGATGTTAGCACCGCAAAAGCGGCCAGAAGTAGTAAACATTTCATAAGCTAAAGATAGTAATAATACAAAAACCTCCCTAAAATAAGGAGGTTTCGGTTATAAAATTACGTTACTGCTAATATTTACCGCTTAGTAACGCACCACCTATAGGCACTTTGGTATCGAGTCCTAATTTCTTAAGCATCTCATAAGTAGTGCAAACCGCCGCCGATGTTACCGGAATGCCAATCTCTCTCTCAATAGCGTCAATAGCCTCAAGCGAAGGCATTTGCACACAGGCAGATACCACCAAAACATCGGCACCTTCTAAATTAAGGCGTTTGTAAATATCCAGCAGGTTCATAGGGTTTTGTGCGGCAACTTCCAGGTTATCAGGAATTTCCAACGCAATATAATCTACAACCTCAAACCCCTGGTGCTGAATGTAATCTACCACCATTTCGGTTAATGGTTTCATATAAGGGGTAATAACCGCTACCTTTTTAGCGCCCAATACTTTAAGTCCGTTTATAAGCGCACCGGCACTGGTAACAATTGGTGTAGGATACCCGTTCTGGACCGTTTCATCGTGCAGGTTGGTTTCCGATACACAATGATAGCCCCGTCCCATGCTCATTATGGCAACAAGGCAGGCGTAGCCCATAACATCTACCTGTGCATCAGATAGTTCCTGCGCACATTTAAGGCTCATGGCATCCATAGCTTCGAGCTCTTCTTTGGTAACTTTTTTCATTCGCATACGGCTCGAATGAAAAGTAAAACGTTCTGGTGCAATGGTTTCACGAGAACGCAGCAACGCCGGAATCTCAGTTTCCATCGTTACGTTAGAACTGGGCACAATTTGCCCAATACGGTAAGTTTTCTTCATATATGATAAATTCCAATTTCCAAATCACAATAACAAACCTTGTAGCAGCTCTGTGTTTGGAATTTATAATTTGTTATTTGATGCTTTAATTATTTAATGTTTCCGAATCTACAATGGTATTCCTCAGTGTACCAATACCTTCTACAGTGGCTTCTACCACATCGCCCGGCCACATAAATTCCTGTGGGCTGCGGCCTGCGCCAACACCGGCGGGGGTACCAGTAGCTATAATGTCGCCCACATCAAGGGTAAAAACAGTGCTTAGATCGTGTATCAGGTCGTTTATGTTAAAAAGCATGAATTTAGTATTCGAATTCTGCTTCTCGACACCATTTACTTTAAGCGAAAGATTTAGGTTATGCGGATCTGGAATATCATGCGTTGTAACCAATACCGGGCCCATAGGGGCAAACGTATCCTGCCCTTTAGAAACAATCCATTGCCCGGCACGGCGGCAGTCGCGCGCACTAATGTCATTAATTACAGTGTAGCCATACACATAATCCATGGCGTTTTCTTTGGGTACGTTTTTACCTCTTTTACCAATAATAACAGCAAGTTCTACTTCATAATCAAGCTGCTGGGTTATTTTTTGATTATGAATGATATCTGCCTCTGTACCAATAACTGCCGAAGGTGGCTTTGAAAAAATTACGGGTTGCTGTGGCAAATCTTTAGAAGTATCGAGCGTTCTGGCCGATTCGGCTACGTGTTCTGTATAGTTAAGGCCAATACCAAAAATATTCTTACATGGTCTCGGTATCGGGGCCAGTAGCGTAGCATTGGCAAGGGGTATAGAGCATTCTTCCAATTGCTCAGCAGTTGCCGTATTTATCAGGTTAATGGCATGATTAATACCGTCGATACCTAAATCTATAAAATCCAGCATGTTATCGGGCAGTTGGCTGTCTTTAATCTGCCCCAGTTTCTCGGCATCGATAATCATATTTTCTTCTACAAAGCCAAGGCGTGCAGCGGTATGATTTATTTTATAAGTAACTAATTTCATGTATGTTAAATAGTTTGTTGTTGGTTTATTTAATTTGCTGATAGCCGTCCGGATGTACTTTTTCCTGATACAATCCAAGCGATGTAATTACCGGCAGATCGTTAAACGAGAAAAGGCATGCATCCTCGGTATCGCTTAGGTTTACATGCTCGTGGTACGCCCATGACGGTACGCAGAAAATATCGCGCTCTTTCCAGTCGAAACGCTGGCCATCTATAATAGAGTAGCCTTTGCCCTTGGCACACTGGTACACAAAAGAACCTGTATGCTTATGGGCTTTAGTATGCTGTCCCGGCCTTAGCAGCTGCATGCTGGCACCCATAGTTTGCATTACATGGCCACCTGTAAGCGGGTTGGTGTAATGCATAAGCACACCATCATATTCTGACCCTTCGTTAACTTTTGCAGCCTCCAAAAGGGCAGGGTATACCTGTTTCCATGAATATTTAAAGAGAGGCGAGTAGGGTTTATTCCATTCGTTATCAGCGGGAATCAGTCCAGCACCACTATAACTTAGCGGAGAGTGGTTCAGTGGTTTTATTAAAGGTTGCTTGCCATCGTAAACTGCATAATCGTTAGCTTCCAAAGCATTTACAAGGGGTATATCCAACCCGTCCTGCCATATACAGGTTTTACCGCCTTCTTCTACACCGTGCTCGTGCCAGGTGCTGTTTGGGGTAATAACAAAATCGTTAACCTCCAGCATTATCTTGTTGCCATCTACTACAGTATAACCCAGTTCGCCCTCCATAATAAAGCGCAGGGCAGAAGCGCGGTGCCTGTGGGCAGATGTGCTCTCGCCCGGGCGGGTAACCTGTATGCCGGTGTATAGCCAGCCCACGGCAGCACTAACATCGCGGCGTTTATCGTTAACAAGATAAACAACGCGCCTGCCGGCCTGCTCGGGTGTAACAAGGTCTGACGATTTTAGTACTAAACCACGCAGGTCTTCGTACCTCCAGAGCATGGGCACCGATGACGACCGGGGTTCCCAGGGCTCAATGTCGTTGGCTACGGTCCATAAAGCGCCTGCACCAAGGTCTTTTAACTCTTTATAGTAAGCTTCCAGTTCTGGAGTGTCCTGAACGCGGGCACGGCCCAGAACGCTGTCATCATGTTTTGTATCCATAATTGTGGCTATATATTTTAAAGTTTAGCAGCAAAATCATCACTGCCATCTGTAAACGTTATATTTTTTCTGGGCGATGTATTAACCCTCAGATCAAAAATATCAAAGCGATTGTAATGCCCTAATATATCGTGCATTTGCTTGGGCTGTATGCATTTAGCAAGGTCGATATCGGCATACACTATACCTTCATCATCAATAAGCGGTTCGCCTATTACAGCTCCGTTAGGACCAATAATTCCTGAAAAGGCGCTGTTTTTGCGTGTAAGCAGCTCTTCGGCATTAGGCACGTCTTCTTTCATAATATCAATAATTTCTTTAGTGATAGTAGAACACGACACTATGGTAAACAGCTTACCCTCAAACGAATGTGCTGCTGCCCTTATCTTAATAGCCTCTGCCATATTATAATCGGGTGGGGCAACGGGCAGGGAGATATAGTTGGCAATGTGAATCAGTTCTCCCTGAGAGAGTAACGTAAAACGCGCCAGTGTGTTAGTATTTTCGCCACAGGCTAAGGTACCTATCGGGCCAACCTCTGTATTATATACTTTTAGCGATGAGCCATCACCACCTGTCCAGGTTAACTTTTCGGCCCAGGTAGGCACTAATTTACGGTGCTTACCTATCAGGTTGCCCTTATTATCTATAATTAGGTTGGTGTTGTACAACTCGCCAAAACTCTGTCCGCGCTCGTTAACGCCTATAACTATATGGCAATTGTTTTCGCGGGCTGCCTGGCAGATTTTTTCGGTTTCAGGGCCGGGAACGGTAATCGAATTGCGATACAATTTTTCGTACCACGGGCTACCCTGTACGGGTGTCATAATCCAGTTCCAGTAGGGGTAACCGGCAATAAAAACCTCCGGGAAAGCCACTAAAGATGCGCCATTTGTAGCTGCTTCGGCAATTATAGCGCAGGCCTTATCTACCGTGGCGTCTACATTTAAAAATACCGGCGATGCTTGTACTGCTGCCGCTTTAAATTTTGGTAAATCCAACATAGTTAGTTATTTAATGGATCGATTTTTAAATGTACCAATGGAAAGCCTGAGTGGGTAATTAGTACATTAAAAAATTGTTTATATTGTTATATTACATACTTCTCTAAAATAGTCCGCATTGCAGGCGGAAAGGCACTTGCCTTAATTTCCTTTCTGTCGTTTAAAAAATCAACGCGAACCAGTGTTACTTCGCCTTCTAGGCAAACAGAACCGTCAGGGTATTCGAATTTAAATCCGCAAACCATCGATGCGCTACCAAGAGTGTTAATCCACAGGTATTTGGTAAGCTCATCGCCCAGGCGTGCCGCTTTTTTAAATTGTATTTTAAGGTCTACCGTGGGTATACCGCCGGTTTCGTGCAGGTTTTTAAACGGCATGTTCAGTGCTTCTTCATAAAAATCTTCTACCAGGCAGTTAAGCATTTCCAAAAAACGGGGATAGAAAACTATACCCGCATAGTCTACATGCTGAAAACGTACTTTTTCTTTTTTTATAAATGCATTCTCCATTAGGCTTGTACTATATTTTTTAATTTAAAACGTTGAATTTTACCTGTTTCTGTTTTTGGAAGGGCATCAAGGTATTTAATTTCGCGAGGGTATTTATAAGGTGCTGCCACCTCTTTAAACCAATCCTGAAGCGATTTGGTAAACTCCGGACAGGCTTTGTTTTTATCTTTTAATACCAGGTACGCGCACACCAGCATGCCACGGTTTTCATCAGGCAGGCCTACAACAGCGCACTCGGCAACATCAGTATGGGTCAGTAACACGCTCTCCACCTCAATAGCGGCAATATTATAGCCCGATGAAATTATCATATCATCACCACGCGCCACAAACCAAAAGTAGCCATCAGCATCCCTGCGAAAAATATCTCCGGTAATATTCCAGCCTTGCTGTACGTATTCTTTCTGTTTGTCTTTGCTGTTTAGGTATTTGCAGCCAGTAATGCCCCGAACGGCCAGCCTGCCTGCGGTGCCATCGGGTACTTCGTTGCCTTTTTTATCTACAATTTTTGCTTCGTAGCCACGTATTGGCAAACCGGTGGCACCTTTACGCATATTATCTTCGGTAGACGAAATAAATATATGAAGTATTTCGGTCGACCCGATGCCGTCAATTATCTTTAAGCCAGTGGCTTCGTACCAGTCTTCCCAGACCTTTACAGGAAGGGTTTCTCCGGCTGAAATGCATTTGCGAAGGGAGGATATATCAAACTCATTTACTTTAGTTGTAAGCACCCGCCATGCTGTAGGGGCTGTAAAGCATATACTTATCTTGTATTCTTCAATTGCCTTAAGCAACAGTTCCGGTGATGGTTTTTCGATCAGGAAAGTGGATGCCCCGTAGTAAAATGGGAACAGCACCATACCGCCTAAACCGAAGGTAAAACCGAGTGGCGGACTGCCTGTAAATACATCGTTAGGTGTTGGCTGCAAAGAATATTTTGGGAACGCCTCACATATCAATAAAATATCTTTATGATAGTGTGCTGTCATTTTAGGCTTACCGGTTGTACCCGATGTAAACCCTATAATAGCAATTGAATTGGCAAGAGTATGATAATTTTTAAACACTTTTGGCTTGTTGCCCATTAACGTTTCCAATTTAGATACTCCTGATCCTGATCCATCATAAGTTATAACGTGCTTAAGGTAAGGCGACGTAACCAATAGCATTTCTTCTTCGAGCCTGTAATCGCAAAAAACATGCGATATTTGGGCGCTTTCTATCATTACGGTCAATTCTTTTTCACGAAGCAGGGGCATGGTAGCCACAACAATACCTCCGGCCTTTAAAATGCCGAACCAACATGCTACATACATAGGGTTGTTGGCCGAGCGGATAAGCACCCTGTTGCCGGGCACAAAATCTAAATTTTCCACTAAAGTGTGGGCTATTTGGTTGGCTTTTTGGTAAAGGTCGTTAAACGTCCAGGTTTCGGTAAATGTCCTGATAGCAACACTGTCGCCGCGACCTTCTTTAATATGGTCGTCCAACAATTTATCTACACAATTAAGCGCGCCATCAAACTCAAAATCAGGATGCCCCGTAAAGCATTCAGCCTGTAAAGACGGATGTGGTAAATGGTCGTGTGCAAAATTATCGTCGTAATGTTTCATTGCCCTAATGCGTATTACTTTTTATGCGTTACCGGTTTTAATGCTTTTTTCATACCTTCCATAGCTTTGCGCTGCCCGCCTATGTACGGATACAAGTGTGATACCGCCGATGTGTAGGGTTTTGGTATGCCCAACGAATCAAGATTTTGGGCGTTGTATTGCTCGTAAGCCTGAGCGTTTCTTACAAACGCAGGGTCTAATAATAAAGTTTTGCCCAAGGCTACCAGATCGGCTCGGCCGTTGAGTAATATGGTATTAATCTGGTCGATATCCTGAATGTAGCCTGCCGTTATGGTAGGTATGTGAACGGTATTTCGCACCATATCGCTAAATGGTGTTTGCCACATCCTGCCTACATGGGGTTTTTGATTTTCTACCGTTAACCCTGTAGAAACATTTATAATATCGGCTCCGGCTTGTTTAAAAGCTTCGGCTATGTTAAGTACATCATTGTCGGTTATGCCATTTTCTGCCCAGTCCGATGCTGATATACGCACACTCATTGGTTTTTCCTGCGGAAATACGCCACGCATGGCTTTAAATACCCTTATGGGGAATTTTAGCCTGTTTTTTATGCTTCCGCCAAATTCATCTGTACGGATGTTGGTAAGCGGGGAGAGGAACGATGCCAGTAAAAATCCATGGTGCGCCTGTAATTCAATCATATCAAATCCGGCATCGTGGGCATTTTTAGTGGCTTTTTCAAATTGCGATGTTATCATATCCATATCTTCCAAAGTCATTTCTTTGGGAATACCCATTTTAGAATTGAACGGGAGGGGAGATGCCGACAGCAGCGGCCAGGCATTTTCTATAGGGGTATTGCTGCTTTGCCAGGGCAATTGTACAGCACCCTTTCGGCCGGAATGCCCTATCTGCAATCCTATTTTTGAAGTGCTGTTTGCATGTATAAATTCAGTTATTCGTTTCCAGGCAATAACCTGATCTTTAGACCATATACCCGGGCAGCCTAAAGTTATTCTGCCTGTAGGCGATATAGCGGTGGCTTCGGTTAAAATTAACCCGATGCCGTTTGTAGCACGAGAGCCATAATGCATAAGGTGCCAATCGGTAACCACAGCATCCTGAGCCGAATATTGCTCCATGGGGCTCATAACTATGCGGTTATCAACGGTCATTTCCCGTAAGGTAAACGGTGTAAATGCCGGTGACGTTGTGGTGCCAATCTGATTAAATCCTGCAACTACTTTTTTGGTAAACGATGGGTCGCGAAGGGCAAGGTTCTCTAACGTTACTTTTTTAGAACGCGTCATTACACTAAAAGCAAACGCCATAAAATCGTGCTGAATATGCCTATCCATGTGCTCAAACCATTCGCGTGATACATTGGCGGCGTGTTGTATCATTTCTACGCGGTTGCGGCGCAGTTTTTCGTAATTGTCAAAAACAGCTTTAGTGTCAGTTTGGTATTTTATAACCGAATCGGCCAGTGCAATAGCACATTCCATAGCCAATTTTGTACCCGAACCGATGGAGTAGTGGGCGGTAGCCTTGGCATCGCCTAACAATACTATATTATCTTTATGCCAGGTTTTATTGGTTATGGTAGGAAACTGCCTCCAGTGCGAACGGTTAGAAATCAGGCCATGTCCATCAAGCTCCTCTTTAAAAATTTCAGATAATTTTTGGATGGTATCCTGCTCATCAGTAGTGCTAAATCCTGCTTTATGCCAGGTCTCATCGGTAGTTTCAAATATCCAGGTACTCATGCCTTTTTCGTACTGATAGCTATGTGCTACGAAAGTTCCAAAAGGGGTAGTCCTGAAAAAGTAGGTAAACGAATCCAACGGCCTGGTAGACCCCAACCATACAAAGCGGTTGCTTTGCAGTTGTATATTTGTACCAAAATCTGATGCGAATTTATCGCGCATGCTGCTGTTTATACCGTCGGCAGCCACTATAATATCTGAGTCGCTAAACTGGCTCAGATCGCCTACATTGGCTTCAAAATTAAGTTCGACACCTTCTTCGCGACAGCGCTGTTGTAGTAACTGTAGCAATGTTTTTCTGGAACAACCACAAAATCCGTTGCCTGAAATCCGGACAACTTCTCCATCCCGCGCCACATCCAGTTCATCCCAATAGGCAAACTTGGTCCTTATTAAATCATAAGATTCAGGGTCGCGACTTAAAAATTCCGATAAGGTTTCATCAGAAAAAACCACTCCAAAACCAAAGGAGTCATCGGCTTTATTGCGCTCGTAAACTGCTACATTACAATCAGGCATTGCCTTTTTTAAAAGGATGGAGAAATACAAACCTCCCGGGCCGCCGCCTATTACTGTTACTTTCATTTATATTATATAAAAGGTCTTTTGATTGAAAAAATTTCTCCCAATTTGGCGTAGTTATTACCCGCCAAACGTGCCATAGGCTTATAGGTTTTAAGATTTATGTAGCTATTATCCAGCAATATATCATCGCTTAAATGGAACATAACGATCCTGCCAATAATTATGGTAGCGCCGCCATCTTTATGATCTTCAAGGTTGTAATGATGTACCATTTCGCATTCAAAATGTACAGGACTTTCTTTTACCCTGAAGGGCTTAACTAAAACAGATAGTATTGCCGTAAGCCCGGCATAGTCAAATTCATTACCGTCAGGAGGGAGGTTTACTGATGTTGCATTCATAGCATCAACCAGTTCCTCAGTAGCAAGATTAACCACAAACTGCCCATTTGCCAATACATTATTTAAGGTGTCTTTATTTTTGTTGCCCGTTCTTACAGTAGAGAACATTACATGGGGCGGGTCTTCGCCAACTGCATTAAAAAAAGAGAATGGGGCCAGGTTTGGCACACCGGTATTGCTGATAGTAGATATCCAGCCAATAGGCCGTGGTATAACCGTACCGGTTAAAATTTTGTAAATATCTTTCTGGCTGGTAACCTTTGGGTCAATTTGCATATAGCAATAATATATCTTACAAATAAATGAAAAATAATGATAGAATTGTTAGTTAATCAACATTAAAAAAAAGTTTACACTATAATTTTAATGTTATAAATATCAATAATAAATCTATTCTATTAAACATTCAATAATTATATAAGTATTAATTACTCGAAAAATATGAATAATTATTATCAAATTAATAATTAAAACCATTTATTTTTAAAAGTTGCTTTCTACTAAAATTATAGACGGTTTTTGAAATACTATCTATAATGCGAATATATATAATCAATTTTATCTAAGAATTTTGCTACAAAATTGATTTTAAAATAATTAAGAATTATCTTATATTTACATTTTAAATAATTAAACTAAAAATGAAAAAATTACTACTTGGTGCTTTACTGGCAATCAGTTTTTCTATTACCGCTCAAACTACAGAAAAAGAAGTTCATATCCCGTTAGCTAAATATGATATCTTTAAGCAGATAAAATCTATCAATTCATTTAAGGATTTTAATGACATAACCGAGAATGTTACTGAAGTTTATATGGGTGAAACTTTATTGTATACACGCGCAGAAACCCCGCAGTACATTTTAAAGATAATGGCCGATGGCGAATGGCAATTTGTTTTTAAATCTGAAAAGCGCGAATTTTATTTTAGGTTTCCAAACGGTATGCTTGTTGGTTACGAATTTGTTTACGAAAAAGATGGCTCTATAAAAATGCACATGTTTAAAAATACAAGATTGGTGCACGAAGATCTTGCTAAGCCGGCTAAATAGCTATAATTAGATAAACTGCATTTAATTCGATGCAGTTTATTTATATCTACAATTGAACTATAATATATATTATGTAAAATAGATTGTATTATTTCGGAGGTATATATTTTACTACCTCTTATAATTGTTTAATGAAAAATGGTAATTAGATTCTTATATAACATTACCTTGAAACTTATCAAGACCAATAAACAAAAAAAGCACACTGCTAAACAATGTGCTACTATATAATTTATTCTGAAATACTATTTAAAATTAGCAACGCCATCCTGAAGCCATTTTAGGTACTCCTTAATATCTGGTGTATATGCTACAGGATCGTTCAGGTTTTTTTCGTCTAAGCCCATTAATACATAATATGGCCTGGCGTTAGAGTTATATTTGCCTAACTGGAAATCGCTCCATTTTTTACCTACAGTTGTAATTTTTCTACCGGAATATTTAGAAATAAACTGCTCGTTTTCAGGCAAGTCTATTTGCTCATCTCCATATAGTGAAATTAAAACAACATCATTTTTAAGTATTGTTAATACCTCCGGATCTATCCAAACGCCTTCTTCCATTTTACGGCAATTAACGCAGGCACGGCCTGTAAAATCAAGCAATACAGGTTTATTAACCGTTTTTGCATAAGCCAAACCTTTATCGTAATCTTCAAAGGCTATTATGCCATGCACAGCTACTTCTGCGCCATCAGGTAGTTTTTCAGTAGATGCTACCGGTGCACCGCCCGATCCTCCAAAACCAAATGGCGACTCGCTATAGTTTAACGGTGGTGTAATTCCGCTTAATAATTTTAATGGAGCACCCCATAATCCGGGAACTAAGTATACTGTAAAAGCAAATGCCAATACGCCAAGCAGCATCCTTCCTACTGATAAAAACGGCACAGGCGAATCGTGAGGCATAGAGAATTTACCAAATAAATACAAAGCCAGTACTGCAAAAATAGCGATCCAGATACCTAAAAATACTTCTCTTTCAAGATAATGCAGTTGCAAAACTAAGTCGGCGTTCGATAAAAATTTGAAAGCCAGGGCTAATTCTATAAAACCAAATACAACCTTAACCGTGTTTAACCACCCACCCGATTTTGGCAGGTTAGCCATTAAACTTGGGAATAATGCAAATACCATAAATGGCATTGCAAGGCCTAAACCAAAGCCAAACATGGCAAGGCTAACCAAAGTTGCTCCACCGTCTGACGATAATACGGTACCAAACACTAACCCTAAAGCCGGGCCTGTACAAGAAAATGATACAATTATAAGCGTAAGCGCCATAAAAAATATACCCGCTAAACCACCAAGATTTGAAGCATTATCGGCTTTATTAGCAAGGCTGCTTGGTATCGTGATTTCGAAAGCACCAAAGAATGATACAGCAAATATTACAAACACTAAAAAGAAAAAGACATTTAGATAAACATTGGTAGATATATCGGCAAAAATATTACCATCTACCCCCTCAAAAATATGGAATGGCAGCGATAACAATACATATATAGCAATGATACAGATACCGTAGAATACAGCGTTAAATTTACCCTTAGCTTTACTTGTGTTCTGTTTGATAAAGAAACTAACAGTCATGGGTATCATAGGGAACACACATGGTGTAAACGTAACAAAAATACCGGCTAATAATGTACCTAAAAATATGTTAAATGGGCTGGTTTCACTTTCATCATCTTTATCGCTTTTAGCAGATTTTGTAGTGGTATCAGCTACTTTAGTAGTATCGGCAGATTGTGTAGGTAATTCGGTTGCTTGTTCTGTAGCTTGTACAGTAACAGTATCGCTTACTGCCGGAACAGCACTCACAGCATCTTTTTTAGGAGCTGCGGCAACAGCCACAGCTTCAAAATTTTTAACCTCTTTAGATTTAAGGGTTTTAGTGTTGAATTCGAACAGGTTACTGCCCTGTATACAAACCTCTTTACAAACCTGGTAGGCTAATTCGACCTGAATAACCTCGTTAGCGGCATTGGTTATTTTTATAGTTTGCCTTAACTGCGCGTTGTGGCTCCAAAAGGTTTCGGTAACGCCAAATGTATCGTTAAAAGCTTTCTCGGTCTTGCTTTCGGCAGCTTTACCTACCGGTGTATAATTGCCTTTATTGTTATTGAAAATAACTTCTAGAGGTATGGCACCGTTCTCATCGCTAAATTGCGAATACATGTGCCAGTTATCTTCTATGGTTGCATTAAAAACCAGTATATATTCGGTGGCCGATTTCTTTTCTATTTTAGATGTCCATTTTACAGGTTCTTTAACCTGTGCCTGGGCAACAAAAAAAGCGAATAGTAAAAAGAATAGTGTGCTAAGCTTTTTCATTGTTATAAAACTCTATTTTTAAAATTTGTGTTGTGTTTTCGTTGGTTTTAAAACGATTATCAGCCCTGCGGCCAATAACCCAAATAATTTGATTTTCCGAACATAAAAGCCAGGTATTTTCTTTTTCGCTTAACGACATTTTCTCGTCTTTAAAGTACTTTGAAACCTTTTTTTTAAGCCCGTTCATTCCAAGGGGGTAAAAATAATCACCTTCCTGCCATTTACGAACAAATAACGGAAATTTTATTAACTCATTATTAACAAAAATTACATTTTTTGTTGAAATTTCGTCAATTGCTTCAACTATTTGTAACTTTAACCCTATCGGATTAGTAGTTTGTTGCATATTTTGTGCAATTTCGTAAACTTCCTTGTTACCCTTAAAAAGTGGTTCCAGTATTAGCACTTCCCTATCTTTCAGCAACCTGAAACCTGCGGAAAGCACATATTTACCCGGCTGTGCTTCTGTAAGGTTGTAAATATCATCCCAGGCTGTAAATCCAAACGGACTTAGCCACTGATACAAATATGCTTTGTAATTGGGTAACCTTTTTAACTGGGCAATGTTGATGTGCTTCTGCCCTTCCCTTTCTGCTACCACTTCTTTGTAAACCAGTATTGCAGCATCCTGAATCAAAGACTGTGCCTGTTGCAGGTAATTTATAGTTTGAGTAAAAGAATCGGTAAAAGCCGGGTTAAGCGATTTTAAAATGGGCACTACATCATGGCGCAGTTTGTTGCGCAGGTATTTATCTGATGCATTGCTGCTGTCTTCGCGCCAGGTTATGTTATTTTCTTTGGCGTATGCTTCAATCTCGTTGCGTGTAAAAGGCAGTAGCGGGCGCACTACCTTATCGTTTTGTTGTGGTATACCGGTTAGGCCTTCCAGCCCTGTACCCCGTGTAAAATTAATAAGGAAAGTTTCTATAGAATCATCTAAATGATGTGCCGTTAATAGGTAATCTAATTGGTTTTGCTCAAGTAGCTCATTAAACCAAAGGTAGCGTAATTGCCTTGCTGCTATTTGAATGGATACTTTATTATCAGTAGCAAAAGCCTTTGTATTAAAGTTAGTTACAAAAATATGGATATTGTTTTTCTTAGCAAAATCCCTTATAAAGGCTTCATCGCCATCACTCTCTTCTCCCCTTAAATTAAAGTTGCAGTGAGCTATATAAATATCAAGCTGAAGCTGCTTTAACAAGTAGACTAAAACCACACTATCTATGCCTCCGCTTACTGCAAGCAGTAGCTTTTTATCTTTTAAAAGAGCAAGGTTTTGAGATAAATGATTTTGTAATTTCGAAAGCATTTGCAAAGGTAAGAATTTTTAAGATACGTTACCCCTCCAATACGCTGCGCATGGCGCGTGCTTTTAGCAGGCATTCGTCATATTCTTTTTCCGGGATTGCCTGCGCGGTTATGGCACTGCCCACAGAAAAAGACACATAATTTTTATCCTGATTGTAAAGTATACTGCGAATAACAACATTAAAGTCGAAATCGCCATCAGGGGTAAAATAACCTACTGCCCCACTGTAAAGGCCACGGCGGGTTTCTTCCAGATTTTCGATAATTTGCATAGCCGATATTTTTGGCGCGCCCGTCATGCTCCCCATCGGGAAGGTTGTCCTGATAATATCAACAGGGCTATATTCTGGATTTACAGTAGATACAACTGTTGAAATCAAATGATGTACCTGCTTAAAGCTATAAGCCGCACAAAGTTCGTCTACGTGAACCGAATTCTTTTCAGCAGTACGCGATAAATCGTTACGTACAAGGTCTACAATCATTATATTTTCAGATCGTTCTTTGTCGTTGACTAATAACTCTTGCTTTAGAGCCAGGTCTTCCGCCTCGTCGGCACTGCGTCTTGCTGTACCTTTAATAGGCTGCGATATAACTTTGCTTCCCTCCTTTTTTAAATAACGCTCTGGCGAAGCCGACAATAAATACTGCTTGTTATTTTTTAAATAAGTAGCAAAAGGAGGCTCAGATATGGCATTCAGCTTTTCGAATTTTTCAAGCGGGTCTATAGCAGCATCCTCAGCATAAAATTCCATGCAAAAATTGGCTTCATAAATATCGCCGCGATAAATATGCTCCAGCATTTTACCGGCTTTTTCTAAATAGCTTTCTTTAGAGATTCTTTGCTGTATGGTTACTGGTTGCTGGTTGCTGGTTATTGGTTGATGGTTATTGGTTGCTGGTTGTTGGTTGATTTCGATAAAGTCTGAATCTAACTCGTCATCGCACATATTTAAATAGCGCAATTCAAGCTGATTATCTTTAAGGAAAAAAATCTTTTTTGGCTGAAAGAAAAACAAATCAGGAAAGCCCAAACCATCAAAATTAGATGACTGAATGGCTTCGGTATCGTTTTTTAGATCGTAAGATAAATACCCAAACAACCAGTCTTTAGTAGTTTGCTGATAGGTATTAAGCTCATCAAAAGCGTTGTGATAATCTGTTTGGATAGATGTTAGCGCATCTACAGCCAGTACAGCATCGTACGACGTGTAATTTTGATGGTAGTTATTGCTGTCTAAAAATACCACCTCTCTAAACTGTTGCGCCCATTGCAGCAACTGGCGTTTAAATTGAGCGGGATCTTGTATTGTATGAATTGCAGAAGTTCTCAAGCAAAATAATTTGAAAGACCAAAAATACTAAGAATATAGTGTCTTTAAAACAATTTACTTTTCCTTTTTAGGGGTGTCTTCGGTTTTTTTATCTAAAGCAGCTTTTTCGCTTTCTGCTTTATTTACATATTTTTTCAACGTATCATAAAATCCCTGGTCGGCATTAGAATTTCCAAAATCAGGAAATTCATTCTTTGTGTCAGAAATACTCATAGTTAATTTTGTGTTTATCACAAATATAGGTATTATATAGCGGCATTACTGATTTTATTGCTTCAAAATGAATAATTAATAAACTATACCGTTGTAATACAACAAAACCCACTCTTTTCAGAATGGGTTTTGCCTGTATGTGGATAACAAATATTCTATTAAATATGTATCGACCTGTTTTCGGTAGCGGCAAGGGCAGCTTCTTTAACAGCCTCGGCATAGGTTGGGTGTGCGTGAGACGATCTTGCAATATCTTCGGCGCTGGCTTTAAATTCCATTGCAATAACAGCCTCAGCAATAAGGTCGGCAGTACGGGCACCAATCATGTGGATACCTAAAACCTCGTCGGTCTTGGCATCGGCAAGAATTTTCACAAAACCATCGGTATCCATACTTGCACGGCTACGGCCAAGCGCTTTGAAAGGAAAGCTACCGGTTTTATACTCAACACCCGCTTCTTTAAGCTGCTCCTCTGTTTTACCAACAGCAGCAACCTCAGGCCATGTATAAACAACACCCGGTATAAGGTTGTAATCTATATGTGGTTTTTGACCTGCAATAGTTTCGGCAGCAAAAACACCTTCTTCTTCAGCTTTGTGGGCAAGCATAGCACCACGAACCACATCGCCGATAGCGTAAATGTTTGGAACGCTTGTTTGTAAATGCTCGTTAACCTCAATAATACCTCTTTCAGATATTTTAACGCCGGCTTTATCAGCATTAAGGCCTTCGGTAAATGGCCTGCGCCCTACCGATACCAATGCATAATCGCCATCAAGCGTAATAGTTTCGCCTTTAGCGTTTTCTGCCTGCACCTGAACATCGGCACCATTACGCTCAACCGATTTTACTTTGTGAGACGTGTAGAATTTCATGCCCTGTTTTTTAAGAACTTTGGTAAGCTCTTTACTAAGGCCTGCATCCATACCCGGAATAATACGGTCTAAGTACTCAACCACAGATACCTGTGCACCAAGGCGAAGGTAAACCTGGCCCAACTCTAAGCCTATTACACCACCACCAATAACTATAAGGTGCTTAGGAACTTCTTTAAGTTTAAGCGCCTCTGTAGAAGTGATTATTTTTTCTTTGTCTATTTTTATAAAAGGCAGCGACGATGGTTTAGAACCTGTTGCTATAATGGTATTTTTAGCTTCTATGGTTTCGGTAGTACCATCATTTTTTGTAACCACAATATGGGTAGCATCTTCAAATGAGCCAACACCTTCAAAAACAGTAATTTTGTTTTTGTCCATAAGGTATTTAATACCGCTAACATTTTGGTCTACCACACCTTGTTTGCGGGCAATCATTTGCTCAAAATTTAATTTGATCTCGCCTTCAATATCAATACCGTGTGTTTTAAAGTTTGAGTGGGCATCATGGTAATGGTGAGACGAATCCAGCAATGCTTTACTTGGTATACAGCCTACGTTAAGGCAGGTACCGCCAAGGGTTGGATATTTTTCTATAATTGCGGTGTTAAAACCCAATTGCGACGCCCTGATGGCTGCCACATATCCGCCCGGGCCAGAACCTATAACGACTACGTCAAATGAACTCATAGTATTTGTATTTGTATGGTTTAAATTTTGTAACGCAAATTTAGGCAATATCATTTATATGAAGCCAAATTAAAAGAGTTTTTTGTAGCAGTATTCAGTCACTCTTACCGCAAAGAGTATCACGGTTTTTATAAAATAAAATGCCACGAATTATACAATTTACACCAATCTAAATTTTGTGCAAATTGTATAATTCGTGGCAATAAAAACAGCTAATTTATTTTTTAGCCATATAGATCTTATCTAAAAACAAATAACGTGCCCTGTACTGCTCTTTTGCCGCTTTGCTTTGCACGTTGATATCCATAACAGTCATATCGCCATCTGCTTTGCTTACCGGCCAGTCAGGCAGTTTTTTACCATTAGGGTTGCCGGTTTTTATAAAGTTGGCAAAATAATCTTCGTTAAGTTCAGATACCTTATAATCATCAGCCGTCCAACCAAAAGCAGTGTTGCTTGCAAGGTTGCCCAAAGCATACTCAATGTCCGATGCGTGCGATGCCCCTGTTAGAGCCTCCGGCATAGCATTTTCGTCTTTCTTAGCACCATCGCCTTTAACAATACCGCCGGCAAGGCCCGGTTTGGCATCGCCCATTTCGCTTTTCATAGCCGGCCTTGCCCTTGAAAACTGATACACATAAACAGGCTGTTTGGCTGTTTTACGGTATAAATCAACCCATTTCCAGGTGCTGTACACTATAAAATTATCGCTGGCTAAGGCTGTGGCCGATTTTATAACTTCATCCTGCGTAGTGCCCGGATATAACTTTAAAACTTCATCGGCTTTATCATTATACGTTTCTTTTACACGCTTGGCGTAATTTTCCGGACTTGGAAACTGCCCATGCATAAATGCCTGGTACGGAATTTCGGTCGACGTCCACCCCGCCAGTAGCGGCACTTTAGCCTGCTCGCCTGCCGCAAAAGTTTCTGACGGAAGTTTAGTTAAAAAGTAGCCATCTACCACCGCTTTTGTGTTAAAAGCTCCCGGTTTGGCGGCTTCTTCCAACAACTGTTCTGCAGGAATGGCTCGCAATGCCGCCAGCGATCCTGCTTTTACTTTTTCGGTAAAGGCCGCACCCTGTTTTTCGTTTTCCGCAAGCGGAATTGCATCTAATGTTGGGTTTATCATAGCACCACTCTCGCCAATGGCACCTGCAATTAAATTTTTAGACAATGGCGATGCCATCTGTGCCGATACCGATATAGATCCGGCCGACTCTCCGGCTATGGTAATCTTATCTGGGTCGCCGCCAAAGGCAGCAATATTTTTCTTAACCCAAAGCAGGGCGGCATACTGGTCTAACAAACCATAATTGCCCGATGCATGGTTGGGAGACTCTTTGGTAAGCTCCGGGTGCGAAAAGAACCCAAAAATGCCTAACCTATAGTTTAGCGTAACAGTTACAATGCCTTTTTCGGCAAGGCTTTCGCCATCATAACGGCGCTCGCTGCCATCTCCGGCAACATAGCCTCCTCCATAAAAATAGACCAGTACCGGCAGTTTTTCTGAAGGTTTTTTAGCGGGTGTCCATACATTAAGGTACAGGCAGTCTTCGCTCATTTTTGGCGAACGAAACATCATATCGCCAAACACCGGCTTTTGCATACCGTTATTGCCAAAAGAAGTTGCCTTGCGCACACCTGTCCAGTTTTTGGGTGGTTGCGGGGCAGTCCATCGTAACTCCCCTACCGGTGGCTGTGCAAACGGAATGCCTTTAAAACTTTGCACCCCTGATTTTTCGGCAGTACCTTCTAACGTTCCCTGCTCCACTTTTATTTGCGGGGCTTTTTGTGCCGGTACCGGCAGTGCTAATTGCAGCAGTAATGCCAGCACTAAATATTTTTTAGTCATACTATATCGTTTTTTAGATTGTATCAAATATAAGAAAGAAAAACATTTCTCATTGCTTAATTACAGTACAATGATGTTGGTGTTTTTAACCTCGCCAATCATAAAGGTACTGTGCGTACTGCCAATATGTTGCAACGTAGTAAGCTTGGTTACCATAAATTCGCGGTACTCTTCCATATTGGCTACATATATTTTTAAGATATAATCGTAATCGCCGCTTACGTGGTAGCACTCTAAAACCTCGTCGAGCTTTACAACCTGTTGCTCAAATTTGGTAAGGTATTCTTTAGTATGCTGAATAAGCTTTAGGTGGCAAAACACCACAAAGCCCTTATTTACTTTATTGCGGTCTACCAGGGCAACATACTTGCTCACTATGCCTTCGCGTTCCAGTTTTTTAACGCGCTCGTACACGGCCGTAACCGAAAGGTTAAGTTTTACCGAAAGTTCTTTAGTGGTCCTGGTGCTGTCTTCCTGTAAAAGATAAAGCAGTTTTCTGTCGGTTATATCGGGTATCATCTGAAAAATTTTCTTTTATCGTAAAATTTAGAGGTTAGTTTTAAAATTTAAATCTACCATAATTCAAATTTATAGATTTAAAATCTTAATAATTAGTTTATGCTTGATTTTTTATTTAGTAAACCGTCAATTTGACTTGTAATTAATCACACAACAAACTATATGAAAATTTTTAACCCTGCCGATAATATACAAGACCTGCAATATTTTGGCGAATTTGGAGGTGTAAATCCGTCAATATCCGATTCGTCTACTTATACCTTTCTTTCTGCCAAAACAATGTTCGATACTTTTGAGGGCAATGCCGAAGGCTGCTATTTGTATTCGCGCCATTCGTCGCCCAGTAACTTATACCTTAGCCAGGCACTTGCCGCTATGGAAGGTACCGAGGCTGCCAACGTGGCGGCATCGGGTATGGGGGCTATTACCACTACCCTTTTACAATTGTGTAAGGCAGGCGACCATATAGTATCGAGCAGAACGATTTACGGAGGAACTTATGCTTTTATGAAGAACTTTTTGCCCAACCTTGGCATCACCACTTCTTTTATAGACAGCACCAAACACGAACTGATTAAGGCCGCCATTACCCCCAATACCAAAGTACTATATTGCGAAACAGTTAGTAATCCGTTGTTAGAGGTGACCGATATTGCCGCGCTTGCTAAAATTGCTAAAAAACATAACCTGAAGCTGGTGGTAGATAATACGTTCTCTCCGCTGTCTGTCGCGCCGGCAAAACTGGGTGCCGATGTGGTTATACACAGCTTAACCAAATATATTAACGGCAGCAGCGATACCGTTGGCGGTGTTACCTGCAGTACGCGCGAGTTTATAGATGCTACTAAAAATGTAAATAATGGTGCCGCTATGCTATTGGGCCCTACTATGGATAGCCTTCGCGCGGCCAGCGTTATGAAAAACCTGCGTACGCTGCATATTCGTATGAAACAGCACAGTGCCAACGCGTTGTATCTGGCAGAACGTTTTGAAAGGGACGGACTTATAACGGTTTACCCCGGGCTTGCAAGCCACCCAAGCCATGAATTGTATAAAAATATGATAAACCCAGAATATGGTTTTGGCGGAATGATGACTATTGATGTGGGCAGCCTTGATAAAGCTAATGAGCTAATGGAATTAATGCAGCACCGCAATTTGGGTTACCTGGCCGTGAGCCTTGGTTTTTATAAAACACTGTTTAGTGCCCCGGGAACATCAACATCGAGTGAGATACCTTTAGATGAACAAAAGGCAATGGGCCTTACTGATGGACTGATACGTTTTTCTATAGGTTTGGATAATGATATAGAGCGTACTTACCAGATGATGAAAGCCTGCATGACAGAACTGGGAATTTTTAAGGAAGTAATGTCTGAGTTTTAGAATTTGATTATATGTTGAAATCCGCTCTAAGCATTAGCCATGAGCGGATTTTTTTATTTTCTGAAAAACTGCGACTGCGACTAAAACTACTGCTGCTGCTGCTGTTGTTGCATATCCAGAAACCTTTGGTAGGAGTTTAAAGGAGTTGTAACCTCTGTGGGGGCTTCGGCAACATAGGCAGGCTCAATGGGTTCGGCATCTTCAAAAACACCTTTTTCGTTGCTTATGGTTACCGATACCGTTAACTTATGGTTGGATGTGCCTTTATACGTACCCTTTACCGGAGTACAATCGGAAAAATTACGGCCGTACGCAATTTTAATATGGCGGTCGCTAACCCAGCAATTATTGGTTGGGTCTATGCCAAACCACCCATAATCAGGGATAAAAGCCTCTACCCAGGCATGGGTAGCGCCTTCGCCGCGCAGCTCGTGGTTAACCGGGCAAATGTAGCCGCTAATGTAGCGCGACGGTACGTTAACCGTGCGGAGCATTTCTAACAACAGGTGGGCAAAATCCTGGCAAACACCGGCTTTAAGTTCCCAAACCTCGTCAATTTTAGTTTCTACGTTAGTAACCCCTTGTTTATAGGTAAAATTGGTGTAAATATATTCGGCTAATTTAGATACGGTTTCAAAAACCGATGCATCTGCCGCTACTGCTTTAACAGCCGCTTCAACCTCGTTACGGTACTTATAATTATCGGGTTTAGAGAAATCAAGGTACTCAAAGGTATCTTTAATATCGTTTATAACCTGCCATTCTTCGGCAGGAAAAGCCGTAGGCTGCGGAAAGTTTACCGGGTGCGTTACCACCTCCAGTTCGGCCACGATTTCGAGCTCGCTGTGGGGTTCTACAATAGTAAAAACACCCGTGGCATTGCCCAGGTAATCTGTAAAATAATCTATGGGTACATTAGGATTAATAGTAATCTTAATATCGCGTATTTCTTGGTATTCAGAGCTTTCCGGTTTAAGGACGATCTGGTTCGCGCTGTCGGTAACAGGCGTAGGATACTGGTAGCGGGTAACGTGTTTTACGTGATATAACGGCATGTTATCTATTAGTTTTATGCGGGTCAAATATCATACTTTTACGGCTCATAATTACTTTATTTGATAACAATTTAATAAGCTACCTTAAAATAATGGCGGTCAAAAGCCTGTACAATTTCGTGTATGCCGCTTTCCAGCTGGGTTAAGAATTCTAAACGCGAATTGGTATCGGGTTCCGGCTTGTTGTATTTTAAATAAGCAATTGTTTTGCCCAGCAAAAATTCAATACTGTCTTTTTGCTCTTCCAGATTGCTCTTTTTTAAGCTTTTTGTAAACGATGCCGTCTGGTACAATGAGTAAGCCACCGAGTTAGGAAAATGGTCTTCGTACAAAATCTGGTTGTACATAGACTCTACGTTAAAAGAACCGGCATTAGCCCGAAGGTAATACTCATAGCCGCTAAGCGAAATAAGCAGGTACCGCCAGCTAACCGGGTCGGCCTGCTCAGGGCGCGAAATGTCAGATATCATCAACTGCCTTTTAAGCAGCAAAATACATTGCAGGGCACGCTCTATAAAGCCGCCAATGCGCAAAAAGTAAAAACCCTCGCCCCTAAACATAGAATTGTCTACCGTGCCGTAGTAGTGCATGCACTGCTTTATAAACTGGTCAAAAACCGTTATGGGGTCGTGGTTGGCAATCTGTGCCTTAAGCGCCGGGTTGCGCATTTGGTGGTAAAAGTCGTTAAGCGACTGCCACAGCTCTTTGGTAATATGGTCTTGCGCGCTACGGGCATTTTCGCGGGCACGCAAAATATTATTGCTAAGCGAATATTCTAAATTATTATCAAAAAATATGTTTTGCAGTATCTCGCTGTCGCCGGTACATGCCGCCGACTTTTGCCCCGGGTTGTACTCTTTATAAATAGTTTCCCAGCTAATAACGGGCACGCCATCCTGCGAGGCTATGTACAGGGTTTGTAAATTCCGGAGGTGGATGTTGGTGCGCTCCATATAACGGCTCATCCAAAAAATATTCTCGGCTACTCTACTCAGCATTTAGTTTAGTGTGTTTGGTATTAATCTATAATCCAGGTGTCTTTACTGCCCCCACCCTGCGATGAGTTTACTACAATAGAGCCTTCTTTAAGGGCCACGCGTGTAAGTCCGCCCGGTACAATATCTATCCCATCAGGGCCATAGAGCGCATACGGGCGGAGGTCGACCCGGCGGGGTTGCAGCTTGCCATCTATATAACAAGGTGCAGTAGAAAGCTTAATAATAGGCTGTGCAATAAACTGGCGCGGCTCTTTATTAATCTCGTCTATAAAAGTGGCAATTTCTTCGTCGGTAGCGCAATCGCCAATAAGCATGCCGTAGCCGCCGCTCTCGTTGGTACGCTTAATAACCATATCGCGAATATTTTCTATAGCATATTTGCGCTCGTCCTGGTTTTCCATTTTATAGGTAGGCACGCTTTTAAGAATAGGCTCTTCGTTAAGGTAATAGCGAATCATATCGGGCACATAAGAATACACCGCCTTATCATCGGCCACGCCATTGCCCATTGCGTTTACAATGGCCACGTTGCCTTTGCGGTACGCATGATAAATTCCGGGTACACCCAAAACACTATCGGGCCTAAACACAAGCGGGTCTATAAATTCGTCATCCACCCTTCTGTATATAACGTCTACCTTTTTAAGGCCTTTGGTGGTTTTCATGTACACTTTATGGTTTTGCACCACAAGGTCCCTGCCCTCTACCAGCTCAATACCCATAAGGCGGGCCAGTGTAGTATGCTCAAAATAAGCGGAGTTGTATATGCCGGGGGTAAGCAGGACCACGGTTGGGCGGCTGCTCTTTTCGTTACCCAGGGCTAACAGGTTCTTAACAAGCAGTTCGGGATACTCTTTAACCTGGCGTACCTTATTTTCCGGCAGTATGTTAGGGAAGATACGATAGCTCATGTTCCTGTTTTCGAGCATATAGCTTACGCCCGATGGAGTGCGAAGGTTGTCTTCCAACACATAATACGAACCATCGTGATCGCGAATAAGGTCGATACCGCTAATATGCGAGTAAATATCAAAAGGCACATCTACATTAACCATTTCGCGCAAATAGTTGGGGCACGAGTAAATTAACGATGCCGGTATAATACCGTCTTTAATAATAAATTGCTGGTGGTACACATCTTTTAAAAAGATATTAAGGGCTTTAAGGCGCTGCTTGATGCCTTTTTCGATATAATCCCATTCGGATGCCTCAATAATACGCGGAATCATATCAAACGGAAATATCTTCTCGATACCCTCGCCGCTGCTGTAAACGGTAAAGGTAATACCTTGTGTCATAAACAGTTTTTGGGCCAGTTCGTTCTTAGAGTCCACTTCGGCATCTTTAAGCCCGGTAAACGACGAGATAAACTTGGCATAGTGGTCGCGTACTTTGCCGGGAGCCATCATCTCATCAAAAACTCCCTGTAACATATTATAATCGCCTAAAATGGATTTTTGTTTCATATACTGAGGCTAATTAACATTTGTGTTGTGCTATTTTTGTAAATATAGGGTTTTACTTAAATATATTAATGTGTTTTACATTAAAAAGCTATTATTTTTTAAACGGTTTACTTTCAATACTTTTAATTAAATTCGCCCTTTAAACAAACACATAATGAGAAAACTTTTATGGCTGTTCCTCTTAACCGGGGCGGCTGCAACGGCACAAAAAAACCTTACAATACAAGAAGCTACCTTTGGACAGTACCAAAATTTTGCTGTAAAAAGCCTTGCCGCACCACAATGGAGGCCAGATACCCACGTCTTAACCTATCTTGACGCTACCTACCAAAATCTTATGGCGCGCAGTGAAGATGGGCAGTGGGCAGAATCGGTATTACTCACTAAAGAAGAACTGGCATCGGCTTTAAAAAGCAAATTTTCGGGCGATACCTTTGCCCTTAGAATGTTCCCTGCAGGTTATTCGTGGAAAGATAAAAACACCTTATTGTTAGAAGTTGCGGGTGCTAATGGTACTTATCTTGTTGAATTTGATGCCGCTACTAAAACTGTAAAAAGTGCCGTAAAAATAAGCGCGGATGCTGCTAACCAAGTGCTTTCGGCTAACGGAAATGCAGCTGCATGGCTTAAGGAAAACAACATTGTTATTTCTAAAGATGGTAAAGACACTAATGTTACAACCGATACCGATAAAGGTATTGTAAACGGCAGCGATTACACCCACCGCCAGGAGTTTGGTATTGATAAAGGTATGTGGTGGAGCCCTAACAGCGATAAACTGCTTTACTACCGTAAAGATGAGACTATGGTGGCCGATTTTCCGCTTATACAGTGGGGAGAGCGCATTGCTGCCGCCAAAGATATTAAGTACCCAATGGCCGGTATGAAAAGCGAAGAGGTTACGCTTTTGGTGTATGATGTGGCTACCGGCAATAAAACAACCTTAAAAACCGATGGCCCTAAAGAGCAGTTTTTAACCTGCGTTACATGGTCGCCCGATGGTAAGCAAATTTATGTTGGTGTGCTTAACCGAGAGCAGAACCATTTAAAACTAAACAAGTATGATGCTGCTACGGGCAGCCTTATAAAGACGTTGTTTGAAGAGAAAGCCGCGACCTATGTAGAGCCGCTGCATGTATTAACTTTTATTCCGGGTAACAACAGCCAGTTTTTATACCGTACCGAAAAAGAGGGTTACGAGCAGCTATACCTTTATAATACCGATGGTAAAGAGCTTAAAAAACTGGGTTTTAAAGATGTGGTTGTAACCGAATTGCTTGGTTTTGATACTGCCGCTAAAAATGTGTTTTATATGGGTACGGCCAACAATGGTCTGGACCGACAGTTGTATAAAACCGACCTGAAATCGGGTAAAACGGTGCAGGTAACAACAACATCGGGCACGCATAACGCTGTTGTTAGTACCGATGGTGCTTTGGTTTTAGATAGCTTTAGCAATACTTCAACGCCTAATGATGTAAATATTATTAACCTGAAGAACAATAAGGCCACTAACCTTTTTAAGGCAGAAAACCCATACACCGGTAAAACAGACCTGCCTAAAATGGAGCTGGTTACCCTTACAAGTGCCGATGGCAAAACCCCGCTTAACGGCAGGATTATCTATCCGGCTAACTTTGATGCTGCAAAGAAATATCCTGTAATTGTGTATGTATATGGAGGTCCGCATGCACAGTTAGTTACTAATAAATGGCTGGGCGGTGCCAATTTGTTCGATTATTACCTGGCACAACAGGGCTATGTGGTATATACGATGGATAACCGCGGCAGCGATGCCCGTGGACGCGATTTTGAACACGTAATACACCGCAACCTGGGCGTTAACGAAATGGCCGACCAGATGAAGGGTGTCGAGTTCCTGAAAGCTAAACCTTTTGTAGATGCTAATAAAATTGGTGTAAGCGGCTGGAGCTTTGGTGGTTTTATGGCAACATCGTTAATGTTAGACCAGGCCGATACTTTTAAAGTTGGCGTTGCCGGCGGCCCGGTATGCGACTGGAAATACTACGAAGTTATGTATGGCGAACGCTATATGGATACCCCGCAGGAAAACCCTGAAGGCTATGATAAGAACAATGTTATTAAAAAGGCAGCTAAATTACAGGGCAGGCTTTTAGTAATACATGGTGCGCAGGATAACGTGGTAGTGCAACAGCACAGTATGGAGTTTATTAACTCATGCATTACAGCCGGCAAGCAGGTAGACTACTTTTTATACCCTACGCACGAGCACAACGTGAGAGGTAAAGACAGGATTCACCTGAACCAAAAAATTGCCGAATATTTTGATACCTATTTAAAGAAATAATACATTTGTAACAGCGCCTCAGGGCGCTGTTTTTATAAACATACCATTGGATACAATAACTAAAAAAGAAGCGAAAAACTTAAAAAAACGCACAGTAGCTTTAAGCAAAAGGCTGAACCTGTATATGTATATTGCAATTGTGCTGTATGTTTGTAACTACCTGATTTACATAAAACATCCGCACCTTTTTGCTAATTACAATACAGCTATTGGAGGCATTTTATTTTTATGTTTATATATAGATTACAGGCTACTGCAAATAAATAACTTGTACCTGCAAAGTTTACTTATGTCGGTTGCTATTCTTGCACAGGCTTTTTTGTTGCACACTAAATTTAACAATCCAGGCAATTTTGCATCGTTGCTATTTGGTGCCAGCGTACCTTTCTTATTCCTTGTGCTTCAAAAAATATTAAGGTCTGTATTTATACTGCTACTAAAAAGAGAACCTTTTATTGAAAAGCGTACGCGTTTTCAGGATAAGATCTATCAGATAATTTTACTTTTGGGGCCTTTTATTTTAGCAATAGTATTTGCAGCCTACGCAAGCCGTTATTACTTCAAATAACATTGAAACCAAAGTCCGAAAGTGAAATATTAAGGTGTTTTTGCGTCAATTTACAGCACAAAACACGTTATGGGTTAGTTAAGGTTTGAGCATCCTACCCTATTTTTTTATTACATTTGATGCAATAAATCTGCATACATGGCCTACCTGCTCCTGATACTCTTATTTGCCCTGCCCCTGTTATTGTTCCTTAAAACTCAGGGCGCTTTTAGTGGCTTTACATTGCTTAAATTTATTAAGGCAATAAACAGGGCTACAGTAGTTTACCTGTTTTTTGCACTGGGTTTTGCATTTTTAATAGCCTACCTGGAAACCTACGTATACCTTGAGGCTAAAGAAACCGCAATGACCGATACCGCAATGACGTTAAGCACTGATTTTATGACAGTTCTGCTATTGGGTGTGCTTCCGCTGGTAGTATTGTTTGCTATTGTAAGGGTTTTGTTTGGTAAAAAGCTTCGCCCAAAACCGGTACCCGAAAGCAAAATTAGCTCAGAACCCCTTGATATTGAGAAAAATACAGGGCATAAAAAATCGGATAAGATCTAAACCTTACCCGATCAATTTTATTTGAAATATGTTATTTTATCTCTCTGGGGCCTTTAATAAAAAGCCATTTCATAAATATTTTTTCTTCGCCTAAATACTTAGCTGCCTGAAATTTAGGTGCTAATATAGTTGTGGCTACTGCTGCGGTAACGGGTATCCACCAGCCGGTAAGGTTAGTAAATTTGCCTATTAAAAAATACAGCAACAGGTATATTGGTGCAAAACCAAGAAAATTATATAATAATGCTTTAGTAGACTTGCTCATTTTGTGATACTTAGTAATTATCCGGGTATTTATCAGGGTCTCCCTCTCCCGTCTGAAATTTAGTACGTTTACTGCCTTCATACATTTCGTACTTAACCAAACGTGCCTCCAGCTTACCGTTAAACAACTTTATTTTACGCGATGGCTTTAAGCCAACATACTTTAACGCATCTAAATTAGCCGTTATAAACCAGGCGTTTGTACCCGGGTAGCCTTGTTTAAGGGTGTCGCCAATTTCGCGGTAAAAGCGCTCTAAATCAACATCTAACCTTTCGCCGTATGGCGGGTTAAATACCATGTGCAGTGGGCCGCGGGTTTCCTTCTCGGTAGTAAAAAAGTCTTCCTGCTGTATGGTTACGTACTCGTCCAGATTGGCGTTTTTAATATTGTCTTTAGCCTTCATTACAGCCGATGGCGCTTTGTCATACCCTTTTATGGTGTAATGAAACTCACGCACCTTTTTAAGCAGCGACTCCATTATGGTGTCAAACAGGTCGTTATCCCAGTCGTTCCACTTTTCAAAAGCAAACTCCTTACGGTTAAGGTTGGCGGGTATGTTGCAGGCAATCATGGCAGCTTCGGCCACAATGGTACCACTACCACACATTGGGTCCAGGAAATCGCCCTGGCCATCCCAGCCCGATAATAATAGCATACCGGCAGCAAGCACCTCGTTAATAGGCGCTATATTGGTAGCCGTTTTATAACCACGCTGGTGCAGCGAGTTACCCGACGTATCGAGCGCTACAGACACCTGGTCATCATAAATATGTATGTTTACCCTAAGATCCGGAAAATCTTTATCCACATCAGGGCGTTTGCCAAAACGGTCGCGAAACTGGTCTACAATAGCATCCTTAGTTTTTAGCGCCACAAACTGCGAGTGGTTAAAATAGTCTGAGTGCAGGGTAACATCTACCACAAAACTCTGGTTAGAATTTAAGTACTGGCTCCAGTCTATACCCATAATGCCTTTGTACAGGGCGTTGTCGTTAGCGGCCCTAAACCCATAAATTGGCTTAAGTATCTTAAGGGCAGTACGCAGGGCAAGATTGGCTTTGTACATAAAACCCTTATCGCCTTTAAAGCTAACCATCCTTACGCCTTGTTCAACATCCTGTGCACCCAGCATTTGCAGCTCTTTGGCCAGTATCTCTTCAAAACCAAAAAAGGTTTTGGCAATCATTTTAAAATTATTTTCCATCAATCGGTTTCAATTTCACGGCAAAAATAAGCTAAATTTGCGGGTACATTCTATGAATATGCAAAAAGAAACAAATAACTGGTTTGCATCCTGGTTCGACACTCCGTATTACCATATACTTTACAAGGACCGCGACTACGAGGAAGCCCAGCTTTTTATGGATAATCTAACCAATTATCTAAACCTGCCCGAAGATGCCAAAATATTAGACCTTGCCTGTGGCAAAGGCCGCCATTCTATCTATCTTAACCAGCTTGGTTATGATGTTACGGGCGCCGACCTCTCTGAAAACAGTATTGCCGCAGCCTCTAAGCACGCTAACGACACCCTGCATTTTGAAGTGCACGACATGCGCGTGCCTTTTGAGCAAAAGTTTGATGCTATTTTTAACCTGTTTACCAGCTTTGGCTATTTTGAACAGGATTCTGATAATGTGGTAACCCTAAAAGCTATCTGCGAAAGCCTTAGCGAATATGGTTTTGGTGTTATCGATTTTATGAATGTTAAGCACACCATAGATAACCTTGTTCCGCACGAGGTTAAAACGGTAGATGGTATCGACTTTCATATAAAAAGGTTTTATATTGATGATCATATAATTAAGGAAATAGATTTTGAAGATAAAGGCGAAAAATACCACTTTGTAGAAAAGGTAAAAGCCCTTACGCTTCAGGATTTTGAGGTAATGATGGAAGAAGCCAGCATTTATTTGCTGGATACTTTTGGCGATTACAAGCTTAGAAAATTTTATAAAAACGAGTCGGAGCGTTTAATAATGATCTTTAAATAGTATGATATATTTAATACCCTTACTATCGGTTATTTTTGGCTATGTTATGGCGCTTATATTAAAGCCAACCAACAAAAAAAACCTTAAATTATTACTTGCATTTAGCGGATCTTTTTTATTATCGCTTACGGTTTTACATTTATTACCCGAAGTTTATGCCGGCAGCGCCGGTGCCGAACATGACCACGATCATGAAGGCCATGCGCACGGTGCAAATGCAGCTATAGGTATCTTTATAATGGCGGGTATTATTTTCCAGATCATACTCGAATATTTTTCTAAAGGTGCCGAGCACGGCCACGTACACGCCCATAGCGATGAACACGCCCACAGCATGCCCTGGCTACTATTTATAAGCCTTTGCATACATGCATTATTAGAAGGTATGCCGGTTAGCCAGCACCACGATATGGCATGGGGCATTGCAATACACCACTTTCCCATCGCTATCATCTTAACGGCATTTTTCATCAATTCAGGGTTAAATAAAATGGCAATTATGCTGTTTATGCTGGCTTTTGCAGCCATGACACCACTGGGCACATTACTATCGGGCCAGTTAGAGTGTGTAGCAAATTATCATACGCAAATATCTGCGGTTGTGGTAGGTATCTTATTCCACATATCGTCTACCATTATATTTGAGAGTGGCGAAAATCACAAATTTAACCTTGCCAAACTTTTGGTTATTATACTTGGGGTTATAATGGCCTATTTTCTATAACTTTACTTAAAAGCTATACTAATGTCTTTTACACGAACTACAGAGCAATCTTCTAAATACGAACACCTGGAACAGATGTCGGTTGCGCAATTGCTTGAAAACATAAATAACGAAGATAAATCGGTACCTTTTGCTGTCGAAAGGGCGCTTCCGCAGATAGAAGCACTGGTAACTAAAATTGTGGGGCGATTGAAGGAAGGTGGCCGCCTGTTTTACATTGGCGCAGGCACCAGCGGGCGTTTGGGCGTGGTTGATGCATCAGAGTGCCCCCCTACTTTTGGAGTACCTTTTGACCTCGTTATTGGCCTTATTGCCGGTGGCGATGCTGCCATTAGACGTGCCGTAGAGTTTGCCGAAGACGACCGCGAACAGGCCTGGAAAGACCTATCTGAATATACTATTAACGATAAAGACGTGGTTATTGGCATTGCGGCATCGGGCACTACGCCTTATGTTATTGGCGGTTTAGAGCAGTGTAATGCTAACAACATAATCACAGGCTGCATTACCTGCAACCAGGGCAGTCCGCTTGCGGCTACAGCGCAATACCCTATAGAAGTTGTGGTTGGGCCGGAATTTGTTACCGGCAGCTCTCGTATGAAAGCCGGTACCGCCCAAAAATTGGTACTTAACATGATATCTACCGCAGCAATGATTCAGCTTGGACATGTAAAAGGTAACAAGATGGTGGATATGCAATTGAGCAATCATAAACTTGTTGGCCGTGGTGTACAAATGATTGTTGATGAATTAAGCATACCTCAGGACGAAGCTGCTGCCCTTTTAGAAGAACATAAAAACGTACGTAAAGCAATACAAGCTTATGGCAACCGATAAGAAAATTTTAATGAAGGGGCTTAAATACCTTAGCGGCGCCCTGCCCTTGTTTTTTATTGGGCCGGTTGTTATACACAGCTCTTTTAAAAACCAGAACCACCCGTTTTTTATACCGGTGTTGGGCGTGGGTATTATTTTATGCATTGCTGCTATAGCCCTTGTGTTTTTTGGGTTGCGCACCATAATGAAAAGCCTTACTTAATTAATCAAATTATATTTGATTTACAGAGGCATATCTCAATCAACTTAAACTAATGAAGAAACTACTTTATATAATTTTGCCCGCATTTTTATTAGTTGCCTGCTATAGCCAGGAACGCAATTGCGCCGACTTTAAAACCGGTAAATTTAGATTTGAGACAACCATTGATGGCAAAACCCAGATAACCGAACTTACCCGTACCGATAGCCTGCAAACCGAAACCTATAATGGTAAAACCACGCAGGCTTCTGTAAGATGGCTAAACGATTGTGAATTTGTGCTTAAAGATCTTGAGGCTACAAGTAAAGAGGAAAAGGAATCGATACACATGAAAATCCTAACCACTAAAGATAATGCCGCTACGGTAGAATACTCGATAGTTGGCGATACCCACAAGCAAAAAGGAACCGTAACCAAACTTAATTAAATACATAACCCTGATGGATCTTAGTTTTTTATCTAACCCTGATGCCTGGATTGCCCTGCTAACCCTTACCTTTTTGGAAATTGTACTGGGTATAGACAATATCATCTTTATCTCTATTGTTACAGGCAAACTGCCACCTGAAGACCGTAAAAAAGCCACGCGTATTGGTTTGTTTCTGGCTATGTTTTTACGTATAGGCTTACTGTTTGGTATTACGCTGCTTACGCGAATGAAGAAGCCTTTCTTCTCATTAGATTTTGGCTGGTTTAGTGCCGATTTTACGGGTCAGGCGCTTATTTTATTCGCCGGTGGACTTTTCTTAATTTATAAGAGTACGAAAGAGATACATGAAAAAGTAGATGTTAAAGGCGAACATGAATCCAACCTCGGCAAGGGCCCTAAGAAATCGTTTGCCGGCACTATCGCCCAGATCTTGTTAATCGACCTTATATTTTCTATCGACTCTATACTTACCGCGGTAGGTATGACAAACGGTCTTGAGGGCGCGTTATATGTTATGATTACTGCTGTAGTAATATCGGTGGGTATTATGATGCTGTTCGCCGTGCCTGTTGGTAATTTTGTAAACTCCAACCCATCGATACAGATACTTGGCCTTGCATTTTTAATACTTATTGGCTTTATGCTGATAACCGAAAGCATGCACTTATCAGGCGCTCAGCTTGCCGGGCAGCACGTTGGTGCCGTACCAAAAGGCTACCTGTATTTTGCTATAGCCTTCTCGTTAGCTGTAGAATTTTTAAACATGAAAATGAGGAAAGCTAAAGAATAGACTTACAATATATTACAATAATAAGGACAGCTTTAGGGCTGTCTTTATTATTTATATTTGAAGGTATATATAAAGGTAAATAATGGATATAATATTTAAAGATAAAGGTAAGAACATTATAAGTGAAGAACATGCTATTGGCATAAACGAATATTATAAGGCATTTTACAAAAATGACGTTTTAATACTTGAAGAGTATTATTATAATACGAGATTAGCCGGCATGGACTACTATAACTTTGACAACCAGGACCACAAAAGCATTCTTGATACTTATTTACAAGACTATAAAGATGTTGGTATTGTAGAATATACGCCATATACTAATGGTTATAAGCTTACAACCACTTTTGGATATAACGAAGATGGACTGTATGTTACTAATCTTGATCTTTATAATCCGGAAGGCGAACTTATAGGGCATCAGTCTTTATATGATGGCGTGCCTGATTATTACCACACACGTAAGTATTATTATAATAGGGAAGAAAACCCCGAAAAATATTTGTTTGAATGTACGTACCGCGAAGAAACCGGCGAACTTTGGGAGCTTGACTGGAACAATGAACATATTAATAACAGCGGCCAGGATTCGTTTGTGCTAACTAATACCCCGAAAGATATTGAGGCCTTGCTGGCTCTTACAGGCATGTCTCGTGAGTTGGCCGATTACTATATGAACAGCAATGTAGTACCTGATTTTGCAAAAAAATAAAGGCTGCCTAAGCAGCCTTTAAAATTCTATATGTGTATTATTTACTCTAAACTAAGTGTTATCTGCCCATCATCATCAAGGCTGATGTTAGAATCGTCGATTATATCTTCGCCTCTTACCTCTATCTCTTCCGGAATTTCTTCTACAGGAGGGTCATAAGGCAATGGCTCCAAAAGGCTTATCTGTTTTAGTTTATCGGCAGTTAATACATTACCTATGGCTTTAATGCCTTTTACAGCAATAAAATTTTCCAGGTCTACCGTAAGTGTTTCTTTCTGAATGCCTTTTACCTTAGCAAATACAACTTCGGCTACCGGACGGTAATCAGTCGAAACTATTTCCAGTTGCGATTTGGCGTGTTCGCTAATAAATATCTCCTCTTTATTTTCATTCTCCACCAAAAAGCGCTTAACAAAATAACGTTCTTTTTCGCCATCAAAATAAATAGCCGACACCGGTTTTTTAGGCACCCATTTTTCCAGCACTATCATGCCTTCATCAAAATGCGTGGTAAGTTCGGGTATAATGGTTTTAAGCCTGCCATTCTGGTTAATAATAAGCAATCGGTCGTTAGGCCTGAATTCGCCCAACAGCTCTCCCCTGCCATCTACATTAAGGCGGTGCACGGTATCGTCAAACCAAATCCTGCGCGGTTTAAGCGTAGAGATACCTTTTTCTTTAAGGTCGATTTTTTTGATAGGATATTTACTAACCGTATTACCCCTGGAGGCACGCCCCTTAATGGCAATACTCGAAAAATCAAGGTCGAATTTAAGTTTCTTAACGCTGCCCACCTGGCGCAACAGTACCGTAACTACTTCGGCCTCTCCATTAGGGTTATCCGAAAAATACAGCACCATAGAGTTGGCTGTACCTGCAGAAAGGTCGTACACTTTATCGCGGGTTACCCCCGATACATTAAATCGTTTAACGTATGATGGCCCCGATTTGCCATCACGGTAAATCATGTTATAAATAGTACGCTTATCGTTCTTATCAAAAACAGCAACGTGTATAATGTCTTTACCCACAAAGGTTTTTACGTCTACCTTGGTAATCATCATGCTGCCGTTGCGAAGAAACACAATAACATCATCAATATCGCTACAGTCGGCTACATACTCGTCTTTTTTAAGTCCGGTACCCACAAAGCCTTCTTCTTTATTTACGTAGAGCTTGGTGTTACGAAGCACCACCTTAGTAGCCTCGATGGTGTCGAAACTTCTAAGTTCAGTCTTACGTTCGCGGCCTTTGCCGTAACGGTCTTTAAGCCCCTGAAAATAAGCAACAGCAAAGTCGATTATGTGTTCCAGGTGGTGTTTAACCTGCTCGATTTCGCCTTCCAGCGCTTCGATCTTTTCCTGTGCTTTATCAATGTCAAATTTAGAGATACGCTTAATACGTATTTCGGTAAGGCGAACAATATCGTCTTCGGTAACCGCCCTTTTTAAGTGGCCTGTAAAAGGCTTAAGGCCCAGGTCTATAGCCTTAATTACACCTTCCCAGGTTTCTTCCTCCTCAATGGCGCGGTAAACACGGTTTTCTATAAATATACGCTCAAGCGACTGGAAATGCCAGCTTTCTTCAAGCTCATCCAACTGGATTTCAAGCTCACGCTTAAGCAAATCAACCGTGCGGTGGGTAGAGATATTCAGCATGTGCGATACCCCTACAAACAGCGGCTTATGATCTTCGATAACGCAGCCTAAAGGGGCTACGGATGTTTCGCAGGCCGTAAAGGCAAACAACGCATCTATGGTTTTATCTGGCGATACCCCCGGCGGCAGGTGAATTAATATTTCAACCTCGGCAGCGGTATTATCTTCAATTTTTTTAACCTTAATCTTACCCTTTTCATTCGCCTTAAGTATACTATCTATAAGCGTAGTAGTGTTGGTACTAAATGGTATTTGCGTTATTACAAGCGTACTTTTATCCAGTTGTGCAATTTTGGCACGCACACGTACACGCCCACCACGGGCACCATCGTTATAATTACTAACATCGGCAATACCGGCAGTAGGAAAATCAGGGTAAATGGTAAACGGCTTGCCTTTTAATATTTTTATGGAAGCATCTATAAGCTCGTTAAAGTTATGCGGAAGCACCTTGGTAGAAAGCCCCACCGCAATACCCTCGGCTCCCTGCGCTAACAATAGCGGGAACTTTACCGGCAGGTTTATAGGCTCGTTTCTACGGCCATCGTAAGACGATTGCCACGGTGTAATTTTGGGGCTGTAAAGCACCTCTAACGCAAATTTAGAAAGGCGTGCCTCTATATAACGCGAAGCCGCAGCGCCATCGCCGGTAAGTATGTTACCCCAGTTACCCTGGGTATCTATAAGTAGTTCTTTCTGCCCAATTTGCACCATAGCATCGCCAATACTGGCATCACCGTGGGGGTGGTACTGCATGGTATGCCCTACTACGTTGGCTACCTTGTTGTAACGGCCATCATCCAACTCTTTAAGTGCGTGCATAATCCTGCGCTGTACGGGTTTAAACCCATCTTCTATAGCGGGTACGGCACGCTCCAGGATAACGTAAGATGCGTAATCCAAAAACCATTCTTTGTACATACCGGTAACCTTGGTAATAACATCTCCTGACTCTGAATTAGTATCGGCTTTGTTGTAAAAATGTTCGCCTTCTTTTAAAGGCTCTAAATTATCTTCGCTCATTTATATTCTTTCAAACGATAGTTGAAATATTTTATTCTTTTGATATAGATTCTTCGACTCCGCTGCGCTGCGCTCAGAATGACATACTGTTGCTGTCATTTCGACGATTGGAGAGATCTCTCATAATTTTAGACGCATTCAATACGTGTCTACTGCCCACTGCGACTGAAAACTGAATACTGCTCACTGTGCTCTACTCGCCCACCACATCAAGCTCTACTTTAAGGTTGTTAATGATAAATTCCTGCCTGTCGGGTGTGTTTTTGCCCATATAAAACTCTAATAGGGTCTGGATGGATGTGGCATTATCCAGCAACACCGGGTCCAGGCGGATATCCTGGCCTATAAAGTGCTTAAACTCATCGGGGCTAATTTCTCCCAAACCTTTAAATCGGGTTATCTCGGGTTTGCCTTTTAGTTTTTCTATGGCATTACGGCGCTCTTCGTCGCTATAACAGTAAATGGTTTCTTTTTTATTGCGGACACGGAAAAGCGGTGTCTGCAGGATGTACAGGTGGTTTTCTTTTATCAGCTCCGGAAAGAACTGCAAAAAGAAGGTAATCAACAGCAGGCGAATGTGCATACCATCAACGTCGGCATCGGTAGCTATTACAATGTTGTTGTAGCGCAGGTTTTCCATCTCCTCTTCAATATCCAATGCTGCCTGCAGGAGGTTAAACTCCTCGTTTTCGTACACTATCTTTTTGGTCATACCGTACGAGTTTAGTGGTTTACCCCTTAAACTGAATACCGCCTGTGTGTTAACATCTCGGGATTTGGTAATGGACCCGGAAGCCGAATCTCCCTCGGTAATAAACATGGTACTCTCTAAACTGCGCGGATTTTTAGAGTCGGTTAAGTGCACACGGCAATCGCGCAGCTTTTTATTGTGCAGGCTGGCTTTCTTGGCCCTGTCTTTAGCCAGTTTTCTAATGCCGCTAAGCTCTTTACGCTCGCGTTCGGCCTGTAATATTTTTTTAAGCAGTGCATCGGCAACCTCGGGGTTGCGGTGCAAAAAGTTATCGAGCTTGTTCTTTACAAAATCATTTACAAAGGTACGTACCGATGGCGCTTCGGGACCCATATCGGTAGAGCCCAGCTTGGTTTTAGTCTGCGACTCAAACACCGGCTCTTCTACCTTAACGCTAATGGCACTCACTATAGATTTACGAATGTCTGATGCCTCAAAACTCTTGTTGTAAAACTCTTTAATGGTGCGCACAATGGCCTCTCTAAAAGCACCTAAGTGCGTACCACCCTGTGTGGTGTTTTGCCCGTTTACAAACGAATAATATTCTTCGCTGTACTGGGTCTTACTGTGCGTCATGGCAATTTCAATATCATCATCCTTAAGGTGAATAATATCATAAATACGGTCGTCTTCGGCAATGGTTTCGCCAAGAAGGTCTTTTAGCCCGTTTTCGCTAAAATATTTTTCGCCGTTATAAAGTATTGTCAGCCCCGTATTGAGGTAACAATAATTTTTCAGCATTTTTATAATGTACTCGTTACGGTACTTGTAGTTTTTAAAAATGGTTTCATCGGCAGTAAAGGTAACTTTGGTACCCTTGCGCTTGGTAGTTTCTACAACGGCTTCCTCTATGGTAAGGTTACCGGCAGAAAATTCGGCCGCCTTAAGCTGGTTATCTCTAACCGACTCTACCCTGAAATAGTTAGACAAGGCATTAACCGCCTTGGTACCTACACCGTTTAGGCCTACTGATTTTTTAAATGCCTTAGAGTCGTATTTACCACCCGTATTCATTTTAGAAACCACATCGATAACTTTGCCCAGCGGAATACCACGGCCAAAATCGCGTACACTAACGGTTTTATCTTTAAGCGTAACCTCTATTGTTTTACCGGTGCCCATAACAAACTCATCTATAGAGTTGTCTATCACCTCTTTAATTAGAATGTATATACCGTCGTCCGGAGAAGACCCATCGCCCAGCTTACCAATGTACATACCGGGGCGCATACGTATATGTTCCTTCCAGTCGAGTGAACGTATGTTGTCTTCGGTATACTGATTTTCCTCGGCCATAAAATATTGTGGATTTTCTGCTAATATAGCGCAATTGCAGAAAAAATGAAAGCCGGAAGCAAGAAAACTTTTTAAGTTTATCTTAACATCCGGCCAAACATTTTAAATAAGAACAGTTACCTGTTTACCTTATACCCCGCAACCGATTTCTGGTTGATGTAAATGGTTAACGTACCTACAGAATTGGCGTTTAGCGGAACTTCAAACTCGGCTACATCGCCATTTTTGGTATAGGTCACTTCTTCAATTTTACGGGTTTTACTAAAAGCATAATGCACAGTATCGCCTGCTTTAAGGTTTTTAATTTTGAACGGAACCACAGCGCCAGCCTTGTTTGTAAACGTACCAAAACCGGGACTTATAAAATTGTAGCCTTCCATTAAATAATTACCGTAATACAGCGGTAAATTGGCAAAATCGGCCTCAGTTTTAGTGGTAAGCAGCCATTTTTTATCATCCGGAAAGTGGTTAAGGAAAAACACATCCGGTTCGGCAAAAAAGTAGCCATCGTTAAACTTAAAGGCAAAAGCAGGTTTGTCGCCTGTAACCACACCGGCAGCCCAGGTAGCATCTAAAAGTTTCCATTCGCCATCAACCTTAACGGCATTCCACGCGTGGTCATTAGCGCCCGGGGCTTTGCCAATATGCATAGGATGCGATTTAGATGTGCCGGGAACCACAACAGCCTCCAGCCCTACCTTATCTGCCACAACGGCAAATAATGTTGCATAGCCCTCGCAAACGCCTTTTTTAGATTTAAGGGTTTTGGTAGCAAGCTCCTCGCGAAACTTTTTTTGTTGTGCAAGCTTTTCTTCCTGAGTTGTAAAGCTGTATGCCACCGGACGCTGGTTAACGCCATAAGCCGCAAGATCGTACCTTACGTTTAAGGCTATCCAGGTAAAAATGGCGCGCGCTTTATCGGCATCCGTTTTAAAGTCGGCTTTAACCTGATTAGCGAATTTATTGGTATCAGAAAATGCTTTAGGGTATGCTTTAACCGTGTTGTCTACCTTTGCAAAATCCTGGGCATTTACAATACCCGTAACAAGCAAAAGCACTATATAAAAGAGTTTTGATATGTTTTTCATGCTCACAGATATTCAATAATAATGCCATTAATTGTTAATAGAATTTACTACCAATTACATATTCTAAAAATAATATATAAAATTGGAGAACAACTTAATAGCAAAACATATGGGAAATATTTATTTAACGCATGTAGTTTTTTAATAACGTTTATTGAATTGATAATTGAATATACCACCGATGATGCCTCTGCCCCAAGTGCCAACATACTAAAGATTACAAATAGAAAATGATATTCAGGAATAAATCTGAAAAAATTTCTGGCTTTAATCAATATAATAGCAACAACAAATAACAGCGGAGCAATAGCGCTACTAATAATTTGTGACTTCAAAAAATTTTTGCTGTAAATCATTTATAATGCGTAAATATTCCCCCCTCATAGGGTGTCCATAATGCAGCCCTTTGGTGTGCCGCTTTAAGAGCATTGTTGGCCCAGGTGTTGCAGGTGTAGAACAGGCTGTATTTGCGGTTGGCTTCGTAAAAAGCATCGTATTTGCCATAGCTTTGGTCGGCAATCCAAAGCACTTTCTTACCCTCATCATACTGAAAGCTTTCGCTAATGTATTTTACAAGGTCCTGATAGTCTTTTTGGGTGATCATGATCTTAACGCACTCATTATCTTCTTTAACCGACTTATAAAATTTTGTATGCATAGCCGATGTACCCAGGTAAAACGCCGCTTTAAACGCCGTGCTTGCCTTTAAGTCGCTCCACTCGGGCGTATCGAGGTAAAAGCCTTTATCGCCCCAGCCAAACGCCATGTACGTGGCTACGCTGTCCTGCGCTTTAGTTTGGGTGTACAGTATGTCTTTAGTCCAGTCTTTTACATCGTTTTTAATAGGCACTAAAATATCGGTATGTACGCCGTTGGAGTTAATGTAAATGGCTACATCTCCGCCTTTTTCGGGTTCAGAATTTACGGTAATGTGCGATAGTATAACTACCATTAATAAATACACCGCAATAAACGCTATGATGGCCAGTACAAACCGGCCAACAAATTTGAAAGCACTCTTAAGCTTTTTGCCCATAATCAAAGTTTGCTATTATTTGCTTTAACGCATCATCATACTCTTTATTGGATATTTTACCGGCAGTTTTATCAAAATTTTCTTCGAAGCCTGGAAGCGAAAATGTGGCACGTATGTTACCGCCATACCACGCAAGGCTAATTTTAGCAGCTTCGAGTGCATTTTTGCCACCATGCTTACCGGGAGAAGTAGACATAAGCAGCAACGGCTTATTATCGTACACCAACTTTTTTTGGCGCGATGCCCAATCGTAAATATTTTTAAAGGCACTGGTTAGTCCGGCATTATGCTCTGCAACAGATATTACCAAAATATCGGCCCCTTCTATCTTGTCTAAGAACGTTCTGGCAACAGGCGGCTGGCCAATAAGTTTTTCTCTGTCTACGCTAAAAAGCGGAAGCTCGAAATCGTTAAGGTCGATAATTTCGGTTTCTACGTTTTCAAAAAGGCTTGCGGCATAGGTTGCCAGTTGCTTATTTATAGAGTGCTTGCTGCTGCTTGCACCAAAGGCTAATAGTTTCATGAAATGTTGGTTTTTATATTGGGACTAATGTAAGAAAAAGCGAGTAATTACAGCAAATAACTTTACTTAGTAGTAAATGTTAAATTTATTATCTTCGTGAAGCTTATAATCTTAAGAAGGAAAAGATATGATAATTCGCGAAGCGCAGATAAGCGACATAAAACAAATACAGAAAGTGCGAAATTCTGTTACAGAAAACGTGCTCTCAAATCCTGATCTTGTAACGGATAAAGATTGTGAGGAGTTTATCTTAATAAGGGGAAAAGGCTGGGTTTGCGATATCGACGGGCAAATTGTCGGGTTTTCTATTGCAGACCTTAAAGAGAACAACATCTGGGCACTGTTTGTACAGCCCGGATTTGATAAGCAGGGCATTGGCCGCAAATTGCACGATGTAATGTTAAACTGGTATTTTGCCCAAACAAAAGAGAAGGTCTGGCTTGGAACATCGCCCAATACAAGAGCCGAACTTTTTTACAGAAAATCGGGCTGGAAAGAGATAGGCACACACGGCAAAGGCGAAACAAAGTTTGAAATGACCTTTGACAATTGGATAAATAGTTCAATGCTGTAAGAATAATTATAAAATATATTTGATATTCGGCTAAACTTTATAAATTTGAAGAATGGCATTACCAATAGAAATAGAGAGTAACAGATATAAACTTACTGAGCTTTGTGAAAAATACAAAGTAATCAGGCTGTTTGTATTTGGCTCTTTGTCTAACGGTAATTTTAATCCGGAGAAAAGCGATGTGGATATTTTGGCGGAATTAGACGAAGAAAATCCGGTAAAAAAGGGAGAAAATATCATGATGCTATGGGCAGATCTGGAAAAATTATTTTCCAGGAAGGTCGATTTACTTACGTCTTCTAAAATGCATAATCCATATCTGCAAAAACAAATTGACACTACTAAACAACTTATTTATGACAGAACGAGCTCGTAAATATTTGTTTGATATATTATTTGCAATAGAGATGGTAGAAAATTTTCTTGAATCTACCCCAACTTTTTTTTTATACGAAAATGATCTCAAAACTAAAAGCGCTGTAGAACGACAATTAGGCATAATTGGTGAAGCTGTAAATAAGTTTGAGAAAGAACAAACAGGCTATCCGCTATCATATTCCAGAGAAATAGTTAATTTTAGAAACAGGCTGATACACGCCTACGATAGTATAGATGATTCTGTTGTGTGGGCTATTAAAACAAATCATTTGCCATTACTTAAAGCCGAGATCGAGAAAATCTCTAAACTAAACTAAATATGAGCAAAACAGTAATTAAACAAAAAGGCAGGACTAAAGTAACTGTACTACAAACCCTTGCAGTGATATTTTTAGTTTTTCAGTTAATAGGCTATGTAAATAGTATGACTGTAGTAGAAACTTATATGAGCTCCAGCGAAAGAATTGGTTACTATATTGGTTTTAATTTTTCTTTATATATAGCTATCGGATTCTATATATGGTCTCGTAGTGTTAAGAAAGAAATGAAAAATAATCAAAAAGCACAGCTTATTGAAGCTATAGGTAAAGATGATGAAGCCTAACTTAACAAAAAAGCCTGCCGGATATTCTCCAACAGGCTAATCTCAATACTAAAATATTAGTAATTAATACTAATTACACGTTAAACCTAAAGTGCATAACATCACCATCTTTAACAATGTACTCTTTACCTTCAACTTTAAGTTTACCGGCTTCTTTAACTTTAGCTTCGGTACCGTAAGTAACGTAGTCTTCATACGCTATAACTTCGGCACGGATAAAGCCTTTTTCAAAATCGGTATGGATAACACCAGCAGCCTGCGGCCCGGTATCGCCAATATTTATAGTCCACGCCCTTACCTCTTTAACACCCGCGGTAAAGTACGTTTGTAAGTTTAATAGTTTGTAGGCCGCACGAATAAGGGCAGATGATCCCGGCTCTTTAAGGCCAAGGTCTTCTAAAAACATCTGGCGCTCCTCATAGGTTTCTAACTCAGTAATATCAGCTTCTGTACCAACAGCCAGGAACATTACCTCTGCATTTTCATCCTTAACCAGTTCGCGTACCTGCTCTACATATGCGTTGCCGGTTGCAGCAGCACCTTCATCTACATTACATACATAAAGAACCGGTTTGGTGGTTATAAGCTGAAAGCTCTCCAACAGCTCCACTTCGTCAGCATTTTGAGGTATAACCGTACGTGCCGATTTTGCCTGTAGCAATGTTTCGCGAATCCTGTCAAGCAGGGCTTCTTCGGCCTGGGCCTCTTTATTGCCTGTTTTAGCAGCGCGGCGCACTTTTTCAAGGCGTTTTTCTACGGTTTCAAGGTCTTTTAGCTGAAGCTCAATATCTATAGTTTCTTTATCGCGTATTGGGTTTACATTACCATCTACGTGAATAATATTATCGTTATCAAAACAACGCAGCACGTGTATTATAGCGTTACACTCTCTAATATTGCCCAAAAACTGGTTACCAAGGCCCTCGCCTTTGCTGGCACCTTTTACAAGGCCGGCAATATCTACAATATCTACGGTTGCAGGCTGTACACGCTCCGGGTTTACAAGCTCTTCCAGTTTTTCTAACCTTGGGTCAGGCACGTTTACAACACCTATATTAGGCTCTATGGTACAAAACGGAAAGTTGGCACTCTGCGCCTTAGCATTAGACAAACAATTAAAAAGTGTCGATTTACCCACGTTAGGCAATCCTACTATACCTGCTTTCATTATATACTGTTTTTTGAGGGTGCAAATATAGTAATTAAGTCGGTAAAGTCATAAAGTTTGTAAAGTCGTAAGGTCTTAAAGTCAAATGTAATGTAGTCAACAGTCACAATGTCAAATATCGTTGCAAATTAACATGCGGTACTTTGACTTTCTACTTTAAGACCTGACAGACTTTCGACAATAAATACTTTACCATTACTTTATGTTTTTGTAAGAAGTTATTTAACATTGTGCGGCTACCTTTGCAGTATAAATGTTTAAATAACAACACAATGAAAAATTTCGCAATCACTATATTGTTGGCTGTAGGCCTATCGGCTTCGGCACAGGTTAACCAGAATGTTACTAAAGAGTCTACCACTACTACAGTAACGGTTAACGATGGTACAGGCACTCCAAAAAAATTGGTTAAGACAAAAAATACCGAGGCTACCAGCGAATTAGAACTTAAAGACGCTAATTCTAAAAAGCTGAATAAAGAGGCTTACGAAACTGCCCCTCAGGTAACATCGTCTACTTCGGTAGTGCGTGATGAGGGTTTTAATGCAAGAATCGGGCAGATATCTAACTACCAGATGGGTGGAAAAGATTATGTTTTTGTTACCGATAAAGGTGGCTACAGAATTACTACCCCTGATAATGTTGAATACGGTAAATTAAGAAGGACCTCTAACGGCCAGTATATTTACAGAACAAAAACAGGCACCTCTGTAGGGCATTTTGATGCTGCCGGAAATTTTACGGTAGAAACCTATGATGATAAAGCCGACGGTGTTACAGTAGAAACCTACACCAAGGTTATAAAATAAATTTGAGTTAATTAGTTAAGTTCACTACTAAAAAATCCTGAAGCGTATTGCTTCAGGATTTTTTTATGTTCTTTAAATTTTTAAATTTTAAATCTTTAAATAAACATTACTCATCCCCGTGCAAAAATGCCTGGCGGTTAAGTAGCGTTTCGTCGCTTTCTACATGGCTGTCATCGGGCACACAGCAGTCTACCGGGCAAACGGCAGCGCATTGCGGCTCATCATGAAAACCTTTACATTCGGTACACTTATCGGGTACTATGTAGTATATATCGTCAGATATCGGGTTAAAAGGAGCATCGGCATCTACTTCTTCGCCGCTTGGCAAAACAATTTTTCCGCGCAGTTTAGTACCATCTTTATACCTCCAGTCATCTGCACCTTCGTATATAGCGGTGTTAGGGCACTCCGGTTCGCAGGCCCCACAGTTTATACATTCGTCTGTTATAATGATTGCCATGGCTAATTTTAGTATTTAATAACGTAAATTTGCAGCAAAATTACGTCCAAATCCATTCATAAGCAAACATAATGACGTTAACAGAAACAAAAAAAGCGTTAATAACGCTTGGCCAATTTCTTTCGCAATTTTCTTTAGACAATAACACTAAAGATAACAGCGTACTGCACAACGAAACGTTTTATAACGATTTTATAGAATTAATACAATTATGCCAGTCGCACAACGGCTGGTTTACGCCAGAGCAGGTACACCACGCCATAACACAATGGGCACAGGCACTAACCCCACAAAACTTAGATAACTGGCTAAGCCAGTACAATCTGGAAGCTACAGAGCCCAAAACGGTAGCTCTTATTTTGGCGGGCAATATACCGCTGGTGGGTTTCCACGATTTTTTATCGGTACTGGTAACAGGTCATAAAGCGCTGGTTAAATTGTCGTCTAACGATAAGTACCTCCTGCCCTTTTTAGCCAAATACCTTATTGCCGTAGAGCCCGGGTTTGCCGGCAGGATTACTTTTACCGAAGAAAAACTGGAAGCTTTTGATGCCGTTATTGCCACAGGCAGCAACAACACCGCCCGTTATTTTGAATATTACTTTAAAAACAAGCCCCATATAATACGTAAAAACCGAAACTCTGTAGCGGTGCTTACCGGTAACGAAACCCATGAAGAGCTGGTGGGCCTTGGCGAAGACATCTTTAGGTACTTTGGCCTTGGATGCCGCAATGTATCTAAACTGTTTGTGCCTGCCGGTTACGACTTTAAAGCCTTTTTTGAGGCCATGTACACCTATAAAGATGTTATTTTTTACGAAAAATACGCCAACAACTACGACTATAACAAAGCCGTATTTTTAATGAGCGATTTTAAACTGCTGGATAACGAGTTTCTTACCATTAAAGAAGATAAAAGCTACGCCTCGCCTATTTCGAGCGTGTTTTATGAATATTATGATAGCCTGGAGGTTTTAGACGAACGTTTGGACGCCGAACGTGAACAAATTCAGTGCATTGTAGGTGGCAAAGCTATTAACAACAGCATACCCTTTGGTATAACACAGCAGCCGGGTTTGTTAGATTATGCAGATAATGTGGATACAATTTCCTTTTTATCAAAAATTTAGTCGATTTTTTTATAAAATAAATTGCGGTTATTCGTTCTATAATTTAGAAATTTGCGTCACTTTTTAAGCAACAACACAACACAATGAAAAAACATAACTTTAGTGCAGGCCCATCTATCCTGCCACAGGAAGTATTCGAAAAATCTGCCCAGGCAATTTTAGACTTTAACGGTTCGGGACTTTCAATTTTGGAAATTTCGCACCGCAGTAAAGATTTTGTTGCCGTAATGGACGAAGCCAGGGCTCTTGTACTGGAGCTTATGGGCTTAACCGGCAAAGGCTACCACGCTATATTTTTGGGTGGCGGTGCAAGCCTTGAGTTTGCAAGAGTGCCGTACAATTTATTAAAAGAAGGCGGTAAAGCCGCTTACCTTGATACCGGTACGTGGGCAGCAGCGGCTATTAAAGAAGCTAAATTTTTCGGCCAGACCGAAGTTATAGCCTCTTCTAAAGCCGATAACTACTCGTACATTCCTAAAGGTTATACCATTCCTGCCGATGCTGATTATTTTCACTACACCAGCAACAACACCATATTTGGTACACAAATGCAACAGTTTCCTGATACAGATGTGCCTTTGGTTTGCGATATGAGCTCTGATATTTTTTCGCGCCAGTTAGATTTCTCAAAATTCGGGATCATTTATGCCGGTGCTCAAAAAAACATGGGCCCTGCAGGTGCTACCCTTCTTGTAATTAAAGAAGAGCTGCTTGGCAAAACAGGCAGGGCTATACCGTCTATGCTGGATTACAAACAGCACATAGATAAAGAGAGCATGTACAACACACCGCCGGTTTTTGCGGTCTATACATCATACCTTACCCTGCAATGGCTTAAAAACAATGGTGGTATTGCTGCTGCCGAGGCTAAAAACAATGCTAAGGCCGAATTGCTTTATAACGAAATTGACCGTAACCCATTGTTTGTGGGTACTGCCAAAACCGAAGACCGCTCTAAAATGAATGTGTGCTTTTTACTTAAAGACGAAGCCCACACTGAGCAATTTGATAAATTGTGGAAAGCAGCCGGAATAAGCGGCCTGCCGGGCCACCGTTCTGTTGGCGGATACCGTGCCTCTATTTACAACGCCATGCCTATAGAGAGCGTGCAGGTGCTTGTAGATGCTATGCAGGAGTTGGAGAAAAGTATTCAGTAAGCAGTCGCAGTAGCCAGTTTAAAAATTTGTTTCAAGTTTAAGGTTTCAGGTTCTTAGCCGCAGAGGCAAAATTTTAAATCTTTCAATTATTAAATCTTTAAATAATAAAGAATGAAAATATTAGCAAACGATGGTATCTCTAAAAGTGGGGTTATTGCCCTGGAAGATGCCGGTTTTGAAGTTATTACAACAAAAGTAGCCCAGGAACAGGTGGCTAACTATATAAATACAAACAATGTTGCCGTTATTTTGGTGCGTAGTGCCACCAAAGTGCGCAAAGATATTATAGATGCCTGCCCGGGCCTTAAAATTATTGGCCGTGGCGGTGTGGGTATGGATAATATTGATGTGGAGTATGCCCGCGAAAAAGGCATTCACGTTATAAACACCCCTGCTTCGTCATCAGATTCTGTTGCAGAGCTGGTATTTGCACATTTATTTAGCGGTGTGCGTTTTCTATACGACTCTAACCGTAATATGCCCCTTGAAGGCGATACTAACTTTGAAGGCCTTAAAAAGGCGTATGCTAACGGTATTGAACTTAGAGGCAAGACCCTTGGTATTATTGGCTTTGGCCGAATTGGCCGCTCTGTGGCCCGTGTTGCCTTAGGTTTGGGCATGCGCGTTATTGCTGCCGATAAATTTGTGGGCAATGCCGAAATTCGTGTTGATTTTTATAACGGCCAGTTTATTAATGTAGACATTGTTACTGAGCCTCTTGAAGATATTTTTAAACATTCTGATTTTATTACCCTGCACGTGCCGGCACAAGATGGCGGTTATGTAATTGGTAAAGAACAGCTTGAGGCACTTAAAGACGGTGTGGGCATAGTTAATGCATCGCGTGGTGGTGTTATAGACGAGGTTGCCCTTATAGAGGCACTGGACTCTGGCAAGGTTGCCTTTGCAGGCCTTGACGTATTTGAAGAAGAGCCTAAACCGGCCATACAGGTACTTATGCACCCAAAAATTTCGCTTACGCCCCACATTGGTGCTGCCACCCTTGAGGCGCAGGACCGTATTGGTACAGAGCTTGCAGAGCAGATTTCGAGTTTGCTTAAAACTGAAAAATAAAATAAACTGCCGGCTTGTCTGGCAGTTATTATTTATATTAGTGATTTAATTATTCGCAATTATGTGTAGAATTCTATTGATTTTATTATTTATAACAGGTTGTGGTTTTGCACAGAATAAGTTAGTCAATACATCATCTGCAGATACTCTTAAGATAAGTAGCCACAAAGAATTTGGATATTCAATTAAACCACCTGTTTGGTTTAAAGAAAAAATATCACAGGATAATATTTACGGAGGAACGTTTCCCGCTATAGATCAGATAGAAAATGCTGTAATCATTACCGGTTTCAAAAAAACCGACTTTACCTCGTTTGAAGATTTTACAAGAATTTATATTACCGGTAATACTTTTGGAAAGCCAGCATTATTTAGTAAAGAGCATATTTGGTACGGTAGAAATGAGTATGATTTAAAAAAAATACCACATGGCGTATCATCAAGGGTATTTACTTTTTACAAGAACAAAATCTATCATAACCAGTTTGTGTTGCTGGAAACATCTAATGCATTTTTATTTATAAACTTTTGTGCAACCCCCGAAACCTATGACAAAAACTTTACAAAATTCACTGAGTTTTTAGAAAGCATCATTACAGAGTAATTAGTACTGGCCAAAATAAAACTCGAATTCTGATTCAAGAATTTTATTTATAAATGAAAAGGCATCCAAAAAAATTGGATGCCTTTTTTTATGCATTTTATTTTTTGTTCAGAATAACGAATTTAAGCCGATTTTAAGCGAATCTCAATGTCCGAAAGTGAAATATCACTGTTAAAATTCGCTATTCAGTGTAAGAAAATACAGTAAAATTAAAAAATATCAGGGTCTCCTTTACCCTCCCTAACTACAACCGGTTCATCTCCCGAAAGGTCGATAATGGTCGATGCCACGTTGTCGCCATAGCCACCATCAATCACGGCATCTACAAGATGTTGCCATTTTTCGAAGATCAATTCCGGGTCGGTTGAGTACTCAACTACCTGATCATCATCATATATAGAGGTAGAAACTATGGGGTTGCCCAGCAGTTTTACAATTTCTATGGCTATATTGTTGTCGGGCACACGTATACCCACGGTAGTCTTGTTTTTAAAGGCCTTTGGCAGGTTGTTGTTACCGGGCAAAATAAAGGTATAAGGCCCCGGTAACGACCGTTTAAGTATCTTAAAGGTCGCAGTATCAATCTGTTTCACGTAGTCAGACAGGTTGCTCAAATCGCTGCAAACAAAAGAGAAGTTAGCCTTTTCCAGCTTAATACCTTTAATGCGGGCAATGCGTTCGAGCGCTTTATTGTTGGTAATATCGCAGCCAAGACCGTACACAGTATCAGTAGGATAAATAATTATACCGCCATCCTGAAGTATCTTAACCACGCGCGCAACTTCCTTATCGTTAGGGTTTTGCGGGTATATTTTTATAAATTGGGCCATTTGTTTGGGGTTTAGAGTTCCAGGTTCCGTAGCCTGAAAGGGTTAGCAATGCTTATTATTTTTGGGAAGCATAAAGTTACAGCTTAATAAGCAGGTACGAAAAGTATTAACAAATTTTAATACAGCAGGTTACTCAAAATTATCATAAATGCGCTCAAACTCCTTCATATTCTCCCAGTTTTGACGGAATGCCTCGTTTTGTACCGTAGCAATGCGCTCTTTAAAATTGGGCGACATACCGTTAGCCACCACGTAATCAACCACTTGTTTATACGAGTTAAGCATGCTCTTGTAAAAGGAGCCATAACGCATTTCGCGCTTAGCGGAGTATTTTTGGGCGGTTTCTATATTAAACAGCATAACATCGGCCAAAACATAGGGGTCTACCCCCAATGAGAGAAAATGCTTAACATATTTTTGCGCCACAGACCGGCGCAGCTTGGGCCGTTTGCCCTTTATTGGGAAATACTCGTTGGCAATTTTAACCTTGGCCTCCTGTTCCAGCTTGTCTTCCTTTGGGTTAAACACAAAGTTGTAGTAGGCCTTAACATCGGCAAATTTTTCATAAAGGGCCAGCAGCTGCTCTTCAAGCTCATCTTTAGGCAAAGAGGCCAGGTATTTTTTTAGGTCGCGTTTACTCATACAAGCCCAAAATTACGGGTTAATTTTAGTGTTGCAATAAATTATAAAAAAAGATATTGAAAAATTATATAAAATACTATTTTTGCATTTCCTTAAATCAAAGTCCAAAAAACTAAACTACTTTTTACTGTGGAAAATCCGAGTGCACAAAAACTGATCAATAAAATACAGCTTGACCTGTTTAAAAAAGGTTTTGATGCGGAAGTATTGATAGCCGACCTTAAAAAATTACGCGAATATTCTCTGGAAGAACAAAATCCGGTGTTAACCAAAGCCATTCGCTTAACGTATGAGCACCTGGAAGCAAACGGAGCGTTACTTATCCCTATTCCTGATGATGAGCCTTTAGAAGAAGGAGAAGAGGCTACTGCAAGCGCGCCAGCTACAGAGAACGATCTTGATAGCCTTGAGTATTTAATTTCGCTGTTTAGCGATCTTAGCCACAAAAACAACCTGTTAGACCTTAAAGAATACAACAAAGCGTTTTTAGCTTTTTAGTACTTTCTAAGTTTTAGATATAGTTAGCCGCCTGTTTGTCAGGCGGCTTTTTTATTTAGGTAATTTCCTGCTTTTAGCTATTTTAAAAAGCGCCTCTTTGCTACCTTTGCAAAAATTTATAATCAAATATTATGGTTCGTATCTTTAAAATAGTTGCTACCCTGGAGGGTTTATCTTTACTGGCTTTGTTTTTTATTGCCATGCCGCTAAAATATTATTTTGAAACCCCGGAATATGTTCGCCCTGTTGGTATGGCGCATGGTATATTGTTTATAGCCTATGTTGTGCTGGCTTTTATGCTAAAAATGGAACAAAACTGGCCTGTTAAAAAATTATTGCTTGTGCTGGTAGCATCAATTATTCCGTTTGGTACTTTTTACATTGAGTACAAATACTTTAGCAAACAGCAACAAAGCTAAATGAAGGATAAAGAATATAACTGGGCATACGATGTGCTTAGAGACCTGCACTTTAGCCGTACAACCGCATTGTATGGCAATCTTGTAGTCAATCTTATTATAATTGCTGTAATTGCTTTTATAATAGACAGGATTGCGACTAAAGTGCTGGTTTTTGTAATGAATATTATTGCCAAGCGCACCAAAACATCGTTTGATGATTTTGTGGTTCAAAACAAAACGCCACAATATATTGCCCATTTAATTCCGGTGCTATACATCTACAAAGTTGTGCCGGTAGCCTTAACTTCTTTTACCTATTGGGAATATCTCTTTTCTAAGGGCATTACAGCCTTTATTATCTTACTGAGCCTCTGGATCATCCGAAGTATATTTAACTCGATTAAAGACTACTTAAAATTACAACCGGACTATAACGACAAGCCAATTGACAGCTACGTACAGGTAGTTATGATAATGCTCTGGATATTTGCCATTACCGGCATTGTACTGGAGTTGTTTAATACATCTGTAAAGGTGCTCCTTAGTACTTTTGGTGCTATATCGGCCCTTGTTATATTGATCTTTAAAGATACCATACTGGGGCTTGTGGCCAGCATTCAGGTTACTATTAATGATATTGTGCGTATTGGCGACTGGATTACCATCGAAAAATTTGGTGCCGATGGCGATGTTATCGAAATTAACCTGGCAACCGTTAAGGTGCGTAATTTTGATAATACCACTACTACCGTACCCACCTACAGCTTAATATCCGACTCATTTAAAAACTGGCGGGGTATGCTTAATTCCGGCGGAAGGCGTATTAAAAGGCATATTTTAATAAAAGCCAATAGTGTAAGGTTTGTACACGAAAATGAACTGGAAGAACTAAAAAAAATACAGCTTATAGCCTCCTATCTTGATGGCCGTAAGTTAGATATTGATAAGTATAACGAGCAGAATAATATAGATAAATCGCTGTCTATAAACGGACGTAACCTTACTAATCTGGGTATTTTCAGGAAGTACATAAACAGTTATATAGAAACGCATCCGGGAGTTAACAAGGATATGACTATTATGTGCCGCCATCTTCAGCCAACGGAAAAAGGCATCCCTATAGAAATTTATGTATTTACATCTGACAAGCGCTGGATAAACCACGAGTATATTATGGCCGATATTTTTGACCATATTATTGCCTCTGTTGCTTATTTTGATCTTGAGATATTCGAATTGCCTACAGGCAAGGGCTATATAGATGCTTAGGCTTTAAGAATCCTGTCTTTTACATACTCAATTTTGGTTTTGCCATGCGGCAGTGGCTTGCCGAAACCATCCAGGTTTACCATTGTAATATTATCTACGGTAATAATTTTTTCCTGGGTCATTTTATTGCGGACTTCTGATTTTAAGACAATTGATGTAATGCCGAATTTTACAACATCGATGCCAATCTCAATAATATCGCCCTGTTTGGCAGATGACATAAAATTTATCTCGCTCATGTGCTTGGTAACCACTCGCTGGTTTTCTATCTGAATAATGGCATATAATGCAGCCTCTTCGTCTATCCAAGCCAGTAATTTTCCTCCAAACAAAGTGCCATTGGGGTTCAGGTCTTCAGGCTTAACCCATTTTCGGGTATGAAATCTCATAAGTTGTGCTTTTGTAGCCCTAAAGTTACAATATCTAAATGGTCAAAAGCCAGTTGTGGTAAGACTTTAACCGAAAACCATTGCGCTTCGGCAGCATCATCGGCCGCCACGGCAACAGCATTTTCATCGGCAAAACCGATATATGCAACAGATACAGTATGCTGCCTTGGGTCGCGTCCCGGTGTGCCAAAAGCACCAAGTTGTTGCAAATCTTTAACATGCAATCCGGTTTCTTCTAAAAGTTCACGAGCGGCGGCAACAGGCAGGTCTTCACCTTCATCTACAAAACCACCGGGCAAAGCCCACTGGCCCTTAAACGGTTCGTTTTTGCGCTGTATAAGCAGTATCTCATACGCTTCTTTTACCTTCCTGAAAACAACAGCATCAACCGTAACAAATATTTTAGAAGTCCTCATAAACAATTAATTAAAAATTTTAACCAGCATTTCTTTCATCAGGTCGCCTTGCGGTATAGCATTGGCCCCTACCCCTTTGCTTTTAACATCAATATCTCTTAGTGTGCCTACAATAGCACTTACTTTTTTCATGGGGTAGTTGCGCAACGCAATATCATAATCCTTCACAAAATACGGATTAACCTTTAGCATCTTAGCCACATTGCTGGGGTTTTTATCTTTAAGGCCGTGGTACTGCAAGAGCTGCGAGAAAAAACCAAATACAAGACCTACCGTCATAACCAACGGATTATCTTTAGGGTTGTTAGCAAAATAATCGGCAATTTTATAAGCTTTAAGCTGATTTTTTTCGCCAATAGCCTTGCGCAGCTCAAACACATTATAATCCTTGCTTATGCCAATGTTGTCTTCAATAAGTTTTGGGGTAATAGTGCTGCCTTCCGGCAGAATAATAGCCAATTTATCCAGCTCGTTGCTAATTTTGCCCAGGTCGTTACCTAAAAATTCTACCAGCATGGCCGTAGCTTTAGGCTCTATACCATAATTTTTACCGGCAAGCACACGTTTAATCCAGTCGCCTACCTGGTTGTCGTACATTTTTTTGCTTTCAAAAACAACGCCTGCCTTATCTAAAATCTTAGTGATTTTTTTACGCTTATCCAGTGTTTTATATTTGTAAGCAAAAACTAATACGGTAGTAGGCTGCGGATTTTCGGCATAACTCTCCAGTTTTTCTATGGTGCGCGACAGTTCCTGGGCCTCTTTAACAATAACCACCTGCCTGTCGGCCATCATAGGGTAGCGTTTGGCGTTAGATATAACATCTTCTATAGTTACATCTTTTCCGTACAACACCATCTGGTTAAAGCCCTTTTCTTCTTCGGTTAAAATATTGTGCTCTATATAATCAGTAAGCTTATCTATATAATAAGGCTCCTCGCCCATTAAAAAATAAATAGGCTTAATGTTGCCCTGCTTTATCTCGTTAACAATTTTTACAACTTCGTCCACAACTCTTTATTTATACTTCAAAAATAACACATTTGCATGTCAATCTTAAAAGAAATAAGCCCTAATTAATCCTGAATTTTTAGATACCTGCCCTTCAGCATTTGACATATACCTTTATAATTTGTTTCTTTGCCGCATGCAAAAGCTTAATTTTCCCGATTACAAATTCCGCTTTAAAAATAGCGATAATAAAATCTCGGTTTTTGATGAGATACGCCGGAAATTTATCCTGCTAACACCCGAAGAATGGGTACGCCAACACGTAGTGCATTTTCTTTTAGAAGAAAAAAACTTCCCAAAATCGCACTTAAATGTAGAGAAAATTGTAAAGATAAATGGTTTAAATAAACGCTACGATATAGTTGTATTTCAGCCTGATGGGAAAATATTTTTAATTGTAGAATGCAAAGCGCCCGAGGTTAAAATATCGCAGGGTACGTTCGATCAGATTGCACGTTATAATATGACATTAAATTCGGTACACCTTATGGTTACTAACGGGCTTAATCATTATTTTTGCCAGATGGACCACGAGGCAGAACAATATGTTTTTCTGCCCGATGTACCCCCTTACACCCCCGCTTTATGAAAAGTGTTGCCGTAGTTATTTTAAACTGGAATGGTAAAAAGCTGCTCGAACAGTTTTTACCCTCTGTTGTTGCCCATTCTCCTGAAGCTGAAATATATGTAGCAGACAATGCCTCTACCGATGATTCTATTGCGTTTGTACAGCAGGCCTATCCTGAGATAAAAATAATAAAGAATAATGGCAACTATGGCTTTGCAAAGGGATATAATGAGGCCTTACAGAATGTTGAAGAGGATATTTACGCCCTTGTAAACAGCGATGTAGAAGTTACCGAAGGCTGGCTGCAACCCGTAATAGATATTTTTGAAGCCGATTTAGAGACTGCCATCATTCAGCCAAAAATACTGGACTATAAAAATAAGACCCATTTTGAGTATGCCGGTGCCGCAGGTGGCTATATAGATAAGTATGGCTTTGCTTTTTGCCGTGGCCGTATTTTTGACACCATAGAAGAAGATAAAGGCCAATATGATACCGATGCTCAACTTTTTTGGGCATCTGGCGCTTGTTTTTTTATTAGGAAAGAAGTATACCGCGAATTAAAAGGTTTTGATGAAGACTTTTTTGCCCATCAGGAGGAGATCGATTTATGCTGGAGAGCATTTAACAAGAATTATAAAGTACGGTTTTGTGCTCAATCAGTCATCTATCATGTTGGCGGAGCTACACTTAGCGCCAGTAATCCGCATAAAACATTTTTAAACTTTAGGAATTCGTTGTGGATGCTGCTTAAAAATGTACCTACAGGCCAGTTATTGCCGGTATTGTTCATCAGGCTGCTCATGGACGGTTTGGCAGGTATGCGATTTTTATTACACCGCCAACCGGCAAATTTTTGGGCAGTAGTAAGAGCACACTTTTATTTTTTTGTTAAAATTAGATACTTCTTAAACAAAAGAGAATCAAAACAATACAGTAATTACTACAAAATAAATAGCATTACTTACAAATATTTTGTTAAAAGCGGCAAGGTGTTTGATTTACATTTTAACAATAGTTTATAGATAAACGCGTTAGTAATTTTGTGATTAATAGTAATTTTGTTAAAATTTTAAATCAGTAACTTATGAGAAGAAGCATTTTAATACTTTCGTTAGCGATGATAACGCTGACATCGACAACGTCGTGCGGGTCTAAGAAAAAGATAGCCGAGCTGGAAGCTAAAAACAAAGAGATTCAGGATCTTTTAAATTCTGCAACAATTAAGCTTAATACTTGCTTGGCAGAAAAAGATGGAATGGCCAACCGCATTGAAGATCTTAAGAAAAATAACTCTGACCTTATCAATACAAGAGATCAGATTACAACATTATCATCTAAAGGTGCAGCCAACTTAGAAAAATCGTTAGAAAGCCTTAAAGAAAAAGATCTTAAGATCAACAGGCTTCAGGATGCATTAACCCGTAAAGACTCTGTAACTATTGCACTTGTAAGCAGCATTAAGAGAGCTGTTGGCGTAAACGACCCGGATATCGAGGTTAACGTAGAAAAAGGTGTGGTTTACATATCTATTGCCGATAAACTTTTATTTAAAAGCGGTAGCTATGATGTGACTGACAGGGCTAAAGAAATTTTAGGTAAAGTTGCTAAGATCGTTCAGGATAAGCCAGACTTTGAATGCATGGTAGAAGGCCACACAGATAATGTGCCTATTAAAAATGCTGTACTTGTAGACAACTGGGATTTGAGCGTTAAACGTGCTACATCTATTGTAAGGATACTTCAAAAAGATTTTGGTATCGATCCTAAGCGTTTAGTAGCATCGGGCCGTGGCGAGTACATTCCGTTAGACAGCAATACTTCTCCTGAAGGTAGGGCTAAAAACAGAAGAACAAGAATTTTGGTACTTCCTAAAATCGATCAGTTTTACGACATGATTGAAAAAGAAATGAAAAACCAGACTAAGTAATTAGTTTAAACCATTATAAAAAAGGCTGTCAGTTTTACTGGCAGCCTTTTTGGCTTATTATATACAACTAACAATTTATAGCTTGGTCTTAAATTTATTGTGCACCCTAGTTATCACCGGTCGGTTAATAATAATGCCCGTAATACATATAAGCATTAAAAGTAACAGCAGTACAAAATAAAGAAATCCATCAAATGTTTCCAGGTCTGGAAACTGTGAAATAAGAAAATACAAAGTGGTAGTGAATGTTATCACAGATAAAATAAGGCTAAAAAATTTCATGATCCTTTTGTGTTTGCGTTGCAGGAAATTGATACTAAATAAAGAGATTTAAGCTCTCTCTGTTGCCTGTATTTTAATCGTAAATAAAATATGTTTTTATAAAGATAAAATATAAAGGGACTGACCCTTAGCGCTTTAATTTTTATAAAGGTAAGAAAAAAGTAATAATGTAATGTTAAGTAATTGAACTTAAATTATAAACGATTTTTGTAGACAGTAGTCATTGTAAAAATCTTATTGAAGTAATTATCAAGGCAGGTTAAATCGGCCTCAATCTTGCCATCTTTTTTAAGGAGGCCGTTTTCTATAAAGTACTTTTCAGCTCCTGTAGAAGTTTTTGCTTTTTTGGTATTTTTAGAAAATACAAGATTGCTAATAGTTACCCTGTATTTACCTTCGCTAAGCTCAATTTCAAAATTAAAGCTAAAACTAAAGCCGTCCTTCATAAAGTCTGATGTGCCCGGGCAGGTATTTTTAATATCGGTACCTGTTCCTTTATAAATAGTACCGTCAGACGATGTTATTTTAAGCCTTACATGCCTGGAAATAGTACTAGGTATATTTGCCTCGCTGCTAATAAATACGTTTTCCCAAATAAGCTTATCATTGCTTATCATAAAGCTGTTTACCTGGCACATGCCAGAAAGCGAAACAAACATCAGGATAAGCAAAATCAGTTTTTTCATTCGTTTTAGTAGTAAATTTTCATAGCGAAATAGCTTTCCAAAGATATATATTTTTTTAAGCTGCAAGCAACATTTTGCTTACAATTAAATGTCGTTTTCATTACAAAATTTGTCTTTTTAGCAATAATCAGTCAATCCCATTATTTTGTCGAAAATAATAGCTTTAGCTGCCATATCTCAAGTTTTTCTGCAAAAGATTTGGTAGCGTTAGCGCCACTTGGCGATGGTAATACATCATATTCTATAGTTTCCTTTCGGCCAACATATTTATCATAATAAGCAGCAGCATTTTTACTCGAAAATAATACCCTTTTTATATTAGGGTAACGTTTGTAAAATGCTTCAAAATTATTAGGCAATTCGTTTTTAATATTACTGTCAAGGCTACCTTCCCGTTCGCAATATTGCAGCACATCCCAAAGGGCTATATTATTATCTTTTAGCAATTGGATCTTTTCGCTATAATCATGGGTAATTTCTTTACCAAAAAGCGTAAACAACAAACGCCAAAACTGGTTACCCCTGTTACCATAATATTCCTGCAACACTAAAGATTTTTCTCCCGGCATGGTACCTAAAATTAATATTTCAGATGTGTTGCTAACTATAGGCTCAAAGGCTTTTATCATTAAGTTATAATTTAAATGTAGTATTCTGTAATTTCTTATACTTGTTTTAAGTATTCTATAACACAGCGAGTTAAAGTATTGTTACAGCTTTTTATTTTATGATTATATTAATATTGAGTGCTTTAGCCATTATCTAAATTTGATATGTAACAACCAGGAAACACATTCTGAAAAACTATTAATCAAAAATAAACTAAACATTATGGCAACCACCAAAACTACTGCTAAAAGTACAAAAAGTACTGCAGCTAAAAGAACTACAGCAGCAAAAACAACTTCTTCAAAATCGGTAACGGCTTCTAAAGCTTCAACTGCTAAAACAACCAATTCAAGAGGTGTTGTAAAAGCTAAATCTACCGCTGCCGAAGGATTAAAAGAACTGTTTATAGACAGCCTTAAAGACATTTACTGGGCAGAGAAAGCTTTGGTTAAAGCATTGCCTAAAATGGCTAAAAATGCCTCTACACCTAATCTTATTGATGGTTTAAACAACCACACCACCGAGACCGAGGAGCAAATTGCACGTTTAGAGCAGGTATTTACTATTATTGGTAAAAAAGCTGTTGCTAAAAAATGTGAAGCTATGGATGGCTTACTTAAAGAAGGCCAGGACATTATGGAAAGCACTGAGCCCGGAGCTGTGCGTGATGCCGGCATTATTGCTGCATCGCAAAAAATTGAACATTACGAAATTGCTACCTATGGTACACTTTGCGCTTTTGCAAAAACTTTAGGTATGGATGATGTTGCCGATATTCTTCACACAACGCTTGAAGAAGAAAAGCAAGCTGATATAACGTTAACAGAGGCCGCCTACAACACCATTAATTTTGATGCTGCTGATGCAGATGATAGTGAGATGGAGTAAAACAGCAGCATTGTTAGAAGATGGGGTTTATTTAAACCCCATTTTTTATGTAATAATGTTTTCTTTAACCCTACATACCTAACCATGAAAGAATTCATTAAAAACAATAGTTTATCTATAGTATTTTTAATTTTGTTTGCTGCAACCCTTGTTGCTCAGACGGTATTTGGCCATCAGGAATATAATAAAGAATTGGTTGAGAATGGCGGAACGGCTGTAAATGTTCAGCAGTACCTTACGTCTGGGCATTTTGTAGAGTCCACTTTTGAGAATTGGGAAAGCGAATTTCTGCAAATGGCTTTATTTGTAGTGCTTACCATTTTTTTGAAACAGAAAGGATCGTCTGAATCCAAAAAGTTTGATGGTACCGATGATGTAGATTGCAAACCCAACCCTAATAAGAAGGATGTACCGTGGCCTGTTAAAAAAGGCGGCTTTATTTTAAAACTGTATCAAAATTCGCTAACCATAGCCTTATTGCTATTGTTCGCAATATCTTTTATATTGCATTTTTATGGCAGCCTTGCCGACCAGAATGTAGAAAATAAACTTAAAGGTAAAGCTTTAGAAACCACGGCCAATTACATTGCCGATTCCCGCTTTTGGTTTGAGTCGTTCCAGAACTGGCAGAGTGAGTTCCTTTCGGTATTTGCTATAGTTGCCCTGTCTATATATTTAAGGCAGCAGGGATCTCCGCAATCTAAACCTGTAGATGCGCCACATTACGAAACGGGAGAATAATTGCTATAAGCTTACCTCCCACTCAATTTTAGGATTGTAACATAATTCTCCGTTTTTAACCTGGAGCGGGCTCTCGAAATTATTAGTGTATAAAGCACCGGTACCTAACCCTTGTGGCATTGGATTATTTTGTAAAAATGTCCATTGCGCAATGGCGTTAAGGCCAATATTACTTTCTAAAGCCGATGTTACCCACCAATCAATATCGTACTTTTCGGCAAGGGCAATCCATTCGGCACACCCCCTAAAACCTCCTACCAAACTTGGTTTTAAAATAATGTACTGAGGCTGGATTTTTTTAAGCAAAGTCTCTTTATCTGCTAACTCAAAAACACCTATAAGCTCTTCGTCCAAAGCAATAGGCAGCGGAGTAGTTTTACACAAGTCTGCCATGCTGTCAGTCTGATTTTTAAAGATAGGCTGTTCTATGCTATGTAGTTTAAATTCAGATAACTGATGTAGCTTATCTAAAGCTGTATCTAAACTAAAAGCACCATTGGCATCTACACGGATTTCTATTTGTTGCGGGCTAAAGTTGGCTCTTATAAAACGCAGCAATCCTAATTCTGTATCAAAATCTATGGCTCCAATTTTAAGTTTTATGCAATTAAAACCTTGCTGTAGCTTGTCTTCAATCTGCTCTTTCATGTAGGCTTCATCACCCATCCAAACGAGTCCGTTTATAGAGATGTTAGCTTCACCTTTTGTAAAGGCAGAAGGAAATAATTCATAAGGCGTATTGCCTTCCAACGACCTGAAAGCGGTTTCTAACCCAAACTGTATTGATGGGAATTCCATCAAATCCTCCCATAATTTTTGTTCACCTAAATGGATGTTTTCACACGTCCATTTAAGTTTCTCCTCGTAATCCGGACGGTCATCCGCGCTAAGCGATCGCAATATACCACACTCTCCTATTCCTGTTTTACCATCTTTTTCGAGGATGATAAACCAGGTTTCTTTCTCCGTCATCACACCACGCGATGTACCACTGGGGCGCTTGAAATTGAGAATGTATTTTTGGTAGGAAGCTTTCATATTAATTACGAATTTAAAATTACGAATTACGAAGGGTTTTCTGAATAGTGCCAATAATTCTCAGCAATTCTTCCGCATCAGCCAAAAGACTTGAGCTTTGTTCTGCGGTAAGATATTCAGTATCTTTTAAAATCCTAAGCCAATAATGTGTCTCTCTTGCTTCTTTATATGAAATTGAAAGTTTGGCAAAAAAGTCTTTTGGACTCTGTGCCCCTATAGCTTCTTCAACATTAGCTCCAATAGATGTTCCACACCGTAATAGCTGTTTAGATAAAACATACTCTTTATGCTCGCTTATTAAATATTTATAAGCATTTACAACACGTATAGCAAAAGCATAACTTTTTGCTTGGATAACATTATCGGCTTTCATTAGATCGTAATTCGTAATTCAAAATTCCTAATTATTTATAGCTCTATAGAAGACCCTATCTCTAAAAGCGTCAGGTTTTTACCTTTATCAGCAAATAATTTTTTAGTAGCCTCGTGGTCTATTTTAATATATCCAAAGGTGTCATAATGATAACCAAGCACATTATTACATTCCACAAAATCAGAGGCTATAACTGCATCTTCTGCATCCATAGTATAGTTATTACCAATTGGCAGGATTGCAAGGTCTAACTTAGTTCGAAGCGGAATAAGCTTCATATCATAAGTAAGGGCAGTATCTCCGGCAATGTAAATATTCTTATCAGCTTCAATAACAAAACCACCCTGGTTGCCACCATAACTACCGTCCGGGAACGAGCTTGAGTGTATCGCGTTAACGTATTTTACTTTACCAAAATCAAAATTCCAGCTGCCACCGTGGTTCATACCATGAGCCGTAAAGCCTTTACCGGCATAAAAACCTGCAATTTCTGCATTTGAAACTATAGTGGCACCGGTGTTTTTAGCAATAGCTTCAACATCTAAAATATGGTCGCCGTGGGCGTGCGTAATTAAAATGTAATCAGCTTTTAGGGTGTTGATATCTATGTGCTTAGCTAACTCGTTAGCCGTAATGTAAGGGTCTACAATAATGTGTTTGCCAGCAACCTCAATGCCAAGGCTTGCGTGGCCGTAAAAAGTAATCTTCATAATATAAATATTTAATGTATTCTAAGTTGTTTATTTAGCTACTGCATTGCAATACAAAGCAATACAGATAAAAAGAACGTACCCAATGCCACTTTTTTAAGTTCGGGGTCCAGTTCGCGGGGTATAGTGTTTTTGGCCACCGTTTTAAGGTGTATTATAAACGGAATAAATGCCGGCAGGAATAAGTACTGACCCGGCCCAAAATGGCTTAAAACAGCGAATGCAAGTATTAAAACAAGCGCAGTAACAATTACCGTATAGTGGTATATTTTAGCGCGTTTCGGTCCCATTTTTACTACAATCGTGTTTTTTCCGCTCATAGCATCACTAACCTGATCGCGCATGTTGTTAAGGTTTAATACCGCTACGCTTAGTAACCCTACCGATATTGCCGGTAGTATAATAAGTACGTCGATTTGTTTAGCGAATAAAAAGTAGCAACCCAAAACACTTACCAGTCCGAAAAAGATAAAAACAAATATATCACCTAAGCCCCTGTAACCGTAAGCCGAGCTACCCACAGTATATTTTATGGCTGCAGCAACGGCAGCCAATCCTAATAGAAAAAAGAATACTGAGTAACCAAAATTTTCTCTTCCAAAAGATACATAAATAAGCACAATGGCTGCTATCATGGTTAAAACAGATGTAATTATAATGCCCTTTTTCATGGCCTGTATTGTAATAGCACCGCTCTGTATAGCCCGTTGCGGACCAATTCTATGTTCGTTATCGGTGCCTTTAACACCGTCGCCATAGTCGTTGGCAAAGTTAGAAAGCACCTGTAAACCCAATGTGGTTACCAATGCAAAAGCCAGTATTAGCCAATTAGTATATCCTTGAGAAAATGCATAAAAACTACCTACCAGTATTCCTGATACTGATAATGGCAGTGTGCGTAAACGTGCGGCCTTAAACCACTCTTTTGTATTTGACATTTGTATATTCTAAATCTTAAATCTTTATTTATTGAATCTTAAATCTTAATTCTATAATTTCTACCTACATCCAATGCTTATCAGTAGTCTCTACCTGCCATAGCCAGTAATTAACCAGTTGGTTAAGCTTTGTGAAATTTGCTAATCCAAACGAAATGGTACCTCCTGCGGTATGCAATGTAACAATACCAACATCAGATCCTTTTTGCCAAAAAAACTGCTTAAGCGATATGGTCTGTATTTTGTGCGGCGCAATATAATCGTTATCAATATCCCAGGCACCGCTTTGTTTTATAATAAAATCATCGGTAACAAAAAGCCTGCTGTTTCTAAAGGCAAAATAAATCAGTATTGCCGCAAACACTCCGTAAATAGGCACGAACACTATATATTCCTTAATAAAAGGCGTAAACTTAAATGCGAACAGGAAAAATATACCTATGGGTATAATTAAAAACTTAAACGTTTCGAAAATTATTTTCCTGAAGTTGGGCTTTAGCATAACACCCCTTTCGGGGATTTTTTCTAACAGAAATTGTAGCAGCACATTCTTTTCGGTTTCGTTACAACCGGGAATTTCAATGGCCGATTTGCTTTGGTCCCTGTCATTTGCCTCCATGCCCGATGCCTGCCGGATCTTAAGGTCGTTAAGGTTAAATTTTTTCTGAAAATAATTGCGCCCAACTGTTACTACCTGTACTTTCTCTGGCCTTATTATGGTATTTTTAGTATTGAGAAGCCCATAGCTTAGCAACAAGCCATTTTGCTGTTTGGTGATCCTGAAGTTATAATACCTAACAATGGTGCGTACCAGATTAACTACAAGCGTTAAAAAGATAATAGCTGCTACTATAAAACTTATAAATTGCAGTAGTACATCGGCATTAATATAATTATCCAGCGGGTTATCATCATAGCCTGAAGCATTTATAAACTCTTCCAAATTCTGAAAGATGGTTATCATAAATGCTAATAATACTGCGAAACTCCTGATATAGTTAGAGGTAATACCTGTCTTAACAAGGCTTAAAAGACTGATTTGGATAAAAGGCCTGTTAGCTTGTTTTGCCTGCGAAGATTCGCCCGCAAACTCATTATCATCAGCAATAGCTTCCTGTGCCCCTTCCAATAGGCGCTCTTTGAGCGAAACCGCAAGGCTCTCTTTAATGGCGCGTATAGACACTTCTTTACCATTACTGCCTGCCGTATCAACCTCTAATGCGTGTACACCAATAAGGCGCTGTATAAACGACTGGTTAATGTTTACCTGCTGTATTTTATCTAACGGAATTGCAATGCGGCTCTTGTTCAGGATACCTTTACGCACCACAAATTCCTCATTTTTTTCATCTAAAAAAAAGGTAAAATTCAGGTATTTAAGATAGGCCACAATAGCAATCAGTAAAATTACACTTAGTACTACCAAGGCAATGTACAGTTTATTATATTGGTCTATCTTCCAGATCCATACAATTAAAAAAGGCCACAAAGCACGCGCCGTACCCTGAAAGGTATCGGCAAACATTACCACCACCCCAATAAGCGACTGGCGTTGCGGCTGGCTAAAATTGCTGTTCATCCTGCTGTGGGTTAATTTTGCCCATAAGCAAATACTTTATCTTTTCGGCCTGGTCTTTATCTATGCCCGGCACCTGTATATCGCTGTTGTTACCGCCGGCTGTAAAAACCTCTACAGCAGCAAGGCCGAGCTTGCGCGATAACAGCCCTTCGTGAACCGCCACGTGCTGCACCCGGTTATACGGAATTATAGTTGTGGTAGTTGCAATGGCACCACTACGATAAATTACATCGTGCGCTCTAAATGCAAAACCCCTGTTTTTAAAACTAATTACGCACATTAAAATAGTAAACAGCAAAACAACTATATACACAATAGTTATGGTTAACCAGTAAGGTTCCAGTTCTTTTATGTAATAAAAACCGGCACCTGACGCTATAGCAAGTAAGCCAAACACCAACCCTATGTTAAACATGATGATCTTAAAATAAGACGGATGCAGCGGCGTAAGCACCACATCTTCGTATTTAGGCAGTTGGGCGGTATCTATAGTTTCGTTTATGAACTCCATTTTTGTTGTGGGTTATGAGTTATGGGTTGCGGGTTGAACTCTAAACACAAAACCCGGAACGTTAAACTGTTACGGAATCCATTTAATATTCCTAAAGTCAGGTTTTCTTTTTTCCAGGAAAGCATCACGTCCCTCTTTGGCCTCTTCGGTCATATAGGTAAGGCGTGTAGCTTCTCCGGCAAAAATTTGCTGCCCAACCATACCATCGTCGGTAGCGTTAAAGGCAAATTTTAGCATCTTTATAGATGTTGGCGATTTACCAAGTATTTCCTGAGCCCACTCATAAGCAGTATCTTCTAATTCATCGTGAGGGATAACGGCGTTTACCATTCCCATTTCATACGCATCCTGCGCCGAGTAGTTTCTTCCTAAAAAGAAAATCTCGCGGGCACGTTTTTGACCAACCATTTTAGCAAGGTAGGCCGATCCATAACCACCATCAAAACTGGTAACATCGGCATCGGTTTGTTTAAATATGGCGTGTTCTTTACTGGCAAGGGTAAGGTCGCACACTACGTGTAGGCTATGCCCGCCGCCAACGGCCCAACCGGGTACCACAGCTATAACTACTTTAGGCATAAAGCGAATAAGACGTTGCACCTCTAAGATATTCAATCGGTGCATACCGTCGTCGCCCACATAACCTTGCTGGCCACGCGCCTTTTGGTCGCCACCACTGCAAAACGAGTAAATACCATCTTTAGATGATGGCCCTTCGGCCGAAAGTAACACTACCCCTATTGAGGTATCTTCGCGTGCATCTAAAAAGGCTTCAAAAAGTTCGGCTGTAGTTTTAGGCCTAAAAGCGTTTCTTACATCGGGCCTGTTAAAGGCTATACGTGCTACGCCATTGCATTTTTTATAGGTTATATCTGTAAATTCCTTTACGGTTTGCCATTGTATTTTATCCATATTGCTATAATAATTTACCGTAAAAATAGGCAATTTTGCTTTAGGCATAAAATAAAAAAAAAGCTTAAAATTAGAACCCGCTGCATTTCAAAATATTAAGTTTTACAAGAATAATAAATCTAAATTTTAACTGTTAACCTTACTAAAAAAACCTTTATAAAAAGTTTGGTTTGGTTATATTTGCGGTTTTACGTATTTCCAAAAAATGAGATTTCTACAATTTACTCCCTATATATTTATATTGCTTTTAGCTTCGTGCCAAAAAGATAAAAATACTGCCGAAACCACTGATACCGACCAAAATGCGAAGGATACAGTGCTGCATATTACCCCGCTTGACGTTAAGCTAAACAAGCTTACTGCCAACTGGAAAAATGCTAAGGCCAACAGTGTAAAGCAGTTTTATAACAAAACCTGGCCTAAAGACGATTTAAGCGGAGGCTTTCTTGTGGCTAAAAACGGACAGATATTATTTGAAACCTATGGCGGTTATGCCAACAGGAAAAATAAGACCGAGATTGATGCTAACACTCCTATTCACCTGGCATCTGTTAGTAAGGTGCTTACGGCTGCCGTTGTTTTAAAGCTCATCGACCTTGAAAAACTGGATATCGACGCTAAAGTAAACAGCATATTGCCGGAATTTCCGTACGAAGATATATCTATCAAAATGCTCTTAAACCACCGTAGTGGCCTGCCCAATTATGCTTATTTTGGGGATGACCGTGCAATATGGGACCGTAGTATGATGAAAAACCAGGACATACTGGATTTGCTGGCCTTGCATAAATTTGGGTTATACTTTAAACCTGATAAAAAGTTCGGCTACTGTAATACCAATTATGCCATCCTGGCCCTTGTAATTGAGAAGGTTACAAAGATGAATTACCGCGATGCCATGAAAAAGATAATCTTTGATCCGCTGGGCATGAAAAACACCTATGTGTTTGATTATTACAAGGATAAAGAAACAGCATCGCAGTCATACAAAGGCAATAATGTTCTTTACGACTATGATTTTCTGGATAATATCTATGGTGATAAGAACATCTACTCTACACCACGCGATATGCTTAAGTTTGACTTAGCTACTTATTCTAAAAAGTTCCTGAATCCTAAGCTCGTAAAGCAAGTGTTCCAAGGGTATAGCTACGAGCACAAAGGCGAACGTAACTATGGCCTTGGCATACGCATGCATGAGTGGAAAACCGGCGAAAAGCTGTTTTACCACAACGGCTGGTGGCATGGCAATACATCGTCTTACGTTACCTTAAAAGGCGATACCGTTGCCATGATAGCACTGTCTAACAAATTTTCGTACAAGCCTTACAAAATATGGAAACTCTCTACCCTATTTGGTAAATATCCTATTAAACAGGATAAGGAAGACGGCGCCGAATAATCTAATTTCTCCCTTTATTTATTGGATTTTCAGCCCGTTAAGTTTATTAACCGGGCATAGTTATTAATTTTATGACTTTTTAGTCTACTAATTTAGTAGAGTATTGTTATTTTTGTTGCGGAGCAAACACTACCGTAATGGAAAAACACAACTATCTGGCCTTTGCTATGCCTGCATTTTTTCTCTTTGTTTTCTTGGAATACAAGGCTGCGCAACGCAAAAAAAAGCCCGAACTATTTAAATATGAGAGTTCTATATCTAACGTAAGTATTGGTATAGCAGAACGTTTACTAAACCTTTTTGTTGCCGCCAGCTTTTATCAGCTGTATTATTTTGTTTACGATAACTACAAAATTTTCGACATCCCTGCCAACTGGATCATCTGGATTGGGCTTATCCTGGCAACCGATTTTGTCTGGTACTGGTACCATAGGCTTGGCCACGAGGTAAATGTCTTTTGGGCGGCACACATTGTGCACCACCATAGCGAAGAATTTAACTTTACGGCTGCCGCAAGAATAACTACTATTCAGGCAGTTATACGCACGGCATTTTGGTGCCTGCTGCCGTTGTTTGGATTTCATCCTACAATGGTTATAACCATGCTGTTGGTGCATGGAGCCTACTCTTTTTTTACGCATACGCAAATTGTTGGCCGCATAGAATGGTTGGAATATGTATTTATAACTCCCTCATTACATGGGGTTCATCATGCATCCGACGAAAAATACCTTGACAAGAACTACGGCGATATGTTTGTGTTTTGGGATAAAATGTTCGGCACTTTTCAGGTTGAGGAAGAAAAACCAAAGTATGGCCTTACCCACCCTTTAAAGAGTTACAGCTTTTTGTGGCAGCACTTTCATTACTATTTTGAAATTTACGAGAGCTACAGGCGCGCTAACGGCCTCAAAAACAAATGGAAAGCAGTATTTGGCAGCCCCGCCGATATGGATCAGGACATCAGGCCCGAACTGGAAAAGAAGTTCCTGCAAGACCGCAGCCTTAAACTTAACGAACTGAAATTCAAAGGATACCTTGCGTTTCAAATAGCATTATGTACATTAATGCTCATGTGGTTTACCTACTTTATTGCGTATCAGGATATTGCAGATAAACTCTTTACAGCCACTTTTATACTAATTACTCTAATTAACTGCGGTGCCTTGTTAGAACAGCGCAAATGGATTTATTACCTCGAATACGGCCGCTTATTGCTATTGTCTGCCTATTTGCTTTACAATCAAGGGTATGTGGAGTACCTTTTTATCCCAATTGCGGTAATGATTTTTGCCGAAAAAGCCTTTTCGTTAGGCAAATGGTACCGCGATTACATTTTACAAACCAAATAAACAACTATAAATAAGCAAGTTATGAGTACTACCGAACTAAAATTTGAGATCATTAAAAAGATCATGGAAACCGACGAAGAAGGCCTTAACAATAAGATTCAGAATATATTAAGCCAGTATTATCCTGAGAAAGAACCAGAAACAAAGGAACCTGAACCTTACAATTCAAACCAAATTATAGCTTATAAAGCAGACGGACAAGCACTTACCATCAAAGACCTTAAGACCGAGATATTAGAAATTATAGATGATACCTGCAAAGGCTCTGCTCCGGCAACACATTGCAAGGTTAAAACCCGTTTGAAAGGGATATTATGGCTGTAAATCAGTGCTTTATTATCCTATTTTAACCGATGTCATATTCAAAGATCCGCCTACCAGCTTATCGTTAAAAAAACCAATACCATCTGTATCATCCTGTAAACCAAGCGTGTAAAGTAGCGGATAGTAATGATCCGGTGTTGGTATGGCCAGCGTTGCCGCCTTGTTCAGCTTTTCGTAGTTAATAAGGTCGGCGTGATTGCCATCATTAATCTTTTGTTTAAAGATACTGTTCATCTCCACAGCCCAGTCAAACCCGTAGTTTGGATCGTTAAGTCGCTGCCAGTCAACCATTCGCAGGTTGTGTACCATGTTGCCACTGCCAATTATCAGCACGCCTTTTTTACGTAATGCTGCCAACTGTTTCGCCAGGTCGTAATGGTACTGCGGTGGCTTGCCATAATCTATACTTAGCTGAAGAACAGGTATATCCGCATCCGGATACATGTGCCTAACCACCGTCCAGGTGCCATGATCAAGGCCCCAATCGTGGTCTAAACCCACATGGGTAGTGGTTATTAGCTTCGAAGCCGCCTCAGCCAGCTCAGGGTCGCCTTTTGCAGGGTATTGTACATCAAATAATGCCTGCGGAAAGCCCCCAAAATCGTGTATTGTCTTAGGTTCTTCCATAGCTGTAATGTGCGTTCCGCGTGTTAACCAGTGTGCTGAAATTACTATAACTGCCTTAGGGCGTGCTATTTGCTTACCCATTGCAGCCCACGTTTGAGAAAATTCATTATCCTCGATACCATTCATGGGCGACCCATGCCCTATAAAAAGCACAGGCAGTTTTTCATCCGTTTCACCCAATCCGTCGGTCCAGTTTTTAAAGCTATGTAAAGACATACTATCCTAATATTTGTATATACAAATGTATGAAATTTCCCCTTCAGAAGGCAAAAAACAGCTTAATATTTCACTTTTGGATTTTGAGTCGCCTATTTTACCGGCTTTTTAAGGCAAATTATTACCGATTAAACTTACGAATACCTTGATATTTCACTTTTGGACTTTGAGATAACCAAAAAAATTTTGCGTTTGGAGTTTTGGGTTGAAACTTTACTAAAATTGTTCATTTTTCAAAATATTTTCACGTCATTCTTACCCTTCCCAAAAAACAAAAAAAGCGGACTAAAAAGTCCGCCTATATTTTAATCTGTCAACTGTCAACTAAAAACTAATAAGCTAAAAGCTCCTTCAGCGCATTTTCAAACCGCCCTTTGGCAAGGTACTGGTCTTCGAGTGCCTTGGTAAACGGAATTGCACTTTCAAGGCTGCCAACGCGCTTAACCGGAGCATCGAGGTACTCAAAGCACTCCTCCATTATCATCGCGGCAACATCGCTGGCAATACCTCCAAACAAGGTATCCTCCTGTAAAATGATAGCCTTACCCGTTTTACATACCGATGCGTAAATTGCTTCGGTATCAAGCGGCTGTAGCGTGCGCAGGTCCAGCAGGTCGGCTTTAATGTCAGGGTTGTTAGCAAGCGTTTCCAGCGCCCAGTGCACACCGGCACCAAAGGTAATAATGGTAACATCGTTACCCTCTTTAAGTACAGATGCCTTACCAAACGGCAACGTATAATAATCTTTAGGTACATTCTGGTAAATACTTCGGTACAAGGCCTTATGCTCAAAAAACATAACCGGGTTAGGGTCGTTTATAGCAGTAGCCATCAGGCCCTTGGCATCATACGGAAACGCCGGGTACACCACCTTAAGCCCGGGGGTCTTGGTAAACCACGCCTCGTTGGTCTGGCTGTGGAAAGGCCCTGCCTGCACCCCTGCCCCGCAAGGCATGCGCACCACTACATCGGCGTTTTCCTGCCAGCGGTAATGCACTTTGGCCAGGTAGTTTACAATCGGGTTAAAGCCCGTTGACACAAAATCGGCAAACTGCATTTCGATAACCGACTTATATCCGTTGATAGACAGCCCCATACCGGCCGACACAATGGCCGATTCGCATATTGGGGTGTTCCTAACCCTGTCGCGGCCAAACTCGGCCACAAAGCCATCGGTAATTTTAAAGGCACCGCCATATTCGGCAATATCCTGACCCATAATAACAAGGTTGTCATGGCGCTGCATCGACTGTTTTAGCCCCTGCGAAATCGCATCGATCATCCTTACATTATCAGTATCGCTATTCGGTTTAACTTCCTCAAATGCATAAGGTTTGTAAACATCATTTAATTCTTCGCTTAAAATGGCTTCAATAGCCGGTTCGGCACTGGCCTGCTGGTAATGCTCGTCTATTTCGCGCTTTAATTCGGCGCGAAGCTCGGCATCATATTCTTCCGTCAGTACCCCCTCCTGCTTTAAAAAACTGCGGTAATTATCTACCGGGTCTTTAACCGCCCAAAGGTCCATCAGCTCCTGCGGAACGTATTTTGTACCGCTCGCCTCCTCATGCCCGCGCATCCTAAAGGTTTTAAACTCCAGCAGCACCGGCCTCGGGTTCTCGCGCATGCTGGCCACAATATCGGTCAGCCTGGTGTACACCTCCAAAATATTGTTACCGTCTATAATATGCGCCTCCATACCGTAGCCAATGCCCTTATCGGCAATGTTTTCGCAGCGGTATTGCTCGTTGGTGGGGGTGCTTAGCCCGTAGCCGTTATTTTCTACAATAAACAGCACCGGCAGCTCCCAAACGGCGGCAATGTTAAGCGCCTCATGAAAATCGCCCTCGCTCGTAGCACCCTCGCCCGTAAAAACGGCGGTAACCTTGCCCTCGTGGCGCAGTTTATTGGCCAGGGCAATACCATCGGCCACGCCCAATTGCGGACCCAGGTGCGATATCATGCCTATAATTTTAAACTCCTGTGTACCAAAATGAAACGACCTGTCCCGCCCCTTGGTAAAGCCATTGGCCTTGCCCTGCCATTGGCTAAACAGGCGGTACAGCGGTATATTGCGCCCTGTAAACACCCCAAGGTTGCGGTGCATGGGCAAAATATATTCGTCGGGCTGCAGCACCGCCGTTACCCCTACAGATATGGCCTCCTGCCCAATGCCGCTAAACCATTTAGAAACTTTACCCTGCCGAATTAAGATGAGCATCTTCTCCTCAATAAGCCTTGGTTTTAATAATTTCTTATATAAATCGAGTAATTCCTGATTGGTTAATTGTTTTCTTTCGAAATCCATGGCTATTTTTAAATAATCTTTAGTTATTCAAAAGTAATAAAATAACATAATGTTGGTGTAGTGTTATAAAAATTTATTTTTCCTCTTTTTGTAAGGCATTTTTTATTTATTTGTATATTACATTAATTTAATATAGGTACAATGAGAGAAAATTTTAAAAAGGCTCTAAAAAATATAATATCACATGGCGACACCGATGTGTTTCCATTTCCTTTTGAAAGACATTTATTTGAAGATAGTCTGGAAGAAACACTTGATATTCTAGAAAATATTCATAAAAATTTTGATGATCATATTAATATTTCTCCTCCTCAAACGATTGTAAAGGCGAGCCAAGTTGGATATTATGGCTTTAGGCGTGTTACATTAATCGAACCTTTTTGGAACGCTTACTTCTTAGGCTTAGTTATTTCCATCGCGAAAAAAATTGAAGAAGTTAGATTACCTATTAAGGATGAAAAGATATTTTCTTATAGATTTTGTTGGGACAAGGCGAAAAATACTTTGTTTCAAGATACTACTTGGCTAGATTACAAGAGAAAATGTGTTGAACTTTCGAAAGATTATCCATATGTTTTACAAACCGATATTTCAAATTTTTATCCTCGGATAAATCATCATAAACTTGAGAATGAACTTGATAGATTAAATAGTTCAAATACAACCATTAAAATACTCAACTTGCTTAGTCTTTTTTCAGGAACAATTTCTTATGGATTACCTGTTGGAGGACCAGCTGCCAGAATTTTAGCAGAATTGTCATTAAATCATGCTGATAAACATTTAAAGGTAAAAGGAATAATGTTTTGTCGTTATGCAGATGACTATACGATATTCTGTAAATCCGAATCGGAAGGATACAAAACACTAATACTTTTATCAGAAAAATTAGCTAATGATCAACTCAGTCTACAGAAGGGGAAAACTAAAATATTATCATCAACGGAGTTTAGAGATATACATCAATTTTTAGATCCTCAAGAGATTAATTCTCCAGATATTGATGATGAGCAAAAATTATTGAATATTTCAATTAGATTTGATCCCTATTCACCTACTGCAGTGGAAGACTATGAACAGCTAAAACAAGCCGTTCAAGAAATTGACATTATTGGAATATTATCGAGAGAGGTTAATAAAACATCTATCGATCAAACTGTTACTAAACAAGCTATTAACGCAATCAAAGTGTTATCTGTTGAAGATCAGATATCAGCCATAAAAATCTTGTTAGATCATAATAATCTAACCACTTTATCCCCTGTATTTACTACGATATTAAGATTGGTTCGAAGTATTTACGAAGATTTACATAATTCTGTACAAGTTTTAATTGATTCCTCTTTACTGGAACTATTTTCTAAAGATAATTATCTGATAAAAATAGAATTGAATCTGAATTTCATAATACAAATATTGTCAATTAAATATACAGATGAAAAAGAATCCTTACTAACCCATCTCTACGATACAGAACCCAATCACTTATTAAGGAGGCAAATAATAATTACAATGGCTCACTGGAACTGTCATTACTGGCTTGTTGATGTGAAAAATAATTTTCAAACACTGTCAATGTGGGAGCGACGAGCATTTATTTATGCATCTTATTTTTTAGGAGATGAAGGGAAGCACTGGCGTGAGCATTATATAAAATTATTTTCTCCAGAAGAAAAATTAATAAAAGATTGGTGTTCAAAACGATTTTTAACAAATAAAAAAATTCTTGTATGATAAATGAGCGTGATCTAGCAGAGAAATTTTCTGCTATTTGGAAAGAAAATTTGCCGCTTTTGACTCCAAGTTATATTAGATTTTTTAATGAAATTAACACCATGAAAGTTAATGAGGCAATTTATGAAGGTGATAATGAAATTCGTTACGACATGGTATCACAATTAGCATTTAACTGCGCCAACTTAATACATGATAAGAAGTTATCTTTTGAAGAAGTTTTTAAAGAAGAAAAGTTATCCATTTATATTTTAAAAACTGCTAAAGAAATATGGAATAACAAATTTGATGAGAGTCATCTTAAACTATCTAAGGACGAATATTTTGACACAAAAAAAGTTTGTAAAAATATATTAGATTTTATTAAGACTATTAATGGAAAAGAATCTTTATTCAAGCCTCAATTTAAAGGTTATGGATTAATTCCAGATTTAGAAGGTGATTTATATATTGATGATACGTTAATTGAAATAAAGACTGTCAAAAGAAACTTTCGTTCTTCAGATTTAAAACAGCTATTTATATATTTAGCACTGCAACAAATGACAGGAGATATTAAATGGAAAAATGCTGGTTTATATAACCCAAGAAAAGGACTATATCACAAATTTAATGTGCGTAATATTATTTATGATATATCTGGTGGAAAGTCAACAACGGAAGTTTTTAAAAATATTTTAGATAGTTTCACGAGAGATGTAAATTTTGATAGTAGGTTTTAGATTATTGTAATCCTTCACAAAATATAATCTTTCTCCTACTTTAACCTAGCTCTACAAACAACCCAAACCATGCCAGACACACTCATAACCACCGCATACAATGCTTTTAACGCCCGAGATATCGATGCTGCCCTTGCCACCATGACGCCCACGGTGCGCTGGCCAAAAGCCTGGGAAGGCGACTATGTAACGGGCTACGAGCAAATTCGCGACTACTGGACACGCCAGTGGGCAGAAATTAACCCTCATGTAGCCCCCGTAAATAGTACCCCACTACCCGATGGCCGTATAGAGGTTACGGTGCACCAGCTGGTAAAAGATTTAAGCGGCGCCATAGTTTTTGATGGTACCGTTAAACATATTTTTACCCTTGCAGATAACCGCATTGCCGCTATGGAAATAGCGCAGTAAAACCCTATATTTGCGCCCAAAACCAATACAATGAAATTAGAAGAGCTGTTAAGCCAACGAAGCGGTAACCTTTGCGAATTAAGCGGTGCTACAGATAACCTTGTACAGTATGAGGTGCCACCGGCCGTTAACCGCGGTGCGGATGGCTATATACTGATTACCGAAAAGTGCCTTAACCAGATTGAGAAAAAGGAAGAGCCGGATATGGCTTTTTGGGAAGGCATACTACCTTCGGCCATGTGGAGCGAAGTACCTGCGGTTCAGGTAGTGGCGTGGCGCATGCTTAACCGTTATAGGAACGAGAGCTGGGCTGCCGATGCCATAGACATGATGTACCTTGACGACGAGCTGTTAGAATGGGCCAAAGCTACCGGAGACCATACGGGCGATGCGGGTGTGGAGTTTCATAAAGACAGTAACGGCAACATCCTGGCCACCGGCGATAGCGTTACCCTTATTAAAGACCTTGATGTTAAGGGTTCTACCCTAAACGCCAAAGTTGGTACTGCTGTGCGCAACATAAGGCTGGTTCACGACAATATCGAGCAAATTGAAGGCAAAATAGATGGGCAAACTATTGTTATCCTTACCAAATACGTAAAAAAACAGTAAGTTACCCAATACCATTTATATACAAAATTCCGTGCCGTTGGTGCGGAATTTTGTATTTTAAGGGGGTTGGCTGTGTTTAAGTTTATTTCGACATATCTTCATAGTAAACGGTTAAAAATAGAAACAAAAACTGGAAATATTTCTACATTTGTAACAAGCCCGTTTTGTGGCCGTATACTTATTTAAAAAAGCACTTTTTTTATGCAAAACATTCCCAGTGTGGATTTGCGTGATTTCCTTTCGGACAACCCGGAACGCAAGCAAAAATTTGTAAATGAAATCGGTAAAGCCTATGAAGACATAGGTTTCGTAGCATTAAAAGGGCATTTTCTGGACGATGCACTGGTAGACAATTTATATGCCCAGGTTAAAAACTTTTTTAGCCTTCCGGTAGATGTTAAAGAGCAGTACGAAATTCCCGGTATTGGCGGCCAGCGTGGCTATGTTGCCTTTGGCAAAGAACACGCCAAAGGCCGTAAAGAAGGCGATTTAAAAGAGTTCTGGCACTTTGGCCAGTACCTTGCAGATGGTTCGGCTTACGCCACCAAATACCCACCTAACGTAGATGTTAAGGAGCTTCCTGAATTTAACCAAACCGGCGAGCAGGCTTACAAAATGCTGGAAAAAACCGGCGTTTATGTGTTGCGTGCCCTGGCCTTGTATTTAGGTTTGGACGAGTTTTATTTCGACAAATACGTTGGTGAGGGCAACAGCATATTGCGCCCCATCCATTACCCGCCAATAACATCAGAGCCTGCAACTGCCGTTCGCGCAGCTGCACATGGGGACATTAACCTTATAACCCTGCTTATGGGCGCCCAGGGCCGTGGCCTGCAGGTGCAAAACCATAATGGCGAATGGATAGACGCCATAGCCGAACCCGACGAGTTAGTTATAAACGTAGGCGATATGCTTTCGCGACACACCAATAACAGGCTTAAGAGTACTATTCACCAGGTGGCTAACCCCCCACGGGAGTTGTGGGGCACGTCGCGTTACTCGATACCCTTCTTTATGCACCCCGTTAGCGAAATGAAGCTTAACTGCCTTGATAATTGCGTTGATGACGCTAACCCTAAATTATATGATGATACCACCGCCGGTGCGTTTTTATATGAAAGGCTGGTGGAGTTGGGATTGATAAAAGCTTAGCGTTGCGTGTATTTTAGAACGCGGATAACGCGGATTGAGCGGATTTTCGCAGATAAATTTATAAATAGATTTATGCTTCACAAGGAATTAACGGGCGAAATATTAAAAGCATTTTATGATGTTTATAATGAATTAGGGTATGGCTTTTTAGAACGGGTATATCAAAATGCATTATTTTTTGAGTTAAAGACAAGGGGATTTACTGTTGAAGCTCAAAAAAGAATTGTTGTTTATTATAAAGATATACCTGTTGGAGATTACATAGCAGACATTATTGTTAATGATACGGTTATTTTAGAATTAAAAGCATGTGAGCGCTTAGTTGAAGAATTTGAAGCTCAATTAATTAATTATTTAAGAAGTACACATTGTGAAGTGGGACTTCTACTTAATTTTGGCAAAAAGCCAGAGTTTATAAGAAAAGTTTTTGAAAACATAAATAAATAAAATTCGCGTGAATCCGCCTAATCCGCGTCATCCGCGTTCCATTAGCATCACAAAAATGGCAAAGAAATTAACCAGTTTAGACGATCTTGGCGGATTTGTATTTTCCACCAATAAAGATTTTGAATTTGAAAATAACGATGAGCAGCAACAAACACTGCCTAACAACCAACAAAAGCTGGAGGCCCATCTGGATAAAAAAAACCGTGGTGGGAAGGTGGCTACCATTATAAAAGGCTTTGAGGGTACCGATGATGATTTTAAGGCACTGGCTAAAAAACTAAAAACACTTTGCGGTGTGGGCGGTTCGGCTAAAGATGGCGAGATTATCATTCAGGGCGACTTCAGGACTAAAATAATGGATTTTTTAGCTAAAGACGGCTACAGAGTAAAACGCGTTGGCGGATAAAGATTTAGATTATGAAAACTATAAAAATAGCAGGCGTACCCGAGCATTTTAACCTGCCGTGGCACCTGTGCATAGAAAATGGCGAGTTCGAAAATGCCGGAGTTAACGTAGAATGGACTGATGTGCCCGAAGGTACCGGCAAATTATGCCAGATGCTTCGCGATGGCGAGACTGATGTTGCCGTGATTTTAACCGAAGGTATTGTTAAAGATATTGCTGCCGGCAACCCGAGCAAAATAGTTCAGATATACGTGCAGTCGCCTTTAATCTGGGGCATCCACGTTGGTGCTGCTTCCGGTTTTAAAACGTTGGCCGACCTTAAAAATGGTAAAGTGGCTATTAGCCGCTATGGGTCGGGGTCGCACTTAATGGCGTTTGTAAATGCGCAAAATGAGGGCTGGGACCCGTCGCAACTGCAGTTCGAGATCATAAATACCCTCGATGGCGCTGTTGAAGCCCTAACCGATGGTACTGCCGATTATTTTATGTGGGAACGTTTTATGACCAAACCCATTGTAGATAAAGGTATTTTTAGGCGCGTGGCAGACTGCCCTACCCCCTGGCCAAGTTTTGTTATTGCGGTACGAAATGAGGTGTTAGAAAACAATACCGATGCTATTGGAACGGTTTTGGATATTATAAACCAAACCACGGCCGATTTTAAGGAGATACCCAGTATAGACAGGACATTAGCCGAACGTTACGGACAAAAAACCGGGGATATTGCCGAATGGTTACAATTAACCCAATGGTCTCAAAAGAAACTGGATAAAAATACGTTTGAAAAGATAGAAAATCAGCTGCTTGAGCTAAACATCATCAACAACAAAACTGCTTTCGAAAACGTAGTGGGCTAACTGCCTGCTTACTGTAATGATAAAACCGGATATTCCCAAAATAAAAGCCTTCATAAAAAAGCTTCAGGTAAAGAAGCCGTGGGATTCCATTATCATTTTTGTGCTCAATGTGCTTATTGCCATCCCGCTTTTTATCATTATTCACCAGAATATTGTCGACCCAGAGTGGCCGCTGCATATAGACCGTATCCTTATTTTCATAACAATGGTAACGGCTATCCAGCTTATATTAAGGCTGCTTAAGCACTTTCTTATCTTTTGCATTGCGGTCTATCTAATAGTACTGTTGTATGGGTCGGTTTTTGGCAATTACGGGTTTAATGCTGTTTACGAAGAGTATGAGGCTATGGTGTATACTATGGCATACGACCCTAACCCGCAGGATCTTATCATCTCTAAGCTATTGCCGTTTCCTAATAAGTCGAAGATTATCGATGCGGTAGATTATAACAATCCGCAGGTGCGTAATTATGCTGTGGGCGCTGCCACCAAATATTTTAAAGATGTTAAGGGCTACCACGAGCACAGGCTCATGATACAGTGCTTCTCGGTATTTAAAGATATCCGTAACCAGTGGAATTACGTAAACGACCCGCGTAATGCCGAGTACATAGCATCGGCAAGCGAAACAATACTGCATTTCTCCGGCGATTGCGATGACCATGCAATACTAATGGCAGCCTGCATACGGGCAGTTGGCGGCACACCGCGTGTTATACATACCGGTGGGCACCTGTACCCCGAAATGCTGGTGGGTACCAAAGCCGACTTAGAGATTGCTAACTACCTTATTAAAGAGCAGCTTTTTATAGAAGAAAGCCGCGGTAAAGAAGTGCATTACCACGTAGACGAATACGGCCAGGTATGGCTAAACCTTGACTACACCGCACGTTTTCCGGGCGGCCCTTTTATGAGCGAAGAGATACTTGGGGCATTGACGTTTAATTAATATTATAATCGTAAAGTCATAAAGTCGAAAGTCATAAAGTCAAATGTCCTTTATGGATATTAACAGAGTTCGGCCTGATAATTTGATAGTCTTCGAGACTTGACGGCTTTCGACTTTATGACTTTCGACTTTAAAATTTACCACTCAATCTCCTTCTTACCTTTTTCCTTTAAAAACGCATTGGTTTTACTAAAATGCTTATTGCCAAACCAGTGCCCTTTATTCGCGCTAAGCGGCGATGGGTGGCCTGATTCTAACACCAGATGCTTGTTCTTATCAACGCGCGCACCTTTCTTTTTAGCCGATCCTCCCCAAAGCAGGAAAACAACATCTTTCTTTTCGTCAGATATTTTCTGGATAACAGCATCAGTAAACGCCTCCCAACCCTTGCCTTGGTGGCTGTTGGCTTCAGCCTGCCTAACCGTTAGCACCGCATTTAGCAGCAGCACACCCTGATTAGCCCAGCGCTCTAAATTGCCCGTTGGCGGAAAAGGCTTATCAAGGTCGGCCTGAATTTCCCTGAAAATATTTTGCAGCGACGGCGGGTTAGGTACACCATCCTTAACCGAAAAACAGAGTCCGTTTGCCTGCCCAGGCCCGTGGTAAGGGTCCTGCCCCAATATCACCACTTCTACCTTATCAAAAGGGCAATGGTCAAAAGCCGAAAATATTTGCTTGCCGGGAGGGTAGCAGGTATGGGCTGCATATTCATCCTTTACAAAGCCAATCAGGCTATCAAAATACGGTTTATCAAACTCGCTGGCCAGAGCTTTTTTCCACGATTCGTGTATAGCTACGTTCATTATTTGCTGATTTTGTACAAATATAAAAATTGTAGGGCATTGCATTTATAAAGGCGTCTTAAAGTTGACTGACAAATGTGCAGTCTGGCTTAATATGTAGTATTTTTGCATAAAATTTGCTGTATAAATATAATGATAAGCATAACAGATAAAACGCTAAAAGACCTTGAATTTGGCACCGTACTGGAAGCCGTTGCCGGTAGCTGCACCACAGAGCCGGGCATGGAAAAGGCTCTTTTAATAACGCCACTTAAAGATAAAGAGACACTGATGGAAGCGCTTAAGCAAACATCTGAGTTTGTATCGTCTTTTGATAATAATAACGCACTGCCCAATCACGGGTTTGAGCCCATAACCAAAGAGGTTAAATTTCTGGCTATAGAAGACAGTTACCTGGATGCACCCGCTTTCAGGAAAATTGCTGTGGTGTCAGAAACTGTAAACACACTGGTAAAATTTCTTGATAAGTTTAACGACTACTATCCTACCCTAAACAACAGGGCACTACAGGTAGAATATACTAAGGACATCCTAAAATACATCGATAAGATAGTAGACAAATACGGCGAAGTTAAAGACGATGCATCGCCCCAATTGCAGGAAATTCGCCGTGAGATGAACCTTGTAAAAATTAAGATAAACCAAAGTTTTACGGCGGCGCTAAGCCAGTACAACGGCCTTGGCTATCTTGATGATATTAAGGAAAGCGTGGTAGAGAACCGCCGCGTACTGGCCGTATCTGCCATGTACCGTCGCAAAGTTAAAGGGTCTATACTTGGCAGCTCTAAAACGGGCAGCATTGCCTACATAGAACCCGAGGCTACGTTGCGCTTTTCGCGCGAGCTCAACAATTTTGAGTACGAAGAAAAAGAAGAAGTAAAGCGCATTTTATTGCAGCTCTCTAATTTGGTTCGCCCTTATGTGCCGCTGCTTTACGATTATCAGGAATTTTTGACCGATATTGACGTGATTTCCGGAAAGGCAAAATATGCCAAAAGGATAAATGGTATACTGCCGGGCATTAATGAGGAGAGAAGGCTGTATTTCCGCGAGGCCTACCACCCTATTTTATACTCCAGCAACAGGCAAAAAAATAAGCCCACGTTTCCGCAAACTATAGAGCTTACGCCCGAGAACCGTATTATAGTAATATCCGGCCCAAATGCCGGCGGTAAAAGTATTACCCTTAAAACTATTGGCCTGTTGCAATTAATGCTGCAATGTGGCTTACTGATACCGGTACACGAACGCAGCGAAACATTTTTGTTTGACAGGATAATGACCGATATTGGCGATAACCAGTCGATTGAAAATCATTTAAGTACGTACAGTTACCGTCTTAAAAACATGAACTACTTTTTAAAGAAGTGTAATGATAAGACGCTGTTTTTGATTGACGAATTTGGTACAGGGTCTGATCCTGAACTGGGTGGCGCCCTGGCCGAAATATTTCTGGAAGAATTTTACCATCGCGAAGCCTTTGGTATTATAACCACGCACTATACCAATTTAAAGATATTGGCTAACGAGCTGCCTTATGCCACCAATGCCAACATGCTTTTCGACGAGAAATCGTTGGAACCTATGTACAAGCTTATCTTGGGTCAGGCGGGTAGTTCGTTTACTTTTGAGGTGGCACAAAAAAACGGCATACCGTACGGACTTATAAACCGTGCCAAGAAAAAAATTGAAGGCAGCAAAGTACGTTTTGATAAAACAATTGCCACCCTGCAAAAAGAGCGCTCCAAGCTGGAAAAAACATCGCAAAATCTAAAAGAGGAAGAGGTTCGCGCTCGCGAAGAGGGTAAAAAGATGGAGAACATTAATACCCGCATTCAGCAAAAGCTGGAAAGCTACCAGGAACTTTATGATGCTAACCAACGCCTTATTTATATGGGTCAGAAACTGGATGACATAAGCGAGAAGTACTTTAACAGCAAGAACAAGAAAGACCTTATTGGCGAATTTCTTAAAATGGTAGAGATAGAAAATTCTAAGCGTAAGAAGGTTACTCCAAAAGAAAAGAAAGTAATTGAGGTTAAGCAAAAAGAGGTTATTGCCGAGGTACAGGTTATAGTTGAGGAAATTCGCCAGGAAAAGAAAGAGAAAAAGATAAAAGAAAAGAGTGTAGAAAAACCCAAAGCCATCCTTAAAATTGGCGACCGCGTGCGCATGATTGATGGTAAGGCCGTTGGTACGCTTGATGCTATAGAACGTAAAAAAGCTACGGTAAACTATGGTACTTTTACCTCGAAGGTAGATTTAGAATCGTTGGAACTTGTAGAGGCAATGAAGAAATAGTGTAACAATGCATTAATGTTTTAATGTAACAATAATGGAAGATTTACCACAAAATAAAAAAATTATATTGTTTGATGGTGTTTGCAACCTTTGCGATGCCACCGTACAATTTATAATTAAGCACGATAAAAAGGATGTCTTTAGGTTTGTGCCTATACAGAGCGATTTAGGTCAATCGATTATACAGCATATTGGCATAGATACTTCTAAAACCGATTCTATAATATTGTACGAACCTGGGCATGCCTACTATTATAAAGCCGAAGCAGCACTAAAAATTGCAACTGCCCTTGGTGGGATATATTCGGGCATGGCAATTTTTACTATTTTACCCAAAGGTTTGTCTAATGCAGTATATGATTATATTGCGCGCAACCGCTACAAATGGTATGGCAAAAAAAATGATTGCATGATACCTACCCCAGAAATGAAGGCTAAGTTTTTATAAATATACGGTTAGCCACTTGGTGCCAAGACAAAATAAAAAAGCCCCGCATTTCGGGGCTCACTTATTATATGCAAAAACTAATAATTAGTTTTTAACGATCTTTTTGGTAGTTGTACCATTTTCTGATGCAATTGTTACCATGTAAACACCAGATGCAAGATCTGAAATATTTACCTGAGTCTCTGCAGCACCATTAAATTTAACTGATTTTACTGTACGGCCGTTAACATCTACAATAGCAACATTGTTAACAAGAGTGTTATCAGCATTAGTAACGTTAATTACGTTAGTTGCAGGGTTAGGGAAAATAGAGAATTGTGTAGCAGCAACAACATCTTTAACAGCAAGTAAAGAATCAGAAGCGCTGGTTTTAACAGCAATGTTATCAAACCATCCTGTAGCAGATTCTGTATTAGTTGCAGATGTAGTAGATCCTGCTGCAGCATAAAAATCAATTTCACCTGGAATTTCGCCTGGTGCAGCACCTTCTATGCTAACAGAATATTCGCCATATTTAAATATAATTTCTCCTGTGGTAACATTATAGCTAAACCCAGCTCTTATCCAAGTGTTTTCTGGTAATATTACATTTGCTGATGTAGTATTTTCAGGATTTAAACCAAAAATATATGTTCCTGTACCCGGTGTAGAAGTATAATAGCCTAATCCTGAAATAATACCTGTAGAAGTAGCTAAGTTAATACCCGATAATAGTTTAGAACTATCTTCGTTAAAAATAGCAACTCGCATATTGTTTAAGCTTGCTCCAGGTGCACCTGTATAGTAATCAAATTCAACCTCAAGTAAATCATTACCTTCTGTTCTCGCATCCCAAAAATCTGCAAGACCTGTTTTCCATGCATACGCAGCACCATAGTTACCGTTTGGTCCTTCAATTTGTAAAACATTTCCATGTCCTTCACCACCATCAACAACCTGGATAACAGAAGCATCTGTCATGTTTGTAGTTGTTGTTGTTGTTCCTGCAGCTCCGTTATTAGTTCCACCTGCATACCAGTCGCCCTGGCCTGCTGTTACTCCTGTAAAGTCTTCAACCAAGTTACCAACAATAAGTGCATTAAAATCATCAGATTGAAAAGTCTGAGCTTTTACAGTAAAAAAAGACCCCATTAAGAATGCGGCTAATAGTAATTGTTTTTTCATAATAATAGTGTATAATTTTGCCAAATATATGACTAAATATGCAATTATAGATGTTTTGGGCAAAAAAAAACAGGCAATAAATGCCTGTTTTTAATATAATAGAACTTAAAATTAGTTCTTAATAACTTTTTTGGTTGTAGTTCCTTTGTCAGAAGTAATTGTCATCATATAAACACCAGATGCAAGATCTGAAATATTTACCTGAGCATCTGCAACACCGTTAAATTTAACCGATTTAACAACTCTACCGTTAAGGTCAGCAATAGATGCGCCATCAACAAGAATGTTAGATGTGTTAGTAATATTTACAACATTAGTAGCAGGGTTTGGAGATACTGATAACTGAGAAGCTAATACATCTTTAACACTTGCAACAGTACCTGTAGTTGTAACAGCAAAATCATCTACTAATAGTGCAAATGCATCATCAGTTACATAGTTTATTGCTATATAAACAGATTGAGTATCAAACTCGTCAAGAGTAAAAGTATATTGTGTATATTCTCCTGCAGGAACTTCAATAAAATCATCACCAGATATAATTGCGAAATCAGAAGAATCAGTATTGCCTGTAGTTGATACAGCTACATTAATTCTTTCCATACCCCATGTATCTGTAATAGATTTAGCCCAAAATGTAACAGTGTTACCAGATGAACCTAATGTAATTTGAGGCGTTATAAACCAATCATTATTGGTAGGAGTTGAAGCCGCGAAAAAGGCAAGTGTTTTTTCTCCAGAATGTGCAGCCCAGTTTTCTTCAAGTGCAGGCTGTGTTGTTGTAGAATTAAAAACAATTGCAGTACCTGTATAACCAGAATTGTCGAAAACGTAAGGTACATTATCTGCATCTTCTATACCGTAAGTTGCAGATCCATCTTCATCTATTTGAGACCATGGGCCAATAGCTTCAATAATAAAATCTTCATAACTATCAAAGTTATCAGAGAATAAAGTGGTAGTTTGTGCTTTGGCTGTTAAAAAAGACCCCATTAAAAATGCGGCCAATAGTAAATTTTTTTTCATGATAAAGTATATAATTTTTCCAAAAGTATGGTAAAATAGGGCTTTATAATAAATTTTAACATAAAAAAAACAGGCACTATGTGCCTGTTTTACTTAATGTACTGAACTTAAATTAGTTCTTGATAATTTTTTTAGTAGTAGTTCCTTTGTCAGATGATATTGTCATCATGTAAACGCCAGATGTAAGGTCAGAAATGTTTAACTGAGCATTAGCAACGCCATCAAATTTAACTGATTTAACTATACGTCCATTAATATCTGCCACACTAACATTGTTTAGCACTGTATTGCCCGAGTTAGAAACGTTGATAACATTGGTAGCCGGGTTAGGAGATACAGAAAATTGTGATGCCAGTGCCTCGTTGCGGCTTGCAGTAGACTGAACTGATATATCATCAATTACAAGCTGTGCACCATCGCTGCCTGCGTACTGAAATTTAAGTTGCGCAGTGTCTCCTGCATACTCAGAAAGATTTACAGATACATCAAATGGTACATAGGTTTCAAATTCATCAGCATCATCTTCGTTCCATATAGACGTCCATGTAGTACCTCCGTCTGTGGAGATCGAAACTATAAAGTCGTAGTTATTGTTAGGATCTACAGACCAGTAGTAGCTTAACGAAGTTGTAAAAACTAATGTAGCATCATCTCCGGATGGTACTGTAAACTCCGGGCTAACCAAAGATTCGTCCTGATCTACAAGTGCAGGATCATACTGCACATTTGCAGATTGATCTCCGTTTATAGGGCCATCAGTATAAACTTCCCATGTATAATCTTCGTTAGTGGTTTCAATGCTCCACCCTGTAGGCGGAAAATCTCCTTCAAAATCTTCAGTTAACTGGGCATAAGTAAAGGTTGACATAGCAAGCATACTTAATAAAAGTAAATTTCTTTTCATTGGTATAAGTTTTTTAGTTATACTCAAAAATAAATTAAAATTTTAACGCAACAATAAATTTTAATAAATATTTAAAAAACTTTTAACAAAAAAATAAATTAAAAACAAGCCTTTGTGAGTTATTGCTGAGATTAATTAAGAAATAAACCCAATTAACAAACCTTATTTTTACTTACTCTTATATTCTAATACATAAAAATCGGCTAAAACCAACGCAGCCATTGCCTCTACAATAGGCACCGCGCGTGGCACCACACAAGGGTCGTGCCTGCCCCTGCCCTGCATCTCTACCGTGTTGCCATTGCTATCTATAGTTTGCTGTGTTTGCATTATTGTAGCTACCGGCTTAAAGGCAACCCTAAAGTAAATATCCATACCGTTGCTTATACCTCCCTGTATACCACCAGATAAATTGGTTTTAGTGGTGCCATCGGCATTAAACAGGTCGTTATGCTCGCTGCCTTTCATTTTTGCACCGCAAAAACCGCTGCCATATTCAAAACCTTTTACAGCGTTAATAGACAGCATTGCTTTGCCCAGTTCGGCATGCAGCTTATCAAAAACCGGTTCGCCCAAGCCTGCCGGCACGTTTTTAATAACACAGGTAACGGTTCCACCAATGGTATCGCCCTGTTTGCGTATCTCTTTAATATAGTCTTCCATCCTTGCGGCAGATGCTTCATCCGGGCAACGCACTGCATTGGTTTCGGTTAAAGAAAAATCAAGATCCTGATACGGCTTGTCTATAAAAATATCACCCACAGACGATGTAAATGCATTAATGGTAACCTGCGGCAGCACCTGTTTGGCTATTGCCCCACCTACTACGCGGCTAATAGTTTCGCGTGCAGAGCTGCGCCCCCCGCCCCTGTAATCGCGTATGCCGTACTTTTTATCGTACGTATAATCAGCGTGCGATGGGCGGTAAACATCTTTTATATGAGAGTAATCATCAGATTTCTGGTTGGTATTAGGCACCATAAAACCAATTGGTGCGCCTGTGGTTTTTCCTTCAAAAATTCCCGAAAGAAACTGCACTTCATCCGGCTCTTTGCGTTGTGTTACAATAGCCGACTGCCCTGGCCTGCGCCTGTTTAGCTCGTTCTGTATGGCATCAAAATTAACCTCTATACCCGGGGGGCACCCATCTATAATACCGCCTATTGCCGGCCCGTGAGATTCTCCAAATGTAGTTAGGGTAAATATGCGCCCAAATGTATTTCCTGCCATTAGTATGATTTTTAACAAATATACTTCGTTACAAATTATTATTAAAGGCATGTTACATCAAATTTAATATACATTGCCATTTGTAAACCTTTTAGTAACCCTGCCATAAATTACAGGTTATATATATAGGTGTATTTTGCAGAAAACATCTTTATGAAAAAAAGGATTGTAGACCTTGTAGTACTATCTGATGTTCATTTGGGTACCTATGGCTGCCACGCCAAAGAACTGTATAACTACCTACAAAGCATTAAGCCTAAAACACTGGTGCTAAACGGCGATATTATAGATATATGGCAGTTCAGGAAATCCTACTTTCCAAAATCGCACTTAAAGGTGGTTAAAAAGCTGTTAGATTTTGCCTCTAAAGGCACTAAAGTGTACTACATTACCGGTAATCATGATGAGATGCTTCGTAAGTTTAGCGATACTACCATGGGCAATTTTAGCATTGTAGATAAGGTGGTGCTGGAGCTGGACGGAAAGAAAGCATGGTTTTTTCATGGCGATATTTTTGATAACTCTGTACATCACGCCAAATGGATTGCCAAACTTGGCGGTATTGGCTATGATTATCTTATACTCTTAAACCGCTTTATTAATTACCTGCTAATGCGCATGGGTAAAGAGCCTTACTCGCTATCCAAAAAAATTAAATCGGGCGTAAAAAAGGCTGTAAAGTTTATATCTGATTTTGAATCTACCGCTGCCGACCTGGCTATAGAAAACAATTACGACTTTGTGGTTTGTGGCCATATACACGAGCCAAAAATGACAAAGATGGAAAATAAAAAAGGCAGTGTTATGTACTTAAACTCCGGCGACTGGATAGAAAACCTAACGGCACTGGAATATAACAAAAAGCGCTGGAAAATGTACCGCCACGAAAACACAGTTAAAGTAGAGCAGGAAGACGATTATTTTGATATTAGCCCCAGCCTTACTGGCCAGCAACTTGTTGCATCGCTTATTTTTAGTGCAAAATAAGGTACTTTAAAAATGTTGAGTTATATTAGCCACCTAACTCGATAAACTCACATGAAAAAAACTATTTACCTTTTGCTTGCACTAAGCATTTTTACGGTTTCCTGCTCGTCTGACGATGATAGCGCGGCTACAACTACACCATCAGAAAATGATTATTTGCCGCTTACCGCCGGTAATTACTGGGTGTATGATGTGCCAGGGTCTGTAGAATCCGGGAGAGATTCGCTTTATGTTGCAAACGATACTGTTATTGCAGGGTCTGCTTATAGTAAATTTAAAACCCGCGAACTGGCTTTTGGTTTCTTTACCGGAGCTTTAGCTAATAACGGTGTAAAAAAAGAGGGTAACAAGTTACTGCTTACCGGGAGTGCATCGGTTAACTTTACCGAAGAATTTCCTATAAATATAGGTGTTACAGACCTTATTATTTTTAATGAAGATGCTACCGTAAACGATGCCCTTGGTGCTGTTACAGGTACTATAGAACAAACTTATGATGGTTATCCGCTTACGTTTACCTACACCCTTACAACCACAGCTAAAGAAGATTTACCAAATTATAGCGTAGGCACAGATGTTTATACTGATGTAAAAAGGGTAGAAACTAAACTTAACCTAAAAATAGAAACTGAGTTATTAGGGTTTACTGCTGAAATTTTAAAGCCTCAGGATATTGTTACATCATACCAGTATTACGCAAAGGGCATTGGTGTAGTTTATGTAGATACAACTTTACAATATAATATTAACGCTGAAATAGCTGCCACATTTGGCATTCCGGCAACGCGTACCGAAACTCAAAAAGAAATTTTGGACACGTATAGTGTAGAATAATTTTAACAAAACGATAACTGTTAAAAGTTTAACATAAACCTATTCCTACAAAAAAGTTGCTTTTATATTTGCCTTAATAAAACAACTAATTGGGAATTATTATGAAAAAACTTCTTTTATCGGCTTTTATGCTGGCAGGATTGGCATTTAGCGCGCAGGCACAGGAAAAAAATGCGATTGGTATACGTATTGGCGATAACGATGGCTTTGGTGGTGAGGTATCTTACCAACGTAAATTAGGATCTGACAACAGGTTAGAACTTGATTTAGGTATACGTAACTCTAACCATTATGATGCTTTTAAACTTGCAGCTCTTTACCAATGGGTTTGGAATATTGAAGGCGGCTTTAACTGGTATGCCGGTGTTGGTGGTGGTGTTGGTACCTGGAGTTATGATTATGATGGCCCGGGCAATGGCCCATTTAACGATGATTATGAAGATGATGGTACGTTTTTATTTGTAGCAGGAGATATAGGTATAGAATATAACTTTGATTTTCCGTTACAACTATCGTTAGACTTTAGGCCAGAGCTTTACTTTAATGATGATTACGGTGGAGATAATTTTGGTCCGGATATTGCACTTGGTGCACGTTTCCGTTTCTAAAAACATAAAACCTAAGAACAAAAAATAATAAACCCCTGCCCAATAAGCAGGGGTTTATTGTATATACTTATAGTTTCGATTATGAAAAAAACTCTTCTATTCGCCACCCTGCTTACAATTTTCTTAAGCTGTAAAAATCATAAAGAAGAAGTAGCTCTAATAAATAGTATTGAAGCCGACACTATAAAAGTAGCCGATAAGCAACAGCCGCTTAACTGGAAGGATGATTTGCTGGCTAAGTACGTATCGCAATCCGATAATGATTTGATACAATCTGCCAACAAACAAAAGTTAAACGAAGAATGGCTTTTTGACCAGGAAATAGTTACTGATACCGCCAGTTATCTGGTTTATCAGATTGGCCATGATGTTACCGATGAGGGAGGTACTAACCCCCGCTTTGTAACCGACCAATGGGTACGTATAGATACCATATCCAAACAACTATACGAATACGACCTGGCTAACGACAGCCTTATAAAATGGAAGCCATAGCATAAAAAAAGCCCTTCTTTTCAGAAGGGCTTTGTTATATTTAGTTTCTTATAAGTTTTTTATACTTAATACGCTTAGGCGTTAAGTCGCCGCCAAGGCGTTTTTTCTTGTTCTCTTCATATTCAGAGAAGCTTCCTTCAAAAAAGTACACTTCAGAGTTGCCTTCAAAAGCAAGAATGTGGGTACAAACCCTGTCTAAAAACCACCTGTCGTGAGATATTACCACTGCACAACCTGCAAAGTTATCCAAACCTTCTTCAAGCGCACGTAGTGTATTAATATCCAAGTCGTTGGTAGGCTCATCCAGTAGCAAAACGTTACCTTCTTCTTTAAGTGTTATAGCCAGGTGAAGCCTGTTACGCTCTCCACCAGATAGTGTTGCCACCTTTTTATTCTGGTCGCTACCACTAAAGTTAAAACGGCTAAGGTAAGCGCGGGAGTTTACCTGCCTGCCACCCATCATAATAAGCTCCTGGCCATCGCAAAAATTCTCCCAGATAGTTTTTTCAGGATCTATGTTAGAGTGGCTCTGGTCTACATAAGCAATCTTAACGGTTTCGCCTACAGCAAATTCGCCTTTATCGGGTGTTTGCTCGCCCATTATCATTTTAAAGATGGTGGTTTTACCGGCACCGTTTGGCCCAATAATACCAACAATACCTGCTTGTGGCAGTGTAAAGTTTAGGTCTTCGTACAATAATTTATCGCCAAAAGCCTTAGCAACACCTTTAGCCTCAATTACATTAGTACCAAGCCTTGGCCCGTTAGGTATGTAAATTTCCAGTTTTTCGTCAAGCTCTTTCTGGTCTTCGTTTAATAGCCTGTCGTAATTTTGTAAACGAGCTTTTTGCTTGGTCTGGCGTCCTTTAGCACCCTGCCTAACCCAGTCGAGCTCTCGCTCTAAAGTTTTACGGCGTTTAGAAGCTGTTTTTTCTTCCTGCTCCATACGCTTAGATTTTTGGTCAAGCCAAGAAGAGTAGTTACCCTTCCACGGTATACCTTCTCCCCTGTCTAATTCCAGAATCCAGCCTGCCACGTTATCAAGAAAATAACGGTCGTGGGTTACGGCAATAACAGTACCCGCATAGTGCTGTAAATGCTGCTCTAACCAAAGTACACTCTCGGCATCAAGGTGGTTGGTAGGCTCATCCAAAAGCAATACATCCGGCTGTTGTAAAAGCAGGCGGCAAAGTGCTACACGTCTTTTCTCTCCACCCGAAAGCACATTTATCGGGGTGTCCGGCTCTGGGGTACGCAGGGCATCCATAGCTATTTCCAGCTTGGTATCCAGCTCCCATGCGCCCGATGCATCTATCCTGTCCTGTAGCTCGGCCTGGCGGTCCATAAGCTTTTGCATCTTATCGGCATCCTCATATACTTCAGGATCGCCAAAGCTGTCATTAATTTTATTAAACTCGTCTAAAAGGGCAACCGTTTCGGCCACACCCTCGCGAACAATTTCTATAACTGTTTTAGTCTCATCTAAAATAGGTTCCTGCTCAAGGTAGCCCACGGTATAGCCCGGAGCAAAAACAACATCGCCCTGGTAGTTTTTATCCTGGCCGGCAATAATTTTTAGTAATGATGATTTACCCGAACCGTTTAAACCAAGAATACCAATTTTGGCACCATAGAAAAAACTAAGGTAAATATCTTTAAGCACCGGTTTATTAGCGCCGGGATAGGTTTTACCCAGCTTAGACATGGAAAATATTACTTTCTTATCGTCTGACATAATTTATGTTTGTAGTTTTTAGTTTATTGTTTGATGCTTACACCCTGCCTTTAAGCGCATTAAAAACCCATGCAATGGCAAAAAAGCCAAGTCCCACAGCAGCAAAGCCATAGCCGGCAATATCATTATACTTAAATGCACCTAAGCCTATAAGCAACAGCCCCATAAGTATCATAATAAGGGTAGCCCAGCCAAGTACCGTATTTTTATTCATCATTGTTTATAGTAGTGTTTAAAAAGCAAATATCGGTAACTTTTACTTATTTGTAAAATAATGAAGTTACGAATTTATAAGGTAAATACCGTCTTCTTTTATCTCTATAAGCTTTTGCTTATACAACGTGCCAATAGCTTTCTTAAAAGTCTTTTTGCTCATTTTAAGCACGGTCTTAATATCTTCGGGGTGGCTGTTGTCGTTTAAACGCAAAAAACCACGGCTTGCCCTAAGTTCGTCCAGTATTTTCTCGGCATTAGGCTCAATACCATCAAAGCCGGTTTTTTGTAGGGTTACATCAATCTTATTATCAGGGCGAATAGTTTTAATATACCCTTTAACCCTGTCTCCCGTACGCAAATCATCATACACCTCATTAAGGTACATAAGGCCTTTATGCTGCTCGTTAATAATAACGTTAATGCCAAGCTCTGTAATATGGGTAACAATAAGGTCTACTTCTTCGCCCTCTTCTACGGTTAGCTCTTCGTTACTTAAAAACTGGTTAAGCTTACTTGATCCTACAAGCCTGTTCGACTTTTCGTCTAAAAACATGTGTATCAAGTAGCGCTTAGTAGCTTCCATAGGGCGCGCCTGCTCCCTAAAAGGTACAAATAGGTCTTTTTCAAGGCCCCAATTCATAAAGGCGCCAAACTTGTTTATATAGCTTACGCGAAGCAATGCAAACTCATTAAGGTATATGTAGGGCTCTAAAGTAGTTGCCACGGGGCGCTCTTCCTGGTCAAGGTATACAAATACGGTAAGCTCATCGCCTATTTCAAAATCTTCGGGCACGTATTTGTTAGGCAAAAGTATATCATCTTTGCCATCGGTTAAATAAAGCCCAACCTGGGTATCCCTCGCAATACTTAGGGTATTGTATTTTCCTAATTCGATCATTCTATAATTGTTGAAGCCACAAAGGTACAAAGATTAAGCAGTAAGCGGTAATCATTAGGTAAAGTATAATAGTGTTTGTTTATATTTGGCAAAATATAAACAAACTTACTTTATAATGGCTGTAGGATTTACACCAAAATTTACCCGGGATATTGCGTTAAATACCGGCCGCGAGCATTGCATTGTTACCGCCTTTAAAACATTTGATAATTTAGGATGGAAAACAGTCTATATAAGCCCTAATGGGTTAATTGCCTATACTAATAAAGGCATATTTACCACTAATGCCGAAATCAGGATTATTGTTACAGATACTACCATTACTATTACAAGCAGTTCTACCGGTAGCGAAATGGTAGATCTTGGAAAAAATAAAAAATTTGTAGAACAATTTATAGACACCTATACTAAACTACTGGAAGCAGGGAGTACTGAAGAATCTGTCCATGAATATAACCAATTAAAACAAAATTTTCCTCCGCAAGATGAGGAAGACTATTTGCTTGCCCCGCCTGTTAGTGGCATTAAAAGCTTTTTGGCTTTATTTACACCTGTAAAGGGCTACTTTATTACACCCATTTTAATTTTAGTTAACATTGCCATTTTTATAATAATGGTGTGCAACGGTATTAATTTTATGGAGCCAAGCGCCGAAAGTATGCTTAGCTGGGGCGCTAACTTTAAACCCGTAACATTAGATGGCCAATGGTACAGGCTTTTTACCTGCTGTTTTATACATTTTGGCCTATTACATTTAGTAATGAATATGTATGCCTTGTCTTATATTGGCTTATTACTGGAGCCTCGCCTTGGCAAAAGCAGGTTTTTGGCGGGTTACTTACTGGCGGGTTTAGTGGCAAGCGCTACGAGCTTATGGTGGAATGATTTTGTTGTTAGCGGCGGGGCGTCTGGTGCTATCTTTGGCATGTATGGCCTTTTTTTAGCTTTGCTTACAACCAATGCAATAGAAAAATCTGTACGTAAGCCCTTAATGGCAAGCATAGGTGTATTTGTGGTATTTAACATTTTTAGCGGAATGGCCGTTAGCGGTATAGATAATGCAGCCCACGTTGGTGGGCTTTTAGGTGGTTTTGTAATTGGCTATATATTTATACCAAGCCTACGGAAACCGTCATCTGCCGGGCCGAAATTTGCAGGTATCGTTGCAGCAGCTGTTGTATGTGCGGGTATAATTTTTGCAGCCTGTAATTACACCAGTAACGATATTGCTAAATATGATACTGCAATTAAGCAGTTTGGGATTAACGAAACCAAAGCATTACAGGTTTATAATCTTGATGATAGCGCTACTAAACAGCAACTACTTGAAGGTTTAAAAACCGGATTACAATACTGGAAGCAAAACCGCAAACTTATAGCAGATGCCGATATGTTAGATTTACCAGAATCGTTACACACTCAGAATAAAAAGCTTATAAAATACTGCGATTTAAGAATAGAAATTTACACTTTAGCCTCTAAGAATATTACCGAAGATACACAGGCATACGTTTACAGGCTATCTGAACTGAATAAAGAAATAAACGCATTATTGGATGAGAATTTTGGGAAGACAAAACAAGATCCTCCCCCATCTCAATAACTATAGCTTTAAACCAACTCTTTAAAATACTGCAGTAATATCTTATCGTTTTCCAGCATAGGTGTAAATACCTCTAATATTTTAGGGCTGTCAGATTGCTGCATAAAGCCATCTAATGCCGACTTTAACTCAGCTTCATCCTGTGCTGTGGTGTATTCAAAACCATACATTTTAGCCAGGTGTTCTGCCGTTAGTTTGTGGGTAGTTTCAAAAAAGGTATTGAACACAGGTGTTTCGGCATGGCCCGGCAAGATCCTAAAGATCCCCCCCCCGCCGTTATTAATAAGTATTATTTTAAAATTTTTAGGAATGTAGCTGTTCCACAACGCATTGCTGTCGTACAAAAAGCTAACATCGCCGGTAATAAGCACGGTTTCTTTTTCGCTGGCAAGAGCCGCCCCAATAGCGGTAGATGTACAACCGTCTATACCACTGGTACCGCGGTTGCAAAACACCTCTACAGTAGGCTTAATATCAAACAACTGTGCATACCTAATAGCCGAACTGTTGCTTATCTGCAATTGAGAACCATCGGGCAATGCCGGCAGTATCAGCTCAAAAGCTTTAAAGTCAGAAAATGGTATTTTAGACAAATACTCGTTGTGCTTAACTTTCCTTAATTCTTTAAGGTCCTGAGCCATTTTGTTGTAATTGCTTTCAGGACTAATTGTTTGAGGTAAAAATTCGTTTAAAAATGTATTGGGCTCGGCCTCAATGTGCCTGCTCAAAGCACCAAAAGTATCATAAGCACGTAACGGATCTATGTGCCAGTGCTTCCTGGGCTTGTATTTTCTTAAAAATGCCTTGACACGTTTAGAAACCACCATACCGCCAAAGGTTAGTAATATCTCGGGCTTATACGCCTCAAAATCCTCTTCGGTAAATGGGGTAATAATTGTATCTATGTTGTTTAAAAAACTGCTGTGGTGCAGGTTAGATGTAGTCTCGGTCATTACAATAACCGACGGATCTGCCGCCAGTTGCGCAATTATGGCTTCGTCTATGGCTTTAGGCTGATTTACCCCTACCAGTACCATTTTTTTTGTGGCTTTATTCCAATGCCTTACATACTGGCTAATATCGCCATCAAAAATTGTTTCTTCAATAGGCGAATAATGCACCTCAATACCAACCGAAGGCTCTGTAACGGTTTCATACAGTGGCTCTTCAAAAGGGGCATTAATATGTACCGGGCCTTTTTGTATTTTAGAAATTGCGATAGCATTGTTAATAAGCATATCATTTTCCGGCGAGGCATCTTCCAATAAATTAGCGCTATACAAAATATGGTTTGCAAACACATTTTCCTGGCGGATGGTTTGCCCATCGCCAATGTCTATCTTATCATGCGGCCTGTCGGCAGAAATAACAATTAGCGGAATCTGGCTGTAAAATGCCTCGGCTACAGCCGGATAGTAATTTAGCAATGCCGACCCCGATGTGCATACAATTGCCACAGGGCGTTGCCATTGCTGCGCCATACCCGTTGCAAAAAATGCAGCGCAGCGCTCATCGGCAATACTGTAGCAATTAAAATTAGTGTTGTTGGCAAAGCCTATGGTTAAGGGCGCATTGCGCGATCCGGGAGAAATTACAATATCGGTAATTCCTTTAGCAAGGCATATTTGTATTATGCTTTGCGCTAAAGGTATTTTGGGGTAGATCATTAAAATGTATCTTATAATTATGTGTGTAAAAGTGCCATAACAAATGGCACTACAAATTTACCACTACCGTAAGAATAAGCATAATAAAAGCCGATAAAATTTTACTAAATAGCTACTAAGTTAATTCAGTTCAGGATTGTTCTACACCTCTTCTTTCGTTATCCATTTGCCGCCATCTGGTGCGGTATAACTATCCATTTTTTGTAATACTTCATCAATTGTATTGCCCGACAGTAGCTTCTCACGATTAATCTCTTTCAGGAAGCCTTTACTAACCATGGTATCCATCATAGTTAAAAGTGCATCATAAAAACCATTGATATTAAGCACCGCCATAGGCTTTTTATGAAGCCCGAGCTGACCCCACGTTAGCATTTCAAAAAACTCTTCCAACGTGCCAAAGCCACCCGGCAGCGCAATTACACCATCGCACAGGTCGTTCATTTTGGTTTTGCGCTCGTGCATGGTATCTACTAAAATTAATTCGGTTAACCCGCTATGGGCAATTTCTTTGCTCTGCAGAAAATGTGGCAGCACGCCAATTACTTCGCCACCGTTTTGCAGGGCACCATCGGCTACGGCACCCATCAGGCCAACATTGGCACCACCATAAACTATAGCAGTGTTTCTTTCGGCTAATGTTTTTCCTAACAAATAAGCCTGCTCTTCGTATACTTTATCGGTACCAAAACTCGACCCGCAAAAAATTGTTATTCTTTTCATTTAAATGACATTCGGTATTAATCAAAAAAACTGCTGCTATTACCAACGTAACAACAGCAGTTTTGTATGTAGTTATTATTTTAATTTACGATTTAACCCAGTTAATAACCTCCGGATCTGTAACCAAAGTTTTTGGCGATATAACCTTTACAAGTTCGCCTTTCTCGTTAATAAGGTACTTCTGGAAATTCCATTGCACTTCGCTATCCTCTAAGCCATTTTTACTTTTCTGGGTAAGGAATTTATAAACAGGCGACATATCTGCCCCTTTAACCGATACCTTATCCATCATAGGGAAAGATACACCATAGTTTTGCTGGCAAAATGTAGCAATCTCCTCGTTAGTGCCCGGCTCTTGCTCTGCAAAGTTGTTTGCAGGAAAGCCAACAATTACCAGGCCTTTATCTTTATACTCTTTGTAAAGTGCCTCAAGGTCTTTGTATTGAGGTGTCAATCCGCATTTAGATGCTGTGTTAACCACAATCACTTTTTTACCCTTAAGCGATGCAAAGTCAAACTGCTCGCCATAAAGGTCTTTTACTTTAAACTGGTATATTGTTTCTTTAGCCATGTTATTGGTAGTTTCTATATTAGATGCCATAGTTAGCTCCTGCTTTTTTTGCTGGCAGCTAACCATAAACAGCAGCCCACAGGCTAATAATGCTAATTTTTTCATTGTGTTATTTTAATATAAATATACAAATTACTTTTTAGAAGGCAGTGCTTGTTTTTTAAAATGCTTGCGATACTGTATGTTGGAAAAGACACCCAATATAGCTACACCAATTGCCATGTAAAAGAAATACATTGGCGTGCGTACCTCTCCGCTCGCATACGAGTGCAAACCGGTTAGGTAAAAGTTAACACCAAAATACGTCATTAATATAGCGGCAAACGCCAATACACTAAAGAAATTGAAAATCCAGGTGCCACGTAAAGCCGGTACAAAACGCATGTGTATAACAAACGCATACACCATAATACTTACCAGTGCCCATGTTTCTTTAGGGTCCCAGCCCCAATAGCGGCCCCAGCTTTCATTAGCCCACTGGCCACCTAAAAAGTTACCTATAGAAAGCATTACAAGACCCACGGTAAGCGCCATCTCGTTAATATAAGTAAGTTCTTTAATATTAAGATCAAGCTTTACTTTATTATTTTTATTGGTAAACAGCATTAGTATTAACGACACCAACCCCAATATCATACCCAATGTAAACGGCCCGTAGCAACCCACAATTACCGCAACGTGAATCATTAGCCAATACGAATTTAGCACCGGTACAAGGTTGGCTATTTCGGCATCGGTCCAGCTCCAGTGTGCAACCATTAGTACCATAAATACTACAAAGGCTGTAGATGCAACGGTAAGTTCTGATTTTCGGCCAAAAGCCAAACCAAAGAACATCGTAGCCCATGCAACGTAAATTACCGACTCGTAAGCATTACTCCACGGAGCATGGCCTGATATATACCATCGGGTTGCGAGCCCTAAGGTGTGCAGTATAAACAGCAGGAATACAACACCGTGAAAAAACTTAACCGTTAGCGTAATACCTTTATTTTCTTTAAATATTTTTATTATGGTAAATAAGAACATTAATAAACCGGCATATAAGTACCAAGAATATAGCTTTTTAAAGATGTCGTATTTATTGTACAACAACTCTGCATCTATCTTATCCTGGCTTGGCATAACTGCTGCCCCGGCTTTTTGCTGATATTTAGATAAACCTTCTAAAATACTATCTGCCGTGTTATAGTCTTTCGTGTGTGTAGCCTTGCTAAGTGCACCAAAATAATACGGAACAATGTTTCTTATGGTATCAAGCCCTTTGTAATTGCCCTCAGCAGCCTCAGGGAAAGAAACCCATTTGTTGCCTTCGTCATTAGGTATAGGCAGTACTTTTAGTATTTGTCCGGATATGGCCCAGTTAAGCAGGTTAATGCGTTTATCAAGGTTTATAAAATCGGTTTGGAACTTGTTAGGCACTTTTTCTCTATAAGCATCTTCCAGCAAATGCCCCAATTTGTAGTTACCCACGTTATCAAAAAAGTCTGACATGGCGGCAAACTTAACGCCTTTCTCTAAGCCGGCAATTTTACGTATGCTGTCGTTACCTCTCTCTAAGGCAATAATGGGCACATCATACCAAATTTCGCCCAGCATGGCCATAGATAAGAAAGTCTGATCGGCATTCATATCGCCATACACATCGCTCTTACTTACTTTTCTAAGCAATTCTGATGCAAAGGTGTTAACAGGTTTCATCCTTCCTCCAAAATCCTGAATTACAATACGGCTAAATTTAGCTGCATGCTCCGGACTAACTTTAAAGGCCTGAATAACGCTATCCAGTTGTTTTTGGGTAGGTTTTTGGCGAACATAGTTGTGCTCTGTAGCTGCCTCATGGTCATGATCGTGTTCGTGGTCATGGTGTTGGTGGCCATCGGTTTGAGAAAAACCACTCAGGCTAAACATCAATAGCAAAACGGCTGTAAGCGAAGCTTTCTTTGCTTTAATCTTATCAAGTTTTACTTTTAGGTCGCCAAAACGGGTATTCTTATCAAACAAAATTGCCATTAATCCAAAGTATAGTAAAAAATATCCGCTGTACGATATCCATGTACCCCAAAAATCGTGGTTTACAGATAGTTTGGTGCCCTTTTCATCCGGGTCAAACCCCGACTGAAAAAAGCGGTAACCCCTGTAATCTAACACATGGTTCATGTAAATGCGGGTATTTATAGTGTTTTTTTCTTCTTTATCTTCTACAGTAACTTTACTTTCAAAAGAGGCGTAACTTGATTCTGTACCCGGATATTTCTCGGCAATAAAATCGTTAAGCCTAATTGCAAAAGGCAACTCATACGTTTTGCTGCCGTACATAATTGTGTATTCCAGTTTACCCTGTTTAAACGATACCGGTACGCCCATTTTTTGCCATCCGCCCAACAAGGTTACTTCTTTTTCTAAACCTTCAGATTTTACGGTAACCGTAAGTGCAGCATCTTCTTTAGTTTTAAAGTCTTTGCTACCCTCGTAAGCTACCTTACCTTTAATAGCACGCTCAGGAAAAACAAACATGGCACCCTGCAGGTTATACAACGAACGGAACATTAGCGGCTGTGGAGCATCTTTAACAACGCCACCCTGCATCTTATCGGCCATTCGCATAAAGGTACCTTCAAACGGGGTGGTAATAGTATAAGTGTCGCCTGTTTTAACAACGTTAATAGCACCATCGGTAGGTTTATTAAAGGCAAATAGTAAATTGTTTATGCTTTGTACTTCGCCTTCTTTTAAATAATGGTCGTGGCGTTGCCCACCGCTTTGCTCTACCATTTTAATGTATTGCACACCGTTGGGGTCTTCTTTTATAACCTCTTTAGCTCCAAGCTTAAAATCTTTATATTCAATTTCAAACGGAATATCGCTAAATTTATCAGAGATGCTAAAATCGTTACTGGCAAGAATTGGCATTGTTGCCGATGACAGCAACAATTGTTTTTCGAAAGTACGGCGGCGCACTTCGCCCTGGTATTCACCATCAATAAAAACGGTTAAATACGGTTTGTCGCTGTAAAAATGGGTTTGCGCCTCGCCTTCCCTAATGGGCATCATACCCTCAAAACTAATGTAGCGGGTAACAAAAGCTCCGGCAATAATCAGTATAAAAGAAAGGTGTAATAAAAGCGTGGCCCATTTTTCTTTTTTGTTAAGCTGGTAACGCTTTATATTGCCAAAAAAGTTGAAAACAAATAGTATCATTATGGTCTCAAACCATTTAGCATTGTAAATGTAAACACGGGCAGTTTCGGTATTATAAGCGTCTTCTATAAATGTGCCAACGCCCATAGCCAGGGCAAATAAAAGAAAAAGAACGGCCATTAAACGTGTAGAGGAAAAGAAGGAAATTATTTTATCCATGGGTATACGGAAAAGTTCAATTAAATTCCTGCAAAAGTACTTAAAACTTAAGTTTTAATATAGTTTTTATAGGCTAAATTTAAAGGGCTAATAGCATTTGCACCCTAAACATGTATATAAAAATAGAATTATAATTAATCAATTGGGTTAATAACTAAACATATATCAATTATAATGCAGGTAAATTAACTTATAAATGCTTTTTATTTATAAAGTATTTTATATTTGTGACTATAATTAAACTAAACATGAAAAAAATTTTGTTGTGTACTGCATTGTTTGCAGTATCAATTTCTGGCTATTCTCAAACTGAAGCAACTACTAAAGAAGGAAAGAAAGTACTTTTAAATAGTAACGGAACCTGGGCTTATGCCGATGGCGACTGCAATACTTTAACCGAAACTAAAACCTATGCAGGTGGTAAAGTAATGTCCTCGGCTAAAGAAGTTATCAGTGTATCCTCAGATGCAGGTAAAACCGGCATTACCATAAATATAGTTAAAGGCACAGGAGCTTTGATATTAAATTTGGGAAGAATAGAACGCGAAATTTTTTGTGTTAGCAAAAATGCTCCAATGAGCATTGAGTTTACAGATGGTACAAAACTTGCTGTTAAACATATGGGAGATCTTAATTGTAACGGCAATTTTTCTTGCTTTTTAGGCGAACAGGTAGGTACCGATAAAGAACTTGAAATTTTAAAAACAAAAAAGATTAAAAAAGTATCTATAGAATATACTGATACTGAAAATGGTAACGTAAAAAAGTTTACTAAAGAATATACATTGTCAGCCGATCAGACAGAGAAGATAAATAAAATTATTAAATGCCTTACTAATTCGTAATATAATTAATTAATGAGAATACCCAAATTATTATTGCTATTAAGCCTTACCGGGCTAACCGCTTTTGCGCAGGAGGCACAGCCTACCAACCAGTCTAAATTTGACGATGTAATGTACCGCAGAGGTAACGAATACAGGTCGGCATCAGGGGTTCCCGGCCCGCAGTACTGGCAAAACGGAGCTGATTATGTTATTGAAGCAGAGCTTGATGACAAAACCAACATACTAAAAGGTAAGCTTACCCTTACCTACCACAACAACAGCCCCGAAGACCTTAATTACATTTGGATGTATGTTGAGCAAAACCGTTTTACCGAGACTTCGCGCGGTACGCTAACTACCCCAATACAGGGCAACCGCTACAGCGGCGATACCGATGGCGGCATAGCAATTACCAACCTTAAAGTTACAGGTAGCGATGTAAGTAAGTTTATTATTAACGATACCCGCATGCAGGTGCTTTTAGATAAGCCCTTAAAAGGCAAGGGCGGTATTGCTACAATAAGCATGAATTTTGAATTTAAAATTCCGCAGTCTGGTATGGACCGTATGGGCCAGCTGCCTACAGATAAAGGTACAACCTACTCTATGGCACAGTGGTACCCGCGTGTGGCAGTGTTTGACGATGTGGTGGGCTGGAATACCGAACCCTACCTTGGGGCAGGCGAATTTTATGTTGAGTATGGCAATTTCGATTATAAAGTTACCGTGCCTTATAACCACATAGTGGTAGGTTCTGGCGAATTGGTTAATGCTAAAGAGGTACTTACTAAAGACCAGCTTAAACGTTGGGAACAGGCTAAAAACAGCGATAAAACAGTATACCTTATTACTCCTGCCGAAGCTGGCAATACTACTATTACAAGGCCGGTACAAAGTGGCAAGGTTACATGGCATTTTAAAATGACCAACACCCGAGATGTGGCTTTTGCAACCGCCAAAAATTTTATTTGGGATGCCGCAAGAATAAACCTGCCAAGCGGTAAAAAAGCTATGGCACAGTCGGTTTATACGTCAGATAGCGATGGTAAAGATGCCTGGGGACGTTCAACTGAGTATACTAAGGGATCTATTGAAAACTACTCTAACATGTGGTTTGAATATCCTTACCCTAATGCCGTTAACGTTGCCAGTAATGCCGGTGGTATGGAATACCCGGGTATGTCTTTTTGCAGCGGCAACAGCGTGGGCGCCGACCTTTGGGATGTTACCGACCATGAATTTGGCCATAACTGGTTCCCGATGATAGTAGGCTCTAACGAGCGCCGCTATGCATGGATGGATGAGGGCTTTAACACCTTTATAAACTACTACAGCACCGTTAAATTTAATAACGGCGAGTACAAAAGCGATATTGCAAAAAGCCGTAACAGGGTGGCATGGTTTAAATCTAAATACAGGGAAAGTATTGCTACTTACCCCGATGTTGCCCGCCCTATGAACCTTGCTTACACCGCTTATTATAAGCCTGCTACAGGCCTTATTATGCTGCGCGAATACATACTTGGCCACGAGCGTTTTGATTATGCTTTTAAGGCTTACATTAAAAACTGGTCGTACAAGCACCCGCAGCCATCTGACTTTTTTAATGCTATGGATAACGGCGCCGGAGAAAACCTTAACTGGTTCTGGAAAGGCTGGTTTATGGGCAATGCCAATATAGATGTAGGAATTAGCAAAGTTACCGAGAGTAAAGGCTCGGCAATTATAACGTTTACCAACAAAGGCGATATGCCTGCTCCTGTAGTGTTTAAAGTGGTATATGATGATAACAGCAGCGAAATTAAAACCCTTCCGGTAGAAGTTTGGCAGCGCGGCAACGAGTGGGATTACCTCTTAAAAACCGATAAAGCTCTTAAAGCTATTGATATAGATCCGGGGCGTTTTTTACCGGATATTAACAGCCAGGATAACTCCTGGATTAAAGAATAATAGTGTAAGGGCGGCTGTAAAAGGCCGCCCTTTGTATTTAGAAATAGCCCTGCCCTAAATTCGTAGGGCAAGCGGCTAAAAACTCCCGTTTTATTTTTATAATTTAGCAGCCATGTTACAAGTAGTTATTATAGGTTCCGGCAATGTGGCGCAACACCTTATAAAGGCGTTTGGCACTATAGCGCAAGCACAACTGGTGCAGGCATTTGCACGCCATCCGGATCAGTTGGCTACCTTGCTCCCACCCGAAAAAATAACCAACTCCTTAAACAACCTTGCCGAAGCTGATGTTTACATAATAGCGGTTAAAGATGATGCCATTACTGATGTATCATCGCAACTACCGTTTAAAGGTAAACTGGTAGTACATACATCGGGCAGTATGGATTTGGGGCAGATAGACAATAAAAACCGCCGTGGGGTGTTTTATCCACTACAAACCTTCTCTAAAAATAAGACGGTAGATTTTACAACCGTTCCGCTTTGTTTAGAAAGCGAGTTTGAGGAGAATTATGCTGTTTTAGAACTTCTGGCGAAAGCCTTATCTAACAGTGTTTACAGGATAAGTTCAGAGCAAAGGCAATCGTTGCATGTGGCTGCGGTATTTGCCAGTAATTTTAGCAATCACATGTATGCGTTAAGCAGCCAGATTTGCCAACAAAATAATATACCGTTTGGCATATTAAATCCGCTTATTGAAGAAACAGCCGGTAAAATTAAGTCGTTATCGCCGGTAAAGGCACAGACAGGCCCCGCCGTTAGAAACGACCGGAAAACAATACAAAAGCACCTGGATTTTCTTACCGATGAAAACCAAAAGGCTATATATAAGTTATTAACACAATCGATACAACAAACCAATGAGCAAGAGCTATAAAGAGCTGATGAACGATATTACCACATTTATTTTTGATGTGGATGGCGTACTTACCGACGGAACGATACACATTGCCCCTAATGGCGAAATGCTTCGTAACATGAACATTCGCGATGGTTATGCCATGAAAGCCGCTGTAGAAAACGGCTATACCGTGTGCATTATATCTGGTGGATTAAACGAGGGCGTTCGCATACGCCTTAGAAACCTCGGCATTACCGATATTTATTTGGGTGTACCTAATAAGGTTGAAACTTTTGACGAATTTATAGATATTTACAACATTAATCCCCAGCAGGTATTGTATATGGGCGATGATATTCCGGACTATCATGTTATGCAACTGGTTGGCCTGCCTACCTGCCCACAGGATGCAGCACCGGAAATTAAGGAAATAAGCAAATACATATCGCATAAAAACGGTGGTACGGGTAGCGTACGCGATGTTATAGAGCAGGTTATGAAGGTGCAGGGTAAATGGATGGAGCACTTTAATGCACGCTACGACTAACAGACGATTTACAATAAACAATAATCAAACAAGATAAACGATTCATTTTAAAATGAAAGTACTTAAACTAACAGGCTTACCTAATTTACTATTGCTGGCCGTTGCCATGTTTATTTTTAAATACGGCTTATTAGACCGTCAGGGCAGTTTTTTACCAGCGTTAGACCATTTCCATTATGCAGCTTTAGTGTTTGCCTGCGTTTGCATTGCTGCGGGCGGCTTTTTTATCAACAATGTATTTGGCTTTGGTAAAGACGAGCATCCAACCATAACCGAGGCTAAAGGCTATAATATCTATGCAGCGTTAACGCTAATTGGCGTGGGCCTTGGCTACTATATTGCCAGCCACGTTGGCAAACCTTTATTTACAGGTATTTTTATAATTGGTGCAGCATTGCTGTACATCTACGCCACGAGCCTTAAAGCCACTGTTGCAATAAGCAATATTGTTATTGCTATTATAATGACACTGCCTATAGTAGCTATTGGCGTTTTTAACCTGTACCCTATTATTAGCGATGATAACTACAGGCTGGTTAAGTTATTGTTCGAGTTGCTGTTAGACTATGCCATCTTTATCTTTATTATAAGCCTGATACTTACTTTTGTAAACGACCTGGCTAATAACGACGCTGATTATAACAATGGCGTAACCACATTGCCTATAACAATTGGCAGGGCAAGAACCATTAAAATTATTCTTGGGCTAACATTGGTTCCGGTGGCAATGCTACTGTACTATGGGCAAACCTATATTATAGAGTTAGTTTATGCATTGGGCTTCGGGCTGTTGTTTATACTTGGTCCACTCGTATATTTTATTATAAAATTATGGGGCGCCGCCACTGCAAAAGAATTCAGGCACCTGGAAACCGTATTAAAGATCGTTTTATTTTTTACAGCAGTTTCTGTTGCTGTTATAACCTTCAATATCAATTACAATGTTAAAGGATAAACTAAAAAACTACCGGCTAATATTAGCATCAGGATCGCCGCGCAGGCAACAGTTTTTACGCGAGCTTGATGTAGATTTCGAAATTCGCCTTAAAGATGTGGCCGAGATCTATCCGCCTAATTTACAGGGAGCAGAAATTACCGATTTCCTGGCAAAGCTTAAAGCCGATGCCTTAGAAGACAGCCTTACCGATAACGAGATTGCGATAACCAGCGATACTATTGTGTGGCACGAAAATAAGGCACTTGGCAAGCCGACAGATTATGATGATGCCTTTGCCATGCTGCAAAAACTTTCGGGTAAAACGCACGAGGTTATAACATCGGTATGTATAAAAAATGCCGGCAAAGCCGATGTATTTAACGAAACTACAAGGGTAACGTTTAATACGTTGTCTGACGAAGAAATAAAGTACTATCTTGATAACTACAAACCTTTTGACAAAGCCGGATCGTACGGTATACAGGAGTGGATTGGCCTTGTTGCCATTGCCCGTATAGATGGGTCGTATGCCAATGTGGTAGGCATGCCGGTAGACAAAGTGTACCAGTATTTGAGTAAATTCGCGTAAAGCATTTTCAATGGAAAATTTTGAATATTCTAAAGAGTTATGGCGCACCGGTATTGTACTGGTTGTGTTTGTAATTCTTAACTTTATTATCACCAAGCTTACTAAGCGCTATGCTAAAGCATCGCATTTATCAGAGCACCGTACCAATCTTATTTCCAAGTACATTGACTTTTTAATGTTCGCGCTTTTTTGTGTGGCTATGATAGCGGTATGGGGTTCAAAATCCGAAGATATTTTTACGTTTATAGGCACTGCCCTAACCATTATTGGTGTTGCTTTTTTTGCCCAGTGGTCTATTTTAAGCAACATAACATCGGGCATTATATTGTTTTTTACATTCCCTTTCCGCATTGGCGATGTTATCAGGGTGCACGATAAAGATTTTCCTATAGAAGCTCAGATTGAAGATATTAAAGCATTCCATACTCTTTTGCGTACCCGCGAAGGCGAACTTATTACCTACCCCAACAGCCTGCTGCTGCAAAAAGGCGTAAGCATAGTACCTATAAAACAGGAAGACAAAGAATTTTACGATTAAAGTGCTGTAAACACTCCCCAATTACAATGCAAAAAACATTTATATACCTCTTACTTTGCTGCTATACCCTTTGCCAGGCACAGCCCGAAAAGCCAACATCGGCAGAGATTTACCATAAGCTCGAAAAACTTAACTTTTTAGGGTCGGTGTTGTACATAGCGGCCCATCCCGACGATGAAAACAACCGCCTTATCTCGCATCTTGCCAACAATACAATGGCGCGTACGGGCTATCTTTCGCTTACACGTGGCGATGGCGGACAGAACCTTATTGGCCTTGAATTAAGGGAACTGTTGGGTGTTATCCGTACGCAGGAACTTATAGAGGCGCGACGTATAGATGGCGGCGAACAGTTTTTTAGCCGTGCTAACGATTTTGGATTTTCTAAAATGCCCGATGAAACCCTGCAGATCTGGAATAAAAAAGAAGTACTACAGGATATGGTTTGGGTAATCAGGCAGTTTCAGCCCGATGTTGTTATTACCCGTTTCGACCACCGCTCTCCCGGCACTACCCACGGCCACCATACATCATCGGCCATGCTAACGCAGGAAGCTTACGACCTTGCCATTAGCCCTGATTACGAGCCGGAACAGCTTAAATTCAATTCGGCATGGCAGCCAAAACGCGTTTTCTTTAACGTATCGTGGTGGTTTTTTGGAGGCAGAGACAAATTTGAAAAAGCAGATAAATCCAAATACATTAACCTGCAAACAGGCACGTATTACCCGCTTTTAGGCAAATCGAACCAGGAAATTGCAGCACTTAGCCGCAGCAGGCACAAATCTCAGGGGTTTGGCTCTACCGGCGAACGTGGTGATGATATGGAATACCTGGAACTTATTAAAGGAGAAAAGCTTAACAACAAACAAAACCTGTTTGAAGGCATAGACACAAGCTGGAACCGCGTTAAAGGTGGCAAACCCATTGGTGATGCCATTGCTGTTATCCTTAAAAATTTCGATTTTAAAAATCCTTCGGCATCAGTTCCTGCATTAGTAAAAGTGTATTCGCAAATAAATAAGTTAGATAATGGTTACTGGAAAAACCAGAAGCTTAAAGAGATAAAAGAAGTTATTGCAACCTGTGCCGGGCTGTATCTTGAGGCCGTGGCCGAACAGCAATCGGTTACACCGGGCAGCACCCTTAAAGTTAAATGGGAAGCCATTAACCGCTGCACCGTGCCCATGACGCTAAAGTCGCTTTCGGTTATACCGGACAATACAACTATTGCACAAAACCTACAGTTAGAAAACAATGTAGGTCAGGGTACGACTATAGATGTGCAGCTACCAAAAACACTGGCTTACACCTCGCCGTACTGGCTTACAGAGAAAGGATCGGCGGGAATGTACACCGTAAACGACCTGCAAAAAATTGGCAAAGCCGATATTATTCGAGAAATGGCCATTGCCTTTACGGTAGATTTTGGCGGAGTAGCAATTCCGTTTGAACGATTGATTGTTTACAAATTTAACGACCCGGTTCGTGGCGAGGTATATCAGCCATTGGACATTATTCCCGCTGTAACCACCCGGATACTAAATAAAGTGCAACTGTTTACCAACAGTAAATCGCAAACAATCAGCATTAAAATAAAAGCAGGTAAAGACAATGCCAAGGGCAATCTTCGTTTTGAGTTGCCACAGGGCTGGCAGGTTAGCCCGGCTACCATCCCATTCGATTTAAAAACCAAAGGCAGCGAGACCATTGTAAGTTTTGAGGTGAGTCCGCCCGATACACCCTCTGAAGTTACCGGCAAAAGCATAGCCACTATTAACGGCGAAGATTTTGACCGTGAGCAAACCATAATAGCCTACCCACACATCGATGCTCAAAACGTTCTGTTGCCCTCTACGGCTAAATTCAGCAAGGTAGACCTAAAGACCAAAGGCGAAAAAATTGCGTATATAATGGGTGCAGGCGATAATATACCCGAAAGCCTTAAACAAATGGGTTACGAGGTTACGCTGCTAACTCCTGATGCTATTACGGCAGAAAACCTTACTCAATACGATGCTGTTATAATGGGTATACGTGCCTATAATGTACTGGAGCCGCTGGCTTTTAAACAGCAGCTATTATTTGATTACGTAAACAACGGCGGTACCATGATAGTGCAGTACAATACTACAGGCACGCTTACCGTTAAAGATATTGCACCTTACCCGTTACGGATTTCGCGCGAGCGTGTAACCGAGGAAGATGCAAAAATTAAGTTTTTAGACGCAACCAATAAGGTTTTAAATTATCCTAATAAAATAACAGAGAACGACTTTAAAGGTTGGGTACAGGAACAAGGTTTGCATTATGCCGATGAGTGGAGCAAGGAATTTACCCCGATCATCTCATCGCATGATAAGGGCGAAGATGATAAAAAAGGAGGTCTGTTGTTAGCCAAATACGGCAAAGGGTATTACATTTATACCGGCCTAAGCTTTTTTAGGGAGCTGCCCGAAGGCGTTTCCGGAGCTTACAGGCTTATGGCGAATATGATAGCTGTGGGACAGTAAAGAGTGCAACGAGTTTATCAGTTAATTTGAGGATTTGTTTATCAAATTATAGAATAATAAGCCACAAATAACCGAATTAATACATTAACAGATACACAAAACAAATCTGTAACAAAAACAATAATTAAGAGTCTTATAAAGAGATATAGCAAACACGTATGAAAGACAATCCAACTACATGGAAAAAAAGCTACTCGCTGGTGCTGCTGCTCAACATTATATACATAGTGCTGTTCTATTTTTTAATGCAAATATATTCTTAGCATGCAGTTAATAGACTGGATAATACTTTCTGTAACGCTTATTTTTATTGTTGCCTATGGCGCGCTAAAAACACGCGGCAGCAAAAACGTTGAAGAATACATACTGGGCAGCAACGAAACCCCCTGGTGGACGGTGGGCCTATCGGTTATGGCTACACAGGCCAGCGCCATTACATTTCTGTCTACCCCCGGGCAGGCCTACCACGACGGTATGGGCTTCGTGCAGTTTTACTTTGGTATGCCGCTGGCAATGGTGGTTATTTGTATAACCTTTATACCTATATACCACAGGCTTAAAGTGTTTACTGCCTACGAATTTTTAGAGCAGCGTTTTGATGTTAAAACCCGTACACTGGCTTCTATTTTATTTATGATTCAGCGCGGTCTGGGCACCGGCCTTACCATATATGCACCTGCCATTATACTATCCTCGCTTTTGGGATGGAACCTTAACATTATGAACCTTGTAATAGGCATAATGGTTATAATTTATACGGTTTCGGGCGGAACGCGCGCCGTAAACGTGACCCAAAAGCAGCAAATGTTTGTTATTATGGGTGGTATGATAATTACATTTTTTATAATACTAAGTTACCTGCCCGATGAACTTAGCTTTAACAATGCCCTGCACATTGCAGGTGCTAATGATAAGCTTAATGTACTGGAATTCTCGTTAGATCCAGAAAAACGATATACCATCTGGAGTGGTCTTGCCGGTGGTTTGTTCCTTTTCCTATCCTATTTTGGAACTGACCAAAGCCAGGTACAGCGCTACTTATCGGGTAAATCTATCCGCGAAAGCCAGATGGGATTGATAATGAATGGCCTTTTAAAAGTACCCATGCAATTTTTTATACTGCTTATAGGGGTTATGGTGTTTGTATTTTTCCAGTTTCACTCGGCTCCATTGCATTTTAACCCGAACAACACCCAGATAATTAACAGCTCGCAATACAAAAGCGATTATAATGAGTTAGAGAAAAAACTGGAAGTACTGGCTGTTGAAAAAGAAGAAATAAGCATGCTTTACGTAAACCAGCTAAATCAGGATTACGATAATAAGGAACTGCACAACCGCATGATAGCGCTTAATACCCGCGAAAAAGACCTGCGCGACCAGGCTAAAGACCTGATAAGCAAAGTAGATAAAAGTGCCGAAACCAACGATAAAGATTATGTGTTTTTGTACTTTATACTTAACTTTTTACCTAAAGGTATGATAGGCCTGCTATTGGCAGTAATAATTTCGGCAGCAATGTCGTCTTCGGCATCGGGGTTAAATGCACTGGCATCTACCACGGCTATAGACATTTACAAGCGTAACGTAAAAGGCGAAAAGTCAGAAAAACATTTTGTAAACGCGGCCAAGATATTTACCCTGTTTTGGGGCATCATAGCCATATTATTTGCCTGTATTGGCACTATGTTCGAAAACCTTATACAGTTAGTAAACATAATTGGCTCTATATTTTACGGTACGGTATTAGGTATCTTTTTAGTGGCCTTTTATATTAAATACATAAGGGCTGAGGCCATTTTTTGGGGAGCACTTATATGTCAGGCAACTGTAGTTTATATCTGGAAAATAGATATAGTAAGTTTCTTGTGGCTCAATGTTATTGGTGCTGTACTTACAATTACATTATCTGCAATCATACAAATATTTTTAAATAACGCTTCTTCTAAAGCAGAAAAAGTTTAAAAGCTAATCAATACAAAACAAAAAGCTGCCCGTAAGGCAGCTTTTGTATTTATAAACAGGTTTAGACTATTTCTTGCTCCACTCCTGTATAGAGTCTTTATTCATCTTAACGTAGTCAGCATTTTTGGCTTTCTCTGCACCGGCTAACGATAATTTAGCCGTTTCTACAGCACCTTTTTTGTCGCCCATTTTAGCCTGTATAAGCGATTTTTGCCTAAGGATGTAAAACGGTGTTTCTTCGCCTTTAGGTGTTTTTTCGATGGCAGAATTGATCCAGCTAAGCGCTTTGGTTAAATCAGCATTAGACTGGTAGTAGTATTGTGCTGCTGCAAAATACGAACCCGCTGTTGGGCCAGACATTGCCTCTTCTATGCTTTTAAGGGCAGTAGCTTTGGTAGGTACCTCTATTTTAACGGCAACCATTGTTTTTTCCCAGGCAATTTCAAGAAAACCATAATCGTTCTCAAGGGCGTTAACGCCAATGGTAAGTGTTTCTACAGAGCGGGTTAAAAATTCCGGCTTAACCGATGTTCTAACTACCTCTTTTTTCTCATCCCACTTTTCAGGTAAACCCCAGTTGTTGGTGTCATCATAAATAATTACATCCCAGCTATCTGCTTTTGGTTGGGTGTAAAGCGCATAATGGCCTGCTTTTACCGTTTTGCCGCCAATAATAACATCGTCGCTAAATGTAATAATTGTGTTTGCGTTGGCACCTGTTCTCCACAACCTGCCAAACGGAACCAACTCTCCGTAAACTGACCTCCCTCTTGAGCTTGGGCGCGAATAGTCTATTTTAACAGTTGTAAGCCCTACAGTTTGCTCAATTACAGCCTTGGGGCTGGCCTGTGGTGTTTGAATTTGTGCCGATGAATTTACCATAAGGCCTAATACTAAGGCTGCGGTAAAAAATATCTTTTTCATGTTTGTTTTATTTATTAAAGTTTGCTTCTGCGAAATTAACAATTAAACCCTTTACGCTTGTTAAAAAAATCCGAAATTACTTAACCGCTTCTGTAAAGTATGACGGGTATTTAGTAACTTCACGAATTATTTTCCTACAAATGATATACACTGTACGTAAGTTCCAAAAACTGCCTATATCGCTGCAACAAGCGTGGGATTTTATGGGCGACCCTAAAAACCTTGCCGTTATAACGCCCGATTCGATGGGGTTTAATACCCTATCCGGAGACGACCGTAAAATGTTTGCCGGCCAGATAATTATTTACACCATAACGCCATTGTTTGGTTTAAAATTGCAATGGGTTACCGAAATTACCCATTTGGTAGACAAGCATTTTTTTGTAGACGAACAACGTTTTGGGCCGTATGCATTTTGGCACCACAAGCACTTTTTAAAGGAAATTGACGGCGGTGTGGAGATGGAAGATATTGTGCATTATAAAGTGCCCATGGGCTTTCTTGGCCGGTTGGTGCACCCATTTTTGGTAAAGCCAAAGCTGGACGAGATCTTCGCCTACAGGCAAAAGAAACTGATTGAACTGTTTGGCGAATTTAAACCTAACCCTGCATGATAGTTTTTTGGTTTAGGCGCGACCTTAGGTTAGATGACAACACAGGGCTTGCCGCCGCAATAGCAACGGGAGAAAAGGTGTTACCTATTTTTATTTTTGATAAGAATATATTAGACGAGCTACCTAAAGATGATGCTCGTGTTACCTTTATAGCAAAGCTTTTAGAAGATGTAAACTCCGGATTTAGAGCACACAGCCGATCGCTTGCCGTATTTTACGATGAGCCCGAAGCTGTATTTAAAAAGCTGCTGAAAGACCACGACATTACCGCCGTATATACTAACCACGATTATGAACCGTATGCCCGTAAGCGCGATACGGCTATAAACAATATGCTGGCCGAAAATGATGTTACCTTTAAAACCTTTAAAGACCAGGTTATTTTTGAAAAAGACGAGGTTTTAAAAGGCGACGGTACTCCCTATGTAGTTTATACTCCATACAGTAAACGCTGGAAAGAACTTTTTAATAAAGCCAATCTTACTCAACATCATCCGGCTATAAAAGCAGAAGATTTTGCTACCCACTCCTACCCTTTTTTAGGCTTAAAGGATATTGGCTTTACCGAATCGGATATTAATCCGGAGCCTTATGATATATCTGCCCCGTTAATTGATAATTACGAAGATACGCGCAACTTTCCGGCTATAGACGGTACATCGCACCTTAGCGCTTACCTGAGATTTGGAGCGGTAAGCATTCGCAAGATCGCTGCAAAAGCTATACAAAGTAAAAACGAGACCTTTTTTAAGGAGTTGATTTGGCGGGAGTTTTTTATGCAGATACTATGGCATTACCCCCATACCGTTACTAAAGCATTCCGACCCAAATACGACAACATTAAATGGCGCTATAACGATGATGATTTTAAGGCTTGGTGCGAAGGTAAAACGGGCTACCCTATGGTAGATGCCGGCATGCGCCAACTTAATGCTACGGGCAATATGCACAACCGTGTACGCATGGTGGTAGCCAGTTTTTTATGCAAACACTTGCTATTAGACTGGCGCAAGGGCGAAGCCTATTTTGCCGAGAAGCTATTGGATTACGAGCAATCCAGCAACGTAGGTAACTGGCAATGGGCAGCGGGCAGCGGTGTAGATGCAGCACCTTACTTTAGGGTTTTTAACCCTACCGAACAAGCTAAAAAATTTGATAAAGACCTGAAATACATACGCAAATGGGTACCTGAATTCCAGGACCTGAATTATAAGCCTATGGTTGAGCACAAAGAAGCACGCGAAAGGGCATTAAGGGTTTATAAAGAAGGGCTTTTATAAAGTTTTCAGTCACAGTCACAGTTTCCAGTCCAATTGGTACTGCCAACTGAGACTGAGACTGCGACTGAAAACTAAATAATATCTCTTATTTTGCTATAACTTAATGATGCAAAATTGGTTATAACTATATCAGCTTCAGATGTATCTTGTGTAGAATGCCCATTGTTTTTATAGCCAATACAATACACACCGGCAGCTTTTGCAGCTTTAATACCGTTGGTGCTGTCTTCTATAATAACACATTCTTCTTTTGTAAAGCCTGATTTCGCTACAGCTTCAAGAAAAATAGCAGGGTTTGGCTTAGAATATTCAAAGTCTTCGCCGCTTATAATTGCATCAAAATAGTGGTGCAGGCCAAAACGGGTAAACACCTTTCCTATTTTACGCTTAGTAGCAGATGATGCCAGTATCAGCTTCATGCCATTGCTGTGCAAATCTTCAATAAGTGCTTTTGCGCCTGGCATAAGCTCCAGATCATCAGCCTTATCAAACACCTCATAATAGTGTTTGTACCTTTCGTCCAGCAGTTGCTCGCGCGTATGTTCAAGGTTATATAGCTCTTTAAGCCTTTGCATATTGTTCCTGTCAGAACTGCCTATAAAAGTAGCATACACATCATCGGGCACCGTAATATTAAGCGATTTATACATCGCAGTACTGGCCTTGTAGCCAATAGGTTCGGTATCAACCAACACCCCATCCATATCAAAAATCACGGCTTTCTTCATTAAAAAAGTTTAAAGTTTCAGGTTTAAAGTTGCTTCAAAGTTTTGAGTAGCAGACATTAATGACATTTGAGTGTAGCTCAACTTTAAACTTTTAACTTTTAACTTTAAACCTGAAACTATTATTTAATATCCCTTATCTTCTCGTAGCTCAGCTGGCTAAAATCGGTAATAACCGTATCCGCCAACGATGTATCCTGTAGCGAGTGTTCATCATTTTTATAGCCAATACAATACACGCCGGCAGCTTTGGCGGCTTTAATGCCGTTGGTACTGTCTTCTATAACAATGCATTCGTCGGCTGTAAAGCCTGATTTTGCTACGGCTTCAAGAAAAATAGCCGGGTGTGGTTTAGAGAATTCAAAATCCTGACCGCTAATCTTATAACTAAAATATGGGTTAAGCCCAAAACGGTTAAACACCCTCTCTATCTTTATTTTAGATGATGACGATGCCAATAAAATAACCATGCCGTTAGCATGCAAATCCATAATCAGGTTTTTAACACCGGGCATTAATTCCAAAGTTTCATCAGCATCAAAAGCATCGCAGTAGTACGTCAGTCCCTGCTCTACAAGCACATCGCTATCAGTATCAATGCTATAGATATCTTTTATTTTCTGAATTATATTTTTATCCGAATTACCTATAAATGTGGAGTATACATCGTCTGTCACATCTATATTAAGCGATTCGTAAAACTTTTTATTGGCGCGATGGCTAAGAGGTTCGGTATCAACCACTACCCCATCCATATCAAAAATTACGGCTTTTATCATTAAAAATTTGTTTAAAGTTTAAAAGTTTTAGGTTTCATGTTCGGCATCGCTAAACTTGAAACCTGAAACTTAAAACTAATTAATAGAACGTATTATATCTGCATTTAACTCGCTAAAATCGTCGATAATCATTTGTGCTATAGACAGTTCCTGCAATTTGGTATTGGCACTTTTATAAGCAACACAGTAAATACCTGCAGCATTAGCGGCTTTAATTCCGTTTGTACTATCCTCAATAACAATACATTGCTCTACCGGATTGCCAGAAAGTTCGGCTGCTTTTAAAAAAATGGCCGGGTGGGGTTTAGATTGCGGAAAGTCTTCTCCGCTAACAATATGCGTAAAATACTGGTGCAGGTTAAAGCGTTTAAACACCCTCGCAATGGTTTCGTTACTGGCAGATGACGCCAAAACCAACTGTAAACCATTGGTGTGCAGGTTTTTAATAAGATCTAAAACACCAGGCAGCAATTCCAGGTCTTCTTTAATATCAAAGGCATCATTAAAAAAATCGCGCTTGCTACGCACCAATGCCTCAATCTCTTCCTCTAAATTAAAGTGGTCTTTAATTTTCTGGTAGGTATTTTTGGTCGAAAAACCCGTAAAGGTGTGGTACATCTCATCGGGTATATCTATATTTAGATGCTTAAAATGCTGGTGGTAGGCAAAGTAGTGCACGGGTTCTGTATCTACAATAACGCCGTCCATATCAAAAATAACTGTATTAACCATAGTTGTGTTTAAACCTCAAAAATACAACTTAGCCTTTTAAGTAAAAAGCTAAAGTGGTTAAGATGTTCTAAAATTAATGCTAAAAGCCATGCTAATGCTAAGATAGAGATAAAATGCACCCTGTATTAAACCTTTTGCGCTAACTTTAGTCTTACTTAAAAATGGTTATTAACTTTGGACGACGAAAAGGAATTTATTGCAGCCCTGCTTAACCCTAAAACGCAAAATAACGCGTTCAGGCAGCTTGTAGCGCGCTACAACAGGCCGCTGTACAGCCATATACGTAATATAGTGCTTAACCATGATGATACTGACGATGTACTGCAAAATACCTTTATAAAGATATTTCAGAACCTTAAAAATTTTAAGGGAGAGAGCAAGCTTTTTTCGTGGATATACCGCATTGCCACTAACGAGGCGCTTACACTTATAAGTCAAAGAGCTAAAAAAGGAGGCATTACCAACGAGGAGGTTAACGAAAGAGCGGTCCAGAATTTGGTTGCCGATGAGTATTTTGAAGGCGATGCCATACAGCTAAAGCTTCAGCAAGCAGTGGCTTCATTACCTGAAAAACAACAACTTGTGTTTAAGATGCGTTATTTTGAAGAGATTAAATATGAAGAGATGTCAGAAATTCTTGGCACATCGGTGGGGGCACTAAAGGCATCGTACCACCATGCTGTTAAGAAAATTGAAGATTACGTAACTACCCATTAAACCTTTTGCCATAAATTAAGTCTTACTGCTATGAACGATTTTAAGTTAAACGAAGAACAAAAAATAACAACGGGATTTACCAGTCCGCCCGATGCTTATTTTGACAGCTTTACCGACAGGATGATGCAGCAACTACCTGAACCTGAAGTTAAAGTGGTACCGTTGTATAAAAGGAAACCAGTATGGCTTTCGGCAGCGGCAGCGTTTGTAGTTATGTTTACAGGCGGGTACTTTTTAGTTAACAATACGGCACCTGCAACACAGCCCGATACCACCGCCATAGAGAACTACCTTGTGTACCAGACCAATGTAACGCAGTATGATATGATAGACCATCTGGACACACAGGACATACAGGAACTTGAAGCTTCGATTACCTTAAATGATGAAGCAGTAGAAGATTATTTAAATCAGGAAGATATTTACAACACTTACTAAAACCATGAAAATAAAGTTATTACTCCCGTTACTTTTACTTTTTACTTTAAGTATGTTTAGCCAGGGGCATGAGGATAAAAAAGACCAGATCAAGGCCTTAAAGGTATCGTACCTTACCACCGAACTCAGCCTTACCACAGCCGAATCGGAGAAATTCTGGCCGGTTTACAATGCCTATGAGGATAAAGTATACCAGATAAGGCACGATAAAATGCGCCCCATATACAAGAAACTGGGCGATGGTGCCCTTGACAAAATGACCGATAAAGAGGCACAACCGCACCTTGATAAGCTACAGGCGGCTGATAAAGAGCTGTTTCAGCTTCGCGAAAAATTGTTAGCCGACTTAAGGCCTATTATCGGCGCAAAAAAAATACTGAAACTTAAATGGGCCGAAGAAGATTTTAAACGCAAACTGCTCGACAAGTTTAAGGATAAAAAAAAAGATTAAATTTATAAAGGAAGCCTTACAGCTTCCTTTGCTTTTTGGCTTAATATTTCACTTTCGGACTCTGACATTCGACTTAGAAATTTCATTTTACTACTTTTGATTTTCGACCTGATAAATTTTATTTTGACTTTCGACTTTACGACTTGATGACATTCGACTTGATGACTTTATGACTTCCGACTTTAAAAACTAATCCAAATGAAACGATCTGGCTCTGCCGATTTACCGTTGCATAATGGGCATGTGCCCTTATGGCTTTCTGAGCGTATGGCAAAGCTGGGCCTGGCCATTGTAGAAACCATTGCCATGGAGTTTTCTACCGCCGAGGTCATCAGCAAGCTTGCCAACCCGTTCTGGTTCCAGAGTTTTGGGGCGGTTATGGGTATGGACTGGCATTCGTCTGGCATAACCACATCGGTGTTGGGTGCGCTAAAAAGGTCGGTTAACCCACACGCTAAAGAGCTGGGCATTTATATATGCGGCGGCAAGGGCAAGCACTCCATGAAAACCCCCGAAGAGCTTATTGCCGTAGGCCACAGAACCGGCCTTAACGGACTCGAACTGGCAGGGCTAAGCAAACTTACCGCCAAGGTAGACAACACCGCTATACAAGACGGTTTTCAGCTCTATCAGCATAACTTTATAGTAAACGCCAAAGGCGACTGGTGCGTTATACAACAGGGCATGAACAACCATACCGGCACGGCCCGCAGGTACCACTGGCACAGCCACGACCTAAAGTCGTTTGTAAACGAGCCGCATACTTTTATTTATGGCGAAAACCAGGGCAAGATTCTTAACCTTACCGCCAGTACGGCTGCCGAAACCCGCGAAAAATCGTTGCTGATTGTTAACGAGCATCCTGACAAGATAATTAAAGAGATGAATCACCTTATTATGCCTAACCACCATGATGTTAGGATGAAAGATGTAAACATGAAGCGATTGGGTGCTATGCTATGGATGGCGCACGAAAACAAACCCGAAGATTTTGAAGGCTTGCTGATGCTAAAAGGCATGGGGCCAAGAACCATACAATCGCTGGCTTTGGTAAGCGAAGTAATTTACGGCACCCCTACCCGGTTTGACGACCCTGCACGGTTCTCTTTCGCGCATGGCGGTAAAGACGGGCATCCCTTCCCGGTGCCGGTAAATGTGTTTGATGAAACTATAGATACATTGCAGAGTGCCATTCAGCGGGCTAAAATTGGCAACAGCGATAAGATGCACGCCATACAAAAGCTATCAGAAATATCGCGCAATGCCGAGAAAGACTTTACACCCAACACCAACTTTAACGCCCTAATACAAAAAGAGCGCGACGAGTCGTATAAATACGGCGGCCGCACTGTTTTTGGTAAAGCCCAGCCTCCTAAAAAAAAGGGTGGCGATAGTAATCAGTTAGAGCTTTTTTAGCTCCAGTACTTCTTCTTCGGTTTCGGCATCTTTATAACGCTGAAATATCCTTCCTATAAAAATGCTTAGTCGGTTTTTATAATCTTCAATAAGCCACTCACGGTAGTTCTTTGTAGTTTTAGATAGCAGCTTAGAATACTGTTTAACGCGGTATTCTATATCCGGCTCCAGTTCTTTAGCCAGTTTACGGGCTTCAGATATTGTTTCGCTATTTTCTATACACATAAAGGCATGCTGGCGAATGGACCTGTCTATAACGGCCTTAGGTTTCTCCCTGTTATCGGTAGAAATTTTAAATTCTTCCTCAACATCAAATGCAATATGCATCGTTTTAGAGAATTTTTCCCTAAGGTCATCAGGCATAATATATACATGATGGCTTTCTATCTCGGCATCGGTACGTATATTCTCTAAAAACTGTTCAGGGTTCTTAAAAATGTACTGCCAGTCAACCGGTTCGCTCCACAGGCCAAAACGCTGTGCGTTGTTACCCAAGTCTATTACCGTAAAAAAGTCTTTATTAGGCAGCTTACGCGATCCACGGCCAATCATCTGGTAGTACAGCGTAAGCGATCGTGTAGCACGGTTAAGCACAATAGTCTCTACAGTAGGCTCATCAAACCCGGTGGTTAAAATAGAAACCGATGTTAATATAGCATCGGGTGTTTTTTTAAACCAGCTCAATATCTTTTTACGCTCGGCATCGGGCGTGCGGTTATCCAGGTGCTTTATAGGCAGCCCGGCGGCCCTAAAGGTTTCGTACACGTATAACGATGTGTTGATACCGTTATTAAAAATAAGGGTTTTTTTGCCTTTAGAACGCAGCATATAGGTTTGCAACAGCAAATCCTGCATTATGGAGCGCGAATACAGCTCATCTGACGATGCCACGGTATAATCGCCGTTAATACCCAGCTTAAGCGATGTTAGCTCTACATCATAACCATACATAACCGCGTTGGCAAGGTAGCCCCTGTTTATTAAAGCCTTAATAGGTTCGCCCACAATAAGCTCGTCATACGTTTCGTGCATTGGCAGCTCTATGTTAGAGCTTAACGGCGTAGCGGTTACCCCAAGAAAAATAGAATTTTTAAAGTAGGTAAACAGCTTGCGGAAACTGTTGTAATGTGCCTCATCTACAATAACAAGGCCCACATAATCCATGTGGAATTTTTTATCCTTAAGGCGGTTGTTAAGCGTTTCTACCATAGCTACATAGCACGAAAAATCGTTGTCATACGGCAGCTCTTTAACGGCGCTGTCTATAACGGTGTTTTTAACCCCAAAGCCGGTTAGCATTTGCGATGTTTGCTTGCTTAACTCTATCCTGTGCGTAAGCACAAGTACTTTACGGTTGTATTTTTCTACGTAACGGCGGGCTATTTCCGAGAAAATAACTGTCTTGCCACCACCAGTGGGTAATTGGTACAACAAATGATAGTTATCGGGCTTACCCTCAAACTTTTCAAATATGGCATCTATGTCTTCCTGCTGATAATTATACAGTTCTTTTCTTTCTCCTTCTTCTTCGGCTTGCATATGGTGGTGTGATAAAACCCAAAAATATAGATTTACTTAGATTATTAAGTAATATAAAATCATAATTTTTTAGGGGGTGTAAATTTAGCGAAACATTAGCAATTACTAACCATTTGAGCACAAATTAAATTATTAAATTTACAGGTTACGAAGGAGACATTATATGCTTAATTATGATGGGGTTTCGCTTAACCAGGCAACCGAAATGCAAAACCAGATGCGGCAACAACTCTCGCTGCATAAGGGCTATGATACCATAATCACTATTGCAGGTGGCGATATATCGCACAATAAAAACGAAGATACCGTGTATGCGGGCATTGTTATTTTAAGTTACCCACAAATGATATTGCTATCGTATTCGCTGGTTATTGCCGAAACTAAATTTCCGTACGTACCCGGATTTTTAGGCTTTCGCGAAGTGCCATCACTCTTGCAGGCCTGGGAGCAGATACCCAACAAACCCGATATGATGTTACTGGACGGACAGGGTATTACCCACCCGCGCCGCATGGGCATTGCATCGCACTTTGGCCTGCTGGCTAATACTCCTGCTATTGGCTGTGCTAAGAGCATGCTGTTTGGCAAATTCCTCGCACTGAGTACCGATAAATTTAGCAGCAGCCCAATAATAGGTAGTAACAGTAACGAACTTTTAGGTTATGCCCTGCGCACCAAAGCGGGCGTTACACCCGTATATGTATCGCCGGGGCATAAAGTTACAGTAAGCGATAGCCTGGCCATCATGAAAAACTGCACCCTGAAACACCGCATACCCGAACCTACCCGACTTGCCCACGAAAAAGTAAACCTGCTCCGCGTTGGAAGGGTACAGCCCGGCTTTCATATTGCCGATACTCAAATGGGGTTGTTTGATTTTTGATGATAGTGCTTTACGAACTACTCTTCAGGTGTAATCTTTGCGAGGAGGCACGACGAAGCAATCCTTTTAAAAGTAGCGATCCACACATATTACAATATAGAAGATTAGAGAAAAGATAGATTGCCGCGCTCCATTGCATTTCGCTCGCAAATACGTAATCGGGTATTGTATGTTCCAATCTTAACCTGCCTTTCTTCACGCAAGTCTTTGCGAGGAGGCACGACGAAGCAATCTGTTACACAACACTTACATTACAATAATGCAACCCTCTTAAAAGTAGCCGCAAAATTTTTATCTTGCAGTATAATTTCATAACATGAAACCCGGGTTTATATACATTGTAGCAAATTATACTAACACCACTTTATACGTAGGTGTAACGTCTGATTTACACCTGCGTATTAAACAGCACAAAAACAAGCAGCATCCTGATTCTTTTTCTGCACGGTATAATATGAACAAGCTGGTTTATTTTGAATCCTTTCAGATGATTGAAGATGCTATTACCCGCGAAAAGCAGATAAAAGGAGGTTCGAGAGCCAAAAAGATACAATTAATTGAAACCATTAATCCTGAATGGAACGATTTGTATTATGAGATAGATAATTATTTATAACATTAAAATAGATTGCTTCGTCGTGCCTCCTCGCAAAGACTTGCGTAAAGAGAAGCACGTAAAAAATTTTATATACTATACCCGATTACGTCTTTGCGAGGAGGCACGACGAAGCAATCTGTAAAATCTGTATCTAAAAAATTATGTAATATATGAATCCCATAGACAACTACATAGCCACCTTCCCTGCTACAACACAAAAACTGTTGCAACAAATGAGGGAAACCATATTAAATGCCGCCCCTAATGCGCAAGAAAGCATTAGTTATGGTATGCCGGCTTATAAATTAAATGGCAAGCCTTTGGTGTATTTTGCAGGCTATAAAAACCATATAGGTTTTTATGCCACCCCCACCGGGCACAAGGCATTTGAAGCCGAACTGAGTAACTACAAACAAGGTAAAGGGTCGGTGCAATTTCCTGTAACCGAGCCTTTACCTGTAGATCTTATTAAACGTATTGTAGTGTTTAGAGCGAAAGAAAACAATTTAAGGTTGTGAGTTATGGGTTACGGGTTCAGAGTTTAAACCCTTAACACCTAACCCGTAACTCAAAACCCGGAATGTTATTCTAATATATCAAGCTTTGCAAAGCGAAGCAGTAGTTTTTTAATACCCCCTACCTCAAAATGTATCTCGGCTTTTTTATCGGCGCCAACACCTTCTAAATTAAGTACTTTACCCTTGCCAAAACGTTCGTGCATTACCACGTTGCCGGGTGCCAGTTTACTATCTGGTGCAGAGGCAGCACTGCCAGGGGCTTTGGTAGCCATAGGCTTAAGCCTCCTGATATCCATATTGGGTTTAGGGTCGTTATCGGTAACCCACTTAGGCGGTGTGGTGCTTACCGGTTTATTTTGCCTGAATTTCGACTTATCTACATCGCCAAAAATATCGGTATCAATCATTGGCTTATAGCGGTAATTGGTCTCGGTTGGCGTAAGGTAATCCAGGAACTTATCGGTAATCTCCTCAATAAATCGCGATGGCTCGCTGTCTACAAGCTTACCCCAACGGTAACGCGACTGGGCATAGGTTAAATACGCCTGATGCTCGGCACGGGTAAGGGCAACGTAAAACAGGCGGCGCTCTTCTTCCAGTTCGCTACGGGTATTAAGACTCATAGCACTGGGGAAGAGGTCTTCTTCCATCCCAACAATAAACACATACGGAAACTCCAGCCCCTTAGCAAGGTGAATGGTCATTAACGCCACACGGTCGTCATCGCCGGTATCCTTATCAAGGTCGGTTGCAAGGGCTACATCCTCTAAAAATTCAGATAATGCCCCCCTGGCGCCGTCAACTTCGCGCTGGCCTTCAATAAAATCGCGGATACCGTTTAACAGCTCCTCAATATTTTCTATACGGGCAATACCCTCTGGCGTGGCATCTTTTTTAAGCTCCTGTATAAGTCCGGTTTTTTTGGCAACGTGTTCCGATAAGTAAAACGCATCATGGTTCTCATTAATGATCTGGAAACTCTTGATCATCGTAACAAAATCGTGAAGCTTGGCCTTAGTACCGCTGTTAAGCTTAAGGTCTATCTTATCAATATGTTCCATAACCTCAAAAACCGACCTGCCATAATGGTTGGCCGCCACCGTAAGTTTTTCTAAAGTACTATCGCCAATACCACGGGCAGGATAGTTAATAACGCGCATTAGCGCCTCTTCATCTTTAGGGTTTATAACCAGCCTTAAATAACCAAGCACGTCTTTAATTTCTTTACGCTGGTAAAACGATAATCCACCATAAATTCGGTACGGAATATCGCGCTTGCGCAGCGCATCCTCCATAGCACGCGACTGGGCGTTGGTACGGTATAGTATTGCAAAACTGCCGTTTTTAAGCTGGTTTTGCATTTTTTGTTCAAAAATGGTGCTGGCAACAAAGCGGCCTTCCTCACCATCGGTAAGGCTGCGGTGCACGCGAATGGGCGGGCCATCATCATTAGCCGTCCAAACCACCTTATCAAGCTTAACCTTGTTTTTATCTATAATGGCATTAGCCGCCTCCACAATGTTTTTTGTTGAACGGTAGTTTTGCTCCAGGCGGTACATTTGTACGCCATCATAATCTTTCTGAAAGTTTAAGATGTTGTTAATGTTAGCCCCCCTAAAGGCATAGATACTCTGGGCATCATCGCCCACCACGCAAATATTCTGGAATTTGTCCGACAGTGCACGTACAATAAGGTACTGCGAGTGGTTGGTATCCTGGTACTCATCTACCATTATGTACCTAAAACGGTCCTGGTACTTGGCAAGCACATCCGGAAAAAGGTTCAGCAACTCGTTGGTACGAAGCAAAAGGTCGTCAAAGTCCATTGCCCCTGCCTTAAAGCAGCGGTCTACATATTGCTGGTAAATTTCGCCTAAACGCGGTTTTTTAGACATCGCATCGGCCTCCTGCAGTTCGGGGTTATTAAAATACGCCTTAACGGTAATAAGGCTGTTTTTGTATGATGATATACGGCCGAGTACCTGCTTGGGCTTATAAACATCCCTATCGAGCTGCATTTCTTTAATAATAGAGCTTATAAGGCGCACGCTGTCCTGGCTGTCGTAAATGCTAAAGTTAGAAGGAAAGCCTATCTTATCGGCCTCAAAACGAAGTATCTTGGCAAAAATGGAGTGAAACGTACCCATCCAAAGGTTTTTAGCTTCGGAGTTACCAACAATATCGGCTATACGCTTTTTCATTTCCTTGGCGGCCTTATTGGTAAAGGTAAGCGCCAAAATGTTAAAGGCATCTACGCCAAGGCTCATAAGGTAGGCAATACGTATAGTAAGCACCCTTGTTTTGCCAGATCCTGCACCGGCAATAATAATCATGGGGCCATCTTTTTGCAGGGTTGGCGCCTGCTGGGCATCGTTTAACTGGCTTATATATTTATGAATATCCATCGTTTAGCTTTAACTGCAAAAATAACTATTTTAACCGAGAAATCAGTCACGCATTTTACGTTTACAAAGCCATAACCTATCAACCATAAACGCGGCTAAAACCCCTGCGAAATACGCTACAAGATCTGAATATAAAAAGCCCTGCCCTAACACCAGCCTGCCCAACAGCGTAGCTCTTATAGCGTTAATCCAAGGAGCATTGTACAGCTGTAAGGCTTCAACACAATAGCAAACAACCAAAGCAGCAATTGCCCTATAGCCACTTTTCTTATCCGGGAAGAGGAAGCTTATTATATAATACATCATAAATGCATACAGCGCATCTCCTAAATACAGGTTAACAGTATCTGGAAACCATTGTTTTTTAAGCCTGGCCAGCAGGCCAGTAGCAATGGTTAGAGGTATTATAATTAAATAGGTAATTCTTTGGTGTTTCATAACTATACTACCCGCGGTGGTGCTTAATTTATTTTAAGTCAAAACTACAAATTATAACTTATTTCGTTATTTTCGCTTTTCACAATTAATTTTACACATTTTACGTTACTAACTACTAACTTAACTATTTACCTTATTTATGGATGCTACCCGAATTATAGAACTTATTCTTTATACCGTACCCGCCATTATTACCGGCCTTGTTGCATACTACTTTTTTAAAATGCATACTGATAATGAGGAAGGCCGCCGCCGCTACACCATACACAAACAGGCACAAAGTGTTGCTATGCCGCTTAGGCTGCAGGCTTATGAAAGGTTGGTACTTTTCCTGGAGCGTATTAACCCTGCCAAGCTGCTTATACGCATAACGCCGCAATCATCTAACAAGTTTGATTATGAAGAGTATGTTATTGCGCAAATTGAACAGGAATTTGAGCATAACCTTACACAGCAAATTTATGTATCTGCCGAAAGCTGGGATATTATAACTACCGCTAAAAACGCCACAATACAAACAATTCGTAAAACCAACATGAGCGAGCGTGTAGATACGGCCAATAAACTGCGTGAAGTTATATTAACCGACCTGTTCGACAAACAAAGCCCAAGCAGCGTTGCCATTGCCTACCTTAAAAATGAGGTTTCGGGTATGTGGACAGAGTAAAGAGGTTATTAAATTTATTGATTATTAGATTTATATATATAAAAGCATCTGTAAAGATGCTTTTATTGTTTATGTTTGTAGCATACATTTAAGCAATAAATACCTACAAATATGGAACGATCTCTTAATGCCGATATAATTAAAACGTTATCCATATTTGGAGTAGTATTTATTCACGGGTCTACAATAATGACCTGCAAATCTGTAGTTACAGATAATTTTATTGCGCTCTTTAGGTTTGGTGTACCCTGCTTTATTTTGCTATGGGCTTTTTATTTCGAAAAATCCATGTCAAAAAAAAACGGCAGAGAACAATTTCAATACATTAAAAAAAGGCTTATCCATTTATTAATTGTATTTGTTATATGGACCGCACTTTATTTTTTATTATCAATAGACTGGCCTAAAATAACCCTATCAAATATAACCACTACAAAATTTACAGATTATGGCTGGCCGGGGCGCTATTTTTTAACCATACTTTTTCAGTTGCTACCTCTATATCCGGTTATACGCTGGCTATACGGCAAAAAGGTTTTAAAATATATAATGTGGTTGGGCCTTTTTATTATATACATAGCTTACGCCTATATGGTATACCACAACAATATGCCTGGCATACTCCAGAAAATTGGTTATAAGTTGTTTGTTTTCTGGTTGCCCTATGTATTTGTTGGCATAGAATTAGCTCGTAGGCAAACAGTAAAACTAAGTGTTTACTTTTGGGTTATCTTATTAATAATTCCTGTAGAATATAATTTTATAGTTAGTAGTAACAATTCTACAAGCTACATATTGCCCGGTATATTAATAGCCTCAATTATATTTTGTGTATCGTTATTGCAAAACCAGATAATTGTAAATAAAACATGGCTTTACAATACCATAAGTTATATTGGTAAAAACACAATGACAATTTTTGTTACTAACCCATTGGTGATTATAATTTTAAAAGTTTTGCTTCCAAAAAAATTATTATTTTGCGAAACAATTGCCGGTAAAATAATAATGCCATTTATATCATCAATTGTTATAGTATGTATCTGTCTGTTATTTGTTGAACTATTTAAAAAACTACGTATTAACGGTATTGTAAATTAAATTTAACGGCATATAATAGGGCTCGCAAAAATTTCAAATCATTGAAAAACTTTCGCTTATATATTATTACGTTTCTACTTGCTCTTGTATCAGGCCTGTATGCTTTTAAAGCAAGTAGCCATATAAGTAATCGCTTTGTAACTTATATAGTTGATCCTACAGCGCAGGACCTGAAATTATATTACAAAAACGATTTGCAGCAAAACTTTGGCAGTCTTGGCAATCTTAAAAAGTGGCTCGAAAAAAAGCGCCTTAAGCTCCAATTTGCAATGAACGGGGGCATGTACAAAAAAGACACATCGCCACAGGGTCTTTATATTCAGGAGGATAAAACCCTATCTGTATTAGATACGGCATCTGGCAGTGGTAATTTTCACCTAAAACCCAATGGTGTTTTTTATTTAGACACCAATAAAAAACCTGCTATAGTTACTACCCCTGCTTTTAGTAGTAAGAATATTAAATACGCCACGCAATCAGGGCCAATGCTACTTATAAATGGCAAAATACACAAGGTTTTTAAGCAAGGTTCTGCCAACCTTCAAATTCGTAACGGTGTAGGAATATTACCCGGAAATAAAGTTATTTTGCTATGAGCAAAGAACCTATTAACTTTTACGATTTTGCCCAATACTTTAAAGATATGGGCTGCAATAACGCATTGTATCTGGACGGATATGTATCCAGAACATATCTGCCCGAACAAAACTGGATACAGGCCGATGGCAACTTTGGGGTTATAATTGGTGTGACTTCTAAATAATAATATATTTACATTTGTTTGAGAAAGATACCGGGTACTTATCTATAGTATAAGTTGCGGCAATACTATTCAATATTTCTAAAAACGGAAGACAAATAAAATAATGCTTTACCCTTAAAATGAAAAACTTATTATCTATCCTGATTCTTTTTTATTTTACATCTACAGCTTATTCACAAACTGCCAACGATATTGTAGGCAACTGGCAATTTAGTGCTATTGCCGAAAGTGCTAAACTGGACGATTCTAAAAAGGCCACTGTAAGTTCTCTTTTACAAGGGCTTACTTTTAATTTTACATCTGATAATAAATTTACAGCCAGTATTTTGGGCATTGCCGAAAATGGTACATGGCTGCTTAAGGGTAAAAGTATAGAATTGCAAAACGATAAAGGTTCCGGATATACTATCGAGATACTGGATTATAAGAAAGACCTTATAACGCTTAAATTAAAGAGTATGCAGTTTGTAATGGCCAGGGCGGGGTCTCAGGCAGCGCTGCCGGTAGCACCTACTAACAAAGCTGTTGGTTATGTTAGTGCTACCAAGGCGCAAGTAAGTAAAAAATGGTTTTTAACCAGCAAAACCGCCCCCGATAACCTTACGCAAAAACAAAAAGATGCCTTAGGCGAATTGCTTTCCGGCAGTTATACGCAGCTTAAAGTAAATGGCACTTATACAGTAGAAATTAGCGGAATAACAGAAACTGGCACCTGGAAACTGGCAGAAAACAATACTGCTATAATTACCAGAAAAGGTACCGATTCTAAGCTATGGCACATTGTAAAAATTGCCCCGACACAATTGGTACTGGTGTTAGGTAATACTGATGAAGAATGGACCTTTAGTACCGAAGAGTAACTACTCTATTGTCTTGATAACCTTGGCCGGCACACCGCCAATTACACTGTAATCTGGAAACACACCGTTAACAACAGCACCCGCTGCTACCACGCAATGGCTGCCAACCACACTGCCATCTAAAAAGGTAGCTTTGGCACCTACCCATACATTATTGCCAATTTTAATACCTTTAGAGGTTACCCCCTGCTCGCGGATTAACTTTGTTGTATCGGCAAAGTTATGGTTCTCTGAATGAAAGCTTATGTAAGCACCCATAATAACATCATTACCAATTTCTATTCCGCCTGCAGCACCAAATTCGGCATAACGGCCAATTGCGCTGTTATCGCCTAATTTTAAGCCTTTGCCGTATTTAGAAAAATGGCTGGTGCAGGTAACCATAGAGTACGCTCCTATTTTAGAGCCATGTCCCAGGTAAATTTGTTCTCGGGCATAACCATCTACTTTAGTATCATGCTCTATTGTAGCATTTTTACCAAAGAAAATATTTTTTTTGTTGAGTATGGTGCAACGCCTCCCTAAATATACTTTGTTACCCGTGGCAATAAAACCGCGCACAAGCATTATAAGCCTGCTGTAAAGCGTGTAAACAATTAATCCGCTTGGTAGCTCAGGGTCTATAGTATAAGATTTACCCGATCTGTACAGCAACTTCTGGAAAAGATTCTTTATCATCAACAAAATGGTTAGGGCACAAAATTACAATAGTTTTTTAAATAAAGTACGCTTACTTTTCATCCAGCAACTGCTGTAATTTATTCTTTTCGGTATTGGGCAGTCCCGGTAAAATACCTTCAAAAAACACGCGGTAACCTGATTTTTTAAGCAATTTCCTAATATTATCCTTACCAAATTTTACAAACTGCCATTTGTGGTGCAGCGTTGCATTAACAAGGTTCTCCCAAACTATAGGGTCGGGTTTACCTATATAAATAAGGTTTGCCAGCGCATTCTGGCGGATGGAGCTCTCATATCGTGGCGACGCATAGCCCTGCAATTCGGCGTAAAATTCGGGTTTATCAGCTTCACGATAACCTTTAGATATGTAGGCTAAAGACAGCCACAGTATTCTTAAATTCTTATCGTTAAAACCCACCCAGGTGTGCGAAGCATCTAAAAATTCAGCCTGCCTGTCTTTAAATTTGGCACACAATATATTAAGGGCCACCTCTCTGGTAATGTAAGACTTATCTTTAAGCAGTGTCTTATATTCTTCAAAAAAATCAGGGGGAATGGTAGTAACTGTACGTGCCACAGCCTGGCGCACCTTTAAATTACCGGTTTTCATGGCAAGGCGAACCAGGTCGGCTTTCTCGGCAAAAGGCAGATCGGCGGTCTGAAAAACAATCTCCTCCTTAACGGGATAAAAAATTTCCGATTGCAATAACTGCATGTATTGTTCTTTCTTTTCTGCAAAAGGTTTACCCTGGCTTTCGCCGATGGCAAAATACTGCTGCATAAATTTGTTTTTGCTAAGAATCCCTAACGCTTCGTCAACCTCAAAACCAGCGCTTTCCAACCAGCGCTTTTTAAAGGCAGCGGTATCATAAGTCGACACTTTATTTATCTCGGCCAGAAATTCATCGGTGTTTACATTTTTAAAAGCATATTTTTCGAGGTAGTTTTTTACCGCCTTTCTAAAGGCATCGTGCCCTACCCCTTCTCTAAGCACATGCAGTGCCCAGGCACCTTTTTGGTAAAATGAGAGCGTACTGGCCTTCTCGTTCATAACCGGAATGGTGTCAGTTTTAGCCGCCTGCTGCAGCCTTTCGGCAATCTCGTACATTTCGTAATTAAAATGGTCGTCGCCATACAACTCCTGTTCGGCAAGCAGGGCATAATAGGTTGCAAAGCCTTCCTGAAGCCAATGATGCGTGCCGCTTTGGGCAGTTATAAGGTCGCCAAACCACTGGTGGGCAAGTTCGTGGGCGTTAACGTTAATATAAGTACGATCGTTAAAACCAATTTCATCAACCACAAAATCCTGCGAAAATATAGTGCTTGTAGTATTCTCCATACCGGCATACAAAAAGTCGAGCACCGGTATTTGCCTGTAAATTCCCCACGGATAATTAACTCCAATTTCGCGCTCAAAGAAATCGAAAATACGCTTGCTGTCGCGGTAGGTAGGCTCAAAATTTGCTTTATCTTCGGGGCGCAGGTAAAACTCCAAGGGTGTGCCGCTGGCCGCGGTTTCGATCTGTTTAACAAAACGCCCAATGGCCAGCATGGCAAGATAGCTGCTCATGGGCTTTTGCATCTGGTACTGCCACGTTTGGAGTTCTCCCTGATTGGTTTTGGCCTTTAAAACACCGTTTGCCATTACCTCGTAATCTTTTTCGAATGATACCGAAAGATTAAACACAACCTTTTCGTTAACATCATCAAAACTTGGTAGCCAATGGCTGGTGTATTTGCCCTGGCCCTGAGTCCAGATCTGGTCGCTCTCGCCATCTTTAACAAAATACATGGTTTGTTTTGGCTGTGCAGTATAGTTAAACGTAATGGTGTTCTTGCCTTTTTTGTAGCCTTTAAACAACTTTAAGGCTTTGCCCGATGCTACCCATCCCGACTTTTTTTTACCGTTAATGCTAACATTGCTAAACTGCATATTTTGGGCATCTATGTAAATGGTATCGGGTTTGTTAAGCACCTCGAAAGTATAAGTAACCGCGCCAATAACCTTTTTCTGGCCCACATTAAAACTAAGTTGAGCATCAAGGGTTTTAAAGTCAACATTTTTTAACTGCTGGCTTTGCTGTGCAAAAGTTAGGGTTGTAAAAAAAAGTATACAGGCTTGTAAACAGGCTTTCATTTAAATGCGTTTTTTACAAAACTACATAAATGCAACCATAAAATAGTATAAAGGCTGTGCCAAATGTTTTCAGTACATAACGTTAAATACTGTTTGTTTGTACGGTTAATTTTATAATTTTAGTAGTCTTATCTGTACACTAAAATCAAGGCGACTATGTTTTACACCGGCACACCTTTTAAAAAATTATATACAACCCTTATACTGTTTTTAGTATTGGGCTTACCTGCAAGTACATTTGCACAGCTGTTGCCCACCGGTACCGAAGAAACCAAAGAGGCAGCTCCGGAAGTACCGGCAGATTCGCTGGACAGGCGTACGCCGCGAGGTACTGTCAATGGCTTTATACAGGCGGTGGCAGACCAGAATTACATTCGCGCCAGCCAGTATTTACAGCTTAAGCGTAGCTACAGAAAAACATCGCAGCGTAAACGTATTGTAACTAACTTTCAGAGATTGCTCGACCAGAGTGGCGATGTAATACCAACCGCACTGATAAGCAATAAAAACACCGGCCGCATTGACGACGATCTTGCCGCTAACACTGATTTAGTGGGCACGGTTGAAGCTAATGGCGAAGAAATTACTCTGTACGTGCTAAATACCGCACCCGAAGGCCAGCCGCCGCTGTGGCAATTTTCTACCGAAACAGTTAATGCCATAGCCGCTGTAACTATTGAAGACGCCACCCTGCTGGATACCCTTTTGCCCGAACAACTTAAATTACGCAAACTGGGTGGCGTACCCGTGGGGCACTGGGTGGCTGTGGTGGTTATAATTTTAGTATCCTACCTATTGGCATGGCTATTAGTGGGCATGGTGGGCTTTTTAATAAAAAAACTCTGGAAAAAAGCCCGTGTAGAAGAAACCTGGCTTGTAATTAAAGCTCTTGGCCTGCCATTTAGGCTGTATATAGCGGTGTTGCTTTTTGTAATGTTTTCGCAATATGTAGGTATATCCATCGTGGTAAGGCAGCGTTTTAGCGCCATTACGGTAACCATTGGCATTGTAGCATTTTTAATATTGCTATGGAACCTTGCCGATATTATTAGCGAATACACCAAAAACAGGATGACGCTGCGCAAGCGTATATCGGCCATATCTGTAATACTGTTTTTAAGGCGTATGGCCAAGATGGCCATTGTGGTTATAGGTATTATTGCCATACTGGGCGCCGTAGGTTTTGATGTTACCACGTGGGTGGCAGCCCTTGGTATTGGTGGTATTGCCCTGGCGCTTGGTGCCCAAAAAACCATGGAAAATTTTGTAGGCAGTGTTACCCTTATAGCCGATCAGCCCATAAGAGTGGGTGATTTTTGTAAAGTGGGCGACATTACCGGAACTGTTGAGTCTATTGGTATGCGAAGCACCCGCCTGCGCACGCCGGCACGTACCGTGGTTACCATACCTAACGGGCAGTTTAGCAGCAACAATATTGAGAATTACGCACACCGCGACCGCTTTTTGTTCAATCCCATACTGGAGTTCAGAATGGAGACCACGCCTGCACAGCTGCGTTACCTTTTGGTGCAAATTCGCACCTTGTTTTATTCGCACCCAAGTATAAACCCAGACCCTGCTAAGGTGCGCTTTGGCGGCCTTACGGCGAATGGCTACAGAGTTGAGCTTACGGCTTATATTAACGCCGCAAACGTGGATGCAGCCGAAGAGGTGGAAGAAGACCTGTACCTGCGCATACTGGATATTGTAGCCGAAAGCGGTACCGACTTTGCCTACCCTTCTCAGACTTTATATATGGCACGCGATAAAGGTACCGACCCCGAAAAAACACAACTTGCCAACGATACTGTTACTAAATGGATTGAAGACAGCGAATTGCAAATACCATCGTTTGACCCGGCCCATATAGAAAAACTAAAAGGCACTATTAAATATCCTATGGAAGGTAGCGTGGTAAAGCCTAAGTAAAGTAGTGCTGTAGTACAATAACAGTAGTAACCATCAAATCTAAAAACTTTGGCCACTAAGCGTCTGGTAATTAATTGTTAAAAGAGTCAGTCCGCAATTTTAAATTTCGGAAATTCATAATCAATTTAAATCAGGTTGATTAATGAGCGATATTGCCCGCAGGTTTCCCGAAAACCCTTTGCTACTGCCTAAACATTTGCCACCCAGCACCCCCGGGTTGCAGGTTATAAGCCTTTTAAATCCCGGTGTTTTTGTTTTTGAAGGTAAAACCTGGCTTATAGTACGGGTTGCCGAAAGCATTGAACAAAAGCATGGGGTTATTTTTTTTCCGGCACTTAATGCCGATGGCAATACCGAAATTATAGAGGTACCCCTTAACGACCCCGACCTTATTGCCAACGATGCGCGGGTTATTAAATACAAGGGCCTTGATTACCTTACCACACTATCGCACCTGCGGTTACTTTGTAGCGATAACGGTGTCGATTTTTACGAACCCGAAGGCTACCCACTTTTACATGGCGATGGATACCTCGAGCAATTTGGCATAGAAGACTGCCGTGTTACCCAAATAGACAGCACCTATTATTTAACCTATACAGCGGTATCGGCAAATGGCGTGGGCGTTGGCATGCGCACTACTACAGACTGGAAGAGTTTTGAGCATAAAGGAATGATTATCCCCCCGCATAATAAGGACTGCGCTATTTTTGAAGAAGTAATAAATGGTAAATACTATGCCCTGCACCGCCCCAGTAGTGTAGAAATTGGCGGCAACTTTATATGGCTGGCCGAATCGCCCGATGGTGTACATTGGGGCAATCATCAGTGCATTGTTAAAACGCGTAGCGATCATTGGGATAGCGCACGCGTTGGCGCAGGTGCCGCACCCATAAAAACCGAACAGGGTTGGCTCGAAATTTATCACGGGGCCAACGCGCAGCACCAGTATTGCCTGGGTGCCTTTCTGTTGGACATTAACGACCCGTCTAAAGTATTATCACGTACCGTCGAACCCATTATGGTGCCCACCGAAGATTATGAGCTGAGCGGCTTTTTTGGCTGTGTGGTTTTTACTAACGGGCATGTTGTTAATGGCGACCAGCTAACTATATATTACGGTGCCGCCGATGAGTTTGTTTGCGGCGCACATTTCTCGATAAAACAGATCTTATCGCTGTTGCAATAAAACAAAAAATCCATTGATTGCTCAATGGATTTCTTGTTTATGTATCAGTAGGTTAACTACTATTTAACCACTTTTAAATTTTCCTGAAAAACCACTTTAGAGTTATCGTAATAAACCAAAGCTGTTTCGCCATTTGGCTGGGTAAATAAAGAATATCCAATTAAGTTGCCACTTATAAAGCGCAGGTAATACGTTTGTTTTTTAGCTGTCATAGCAAATTGCCACTCACCATCGGGTGTAATAGTTAGTTGGTATTGAGCTGTTTTTGCAGTAGTTTTAGTAACGGTAGTACCAGCAGTAACCTGTGTAACTTCTTCCGGCACATCTTCAAAATTCTTGAAAAAACTAATTCCCTTAATCTTCATAAATGTGTCATAATCCTTACGGGATAGCGGTACATTTTTCTCAGATGTCTGAGCCGATAAACTTAAACTCAAAACCATTAGAGCGCCTAACAATAATTTTTTCATTCTTTGAAAGTTTTAGCATTAAGGTGTAAATATAGTATAAATTCAGTGTACTGCACAAGGGCAAAGTACCGCAAAAATGTTAAATTGTAAAGGCATTACCAACTTTATATAAACAGGAAAACCGGCATAAAGCCGGTTCCCCTTCAATCTAAACTAACTCAATTATTAAAATTATTGTTTTACAATTCTTTTAACCACAGATGCCTCTGCACTGTATAGTTTTACAAAATAAATTCCGGCTGTAACGCTGCTTAGGTCGGCATTAAAAATACCCGATGCATTAGTAACATCAAGGTTTTTAACCAGCCTGGCGCTCATATCATACAATTCAATTTTGTCAATGGCAATATCTCCTGCCTCAATAGAAAATATTCCGTTTGTAGGGTTAGGATATACGCTAACAGTATCAACGCTAAAGTTAGCCAAAGCCGCAGTAGCACAGTAGTTATTAGTATCTACAACAGTAACAACAGCCGTACCTGTAGATACGTTGCCATTATTATCTGTAATAGTAAGAGTAACGGTGTTCTCGCCCAGGTTTTCGCAGGTAAAAGAATAAGTGTCTAACGTTAAGCCTGCTATACCGCAATTATCGGTAGAGCCATTATCTATATCTAAAGCAGATATTGTAGCAATGGTAACTTCCGGTAATGTAACTGTAATATTTTGTGTAACAACTGTTGGAGCAGTTGCGTCTGTAACCGTTACAACAACATCGGCTGTAGTGCTGTTACCCGCATTATCGGTTACTGTAAGGGCAACGGTGTTAGCACCAAGGTCGCCACAATCTAAAGCATAGGTGTTTAAGCTATAAGTTGCAATACCACAATTATCTGTAGCAGCAGCGCCAATTTCTTCGGCAGATAATGTTACAACACCATCGGCATCAATCTCAGCGGTTACAGCAGTAACAACAATTACAGGAGCAGTGTTGTCTTCTACCGTAACAATGGCAGTAGCTGTTGTAGTATTGGTACCATCGGTAACGCTAAGGGTTACAGTGTTTTCGCCAAGGTCTTCGCAGGTAAACGCGGTTACATCCAAAGACATCGTAAAATTAGTACAGTTATCGGTAGAGCCATTATCAATATCAGCAGCGGTAACGGTAGCAGTACCGTTTGCGCCTAACACCGCTGTAAAATTCTGAGCTACAGCAACCGGAGCCTGGCCATCGGTAACCGTAACATCAAAAGTACAATTGGTAACCACATCGTCTTCGCTTGTTATAGTAAAAGTGTTGGTGGTAGTACCTATCGGGAAAACCGCCCCACTTGCAAGGCCGGCTGTTTGTACTACAGTACTTGTTGGCACAGCTATAGTTAAGCTTGCAGCAGTTACAGCAGCACCGTAGTTACCTGCCCAAAATTCGGCATCATCTCCGGTATGCTGAATATATACTTTACGCACCCCTGTGGCATAACCTGTAAACACGTGCGATGCTGTTTGCCATGCAGTTGTACAGGTTAAGTTGCCTGTAGTATACGTAGCAATTACATTATCTGTCTCACCACGAAGTTCCACAGTAAGTTTATAGGTATCGCTAAAATTACCACCGCTACCCATATAATTTTCAGATACAGTAATTGCGGGCAAAGTATCCATGTAAGCATCGCTCATGCCCATAGTAGTAAGGTCGATAACCTGAGACATGGTACTTACATTGTAAGAAGATATAAAGGCACTGCCGTTAGCTACCCATGTAGTACCCACAGCGGTAGTGGCTGTCCAGCCTGTTAGGCCATCGGCCCCACTTGGATTTACAACCCCATTAGCCGATTGTGCGGCTCCCCCACCGGCAACAACATAACTAACTGCGGCACCACATTGGTCTGTAGCGCTTGGCACAGAAATGTTAGCCGGGCAAGACTGTGCATACATACCCCCACCTGTAAGCACAGCAAATGCAAAAAGTTTAAAAAATTTGTTAACAGAAAATGTAATTTTCATCATTGTAGCGTAATTTGTAGTTATTAAGTTCTCAAATATACCTAAAATACTGCGCATTCTCTATTGATTAATATAACATTCGGCACTACATTTTGTGAAATAATTCCTGTTATTTTGCGTTAACTACTCTTAAAAACAACCATGGAACCTAAGACAACTATACTTTCTACAACTGTATTATCTGATAACTGGGGCAAGCTCAATAAAGTAAAGTATGAACATACACTGCCTAATGGCACAGTGCAAATTCAGGAACGCGAAGTGTACGACCGCGGCAATGGTGCTACTATTTTGCTGTATAACAAAGAGAAGCAGACAGTTGTGCTTACACGGCAGTTTAGGCTGCCTACCTGGTTTAACGGAAATGCCACGGGCATGATGATTGAAACCTGCGCCGGGCTGCTGGACGAAAGCGACCCCGAAGAGTGCATAAGGCGCGAAACCGAAGAAGAAACCGGCTACACGTTAACCGAGGTTAAAAAGGTAATGGAGGTGTATATGTCGCCGGGATCTGTAACCGAAATACTGTACTTTTTTGTAGCGGCTTACTCTGCCGCCATGAAAACCGGCGAAGGCGGCGGACTCGAAAAAGAGCAGGAAAATATTGAGGTACTGGAACTTAGCTTTAAGGATGCACTGGGAATGATTGCCAATGGCGAAATTAAAGATGCCAAAACCATTATGCTGTTGCAGTACGCCGCGTTGAATGTTTTTTTGCTCTAAGTCTCAGAGTAGCTGAGTAGCTGAGTTGCAAAGTAGCAAAGTCTTTGCAACTTTGTAACCCTGCCACATTTAATTTTAGCACTCTGTTACTTTGCAACTTTGCAACTCAGCTACTTTGCTACTTTGCTACTTTGCAACTCAGAGACTTTGCAACTCAGAGACTTTGCAACTCACCTTTAACATCAATTTAAATACACGTCTGTAAGTAATTGCTTATTTTTAAGGATTAAATTCATAAAAATGGACATTACTTTTAATAACGACCCCAAACTCTCTATATTACTGCCGGTTATATATTATGCCTGGCAGGATGATGTACTAACCAATACCGAATTTACCACCATATCCGATTTTATAAACGGGCAGGACTGGCTTACCAAAGCCGAAAAAGCCTTCTTAAAATCGAAGATAACGCTAAGCGAACCACCCTCACGGTCAGAACTTTTTCATTGGAAAGAAAAGATAAACCAGGCCATAGACAGCAATCCCAAAATTGGCGGCCTTACCGATCTTGGCCTCCTGATTGCCAACGCCGAGCGGCCTGCCTTTAGCAATGAGGATATTACTAAAATTGCCCCTGCCTTTGCCAAGCTCGAAAGTGGGTTAGGCATTATGGGGCCCGAAGTAATTTCGGGCTTTCGCCGAAGGGAGAAAACGCTTACGCAGGAGCACAACACGGTTGAGAGCTTTAACGTTCAGAAAATGACTGATTTGCTGGATGGCAACCAGGCAGATATCATCAATAAAGTAAAATCTATTATTGGCAGCGAGGCTTTTAAGTTGGACATTCCTACCGATGTAGCCGAGTTTAGGGAGAAGGTCTTGCAATGGTGCAAATTACTGGCCGATGAAGGTTTAGGATCATACGCCTACCCTAAAGCACAGGGCGGTAAAGATGATATTGAGGGCTATTTTGCCATTATGGAAACCCTTAGCTACCATGACCTTAGCCTTGTTATAAAGTTTGGCGTGCAGTTTGGCCTTTGGGGCATGAGCGTTATGTTTCTGGGTACCAATAAGCACTTTAATAAATACCTTAAAGGTGCCGGAACGCTGGAGTTACCGGGCTGTTTTGCAATGACCGAAACCCACCACGGCTCTAACGTAAAAGGCATCCATACCACGGCTACTTACAACCACGCGGACCGTACATTTATAATCAACACACCCGAGAAATACGACCGTAAAGAATATATTGGCAATGCCGCCAACCACGGCGAAATGGCTACCGTTTTTGCCAAGCTTATTATAGAGGGTAAAGACTATGGCGTTAACGCTTTTGTAGTGCCCATACGTAACAAAAATAAAGAAGTATTGCCCGGCATAACCATCGAAGATTGCGGCCATAAAATGGGCTTAAACGGCGTAGATAACGGCATCATTACGTTTAAAAATATTGTAATACCGCACGAAGACATGCTTGATAAGTTTGCCAGCGTTAATGAGGCCGGAGAGTTTGAAAGCCCCATACCAAGCGATAACCGCAGGTTCTTTACCATGCTTGGTACCCTTGTTGGCGGAAGGATAGGCATACCAAGATCGGCACTCGCGGCATCAAAAACCGGGTTAGCCACTACCATAAAGTATAGCGACAAGCGCAGGCAGTTTGGCCCCGAGGGCGGTAACGAGGTACCCATCTTAAACTACCGCATGCACCAGCGCAGGCTTATGCCCTACCTGGCAAACTCGTACGCACTAACCTTTGGCTTACAATATCTTACCAAGCGTTTCATCAACCGTAAAGAAGATGAAATGCAGGAAATTGAGGCACTGGCAGCCGGCCTAAAAGCCTATACTACGTGGAATGCCCGTAATACCCTGCAGGAGTGCCGCGAGGCTTGTGGCGGCAAAGGCTACCTGAGCGAAAACCGTATAGACGACCTTAAGAACGACACCGAAATTTACACCACTTTTGAGGGCGACAACACTGTGCTTATGCAACTTACGGCCAAGAACAGGCTGGGCGAGTTTCGTAAACAATTTGGTGAGATGAATGTTTCTACTATCTTTAACTATGTGGTAGACAAGGCCAAAACCAGTATTACAGAGAAAAACCCCATTGCTACCCGCAATACCGATGAGGCGCATTTAAAAGACCCTGCGTTTCATTTACAGGCGTTTCAATACCGTGAAAAAGAAATTGTTAGCTCGGCAGCAAGGCGTTTTAAAAAGCTTGTGGATGATGGCCTCGACGCTTTTGATGCCGCCAATATTATGCATCCGCACATGCTGCAAATTGCCGATAGCTATTTAGACAGGGTGGTGCTGGAGCAATTTCAAATAAAACTGCAAGACACTAAAGATGAAGCCCTTAAAGAGGTACTAACCCGTCTTTACAACCTTTTTGCCCTTAACAAAATAGGAGAGCATAAAGCCTGGTACCTTGAGCAGGGATACATGGAAGGTGTTAAAACAAAGGCAGTTAGAAAACTGGTAAGTCAACTGTGTTGGGAAATTAGGCAGGATGCCGTGCCGTTGGTTGATGCCTTTAACATACCCGCAAGTTGCCTTGGTGCCGTTGCCACAACCAAAGCTGCAGAGGCGTAGTGCATACAGGTTATCAATATTATCTGTAACTTTGTATATTACAATTTAGCATTCTACTTCAATGAAAAATATTAAAATAAGCGTGCTCGACCAGTCGCAAATTGGCAGGGACAGCAACGCACAACAAGCATTAAAAGAGTCCGGAGAGTTAGTACAACTGGCTGATAAACTGGGTTTTGAACGCTACTGGGTAAGCGAACACCACAACTTTAAACTGGTGGCAGGTACTACTCCAGAGGTGCTCATACCCTACCTCGCAGCCAAGTCAGAACGTATACGTGTGGGGTCGGGCGGTATCATGCTGCCCAACCATACATCGCTAAAAGTCAGCGAGAACTTTGGCATGTTAGCCTCATTATTCCCCAACCGGATCGACTTTGGCATTGGCAGGGCACCTGGCGGCGACAGGCTTTCGGCACAATTATTAAACCCTGCCAATACGTTTAGCGAGAAGCAATTTTACGAACAACTGGTTGACGTTCAGGCCTATTTACGTGATGACGAACTGCCCGATACCGTACACGAAAAGGTTAAGGCCTACCCTATCCCCGAGATTTTGCCTGAGTTCTGGATACTTACCTCAAGCGGCGGTAGTGCCCAGTTTGCGGCACATTTTGGCATGGCGCTATCGTTTGCCCACTTTATAAATCCGGTGGGCGGGCCCGAGGTGGTGGCCATTTACCGTGACAGTTTTAAGCCAAGCCCGGAGCTTGCCGAACCCAAAGTTAACGTGGGTATTTTTGCCTACTGTAATGAAGATCAGGATAATGTAGACCGCTGGGTGGCTGAATTTGACTACCGCATGCTGCATATAGAAATGGGTGCTACCGGCGATCTACCATCTGCCGATGAGATTAAAAACATGGAATATTCTATGCACCAGCGTGCCCGAATTGCCTGGAACAGAGGCCGTTTTATTGCCGGTACGCCTGCAACAGTCAAGAAAAAAATAGATGCCCTGGCCGATGAATATAATGTAGATGAGATTATGATAGCCACCTGGGCCGAAGATTTTGCCGACAGAAAACACTCCTACGAGCTTATTGCCGAGATGTATCACACAGCTTAATTTGTAATCTTTCTGCTACATATGTATATAAATTTTACACAAAAATTACGTCTTCACAGTTTCATCAAATTTTAGGTATTTATTCAACAGTCCGTAATTGATAATCAACATTATAATTTTTGATATTTCACTTTCGGACTTTGAGTTAGCGTGTTTTTTCAACATTTTGCTCACAACCAAAAAAAGACATATATAATAATTTAGCAAGAGTGAAAAATTGAGATTTTAGTATTGAGAATTGAGATGCAAATCGCACTCTAAAAAATCTCAATACTAAGATCTAAATACTCATTTCTAAATTTAAAATCTCCATACTAATTTTATAACAGATAGTACTGAAACAACCACTTCAGTACTATCTGTTTTTTTGCGTTGTAACTTTGCAGCGGGAAATGGGATTAAATTTTTTGATTTAAAATTTTTGGCTGCGCGTATCTGCCATAATAAATTTAATATTTCTATTTTTGAAGTAAACCCTTTCAAATGAAATTCATTTTACGTTTAATAATTCTACTTGCGTCATTCCAGTTATCGGCACAACAGTTATTTAAAATTACAGAAAATAACCGGGTTGGCTATATTAACCAGAAGGGCACTGTGGTTATTAAGCCCATTTACAGGAGCGGGACAGATTTTGCTAACGGCATAGCTGCGGTAAGGCAAGATGGTTTGTTTGGCCTTATAGATACTTTAGGCAATTATGTAGTACAGCCCAAATACGATTATGTATCTGAATTTGGTAATGGCATGGCAGAAGTAAGGTTAAATGGTAAAGTTCAAATTATAAATACTAAAAATGAAAAAGTTTTTGATGACCAGTTTCTTTTTACACATAACATAGATAAAGATTTATTTAAGGTTAAAACCAAATCCGAAAAATGGGGTGTCTACAATACTTCGACTCAAAAATATGTAATTGATACCATTTATGATAATATAGGCGATTTTATAGATGGCGTTGCTATTGCTGATAAATCCTCTAAAGAAGAACCTACATTCTCCTCATCATTGTTAGACATCAATGGTAAAACAATTATAGCATCTGGAAAATATAACATAGAGCCATTTTACAATTGTGTGGCAAAAGTGACTATTAAAAACTCTGAGGGGAAATATACCTATGGTGCTATAGATACAAAAGGAAAATTGCTTTTTACGTATGATAACAAGAACCATTCTTATATTAGTAGCGGTTTTACCAATGGCTTAGCAGTTATACACCTTTACAAATACTGGATACCTGAAAAAAAAGGCGTTATTAGTACAAGCGAAAAAGCTTATGAAGGCTACATAGACTTAAAAGGTAATGTTGTTTTTAACGATACTTTATTTCCTTATGTTAATGAGTTTTCCAATAACAGGGCCTTTATAAAAAAGAAAGAAGGTGATTATATGATGATCGATACTAATTTTAAACCAATTGGAAATCCATTATATAATAATATTCTAAATAAGAAATTTAAAGATGGTTACGCAATTGTAGAGGTAAACGATTCATGGGGAATTATAGATACAACCGGATATTTTAAGGTAAAGCCCCGCTTTAAAGAAATTGCTGAAACCGGGATTATAGGTAATTACTTTTTTTACAGGTATGATAGTGATGATGAATATTTTTATGGCGTAGGAAATCTTGACGACAAAATAATTTTAAAACCTATAATGCAGGATTTTGACAGGACCGGTTTTCATAACGGTTTATTAAAGGCACTTGTAAACAATCGTTTAACCTATATTGATACTAATGGTAATATTGTTTGGCAGGAAAAAATCAGCACTGTACAAAAAAATATTCCCGTAAATATCGATCATAAAATGAGAGGTTATTTTTATGCCTATCAAAGCTCCGATAAAAAAGATTACAATGGCTGGGCAGAGTCAGAAAATTTGCCTAAAAAAATAAGAAAACAGCCATTCACTAAAAATCAACTATCGGTAATTATAGATACAAAACAAGATACAATTTTTGCGGAAAACTATTTAGGTTATAAGATGTATATAGCCAACACTACTAAAAGTAACACCGTGTTTAATGCCCAGGACAGCCGTTTAAATGTAACCCTTCAAGCTCTTGACAGTAACGGCAACTGGAACGATATAGAATATTTACCCAATAGCTGGTGCGGCAACAGTTACCATACAGTAATTCTTGAGCCTAAAGAATATTGGGCGTTTACAATACCAAAATATGAAGGCGCTTTAAAAACAAAAATAAGGGCAAAGGTAAGCTGCGAGGATGGCAAAAATAGCAAGGTAGTTTATAGTAACACTATAGACGGATCTGTTAATCCGGCGCAATTTTACATAGAAGAAGCATATACCCCCAACGGACTAATGGATCCCTATAATAATTAATTTTAATTAGTCTTACATTTTTATGGCACGTTCATTTCATCGATAAATTTATAAGTTTAAACTAACTTAACATTTAGGGTTAGTAAATTATTTTTCGATAGTTTATATTTACAATTAGCCAAGTTGCTAGTGTTTAAATTGATACGCTATGAAATTTAAAATTTTAGCCCTTTTGTTGTCGCCTGCGCTTACCGTAAGTGCACAAACCTACATTGTAGACGATGTAGAGGTAATAAAAACGGCTATTTTGCGTAAAGATTTTTACATTACTAAAATAATCTACGAAACAGTTAAGGATAATGTTACAACGGGCTATTCGGCAGTAATATACATTACTGATGATAAATCTAAACCCTATAAACGATTGTTTTACGAAAAGGTACGCCCCACCCGCGAGGCTGCCGAAAAACTAATGAGTTTTGAAACGCATATTTTTAAAGATTTCTATAACACTAAAATCTATAAGCGCTGGGACTGGCTTAACGATTCGCATTGGGAAGATTTTAGCCTGGATAATGGCAAACACGCTAATTTTACTGCCCTTTTAGAACCCGGAGAAGTTACCAAAGACCTTACAATTAGCACAATTGTTAAATTAAAATAGCCTAAGCCTGTTTGTGCCGGTAAAATTGCGTGTCCAGTTTTTTCTAACCCAGTTGGTAATGTCTTTTTGGTTGTTAACTGTTAGTGGTAAATGGTGCAGTAACATTTCTATCCTGTTAAAGGTTTGCGCACTGCTAAGGGCATGGGTCTCAAAAAAATTATTTATAAACCGCAATACATCATAACCGTTGGTAACATCTATATAATTGTTATCTGCATTATTTTGCGTCTGCTTTACTGTTGTCCAGATATAATTATATTGCAACGAATTTTCGGCAAATTTTGGCGTAGTAGGTTGAGATGCAGTCATAATATAAATAATAAATTACATCGTAAATATTGTTAATTTTTTTAACACTACTACACGTATAATTACCTGAATTTTTTTGTGCGTAGTTTTACGCAGGCCCTATTTTAAGATTGAAAAATTAAATAATTTAAAATTATGCAATGCTACATTAGTCAATTGTTACATTATTTTAAAACCGGGTATTCCAGTTTTTACGAAGCCAGTCGCAAATTTCACGTCGGGTAATTAAAGATTCGGGCAGGTAGCGACAAATCATTATTTCGAGTTTTCTAAAAAACTCAAAACTAAAAAGACCATGCGTTGCCAAAAAGTGGTTTATAAACTCTAATACATGGTAGCCGTTGCGGCGGTCTATAACATCGTCATCAGTAATGTAAATATACCTTTTAGATTTAAAAGGTAAAGCCCACTGGTAGTTATATTTTAAGGCTGACTTATTAAAATTGGCCATAGTAAAACTATTAAAATACAGATTATTAAATATTTACAATCATGCAATTTAACAGTTGGATGCACTATAAATTTACCAAGGATAATTGAGTTAAATTGTTAATAAAAGCGTAAATTTAATGCTATTCAGATTTTTATTCGCATAAAAGAGCCCTCTTATTTAGAGGGCAAAAGCCTGAAAAAACAATGTAATAACGATTATTAAGATGGTAAGAGGTTTTTTTTCCAGTAAGATAATAAATTTGTAATAAGCACTTTATAATCGTCTATATCTACAGGCTTATTAAAATAACCCTGAACCGATTTTGCTGCGTTATCAAAAAAGTTAGTTGTACTGTTATCGGTACTCATTAAAATATAAGGAGTACCCTTATTACCTAATAAAGGGTCTTTATGTATTTTTTCCTGTAGTTCGTAGCCATTCATAAATGGCATATTAATGTCAGAAATAATAATAAACGGATCGGCCTTACACTCATTAAGGTAATCTACTACCATGGTACTATCTTCAAAGATAATTACCCTGTTTTCGTATTTGTGCTCGTCCATTACCTGGTCAAAAACATCCAGAAGCACCTCCCAGTCATCCGGGTCGTCTTCTACTATTATAATATCTCCTTTTGTCTTCATGTGTGCGTAAGGTGTGGTATGAATTAATAGGATAAAATTAAGAACTTTCTCAAAAGTAAACATATATATAATAAGTGAGTTATGAAATTATTACAAATTTGTTATACAATTTTGCAAATTTCACTTAACCATCATTATTCTGCATTTTACCGATTAACTATTTAATAAAGAAACAGTTAAACGTTAAATATAACCATCTGGCTTACTAATTTAATACAATTATTAATTTGGGCTTAATCCAGATTAATAAAATAATGTAATACACTATAAATCAAGAAATTGTTAGGAATTTACAACTAAATGTCGCCATTTTTATCTGCCTCTGTCGCCATTTTAACCATCCTGAAATATAGGGTTTATGTAAAGAGCCTGTTATGTTTGTAGCGCACAATAAATTTTATAACTAAAACATAACAATCTGTTATAATGTACTGGTTGTTAATGTAAGCACAAATTCGAACAATAGTACCCCTGCTACTTATCAAAAACTTAAATACACGGCTATTTTCTTATTCACAATAACTAACAAAACTGTTTAAACCCATGAAACACACCACTAAGAAGCCCCGCTTCTTAACCTTAATTAAAAAACTTAGCTGCATTGCAGTGTTGCTCTGCTCCTTTGCGGGTTTTGCCCAAAAACAAGGAGCCATCTGGTATTTTGGAGGATTTGCCGGATTGGACTTTAATTCAGGCGCGCCTGCTGTATTAACAGATAATGCATTAAGCACCGGCGAAGGCTGCTCTACCATTTCTGATGCTAACGGAAACCTTTTGTTTTATACCAACGGTGTAAAAATTTACAATAAAAACCACCAGGTTATGGCCAATGGTGGCGACCTACAGGGTAGCATTAGCTCTTCTCAGGCTGCCATTATAGTAAAAAAGCCATTGGCGGCAGATATTTATTACATATTTACCACCCAGTCTTTTGATGGCTATATGCCGTTAGGCTTAAATTTTTACGAGGTAGATATGTCGCTCAACAACGGCCTTGGGCAAATGGTGGCAAAAAACTGGGTACCGGCAGGCCAACCCAACCCCGCCCCTATATACACCCCCGTAGCCGAAAAAATTACAGCGGTTAAACATGCCGATGGCGAAAAAGTATGGGTTATAACCCACGGTGCAGATAACAGCCAGGATTTTGTGGCTTATCTTATTTCTTCTACCGGGGTTAGTACTACACCTGTAATAAGCTCTGTTGGTACTGTTTACGATAATTATTTTATTCCTGTGGGCCTTTTGGAAGAAAATAACCTTACGGGATGTCTAAAAGCATCGCCGGATGGCACAAAACTGGCATCGGCCATTGGCTACAATTCGAGTATGTTTGTAACAACTCCTTTACTTACTAAAGGATTGGAATTGCTTGATTTTGATGCCGCAACCGGTGTGGTTAGTAACGCACAAATGATAAGTACACTAAAAAGCTACGGGGTAGAATTTTCGCCCAATAGCCAGGTGCTTTATGCCAGTAGTACTACATCGTTAAACCCTAATCAAATTTACCAGTACGATGTAACTCTGGCCACAACGGCCGCCATACAGGCATCGCAAACATTAATAACTACTCAGGCAGGCATTGGCACATTACAATTAGGTATAGATGGCAAATTGTATGGTGCTAAGTTAATGGGCGGTAGTGCACTGCACGTAATTAACAAACCCAATGTTTTGGGAGGCGCGTGCGATTTTCAGGGTAGCGCCGTGCCATTAGGATCGGCCTCATGCTACAACGGCCTGCCTAATTTTCTTACCTCTTTATTTGCCGAAGAAATAGAATTTAACGGCGTTTGCGCCGGCAGCCCTACCATGTTTAATGTATCACCTTACAGCAATATACAAAGCGCCACCTGGAATTTTGGCGACCCAACTTCGGGCACTGCCAATACTTCAACCAATGTTATGCCGAGCCATACCTATAGCCAGGGTGGCACCTATACCGTAACCGTAGATTTTGTAAGCTTCGGCGGACAGAGCCTGCAAATAACCGATACTGTAATTATAGCACCGGCACCGGTAGCCAACACTGCCCCTAACTTAACCGTTTGCCAAAACCAGGCTTCGGCGTTGTTTAACCTAACGGCGCAGACTGCCGTGATTTTAGGCACGCAGCTTCCTGCTGATTACACCGTAACCTACCATACCACACAGGCTGACGCCGATGCCGGTACCAATGCCCTTACGGGAGATTTATCTGCATACAGTTCAACTGGCCAGACCATTTATGTGCGTGTAATTAAAAACGCTGGCAGCGTATGTTACAGCACTACAAGCTTTCAGCTTATAATTGCGCCACAGCCTGTAGCAAACCCGGTGGGACCACTTACTTTATGCGATACAGGCGCTATAGATGGCTTTACAGCCTTTAACCTTACACAGCAGGAAAGTACATTGCTTGGCGGGCAAACCGGGCTTACCGTGGCGTATTACACCAGCCAGGCCAATGCCGAAGCCGGTACAAGTCCGATTGTAACACAATCGACTTTTACTAATACAACAAATCCACAAACTATATATGTGGCGTTAACCAATACGGCCGGATGCAAAGCGTACACATTGTTTACCGTTAGTGTTACGGCCGCCCCTGTGTTGCCTGCTTTGCCCAACCTGCAAAGCTGCGATGTCGCCCCTACCGATGGCTTTGCTGCCTTTAACCTTACCCAACAGAGTGCTGCATTGCTTGCAGGCCAAACGGGTGCTACTGTTGCCTATTACACCGGCCAGGCCAATGCCGAGGCAGGTGCAAACCCAATTGTAACACCGTCCGCTTTTACTAATACAACAAATCCGCAAACTATTTATGCTGTGGTAACTAATGCGGCGGATTGTTTTTCTATTGCCACATTTAACTTAGAAGTTACACCTGTGCTGCAACTGCCACAAGTAGCCAATTTACAAACCTGCGATACCGGCGCGGCCGACGGCTTTACCTCCTTTAACCTTGCCCAGTACGATGCTGCGTTGCTTGCAGGCCAAACCGGCGCTACAGTAGCCTACTACACCAGCCAGGCTAATGCCGAAGCAGGTACAAGCCCGATTGTAACTCCATCGGCTTTTACTAACACCGTTAACCCGCAAACTATATATGTTGCCGTAACTACGGCTGCGGGTTGCCAAAGCTATACTACGTTTACCGTTAATGTATTTGCGGCGCCAGCGGTTGTAGCTTTACCTTCAATCGAAATTTGCGATGGCGATGTTGCCGATGGTAAAGCTACCTTTAACTTAACCCAGCAGGATGCTGCATTGCTGGCGGGTCAAACAGGCGTAACCATTGCCTATTTTACAAGCCAGGCCGATGCCGATGCTAACAGCAATGCTATTGCAAACGCCACCGCTTTTGTAAATACAGCTGCCCCGCAAACTATTTATGTAAGGGTTAGCAACGCAACGTGCTATGCTACAACATCTTTTACCATTGATGTTTTAGATGCCCCGCAAATAAACAACGATCTTGTATTAGAAGGCTGCTCGCCTTTTAACCTTACCGATGTTGCGGCACAGCTTACGGGCGGTTTAACACTAAGCTATTACCCTACCCAGTCCGATGCCCTTGCCGGTACCAATGCTATTGCAACCCCGGCTGTTTATGCTTTAGCTACTAACAGCGGTGTGGTTTATATACACGCTCAAAACACAGCGGGTTGCTATACGGTTGCCCCACTTAATCTTGAAAGTGGCAACTGCACCATTCAGCGCGGTATATCTCCTAATAACGATGGATTGAATGATAGTTTCGATCTTAGTGGTTTCCAGATAAATAATCTTGAAATTTTTAACCGCTACGGAAAGGAAGTCTACAGCAAAACACACTACAGTAACGAGTGGTACGGCCAGACCGATGGTGGCGATGAGTTGCCTACCGGTACCTATTACTATGTTATAAATTTTAGCGATGCCCCAAGCAAAACGGGCTGGATCTATATTAACCGACAAAATTAATCACACTCATAAATGCCTAAGCCCCGCACTAACCTGCGGGGCTTTTTGCGTTATTCATATATCATCAAAATTAAACTACAAAACCGCAACATCCTCAAAATTACAATCGTAAAACTTAAAAGTTTTCAACACGCAAAGGTTTGCGTACGTCCGAAATTGTTATAGTATATAATTGTGTGGTTTATTTGGGTAATTTTATCGATTCAGAATTAGATTAATCATTCAAACAAACTCCATGAAAAAATTATTATGGGCTTTCCTACTTCTTGCCGGTGCGGTACTACATGCCCAGCAGGTTACTTCGCCCGATAAGAACGTGGTTCTTACCTTTAAGCTTAGCGCTAACGGCGAGCCAACCTACGAACTTGCCTACAAAAAGAAACCCGTTATTAAATCCAGCACACTGGGAATTGAAGTTAAAAACGGAGCTTCTTTTATAAACGGTTTTAAAATTACCGATACCAAACAACAAACGGTAGACACCAACTGGGAGCCTGTTATGGGCGAACAAAAAACCATTCGCAATAATTATACAGAGTTACTGGTTACCCTTTCGCAGCCTGCCAACAACAACAGGTACATACGCCTGCGCTTCAGGTTGTTTAACGACGGACTTGGTTTTAGGTACGAATTCCCGAAACAGGACGGATTAAGCTACTTTATTGTAAAAGAAGAGCATACACAGTTTAACCTTGCCGGAGACCACAAAATTTTCTGGATTCCGGGCGATTATGATACGAATGAGTATGCTTACACTACATCTAAAATATCCGAAATCCCGGCGTTGCAAAAAAAGGCTACTATCGAGATCAATGCGCAAAGGCCTATAGAAAACCCATCGGTGCAAACCCCAAGCATGATGAAATCGGCCGACGGGTTGTACATCAACATTCATGAGGCTGCGCTTATCAACTACCCGGCAATGTCGCTTAATGTAGATGCCGGCTTTAAATTCAGCTCGCACCTAACGCCCGATGCTGTAGGCAACAACGGCTATATGCAAACCGATGCACAAACCCCGTGGAGAACCATTGTGGTTAGCGATAAAGCGACTGATATACTGGCATCTAAACTTATCTTAAACCTTAACGAGCCTACCAAATACAAAGATGTATCGTGGATTAAGCCCGTAAAATACATTGGCGTTTGGTGGGAATATTTTGTGGCCGGCAAAAGCACCTGGGCTTATGGTAAAGAAAATAACGTTAAGCTGACTGACGATTTTACAAAGCTTACACCAAACGGCAAGCATGGTGCTACTACTGCGCACGTTATGGAGTACATAGATTTTGCAGCAAAAAACGGCTTTGATGCTGTTTTGGTTGAAGGCTGGAACGTGGGTTGGGAAGACTGGATTGGCAACTGGAAAGAAGAGGTTTTTGACTTCGTGACTCCCTACCCCGATTTTGATGTAAAAAAACTACAGGCTTATGCGGCTTCTAAAGGTGTTAAGATTATCATGCACCACGAAACATCGGGGTCGGCTACTAACTACGAGCGCCGCTTAGACAGGGCCTTTGAGTTTATGAACGATAATGGCTATAATGCCGTTAAAACGGGCTATGTGGGTTCTATTATTCCGCGTGGCGAGCACCACGATGGCCAATGGATGGTTAACCACTACATTCACGTTGCGGAGAGGGCTGCCGATTATAAAATTATGGTTAACAGCCACGAAGCGGTGCGCCCAACAGGCTTAAACAGAACATACCCTAACTGGATAGCACAGGAATCTGCCCGTGGTACCGAGTTTGAAGCTATGGGTGGCCTTGCCCCAGAACATACAACCATACTGCCATTTACGCGCCTTATGGGAGGCCCTATGGATTATACCCCGGGTATTTTCCAAACCGACCTTACTTATTACAAAACCGGTGGCAACCAGCGCGTAAACACTACGCTTGCCAAACAGCTGGCTTACTATGTAACCATGTACAGTCCGCTGCAAATGGCTGCCGATTTACCGGAGAATTACAACCGTTTTCCGGATGCGTTCCAGTTTATAAAAGATGTAGCCGTAGATTGGGATAATACCTATGTGCTTGAAGCCGAGCCGGGAGACTACGTTACCATTGCCCGTAAAGCTAAGGGTAAAAACGAATGGTTTACAGGCGGTATTACCGACGAAAATTCAAGAACGGCTACCGTAGCGTTTGATTATCTGCCAAAAGGCAAAAAATACGTTGCTACCATTTATGCCGATGCTAAAGATGCCAACTGGAAAGAGAAGCCACAAAACTATGTAATTACTAAAGTTGTGGTTACCTCTAAAAGTGTTTTAAAGCAATACATTGCCCCGGGTGGTGGTTTTGCCATAAGCGTTAAAGAAGGTACAACTGAAGAGCTTAAAGGACTTAAGAGCCTTTAAAAATACACTACTACAAATACGAAAGCTATATGGAAACATATAGCTTTTTTTTGCTTACACTATGATTTAGAATACGCTACATATTAGTAAGAATATCCTTTTAAAAATCACCGTACCTATTTTTGTTAAAATTTTAAAAATTGCAAAACCAAACCGGCAAATTAAACCGAAATTTGCAACTACATACTTCAACAACTGTTAAGGAATTGAAGAGTACACAATCATCACACTACTATTTTTATGATAAGGAAACTTTTTTTAACCGTGCTATCGTTGTTTTTGCTTTTAAGCTGTACCGCAGCTAAAAACAAAAGTAATAACAGCCTGTTTCTTAACAAGAAAGCCGAACAAAAATACATAGAGGCCTACAACAACACCATGAAATTGTGGCCTATTCCCTATGTAGAAAGAGATATACCCACTACGTTTGGCCTGGCACACGTTATTATCAGCGGCCCTGCCGATGGCGAGCCTATGGTTTTGCTGCACGGCATGGATGCCAGCTCTACCATGTGGTACCCCAACATTAAAGACTTTGCCAAAAAATACCGTATCTATGCCATAGATTACCTTGTAGAGCCGGGCAAATCTATAGCCAACGAAGAAAAGTTTACAGGCGACGATATTACAGCATGGTACAACCAGATTTTTGACGAGCTTAAGCTTACCAACATTAACCTTGTAGGTACATCGCGTGGGGGTTGGGTGGCTACGCACTACACCATAGACTCTCAGGACAGGATTAAAAAACTGGTATTGCTTGCACCGGTACAAACATTTAGCGGCATCAATATGCAATCGGAGACTATGACGGCGGCCAGCTTTAAATTCTTCCCTAATAGAAAGCGCCTTAAAAAAGTAGTCAACTCTTTTTCGAGGAAACCCGGCACGGTGTGCGACGAGTTTAAAGAGCAAATGTACCTGGGCACTAAAAACTCCAAATCTAATTTCGACCTTCTGCAAATGAAGCCGTTTAGCGACGATGAGCTTAAAATGCTGACCCTGCCCGTAATGGTACTGGTAGGCGACCATGATATTTTAAACCAGCCCGATATTGTTGCCACCGCAGGCGCAATACTACCTAATGTAAATGCAGCAGTTATAGAGGATGCCGGCCACTTTTTAACCATAGACCAGCGCGAAGAGGTTGACAAAAGGATAATGGAGTTTTTACAGGAAAAGTAGGCTTTACGCCTTACCTTTGCAAAAACTAATTTTACGCTTTGACCAGACAAAAATACATTTCGCTTATCCTTATTTTAGGATCGTTAACCGCATTGGGGCCATTTACTATCGATATGTATTTGCCCGGCTTTACCGCCATTGCTAAAGATTTGCATACCACCGCAAATAAGGTCTCTTTATCGTTATCCAGTTATTTTATAGGCATTTCGGCAGGACAGCTACTATACGGTCCGCTACTGGATCGCTACGGCCGCAGGATACCCCTTTATATTGGCCTTGCGGTTTATATTATAGCATCGTTAAGTTGCGCCGTTACCACTAATATAGACGTATTTATAGGCCTGCGCTTTATACAGGCAGTGGGCAGCTGTGCCGCAGCAGTAGCCTCTATGGCCATGGTGCGCGACCTTTTCCCGGTGCAGGACAGCCCTAAAGTTTTCTCGCTGCTTATGCTGGTTGTGGGATTATCGCCCATGCTGGCACCAACCATTGGCGGCTACGTAATTGCAAGTTTTGGGTGGCACACTATTTTTATAATACTGGCCGTTATGGGCTTTGCTGTACTGTTAGCATCAAGGTTTGGGTTGCCCCACACCCGCAAGCCAGATCCTACCATATCGCTTAAACCACGCCCAATTTTACTGGGTTTTAAAGAAGTTTTTAGCAACCCGCAGTTTTACACGTATGCCCTGTCGGGTGGCGTGGCCTTCTCCGGATTGTTTACCTACGTAGCCGGATCGCCCATACTTTTTATGGAGATATTTAAAGTTTCCGGCGAAGTATACGGATGGATCTTTGCCCTTATGTCGGTTAGTTTTATCGGCACCAGCCAGTTAAACTCGCTCCTGCTTCGCAAATACAAAAGCGGGCAGCTGGTTTATTTTGGCCTTGCATTACAGGCAATAATAAGCATTGCATTCCTGTTCTTAGCCCTAAATAACTGGTTAGGCCTGTACGAAACCATTGGCATGCTGTTTTTATATTTAGGATGCCTTGGGTTAACCAACCCTAATACAGCGGGACTATCATTAGCGCCGTTCTCTAAAAATGCGGGTAGTGCTTCTGCCCTTTTGGGTGCCATGCAGTTAGGCATTGGCGCACTGGCGTCTATGGTGGTGGGCGAATTTCTAAAAGACTCTATGGTACCTATGGTAGCCATTATGGCCGGCAGCACCATTATAGCCCTTTTAATACTGCTTATTGGCAGAAGGAACATTACCGAATTGGCCGAAAACACCGATGCCGATGCCGCTATGATTCACTAATACACAACATTGTACCAATAAAAAACGCAGCCAAATGGCTGCGTTTTTGCATTATAAAAGAAACAATCATATTATGGCAGTATCGATCCTTCAATCGAATCATCATAAGTTTCGCCAACAATAGAACCGTAGGCTCTTTTTACAAGGGCAACGGCCATATTGGTTTTAATATCCCAATAGTAACCCTGTGTTGGAGTAAATTTAATAACGGTAATCCTTGGGTCGTCTTTACCTTCGGTAAACCATGTTTTCATGGTGGCATCCCAAAGTTCGTCTATCTTTTGCTTATCGGTGCTAATGGTAGCCTTGCCGTAAAGGGTTAAAAATTCGCTGTAAGAAGACCCCTGAAAAAACATCTGTACCGATGGGTCGCGGCTTATCTCGGCATTCTTGTGACTGTCAGATGCACTCAGGAACCAGAAGTTACCGCTGTCGTCAATTTTCTCGGCAGCCATTGGCCTCGTGGCAACGGGTTCGCCGGTAGCTATTTTAGTACAAAAAAAGCCCGAGCCTGCGGCCTTGGTAAGTTCTTTAATTTTATTAAGGGCTTCCTGCCCTATCAGGTCTTTAAAATTGTCTTCGGGTTGGTTTTGGTTTATAGAGTCCATAGTTTATATGTTTTTGATTTATATAAAGTTAGTGTACTTAACCAACCAAAAACGTTATAGCATTGCCATAGTATTGCCAAATTTTAAGTATGCATTTTAGTAATTGTTTAGCCTTAATTTTCTAAATTTATGCGCCAACATTTACACATGAAAAAACAGCTGCTTGCCTTTGCCCTAATGCTTACCGCGGTTAGTGCCTATTCTCAGAAACCATCTAAAAAAAACTACCAATACATAAACCCCATTATAGGCACGCAGCGCATGGGACACACCTTTCCGGGGGCTACGGTGCCCTTTGGGTCGGTACAGCTAAGTCCGGAGACCGATACCATTGCCTACGAACTCAACAAAAAATACAACGGCGAGGTATACAAATACTGTGCGGGTTACCAGTACGACGATAAAACCATTGTAGGCTTTAGCCACACCCACTTTAGCGGTACCGGGCATTCTGACCTGGGCGATTTCTTAATTATGCCCACCACCGGTGCATTGCAGCTTAACCCCGGTACGGCGGCCAATCCGCAAAGTGGGTACAGGTCGGCTTACTCGCATGCTAACGAGGTGGCCCAGGCCAATTACTACAAAGTAAAACTTGATGAAAGCAACATTACTGCCGAACTTACCACCAGCCAGCGCGTGGGGTTCCACCAGTATACCTTCCCAAAAACTACCGATGCCCACATTATCCTCGATTTAATGAGCGGCATCTATAATCATAAAGAAAAGAATGTATACACGTTTATACGCATTGAGAACGACACCCTTGTAACCGGATACATGCAAACGCAGGGCTGGGCAAGAACGCGCACCGTATATTTTGCCATGGCTTTTTCTAAACCTATTAAAGAATACGGCGTTAAAAAGTACGACGAAGGCAATATTTACAATGGCTTTTGGCGCAAATTCGACCAGACGAAGAACTTTCCCGAAGCGGCAGGCAGAAACCTGCGCATGTATTTTAATTTTGATACCGAACAGAATGAGAAGATTAAAATTAAGTTTGCGCTTTCGCCCGTAAGCACTGCCGGGGCATTGGTTAACATGAAAATTGAGATACCCCACTGGGACTTTGAAAAGGCTAAAGCCGACGGACAGCAGCTGTGGGAAAACGAACTGAACAAGGTAAAAGTAGAAACCCTGACCGAGAGTGATAAGGTCAATTTTTATACCGCACTCTACCACGCGTTTATTAACCCAACCGTTTATATGGATGCCGATGGCAGCTATAAAGGCCTGGATCAGAACTTACACAAGGTCGATGGCTTTACCAACTATACCACCTTTTCGTTGTGGGATACTTACAGGGCGCTGCATCCGTTGTTTAATATAGTGCAGCCCAAGCGCAACCGCGATATGGTACAAAGTATGCTGGCGCATTACAGCCAGAGTGTGCACAAAGCGTTGCCCGTATGGTCTAATTCGGCTAACGAAAACTGGTGCATGATAGGCTACCATTCGGTTTCGGTTATTGCCGATGCCGTTATAAAAGACAACGCTGATTTTGATACCAAACTGGCTTTGGAGGCCTGCATTAACTCGTCTAACCTGCGCTATTACGATGGGATAGACTCCTACCTTAAATACGGTTATGTACCAGAGGATAAGAACGGCTCATCGGTATCCAAAACATTAGAATATGCTTATGATGACTGGTGCATTGCCCAAATGGCTAAAAAATTAGGCCGAGATGATGTGTATGCCGAATACACCAAACGCGCACAGAATTACAAAAATGTGTTTGATGCATCGGTAGGTTTTATGCGCCCCAAATTAAGCGATGGCACTTTTAAGAAAGAGTTTGATGCGCTTGATACCCACGGGCAGGGCTTTATAGAGGGTAATGCATGGAACTACAGCCTGTACGTACCGCAAGACCCTGAAGCGCTGATTGCCCTGAACGGTGGTAAGGAAAAATTTGCGACGCATTTGGACTCACTTTTTACAATGACACTGCCTGATAAGTATTTTGAACAGACGGAAGACATTACCCGAGACGGTATAATTGGCAACTATGTGCATGGCAACGAGCCATCGCACCATGTGGCATATTTATATAACTGGACCGGCCAACCGTACAAGACCCAACAGCGCGTGCGCATGATTATTGATGCCATGTACAAACCTACCCCCGATGGCCTTGGCGGAAACGATGATACCGGCCAGATGAGTGCCTGGTACATTTTTACGGCGCTGGGCTTTTATCCGGTTGCCCCGGGAAGCGATCATTATGCTCTGGGAAGCCCTAAAGTTAAAGAAGCAACCCTGAGCCTGGAAAACGGCAAAACGTTTACCATAACGGCTAAAAACCAGTCGGCAAAAAATGTATATGTGGCTAAAGCCGAATTAAACGGCAAAGTGTTAGACAGGCTGTACCTTACCCACGACGAAATTATGAAGGGTGGCACACTATTGTTTTATATGAGCAGCAAACCCGCTAAATAAAAAAATCCTGCCGTGATAACGGCAGGATTTTTTGTCTATTGCTTATTGTCATTTTGTCTATCGCATATTGCCTATTGCTTATTGTCAATTGCCTATCGCATATTGCTTATTGCTTGTTGTCAATTGCTTATCGCTTATTACCTATTACAAATTACTCAAAGCCTGGATGTCATCGTCAGTAAGTTGTACATCGGCAGTTTTCATATTCTGTTCTAAGTGAGACACTTTAGACGTGCCTGGGATAAGCAGTATATTATCGGAATGGTACAGGAGCCAGGCCAGCGCCACCTGATGCACGGTAGCGTTATGTTTATTGGCCACAACCTGCAATGCATTTACAGCCGCAACGTTACCCGCATTTAGCGGAAACCACGGTATAAACGCAATATTATTCTTAGCGGTGTATTGCAGCACAGCCTCCCACTTGCGGCTGTCTACACTGTACATATTTTGTACAGATACCACCTCAAAATAGTCCTGTGCCTTTTTAATATCATCCACACTAACTTCAGATAAGCCAATGTGCTTTATCTTACCCTCCTGCTGGGCCTTCTGTAAAAACTCAAAAGTTTTAGAAGCCTCCACCTTGGGGTCAATGCGGTGCAGCTGGTACACATCTATAACATCGGTTTTAAGCCTTTTAAGGCTGCCTTCCAGCGCTTCTTTAAGGTGGGCAGGGCTTGCGTCTACCGGCCACTGATTAGGCCCTGTGCGCAGCAAACCGCCCTTGGTAGCAATTACAAGCTTATCTTTATAAGGGTGCAAGGCCTCGGCAATTAATTCTTCCGATACATTGGGGCCATAACTATCGGCCGTATCTATAAAGTTTACGCCAAGCTCTACCGCACGCGATAAAACCCTTAGTGCCTCGGCCCTGTCGTTTGGCGGCCCCCAGATGCCTTCGCCGGTAATGCGCATGGCGCCGTATCCTAATCTGTTAACGGTAAGGTCTCCGCCTATACTAAATTCTTTTTTATATTCACTCATAGTACTACAATGTATAAAGGTTAGTTATAATTTGTAACGTGTACTAAAGCCTTTGTGCTTTGTTACACTTCTTAAAAATACTACAAATAAATTAACTATCCACATTCAGCACTCTGCTTTTTTGGCAAATTTATAATTAAACGGTGCCCCTTATTTTTTGTACAATACCAAGGGCATCGGCCAGTTTACCTGTAATTGCAGCATAATCATAACCACCATCAGCCGACTTTACAAATACCTGAGAGCCCAGCCCTACGCAATGCGAACCGGCAGTAAACCAGTCCGTTAAGCTTTGCTCTGTAGGCTCTACGCCCCCTGTTGGCATAATGCTGCTCCACGGTAACGGGCCTTTTACCGCCTTAATAAACTCCGGCCCACCCACCTGTGTGGCAGGAAAAATCTTAACCACCTCTGCCCCCAGCTCTTCGGCATACGATATCTCTGTAACCGACCCGCAGCCCGGCATCCAGGCTACCTTGCGGCGGTTGCAGACTTTAGCCGTTTCAGCATTTACAATGGGTGCCACTATAAAATTAGCGCCCAATTGCAGGTATAACGATGCGGTACCGGCATCTATAACAGAGCCTATACCCAGTATCATGCCCGGTAAATTTTCCTGCAGATATTTGTTGAGTGATGCAAAAACCTCGTGGGCATAGTCTCCCCTGTTGGTAAACTCAAATACCCGTACACCTGCATCGTAACACGCTTTTAGCAGTGCTTTGCATACCTCAATATCGCTATGGTAAAAAACCGGAACTATACCCGTTGTGTACATTTGTTGCACTACCTCTATTCTTGTATATTTTGCCATTGTATGTGTTTTATCGTTTTAGCCTTCCGCTTACATTACCGTTAGCCACTTCCAGCACCTCTGCCACCGATACTAAATTAACATCGCCTAAAACCGTATGCTTTAAGCCGCATGCTGCATTGGCAAAGTTAAGCGCCTCCTGGTCGTTGTAATTATGTAAACCGTAAATCAGCCCTGCCGCATAAGCATCGCCGGTACCAATACGGTCTGCCACATCGGTAATTTCAATCTCTGGGGTTTCTATATATTGGTTATTTACCCATGCCCTGCCGTATATTTTTTGGTGCGAGGCACTAAGCCCCGTTCGCACTTTATCAAACACCTTTGTTATTTGCGGATAAACCTCCCTAAGTTTTTGTGAAGCAGCTATAAAGCCCTCTTTATCTAAAGTAAAATCTACCTTTAAAATTTCGTTTATCTCGTTAACGCCGCCAATAAAAATGGTGGATAAACCTATCAGTTCGGCCAGTACTTCGTGCCCGTTCCTGCCGTATTGCCACAGGTTGCTGCGGTAGGCAGGGTCGGCAGTAATGGTTATGCCTTTTGCCATAGCTTTTTGCAAACCGGCTTTAAGGGTCTGATAGGCACCTTCGGATATTGCCGGAGAAATACCCGTCCAGTGCAGCCAGGTGCAGCCGTCTAAAACAGCATCCCAATCCACCAGATCGGGACTAATGTGCGCAAAAGACCCCTGCAGCCTATTGTAAGCTATTTGGCTCGACCGCATAGACGCCCCAACTTCCATAAAATAAAGCCCTAACGGGTGGTTTACTTTTTTGATGTGAGACACATCTATACCATATTGCCGTAACGATGCAAGGGCTGCTTCGCCCACAATATCGTTAGAAACCGTACTGATGTGCTGCACCACCAGCCCAAATTGCGAAAGCGATGCGCCCACATTCATCTCGGTACCGCCAAAATAAAAATCCAGTTGACTGGACTGTTGTATTTTACGATAACCCGGTGGCGATAACCGCATTAAGACTTCGCCAAATGTTACTATTTTATTCATGGTTAAATATACAATTTGGTAGTTTGCTTATTCGTTTGCCGGTTTGCCAATGGTAGCCAGGATGCCGCCATCTACATATATAATTTGCCCGTTTATGAATTTACTGGCATCTGAAGCTAAAAATATCGCCGTGCCTGCCAGGTCTTTAGGGTCGCCCCAATGGCCTGCGGGTGTGCGGCTTATAATAAATTCGTTAAAGGGGTTTCCGTCTACGCGGATGGGTTCCGTTTGAGTGGTGGCAAAATAGCCGGGCCCAATGCCGTTAACCTGTATGTTGTGCCTGGCCCACTCGGTAGCAAGGTTTTTAGTAAGCATTTTAAGTCCGCCCTTTGCCGATGCATAGGCGCTAACATTATCTCTGCCCAGTTCGCTCATCATCGAGCAGATGTTGATTATCTTGCCTGATTTTCGGGCTATCATGCTCCTGGCAACCAGTTTAGACATAATAAATGCGCCAACAAGGTCTACATCGATAACCTTCCTGAAATCTTCCACCGACATATCCACTGCCATTACACGTTTTATAATGCCCGCATTATTGACAAGGATATCTATTTTGCCATGCCAGGCCTCCATTGCGGCCACCTGCTTTTCGGCTTCGTGTTCATCGGTAACATCAAAAATATAGCCTGTAGCAGTAAAACCCTGACTTTGGTAGCGTTGTATAGCTTCATCTAATTTAGAGGGCGTAGTGCTGGTTATTAGCAGCGCTGCACCTGCTTGCGCAAGCCCTTCGGCCATAGCCATTCCCAGTCCGTGCGTACCGCCGGTTATAAGCGCTGTTTTACCTTGTAAGCTGAATAGATTCATTTTTGGTTGCTAGATTGAAATTTTTGATTTTTGATTTGGTTATTGGTTTTTGAAAATTTACCTTAAACCATCCGGTGTTACTCCATCCATATCGCTATAATCTAAATTCTCGCCGGCCATTCCCCATATAAACGAATAGTTTGAAGTACCTGCACCTGAGTGTATCGACCACTCGGGCGATATAACTGCCTGGTGGCTCTGCATAAATATATGGCGGGTTTCATCGGGCTGGCCCATAAAGTGGCTAATGGTTTGGCCTGCTTCCAGGTCAAAATAAAAATAAGCCTCCATACGGCGGGTGTGGGTGTGTGCCGGCATGGTGTTCCAAACGTTGCCTTCATGCAGTTCGGTAAGCCCCATTTGCAGTTGACAGGTTTCCACAATACTATTTACGATTAACTTATTAAGGGTGCGCCTGTTAGCATATTTGGTATCGCCCAGTTCGATAACTTCGGCATCCTCCTTGCCCACTTTTTTAGTAGGATACGCATGGTGTGCCGGTGCCGAATTAATATAAAAATACGGTTGCTCATCGCCAATCCTTTCAAAAACAACCTCTTTATTCCCTTTGCCTATGTACAGGGCTTCTTTTTTATTAAGCTCATACACAGTACCATCTACCGTAACCTTGCCTTTACCTCCAACGTTTATAATGCCCAGCTCCCTTCTATCCAAAAAATGCTCCGACTTCAACTCGTCAATTGTTTCCAATTTCAGGGGTTTGTTTACGGGTAGTACGCCACCAACAATATAACGGTCGTACATGGTGTAGGTAAGCTTAATAGTATCATCTTCAAAAAGGTTCGGAATCAAAAAATGTTCTCTTAATTCTTTGGTAGTGTATCGTTTAGCATCATCCGGATGGTGTGCGTACCTAAATTCTGATTTTGTCATTATAAGTCGTGATTTCTATATGTATGGCTTCTGTAATCTTTGGATTATCAAAACTAAAAAAATAAAAGGAGAATGTGTCAGGATTTGAATGATATAAAACGATAACGTTATCGAAACTATTACGCAAGCACGCTACTCCGTAGTATAGCTGGCTAAAAATCCAGCCCTAATTTCCGTATCTTCGTAACAACAACAATACAACACATGGAAATAGGAATAGATAGTTTTGCCGCCGCCCATAACCAGGCCAATGGCGCAGTTAATAGTGCCGATGCCCTTGCACAGCTTTTAGAACGCATTGAGCAGGCCGACCGCTGCGGGCTGCACGTTTTTGGCATTGGCGAGCACCACCGTAAAGAGTTTTTAGATTCGGCACCTGCCGTAATACTGGCTGCTGCTGCGGCACGCACCAAAAATATTAAGCTTACAAGCGCCGTAACGGTGCTAAGTGCTGCCGATCCGGTTCGTGTATATCAAAACGCGGCCACACTCGACCTTATTAGCCGCGGCCGTGCAGAGATGGTGGTAGGCCGCGGGTCGTTTACAGAATCCTTTCCCCTTTTTGGATTTAACCTTCAGGATTACAATGAGTTATTTACCGAAAAACTCGACCTGCTTTTAAACATCAATAAAAACGAGGTGGTTAACTGGCAGGGCAAGTTTAGGCCGGCGCTTAACAACCAGGCCGTTTACCCAAGGCCCTACCGGGAGCAACTGCCTATATGGATTGGCGTTGGCGGCACGCCCGAATCGTTTGTGCGTGCCGGTGTGCTGGGGCTGCCGCTTATGGTGGCTGTTATTGGTGGCGAAACCCACCGTTTCAGGCCGTTAGTCGACCTATATCGCGAGGCCGGTAAAGAAGCGGGGCATGCGCCCGAAAAGCTTACTGTTGGCCTGCACTCGTTAGGCTATGTGGGCCGCAACAGCCAGGAGGCAGTTAACGAGTTTTACCCCGGTTATGCCGAAACCTTTACAAAAATTGGTCGCGAGCGTGGCTGGCCGCCTGTTACACGCCAGCATTTTGATGCCCAGGCCGGGCTACGTGGTGCGCTGCTTGTTGGCGGCCCAGAGGAGATTGCAGAGAAAATACTGCGCCACAGCGAGGCTTTAGGAGGCATATCGCGCCTTACGTTCCAGATGGATAACGCGGGCCTTTCGCACAGCCAGTTAATGAATGCTATAGAGCTGATTGGCAGTAAGGTTATCCCGCTTGTAAACCAATAAAAACACCGTGTAATTTTATAACTAAGCCGTTGCATTTTAAAAATAATGCAATGGTTTTTTACATATATTTGGGAAAATATTAACATTTGGTTATTATTAGGTTACCGCACCATTAACTCCCATATTTATGAAAAAAATTACATTATTGGCCTGTTTACTGTTTACAGCGGCATTGTGGTCGCAAACTTTTAACGGAACCACCGGTGCCATTACCGACGACGGTGCTATTAATAATTACACCGCAAGCGTGTCGGGCTTAACGGCTCCGCTTGGCGCGGAGTACGGGCTGATAACGGTGTGTGTGGACATTTCGCATACGTATGATTCCGACCTAAATGTGCACCTTATATCGCCCACAGGCATAACTATTAATCTATTCTCTGCCCTTGGCGGCGGCGAAGATAATTTTACCGGCACCTGCCTTAGCCAGAGCGCCACTATTACTATTAATGCTGTTGCCGCGCCTTTTACCGGTACTTATAAACCTCAGGAAACACTTGGCAACCTGAATAATAGCCAGGCTGGCAACGGCACCTGGACCCTGCAAATAGTTGATACCTACCCCGCTGCCGATACCGGCACTGTAAACAGCTGGAGCCTGGAGTTTGGTCAAGGTGCTGCGGTTCCGTTTGTGTTTACGTCATCTAACCTACCCATTGTGCTTATCAATACCAACGGTGTTGCCATACCCGATGAGCCTAAGATTGATGCCATTATGAGCATCATCAATAATGGTGAGGGCCAGATAAACTATGTTACCGATACTCCTACCGAATATGATGGCAATGTGGGCATAGAGCTGCGCGGCAACTACTCGCAGGGGCTTCCGCAAAAGCCGTATAATTTTGAAACCCGCGATGCCGATGGCGAAGACGTTAACGTATCGCTTTTGGGCATGCCCGAAGAGCACGACTGGTGCCTGATAGCCAATTATAACGACAAGGTTTTTATGCGAAACAAGCTGGCTTACAGCTTGTTTACCCAAATGGGTAATTATGCCGCCCGCAGCCAGTATTGCGAGGTGGTGCTTAATGGCAACTACCAGGGCGTGTACCTGCTTATGGAAAAAATTAAGCGCGATAACGACCGTGTGGATATTGCCAAACTGGAAGATGATGAAAATGAGGGTCTTGACGTTACCGGCGGCTATATTTTAAAGTGCGATTACTGGACTTGGGAAGACAGCTGGGAACTGGAATATAGCCCTATAGATCATCCTGATCTTGATGTGCGTTTGGTGTACGAATACCCTAAACCTGAAGACATTACATACGACCAGAAGCAGTACATTCAGGGTTTTATCAACCAAATGGAAACCGCCCTTTACAGCGATGATTTTACCAACCCTGTAACGGGTTATAATAAGTACCTTGATACGGACTCATTTGTGGACTATTTTATTGTAAATGAGCTATCAAGAAATATCGATGGCTTTAGGAAAAGCTACTTTTTTAATAAGGATAAAGATGTTAGCGCGACAGAAATATCTAAGCTAAAGGCAGGACCTGTCTGGGATTTTGACTGGGCGTGGAAAGACATCTGGAGCTGTTCTATTTTTGAGGCTACCGATGGTTCCGGATGGGCACACCTTATTAACGATTGCAACCCCGATGTTAACTCGCCGGGCTGGTACATTAAGCTTTTGCAAGACCCTGCATTTACCAAAAGGCTGCGCTGCCGTTGGGAAACCTACCGAAGCACTTTTATGAGCGAAGCTGCTCTTAACCAATATATTGATGGTGTTGCAGCACAACTTAATGAAGCGCAGGCACGCCATTTTGATAAGTGGGGCAACCTTGGCATTAATACCGGAACGCCCGAAGTGGAGCAAGATCCTGCCACATTTGCCGGACAGATTGCCCAGTTTAAAAACTGGATAGCCCTGCGCTTAGAGTGGCTGGATGCCAACATTCCGGGTGTTGCAGAAAATTGCGAACAAACCGCCGGTGTAGATAAAAACCAGATAAACAAGCTGTTGGCATACCCTAACCCGGCAAACAGCCTGTTGCATATTACCACCTCTAATAACGATAAACCACAGCAAGCCGAATTGTTTGATGTTGCAGGAAAATCAGTGCTTACAACTACGGTTGCAAACGGTGGCACAATAAACGTATCTGCCTTAGCCAATGGCATCTATATGTGCAAAATAACCACAGGCAATGGTGCATCTCAAACCATAAAAATAGCAGTACTACATTAATAGTCTGATACTTATACTTAGAGAGGCCCGGTCTGACGATCGGGCCTTTTTGTGTTTTAAAACTCCATGATCTGTCCGTGAGGATAGCACCAAAGCCAACGTTCTTCAGGCTCTGCTGAAGCTATAACCGGATGCCCAACAGCATGGTAGTGCTTGGTAGCGTGCTGGTTAGGCGACGCATCGCAACACAGTGTTACGCCACATTGCTGGCAGGTGCGCAGGTGCACCCAGGTATCGTTGGTTTTAATGCATTCTTCGCAAACGCCACCATCGCCAATGGTAACGCTCGTAATGGCATTTAAGTGGCTGCAAAATCCGTTTTCTTCCATAAGTAATTGATTTACAATTATAATTCAGCTAAATATTTATGTACCATAGTAACCGCCATAGCACCTTCGCCTACGGCAGACGCTACCCGCTTAACCGAATTAAACCTTACATCGCCCGCCGCAAAAGACCCGGGAACGCTGGTTTCCAGATGATAAGGCAGCCGGTCTTTAGTCCAGCAACCCTTAAAATCCGTATGGCTCAAAAGGTCGCTGCCCGTAATCAGGTATCCATTGCGGTCTTGTATAATAGGGGTTGCATCGGCCCAATGGGTATTGGGTTTTCCGCCAATGCATATAAACAGTTTACCGGTTTCGTGCCATGTTTCCTCTCCTGTTTCAGAATTAAATATCTTAATGCGTTGCAACAGGTTATCGCCTTCAAGCTCCTTAACTTCAGAATTATATAAAATTACAATATTAGGATTATGGGTAACACGTTTTACAAGATAATCGCTAAGGGTTTCGGCAAGGTTACTCTTTCTGATAACCATATAAACCGTTTTGGCAAACCCCGAAAAATACGATGCCGCCTGCCCCGCCGAGTTGCCACCGCCAACAATAAATACATCTTCACCTGTGCAAAAACAGGCCTCCCCTGCACCTGCGCCATAGTACACACCTTTGTTAAAGAAGTCCCTCTCGTTGTGCAGGTTAAGCGACGCATACTCAACGCCGGTGGCGCATATATTGGCCTTAGCCACCAGTTTATCGCCGCTGGCAAGGTCTACATTAATGCGGTTGTTGCTAAAGTCGCCTTTAATGCCCTCGCCTAAAAGCAGTATCTCTACACCAAACTTAAGAGCCTGTTGCCGAGCACGTTCGGCGAGTTCTGCACCCGAAATACCTTTTGGGAAGCCCATGTAATTCTCTATCAGCGAGCTTGTTCCCGCCTGGCCGCCCATGGCTACTTTCTCTACCAATATGGTCTTAAGTCCTTCAGAGGCAGCATATACCGCAGCACTTAGCCCTGCCGGGCCTGCCCCGTAAATAGAGAGGTCATACACGGCCTGGGTAGGCTTGTTTATCCAGCCAAGGTGTCGTGCTATCTGTTCTACGGTTGGGTTTACAACCAGTTCATCATCAGGGAATTGTATAGCACAGGCATCTTTAGACAGCAATGGCGAAACCATCCCATCATCAACAATCCGGTTATCGTTATTTACCTCAATCCACTCAAAATCAACTACACTGCGCCTTAAAAACTCGCGTATAGGGTATACCACCGCCGAATCGCGCCTGCCAAAAAGTTTAAGCTTGTCCATATCTTAAAGATAGCAAATTATCAATACTAAATTACCTGTGTTCTTTGTAAAAATTGCCCTCCCAAAGCTCCTGTAACGCCTGCCATTGTGCTGTATTTAAAGGTGTTGTGTTAGCTCCCGCCAATGCATCCTGCAATTGTTGCAGTGTCCTGATGCCTACAACTGCTGAAGTTATAGCTTGGTTATCAACAACATAGCGTAGAGCAGTTTCAGCCTGCGATTTACCTTCCGGCAATGCGTTGCTAAAGTCTTTTAAAATACTGGTTACCTGCTCTTTAGTCATATCAAGGTACTCTTTTGCAGGCTTATCAACCAGCAATCCTGAAGCTACTGCACCACGCGCCAGTACTCCTATCTCGTTATTTGACAGTAGTTTAATGGTAGCTTCTTCAGGGCGGCGGTCCAGGAGGCTGTACTGCGTCATTACAGCCGAGATGTTCGACCGGCTTACGTACTCCCTAATTACGTTGGGGCGGATGGACGACAACCCATAACTCCTTATCTTTCCGAGGTCTGCGAGGCGTTCAAAAGCTTCAATAGCCTCATCTACAGGGTCTTCTATGGTGCCGCCGTGCAGCAAATACAGGTCGATATGATCGGTCTGCAAACGCCTCAGGCTATCATCAACGGCAGTCAGGATGTGCTTCTTTGTAGGGCACCAGTCCCAACCTGAACCATCTGGTTTCCAACGGTTTCCAACTTTAGTTGAGATCAAAACATCATTTCTCCTGCCCTTTAAAGCGGCTCCCAAAAGGGCTTCGTTAGCGCCTTTTTCGTACAGGTCGGCCGTATCAAAAAGGTTGATGCCGCCCTCTATAGCTTTGCTTATAATAACATCATTATCAACACTATCCGCTTTAAGAGACATGCATCCGAAGCTTACCTGGCTAACCTTTAAGCCCGATTTTTTTAGTATATTGTATTGCATAATTGTAGGTGTAAATAACAAATATAGGCATTTATGCAACAGCAAAAAACAAATAAATTGATGTAAAAACTTACAATATATACAAATTTAGCAGCTAAAATTAATTTCAGATTTTGTGTGAAACTCAAAACTAATTTTAACTGATTATCAATATTTTAATTTTTGATATTTCACTTTCGGATTTTGGAATGTGCCTTTTTTTTGCATTTTTTTTAAATTGTGTAAAAACAGCCATGTATATACTTTACAGTCCTATAATTTTACCTCTCAAAATGCCCTTTTCAGTTTACTGAAAGAACCACTTCAGTACATGAATGAGATATGCGTTGTAATTTTGTACCGCCATAATAGAGGGAGAAAACGTTAACCGGTGGGGAGGTTATCTTTAAGAATCCCGTAAAGCAAAAAACCTTTACATCGGGGCGACATAAAGGTTTTTGTTTTATTGATTGTTGCTATTTAATCAGGGTTGGCAAAAGTTCGGTACAGTTCGGCATTCGAGTTATAATATTGGTTCTCGATGCTTATTTGCGAAAGCTTTGCATTAACAAGGTTATTTTCGCGGGAGTTGATCAGGAATATCGAACTCTCGCCAAACGAAAACAATTTTTCTTCAGAATTAAGCATTGTAGTATAATCTCTTACAAGGTTGTCTATTACCGCTTTTTGCCTTTTAAGCGACTCAATTTCGGTTTGCTGCGCCGTTATCTTGTTTTTAAGTTCCAGCCTTTGCTGACCAAGCTTGTACTGCGCATCCTGAATTTTATTCTTGGCCAGTTTTAGGTTACCACGTTCCTTCCTTAAAAAAATAGGCATACTAAACTGCACGTTAAACTTATAATCATCGGTATTAAAACTGTCAAAATAAGCGGGTTCAGATATGTAATTGTAACCCACATTAACTTTGGGCAGCAGCAAATTGGCCTTAAGCTGCCTGTTAACTTCTAATATAGATAGTTTGGTTTGCAACGACTGTATTTTAGGGTGGCCTTCGAGCTCGTTTACGTTTACAAAGGCAACATCGGTACGCAGTGTTTCCTGCAACGTTTCCATCAGGTTACTTTCAGGAACAACAGTGGTATCAAGCTCTACAGGCACATCTTCAATCCATAAATAGTTAGACAATTTTAGCCTTGCCTTAGCCAGCTTTAGGCTGGCGCTCTCTAAATTAAGCTGCCTGTTGCGCACGGTTATGCCCGCCTCTACACTATCTATAGCAGGCGAATCGCCATACTCTATAAGTTGCTTTACCCCCTTAAAACGGGTACTGGCAAAGCCCAGGTAACTCTTGTAAAGCTCTGCTTCGGCATAGGTTTGTTTCCACTCAAAATAAGCGGCGCTTGCGCTGTACAACACCTCTATAGCCCTTAGCTTACGCTGTGCCTCGCTAAGCTGTATTTGCAGCCTGCCCTCTCTAACATCGGCCATGCGCTGGTTTATAAACAGCCCCTGCCCTAACGGCACGCTTATGCCTAACGATGTAAGCCCTGCCTCGGGCGTGCGGTTTTGGGGGTTAAAATACTGGCCCGATGTATCATCAAAACCGGCCTTAATTTCTATACCATACCAGGTAGGTATCTTAAAGCTGCTGTTTAATAGCGAATAATACTCGGTACCCTTAAATTCTTTATTATTATAGTCTACCTCTATTTTGGGGTCGAAACCACCACGGGCAGCCATAAGCGCGGCCTGGGCGTTGCTAATTTCTAAGTTAGCCTGTTTAACCATAGGGTGGTATTTTTTTACATACCCCAAAAATTCGGTATAGCTTAACTGTTCTTTATCAAACTCCTGCGCGTGTACATTGGGTAAACAAAATACCAGCAGCAGGAGATATATCTTTACAAAATGCATCATTATTTTTTATCCTTACTATTACTATCCTGCCCATCCGGCTTATAAAAATTTGGTGGGAAACCATTAAGGTTACGCCATATTTCGTACCATATAGGCACGGTATCCAACAGGGCAATACTCTCGGCACCGGCACCTATACTCAACTGTTTAGGCCATTTTTCTTCGTCTTTATCCGGCGATACAAGTATCCTGTATTTGCCGTTAGTGCTAATAAAATTTTCTATAGCCACCACACGGCCGCCAAACGTACCGTAAGAAAGGCCCGGCCAACCCGAAAATACTATGCGCGGCCAGCCGTCAAACCAAACCCTTACCTTGGCACCACGGTGCACCAGGGGCAAATCTATAGGGTCTACATACGTTTCTACAGCAATATCGTAACCGGCAGGCATAATGCTAACAATGCCGGTACCTTCTTTAATGGTTTCGCCAATACCGGCCAGCAAGGCACGGTTTACATAGCCGCTTTGTGGGGCGGTAATGTAATACAGGCCGTTTCTAACACTGTAGTTTACAAACTGGTTTTCTAACTTGTTTACCTGCGCACCGGTATCGTACTGGGTGCTTAGTGCCGTAAACTTATCGCTGTGCGATTTAGATATCTTTTCGGCATACTCTGCCGTAATACGGTTAATCTCTACACGGGCGTTAATAAGCTCGTTCTTGCTGCTTAGCAATTTATTTTCCTGCGTAATAATGTAAGCCTGGGCTTCCTGTAGCTTTAGCCTTTTTTGCTCTACATCGGTAAGAGGTTTTAAGCCCTCTTTATTAAGCGCGGTAGAACGGTCAAACTGGGTGTTGGCAATGCGCAGTTGCGTTTTAACCGCCTCCAGATCCATACTGTCGCTTTTTATTTTTAGCAGTGCCTGTTTAATTTTGTTGCGGCCCTGCTCCAGTTTAAGCTGACGCTCTGTAAGTAACGATTTTGCCTGAACCTCCAGCGAACCCACCTTTTCGCCATACGAATCGTACGCCATTTTCTTGGCATCTACCTGCTGCTTGGTATTGGATATAAGGTTAGGGTCAAAATAATCTTCTTTAATTTCCGATATAAATAGTATGGTATCGCCTTTGTTTACATAATCGCCCTCCTGCACAAACCATTTTTCAATTCGGCCTGCAATTGCGTTATGCACGGTTTGCGGCCTGTGGTCGGGCTTAAGGGTAGTAACGGCACCACGGCCATCTATATTCTGTGTCCACGGTAAAAACAGGCAGGCCACTAAAAACACCAGGAAACCAACAATAATCCTGTTAAGCAGTTTGTAATGCGGCCTCCTGGCAACGCTGGTAATAGAGGCATATTTGCCCGGGGTAATAAGTATATTGTTATCTTTAGATATGTTGAGCATAATGTTATAGCTTTATGTCGTTAATAATTTTACCATCGCCAATAGCTATCATACGGTTACATTTATCTTTATAAATGTTGTTTTTAGAAGCCACAATAACGGTCCATTTATTTTCGGCAGATAACAGGAAATCTATAATTTTATCCGAAGTTGCCTCGTCCATCATACTGGTAGGCTCTTCTAAAAACAAAATGTTAGGCTTGTGCACAATGCTGCGCGCCAGCAATATTTTTTGGATATCTGATGCCGAAAGTTCGCTGCCACTGGGGTGAATGTGAGTTTCCAACCCATTAGGAAAAGTTTTAATATACGGAGAGAGCTCTACCTTATCCAGTGCCCATTTTAAATCATCATTATCAATGGCGTTGTTGCCAAACAAAATGTTGTTGCGAATGGTACCGTCAAAAAGGGTTTCGCCCTGCAACAGTGTGCCACTTTGTGCCCTGTAGGTATCTTCGTCCATCCTGTTCATGTAATCATCGGTAACATACATGGCACCGCTCTCGGGCTCCAGTATGCCCGATAGCAGGCGCAGCAGGGTACTCTTACCCGCTCCGTTTGCCCCTGTTACCAGGATTTTTTCTCCCTGAGAAATTTTAAGGTCGATATTTTTAAGTGATTTCTTTTCGGCACCCGGATAAAAATACCCCATGCTTTCGGTCTCAATAGTAATGCCCCCCTTGTTAACATCGTGGGTGGTAGGTATGCCGTGGGTTTCCATATCGGTAACCTGGCCAATTTTTTCTACCGAGGTAAGCACATCATAAAACGACTCCAGCCCAAAAATTACTTTTTCTACCGAGTTGATAAGCAATACAATTACAATTTCTGCGGCCACAAACTGGCCAATATTCATTTGATGGTTCATTACCAGAAACCCACCAATAGATAATAGGGCTGCCGTAACAATAACCTTAAAAACAACAAGCTGTATGTACTGTTTTTTCATAACACCAAAGTGCTTTTCGCGAAAGCTTACATACTCGCTAACATACTTGTCGTTTCGGTCAAGGGCATATTCAAACTCCCTTTTTTTTCTGAAACTGTCGCGGTTACGGGCAATTTCCTGCAGCCATGCCGCTACCTTGTATTTAAATTTCGATTCTTTAAGGCTGGTTTCCAGACCATCTTTATACGAAAATTTAAAGATGATGTACAAAATAGCAATAAAAAGCAGGCCTATAACCATAAAGAAGGAATGGTATAAGGATAGCAATATAATACCAAAACTAATTTGCAAAAAGGCTGTAGAAAAATCCAGCAGTAGCTTGGCCGTGCCTTTTTGCACCATAAGCGTATCAAAAAAGCGGTTGGCTTTTTCGGGGGCGTAGTTAAGGTGCATTTCTTTAAACTTAATTAAGGGCATGCGATAGGCAAACTCAAAAGACGAACGCACAAAAATGCGCTGTTGCAGGTTCTCTACTATACGCAGCTGCATTATATTTAGCACCCCACCAAAGCCTACAGCCAGGGTAACCAGGATTACAAGTATAATCCACGATACGCTAAACTGCCCACTTTGTATAAAGTTAATAATTGCCTGGACTCCCAGGGGCAACGACAGGTTTACCAAACCGGCAAACGCTGCATAAAATAGTATTTGATATACATCGCGCTTATCAAGGCGCAGTAAATTATAAAAACGTTGTAAAGGCGTCATATATAGTAATAGTACAGAAAATTAATAGATAAGGCAGATAGGCAAAATGCCCATGCACAAGACTATAGAACGTAATTTCTATAAATCCTGAACAAAAATTTTGAGGGATATACTTATGCTATAAATTCTGGAGGAGGCAGGTATATTTTGCTGTAAAAGCCAAATATAAATACCGGGTTGGCTATAAAAGCTTTATCTTTTATAGTGGCTTGCAGGTAATTAGCAGCAATACAAGCGTTATCTGGTAGTAAGTAATCTAAGATTACGGCAGCCTTGTTGGCTTTTTCGGCCTTGTTTTTGGCGTCGAGTTCTTCGTATTCTTCGGTACAGCCATCGCACTTAAAAATCTTTTTTAAGATGTTGGATATAATACCTTTAGCAGATGTTATGTGCGTGTTTTGCGTTAGCAGCTCTGTAACCGTATTGGATGCATTAAGGCTGCTGATTAAAAAATAGCCGATTAGCAGCACCTGAAGGCACTTACCAAACACACTATTTCTAACACTTTCTAACATAACTTTTATTGATACAAAACAACGATTGTGCCAAATAACGTAATTTTAGTAGCAATAACAAAGAAAATTAGAGCATTTAATGTGCAATATTAGAATTTCTAATATTGATATTGAGTTAGTTAGTAAATATTTAAGATAAATACTAACTACTGCTATAGATTGAATTTCAGCAATCTGATTATAGAATTTATGTGTAAGAGTCAAAAAATAGTATACATTTGATTATTAGCAACTCAGCCAAAAAAAATTACTATATAAAATGATTAACTCTATGCATAAATCGTACATTTTAATAGTAATGCTGGCACTGTTTTGCTTTGGCCCTGCCATAGCGCAGGACTCCTTAAACATTGTTAACGATGTTACCCAGCTAAACCCCATTACGGTAAGCCAGATAATTGCGCCTACCACTACAAAACAAATAGTTAGTGCTGTAAAAACACACGATGGCCCTATTAGTATTGGTGGCGGTCGTTATAGTATGGGAGGCCAAACGGCTACCGAACGCGCTCTGCATATAGATATGCGAAGCTTTGACAGCATTGTTCACTTTTCTGAGACTGATAAAGAAATTACCGTACAGGCAGGCATTACCTGGCGAAAAATACAGGAATTTATAGACCCGTATAACCTATCTGTTAGCATTATGCAAAGCTACGCCAACTTTACCGTAGGCGGGTCGTTAAGCGTTAATGTACATGGGCGATACATTGGTAAGGGGCCTGTTATACTATCGGTAAAAAAAATAGAGGTTGTGTTGGCCAACGGTACTATTGTAACCGCTACCCCACTACAAAATAAGGAGGTGTTTTATGGCGCCATTGGCGGATATGGCGGCCTGGGTGTAATTACAGAGGTTACATTGCAATTGGCCGATAACGTAAAGGTGGAGCGTACCGATAAGCTGCTTGCCATTAAAGACTATAAAGAGTATTTTTTTGATAACATTAAAAACGATTCCACTGTAATTTTTCATAACGCCAATATCTACCCTAATAATTACAACAAAGTACGCGAGGTATCGTACAGGCAAACATCTAAAGAGGTTACAATAACCGACAGGCTTAAACCGCTGGACGAAAAATACAATGTAAATAAATATGCTTTTAAGGTAATTTCGGCAAGTTCTTTTGGCAAATGGATGCGGCAATATTTATTAGACCCTGCCCTATATGCCGGTAACCCTGTAGAGTGGCGCAATTATGAAGCCAGTTACGATGTGTTAGAACTGGAACCGGAATCCAGAATAAAATCAACTTATGTGTTGCAGGAATATTTTGTACCTGTTGGGCAGTTTGATTCGTTTTATCCTTTAATGGCTACCATACTTAAAAACAATAATGTAAACGTTATAAACATTTCTATACGCCATGCCAATAAAGACCCGGGCTCTTTACTGGCCTGGGCAAAAACAGAGGTTTTTGCATTTGTATTGTATTACAAACAAGGCACTGAACAAAAAGATAAGGATGCTGTAGCTAAGTGGACACAACAACTTATAGATGCTTCAATTTCCTGTGGCGGCACCTACTACCTGCCCTACCAATTGCACGCTACACAAGTGCAGTTTGCACAAGCATACCCGGATAGCCCTTTGTTTTTTGAACTGAAAAAGAAACTCGACCCCACAAACAAGTTTACCAATAAGCTATGGGATAAGTATTACCCTTAGCATTATTTAAAGCTACATTTTATGTTCATTAAACTACTAACTCCATAAAAGTAATTTGTTTTAAGGGTTACAAGGTATTTTAAAGTAAATGGTGTTGTTTATCTAATTAAAAGATTTAAAGGCTTTTATTTTGTTGTTATGCAAAAGAGTTCTGTTATGTACTTGTATTTGGGTTGTCTTAAAGCTTTTTCTTGCAAGAGTAATTTAATATTTTTTTGTAATTTTATTTTTATTAAAAAAAGTTGGTGTGCACAATACACAATTAACAACAACTTATAAATTAAAATTATTTAACAATGAAAAAATTTAATGTACTAACATTGGCGGCAGTTACTTTATTTTTAACGGCATGTGGCGGAAAATCTTCTGAGGAAACCACAACTGTTGAAGAACAACAAGTTGCAGAAAAACAGGGAGAAGTTTATACCGTAAACGTAGAATCATCTAAAGTAGAGTGGAAAGCATTTCATAAAGGGGGTTTTGCGCCACGTTGGGGCACGCTTGCTATTAAGTCTGGAGAAGTATCCTTAGAAAGTGGTGAGCTTACCGCCGGCGATTTTATAATAGATATGCAAGCTCTTAAGGTAGATCCTGCATCGGTAACCGAAAAAGATAAAAAATATTCTGAATTGGAAGGCCACCTAAAAAGTGCTGACTTTTTTGATGTTGAAAAAAATCCTACGGCCGATTTTAAAATAACTAAAGTGGCTAATTTAGACGCCCCGGCAAAAGATGATGCTACGGGTGCTAATAAAACTGTAAGCGGTAACTTAACACTTAAAGGCAAAGCCCTAAATGTTACTTTTCCGGCAAAAGTTACGGTAGTAAATGGCGCTGTAACCATACAGGCTAAATTTACTGTTAACCGCTCTGATTGGGATATTAAATTTGGAACTACAGAATCTGACCCTGCAGAATGGATGATAAGCAAAGACATTGAAATTGGTATTGATGTAAATGCTGCAAAAAAATAAGATACGTTAAAATTATGCCCTTACGTAGTAGCTTTTTGCTGCCTGAGTAAGGGCATAAATTAATGTAATGCACAAATTACAGTAGACATATCTAATACAAAAAAATATGCCGGGAACCACCCCGGCATACTTGTGTAAAAACACAAAACGAACAATAATTGAACTCCAAACTTATTTTTTATAGCTTAGCCTATCCAAACAATTGTTTATAAAGGCAAGCTTTTAAAAATTAAAACTTAATGGTTTGCATCATGCCTTTGTAGGCTACAGTTTTATCTGTTTTGTTAGATTTATTGGCACCTGTACCATTTTGAGGCGTTACCAACACAACATTAAACTTACGTGATTTTAGCATGCCTGTAAATTTGCCGGTTGCAGCACCTATGGTAAGTACTTTAGCTTTATCATTCCAATTAAATTTTATGGTAGAAAATGCGCCTTTTTCGTAATTATAATTGTCGTTTTCATCTTCATACAGGGTAAACTCTCCATCGGCACCGGCGTAGATCCTTACTTCCAGTTCATCCCATTTTTTCTCTGTAGCATATTGTACTTTAGGGCCAAGCGGAAGTATTGTACCTGTCTTTACATATAGCGGGATAATATCTACCGGAACTTCTTTATCTACAGTCTGTCCGCCCTCAAAAGTTTGCCCAGTCCAGAAATCAACCCATTTTGTACCTTTTGGCAGGTAAACCTTTTGCGACCCTGTTTTATCAAAAGTGTTTGCCTTTTTATTGTTGTCATAATACATAGATGTTGTAACCGGGGCAACTAAGATCGATTTACCAAACAGGTATTCGCTATTTAGGTCGTACACATTTTTATCTTCAGGAAAATCCATTACAAGGCCACGCATCATAGATCCTGACGATGATGTTACATCCCACGCGGTTGAGTAAATGTAGGGTAACAGGCTATATCTTAAGTTGATATACTTTTCTATACCATCATAAGCCCAGCTGCCTTTAGCGCCAAACCGGTAAATTTCGCGGGCAGTATCGGTACCGTGAGAACGCATCATTGGGCAAAACGTACCAAACTCTAACCAACGCAGGTACAATTCTTTAAACTCGGGGTTATCGTGCCCGCCTTGGTACTTACCCGAAAAGAATCCGCCTATATCGCTGTTCCAGTACGGTATACCTGTTAAAGAAAAATTAACCCCTGCCGGTATCTGCTTTGCCAACGTCTCCCAGCTCGATGTAATATCGCCGCTCCAGGTATTTGCACCGTAACGCTGCTGCCCTGCAAATGCCGAACGCGTAAGGATAAACACACGCTTGTCTGACGATGTTTTACGTTGGTTATCATACACACCACCAACCGTCATTAAAGGGAAAGCATTTCGCACTTTTCTAAAAGAACCCAGGTACGTTTTATTATCAAAGTCGGAGTCTTTAATATCCAGGTGGTCAGGATCGGTAGAATCCATCCACCAGCCGTCCATACCTAACGAAAAGATACCTTTATTTAGGTAATCCCAGTAAATTTTACGCGCTTCCGGATTGTAAGGGTCGTACACCTTTACACCCGATGGCGGGTCTGTAGGTTTAGCCGGCCAGGTATTAACGGCACGCGGTGGCCAGGTAACAAAATCCATAAGCATACCTTTATCTTTCATAATGCCGAAGGGTTTTGTTTGCGGCCCAAAAGATGCCCATATAGAAATTATCATGTGTGCATTCATACCATGCACATCATCTACCATTTTTTTTGGGTTAGGAAACTCCGGGTTTAAAAATTCCATCGAGTTCCACTGATAATTATCGCCCCAGTACTGCCAGTCTTGTATAATACCATCCAGGGGAACCTTTAAGTCGCGGTATTTTTTTACCACATCTACCAATTCTGCCTGGCTTTCGTAACGTTCTTTACTTTGCCAGTAACCAAAAGTCCATAACGGAAACATTGGTGCCTGCCCGCTCAAATCGCGCATTTGAGCAATAACACCATCGGCATTTTTGCCATACATAAAATAATAATCTATGCCATCGCCTACTTCGCTTTCAAAAGAAGTTTCCGCTAAATTATCCGTGTAATAAGTTGGCGAATAATTATCCCAATAAATGCCATACCCTTTTACAGATTGTAATACAGGTGACGTATCTTCGAGGTTATCCTGCCTAAGCAGCAGCTTTTGCCCACGCTGCGACATCTTACCCCTTTGATAGATACCAAGGCCATATACGGCTTCTTCCGGCTCCAGCATAAAGGCCTGGCGTATAATAAATGTTTTTTCGCCGGCATCTGTGGTTGGGGTAAACTGGGCACCATAATCTTTTTCGGTAAGCAGTTGTTTTCCTGCAGTATCTGAATAAGAAATTTTTCCGGTTAGTGTATTAACTGCCACCTGTATTGCACTACTCTTTACAGTAACAGTATTATTAGCCTCTGTAACTGTAAAGGCTGCTTTTGCCGGCTTTTTTATTATGGTAAGGCTTTCTTTTTTGAATGTTTTTCCTTGTGGTGATTTTATAATACGAACCGTTTCGGGACTGTAGAACTGAACTTCCAGATCGATGTTTTGTGCATGGACTTTAACCCCAAGATTGGTCTTTTGATGGTTTTGCGCAAAGGCCTGGAAAACCGTAAAGAGAAATAGTAAAGAGAAAATAAAATTCTTCATAATTGTACTTTTAGGCAACGCGAGTAAGTAGACTGCTTGCGTGCCGATTGGATTTTAATTATTGGTTATAAATTAATAGATTGATATTTGTTTAAACTACAATACAACTATTACGTTTTAGTAAAAGTCAAATATAGTTTGCTATGCGCAAAAAATGCCTATACGTATGTTGAAAAGAATACCAATCTGGTTGAAAAATACAGGTAGTTTAGAGCAACTGTTTACTTAGTGTTTACCCACTTATAATACTGAGATGGTTTTGTACCGTACTCATCCTGAAAGCATTTGCTAAAATAGGCGGCGTTATTAAACCCTACAAGCGTTGCAATTTCGGTAATGGTATGCTCGCGCTGTAATAAAAGGCGGGCAGCATTTTTTAATCGGATGGATCTTATAAAATCTGATGGTGTTTGCCCAACTGTAGCAACCAGTTTACGGTACAGGCCGGTACGGTCCATGTTCATATCTTTGCTAAACTGCTCTACAGAATAAGTGGTGTCTGATATATTTTTTTCTACACAAAGCAGTGCTTTCTGAATAAGCTTTTCATCAATATCCGTTACAGTTACTGTTTCGGGCTGCACAACTATAGCCTTTTTAAACAGGGTTTTTCGGAGTTCCTGCTGCTCTATAAGATTGTGTACCCTAAGCAGCAAAATATCCATGTTAAAAGGTTTCGCAATATAGGCATCGGCACCCGCTTTGTAACCCTCCAGCTCGGCCTCATCAGATGAGCGCGCCGTTAACAACAAAACCGGTATGTGCGATATGCGGATATCTTTCTTTAATTCAAGGCACATCTCTACACCGCTCATTTCGGGCATCATAATATCGCTTATAATAATGTCGGGCATTTCTTTAAATACCTTATCTAAACCTTCTTTGCCATTTACGGCTGTAATTATAGTATACAGGCTGCTAAGATGGTTAGCCATAAACTCACGAAACTCGCGGTTATCCTCTACTATTAAAATTTTTAACTGGCCTGGTTTATTAGTCGTGTAGGCAGGTGTCTCATCTTTGAACCCTTCGGGTTGTAAATTGGCAGGCAGGTATAAAGAGAATACCGACCCCTTACCTACTTCGCTCTCTACCTCTACATAGCCTTTATGTACTTGCATATATTCTTTTACAAGATGCAGGCCAATGCCGCTGCCGGTATTGCCCTGCACCTGGTTATCGGCCTGATAAAAACGGTTAAAAATTTGGGAAATATCTTTTTTAGCAATGCCATAACCGGTATCGGCCACAGTTATTGCAATTGCAGGTTCGCCATTTTCAGCAAAAAAAATATTTTCGGCTGTAAGATTTATAGTGCCTCCTTTAGGGGTAAATTTAAATGCATTGGACAGAAGGTTATTAATAATTTTGGCCAGTTTATCTTTATCTACATACAGCCAGAGGTTCTCAAACTTAAACTGACAGTTAAACGCTATTTCTTTACTATTTGCGGCCTCTGTAAAGGGCTGGCACAATTGCCCAATGTAATCTCCAATATCGCAATAACTTAAATGCAGGTTTTCTTCACCGGACTCCAACCTCCTAAAATCCAGTAGCTGGTTAACAAGGCCTAATAAATTTAAGGCATTATGATAAATGCCGGTAAGCTGGGGTTTAAGTTGGGTATCGTCAACTTTTTTTAATAACACATCTAAAGGTGTCAGTATTAAAGTTAATGGTGTGCGCAGCTCATGGCTCATATTAGTAACAAAGCTCATCTTAAGCTGGTTAAGCTCTTCCTGCTGGGCTCTTAGTTGTTTATTTTTTAACCTGCTGTAATATGTTCTGAAGGCTATAAACACCAATCCAAAAAATAGAGCCACGTACAATACTAACGCAAAAGGTGTTTTAAACCAGGGGGCATTTATGGTAATTTGCAGCGTAGTTATTGGGCCGATCCACTGCCTGTTACTATCTGCAGCCCTAACTTTAAAAGTATAAGTGCCGGGAGAAAGATTGGTATATGTAGCACGTGCAATACCATCTGCTGCATTGGTATTTTGCCAGCGGCTATCTACCCCATCAAGAAAATACTGGTAATAGGTTTGAGAGGGGTTAACAAAATTAAGCGCCGAAAACCCTATGCTAAAAAAGTTTTGGTTGTGCTTAAGCGTAATTTTATTGGTAACGGCAATAGCATTGGTTAGTATACGGTTACCCTGGTGCACTTCGTTTTGAGTAATCTCTTTACCAAAAAGCTGAAAGCTTGTAAAAACAGGTTTTAATTTTTTTGAGTTGATAGGGCTATGGGTAAGATCGAGTTCATTATAACCATCTATACCCCCTAATAGCAAATGCCCATTTTGAGTAATATAAGATGACCTTTCTATAAATTCGTTACCAATAACGCCATCATACGTATTAAAGTTATTAAACTCATAGCTGTATTTACCCTCCTGTTGTTTAACTTTTACATGAGAAACGCCATTTGCTGTTGTAACCCACATAGTATTATCCGGATCTTCTATAACCGATTTTATGGTGTTATTAACCAATCCCTCCGCATTATGAAAGCTTTGCAGTTGTTTTGTACCCTCATTCCAAACATTTAAGCCATCTTGTGTGCCAAACCATAGTAGCCCCCTGCTATCAGTAAACAAGCAATTGTATTGCTGGTTATTATGCCTTAACATAGCGGCGGTATCATCTCCCGCTTTAGATAAAACAGATGTTTCGTCAATAACATTATATATAAACAACCCTTTGTCTGAAATACCTAAAAGGTTGTCTTTCCATACAATAACCTGCGATGCCGAGCTTATCTGCTGCCCTTTAATTGAAGTAACATTAATTTTTTGTGTGCCTCCTGTAGCCGAATTAAATTGCAGAAGGCCATTAGCTGTACACAAGTAAAAAATATTTTTAGATGCCTGTGTTATAGAGGTAACATTACCTACAGGATAATGTTTAATCTTATCTCCTTCAATAAAATACAAGCCATTTGGTGTACAAAGCCATAGGTGTTTCGCACTGTCTTTTAATAGGGCGTTGCATTGTATTTTAGAAAATTGGCCTGAAAACGGCACCAATTTTTCTATCCCGGGCAAACTGTAAAAAAGTCCTTTTGTGGTGCCTGTTAAAATTTTACCGCTGCCGTCCTGCACAAAGCAGGTAACTGCTAAATCCTGGTTAGGCAAGGCAGAAAAAAAAGTTTTCCCGATATTTTTAAACCTAAAACGATCCGGGTGATAATACAGCAGGCCGCGATTTAGCGTGCCCACCCACAGCCCACCCTGTAGGTCGTTATAAATAGTACTAACCTCTGTATCTATAGACCTGCCATCTGCCATACGCAGGGTTGGTATAAACTGCCGCTTTTGCAAATCGGGACTAAAAACCCACAAACCCATTTTGCAACTTAAAAGAATGTTTCCTTTTGTATCTATAGAAAGATAATTAAGCCAATAATCTGTTTTAAGTATGGTACTCCACGGGCGCGATTTGGTGTTATAGGCAAGCATAAGCCCCTTACTACCATTACGCAACATATATATGTTATTGTTTACAGGCAAAACAAATAAAGTACGGCTGTAGGCACTGGGCAGCTGCCCCGCTAACGAATTATCTCTGTATACCTCTTTACCCGATTGCAAATTATAACAAACCATTAAACCTGATTTATAAAATAAAAATACCTGGTTGTTAAGTACCGCAATATCATAAAGCAGATTAGAGCCAGTGGTAGTGGCAACGCCTTTCAGAAAAGTTCTTGTTGTTTTTTGCTTATTATTACGATAAAGCAACCTACCGCTGCGGGTTAGCATCCACAAATTCTTATCTGAGTCCATAAAAAAATCAGATAGCGGCTCGCTTACACCCATGCTTGCAAAAACGCTATCGGTATGCTCTTCAAATTGCTCTGTAAACATATTTATAAGCATTAGCTTTCCATTATTCTTTATCCAGAAACGGCCATTGCTTTCTACATACGTATGCGTAAATCCAGAATAACCAGACAAAGGGTAAATTTTTTGGGCATCTAAATGTACGTACTGAAAGGAAGCACCATTATAAATATTAACCATACCGTCAGTTACAATTACCATGCGGCCATCCGGCAGCTGGTTAATACCACGTACGGCGTTTTCCGAAAGCGTATTTTTACTTTCTACCGGCGTAAAGGCGTTAAATTGCTGGGCAAAACCTATATTATGGCAAAGAATGGCCAAACTGAAGAAAAAAAATTTCACGTTGTTTTGTTTGATAGAAATAACTTTAAGTGTAAAAATAACAATAATAACTATAACGATGTATTTTACCAATGATAAATAAAGATTTGATAGTAATATGGTATATTATCAAATAAAAAAGACGTTAATAAAAAACAAAATAGGTTGTGAAATAATGGTGTGAATTATAAATTTGCAGTCGGTAATGAAATTTGAGATTATCTAAAATAGACAACTATTTATAATTGTATTATTTTAGCAATTTCACCATATAATTACAGCGACAAAATTGTATCAGCATCCTAATAATTTATCATTGCATTACTGTGTACCGCTCTTTACTAAACTGTGGACAAGCGCAACCTTAAAATGACATCGTATTCTTATAAATTTATAAATTAGATATTTTTAGTGGAATAAAAATACTAATTTACCATTTTACCCCTCTTTTTTTACGATTTTACCCCCCTTCTGTTTTTTTACTTGCCCATTACTTTGTGAACTACAACGATTAAGTGTATTTTTAACATTTAAAATGTTTTCCAAAACTATTTGTTGATAGAAAACTATGCATGTTTCACTAAATCGTTTTCGTAACCAAATCCTTAATTAAACCATTTATGACAAACATTTACAATTTAAAATTGCCTGAAGCCAAAAGTACTATGCTCTTTTGGTTTTGTGTATTATTCTTTTCCTGTACAACATTCGCTGCTGGCAGTAATAAAGCAGCAGCTTTTCAGTCGCCTATTACGGGTACAATTACTTCTAAATCAGATGGCCTCGGCCTACCCGGTGCAACCATTATGGTAAAAGGCACACAACAAAATACAACTACAGATATAGATGGTAAGTTTTCCATAACTGTATCAGATCCTAATGCTGTACTGGTTATTAGCTTTATGGGCTTTAAAACACAGGAGATACCTGTTGCCGGACAAACCGACATTAGTATTACGCTTGAAGAAGATGTGGCACAGCTTGACGAAGTTGTTGTTGTGGGCTACGGTACGCAGCGAAAAGGCGACGTTACCAGTGCAGTAGCTACCGTTAAGGCCGAAAACTTTAACCAGGGACAGGTAAAAGATGCCGGCCAGCTTATACAGGGTAAAGTAGCAGGTCTTGCCATAACCAACACCAGTGGCGACCCTACTGCCGTAACTTCTATTAAACTTAGGGGTAATAATACGCTTAACGGCGCATATTCAGACCCGTTAGTACTTATCGATGGTATTCCCGGGTCACTTAATACCGTTGCACCAGAGGATATTGAAAGTATCGATGTACTTAAAGACGGATCGGCTGCGGCAATTTACGGTACACGTGGTACCAATGGTGTAGTTTTAATTACAACCAAAAAAGCCAAAGGTGGCGAAATTGATGATGTGCAGTATACTGGCTATGTAAGTACATCGCGCATTGCAAGCAAGCTGGATATGCTTTCGAGCCAGGAATTTAGGGAGTTATATCCACAGTACGATAACGGCAATAATGTAGACTGGCTTAAAGAAATTAGCCGTAAACCGGTTACGCACGTACACAACCTTTCGTTAAGAGGCGGTAGCAGTAAAACAAGCTATGCAGCTAACATTAACTACAACAGCCAGCAGGGTATTATGCTAAAATCAGACAATGTTACTTTTAGGGGCCGCGTAGAGGTTAACCACCGTATGTTTGATGATAAGTTAATGGTAAAATTCTCTGTTTTAGGCAGAGAGAATAAATATACCTCAACCACAGATGCAGGCAGCTTTAATTCTGGAGCTTACTGGCAGGCACTAAGAAGAAACCCAACGGATCCAATTTATAATGCCGACGGCACCTACTACCAAAACAAAGATAAGCTGGATTATGTTAGTCCAATTGCACTTTTAAATGAAGCCGATGGTAATGTTAAAACATCTGAGGTGCGTTACAACAGTACCTTAACCTATAATCCTATAAAAGACCTTACCCTTAATGCACTTTTCTCGTATGTAAAAGAAAACCGCGCCACAGGGTACTCAGAAACACTGCAGCACTCATCGGCAACAGTATACGGTTTTCCTGGATATTCGTCTATTTCAGGATTTAACCGTATGGAAAAACAAACAGAGCTTACCGCTAAATACGATAAAACTATCGATAAAAATAAGTTTAGCGTACTGGGTGGTTACAGCTACATAGAATCGGATATAGAAAGGTCTAACATGTCTAACTACGGCTTTCAGGACGATTATTTTGGCGGATGGCATAACATAGGCGCAGGTTCGGCACTTCCATTGGGCCTTGCCACTATGGGCAGCTCTAAAAACCACGCTAACTTAATAAGTTTCTTTGGCCGTTTAACGTATGCTTATGATGATAAATACCTTTTGATGGCAAGTTTGCGCCACGAGGGTGCAAGCCAGCTGTATGGCACAAACAATGCATGGGGTACTTTCCCGGCGGTGTCTGTGGGTTGGAAAATTACCAACGAGAACTTTATGAAAAACCAAACGTTGTTTGAAGAAATTAAACTTCGTGCCGGTTACGGTGTTACAGGTTCGCAGCCATCGGGCTCATTCCTGGGTGTAGCGTTATTGCAATATGGCGACTTTGCCCTTGTTAACGGCCAGTGGGTAAGAACCATTACCCCTGCCTCTAACCCTAACCCTAACTTAAGGTGGGAAGAAAAGAAAGAAACCAATATAGGTGTTGATTTTGCCATGTTAAAAGGCCGCCTTTCAGGATCTATAGATGTGTACAACCGTAACGTAGATGGTTTGTTATATTCTTATAGCGTACCTACACCTCCAAACTTGTACCCTACAATAGTTGCTAATGGTGGTACCATGCAAAACAGGGGTCTTGAGGTATTAGTATCGGGTGTACCGGTGCAGACTGACGATTTTGAGTGGACTACCACGGGTACCTACTCTACTAACAGAAACAAGCTTAAAAGCTTAGATGGCGCTTTCCAGACGCAGTACGATTATTTTGATACCGGTAATGTTTATTACGAAGGTATGACAACGTCATCGCACAGGGTTCAGGTAGGCCAGCCGGTTGGTAACTTTTACGGCTTTAAAGTGGTAGATGTAGATGCTGATGGTAAATGGGTATACCTTAATAAAAACGGAGAGCGTGTAAACTATGACGATTTTACACACGACCCTACCGACAGGCAGGTATTAGGCAATGGTTTGCCAAAATGGTATGCCAGCTGGATTAATACGGTTAGGTATAAAAATTTCGATTTAAGCATTAACGTTCGTGGTGCTTTTGGTTTCCAGGTTGTTAACGAAGCGCGTATGAATTATGAAGGTACCCAGAACGGTTATGCCGATAACCGCCTTGCCTCTGTAAAAGACCCGGTTTTTGGAAAAACATTACTAAACACATCAATAGCGCCTGAGTTTAACAGCTACTATGTGGAAGATGGAGATTATGTTAAGATAGATAACATTACACTTGGCTACTCGTTCAAAAAAATTAAATCGTCTTACTTTAAATCAATAAGGCTTTATGGTACTGTAATGAATGTATTAACAATTACAGGTTACAATGGTATAGACCCTGAGGTTAATACATCTGGCCTAAACCCTGGTGTAGACAGCAGGAACAGGTATCCAACCATAACATCATTTACTTTTGGAGTGCAGGCTCAATTCTAATTTCAAAATAAAATTACAATGAAAACAAATAAAATATTTTTAGCAACAGGCATTATCATGCTATTCAGTACCATTTCGTGTACCGAACTGGCCGATGACAGCTACGGATCTGTTATATCAGAAAATTATACACCAAGTACCGAGACAGATATTAGTGCCTTAGTAAACGCTGCTTACATACCGTGGAGAAAAACCATGCTTTTATGGAACGGCGTTGTAAGGGCGCAGGAACTGCCGGCCGATCAGGATGTGCTGCCGGCACGTACCGGTATTGGCTGGGTAGACGGTTACGTGTATAAAAGAATGCACGAACACACCTGGACATCGAGCGATGATGGCGTTTTACAGCCCTGGAGCCGTACCTATGAAGGTATTAATACCTGCAACCGAATTATATACCAGATTGAAAGTGGTGTAATTACGGTTAGTGATGAAAGAAAAATCGAGCTGTTAGCTGAACTTAAAGTACTTCGCGCCTCTTACTATTACCTGCTTGTAGACCTGTTTGGTAATGTGCCAATTGTTACCGATTTTAGCGATGCAAGCCTGCCGCAACAAGCTACAAGAGCCGAGGTATTTGATTTTATAGTTAAAGAAATCAACGATAATATAGGCTCATTATCTGAAGCGCCAAGAGGCCTTTATTACGGCCGTATGAACAAATGGGTTGCCAATACCATACTGGCTAAAATGTACCTTAACGCCCAGGTGTGGCGCGGCCAGCCTATGTGGGCAGAATGTATTACCGCTTGCGATAATGTAATAGCATCCGGAAACTACTCTTTAGAGGCCAATCAAAAAAATGTATTTATTACAGAGAATGAAAATTCTAACGAAATAATTTTTGCACTGCCTTTTGACGAAAAATATGTAAAAGACTGGAATGCTTTCGATTTCCACATGTATACCCTGGCAAGCGATAACCAAAGAACATACCAGTTTACTAACTCGCCGTGGGGTGGCGTTTGCGCTACGCCGCAGTTTATTAACTCGTACAACGCGGCAGACGTGCGTTTAAAAGAAAACTTTATTGCGGGTCAGCAGTACGCTCTTACAGGCGAAGCATTATCGCTTAATTACGAAAATGCTGTACCATCTATAGACGAGTCTGATAAAGATGATGGTCTTCGTTGGGGTAAATTTGAATATGCTATTGGTGCCACCAACCGTTTAAGTAACGACTGGCCAATGTTTAGGTATGCCGATATACTTCTTATGAAAGCTGAAGCTTTATTAAGGTCTGGGCAGGCAGGTGCAGGTGCATTGGTAACACAAGTGCGTACAAGGGCGTTTGCAGCCAACCCTGCATTAGCTACGGTAACCGATGCCGAATTGATGTTAGGCAGTAGCTACGACTATGGCCGCCGCGATACCAATTCTCAAACTTTTGAGGGCGGAAGCGATATTGCAATGGGCAGGTTTCTGGACGAGTTAGGCTGGGAGTTTACACAAGAGGGGCGCCGTCGTCAGGATCTTATTAGGTTTGGTGTATTTACTACAAAATCGTGGTTCTCGCATGATGCTAATAATAATGCCAGCCGCAACATCTTCCCTATCCCTAACGATGCAATGCTAACAAATTCAAACCTTGTGCAAAATCCGGGTTATTAATGGCTAATAAAATGCCATTAAGTACAATTCCATTATAATAAAATTTGGGTTAGTTTTATATTTGGGTCAATTAAAAGTGTGAGGACATAGTTCTCACACTTTTTTATTTTACTATATCCTCTATCTCGAGTTATTTATTATTGCTTAAAGTAGTGTGTTATCTAATTGAAACTGTTGTATGATTGTAAATACATCAGGTAAAAAAATTAATACAATTTTATTATCCTACTAAATTGGTAGACTAATAAAGTTATATTACATTTGTGGCATAATTATCAAACCAGACCAATTATGAGTAACACAGTATTAACAGCGCAGCATAAGGTAAAAACGCAAAAAAAAGACCTTATATTTTTACATGGCCTTTTTGGAAACCTTAGTAACTGGCAGGCTGTAAAGGAAAAGTTTGAAGACATACACAACGTTTATATTCCCGAATTACCCCTCTATAAAAAGAACTCTAAAGAAGCCAACCTTAATCATTATGTGGCATTTTTAAGAGATTACATTCAAATTAACAATATTGATAATCCTATATTAATAGGTAACTCACTGGGTGGGCATATAGCACTACTCTATGCGTTGGAATATCCTACAGAAGTTGATAAGCTTGTGCTTACAGGCAGCTCCGGGCTTTACGAAAGTTCTCTGGATATTTCTTTTCCGCGTATTAACGATTTTGAATTTATATCGGATAAGGTTAAAGAAGTTTTTTATAACCAGGAAGCTATTTCTGATGCGCTTATAGAAAATGTATACGCCACCATACAGGATAGGGAAAAGGCGCTCTCTGTAGTGCGCACCGCCAAGGCTGCCCGTAGCCAAAACCTTAAAGACACTTTGTATACCATTACACTGCCCGTTTTGCTTATATGGGGCATGCAGGATATTGTAACGCCGATTAGCGTGGCCGAAGAATTCTTTTTCCTGCTGCCTAATGCGCACCTGCACCTTATTAACCAATGCGGGCATGCCCCTATGATGGAGCATCCGGAAGAGTTTAATAGAAAATTAGAAGAATTTTTAAATACTTAGTCATGACTACTTTACACACTACCACCCATTTTATTATGATGTGCTGCTGCATGCCAAACCGGCGATGTTGTAAATGTACTTATGCTTAATTATACCAGAAATTATAATACTGCCTAAGCCCTTTTACAACCATGTAAAAGGGCTTTTTTTTGTTCATCAATCAATTTTAATTATCATGAATTCTATTATCAATAACTTTAAATTCAGGCTTATATTGGCCTTTGCCGGTATCTATATTATTTGGGGTACTACCTACCTTGCCATAACTTATGGGCTAAAAGGCTTCCCTCCTTTTATACTCTCGGGCCTGCGCTTTTTAATCGCGGGTTCTATAATACTGGGGTGGCTTTGTGCCAGGGGCGAAAAACCCAACTCGCTAACCAACTGGTATAAAAACTTTATACCCGGCTTGTTTATACTTGCCGCCGGCGTGGGCCTGGTGGCTTGGGGAGAGCAATATGTAACCTCTACAGAGGCTGCCATTATAATGGCTACAGAGCCTTTTTGGTTTATACTACTGGACCGCAAAAATTGGTCGAAATATTTTTCGAGTCCGTTAGTAGTTTCCGGATTGCTAATAGGTATTGGCGGGCTGTTGTTATTTGTAAAAGACAGCCTTTTTAACGGAGCGCACAACAATTATGGCGGGCTGAGGTTTACCGCTATTGGTGTACTTTTTATAAGCTCTGTAATATGGGTAGTTGGGTCGCTTTTTTCTAAAAACAGGGCGTCATCGCACTCTATTTTTATGAATGTGGCACAGCAGCTTATTGTGGGCGGCATACTAAGTTTTGGCATTGCCACCGCTGCCGGAGAATGGACTACTTTACAATGGACAGCCATACCAACTAAAGCGTGGGGCGGGCTGTTGTACCTTATTATTTTTGGGTCAATTGCTGCCTACTTATCATTTATCTGGCTGTTATCAGTAAGGCCGCCGGCACTGGTAAGTACGCACACCTATGTTAACCCTGTAGTGGCTGTGCTTTTTGGATGGCTTATTGCGAATGAAAAAATCTCTGCCACGCAATCCTGGGGTTTGGCCATAATACTTTTTGGTGTAATTTTAACCAACAGTACAAGCTATAGCGTTAGTAAGCGTACAAAAGTGCGCTTTAGGCCTATACTCAGGGTGTTAAACAGGGTGTTTAGCCCCTACCGCCATATTACACACTATTAATTTTTGAAACAATAATGACAGTTCAATATCTGTTCGAAGTTTTGGGCACAGCTTTTTTTGCGATTTCAGGGGCGCTGGCCGCAAATAAAAAATCAACACCCGACTGGTTTGGGGTTACGTTTATTGGGTTTATAACGGCCATTGGCGGCGGTAGCCTGCGCGATGTGTTATTAGGCTCTTACCCTATTGTTTGGGTTAAAGACGTTTATTTTATTTATGCTATACTGGTGGGTACCGTACTTGCCAGTATTTTTTACAAAACACTGCACAAGCTGCGCAAAACCCTTTTTTTATTCGACACCCTGGGTATTGCCCTCTTTACTATAGTAGGTACAGAAAAGGCACTTAGCCTTGGCGCGGGACCCGAAACCGCCGCTATGATGGGCATGTTTAGCGCAGTAATGGGTGGTGTTTTAAGAGACATGCTTACGCAGGAAGTGCCGATTATTTTTCATAAAGAGATATATGCCACGGCATGCCTTGCCGGTGCCCTGCTTTACCTAATGCTGCATTATTTTGGCATAAGCCGAAATATTAATTTTTGGTTATCGGGCAGCCTCATAGTGGCTATCAGGATACTGGCGGTGCGCTACAATTTAAGCCTCCCAAAATTCAGGAGGCAAACTGTTTAATTCTGTAATCATATATTACCAATAATTCTGCTTCTCATAGTGCAGCTAAAGATTTTAGCAACAATAATAAAATTGGAAGCAGGCAAAAGCCTGCTTCTTTCATTACTACTCATCTAAACTTATAAGGCAGTCAATTTACTACCGGCAGCAATAAGCAGGTCGTCTGTTTTGGCAAAGCAAAAGCGTAATAGCTTATCATCGTGATTATCTGAGTACATTCGCGATACCGGTATTGCAGCCACACCGTAGTCTTTTATCAGGCGTTCGCAAAAAGCCAAGTCGCCTTCGTTAGAAATATCCGAATAATCAAACAACTGAAAGTAAGATCCCTGGCAATGCAACGGCTTAAACCTGGTGCCTGACATAGCGTTAAGAAATATATCCCTCTTTTGTTGGTAAAAAGCAGGCAAGTTTAAGTACTCATCAGTTTCAGCTAAATAAAGCGCAATAGCTTTTTGCAGCGGATGGCTGGCACTAAATACCGTATTTTGGTGTACTTTTCTAAGTTCGATTGTCAGGTCAGGCGAGGCAATGGCATAGCCTATGCGCCATCCGGTAATGTGCAGTGTCTTCCCGAACGAAAATACGGCAACAGTTCGCTCCCTAAGCTCAGGATATTGCAACGGGCTATGGTGGGCTGCACCATCAAAAACCATGTGCTCGTACACTTCATCACTCAGTATAATAATATCGGTGCCTTTAACCAGTTGGGCAAGTTGCAGCATATCGTTATTAGTCATTAATACACCCGTTGGGTTATTGGGGGTGCTAGTAATTATCATGCGTGTTTTTGGGGTAATATAGGTGGCAAATTTTACCCAGTCAATTTTAAAATCGGGTGCCTGCATTTTATAAACTATCGGCTTGCCCCCTACTACATCTATAGCCGGGCGGTAGCAATCGTAACCGGGTTCTATTATAATAACCTCATCGCCGGGCCAAACAAAAGCGGCAATAGTATTAAAAATCATTTCGGTAGCACCACAGCCAATGGTAACTTCGGTATCGGCATCAACACCAACATTCATGCACTTTTGTATCTTGATGGCTACCTGATTGCGCAACGCAGGCAAACCGGCCATAGGTGCATACTGGCTGGTATTTTGGTTAAGGCATTGGGCAACCAGATCTTTTAACTGCTGTGCCGGCTCAAAATTAGGGAAACCCTGAGACAAATTTATGGCATTGTACTGATTGGCAAGGCCCGTCATGTACGAAAATATGTGGGAATGTATATAAGGTAGCTTGGATTTAAACTGCATACTGAAATTTTTAAGTACACAAAAAACCGAAAAAATTTCGGGATAATTAAAAATTTACAGGCATTTAAACGTAGCTATTATGCGGCTGATTTAATATCAAAACATAAAACGCACTGCTCTTTGTGGCTATCATCGTCTCGCAGGCATTCTACACGCTTTAACAATACTTCGTCTTTTTTAAGAGCTTCGAGGCAACGGTCGTAAATGGCCTGCCTGTTTTGTATTGTTGTAACATCTAATTTTACGCGTACTTCTACCACAAAATTAAATTTATAGGGCGACATTAAATACGAAAGGCTGTTATCATAACTATAAGCGCCCGACCAGTTAAAATCGGCCAGTTCCAGTTCGTGCTTATTAAGTTTCTCGGTTACAATACCCGAAACTATGTTTCCCGAAAAAATATCATCGGCCGGAAGGCCAATATTATCGCATGAAACAAATGTCATTGTGTAGGTATACATAGCAGCTATTTTGAATAAAAGTAAGCATATCATCCAATTAAGAAATTATATTTAACAAAAATATAAGTCGGGAACAGGCATAAACACTGGGTTTGTTAAAGTTTCGTGAAAATTCTCCACTTTCTGTGCTGCCCAAATTTATATATTTATACAAACGCCATTGGTGTAATTTATGTAGCATTTGTATAAAAATTATAACTACAGTGATGGTACAAATGTATCTTTGTTTGAAAGCCGGAAATAATTGCTTTCGGACCATAATATGCTATTTATGAAAATCAGAAAAATCTCGTATTTATTACTGTTCGTAACTCTGCCTGCCCTGTCTCAGGAAAATGAACCGGAGTCCAAAAAAGCCGGCGAAAGTATTACAGATAAATTCCCTACCACACGGGTCTTTGATGTGCAGTACGAACAGTTAGGATCTGCAAATTATGATACCGAGGTTTTTGGCGACGATGTAGAAAAAGCTACTGTAAAGAGCCATTCGCGCTTAAAAATAGCCGCCAACATACCTTTGTACAGGGCAAAATCGCAGCGGTTTTTTATAACCAATTCGTTACGCTATAAACGTGAAGGGTACGATTTTGGAAATGTATACAATGTAACAGCCAACGCCAACTACAGCAGGCCCAATCAGGAATTTCATTATCTGGGCGAAACGGTTAGCGCTACCTATTTTTCGCAGCTTTTTAAAAAGCCTGTTATTTATAATGCCTCTGTAACCGTAGATGGTAACGAGAAAGCACCACAGCGTGTAAAAGGGCTATTCTCGGCAACACTGGTATTAAAAAGAACGGCCAGCACCACCATGACGCTGGGTGCTGTGGCGCTATTAGACCCATCGTCTATAATTCCGTTTGCACCGGTATTTACGTATGAACACCAGTTTAAAGATTCGCCCTGGAAACTGGATATTATAATTCCGCAGCGCATACTCATTAAGCGTAAATTGCTCGAAAACGGCCGCTTATCGTTAGGTACCGAATTAAACAGCGAAAATTTTTATATCGATTTTGATACCAAAAACCTTAACGGCATGTACGAGCTTAACCAGCTTGAATTAAAATCGGGGTTAACGTATGAGTACAGTTTCTTTAAAAATTTCATTGGCACACTAAAAACCGGCGTAGACACGGTAATAACATCGCGCGTGACCGAAAGGGGCAAAAAAACAAGCAAATATGTAATTGAGAGTAAACAGGATGCCCAATTTTATTTTAATTTAGGGGTATCATACAATCCGTTTTAGGATAAACTTTCTGAGATATTTTTTAAGCTTACTTTACATAGGCTATTTTAATAGCGTGTATATTTGATAAAAAAACTACTAATGCGCAAAGCCCTTATTATAATAAAGGTTATAATTTTAGCTAATCTACTTATTCATAATGCATCGGCACAGGGCAAACGCCCAAAAATAGGCATTACCCTAAGTGGTGGCGGTGCTAAGGGCATAGCCCACATTGGCCTGCTTAAAGCAATAGATTCGGTTGGGCTTAAGGTAGACTATGTTACCGGTACCAGCATGGGTAGCGTAGTAGGTGGCCTGTATGCAGCCGGTTATTCCGGTAACGATTTATATGCTATTGCCAAAACTTTAGACTGGAGCGTTTTACTGTCTAACGATCCGCCCTTAAACACTTTTAACCTAAAAGAAAAGGAAGACTTAAACCATTATATTGAGTTGCCGTTAGCAAAGGGCAAAATATCGCTTAAGCGTGGTTTTATAGAATCTAACGAGCTGTGGCTGGCCCTTGCCGAATTGTTCTATCCTTATTACGAAATTACCGATTTTAGCAATTTTGATAAAGGCTTTCAGTGCATTGCTACCGATGTGGGCACTGGTAAGATGGTGGTTTTAAAAAAGGGCAATATTGTTAAGGCAATACGCGCCAGTATGGCCATACCATCGGTTTTTACACCTATGGAAATTGATGGTAAAGTACTTGTTGATGGCGGTATTGTACGTAATTTTCCGGTTTCTAATGTTAGAGAAATGGGCGCTGATATTGTTATTGGCAGCGATGTTTCGGGCAGCCTGAACCCTATAGACCAGGTTAAATCGCCTTTGGATATTATTAGCCGCCTGCCTTTTTTTAATGCGGTATCTGACCTTGAAGAGCAAAAAAAACTGGTAGATGTATATATAGACTATCCGTTGGATAACTACGGCACTGCGAGTTTTGCATCGGCAGAACAAATTATGCAAATTGGACTGGAACGGGGCAAACTACTCTACCCTACCCTTAAGCGGCTTAAAGATTCGCTGGACAATATTTATGGCGAAGAAAAAACAGAGCGTATTGTAAAAAAACGCGATAACGTTTATATATCCGAATACCAGGTAAACGGCGTACCTAAAGAAGAAATTCCTTTTTTTTTAGATTTGGTAAAGTTCTCGCCCAATGCAGATTATACTGCTAAAGACCTGAGTGCATCGGTACGAAAAGCCTTTGCAACACGAGTTTACAGTAAGATAAATTACTCTCTGGTTCCGGATAAACTGGGCAATGCAAAAATAATTTTTGATGTAGAAAAGCCGCCATCTACCGTTTTGCAAATTGGGTTTCATTACAACACAACCACAGGTATTGCCTTAAAAACGGGCCTGTTGATGAGGGGGTTTTTAAATCCGTTCTCTGCGGCCTCTGTAATGTTGTCTCTTGGAGAAAACCCAAGGGGAAAAGGAACAATTATGTACTATTTTACCAAAGACAGAAAGCTGATACTACAAGCCGAAACCAGTTTTGAAACCGTGGACATTACCACATACGACCAGGATTTTTTAGAAAGCGGGCTTTACAACCAGGCCAGCCAAAATTGCGACCTGCAATTGCTATGGCAACCTAAAAACAACTGGACGTTAGGTATTGGCACAACACTGTCTAACGTGGCGTACGATCCTAAAATTACATCGAACCTTCAGGTAGAGGGTAATGTGGCTTATGTAAATTCGTTTTTACTTTTACAGCACAACACACTAAATACACCTCTGTACCCTAACAAAGGCCGCTATATATACCTTAAAGGTGGTATGATACACAGCCAGATAACCGACTTTAAAATTTACCAGGACGAAGATATTATAGCCACCGAAGATTCGCCGTTTTTTAATTCGCGTGCGTACACCCAGATAAAAGTAGCGTTAGAGCAATACATACCGCAGCGCAGCAATGCCATATTTTTTAAAGTACAATCGGGTTTAAACTTTAATTACAAGCAGGCCCTTGTAAACGATTTTGTGGTGGGAGGCCTTAATAACGTTATACGCAACCAAGTTACTTTTGCGGGTTTGCCCGAAGCATCCATATTTACGGCCAGTGTTGTTACTGCCGAAGTTGGCTACCAGTATTCGCTTACCAATAACTTATTTTTAACCACAAAAGTAAACGGGCTATGGTACGATTTTATAAAAAGCAACTTTAGGTTTAGTGCCGACTCCAGAGGCTTAGGCTGCGCGTTTAGTGCTGGCTACAAAACCTTTTTAGGCCCTATAGAGGCCAGCCTTATGTACAGCGACCTGAACAAAAAAATACTGCCCTATTTTAATATTGGCTATATATTAAACATATAGAATTAACCCAGCCTTTTTCTAATCCTGCTTAACGACTGGCTTGTAATACCCAGATAAGATGCTATGTGGTAAAGCGGTATGCGCTTTAGCATTTCGGGTTCTTCGTTCTGAATTTTTAAATAGCGTTGCTCTACGGTATTAAACAGCAGGGTTTCCATGCGCGACTGGGCGTAGGTAAAAAACAATTCGGCTAAAAGCCTGCCCGTGTTAGACCAACCTGTGTTAACGCTATACAAATTCTGGAGGTCTTTATATTTAATAGCATAAAGCTCTGTATCTTCCAACGCCTCAATAAAATAAATGCATGGATATTGGTAGATAAAACTTTTAAAAGACACTATAAACTGCCCTTCGGAAAAAAAGAACATATTGCGGTCTTCCATAGCTTCTTCATCAAAATAATAGATCCTGAAAAGCCCGCTGCGAATAAAACCAAGATCGGAACATACAAAATTCTGCATATTAAAAAACTCCCCTTTTTTAATGGTCTTTGTATACCAGTGCTGGCTGCCTTTATCGAAATCAGGTTCAGAAAGCTTTGAGAAATTATGTAAAAAATCAAATAATTTTTTTTTATCGTCCATACTATTACATAATAAAGCCCGGCAGTAGCACCGGGCTCAAATTTAACTAATTGATTACTGATTTACAGGGCTTAAAAACTGCAATACCTCTTTAGCATGGGCAGCCCCTTTAAAGAAATCCCTAAATTTGTATACTACAATGCCCTTATCGTCAATTATAAACGTTTCCCTGCCGGTTAAGAACAGGGCATTTTTAACGCCAAACTGTTTGATGACTTTGTTGCCCGGGTCGCTTAGCAGCTTAAACGGCAATCTGTTTTTTTCGGCAAAACGCCTGTGGCTCTCTACATCGGCATTGTTAATACCAACAACCTGTATACCGGCATCTGTAAATTCCTGGTAACTATCCCGAAAAGCACAAGCCTCTTTAGTACAAACAGCGCTTTCGTCTTTAGGATAAAAGTACACTACGGTGGTTTTGCCTCTTAAATCAGTTTCGCTATTAAAATTTTTTCCGTCCTGGTCGCGTAACACAAAAAATGGTACTTTATCGCCTATTTCCAATGTTTTAGACATGATGTTTTTATTTAGTAAGGTTAAGTAAAATGGTAACAACTTCGGCTGGCTTAGAAACAAATGGACTGTGGCTTGCCTCTATAGTAAAGGTTTTGGTTATGCCTGCCGCTTTAACCATTTGCTGCTGGGCAGTGTAGCTTATGGCGCGGTCTTGCGTGGTGTAAACATAGTATTTATCCAGGCCGGCAAAAACTTTAGGGTCGTACTGTAACGGGGTGCCCATAGGTGCGGTTGGTTCAGGCTTTAAGTTTTTGACCATTAATTCTTTTTGCTGTTTAGACCCGTCTTTTAAAAATAGTTCAGGAATATTAACCTCGGGGTTAGCAAAAGTTACAGTCGAATAATCCGGAGGAAGAACAAGCAGTTCTGGCGTAATGCCCGGGTTTGGGTCTTGTTTTGCAAGGTCGTTAAGCGATTTGCCTGTTGGCGGTACAAAACCGGCAATATACACCAGTTTTTCTATTTTGCCGGGCACTTTTGTAGCAGTTTGCGTAATAATGGCACCACCAAGGCTATGCCCCACCAGGATAACTTTTCCGTCTACACTATTTATGGCTGCTGTTACTTTTGCTACGTAGTTATCGAGGGTAGCATCTGCCAGCGCCGACTGGTCTTTGCCATGCCCCTGCAACTCTACGGCAATTACATGGTGGCCCTGTTTTTCTAATTGTGCCTTAACCTCATCCCAAACAAAGGCGGCCTGCCAGGCACCGTGTACTAAGACAAAGGTTTTGTGTTTTGGTGCATCGTTGTTAAAATTGTTGCGGGCAAAAGCCGATGTAAACACCAGGCTAAGTACTAAAACTTTTAAAAAGTTTTGTTTCAACGTTTCTTTAATTGATTTCATGATATATATAATTTTATAGTGCAAATTTCATCCGAAAAAAAGTTGTCCAAATTAACTTAGGTTAATTAATGCTAAAAAATTACAATTAAAATACATTGTAAATCTGATAGTTATATAGCCTGACACTTTCAAGATCGTAAAAGTATAGTAAACTATAGTGGCGGGTAGCTTTATTTAGAATTCGGCAGGTATAACTTAGAATATGCAGTACGCAATCGTTTTTTAAGAATTCCATTCGGAAAAAAAGTGGCAAGCAACCTACTTAAATAAAAAAGCCTGCAGAATATCTACAGGCTTTGCCATTGTGTGTTATATGTAAACTATTACGCTAACTTTTGTTTTAAGAAATTCAGGCTGCCAACAGCCAGATCCTGCGCGTTGTGCGGCGATGTTTGCCATAACGAAACCGCCTGCTGCATTCCCGGTACGGATGACGAGAAGTTTTCCAGCACCAAATTGCCTTCAAAATTGATGGCTTCAAGTCCCCTGAAAAGTTCATCCCAGTTAACGGTGCCTTCGCCGGGCATGCCGCGATTGCTTTCGGTAATGTGGATGTGCTTTAGCAATGCCCCCGACTGTATAACAGGGTCGTAAAAATTGTTCTCCTCAATATTCATGTGGAAGGTATCTAAATGCACCGCAAGGTTGGCTGCGCCCGTTTTGGCTATCAGCTCTATAACATTGGCAGCAGTGTTGCATACATAGCTTTCGTACCGGTTTATGGGTTCTATGCCAATGGTTATGCCCAGCTTATCGGCGTAAGCAGCAGCCTGACCCCATACATCTGTAATAATACCTTTCTCGGCATCGGTAAGCGGGTTGCCGCTAAACACACCGATGCCCCCATGCAGTACACCCCCTAAAAAGGTAGCCTCTACACCCGCTGCTTTATCTAAACCCTTCTGCATAAGCGCTAATGCCTCTTTAGGATAAAAAGGTATGTGCGCTTCCTTTGGCAGATTAAGCGAACAGGCAACATCCAAATTGTTTTCTCTGAGTTGTTTTTTAACCGCAGCGGCATCAAAATCCATACTGTTGGGTAACAGTATTTCTATCATATCAAAACCGGCTTGTGCTGTTTTTTGTATGGCGTAGTGCCCTGCTTCGGCGGTCCATAAGGGTGTGATCCAGGATAGTAACGAAGCCCCAAATTTTATTTTCATTTTTGTTATAGTATTAAGTTTAAAATACCCACCATTCTGACCGGATACCAAAATAAGTTCCCAGCCTTTTGTGGCCGGCCTGTTCTAAAAATGGCGAGTACATGGCATTTTTAGCATAATTGTTATAGCGGGCAACTTCGGCAATAAAACGCAGGTGCGGGCGTGCCCAGGGGCTGCGTTCGGCGGTAGGTACAATAGTGGGTGCCAATGCCAGTTTTACCATTTGTGCCTCCGGGTTATACCCCTCTTTTCTGCTTGTATAATGCAGTTCTGTTATCATGTGGAACCAATTGGTAACATAATAAATTAAGCGCCCGCCCACGGCAAGGTCTGTTTTCTTATTGTAAATTTCCCTGTCGTAAAAATCTATGGCCTTGCCGTTAGTGGCGGCACCTCCCCTGCTTTGGGTGTACACCGCATAGGGATTAAGGCTTATCCTGTCAGACAAATTCAGCATTAAATGCTCAACCGCCGTAAAAGAGTACGCCCCTTTGTATTTACCCTCTACATTAGGGGCACCAAAGGTGCGCCAGGTTTGCGTGCTGCCGCTATCGCCACCATTGGCAATGCCGGTACCGTAGCGCACGGCAAACTGGTTAAACGACCCTGTTTTTTTAGTGTTGAGCTGCGAGCTTAGTTTAGCCCCTGCTACAAATCCGTAATCGGACGGATAGGTAGGGTCGGCATTTTTGCGCACTGCCGATACGTAATGGTATTCGGCTAAAAGCTTAACCGAATGCTGTTTTGTAATAGTAAAGCTGTGTTCGGCCACCATAACCTCGCGCTGCCTGTACGCCAGTACTTTGCTACCCGATATTATATTGGCATACGAATACGGCGTTACGTTAGATGACGTAGTATCTATAGCCGCCGGAAAGAACATCGAAAATGATGTTTTATTATATTTTACCCCAAAACCCTGAGATGAGTGGTCGTCAAAATAAAAGTAATCGGCAATGTGTACATCATCATAACGCATGTAGCGGGCCCCTGCCCAAACCGTCCAGGGGCTCCCTACTATATTGCGCGCTTCTACAAAAGCTTCAGGCAGGCTTACAATCATGCCATTTATCGAACCCGAATGTACATTACCCAAAAATGTACCATTAGACGAATAAAAAGCCAGCCGCACCTGAAAATCTATTGCAGTGCTATCCTTATTGGCATGTACCGGCATGAAATGAAAGGCCGGAAGCAGGTCTACATAATCGCCCTGATCCATCCGTCCGCCCAACGATCCCTGTCCCAAGAGGTTAAGCTGGCGGCCCGTGTGCCCCTCAATATCCGGCGAATACCCAAACCCAATTCGCCCGGTAGTGCCAAAGGAAAAATTTTTGTTTGTGATGACTATCTGGCTCTTGCCCGATGTACCAATTAATAAAACACTTATAATAATAAGCCTGTAAATAAAACCGGGTATCATATACTGCTGTTCTTTACAACAACGGCAGCGGTGCCCAATGTTTTAGGCTTGTAATATCTTACCGCAAACAACAGTATTACTACGTAGCATACAATTGGCAATAAATAGGCATAAGCAATATTGGTATTGGCTACAAGCCCCATTATGGGCGGAAACACTGCCCCGCCAAACATGGCCATTACCAGAAATGATGATGCCTGCTCTGTTTTGTTGCCCAGCTTTTTTAAGCCAAGGCTAAAGATGGTAGGATACATTACACTTAAAAAGAAGTTAAGCATAATTAGTGCTGCAAACGATACCCACCCAAAGCTTTGCGATATAACTACGCACAGCACCATATTACAAATGCTGTATATGGCAAGCAGCTTGTTGGGTGCTACATAGCGCATTAAAAACGTGCCTATAAAACGGCCAATCATCATCATGGCCATGCTTAACGAAAAGTAATAGGCCACCTGGTTGTCGGCAAGGCCGGTTTTTTCTACCCCGTAGTTTATAAAGTAAGCCCATGTGCCGCCCTGTGCACCAATATTAAAAAACTGCGCCAGTACCGCCCACATAAAATGGCGCTGGCGGTATAATGGTGCGTTGGCTACCACATCGGCACATTCTGCATCTTGTGTGCTATTGCCATGTTCGGCATGCGGGTCTTTTAGCGTGGGTACTTTTACAAACCAAAAGGCAATGCCTATTAGCAATATTACCCCGCCAATTATCATGTACAGGCTTTTAACCGATGCTAACCCTGCCGCGCCTTCGGTATCTAAAATAAAGAACCCTCCTAAAAGCGGGCCGATGATAGCCCCAAGGCCGTTGAATGATTGTGCAAAGTTGATACGCTGGTCGCTGGTGCGCTCGTCTCCCAGGGCAGCCACAAAGGGGTGTGCCACGGTTTCTAAGGTTGCAAGGCCCGATGCCAGTATAAACAGCGCCACCCTAAAGTAGGCAAACGATTCGTTTTGTGCTGCCGGAACAAACAAAAATGCGCCAAGTGCATACAGTGCCAGCCCTAAAAGCACGCCTTTTTTGTAGCCGTACTTTTTCATGAACAAACCCGCAGGTATGCCCATAACAGCATAGGCGCCAAAAATGGACAGTTGTACTAAGCCCGACTCTGATTTTGTTATGTGCAACACATTCTGAAAGTGCTTGTTAAGTACATCGCCCATAGTAATGGCAATGGCCCAGAACAGGAACAGAGAGGTTACAAAAATAAACGTGATGGTGTATTTTTTTTCGGTGAATTTAGCCTGAGACATAACAGCAGATTATAGGGTGTTGGTTATAATATTTTGGCGCACCACATTATTGGCTGCACAAAAAGCTTGAAAATCGGTAAGGCTGTAGGTTGGGCAGGCACCCTCTTTAGACGTTATAAAAGCACCAAGGGCCGTGGCCTGTGCCATAATATCCTGCGGGGCTGCATCTGTTATTCTTTTAGACAGGAAACCCGCCAGAAAGGCATCGCCACTACCCACGGTATCCTGTACCGTAACCGGCACGGCAGGAGCCTCATAACGGGTGTTACCGTTATAATACAAAGCGCCTTTGCTGCCTTTGCTAACAAGGATTTCGCTGATGCTAAATTTATCCTGAATAAAACTAATGCTATCATCTTCGCTTACATAGGCTTTGCCTAAAAAGTCGAGAATCATGCGCAGTTCGGCTTTGTTCATCTTAACCACATCGGCTTTATGAAGCAGATCTGTAATTACGGGGACCGAGAAGAAAGGCGGACGGATATTTACATCGAACACCTTGAATTTTGCAATTTCCAAAAGTTGGAAAAGCGTGTTGCGCGATGTTTCGTTTCGGGTAATAAGGCTGCCAAAAACAAAGGCTTCGGCGGTGCTTACCTTCTCAATATAATCGTTCCTGAATTCTATAAAATCCCAAGCCACGGGCTGAATAATATCGTAATGTGCCTCGTTATGCTCGTCTATATGAGCTATTACCGTACCTGTTGCATGCGTGCCATCAATCTGGCTATCCTGTACCGAGATACCCCAATCGACCACCTGCGCCATAAGGTCGTTACCCAGTTTATCCTTGCCGGTGCGGCTTATCATGTGGGCATCTACCCCCATTCTCATTAGGTTATAGGCCACATTAAATGGCGCCCCACCCGCACGTGCCCCTTCAGGAAAAATATCCCAAAGCACTTCTCCGTAACAGAATACAGAGGGTTTATTTATTGACTGTATCATAATTATATTTGATTAAACGTTTAAGCAAATTGATAAATAAAAAAAATTAGTTGATAATAAGTTCAGAAGACCGGCTAACGTGCAGCTCGGCTTCCAGGATAATATTTTGTACCGGCAGCAAATGGTCGGTAATTTTATTGTGCAGCAACGTAACCGCAGTGGTACCAATACCGGCAAGCGGCTGCCTTACAAACGATAGCGGAACGCTAAACAGCTCATACGCTTCGGTCTCGTCAAACGCTACCACAGCAAGATCTTTCGGAATGTCTATACCTAACTTCATAAGTTTTTTTAAGCCTGCCACTGCCAGTTTGTTGCTGGTAAAAAATACAGCATCGGGCACAGTGCTGCTGTTAAACAGGTTAGTAAACCCGGCATCAACATCGGCGTCTATAGCATCTTTATCAATGCTAAGTATCGATTGGGCGTTGCATTCCAGCGAATGTTGTTGAAGCGCATCGGTAAAACCCTGCGTTCTTTGTAAAAGGTGGTGCAGTGTTGTGGTGTATGCCACAAGCACTATATTTTTCCGCCCGTTTTGTATAAGGTGCTCTGTTACCTCATAGCTAATGTCGTAGTTATTGATCTGGATACTATCGGCCAACACCTGTGGCAGGTAACGGTCTATAAACACAAACGGCATGTTTTGCCTTTGCAATTTTTGCAGGCAGTCTTCGGCGCCCTCTACCGGGGCAATGATTAGGCCGTCGGCCTGGCGGTCGCAGAACATATTAATAAGGCCCTCGAATTTTTCTTTATTCTCGTCAGAACTTCCAATAATAACCGTATACCCCTTTTTGTTCGCCTCGTTTTCTATGATCCTGGCAATTTGCGAAAAGTACGGGTTGGCTATATCGGCCACTATAAGCCCAATAATATGGGTACGCTGTGTTTTTAGGCTCTTAGCAGCGTTATTGGGGCGGTAGTTTAATTCTTCCGCAGCTTTTCTAACCTTGTCTACGGTGTCTTTGCCAATACGGCTATCGATCTTGTTATTAAGCACGTACGACACCGAGGCAATGGACACCCCTGCTTTTAACGCTACATCTTTTATGGATACTTTTTTCACTATATCGATTTCTGATAGGCAAATATAATACAGTTAAACGTTTAAGCAAAATATTTTCTGCGAAATTTTTTGTAGGTGTATTTTTCGTGAGCATGTGGTTAAAATAATTTTAGGAGGTGGATGTGAGAAGTATCAGGATGCAAAGTTAAGCAGAACCCGCATGCCCAGTACTGAAGTGATTGTTGCAGTAAATTAATTAGGGAGGTAAAATTAGATTCGAAAATTGAAATTAGTTTATGCTTTAAATTAGGGTACAAATTAGCGTAACTCGAAGTCCGAAAGTAAAATATTAAGCCTTTTTTGAATTCATAAAGTAAGAATTTACTCTAAATTTATTTTTGCCATCGCTACTTGTCGTTAAAACCTAAATATATATTAAAGTTGGCTGCAAACTACCGGTAATTTTTGATAATGTTAAGAATACAAAACCATAAACATCAAACAATCAAACACTTATATATACTATAAGCATTTTCCTGTTATATATTTTATGATTGTGCTAATAATTAATGAATAACTTTATACTATAGCGAGAGCAACTTTACATTATAATAGCTCTAACTATACACTTAATACCTTGATTTATTGATAATTACCTGCCTGCCAAAACAAAGATGACGGGTAGCCAGCTTGTCGAGGAGGCTGTAACGGTGCCCTGCACTTTCCACCCGTTCGTGCAGGGTCTATAAACTAACGTCGGCGCGCCACGGCGCGGAAACCGATCAGCAACACGGCAGGATGGCAGGCACGAGAGTTTAATTGTCTGATAATCAAATGTATTAAAAAAACTGTTGTACTAATTTACAGCAGTTTTTTTGTGCCTAAATATTTCTGTACCTGATAATTATCATTTTTTAGGCACGGCATCCCCCCTACTTTTGATGCATAAATTAATAGGCATGGAAACTTCTATAGTGCAAAAATATAACGTACCGGGACCCCGCTACACAAGCTACCCCACTGTACCTTACTGGGATAACGGCGAATTTACAAGCGATAAATGGCAGCAATCGTTCTTAAAAACCTTTAAACAAAGCAATGCTACCGAAGGGATAAGCATCTATATCCACCTGCCGTTTTGCGAGAGCATGTGTACCTTTTGCGGGTGCAACAAGCGTATTACCAGGCGTCACGAGGTTGAAACGCAATACATTACCTCCGTACTTAACGAATGGGCTTTGTATTGCGATGTGCTGCCGCAAACACCTCTAGTAAAAGAACTACACTTAGGTGGCGGCACCCCTACCTTTTTTAGTCCGGAAAGTCTTGAAGTGCTGGTAAACGGCATTTTTGACAGGGCTGTAAAAGCACCTGAGTACGAATTTAGTTTTGAGGGCCACCCTAACAATACCACACGGGAGCATTTGCAAAAGCTATATAACTTGGGTTTCAGGCGGGTAAGCTTTGGCGTTCAGGATTATAACGAAACGGTACAAAAGGCCATTAACCGCATACAGCCTTTTCATAACGTAGCTAAGGTAACTTTATGGGCGCGCGAAATTGGCTATACCTCTATTAGCCACGACCTGGTGTTTGGGCTGCCTTATCAAACGGTTGATAGCATGGTAGATACAATCGAAAAAACCAAGGCACTCAACCCCGATAGGCTGGCGTTTTACAGCTATGCCCACACCCCGTGGATTAAAGGTAACGGCCAGCGCGGTTACAGCGAAGACAACCTGCCTAAAGACCAGGAAAAGAGGCAACTATATGAGATTGGCAAGCAAATACTATCGCAAAAGGGCTTTTTTGAAATTGGGATGGACCATTTTGCACTGGAAAGTGATAGCTTATTTGATGCCTTTAAAAATGGCAAGTTACATAGAAATTTTATGGGCTACAGCAGCTCTAAAACACAGTTAATGATTGGGTTAGGTGTATCTTCCATTAGCGATAGCTGGTACAGTTTTGCCCAGAATGAAAAGACTTTAGAGGACTACTACAGGCGTATTGAAAACAACGAACTGCCCATCTTCAGGGGGCATTTGCTTACCGATGAAGACCTGATAATCAGGCAGCACATACTCAACCTTATGTGTAAATTCGAAACGCATTGGGATGAAGTTAACGGGCGTTTCCCGGAGTTGCACAGTGTGCTGGTAAGCCTTGGAGAAATGGAGTATGACGAGCTTTTGGAGTTTGGCACACACTCTATTAAAGTGACCGAAAAAGGCAAACCTTTTGTGCGCAACATTTGTATGGCGTTTGATTTGAGGCTAAAACGCAAAGCACCACAAACAGAATTGTTTTCTATGGTTGTCTAAAACATCAGGTTATATAATGATTAAATCGTAGAGACGTTGCAATGCAACGTCTTATAAAAAAACACATTGCAATACAATGTGTTTTTTTATGGAATGACTTATGTTTTAGACGTTGCACTGCAACGTCTTTTTTACATCTTTTAGACATTACCTGCAATGCGGTGCCTGCTGTACAAACAGGCTTATTGTTCCCGGAGACAGGTATGGAATGCTAAGCCCTAATCCTCTTACAATAAAGAGCATGCCTATAAAAACGGCAACATAGGGCACTATTTTTACCATTGTATTACGCATAGGGTTGGTAAGGAACGCTGATGCATATACCACCACACTCATAAGCGGGATGGTACCCACTCCATACAGCAGCATATACAGCATACCTAACGGTACATTTTGCATGGCAATGGCGCCAAACAGGGCAGCATACACCAACCCGCAGGGCAAAAAGCCGTTGAGCAAGCCGGTAACAAAAAGGGCTTTATAGGTCCGCTTTTTAAACTGGCTGCCAAGACTGGTTTTTACTTTAGAGATAATACGGTAAACAGGTTTAGAGAAGTTGTAGTTAGAGAATACCTTCTCAGGAATCATTACAATGGCAATCATCAGTATACCTGCAATAATGGAGAGTTGCTGCTGCATCCCGGCAAGGTAAAAACCACGCCCTAATATGCCTAATGCCAGGCCTAATGTGCCATACGCCGTAAGCCTGCCTAAATGATACAGTAAAATTTGCGATGCTTTTTTCGCCGGGTTGTTATGGTCCACCGGCAGCATCATGGCAATTGGCCCGCACATGCCCATGCAGTGCAGGCTTGATATAAGGCCGAGAAGTAGTGCGGAGTAGAGCATAAGCTGGTTGTTGGTTGTCAGTTGATGGTTGTTGGTTGTTGGTTATTGTTGATGGTTTGTTACTGTGTAGCTCCTAACAAAACAACAACTCATTCAGTGTAGCTCCCAACAACTGGCAACTGACAACCAATAACCAATAACTATAAATTAAGCATTTGTTTATTAACATAGCCTTTGCCGTTGTATTGCCAGGCAATGGTAATGTCCCAGCGGCCGCCTGCCAGGTTACTTTTAGGTATGAGCATGTATGGAGCAGATAATGAAATGGGCATATCAAAATCCAATCCTCCGTCAGACGGCCTGTAAAGGGACACTTTTCCTTTTATTTTACTGTAGTCAAACCCTTGCGGGAAGATTATCTTAATTGCTGTAGTGTTGGTTTCTATTTGCAGCTTCTGGCTTAACAATGCAGCATTTTGCTCCTTATCCAGTTCGGCCTGCAGCACACGCTCCTGTTTGTAGTATTCTTCTACAACCAGTTCGTTATCATATTTATGGTCGCTTTGCACTTTAAAAACAAAAAACAGTATAAAGCCCATAAACAGGGCAAATGCTATTACAATACCCGTACCCCAATTTATTTTCATGATAATTAATGTATTAGTTAAAACTTCTTGGCGCTAAAAAGTTGGTGGTTTCGGTTTCTATAAGTTTGTCGCCCTCATACACGCCAAGGGTAATTTTTGTTTTATCACTCTTTAAAAAGGCAGGGTTAATCTCTACAAACAGGGTGCCCTGTGCTATGCCCTCGCGTTTAATTTTAAAGGTTGATGCTCCCACCATTTTAACCTCGCCCTGTAGGCCTTTAAGCTCAAAATGAACGTTATTAAAATCCTTAGCCGTTTTATTGATTACCTTATAGGTAAACACATTGCTAATGTTATCGCCTTTATGTTCAAACAATTGCCCCGGCAGGCGCAGCACGGTAGCCTCAACCTCATTACGTAAAAACAGCATGCCAATAAATATACCGGTAAGTATAAAAAGTACAGCCGTGTAGCCCTTCATACGGGCGGTAAACACAAACTTTTGTTTTTTGGTAATCTCGTCTTCGCTTGCATAGCGGATAAGCCCCTGCGGCAGGCCCACCTTATCCATAACGGTATTGCACTCGTCTATACAGGCGGTGCAGTTAATGCACTCCAGCTGCGTGCCGTTGCGAATGTCTATCCCCGTAGGGCAAACGGCCACGCAAAGCTTGCAGTCTATACAATCGCCTTTGCCAATGGCAGCGCGGTTCTCGTTCTTAACCATTTTGCCACGGCCGGCTTCTTTCTCGCCGCGCTTATGGTCGTACGCTACAATAATCGATTTATTATCCAGCAATGCGCCCTGTAACCTGCCGTACGGACACGCAATTATGCACACCTGCTCCCTGAACTGGGCATATATAAAATAGAATACCCCTGTAAAAATAAGCAGTGCTATAAGCGTACCCAGATTATCTGCCGGGCCCTGCTCTACCATTTGTATCAGCTTATCGCTACCCGTAACATAAGCCAGGAACACGTTGGCTATAGCAAAGGATATGATGAAGAATATGAACCATTTAAGGGCACGTTTCTTTATCTTTTCGGTATCCCACTGCTGTTTGGCGAGTTTTATCTGTGCACCGCGGTCGCCTTCTATCCAGTATTCGATGCGCCGAAAAACCATCTCCATAAATATGGTTTGCGGGCATATCCATCCGCAAAAAATACGGCCAAATACCACCGTAAACAGGGCTACAAACACCACCCCTATTATCATGGTAATAACTATAAGATGAAAATCCTGCGGCCAGAACGGAAACCCGAAGATATTAAACCTGCGTTCCAGCACATTAAAGAGCAAAAACTGGTTGCCGTTAATTTTTACAAACGGTGCTGCAACTAAAAAAAGCAGCAAAAACCAGCTTACAATTTTGCGGTACCTGTAAAACTTGCCCGATGGTTTTTTAGGAAAAACCCAGGCCCTTTTGCCATCATCATCTATTGTTCCTATCCTGTCGCGGAACTCCTCATCATTATGCGTTGGTAACATTGTTGTTTATTTAGCGGTTTGGGGCGCCTTTACATCATCAACCCACACATCGCCCTGCGGTTCTTTTGGGTCTTTGGGGTTAGAGCCTTTTAACGATAGCACATAACTGGCAACTAACTGTATTTCAGATGGTTTTAGCATACCCTTCCAGGCTACCATGCCTTTGCCATCGCGCCCACCTTCTGTAATGGTGTGGAAAACATTTTTAATACCCCCACCCAACAGCCAATACTCATCGGTAAGGTTAGGGCCAATAGCACCACCCGCATCGGGGCGGTGACAGGGTATACAATTAGCCTGAAAAACCGCTTTACCCTCAGCAATTTCGGCCGGCTCTGTAAGCTGCGCCACGGTATTTTCGTCGATAAGGTCTTTGGCTGTTTTTTTGTATTCTTCTACTGCCAGCCTGGCTTCGGCCATTTCGGTATCAAATTCGGCTTTCTGGTCTTTTCCTTCCAAAATATGAAAGCGTACCAAATAGATTAGCGCAAACACAATGCAGGCGTAAAAAAGGTTTACCCACCACGGCGGCAGCACATTATCCAGCTCTTTAATACCATCATAATCATGGTTCATTAATATAGTTCCTTCTTCTTCGATAGGTTTTGATTTATTAAAGAAGTTGCTCAGCTTTTTGTACCAGGCGCTTTCCCTAAAATCAAGGGCTTCGGCATCATCCAGTTGCTTACGCTGGGCATCGGTTAAAATGCTGTAGGTAACCCTGTCTATGGCCAGCACCACAATTTCTATGGCTATTTGCAAAAACAGGAATACAGCCAGGAATATCGATACCAACGGGTATTTTATAAAGGCAGGCCTGTCGCCCGAGTCTATAAAATATTCAAGCGCCATAAAAACAAGAGCAAACAGCACGGGCACCCTAACATATACGGGAATGTATTTTTTCATGATCCTCTAATTTTTTAATCCTCAGTTAGTTTTGGTTGTCTTCGTCGCTAAACGGCAGGTTGCTCATCTCGTCTATTTTTTCTTTCTTATATGTGAAAGTCCAGGTGTACAGCCCTACAAAAAAGAAGAAGAATATAAGTAGTGATATGATGGGGTATATGGCTACCCCGGCTATGGTTTCCAGGTTATGTTGTACAAACTTTAGCATGGCTTTATTTTTTAGGTTGGGCAGTTGCGTTTTTTATTTTAATATCGGTGCCAAGGCGTTGCAAATAAGCAATTAGCGGAATGATCTCGCGGTCGCTCATGGGCACAAACAGTTCTCCCCTGGCGAGGGCAGCCTTTTTACTGGCCTCATAACTCTTTACAAAATCAGGGTCGGCATACAGGCTCTTTTCAATCTTATCAGCCTGTGCAGCCATGTTTTTAGAGGCATGGGCAATATCCTGTTTGGTGTAGGGCACACCCAATTGCTCCATAACCTCCATCTTTTTCCGGGTCTCGGTATAATCGGCTTTTTTGTTATCGAACAGCCATTTATACGCCGGCATTATCGAACCTTCTGAGACACTTTGCGGGTCCCACATGTGGTTAAAGTGCCAGTTGTCGCTGTACTTGCCGCCTACCCTCATTAAATCGGGGCCTGTACGTTTAGAGCCCCATAAAAACGGGTGATCGTACACATATTCTCCCGATTTGGAGTATTCGCCATAGCGTTCTACCTCGCTACGGAAAGGGCGTATCATTTGCGAGTGGCAGCCCACGCACCCTTCGCGTATGTACAGGTCGCGGCCTTCCAACTCCAATGGCGAATAGGGTTTTACGGTTGATATGGTAGGTATGTTGCTTTTAACCATTATGGTAGGCACAATCTGGATAACCCCGCCAATCAGCACCGCAATAGTCGCCAGTATGGTAAGCTGTATAGGCCTGCGTTCCAGCCACGGGTGAAATTTCTCTCCGCTAAGCCTTTTTGTAGTTATTTTTTGAAGTGCCGGTGCTTCGGCATACTCATCTTCAATGTTTTGACCCTGACGGATGGTTTGTATAATGTTGTAAACCAACACTATCATACCTATTAGGTAAAGTGTTCCACCAATGGCACGCATCCAGTACATGGGTATAATTTCTTTAACCGTCTCTAAAAAGTTACCGTATTTAAGGGTACCATCGGGGTTAAATTGTTTCCACATACTTGCCTGTGTAAAACCGGCAACATACAATGGCAGGGTGTACATAATGATGCCCAGCGTACCTACCCAAAAGTGAAAGTTAGCCAGCTTAGTAGAGTATAGTGTTGTTTTTGTCATTCGGGGTATAAGCCAGTAGATCATACCAAAGGTTAAGAAACCGTTCCATGCCAGGGCACCCACGTGTACGTGTGCCACGATCCAGTCGGTATAATGCGCTATGGCATTTACATTTTTAAGTGCCAGCATAGGGCCTTCAAACGTTGCCATACCGTAGCCGGTAATGGCTACCACAAAGAATTTAAGAACCGGTTCGGTACGTACTTTATCCCATGCGCCGCGAAGGGTTAGCAAACCGTTTATCATACCACCCCAGGATGGTGCAATTAGCATGATAGAAAACACCACACCCAGGTTTTGCGCCCAGTCGGGCAACGCGGTATACAATAAATGGTGCGGACCCGCCCAGATGTATATGAATATTAAACTCCAAAAGTGAATTATTGACAGCCTGTACGAATACACCGGCCTGTTGGCGGCCTTAGGCACAAAATAGTACATTAGTCCTAAAAACGGTGTGGTTAAAAAGAAGGCTACGGCGTTGTGCCCGTACCACCATTGCACCAGAGCATCTTGCACGCCGGCATACACCGAGTAGCTTTTTAATCCGTTTACCGGAAGTGCCAGACTATTGAAAATGTGCAGTATAGCTACCGTTATAAACGTAGCCAGGTAAAACCATACGGCTACATACAAGTGGCGTTCCCTCCTCTTTAAAATGGTGCCTATCATGTTGATGCCAAACACCACCCATATTACTGCAATGGCAATGTCTATGGGCCATTCCAGCTCGGCATATTCTTTAGATGATGTATAGCCCAGGGGTAACGATATGGCGGCGGCAACAATTATTAGCTGCCAGCCCCAAAAGTTAATGTTGCTGAGGGCATTGCTAAACATACGGGTTTTAAGCAGCCTTTGCAGCGAATAATACACCCCTGCAAAAGTGGCATTGCCCACAAAGGCAAATATTACTGCATTGGTATGCAGCGGCCTGAGCCTGCCGAAGCTCAGCCACGAAATACCATCGGTTAACCCAGGAAACATGTACATAGAGGCTATAAGCAGCCCTACTACCATGCCCACTACGCCAAACACTATGGTGGCATAGAGAAATTTTTTGACTATTTTATTGTCGTAATAAAATTGCTGCATTTCCATAATAATCAGTCCTTGTTAGTTTTGTTGTCGTTTGGTTTGGTTTCATCATCAAAAAGCATCCGTACCGATGGTGTGTAGTCATCGTCAAACTGCCCTTGTTTTACGGCTTTTATAAAGGCATACAAAAACAGCAGTGCCACTATAATGCTTATGGTTATTAGTAAATAGATTACGCTCATACGTCTTAATTTTATGTTAACAAAGTTACTTTTGAGGGATGGGATAAAACATGATATTTGTCATGCCTTGTGATGTTTTTAAGGTGTTTTCGGCGTTCCTGCAAGGTCTTTAAGACCTTGTAGGTATATATTACAGGTTGCTATTTTAAACCTACAAGGTTTTAGAAACCTTGCAGGTTGGTAAGACGCAAGGCATTGTGTGGCTACCTGCGCCGTGCAAAATAATTACTCATTAGCGTTACAAAACTTACAATGGTTATGGTGCTAAGCGGCATAATAATGGCAGCGGTAAGGGGCTGTAGCTTTCCGGTAACGGCAAAAGACAATCCTACCACATTGTAGAGCAGCGAGAGTGTAAAACTCAGCTTTATGGTAGTTATAGTATTTTTAGAAAATTTAAGGAACCACCCCAGTTTTTTAAACTGCGAGGCATCTAAAATACCATCGCACGCGGGCGAAAATACATTTACATTCTCAGATATCGATATACCTACATTGCTCTGCGCCAGTGCACCGGCATCGTTAAGGCCATCGCCCACCATCATTACGTTTTTGCCCTGCTGTTGCAACTGCTCTATATAAGCCAGTTTTTGTTCCGGCTTTTGATTGAATATCAGCTCTGTGCCCTTTGGCAGCAGGCTTTGTAGTATTTCGCGCTCGCCCTCGTTATCGCCCGATAGTATCTTGAGTTCATACCCTTTGCCTAATTGGGCAAACAACTCGCCAAGGCCATCGCGGTACTGGTTATCAAACACATATTTGCCCTGGTAATTTCGGTTAATGGAAATATGTACATTGGTTTGTAGTACGGTATCAGGCTCTTCGCCTACAAAGGCCGCCGACCCTATTCGTATATAAAAACCGTCGATTGTGCCCTGTATACCTTTGCCGGTAACTTCTTTAAAATCGTCTACGGGCAATAGCTGCGATGCTGGTAAAAATTCGTACAGCCTCCTGCTAAGTGGGTGGTTAGACCCCCGCAGCAGCGATTTTATAAAGGCACGCTCCTTATTATCGATATACTCGCCCTGATAGGTAATCTCTGATTTTTTATTGGTAGTAATGGTGCCCGTTTTATCAAAAACAATGGTATCTACCTTTGCCATTTGCTCTATAACCGTGGCGTTTTTAAGGTACAGCTTTCTATTGCCCATAATGCGCAGCACATTGCCAACGGTAAAAGGCGCGCTTAATGCCAGTGCACACGGGCAGGCCACAATTAGCACGGCAGTAAACACATTAAAGGCGGTGGTGGTATCTATAAATATCCAGATGCTAAACGACACTACAGCTATTAACAACAGCACCGGCGTAAAATAGCGGCTAATGGTATCGGTAAGGGTTTTGTAGGTACGGTTGTCTTTTTTGGCAAACACTTCGTTACTCCACAATTGGGTAAGGTAGCTTTGCGATACCGAACTTAACACCTGCATTTCTACCACCGGGCCCATTTGCCTGCCGCCGGCATAAATTTTGTCGCCGCTTTTTTTGGTAATTGGCTCGGCTTCGCCGGTTACAAAACTGTAATCTATGCTGGTGGTATCGCTCATTAATATACCGTCTACCGGAATAAGCTCGCTGTTGCGGATAAGCAGCCTGTCGCCCATTACAACATCATAAACCGGAATGGCGATTTCCTGTCCACCTACAATTTTAGTGACTGCTATGGGGAAATAGGACTTAAAATCGCGTTCGAACGATAAAAAGTTATACGTTTTTTGCTGAAACAGCCTGCCCAGCAGCATAAAAAATACCAGTCCCGCAAGGCTATCGAAAAATCCCGACCCGTACCCAAAAACAATGTCTACCGTACTGCGGACGAACATTACCACCAAACCCAACGCTATGGGAATATCTATATTAAGCATGCCCGCCCTGATGCTTTTAAATGCCGACACATAATACCCGCTTGCTGCGTAGATAAAAGATGGCAGCGCCAGTGCAAATATCAGCCATCGGAAAAAACCACGGTAATTGTCCAGCCAGTACTCTTCTACCTCAAAATATTCGGGGAAGGATAACAGCATGATGTTGCCAAAGCAAAAAAAGGCTACCCCAAGCTTGTAAATTAAAGAGCGGTCTACGTTTTTTTTCTGGCTGTCGTAATTATCAAGGCTTATGTATGGCTCGTAGCCAATGGAGTTAAGCAGGTATACTATCTGCGTAAGCGATACTACCTGTGGATTAAATAGTATACGGGCCTTTTTTTCGTGAAAGTTTACCTGAGAGCTGCTTATACCGGGGCAAAGCCGGTGCAGGTTTTCGAGTATCCAGATGCAGGAACTGCAATGGATATGCGGAATGTAGAGTGATATAATGTGGGTGTGCTCTTCTTTAAAGTCCAGCAGGCGGTTTACAATAGCCTCGTTCTCTAAAAAATCGTACTTGCCCTTAATGTCCTGCGGAGTGGCGCCGGGCGCTTTCTCAAAGTTGTAATAATCGGTAAGGCCGTTTAGGCTAAAAATCTCGTACACGGTTTTGCAGCCGTTGCAACAAAACGATTTTTGTTCAAAAACTATCTCCTCTTTTTTTTCGATTATCAACCCGCAGTGAAAACAATTGTGCGTGTTCATACTATGCTCATTTTACCTGATGCAAAGTTGTTGCAACAACAAGCAATAAAATATGATATTTGTCATACAACTTCAGTAAATTTGCACAACCAATAGGGTAAGTAGTTATGAGTAAGTGCGAACAATGTATAGTAAGGGAGTTTAGCTCGTTAAAGGCGCTAAACAAAGAAGAGCTGCTTAAAATTGCCGACTGCAAATCATCTTACACTATTAAAAAAGGCGAACCCATTTTTACCGAAGGCGAAAATGTAAACGGCATTTTTTGTATTAAAGACGGGGTTTGCAAGCTTACTAAACTTAGCGCTAACGGTAACGACCAGATTGTTAAGCTAATATCTAAAGGCGAATTACTGGGCCAGCGCTCTATGATTAGCGATGAGCCGGTTAACCTTAGCGCCGTAGCATTAGAAGATATGGAGGTATGCTTTATACCCAAAACAGAGATTATGGGGCTGTTTAACCAAAACAACCAATTTTCTATGAATATGATGCGCGCCATTTGCGGCGACCTTAAAGAGGCCGATGAGCATTTGGTTACTATGGCGCAAAAATCAGTAAAACAACGCCTGGCCGAAACGCTGGTTTATTTGCAGGATACGTTTGGCATAAACCCAGATAACAGCCTTAAGGTTAAACTTTCGCGCGAGGAGCTGGCCGGAATGGTGGGCACCGCAACCGAAAGCTGCATAAGGCTATTATCTGAATTTAATAAACTGGGGGTTATAGAACTATCTGGTAAAAAAATAACCATAACCAATAAGGCGCAACTGCTTAAGGCCGCAAATTAATTGTTTTATTAACTGATTCCCTAACGGGAAAACTTACTCACGCACGATTTTATTTTCTACCGAAATATAATCCCTACGGGATATATCTGTATTGCTTTTGCCTATAATGTAAATATCAGACATCACATCTGATATATTTATTACATCATATAGCCGGTTACTTTGCCGCAAGCAATCAATTTCGGTAGCAATAACTATTTCCTGTATGGAATTTATATTATATCTAAAACTCTAACTACAAACCTATTCTGATTTTTTAATGTCAGATGCCGGGCCTATACCGTTGGCATTAAAGGCTTCTATCTTAAAGTAATAAGCATCGGTCCTGTCCAGGCCATTAAAATAATATTCGTTTTTGCCGTACACCATTATCGAGCCGTACATTTTGTTAGGATCTTTACCAAAGTAAATAACATAACCGTCGGCCTGCGGCTCCTGCTGCCACTTGAACCAAACGTTGCGGCGCTCGCCTTTTTTGCGGGGTTCGGCACGCAGGGGTACAAAGTTTTGTACTGCCGCAGGTTTAACCCCTGCCCCCTTGCCAAATACCCTTAAACCGCTTATGGCAAATTTACCCGTTGGCATTTGCAGGTTTTCCAGCTTTAGGTAGCGCGCATTTGCAGGCTTTGCAAGCTCTATGTAATCGTGCGGTACATCTTTAGTATTCTTGCTTTTATCTACCAAAACCGACCATTTTTTGCCATCGTTAGACTGATAAATAATGTATTTATGCCCCGTAGTGGTTTCGGGTTTACCCATAATATCAGCATCCTGGTCGGCGTAATTAATCTGGATGGCATTAATGGTACTTACCTCGCCAAGGTCGGATATTAAATACTCGCCCTTATTGCCTGTTTTGGCACTCCAATAGGTTTTAATATCTTCATCGGTACTGTAATTGGCCTGAAACCCGCCTAATGTAGACGATACCTGCACCGGCTTGTTGTAGTTAAGCAGCATCCACCCCGAAAATGAAGCAAGCCCCGTATGGCCTTTACCTGCCGCCGGAAGGAAGGTAGGATAATCGCCATAGGCGGTATTAGAATACATAACGCCATCGGCATCAAAACCGGCAGGCCAGATGCCCAGACGCCTTTCAAAATTATTTTTGGTAGAAATTACAATGGTAGATACATGCCAGTAGGCATTATTAACATCCTGATAGGTAGCCCCATGCCCTGCCCCTCTTGCAAAGCCGCCCGGCTTGTACGAAAATGGGTTGAACGACTGGTACTCAAACGGGCCCAACGGGTTGCTGCTGGTGTACACGCCATCGGCATAGCCGCTAAACTCGGTGCCCGGTGCGCCATATTGCAGGTAGTATTTGTTGTTGTGCTTTGTTACAAAAGCCCCCTCTGTAAAGGGTTGCATAAACGTATTATCGTTATGCTCGCCAAAGCGTTCCCAGCCGTGCTCATCGTCGTTTAATGCCAGCACGGGAATTACCTCGCCTTCCGGCTGAAACGTCTTCCTGTTCAGCTTAACGCCATACAATGGGTACAGGTTGCTGGAACCGTAGTACAGGTACACTTCGTCTTTTTCTTTATCCCAAAATATGGAAGGGTCCCACGCACCGGCCTCAAATTTATGCACCAGCTCTTTCCAGTTGTCGCCATTGGGCTTGGTGCTCATCCAGATAGGGAATTCTTTGGTATGTGTAGAGCCCAGAACCAAAAGCGTATCATTTACAAACGATACCGATGGCGCGCACAATTCATCGTACACTTTATGCTCCGGCCTTAAAAATTTACGCGGAATAAATTTCCAGTCTACCATATCGGTACTGTGCCAATAACCCCATTGGTTGGTGCTAAACAGGTAGTATTCGCCTTTAAAAAAAGTAATAACCGGGTCGGCCGTAGCGCGGTGCTTGCCATGTGTTACAAAATTGGGTATGGGGCAATAGCCGTAATCTATATTTATAGGGTTACAGTAGGTTTTTTGCTGGCTATACCCTTGTGCAACAAGTAGTAATAATAGAAGGATGAGGATTTTTTTCATGATAATTTTATTATTTGAATCCGGAAATGGAAAAATTGATTCCTTACGGGAAATTAGCCTGGGGCTGTATCTTTCTCTACCTAAATTAAATCGCTACGCGATACTGTGCCTACTAATTCAACTTAATTGATACTGAAATCAATAAACCTAATCATATTATATTAAAATAGCTGCCCATTACAGGCAGCTATTTTCCAAAATTAACAAAGTAAATTAATTAACGAGAACAAATTTTTCAGTCAGTTCAGCATTAGAGCTACCCCCTACAAATACCTCAAAGTCGCCCGGTTCAGCGGCAAACTTCATATCAAGAGTATAAAATTTAAGGTCGGTGGCAGTAATATCAAACGTTACGGTTTTCTTTTCGCCTTTTTTAAGCAGTATCTTATTAAAGCCTTTAAGCTCCCTAACCGGTCTTGTAACAGATCCTACCACATCTTTAATATACAGCTGTACTACCTCTTCGCCATCATAATTACCGGTGTTGGCAACATCTACACTTACTTTAACAGTGCCGTTGGCATTTAAGGTTTTAGATGATATTTTAAGGTTAGAATAGTCGAATTTAGTATAGCTTAAGCCGTAACCAAATGCAAATAGCGGACTGTTATCTGAATCGGTGTATCGCGATTTATATTTTTGTTCGGCATCTTTAGCACCAAGGTACGGCCTGCCTGTGTTTTTGTGGTTATAGTAAATTGGCACCTGCCCTACGCTGCGCGGAAACGTCATTGGCAGTTTACCGCCTGGGTTGTTTACGCCATACAGGGTTTGTGCAATGGCATCGCCACCCATAGTACCCGGAAACCATGCCTCAAGAATGGCATCCATGTTTTCGTTTTCCCAGTTAAGGGTAAGCGGGCGGCCGTTAAGCAGCACCAAAACAACGGGTTTGCCCAATTTTTTAAGCTCGGCCAAAAACTCTTTTTGTATGCCCGGCAGGTTAATATCGGTTTGCGATGCAGCCTCACCCGTCTGGTTTTCGAACTCGCCCATTACGGCAACAATAACATCGGCATTGCGGGCATTATCCAGCGCTGCCTTCATAAGATCCTTTTTAGTGTCTTTAATCTCAACACCTTTAGCAAAGCTTACCTTGCTTTTATCGGTAATTAGTTTTTTAACGCCTTCCTCTACACTTACAGCATAGCCGGTACGGTCGCCTACGGCAGCCCATGAGCCTATAATGTTGGCCTCATCGCTAACAAGCGGACCCACAAACGCTACTTTTTGCTCTTTGCGCAATGGCAGCACGCTGTTGTTATTTTTAAGCAGCACCATCGATTTGTTGGCTACTTTTAGGGCAGCATCCAGGTGCTCTTTTCTATAGATGGTTGACGCTTCGCGCTTTTCATCGTTGTAACGGTACGGGTCTTCAAAAAGGCCCAGGTCGTATTTAGCTTCCAGTATCCTGCGGCAGGCATCGTTAATCTGCTCTTCGGTAACCTTACCCTCTGCCAACGATTTTTTTGTATGTTTTAAAAACACGCCGCCTACCATGTCCATGTCTACACCTGCGGTAAGGGCAAGCTCGCCGGCATGGGCATCGTCTTTAGCATAGCCGTGCGGCACCATTTCGTTAATACCGGTATAATCGGTAACCACAAAGCCTTTAAAATCCCATTCGCCTTTAAGGATGCCGTTTACCAAAAATTTATTGCCTGTAGAGGGTACGCCTGCAATTTCGTTAAACGATGTCATAAACGTAGCCACACCCGCATCTACAGTAGCTTTAAATGGCGGCAGGTAGGTTTCGCGCAATACGCGCTCGCTCATATCAACCGTGTTGTAATCACGGCCGGCCTCGGCAGCACCATAAGCAGCAAAGTGCTTGGTACAGGCAAGTATGGTGTTAATATCGTACAGGTTATCGCCCTGAAAGCCTTTTACACGGGCAAAGGCCATTTTAGAACCCAGATAGGTATCTTCTCCGGCACCTTCAGACACACGGCCCCAGCGCGGGTCGCGGCTAATATCTACCATTGGCGCAAACGTCCAGTGCACGCCCGATGCAGCAGCCTCGGCCGCAGCCACCTGAGACGATAGCTTAGCAGCCTCAAGGTCCCAAGAAGCGGTTTCGCCAAGCGTTATAGGAAAAATGGTTTTGTAACCGTGAATAACATCATAACCAAAAAGCAACGGAATTTTTAACCTCGAATTTTTAAGGTTAAGCTCCTGTATCTCGCGGGTATACTTAACGTTAGTAGCATTAAGTATAGACCCTACATTGCCTTTTTTTATTTCTGCCACAAAATTATCGCCACTCTTGGGTCCGGTAATGGTCCCATCGGCAGTGTATTGCACCAACTGGGCAATTTTTTCGTCGATGGTCATCTTACCCATAAGTTCTGTTACAAACTCGTTGCGGGGCTTAATTTTTTTGCTGGTCTTGGCTTTTTGCGCATGCGCCGAAAGCGAAAAGGCTAATAATAAAAGTAAGGCTTTGTTTAATTTCATAGTACTATTTTTATTGATGATTTTGTATGCTTTTGCAACCTGTTTAGATTGCCGAATATACCAACTGGTATATTTTATATTTTTGGTTAACTAAGCCCAAAATTATATACCGATAGGTATATTATAGCGGCTTTTTGACCGATGATCGAACTAATTTACACCAGCAATTTGCCTGCATTTACTTGCGAAACTAAAACGCATGTTGTGAAGAATGATACCCTAATTTGAGTAAACCCTGTTGCACTTCGGGTGCCTGCATAAACAGGTTCCAGAGCATGCCGGTACGGTAATTTTCTATCATGGGTGCAATGGTGCCCTGGTCTATAGCCAGGTAACGCGGTGTAACCCAGTTATAATGAACGCTAAAGGCATCATAAGGGCCCGCTACGCCAATAATCCTTGATTTCCAGGTGATATCTTCGTAAAAAAAGCGCAGTGCCTTCATAGATTCTTCCGGAGTGTAAGGAAAAGACGATAAAGCGGCCGTTGGCGATATCACGCCGGTATCATTAGTAGGCGAATGTGCCGTGTAACCCGTTGAACCATCGGGGTTTCGGGTGTAGCTGGCAGTAAGCCCCCAACAGGCATCGCTATAGCCATTGAATTTTTTAGGATTGTCTACACTATAGGCGTGCATTATCTTAGCATGGTTTTGGGTAAGCGTCCAATAGTTGGCATACGCATCTGATAAACCTCTAGGGTCCAGACCCATATACGAGTAATGCGACCAGAACATTGGCCCTACATTGCCTGTAGCTCCGTTGTAATTAAATACAACCGGCAAATTGTACATGCTGCCGCCGTTGGTTATGCCGCCGCTCCTGGCCCAACCTTGCTTATACGCCTCTGCACCAATAGTATGCGTTGGCGATGCTGCCGCCATTACATAGGTAATAAGGCATTCGTTATAGCCCTCTAACTTAAAATTCATATCCCAACCATAGTTAGGCGACCAGTGCCAGTATAAAGCGTTCTCGCCACCCTTGGTGTACCAGTTCCATTCTACGCCTTTCCACAGGTTATCAGCCTGTTGGGCAAGCGCCTGCTCTTCGGCCGACCCATTTTTAAAGTACTCGCGGATGCAGATAAGGCTTTGGCAGATAAAAGACGTTTCTACAAGGTCTCCCCCGTTATCCTTTGTGCCAAAGGGTATTACGTTGCCGGTATTGCCGTCCATCCAATGGGGCCATGCACCGTGAAACCTTTGCGCATTTTGCAAAAAGTTAAGCGATGTTTGTAAACGTGCAACTGCTTGGCCACGAGGCACAAAACCACGCTCTATGCCTACTAAAATGGTCATAAGACCAAAACCCGAACCACCTGTGGTTACTACATTGGCCTCCAGCGCAGGATCATCGGTATGATACCTTTCCCTTGCCAGTTTGGAGTTGGTTTCGGCATAGTCCCAAAAATACTTAAGTGCATCTTTTTCAGCCAGATCCAGCAACTCATCGTTGCTTAGCGCAGCCGGCTGTTGAGGCGCAGCAGCATCCTGAGATGGTGTAGCATCTGAACCGCATTGCAGTAAAAGCGCCAGTGGCAGTGCAAGTAATATTTTGTACATTGATTTGATTTTTAGCATCATATAAAAAATTCTTTCCCCTTGCGGGGAAAGAATAGCTTGTGTTTTATTATTAGTACCCCGGGTTTTGTGTCATTTCCGGAGTTTGAATTAACTGGTTGTAAGGTATCGGGAAAAGCTCTTGTGTGCCCACAATAAAGGTTTTACCGGCAGCGGCCATTGCAGCCTGTGCCTGCCCTGTTCTAACAAGGTCGAACCAACGGTCGTGCTCAAAGGCCAGTTCCAGCCTTCTTTCTTTCCAGATAAGGTTTCTAAGATCTGTACCGCCACCTGTGGCAGCCGGTAGGTTAACCCTTTCCCTTACAAGGTTTAAAGAAGCAAGAGCCGTAGCATCGTTACCCAAAGCGTTAGCAGCTTCAGCCTGAATAAGATAAATCTCTGCCAGCCTAAGCACGCGGATGTTTTTATCGCCATCGCCTGCACCAGCATTGGCGCTTGAGTAGGCTTTTTCGTTATACATTGGGTTCTCTACAGAGGCGCTAACCTCTCGGCCATCCCAAAGGGTTTCGCCTGCAAATATTATGGTAGCATCTCTCCTAACTACATCGCCCTCTGCATTATAAGCATCTAACAGGTTTTGAGATGGTGTGTTAAAGCCCCAACCCCATCCGCTGGTACCACGGGCGCCTTGTGTTTCAGAATATTGTTGTACACCATGTGCTACAACCTCGCCACGTGCCTGAACCTCAAAAATTGACTCAGTTCCGTTTTCGCTCGATGCCCTCCACAGCACTGCGTAATCTGACTCTAAGCCATACTGGCCCGATGAGATTACTGTAGTAGCCATATCATAGCTTTGCTGCCATTTTTGCTCGTACATGTATACTTTAGCAAGCAATGCCTGAGCTGCGCCTTTGGTAGCACGGCCAAGATTAGCACTTGTATAATCGCTTTTTAAAGGTAATTTATCTATGGCATCTAATAAATCGGCCTCAATGTAAGCATAAACATCAGCTTTAGGGGCACGCTCTACAAGGCTAATGTGCTGTAATGGCACATCGCCAAAACCTCTTACAAGGTAAAAGTAGTTGAATGCCCTTAAAAATTTAGCTTCGCCAATAAGGCGGTTTTTATAAGCTTCATCGGTAATACCGTAACCTTCGGTATATTCTATGGCATTGGTGGCACGGCCAATAGCCTTGTACCAGTTGGTCCACATGGCACCAAAAGAACCAGAGCTGCTGGTAAAAACCAAATCGTCGAGCTCTTTTTTATCGCCCCCCGTATCAGACGGCGAACTGCCTTTATCGGCATTATCAGATAGCATTTCGGTAATACCAAGGTAAGAGAAAGCATAATCCCACTCGGTAAGCATACCATAAATACCATTTACATATTGCTCCGGGGTAATAATACCCTGATCTTCAACATCTATGTATTGCCTTGAATCTACTTCAAGAAAATCTTCGCTACAGCCTGCCAGTATAGCCGCACCAAAAAACAGGCATATTATTTTTTTATATTGTTTTTTCATAACTTTTTATATTAAAGGTCTACAGTAACACCAAACAAGAATGTTTTTACATTAGGATAAGCCGCAAGCTCTATACCCGATACACCGCCTGCTGTTACGCTACCATCGGCATTAGGAGTATTAAGCTCTGGGGTAAACCCTGTGTATTTAGTAAATAAGAACGGGTTCATGGCAGTTGCATAAATTCTTATTTGAGGTATCTCTTTAATGATATCCCTAAAAGTATAACCAACGGTTATGTTGTTGATCCTGAAATAATCTGCTTTTTCAAGATAGTAGGTAGATGCAATTGCATCTCTGTTAGCACCCGGTTTGGTGTTAGATGTTCCGGGCCCCGTCCAACGGCCGTTAAACATATCGGCAGCAAAATTCTCTCCACCGTTAATACGTGTACCTTTTAAACCGTTGTAAATTTTGTTACCTCCTGCACCGTAACCATCGGCAGAAAAATCAAAGTTTTTGTATGTAAACCCAATGTTAAGGCCATAATTAAACTTAGGCATAGAGTTACCGTAAAAACTCTTATCGGCATCGTCTATCTTACCATCGCCATTTTGGTCTTTGTATTTTAACTGGCCCGGTTGTGCTGTTGCAAGGTGGGCATTGTTATCAATTTCTTCCTGAGTTTGCCAAACCCCCTCGGCTTCATACATCCACCATGAATAAATTGGCTGACCATTTTGCAATCTTTTAGTTATCTGGCCATTACCAAGGCTACCACCAATGTTACCATCATAAGCCTGTTTTACATTAGTTACACTATTTTTATTTTGTGTAAGTGTACCGCCAATAAAGTAATTAAAGTCTTCGCCAATTTTATCCTTCCAGTTCAGGCCTATTTCAAATCCTTCATTTTTAATCTCGGCTCCATGATCATAATAATTGTCAATGTTAGGTGAGTTTAAAAGTGGGGTTACCAGTAAAATTGCATTGGTAGTGCGCCTGTTGTAATAATCTACGCTACCACCTAACCTTCTGTCCAGAAATTCGAAATCCAATCCGGCGTTTACCTCTTTGGTTACTTCCCAACTTAAGGGTTGTGCAGGAGAACCTAAGTAAGCACCCTGTACTAATTGCTGATCAGGACCAAGAACATAGTTGTAGTTACCACTATCTCCGCCAGTGTAAATTTGCGTTTGGTTAAAAGGAACATCGGCATTACCAAGTTCGCCATAACCGGCACGTATTTTTAAGAAATCAAGGCCTTTAACGTCGCTTAAAAAGTTTTCTTTAGTTAAAACCCAACCTGCAGAGAACGATGGGAATGTACCCCAGTATTTCTCGCTGTTTTTAAAGTTACTGTTACCATCTCTCCTTACGTTGGCAGTAAAAAAGTATTTTTCGTCGAAATTATACTGTAAACGACCAAAATAAGACAGAATTTGAGTTGGAGTACTGTAAAAGCCCGTTGCACTAAACATAGAAGCCTCTTTTAGATTCCAGTATTGTTTTTGTACAGGTACATTGTATCCTGTAGTGGTTTGTGTATAATTATCGTTCCTTCTGTCTTTAGTTATACCTGCAATTACAGTAATGTCGTGCTTGTCTACCTGTTTGTTGAAGGTTAAGAACGTATCCCAGTTGTAACGGAAAGATTCATCATTGGTATAAGCAAGAGAGTTATTTGCATACTCTGTAGATGTTTCGTTTTGAGCCTGAAGATCGTCAAAAGCAGCAGAGGTTCTTGTTGGGTCGGCGGTTAGCCAACGGCCCCTTATGTCGTTAAAATTTCTTGTTTTACCGTACGATTTATTAAGACCAACCCTTGAGTTAACTTTTAACCAGTCGGTTAAGCGCAATTCTGCATCAAACATACCCTGTAAAGCAGTGGTGTTAGTTTCCTGGTTGGTGTAGTAAACACTTGCCAATGGGTTACCTGTAGAGTTTAAACGCCCAATGTTTTCGCCTGCTGCACCTGTGTAACCTATAACACCTGTAGTAGTGTTGTAAAAGTTTTGGCCAAAGGCACCATTAGGATAGTATGTTGGGGCAATTGGTGCCTGCCTGTAAGCTTCATCAAAAGCACTAAACGGTTTAGGCGTACTTTTAGTAAACGCCATACTACCACTTTGCGTAATTTTTAACCTGTTGTCAAAAAATTTGAATGTATTGTTCATACGTATGGTGTTCCTGTTTAGGCCCTGGCCTGCAAGTATACCATCCTCAGTATAATTGTTGTAGCTAAAATAATACTGTGCAACATCGCCACCTCCAGAAAGGGCTATGTTATTTTGTTGTGTACTACCAATGCGCGAAACGGCATCGAACCAATCGGTATTATAAGGCTGGTTAGCCGATAAAAACCCGGTTGTGTTGCCTTGCGCAGCATTGTTTTCGTTATAATAAGTAATGTACTGGCTTGCATTAGCCATTTTTACCTGGTTAAGGATCGATTTGGTTGCGTAAGACGAACTTAACTGAATGTTCATTTTACCGGCCTTACCTTTTTTAGTAGTAATTAAAACTACACCGTTAGCTGCACTCGAACCGTAAATAGCGGCAGACGAGGCATCTTTTAAAACGTCCATTGTTTCGATATCAGACGGGTTGATGTTTTTAATATCTGTGGTTACAATACCATCAACTACATACAGTGGCTGTGTACCTGCCGATGCTGTACCTAAACCCCTGATTCTTACCGTAGGAGCTGCGCCAGGCGCATCGTTATTAATAATTTGCACACCCGCTACTTTACCTTGTATAGACTGCATAGCATTAAATGCAGGCTGTTTGGTAAACTGGTCTGCCTTTACTGTACCAATCGCACCTGTAAGGTTAGATCTTTTTTGGGTACCGTAGCCCACTACCACAACTTCTTCCAATGTTGTAGAGGCGCTTTCCTGCAGTACAACTTTCATTGGCCCTGCTGTTGCCGGAACCGATAGTTTGTCGAACCCAAGCATCGAAAATGTAAGCATTTCTCCCTCGGCTGCCTGTATGGTAAAATTACCATCAATGTCGGCAGTCGTGTTGGTTTTAGAACCATCGGCAGTAATGTAAACATCGGGCACGGGTAGCCCTGTTGCATCCAGCACCTGCCCTGTAATTTGTTGCGCGTAGCTTGCACCACACAACAGCAACAAACATCCAAGAATAATGTTTTTCATATAAAAATGATATTTAAAGGTTAGTGAAGCAAAACTACAACACGATAACGTTATAGTAATGTTAAGAGCAGCTGCTCTTAACTACATCATACAGCTATTTCATATTATTAAACATTTAATATTCAAATATTTAGATACAAAATATCAAACTTAAATAATTAGTGATGATGTAGTAGTGATGTAGTATTGAGTATGTAGCCGAATACTTAGTTTTATGAGGATATAATAAAAATACAGGGGTTTTATATAGATATCATAAACTTGTAAAGGCTTTCTTCCTGACCAATGCCCAACTTTTTACGCAAACGATAACGGTGCAACTCTACGCCACGGAAAGAAATATTCATTAGTGGGGCTATTTCTTTAGAGGATAAATTCATCTTTAAGTAGATGGAAAGCTTAATATCTTTTGGGGTCAAGAGTGGATATTTTTTAGATAATGCGGCTACAAATTCCTCATGGCTTTTAAGCAGGTTCTTTTCGAAACTCTGCCACTCGTTTTTATTGATGGCATTTGTTTTGATTATCTTTTTAACCTTAGATTTTAGCTGCTCGCCATCTTCTTCGGCCTCTAAAACAGCCTGGATGCTCTCTATCATTTCGCTGTGCTTGGCTATGGAGAACGATTTACCGGCCACCTCGCTGGCTTTGTTTTGCACTTCCATCTCAAGCATGTGCTTTTCGTGCTCCTGCTGCCTTAGTTGGTTTTCTGCCTCCAATTCTAATTGCAGTATTTGGGTGCGGTGCCTAAGCTCTTCTTCATTAAGGCGTATTTTTTGCGTATATTTTACTTTGTTCCACCTATAGTACAGAAATAGCACTAAAGATACGGTTACAATGTAAACCATTATCATCCAGAACGAAAAGTACCACGGCTTGTCTACATCAAAATTGTATTCGCCGACTTTTATATTTTGTGTGCCATTGTTGTAATATACCTCTACCTGCTGTGTACCGCTGGTTAAGTTGTTTAAAATTATGCTACCATTTTTTACCGGAATAAACTTGCCATTGCCATTTAGCTTATAATACAGGGCAGGCCTGTTGTAGCCAAAACATGAGGTAATAGAATGAATTTCGACCGACTGGTTGTACTTAATATCGGTGGCATCGGTAATAAAGGCGTTATTGTAAAAGCCCTCTATAACTACTTTAGGTTGAGTAGCCTTATTTTTTGAGGGTTCGAAGGCTATAAAGCCATCATCAAGGTTAATGAGCAGCTTTTTGCCATCGCGGTATATTTGGGTATTTTCTAATATAAGCCTGCCCTGGTAGTATTTCTCGGGCAAGAGCTGCCACGAAAAGGTATCGGCCGTTTGTGTAACCACATACAGCAAACCCTCTTTGATAACCATAAAATTGTCATCGTCTATAAGTATAATATCAGAGATATTGCTAAACGATGCGTTGAATATCTTATCTTTTTCGAGCCTGTTGGTTACGCTATTGTAGGTATACCAGGTGTTGTTGATAAGGAAAAGTATCTGGTTCCTGAAGTTGAATATCTTAACCCCAAAGTCGCTTTTAATATTATTTTCTGCCGATATGTTCTGTACCCTTTTTACATTAAAATCGGCGTCATAAGTAATGCGGTACAGGCTGCGGTAGTTATCGGCGCCCCACAATTCCCCTGCCCTGTTTTGTACAATGTTGCGTATGGGCTTTTTAATACTGTCGAGTATCTTCCACTCCGTAAGGTTGTTAATATCTTTATAGACCGCAATACCCGAGTAGTTGGTCAGAAAGTAAGCATTATCATAAGTGCTCTTTAAAAACTTCCACCCGCCGTTAACCGTGCTTTGCCTTTTAAGGGTAGTGCCATCAAAAAGGTAGGTACCATCGTTATGGCCTACTACAAACTTATTATCGTGTTTATAAATATCCCAAACCTGCCCCTGAGAATTAGGCACCCCTTTTAACATATTATTGCTATAGGTAAATATACCGTGGTTGGTTACCACAAGATAGCCATTGCTCATAGTGGCCAGCGAGTAAACCGACCCCAGTGCACCGGAATTATCTGTAAACAGCGATACCGGCGAGTTGATCTCTACATGCGAGATGCCATTATCCAGCCCCAGCCACAAATCGTTCTCGTTATCAAGGGTTATGGAGAGTACCGTGTTGTTTTTTAGCGAGTTATTACGGTTGATGTTCTTGTATTCGCCCGTTAGGGTATTTATAATGTATAGTCCCTGCCGCGATGTGCCGATGGCCAGCAGGCTATTGTTTATAAACTTTGCCGAGAGTATAACTTCCTCTTTCACTATGGTGTTAAGCGGGCTATCCCACGGCTTAATTGCAGCATCATTACCAACAAAAACCCCATTGTTTTTTGTAAAAATGTACAACTGCCCACCATGCTTTTCGATACCGTGAATAATAGTATTGGTTAACTGTGGGGCCCATGCGGCATTTTTAGCAAATGTCTTGTCTTTTAAAATATACACACCATCGTTTACAGATGCCACATAAACTTTATCATCAATAACATAGCAATAGGATATCTGGGTTGGGAATTTGACTTTCTCTGTAGTGTTGCCATTAACTATATACAGCTCGTTAAACGACTGAAAATACAATACGCCCCTGTGCTTAAATATCTTCCAGATCTCTTCGTTATCGGCATTACCGGAAAACAGCTTTTTATCTTTTGAGAGCGAATAGTAAAGCATTTTTCCGTTGCTCCTTTTCCAGTAGCCAAACTCTTTATACGACCCGCAGTATATTTTATCGCCATCGGCAAAAACCGATCGTATAATGGTTTTATTGGGCAGGGTATATTTTTCCCAAACCACACCGTTGTAGCGCAAAAAAAAGTGGTTATTGGCAAAATACATGGCGTTATCGGTGCCCTGTGTAACATTCCACACCTGGTTATCGCCGGTATATTCAGACTTGGTAAAGTTTTCTACAAAAGGCAAAAGTTGCTGTGCTTTTGCCGAGAGAGACAATAAGGCAAGAAGTAAAAATAAGCGTAATCTTATAATTGTAAAGATATAGAGGGTTCCATATCTGTGATTAAAAGTCGCGGTTGTAAAGTCTTTCATAATCATAGAAGAACCCAAATTTACTAAAAATATTTTTAGCCTGATTAAGTTAATGCTTGATTATAAAGTAATGACCTATGTTATAGGCTAACTATCTAAATTGTAAAACGTTTGGGCGTTTTTATGCCACACCTGCTCCCGTTCTGTTTCGCTTAACTGTGCAGTATAATCCTCCAGCGTTCTTACAACAGTGGCATAATTAGCCGCCAGGTTACACACCGGCCAGTCAGATCCAAACAATATCCTTTTGGGTGTAAAGCATTCAAAAACCGTATCAAGGCAGGGTTTTAAATCGTGCGCCGACCAATCATCCCAATGTGCTTCGGTTACTAATCCTGATACTTTGCACAGTACATTATCAGCTTTAGCCAGCTCTTTAATTTGTGCTTTCCAGGTAGCTATGTCACCCGTTTTAAGGTCGGGTTTGGCGCTATGGTCTAACACAAACGGTTGGTTAGGAAATTGGTTTACAAGGGCAATAGCATCCTGCAACTGATGCGGGCGCACCAAAATATCATAGGTATAATTGTATGGCTTTAGGGCACTAATGCCATTTACAAAATCGGGCCGCAGCATAAAACCGGGAGCCTCGCCCTCTACTATATGCCTGAACCCTTTAAGTTTTTTGTACGATGAAAAATATTCAAGCCGTTCGGCAATGTTATTATCGGTAAGGCCTATCCACCCTACCACGCCTTTAATAAAGCTATTTTTTTCGGCTAAGCCGAGTAAAAAATTGGTTTCCACTTCACTCTGGTCAGCCTGCACGGCAACGCAGCCGGCAATGCCGCTTTGTTTTAGTAGCGGAAACAAATCCTCCGGCAAAAAATCCCTCCTTATCTTGTGCATTGCATCGCCAATCCAGGCATCCCTTACGGGATCGAATTTCCAAAAATGCTGGTGAGAATCTATTTTTTGCATGGGTTTTAGTTATTCGGTAGCCTCTGCAAAAACATCTTCGGCAGGAGCAAATATAGCATCGGTTTCAGAAAAATCAAGGGTTTCAGAAAGCGGAACGTACTTCATAATCTCGGTAATGCCCTTTTTAATACTTAGCTCTGTCGAATATTTTCGGCTGGTAGCCAAAACGAGTCCGCCCTTAGACAACCTGAAAAAATGCTTGCCACTGGCAGTGGTATTTTTTGTAAAGGCAAACAATGTAATATTATCTTTAATCCCGGCAATCATCAATTCGCAATCCGATTTATGTTTACAGCCAATGCTGGTAAAAATAATTTTACCCTTTCTGGATGTAAAAACAAATTTAAAATCTCCGTTAGCCCGTTTGCTAATTACAAACATCCCCATAATCTATCTCTATTTTTTGCAAATTTTCTACATTTCAAATCTAAGCAAAACCCTGCGATTTCAAAGCTTGCATAAGCACCCGCAAGGCAAAAGTTATCAAGAAAATGCAATATGTAATGCTAAGCAAAGTACAAATATTTTCTAATCAGGGCAGTATAAACACCTTTAGATATTAGCAAATATATTATTTTCAGACAATATCGGACTGTATTCTTACAAACGCCGATGTTTACGTATATCCTACATTTTTAATTTTAAAATTGCGATATAAAAAATAATAAGCTAAATATTTTGCTAATACAAAAAATAAGTTTTACACTTGTAGTCATTTTGACCAATTAATAAAACGTTATAGTTAATTTATAAATCGCATTCCTACTACACAATAATTTTTACTCAAAAAACCAAACCATGAAAAAAAGTTACCTTTTAAAAACGGTGCTGCTCCTGTGCTTATTTGTGGGCAGTATGTCTTGCTCAGACGATGACACCAAGACCACCAAAGACCCAATTGCATTTTCCATCACTCCGGAAACCATGCTGTTTAGCGCCAAAAACGGCAATGCCGTTATGAACATTCACCTTGAAAAAGATGCTATGTGGACACTGACCAATTCTGCCGACTGGCTTACTGTTTCGGGCACATCGGGCACCGGCATGGGCTATGTTTCGCTGGTAATAGCTGAAAATGATACCGAAGAGGCCCGTACTGCTACTATTACTGTAGCATCAGGATCTGAAACAAGGATGGTGCAAATTGAGCAATCGGCTAACGAGAACAGCAGTACCATTACTTATGACATTGCACCCGACCCAAGCAACATGAGCACCATGACCAGCGTGCAGCTTACCGCCGAAATGGGCACGGGCTGGAACCTGGGCAATACCCTTGAAGCTATTGGCGGAGAAACCGCATGGGGCAACCCAATGGCCAGCAAGCAGCTTGTTGATGCTGTAAAAGCGGCCGGTTTTAAAACCATACGCATACCGGTATCGTGGAGCAATTTTTCTGACGATGCTACCTTTACCATTAACCCTGCCTGGCTTGCCCGTGTAGAAGAGGTTGTAAACTATGCACGCGATAACGATATGTATGTGATAATGAACGAGCATTGGGATGGCGGATGGATGCAGCCAACCAACGCGCAGCAGGCTTATGTTAACAACCGCCTTGCCATTATGTGGAAACAAGTTGCCACACATTTTCGCGATTACGACTACCACCTGATTTTTGCAGGAAGCAACGAGGTTATGGTAGACGGCGATTATGGCACGCCAACATCTGAATACTACACCGTACAAAATAGCTTTAACCAAACATTTGTTACCGCTGTGCGCGCTACCGGCGGGCGCAACGCTTACCGCTACCTTGCCGTGCAGGGCTTTAACACTAACATAGACCACACTTTTGCTTTTGCAGCAATACCGGTAGATGTTACCCCTACCCGCTTGTTAATGGAGGTACACTACTACGACCCTTACAACTTTACCCTGAACGAAAACAGCACCATTACACAATGGGGATCTATTGCTACCGACCCTGCACAAACTGAAACCTGGGCTAATGAAGCTTTTGTAGATGCACAGTTCCAGAAAATGAAAACCAAATTTGTAGATAATGGCGTAGGCGTAATTTTAGGCGAGTTTGGCGCTATTGTTCGTACCGATGTACCTGGAAGCGAAACCTTCAGGATCTATTACCTTAACTATGTAGCCAACTCGGCAAGAACCCACGGATTGGTTCCTGTTTATTGGGATAACGGCTTTATAGGTAACCACACCATGGCCCTGTTTAACCGTAACACCGGAGAGGTAGTATATCCTGATATTCTTGATGCATTAATGCCATAGTTATTAATTACAAGCAAATATTTAAAGGGTTAAAGTGGTGTATGGCTTTTTTAAGCAGCGCATTACTTTAGCCTTTTTTTGTTGAATACTTTGCGAGAGGTTAGAAGATTTTGTCATGCTGAGCTTGTCGAAGCAGGCAATATATTTAACTTTTCAATTGAATATTAAATAACACCTTACTTATACTTACCCCTAACCCCTAATTTCTTCTGCAAAGTTACGGCGGTTATTTACCGGCAGTACTGAAGGCAGTTGTGCAGTACTGCGTAACTAAAAATTTTGTAAAGGTGCGCTTTTATAAAGATTGAAATAAACATGCTCAACCAAAATTTGAGCCATTAAAATAAATTATTGCAAAAGTAGCGTAACTCCAAGTCCGAAAGTGAAATATCAAAATCGACTTATGCTGATAATCAACAACTTAACAAAATAGCTGTTTTTAGCAAAAATTGCAAAATAAGAGGGTATTTAAAATATAAAATTTGTAAGAATTTAGCTTAATATTTTACATGAGCTTCAATTTAGTTATTCCACCCAAAAAACTCCATAAATAAAAAAATCCCGATCGCATATTAAACGATCGGGATTTTTGATTTTATATCTATTGGCTTATTAGCTTTCTTCTTTATAATCTCCGGTAACCTGGCCCTCCTGAATGGCGGCAGCCCCTGCAAACAGTAGCAATCCGTCCTTTTTAAGCTTATACCCATTTAGCGATTGTAACTGCCAGTGGGCATCTTTAAAAGGCCCGTTCTTAGACTCTCGTGTAAGCATTATAGAGTGCGTCTGGTTAGGGAAATAGAGTTCGGCGCGGTCGCCATCTTCCTCAAAAACAACAAATACGCTCTGCTGGCTGCTCTCTCCGGCAAGCTGCTGTATCGAGTTAAGCCTGTAGCCTTCCTCTATCGGGCGGATGCATTCTTTAGTAATGTACGACCAGCGGTAACCTGCTGATGTTACGCAGCCCATCTCATCTTTATCGTTACCTATAACCACTTTTTTGCCGGTCTTGGTTTCGCTTTGTGTGTCATCAGTCTTTTTAAGAATAAAGTCGCACGAAACAATGCAACTGGCTGCAGCAAAGAGCAATACAAGTTTTTTCATAACCAGGAGTAGTAGTAATTACGGTAAACTAAAGTACAAAAAATTAATAAGGTACAAAATTAAACAAGGTAGTTTCCACTGGCTCGTAGGTAATTTTGCCGTCATCTTCCACAAAATATTTAATTACGGCCTCGCCCCAGCGTATGCCGTTAGAAAAATCTACTATTATCCATCTGTGGTTCAGTATCTTAATTTTCGCAATGGTAAACGGCCTGCCATCCATAGCAGGATACCCTACTAACGGGTTTCCCTTTGGGTTGGCGTTTTGTGCATAAAGGCCATCTCTAACCCTAATGGCAAGAGCGTCAATATCCTGATCCTTAAAGTAATCGCGGGCATTGTTATCATTCTCAATCGAAAAATAATCGCTTATCTTGCGTTCGTTACCTGCAACCTTAATACTATCCCTAACCTTTTTTACTTTTTCCTGCATTTTTATAACACGTTCAGCCTCATACTTTTGGGCGTTCGTAAAATACATATAAGTGAATACATTTATAAGCAATGCAAAAATAAAGAGGTATAAAAAGAGGCTTTTTTTCATTAGTTAGTAGCTATATGGTTATTTCTAAATTATCGTAGGCCAAAAATACATTTTTTGGCAATATCTTCTCTACTTCGGCATGAAAACCCATCATGTGGCTAATATGCGTCAGGTAAGTCTTTTCGGGTGCAATATCGGCAATAAACTCCAATGCTTCCTCAAGGTTAAAGTGCGAGTTGTGCGGCTCATGGCGTAAGGCACTCACTACCAAAACACTAAGCCCCCTAAGTTTTTCTCGCTCTTCCGGTGCTACTGTTTTAACATCGGTTAGGTAGGCAAAATCGTCTATGCGGTAACCAAAAATAGGCAGCCTGCCATGCAGGGTGCTAATAGGTATTGCGGTTTTATCGCCAATTAAGAAGGGCTGATTATTAACCACTTCTATAACCTTAACCGATGGTGCTCCCGGGTATTTGTTCTCTTCCTCAAAAACATAATCAAAACGTTTTTTAAGGCTATCTATTACCCTTTTGTGCGCAAAAATGGGAATATCGCCCTGACGGAAGAAAAACGGACGAATATCATCCAGTCCCGCGGTGTGGTCGGCGTGTTCGTGCGTATAAATTATGCCATCAATTTTTGGGCATTTGGAGGTAAGCATCTGCTGCCTGAAATCGGGGCCGCAATCTATTACATACGAGTAATTTGCCCAGTGTATCCATACCGATACCCTGAGCCTTTTATCGCGCATATCGGTACTAAGGCACACAGGGTGAGTGCTACCAATAACCGGTATTCCCTGAGATGTTCCTGTACCTAAAAACCAAACCTTCAAAATTGTTTATTTTTTACACAAAAATAGCATTATTTGTTTTATAAAATGCAGTGTTTGCCTAACTTTGCAACATATCTTTCACCGCTATGAAATTAAACGATGACGACATAACCCTTAAGGGCGACCGAATAATTGCACACGTACCCTCTATTAAAGACAAGGCCCTGCGCATTAACCTGAACGAGAACATTTACGGTACTTTTGCCGAAATTGGTGCCGGGCAGGAAACCGTACGCCACTTTTTTAGGTCGGGTGGTTCATCGGGCACCATTGCCAAGGCGATGTCAGCCTACGATAAAGATTTTAGCGATGCCATTTATGGTACCGAGGAAGATGGCCGCTACGTTACCGAAAGCCGCCTTAAAACAATGCTGGGTCACGAGGTTAGCATTATGGAAGAGAGGCTTAAGCGCGAAAAGCACCCAAGCAAGGTGTTTTTTAGCTATGCCAACACTGTTGCCACCATCGATTTTGCCAAGCAATTTAAAGGCCACGGCTGGGTGGGTATTCGCTATCAGGTTGAGCCTGATGAAGATTACAACGAAATTACACTGCACATACGCTTTAAAGAGAACGATGCCAAATTACAACAGGAAACCCTTGGTATTCTTGGTGTAAACCTTATTTACGGTGCATTTTATAAGTACAACGACCCTAAAAAGTTATTGCGTTACCTGTACGACCACCTGGATAAAGACCAGCTGGAAATTGACACCATTAACTTTGCCGGACCCCGTTTTGCCGATGTAGATAACAGGCTTATGAGCCTGCAACTGGTTAAGAACGGAATGACCGATGCCGTAATGTTCGACCCGCAGGGGCATAATGTACTGCCGGCAGCCATACTTTACAAAAAAAACATTTTAGCACTTAGGGGCAGCTTTAGGCCGGTTACTAAGGTAAACATGGATATGTATGAAAAATCGTACAAAATGTTTTTAGAAGAAAATAAGGTAGACCGCGAAAAAACCCTTGTGGTTTTTGAGATTACATTGTCTAACCTTCGATCTGAAGGCGAGATTGATGAGCGCGATTTTATGGACAGGGCCGAACTTTTATGTTCTCTTGGCCAGCACGTTATGATATCTAACTTTCAGGAATACTATAAGGTGGTAGAGTACTTTAGCAGCTACACAAAAGCCCGTATGGGCCTTGCTATGGGCGTTAGCAACCTTATTGATATTTTTGATGAGAAGTACTACCGCCACCTAAGTGGTGGTATTCTTGAGGCCTTTGGTAAACTGTTTTATCGCGACCTTAAGGTGTACTTATACCCTATGAAAGATGAGCACGGCGTGGTTATCGATTCAGAGAACCTGAAGGTACACCCGCGCATGAAGGAGCTGTACAAATTCTTTAAATTTAACGGTAAGGTTATAGATATTAGCGATGTAGATACCAACAACCTGGATATCTTCTCGCGCGAAGTGCTTAAAATGATAAACAAAGGTAAAACCGGCTGGGAACCAATGCTACCACCGGGTATTGCCGAGGTTATTAAGCACAATCAGCTGTTTGGCTACGATCCTAAAAAACTGTTGGCAGAGCAGGAATAACCCTCGCCTATTATATAAACAATACAATAAAGGCAGCATTTATATTAAAATGCTGCCTTTATTGTATACCATCCTGTTTTTTATTGCTTTACTTTTTGTTTGAAGCCAACAATAATTTATATTCGTGATTTATTTTGTCTTACAAAAAAATTACAAAAATTATTTTATATGGGCTTTAAATTCAGAACTCTACTCTATATATCAGTACTATCCATTTTGATTGCCTGCAAGAAGGAAGAACCGACACCCGTCGCGCCACTAAACCAGGCTCCCAAAACGGCGCAGGCCTCTATGCTGTACATCAGTGCCTTTTCTGAATTTCCTGCCGAGATAGAGGGCTGTTCATGTAATTTTTCTAACGATTCTTTAGATTACAGCGCCCAAAAGTTTATTTATATGAATGATTTTAAACAGACATCTTTTATAAAAGTTAATGGTGTGCTTACCAAATTTACCGAAACCAGCCGTAAAGATGTTGATAGCATTAATGTAATTTCCACCTACAATAATGCTGATTATGAGATGATTATTGAAATGGAAGACAAAGGCAAACATGGCCCGGAAAGTTCTATAAAAACCGGTACTATTAAGCTAACTGATAAAAACGGCAAGACTTTAGAGAAAGCTTTTTACGGCGAATGCGGATGCTAACAGGCTTATACCCAACCGTTGTTAAAAGCTATCTGTATAACCTCGTTAGTAGATTTTGCTTCGGTTTTTTTAATCATGTTTTTGCGGTGCGAATCTACCGTGTGGCGGCTAATGCTTAGGGTTTCGGCAATCTCAACGCTGCTCATTCCGCTGGCAAGCGCCTTTACAATTTCGCGTTCTCTCTTTGTAAAAATGTGTTTTGTAGGCTTAAACACATTATCTACATCTACATTAAGGTAACTGGGTTCGCCATCCATTCCTATAAAAGATAAGGCAGGCTTGTGCTCTTTCTTTAAATTGGTAATATCAGTATCAACCGCAAATGTCAGTACATTATCTATATCTTTCTGAATTACAACGTACTGGTGAAGTATCTTTATGTACTCGCCATTGGCTTTTTTAGCCCTAAAGTCGTATTGTACTTTATATTTAAAGAGGCGTTCGCCACTTAATGCTGCCATAAATTTGCCCACTGCCACTTCAAAATTGAGGAAAAACGGAAGGTCATCCGGATGGATCAAACCCACTAAAAAATCCAGGGTGATGGTTTCCTGCGGATAACCCAACACCAATTCCATTTCATGGCTAACCATCTCTAAAACAGACTTACGCACGTTAACTATATAGTAAAAGTAATCGCCCACCTGAAAAATATCGAGCAGTTTTTTATGTACCCTAATATCAAAAGTAGCATTTTTACCTTCGTAATCGGTGCTTATTGCATCCCAGATTTTGCGTAATTCTTTATAAACATCCATGTTTAGAACCCATTATGTTTGTTGCGCGAAAATATTAAAATTTAAAAGCAATTTCCTACACTTTTAGCTTACTTTAATATCTGTGCGGCATGCGCTTTGGTTTTAACATCGGTTATAACATCTTCTAACACACCATTTTCGTCAATAATAAAAGTGCTGCGATGAATACCATCAAACACACGGCCCATAAACTTTTTAGGTCCCCATACGCCAAAAGCATTAATAAAGCTTTTATCTTCATCGGCCAAAAGCGGAAAAGGTAACTGGTATTTCTCTTTAAATTTAGCCTGTTCTTTCTGGCTGTCGGCACTTACACCCAGCAATTCATAGCCCTGTGCCTTAAGGTAATGAAAGTTATCCCTAAGGTCGCAAGCCTCTGCAGTACAGCCCGGAGTATCTGCCTTTGGATAAAAAAATACCACCAGTTTTTTGCCGGCATAATCAGATAACGAGTGTGTTTTTCCTGCTTCGTCTGTTCCTGTAAAATCTGGTGCTTTATCGCCTTTGGTAAGTGTTGTCATAGCTGTATATTTGTTTGTATAAAAGTAAACAAAATGACCAAAGCACAAAAGGCAAAGTTTGTGATAAAAACACTACAGGAAATTTACCCCACCATACCCATACCGTTAGACCATAAAGACCCCTATACCCTGCTAATAGCAGTGTTAATGAGCGCCCAAAGTACCGATGTGCGCGTAAACCAAATTACGCCACTATTATTTGAACGTGCCGATAACCCTAAAATGATGGTAAAACTACGCATTGATGAAATTCAGGATATTATTCGCCCTGTAGGGTTATCGCCTGCAAAGGCTAAGGCAATACACGGTTTATCTGAAATTTTACTGGAGAAACACAATGGCGAAGTGCCCGATAATTTTGAAGACCTGGAGGCACTGCCCGGTGTGGGCCATAAAACCGCAAGTGTGGTGCTGGCACAGGCCTTTGGCATGCCTACCTTTCCGGTAGATACGCACATACACAGGCTTATGTACCGCTGGGGACTGACCGACGGCAAGAATGTGGTGCAGACAGAAAACGATGCTAAAAAGCTGTTCCCTAAAGCATTATGGAACGATTTACACCTGCAGATTATATGGTACGGAAGGCAATATTCGCCGGCGCGTGGCTGGAGTTTAGACAAGGATATTATTACGGCTACAATTGGCCGAAAATCAGTACTGGAAGAATATTATAAAAAAGCCTCTGCTAAAAAATAGCAGAGGCTTTTTGTAATACCTTAATTAGCAATGTTTTCGTACGTACCGTTTTGAGTTTTAACTATTTTAAGTGCTTTAGAATAGTTAAGCAAAAAATCTATTGTTTCTTGTTTAGGTAGCATTGTAGGCGTTGCTATTGGTTTTTTAGAGTAAAGTTTAGCCATGTAGCGATATAATTATTTGTTATTATACTACAAGAACGCAAACTAAAACCCAATATTGCCTAATTGGTTAAAATTATTTTATTTTTATCTATTACTTTTCTTAAGTTCATAAGCGCATAGCGCATGCGGCCAAGGGCTGTATTGATGCTTACACCTGTAAGGTCGGCTATTTCTTTAAAGCTCAGGTCCTGGTAAATACGCATTTGCAGTACCTCTTTCTGGTCGTCCGGAAGCTCTTCTATAAGGCGCTGTAAATCGTTCTCTACCTGGTCTGTAATAATCCTGCTCTCTATGTTAGGGCTATTATCGGTCATTATAGAAAATATAGAAAACTCTTCGGTTTCGCGGTACATTGGCATCTTTTTGTTTTTCCTAAAGTGGTCTACAATAAGATTGTGCGATATACGCATAACCCACGGAAGAAACTTACCTTCTTCGTTATACGAGTTAGATTTCAACGTTTTTATTACTTTAATAAAGGTATCCTGAAAGATATCATCAGAGATATCCCTATCGGTAACTTTAGAATAGATAAAACCGTAAATTTTAGATTGGTGCCTCTTAATTAGTATAGACAGAGCATTTTCGTCTCCGTTTATGTAACTGTGCACTAACTCAGCGTCAGGGATTACAACATTAGCCATAGCAATAACTTTTTAGCGTTTTTTGAATTTGGTTTCGATAAAACCCCGTTGGTAAGCGGGTTCTAAAAAGTAGTTTTTTGTATAGGCTTTGTTAATTTTGAATTAATTATATGCCAAATATAACATAATAAAATTATAAAAAACAAATACTAAAATAAATTTTAACATATTTTGAACAATAAGTATACATTTTGCCGGTAAACCCCTCATTTTTATAGGTAAACCAGTAGCAACGCTGCAACATTTAAATTATTTCAGCAGTGTAATTATTAAAAATCAACTTACAAAAAAGGCACTACAACGTTAGTAATTTAAAGCTTTAACGTTTAAAAACAGCTAAATTTTAAATATGCTGATTTTGACAATCTTTAAGTAAAATTATTAAAAAGCTAAACAATTTTTAAACGGTTCCTGAGCCTGAATAAGGTTTTTATGATACGCTCGTTGGTAGTTTCGGGCCGTTTTGCGGAATATATCCATTGCACGCACATTTTTTGCTCCCACTTTTTATGGCGCAAAAAAGCCTCATAAGCGCCGGGTTCTTGCTGCAGTCGCAACTTAAAAACATCAGGGATTTCGAATACAGATGTATCGTGATACAATGTCACATGCACATAGTCGCCTTCCTCCTTGCCTATTGCCTTTCTAATTTCGGCTTTAACAGCCATTAAAAGGTTGCCATTGACATACGGCATTAAGGTACAACCACTTATATCGTAGCCATTTATTGTGCCATGCACTTTTACAAGGCCAAAAGGCGCCTCTTTATCTTTGGGTATTTCGGGTAAAGAAATGTAGGTCCACCCTCCCTTTCCTGGAAAACGCTCTAACTGGTATTGTTTATCGGTTAACGGCTGCATAGTCTATTCATAAAGGCGGGCTGCGTATAGCATTTCGCCAAAAGCTTTCCAGGAAGGCCTGTCGTTCTCGCTGTTATAATTAAAGCCGTGCAGGGCTTCTAAAAACGATTTTAGCGTATCATTATCCCACGTTTCCTTATTCTCGGTATAGTCTTTTACCAGTGCATTCATAAAAGCCTCAAAATCCGACCTCGATTTTATATTTTGCAGTGCATCGTGCAGCTCATTACTATCATCATCCATGTTAAATCTGTTTTACTACACCAAATATAACCTTTAATACAGGTTTATTATTATAAAATCGAAATGGTTTTTATGGGTTTTCAGGTATTTTGAGTTTCGGATTAGTTATTTTTTCAATGATTCCTGAACCTTTCAGACCACTTCCATCATAAAACGTAAATGCCATACCTATATCAAGACGATTTTTAAAATAATCTGAAAGAGCCAGATGCAGATGCGCACGAACCGTTTCTCCGGGATATATTTCTTCTTTGCCCATAAAGTATCGTCTGGCACCAAAGAAACTTTTCTCAAAATCAAATGTTATATTTTGCCAATTACCTGTTGTTACAGGATGCATAATAGCCGCCTGAGGTGCTGTGTCAAATTTTAAAGTAGCAATAAAATCGTACTTCATAATATCATACCTTTCACTCATTCTTTCGGCAAGGCTTCCTATATCATTATGCTTTGCAAGCAGGTGTAGCCATTGCTGCGGAATATTATTAAAGCCATAATACAGCCCCGCTAAGCCACCGGTTACAGCAGCAGTAGTATCGGTATCGCTACCTAAGTTAACCGCTTTTAAAACAGCCTCCTTGTAATTAACACTATTAAACATACACCAGATGGCAGCCTCCAGTGTGTGCAGCACATAACCACTGCTTTGTATTTGTTCTTCCTGTAAATTATAAATATCCCCTATTAGCAACCTGTCAAACAGCGCAATTTCATCATTTTCAATATCTAACAACTTTAAATATAAGCCTATTTCTGTTTTAAGTTTGTCGTAAATATCCAGTCTGCGCAGGCCTTTTATTATATATCGTGCAAATTCTAAATAGTAAAAACACGCAATAACAGATCTTATATGCCCATGCGTAACCGCCGATACTTGTTTAGTTGTCCTGAAACGTTCTTCAATAGGCATATCTTTAATATAAAATACAAGCGGTAGTATTCGCATAAGCGACCCATTACCGTTAGATGCCACACCGGTACCTCCCGCAAGTTCAGGCTCTACACCTCTTGCCAGTTTTTCTATAGCCTGCTGCGTGGCAATGCCAATATCAAACACATTGCCATGTGCCGACCAATAGCCATGATAAGCCCACCTTACAAAGTTGTTTGCAACTGTATCAATGTCGAAATCGTAAGTTAGCGCCTCGGCAAGACAAAAAGTTAGTGAAGCATCATCAGAAAATGTACCTGCCGGCTGGTTATGCGTACCAAAAGCCCTCATATCTATTACCGGATCCCGTTGCAGCTCTTCCTTATCCATAAATTCTACGGGTACACCCAACGCATCACCCACAGCCACACCAAAAAGAGCAGCTTTTATTTTTTGTTCCATATTAGATGGATTTGATTTTTTATTTGAAGAACTAAAAATATTTTTAAATAGACTCACGCTATATATTTTGGTTTTCAATAATTTATTAAATTATTTTAGCTCGCGAAATAAGCAAATCGGTATTGCCATCATCGGTAAATTGACCAACAACAGTTACAGGTGCATTTTCAACCAATCTATTTTCATCTGTCTTATCGTTTAAAAAAACCGATACCCTTTTTAGGCTTCCTTTATATTGCATTTCTGTAACAATATATCTATGGCCACCATCGGCACCGTTTGACAGTATCTTAAAATTTTCGATATGCAGTTGATAGTTTTCTATTTTTTTCATGATAATAGTATTACTTACATCCAATAATCATAGTTATCTGCATAAAATTGTTTTAACTCCTTTAACAGATAGGCATTTGTAATATCAGTACTCATCTCATCAATTATTTTAATCATTTCTTTCTCATGCTCAAGTCTGTCTTTAGGCATTGTATCAGCATCTTCTTTAAGTTTTTGGATGAATGTTTTTTTAAGTTGCGAAATGAATACACTTTTTTCTTTGCTGATATTTGTATTATTTACTAAATCTTTATCAAAAGCGTACACACTAAATTCGGCATAACCATATATCCTGTCGTGCATATGCCCAAAGTAAGTACCCCCATGCTGATAATACCACTTAAGTTTATTGATTTTACGATAAGCAGAAAATAAAGCCAACCTTTCTTTTTGATATTTTTCTACACCATTAAGCTGTTGCAAAAAATAAGCGTAAAGCAGGCAGAAATCATCTTGCCCAATTTCGCTTGAAAAATAAATCTTTATGTCATTGTACTGATCTAAAGATGTAAAATTTCGCCACGCATCATTGGGTGGTAAAACTTTTACACGGACCATATCTTTAAACCAGCTCTCAAAACCAAAGTAAGCTATTTTAGGGTATTTTAGCAGTACACTATCGTTTAATGTTACCTCAATTGTATTTATTGTGTCGGTTTTTACCTGCATTGGCTTGGTAACATTTGTGTCGGCTGATGGCAGATTAGGCACAACCGGCTGGTTTTTAATGCAGCTTAAAAACAATGCTATACACAATATTAGAAATATCCTCATGTTAAACCCAGTTTTCTCAAATATAATCATTTACCGACTTCAATGAATTTCTAATTATAAAGGTTTTACAATTATACTCTTACAATTAAATTGATGAAAAATTTCGGCAGCCCGGGGCGTGCAGGCTTTAATGCCGGTATCTTCTATATTAAAAATATCCGAACCATCCCATGCGGTCTGGTCCCATTTTAAAGGCTTAAGCATTGGCACAGCCCCATCTTTATCAAACTTTGTTACCCTGCCCCCTTTGCCTGTTACCCAGAAACCAAAATAATTACCCTTAATTCCGTCTATAATTATAGGGTAACACAACCAGCCTGTTATACCATTTTGCTCTAAGGCAATTTTTAGCTTTTCAGAAATTGCAAAATTAAAAACATCCTGATAAGGCACTACATCATAAGTGTTTCTGCCCTTAACCATGGTAAACTTGTTGTTATCTGCAAGCAACGCCGGATTTTTAAATACCGCATAACTATCGTAAGGTATTACAGCCTTTATCTCTTTTTCTCCGGATATCATAGATCTGGTAATCTTATAAAATTGAATATCTGTCTGTTTCATAAAGCCAAATGTAATAATTCTTACATTTTTTTAAGTCATATTTTACTATTATCAATCTATTTATCTTCTAATTCCCTTAACAAAATTGTCGCACTAAAACCGTATCTTTGGCTATTCAATTTTTGCCATGATAAAGACCGATTTTTCTACCCTCGAACCCAAGAAAAACATACTTATAAAAGGTGCGCAGCTGCACAACCTAAAAAACCTTGATGTTGCCATACCCCGCAACAAACTGGTGGTTATTACCGGTTTATCGGGTTCGGGTAAGTCGAGCCTTGCGTTCGATACCCTGTATGCCGAAGGCCAGCGCCGCTATGTAGAGAGCCTTAGCAGCTATGCTCGCCAGTTTTTGGGCCGATTAGACAAACCCAAAGTGGAATATATTAAGGGCATTGCCCCTGCCATTGCCATAGAGCAAAAGGTTAACACCACCAACGCCCGCTCTACAGTAGGCACCAGCACAGAGATTTACGATTACCTTAAACTGCTTTTTGCACGTGTAGGGCGAACCTATTCGCCTGTTTCGGGGCGCGAGGTGCGCAAGCATACCGTTACCGATGTTATTAACGAGGTTAAACAACTGGAGGCCGATAGCCGCTGGCTGTTACTTGCCCCTGTACACACCGAAAAGGGACGTACTATAGAGGAGAAACTGGGTGTGCTGTTGCAACAGGGTTTCGCCCGTATATTGGTTGATAACGAGACGCTTAGGCTTGATGATATTACCGATGTCGACTTTACCAACAAGGAGGTACTGCTTATAGTAGACCGTATTGTGGTTAAAAATGAAGAAGAGTTTTTTAACCGCCTTGCCGATGCCGTACAGACTGCCTTTTACGAAGGTAAGGGAGAAGCTTATTTACAGGAAGTTAGCAGCGGTAACCGCCTGCCATTCAGCAACAATTTCGAGTTAGATGGCGTTACCTTTCTGGAACCAAATGTGCACCTTTTTAGCTTTAACAACCCCTACGGTGCGTGCCCGGCCTGCGAAGGCTACGGCAGCATTATTGGTATAGATGAAGAGCTTGTAGTGCCTAATACTTCACTTTCGGTGTTTGAGAATGCCATTTATCCGTGGCGTGGCGAAAGCATGGGCGAGTTCAGAAACCAACTTGTTAATAACAGTCATAAATTCGACTTCCCCGTACATAAACCCTATTTTCAATTATCAGAATCAGACAGGGCACTGATCTGGAAAGGCAACAAATATTTTACCGGCTTAGACGATTTTTTTAAAGAACTGGAAGAAAAAAACTACAAAATACAAAACCGCGTAATGCTGTCGCGTTACCGCGGCAAAACCAAATGCCCCGAGTGTAAGGGCAAACGCCTTAGGCCGGAAACCAATTATATTAAAATTGCCGACCGCACCATATCGGATCTGGTTGACCTGCCTATTAAAAACCTCGCTGAGTTTTTTGATGGCCTTAAACTTAACGAGTACGATACGGTGGTTGCCAAGCGATTGTTGGTAGAGATTAACAACAGGCTACGTTTCCTTCAGGAAGTTGGCCTTGACTACCTTACACTAAACCGTCGTTCTAACACACTTTCGGGTGGTGAAAGCCAGCGTATTAACCTTGCTACCTCTATGGGCAGCAGCCTTGTGGGCTCTATGTACATTTTAGATGAACCCAGTATCGGGCTTCACCCAAAAGACACCGAGAGGCTTATACAGGTGCTTATAGGCCTGCGCAACCTGGGCAACACCGTTATTGTGGTTGAGCACGACGAAGATATTATGAAGGCGGCCGACATGATTATAGATATTGGCCCCGAAGCCGGTACCCTTGGTGGCGAACTGGTGGCACAGGGCACGTATGATGAGATATTGAAGTCAGATTCGCTTACAGCAAGGTACCTTAACGGAGATCTGGAAATCAGTGTGCCTAAAAAGCGCCGCAAGTTTAAAAACCATATAGATGTTGTTGGCGCACGAGAGAATAACCTTAAAAATATAGACGTTACCTTTCCGTTAGATTGCCTTACGGTAATAACGGGCGTTTCGGGTAGCGGCAAGAGCACGCTGGTTAAAAAGATACTCTTCCCCGCTATGCAAAAGCAACTGGAGGGCGTGGGCGAAAAACCCGGCCAGTTTACTGAGCTTAAAGGCAGTTACGGACACATTAAACATATAGAATACGTAGACCAGAACCCTATTGGGCGCAGCTCGCGTTCTAATCCGGTTACATATATAAAAGCGTATGATGATATCCGCGACCTTTTTGCCAAGCAAAAACTATCAGGCATTCGCGGTTACCAAACCAAGCATTTCTCGTTTAACGTAGATGGCGGCCGTTGCGAAACCTGCAAAGGCGAAGGCGAGGTTACCATAGAAATGCAATTTATGGCCGATGTGCACCTGGAGTGCGAAACCTGTAACGGCAAACGCTTTAAAAAAGAGATACTTGAGGTTACTTTTGAAGGTAAGAACATAGACGATGTGCTAACCATGACGGTAGATGATGCCGTTGCCTTTTTTACCGAGCATAAGCAAACCAAGATAATGACCAAGCTGCAACCGCTTCAGGATGTTGGTTTGGGCTATGTACAGCTGGGCCAGAGCTCTTCTACCCTTTCAGGTGGCGAGGCGCAGCGTATCAAGCTGGCATCGTTTCTTGTAAAAGGCGCTACTAAAGAAAAAGCCTTGTTTGTGTTTGATGAGCCTACAACCGGGCTGCATTTTCACGACATTAAAAAGCTGTTGGCATCGTTTGAGGCCCTTATAGAAAAAGGCCACTCCATTATTGTTATAGAGCACAACCTGGACATGATTAAGTGCGCCGACTATATTATAGACATTGGCCCCGAAGGTGGCGAGCACGGTGGGCATTTAGTAGCCTTTGGCACTCCCGAAGAAGTGGCTAAAAACCCCAAATCGGTAACAGGAGAGTATTTGAGGGATAAGCTGTAGAGTTGGTTGTTGCGGGTTGTTGGTTGTTGGTTGATGGGAGCATCACTCATATGTGTTGTGAGCAGTTCCATTGCTAACGAAGCCTGCCGGTAGGTAGGCGCAGCGGAGTTGAGTAATCTCAAAAATCTTCATATTAATGATGAGCAACTGGTTAGTCGTTCAATGCTTGTCAAAGCATTCAAAAAATTATATACATTTATAAGCGGAGTAAGATTAGTTTCTTGCTCCGCTTTTTTGTTATCAATTAATTACATTAATTTGCTATAATCAACCTTCTCAAAAAAATGATAGCAGAACTTTCTCAAAAAGGACTTTTTTACAAAAGAAAGATAACAATTCATGATACAAAACTGGTTGTTCAACCATTAAAAGATGGAAACGAGGTAAGCGTTCCCTATGAGGAATTAAAAGCCTTTAAAGAAAACCATACTACTCAGGTTAAACATATTAGGATATACTTTCGAGTGCTATATATTTTAATGGCAGCATCGCTTCTTATAAGGCATTTTGTAGATTATTTGGAGAATCTCTGGATACCATTTGCTATTGCACTTGTGTTTCTTTTGGCATATCAGTTAATGGTTGAAGAAAAAGTATGGAAAATCCAACTTCAAAAAGGTACTTATATCTTTATCAACAAAAAAGACCCAAGCGAAGAAGTGGTAAATGATTTTATTGACCATCTTTTTGCACAAAGAGAGAGATATCTAAGAGAAACATATCTATTTATAAATAAAAATATGGATTACGAATCGCAATTTTACAATTTACAGTGGCTAAAAAAAATCAATGTAATTAGTGGCGATGAATTTAATAAGTTGCTGAAAGAATTAAATATTTTATTTAATATCGAAAAGAAATCTATAGGTTTCTAAGCCCTTAAATAAGTTAGTATAATAATATGACCACTATAATATCCAATATAGAAGACTGGAAAAAGCTTTTAACTGAAGCTGAAAACGGCAGCAATCTATTGCAGCTTGAAGTGGCTGTGCTCTTTGAAAACGGAGTTGAAATTAACGGATTTGAAATTGTAAAGAAAGATGCAGCGCAGGATTTTAAGTGGACAAAAATTGCTTACGAAAACGGTAATTTAGATGCACTGGTTCGATATGCGGATTATTTAAGTTCAGGCTATAATGGCGAAAAAAACTTAGAGTTAGCAATTCAGCTATATGAAAAAGGTGCAAAATTAGGCTGTAGCATAGCAACATTTAATTTAGGAATAGAACACAGAAACAAACAAGAATTTGAGAGTGCTTTCAGATATTATCAGAAAGCGAAAACAATAAATTCCGAATCGGAAGATTTTACAATAGCAAAATGCTATTATTACGGAATTGGAACTGAAAAAGATAAGTGTAAGGCCATTGATATATTAAACAATATTACATTTCCTCAAAACAATCAATATGAAGTAGATGAAGCCAATTATATGCTTGGAATGCTATACTTAGAAGGAGAAGTTGTAGAAAAATCCATTAAAACTGCCAGGCACTATTTAGAACTTGCTAATCAAGATGAAGACCATCGATCGGCTCAGGAAATACTGCTAATTATTGGGAGAACGGATAATATTCTATAATCGAAATTCTTATATTAAAAATGTCAATAATGACCATCTATCGTAAAACCGGACTCGTAATAATTATCTTAGGTATCGTAATGTTTTTCTTTGCTGTGTATATGTTTTCATTTACAGGAAAAGTTAACCCTATTATCAGCAAAATCGGAATGTATTCGTTTATATTCTGGCTACCAACAATAGTTTTTGGAATTATTGTTGCTTTAATTTCTAAAAGAAAAATTGTTTAAATTGCCTTTTCCAATTTTATGAATGAAAGACTACTATAAAATACTTGGGGTAAAGCACAGTGCCTCGCAGGCCGAGATAAAAAAAGCATACCGGCTGCTGGCTGTTGCCTATCACCCCGATAAAAACAACGGCGACAAGGCAAGCGAAGACCGGTTTAAAGAGATTTCAGAATCCTACATCATCCTTGGCGATTTTGCCAAAAGAAACGCTTACGATTATACCGCCGGCCATCAAAAAAACTACCGTGGGCAAAATATAGAGGCCGGTAAGCCGACGCCTATTACCTACCTCCTGCTGTTTAAGCGCATTAAAGACAAAGTGCTGCATGCCAATGGCAACGTAGACAAGAACAACCTCTTTAAAGTAGTAGACGATTTGCTTACCGACGATACTATCGGGTTCCTCATCCGCGTGCAGGACATAGCCACCAACAACCTTATTATCGACGAGATTTTAACATGCTGCATCTTTTTAGAGGGCAGCTTAAAAGCCAGCCTGTACATCAAACTTAAAAAGCTGGCCAATGGAGATGTTCGGTTTACCGAGAAAGTAACCCTGCTTAACAAACAAACCGATTACATAACCATAAAACCCACCGCAAACAGTAATGAAGAATCGCTTAGCAAAGCTTCGGTAATTATGTTTGTAGTATTCCTGCTGTTTTTTATTGTACTAATAGTTGTTGCAGGCACCCGTTTGTAATAAGATTTTCAGTCAGCACTCAATACCACCCAAAGTTTTGTTAAATTAGCACAACTATAGTACCTAAATAAACATAATGAAAAAACTACAACTATTGCTTGTATTGCTGTTTCTATCGGCCACCGCATGGGCGCAGCAAAAAAACGCCGATTCGCTCTTTTTGCGTAATAACTACGATGAGGCCCAGTACCGCATACCCATGCGCGATGGCACCAAATTGTTTACCGTTGTTTATACACCCAAAGATAAATCGGTAAAATACCCGTTTCTTATTAACCGTACCTGCTATAATGCCTCTAATAGCGTGGGTTTTGATAATTACGACTACCCTTCTAAATACCTTATTCAGGACAAGTACATACTGGTGTATCAGGATGTAAGGGGCAGATACATGTCTGAAGGTGTGTTTACTACCATGACGCCTAATATTCCCGGTAACGATGTTAAGAACAAAACCGCTATAGACGAAAGTTCTGATACGTTTGATACTATCGAATGGCTTCTTAAAAACGTAAAAGGCAACAACGGTAAAGCCGGTATTTATGGTGTTTCGTACCCTGGTTTTTACAGTGCTGCCGCCCTGCCCGATGCCCACCCTGCCTTAAAAGCGGTTTCGCCACAGGCACCTATTTCAGATTTCTTTTTTGATGATTTTCACCATCAGGGGGCATACTTAGAAAGTTATACACCCGTATTTGCGCTGTTTGGCTACCAAAAAAATAAGCTTACCAACGAAAGTTGGTTTTCTGACGAGATGCAACGCTTTAAACCAAGGCAAGTGCCCGATGGTTACCAATTTTATTTGGATATGGGTCCGCTAAAAAACATAACCACTAAGTATCATTACGATAACTTTTTTTGGAAAGAAATAACAGACCATCCCAATTACGATGCCTTTTGGCAAAAGCGCAGCATTCTGCCGCATCTTAAAAAGATTACCCCTGCGGTAATGACGGTTGGCGGCTGGTTTGATGCCGAAGACCTTTACGGGCCGCTAAACATTTATAAAGCTATCGAAAAAAGCACACCGAAAGCGTATAACACCATAGTTATGGGGCCGTGGTCGCACGGTGCTTGGGCACACGAGGGCGGAAAATCTACCCATAACCATATTTACTTTGGCGATAGCATTGCTACCTTTTACCAGCGCACTATAGAGCGTAAATTCTTTTCGCACTTTCTTAAAGATGGCGCCGACCCAAAACTGCCGGAAGCGTATATGTTTGATACCGGCAAAAAATCATGGAAAACTTTTGACGTTTGGCCACCTAAAGACCCTCAGGTAAAATTATACCTTGGCGAAAAAGAAAAGCTATCGGTTAATACTCCATTAAACGATAAGGCAGCTTTTGAGTATGTTAGCGACCCTGCCAAGCCGGTTCCGTATACATCGCAAACCGAAGGGCTAACCTTTACGCCCCGTAATTTTATGAGCGACGATCAGCGCAATGCATCGCGCAGGCCCGATGTGCTTACGTTTGATACCGATGTATTAACCGAGGATATGACCCTTGCAGGAGAAATACTTGCTAAACTGGATGTATCGATGACGGGTACTGATGCCGACTTTGTGGTTAAAATTATTGATGTTTATCCTGATGATGAACCTAATTATGAAGGCAATCCAAAAAACATTATTATGGGTGGTTACCAGCAATTGGTACGATCTGAAGTGTTTAGAGGCCGTTTCAGGAACAGTTTTGAGAAGCCGGAGCCTTTTACGCCAAATCAGGTAACCCGCGTTAATGTGCCATTACAGGATATTTTACATACCTTTAAAAAAGGCCACCGTATTATGATACAGATACACAGCACATGGTTTCCGTACATAGACCGTAACCCTCAAAAATACGTGGAGAACATTTATAAAGCTAACGAAGAAGACTTTATAAAATCGACAATTAAAATTTATGGCAGTTCGGTAATTGAAATTGGTACACGTTAAAAGTTGTCAGTTGTAAGATAACAGGGCTAAAAGATGTATGTGATATCATTATCTTTTAGCCTTTTTTATAACTCTATTATAAATTAGGCCACACATTTCATGAAAATAAACCTGCTGCACACCTGGAACATTTTTATTATCGAACTACTTTATTGTACTGGCATACTTGTAGTATTTGTTGCATACTTGTTTTTTACAGGGAAAGGATCGGTACATACAGAGCACTATTCTGTTGCCGACTATGTGTTGTATGCAATATTCGTCATACTTTTTATACTTGCGCCACTATACTATAATATTATGAAATGGCGCAAGTTTAAAATAGATGGGAATGTGACAGAGAGCCGCAGTTATATAATAGTAGAAGTACTACTCATAGTACTTACAACTTTATTAGTAACCAATTAAAAATGTCCGTTTATATTAAATGGAAAATTTTGGAACAAATTTTATATGACACTGCCATCTTTGCTTCAAAATAAGACATTGATTTTGGCAGCACGAAAATAAATTTAAAACTACAACGAAATAGAACCAATTGTAATAAATAAAATTACATTACAAACAGAGTTTGGCACGCATCTTGTTATTGTATATGTATTGTGAATCTCAGGATTTATTTTGAGGTTTGTTAATAATTGGTTGGTTGGTTTGTTAAGTCCCGTTACCCTATTAGGTTAACGGGGCTTTCTTTTTTACACCAATCTGTAGCATTATAAACTACAGCCTGCTTAAATTCAGTTTGCTGTTTTTTCGGCTAAAGCCAAAATAAATAAGCAAGCCAATAAGCAGCCATACAAAAAAGTAAATCCAGTTCCATACACTTAACTGCGCCATCATATAAAGGCAGCAAATAAGGCCTAACAAAGGTATAAGCGACAGGTTTTTACGGAATGCCCAAATTGATAGCAATACCAGCGATATTAAAAATATCCACATAGGTATTTTATGCTTAAACAATTGGAAACCCGACTCGTATTTTAGATCATCAGCAATTGGCAGTTCTGCTACCAAACGCTCGTATTGTGCAGGCTCGCTTTCGTAGCTGCTTAATATGTGCTCTAAATCCTGGCTTCCGGTAGCAACATCGCGTGCCAGTAAAGAGTTGTAAACTTCGGTAGTTTGCTCTTTAGTTAAAGATGTAACAATAGTATTAGGGCTGTTAAACTCTTTGGCGTTGGTAAGAAAATCTACCGTAGCATCTTTATTATACATAACACATAATAAAACACCCAAAACAAGCCCTATAGGCATAATAAATTTGGCATTGACGTACGGCGTTTTAAACTTGCCGCGCGGTATATTAGGTTTGTTTTGCAGCACCAATACGCCCGCACATACTAATACAAAGGCAAACAGGGTACCAATACTACATAGGTCGGTTACCATAGTAAGGTTTAAAAACAGGGCCGGTACAGCGACTACAAAACCCGTTACAATTGTTGCGTACGATGGCGTTTTAAACTTAGGGTGCACTTTAGAAAAACGCTTAGGTAGCAGGCCGTCGCGGCTCATGCTCATCCAAATACGCGGCTGCCCCATCTGGAACACTAATAGTACACTTGCCATAGCAATAACAGCACTCACGGCTATAATACCGCTCATCCATTTAAGGTCGAGTTTTTCGAACACAAACGCCAGCGGATCGCCCACGTTAAGCTCGCTGTAATTAACCATTCCCGTTAGCACCAAAGCAATAATTACATAAAGCACGGTACATATAATAATAGCCCACATCATACCCCTTGGCAGGTCGCGTTGGGGGTTCTTGCACTCTTCGGCAGTGGTAGAAATAGCATCAAATCCAATGTAGGCAAAGAAAACCGCCGACACCCCTTTAAGCACCCCGGCAGCTCCGTTAGGCGCAAACGGGTCCCAGTTGGCAGTATCTACATAAAATACACCAACTGCTATTACTAATAATATAATGCACAGCTTAACCACAACCATAAGGTTGCTGGCATTGCGCGACTCTTTCATACCCCTGTAAACAAGGGCAGTAATAATTATAATGATTAACAGCGCCGGTAAATCGGCTACAAAATGAAACGCCCCAAGCGTAGGCGATGTTGTCCAGGCGGTATAAGCAGCCTGCAGGCCTGCATCTAAATTCTCAAAGGTTTTGCCACCCTGCATAAGCGCAGTAGCTTCGGTAAAGCCGTTAGAGGCAGTAAGGTAATCCATTTGTACCCATTGTGGCAGGTGTATGCCGCCACTATCTAACAGGCCGGTAAAATAATCGCTCCAGGAAATGGCAACGGTAATATTGCCAATAGCATATTCCATTATAAGCGCCCACCCTATTATCCAGGCTATTAGCTCGCCAAAAGCTACATAACTATAGGTGTATGCACTACCCGAAACCGGTACCATACTGGCAAATTCGGCATAGGCAAAAGCGGCAAAACTACAGGCAAGGGCAGTAAACAGGAAAAGGAAAATTACAGCAGGGCCACCATCGGCACTGGCTTTGCCAATGGTACTAAAAATACCGGCACCAATAATTGCGGCAATACCAAAGGCGGCTAAATCTCTAACCCCCAAGTGCCTGCCTAAGGCGCCATGGCCATCGGCATTATTTAATTCAACCTGGTTTAAAATATCCTGAACGTTTTTCTTCCTGAAAAGATCCTTTAATGCCATTATAGTTTGCTTAGTCGTGTAGCTAACAAATATAAAAAAGTAAATTAAAATAGTGCCACTGATTTGGATAATTCATAAATAAATCTTAAATTAAGTTATATAGAATTTCCCTATACTTTAATAGAGATTTATGATAGTTATCATAATTTAATAATTGAGTTTGTGTGTATTTTTGCATTAATAATAAAATTCATAAACACAATAAATTAATAACTATGTCATTAGTAGGTAAAAAATTTCCAAGCATTGCAGTAGACGCCATATCTGAAATGGGCGATAATCTTAAAATAAATATTTACGAAGAAGCGGTTAACAATAAAAAGAAAGTATTATTATTCTGGTACCCAAAAGATTTTACTTTTGTATGCCCTACAGAACTTCACGCTTTCCAGGCTGCACTTGGTGAGTTCGAAAAAAGAAATACTATTGTAATTGGTGCTTCTTGCGATACTAACGAAGTACACTTTGCATGGCTTAACACACCAAAAGATAAAGGTGGTATAGAAGGTGTAACCTACCCTATCCTTGCCGATACGAACAGAAACCTTGCTAATATTCTTGATATTTTAGACATCCAGTCTTCAGTTTATGATGACGAGACCGATTCTGTTATTTTAGAAGGTTCTAACGTTACCTACAGGGCTACATTTTTAGTAGATGAAGATGGTAAAATTTTCCACGAAAGTGTTAACGATATGCCTCTTGGCCGTAACGTAAACGAGTATTTAAGGCTTGTTGATGCTTACACTCACGTACAGGTTAAAGGCGAAGTTTGCCCTGCTAACTGGGAAGAAGGTAAAGAAGCAATGACTGCCGACAGAAACGGTGTAGCTTCTTACTTAGCTACAAACTAATTAACAACTAAACACACACCTTATCATGTTACAGGAACTTGAAAAAGATAATTTGGCAGAGATCGTATCCGGTGAGCCGGTTGTGGTAGTACAGTATTCGGCCGGATGGTGCGGTAATTGCAGGATCATGAAGCCTAAATTTAAAAAAATGGCTGCTGAGAATGAAAATATTACCTTTATTCTTGCCGATGCAGAAAATTTCCCTGAATCGAGAAAGCTGGCCAACGTTAATAACCTGCCCACTTTTGCAACATTTAGAAACGGAATCCTGGTTAACCAGGTTCAAACAAATAAAGTAGAAATTTTAACCGACCTTGTAAATGAAGTTACCAGTAATTAAGCATTTAACTCAGTTTATTGAGGATAATGACCAGGACTATGTTATTGAGGCCCTTGAGGTATTGGAGGCGCTAACCGAAGTTCCGTCTTTAAAAGACGAAGAGCTTGATGTTGTGGGCGAACTTATCTCTAACATGTATGGCGCGCTTGAGGTTAACAAGATGATAAAAGACGGTATGGACAAGAAAACAGCACTTAATACTTTTATGATGCGTGTTCTTGGTGCCATAGATAAAAACTAAGATCTTTACGATGGTTTAAATTACGCCTCCTTAACAGGGGGCGTTTTTTTTATTGTTTATATTTGAAAGTTATAAATAACCATATATTATACTACACAAACAATGCACCTCTATATAAAAAACATGGTTTGCAACCGCTGCGTTACCGCTGTTAGAAACGAGCTTACCCAACTTGGGCACAGCGTAGGCGAAGTAAACTTGGGTGAAGCCGAAATTATTACTGAACCAACTGCCGATCAATTAAAAACTATAGGTGCATCTCTAAAAAAACTGGGTCTTGAACTCATCGAAGATCGCAAGAGCCGTATTATAGAACAGGTTAAAAATGAGATTGTTTATTTAGTGCATCATAGTGGCGATGTGTTAAACACCAGCCTGTCGTTTTTACTGGCTGATAAGCTACAGTATGATTATACGTATTTGAGCAATTTATTTTCGGAAGTTGAAGGCACCACGATAGAGAAGTATTACATTGTCCAGCGCATAGAAAAGGTAAAAGAGCTTTTGGTGTATGATGAGCTTTCTTTGGCACAAATAGCCAATATGCTGGGCTACAGCAGCGCGGCCTACCTATCCAGCCAGTTTAAAAAAGTAACCGGCCTTACCCCTACTTTTTACAAATCTATTAAAGAAACCAAACGCCGTAATATAGACGAACTGTAAAAGTTATAGGTATTTCTAAAAATTGCATAAGGCTTAAAAGGGTTTAATTAGCGAACTTTGCATTGTAAATTCCAAATAACAATTTACAAACAGAGGAAGCACCGCTGCTAAACATACAGAATGGTCAAAAAAAAACCTGAAACCTTAAACCTGAAACAAATTTTATGACCCACACCTATAATATTACCGGAATGACCTGCGAGGGTTGTGTAGCCAAAGTAAGCTACCTGCTAAAACAACTGCCACAAGTAACCGATGTTGCCATAAACCTTGAGAAAGGTCAGGCCGATGTTACTATGGATAGCCACGTAGCTACCCCTGCCCTGCAACAGGCACTTAAAGACTATCCTAAATATCAGCTGACTGAAGAGCATTCGCATAATGCACATACCCCGGCACCGGGTGCAGATGTATTTGGCAATACCGCTGAAGTTACTAAAAGTTGGGCTGAAAATTACAAACCTATACTATTAATATTCGGGTACATAACCGTTATCTCTTCAATCGAAGCTTTATATAACGGCGGCTTTAGCAGCATGACGTTTATGCGCATATTTATGGCAGGGTTTTTCTTAACTTTTTCGTTCTTTAAAATGCTCGACCTTAAAGGTTTTGCCAACAGCTATGCCATGTACGATGTTGTTGCTAAAAAACTACCGTTTTGGGGTTACATCTATGCTTTTTTAGAGTTAGCCCTGGGGCTTGGTTTTGCCTTAAATTTTGAACCCGTATTTATAAATGCCTTTACTGCAGTACTTATGTTTGTTAGCCTTCTTGGAGTTTTACAAAGCGTTTTAAACAAAAAGAAAATTCAGTGTGCATGCCTTGGCGCGGTGTTTAACCTGCCTATGAGCACTGTAACTATTATAGAAGATGGCCTTATGATTGCCATGAGCATTGCCATGCTGTTTATGTACCTATAAAAAGCCACTGCCCCCTATGCTATACCATATATTTTGTTACTTTTGCTATTTATAACAAAACACAAAATAATGGCTAATATCTTATTAGGGGGCAACCCTGTACATACAACGGGCGAACTGCCTCAAACAGGCACAACAGCACCGGATTTTACTCTTGTAAAAGGCGATTTATCTACAGTATCATTGTCAGATTTTAAAGGCAGTAAACTAATCCTTAATATATTCCCAAGTGTAGACACCGGTACGTGTGCTGCATCAGTACGTGCGTTTAATCAAAAAGCATCTTCTTTAGAGAATACTAAAGTGCTTTGTATTTCACGCGACCTTCCATTCGCTCAAAACCGTTTTTGTGGTGCCGAAGGTTTAACCAATGTTGTTACACTTTCTGATTTTAAAGACGGAAGTTTTGGTGACAGCTACGGCCTTAATATTACCGACGGACCTTTGGCAGGCCTTAACTCAAGGGCTGTTGTGGTTATAAACCAAGAAGGTACCATTACCTACACAGAGCAGGTGGCCGATATTAAAGACGAGCCTAATTATGATAATGCCCTTGCGGCCCTGTAATAGTTACGTAAGTAAATGAAAGACAACAGGTTTGTAAAAGGCAGGATTAAAAGCGTTACCTATTCGGTTATTGGGGCCTGGAAACTGCTTACCAGCGAGCACAGCATTATGGTGCAGTTTTCTTTAGGAGTAGCCGTAACCATAGCCGGATTTTATTTTGATATTTCGGCTACCGAATGGATGCTGCAAATACTGGCTATTGGCCTGGTAATGGCTATAGAGGGCGCAAATACTGCCGTAGAAAAAATTTGTGACTTCATTCATCCCGACTTTAATCCTAAAATAGGGTTTATAAAAGATATTGCCTCCGGCGCTGTGTTTTTTGCAGCAATGGCGGCCGTTGCTATTGGCGCAATAATTTATTGGCCAAAGGTGGCAGCATTTTTTTAATTTTTGATATTTTTACCAAAGCACAGTTAACAACCCAGAATGGCAAAAGCAAAAAAAGAAACTAAGGATACACAAAAACCGGTAACGGAAAAAAGAAAATGGAAATTATCGCGCCAAAACAAAGTGTTGGTGGGCGTGCTGTTTTTTCTTTTCTCAGTGGCATTATTGCTTTCTTTTATATCGTACTTTTTATATTGGGAGGCCGACCAGAGTGTGCTAACCGCATTTTCTGACAGAGAGCAGCCCGTACAAAACTGGCTGGGCAAATTTGGCGCCTGGCTGGCCGATGTGTTTTTATACCAGGGCTTTGGTGTGGCATCGTTTATACTAATACGCTTTTTCTTTTTAGTTGGGGCGCATTTAGTGTTAGACCTGCCGGTTAGCAAACTTAAAAAGACTCTTTTCTGGGATTTATTCCTTGTAATAATAATCTCCATACTTTGTGGTTTCTTTAATGCCTACCTGCCGGAACTTGGCGGTGTTATAGGTTTTGAGATGAATACCTTTATGCAAGATTATATGGGCAAAACCGGTACGCTTTTAGTACTTATTTTTGCCTTGTCAGCGTTCCTGCTGCTTCGTATAAAAATATCGCCTGATGCTATTAAAACATTCTTCGAAAAAAGGCAGAGGGATCAGGAAGAAGATGACGAAGCTTTAGAAGAACCGGAATTTGTTAAAGCAGCCATTAAAACTCCCGTTCCTGTAACCGCTAAAGAAGAGGACGACGAGCCGGAATACCGCCCTAACTACGAGGATATGCCTGTAGATGTGGAAGAGTATGATGAAGCGCTGGATCATATCGAGTTAAAAACGGTTGTTCCGCCAACGCCGATTGCCCCAGTTGCTCCGGTAACATCGCAGTTTGAAATTAACCGCGAGGCCATGAAGCCTACTATAACCAATTCGTCGCAAATTAATTTAGAGCCTAACGTTAAGCCTAAACCAATTATTGAGGTTGCCCCGCAACTGCACGAAATTATAGAAACATCCGACGACAACTTTGTTATAGAAACCATAGCCGATGAAGATGTGGTGGAAGAAAACCTTGCATCGAGGCTGGTTAAAGATTTTGGCGAGTTCGACCCTACTTTAGAGCTTTCCAACTACCAGTTCCCTCCTATCGATTTGTTAAGGGATTACTCTTCGGGCGGAATAACCATCAACCAGGAAGAGCTGGAAGACAATAAAAACCGTATTGTAGAAACGTTACTAAACTACAAAATAGGTATTGCGCAAATTAAGGCCACCGTTGGCCCTACCGTTACGCTGTACGAAATTGTACCCGATGCCGGTATCCGAATTTCAAAAATAAAAAGCCTTGAAGATGATATTGCGCTATCACTATCTGCTTTGGGTATCCGTATTATTGCCCCCATTCCGGGTAAAGGAACCATTGGTATAGAGGTGCCTAACAAGACCCCAACCATGGTATCGATGAAAAGCGTTATTGGTTCGCCTAAATTCCAGGCTGCCGAGATGGAGCTGCCAATTGCCCTTGGTAAAACAATATCTAACGAAACCTTTGTGGTAGACCTTGCAAAGATGCCCCACTTACTTATGGCGGGTGCTACGGGTCAGGGTAAATCGGTTGGCTTAAACGCAGTACTTACATCGTTACTATACAAAAAACACCCTGCCGAGGTTAAATTTGTACTGGTAGACCCTAAAAAGGTAGAGCTTACGCTATTTAATAAAATAGAGCGCCACTACCTTGCTAAACTGCCTGATGGCGGCGATGCTATTATTACCGATAACACTAAGGTTATTAACACCTTAAATTCGTTATGTATTGAGATGGACAACCGTTACAACCTACTTAAGGATGCAATGGTTAGAAACATTAAAGAGTATAATGATAAGTTTAGGCAGAGGAAACTGAACCCGGAAAACGGCCACCGTTTCTTGCCGTACATTGTGTTGGTGGTAGATGAGTTTGCCGACCTTATTATGACGGCCGGTAAAGAGGTAGAAACCCCTATTGCACGTTTGGCGCAGTTGGCCCGTGCTATTGGTATCCACCTAATTATTGCTACACAAAGGCCATCGGTAAACGTTATTACCGGTATTATTAAGGCCAACTTCCCGGCAAGGATAGCCTTTAGGGTAACTTCTAAAATTGACTCAAGAACTATTTTGGACAGCCAGGGAGCCGACCAGTTAATTGGCCGTGGCGATTTACTTTATACTCAGGGTAACGACCTTACACGTGTGCAGTGTGCTTTTGTAGACACACCCGAAGTTGAAAAAATTACCGAATTCATTGGTTCGCAAAAGGCTTATCCTGAGGCTTATTTGCTTCCTGAATTCTTTGGAGAGGAAAGTGGCACTAATCTTGATATAGACATTAGCGAAAGAGATTCTATGTTCAGGGAAGCTGCCGAAGTTATTGTTACCGCCCAGCAGGGTTCGGCATCATTGCTTCAGCGAAAGCTTAAATTAGGCTACAACCGTGCAGGCAGGCTTATAGACCAGTTGGAAGCAGCCGGTATTGTGGGTCCGTTTGAAGGCAGTAAAGCCCGCGCAGTTAACGTTGCTGACCTTGCATCTCTGGATCAATTTTTAAAAAATGAAGAAAACAACTTTTAGCATGCAGAGGTTTATCAGGATATTGTCGGTTTTTATACTAACTTTTAGCTTATCAGCATACGCGCAGGATGCCACAAAGGCAAAAAAACTGCTGGACGAGGTAAGCGGTAAGGTAAAAAGCTACAATAATATTGTTTTCGACTTTAAATATTCGTTAAGCAACCCAAAGAAAAACCTTAACCAGGAGTGCAAAGGCAATGTAGTATTGCAAGGCAACAAGTATGTACTTAATTTTATGGGGGTTACCCGTATTTTTGATGGTAAAAAGGTGTACAATATAGTGCCGGAAGACGAGGAGATTACCATATCTACTTTTGATGATAAAAAAGACGATGGCCTTACCCCATCTAAAATGCTTACCTTTTTTACATCGGGCTACAAATATGCCTGGGATATTGTACAAAATGTAAAAGGCCGTAAAATTCAGCTGATAAAGCTTACTCCTTTAGACCCCAAAGATAATACAAAAGAGATACTTGTAGGTATAGATTCTCAAACCAAGAACATCTATAATCTGGTGCAAATAGATAAAGATGGTACAAGAACCACATTTACTATTAATTCTTTTAAAGCAAACCAGCCTTTGTCAAAAAATCATTTTACCTTTACAGAGAGTAAATATCCTAATTATTACATTAATAAATTAGACTAAATCTTAAGGGTGAAAATTTTAGACCGTTATATTCTTACTTCGTTTATCCAGACGTTCGCGTCGGTTTTTATAATCCTCTTCTTTATCTTTATATTGCAGGGCATCTGGCTATTTATAGCAGAGCTTGCCGGTAAAGATCTGGATACGTGGCTTGTATTTAAATTCCTTTTATTCTACTCACCCAAAATAGTACCGCTGGTATTACCGCTTTCTATTCTGTTAGCCTCTATTATGACTTTTGGTAATTTTGCCGAAAATTATGAGTTTGCCGCCATGAAATCGTCGGGTATATCTTTAAACAGGGCTATGCGAAGCCTTATAATTTTTATCTGCGGGCTTAGTGTGGTAGCCTATTTTTTTGCTAACGACGTTATCCCAAAAGCCGAATACAAATTCCTAAACCTTCGAAAAAATATTATTCAGCGCAAGCCGGCCATGGCAATTGTAGAGGGGCAGTTTAATGCAATAGGTAGCTTTAACATTAAAGTAGATAAAAAAGGTGGCGAAAACGGCGAAAAGCTTACCGGTGTTACCATACACAAACGTAAGCCCGGTGCGGTAGACGTTACCATTATCCGTTCTAAAACGGGGCTTTTGGTAAGTAACGAGAAATCGAACCTGCTTCAGTTAGAGCTTTATGATGGGTTTTATTATGAGGATATTGCCTCTAAAAACCCTGCCGAACGCCAAAAGCAACCCTTCGCAAAAAGTAGCTTTACCAAACAGGTAATGAATATCGACCTTACTATCTTAAACTCTAACGACGACGACGAAGAGCAGGTAGCACATACCAACAACATGCTTAACGTGTCTGAACTTAGTTATACGCTCGATTCTTTACAGGCAACGTATGATAAAGAGGCGAAATCGGTAGTGGCTAATATTGTACAGCGCCCTAACGGTGTGTTTATACCTACCCCCACGCCTGCCATTGTACCGGGAGTTAATGATACCATAAAACCTGCCGTTAAAAAAGACAGCATCCCACAGGATTTGCTTAGCGTAGTAGAAAAGGTAGACCGTATTCGTGTTTTAGAGGCTGCAAGCAACAATATAAGCAGCACAGATTACGAAGTATCATCGGGTCAGAAAGCGCTCTTAGAACGCATTAAAAACATCAACAACCACTGGCTGGCATTGTACGACAAGTTTGTAATTGCCTTTGCCTGCATCCTTATGTTTTTTATTGGTGCACCGCTTGGTGCCATCATCCGCAAAGGGGGCCTTGGGCTACCCATAGTATTTGCGGTACTAATATTTATTATATTCCACTTTATAAATACATTTGGCAGGAAACTGGCGCAGGAAAACGGCATACCACCCTTTTTAGGTTCGTGGATGTCTACTTTTGTGCTTAGCCCGCTTGCTATATTATTAACCTACAGGGCCACCAACGATATTGGCCTTATAAGTATGGACAACATACTTATGCCTTTCCAAAAGGCATTCAACAAATTGTTTAAAACAAAAAATAAAGAAGCATGATTTCTTCTGAAGAAAAAATACAGCTTAACACTATAGAAGAAGCTATTGAGGATATACGCCAGGGTAAGGTTATAGTTGTTGTAGACGACGAAGACCGCGAAAACGAAGGCGATTTTATTGCTGCTGCCGAAAAGGTAACGCCCGAAATGATCAATTTTATGGCTACCCACGGCCGCGGACTTATCTGTGCCCCTATTACAGAGGCCCGTGCCGATGAGCTGGACCTACCCCCTATGGTTTCTAACAACACGGTATTGCACGAAACCCAGTTTACAGTTACTATAGATTTACTGGGCCACGGTTGTACAACAGGTATATCGGTACACGACAGGGCTAAAACCATTAAGGCTTTGGTAGACGATACTACTAAAGGCTCTGATTTTGGCCGTCCAGGGCATATTTTCCCGCTAAGGGCTAAACAAGGTGGTGTATTGCGCCGTACCGGCCATACGGAGGCTTCTATAGACCTTGCACGCCTTGCCGGCTTTAAACCTGCCGGTATATTGGTAGAGATACTTAACGAAGACGGTTCTATGGCACGCCTGCCGCAACTGTATGAGGTGGCTAAGAAATTCGACCTTAAAATTATATCTATAGAAGCGCTTGTTGCATACAGAATGCAGCACGACAGCCTTATTAAGAAGAGGGAAGATTTTGAGATTGAGACCCGTTTTGGTAATTTCAGGCTAAGGGCTTATGAGCAAACTACCAACAAGCAAATACACGTTGCGCTTACTAAAGGCAGCTGGAATATAGGCGAAGATGTTCTTACGCGCATTAACACCACACAAATAAATAACGACATTTTAGGCACGCTAACAAGCAATCCGGATACAAAGCTGGAAGGTATGTTTAAACGCATTAACGACGAAGGTAAGGGCGCTATACTGTTTATAAACCAGGAAGTGCTGCCATCTGAACTGTTAAACCGTATTACCGAGCTTAAAGAGTTACAGGCAAACGGTACCACTAAAGCACCCCAGGTAAAAATGGATGTGAAAGATTTTGGTATTGGCGCTCAGATATTGCACGATATCGATATTTGCAACATCAGGCTACTTACCAATTCTCAACAGGCAAAACGTGTTGGTATGATTGGCTACGGCCTTGAAATTAAAGAATACGTGAATTTTTAATTCACTAAATTTATAATCACAAAAATCCCGATTACTTTAAGGTAACCGGGATTTTTTTGTTTATGCTTTTATGCAGCAATAAAAAAGCCGTAAGAAATTATCTTACGGCTTCGTTTTAAGATACTGTTATTTAAACCCTGGTTATTTTTAAAACAACACTGGTATTGGTAGTGTTTACATTAGGGTTTATGCCCACCTGCATTAAAAAGTCGCCGCTAAAAACAGCGGTTGTAACCGATGTTTTTTTACCCGGGTACACATTTATTTCTTCAACCTGATAGTTTTTACCGGCCTCTAAACCTTTAAGCTTTATAGGGTTATGCGTTCCAGAATCGTACCTATTATTTACCGAATAATTAAACATAACACCCTCGTTGCCATTTTTGTTTACATACATAACAGAGGCCGCATCGTTACCCCACGGGCTTTGCAGGCGGTACTGCGTGCCCTGCCAGATGGTGCTGCCCAAAGCACTGTAATTTTTAATGGCCTGCTGGCAAAAAGCAAGGTCGCCCTCGCTAAGATGTTTTACCACAATATCAAAGCCCAGTTTGCCCATCATGGCAACATCGGTACGGTATTTAATGGGCTGCTTACCCCAATCTGTAACGTGGGCAGACAGCGTAAGTGCCGGATAAAAATAGGAGTATTCCCATTGCAAAAACACGCGCTCCAAAGGGTCGGTATTATCGCTGGGCCAAAACTCTGTAAAGTACTTTAGCGCAGCATAGTCTACCCTGCCACCGCCGCCGGAGCAAAGCATCATGGGCACCTTAGGATATTTGGTCCTAATGCGCTCTAAAACCTTATACAGGCCGGTTACATAATCGGTATATAGGTTAGACTGGTTGGCCTTTAAATTCTTGGAATACGCATTGTAAATAACCGCATTACAGTCCCATTTAATATAGGCAAGCTCCGGGTTCTCGGTAAAAAGTTGGTCTACCACACCAAAAACAAAATCCTGCACTTTAGGGTTAGACAGGTCTAACACCAGCTGGTTCCTAAAATAATGCTCGGGCCTTTCGGGCTGTTTGATAACCCAGTCCGGATGGTTTTTATACAGGTTGCTGGATGGGCTAACCATTTCGGGTTCAATCCAAATACCAAAGCCCACCTTATTATCTATAGCTGTTTTAACAAGGGTGCCAATGCCGTTGGGCAGTTTCTTTTTGCTCACATCCCAGTCGCCAAGTGCAGCAGTATCATCATTACGCGGATAGGTGTTACCAAACCAGCCGTCATCCAGTAAAAACAGGTCGACACCCAGGTTTTTACTATCGGCAATCAGGCCTTTAAGCTTGGTTTCATCAAAATCAAAATACGTAGCCTCCCAGTTGTTAAGCAGGGTAACGCGTTGGCCTTTACCATCTAAAATTTTATAATTACGCGCCCAGTCGTGCAGGTTGCGGCTCGCAAAGCCCTTGCCCTTGTTAGATAGCGTATACCAAAATTTAGGAGTTGTAAAGGTTTCGTTTTTAGCCAGTTTATAATCGGCAGCAGCGTTATTAATGCCCGAAATGATCCTCAGGTTATTAAACGGGTCAACTTCAAGATCTGTCCTAAAGTTACCGCTCCATTCCAGCCCTGCAAACAGCACCTTGCCCTCGTCTTCGGTAGCCGGTTTTTCTAACGATACCATAAAAACCGATGGCATAAACAAATTGGCGCGCGTGCCCAGTTTAGAGTCCAGCACCTTAATACCGTGAGTTAAACGGGCTTCTTCGGGCTGCATTTCTTTAGCCCATTCTCCGTGGTAATGGTTCAGCCAAAAGTTGTTATTACCTTTAAGGTATAGGTTGGCCGATGCATATTTGTTAAGCGTAACCATGCCTTTTTCGGCATGCTTAATGGTAGTCCACTGCTCTATAATGTCGTTCTCAAAATAAGCGGTTATAAACACGTGTACCTCAACCGGGTACACCGGGTCTTTTAAGGTAATTTCGGTTTGCGATACCCCCTCGCCTGCCTGCGTGGTTTTGTGGGCTACATAATGCAGGTCTAACGATGTGTTGCCATCGGCGTGCGTTACCGTAATGGCTGGCTCTAAAAGGTTCTTGGAGCCCGACGGTGTGTAAACCGAATTATATATACCGGTATAATCGTTACCCTGGTGGTACTGGCCGGCAATTTTATCATAATCGGTATCGTTGGCCAGTTTTTCGCCAAAGTAAATAGTGTTGACTTCCTTGGCGGAATTTACCTGCAACACCAATGCGTTATTTTTTGTTTTTACCGCAATTATTTGTTGTGCAGCGAGCGGAGTAAGCCCCGCCAACAAAAACAACACTGCCGTGTAATAATACTTCCTGATTTTTTTCATATCTGATGGTGTTGAATTATTTATTGCCATCGGTTATGCCCGGCCACGAGTCGGTACGGAACAGCGATGCCGGTAAGCCCGAAGCGTTGGTAAGGTTGCCCTGTGGGTTATCTGCCCAGTTGTAGCGCACCGCCACAGGCTTAGCCACCTTGGCTGACGATACCACAATTTTACCGTTCTCTATCTTAACATCAGCCCAGTAAAATTTCTGGTCGTCGCCGGCAATTTCAAAACCTTTAAGGGCTTTTCCGTCTGCTGTTTTAAGGCCTGTATTGTCTTTAAATTCTAAGGTTATGATGTTGTTGGTCTGCTTGTGCGATACATACATAGGCCCTGAATATTCGATTTTTACGCCGTAGGTTTTAGCAAGGGCAATACGAGCAAGGCGCTCGCCTACCTCCTGCTTGTTTTTTGGGTGAATGTCCCGCGCTTCGCCAATATCGGTAATTACCGCCATGCCCGTGTTGGGCACTTTTAGGGTTTTAAGCTGTGCATCGCGCAGTTCTGCCCAGGCCGATGTACCCGGCTGGTCTTTTACCTGCATATAGTTTGCCAGCTGCACGTAATAGAACGGCAGGTCTTTATTGCCGAATTTCGCACGCCAGTCGCTTATTAATAGTGGAAAAAGCGTTTGATACTGCTGCGCCCTGTCGGCATTGCTTTCGCCCTGGTACCAGATAACGCCGGCCAGTTTGTATTTTAATAACGGGTGGATCATGGCATTGTACAGTGCCGATGGCCTGTTTTGGCCTTGCGGCAGATACGGCGCCGGGCGAAGGTCTTTCCTGTCGATACCCACGGCATACTTCCAGTCGCCTGCAAGCGAAACTTTCTGGCTGCCCGATTTTAAGAACATATCATCTGGGCTGCCATAAATACCGCCACCGCCGGTACCATCAAACACACGTATGGTAATAGTGTTCTCGCCCTTTTTTAATACGTTGCCCGGAATGGTGTAGTGGCGCTGTACGGTATAGCCCGATGTTGCCCCAATATACGTACCGTTAACCCATATTTTATCATCATCATCGGCATAAAACTCCAGCTCGGCATCTTTACCGGCAAAGCTTTCCGGCAGCGTAATTGTTTTCCTGAACCACGCTACGCCATCAAAACCCACAAGGGCATCAAACTCCCAAAAGTTAGGCAGTTTCATGGTTTTCCAAGCGGAATCGTTATAGTTGGCAGCCGCAAAAACAGCGGTAGTGCCCTGCATTCCTTTATCGGCTTTTTCAAGCTCGGCATTCCATACTTTTATCTCGGCATCAAATTTTTTCTGAAGCTCGTTCTTATCCGGGCCTGTTGCCATGCCTTTTAAAACATCATCAAAATCGTGCATGGTGTTAAGGGCACCGGCGCTGGTCCATGCCTCGGCAACGGTACCACCCCACGAGCTGTGAATTAACCCTATAGGGATGTGTTTTTCTTTATACACCTTCCTGGCAAAAAAGTAGGCTGTAGACGAGAATTCGGCAATTGTAGCCGGGCTGCAAACCTGCCAGCCGCCATTTTGTACCGATAGGGTTTCTAATGGCACGGCGCTGTCTACATGATTAGCCTGGATTATCCTAATTTCCGGGTAATTGGCGTTTTTTATCTCCTCTTTGTAATTCTTTATCTTGCCCCAACCTTCTAAAGGCATCTCCATATTGCTTTGGCCTGAGCACAGCCAGACTTCGCCAATTAGTATGTTTTTAAGCACAAGGTTGTCTCCATCATTAATGGTAATAGTATAGGGGCCGCCAAACTTTGGTGTGGCAAGCTCTACCTGCCACGCACCGTTTTTAGTGGTAGCCGAATAGGATTTTTTATCCCACGAGGTGGTAATTTTTACGGTTGCAGCACTGCTGGTGCCAAAAAACGGCACACTGCTTTTTTGCTGAAGCACCATGTTATCGGTAAAAAAGGTGGGCAGCGAAACTTTGGCCATGGCCGTATTTGCCACACCTGCCGCCAGGATTAACACGAATAAAAATCTGTTTTTAAACGATCTCATTTATTAACTATTTAAGGTTTGGTTATTTAAACAATAAGGTGCTTTTGCACCAATGGATAAAACTATTGCATTTTTCTTAATATATAAAGTTTTTTTACTCAAAAAGTCAAAAAGACCATAAGCAGTTTGGTTATTTGCTAATTGCGTGTAATAATAGCACGCATTTTAGGCACTGTTTTATGACAAACCTCTTATTTACAATTTCTTTAATATGGTGGCGCAAAACTTTAATTATCTTTGTAGTAAGACTAAAAATCATGGCCAAAAAGAACAGAAAACGCGAAGAATTACTAAATGTGCTAACCCACGGTACCGGGGCAATATTATCTTTAATTGCGCTGACCGCTATGGTAGTATATTCGGCAATAAAGGGCACGGCACTGCATATAGCGGTCTCGGTGGTATTCGGCGTAAGTCTGGTGCTTTTGTACTCGGCATCTACCTGCTACCACGCCGCCTGGAAACTTAAATGGAAACGCATTTTACAGCGCGTAGACCACCTGTGCATTTATGTTTTAATAGCAGGATCTTACACCCCAATTGCCCTGTTGGGCCTTAAAGGCGCCTGGGGCTGGACTATATTCGGACTAATATGGGCGTTTGCCATTGCGGGTTTTATCTTTAAATTCTCGCCACTACGCAAGTCAGAAAAAATATCGCTTACCCTCTACGCCCTTATGGGATGGCTTATAATAATTGCCATAAAGCCTTTAATAGAGAACCTTTCGGCGGGTGCATTATTCTACCTTTTAGGCGGCGGACTGTGCTATACCTTCGGGATTTACTTTTACGCCAAAGAAAAAATACCCTATAACCATACCATTTGGCACCTGTTTGTACTGGGCGGCAGCACCTTGCATTTTTTAGGTGTGTTTTTGTACCTAATCCCGTAAGGATTGATAAATAATATTATCTTTAATTTTCGGAAATTTTAAAAAACAGATTTTCGCTTTACTATAAATTTTTTAAGTTTGGAACACCCTGGTAACGATTATCCTTTTTTGCGCGGCACCGGCGAGATGGGAGACCTTATACGCAACTACAACTGGCAAGCCACAGCGTTAGGCCCCATAGACAAATGGCCCATTAGCCTGCGCAACACCGTTGCCATGCTGTTAACCTCAAAATTCCCCATGTTTTTATATTGGGGAGAAGACCTTATACAGTTTTATAACGATGAGTACCGCAAAACCCTTGGTTTTGACGGTAAGCACCCTGCCGCTCTTGGCCAAAGAGCCATAGACTGCTGGCCCGAAGTTTGGGATACCATACACCCACTTATAGAAAAAGTACTTAACCAGGGAGAAGGCGTTTGGTTTGAAGATATGCAGCTGCCCCGCTTTAGGGATGGCGCGTATACCGATACCTACTGGACGTTTAGTTACAGCCCCGTTAATGGAGACTCTGAAACTATTGAAGGTGTACTTGTGGTTTGTACCGAAACAACCGAGAAAATTAAAACCATACGCACACTTGAAGTCAGTAAGGCCGAACTGGAGTTTGCCATTGATGCTACCGAACTGGGCACGTGGGACCTAAACCCCGAAACCGGTAAGTTTAAAGGCAACAACCGCTTAAAATCATGGTTTGGATTAAATCCTGACGAAGAAATTCCGCTTACGGCAGCTACCGATGTTATTGTTGAAAGAGACAGGGAACGCGTTAAAAACGCCATTCTTTTTGCAATGGATTACGAGTCGGGCGGGCATTACGATATTGAGTACACCATTCTTAATCCTATTTCTAAGAAAAAAATAATTGTACGTGCAAAGGGCCGTGCCTGGTTTAACCCGGATAAAGTTGCCTACCGCTTTAACGGCACGCTACAGGATATAACATCGCGCCGCCTGGCGCAAAAAGAAATAGACAACGCCAACCACATGGCGGGCCTTGCTATTAAAAGCGCCGGCCTGGGCTTGTTTCAGGTAGACCTGCGCACGGGTTTAATGGAGTATACCCCTACTTATGCCGCTATACTTACGGGCAACCGCAATACTAAAGATATTAACCGTAAATCGTTTGTAGACCGCATTCACCCCGACGATATGCACGAACGCACCATAGCGTTAGAGGCGGGTAAAGAAAAGAACGAGTTTTACTATTCGCCCCGCGTTATCTGGGATGACGGCTCGATACACCGCATTGTGGTTATGGGCGCCAATACGTTCGATTCTACCGGAAAGGCAATAACTTTTTCGGGTACCGTGCGCGATATTACGTTACAGGAAAACCAACGCCTTGCCCTTATACAGAGCGAAGAGCGCTTTAGGGCTATGGTAGAAGAAGCCCCCGTGGCTACCTGCCTTTTTACCGGTAAAGACATGATTATTGAGGTAGCTAACGATATAATGCTTAGCTATTGGGGCAAAGGCAAAAATGTTATAGGCAAGCCGCTTGCAGAAGTAGTTCCGGAACTTAGAGGCCAGCCCTTTTTAGATATTTTAGATACCATATACAACACCGGTATTACCCACGAGGATAAAGCTGCTGCTGTATTGCTAAACGTAAATGGCATACCTGATACCTACTACTTTGATTTTACCTACAAACCTCTATTTGATGCGTATGGCAAGGTGTACGGTATTATGGATATGGCCATAGATGTTACAGAACAGGTGCTTAACCAACAACGAATGGAGGAAACCCAGCGCCAGATGCTTGCATCGTTTGAAGAGTCGCCGGTGGGTATTGCCCTTGTTGTTGGAGACGACCTTACATTTACTACCGCCAACCCATTTTATGGAGAATTAGTTGGGCGTACGCCCGAAAATTTAATAGGTAAAACGTTGCTGGAAGCGTTGCCCGAACTGGCCGGACAGGGTTTTGATAAATTATTGCATAACGTTATTGCTACAGGCATAGCGTATATTGCAAAAGAAGTTGAGGTTACTTTATTGCGAAACAATATTTTAGAAGCTATATATGTAGACCTTACCTACCAACCCCGCTTTGACGATGATAAAAAAGTTACCAGCATACTTGTGGTTGCCACCGATGTTACACAACAGGTACGTTCGCGTAAAAAAGTAGAAGCGAGCGAGGCCAAGCTGCGCTCTATTATAGCATCGGCGCCTGCCGGAATGGGCCTTTTTGTGGGGCGCGACCTTATTATAGAATTGCCCAACCAGACTTTTATAGATATTGTGGGAAAAGGATGGGATATTATTGGCAAGCCACTGCGCGAAGCAATGCCCGAACTGATTACCGAAGGCCAGCCCTTTTTAAAGATCCTGGACGATGTGTATACCACCGGTGTTATGTTCCAAAGCTATGGCTCGCAGGTTAAGATCGTGCAAAACGGCGTAATGACCTACAATTACTACAACATTACCTACACTCCTCTTTTTGATGAAAATAACGAGGTGTTTGCCATATTAGATATTGCCATAGATGTTACCGAAGCCGTTACCGCCAACCAAAAGCTGGAAAACGTACAGGCATCGTTAAGAGGCGCTATGGAGCTGGCACAGCTTGCTAACTGGAGCTTTGATATTAAAAACGATATTTACCACTATTCGCCACGATTTATGGAGTGGCTTGGTTTTACCGAAGATACTAAAGTCCTTGAAGGTGCCTATAACCCATTGCCATTAGAATATCGGGGTAAAGTAGCCGAAGCTATTAAGGCTGCTATTGCACCGGGCTCTAACGGAATTTATGATTACGAGCATCCTATAACCAACAATACCACAGGCCAAACGCGTATTATACATGCCCAGGCACAGGTGTTTTATGATTCTGAAGGTAACCCGGAGTTTTTAACCGGTACCGCGCAGGATGTTACCAAAGAGCGAACATTGCAGCAGGAACTGGAGTTTCAGGTAGAGCAGCGTACCGAACAATTGCAATCGGCGAATGCCGAACTGGCCGATGCCAACCTCTCTTTAGTGCAAAGTAACAAACAACTGGAGCAGTTTGCCTATATAGCATCGCACGATTTGCAGGAACCCGCCCGTAAAATAAGCGTGTTTGCAGGCATGCTGTCAGACAGCCTTAGCAGTATAGACGATCGCTCTAAAAATTACCTGACTAAAATTAATAAGTCCGCCGAAAGAATGGGCAACCTTATTCGCGATGTATTGGGCTACTCGCAGCTTGCTAAAGAGCACCAGGTGTTTGAGCCGGTTAACCTACAGAAAATTGCCGATGATATAACATCAGAATTTGAACTGGTACTGGAACAAACCAATGCGAAGATTATTTATAAAGACCTGCCTACTATAGATGCAATACCGTTACAGATGTCGCAACTGTTTGGCAACCTTATCTCTAATGCGCTTAAATACAGCCACCCCGGTGTGCCGCCTGTTATAAACATTACGTGCACAAAACTGATTGATGGTGCCGTTACCAATGGCCCGGGCGATTACTATAAAATAGCGTTTAAAGACAATGGCATTGGCTTTGACCAAAAATATGCCGATAAGATATTTAATATCTTCCAGAGGCTACATACCAAAAACGAATACAGCGGTACGGGTATTGGCCTGGCACTCTGCAAAAAAATAATGCTTAACCACCACGGCGATATACAGGCATCATCTATAGAAAACGAGGGTGCAACATTTACCATTATAATCCCTGCAAAACAAAATACCATTGCTAATTTGTAAACACAATTATATAACATCAAAAAGGCAGCAAATTGGCTGCCTTTTTATTTACCTTTAAAAGCTTAACTATACTATTTATGAAGTATCTGTACCTATTGGCTGTTTGTTTTAGCTTATTTGGCTGCGGTCAAAAAGAAAAAATACAAATCATACCTCTCGAAGAAGTTAAAGAGGAAAAGCCATTACTTCAAAATTTCACTTATGAAGAGGTGGCAAAATATGCAATTTCAACAATTATGGGGCAATCACCATCTATAATGTCGGCTTCTAAAGATGGCGACTTATACGTTGTTTACTATGTGAGAAAATCAGACAAGCAAAAGTTCACTTATAAGTTGAAATTTAACGATGATGTAGTTATCTGGGCGAACATTGATGGAAGATGGAGGGATACTAAATATGATGAAAAAATCAGATTTACAGAATTTGGGAATACTCTTAAAATTCAGACTACTTACTCGGATGGTAGTTCCGGAATAGAAAAATTTAAGAAATAGGGAAAGCTGTCAATTATCGTACTGCTTCTTTAAATTATATATCTTAGCCCATCTAAATGACAAAGGCAGCCAATTGGCTGCCTTTTAAGTATTTGTATTTATACTGATTAGAAAATATAATCGGTACTAAGAAAGTTAGAATCGTGATCTCTAACAATTGTGTTGAACAATTGTTTATTGGCATCGGTTGCTTTTGTAGCTACTAACGACCTTATAGAGAATGACCTCAGTGCATCAAATACCGATAGTGTACCCTCGGCGCTGTCTTTTCTTCCGGTAAACGGAAAAACATCGGGGCCACGCTGCGACTGGCAGTTTATGTTTACACGGCTTACAAGGTTTACAAACGGGTCTATAAGATTGGCAACTTCCTGGGCATCGTTACTAAAAATACTAACCTGCATACCGTGCGACGCATTTATCTGGTAATCTATAGGCTCATCTAAACTATCAAATGGCACTACGGGAATTATAGGGCCAAACTGCTCTTCGTGATACAGTTTCATTGTATCGTTAACCGGATACACTACAGCAGGGAAAACAAACGAGTTGTTGGTTAAGCCGCCATTCTCGTTAATAATTTTAGCACCATTGGCAATAGCATCATCAAGACAGGTTTTTAGGTAGCCCGGTTTATCAGCTTCGGGCAGCGGGGTAATTTTAACGTCTTTCTCCCATGGCAATCCCGGTTTAAGGGCAGCCACGGCATCGCTAAGTTTTTTAATAAAGGCATCGGCCACATCCTTCTGCACAAAAATTAGTTTAAGCGCAGTACAACGCTGTCCGTTAAACGATAACGACCCTAAAAGGCATTCGCTAACGGCAACATCAAGGTCGGCATTATTGGTAACAATAGCCGCATTTTTGGCATCAAGGCTTAAAATAGCCCTAAGCCTGTTTACTTTAGGGTGCAGTTTTTTAAGTCCGTTTGCTACCTTGCTCGATCCAATAAAGGCAAGCACGTTAACCTTGCCGCTTTCCATTAATGGCGATATAATTTCAGATCCTTTTCCGTACAACGTATTAACCGTTCCTGCCGGGAAAGCCTCTTTAAACGCCTGTAGTAGCGGATAATGCGCTAACACACCATGCTTAGGCAGTTTAAACAATATGGTGTTACCCATAATAAGCGCAGGAATAAGGGTTGTAAATATCTCGTTTAGAGGGTAGTTAAACGGCCCCATGCTAAGCACCACCCCAAGTGGCGCGCGCCTTATTTGTGCAATGGTACCTTCGGCCTCCTGAAAGCGCGACGACTCCCTGTCGATGTCCTTAAGCGCATCAATAGTAGCGTTAATATACTCAACGGTACGGTCAAACTCCTTGGTCGAGTCGCCATTGGTTTTACCAATTTCCCACATAAGCAGCTTAATAACCAGGTCGCGTTGCTGTATCATTAAATACACAAATTTTTGCATGCATTTAATGCGCTCGTCTACACTCATGGTTGGCCATTCGCCCTGGCCGTTGTTATAGGCAGCCACGGCAGCATCCAGGGCTTCCATAGCCTCTTTAGGCGATGTATGCGGTATAGTGCCCACAAGCTTGCGTTTAAGTATACCGTCTTCGCCCTTTACAAAAACCGGCGAAAGCACCTCTACTACTTCGCCGTTCCACTGTACCAGTTCGCCGTTAAGCAGGTACTCACGCTGGTGCATTTCGGGTATTTTATACTGCTCAGGTATCTGGCTTTCATCTGTAAATATATTGTTGATCGTATCAGATGATGCATTCGTATTTTCCATAGAAAAGTTATTGTTGATTTATAGATAAAGTTAAGCAACTATATGTAATCTACTGCTTACAATAATTAAATTTTTATTAAAAAAATCAAATATCAATTTACAAAACCGGTAAATAGATTTGGTTTGCTATATTTGCAATCACTACTACTCTATAGAAATAGTATACTAATACTACACACACGCATGACCCGAATACTATTGCAGTTAGAAAAAGCCACAAACCATATATCTTTTAAGCAGATAGCTATAACTATGCTGGTACTTAAGCTGATTATTATCAGCTACTTTGCCTATTTGCTGGTTGGCGAAGTAACCAATGGTACCCTAAATTTCGACAGTACTTTTTTTATATTTATGGGTGTCGGCTTTTTTGCACAGGTTATTGATGGCGCACTGGGCATGGCCTATGGTGTTAGCTGCACCACCCTACTTATGAACTTTGGCATACCCGCAAGCCTGGCCTCGGCAAGTGTGCACACATCAGAGATCTTTACTACGGGCATCTCGGGTTTATCCCATATAAAATTCAAAAATATAGATAAGGGGCTGTTTTTTAAAATTGTAATAACGGGTACACTGGGCGCGGTTTTAGGGGCGTACTTAATAAGCGATTATTTTGACGGCAACATTATTAAACCTTATATATCAGCCTACCTTATACTATTAGGATGTTATATTATTTACAAGGGCGTTGCCAATAAGTCGGCACAGAATAAAACAGTAAAAAAAGCAACGCTACTGGCTTTAATAGGCGGGTTTTTAGATACCATTGGCGGCGGTGGCTGGGGGCCAATTGTAACCTCTAACCTGCTAAGCCAGGGCAAAGACCCTCGCGAGGCCATTGGTACTGTTAATACCGCCGAATTTTTTATTACCTACTTTGCAACCGTAATATTTGTTTTCTTTTTGGGCGTAAAGCACTGGCAAATAATATTGGGGCTTATTACGGGCGGTGCACTTGCAGCCCCAATTGGTGCTTACATAGCATCGCGCATCAATAAGAGGGCGCTGTTTTTTATGGTGGGAACGCTTATTATACTAACATCCGGCTATACGCTATATAAATCGGTGTTTTAGGCTACAATATAACGCTGATTACTTTTAACCAAACGCTAACAGCACTCTCTTTAAAAACTGAAACTTTTTATGTAAATTTGCACCTCAATTTTATATACATACCATGGGTAAAGTACAAATAGGATTAGTGCAGATGAGTTGCGTTGCCGAGAAGCAGCCAAACATTGAAAAAGCTATTAGAGAAATTCGCAATGCTGCTGCCAAAGGCGCGCAAATTGTGTGTTTGCAGGAGTTATTTACATCGCTTTATTTTTGCGATGTTGAAGATTACGAAAACTTTAAACTGGCCGAAGCTATTCCGGGTCCGAGTACCGATGCCTTAAGTGCTGTAGCCAAAGAGCTTAATGTGGTTATTATTGCATCGCTTTTTGAAAAGCGTGCCGAAGGCCTTTACCACAATACTACTGCAGTTATTGATGCCGATGGTTCGTACCTTGGCAAATACCGCAAAATGCATATTCCGGATGACCCGGCGTTTTACGAAAAATTCTATTTTACTCCCGGCGACCTGGGTTATAAAACCTTCCAGACAAAGTATGCCAAAATTGGTATTCTTATTTGTTGGGATCAGTGGTATCCGGAAGCAAGCCGCATAACGGCGCTTATGGGTGCCGAAATTATGTTTTACCCTACCGCTATTGGCTGGGCAACCGATCAGGACGAAGAAACCAATAAAGAGCAGTACGATGCATGGCAAATTATTCAGCGCTCTCATGCCGTTGCCAATGGCGTACACGTGGTTAGCGTTAACCGTGTTGGCTTTGAGCAAGATGGCGCTATGAAGTTCTGGGGCGGCAGTTTTGTTGCCAATCCGCAAGGCAAGCTAATGTACCTGGCATCGCACGATAACGAAGAAACCACCGTAGTTGAGGTTGACACCAAAGCAACTGACCATTACCGCACCCACTGGCCTTTTTTACGCGACCGTAGAATTGACAGCTACCAGCCTATAACAAAACGTTATTTGGACGAGGAGTAGATTTTTGTTTCCGGTTTAAAGTTTCAGGCTGCCTGGCTCCTGAATTCACAACGTTAGTCAGCCTGAGCTTGTCGAAGGCCAAATAAATCATTACATGTTATTATTTCAAAATATAGATACCCCAAAAAAACTGGGTTTTACTTTCCCTGCGGAGTTTGCTCCCCAACGTGCCCTTTGGCTGTCATGGCCCCATAAAGAGGCATCGTGGCCGGGCAAGCTGCATACTATTTATAAGCCGTACTGCGAGTTTATTTTGCAGGTTTCGCGCCACCAAAAGGTATGTATTAACGTAGCCGATGAGGCTATGAAACAATTCGCGATTTTGGAAATAGAAAAGCATGCGCCGCTGGTGCCGGGTGCTAAGGTAAGCGAGGTTTCGTTTTACTTTTTTCCCACTAACGACGCATGGTGCCGCGATCATGGCCCTGCCTTTTTGGTTAACCGCCAAACCGGCGAAAAAGCGGTGGTAGACTGGGGCTACAATGCCTGGGGCGATAAATATCCTCCGTACGACCTGGACGATGTTATTCCCACCCGTATTGGAGAAGCCCTTGGATTGCAGGTTTTTAATCCCGGTATTGTTATGGAGGGTGGCAGTGTAGAGTTTAATGGCAAAGGCACTTTGCTTACTACTACGGCTTGTTTACTAAACAAGAACCGCAACCCGCATCTTTCTCAGAAAGAAATTGAAGAATACCTTATACAATACTATGGCGTTGAGCATATTTTATGGCTTGGCGATGGTATTGTGGGCGATGATACCGATGGCCACATTGACGATATTACCCGTTTTGTGACCGAGGATACCGTGGTTACTGTGGTTGAGAAGGATAAAAACGACGATAATTACCAACTGCTACAGGAAAACCTGGAGAGCCTGCATAAAATGCGCCTTCAGGATGGCAAACAGCTTAATGTTATCGAGCTGCCCATGCCTAAAGCAGTAATTTACGAAGACCAGCGCCTGCCGGCATCGTACGCTAACTTTTACATTGCCAACCAAAGTGTTATTGTACCTACCTTCCGCGACAGCGTAAACGATAAGGTAGCTTTAGATATTTTAACCGACTGCTTTAAAGGCCGCGAGGTTATTGGCATAGACAGTACCGACCTTATCTGGGGCCTTGGCAGTTTCCATTGCCTTAGCCAGCAGGAACCTGTTTAAGAAAGTAATCAGTGTTCAGGCGCAGTTAGCAGATTATAAAGTGTTCAGTATTCAGTCGCAGTTATCAGTTTGCTACTTTAAGTGTGGTTATTGCAAAATGCGACTAAATACTGCCTTTTCTTCTCCAAGTGTAGTTACTGAAAACTGCGACTGAATACTGCTTCTTCTCCAAGTGTAGTTACTGAAAACTGCGACTGAATACCGCCTTTCTTCTCCGAGTGTAGTTACTGAAAACTGCGACTGAATACCGCCTTTCTTCTCCGAGTGTAGTTACTGAATACTGCGACTGAATACTGAACACTATACAGCACTCTTTATCTTGCTCACTATCTCATTCTTTGTCATTAGCCCCGCCTGTTTCCAAAGCATTTTACCATTCTGGAAAAGCATTAGCGTGGGTACTCCCCTAACCTGAAATTGCGGGCTTGCCATTAGCGCCTGGTTTTTATCTACGTCTACTTTTATAATTTTAATGCTTTCTCCCAACTCATCTTTTACATCTTTAAGTATGGGAGCCATGGTTTGGCAGGGGCCGCACCAGGTTGCAAAAAAATCGATTAAAACAGGTTCGTTGCTACTTATTAACTGGCTAAACTTTTCCATAATTCGCGTTTTAGTTAACTACAAATTTACCAAACCTAACGAGGGTTTATTTAAACATTAGCAAAATTTTATACTACCCTGCCGTATTCTCATAATTGTACGTTAAACCCAAAATCATAACAATTTGGCATGAATTTTCTTAGTATATTTATTAAAAACAAATACAATTACTATGAAAAGATTATCAATACTAACCCTGCTAATTTTTGGGTTATCAATCTCCAACATTTCGTGTAAGAAAGACAAGGGAGATGCCACAAACAGTACCGAAGTACACGACCATGAAGATGGTAACATTGCTATAGACACTACTCAATTTGCGGCATTTTTTACTAAACACCCCGAATATAAAGCCTACCAGGGCGAAGTGGGTAAACTGTACCAAAAACACAACCATTATATATGGCACGAAAAACGCGGCTTTGTAGAATTTGCCGAGGTGTTGTACAACCGTGTTAACCAGATTGGTGCCGAAGGTGTAACAACCAAAGTGCCTTACAAAGCAGAGATAGACGAGCTTTTTGAAAATTCAGGTCGTGGCGAAAAGCCGGATGTAAATTCAGAATTGCTTATCAGTTCCATGTACTTTTATTATGCCGATAAGGTTTTAGGCGGATTAGGCCCTAAAGAAAGCAAGCAGACGGGCTGGTTCCTTCCGCGTGAGCGTACCGATTATGTTGCATACCTTGATACCTTAATGCAGGACCCTAAAAAAATTAATGGTGATAAATCTGAAATGTACAGCCAGTACTACAGCCTAAAAAAGGGACTGAAAAAATACCGCGATATCCAGAAAAAAGGCGGCTGGGGCATTATTACCCTGCCCGAAGGTACAAAATCGCTAAAAGAGGGCGATAGCAGTACCGCCGTAGCACAACTAAGGGCCCGACTTGCGGCTGAAGGTTACTTAAAATCGGATAGCAAAAGCACGCAGTTTGATGCCGAGATTAAAGATGCCGTTACCAACTACGAGAAAATGCATTACCGCGAATTTGACGGCAAAGTGGGTCCTGCCATTATTAAAGAATTGAATGTTCCGGTGGCAGAGCGTATTAAAACCATTACCGTAAACATGGAGCGTTGCCGTTGGATTACCCCCGATATCGATACCCAAAAAGAATATATTGTGGTTAATATTCCGTCGTACAGGTTGCGCTATGTGCGCGATGGTAAACTGTTTATGACGTCTAACGTAGTAGTAGGTAAAGAGCTTAACAAAACCGTGGTTTTTAGCGGACAGATGAGCTACCTTGTATTTAGCCCCTATTGGAACATACCTAAAAGCATCCTTGAAAAAGAAATTAAACCGGGCATTGCCAAAAACAAAAACTACCTGGCGCAACATAATATGGAGTGGAATGGCAATACCGTTAGGCAAAAACCGGGTGGCGAAAACTCGTTGGGTAAAGTAAAGTTTATGTTTCCTAACTCTAACAATATTTACCTGCACGATACGCCTGCCAAAGGTTTATTTAACCGCGATGACAGGGCGTTTAGCCACGGCTGTGTGCGTGTAGAAAAAGCCCGCGACCTTGCCATTGCCATTACTAAAAAAGATGGTAACTGGAGCGAAAAAAAGGTAGACGAAGCTATGAATGCCGGCAAAGAATCTAACTATGCCTTAAAAACCAAAATACCGGTTTACATTGCCTATTTTACTGCTTTTGCAGATGAAAACGGTAACGTTGCCTTTTTTGATGATGTTTATAACAGGGATAACAGCTTAGCGAATTTACTTTATAAGTCCTAACAATAACAATAGTTGCAAAGTAACTGAGTTACATAGTTGCAAAGTATATAAAAGCCAAATGCAGCTTACTCTAATTAGTAAGCTGCATTTGGCTTTTGTATTCATAATTTGAAGCTACTCAACTGCGACTGCAACTGTTTACTTCTCTGCTCACTGTAAACTGTAAACTGTTCACTGTAAACTAAATACTAAATCTCAAAAGGGCTGATGCATTTGTAAAACCGTGCGGTATATTGGGCACTGCCCAATTCGCTTATGGTTACTGCCATTTCTTTACCCGATGAAGCGTGTATAAACTTAGACTGCATACCGTTGGCCTCGCAAACTATACCCACGTGGCCTATAGAATTTTTATCGCGGTAGCCATAAAAAACCAGCACATCGCCTACTTTAAATTCAGATGGCTTAAGTGCTTTGCCTAAATTTTTAAACCCTGACGAGCTGCGTGGCAGCTCTATCCCAAAATGGTTGTACACAAAATTCACAAAGCCGGAGCAGTCAAAACCCTTTTTAGGATTAGACGATGCATAGCAATATGCCGTGCCCATATACAGTTTGGCAAAAGCAATAATATCATCGCGTTTGGCCATTTCGGGCGTTGTAGTTTCAACAGGTATTTTAGTGGCGGATGCCGGTTTAACCTCATCTTTACAAGACAGTAAACCAATGGCTATTAACAGTAAAAAGGTGTGTTGCAGTACTTTCATAGGTTCCAAATATAACAAAAGCCATACCCTTAGCCTCTTAAAATTTTAAGTTTAACGTTTTTTGAAAGGCATTTCTTAAATAAAAAACCCTCCGGAAATGCTTCCGGAGGGTGCCTTAAATAGAAATTCAAAAAAAACTAAATTTACTTAACGAGTAATTTAAATACCTTATTATCAACCTTAACCAAGTACAAACCGGTAGCATAACCCTGTAGATTAAGCGTGCTTTTACCGGCACTTACCCCCTGCTCCTGCACCAAAGTGCCATACGGGTTAAAAATTTGTACATAAGCATTGTTTAAAAGCTCCAGGTTTACAAAACCATTAGCCGGATTAGGATACATCATAACCCCTGACTTACTAAAACTGTCCAGGCCAACAACTTCGGGTGTTACAAACTCAACCCAGTTAAGGTTAAAGGCAACTGCCGCAGCCTGTATTCTAATGGTATGATTACCCTCTGTAAGGTTTATATTTTTAGAAATAGTTTGCCATACCTGCCATCCGCCCGTATTAGGCACAGCAAGCGTGCCTGCAGAAACACTATCTATAAGTAACTCTATAACCCCTGTGGTTTGGGCGCTGGCAACCCTATAGTTAACCACATATTCGCCCGCAGTAGCGGCAGTAATGTTGTACTCCATCCAGTCGCCAAGATCTATCCAGCCAAGGCTTTGGCCGCCGCCTGCATCTGTAGTTGCCTCCTGCTGAACGCCACTCATAGCATAATAATCTTCCGCCTCGATAAGGGCCGGTATAGCCGTGTAAATTATCGCAAGGCCTTCGCCACAAACACTAAATTCATAAATAGAATAACCATAAGGTGTGTTTCTTAAAACACCTTCCATTTTAAGATATTGGTATTCGGCATTAATACCATCAATAACATCGGTACGTTCGCCGGTAGCCATGTTGGTCAGCGTTTCAATATCTGTCCATTCAATACCATTTACAGATCCTTTTAAAATGTAGTCTTTGGCATTTGCGGTTTCCCAGGTAATGGTAACAACATTAACCTCGGTAACAAGGCCAAGGTCGACCGTAAGGCTTTGGGCATCGGTAAACTCACTTTCCCAACGCGATCCCGCAATACCATCTACAGCAAGTGCTGCGTTGCCACTTGTAGCCGTTGCACCAGCAATTGCAAGCGCATCGCAATCTACCGGCTCCGGAATTACCTCACCACATACCTGCATTTCATAAACAGAATAGCCATACTGCGTATTTCTTGTAATACCCTCCATTTTAATGTAACGGTACTGGGCATCAATTTCATCAATAATATCAGTACGTTCGCCCACAGGCATATCGGTCAGCGTTTCAATATCTGTCCAAACTGTACCATCAACAGACCCTTTTAGCACGTAATCTTTGGCATTTGCCGTTTCCCAAGCAATGGTTACACCATTAATATTAGCCACCTCGCCAAGGTCTACCGTAAGGCTTTGGGCATCGGTAGGTTCGCTTTCCCAACGGCTACCTGCATCGCCATCTATGGCAAGTGCAGCATTACCACTTGTAGCTGTTGCCGATGCCGCCGCAACAGGTTCGCACTCAAAAGGGGGCTCAACATCTATAATCTCGCCACAAACTGCAAGCTCGTAAATAGAATATCCGTACTGGGTATTCCTTAAAACACCTTCCATTTTTATATAGCGGTATTGCGCATCAATTTCGTCAATAATATCGGTGCGTTCGCCTGTGGCCATATCGGTCAGTGTTTCAATGTCCACCCAGACCGTACCATCTACAGATCCTTTTAAAATGTAATCTTTAGCATTGGCGGTCTCCCACATAATAGTAACTGCGTTAACATCGGCCAGTTCGCCAAGGTCTACCGTAAGGCTTTGCGCATCGGTAGATTCACTCTCCCAACGGCTGCCTTCGTTGCCATCTATTGCAAGTGCGGCATTACCCGATGTAGCTGTAGCCGATACCGCCGCAACAGCATTGCATTCAAACGGTGGAACAACAATCTCGGGGCCGCAGACTTCAAATTCATAAATAGAATAACCGTAGGGTGTGTTCCTCAAAATGCCGTCCATTTTCAGGTAGCGGTACTGTGCATCAATTTCATCGATAACATCGGTACGCGGCCCTGTAGGCATATCAGTCAGCGTTTCAATATCCACCCAAACTGTACCGTCTAACGATCCTTTTAAGGTATAGTCTTTAGCATTGGCAGTTTCCCAGTCGATGCTTACTGATATTACATCTACCGGCATGCCATAATCTACAGTAAGGCTTTGAAAATCTGACGGTTCGCTCTCCCAGCGCGTACCCCCATTGCCATCTATAGCCAGGGTAGCATTACCCGTTGATGCCACCGCCGACACCGGCAAAACAGCATTGCAAATAACCGGGGGTGTTATGGCATTATCGCATACATGGAACTCGTAAATAGAATAGCCGTAAGCGGTATTCCTGCTAACGCCCTCCATTTTAAGGTAACGGTACTGGGCACCAATATCTTCAATAGCATCGGTACGTTCGCCCGCAGGCATATCGGTCAGCGTTTGTATGTCTACCCACACAAGCCCGTCTGTAGATCCTTTTAATATGTAGTCTTTGGCATTGGCGGTTTCCCAATCTATGGTAACGGTATTAACCGTGGTAACAAGGCCTAAATCTACCGTAAGGCTTTGGGCATCGTTAAATTCGCTTTCCCAACGTGTACCCTGTATGGCATCTATGGCCAGGGCGGCGTTTCCCGATGTGGCTGTAGCCGATGCCGGGGTTAGCAAATTGCAATCTGGCGGTTGTATTGTAGTTAGTAAACCTCGATTTGTAGTTGCATGCACCTGCCATAATGAAGAGGCGAGCAATGCACATAAGTAAATTTTTTTCATAGTTAATTTGGTTTGGTTACGTGTATAAGTCAGAAAACTGATTGTTTTTAAATTCTTATATTAAGCTTAAATAATTATCGATTTAATTATTTTTTAGTTTTATTGATACGAATGTATTAAAAACAAGCACTAAAAACAGTGGGTGTGTAGTCATGTATAGGTAAGTTGATGCATATTTTACACCAACTCTAACGTTATAGTAACTTGTGTTGTGGTAGTATATAGTATTTGTTGTAGGCAACCTTAACCTATAATCTTACCATTACATTATAGGATAATAATATACTTCTTGTAGGCACGTAATAAGATTTTTACTACCTTACCACTAAGAAAATTTTGATACATCAAAACCAATGAAGAAGCTAAAAATTTATTACATAGTTGCATTACCACTCTTACTGGTGGCACTGTTCTGGTTGTTTACGCAGGCGTTCCATTTACTTACTGCGGCGTCGGATATTATGGTAATTGCAGGGGCGGTTTTAATGGGCTTTGCTTTGTTTATTATATTTAAACTGTGCATCTTTGCCTTTAATAAAATTGTATAAATGAGATCTAAAATTATCTATGGCGCAAGTGCGTTTGTTGCGGCTATCTTTTTACTGATTATGTTTAACTCGTGCAACGAGCGTATTGATGCCGGTTACGAAGGCATCCTGGTTAAAATGTATGGAAGTGATAAAGGTGTACAGGATGTTAGCCTGGTTACGGGCCGTGTATGGTACAACCCGTTTACAGAGAATGTATATGAATTTCCTACCTACGTTCAAACTATAAACTATCCTCACTTTACAGTGAATGCAAAGGACGGATCGGTTTTTACGGTAGACCCTACCCTATCTTTTAAAGTTCGCGACGGCCAAAGTCCTATCATATTTAAAAAGTACCGTAAAGATATTCAGGAAATTACAGAGACTACGCTGTTTAATTACATTAGGGATGCCTTTAGGATTGAGTTTAATAAATACAGCACCGACAGTATTATTAGCAACCGCGAAAAGTTTGAGTTTGCCATACAGTCTAACATGGGTGCGCTGCTTAGCAAAGAGGGCTTTGTTTTAGAGCAAATGACCAGCGGCATACAGTACCCCGAAACTATTACCAAGGCTATTAACGCTAAAAATGCAGCCGTACAACAGGCCATGATGGTAGAGAACGAACTTAAGGTTGCACAGGCCCAGGCCCGAAAGCTTATTGTTCAGGCAGAAGCCGAGGCCAAAGCTAACGAACTGCGTAAAATGTCGCTTAACCCTTTGCTTATACAGCAGCAGTTTATAGAAAAGTGGGATGGCAAAACGCCTATTTATGGCAATGCACCTGCTTTCTTTAAGAGTGTGCAGTAAAAAAGCAGAATTTATTAAATACAAAAATCCCCGTAGCCATTACAGTTACGGGGATCTATGTTTATAGCGGTACACACATTGCTGCTATTATGCTATTTTATTTGTGATGTAAACTTTTACGGGCTCCAGTAATATAGTTTCCGAATCTTTTATAAACTTTACTATATGCGGTGTCTGGCCATGTGCCTCCAGTTCGGCAGCACTGCGCCATATTTCATGAAATATAAAAATGTTAGGTTCGTCTGCCACCTGGTGCAGGTCGTATTGCAGGCAGGCTTCTTCGGTACGCGAACCCTTAACAAGTTCGAATAGTATTTGCTTAAGCGCATCCTCCTTACCTGGATGGCTCTTTATTATAGCAGTTAGATTGACATTCATCTTTTTACTTTATTTTAAATTATGAATTTTAAATTTTAAATGTGCAGGGGTTGTTTAACCAGTTTAATTCGTAATTCGTAATTCGTAATTCGTAATTCGTAATTCGTAATTCGTAATTCGTAATTCGTAATTCGTAATTCCTTAAACTAATTCCCTTATAAAAACATTCTCCAAATGCTCTCTGTACAAAGCCATATCGCGGGGTATATCGGCATTTTTTTCAATATCATGAAAGTGCATGCCCGGTAGCGGTTCCATCCCTGTAAAGGCATTCATTCGGTGAAAGCCAAACAGCGGCCCTTGGTCTACACTATGTTCGTTAAAAAATTCGCCAGGTAGTGTAAAAGCTTCTTTAGGGGCATTCCACGATGTGGTAACCATGTATTTACGGCCGTGCATTGTACCGCCGGTACCATAATTAATAGCAGGGTTAGAACGCGAGCGTCCGTCAGAGTTATAAATACCCTTGGCATGGCCTTCGGTAAACACTACATCTATGTACTTTTTAAAATCGTGCGGCAACTGAAACCACCATATTGGGGTATGGTAAATAACAACATCGGCCCAAACGTAGTTAGCAACTTCCTGTGCAGCATCGTAGCCGGCAGATACATTGGTAATCCGAACTTCAAACTCTGTGGTATGGTTTGTAAAAAAAGCAAAGGTTTCGGCAGCAACGGTATCGTTAAACTTTCCGCCGGAATGGCCAAACTCCTGTCCGCCATTTATTATAAATATCTTAGTCATTGTATCGATGTTTAATTTGATACTGCAAATTTACCACCCATTAAACTATTATAAAAATAACATAAGTTATACCTTTGTATCATAATTATAATACTTAGCACCATGGTAAACTTAGAATGGTACCGCACATTTAAGGCCGTTTATAAAACGGGTACGCTTACCGGTGCTGCCCAGGAGCTGTTTATATCGCAACCGGGCGTAAGCCTGCACCTTAGCTCTTTAGAGAGTTATACCGGTTATAAATTGTTCGACCGCAAAGGCCGCCGCATGGTACCTACAGAGCGTGGCAAGGTGCTATACAACTTTGTTATAGATGCCATGATAAAGCTGGAGGAGGCCGAAAAAAATTTTCAGCGCAGTACAGAAAAAAGCACGCCTACCATTAGCGTGGGCATGTGTTTTGAAACCTTCCAGATTACCTTAGAACCCTACATTGCCACGCTGCCGTTTAATGTAATTATTCAGTTTGGGGAGTATACACAAATGGTTGAGAATTTAGAGAAGGGCATTTTAGACCTTATAATTACCCCGCAAATGGTGCCTGCCCCCACGGTAGAATATGAGGCATTTAGCAAAGAGACCATTGTTATTGTTGGCGGCAATACTACCGATGATGCTACATTTAACAGCATACTGGCTCAAAACGACCCTGAGACTTTAGAATATTGGCTTAAACAGCAAAAATGGTACGGCACCACAGGCGATATGGAGCATCTGCGCCGTTTCTGGCAGCTTAACTTTGGTAAGTATCCTGATTTTAGGCCCAACTATATTGTGCCCAATCTTAACTCTATTGTGCGTTGCCTGGGCAGCGGTATTGGCCTGGCCGTGATACCTGATTTTTTATGCCAGCGCGAAATTGATGTCGGCCTTATTAAACTGCTTTGGGAAGGCAGCCCTAAGCTAACTAACATACTGCATTTTGCCAGTCGCAAAAAAACCATGTATGCCGATGAGATTAGTGTTATAAAAGAAATATTTAAAAGTGTAATGGTTTAGTTAATTACAAATTTCAAATTATGAATTTTAAATGTATACTGCGATTTAGTCAGTTACTTCGTAATTCATAATTTGAAATTCATAATTTAAAATTATGCTACGTCTATAGTTACCAGCTGAAAATTATGGCCGGTATCAATAACAACGTCTCGGTTTTGTATTACAATCCATTGAGCGATCTTATTAAATATATCGCATTCGGTAACACTTTCTAATGCAGTAAACTGCATGTGTACAAGTACATAGGTCGTAAATTTTTTAATTTTGCTAAGATGGCTTCGTAATTCTTCGGATACGCCTGTGTCTTTTCGCTTACTGATTATTACTGCTTTTCCCTGGGCAATAGTTTCTGATGCAACTTTCCAAAAGTTTTTAGGGCTGCATCTACCCTCCTTAAATTTTAGTTCTTTACCGCCTGGCAGTTCCAGAACTACAAAATAATGTTCCATTTTTCACACAAATTTCTAATTCAATTTACAACTTAAAAATGCGCTTAATAACTAATTATCAAACAATTAACTTTTAAAATTATTGTAAATTTCACATCGTGTATTTTATAGGTAAATTTATACACTTAATCGATTTTTATACTAAACATAACGCTTTACAACTATCATTATAATTTTTAATGTATGTTAGCAGCTCGAACCCTTATAATTCCCTTTAGCTATCCCCCATCTGTAGCTTAGGGAATTATTTTTTAGTATACAGTTGTATTTTTCCAATCACTCCCCGGGTTAAAATTCGCTACCTTCGTAAAAAGATATTATCCTCTATGGAACACCGCAAACAAAGGGTTGCCAGCTTACCAACATTTTTTATGAGGCTTTTGCGTTACAGCCTGTTTGCCTTTGTGCTAATAGCGTTTTCTGTAGGCATTGGCACCTGGGGCTACTGTTATTACGATAACTTAAACCTTATAGACAGCTTTTACATGGCCAGCATGATATTAACAGGTATGGGCCCGGTAGCCGATATGACTAACAATGCCTCTAAGCTCTTTTCTTCTTTTTATGCGCTCTATAGTGGGGTGGCGTTTTTAAGTATAACAGCGGTGTTCTTTGCGCCTATAATACACAGGATATTACACATTTTACAGGTAGAGAACGACGAATTTAATGATGATAAGTAGTTTGTTACACTACATATTTGCCACATCATAAAAATCTGTTATAATCGACCCCAACCACGGCCGAGTTAAAATTTATAGGTATTTTTTTACTATTTTTACATTTTAAAAACTGCTGGAAAAGCCTGTAAAATATGAGTAAACCCTATTTAAGGACAGTAAATGTAACCCGTTATATTACCCCTTTGCGGGAAGGCGGATCGTTACCCGCCCTTGCCGAGGCCGATGATAATTTTAATTACGTGCTTAAATTTAAGGGTGCCGGCCACGGTACTAAAGCCCTTATTGCCGAGCTTTTAGGGGGCGAAATTGCCCGGGCACTGGGCCTGCCCGTGCCCGAGCTGGTATTTGCCAACCTGGACGAAGCCTTTGGCCGTACCGAAGCCGATGAAGAAATTCAGGACCTGCTGCAAAACAGCCAGGGGCTAAACCTTGCACTTCACTTTTTGTCGGAAGCTATAAACTTTGACCCTGTTGTTACTACGGTAGATGCTAAACTGGCATCGCAAATTGTATGGCTGGATGCTTTTATAACCAATGTAGACCGTACTTTCCGTAACACCAATATGCTATTGTGGCATAAAGAATTATGGCTTATAGACCACGGTGCAGCGTTGTATTTTCATCATGCGTTTTCAGATCCTGAAGGGCATGCCAAAGTGCCCTTTACGCTTATAAAAGACCACGTGCTACTACCACAGGCTACTTTGTTAGAGGAAGTTGATGCAGAATACAAAGCCATTTTAACCGAAGAAAAAATAAGGGAAATAGTGAGCTTACTGCCCAACGAATGGCTGGTGTTTGAGGGCTTTGATGAATCGCCGGACTCTCCGCAGGCCATTAAAGAAATTTATGTGCAGTTCTTTTTAATACGTTTACAAAATTCAGCAATCTTTATAAAACAAGCCCAGGATGCAAGACAAGCACTTATATGAATATGCGATAATTCGCGTGGTGCCAAGGGTTGAGCGTGAAGAGTTTATAAACGCGGGTGTGATACTTTTTTGTAAACGCCAGCGGTTTATAAAGGTGCTTTATACTGTAAACGAAACCAAGCTTTTAGCCCTTTGCCCCGATTTTGATACACAACAGCTTGCCCTAAACTTAGAATCGTTTGAGCGTATAGCCCGAGGCGCTAAAAATGGCGGCCCCATAGCCCTGTTTGAAGCCGCCGAGCGATTTAGGTGGCTTACGGCAATACGCAGCTCTGTAATACAAACATCGAGGCCGCACCCGGGCTTTAGCGATAACCTTGAGGACACGGCAAACAGGCTTTTTAAAAACATTGTGTTGTAACTATGGCTTAAACACCCCTGCCAATTGTCGTATATACACATTTAGTCGCATTAATGGTATGGCTATATTTGTATAACAACATAAACAATATACTATGGCAACTGTTAATCAGATTTTTGTAAACCTGCCGGTGAAGGAGTTAAGCAGGTCGGTTGATTTTTTTACTAAGATAGGCTTTACCTTTAACCCGCAATTTACCGATGAAAATGCTACCTGCATGGTTATTAACGATACCATTTATGCAATGCTATTGGTAGAAAAATACTTTAAAACCTTTATAGATAAAGAAATTGCCGACACTAAAGCAAATGCAGCCGCTATTATAGCATTATCTGTAGGCAGCCATGCCGAAGTAGACGAGCTTATAGAAAAAGCCCTTGAAGCAGGCGGCAGAGAGTATAAGGAGTTGCAGGACCATGGTTTTATGTACGGCCGCAATTTCGAAGATCTGGACGGACACCTTTGGGAAGTTTTTTATATGGATATGGCCGCTATGCCACAGCAGTAAAAACAATCTAAACAAATTACTAAAGCCTGTTTACACATCGTAGACAGGCTTTATTGTTATAAGTTTTGTGGCAAAAATTTATTGCGATAGCTAACCGCTTTGCCCGATACCATAAAATGCCCTTCGCCCCGGTAGTGTATGGTTTCAGGATATTTTGGCGAAACGGCAGCATGTGCCTTTACTACTTCAAAAATAAAAAAGTTGTATTTATTAAGCATTTTAGCATCATGAATTTTACATTCAAAATGGGCATAGCATTCGGCAATCAGTGGTGCTTTAACCATAGTGGCATCTTCTGCCGTAAGGCCAAACTTGTCAAACTTATCCACATCGCGCCCGCTGCAATTGCCAATGCCCACTACGGTTTCGGCAAGATGTAGTTCGGGTATATTAATAACACATTCTTTGCTCTTTTTAATCAGGTTAAAACTATGATTGGCCGACGTTATCATGCACCCAATTAAAGAAGGCGTAAACTCCAGCACTGTGTGCCAGCCCATCGTCATAATATTAGTCTCTTCTTTATATTTAGAACTAACCAACACAATGGGCCCGGGCTCCAGGAACCTCCTAATCTCAGATACCGGAAAATCTTTCTTGTTATACTTTTTCATGGCTTGTAATTATATCAGGGTCTTTTTTATTGAGCAAATAAATGTACTGAAACATACAAGAGGCGGCAACAGCACCAAAGGTGTGCCATAAAAAGTGAGTACCTTCTGCTATCCAGCCCCATTTATCGGCCACCCTAAACGTAAGGGCAAAAATAAAAGCAAGCAGCGCAAGGCCTACCCAATGCCCATTCTTAAATTTTGTACTTATAAGATAGCCCAGTACCGGCAGCAGCACCATGCCGGCCAGCACGGCATAATTTATATTAATATAAAGTTGTATGTTGCCCTGCATCATCTGCCGCCTGGCAAATACCTGAAAGCCGGCATAGAGCAATACAAAGGCCATGGCATAATACCATCTTGTAAGTTTTCCTAAAAAGTACACGCCTGCAGCTACGCAAAGCAGCATTATGGGCAGCCAGTCCATCATAATAAAAATACGCCATTGCCGCAACCCGTGGTAAATGGTACCGCCTATGCCTCCGATATATAGCAGTGCAAGAGCTACCGATAAGAACGCATGTTCCCTGACCTTACCCCAAAGTTTAAACGTCCAATAAATGGCTATTACCAAAAAAAAGCAGGAGGTAATGGTATTAAAAGGTTCGGGAAAGGCATGCTGCATGTTGGTTTCGGCATAAGGCATGCCCCCATCGGGCGGGTTTTGATAAAATGGCATAGGTATTGTGCTTGTGTAAGTAATAAATGTAAGAATTATTTACGGCATCCTTACAAGGTTTAATAAAGTTTTATAGTTTAAAACATTCAATATATTGGCGTTAACGTTTTACATAACAATAAATTAACACAAATAAACTTTTATAATGTTATAAAATTTTACATTTAATAAAAGTGTTAAAAATTAACGCGTAATTTTTGTATTTTTACTCCTTATAATTTAACCCAAAGCGATGGAGCTATACATAAAGTATAACATTGATATGATGTGTAAAGTCTTGTTGCAGCAACAGCTGGACAAGTTTGGCATAAATTGCAGGGTTACAGAGCCCGGGTATGTTAAGTTTAAAGAAAACATACCAATGGAAACCTACAACAGCTTTATACAATCGCTTAAGCAGTTTGGCATAGAAATAGTAGACAACCAGAAAAGTATACTGGTACAAAAAATAAAAAATGCCATAATAGAAATGTTGTATGCCGATAAGGGCATGCAATCTTTAAAAATATCATCGTACCTTTCAGAGAAATTAGACGAGAGTTATCGTACACTGTCGCAGGTTTTTTCTGAAGTTACTTTTATATCTATCGAAAATTTTATTATTTTGCATAAGATTGAAAGGGTAAAACAGTTACTGCTTACAGAAAACATGTCGTTAACAGAGATATCGTTTATGATGAATTACAGCAGCGTTGCTTACCTGTCTCAGCAGTTTAAGAACATTACGGGCGTAACCCCAACGGCGTTCCAAAAAATAATGAGGCAAAAACGTTATATAGAAACCAAATAGAATAAGAAACAAAAATAAATGCGTCCAACACCACTACACATAATGCTTGCCGATGACGATGAAGATGATCGATTGTTTTTTAAGGAGGCATTTGAAGAAGTTAAAATAAAATACGATATCTCTACCTTTAATGATGGAGAGCAGCTAATGGAATACCTTAGCGACCCTCAAAATTCGTTACCGGATATTGTTTTCCTGGATTTAAATATGCCCCGCAAATCGGGCATGGAATGTTTAAAGGAAATTCGCAGCAGCGACAGGCTTAAAAGGATATCTGTAGCCATATATTCTACTTCTTCGTCTGAACAGGATATAGAAGATACCTTTGTGGCAGGCGCCAATGTTTATATTAAAAAGCCAAACGATTTTAATATGCTTAAAAAAGTGCTAAGCGATGTAGTGCACATTAACTGGCAGTATATAGTAGACGGCCTTAATAAAGATAGTTTTATACTAAGCCTTTAATTAGACCCGAACGTAAATAACAAAGCCCTTTCTGTAAAAAGAAAGGGCTTTGTTTTTATTCTATTTCTTCAAAGTCTATATATTCTCCTACTTTTTTCTTTTCTGCAGGGCGTTCCTGCGCTTTATCCTGTGCTGCAGATTGCTGCTGGTACTGGTCTTGGGTATTTTGCTGGCGCTGGTAAATACTCTGCTCAGCCTTTTTTACCACCTGCTGTACAATAACCGGCGCTAATAATCGCATAATATACCTTAAAGCATAGTAAACCAGTACTATAATAACCAAACTCCTTAATAAGCCCGAAAATGATGCTGTTTCCATTATCATAAAATTTTGTCAAAAATAAACAATCTGCGTTTTAAAATTAAATCAAGGCTCACAAAATAATAATAAATTATCTATTTTTGATGAGCATTAACTAAACAACAACCAATAAACGAGCCAAACATGACCCGATATAAAATTTTTTTTGGGCTTATCCTGCTTTTAGGCACGGGAACAACACAGGCACAATATACAGACCAGATTAACACCAACAGGCCGGGGCAGTCTATGTCAGCTTTTTCTGTTGGTGAGACCATTTTTCAGATGGAAACCGGAATTTATGGCATAATGGAAGATCATGACGTACTAAATTACGAAGCTAAAGGTGTTGGCCTTGACCTTGCCCTTAGATACGGAGTGTTTTTTGAAGAACTGGAAATTGTAGCAAACTTTCAGTACCAGTTCGACCAGTATAAAGATGCCATATACAGCTATGGACGTAACGATTTTAGACAAATGACCATTGGTGCCAAATACCTGGTTTACGACCCAGACAAGAACTATACGCCAGAAATTAACCTGTACAGCTGGAAAGCCAACCATAAGTTTAAATGGAGAAGCCTTATACCTGCCATTGCTGTTTATGGTGGTATGAATCTTATTGGCAAAAACAATCCATACACTTTTCCTACCGATAAAATGAGCCCAAAGCTTATGGTAATTGCCCATAACCATTTTGGTAAATGGGTTTGGGTTAACAACATTATTGCCGATAAATTTCTTACAGACTATCCAAGCCTTGGCTGGATTACTACACTTACAAGGGGCTTTAATGCCAAATGGTCGGGCTTTGTAGAGTTTCAGGGATATTCCAGCGATTATTATGCCGATGGTATTTTTAGGCTTGGCGCCGCCCACCTGCTTACCGATACAATGCAGATAGATGCCTCGATAAGCTCTAACTTTAAAGATACACCGTCTATACTTTATGGTGGCGTAGGTTTTTCGTGGAGATTTGATGCCAATTATAACGACATTTTATTGCCTGGAAAAGGCGACCGTGAAGACGAGTATAATGCCGAACAGAAAAAGAAAAACGAGGAAAGGAATAAAAAGAAAAAAGAACGCGAAGAAAGGCGTAAAAAAATAGAAGAACCAACTTCTGAACCTGTTGAGACACCTGCACCATGATAACTATTAAAGAAGCCAAGACAAAAGGCGAAATAAAAGAATTTATTAAATTTTCGTTCGAACTTTATAAAGACAACCCCTACTGGATACCGCCGCTTATAAGCGACGAAATGGAAAACTTTGATAAAGAGAAGAACCCCGCTTTTAACGATGCCGAGGCTAAATTTTATCTTGCCTATCGCGATAATAAAATTGTAGGCAAAACTGCTGCCATTATAAACTGGCAGGAAGTTAACGAGCAGCATAAAAAAAAGGTGCGCTTTGGCTGGTTTGATGTTATAGACGATATAGAGGTAACCAAAGCCCTTTTAAATAAAGTATACGAATACGGTCGCGAACACAATTTAGAGTATGCCGAAGGCCCTATAGGCTTTAGCAACCTGGATAAGGTTGGCGTACTTACAGAAGGTTTCGACCAGATGGGTACCGCCATTACCTGGTACAATCATGCGTACTATAAAGACCATTTTGAGCAATTGGGCTACGTTAAAGAAAAAGAATACCAGGAAAGTGTATTCCCATTCAGTAATGTAAAGCCGGTAATGTTTGAAAAGGCAGCCGAACTGGTTAAACGCCGTTACGGACTTAAAGCCTTAACTTTTACATCTACCAAAGATGTTATGCCCCATGTAGATAAAATGTTCGATTTGTTTAATGCTACGTATGCCAAACTGTCGTCTTTTGTGGCGGTATCTGACGTGCAGAAAGAATATTTTAAGCAAAAGTACATTGGGATGATAAACCCGGAGTACATTAATTTTGTGATAGATAAAGATGAAAAGCTGGTAGCCTTTAGTATTGTGATGCCATCTTTTGCAGAAGCACTTAAAAAGGCCAACGGAAAGCTTTTTCCATTCGGGTTTTTACATCTTCTTAAAGCAAAAAAGCACAGTAAAGATGTAGTTTTTTACCTTATTGGTGTTAATGAGGAGTACCAGAACAAAGGTGTTACAGCCATAATTTTTGAAGAGTACTACAACACGTTTACCAAAAATAAGATCGAAACCTGTATACGTACCCCGGAGCTTGAAGAGAACCATGCCATACACAACTTATGGAAACACTTTGGCCCTATAATCAACAAACGCAGGTGTACCTACCGTAAAGACATAAATTAAGCAAAGCCCCGTTAGGGGCTTTCTTATTTAATATAAGTATGCAATAATCAAATCATTTTGAGACATAAAAAAAGCCCCTGATGGGGCTTTTTAATATTTTGAAGATTGGCAATTAAGCCTACTCTGCATCAAGGTCTACTTTAGTTTCGGCAGCAATCCTTTTATAGGTACCGTTCTCTAAACGCTCGCGAATATCTTCGTATGCAGTAAGCGTTTCGTTAATATCGTTAATAGTATGCGTAGCGGTTGGTATCATCCTTAATAAGATAATGCCTTTAGGTATAACCGGGTAAATTACTATCGACAAGAAAATACCGTAGTTTTCCCTAAGATCGTTTACCATTACCATAGCTTCCGGAACACTACCTTCAAGGTAAACCGGTGTAACACACGTGTTAGTATCACCAATATTAAACCCTTTAGCTTTAAGTCCGTTTTGCAGCGCATCTACATTCTCCCACAGCTTAGCTTTAAGCTCTGGCATTGTGCGAAGCATATCAAGGCGTTTAAGGGCACCTTTTACAAAAATCATAGGCAATGCTTTAGCAAACATTTGCGAACGAAGGTTATACTTTAAAAAGTCAATAGTGTCTTTATCGGCAGCAATAAAAGCACCAATACCGGCCATAGATTTTGCAAACGTACTAAAGTACACATCTATACCCGCCTGGCAGCCCTGCTCTTCACCCGCTCCTGCACCGGTTTTACCCAAAGTACCAAAGCCGTGCGCATCATCTACCAATAGCCTAAAGTTGTATTTTTCTTTAAGTGCTACTATTTCCTGCAGCCTGCCCTGCTGGCCCCTCATACCAAAAACACCCTCGGTAATAACAAGTATACCACCGCCGGTAGTTTCGGCCATGTTAGTGGCGCGTTCAAGGTTTTTTTCAAGGCTCTCTATATCGTTATGCTTGTATGTAAAGCGTTTGCCCATGTGTAGGCGAACACCATCTATAATACAGGCATGAGAATCTACATCATAAACAATAACATCGTTTTTAGATACAAGCGCATCTATGGTACTAACCATACCCTGGTAACCAAAATTTAAAAGGTAAGCCGATTCTTTTTGTACAAAAGCAGCAAGCTCCTGCTCCAGTTGCTCGTGCCATGTAGTGTGGCCGCTCATCATCCTGGCACCCATCGGATAAGCCGCACCATATTCGGCAGCAGCCTCTGCATCAACTTTTAAAACCTCGGGGTGGTTAGCCAGGCCAAGATAATCGTTAATACTCCAGTTTAGTACTTCTTTACCACGAAACATCATGCGGTTAGACAGTGGCCCCTCCAGTTTAGGAAATACAAAATAGCCTTCTGCCTGTGATGCCCATTTACCTAACGGGCCTTTATTTTTTTGAATTCTTTCGAACAGATCTTTAACCATAATTCAAAGTTTAGTGTCGTTTTTTAAAAACGCACCAAAAGTAAATATTAAATTGCTCACATCATAATATTTTTTGAATATCAGTGTAACAAATCATGGCAGACAACTACTAATTTGTTAAAATAAAAAATATATATTTGGCATTATGCTTTTTACATTTAGTTTACAATAGTGTAACAACGCATTTAAAACCAATAAAGCAGCCCACAATGCTGCACAAGCCATAATTTAACCGAACCAATTAATAACCTAATCTTAAAAACACCAATGGATTCACAAAAGGTAGACATGTACTTAATGACAAATGCTAAGTACTTTCAGGCACAACATTTAAATTATATTCGCGAAAGGCTTTTATTGATGGACGAATCTAAATGGTTTATGATTCAGAGCGCCGAGCTTAAAGACCCAACAACACTACTTATAATATCTATAGTTGCGGGTGGTTTAGGTATAGACCGTTTTATGCTGGGCGATACAGGCCTTGGGGTAGCCAAACTATTAACGTGCGGCGGCCTTGGCATCTGGACCATTGTAGACTGGTTTTTGGTAATGGACCTTACACGCCAAAAAAACATGGAAAGGCTACAGGCATTCCTATAATAATATGACAAGAAACAGGCTATACCTGCTTTGGTTTTTAGCATTGCTTGGGGGTTACAGTTATTTACTGTGGGCATTTTTTACAAATGCACAGCATCAAAACTTTACTCCCTGCCTGTTTAAAAACGCAACCGGTATAGCCTGCCCTTCTTGCGGCGTAACACGATCTGTATTACTGCTTACACACGGTACTATTACAGATGCCATTTTACTTAACCCTCTTGGGCTTATTGTAGCCGGCATAATGGTTGTTAGTCCGTTTTGGTTATTGTATGATGTAGCCTTAAAAAAGGACACACTATACAAAAGCTATAAAAAATTTGAAGCAATTGTAACCATAAAATGGGTCGCAATACTTCTTATAACCTTAATTTTAGCAAACTGGGCCTGGAATATTACTAAAGGATTATGATGACCGATACCAAAACAGCCGAAATTGTTTATCCACAAGAGTTAGAGCAAGCCTCTAACGCCTATTTAATGACGGTAGTTACCATAATTGCCGGCCTGCCCCTACCTATTATTAATGTTATAGCAGCAGTATTTTTTTACCTTGCCCAGCGCAAAGCCAGTTACTTTGTGCGCTGGCACTCCATCCAGTCCATACTGTCTCAGGCATTAATGATACCCTTTAACAGCTTTGCCTTTGCGTGGACCTTAAAAATAATACTTGGCAACCGCCTGCATATTTTTGAACAGGATGGGCCACACCACTATACTACCAGCAGTGCATTGGCATCAGAATTCTTTTATTCGGCATCATTATATTACTGGTCGTACATAGCTTTTATAATCTTTTTAAACATAATAGAGTTTATTGCTGTTGTATCTACAGCGGCACAGGTTAGAAAAGGCAAAAATGTGCGTTGGTTTTTAATTGCCAACCTTACCGATGCTATAACCAGCAAAAAAAACCGCGATAAATACAGAATATGAAACTTGTTTTTGCATCTAACAATAAAAATAAAATACTCGAAATTAAGCACCAGCTTGGCGATAGTGTAGAACTATTAAGTCTTGAAGACATTGGCTGCCACGAAGAAATTCCGGAAACGGCCGATACTATAGAGGGCAATGCCCTACTTAAAGCCGACTACGTTACCAAAAACTACGGCTACAATTGCTTTGCCGATGATACAGGATTAGAGGTTGATGCCCTTAATGGCGCGCCGGGGGTATATTCGGCACGCTATGCAGGCGAAGAAAAAAGCGCAGAAGCCAACATGGACAAGCTTTTAGCCGAACTAAACGGGAATCAAAACCGCGCTGCACGCTTTAAAACCGTGATTGCCCTGAATATTGATGGCCAGCAACACCATTTTACAGGAATTGTAGATGGTAATATTACTTTAGAAAGAGCCGGAAACATGGGTTTTGGCTACGACCCGGTGTTTATGCCTGTAGGATTAAACGCTACTTTTGCGCAGATTTCTATCGACCAAAAAGCACAACTTAGCCATCGCGGCAGAGCCGTAAAACAGCTTATAGATTTCTTAAAAAGGTAACAATCTGATTTTCAAGCTACCTATTTAAAATAATTGTAGCGTACCTATTAGTATATATCGCTAATAAACAGTACCTTTGCAGCTATTTTAAAATCATATATGAATAAATTTGAACAATTAGGATTGAATGAATCGCTTCTGAAGGCGATAAACGATCTAGGATTTGAAAATCCGTCAGAAGTACAGGAAAAAGCGATTCCCCTATTATTGGAAAAAGATACAGATATTGTGGCCCTTGCACAAACTGGTACAGGGAAAACCGCTGCATTTGGTTTTCCGCTTATCCAGAAGATTGACCCGGATAACAAAAACACACAGGCTCTTATACTATCACCAACACGCGAACTTTGCTTACAAATTACTAACGAGATAAAACTTTACTCTAAGTATATTAAAGGCATTAATACAGTTGCGGTTTATGGCGGCGCCAGCATTACAGAGCAGGCAAGGGATATTAAACGCGGAGCGCAAATTATTGTTGCTACCCCGGGCCGTATGCAGGACATGATTAATCGTGGTCTTGTTAACATTTCTAAAATAGATTTTTGTATTTTGGATGAGGCAGATGAGATGCTAAACATGGGCTTTTATGATGATATCGTAAACATCCTTTCTACATCTCCTGATGATAAAAGTACGTGGTTATTCTCGGCTACTATGCCACAGGAAGTTGCCCGTATTGCTAAAGAGTTTATGAGGAAACCACTTGAAATTACAGTGGGCCACAAAAACTCCGGTTCATCTACTGTATCGCATGAGTTTTACCTTGTTAACGCAAGAGACCGTTACGAGGCACTTAAACGCCTTGCAGATGCTAACCCGGACATTTTCTCGGTTGTATTTTGCCGTACTAAAAGAGATACCCAGGCTGTTGCCGAAAAACTTATTGAAGATGGTTACAGCGCAGCTGCATTGCACGGAGATCTTTCTCAGGCTCAGCGTGACTCTGTAATGAAATCGTTCCGTGGCAGGGCTATCCAGATGCTTGTTGCAACAGACGTTGCTGCACGTGGTATAGACGTAGACAACATTACACACGTTGTTAACTACCAGCTACCAGACGAGATAGAAACTTACAACCACCGTAGTGGCCGTACAGGCCGTGCAGGTAAATTAGGTACATCTATCGTAATTATTACCAAAAGCGAAATACGCAAAATATCGGCTATTGAGAGGATCATCAAACAAAAGTTTGAAGAAAAAACTATCCCTTCAGGTATCGAAATTTGCGAAATACAGCTATTGCACCTTGCAAATAAAATTAATGATGTAGAGGTAGACCACGAAATAGACTCTTACCTTCCTGCAATTTATGAGGTTATGAAAGACCTTACTAAAGAGGAACTTATCAAGAAAATGGTATCGGTAGAGTTTAACAGGTTTATTAGCTACTACAAGAAAAACAGAGACCTTTCATCTCAATCTGCCGGATCAGACAGGCGCGAAAGCACCTCAAGAGAAGGTGGCGATGATGGCGGAGCTGTTAGATACTTTGTAAACATTGGGTCGAGAGATAATTTTGACTGGATGAGCCTTAAAGATTTCTTACGCGATACATTAGGCCTTGGCCGCGATGATGTGTTTAAAGTTGATGTTAAAGAAGGTTTCTCTTTCTTTAATACCGATGCAGAGCACACTCAGATTGTATTAGATACATTAAACAGCCTGCACCTTGAAGGTCGCCGTGTTAATGTAGAGGTTTCTAAAAACGAAGGCAGCAGCAACCGCAGAAGAGACCATAACGGTCGTAGCGGTGGCGGAAGCTTTGGTGGCGGAGGCCGTGGCGGAGAACGCAGCGGTGGTGGATTTGGTGGAAGCCGTCCGCCAAGAACAGGTGGCGACAGCCGTCCTGGAGGCGATAGCCGAGCACCAAGAGGTGGTGGAGACAGCCGCCCTGCAAGAAGAAGCGATTCTTCTGAAAGGGAAAGAAGGCCCCGCAGAAGCTAAGCATAAAAATATTTTAGCATAATTGCATACTAACTACAAAATATCCCGTTAGTTTATTACTTTTACAGTACATAAACAGTCAATGAGATATTTTGTAGTTTTTTTATTCACTTTACTTTCCCTTTCAGCACATTCTCAAACAGAAGCTAAGAAAAAGGAAACCGTATCGGGCACCATCGTGTCAGACATTACTTTACGCCCCATTCCAAGCGTAAGCATCATCAACATCAATACCGTTAAAGGCACTACTACCGATGAGAAAGGTAACTTTACCCTGGAGGCATCGGCAAACGATACTTTGCACGTATCGTACCTGGGTTATCAATCCATCAAGGTTCGTGTAACTAACGACTGGGTTAAGAGCGCCACCAATACTAAAATTCCGCTAACCGAAAGGGCTTACACGCTCGAAGAGGTAGTTATTAATAAATACAACCTTACCGGCTTTTTACAGGTAGACTCTAAACTTGCACCTGTAAGGCAAAATTACCGTTATGCCATTGCGGGATTACCGCAGGGGTATGAGGGTGGCGATAATTCGCCTACGGCCTATAAAAAAATAGTGAGCTCTATTTTTAACCCTGCCGATTTACTAAATAACATATTTGGTAAAAAGCCCAACGAAATGCGCAGGCTTAAGGAAATGAAAAAAGACGATACCGTGCGCAATGCACTTGCTAATAAATTTGACCGCGAAACCCTTGCGGCCTTATTAGGCATTAGCAAAGAAGACATTGCCGATATATTGCAGCGTTGCAACTACTCTGAAGATTTTGTAGCCTCTGCCAACGACCTCCAGATAATGGATGCCATTAGCGGCTGTTATGAAGAGTATAAAGCCATTAACCGCAAATAGGCACTAAACAGGCTGCTCAATATATTTGCGCTTAATAAATTCGATATCCTTTATTGTTTTTTCTGCCCAGTCGATACGTTTTTCCAGCAATTCAGTTTCAGAAAGTTGCCACTTTACATCCGATTTTCGTAACCGGCTGCTAAGGTTTTGCAATATTATGGCTGCCGATGATGATATGTTGAGGCTTTCGGTAAAACCCATCATGGGTATTTTTAAAAACCCATCGGCATGGCTAAGCACTTCTTCAGTAAGGCCCAGCCTTTCGGTACCAAAAAATAATGCCGAGGGTTGCGAGATATCAAAATCATCAAGCAGGCACGAATCTTCGTGCGGCGATGTGGCGATAATACGGTAGCCTTTTGCTTTTAATGCCCTTATACAGGCCGTAGTATTATCAAAACGGTTAACATCTACCCATTTCTGGGCACCAAGGGCAATTTCTTTATCAATCTTTTTTCCGTATTTTTCTTCCACCACATTTAGTTCCTGTATGCCAAAAACCTCGCAGGTGCGCAGTACGGCACTGGTATTATGTAGCTGGAACAAATCTTCTATAGCAACCGTAAAGTGCTTGCTACGCTGCGCAAGCACCTCTAAAAAGCGGTCGCGGCGGCCTGTAGTTATAAAATTTTCGAGGTAGTTAAGGTAATCGGTATCAGAAGTATTTCGCATCTGTATGTTAAAGTTTAAATCTTTTTTAGTAAATTCGGGTAACCAAAATCCAACCATGACACAGGAAGAATTACTTGAGCAAATCTACAAAAAAGACGGCAAAGCCTTTACTGCCCTTTACGACATGTATTCTAAAAGCCTTTACGGCGTTATATACAACCTTATAAAAGACAAAGAAGAGAGCGAAGACGTACTCCAGGAAGTATTTGTAAAAATATGGAAAAACATAGATTCTTACAACGAAAGTAAGGGCCGTTTTTTTACCTGGATACTCAACATTGCCCGCAATAGCTCTATAGACAGGCTTAGATCCAAGAGCCATAATAACAGTTTAAAAAACCTAAGTGCCGACAATTTCGTACATATTCTTGATCACAACACAAGTGTTACCAATAAGATAGACGCAATTGGCATTAGGGAGTTTATTAACAAGCTTAAACCAAAATGCATTAAACTTATCGATTTGCTTTTCTTTAAAGGCTATACCCAGCAGGAAGCCTCAGATGAGCTTGAGATACCTTTGGGCACTGTGAAGACTCAGAACAGAAATTGCATTAGTGAATTAAGAAACATCCTACAGGTACAATGAATACTGAAGAATACATCGCATCCGGAACCTTAGAATTTTATGTTTTCGGACTTTTATCTGAAGCCGAAAACAGGGAGGTTAAGCAGTTAGCCGACAAAGACGAAACCATACAGGCCGAAATACTTTCTATAGAAAAGGCGGTTATAAACCTATCCTACTCTGTTGCGCCACATTTATCGGCCGCAAATTACGAGAAGATACGCCAGCAGCTTATAGAAAAACACAGCGGAGTGGTACAAATGGAACCTAAACGCGGCATGAACCCATACATGGGCTGGGCTGCTGCCGTTATACTTACATTTGGCCTTGCCTACCAGTATTACCAAAATACAGAGGCTACCAAAGAAGTACAGGCTGCTACAGCCAAAACCTCTAAATTTGAGCAACTTGTTGCCAGCTTAGAGCAAAAAAATACTGAGACCGAGAAAGCGCTTGCCGTGGTTCGCGACAATGCCACCAGCATTATTAACCTTGCTGGTCAGGAAATTGCACCACAGGCTTACGCCAAAGTATACCTTAACAGAAACAAGAAAGAAATTTATGTAGACCTTGCCGGCCTGCCTACGCCACCCGATGGTAAGGTATACCAGATCTGGGCGCTTAAGTTAGACCCTCTTACTCCTACCAGCATTGGTGTTATTGCCGATAAAAATGCCAGCAGTGGTATTTTTAGAGTAGATAATAACGATGGTGCCGAGGCCTTTGGTATAACGCTGGAGCCTGCCGGTGGTAGTAAATCGCCTACACTGGAGCAGCTGTATACTTTAGGAAAAGTATAACACCCATTCCACAACAATATTTAATTGAGGGAGTCCAACAGGGCTTCCTTTTTTTATGCACGCTTTTTAATTAGCGCAAACTTTGCTAAATTTGAATATGAAAAAAGTTGTAGTACTTAGTGGCGCAGGCATTAGCGCCGAAAGCGGCATTAGCACCTTTAGGGATGCCGGTGGTTTGTGGGAAGGGCACGATGTTATGGAAGTGGCTTCGCCGGAAGGCTGGCGCAACAACCCGGCATTGGTGCTGGATTTTTACAACAAACGCCGTAAACAGCTTTTTGAGGTACAGCCCAACAGGGCGCATTTTACTGTTGCCGAATTAGAAGCCGATTTTGAGGTTACCGTTATTACCCAAAACGTAGACGACCTGCACGAACGCGCCGGCAGCACCAATGTATTGCACCTGCACGGCGAACTTTTAAAGGCGCGCAGCGTTTACAATACTTTAGATATTATAGATTTTACAGGCGATATTAACCTGGGCGACCTGCACACCGATGGGCACCAGCTACGCCCGCATATTGTGTGGTTTGGCGAGGCTGTACCAGCTATTGAACTTGCCGTACCGCTTGTAGAAGAAGCAGATTATGTTATTGTAATTGGCACATCATTACAGGTGTATCCTGCAGCGGGTCTGCTGGATTTTGCAAAACCTGACGCTGCCGTATTTTACATAGACCCCAAGCCTGCCGGGATACCCAATTTGCACAACCCGCTGGAGGTTTTTCCGTTACTGGCAAGTGAGGGTATGGAGTTAGTGGCGGGGAGATTGAAGGCTGATAAATAATGGATTATCAAATCTAATACATTTTATAATTTCATTATCATGAACAATTGTCATCAAAACACCAATGAAGAACTTCATATTACTTTGTTGAAAAAAGCAATTAATGAAGGCATTGATAGCGGGAGAGCAACTGATTTTGAACCTAAAAAACATCTTGCATTATTAAAAGTCCATAAGGTTAAGAAAAGATAAACCTTTTCAATTTTAATAAACCATCCCCTTTCAATATTCTGCATAAAACCCTATATTTGCGCGCATAAATACAACAACAGAATATTTATGCAACAATTATCTGAACTGAATGCAATATCGCCAATAGATGGCAGGTACAGGGGCAAAACTGTATCTTTAGCGCCTTATTTTTCTGAACAGGCCCTTATAAAATACCGTGTTTTAGTAGAAGTAGAATATTTTATAGCGCTTTGCGAATTGCCTTTGCCGCAGCTTACCGGTGTTAACAAAAACACTTTTGAGCCACTGCGCAACATCTACAAAAACTTTACTGCAGATGATGCACAACAGATAAAAGAAATAGAAAAAACTACCAACCACGATGTTAAAGCCGTGGAATATTTTATAAAAAGCGAATTTGATAAACTTGGGCTTGATGCGTATAAAGAGTTTATACACTTTGGCTTAACCTCTCAGGATATTAACAACACTGCTATTCCGCTTTCTACCAAAGAGGCTTTCCAGGATGTATACATGCCCTCTTTAATTAGTGTTATCTCTAAATTAAAAGAGCTTAGCATAGAGTGGATGGATATACCTATGCTGGCACGCACGCACGGGCAGCCCGCATCGCCAACGCGTTTGGGTAAAGAAATACAGGTTTTTGTAGAGCGATTAGAAGAGCAATTGCGCTACCTTAACAACATACCTTTCGCGGCTAAATTTGGCGGCGCTACCGGTAATTTTAATGCCCACTTTGTGGCTTACCCTAAAACGGACTGGAAGCAATTTGGTAACGATTTTGTTGAAGGCAATCTTGGGTTAAAACACTCGTTCCCCACTACTCAAATTGAGCATTACGACCATTTTGCTGCGTTTTTTGATGCCCTAAAACGCATCAATACTATCCTTATTGATCTTGACCGCGATATCTGGACGTACGTATCAATGGATTATTTTAAGCAAAAAATTAAGGCCGGAGAAATTGGATCGTCGGCTATGCCGCACAAGGTAAACCCTATCGATTTCGAAAATTCTGAAGGTAACTTAGGTATTGCCAATGCTATTTTTGAGCACCTTTCGGCTAAACTGCCAATATCAAGGCTGCAACGCGACCTCACCGATAGTACCGTGCTTAGAAACGTAGGTGTGCCTATTGGCCATACCATAATTGCTTTTGAGGCTACCCTTAAGGGTCTTAATAAATTATTGCTTAATGCAGATAAATTTGCCGAAGACCTGGAAAAAAACTGGGCTGTAGTTGCAGAGGCAATACAAACAATACTTCGCCGTGAGGCCTACCCTAACCCGTATGAGGCATTAAAAGACCTTACCCGTACCAATACGGTTATCGATAAAAATGCTATCCATACCTTTATCAACTCACTTAACGTGACAGATGAAGTTAGGGCAGAATTACTGCACATTACCCCCGCTAATTATTTGGGTATAAACCCATAGCATTAAATATGTATCTATAGATTTGGTTATACAATCAAATCTATAGATACAATTATACATCTGCTTATTATTTAAAGATTGCAATACAACAGAAATGTATAATTTTGTAAGTATCCCACGCTAAATCGCAACTTGTTATTTAGGAATAAATTCATAGATTTGGGCACAAATTAACCCTCCCTATGAAAAAATTATTATTCCTAACAGCAGTAGTGTCGCTACTGTTTTCCTGCAACAACGATGATGACAGTAGTACTCCATCGCTACCATGCCTTGTAAGCAGTACCGTAACACTGGAAACCCAGGCACAGGTAGATGCCTTTGCCGCCTCTAACTATTGCTCTGTAAATGGCGACCTTGTTATTGGGTCGTATTACGACCAAACAAATATTACAGATATATCCGGCCTTGAAAACATAACCGATGTAAGTGGCGCGTTAATTATAAGGGGCAATTCCAGCCTTACCAGCCTGGAAGGGCTGCATAACCTTAAATATGCCAAATCTATTGAGATTACATCCAATTCTATTACAGACCTTGAGGGACTACGTTTATTAGAAAGCGTAAACGACCCACATGGCTATTTAATAGTTAAGGATAATCCGGCGCTTAAAAACGTTAACGGTTTAGAAAAAATGACAAAAATAGCATGGTTACAATTAAACAATAATGCTAATTTAGAAAGTTTGTCTGGCCTTAAAAATTTGTCTCAGGCCGATAATGTAGATATAAGAAACTGCGTTAAATTAACATCGCTTGAAGGATTAAATAATGCTAATATAGGTGGCTCACTATACATAGAAAATAATGCTGCCCTTACATCTGTAGCCGCTCTTACAAACGTTACCACAATTGATGGTTTTGTATTAAATGGTAACAGCAGCCTTACATCTTTAGACGGCCTTAAAATTAGTACCGTTAAATACTTGGCTATTAATAATAATGCTAACCTCGCATCAATACAAGGATTAAACAATTTAACCGGCAGCGTTGATGAGCTTGTAGTATCAGAAAATGATAAACTAACGTCGCTTAACGGACTGCAGGGCGTTACTACAATTAAAAAATTATCTATAGAAAACAACGATGCACTTGCATCGTTACAAGGATTGCAAAATTTACAAACCGCTAACCGTATTGATATACTGCACAATAGTGCATTAACAACTATTGTACAACTGTCATCGCTAACCCAAATAAATACAGCACCAAATTTTGAATATCAGGCAGGCTTACATGTATCCGGAAATGATTCTTTAACGTCGCTTAACGGACTGCAAAATATTAATCCTTACCAGGGAGAGTTATATGTAACATATAATGCATCACTTCAGGATCTTTGTGCTATAAGTGCGCTTACAGCTATCGGATCTGGTGTGTATATTTATCTTGAATACAATTTAAATAATGTAACTGTTGCCGATATCAATGCCGGCAATTGTAATTAAAATATATTTAGGGCAATTGCCTTAAATAAATGTTAAAGCCTGTTTAAATTTATTTCGTAAGAATTTTAATAGCTTATTTTTGAAAGAAGCGAAAATTCTGCGGAAGCATAAATTTAAACAGGCTTTTTATATGACCAACAAGATACTTATAATCTTTGCTCACCCGCTGTTCGAGAAATCGAACGCTAATGATGCGTTGGTAAAAAACATTCCTGTATCGGACAATATTACGTTTCATGACCTTTACCAGGAATATCCTGAGTTTGATGTTGATGTTAAACGCGAGCAGGAACTCCTGACTCAGCACGATATTATTATCTGGCACCACCCTATGTACTGGTACAGCTGCCCCCCGCTTTTAAAGCAATGGATAGACCTTGTTTTAGAGCACGGCTGGGCCTATGGCCGCGAGGGTTTTGCCCTTAAAGGCAAACTCCTGCTGCAATCTATTACCACCGGGGGCAAAAAAGAAAACTACTGCCCTACCGGTAAAGACGGTTTTACTATCCTGCAATTAATGGAACCCTTTTGCCAAACGGCCAAGGTTTGCAACATGAAATACCTGCCCCCTTTTGTGGTGTACGGCACGCACTCTATGGATGCCGATGGTTTAACCAAATACGGCACAATGTACGGCCAGATGCTGCAACATCTTGAACAGAAGGATTTAGACCTTGCAGAACTTAGCAATTTTTCTTATTTTAACGATTACATACAAACTAAAATAACCTAACATGGCAGACGGTTTTTTCTTTCAGGCAATAATATACCTGCTGGCCGCTGTAATTTGTGTGCCAATAGCTAAAAAACTGGGACTTAGTTCTATACTGGGCTACCTGTTTGCGGGTATAATTATTGGGCCGTATGTGTTAGGTTTAATTGGCCAGGAAGGCCAGGACATTATGCACTTTGCCGAGTTTGGTGTGGTTATGATGTTGTTTCTTATTGGGCTGGAGCTCGACCCCTTTAAATTCTGGCGCATGCGCCGTGTAATTTTTGGTATGGGCATGCTGCAACTGGTGGGTACTGCCGGTATTTTATTTATAGCCTGTTCTATTGTTTTACGATGGGAATGGCAGGCCACCGTTGCCATATCATTAGCGCTAACCCTCTCGTCTACAGCTATTGTAATGCAGACACTTAAAGAAAAAGGGCTGACCAAAACCTCTATGGGGCGGTCGTCTTTTGCGGTGCTGCTGTTTCAGGATATTGCAGTAATCCCAATCCTTGCTATATTGCCCTTACTGGCCGACGGCCATATAAACAACAGTAACGTTAACCATTCGCTTATATCAGATTTACCCGGGTGGCTGCAAACCCCTATTGTATTTGGCACCATTGGCGCCGTATATGTGGGCGGCAGGTATGCCATAATACCGCTACTGCATGTAGTTGCAAAAACGCGTTTGCAGGAGCTGTTTACGGCATCGGCATTGCTACTGGTAATGGGTGTATCGTACATGATGCAGCTTGTAGGCCTTAGCCCCGCCCTTGGCGCATTTATAGCCGGACTGGTATTGGCCAACAGCGAGTTTAGGCACGAGCTGGAGGGCGATATTGCGCCGTTTAAAGGATTACTCTTAGGGCTGTTTTTTATTGGCGTAGGCGCCTCTATTAACTTTGCCATCATCATGGCAGATCCTGCCTTTATACTCATATTCTCAACCATCTTCAATACCATAAAATTCTTTGTACTGCTATTGGTGGGCAAGATCTATAAAAAGAGTTCTGACCAAAACCTGCTGTTTGCCTTCGCGCTAAGCCAGGCCGGAGAATTTGGTTTTGTAATACTTGGGTTTGCCGTACAGCTTAACCTGCTGCCCACGGTGCTGTCTAACCAAATGATGGCCGTTATTGCCATTAGTATGGTAGGTACGCCGTTTTTACTGTTGATAAATGAAAAATGGATCGATCCGTTTTTTGGTGTCAAAGAAAGACAGGCCCGTAATAAATATGATACTATAGAAGACGACAAAAACGATGTGGTAATTGCCGGTTTCGGGAATTTTGGGAGCACTATTGGTCGTTTATTGAAAGCCAACCACATACCGGCCACGGTATTGGATATGGACTCCGACAGGGTAGATTCGCTTAGAAAAATGGGCTTTAAGGTGTATTATGGCGATGCATTACGACTGGAACTGCTTAAGGCTGCCGGTTGCGAAAATGCTAAGATATTTATTGCCGCTATAGATAACCCCCGCGTTAATTTGCAGGTGGTTGAGATAGTTAAAAAGCACTTTCCGCACCTTAAAATATTTGCGCGTGCACGTAACCGTAATGATGCTTTTGAGCTGGTGGATATGGGTGTGAACGATTTTTATCGCGAAAACCTGTACAGTGCCGTTCACCTTGGGGTGGATGCTTTGGTAGAAATGGGCCAGAGAAGATATACCGCCACCCGACAGGGGCAGCGGTTTATAAAATATGATGAGGCGGCCACATTTAGGTTAGCCGAGAAAAAACATGATAAAAAAGCCTTGATGCTAAGCACTATGCACGAAATTGAAATACAGGAAGAGCTTATTAAAAACGACCTGTACTCTCAGCTTGGCGCCCAGGACCATGCCTGGGAAAGTGAGGATATTAGGAAGGAACAGCAGGACGAATTTTAACTATTTCAAATCTCTTACCACAATAAACGTATCGTGCAATTCTCCGGTAACGGTAATTTTATCGCCTATAGCAACCGAACGGTATTTTTTAGGGTCGGTCATATTCGGGATACTTATGGTAGCTGTGTAGGTTTTACCATCTTCAGCCTGTAACGTAGCCGAATAGCCATCTTTACCCTTATTAATTTCGGTAACTTTACCGGTAGCCGTAATAGTTTCGGCAGCAGCCTCTTCAGTCGGTGCAGTTGTAGCAGCAACGGTATCAGCTTCAATAGCAGTAGTATCGGCAGTTATCGCAGTAGTATCAATTGCCTGGTCGCCCTCGGCACTTGCCTCTTTTTTCTCGGCACAGCTTGTAAGGCTTAAAACAGCAGCAGTAATACCTGCCATCAATAATCTATTTTTCATGGTATAAATTTTTACTCAAAGATAAACGTTTTCTCACACGCTAAATGTTATAAAAAACAAAAACCGCCCTGCATTTGCAAGGCGGTTTGTATATGTAATAGAGCGTTGTATTTAGTGTGCGCCGCCCATTTCCACTTCGTGTGCAATGCCTTGTTCTTTAAGTATCCTTACTACTTTCCAGCCATAAAAAGCCAGATAAGCAAAACAAAGAACCGGAATAAAATACGATTCGTGTATGCCAATTATGTCGGCAATTTTACCTTGTAAAGGCGGAATAATACCACCACCTAATATCATCATTACTAAAAATGCAGAACCCTGAGAGGTATATTTTCCTATACCAGTAATGCCTAAAGCAAATATACACGGCCACATTATACTACAAAACAGGCCGCCACTCATAAAGGCATAAATAGCTACCATACCTGTAGTACATAAACCTACCGCCATAGCAACCATACCTAAAACACCAAATACCATTAGCGTTTTTGCAGGACGGTCCTGACCTAAAAAGAATCCAACAATTTGTATAAGCACTATACCCGCATAAGCATATAGAGCCGTAATATCCTGACCAGATATAGCATTTGCCCCTAAAATTACACCGTAAGCTATATACGGAACTACAATTAGTAATATCTTTTTAAGACCCGGTGATGGATTAAATACAGATATTGCACCTGCCCAACGACCAATCATCATACTGCCCCAATACATAGAAATAAATGGCGCAATGGCCGATCCTGCTTTGCTTCCAAAAGCTGCTGTGCCTAAAAGTTCGCCCAAATTACTTTGTATAGTAACCTCTACACCAACATAAGTAAATAATGCCAACATACCCAAAACAAGCTGAGGATAGCGCATGGCACCCCAACCTTCGGGCTTTTTCTTTGCAGCAGCATTGGCAAACAGTAATCCAAAAATAATTACCAACAAGGTGGCAATAGTTAGCCCTAACCCTAAGAAATCTTTTTCTCTGTTTTCTCCCATAAACCTGCTAACAAATTCAGGATCGCTATAACGAGAAAATATATAACCAAAAATAGCTACCAATATAAGTGTAATAACAATCAGGGTATTCATAGCCTTTTTTGCCGGCTCAAAAACCGAGTCCATTTTACCGTCCGGCAATTTTTTAGATAAGTAGAATAATGCCGCTGCTATTAAAAATAATGCACCAACAAAAACATACAGTATCTCCATCATGTCTAACGATTCTGGCCTTTTAGCAAATTCTTCTATATCTACGCCTGTGGCAACACCAAATAAAGCTATAGAAACCACAATTGGCCCTATAGTAGTACCAAAAGAGTTAACACCTCCGGCAAGATTTAGCCTGTTAGACGCTGTATGAGATTCTCCTAATGAAGCTACAAAGGGCTGTGCCGATGTTTGTTGCAACGAAAAGCCAAGTGCAACTATAAAAAGTGCACCTAATATTAAGTAGTAATCGCCAGATTTAACAGCAAATATCATGGCTACCGCACCTACTGTACTAAGCAACAAGCCGTTGATAATACCTTTTTTAAAGCCCCATGAATTTAATATGTCTTTTTTAAACAAGGTACTAAGAATAAATAAAAGTAAAGCACCAATATAGTAAGCACCATAAAAGGCGAAATCTATCAGTTGACTCTGAAACTGGTCTAGACCAAATTTGGCCTTACAAAAAGGGATAAAAACACCGTTAGATGCACCAATAAATCCCCAGAAAAAGAATACCGTTATAATGGTATACAATGCCGGATAATTGGTTTTAGTTTGTTCTGAACTCATAGTTTGGGTTTGAGATTAATGTGAAGTTTGGATTATTTTTGGAATTATTTTAAATATGATGCTAATATATTACAAAAGTTGCTTTGTTAAAAATTTGATAAATATACATATAAACAAAATATAGGATATTTATAAAATTTTAGAAGTTAGCATAGAACTTCTGGGGGATTTTGAATGTGTGCGCTAACATCAAAATCCAATTACAATATAAAAATATACCAATCGGTATATTTAGAAGGATAGCCTAAAAACTCCCAAATTTATATACCGATTGGTATATTCCTGTTTCTAGAGGTCAAAAAAAATGCCCCTATACGTGGGGCACATTTTCGTGTATGTAATCGTTAAGGTATTTAAAACGCTCAGTGAGTCGACCCTTCTCGGCAATCATCGATCGTTTTAATATCCCATCTTTATCATTGTTGTAAAAAGCTGGTATAACATGCTTTAAGAACATCTGCCCAAAGCCCTCGCTGGCATCACGCGGCAATTCGCACGGCAGGTTATCTACTGCCATTACCACTATTGCAGCCGGATGGTGCATATCGGTTTCCTCTCCCGTAGAGGGATTGTAGCCGTATAGCGGCTCTTTAATGCAGGACGAACGCACGGTGCAGGCAATGGGTCCGCCCACATCGCAAGACACATCGGCCACTACCTTTAACTTGCAGTTTTTATCTTTAAGCATCTCACGTGTAAGTATATCGGGGGCGTTATTACCATGAAAATGGCCGGCAATAAATATATCGGCCACATTGGTAAAACGTGCAAAATCAGACACATAATCCTGCGGGTTATCAAAAAAGTCGGTGTAAGAATGAGGCATTGCACCATCTTTTCTTTTATTATAGTCCAGCACGTCCAACTGCACGTAAACAGGGCTATCATAAATTTTGGTAAGGAAATTTTGTACCGATACCTCTTTGATTTTCATGGCATCAAGCATTTCTTTAGCCCCTGCCCCTACTTTACCTCTGCCGGTAAGCACAATTTTAAGCGGTGGCAATACCATTCGCTTTAAACGGGTAATAAGTGCGTCCTGGTCTTGTAGTGCTTCGGCCTTCGGAAGGCTGAATAACTCGTATTTTAACCCGAATGCCCTAAAGCAATTATAGGTACCCACTATGCCGGCATATCGGCCAAAGCCAATAAGGCGTTTATTGGTCGAATCTGTTATAGTTTCATGATCGAAAAGTGAAATATCAAGGTCAATTATGGCTTGTAGCATCTTTTGGTTGTGCTGCTGCTTTTTAATTGTATGCGAAAAAAACACGTATTTTTTATTAGGAACCAGGGCATCCACTGGTATCTCTTTTACGCCAATAAATACATCGGCGTCAGACACATCGTTGCTTACCTCGAACCCCACGGCACGGTACTCGTCGTCTGTAAACACCCTAACGTCAGATGATTCCACAACAATTTCTGCCTGTGGATACTGTTCTTTAAACGCTAAAAGCATAGTTGGCGAAAATACGACCCTTTTATCCGGCGGCGACTTTCGTTCTTTTATAATTGCAAATTTCATAGCTGTTTATTTACAAAATTGGTATTGAACTTTGTGACTTTCTTAAATACGAAAACGATGTATTAAAAAATTATCACTTAATATTAAATAATAGCATTCAAATATAACATAAATTCAATTTTAAAACCAATTAATATTTAAAAAAATAGTGTTAGATTTTTAAGCAGAATGGTATTATATTTGCAAAGTATTAAATACTATTTGGGGTCGACTGGTTTTGACAGCAGGCCGAACTGAACAGTAAGCACGTCGAGAACTGAGACAATTCTCGTTAATAAATGGTCTTACAACTTTAAACGGCGAAAATAACTACGCTCTTGCTGCATAATCTAAATTAAAGTAAGATTAGCCTCGTTCCTGTTAGACAGGAAAGCGAGATTCTCCTAAAAAGCCTTGGTTTGTGGCGTTTTGTATAGGGGAACCGTAAAAATAAACCTGGGGGTCTTTTTGCTTCGCGAAGACCCTGAGAAAACAGAAGCTAAGTAATGTGTGGCCGTTCCTGGCCTTGCGCATTATCGAAAACCCAATCAGGAACTAAACGTGTAGAAAGCTCTTTGCTTCCCTGTTTGGACCCGGGTTCGATTCCCGGCGATTCCACTTGACCGGAAAGGTACGCAGATTTGTGTCCTTTCCGGTTTTTTGTTGAATATAAGTCATTGTTAATCATATAGATAAGTCGTGCCGCTTCATTAAGCCTGGGTGTTCGATATTCTTTTCCGTCAAAAACGATTTTTTCAGGAAATATCGAACCTATTAGTTCTCTTTTCTTACTTAAGACCATATTCCCATAGTGGGTATCAAGTCTTGAAAGTGTCGTAATTGCTTTATCCATAAGCTTTTCGACCTGTGGCTGAGAGAATTTTTTATTGCCTATGGTGTTCAATTTACTTTCGGCCTTCTTAATACTGATTTCAGTCTCTTCCTTCAGCACTTTATAATCGTTTGCATCAATCACATCTGTCAGTAATAAGTTTCTCGCTTTGGACATTTTTTCACTCAGCCTGTCAATCTCATCTGCAATTCTTCTTCGTTCGTCATTTTCGGGCCTGCTGTAATCTGCAAACAGCTTACCGACAATCACCTTATAAAGTTCCTTTATGGCAGGATGGGGAATAAACTTTCTGAGTTCCCTTTCAAATAATTCGTTGGCTTCCTCAGCGCGATGCCTGAATTTGCAGCCCGGCTGGCAATGGTAATAGGAGTAATACCTTGATTTTCCTTTAGAGGAGCTCCCTGTAAGCATTCCACCACAGTTAGGGCACTGGAGAAAGCCACGAAGAGGAAAGTTCTCTTCAACTTCATTTTTTGCTTTCGATTTAACCTTTCGCTTTTTTCCATCCAATACATCCTGGACATCGTAAAAAAGCTCTTCTGAAATTATTGGCTCATGCGTTCCGTTTACAAAACGCTCCTCTTCATCTTTGTAGGCAGGAACAAACACCAACCCACAATATATCGGATTGCGAACCATTGTCCAAAAAACTGAACTACCGCATTTAAGCCCCATTCTATTGACTTCTTTCCGTATTTGATCTGCGGGTTTTACCCCTTTTGCCAGCTCATCGAAAACCCATTGTATATAGGTAGCCTGTGGTTCAAGGATACCAAAATATTTTTTACCGTCTTCAGTGATCCTGTTTTTATATCCTATTGGCGCAATACCTAAAGCACGGCCTTCCTTTTTTGCCCTGCGCATGCCATGAAAAACGTTTAGCGCCCTGCGGTCATTTTCCACCTCGGGAGTTGCCAGGTAAAGGGCCAGCATAATTTTATTTTCCGGGATATCAAAATCAAGCGGTTGCTCGATTGCCTGCGGCTCCACACCCACTTTCCTGAGATGGTTTATCATTTGGTACGCATCACCGGCATTGCGGCTGAAACGGTCCCACTTAGTAAAGAGTACCAGTTCTGACCTGTTTTTTGGCTGCTTTAGGATCGTTAGGTAACGGGTCCATTCAGGCCTGATAAAAGATTTTGCTGAATGGTCCTCTATAAGCACATTGTTTATAGTTATATCATTGTTTTCGCAGTAGCGTCGCAGCATCTCCTCCTGGTTACGTTGTGAATAGCCTTTATCAGCCTGCTCCTCGGTACTTACCCTTATGTATAAATCTGCTACTCTCATAATCAAAATTTTAATCCTTAAATTTACGAATTATGGTGGTAATTTTAAATAATAAGAAACAGCATTATTTGCCATTGTATATAAAAATTCTAACACTATCGTCAATTCCTCATTAGTGAGGTCAAGTCCACCCTTCTTTAATACTTTTCTTGCCTGTTCGTTTGAAACAAAACCTGCCTCTGCACGTATTCTCCTTTTCATAATTTTCGCATTTAGGGATAAAAAAAGCCCTAATCAGGGCTTAAATTTGGGTATCGGATATATATATTTTACTGGCCTGGTTCTTTTTGAACGAGGGTTCGTAACGCAGATATCCATACGCATCAAGGTCTTTAAGGCACTTTCGGTACGTCTTGGGTGCAGATATTTTTGCAAGTTCCATTATTTCGTAGCTAAAGGCCTGGATAGGATTTGTAAAGCCCCTATCCATCTTATAATGCAGCAGCGCAGCAAAGATCCCAATATGGGTACTACTGACGCGGTAATCATTTTTGATAGCTGCAAAAAAGTCAGATAAAGGCTTTTGTATATCCATAACTATAAGGATTGTGATTTACGGCGCTGCTTTTTATCCTGTTGCCCTGCCGGTCCATCTTCTTCATTTGAAGCTGCCTGCTTCTTGTTTTCCTTTTGGGACTGGCTGCTACCCTGGGACTGCTCCTGCTCCTTTGCCTGCCTGGTATCCAATCGCTTCTGTTCAGCATCATATAGGGTCAGTGTCTTGAACTGTGGAGTTGCTTCAATATACTGTTTGACCTCTTTACCGTCCTTAATAAAGGTCGCCGATTGACGGTTCCCTTTTTTGAGTGAGTTCATTAGATCCTGCTTATGGCTGTCGTTCTGAAGTTCCTTAATAGGATGTTTCGATAAGGCCGCCTCCAGGTCAAACCCATAATTCTCATGGTAATGCTTTACAGCAAAATTTCCACGGGCATCGGTATTTTTGAAGTCGAGCTGCGACCATGCGTTATATTCTTCTCCTTCTTTGTTAGTAAGGTCTTTATTAACCGACCTTCCTTCCATAAGGTTATAAGCTTCTTTGAGTGTGATATTATTTCCTTTGTTGATATAAAACGTCTGTTCCAGTGTTTCCTTTGCCCCCTCCTTCTGAAGTTCAGCTTTATAGGAATTGAAGAAATACATTTCACTCTGTTCGGACTTTTTAAAATTTAATTCTGCCGAAACCTTATCATTGCCATAGAAAGCATCATGCTTTAGGCTGAACTCCGGTTGGAGTTGTTCCATATTCTGCCTTAGGTCTGCCTCGAGGCCTTCTCCAAAGCCGGTGTATTTTACCTGGTCTTTCAGGTAATCAAAATTCTTCTCGTTCATAATTACATCGTTTTTATAGTTATTTGTACTCTGCAGTTCATTGCGGTAATTGCTTCGTAAAAGTGCCGCCAGGTCAATAGTATCATTACCTTTCTTTTGGGGATTAGCAGATTCCATCGCTTTGTATAGCGTTGCAATCGGTGTGTAATACATCTGGTCGATATCGGTAGACATTTCAAAACAGTATTCCGCCGCATCATAGGTGCTCTTGAAAGTGGACTGGTCGCTACAGTTCCTTACCGGTGTACCGTCATTCCAATACGTTATGTATGTGTTTCCGTTCCTCATCAGATCATCCAATTCATCCATAATCTTATGATAGTCTGAAGCAAAAATTATCATGGTGGAGTTTATGGAATAAGGATTGGCTTATCCACCTTCTGGTGTTTAACTGATAATTTCAAATGCCTGCCTCCGCCTTTTTCGACAAGCTGGATAACCAGATTTTTCATATCCGGAATAGTAAACTTGGGCAGCACGCAAACAAATGTGCAGGCGGATTGTGCAGGGATTTTTTCTACCTGCCTGTAGACATGTACCGGTTGGATCTCCAGCTCCTGCGATGCTGTCCGCTTCGACCTTTTTTGATCCCTGACAAAAAAGCGGAGTTGGTCGATATCATAGCTTATATTTGTTTCATTCTCAATGGTAATCCTGTAATAGATCAGGTCATCATGGATATGCAGCCCGGTAAAGGCCAAAGCAATTCCATATTCCTTCTCGCTGACACCCCTTAATTTTGTCCTTTCATGCAGGGCCAGGTCAGCAATGGATTCCATCTTTTTGATGTTGGATGCGGCCGCATCAAACTGGATAAGGCTGCCTGGTTTTCCATCGGGAAGCGTAAGCGTAAGGGATGCAGCATTTTCATCATAGCAAACTGGAAAACTGTAGAGGTTTCCATCGCTGGTAATGACTGTAAGGTTCGTTGCCGCAAAATCCTGTTGCGCTGCCTTCACCTGTAACACGTTTTCAATTCCGATAGCCTTCTGCGCCAATATGTCCTGGCTTCCCCTATCCACGCTTGCAATGGGAAAAGGAAATACGATGGTTGTCGTTTTCCAATAGGCGATGGCGATTTCCTGGGAAATTATATTCCCTTTCCTGTTTGCCTGCTGGGCTGCAACCGTTACTGCTAACAAAAGGAGTACTGTGCTTAATAATTGCCTGAAATGTTTCATAATTGAATGTATTTAAGATTTGTCTTTTTGTTTTTCATCACGCAGTAATAACTGGTACCCGGCTTTCACACTTACCTTAATAAGTTTAACTTTCTTGCTGAGCAGGCTTTTTGCAGCCTCCACCCCTGCTCCTGCAGCCTGCCCTTCCCATGAATCTTCAAGGCTGGTTATTCCAAGGCTCTGTATCGAACGGTCTGTTGAAGCTTTTGCTACATCCCTGTTAATGGCACCGGGAATAAAAATGCCTTCCAACCCGTCCAGGTCATAGACGCTTAGTTCGACAGGAAAAAGGGAATTGTTGTGGCGTACTCCTTCTATTTTAATGGTTAGGCGCTCGCCTTTAAGGGATGCCGTACCGTAGATAAAAGTGTCTTTAGGTATGTTGGTGCCATTAATGTAGACCTGCTGGCTAAGCCTCATTTTGACAGTTGATCCGTTTACTATGGTTTGTGTCTCGGCAATTGAGGCCTGTATCGCATTTTGCGTAACGGATTGCTGGGTATTGTCCCCAAGGGAGTAAAATCCATTATGCCCCTTCCCGGATGTAAAAGATCTGGCAGTACTTTTTTGAAGCAGTGAAATATTATCCTGCTTTTGCTCCAACCCGACAGCAAAAACCTGCCCCCGCTCTGCCTGGGAAGCTTTCTTTAGTTTCTCCTGCATACGCCCGGGGTGCTGAATATCCAGTATGCTCTCGAGCAGGCCGCTGATTTGTTGGAGTTCTTTATCCTCAGCATCTCCTCCTGCCATAGATTGCATCAGGAGCTCCAGTTGTTGAGAATTTTCGGATACCGGTATAGAAGGTGCTTGCGAATGCCTTGGTACCCTGGCTTTTTCCACTACAGCTGGCGGCTCACTTATGGCTTTTTGAAGGGCCTCAAGTTTCTTATAGACCTTTTCCTCGTTTGGGTCACGAAATGAGGTCATCATAAGGCGTGATCTTTGCATTGGCGGTTCCTGCCTGTTTAGTAAGCCGATGCTGTCCGTGCCCTGTCTGTAATTGGGGTCTTTTTTTTTGAGTTCCTCAAACTTTGCGGAATCCAACGCCGCCCTGTCATAATAATTCAGCTTATTAAGGGGATGCTCTTCCTTAAGATCAGCATTAGGTAAATTGATGTTGAATCCTTTTTTTTCGGGTGGCACATCTGCCAGTTCGGCCTTTCCCCCTCCCATAGCCCAAAACAGCATGGTTATGAATGGGATCGCCATTATTGGAAGTAACAATAGCATCATTACTCCTGAAAAGGCTGTATCGTGCCTTTCATGGTATAGAAGCTTCCGTCAGGCAGTGTCGCGTTACTGTAGACGATCCCGTTCTCATGGTCTTCCACATGTGTTACCGTGGCGCCTGTGGCTTCTTTCCATGCAATCATGTATACATTAGGGCGGATCTCGGCAATTGTTGTCGTTACCTTCTCAGCGTGGCCTGGTGCTGTTAAGCCCCCGCCTTCCAGTACCGTAAATTCAAGTGAATCATCCGATTCGAAAAAGAGCTTTACTTTTAAGAACTCAGTCTCCATTTTGTAGGTGTTGCCTATGAGGTTGTTTTTCATGTTTTCCGCTTTAGGTTAAAAAGAGGTCATAGGATTGCCGCTGGCCGTTTTATCGGCAGGGACTGCCTCCTGCACCACATCCCAGTGTTCTGCTATCTTTCCGTCTTCAAGCCTGAAGATATCCACAACGATTACCGGTGAAGGGCCCCAGCCGTGTACCAGGCTGTGGGTAATGACGGTATCGCCCTGCTCCACGATAATTCCGGGACGCCAGCTAAAATTTTTATCCAGGATGCCTAGGATATTCTTAAGCCCCTCATGCCCGTTTATCATTGAGGGATTATGCTGCTGGTAGTCTTCCTGCCAGTAGCGCTCGATAGCGGAATTGTCTCTCTGGTGAAAGAATTCATCCATAGCCTTCAGTACAATTTCTTTGTTTGTCATTTTGTTGCGTTTAAATGTTATATTTATTTTTTGAATGCTGTTGTTGGTATGCGATACAAGATATTACACTCCGGGACTATAGGGATAGGCCAGGCTGCCTGAGGCATATTCGGGCGGTGAGACCACTACCTGAACTTCACTGTCCCAGAACGTTTCAATCGCGTTGTCTTTAATATCCTGGAACTGGACCTGCACTACACGGGGCGCTGCCCACTCGCCATTCTCACCGAAACGGACCTCTCCGATTACGGTCCCGAAAGCAGTTTTGCGGCAGTAGTCCGCAAGCAGGTCATCCTCAAGGCTGCCGGTGGCGGTTATTGCCTGCTCCAGTACCTGCAGCTGGGCATACGCCATAGGTGCTACATAATAGCCAAGGGCATCTACATGCTCTGCGGCGGCGCGCGCCTGGTATTTGGAAAGCATATCGGCCACGCCATGGAAATCCATTTTGGGCACGGGCTGCCAGTATTCGTAATTGACAAAGCCGTTCAGAAGCGGGCCCAGCTCGGTCTTGACCGAAGCGCTCTGCGGGCCGATCATCGCCCCACCCACTATTTTAGGGCGGTAGCCGCCATTGTGTATTGCTTTTACCAAACCTATTGAATCTTTCAGGTAGGAACACAGGAACAGCACATCGGCATTGATCCTGCCCAGCTCCTCGATAATAGGGCTGAAATCCTCAGTCGAGAGCGGATAGGTCTGCTCATGGATGATTTCCATTCCGTATTTGGCAGCGTTTTCCCTTGCCCCAATCACCGGGTTACGGGAGAATTCAGCATCGGCCGAAAGCACCGCTACGGTTTTGGGTTTGGGGTCCTGGGCGGCAGCCAGCTCGAAAAAGCCTTCGGTAAGGGCTGTATTGGGTTTGGGTCCGGTAGGTATCATCGCGAAATAGTTCGGGTAATTCAGGTGCAGGTTGACCCCAAGGCCCATAAGACCGATAAGGAAACGCTTGCGCTCGATAACCACGGGAAGTGAAGCCCCTATGGTGTTGGTGCCGTAGCCTCCGATGACAAGGTCTACCGACTCGCTGTCCAAAAGCCCGGTATAGATCTCCGCTGCCTGGTTGGCATCGCCATGGTCATCGATACAGATCAGCTGTACCTTGCGCCCCAGAAGGCCGCCACGAGCGTTGATATCTTCTTCCCAGATGCGGTGGGCCAGCCTTGCCGATTTGGTGTTTTCAGCCACAGGCCCTGTAAGGGAGAGGCTGTATCCGATCCTGATGGGATCCTTTGAAGTGTTTTCTGTTTGTTCGTTTGTAGGGTTACTCATGATTGTTTGTAATTTCATTATTGTGTTGGCGGTACTGAATCTGTCCGTATTTTCCACCGTAGAAATCCTGGAAAGCAATGGCGATCTCCGCTTCGCTATTCATCACAAAAGGCCCCTGGGCTACGATGGGCTCCCTATAGGGCTCCCCGCCGAAGACTATTATGTCAGTGGCTTGTTGTTGCCCATTGGTGATGGTGATGGTTTCCCCTTCAGTATCAAAACCGATAAAGTCCCCTGCTTCAAATTCGCTGCCGTTAAGGGTAGCACCCTTTAGTGGCAGGAATGCCGCAGCCTCCAATATGCCGTCAAGTGTAAGGGAAAATTCTTTTCCGGCTTCCAGATGGATATGATACAGGAATTGTGTGCTGTAATCGGGTATAACGGATTGGAGTTCTTCGTACTCGCCTATAATAACCTTGATCCAGCCGCCTTGGCCTGCAATTGCTTTCTGCGGCACCTCATTGCCCTGGATGGCCAGGTACTCGGGTTTTTGCGCTTTTATAGCAGAGGGCAGGTTGATCCAGAACTGGAAGGCGTGGGTAAGCTTGCTGTCGGTCTTACTATCATAGCTCAGGGTCTCATCGTGGAGGATGCCGTTGCCCGCCTTCATCCACTGTACGCCTCCTGAATGCACCTTGGCGTAATTGCCCGCGCTGTCAAAATGCTCGTCTTCGCCGTTAAGGATATAGCTCAGCGTGGCGATACCCCGGTGCGGGTGCGGCCCGGTGCCTCCATCCTGTATTCCAGAATGCAGTTTTGGCGCAATGTGGTCAAGGAAGACAAATGGCCCGACGGCCTCAGCATACCTGTTGGCCAGCAGGCGATAGATGGTCAAATCGCCAATATCAGCTCTTTGGCCCTGTGTTGAAAAAATGGTCTTTCTTTTCATGGCTGCCTTTTTGGTTAGTCCAGAAATACGTAAAGGGATTTGATCCTGCCATCCTCAAATATCGCTATATCCATCCCTGTTGCCACCGGTGTCCTGCCCTCAGGGCCTACCGCCCAGATCAGCCTTCCGATATCGTTGTTGATGTAAACCGCTTTCAGTATGGAGAAGACAAAGTCTTCGGGCATGCTGTCAAGGGTAGCGCTGACGCTTTTATTGATGGCCTCCTGCGTTCCTACCAAGGTGTAGACGCTGCGCACTTCAGGATGCTTCAGTAGTATTTTCTCCGCTTCAAGGGCAAGCAGGTTGGTCTCCTTTATGGGCATTTCTGATGCCGTCTCTAATTGTATGGACAATTCCCCTTTTTCATTTTCACCTATGAAGGACGAACCTATAAAACCTGCAGGAACCAGGTAGATGCTGCCTGCCATAAGAAAAAGGACAGTAATAAATAAATAACGTTTATGCCCCAGCATGTACCGTAGGGAAACAGCATAAAAATCCTTTAGCTGGTTCAGTAACGATTCAAAGCCCGAAATGACCTTACCCCATAACGATTTTTTATTTATGTGCTCCAGTTTTGCAAAACGTGATGCGAGTATTGGTGTTACCGTAAAGGCTACAATGAGGCTCATAAGTGTCGAAACCACTACTACCACCGCAAATTCCCGCAGGATGTTGCCCACAAGGCCACCTGCAAAGGTCATGGGCAGGAACACCACTACATCCACTAAAGTGATTGCCACGGCAGTAAAGCCAATTTCATTCCGGCCTTCAAGCGCAGCGGTGCGTTTGTCCTTCCCCATTTCCAGGTGCCGGAATATGTTCTCCAGGACCACAATGCTATCATCAACAAGAATCCCCACCACAAGGGACAGCGCTAAGAGTGTCATCAGGTTCAGGGAGAAACCCAGTACCGCCATGACAATAAAAGTGGGGATCATGGCCGACGGGATGGCGATGAGGACAAAAAGCGAACTCCGCAGGCTATGCAAAAACAATAACATGACCATGCCCACAATTAAAACGGCCAGGAAAAGGTCGTGCATTACGGCATCGGCCGATGACAGTGTATATACTGACTGGTCGGAGGCAATTACATAATCCAAACCCTGGGCCTTGTACAGCGACTTTACTTCGGACAGGCTTTTCTTTATGCCTTCGGCAACCTCGACGGCGTTGGCATCGTTTGTTTTAAATACCTGGATGCCGATCCCGGGCTTGCCGTTTATCCTGTTCAGGGTTTCGGTCTCCTGCTGGGCAATTGTTATGGTAGCAATATCTGTAAGCATTATGCGGCTTCCTAGGCCGTTATCAGCAATCACAATCTGGTTAAATGTGTCCTTGTCTGCATAGTCACCGTTGATGGTTATGGACAAGCGTTGCTGCTGGTTTGTAATACTGCCGCCTGGTACTGAGGATGAATTCGCAGCAATGGCCTGGTATACTATCTTAGGGGACAGGTTGTAAAACTGCAACTTGGTGTTGTCCAGTTCAATCCTGACTTGTTGGGGCTGCCCCCCGGCTATCATGATCTGCCCCACACCCTGTACATTGCTAAGCCTGGGCCTGATATTTTTATCGATCAGTTCATAGAATGCCTGCCCGTCAAGGTTGGATGAAGTGAGCGAAAGGCTCATGATGGCAAAGTCATCGGTACTGCGCCTGTTCACTACAGGGTCGACGATACCCTCAGGCAGCGAGGATTTCATTTGGTTTATTTTCCGTTCAATATCCTGCTGTGCCTGTTTATCGGCTACATCAGGCTTTAAGTAAATAGCTATCGATGAAACATTCTGAAGCGAACTTGAACTGACAAAATCGATACCTTCCACCTCAGTGATGGCATCCTCGATAGGCCGGGTGACTTTCTCCTGAATTTCCGAAGGCGAAGCCCCTGTCAATACCGTCTTTACCGTAATGGTGCCTGTAGAAAAGCTCGGAAGTAAATTATAATTTAAACCTGCATAACTGATAGCCCCGAATAGAATCAGGGCGAGAAATACCATTGTGATGAGCACTGGTGGGCATGTGATATGGTGAGTTTTTATAAAGAAAAGCCTTCTACAAATGCCATTCAGGCAATGGAAGACAGTGAGATATACTACACTTCTTTGCAAGAACTGGAAAAGTTGTTCCGGGCTAATCCAAAGTTTGAACGTTTTTTCCGCATCCTTACTCAAAACGGTTTTGAACTTTACGAACGTCGTATAACTGCACACCTTCACAAGACGGCTGAAGAACGTTACCTTGACTTCCGTAAACGGTTCCCCGGGTTGGAAAAAAGAATAGCACAAAAAAATATTGCCCGTTATTTGGGTATTACTCCGGCATTTTTAAGCATGATGCGAAAGAAACATGGGTTGTAAAAGGCCTAAAATCCTGATTTAGTGATTATTTTTAGGCTGAATTAATTACTCAATGGCCATGCAACTTCACTCAGGTACCCTGAAGGTAATAAGTTGTATAACGATTATACGCCATAACCTGAAGTTTTTTAAAATGTTTATAATAGGCTGGCAGTATTTTGATATAACTTCCTCGTTTCCGAAAGAACATGCAATACTCGTTTTTGTTATGAAAACCCTCAAATTGGTTAAGCCTGTTGTTGGTGTTCGCCCCAACTTTGCAGTAACAAAAATCGAAATATGAAAATTGTAATTACAGGCTCTCTGGGAAACATAGGAAAACCACTCACACAGGATCTAGTACAAAAAGGACATTATGTGACCGTTATCAGCAGTAAAGAAGAACGAAGGGCAGCTATCGAATCTTTAGGTGCCACAGCAGCTATCGGATCATTTTTTAATGTCAGTTTTTTAGCTGAAACTTTTAAAGGTGCCGATATAGTTTACCTGATGGAAGCATGGGAAGGTATCGGGAGCATTTTTGATAAGGATACAGATTTTGTTGCTGCATTTAGGGAAATTGGAAACAATTATAAAAATGCGGTCGAACAATCAGAAGTTAAGCGTCTTATACATTTAAGCAGCATTGGTGCCCATACCGATAGGGGAACCGGAAGCCTTTACCTGCATAATACAGTAGAAACAATACTAAATGAATTGCCTGGCGATGTATCTATCAAATTTATAAGGCCGGTAGGCTTTTTTACTAATTTGTTCAGGCATATTCAAACCATCAAAACGAAAGGCGAAATAATACAGACCTATGGTGGCGACAGGAAAGAACCGTGGGTTTCTCCTTTAGATATTGCAGCTACTATTGCTGAAGAAATGGAAAAGTCATTTGAGGGCAGGACAATACATTACGTGGCCAGCGATGAAGTTTCCCCCAATGAAGTTGCTGCTGTAGTTGGCGAGGCAATCAATATGCCGGATTTAAAATGGACAGTTATTACTGATGAAGAAATGCATAAAGGAATGCTGGCAATGGGTATGAATGAATGGATTGCCAATGGCTTTATTGAAATGCAGGCAGCCCAGAGAAGTGGCAGCCTTTATGACGATTTCTACTTGAATAAACCTGTGTTAGGCAAAGTGAAACTAAAAGATTTTGCAAAGGAATTTGCAGATGTTTATAATAACGCTACAAAATAATTAAAATGAAAAAAGTATTAATTACAGGAGCCAATAAAGGTATTGGCTTTGAAACAGCACACTATTTATTACAACAGGGGTTCTATGTATTTATTGGTAGCCGTAATATAGAAAATGGAGAAGCTGCAGTAGAAAAGTTAAAAGCGGAAGGCCTACACAATGCAGAGGCTATACAATTGGATGTTACCAATGCTGCGTCTGTACTTGCCGCCCGCGCTACAATTGGAAAAAAAACAGAGAGACTCGATGTGCTCATTAACAATGCCGGCATTAACGGCGGTCTACCGCAATCTGCACTGGAGGCAACTATTGAGCAGTTTGAGAAAGTATTTGATACTAATTTGTATGGCGTAGTGAGGGTTACACAAGCATTTATCGACCTCCTTAGAAATTCTGAACAGCCTCGTATTGTTAATGTTTCATCCAGTGGCAGTTCACTTACACTGCACAGTGATCCCTCATGGAAATATTATACCCACAAGGCGGCACTTTACCCCTCATCAAAAGCGGCATTGAATATGTTTACCATTGACCTTGCCTATGAACTAAGGGATTCACAATTTAAAGTAAATGCTGTTTGCCCGGGATTTGTAGCAACCGATTTTAACAACCACCGCGGAACCGGCACGGTACAGGAGGGTGCCTCCCGTATTGCTAAATATGCGATGATTGGGAATGATGGTCCAACAGGTAAGTTTTTTGCAGAAGAATACAATCCGGAAACAGGAGAAACTCCCTGGTAGCACCCGTTAAAATAAACAATTAACGTAAATTTGATAAACGTGTTATCCAATAGCTTAGATTGTTGACTGTAATTAAAGTTAATAAACTCAATATCATAAAAACCCAACACCATTAAATGAAAAAGGACCACAATATACCTTACAAGTTTAACTCCCTGACTGACTTCCATAAAATGTTTGGACTTCCAAAGCCCGTACATCCGCTCGTGAGTTTTATTGATATAAAGGATATGAATTATGAAGCATCTGATTTACCTGAATCCTTTATTTTAAATTTTTATAAGATTGCCTTCAAGACAAACCTTTGCGGAAAAGCTAAGTATGGGCAACACTATTATGATTTTGGTGAGGGGGGTTTGGTTTTTACGGCTCCCGGGCAGGTATTTGAAAGCCCGGACGGCAGCAGTACTTCGGGCTATATATTGCTTGTACAGCCTGACTTTTTTCTATCTTACCCACTATTAAACACAATCAGGCAATATGGTTTCTTCTCCTACGCTGCTAATGAAGCACTTCATTTATCAGATAAGGAAAGGGAAATAATTATCGTCTTGTTCAAGGTAATCAATGACGAACTACACAGCAGGATAGACGACTTTAGCCAGGACGTAATCGTATCTCAGATTGATCTTCTATTAACCTACAGTAACCGCTTTTACAAGCGCCAGTTCATAACTCGTAAGGCAATTAACAATAGCCTGCTACAAAAAGTCGAAGAGGTACTGGATAACTATTTTGATAATGAGGCGTCGCTAAAACAAAGTATTCCTACAGTACAGTACCTGGCCGATCAGACAAATTTGTCAGCAAGTTACCTAAGTGATATGCTTCGCTCCTTAACAGGCCAGAATGCGCAACATCTTATACACCATAAACTTGTCGAAAAAGCGAAGGAAATTTTATCAACTTCAGATCTCTCAGTCTCGGAGATAGCATATCAATTAGGGTTTGAATATCCGCAATCTTTCAGCCGGCTGTTTAAAACTAAAATAACTATTTCGCCAACCGAGTTTCGGCAATCTTTAAATTAACATTTGAGTGCATTACAGAAATATACAAATCACCTAATCATATCTTTAAGGTCCCACTTGCATTGATTTAACATAGTTTATAAAGGGAATTTGCTGATTTTGTAGTGAATTATGTATTAAAGAGATCTGCTAGCTCAAAAGCAAGACTTTTTGGTTTCATATATCTTTTCACTACATTTTATATGTAGTAACTATTCTTGCAGCAAATTTATGTACCACCTGTTAACCTATTGCTTAGGCAAATAAATAATCCGGTTACAGTTTTTCAGTGAGGGCTGCCTCCAAAACTGCTCTATTGTTTTCGCCCCATATCTCCAGGCTCATTATCAAAGGTAACAGACTATTTCCAAGGGCTGTTAGCTGATATTCAACTTTAGGGATCTTGGTTTCGTAAGAACATTTGGTTATGAATCCATCCTGCACCAACTCATCCAGTTGCTTAGTCATAACCCGCCTGTCAGCATCTATTTTCTTCTGCAAAACTCCAGGCCTTATTAAGCCATCTGAAATATAGTAGATTAGCATCAATTTCCACTTTCCACTTAAAAGCTCTTTAAATAGATGTAGCCCGCATTCTGTCCTGACAGGAATTTTTTTCTTGTACATAAAATTTGATTAATAAATTATAAAATACTACCGCACAAATTTGTGCGTAATTGATTCGAACTAATTAATACAGTAATCTTGTATAAAATTATAAATAAAGAAACAATGATCAAATTTACGTTTTTAGTACATAAGCTGCCAAGCCTGAGCCGTGAGGAATTTATAGATTATCACAAAAATCGACATGCTCCATTATTCTGTTCCATCCCCGAGACAGAACTTTACGTTAGAAAGTATGTAGTTAACCACCCTATGGTAGCCGAAGGTTTTCCTGAGCCTTTATACGATGCAGTAGTTGAAATCTCGTTTGACTCGTTTGATGATTTCAGCACCTTCTTCAATTCAGAAAATTATTTGACAAAGGTCCATCCTGATGAACCCAATTTTTTTGATACTGCAAACTATATTGCAATGGCAACAAATGAAACTGTCGTTAAAGCTGGTGTATAGTTAGTAGCCATATCCATACCACACATCAGCTAATGGGTTAGATGTGGTATGGATTGCGGGATTTGAATTAGGGGTTTTTACAGATTAAACTCAAATGCCAATTTCATCACAACCCTATTGAAAAAAAAATTACCAATAAATTTTAAACTGGTTAGTTTAAAATTATATCTTTGCAGTCTTATGGGAAGACACAAGGAATTTGACTACGAACAGAAGCTAGACATTGCATTGGAACTTTTCTGGACGCAAGGGTATCATGTCACTTCTATCACTGATTTGGAGAACCATATGGGGATGAACCGTAGCAGTATTTATCCCACATATGGTGATAAAAAAGCTCTGCTTTTTAAATGCTTAACAAAATACCTGAAATCTAAAGTGTTGGGATATGAAGGTATATTAGCAGGCAAGCAATCTGATGCTATTGAAAATTTGAGAAGAATATTTCGTTTAGCGGTAGATCAGAGTATCAATGAAGGCAGGACGTGCCTGGCCGTTAAAATGGCATTTGAAATAGCTTTAACAGATGAAGACATCAGGCGTTTGTTGGCTAGTGGTGAAAAAAAAATCGAAGGGATCTATTTCGAGATTTTAAAGGCCGGACAGCAACAAGGCTCTATGAAAGGCGATTTTGATACAAAAGTAACTGCCGACTTCTTTGCATGCTCATCCAGTGCAATGTTCAAAAATTACGCGTTAAATAAAAATCGGAAAGCTGTATACGACATGATAGAAACATTGATCAATATGGTTAAGACATAATCGTCAAACAGCTAATTATGAAAGTAAACCACAAATAAAATTTTTTAACTTTTTTTAAACTGATCAGTTTATTATGAATCTAAGTATAAACAAAAAAACAGCATACATTGGGTGCCTGGGAGTTATCGGAATTATAAGTACAGAATTTGGTGTAATTGGCATCTTACCTCAGATAGCTGAGTATTACAAAATAAATATTGGTACCGCTGGTTACCTGCTAAGCCTATTTGCCTTAAGTATTGCGCTTACAGGGCCATTTACAGTTTTATATGCCTCAAAATTCGATAAAAAGAAAATTATGATGTACGCCTTGGGGCTATTTTTAATTTCTAATTTTTTCTCAATTTTCAATCCACCTTTTTGGCTGCTTATGATACTCAGGATACTCCCAACAATTTTACATCCGGCATTCTTTTCTATGGCAATTGCCGCTGCAACAAAAGATACCTCTCCCCAAATGCAGATGAGGTTAACCAGTATTATTATTGGTGGTATTGCTCTTGCACAGGTCACGCTTATACCCTTTACCACATTTATTGCAAGTATTTACAGCTGGCGCCTCAGCTATGGTATTCAGGGTTTGGTTATTTTAGTAACATTGGTCATTACGTATAAGTTTCTGCCACCTATGCCTAATAAAGAAATCAAATCTTTTACAAACCAGTTAAACATACTTACAAGGACCAAATTTATTGTAGGTACTGCTGTAAACTTATTTTTAATTACAGCTTGGTTTTGTTCCTACGGTTATTTTGCAGATTATCTAACTAAAGCAAAAGGCTTGAGTGCACAGGAAATCAGCTATATGCTTTTGCTCTTCGGTATAATGGGTGTGATGTCTAACTTAGTCGCTGGCCGCTTGTTAGGAAAGTATATGATAATGACTACCGTATTTTTCATTGCAGGTACGTTTCTGGTCCCATTTGCGTTTCAATATACTAATAATTCACTAATAAGTATAGCTATCGTGGTTAGTTTTTGGGGTATTATGTACGGTCCGTGTTTCCTTATCGGTGTTGGGCATATGGTGTCAGCAGCTCCCGATGCAAAAGAGTTTGCGAATAGCCTGCAAACTTCATTTGGCAATCTCGGCGTTTCATTGGGTACCGCTACCGGTGGCTGGTTTATTAATCAGTTCGGGATATCAATTTCTCCGTGGGTTGGTATTGGGTTTGGGGGATTGGCAATTATTATGACTTTATGGAGAGCCTGGCTGGATCGACGTATTCATGATAGTAAAGAAATAGTATAATTTTACCTTCTCTTAGATTCTGTTTCATGATCGCGCAGATCTGACTGTTCAATCAAATAATTCCTCTCATTAATGGCAAATGCAAAAAATACTAATTCCATCCTAAGGAAAGTCTAGACGTATCCTAAAATTACTTGTTTATAAGAAGACTTTAAATATTCTCACTTGTCATCCATGTTAAGTTTTTATAACGCATATTATTTAATTCCAAATACTTTTGAGCAATTAAAAAGAATTTCAAAAGTTACTACTGAATAGAGAATTGCTAGACCTTATTTCTATATACCCAACAGGATAAAATAACCACTAACTTTGAAAACGTATAAGAAGGTAATCATTTTGAAGGTTTAAACTTGCTTGCCTATTATGGTTAAATATTACAGGTCATTGAAAAATAACCTGAGGTCATTAGCCACCTCGCCTGGCTCCTCCCATTCGGCAAAATGTCCCCCACTTGTGCATTCTGTCCACCGCTGTACATTATAGGTTCTTTCTTCCCACTCCCTTGGAGCCAACGCGACATCGTGTGTAAACATAAACATAGCGGTAGGTACTTCGACCCTTTTACCGATATTGGGAGATAAATGATGTGCAGATTCATAATACACACGCATTGACGAACCAATTGTCTGTGTCAGCCAATAGATCATGACATTAGTCAAGAATTCGTCCTTTGTAAACCGATTTTCCAAATTCCCCTGACAGTCACTCCAGGAACGAAATTTTTCAAGGAGCCACGCTGCCAGGCCAATAGGTGAATCATTAAGGCCAAATGCTAATGTTTGGGGTTTAGTAGACTGTTCCATTCCATAAGCACCTTCTTGCATCACATATTGGCTTGACTTTTCGACAAAGCTTATTTCAGCTTCTGATAAATTGATGGGTAGCTGAACTATAAATGGATTAGAACCTGAAAGATGAATACTGATTACATGAGCAGGAAAGGATTGTGCCAACTCAGTTGCTATAGCAGCGCCAACGTCACTTCCTCTTACAACATATTTGCTATAGCCGAGGACGTCAACCATCAAAGTATTCACAATTTCGGCCATTTTGTAAAAGTTCATCCCTGGCTCTGTCGGCTTGGATGAAAAACCGAAACCGGGAAGCGAAACGACTACCACATCGAATGAATCACCAGCTTTGCCACCGTGTTTGGATGGTTCGCTGAGCATGGGGACAATTTTCTGCATTTGAAAAAACGAACCTGGCCAACCATGTAAAAGGACTATTGGCGTTGCATTCGTATTTTCTCCTTGTTCATGAATAAAATGAATATCTACATTCCCAATGCTGGCTGAAAAATGATGGAGTCTATTTATTTCAGATTCTTGTCTACGCCAATCAAAATCTGTCTTCCAATAGTCTACAACTTCTTTGAGGTAGTCAAGATTTGTTCCGTAATTCCATTCGGCCTGATCAACCTGATCAGGCCAACGGCTAAGATGAAGCCGCGTTTTCAATTCATCGAGTTCACTTTCTGAAACATTAATCTCGTACGGTTTTATTGGAACCCGTGACGGAGTGATGGGTGCTTGGTTTTTCATTTGCTTAAATGCTTGTTAAGAATTATACTTTTGGATAAATTAACTAGTGACGACTGTATTTCAGATAGTACTACTAAATGTTGGAACAAGGAATTATTATTGTGCTGTTTAGTGGTTTCTTCACTGATCCATTACAGGAATTTATAAAAAGCAATCGGGAGGTTATTGCTATAATCTAAAGGGTATGATATAGGTTGCAACATTTATTTCTGTACAGCCCTATTAAAGGGTTCCCGTGCATTCCTTTGTTGCACACGACTATAGTCCTGAATCTAAGGGAGTAGTCTGAGATGGAAATAATGAACAACTTTAACCAGCAATTACCTTAAGGTCGGGCCTAACAGCAGGCTCAACAGCTATACATTGGCATACCTTCATATTTCAGGATTTACCATGGCGTCTGTTGCCAAACCCTTGGATCTTGTTCTCGAAACTGCAAAACATTTCCGATCGATTTATAATGGTACATTAATGATTAATAAAGGCTTTAATGCGCAGACAGCCAATGATGCAATTGAGGATGATATTGCAGACCTGATATCTTTTGGTGAACTGTATATTGGCAATCCTGACTTGGTGGAGCGTTTTGCGCAAAATGCACCGCTTAACCACAACGACAGGGCAACCTATTACACTGGCGGCGCCGCTGGCTACACGGATTACAAAACTTTAAAATAATGGACCGTTAGAAGATTTGAATAGCAGGAATACAATTATCACTTAAGCGGGTCACATGCCGATGGGAACAAACCCTCTTTCTATTAATGCTAAATATTATACATTTTAAAAGATATTAAATCTGTTAGAGTTTGTTATCTACTTAAAAGACGAAGGTTACACAAGCGTTCGATAATCCCTTAAACCTTAAAATTGGACTTTTAGATCATTTTTAAGGTTTTAAATTTTTAACTTTATATAATATTACGTGTACTGCAATACTTATGCTAACTATATGGCTTATTAGAATAGTTCGCTAGCATTTATAAATTAGCAAATTGTTTGGTTTTTAATTCCATTAAATAATGCTAAAACCGCTATAAGGTGTTCGACTGTAATCCCCCTGACAGCCCACACATCATTAAAACCTCAGTATTTACTGGGGTTTTATTTTTATAGGAGAATCGAACTTTAAAGGATTAGGCAAATCGAGGTTTTAAAAGTAAGTCAAAATATTTGATTTATTAAAAGTGCTGAAATTCTTCTCGTCAATAAAACTTATATTAAATTTGATTACTAAATAAAACTATATTTTATCATATCGCTTGCCTTTTGTTGGTGTCACGTTATATGATGGGTTGGAATCTCTGTGGAATAAAAATATTATCTATTCGAACATAAAATATTTTTTCGCCAATTGTCGCAACTGCTTCTACAAAAGGTACTACAAGTTTATTTATGAAGAATGTTCAAATGCCAATTAATAAGCAATTGAAGCAACACTAATAGTAAAAGGAAGAAAGCTAGAATTTATTAACCTTTATCTTTTGCTAATTCCAAGTTTTATTTATTTCAGAATTTTCAATTTGGCCTCCCCAATCGTGCAGTGCTTTAAGTACTGGGATAAGTGTTTTGCCAAAATCACTCAAACGGTACTCTACCCGTGGAGGCTTTTCTTTATATTCTTGTCTGATAATTAAACCATCATCTTCCAATTCTTTTAATTGTTGTGTTAATATTTTTCTGGAAATATCTGGAATTAAAACAGTGAATCTGCCAAAGCGAACATTTTCCCGACGATATAAACTAATCAAAATAATAGGTTTCCATTTTCCTCCTATATAATTTATTGCTTTTACAACAGAACAGTTGAATGGGTTACTTTGTAATTTTCTCATTACTTAATCTTTATGTAAAATTTACCCTATTTAGTTACTAATTTGTAACTACCAATCTTATTTGCTATGATAAATATTTGAAATTACTTTAGTTTCTTTGTGAAACAAAAGTAAATGAAATCAAAATAATGCACCTCGTTATTTAAAATTTCTTCTGTTAAGACATAGAAAATAATTCAATATGAAAGCAATTCAATATCTCGCATTTGGGGATTCTAGTGTACTTGAGCTAAAAACTGTAGATAAGCCAAGGCCAAAAGCCAATGAAGTAATTATAAAAGTGGAGGCCTTTTCTGTAAACCCGGTAGATATGAAAATTAGACAAGGTCTTCTTCAAGATACAAGGCCTATTCAGCTTCCTTTTATACCTGGTTTGGATGCCGCAGGAGTTGTCGATGCCGTTGGAGTAAATGTTACGCAATTTAAAAAAGGCGATCGGGTTGTCGGAAATGGATATAGTGGCACTTATGCACAATATGCGTCTTTCCCCGAAAATCACATTTCTGTTATTCCTTCCAATATAAGCTTTCAAGAAGCTTCAGCACTTTCAATAGGATTGATAACGGCATATACCTTCTTAATTGAACACGGAGAGTTGAAAAAGGGCGATAGCGTTTTAATACACGGTGCAGCAGGTGGAACTGGAATTGTTTTGGTTCAAATGGCGAAAGCATTAGGTGCTTATGTTATCGGTACGGATTCATCCAAAGGAATTGAGCTGGCAACATCTATGGGTGCTGATGAAATGATTGATTATAAAAATCAAGATTTTAAAGAAATGGTTAAGGATGTAGATTTAGTAATCGATTTTGTAGGTGGACAAACCCAAACTGATTCTTTCAGAGTTCTTAAAAAAAGAGGAAAACTGCTAAGTGCCTTTTCGCCCCCATCCCAAGAAATGGCGGGAAAATATGAGGTTGAATCAAGATTTTTAATAGCATCATTATCTAGTGAAAATTTGAGTTACGGTCTCAAAATGGCTTCAAAAGGTATTATAAAACCAATTATTAGCAAAACAATGTCTTTTGAAAATGCCGCCGAGGCACAAGATATTTTATCAAAAGGCATATTAAAAGGGAAAATTATTTTAGAAGCTATGTAGACTGTGGATTTAAAGACTTTCTAAGTAGTTAAACAGTTCCTGCCTCAACATTTTTATATTATGCTATGAGAAATAGTAAGAGGTTAAGTTTAAAGACAGGTGGTTGATAAAGTTTTGGGAGCATTTTGAAAAATTAGTTACGTTGGCCCGCCTCTCCGTTAATTTCAGATAGCTCCTTAATCGATTATACTTCAATATAAACAAGGGTCAATCAAGTTCGGTTTATCCAGCTTGGGTCTGGAAATCCGAAATTTGCGGTTTTTTATGTATACGGAATTCGTAGCCATATTGTAATTATAAATGAATAGTTAAATTGCACGAATGGAAAAATACATATTTTTAAACTCACATCTTGGTTAATTAATATGTGTTCGATAGAACCCATATTAATTAAATCTTCACGATTTAGATATAATTTTGATAGTAATGAAAACGAGACATGTGAAGAAGTAAGAGATATAGAATTTTAAGTCATAAGTAATGAACATGTCCAAGCATTATTTAAAACCTTGTAAATCAATTTATTATATATTTTAATAGTCGTTAAAAAGTGTCAAAATTGGTACAAGGTGTTCGACTGTAATCCCTGACACTCCACAATTTAAAGATTATTGAGAAATCAATAATCTTTTTTGTTATAAATAATTATTTTTTTAGTGAACCATTTAATAATTGTTAATTACGATGCTTTTAGGTGTTCGATAGAACCCTCATTAATTAATTTTATTAGCAAAGTCAAATAATAGAATCAACTTCTCTTTGCCGGAAAATACCATTGATAATCAACACAATTCCAGCGGCCTAAAACCGACGATATTATAAATGACGTTATGTTTCTATTTACAATTCATTGAAAAACTCCACCTTTCCTGTCTTCATATTGTATACAGCCCCCACAATAAGAATTTCGCCTTTTTGTTCCATCTCTTTCAGAATAGGGCTTCTTTTTCTTATTTGCTCAATGGAGACCATTACATTAGCATCACAAACTTCTTCAACAAATGCTTCGTTTGAAGCTGTTTTTTCTCCCTCAAATTTTGATCCTGCCATTTTAACCGCCGGTTGAATTTTATCAAGCAGTGTTGTGATATTCCCTAATTTCACGTTGCTGATTGCCGATTTAATTGCGCCACAATATTCATGACCCAAGACTAATACCACCTTTGTTCCTGATACCTTACAGGCATATTCTAGGCTTCCCAAAATATCATCATTCACAATGTTACCTGCCACCCTGGCTACAAAAAGATTACCTATACCACTATGGAATACATCTTCGACAGGAACACGCGAGTCAAGGCAGGATAAAACCACCGCTTTGGGATATTGACCTAAAGAGGCTTTCCGTACTCTTTCGGTTGTATTACGAACAGTAAGGTTATCTTCTGTAAAATCTTTATTCCCTTTCTTTAAACGCTCAAGCACCTCTTCGGGAGTTAGTTTTGCCTGCTCCTCTGAAGTTAGGATATCGGCAGAGAGAATATCACTTTTATCGATAGATACTGTTTCAGTAGTTTTCTCTTCGTTAGCCTTCTGCGGGTTATTATTCTGACACGCAATCATCGAAAACGCAGAAACCATTAGCAAAATTCTTTTCATAATCGTTAAATCATTTATTAAATGCTATCCCGTAGTGGTTAATTTTTAGCCTTAGTGCCAAATGGGCAACGCTTTATCAGGTAATTAATTGTAGCATGATACGCATCGGCACCGGAGCCAAATGCTTTCCTTGACTCAGAGTAGATACTCGTTCCTTGGTCATTAAAAAAGCTCAGGTCTATCTTGGTGTCGTAATTTGTAAGCACAGTAGCATTATTTGAAGAATACGTGGTGCCCGATGCCTTAGTGGTTTCTTTTCTGCCTTCCTTCTTTTCTGTTTCTTTGCCATTATAGGTAGTACTGCCGCTCCCATAGGTTGAGGTGCCCTTATTGGTTACGTTGGCAATACCATAAACCACATACTCTACACCAAGAAGGGTGGCCATCTCCTGTGGTGTCTTAGTGTTTAAATTAGCGTGCGTTAGTCCCTGCCTAGCTAAGAGGCTGTTGGTAGTTATAGGGTCCTGCAACTGTAATGACGAGGTATTCGCTTTAACAGCGTTATAGGTATCTGTTTGCAGTTGCTTGCCCATTGCTTCAGGATTTAGAGCGGTTTCGTTAGTAATAAAGGTATACGGCAACACTGCTATTCTCCCTTTTCTCTCAGCGGCTGTAGATGTTGGCGCGGCTGCCAAACCAACCGAATTATTTACTACCTCCGTGCGCCCACTGGCAAATTCAATTTTATTTATTTGCGATTTTTTAAATTCGTATTCAAGAGTTTCGCCCTTATAAACAAATTTGATAGCATCATCTTTAACCGATACTACCTTACCTTCCCTTTTTTCGCCGTTTAGCATTGTTACCCTATCCTGTGCAAAAGATGTCGCTACAGAACATAGAATAATAATGAAAAATAGTATCTTTTTTAATAGTGTGTCCATCTTATTATTTTTTAAAGTTTAAATCCAACTCCGAGCCCCACAGCCGCAATAGTAGCCCCATCTGCACTAATACCTTTGTAAAAAACAAAAGCATCTAAAAAGTTATTGGTGTAGCCAAGTTTTGCCTGGTATAACAGGCCTCCATCAGTATAACTATCTAAGGCTATTGCATACCCTACATCAGCTGCATAAAAAATATTTGCTCCGTATGAGGCACGGCCTGAAAATGCAACAGGAATATACGAATAGGTATCAAAATCATCTTTACCTAAAAATGCAGAATAGCCGGTGGATGCGCCTAACGCAACCCGGTCGGTAACATTGAAAAGGTAATTGACATCTGCCCCTAAATTTACAGATGAAATATCTGACGCATCTGATAATGGCAGGCCTGCATGCACACCGGCCCTAAAGCCCCCTTGCTGGGCATGGGCAGTAAAGCTGAATAGCGTTAAAATTAATGAGATTAGTAATAATTTTTTCATGTTGAAAATTTTTAATGGTTGTTAATCTAAAATACTATTTTATTTAATAAATCTTTAACTGCAAATATCAAAAAAACGTTAAATATATAGCTAAGAGTCTCATAACATAATATTTAAGTTTTAACTTGACATGGCAGTGTAAATAGCTAAAAAATCATCTGGCCATTTGCATGATGAATTTAATAGTGCGCCTGCTTCTGTTTCCGTTACATTTGCATTCTGGCAGGCGGTAAACAGGAGTAATGTCACCGCCAATATTATGAACACTTTTTTTGATTTTCATAATATTGCTATTTGTAAGATACATCTGCCCCAATCCGCTTCACCCTCAAATTTGTCCGTTTCCGCCTTATATTTTCAGGTTACAAAGTGCAGTCGCAATACTTTTGACCTGTCAAAATATACATAACAAAAACTAAATTTATGAAAGGCACAAAAAATCTATGTATCGTATTGCTTATACTGGTAACCGGCAGCTGCTTTAGCCAGGGTTCAAAGACCATCCTGGAGCGCATTCATTTTGGTGTAAAGGCGGGGTCTAATTACAGCGATTTTACTAATGCGAAGTTTAGCACCGAGGGGCTGATAGGATTTCATGCCGGTGCAATTGTAGGCTTTGAAATAAACGACCACTTTTCTATTGAGGAAGAATTTCTGTACTCGCAGCAGGGTGCTACCCTTAAGGGTGGGCTTATGGATGGTAAAGACATCAAATTATCGTATGTAACGGTACCAATTATGGTAAAATACAAAACTGATTTCGGACTATTCCTGGAGGCGGGGCCGCAGGTAGGCATATTGGTAGATGAAGATTTTAAGGCCCTGGGCGTTAGCTCTGACACTAAATATGCTGAGAAAATTGATGGTGGCGTTGTGGGAGGCATTGGTTACCAGTTTAAAAATGGGCTGGGTATAGGTGCAAGGGGCTACATCTCTTTTACCGATGTGACAAAATCCGCTTCCGGGGGTGTCAATACGGATTTTCAGAATGTTATGGCGCAGGCGAGCATATTTTATATCTTTTAAAACTAAAAAGCAGCTGCTATAACCATCCACATACTTAGTTTTGGGTTAGTTGATTATTTGGTTTTAGTAATGTGAAGTTCCGGCAGCAGTATGTTGCCGGACATTTTACACGCCGACGGTAGCAACGCTGTAAAAATTACTGTCATATATAACCGAAGCGTCAGAACCTTTGTGAAACCTTCTTATCTTGCAGCTTAAAATACAATTGGTTACAATACCGGTAAGTATATATGTTGCAACAAAAAGCGCTGAATGAAAAATAACATTGCAAAATCGTTAACCCCTGCCAGTATTAGGGAAATTAAAAGGACAAATATTTTTTTCAGTATATTAATGGCAGTACTGGCAATGTTCTTTTTAGCTATTTTTCAGAATCCGTTAAAACGGATTTTAGGGATGGCCTTAAAGTCGGGGTTTTACATATTTACCATCTCCTTTACATTTCTCTACATATTGCGCTACTGCGCTACAAAATACCCTGATAATATACTTAAGTTTCGATTAATACGCTATCTGGCAAGCTTCTCTTTTGCGTTCCTGTTACAAATTGTAATCTTTCCCTTCTTCGCATATATATCGGATATCCCCTTTACAGAATACCATACACAGCTGCTATTGGTTTTTTTAAGTGAAGCTATAATTATGGGTGTATTACTATTGATGATGCACGATTTTGCTATTGTAAGGCATATTAAAATACAGACCGAATTGGAAAATTCTCTTTTGCAGCTGCGTACTGCCCAGGCCGAGAACCTGCTCTTAAAACAGCAAATACATCCCCATTTTTTATTCAATTCCCTAAATACCCTAAAGGCCCTTATTAAAAGGGACCCCGAACTGAGTGAGCACTACCTGCTACACCTTGCCGATTTTTTACGTGTGGCAGTGTCGCAAAACAACAGCCAGGCGACGACGCTTGCAGAAGAACTAAAGCTTTGTGAAAACTATATGATAATGCAGAAAATACGCTTTGGTACCGCACTGGGATGGAGCCTTGAGATAGAAAATCAGGATATGTTACAGGGGTTTGTCCCTTCCTTCTCCATACAGCCTTTATTGGAAAACGGGATCAAGCATAATGTTTTTACCAAGGAAAGCCCTTTGCAATTAATTGTAACCCAGCAAGGGGATTATATTACGATAAGCAATGCCATTAATCTTAGAAAAGCGGGAGAATTATCTATTAAAAGCGGCCTTGTTAATTTGGCCGAACGCTACCTGCTATGGTCGGGCGAGGAAATTATTATAAAGGATGATGGGGCTACCTTTTCTGTACGTTTTAAAATCATGAGGCATGAAAATAGTAATAATTGAGGATGAACTGCTCGTGGCAGAAGACCTTGCCGGCAACCTGAAGCTAGTGCAACCGGATATTGAAATAGTGTGTATACTAAGCTCTGTTAAGGAGGCAGTCCGTTATTTTACTTCCCATCAGCAGCCTGACCTGATCTTTAGCGATATACAATTAGGCGATGGGCTGAGCTTTGAGATTGCGAAACATATTACCCTGCAGGTACCGGTAATTTTTTGTACTGCATTTGATGAATATGCACTGGAGGCATTTAGGGCTAATGGCATAGAATATATCTTAAAACCATTCAGCACACAATCATTGGCACAGGCACTTAAAAAGTTTAAAAGCATGCAAAAGGCTATGGCGGGCAGCATAGCCTTGCAGTATGAGGCCGCAATGGCAACCATTGCCGCCATCAATCAAAATAACAGCGCCACGATAATGGTGCGTTACCGTGAGCGGCTCTTTCCCATTGCCCTGGATAAAATTACCCTGTTCTGCCTTGATAACGAAATAACATATATGCATACCCATAGCGGGAAAACCTATATTATGCCGGAGAGCCTGGAAGAGCTTGAGCACAAAGCCGGGAGCGTTTTTTTTAGGGTTAACCGGCAATTTTTAGTACATCGCAACAGCATCCGCGATGTCGTCGACCATTTTCCCAGGAAATTAAAAATCAACCTCAACCTGCCTTTTGACAAAGATATAATTGTCAGCCGCGAGAAGAAAAGTAAATTACTGGAATGGCTGGGCAGGTAAGTTCGTACATTTTTTTATGAATATAAACAACGCTTAAAAGTTCAATTGTCAATGGCCCTATCAAAGCACCGTGTTAAGCACTACATACTCGAAATTTTTTATATTACCGTATCGTGGATCATGGGGGGACTGCTGTTTGTATTTGTTAAGTTTAATGATTTGCCGGATTCTTTTATCCATAAAATATATCCGGTAGAGCCCTGGATGAACAAGGTTACTATGTACGGGTTTTCTATTGCATCGTGTACTGTGGTGGGGCTAATTATGGGCCTTTTGCATACACTTGCCTACCCACGCCTTATACGCACCCGAAATATCCTGCTGAGCATTGGGCTGCGTTTACTGGTTTTTATAGTGATTACACTTACCATCATTGCTATCTTTTTCCATCAGTCGGGGCTATCCATCCCGCAAAATAACCAGGGGGCTTTGCAAAGTTCCGCTACCGATGTTTTCATTTACCTGACGTTTATAGAAATGATGGTGGGCGTGGTAGTAACCCTCCGCCGGAACCTGGGGAGCAATTATTTCAGGAATTTTGTGCGTAATGCATATTTTACCCCTACCATAGAGAACCGCGTTTTTATGTTTATCGACCTCAAAAATTCTACCCAGGCCGTTGAAAAGATGGGAAATACTGCTTTTAGCAGTTTTATACAGGACTGTTTTAAAGACTTGTCTTCCGTAGCATTGGACCTTGGTGGCGAGGTGTACCAGTTTGTAGGCGATGAGGCGGTACTTACTTGGATGGTAAAACCCGGTTTTAATTTTGAAGATTGCCTGTTGCTTCACTACAAACTGGCAGAACGCCTCGCTAAAAAAAAGGGAATCTATCTTGAAAAGCACGGCACATTCCCCGCTTTTCGCAGCTCTGTCCACTGTGGTGCCGTGTCAGCGGCAATGGTTGGCGAATATAAAAAGGAAATTGCCTATCATGGTGGTGTACTCAACCTGTGCGCCCGGCTGCAGGTGGTATGCCGTGATTATAACGCCGACCTTGTTGTATCGGAAGATTTTCACAAGGCAGCAGCACTTACTGAAAATTTCAAATTTTACCCCATTGCTGATATTACACTTAAAGGGATTGCCAATAAACAATTGGCCTACAATGTGGCACAATTATAAACTTCTAATGCGTGGCGTGACCAAAAGAGCATCTCTCGGCTAACCGCTATCTTTTTGGATACTAATCCGTAGGGGCTGTCGCTTCCCGCGTCATTTTGTCCGTTTGCGCTTTATTTTCAGGCGTTTCCAACTAAAGCACAGCTAACTTTGTTTAAGAAAATAAACGTAAACAGTGAGAACTATGAAACAATCAACAGTAATTTTTGCGGCAGCGCTGGGTGTGTTTACCACGCTCACACCCTCGCTCTTGCAGGCGCAAAATACAAAGATGGTCGTGTCGGGCATCGAATCGAACCAGGGGCAAATTGTGCTCAATGTATTTAAAGACGATACAGCCTATGAAAATGAGCAGCCCTTCAAAACCCTGGCCTTTGAAAAAACAGGGCTCGCCAATGGCACCATAACCCTGTCTTTTACCCTGGAGCCGGGCACGTATGGGATTACCCTTATCGACGATAAAAATAAAAACGGCAAAATTGATAAAAACATGCTTGGCATTCCCAAAGAAGGTTTTGGCTTCTCCAACTTTTTTATGGAAAAAATGAAGAAGCCCCTGTTTGATGAATTTAAAGTTAAGATCAATGCCAAAGAGAACATGATTACTGCCAAAATAAAATACATGTAATCCGTAGCGGGTATTTTGAAATACCGGAAACTATACTAACTATAAATACAATAATTATGACAATTAAAACGAATTTCCAAAAAAGCCTTGCCATAGTATTTGTGCTTGGTGTTTCGCTTTCATCCTGCGATGATAATGACGTAGATATCTTTGGCTCAGCAGACCTGAAAGTAGTCAACGCTGCGCCCAATTCAGGATCACAACGGTTTGTGCTCGCCAATATTCCTGAGATCAGTGATCTTGACTACCTCGATAATTCGGTAGGTTACCTAAATGTTGCCTCAGGCAACGACCTTGTGGCACAGTTTAGGGACCAGGGCGACAACGACCTTTACGCCACCGAAAAATTTGATATTCAGGATAACAGGGATTACACGGTATACCTTACGGGCGAATCTGGGGATGATGCTGAAGTACGGCTGTTCCAGGATGATTTTACCGCCCCGGCGAATGGTAAGGCGAAAGTGAAATTTATCCATTTAAGTACAGGGGCGCCTGCAACTTTGGATATCAATGATGCAGCAGGGACAATGCTTGCCACCAATTTAGCCCGCTACAGCCAAAGCAGTTACACCGAAATTGAAGCCGGAACACTTGCAATACAAGCCCACGGCGCAGGGGCGGATGAGAATATCGCAACATTGGATGCCACCGAATTTGCAAACGGTAAGATTTACACGATCTATATAGCAGGGTCGGCCGCTTCAGGCTATACACTAAAAAAACTGCTGCATAACTAATTACGTTTATTATAAGGCTGCATGGTTTTGCAGCCTTTATATTATCCTAAAAGATACAATCATGGACGAGACTTCAGCTCCGGCTTCAAAACTTATAGTGACCCGTTTTATTACTTCGTTCCTGCCGGAAATACTACCAGCCACCCAAAGCGCTACTACAGAATTGACCCATATTACTACTGTTTTAAATACACTCTTTACTAAAATGTACGGGCTGCATATCAATGCCGAGGTTATTTTTGAAGCTTTTGAATCGCTCGCCTACTGCATTTCCGTCATAGAACCCCGCAAGCCTTCTATGGGTAGCAAACCATACATCGAGACCAACTCGCATGCAATCTTTTTGAATGTGGCCCCGATAGCCATGCACGATATGGAGATCCTCGCCGCTTACCAGCAAAATGATGATCAGTCGCTAAGCATGGAAAGTGGTGAATTACTACTAAAATTGGAACTTTTTGACTATCGCTAACCTTATGCATTATCCCTGCCACAATGCAAATGGATAACCATCAATAATTTTATGGATATAAAGGAATTTACAGCCTGTGCCCGTACGATTGAACACATGCACATAACGGAGAATGACAAGGAGGAAAGGGTGATACGGTTACTGGACCTTGACCGTTTTATAAAAGCCTATTCCCCTTCGATTACAATAGTTGATAAAATCAGCTATCCCCTGGTAATTGCAGCGGAAGGCAACAAGCGCATCGGCATTTGCTTTACCGATGTACGCTTAAACCCTAATGCCCCACACTGGCACGTAAGTGAAGGGCATCATGATAGCCTGAGACAATCTCTCACAAACAAGTTGCCGGAAGAACTTTGGTTGGTAATGGTCTGTGAAAAAGCAGTAGATCCCGAATTGCTGAAAGCGTTAGATTTAGCCGGTAGCCCTCTAAAAAGCTTTAACCAAGTGTTCCTGCTTGACTTTCACAATTGCGCGGTTCACAAGTTATAACGCAGCGTAAGGTGCAAATTGATTTCAACTATTACATCCATTGTCCTGCTGTTAGTACCTCTGCCTGTTTTGGGAATACCTTTTGGGTAAGCACCCTGTGTACCTCTTCATCCCTGTCTGCACAACAATCCGATAATACTGTGATTTGGTAATCTTTGTCAGCAGCCTCACGCAATGTCGACAGGACAACGCCACCGGTAGCGACCCCTGTCAGTACAATATGCCGGATACCCATAGACCTTAAAAGAACTTCCAGGTCACTTCCTGAAAAGGCGCTAACGCGTCGCTTAACAACCACTACGTCTTCCCCTGACTGATTTAAGCCGGGATGCACCTTAAGCATCGCCTGCGTATCTACGCCTTTGAGCCTGTCCTTGCTGGCGGCAAATATTTTATTGTTGCGGCTTATCTCAGGGCCACCTTCCCTAAAGCCGACCACTACAAATACCACGGGGATATCTTTACTACGGGCTATGGTTATGGCACTGGCGATAGTATTAAGTACTAGGTTATGGTCTTCAAGGCCGGCCAGTACGTTGGCCTGCATATCCATCACTAATAACGCTGTGTCTTGCTGCATTTTATTGTAGGTATAATTAATTGTAAATATATGGAATTTGAAATTCTCCTTATGTTCAGCAACTATTAAACAGTTCAAAAGCTTAGCTATAAATACCTTCCAACTTTGATAATCTTCATGATTTCATAAAATTATCATTGAATATTGGCAGAATTGTGTGTCACCAAACTATGATAGATGGCAAATAATACAACTTTCCCATCGGTCGGATTTAGAAACAATGTTTACGTGATAGCTGTTGCGCTATTTAGGACATGACTAATACCATTAAATTTACACTTCGCCTTTTTAACGAATATATAATTGAGTGTTCGATAGTCCCTAATACATTAAAAGGTAACCATCTTAGGTTTAATTTCTACACTAATTGAAAACTGAAATTCTATTATGCTCCTCAAATTATAATTTTAAATATCGAAAATCATAATGTGACAATTATCATAAATAACTGTATTTAAATAAGTTATCTATTTTAAAATTTACAAAACAAAAAACAGAAGTAATACTAAAGCTACTTCTGTCTAAAAAATGTACTTTTATTTATTAGTAATTCAGTATCGCTATTTTAGGACGGGACATATTGGACTGTCCTTAATCCCGGCAACCGCTTTTTCAATATCGTAGGCTACTCGGATAAACCCGACTTCAATACTTTGTTTATCCGACAGATTGCTGTTTTCGGTAAGGGTAAGCATTACATAGCAGGCACGTGGGTCGCCGTCTTTAGGTTTTCCTACCGACCCTACATTTACGGCGTGCACGTATTCTTTATCCGCCCCTTTTCCTGCCGGAAGTATCCTGTGATAAGGTTTATGGGAATGACCGAAGAGTAAGATGTGTGCATCCGTATCGCTAAAAATGCTTAAGAATTCATCCTCATCCTTGTCTTTCAGCAAGTATTCTTTGTTGCTATACGGGCTACCGTGCACCATAAGAATATGTATGGGTTTGCCGTTAAAGCTGAACTCCAGGCGTATATGCGCAGGCAGTGTAGATAGGTATTCCATTTCATTACCACCAATAATTGAGTAGGCGTAATTGCTCCCCTCACTGCCATCAAGCCACACTTTTTTCGCCTTGACGTCATGGTTCCCGGCCAGGGTGGCAATGCCGCGCTTCCTGATTTCATTGATAACCTCATTAGGCCATACATTATAACCCACCAGGTCGCCCAGGCAATATATGGCATCGGGCTTTTGGCTGTCAATGCTTTTTAGGGTTGATTCCAGTGCCGGGAGGTTGGCATGGATGTCGGATAGTATTGCAATCTTCATGATTAAACACCTTTACGCAGGCTCTCTGCGTATGCATTGGGCAGCGGGCTGTCCTCAACAGCCTTTGCCGCTTTTTCCACGTCATACTCAAAGCGTACAAACTCAGCCCTTACACTGTCTTTATCGGTAACGGAACTGTTCTCGTCAATAGTAAGGAGTACATAGCCGCCCCTTGGGTCACCATCTTTAGGCTTACCCACAGATCCGATATTAATGGCATGCCTGAAATGATCAGAACCCTCATTACCACTGTTCATAGCCCTGTGGTAGGGCTTATGGGTATGTCCGAAACACATAATATCGGCATCGGCCTGCTGCATAATGCGCAGCATGCTCTTCTCGTCGCGGTCTTCAAAAAGGTACTCGTTTATCTTTCGGGGGCTCCCGTGTACCAGCAGCAGGTTGAGCTTGTCGTTATTGAGCTGGAATTCCAGTTTTATATGTGCGGGCAATGTCCTTAGGTATTTACGTTCATCATCATTGACCAGAGAATTGGTAAAAGATATGGATACCGCGCCATTTGCTTTTTCGTCATCCGATTTATAGGCGCACCCGCAATCATCGCTCGTACGTCCAATGCCAAAATCGTAATTACCGGCTATTGTCGGGATACCCCTTTTTCTTACTTCATTAATTACCTCATTAGGCCAGATATTATAACCTACTAAATCGCCCAGGCAGTAAATGGCATCGGGTTTTCGTTGTTCAATGTCAGCAAAAAATGCTTCAAGGGCAGGCAGGTTAGCATGTATGTCTGAAAATAATGCAATCTTCATAATTATATTGTGTTTACATTTTTAGTTGTGTAATATTTCTTTCGGAAGTAAAAGGCGAGGTTGACAAGTGCAATTAGTGCCGGAACTTCTACTAAAGGCCCAATCACGCCTGCAAAAGCCTGACCGCTATTGATACCGAATACACCGATAGCTACTGCAATGGCCAGCTCAAAATTATTTCCGGTAGCTGTAAAAGCTATGGATGCGCTTTTTGAATAATCAGCACCAAAAAACTTTCCAGTAAAAAAGCTTATTACAAACATGATGGTAAAGTAAATAACCAGTGGTATAGCAATTCGCACTACGTCCATCGGTATTTGCACTATCAATTCTCCTTTAAGGCTGAACATTATTACAATGGTAAAGAGCAGGGCAATAAGAGTGATAGGCGATATAAAAGGCACATATTTAGTTTGAAACCACTCAAGCCCTTTTAATTTTATCAGTGCATACCTGCTGATGATCCCTAACGCAAAAGGAATACCCAAATAGATTCCCACACTTTCTGCAATATGCCCTATGCTTATATCAACAGTAAAGCCGTCATAGCCAAAGTAAGGGGGAAGTACAGTAATGAAAATGTAAGCATATACGCTATAAAGAAACACCTGAAAAATACTGTTGAGCGCGATCAGGCCAGCAGCATATTCACGGTTACCATCAGCAAGGTCGTTCCATACCACTACCATCGCGATACACCTGGCCAGCCCAATCAGGATGACACCAATCATGTATTCGGGATAGCCTTTCAGGCAAAGTAGCGCAAGGGCAAACATAAGGATAGGCCCGATAATCCAGTTCAACAGTAGTGAAGCACCCAATACTTTTGTGTTTGAGAATACTTCGCCCATTTTGCTGTAATTCACTTTGGCAAGCGGTGGGTACATCATTAGGATAAGCCCGATAGCCAGGGGTATATTAGTTGTTCCACTTGAAAAGGAATTAATAAATCCGCTGCTGGACGGAGCAAAGTATCCAATCGCCACACCTAAGGCCATAGCCATAAAAATCCATAAAGTTAAAAAGCGGTCGAGGAAGCCCAGTTTCTTTCGTCCTGCCGCCGGGGCACAATTATTTGCAGACATATTTATTTTTTGATTTTGGAGAACACATAGAACATTTCGGTAGCGATCTGACGGCTACGCTCAAAGTATACATCAGCCTGTTCATGTGTATTGTCGGAAGCTTTTGGATCCTCATAAGTAATAGGTATACGCTTTTCAGCACCCGAAATAAACGGGCATCCTCCATCTGCCTGAGAGCAGGTCATGATAGCGACAAATTCGCCAACAGGGTTAAACGCATCATAATAGGTTTTAGAAAACGCTATAACCGGGTGTTCATTTTCGGCGTGCTTTATAGCATATACAGGGTTATTACCGTGGGAAAGAACCTGAATAGCAAAGCCTGCATTTTTTAAAGTTTCAGCAACCATCGGATAGAGCGCAGTCGCCTCTGTTCCTCCGGAATAACAAAAAACATTTGGTATGCCGTAATGAGAAGCAGCTGCCTGTGCCCAAATTTGGGCAAGGTGGCTCCTCCTTGAATTGTGCGTGCAGATAAAATTAATCCTGACTTTGTCGTTCCCTGAAACTTTACCCTGTATATAATCAACCAGCGGCTGAAGTGCTTCTATACGTTCCGCATTTAGGCCTTCAAATGCGAAACCGCTAACGTATTTTTCAATTTCGGGCAATAATTTTGTACTTGTAGACATTGGCTTTATATATATATTAGCAGCAGCCCCCACCAGGTGTGCAGCTATTAGCATTATTACCTGAACCGATTTCCTTAAGGCTTACTTTTTGCTTTTCAGCAGGGATGCCGCATTGATCCAGGGCAAGGCAGGCCGTTTGCTTGTTAATCAAAGTAAATACTAAACCATTAAACCCAAGATCATATTTGCCGATGGTAGTGTCCTGGTATTCCACTTCAATTTCATAATCTTCTATGCCCAGCACTTTTTCCGATAATGCAATAATGCTTAAAAGCTTATTTGGTTTAAGCCTGTGGTCTTCATCATTTGAATCTTCCCACAATTGGAAATTCACCACGGTTTCCTTTCTTACGGTACCTCCACAATCAATAAAGTTCTTGGTTATTAACCCCACTTCAGTTACGTGAAAATTTTGCGGTACAAATGTGCCATTTGGAAGCATAAATCGTAATGTTTCCAAATTGGCTAAGTGTATTTTAATTTCAGACAGTTTCATAATTGTAGTATTTAAATTAACAACATTCGTTTTTCTTTTTATCAAGGTATTGCGTTATGTGATTAAAAAAAACCTCAATTTTTGCAAAACCCGGCTCATTAATACAATAGCAAATCGCGGTGCCTTCAATACTTCCTTTAATCAACCCCGCATTCTTTAGCTCTTTTAAGTGCTGTGAAACTGTTGGCTGCGCAAGAGGTAATTCATTTACAATATCTCCGCAGATACAGGTATCCACTTTCATTAGATATTCTAAAATCGCTATCCTGGCAGGATGGCCCAATGCTTTAGCAAGAATAGCCAGCTCGTTTTGATGATCTGTAAAATGGTCTGTTTTAGTAGCGCCCATGATTAGTATTTTATATTGCAATATTACGATATAAAACAGTTACTCATCGTAATATTGCGATATTTAACAATCACTTAATGTATAGCATCATATTTAACTGATATAAGTGAAGCATGGTATGCATACTCTTAAAGTTTTTATGATAGACCCAGAATGGTGCTGGAGCGTATTGTCGTAAACCCTGATGATAATTACCCGAGTAATTTGGGCGCACCGACTCTTGAGCATAGGACAAGTCAAAGCCATTGGTCAATAAATAAATTTACATCTTGGCATTATACATTTTGCATATAAAGTAGTCAGTTGAATAGATATAAAATTAATATTCAATCGATGTTCGACAATCCCTTACATTACAAAAACAATGACTTTACACATTAATTTTAGAATAAATACTGACTAAATCACTTAAGTATCTAAATTATTTACTGGATTTTCTTTTTATAGTTTGAGGGAGTGTCGAACTTTTCTTAGGAAGTAATCGTTAGCTAGTGTATAAGATTATACCTGATGTATTATATTGCAATATAATCATCTACCTATTGATTACTGACCTAAAATAACATACTGTCTAAATTTAAGGGTTGCAACAAAAAAAATCGCTATATTACTATTCCTTTAGATGGTAGAATAGTGTTGTAAATATCTATTAACTGCGTTGCCCCGGAAAAATAATTACGGTCAAAGTAGCGGTAATAACATAGAAATAAAATGATAATAATCATAACTTATTTCAATCAATTGTAATACTTTACACAATTGATAAGCGCAGTTTTGAAAGTCTATAATTATAACCGTAAAATAAGGGATTATCAACAAACTACACTTAGTTGGCGCGTATCTCGATTCCATAACAAAATTATAAAATATGTGGTTTGACAAATCAGTAAGCGAAATTCTTGAGGAATTCCATGTAAATCCAGCCACGGGTCTGACAGGAGCAGCAATACCAGGGCTTCAGGAAAAATATGGACCAAATGAACTTACGGCTAGAGACAGAAAAAGTATTTTTATACTTTTTCTGTCTCAGCTTAAAGACTGGCTAATTTATATCCTGCTGGCAGCGGTTATTATCACCATTTTTATGGGTGAATATATTGATGCTGCAATTATAGCTACTGTTATTATTTTAAATGCTGTAATAGGTCTCGTACAAGAAGTAAAGGCGGGCAATGCTATAGAAGCCTTAAAGACAATTATATCACACAAAGCAATTGTTAAAAGAGATGGTGCCATTACAGAAATAGAGGCAACCGCACTTGTGCCGGGCGATATTGTGCTGCTTGACGCAGGACGATATGTTCCTGCCGATCTTCGGTTGCTTGAGTCGGCTGAACTTAAAGTAGATGAATCGGCGCTTACCGGTGAGTCTTTACCGGCCACTAAAGATGCAAAGGCCAATCTAACAGATGCCAATACACCCTTGGGCGAGCAAAGCAATGTTCTGTTTATGTCAACCTTAGTTACTTCAGGCCGTGGCGTGGGCGTTGTTGTTGCCACAGGAATGAAAACGGAACTGGGCAAAATTGCCGGGTTGATAAGTAACCAGGACCCATACAAAACACCTTTAGAGCTTCGCCTCGACCGGCTAGGGAAAACGTTGGGCAAAATAGCCATCGGTATATGTGCTTTTATTTTTGCAGTCTCCTATTTCCAGGGCAGGAACATTTTAGATATGTTCCTGCTTTCTATATCTCTTGCTGTGGCTTCTATACCCGAAGGCTTAACCGCCATTGTAGCCATTGTGCTTTCACTCGGCGTTACCAGGATGTCTAAAAAAAATGCCATAATACGCCGATTGGCTGCGGTGGAAACCTTAGGTTCTGTAACCAACATATGCACCGATAAGACAGGCACACTTACCCTTAATCAAATGACGGTAACAGAATTCTACTGCCTTGACGGAAAAACAGTGTCCGGTACAGCCACCTATTCAGATACCAATAGTAAAAAACTGCTTTGCACCGCCATGATACTATGTTCTGACGCTACCTATGAAAACAGCCACGGAACCGGCGACCCTACAGAAATTGCGCTGCTGAAATGGGGAAATGAAATGGGGATTGACAGTACCGCATTACGAAAAAACAATACACGGGTAGCTGAATTGCCTTTTGATTCAGACAGGAAATTAATGTCGGTAGTAACCGAAGAAGGTGATAAATTTACAGTGTATACCAAAGGGGCAATAGGGAGTTTATTAAAGGTTTGCACCCATGTGTTAGAGGACGGGAAATTAGCTCCCCTTACTTCAGGGCTACAGGATCAATTCCGCAAAATAACTTCCGCCATGTCGTCTAAAGCGTTGCGCACATTAGGTGCCGCCTATAAGCACGCTGAACGTATTCCCACGATGGAAGGGATGGAAAACTCGCTGGTACTAATAGGCCTTGTGGGCATGATAGATCCGCCACGAAAAGAAGCAAAGGAATCAATACAAAAAGCTAAAAATGCAGGCATTATAACGATAATGATAACCGGCGACCATAAAGAAACCGCTTTTGCCATTGCGCATGAAATGGGCATAGCCGAGCGGTTGGACCAGGCCATTACCGGGCCGGAAATTGACAGCCTCAGTGCTGCTGATTTTGCCAGGACAGTAAGCAACTACCGCGTGTTTGCACGTGTTTCGCCCGAGCATAAAATCAATATTGTTTGCTCCTTAAAAGCCAAGGGCAATATTGTATCGATGACAGGCGACGGGGTTAATGATGCGCCGTCGCTTAAAGCCGCAGATATTGGGGTTGCTATGGGCATAACAGGTACCGATGTGGCTAAAGAAGCGGCAGATATGATTTTGACGGATGATAACTTCGCCACTATCGTCGTTGCTGTCGAACAGGGCAGGAATATTTACAACAATATTAAAAAGTCGGTTATCTTCTTACTTTCCTGCAATCTTGGCGAGGTGGTAACCATGTTTGTTTGTCTGCTTTTAGGCTGGGATGCACCACTAATAGCAACACAACTGCTCTGGATTAATTTATTAACCGATTCCCTGCCGGCAATTGCGCTGGGTATAGATACGCCAGACCCCGGCGTAATGAAGCAAAAGCCCAGGAGCCCCATGGAAAGTTTTTTCTCTGATGGAGCTGGGTTACGCACCATTATCGGCGGCCTGCTTATAGGCGCTGTAACTATTACAGCATTTTGGTATGGGCATTATGAGCATGGCTACAGCCCGCTTGATGAGTCGATCCCTAAAAGCACTTTAGAGTATGCTCGCTCAATGGCATTTATGGTACTCGTCGTGGCGCAGCTCCTCTATGCACTTGCCATGCGTAAACGCCATAAAACCATAATTGAAGTTGGTTTTTTTTCTAATAAATTTCTATTAGGCGCAATTTTTTTTGGCCTAGCAATGCAGATGATGCTCATTAGCATTCCATTCATGCAGAAGGCATTTAATTTACAGCCACTTGATGGATGTGGTTGGGCCATGGTATCATTTTTAGGATTACTACCTTTGCTTGTAAAAGAATTATATAAAATTTTCGCGAGGGCTTTTGACAAAGGGTAAGTGATTATACTCCCTATATCTTATTCCTGGCATATTTTCTCTAAAGCTAATGGTTGCCTGAAAAATATTTATGGCCTTAAAATCATTATGCAGAATACTATTTTAAGTTGCCGCTACTGGTAAACAACATTGTTCTTTAGTTGTCAATTTTTATATCTATTAAGCATTTAAGGTCCTTAATTTTTTTCTGATCCCTTACCTCTACACGTATACCCCTTCCCTCGGCATAAACCTTCGCAGCAATTAACTCTTCTTTAATTAAATCCGAAACAGTAGTAGCTAAAACCGCATCAGTAGCCTTTAGTCCAAAAACAAAAGCAACCCGAAAGAAACCGTCGCGGGGCAGTAAATACAACAGCACTCTCTTTTTGTCATTAAGCCTATAGCCCCAACCATATTTGTCGCCACTATATTTCCATTCTTCTGTTGCTACATTACCAGTTTTTAATGTGTATTGCCTTAAAGTTTCCCATAGGTCATAGCTGCCGCCAAGCGCTGATTTTAGTTCAGCTTCTGTAGGCATTTGTAGTTTATTTGTAAATATACTTTTCATCAGGTAGTTATAATTTTGCTGTTCAATGTATTTATATACAACGCTAAAATACGTTTTACTAACTAATTACAAAAGTAATCACTACGTGTTCCTGACTAAAAACGTAATCCCTTTTTTTCAATCTCTTTAACCAGCTTTTCAGGAATTGGCCTGCAGTTGCAATTCTTTTGGTGCTCAATGTGCCAATGAACCCGCTCTTCAAATGACGGGTTTGTAGGCATTTTATTTTTTAGATGCCATTCCCTGTTGATTTTCATATCATGCTATTTATATTTTTGAGTAACTTACTTATTTTTTGCCTTCTCATATCCTCATCTAAAAACCGAACCCTGCCAACCCTGGTATGAGTAACCGGCGTGATACCACAGTAATAAAATATGGCACGTTTAACCGTATTAAGGTCGCTGTTGCGGTAACTGAAATAAAGCCACCACCAGGGAGCATCGGATGTAGTAATCAGATGGGCGCTTCGGCCCTTCAAAAGCTTATCCCAAAGTGAACCCTTTGTATGATGCCTGAAGGCAAATCCTGGAAGAAGTGTCCGGTCAAAAAAACCTTTTAAAAGTGCAGGTACCGATCCCCACCATACAGGATAGATAATAACCCAGTGGTTACACCATAAAATATTACTTTGCGCCATTTTCAGGTCGGGTTCCAGCTCCTGAACAACAGCGTAGCCTTTCCACAATATCGGATCAAAATCCATATCGCCAAGGTTTTGCCTTCTTACAACATGTCCTGCAAGCCTGGCGGCATTTTCATATTCGTTTGCTATCTGCCCGTTAAAACTTTGTTTTTCCGGGTGCGCCAGTAGTATATAAACATTCATTGGACTTAGATTTAAAGGTCATACGCCTCAAGGGCAGGTTGTAAACAGGTGGCAACACCCACCAGTCCGCAAACCGATAATGTAAGGACAATAGCATCTCGCACTTCTTTTCTTGTTGCGCCAAGGCCCTTAGCCATTTGTGCATGAAAAACTACTGCCGGGGCATCTCCCGCGCTTGCTTTAAGGCCTATATATAACAGCTGCTTTGTCCTGGCATCCAGGCCATCGGTATTTATAAGTGAATCTATAAGGCTATCAAAAGCTTGTGCCACCTCTGGCACCTCAGTTCTAAAAGTGTCTAATGCATTCATATGTTTACTATTTAATTATTGGCATTAATTTTTACCGCCTTTTATTTTTTCCATATCCTGTACCCTAAACGGACTACGGGTGATATATCGGTATTGGGAATGTGGTAGGTAACACCGCTAAAATCAATACTGTTGTCCTTCCTGATATAGACATGGAGACCCGGCTGGATATAGAAACGTGGGCCAATAAAAAACTGGTAACTTAACCCTAAGCCGGTGTCTGTGCTGCGGAGGTCTATATGCATACCGCTATTTATCTGCGTAATTCTAAAAGTATGAAATTCCAGATAGGTATAAACCTCAAGGTTTTACCATACATTATAACCGAAGAACACGCCCGGTGAGGTAGTGTAATAGCGTTTAAAATCGGTCGACGAATTGTTTATACCTGCCTTCTCTGCATTGTAAGTACCGCCATTGATGATACTTGCCCTTAACCTGAATTTTTTATAGCGGTATCCTAAAGCAAAATGGTAGCCACCGGTAAAAAACATGGGCACAAGGCTCTCTGCTTCCAGAGCCTGTTTTATTTCATAATTGGGCGGTGAAGGTTTCCAGAAAGTACCCGGCGGGGTGTTTAACTGAGCAAATACATGGGTAAAGGCTGCCAGAAAATAAGGGTAATGGTGTTTTTCATATTTTTAAGTTTATATCAAAACAGGTCCTGATTAGAGGCCACTATAAGGTAGTACTGCACCTTAGTGGTTGGCATTATTATTTACGCAAGTTCTTATTTATCCATAGGCCAAAAAATGACTTTTATCAGCCTCCCTGATGATACAGGTCACTTTTACATTCTAACTCATGTGATGTACATCATTTATACAACCGATATAGAACAATAGTTTTGTATTTGTAAAGAGCTGTTCACAGCCTTACTACTAATAAAAACTAAAATGGAAAATTTCATCAAACAATTTAATGAGACGGCAATTACAGATATTGCATTGGTAGGTGGTAAAAATGCATCGCTGGGAGAGATGTACAATAATTTAGCGCCTAAAGGTTTAAATATTCCTGAGGGTTTTGCGGTAACGGTCGCCGCCTACAAATATTTTATAACGTACAACAACCTTCAGCTTAGGCTCAAGGAATTTATGGCAGGGCTGGAAAGGGAAACATTTAGCAACCTGAATGAGACAGGCCAAAAGGCACGGAAATTAATAATGGATGCTAAATTTCCAAGTGAACTTGATAGGGCAATAACACATGCCTACGATACCACTTTTGCACATGTGGATCAAGAGGTTGCGGTGCGCAGCAGTGCCACTGCCGAAGACCTGGCCGATGCCAGTTTTGCCGGCCAGCATGATTCGTTTTTAAACATTAAAGGGCCAGTTGCCTTAATATATGCCGTTAAGTGCTGCTTTGCCTCTCTGTATACCGACAGGGCTATTAAATATCGGGAAGATAAAGGTTTTGATCATAATAAGGTATTCCTTTCGGTAGGGATACAGCAAATGGTACGGTCTGATATAGGATGTTCCGGCATTGGTTTTACGCTTGAACCGGAATCCGGATTTAAGGATGTAGTACATCTGGCAGGTACCTGGGGACTTGGCGAAAATATTGTGCAGGGGCTTGTAACCCCCGATGAATTCATAGTTTTTAAGCCTTCCCTTATACAAAATAAGAAAGCCATACTGCAAAAAAACCTGGGCAGCAAAGGCAAAATACTGGTGTATAATACTGCGGCTACAGGTACTAACTCCACCGTAAACAAAATAACGCCGAGGGAGCTTAGCGAAAAATTTGTATTAAGTGATAATGAAATTGAGCAATTAGCACGCTGGGCAATTATCATAGAAGAACATTACAATAAACCCATGGATTTTGAATGGGCAAAAGATGGGCTGGACAATAAAATTTATATTATACAGGCACGGCCGGAAACGGTACATTCACAACAAAAATCATTACATGTAACTACTTATAAAATTACAGAAAAAAGCACTGTACTGGCAACTGGGGAAGCAATTGGTACGGCAATAACAAGCGGTTACGCCAAATTACTGGCCTCACCTGCAGAATCACACAAATTAAACCCGGGTGATATTTTGATTACCGATTTGACAAGCCCCGACTGGGATCCTATCCTTAAAAAAGTGGCCGGCATAGTAACCAATAAAGGCGGCAGGACCAGCCATGCCTCTATTATAGCCCGCGAACTTGGTGTGGTGGCCATAGTAGGTACCGGTAATGCAACAGCCTCTATTAAAGATGGCGACCTGATTACCCTGAGCTGTGCCGAAGGCAAAACCGGCCACATATATAAAGGAAAACTTTCCTGGACCGAGACCCCTATTGATATGGAACAAATACATTTACCGGAACATCCTAAAGCAATGCTCATTGTTGGAGAGCCGGAAAAGGCTTTTCAATTGTCTTTTTACCCGAACCATGGTGTTGGGCTAATGCGACTGGAATTCATAATTAATAATTATGTTAAGGTGCACCCCATGGCACTTGTTAAACCAGAACTGGTAGATGATAAAGATGAGAGGCTTATACTTGATAACCTGACCCGAAACTATAAAAGTAAAGAACAGTATTTTATAGATAAGTTATCGCAGGGTGTGGCTACCCTTGCGGCAGCTTTTTACCCTAAAGAGGTTATTGTTAGAATGAGCGACTTCAAGACTAATGAATATTCCGGGCTGATTGGGGGCAAATACTTTGAGCCGGAAGAAGAAAACCCAATGCTTGGTTTTAGGGGTGCTTCCCGCTACTACCACGAGCGTTACAGGGAAGGTTTCAGGCTGGAGTGCGAAGCCATGAAAGTGGTGCGTAACGAAATGGGGCTAACCAATGTAAAAATCATGATACCCTTTTGCCGCACGGTAGAAGAAGGCAAAAAAGTAGTTGCCATGATGGAAGATTATGGGTTAAAGCAACATGATAACAACCTGGAGATCTATGTTATGGCAGAAATACCATCTAATGTGCTGCTGGCGGAAAATTTTGCCAAGGTGTTTGACGGTTTTTCTATAGGTTCTAACGACCTTACGCAGCTTACTTTAGGCATAGACCGGGACTCAGCATTAATAGCCAACCTGTTTGACGAACAAAATGCAGCCAGCAAACAATTAATTTGTATGATGATACAAAAAGCCAGGCAGCTGCATAAAAAAGTTGGATTGTGTGGGCAGGCAGCCAGTGACTCTAAAGCTTTTACCGAAATGCTTGTGCTGGCCGGTATAGACAGTATATCGTTTAATCCTGATGCGCTCATACAGGGTATCCAAAATATAAATGCCGTAAATTTACCTGCAATCGTACACTAAATTTGTTTACTATACACATGATAAAGGCCTATATCTCTACAGGCCTTTATCATGCTTTTTTAAGTTGAAAGCCGTGCTCTAACAACCACCCGAAGGGTTTGGCTTTTATCGTTGGCTTCAGTTCAAATTTTTTAATGCTGTTTTCCATTATAAAAGTACGGGCCTGCTCAATATCATCTGTAACCAGAAATAATTTTAGATCGACTTCGCTTATCGTTCCCTGTTTAAGCATCACCTCCAGGTGGTCTAATAATGTTTTATGATATTCCTTATTAAAAATAACCACCGGAAAATTTTTTATCTTGCCCGTTTGTATAAGCGTCAGGGCTTCAAAATATTCATCAAGGGTACCAAAACCTCCGGGCATGACTACAAAGGCAAAAGAATATTTAACCAAAAGTATTTTACGTATAAAAAAATGTTTTACCTGCACCCATTTATCAAGGTAAGCGTTAGGCATTTGTTCTGTTGATAGTTGAATATTACAGCCCACTGACCTTCCTCCTACCTCTTTTGCACCCCGATTTGCAGCTTCCATGAGCCCCGGCCCGCCACCGGTCATAACGGTAAACCCCAATTTGGCAAATTCACCCGAAGCCTGCCGGGTAAATTCATAGTGCGGGTGCCCTTCTTTAAACCTTGCTGATCCAAAAATTGTAATGCATGGCCCTACAAAATGCAGTTTACGGAAACAGCGTATAAGTTCAAACATTGTTATCAGGGTAAATTTAAATTCCTGCCATCTTGATTGCGGACCTTCAAGAAACTGGATCTCCGATTTACCGGATGCTTTGCTGGTAGATGCCATTTAATTACAATTTTTAATAATTATATAAGTCAAGTTCATTAACATGCTCATTTATCCTGCGCCACACTAATGTATCCGTGTGGGTGGTGTCAACATCATGTATCCAATCAAAGTAAGGCATTAGCGCACGGCGTTCTACAATGCGCTTTCTGTAACCAAAATTAAACCGGTCGCCCCGCATCTGGATCTCTATAGTATGGCCCGATTGCTGTTTATCCCTAAAAACAATAGTTTGTGTTTTCCAGTCGCCTCCCCAAACAAAAAATGATCGTATAGACAGTATAGTACTAATAATAATTATGGTAATAATTACCGGTTTCTTACTTTTAAAATAACCCAGAAGGCTCCCTATTAGGAGTACTAAACTGCACAGCGCAACAAAAAGCACCAAAAAATGTACTGCCCCGTTATTTATATATAGGGCCGTATAACGGTTTACAGCGGCAATGCTAAATGAAATAACAAATAGCAGAAACAAATAAATCTGCTTCATTAATATTTTAATTTTAGAGCCATGTTACCTATCGATTGCATTTCATTCTGGTCGGCTAATATGACATCGCCCTTTTTATTGATTACATTCCACACCATTTCGCAGCAGGCACCTTCCTCGTCTCCATTAAAAGCGGCATCTTTATTTATAACAAGCAAGTCTCCTTTGCCGTTCCTGGCCGCATTTAAAATCTCTCGTTTAGCGGTGATGGCCCTGCCGTTTTTTATCAGGCCTTTCATTAGTTCAATACGGCTTTCCTTTTTTTGCTTTTGCAATAATAACAGAGCGTTCCATGCAGACGCAGCTAAGGTGTGATGGGTATGGTCGCCGGATAAAGGCACATAAGCACAATAAATAGATTTAAAACGTGCCGCTTTGATAAAGCGGTCATAATTGGTGGCGGTACTGATGATAACGTAATGCAGGCCTGTGCTGTTATAAAGCTCTATTAACGCTTTATCAAGGTTATTTAAAAATTCATCAAGATGATGTTGTGAGCTTTCATCTAATGGCTGAAAACCGGGAGCGAAATATGCTGCACCTTCCAAGACAGGAAATGTTTTGTCCTTTACCTCATTAATTACCTGGTCGTTACGCGCATATAAGAGTTTTACACCTTGGCGGGAAAGCACCAGTATATGATATTCTTTAAAGTTGGTGATAATGGGGATCAATGGCCTGAGATCGAATTTATCGGATACCTGCACAGTGTTATGAGCTACGGGCCATATTGATTTTACAACACTTTTTATATTCTCTGAGAGATATATGGTTATGCTTTTAGAGGTGCTGTTTAGGTCTATATCCTGGTACAATGTATTTATTTTTTCCAGGATAGCGTTTAACGGCATTTTATTAAATTTCTCTAACACAAGATATTTTGCCTGGTCTAAAAGGCTTTCCAATTCTACTTTTAGTTTAGTGTCATCGGCCTGGCATAAAGGTGTGTTCATTGAAATGGTTATGCATGGTGCAGTGGTAGCATGTATTATTGTGTGTAGATTAATATTTTTCATGACTATAATATTAAGAGATTTGATAGGTTTTAAATAAACAAAAGCTGCGTTTCTATTAGTTCTGAATTTTCAGTACCAGCATTTGCATACGCAGCATTTTTTATGGATATTTTTAAAAGGCCTAATAATTTTTTATGAATTTCTATAGCCTCTAAAATAAAGTTGCCTACGGCTAACTGGTTATTTACAACAAGATGAAAGAATATAGTAAGTTGGCATTTAAGGGATTCGTGCCTGCAAATTAAATTACGATAATGCCCGATCGCTGTAGCTTGGTAATAACAATCAGTATCTGGATTTGCATACCTCATGCAATCGGACAGCGAACTTACTTTTGATCCCTCAATACACAATTGTTCTAAGGTGTGGTCAACCAATGAAGCTAATTCTTCCAACTGATATGTAAAAGCGGCAACTCCATTTGATGCGCCTATTACACGTTGGACCTCCTGAGTGTCACGGTAAAGCCTGCATTCTGAAAGCAATAGATTTTTCAGTTCGCACTTAATTATATTGCCTAATGTCCTGTCTGTACCATTTGCTTTCATTGCAGTTTTATTTAATAGTTAGTCGGTTCAATATTTAAAAAATTATATACTGCGGCTACTCCGGGAGCATTCCAGGCCATCTTTTCTGCTTCATCTTTCTGAAACAACGATGGTACAGAACCTGTTAAATAAACGCTTCCGTCCTTTATTTCAACCTTAATATCTTCATCATTAATAGCAGCGTTTCTAAAAAGCGCTTTTTCTATATCCCTTACATTAATCACAGCATTAGGCTCTGCGCACAGCTGTATATTATTTAAAATACCGTTCACACCAAGAATAGTACTTACCGTTTTTCGGGCCGCCTCTTTTTCCCGTGCCCAGTTTACTTCTCCCTCAAGGGTAACAAAGCCATTTTCAACGGTAACCCTTAAATGCTGGCTTGGTATTTCCCAGTGCCATTTAAAAGCACTATTAATTGCTTTAGCAATTTCTTCGTCAGCAGGAATATTTATTCGGCTAAGTGTGACGGTTATATGATTTACTATTGCTTTAACCCCCATAACATTTTTAGCAGCTTTTTCTACCAAGTCTTTTTTTGCATACGTATCTACGATACCGGTTAGGGTTATGATACCCTGCTTACAAATTACACCAATATCGGTTGCACAAAGTTTGGGCTGCCATGCAATGGCATGCTGAATATCTTTTTGTAAATCTTCGTTACTTCTCATGCCGTACTATCTGTGAATTTAAACTGCTTTTTTTTACTGTTTTGCTAACAGTGAATTTTGAGATGATCGTGTAAATTGCAGCACTGGCTATTGCAGCATAAAAGCACCATACCGATAAAAGGTAAGAATCATAAAACCATTTTGATATGAGGTAAGACACAACAATGAGCACCCCCATTACCCTGATATTTTTATTACCGGATATAAAAAAAGGTACAATAGTAGCAAAAAGGTAGGGCCAGCTCCCGATGATGCTATAAGGCGAATGCAAATGCTGCAGGTATAAAATATGGCAATTTAAAATCGCTGCCTTTACGCTGTACGTTAAAATGTAAAAAGCAAGATATGTCGCTACTACGATGCCTGCCAGTAAAAATATCCTGATGAGCGCCTTGCGGTTAACGTTATCTTCTAAAAAAAGCAGTGATAACGGTATCCAGACAGGCCAGGTAACTTCTGCAAAAAAAAGATATAGGTAGGTAAGGTTTCCGGCAATAGCATCATAGCCTGATTTTGGGATTACAATCCACAGTAAGCCCTCTACAAATTGCTGTAAGGAGAACAAAAGTGGTATAGCAGCAAAAAGGTACTGTTTGGGGTTGCTAACTTTAATAACGGTTGCAATGCCTATAAGCAAAAGTACGGATGCTGCAGTAAAACTGGCGGAAGCTGAAAAACACATAATAATAAGTTTAAATTAGTTTCATTGTACCCTATTTTAGCGTATCCTTCCATAACTTATTTATGGTACTGTCTAACTCGCAAAAACCTTCATTAAATTCATTCTGAAAATCACCATTAGAGGTAGTAAGGCCTTTAAGTTTTTTAGCAGCTTTTGTATATTCACCATCGCGTTTATCTAAACGTTCTTTAAGCATATCGAGCTGGTATTCGGCCCTGATAATATCACGGCGTTTTTTTACAATATTCCGTCTGTTCCCGGGCCTGTTCATTGCTACTTTAAAATTAATAATTTGCTTTTGGGATATTTCCAGAAGGCTATCCGATTGGCTTTTAAAAGCGGCCCAGGTTAAAGTATTGTTCTGTGTACTTTGGACACCTGATGTTGTACCAGTTCTTTTTGAGCCGGAAGTGTCTTCCGTTGACCTTGCACAATTGTACAACAGGAAACAAAGAAGCAAAACAGCAATCCCGGGTTTATATTTTTTCATTACATATAATTTTACTTTGAGTATAACTAACACAGGTAAGGCTGCTCAGTGCATATCTCAAGGTTATTAATTACCTTAAGCACGCCGGGTGTTTTGTAGGCCGCCTTCTCGGCTTCTTCTCGTTGATATATTGAACTGACAAAACCGGATAGTGTGATTGTCGCACCTGCAGCCTTTACATCAATTTCGTCTGCATCAATAGCCCAGTGCCTGCGAAGCGCATCCTCTACCAAGCCTTTTTCAACAACATCATGAAGTTCCTTTTTTAGCCTGATATTATTTATTACGCCTTTTACACCCGGCAAATCTTTTACCGCACGGCGGGCCATTTCCCTTTGAAAATCCCACCGCAGCTGTCCGTCGAGGGTAACCCATCCATCTTCCACAACTACTTTAACAGCATGCTGATCAAATACCAGGCTTCCGCTAAGCATCCTTACGGCATCTGCCGCTATATCATTGTCAGATACTAAGTGGTTTTTGCCTATTACGACTTCAATTTCGTCTACCACGGCCTTAACACCTGCAACCATTTTAGCCGCATGTTCTGCTTCAATTTTTTTCGCATAACTGTCAAGATTACCCGTTAGCGTCACAATACCTTTCTTTACTATAACCCCAATTTCTGCGGGATGTAATTGTGGCTCCCATTTTAGGGCATCCTGAACTTCCTTTTGTAAAACTTCATCGGTTTTCATAATAGTTTGGATTTATTATGGGAGGCGTCTGCCTCCCATGTATTGGATTTACTAGGCATATAAATAATCGTACTCTACCACCAGCTGGTTGTCTACGTACCACACGCCAGGGGTTTTCCATGCAATTTTTTCGGCTTCTTCCTTTTGATATAAAGATGTCACAATACCGCTAAGGGTTATGGTCTTATCAGAAGCCTTTACATGAATTTTATCCGCATCTATAGACCAATTGCGCCTCAGTGCTTTTTCCACGCGCTCCTGTTCCACAGCATCTTCAATTTCAGCTTTGATCTTCATTTTGTTGATTACGCCTTTAACTCCCGTTAGGTACCGTACAGCACTTTTAGCAGCCTCACGCTGAAAATTCCAGTGAACCGTACCCTCCATGGTAACCCAGCCGTTGTCTACCACTACTTTAATCTTATCATCCGGAACCGACCAGTCTGCCTTCAGGGCATTGACAACATCTACTGCAATATCGGTATCATTTTTAATGGCAGCTGAATCCAGCTTTACCTCAATATCATCTACTACGGCTTTTACGCCTGCTACTGCTTTGGCAGCGGTTTCAGCCTCTGTTTTCTTTGCGTAGGTATTCACGGTGCCGGTTAGTGTAACGATACCATCGCGCACAATTACACCAATTTCTGCAGCCTGTAGCAGTGGTTCCCATTTAATCGCATTTTGAACGTCTTTCTGCAATTCTTCATTTTTTTTCATGACTGTAAAATTTAATATTAATGATGATTTATACGTATTAAGATTGATTTCCAATTAAATACATGTCAAATTTCTAACTTATCATTAGCAGAAAGAATGACTTTTATCAGTAAAAATTGTGACTTTGAACACGTTTGAATTTTAGCTGCGATTCACATCATACGCTTTAACAGTTGTTTAACGTATGTTGGAGGATTTTTAAAAATTTAGTAGTAAAATAGTTTTATAAATACGATATTTGTTAGGCTCTAATTCGTTGAAAATGAAAAACCAGGCACTCTTAACTGCTATCATTCAAAATGCAATTGATGGTATTATAACCATAAACGAGATGGGGCTGATAGAATCGATTAATCCCGCGGCCTGCAGGCTGTTTGGTTATGAGTCCGATGAAGTTATTGGCATGAACGTATCAGTGTTGATGCCTTCCCCGGATAAAGAAAGGCACGACGATTATATTAATAATTACAAGGAAACATTAGTGCCTCATGTAATTGGATACGGCAGGGATGTTCTTGGGCGTAAAAAAGACGGGAATATTTTTCCTTTCCGTTTAGGTGTTAGCGAAGTAAAGTTTGAAGAAGTACGAATGTTTGCCGGATTCATCCATGACCTTAGCCACCAAAAAGAAGCCGAGAAGCGGCTTATGGAGTACACTCAGCACCTTGAAGAGCTGGTTAAAGACCGTACCACAACATTGAACAAAACCATTGAGGCCCTTACCCAGGCAAAAGAAGATGTAAGTGTTTCTTTAGATAAAGAAAAAGAACTCAGTAAACTTAAAAGCCGGCTGCTCTCCATGGCCTCGCACGAATTTAGGACCCCGCTTAGTGCTATACAGTTATCTGCTTCTTTAATTGAACGTTATGCAGGGGAACTTGAAAGCAGCAATATTAATAAGCACACCCACAGGATTAAAAGCGCCGTATCTAACCTTACTACGATTTTGAACGACTTCCTTCACCTTGAAAAGGTTGAGGAAGGAAAAGTTGAAGTAAACCCATCGACTTTTGATCTTACCGTTTTCTCAAAAGAGATTGTCGAAGAAATGCAACTTCTTACAAAAAGTGGACAAAAAATAAGTTACTCCCATACCGGCATAAATAGCACAGTAACACTGGATGTAAACCTTTTAAAAAACTGCATTATCAATCTTATATCCAATGCCATTAAATATTCCGGAGAGGAAACCACAATACAATTGTGTACTAACATTGATACTAAGATGGTACGTGTTACTATACACGATAATGGTATAGGTATACCGCTGGAAGATCAAAAACATTTATTCGAGGCTTTTTTCAGGGCCCAGAATACAGGGGCTATCCCAGGTACCGGGCTCGGTCTCAATATTGTATCCAGGTATGTCAACCTGATGCAGGGTACCATAGCATTTGAAAGTGAAGCTAACAATGGGACGACATTTACTATAATACTTCCACACTATGATTAAAGTATTACTGATTGAAGATAATAACGACATTAGAGAAAATGTGGTTGAAATACTAGAGTTATCCGGCTACACTGTTACTGCTGCAGATAACGGTAAAACCGGATTGGAATTGGCTGTTAAAGCTTTGCCAGATATTATATTGTGCGACATCATGATGCCGGAACTCGATGGGTATGGCGTTTTTGAGGCGCTTTCAAAAAACCCTGCCACAGAAGCGGTACCCTTTATTTTTCTTACCGCTAAATCGGAACGGTCAGACATACGCAGAGGGATGGAACTCGGTGCAGATGACTATCTTACCAAACCTTTTGATGATAAGGAATTATTAAAAGCCATTGAAAGCCGCTTAAAAAAACAGGAAATCTACCAGCTTTTTTATGGCAAGTCGCCGGAGCGGTTAAATGACGCTATTTCAAAAAAAGATGGCCTGGAGCAACTAAAAGAAATAATGCAGGAGCGCAGCAGCCGAAAACTAAAGAAAAACCACCATATCCATTATGAGGGGGACCGGGTATTGGGCATTTATTTTATTATCAGCGGTAAAGTAAAAACCATAAAACTTACCGAAGACGGCCGGGAATTTATTACCGGCATCTACAAAACAGATGATTACCTTGATGTTAATATAATCCTTTCTGATGTAACTTACCATGATACGGCTATAGCCATGGAAGATACTGTACTGAGTTTTTTACCTGCAGAGCAGCTCGACAAGCTACTTTTTCTTTACCCGGAAATTGGCAACCGGTTTATAAAGATTCTTACAAACCACATCCGAGAAAAGGAACTCAGGCTTTTGCAACTTGCCTACCTATCGGTCAGGAAACGTATAGCCGAAGCCCTTGTGCAACTACTTAACCACCACAGTACCGATAGCAAAAACGTAAAAATAAGCCGTGAAGACCTCGCATCGCTGTGCGGCACAGCACCTGAAACCATAAGCAGGACACTATCTGATTTTATAAATGAAGGATTGATTGAGAAAAGCACGGGCACTATAAAAATTCTCAATTTGGAAAAGTTAAACCGATTGAAGAACTAACGACTGCCCGAGTTGTGATGACAATCACAAAACTTCATGACAATTGTCATCACCGGGTTACTGCTAAGAATTTAATTTTGGGGTATAATTTTTATATAACACTAAAATTAATATCTTATGACACCAGTTACTACCACAAAAAGAAACAGGCTGTTACCTGCCCTTTTTGAAGATTTTTTTAACGACCGTTTTTTTGATAGCCCATTTTTTAAAACTAACGGTGGCAACGGCTCCCTTGTACCGGATGTCAATGTTATAGAAAACCCGGCAAATTTTCAAATTGAGATTGCCGCTCCCGGCCTTGAACGTAACGATTTTAAGGTCGAGGTAGCAAACGGGCTGCTTAACATCAGTGCCGAAAAGAAAGAAGAAAAAAATGAAGAGGGTAAAAACTACACCCGCAAAGAATTCTCCTACAACTCTTTTAGCCGGTCATTCCAGCTGCCCGATAACCTTGCAGCGGATGATGTCGATGCCAAATATGACAATGGGGTTTTGAGGCTGACGCTCCCAAAAAAGGAACTATCTAAACCTGAACAGATTAAGCAAATAAAAGTAGGTTAACTAACCCTTTCCTATTCCCCGAAGATCCCAACCTTAAGAAGGGTTGGGATTTTTGTATCTAACCACTTAAATAGCATTACCATGAATTTACTGTTGTACAAAGTAGGTTTTTTATCGGGTACCGTAGCTTTTCTTGCTACCTCTGCATTTGTAGTCGTACAGCTATTGCAGTTTTACGGAATAATCTCCTTTCCGTTGGACCAAATTTTAATATATAGTACCTCATTAATTATAACAATACCTTTCCTGTTAGAGATACTCGTGCTTCACCATACTGTTCCCGATGAGAAAAAATTATGGAGCCATGCGGCGGTTTTATTCACTACAATATATGTACTGTTTGTATCATCAAATTATGTCACACAGTTGTTTGTAGTAATTCCTGCTACATTGCACGGACATGGCAAAGAAGTGTCGCTTTTAACACAAAATCCCCACTCCATGTTCTGGTTCTTTGATGCTGCCGGTTATATTTTCATGGGGGGAGCTGCATTTTTGGTTTATCTGGTATTAAAGGACGAAGGTGTTGAAAGAAAACCGCGTATTTTATTTTTAGCACACAGCCTTACAACCCCTTTAATAGCCTGTGTTTATTTTAGCGCTAATTTTATATCTAATACGCTATTGCTGGTGATTCCCTGGGCGCTTACTGCACCTTTGTGCATGTTATCATTAGCCATAATGTTCCGGAAAAAATATATCAACGAAATACCGGGTCACCACCTTGTTTACAAACATCTAAAATAGCCAAACCTTAATTTTAAATTTTGAAAATAGTAAAACACTCCGGCCATATTGTAGACTTTAATGTAGATAAGTTAAAGCAGTCATTACTTAAATCGGGTGCGCCCCATAAAACAGTCTATAACATAGTACAGTCCATACAAAAGGAAATGCATGAAGGCATGACCACTAAGCAGGTATACAAGCAGGCCTTCGCCCTTTTAAAGAAAACATCTAATGCGCATGCTGCGCGGTATAATCTTAGGGCGGCACTCCAAATTCTGGGGCCTGCTGGCTTTTTCTTCGAAAAGTATATTGCAAGGCTTTATGCTTCGGAAAATTTTGAAACCAAAACAAACCTGTTATTAGATGGTAAATGCGTATCTCACGAAGTTGATGTAGCCATAAAAAAGCAGAATACCATAAGTATGATAGAATGCAAATTCCATAACAGCAGGGAGGCTAATTCCGATGTGAAGGTGCCAATGTACATACTTTCCCGTTTTAATGATTTAAAAAGCAACAGGCATAAACTATTTTCAGGTTCCGATATTATTGACCATTGCATTATTGTGACCAATAACCGGTTTACTAGCGATGCCATAGCATTTGCAGATTGCTCCGGGCTCGGGTTATTAAGTTGGGATTACCCTTCCGGAGAAAGTATTAAAGATAAGATTGATTCTAACAACCTCTATCCGATAACCTGCCTAACAACACTTACCATGGCCGAAAAAGAAAAGCTACTGATTTTGAACATACTGTTAGTAAAGGAACTTATAAACGACTCTGATATTCTTGAAAAAGCAGGCATAAGCAACAACCGCATAAAAAATGTATTAAAAGAAGCCTCTCAACTTTGTAATTATCTATAATATGAAAATAACATTTATTGGCGGTGCCGGAACCGTTACCGGGTCAAAAACTTTAATAGAAAGTAATGGTGTAAGGATTTTAATAGACTGTGGCCTTTTTCAGGGTGTTAAATCCCTTCGGGAACTTAACTGGGAGCCCTTGCCGGTTTTACCCGCATCCATAGACTATGTGTTGCTAACCCATGGGCACCTGGACCATTGCGGTTGGCTGCCTTTATTGGTTGGCCAGGGCTTTAAGGGTAAAATATATTGCACCCGCCCAACAAAAGAGGTAACGAAACTAATACTTTTAGACAGCGGTAAGATACAGGAGGAAGAAGCCAACAGGGCCAACCGCGAGCATTATTCTAAGCATAAGCCGGCAATACCTTTATATACTGCAGATCAGGCCGAGGCAACTTTCCCAATGTTCAGGGTTATAAAACCTAACGAGATCATACCTTTGGATGCTGAAATTTCAGCAATATACCGAAATGCCGGGCATATCATTGGGGCATGCTCTATCACTCTTTTTCTTGAAGGAAAAAAACTTGTCTTTTCGGGCGACATAGGTCGTGATAACGACCCACTAATGTACCCACCTGTACAACCCGTAGAGGGTGATTATGTTTTTTTGGAAAGCACGTACGGCAACCGCCTACACCCGCATACTGATGTTAAGCTGGAACTGGAAACATATATTAATAACGCCATTAATAAGGGCGGTACGGTAATTATTCCCGGTTTTGCCGTTGAGCGCGCGCAAACCTTGATGTACCTACTGTGGCAGCTTAAAAAGGAACAACGCATACCCGATGTGCCCTATATTTTTGACACACCGATGGGAAAAAGGGTACTGGATATATTTACTGGTAATACCTCGTGGCATAAACTTTCGATAGATGAATGTACCAAAATGTCTAAAATGTTCTCTATAGTTTCCGACTACCAGGAAACGCTTGATATAGTAGAAAACATGCAACCCAAGGTTATTATAGCTGCCAGTGGTATGGTTACCGGTGGCAGGGTGCTGACTTACTTTGAACATTATATAGGGTTGCCACAAACAACGGTTATCATAGTGGGCTACCAGGCAGAAGGTACACGCGGCCGTAAACTATTGGAGGGCGCAAATGAAATTAAAATGTATGGGCAATACTATACTGTAAAGGCAAACATACTCCAGATAGAAGGGCTGTCTGCGCATGCCGATCAGGCAGGCCTGTTAAACTGGTTATCGTTATTGCAGGATAAGCCAAAAAAAGTGTTTTTGGTGCATGGGGAGAACCAGCCTGCAGATGAACTCCGGATAAAGGTAACCGAACGTTATGGCTTTGACTGCACAGTACCGCTAATGGGCCAGCAAATAGACCTTTAACCTTTTAATTGCCTTTTAATAAATTTCACTACTTCGTACCACAGCACTGATAAAGATCCGGCGGCAACACAAAGCATAAACTGGTTTACGTTTAGCATTTTAAATTTAAATAATGTGCTTAAATAGGGCACAAACAGCAAGAGCAACAGTAGCCCAATGGTACTACTTATAATATAGATTACCATAGGGTTTTTATATCGCGCCGTTGTAATAACAGAATAATAAAAAGACCTGTTAACCTCTGTAAGTACAACATTGGCAATCATCAACGTTGTAAAAACCATAGTCCGTGTACTATCTTCATCATAACCCTGATTAAAAGCCCACTGATACATGCCTAAAACGCCGATAGTAATTACTAAACCCTGGATGATACTTGTTTTTAATTCTTTACTGCTAAAAAAAGTGGCCGTAAAAGGCCGCGGCTTAGTAGTCATAGCGTTCGCCTCGATAGGTTCATTTTCGTAAATAACAGAGCATGTTGGCCCCATTATTAACTCCAGTACAATAACGTGTAATGGTGTAAAAATATCAGGATACACCCACCCCAAAGCCAGTGGAATAAAAACCGTGAGTATTATGGGGATATGTATAGAGATTATATACTGTATTGCTTTTTTTAAGTTGGTGTATATCTTTCTGCCCATAGCCACTGCATCTACCATTTTGGCCAAATCATCTTCGGTTAATATTAACGATGCCGCATCTTTAGCAATAGTGGTTCCGTTTTTACCCATTGCAATACCTATGTGTGCTGCCTTTAATGCAGGGCCATCGTTAACGCCATCTCCGGTCATGGCTACGATCTGGTTGTTTTCTTTCAGCGCATTCACTATTTTTAATTTGGCCTCGGGAAACATCCGGCTAAAAACGTTGGTTTCCATTACCACCTCTTTAAGTTTATCGTCGTTAAGCTGCATCAGTTCGTCGCCGGATATGTTTTTTTTGTATCCTCTAAAACCAATTTCTTTTGCAATGGCAGCCGTTGTAAGCGCGTTATCTCCTGTTATAATTTTCACCGCTATTCCTGCGTTATAAAAATCCTTAAGCACTTTTGCAATATTTTCTTTAGGTGGGTCGTAAAAAGCTACAAGGCCTTTAAATGTAAATGGAAACTCCTGCTGCAATGCCGGAAAAACCGAACCTTTAAAATTGCTTTGCCCCACACCTAAAACACGGTAACCACTTGCGGCAAGTTCTTGTACGGCCTTTTCAATAGCGTCTTTTTCCTCGTTGTTTAGATTTGAAACAGCCATAAGGGCTTCCGGTGCGCCCTTGGCTGCAATAATCCGCTCGCCATCTTGGTTTTCAAATATATGAGTCATCATGGGTGGTTTTCCGCTTAACGGGTATTCGTGTACCATTTTAAAAAAAGGGCGTACATCGTTATCAATAAAGTTTACGTAGGCATTATGCAGGGCAGTCTCCATCGGGTCAAAAGGCACAGGTTCGCTAGCCCACATAGCAACTGTAAGTAATTCCTGAGTAGCACTGCTCAAGATTCCTTGCACAGGTACGATAGATTTTTCTGAAAAAATGTAAACCTTCGCCAGGCTCATTTTGTTTTGTGTAAGCGTACCGGTCTTATCTGTACACAAAACGGTTGCGCTGCCCAGGGTTTCTACGGTTTTCATCTGCTTTACAATAATACCGTTATTCATTAACCTCCAGGCGCCAAGGGCCATAAACGTGGTAAATGCTACCGGTATTTCTTCGGGCAGTATGCTCATGGCAAGTGTAAGCGCGTTAAGCAGGCTATTGATAAAACTCTTTGTATGTATGTAATTTATAATCCATACAAGAACAAACACAATTACGCCTATAATAACCATGTTTTTTACAAACCTGCCTATTTGCAGTTCTAAAGGTGTTTTTTCTTCGGCTATCGTTAAAAGGCTCAGGCCTATTTTACCCCAACGGGTAGTGTTGCCAATGTTGGTAACCTGCACCAGGGCTAGCCCGCTTGCAACAGCCGTACCCGAAAAAATGTTATTATCAGGCTGATCTTTATCTTTAAAAACCGATAGCGATTCGCCGGTAAGCACCGACTCGTTTACGGAGAAATCATTTGATTGTACGATAATGCCATCGGCAATTATACTATCTCCTTCCGATACTATAAGGTAGTCACCAACAACCAGCTCATCAGCTTTAATCACCTGCTCAACACCGTTTCTTACCACTTTACATTGGGGCTGTGTAAACTGCTGTAATTTTTTTAACGCATTATGGCTGCGCTTTTCCTGAAACAAAGAAATAAAGGATATTAAAACAATAGCAGCAGTTAAAAATATGCCGTCGCTAATTTTTCCACTCATAAAGTAAATAAGCGAGGCTATTAAAAGCAAAAGTACCATGGGCTCTTTTGCAAGGCTTTTTACAACATTTAAAATGCAGTTCTCTTTTTTAAATTGTATCGTATTGCTCCCGAAGTTTATCCGGGCGGCTGCAACCTGCTCGTCGGTTAACCCCTGTATATTAAATTGATTTGCCATTGGAAGGTTTAATTGCTTAATTTAGTGATTCTTAAGATTAGGTAAATAATAGTTACCTAAGGTTGTACACGATATTCATCATGATATCTGTTTTAGATAACTCCTGATTATCCCTCCACAACATTTTGCCCTTTCTGAAAAGTATAAGCGTAGGGCTGAAACTATTTTGCAGATGCAAGCCATATGCGGACAAAATAGTCTTATTCTTAGCAGTATCAACTTTAATGATGCGCAGCCGTTCTCCTAGTGCATTAGCTACCTCTTCAAGTGCATAGGCATGTGACCCAAATGCTTTATTATTTACGAAATCAACTAAAACCGGGTCATCACCATTTATAACGATTGTAAAATTCTCCATTATTACCGTTTTAATAATTAGATGTGGAAAGGTATATCCTGATTTGCGATAATAAAATGATGAAAGTCATTACACAGATAATAATACAGCTGTAGATTGCGTAGAAATTCGAGATGCAATGTACAGAGCCTACTTCATACTGATTGTATTATTTTGTTCACCTTTGGTCAGCGCTAAACACTCCATGCAAATAATACAGGCCGGTGTAGAAAAAGTAGACAGCACAAAAATTATCGATTTTTACTACAGGCATCCTGACTTGAAGAATTATAAGACCGATTTACAACTATTTTACGCTAAAAATAATTATCAGTTTATATGGTACAATAGCAACGGGCTTACCGATTTTGCCGGGATTCTTTATAACGAACTACAGCAATTGCCAATGGAGGGTATTTTTACGCCACCACCATATAAAAACGAGTTTGACGCAATTTTTACCGCTGATAAAAGAAGAGCAGATACCGATGCCGAGCTACTCATTACATCGCTGTACCTGTACTATGTAAAAAAAGTTCAGATAGGGTTGGATCCTGAAAAAAGTGCGCTTACGGGCTGGCACCTGCCCCGGCAGCAACTACACTATGCTGCGTATCTGGACACACTGATTAAAAATCCGGAAGCACGATCAAATGATGGCCGCTATTTGTTTAGCCAATATTATTATCTTAAAAAAGCACTTGCCCGATATCTTGATATTCAAAAACGGGGAGGCTGGCAGCCCATAACCCTGCCAAACGGTGTACAACAATTAAAGCCGGGTGATTCCTGCAGCACAGTTTTGCAGGTAAGGAAAAGGCTTTATACGGAAGGTTATTTGGAGTCCGATTCGGGCAAAACAGATTTTGACGCAGCACTTTTAAACAGTATAAACAAATACAAAACCTTGCAAAACAAAGCTGCCGACAGCCTCATAACACCCGCCTTTATTGAAGAGTTGAATATAACTGTTGAACAGCGCATCCAATGCATTGCTGTAAATATGGAGCGGTGCCGGTGGATAGCACCCGCTATCAACAATGCTAAGGAATTTATAGCGGTAAACATTCCGTCGTTCAGGCTGCATTATTTTAGAGAGGGAAAACCTTTCTTTATATCTAAAGTTGTTGTAGGCAAAGAGGCTACAAAAACAACAGTGTTTAGTGGCGCGATAAGCTATATTGTATTTAACCCTTACTGGAATATACCCAACAGCATCCTTAATAAGGAAATCCTGCCAGCCGTAAAAAAAAACGGCAACTACCTTGCTGCCCATAATATGGAATGGAATGGTAATAAACTACGCCAAAGGCCCGGTCCGGATAACCCCTTAGGCCTCGTCAAGTTTATATTTCCTAATTCAAATAATATTTACCTGCACGATACACCTTCTAAAAACCTCTTTATTAAAGAAGAACGCGCCTTTAGCCATGGATGCATACGGGTAGAAAAAGCACGTGAGATGGCCCTTGCGATAATGGAAAAAGAGGCGGGCTGGACCGAAGAGAAAACGGATAAGGCTATGAATGCCGGAAAAGAGAGTGTTTATTACCTTAAGCAAAAAATACCCGTTTACATTGGCTACTTTACCGCTTGGGCAGACGAACAGGGAAGCGTTGTGTTTTATGAAGACATTTATAACCGCGATGCAGCACTAGCCAACCTTTTATACAATTAATTATGGATTTACCACGTTCCATACGATTTTTTTTAGAAGACACCGGAGACCTTGCACGGTTTACCGGCCACTACTTCGGATTGGGATTCTCCCGTCCTTTTGAAACCGGCGAATTGTTAAAGCAATGCTACAACATAGGTTATAAATCGTTTGGGCTGGTGGCACTTACCAGTTTTATAATAGGTTTGGTACTTACCATGCAGCTACACCCCACGCTGGTAGAATATGGGGTGGCATCCCAACTGCCGGTAATGGTGGGGCTTGCCATAATTCGTGAGATTGGACCCGTAATTGCAGCACTAATATTTGCCGGTAAAATTGCCAGTAGTATTGGCGCCGAACTTGGCTCCATGAAAGTAACCGAACAAATTGATGCTATGGAAGTAAGTGGCACCAATCCGTTTAAGTACCTGGTGGCAACGCGTGTACTGGCCGCCACACTAATGCTGCCCATACTGATCGTGATGGCAGATGCAATAGCGCTTTTGGGCGCCTACATTGGTGTAAATATTCAGGGTACAACCAGTTTAACGCTCTTTTTCTCCCAGGTTTTTCACTCACTTGAGTTTAGCGACGTAGTACCCGCCTTTATCAAAACTTTTTTCTTTGGCTTTGCCGTAGGTATTGTAGGTAGTTATAAAGGCTATAAAGCCGCCAAAGGGACTACAGGTGTGGGCAATGCGGCAAATTCTGCGGTAGTGCTGGCCTCTGTGCTTATATTTATAATTGACCTTTTGGCAGTACAAATAACCAACCTATTAGGATTTAATTAGTCATGGAAACTAAAAAAGAAACCATAACCACCATTCCTGAGAAGCAGGAAACTGCAATTGTTATAGAGCACTTATACAAGCAATTTGGTACTAACAAAGTACTGGACGATTTTAACCTTACGGTATACAAAGAAGAAAATGTTGTGGTACTGGGTAAATCAGGCTCCGGTAAATCGGTACTTATAAAATGTATTATCGGCCTGTTACAGCCCGATAAAGGCAACATCATTATCTCAGGCAAATCAATAAACGGATTATCGCATAACGAGCTGGATAAGATGCGATCTAAAATTGGCTTTCTTTTTCAGGGCAATGCCATTTACGATTCCATGACGGTGCGTGAAAACCTGGAATTTCCACTCCGCCGGCGATGGATCAAAATGTCTCAGGAACAAATTAATGCAATGGTTATCGAAGCACTGGAAAATGTTAACCTTGCCCACACGGTAGATATGATGCCGGCTGAACTATCCGGAGGCATGCTAAAACGTATTGCCCTTGCCAGGACTATGATATTAAAGCCTGATATTATTTTATACGATGAACCTACCTCTGGCCTTGACCCGGTAACCGCCAGGGAAATTGATAAGCTGATACTCGACCTGCAGAAAAAGTACCATACCACCTCAATTATTATATCGCATGATATGAATTGCGTAAAAAAAACGGCCGACAGGGTTGTGCTGTTGCTTGATGGAAAGTGTTATGCACAGGGCACCTACAACGAATTTGAAATAGCTGACGATCCAAACATTAAACAATTTTTTGAATAGTATGAAAACTACTGCAACAAATAATATACGCCTTGGTTTATTTGTACTCTTAGGGCTTGCTTTACTGGTAACAGCACTGTTTTTTATAAGTAGCAGCAGCAGCTTTTTTAGCTCAGATGCGCAGTTAAAGGCAAGGTTTAGCAACGTTAACGGGCTACAGGAAGGCAACAATGTACTTTTCTCCGGCATTAATGCGGGTACTGTAAAATCCATTGTTTTGCTTAACCAGCATAGTATAGAGGTTACCTTGCTTATTAAACAGGATGTACTGATACACATACCCAAAAACGCTTTAGTATCTATTGGTACAGAGGGGCTAATGGGCAACAAGGTGGTAAACATTATACCACTTGCGGGAACCTTTCCGGGGATAAATGATGGCGATTACCTTGCCGTTGAGAAAAAAACTGACATTGATGAAATGCTGGCTACCTTATCTAAAACAAATAATAATATAGCGGCAATTTCTGAAGCTTTAAAAGGCACTGCCCTTCGCATTAATAACAGCGCCGTTTTAAAATTATTGGAAAATAAGGGAGTAGCCGAAAATATAGAATTGTCTATACAAAATATTAACACCACCACAGCCCAGGCCCAGGAATTTGTTACGCAATTAAACAGTATTATCACCGATACAAAAAACGGCAAGGGCGCCGCGGGGCTGCTGTTATCCGATAAAGACTTTGCTGCTAACCTACAGCAAACAATGGCCAACATTAAAACAGCCAGCGAAAATGCAAATACGATAACACGGGAAATGAATAATTTTGTGGCAACTTTAAATATAGCTATCGTAAACGGAAATGGCCCTGTAAACAGCCTGCTTAACGATTCTACGCTAACTGTAAAACTAAACAAGACCCTGGATAACCTTGAAAAGGGAACCGATAATTTTAACCAGGATATGGAAGCCTTAAAACATAATTTTTTACTGAAGGGATACTTTAAAAAATTAGAAAAGCAGAAAAAGAAAGATACGGCAGAAGACTGAAGCTTCATGAAAATTACTTTACAATAACCTCCGGCGCAATATGGATGCGGGTTTTTACAGAGTTGGATATCACGCAGTGTTTTTCGCTGATTGCTATAATCCGTAATGCTTTCTGCACAGTTTTAGACGAGGGAACACATACAGTTAGCTTAATAATTACATCGGCAATCTGTAGTAACCTATCAACTTCATCTGCCGTGGCAATGGCATTGCATTTAAAATCACTAAAAATAAGGTTAGAATTTTCTGCAACGGCTAAAAAGGTTGTCATTAGACAACTCGTAAGCGTTGCCAGGTATAAATGCTCCGGCGACCATGCGCCTTCAATGCCTTTATGGAAATCAGATCCGGTGGCCACTTCGATCGATTGCGGGGAAACTCCGGCGGTTAAAGTTCCCTTTCTTTCCCCATCCCACTGCAGGTCGACTGTATATTTGTGTTTTGATTCCATTTTTACCCAATAGTGTACAAATATCTATGTCAGTCTATCTATTATAAATGATGTATATCATAGTAGAACAAAAAAGAGGTAGAATAAAAGTATGACCTGCATCATTTTTTTCATTAAGGCTTAGTGCTATTTTTACCGGCATATTTAATAATCCTTTAGCCATGAAAAAAATATTATTTCCAACAGATTTTTCTAAAACATCGTTAAATGCATTTGCCTATGCGCTGCACCTGGCTAAAAAATTCAATGCAGAAATTATAACACTGCACGTATATGAGTTGCCGATAGGCATGGCAATTACCAGCTACGATTACTTACAGGAAAATTATGATATTAATGAGTTGAGCGAATTTGAAAATTACAAAAGTGATGTGCCCAAACTAAGGGCTATTGCCGAAAAAGAACAACTGGAGCATATAAAGGTCAGCCATGTTTTAGAAAATGGAGATACGATACAGGAAATATTAAATCTGGCCCATAAAGACGCTATTGACGTTATTATCATGGGAACAACAGGAGCCACCGGCCTTAAGGAAACCTTTTTAGGCAGTATTACTGAAAAGGTTATTAACCAATCTAAAACTACCGTAATTGCAATTCCTGAAAAGTGCCGGTATACTTCAATTAAAAAGATGCTCTTTTTAACGCAGTATGAAAAGTTTGAAATGGATATTTTACAAAAAGCTAAAGAGATCGCCGATATTTTCGGTGCACATATTGATGTATTGCAAATTAAACTGCATCACGAGCCTATCGAAGCCATAATAATAGATAAGTGGAAAGAACACTTTAATAAAGCTGATATAAATTTTCATGTACTGGCTACCAATGCTATAGAAGAGACAGCCCTTGACTATATTGAATTAAATCACGTAAACATGGTTACCATGCCGGTACACCATAAGAAGTTTTTTAAACGGCTGTTCTCCTTTAGCCTTTCTACCCAAATGGCATTCCATTCTAAAGTACCGGTAATGAGTTTACATGCCTAACATAAAATAGTATGTATTACTTAACTGTTCCAGTAGCGTTATTGTGCTTTTCATTATTATCGGAAGGTTGATTCTGCACGCTGTTTTTACAAATACTGTAAACAACTTATATAATAAAAATGATGCTAATGGGATTTACGTTAATTATGATAAACTGGATGCGCTACCTCCGCCAGTACAACGATATTTAAGGAAAGTTGCTGCGCTCGGGATGCCCATGATCCATACAGCAAGATTACGACACCGTGGCGATTTTAAAACTAGTTTGCACAAAGAATGGACATTGATAAATGGAGAGCAGTATTATAATGTAACACCTCCGGGCTTTGTATGGAAAGGATCAACGCGTTTATTTACCGCCATTGATTGTTTCATATCAGGGAAAGGCGGTTTGCGGGTATGGCTGCTATCTGCCTTTCCAATCAAACACCTGACAGGCTCAGCAACTAACGAAGCGGAACTTTTGCGGTGGATAGGCGAATGCGTCTTATTCCCTACGGCATTATTCCCTTCCAACACTATTTACTGGAAACCCCTTGATGATACTGCAGCGATACTGATCGTTAAGAACAACAACAAAATAGTAAAATATAAAGTTTTGTTTAATGAGGCCAATGAAATATACCGGATAGAAACCAGGCGTTGGTACGATAATAAGTCAGCGGAAAATTGGGTGGGAACATTCAGCGATTACTCTTGGTGTAAAGGCTACATTGTACCCTCCAAAATCGAAGCGGCATGGGTACTTGATGGTATCGAATATCCTTACGCCCGGTTTACAATAGAGGTGATAGAGTATAATTTTTGTGAACGGTTTGGCCAGTCGAAAGCCTACGCTGTTCTGTAAAACTAGAACATAAAAGTATGAACAATTGTGATCAGTGCAGGGTACGCCAGTCCACGTCGCTTAGAGCCCTAACAACGCAGGAAACGGTAGTGATAGAAAATTGCAAAACTTCGCATATTATAAAAAAAGGTGAAGCCGTTTTTTCTGAAGGCGAGAACATTAATGGTATTTTCTGCATTAAACAAGGCATATGTAAGCTTACAAAGCTTAGCGCTAACGGGAGTGAGCAAATTGTAAAGCTCATTGCCAGCGGTGAGCTGTTAGGGCAGCGGTCTATGATAAGTGAAGAACCGGTAAACTTAAGTGCCGTAGCATTGGAAGATATGGCCGTTTGTTATATACCTAAAAAGCAGGTAATGGCCTTTTTCAACCGGAACAACCAATTTTCTATGGCCGTTATGAAAACCATTTGCAGCGACCTAAAGGCAGCTGATGACCACCTGGTAACAATGGCCCAGAAACCCGTTAAACAGCGCCTGGCGGAAACCTTGCTATATCTGCTCGACAATTTTGGCACGGATGCCGATAACAGCTTGCAGGCAAAACTGACGCGTGAAGAGTTAGCCGGCCTTATTGGCACAGCCACAGAGAGTTGCATCAGGCTACTCTCGCAGTTAAATAAATCAAAAGTAATTATATTATCCGGTAAAAAAATTATTATAAATGACCGGGAAGTGTTGTATAGGCTGGCTACGTTATAAACCAGGTCATTTATTTTCCTCTGCCTTTAATTTTAGCAATATACTATTTAGTTTGGCCGTATCTTCCCTAAATTCATCCTTGAAGGACGCCATCTTTTCTAGCGTTTGGTCGTCCATTTGGGTAGCTTCTATCTTTTCAAATTTTTTGGCCCATAATAATTTTTCGCTCAGTCGTTCCAGTTTACCGTCAGCACGGTATATTTCGTTCCTGAATTTTAAATTATGTTTCAATTTTGGGTCGTCAGATCTGTCGACAGCCCTTGAAATCTGTATTTTCGCTGAAAGGACTACACTGTCGGATTCTTTCATAAACGCTGCCCATTCAGATACAGCTTTACGCACTTCAATATCTTTGGCTACATAACTAATGCCCTCAAGGGGCTCGTTGTCAATAGTGTCTTCGTTTTCTTCAGCGCAACCGCGTGGCAATAAAGCCAATAATAAACTCGCCATCAATAAAATTTTCATAATAAACTATTTAAAATATTAATCAAGCTGCGAAAGTGGTTCTATAGCTTTTTCGTTACTATTATTGCGCGCTATGTGGGAAAAGCTGCTGTCAAAATCTTTTTCATCCTCAACGCATTGGTGCAACAATACTGCTTCATCCTTTAAACCTAAAGTATTCGCAAATGATGCTGCTGTTCCATATGCGCTAATCTTTACATGGATAATTTTTTGAAGTGCTCCTAACAGGCAGGCTTCTTTTACTTCAGGATACTTACATAGGTTAAGTTTTGCGTTCGTTTCTTCGATTAAAGCTTTCATGACCGAATTAGCGATAGCTGCCGATATAATATGTTCCAAGACAAAGACCCTGTTAAGCCTGTCCATGTGTGTTTCAATATTATCGTGGTAGTCTTCTAACAACACCATAAAGGGCATTGAAAGATCATTTTTTTTCCAGCCCGATATGCTTTGTTTTAACTCAGCTTCCGCACTGATAAAAGCGCGCATATCTTCATCAAAAAGGTTGCGCAGGCAGGATATTGAAGTTTTGGCTTCCATGATTTATCTTTTTAAGGTTAGTATCAAATTTCGTTGGATTATATAGTGGACACCATGATAAAAAATCAGGGTATCAAAGAATCAAAATACTTTTATAATTTGAGTGTTCATTACGGCCTGGCTATTTCCAGTACCATCCTGCCACTGATATCCCCATGTTTCATATCATTGAACACCGTGTTGATATCGTCCAGCTTTACCGGATGAACAGTAGCCTTAACCTTGCCTTCTACTGCGAAAGAAATTGCTTCCTCCATGTCTTTACGTGTTCCGACTATAGAGCCTTTAATAGTAGTACCATTGAGGACGGTATCAAAAATGGAAAGGTCAAAGGTTCCCGCTGGCAATCCGTTTAACGATAAGACCCCTTTACGCCTGAGTGCACTTAGCCCCTGCTTGAATGCGATTGGAGAGGGGGCAGTTACCAGCACCCCGTGCATACCACCGGTTTCTTTTTTTAAATACCTGCCTGGGTCTTCCTCTTTGGCGTTGACAACAAGGTCGGCACCAAGATCCTTTGCCAGTTGTAGTTTGTCATCTGCAATATCTATGGCTGCCACATGCAGGCCCATGGCTTTTGCATATTGGACCGCTAAATGACCCAGCCCACCTATACCTGAAATACCAACCCATTCGCCTGGTTTTGCAGCAGTTTCTTTTAAACCTTTATAAACCGTTACGCCCGCACATATAATGGGTGCCATTTCTGCAAAATTGATATTTGATGGGAAATGTGCTATGTATCTGGAATCGGCTACCACATATTCGGCAAACCCTCCATCAACGCTGTAACCGCCATTTTTTTGCGCTTCGCAAAGCGTTTCCCAGCCGGTATAGCAATAGTCGCAGCAACCGCAGGCACTATAGAGCCATGGCACGCCTACAATATCCCCTTCTTTTATTTTTTGCACGCCACCACCCAGGGCTACCACGTATCCTATAGCCTCGTGCCCGGGAATCAGGGGCATTTTAGGTCTAACAGGCCAGTCTCCCATACAGGCATGCAGATCCGTATGGCAAACACCACAGGCAATTACTTTTACCAGTATTTCGTTTTGCCCCGGTTCCCGAACTGGCATTTCTTCTATTTGTAGTGGCTGCCCAAAATCGTGTATTACTGCCGCTTTCATTGTTTTAGGTATCATAATATTGCATATTAATTTGCAATAAAGGTCTCTAAATCTAAAATGGATTTTAATGATTTATATCATGTTCAAAAGTGATATAGATCACATTTAATAAGTGTAATGTGGATTAAATTAGCTTGGGTTAATATGGACTTTACACAGCATTGATACCTGTGCTTAATAAATAAGTCTCTAACAATTTTAAAATATCAATATCGAAGTATTCATTCTAAATCCAATTGTAGTAAAACAGCGGGGCTCACCCCTAAACCTTTCGCGAGTTCAAGAAGTGTTGTAAATCCAAAATTCTTGTTACCCTTTTCAATAGCCATTAAGTCTTTGATACTAAGAGAACAGTTTTTAGCGATATCATTGGTTTCCATGTTGCGCTCTTTGCGGAGAGCGTTTATGTGCGCTCCAAATTTCACCAGCCTTTTATCTTTAAACTGCAACATGGCATTAGTGATTTTTAATTAGTGTTTCAAATGTAAAAAATTAAACCAGCACTAGTTCTTGTATTAAGCAATTCAGACTTGGTATAAATATAAATTACGTCGCAAGCTGTTAATTGCTAATACAAAAAAGTCAACAAAGGCAGACATTTCAGTTTCTTATAGACTTAGTGGAAACCAGAATGATGGAATGACGATATGGTCTGTGTTTTTTTTAGATAAATATAATATAACTTTACTATGCAATACTGTATTACCAAAAGATGAACACGCAAACCGAAAATCATTTTATAAACCGCAGCGGCTGGCTCCGTGCTGCTGTATTGGGAGCAAATGATGGTATATTATCTACTACCAGCCTTGCAATTGGCATCGCTGCAGCAAGCGACAGCAGAAACCCGATTGTGCTGGCTGCCCTGGCCGGTGTAGTAGCAGGAGCCCTTTCAATGGCAGCCGGCGAGTATGTATCGGTAAGTTCGCAAAGCGATGTTGAAACGTCCGACCTGGAAAGGGAAAAGAAAGAACTATTAGAGATGCCCGAAGCCGAACTGACCGAACTGACCGGAATCTATATAGCGAGGGGGCTAACATCCAAGCTTGCCAGGGAGGTTGCAGAACAGCTCACTGCCCACAATGCGCTCGAAGCGCATGCCAGAGACGAACTGGGCATCAATGAGATCACGCAGGCAAAGCCATTTCAGGCGGCTATGGCCTCTGCATCAGCTTTCATCGCCGGGGGTGTGTTGCCGCTGTTAGTGGCTATTTTTGCACCAATTAAATATATGGTAGTATTGCAATATTGCTTTGCAATTGTATTCCTTGCCGTGTCTGGTACCCTCGCGGCAAGTGCAGGAGGTTCCGGGATCGTCAAGTCCATACTGCGCATTTGCTTATGGGGTACTGTTGCTATGTGCGCCTCGGCATTAGTCGGATACCTTTTTGGTGTTCAGGCATCGTAGCTTGCAATTTTATTATAAGACTTAAGCCAATCTTAAGTTTTGTAAAATACTTCTAAAACGTTAATGGCGTTATACCTCAAGAGTATGGAAAAAGATTCGCGAAAATGGATTGGTCTAGTAGTAATTTATAGTGTGAGAATTTTCAACAATGCGGATTTTAATCATTGGAAAGCTGCCTCCAATTGAAGGAGGTGCGGCTAATTTGACGCTGGGAACAGCGTTAGCTTTGGTAAGTGAAGGGCACTTTGTCGATTTGCTTAGTGATTGTTTGGAGGTTGAGCCAACTATGAGAGATTTACTTTTTTCTGATTATAATGGATTTACAGATTCTAAATTAAATTTTCATTATCCAACTCAATTGGGAAAGTTCGTTCAATTTCCATCATCAAGTTTACGAATGGAGAGATTGATAGGAAAGGCAATTCAACTTACCTCATTAAATAAATATGATTTAATAATAGGCTGGTATATTATACCATATGCCTATGTAGCACTTAAAGCTTCAAAATTAAATAATATTAAACTGATGATAATTCATGGTGGATCAGATATTATGACTCTCTCAGAACATGAAGATTTAAAATTTCTTATAAAGGATATATTATCTAATGCTGACATTATCATTACGGCAAATAATGAAATAACTCAATCAAAATTAATTGAATTAGGAGCTTCTAAATCTCAATTTGCTGTTTTACCCCGTGGTTTGCCATTACCTATCTACCATAAAAATAAGGAAAATGAATCCCTTGAAACTTTATGCAGCAAGATTTTAGATGAAATAACTATATCATTTCAATATGACCATGAAATAAAAGCGTTATTTAATCAAACATCAGCTTATAAAAAACCCTCTGGAACCGTATTCACAATTTATGGCAAAGTTTCATCAGGTAAGTCCACTAATGAAATTTTAAAATCGCTTAACTTATTGGCAGAAGAGGGGCATGATTTTACTTTGATTGGAGCATTTTGCGGAGAAAGAGATTGTTTAAAATCATCGCTGGAATTTGTTACTAGCCATCCGGAATTATTAAGAAGATCAATTCTGTTACCAGCTGTAGCTCCATGGATAATTCCCATTTTACTCGCTCATGCTGACGTGGGGATTTGTAGTGAATTTAATTATGGAGTTGTTAATCACTATTCGATCATTCCACGAGAAATGATGAATGCTGGCTTAGCATTGATTGTTTCGCGTGATATTGCTAATAGTCCATTTTATAAGTGGATATTAAAAGAACATACCAATACCTTGGTTGTGGATAATCCAGCTTGTTTTACTTCAATCTTTTCTCAGATTTTAGAAGATGATTTAAAATTATTTGAATTAAAGAAGCTTTCATTAGACACATCTCGATACGTAGAACATTATTTGTCAGTTAGAAATCCCATTGTTGATATAATTGCAGAATTAGAGAAAAATATGTTGATTAAGTAGTCATAACACTAATCATATGAATAAACCTTATATTTGTGAAGAATTATAGTTCTTTAAAATAAGCAGGTTTTATACGATTTAATATAGTGTAGAAAGTTCATGGCACAGCCGAATTGAACTTTAAAAACATAGCAATGACAGGGGTTAGCTCATAGTTCGAATCCCTCATCCCCTGCAAAAAAAATAATGCTCCCTTACAGAAGCATTATTTTTTTTGCAGGGCTTGGTAAAGCGTAGCATTAGCTGTTCTTTGAAACGACTATATTTCGATCACCGCAAGCATTTTCTTTCTATCTGAAAAAGTTAATAATTATTTTAATTGCTATATTGTTTGAAATCAAATCATTTTGACGGTTATAATAGACAAAATATAGACAATTATATTTTATGGATAAAAATGAGGAAACCCTCAAATTTATTCAAAATGAGTTAATTACATTTGAAATCAATATTAATCTATAACTAAAATATTTTATGTCTAAAGAAACAATTTTAAACGAAGACTGGGCTGACTATGATGATCGTAAAAAAAAAGAACATGATAAGCATTTTTTTTCATGTGAGGAAGAATGGGAAGTTGATTATCTTGTAAAAAAGATTCATGGAAAATTTCCTAGTATATCAACAGATAAAATTAGAACAGCTATCAAATTATGTTGCAATTCTGTTCCTGCACCACGTTCTCGAAAAACATTTGTTGAATGTGTTATGAATCGCCTTGGCTTTGGTGATGATCACTCTGGAGGCGGTAATCCTCCACCAAATCCAGGCCCTGGTCCACAAAATCCCCCAACAGCTCCTAGCGATCGAAAAGTGGGTTTATAATTATGTGGTATATTGATAATCCAGATAGGTGGGTTCGAGAACAACACGACCTTCAAGTAAATAATATAGCTTTTGACATTGACGAAGAATTAAAAAAGCAAGGCATTTTACGCCTTAATTTAGAGATTACAGAACAAAGTAATTTCGCACTAATTCCAAATGAGTTTTTGCCTATAAAGTTGACAGCAGTTTTCCCAAGTTCATATCCTTACTTTAGACCAGAGATTTATGCTGAGGAAATTAATTTACCCAGACATCAAAATATCATAGATAAGAATCTTTGTTTACTGCCGCGATTATCGTCTTATTGGATGCCCCAAAGTACATTAGTTGAATATCTTAAAGAGCAATTACCTAAAGTTTTAACTGAAGGTGTAATAATAGATTCAGATATTTTAAAAGCAAACGCAGACGAACAAGCAGAGCCAGTTTCCGAGTACTATCCAAGTATTAATAATGCTTCGATTATTTTTGACACAACGGTTTTCGATACAGTGGTAGTTGCAAATCATCCTGTTGAGCTAATCGGCAAAATAAAATTGGGTATACCCTTAAATGCTGAAGTTCCTACAAGGATGGTTGCGCTTGAAAGTTTTGATTTAAAGGGTGACTCTTTAGGTAAGTTGCCTGAAGAAATATCGACTATATTTCCATCCAGGATGACTGGTTTTGTTTATCGTTTGAAAGAAAGGCCCCCTTATGGTGATGCGAACAAGGATTATAATTGGCTTATAAAATTAATAGATTTTGAAAAAAAAGACAAATTTTTAAAAGCTAATCGTCCCGTGACGCTTAAAAAAGGCCACACGATTGAAAATGTCGTAGGAATTACATTTCCAGAAGAACACGTTCCTGGTAGTATTTCTTGGGGATGGCTCTTTATAATTACAGTAACCCAACCTTTAGAAAAAAAGCAGAACGGAAGAAATGTTTCAATTGCTAATAGAGGTACATATTATTCAAAAGTTAATCGTATTAGTTTAAATGAGCTAAATTTTCGTAATCCATCCTTAAAACTACTATCAGGAAAAAAAGTTGTAGTTTTTGGTTTAGGTGCTCTAGGTGCCCCATCTGTTATTGAATTTGCGAAAAATGGGATAGGAGAAATTACTTTAATAGATTTTGATACGATCAGTGCGGGAACGATAGTTAGATGGCCTCTTGGGGTTATGTATGCCGGAATGTTTAAAACTGATGCTTTAGAGCGTTTTTTAAATGAGAATTATCCCTATATAAAAATAAATAAATTTAATTATCGAGTTGGAATTCCTGAAGTTGGAATACGAAAATTACCTATAGATTTATCTAATCTTCCATCAATCGAAGAAATTATTTCTGGGGCTTCTCTTATTTATGATGCTACAGCTGAAACAGGTGTTAGTCATTATCTTTCGGAGGAAGCAAAAAAGCGTGATATTTCATTTCTGTCAATATATGGTACTCCTGGGGTTTGGGGTGGTGTAGTAATGCGGTATATTCCCAAACTTACAAAAGGATGTTGGATGTGCTTTCAGTATGCATTAAAAAATGGAGATATTCCCCATCCACCAACTAATCTTAATGGAAACGTTCAAGCTGTTGGTTGCGGAGACATAACATTTACAGGAACAAGTTTTGAATTAGATAATATTGTAAGCGCTGGAGTAAGATTGGCAATAGGTACTATCTGCAAGTTGGAAAGCGGGTATGCTGATATGCCGGGCGATATTGGGATACTCTCATTGATCGACGATCACGGAAATCCGATTTTTCCAAAATGGACGACACACCAATTGACAAAACATCCTGATTGTCCATACTGCAATAAAGAATAGACAAATGAGATATAAAATTTGGATTAAGAATATTATCATAAATGACATTTTTTCAAGTGGTCTTATGTGGTCGCCACTGGAGACGGGAGGTATACTTATGGGATATCGTGTATCACTTTGGGAGTTTGTAATTACAGATCTAATTGGTCCAGGTGAAGATGCAGTCCATAATTATAATACATTTCAACCAGATCAACTATTTCATCAGAGTAAAATTAGTGAGATATATAAAGAATCTAATCAGCTAATAACTTATTTAGGAGACTGGCATACACATCCCAATTCATATTCATATTTGAGTTGTGAAGATAAAAAGACTATTAGTAAAATTGCTAATCATAAAGAAGCACGTTTGCAAAATCCTTTAATGATTGTTGCTGCACCTCCAATGCATGATATAAAAGTATGGGTATATCATAAAGTGAAGCTATTTAGTGCTGTAAAATATATTGAAGCTGAAATTGTAATTTTTGATTAATTATGTTTTTTTTGTAAATCTATCTTATTTAAAAACAATTAAATGTGTATAAGATGTTCGACTGGAGTCCCTCTCAGTCCACAAAAAGACAAACAACGCCATTGGAAGACAATGGCTTTGTTGTTTCATTATTTATACTATTTTAAGCCCTTCAAAAAATGTCAAAACAGGTATCAGGTGTTCGATAGAAACCCCATTCACTCCACAAAAGACAAATAACGCCACTGGAAGACAGTGGCGTTATTTTTTTAACGTACTTCACAAATTGCTTCGCTTAATTTTTTTGTCTCAAAAATAGATTTCAATTTACTAAATAACATCAATCGTAGTATTCTGCTTTTGTCGTACTATTGTAACTATGAAGAATGGTGAAAACATTTATTTGAAGATTATCAATTTGATTAATATTACATAGCTTAGCATATAAATTATGGCTGATATAAAAACAGAGGAGTCCTACGCGGAACATAAAGACACCACTAAGGAAGTAGGGATGTCACTGATTTCTAATAATTTCGACAATGCACTGGACTATGCTGAGATAGGCTTAGATGCCTTTGTTAGCGATGATATTCTAAAGGAAATACCGATTGTTAAAACAGTAGTTGGTGTTGTTAAATCTGGATTAAAAGTCAAGGAAATATTCTTTGCTAAAAAAATTCTAACTTTTCTTAAAGAATTTCACTCTGGAAAATTGTCTGAGGATAAATTTGACAAGTTTCGGGAGGAATTCGCTGCGAACGATAAATATCGTGCGAAAGTGATGGAGCAAATAATGATATTCAACGATACTTTCCTTCAAATCGAAAAGTCGAAAGTGTTTGCCAACCTTTTTGCTGCCCACCTGAACGAAGCCTATGGCTGGGATGATTTTGTCAATTTGAGCTACTGTCTCAATCAGTTAAACATGTATGGCGTGTCATTATTTGATGACATGGCAGAGTTCAAAACTCCTTTTTATGGAGGTATATATGACGATGCAAAGCACCGCTACCCTCTGCTTACCAATTCTGGCACAATCTCCATTTGGGGTAATCATCTTGACATCACACCGTATGGGCTATACATGTACCATTATGGTATTAAAGGAAAAGTAGACGAAGATATTAGTGAGGCTTATCCTAGCATATTTAAGGAGAAGGCAACTAACGAAGCCAAGAGTTCAGAGCAACAATAACTGCCAAGTTTCAAGGGACCGGTTGGTATAGCTATTTTTTGATCGATGTTTCCAACCACAACATTTTATATATCTAAATATTCATTAGTATTTCAGTGCTGGTGATAGTCTTTTATTAACTATTTTTAAAAAAAGTCAAAACAGGTATCAAGTGTTCGATAGAGATCCGCCCACTCAACAAAAGACAAACAACTCCATTGGAAGACAATGGCGTTGTTGTTTTTACATTTATTCTATTTTAAGGCTTCAAAAAACGTCAAAATTGGTATCAAGTATTCGATAGAAATCCCGCTCACTACGCTTTTCTCAAATGGGGTATAATTTTATTCGAGCGTTTCACTTACATACCTTTTGTCAATCTGGCTTAAGATGGTAGGATCTTGTATTTTATCATCTTTAGCGAATAAAATTACTTTCGACATAACTTCTGCTGATTTTGGGTCATCATCTGCAAATGGTAAAAATAGACGCCCCCTATGCTGCGAATGTACCGGTAAGACTGACAAATACTTTCCGGGAACCTGGTGTACAACAGCACTGCCTAAATGAATGCTATAGTTAGCCATTGTGCCTTTAACCAAAGCATGGTTTTGCTTTATTTCAACATTTTTAATTTTAAACAGTCGTAATGTTTCCTTAATCAATACAACCCTCATTTCTATAGATGAATGGCTTGCCTCAGGGTCTACACCACCTACATGGGCAACGCTGACTACTAAATCTATATCCCGCATTACTTCAGAAAATATCCTTGGGTTAATATCTTCAAATGCAATATTTTTATAATCCTTTAAAGAATGAAATTCAATAGTCTCTAAGGTAGGACTCTCTATATCTGCAGGAGAAAACCAATTTGCCATGGCATACATTTTAACCTGGTAGCCCTCTTTATGAAAAACTTTTTGCAATCCTTCTTCATAATCTACCTTCCATCCTCTATTCTTCAATAAAGCTAAAGTTTGCTTAGGATGCACCTGGTGTCCCGCATACCTTCTGGAAACAGATTTCTCGCTTAATTCATCAACTGTGGGTATATACAACTCCCTAAACACCTGCTTAAAAGGCTGAATATGCTTATTATCAAAACAATATGCCTGATAATCTGTCCATACATTATTTTTATGTAAATCATAACAATGGGCAATTCTTAAAGTTTGATGTTCATCTAAAGCAGTTATTTCACCTAATGCATTAACAAGATTCCCGTTTATATAAAAGCCATTTCTATCATCATTAGATATAAAAACCAGCTTCTCCAGGTGTCTGGAAATAATGGGATGCTCAAAAAGGTTTTTGATCTCTGAAAATAAAAACTCATCTCCTCTAACCATGCTTTCTTCTAATCCTTTTTTAGAGCGTATCCATTGCTCGCGCATGGTTTTTCTGTAACCGGCTAATTCAAGAATAGCTTTATCTTTTTTTATGTTTGGCGGAACAGCCTTTAGTTCTTTACCTCCTTTTAAAGTAACTATATCTGCTTTACCTTCTTCGTTTATTATAAGGCGCACAGCTACATCATCAATAGTTACTTCTGTTTCTTTTGATAAAATATTTTGTACCTGTTTGGTCTCCATAGCCCAGGTTAAACGCACAGGATCAGGATATCCAGCATTTCGGGCTAGATTTTCTAAGGCAACCCTAACAGCAAGTGCTTCGCTGGTCAGTTTCATAGCGCCAAATTCTCTGCTCTCCTTTTTAAATTGCTGTAAATATTCGTATCGTGCTAAAATATCTTTTTCAGGGCTTGTTTTACTTAAAGGCACTAATCCGTAAACACGTAAATAATCCTGATCCCTTTTGTTTTTAATTTTTGCAGTAACCTCTCTTATTTTAAGGTCTCCGGTAATTGTATCTGCATACAGGCGCGCGCGCCTGTGCCCATTTCCATCTGTTACATACTTAGCAGCTTCATATAAAAGTTCCCATTTTAGCTTACCTAATTGCTTATAGGCTGACATAAACCAATTGCTATCAACAGCGCCGTCTTTAAAATCCTGAAGGTCTATAACCGAGAATTTAGCGGCCTCACTTTCCAATTCAGAATTTACATTGCTGTAAGCTGCTGTTTTTGTATGTGCATGTAACCACCAAATTCCTTCGTCCAGGCCTTTCCAGTCTAAATAGTTACTAATATATTTTTGCCATTGCGGAGCATATATAGCAGCCTGAATAAGCCGCTCTTCAGATATTTTTGCCGTGGCAATATGCTCGTTAAATACTTCTTGAGTGTCAGAGTTTAACGGATAGCATTTTTTTAATAAAAAACTAAATAGTTTTTGCTTAGTTAATTCTGTATAGCTCCAGGAATAAATGTAACCTTTATATAAGCTTGATTTGCCTAAGCCGGTAAGCAATTCTATAAACCGGGTAATTCCGTATATTTTTTGAAAAGCCTGTACAAAATGAGTGACCGGAGTATTAGAATCGCCGCGCTTTATTTCAACGTCTAAAAATGCATTCCTGATCTGGTCAATCATTGGTGTCAGAAACGGGAATTTCTTTATTAAATTTTCACTCCCAAAGTGGTTGTAATGCTTGGTTTCCCCTGTTAAAACAGACAATCTTTCAGATTCAACAAGCCCTTCATATAATTCGCCTTCAGATATTATCTTTTGTTCGTAAGCCAAGCAGTACATATAAACAGGCGGTTTTGCGTGCTCTACGTTTTTTTTTAATCCCGATAATTGCCTCCATCTGTATAAATTCCAAACATTTTTACTTTGTTCTTTAGTTAATAACTCTAAATTAATACTGTTTAAATAGATATCACAAAATCCCTGGCTTTGCCAGCCTTTACCTTTATCAGGTCCATAGTAATATTGGTTCTTTGGTGGCACATGCTCATAATTCAGGATATCTTTTGGCATATCAGAAAATAAAGCGCTAGAAGCATCAATCAAAAAATCTTCTTTTTCTTTAAACGGGTAGTTTAGCTGTAATGCCTTTATTATACCCAATATTGGATTATTCCACTCATACGCGGGCTTCATAGGATTTGGAATAAAATCGAAAAAATAAAACACATGCTTTTCAAGGAAATCCTTAAATATTTTTCTGTCGCAATTGCCCACAAGGGTTAACAGAAATAAATCCCTTTCGGCTAACCCAGAATTTTCAAACCAGCTACACCAAATACCGTATAAAGGATAATTTTTTATAATTGCTTCTTTATCAGCATTGTCTGCCAGAATTTTTATTTGCCTGAAGGAATTTGCTAAAAGTATCGTTTCTTTTCTGTTATCATGATACTCAGTAGTATACTCATAATTTTTATGTTCCTCAAATAATTTATAAAGCTTAGTAATTTCATCTTTTATATGAGTCATTGGTTTAGAAAAACCATACTTATGCATTTTTACAGCTTTGGCATACAGCGAATTATTATCTTGTTTAGGTAACGAATAATCTGAAATTTGGCCCGGGTTATAAAAACCATACCCATTTTCCGCACTTAGAGCCTCTTCTTTTTTTGAAGGCTCAAGTTGTTCTATAAATTTTAATTCTTTTTCGGTAATTTTTGGGCGTAATGCATAATCGCTTACCCAGTTGTTTACTTTTTTTGCCAGCCTGTCTTTTTTTTGCAGTTGCAGCATCATGTCTAAAGCCGACATACGCTGCTCTAAATCGCCATTATCTAATATCTTATCAACAAAATTTTCAATTTTACTGTCTTTCTGGCGCAGGATTATCTCAATTAAATTCTTTTTTAAATTAGAACTTTTTCGTTTAAATAAGTCCTGGAATAGTGCTAACTCCTCATCTCTTAATTCTACTTTTTTAAGCGTATATATTGCCGAGGCCACGAGCGATTCTCCCCTGTCTTTTAAAATGCGTAAAGCAAAATTTCTCTGGAAATCAGTAGGAATTTTTTTATCATCTTCAGGGCTGCTGCTTGAACTATAAAAGGAATACTGGTAAAAATCGCCTAATACCCTCCTCGCCAGAGTAGTCCGGAGATCTATCGACATTTCTTCAAAATGAGATAAGATGCGCTCCAGCTTATCAGCATCATCACCTATTAAATTAATAGCGGCCGTATAAAGTGCGTCTTTTTCAAATGTAACTTTTAACCATGAAAATACTTTGCTTTCAAAAACCTTGTTCTTAACGGTGACAGACTGTGCCAGGCCATAAACTTTTTCAAAAAAACCAGGGTAATCAGCATTGTTAATATAAAAGCCCGATTTTGAATTGGCTCCTAATAAGTTATTCATACGTGGGAGGGTAAAAGCCAGTACCTGCAGGTTATCATCTTTAAGCGCCTTAAAATACAGTGGCATTTCGATATACGGGTCTTGCGTTTCACCAGTAAATTTTAATGCAAGGCATTTTTTTTCAACCGATCCTTTTTCCAGCAATTCATGTAAATAAGGAACCGTTGCCTCTACATCAAAAACACCCTGTACCCACAAAGCCATGTAGGCTTCATTATTGTTTTTACTGTAAATTCCGGTTGAAATAGATTCTTGATTTGAGAAATAAGACGCTGCTAATTGAATAATGTTTCTTATAGTAGTTTCTTTCTCTGCCTCCCACCCCAAACCTGTCCAGGTATCAATAGCTCTTACAACCGATGAAAAACGCGTTAGCTTATGTTCTATAATTACATTTATCATGTATTGTATAGCTCCAATACTGGTTTCATCTAGCGCCTCTAAAATTGTTTGCCGTAGTCCTTCCTGTCGCTGTGCAGCAAGCAATAGCTTTTCTACAAGTTGCCAGCACTCTTTTTTATTACTGTTTAAAAGTGCTTTAATGATATTGCGGGATACCTTTCCCTGCGGATGTTTATTAAAAATAATGTCTTCAAATAACTCAAATAAACCGGTCTTATCCATATCTATTGCTGCCGACCATAGCATGAACTGGTTAGTATTATTTGTAACCTCAGTATCAAAACAAATTTGTTCTTCAAAAGTTAAATCATAAAAAGTTGTATTTGGGTAACTATATGTACTAGAAACATTAACTAATGATCGCAAAAAATTGATTTGGTTAACCAATAAATATTTTTTATTTGCCGGTGCCCTGAACGATCGCCTTTCATAACCATTTTGAAACATTTTTTGTGGCAGCCTGCTCCACGCTTCTTTTACGTAGTCAGCACATTTTTCTCCAAAAAAATAAACTAATAAACTATAATAGTTTTTATCTTCCCACATGCCGTCTGTTATCCATTTTTCAAAAGGAGTACATTTATCAGAACCAAGAAAAACATACCAATTATTATAATCATGCCGGGTGAGAGTAACTAAAGCCAGGCCAAATTCGGCTACTTCTTTCTTTAATTTATTTTTAGATAATAGCTTAGAAAGCAAATTACTATTAATAACTTCCTGCAACTCTTTTTTATATCTTTTAACCGGATCTTCTGTTACTTTAAGTTTAAGTATAACTTCAATAGACATTATATATATTTTTAAGGTTGGAATGTTTGTACTACCAGTAGCTACCTGCTAAAAAAGTAAGCCTGATAAATGTAAATGCTTTGTTTTCTTCTAAATTTATTTCTGTATTTAGATCATCAAGTTCATCATCACCATAGAAAATAGTATACATACCATCTTCAAAAGCCAAAAGGGCAGTTTTTATGGCAGTGGATAAATCAATTTTATTGTAATTATAAATGGATCCAAAACCTGCTTTGCCCGTATCTGTTAAAATGGGTAAATAATTTTCATTAGGAAGATGAATTTTGTCTGTATCGTCAAATACAAACGATGAAGAATTAAATAATTGTACCTGGTGCTCTACAATTAATTCAATAAATTTTCGAGTGGCGATAAAAGGGTTTGTCACAACAAAATCAATACTTTTCTGCTCAAGTATTGGGTACTTTTTCCCTAATTGCTTTACCGATATATTTATATTCATTTTATACAGAGAAAGAGGTTGTGTAAATAAAGTAAGCTTTTAAAGATTTTAAAGATAAAAGTTTTCATTAAACTGATTACAATTACACCAAAAAAAATATGCGTGTTAACTAATATGGTAATTAACTCATAGAACTTAAATAATATAGAAGCAAATTTCACCTGGCCCAAAATGGAATTACTAAATTTTACTAGGGAGTTTAATTGCCCTATTTATACATAAATTACAGCACTACATTAACTCGTCCTAAACCACTATATAATCTAGTTTGTGTTTTTAATCTCATTAAATAGCGTCAAAACAGGTATAAGGTGTTCGGTAGAAATCTCACTCATTCCACAAAAAGACAAACAACACCATTGGAAGACAATGGCGTCGTTGTTTTTACATTCATCCTATTTTAAGGCTTCAAAAAAAGTCAAAACGGGTATTAAGTGTTCGATAGAAGTCCCACTCACTCCACTGAGACAGTTTTAGGCATACTTTGTAAAGTTGCCAAAAACGCACAAAACGTCTCGAAAAGCCTTTAAAGCCTGCAAATTTTGATATTTGCAGGCTTTTTTATTTTCCCTGCAACATGCAAAATTTTCAAAAATGCACATAAAGTTGGGTCATTTGCCGGTGCAATGTAAATTGCCCGAAAAATTGCACCAAAAAATGCACTGTAAGACAGTGTAAAACACTGAAAGACAACGGGGGTAATACCCTTGATGATTTTAAATGATTGGTTCATAATTCTACATTATTAATTTTTAATTTTTTGAATTATGTTAGAGAAAAGCTATGGCTTAAGCTTCATGTTAAAGCCGTCCCGCAAGGAACCTACCCTGCGTTACGTGTACGCACGTGTATCCGTAGATGCTATCCGTAAAGAGATTTCAACCAAAAGAACCTGGGATCCCAAGCGCTGGGATGCCAAATCTGAACGCGCAATCGGTGCAAAAGAAGATGCCCGAATGATGTAGCCATAAACATATCATTAGGTTATGCGGCCGAGACACCAGCAGCCCCAAAACGCTATGCTGATAAGGTAAAGATAATTCAATAGATATTCTCTTTACAACAATATAAAAACAATTACCTAATTGATTATAAGGTAAATAACTACTAATATTTAAGCAGGTTAAACTGATTTTAAAACACTTAAAAAATTATAATAAGCAAAAAGCCGGGCATAGCCCGGCTCATCCAAAAAGTAACACACGTATTATTGGGGGTTGTGCATTAGCACATAAATGCCATTATTGCGATTTTCCTGATCCAGAGGTCTGATTACCAGGTGTAACCTCGCCCGATGCGCCTGTGCCTGAGTTGGTTGTAGCATCGCCGCTGCCTGATGTCGAGGTGCCCTCGCCCGGGTTACCGCCATCTACCGTAATAGAATCTGAAGCTCCCATACTCGTAGCACTCTCTGTAGCAGTACCATTATAGTTGCTGTCGTGGGTTTGGGTGCCATTTGGGTTATCATTTTTACATGAAGCTATAGATAAGCTAAACACTAATCCTGAAGCGATTAGCAATATTTTTGCATTTTTCATAACGTTGGTTTTAGTTATACAAAATTGGTTATAATTGCCTTTTGGCCTCTTACATTTTTTTGCAAATGGCTTGTATCCTTAAACATTATATTTGACTAAAAACAGCCCAAAAAGTGCTTAATATTTCACTTTCGGACTTTGAGATTGACAACTTTTGCACTGCAAAAAAAAATCCCGCCCCGAGGGGAAGGATTTACTTTTTATAAAAATTTATCGGGCACGTTAGTGTAATAATTTATCATGTAATTTTCGCGATTAAGGCCATCGGTTACATATTGCCAATTGATGTAAGTTACCTCGGTCAGTATTTTTTTAAGCTTATCAAAATCGTTGGGCTTTTTGATAAAAATATTGGCGCCAAATACAAAAGCTTCCTCAACCGTATCTTCAGATGATATACTGGAGTACATAGCCACCGTAGTATCGCGGTACCTGCTGTTAGAACGTATGGCTTTTAAGCACTCCATGCCTGATTTGCCCGGCATGCTTATATCCAAAAATATAATATGGGGCAGTTTATGTGTATCGTCCAGGTAGGCCATAAGCTCCAGGCCATCTTCGCACATACTCAGGGTATGCGTAATTTTTAAACTATCAAAGACTTTCTTAAAAAAACGGCGGTCGTCCTGATCATCTTCCGCAAGCAAAATGTAAAGTTTTTCCGGGTCCATAATTTTAATGTTAATTGATGTTATTTGTTAAGGCACGTTTGTTTTGCAGCACTTTTTGAAACACGGTAGGGTTAAAACCCGTAATTTTTTTAAACTGGTTAGATAAGTGGGCCACACTGCTGTAATTCATTAAAAAAGAAATTTCTGTAAGCGACAGGCTCTCATTTACAAGCAATTGCTTTACCTTCTCAATTTTTTGAATAATAATAAAACTCTCTATCGATATATGGCAAACTTCGTTAAACACGTTAGACAGTGTTCTGTAATTTTCGTTAAGCTGCATAGCCAGGTAGGTAGATATCTTAATTTGCGGCATATCTTTTTCGGCGAGCATTGCTAAAATAGCTCCCTTAATTTTTTGCACCATAATGGCCTTTTGATTGTCTACTATCTCAATACCATAATGTTGCAGCTGCTCTTGCAATAACTTATAATCGTGCATGGGCATACTGTCTGCAAAATGCACTATACCCGGCCCCTCTAAAGTATACTTAAAATTAAACTTATCTAACTGCTCCTGTAAGATAGTCCTGCAGGCCTTATCAAAATTGTAACTTAAATATAGTTTCATGGCAGGGGCGGTTTTGCAGTAAATTTAAACTATAAAATAAGGTACGTTCTAAAAATAGCGTTAATTAGCAACAATATAACATTTGTGTATGCTTAGTCCCCAGACATTTACCTCTAATTATACAGTTTACAATAAAATCCCGCCACAATTACGAACCGTCTGTCAAAACGGTAACATAATTATAGCAGGATTAGTAAGGCAACCTGAAATATAACCTTATAGCTGTTTCTCCTCAAATAGCATCGCCTGTTTTAACAGCGTCATCTTCGCCTTCCACACCGTCTTCGCCGGCAGCTTCAAAATTAATATCGTTGTAAGCGGCATCGGTTAGTACAGAGTCGGCTTCTTTTTCTTCGTTTAAAATTTCTTCCAAAATAGCCGCTGCCTCATTTTCGCCAAGCGTTTTAGCAAATGCCACAAGGGTTCCGTAAGTAGCAATTTCGTAATGTTCAATTTTTTGAGATGCGGCAATAATACCGGCATCGCGCACAGGGCCAGATTCGGTGCTTTCCATAATTTCCTGGCCTTCTTTAATAAGCCCGTCCATGGCTTCGCATTTTTTAGCAACCGCTTTTTCGCCAAGCAATTCAAAAACACTCTCTACCTTTTGCACCTGTGCAATGGTAACTTCGGTATGCTCTTCTATAGCAGCCACAAGGCTCTCTGTAGTGGCATTTTTAGCCATTTTAGGCAGGGTTTTTACCAATGCCTTCTCTGCCCAGTAAATATCTTTAAGGCTATCAATAAACAGTTCGCGTAGCCCTTCGGCAGCGTCGCTTTTAGCCTTAACTTTTCCGTCTGCGCTTTTAGATGTTGTTTTTTTTGCCGGGGCAGCCTTTTTAGGTGCCCCTGTATTTTTACTTGTTGGGGTTGCCATAATAATTAGATTAATTGTTTTGATATGATTACAAATTTGCCATATTACAGCGTATAATAACTTACACAATTTATCATTGGTGTTGCATAATGATAGCCAGTACTGCTTTTAATTAACCTAATTGATAAGTATTAATAAAATTAGGCTATAAAAGTTGCGAATAAAAAGTACCTTACCACTGTTTTAATTGCAAGAAATTAAAATTATTATGTAACTGAAACTGTGCTGTGTTATCTATTTTTGACGTTAGTACACAGAAGTTATAAGAAATTGAGAAGTAGTAATTATCAACAAATATAAATTCTATGTCAAAATCTGGTGTAATTGTTATTATCGAAGATGATATGGACGACCGTACATTTTTAGGAGAGATTTTTAAGGAGCTAAAGCTGCCTAACGAGCTAAAGTGGTTTGAAACCGCCGAAAGTGCTATGGACTACCTGTGCACAACCTTTCAGTCGATATTTGTAATCATTTCAGATACAAATTTGCCGGGCATGGGCGGGCTCGAATTTAAGAAAACCCTTGATGACGACCCAAAATTGCGCAGAAAAAGCATACCGTTTATTTTTTACTCATCGGTAGCCAACCAGGCCGATGTTAATAATGCCTTTTTAAACATGACAACACAGGGATTCTTTAAAAAAGGCCCTGATTACCAAAATTCAAAAAATACCATTAAAGTTATTTTAGATTACTGGGGCCTGTGCAGGCATCCTAATACACAATAGTCGTTAGCTTTTACACCTATTACATTAGTAATTATGCTTTTAGAAAATTATATACCTAAAAAATCAACCGTAAACTTTCCTATTGTTGGTGTTGGGGCTTCGGCCGGGGGGCTCGATGCTTTTAGCCGCCTTTTAAGTAAAATTCCCGAAAATTCGGGAATGGCCTATGTATTGGTGCAGCATTTAGCGGCACACCACGAGAGCCTGCTGCCCGAAATATTAGCGCGCCAGACAAAAATACCGGTGTTAGAGATAGTAAACGATATTGAGCTACAGCCCAACACCATATATATTATACCGGAGAATAAGATTTTAACGGCTTATGATGGTAAACTTAACCTTGCCCCGCGCGACGTTAATGGTAAATTAAATAAGCCTATTGATATATTTTTTAAATCGCTGGCCGAGGTGCACCGAAGCTTTGCCAGGGGTGTTGTATTATCCGGCACCGGCTATGACGGTACCGAAGGATTAAAAATTATTAAAGAATATGGCGGCTCTACCTTTGCCCAGTTGCCCGATGACGCCTCTTTTGAAGGCATGCCACTTAGCGCCATAAGGGCCGGCGCTGCCGATTTTGTACTAACTGCCGAAGAGATACCGGCACAACTACAATGCATTGATACCGCCTACGAGCAGAGTTTTGCCTATGCAGATAGTACTGACAAGGCAACAGACAACGAAGACGAGCTTTTTAAACAGATTATAAGGGTACTGCACCAACGTACCGGTAATGATTTTAACCATTACAAGCAGCCCACAATGCGCCGCAGGATTGCCCGCCGAATGGTTATTTGCAAGATTGATGATATGGCCGCTTACCTAAACCTTGTGCAAAAAGACCGTAAAGAACAAGATGCGCTGTTTAACGATGTGCTGATTCCGGTAAGTTACTTTTTTAGAGATTCCAGAAACTTTAGCACACTGGTAAACGAGGCTTTGCCGCACATTGCAAAAGATAAGATACCTGCCGAAGGCATACGTGCCTGGGTGGCAGGATGCTCTACCGGAGAGGAGGCTTACTCTATGGCTATTTGCCTAAAAGAGTTTTTTGGCACTACGCACCCCGATATGAAAATACAGGTTTTTGCATCGGATATATCCGAAAATGTAATTGCCAAAGCCCGCGCCGCTGTTTACAGCAGTGCCGATGTACAAAACGTATCTACAGAGCGTTTAAACGCCCACTTTTCTAAAATAGATGGTGTGTACCATGTAAAAAAAGAGATAAGAGAAATGTGCGTGTTTGCCATACATAACTTTGTTAAAGATCCGCCTTTTGCCCGGATGGACCTTATATCGTGCCGAAATGTGCTGATTTACATGGATCGCTTTTTACAAAAAAAAGCGCTTAATACCTTCCATTACGCCCTTAGGCCCAATGGCGTATTGTTTATTGGCAAATCTGAAACTATTAATAACGTAGCCAACCTATTTGACCCTTTGGTTAAAAACCAAAAAATATACAGCCGCAAAAGTGTTAATGATAGTTTTATACCCGCACCCTACGGGCAGCAGGGTGTTACCGCAACCAACTTAAGCCATCCGCAGGCAAAAATAGAAGTTGCGGGCAGCAACATCCAGAAAAAGGTTAACGAACTCTTATTTACCAAATATACCCCGGCGTCGCTAATTTTAGACGAAACCAAGGATATTATACATTTTCATGGCGATACCAGCCCCTACCTGCAGCCATCGCAGGGCAAGCCCAATTTTAACGTGTACAAAATGCTGCACGAAGACCTTGCTTTCGAGGTGCGCAATGCCCTTGTAAAGGTAAAAAAAGGTGGCGGTAGCGAGCTGAAGGAAAACCTGCCCGTAAGGGATAAAGACTTTACAGTTAACCTGGAAGTTAAAAATATTGAAGAAAATGGCGAGCAGTATTACCTGCTGCTTTTTCATAAAAATACGGTTATACCAATAGACCCTGATTTTTTATCGCAGCATAAAAGTGCCGAGTTGGAGCGCATACAGCAGCTTGAAGCCGAATTGCAGCAAATGCGCGATGATATTCGCCGTGTTACCGAAGACCAGGAAGTGGCGTATGAAGAGCTGCAAAGTGCCAACGAAGAACTTTTAAGCAACAGCGAAGAACTGCAAACCCTTAACGAAGAGCTGGAAACATCTACCGAAGAGCTGTTGTCTAACAACGAAGAGCTTAACAGTGTAAATGCCGAGCTTAAAGACCGCCAGGAGCAACTATCGCTTTCCAGGATGTACTCTGCCTCTATTGTAGAGACCATTCGGGAGCCGCTGATTGTGCTTGACGCCGACTTGCGGGTTAAGAGTGCCAATGCATCGTTTTACAAATATTTTAAAACCACAGAGCAGGACACTGCCGGCAAGCTGCTATTTGACCTTTTTGATGGCAAATGGCACAATGCAAGCCTTAAAGAGCAACTTTTAAAGGTAATATCATCTGATACCAAAGTGGAGAATTTTGAGCTCGAAATACTCCTGCCCCAAATTGGAGAACGCGTTATGCTGCTTAATGCCCGCCCTATTATCAACGAAAATTTAGGCGAACAGCTTATCCTTATTGCCATAGATGATATGACAGAGATACGCACGGTTAACAGCCTGCTCGAAAAAAATAACATAGCATTGGAAGAAAGCAATAAAGAGCTGTCATCGTTTAGTTACATTGCAAGTCACGATTTGCAGGAGCCGCTTAGAAAAATACATACCTTTAGCAAGCTTATTTTAAGCGATGAGCAGTCGAAACTTACCCACGAAAGTGCCGACCACCTAACCCGCATATTGGTATCTACCAACCGCATGCAACAGCTAACCGAAGATTTGCTGCATTACTCGCACATTAGCAATTCAGACGATTTCCAATTATTCGACACCGACTTTGATGCGCTAATCCACGAGGTTATAGACCAGGAATTATCAGATAGTATTACTGCCAAAGGGGCTGTTGTAAACAGTGCCCCCCTACCCGTTCTACGTGCAATGCCCACGCTAATACGCCAGTTATTTATAAACCTTATTGGCAACGCATTAAAATATGCCAACCCCAACATTGCACCGGCCATAACCATAGATTGTACAGAGGCAACCCATAGTGAACTCTCTGTAATGCCCGGCACCCGCAACATAAAATACATTAAGATAACGGTACAAGATAACGGCATAGGCTTTTCTAACGATCACGCCGCAAAACTATTCGAACCTTTTTTTAGGCTGCACAGCAAAGATAAATACAGCGGTACAGGCATAGGCCTGGCCATCTGTAAAAAGATAATGACAAAACACCAGGGGTTTATTACTGCAGAAGGCACTCCCGGCAAGGGGGCCGCATTTAGCGTATTCTTCCCAATATAGCAATATACGCCCTGCAGGTGTTGCTAACAGCATGCGTAATATTGTAAGAAAGTAAACAGTTTCTTGTAAAGCGTTTTTTTTTACGGAAGGTTATTTTTGTATAAATACATAAATGTAAACCTCCTGCTAAAATATGAAACTGATTACACCCTGGGCAGCAACGGCGCAATCAGCAATTAAGAACAGTGCCGTTCTTCTTAAAAAAATGTTTTTAGAGTATGCTTATACCCTGCATAATGCGGACAATGCTATCTGGATTGTTAGCACGGCACCAAATGGCTGCAAGCTTGGCTTTCGCGCCGCATTTGGCTTAAATTGTAATTTTGAAGTTACAGACATAACCGAAAACAACTCGGGTTGCACGTTGGTGCTGCAAACAGAAATAGGCAGCTACAAAATGGTAATGGATTTCCCAGATCCTGACAATGCCATTTTACACTACAAAACAATGTTTACACCCAATTTAGACCTTGTAATACCTTACTGGCCTAAAGATATAGTACCTCTTACCGAAAATGGCAGCATAGAAAATACCTCCGGTACCCTATACCTGCACCAACAGGGCACACGTTCCGGTTTGCTTTTTGGCAGCAGTATAAGTCCTAAAAAAGGGTCGTTTTTGTACTTTCAAAACCTTACTTCAGTCTCAGAATATTGCAATGCTACACAAACCTCGCTATCTGAAACTGTTGGTGGACAATGGCCTGAAATTGGTTTTAGCCTGCCCGTTACCACAGAAAAGGCACTACCTGCGGGAACAGAAGTTGCACTGTCTGATGCGTATGTATTATTCAGCCCCGATATTCCCGAAGACGATGTTAGCGTTGCAAAGCATTATCTTAACCATTTAGCCGCAATTTACAGTGTGATACCAAAACCGGATACCACCTACCGCGACTGGCCGGAAATGTCTAAAAAAGCCCTGCACGACCTAACATTTAATAAAGGCTGCTGGACCTACGCAAAAGGTCATCCGTATCTTAATGCTTACCTGTGCGATTATAAAACCCCATCTGAAATTATGGTGCAGCTATCTGTACTGTGGGCTATAAATGAGTACGCACAGTGGACGGGCGAGAGCTTTCAGGTAATTGATGAGATTAAAGGCGGCTTAGAGGCTTTTTATGATGATAAGCTGCAAACTATTTCGCGGTGGCTGCCATCGCAACGTGGAGAGCTGGACGAATCTGAAGAGCAAAAAAAGGCCATGACCATGGATTCCTGGTACCTGCACCACCCGTTAATGAACCTTTCTAAACTGGCGCTGAATGGCGATAAGGAAGCTAAAGAACTACTGCTTAAATCTATAGGATATGCAATTAAGGTGGCACATCATTTTGATTATGTTTGGCCGGTTTTCTATAAAATGGATACGCTGGAAACCTTAAAGGCAGAAACAGTTCCTGGCAAGGGTGGCGAAAAAGACGTAGCCGGTGGCTATGCCCACTTAATGGTAAACGTGTGGAGGGTAACAGGCGAAAAAAAATACCTTAACGAAGCCCTTAGAGCTGCCAGAAAGCTGAAGGATATGGGCATGGCTATTTTTTACCAGGCCAATAATACAGCTTTTTCTGCCCTGGCAATGCTTAGGCTCTATAAAGAGACTAAAGAACAACTTTTTTTAGATGTTAGTTACCTTTGCATTGCCGGAATTATGAAAAACGTACAGTTGTGGGAATGCAATTATGGCAATGCCACCAACTTTGATAATTTTTTTGGCATCTTTCCGCTTAATGATGCGCCGTACAAGGCAGCTTATGAGGAGATGGAAGTTTATGCCGCGCTTAACGATTATATTAAAGAAGCCGTTGCTATAAAGGCTCCTATCCTGCCATCGGTAATGCTGCTGTTGCCAGAGCTTATACGCTACAGTGTTAGCCGCTTGCCGTGTTACTACCCTCCGCTATTGCCGGAAGATATTTTATCTAAAGAAGTTAAAACCGGAGAGGTGGACCCTAAATTATGGATACCCGTAGAAGACCTGCAGGACGGTTGGGAACAGCACGGGCAGGTAGGCCAGGAAGTGTATGGCGCCGGCGTGGGCTTTGGTGTGGTGCCAAGGCAATACTTAAAAATAGAAGGTGCTGCTTGTATGCTTTTTACAGACTACCCAATTACAAAACCAGTTGCCACAGAAAAATCTATTTCATTCAGCATTATTGGCAGTAACCTTTTTGTTTCCCGATTAATGATATTGTTTAATGATAAAAAAGCAAAGCTTAAGGTACAAGTGTTACTAACAGAAGGTAAAAACCAAACAGTATTTAAGCCTCTTAAATCTTCGTCGGCATCTAAAGAGTACGCAGTTACCGGCAAACAAAAAATTATAATTAGGTGGTAATTTAACTGCCATATTTTATATTTTGCTTCTCCGCCTTCTAAATGTCAAGTGCAAAAACAAATAACCAATATTTAACGCTTATTTTTAATATGCTTTTTTATCATATAATCGGTTATTTTTTTAAGCGTTTTATGCGTTTCAGGGTGTAAGCCGGGGTAGGTAAAATACTCGTATACTTTATCGGCAGATTTGCCGTACCAAACCCGTGGGCTACCGTCAGTATTATAAAAAGTAGTGGTATCAGACACCTCTATTTTTTTTTGGTAAGTAAGCAAATCTTCGCTTAAAGGCACAGTTGGGTTATTTGCTAAAGCATTAACATTATTATCGCAGGGCGCGGTTTCGTAATGATCTTTATTCCAAACCATACAGCCATTACTATCTAAAAATAAATCTTTAACCGCAAATGCAGCCACAGTACAAAATAGCACAATAATTACTGCTATTTTAAGTAAATTTTGCCTTGCCTGCAATCTTTCGCTACGCCCAACGGCAAAATATTTTTGATGCACAACTTTGGGTGCTGTTGTGCTAATATCAATTATATCAGGCTCCGTCTTTTCTAACGGCTCATTTTCTACCCCTTCTTTTCCTAACACATCATTCTGCCGACTACTATCCCTATAAAAAGACTGAATTTGTCCCACTCCCCCATTTTCTATCCCAAGAGAGGTTTTATCCTTACCAACTCCTGTTAAGCCTTCCTGCTTTCTGAATTTTTGAAAAGGTCTTGGCTCAAGGTCTACTAAAATTGCCAGCAACTCTATACTTGCCACACTTTTAGGAGCAACACCTCCCCTTAAAAATCTTACTAAAGGCCTAAATTTATCATTATCAAACTTCTTAATACTGCTAAAGCTTAATGCTTCAGGACCAAAAAAACGTTCGTAGATTTTTTTGTCGTCGCTACTTAAAGCATCAAACAGTACTAAACTTAATTCTTTAAGCTTAGCGGTAGTTGCAGGCAATAATAAATCGGCGTGTGCACCTTCTTTTACACTTTCGTACTGAGCTAAAATCGCTTTTTTATAATCATCCATAATAGCTGCTATTTGTATTGAATTTGGAATCGACAGGATTTTTTTGGAATTAATAGGAATGCCCGGAATAACAGGAATTCTGTGCTTTTAAACGTAATTATCTGCCATTTCTTTGCCCTGTAATTAGTTACTGCCTTGTTGCGCAACAGGGCAAATGTACAAAACAAGTTTTAACATTTTAACATAGTGCTGCTTTACAAAACTGCAACAGTTATTCCGGGAAGTATAATCTGCCCGTGGTTTTGTTAGCACACTACACTTCCCAAAAAAATTATTGGCATACCCAAAACGGGTGCTTACCGCCTTATGGCTAAAAGCACCTGCAGGTTGCCCCATGTTTAATTTTTAAGAACCAAAACAAATGAAAAAAATAGTTTTGCTGGCAGCCCTATCGCTGCTGGGCAGTATAGCAATGTCTTGCGATAACGAAAGTGTGAGCGATACCAACAACCCTGATAGCTATGCCGATGGGTTTAGTACCGATGATGGCCTAATACCCATTCCGCCCCCGCCCCCACCGCCCGTAAAGCCAAAATAATATTTGGCTGCTCTTTATGAATTTTTACTAATTTCGGGGAATGAAACTTAATTTTAAGATTTATTCCCCGTTTTTTATTGTCCTTATAATTGCAATAGTGTTTTCATGCAATAATAAAAATGCGGCCAAACCTATATCTGATGAGGTATATTATAACGATGATACTTTAGCCTATATTAATACAACTTTAAATAAAGCAATAGCCAACAGTAACGGGCAGGCATACGATAGTGCTTTTTATTACTACAATAAAGCTAAACAGCTGTATACGCTGCATAAAGACAGTTTAAGGTGTGGCTATGCACTGCTTAGAATGGCCGAAACACAAAAAATTTCGGGCGATTATTTTGGCAGCGAAGAAAACGCTACCGAGGCTTTGTTATACCTTAAAAACAGCCACAACCAAATATACCTGAGCGAAGCTTACAATTTATTAGGTATTTGTTACAGAAAGCTTTTAAACTTCGATAAGGCAATTGAATATTATAACCAGGCTGCAAAAATTGCCAAAGATTCTATATCTAAATCTATTGTACAAAATAATATTGCAATGGTTTATTTTGATAAAAAAGATTATACATCGGCATTAAAAATTTTAACCGCTTTAAATGCATCTGCAATTGTACAAACAAACTTAAGTGCCAAGGCAAGAGTATTAAATAACATAGGCAGCATTTATCAAACCATTAATAATCCTGCTGCGTTAAGTTATCTTCAAAATTCGCTTAACATAAGGCTAAAAACAAACGACCTTCCGGGTATGTTATCGGGCAACATACAACTGGCTAAATATTACGCTGCTAAAAATAAAAAAGTTGCCGCAAGTTATGCACTTAAAGCGTACAATATTGCCACAAAAATTAAAAATCCAGACGAACGTTTAACCGCATTACAAATCCTGATTAATGTTTTGCCGGAAAAAGAATCTAAAAAAGAGGCTATTGGCTATTTTACTATTAACGATAGCCTTACTAAAATGCGGCTTAAAAATAAAAGCGAATTTGCAAGTATAAAGTACAACTCTAAAAATACCGAGGCAGAAAATTTAAGGTTAAAAAATCAACAAACTCAAAATAAGCTACAGGCACAAAACGACAGAGTACTTAAACTTGTATTTGTTATGATTGCCTGTGGTGCAGTAGCTACTGCATTTTTTATTGTTATTGTACAAAGGCTTAAGCATAAAAAAGCAAAAATTATTGAGGTGTATAATACCGAAAGCCGCATATCTAAAAAAATTCATGATGAGCTGGCTAACGATATGTTTGATACCATGATGTTTACCGAATCGCTACATTTTGATACCGATGATAAAAAAGAAACACTTTTAAAGAGGCTCGATTCTGTTTACGAAAAAACACGCGATATTTCCAGAGAAAACAGCAGTGTAGATACCGGCAACGATTTTTATATTGTGCTTATAGAAATGCTGGCCCGCTATAAAACGCCACAGCTTAATGTACTGCCCGTAAATACCCATTCTGTTTCGTGGAATGTGCTGGACGAGCATAAAAAAGTTACCATATACCGTGTATTGCAGGAGTTTATGGTAAACATGAAAAAACACAGCCAGGCTACCCTGGTAGTTGTAAAATTTACGGTAGCCGATAAAAAACTACATATTAGCTATGCAGATAACGGCGTAGGGATTAAGAAAAATAATTTTTTTTACAAAAACGGATTGCAAAATGCGGAAAACCGCATAAAATCAATAAACGGTACCATTACTTTTGATGACATAACTAAAGGATTAAAAATTTCAATTGCAATTCCACTATAATTCAGCGTATGTTTAAAAAAATTCTGGTTGCCGAAGATATAGACAGCATAGGTATGGGCCTTAAAATGCTGTTAGATACATTAAATATCCAAACCGTTTATTATGCAAAATACTGTGATGACGCTTTTTTAAAGCTAAAGAAAGCCCACTTGGATGACGACCCTTTTGACTTGCTTATTACAGACCTCTCCTTTACAGGTGGCAACCGTAACAATATTCTTGCCTCGGGCGAAGATCTTATAAAGGCGATACGCGAGCAAAACTGGCCCCTTAAAATAATTGCCTATTCTATAGAAGAGCGTGGCTATAAAATACGCTACCTGTTAGACGAATGCAACATAAACGGCTATGTGCTTAAAAGCCGCGATAGTGCCGCCCAGCTACAAAAAGCCATTACCGAAATTTATAAGGGCAATAATTATCTTTCGCCACAACTATCGCATTTAAGAAAACCCGATATGCTTTTAGAAATGGATGCCCTGGACCTCGAAATTATTACATTGCTTGCCGATGGCCTTAGCCAGAACGAAATTGTAGAAGCTTTTAAAACCGAAAGAAAAAAAGCGCAAAGCATAAGCAGCGTAGAAAAACGCATTATAAAAATGCGTACCTCGCTACAGGCCAGGAACACAACCCACCTTATTAGTATTGCCAAAGATATGGGACTTGTGTAACCGCCCAATTATTAATTTTTACAAAATGAGGATTCCCTTACAATAGGCATTTTTAAGTGTATTAGGTTTGACAAAATTTAAACTTTACCCACAATGGAATATAAAGTTGTACCCTTTGTTGCCTCAATAGATTCAAAAAGCGGCAATACCAACCATGTAGCCCAACAATTAGAAGCTACCATTACAAGCTATACCGCCAAAGGCTGGACTTACGTAGGGCTTGAGAGTGTTACCACCTTTGTACAGCCAGACGCCGGATGCTTTGGCATAGCAGCCAAACCAGGCTACACTACCGCTAATCAAATGGTGGTGTTTAAAAAATGAGGCATCTTTTACTCGTAATAATTAAATTTTACTGGTTGGCCATACCCAAAAATAAGCGACGTAATTGCTTGTTTAAAAAATCGTGTTCGCATTTTGTTTTTGAGGTTACAGCACAACATGGCTTAGTTAAAGGATTACAGGCATTGCAATACCGATTTAAAAATTGCAGGCCAGGTGCCGCACTGTTTATTAATCCGGTTACCGGGCAAACAGAAATGATATTGCCCGGCCACAATATTATTAGCCAACAGGATATTGCCCAACACCTTTTACTAAAATATAACGGCGTTGCCCCCAAATTAATTCCCCAGAATTAATGACTATTTGTTTTTTTATTTCTTAGTACTTGTACCGGCTTAACAGCCGGTATTTTTTTGCCTGCATATATTTATGAAAATTTTATAAAAATAAGGATTCCCTTAAAATTAACATTTTTAAGTTTAGTAGGTTTGGAATGATAAAACAATGTATTACAATAACCTATAGAGAGACTACTTTCAAAAAATAAATATCAAGCATTATGGACTTTAAAGATCAGATAAAAATGTTGGGCGACAGGGTTGGTAAACTTAAAGCCCAGGTAAATACAGAAGAAGCTACAAAAAATGCTTTTATAATGCCTTTTATTAAAGAGTTAGGCTATGATGTATTTAACCCCTTTGAGGTTACACCGGAACTGGTTGCAGACATAGGTATTAAACAAGGCGAAAAAATAGATTATGCCATTATGCAAAATGGCGAACCCATTATTCTTATAGAGTGCAAACACCATGCTGCCCCGTTAAATGTAAACAATGCATCGCAGTTGTTTAGATACTTTCATACCACAAAGGCTAAATTTTCTATACTTACCAATGGCATTGAGTATAGGTTTTATACTGATTTGGTTGAGTCTAACAAAATGGATGAGAAACCCTTTTTCTCTTTTGATATTACCGATATAAAAGACAACCAGATCGAAGAGCTTAAAAAGTTTCATAAAGCATATTACGATTTTGATAATATAGTTAACACAGCCAGCGACCTTAAGCACACTAATGAGCTTAAAAAACTTATCAATGCCGAATTTGCAAGTCCGAGCCCGGATTTTGTAAAGCATTTTGCACGTCAGGTATACCCAAGTGTTATAACGGCAAAGGTATTAGAGCAGTTTACTAACCTTACAAAAATATCACTGCACCAATATATTAGCGACCTTATAACAGAGAGATTAAAATCAGCACTTACAAAAGAGAGTGCTGTTGTACAGGAACAGGATGCCGCCTTAGCACCCGAAGCACCGGCAGATCCTAACCAGATTGTTACTACCGAAGAAGAGCTTGAAGGTTTTATGATCATCAAAACAATATTAAGGCAGAAAATACCCGTAGCAAGGGTTACCTACCGCGATGCCCTTTCTTATTTTGCCATACTATTAGATAACAACAACCGCAAAACTATTTGCCGCCTTTATTTTAATGGCACCAAAAAATACTTTGTAACACTTGATGAACAACGTAAAGAGGTACGTAGCGAAATTACTTCTCTCGACGATCTATTTAACTATTCTGATGCGCTGTTTAAAGTTATAGAAAACTACGAAAAAGCTAAAGAAATAGTCTAAGCTTTATAAATAATTAATTTTATATACGGTATTTATTACTGGCGGCAATTTTAATAAAATAATACATTGCCGCCACTCAATAAACACTTAACAAACTATACAACAACACCTTAAATTCAAAATCATAAAACATGCAGAAACAGGATAATTCATAACTATACCGTTTTAGATACATAATTGCACCCTTTATAACATTTTTATTTGCAAATTTGTTGGCTTTATAAAAATCATAAAAAACTTAGTAATTAATGATCTCTAAAAAATTACCTCTCATTTTTGCGGGTATGTTGCTGGCGGCATGTTCGGCTACGCAGTACCAAACCACAGATGATGGCGTTGTTGTAAATGTTAAGAGCAGCGGCAAAACCGACGTTAAAAAAGTTCGAATCCAGGTATTGCGCGATGAGCTTATTCATGTATCTGCCACCCCGGAAAATGAATTCCCTAAAGATTCCAGCTTAATAATCGTACCCGGCATAAAGTCAAGCCCTTTTACGGTTAAAAACGTATCCGATTCGGTTATGGTGTCTACATCTCGCGTAAAAGTAATGGTGTCTAAACAAAATGGCGGCGTAAACTTTAAAGATAAAAACGGCAAGGTAATTTTGGCAGAACAACAGGGCGGTGGTAAATCGTTCACTCCTATTGAGGTTGAAGGAACCAACGGCTACTCGGTAAGGCAAATTTTCGAATCGCCTGCCGATGAAGCTTTTCACGGTTTGGGTCAGCACCAGTCAGACGAATTTAACTACAAAGATAAAAGCGAAGAGCTGTTTCAGTACAATACCAAGGTATCGGTACCATTTATAGTATCTAACAAAAATTACGGCCTTTTATGGGACAGCTATTCTTTAAGCCGTTTTGGCGATAGCCGCCCTTACAAACAGCTTAATACCATTTTTAAATTATACGATAAAAAAGGTAACCAGGGTGGTTTAACAGGTACCTATACATCTAAAGATAAAGGCGTGCAAACCCTTGAGCGTAAGGAAGAATCTATCTTTTTTGAAGATATTAAGAGTATAAAAAACCTGCCTCAGAATTTCCCTTTAAAAAATGCTAACGTTACTTACGAAGGAGAAATTGAAGCACCGGTAGATGGCACTTATAAATTTATTCTGTACTACGCAGGCTACGTTAAAGTATACCTTAATAACGAGTTAGTGGTTGCAGAGCGTTGGAGAACGGCATGGAATCCAAATAGTTACAAATTTGCCATACCATTACAGGCAGGCAAACGTGTGCCATTGCGTATTGAGTGGCGCCCTGATGGCGGCACATCCTACTGTGGTTTACGTGCCGTGACACCTCAGGAAGTTGACGAAAAGAGCAACCAGGTTTGGTGGAGCGAAATGTCTAAAAAACTGGACTACTACTTTGTTTACGGCGAAAATGCCGACGAGGTTATTAAAGGTTACCGTACACTAACCGGTAAATCTCAAATTATGCCTAAATGGGCTATGGGTTACTGGCAAAGCCGCGAGCGTTACAAAACGCAGGACGAAATTTTGGGCAGCCTGAAAGAATTCAGGAAACGTAAAATTCCGATAGACAACATTGTACTGGACTGGAATTATTGGGAGGAAGATGCATGGGGAAGCCATGAGTTTGATGCAAAACGTTTTCCGAACCCTAAAGGTATGGTAGATTCTATCCATGCCCTTAACGCAAAAATGATGATCTCTGTGTGGCCTAAGTTTTACAAAACTACAGAGCATTTTAAAGAGTTTGACAGCAAAGGCTGGATGTACCAACAAGCTATTAAAGACAACGTTCGCGACTGGGTTGGCCCGGGTTATGTAGGTTCGTTTTATGATGCCTACTCTGGCGGTGCGCGTAAATTGTTCTGGAAACAGATTTACGATAACTTATACCCATTAGGAGTTGATGCCTGGTGGATGGATGCCAGCGAGCCTAACGTGCTGGATTGTACCGATATGGAATACCGTAAAGCACTGTGTGGCCCTACAGCGTTAGGATCGTCTACAGAGTTTTTTAATACTTATGCGTTGATGAATGCCGAGGCTATTTATGATGGCCAGCGTAGTGTTGCCCCTAACAAAAGGGTATTCCTGCTAACGCGTTCTGGTTTTGCAGGTTTACAGCGTTACTCTACTGCTACCTGGAGTGGTGATATTGCTACCCGTTGGGAAGATATGAAGGCGCAGATTTCTGCCGGACTTAACTTTGCAGTTAGCGGTATACCGTATTGGACTATGGATATTGGCGGTTTTTGCGTAGAAGACAGGTACGTAAGCGGCCAGTTGGCTTTTGATAAAGATGGTAAAGAAAACAGCGATAATAAAGAGTGGAGAGAGCTTAACGCACGTTGGTTCCAGTTTGGTGCATTTGCGCCGTTATACAGGGCACACGGTCAGTTTCCTTTCCGCGAGCCGTGGAACATTGCTCCGGAAACACACCCGGCATATAAATCTATTTTATATTATACCAACCTACGTTACAGGCTAATGCCATACATTTATACTATGGCAGGTATGACGTATTTTAACGATTATACCATTATGCGCCCGCTACTTATGGACTTTGCTTCAGACAGTAAAGTAGAGAACATTAGCGACCAGTTTATGTTTGGCCCTGCCTTTATGGTATGCCCTGTGTACAGCTACGAGGCACGTAAACGTAATGTATACTTCCCATCAGATTCTAACTGGTTCGATTTCTATACAGGCCGTTACATAACAGGTGGCCAGCAGCTAAATGTGGATGCCCCTTACGAGCGTATTCCGTTATTTATCCGCGAAGGCGCTATTATTCCTGTAGGCCCGGAAATGCAGTACAGCAACGAGAAACCGGCCGATAAAATAGTGTTGTACGTATATAAAGGTAAAGATGGAAGCTTTACGTTGTATGAAGATGAAGATGATAACTATAACTACGAAACCGGAAAGTATACCAACATTGCGTTTACCTACAACAATGCCAAAGGCACTTTAACCATTGGTGCACGTAAAGGCGAATTTAACGGAATGCTTAAAAACCGTAAGTTTACCATTGTAACCGTTAGTAAAGACAAGCCTAAAGCGTTTACTTATGATGCTGAAGGACAAACTGTAGACTACAACGGAACCGAGCAGACCATTACGCTTAAGTAGTAACAACAAAATAAATTACAAAGGTAAAAAGTACGATTAATTCGTGCTTTTTACTTTTTATAGACATATGTTAGTTAAAAATTTTGCTACAAATTACCACAAATATTAATCATAAATCCTGGTGCATTTAAAAGCGATAAAGGTTTTAAAAATTCGATTAATTGGTGTAATTCGTGGCTAATTTCTATACCCTGCTTATGTTATTCAAGATAAATATTTGTACTATATTGTGCCCCCGGAAGCCATAACTTAAATGAAACCATTTACCCGATACTTCTTAACCTTACTAATAGCACTTATGGCCTGTTTGCAGGCTGTAGGGCAAACGTATACATTTCATCATCTGCGAACCGATGACGGGCTGTCTAACAGTACCGTAAAAAGTATTTTAAAAGACAGTTATGGATTTTTGTGGATAGGTACCGAGTCAGGCTTAAACCGTTACGATGGCTACGAATTTAAGGTATACGCCACCAAACCGGGCAAACCCTCCTCTTTAGGTAACGACGATATTTTAGGGTTGCAGGAAGACGGCTTGGGCAACATCTGGATAAACAGCAGTTCGGGGTACAGTGTTTACAACCGTGGCAAGGATAGCTTTATAAGCGATATCCCCGCGTTTTTAAAGAAGTTAGGTATACAGGTCGGCACCAATTATAACGTATACGTAGACCGAAATAAAGACCTATGGGTATTGGGTCAGGATAAGATATCTTTATATGATACCCGCAAAAAATCTTTAAAGGTTTTTAATCCGAAACAAAAGACAGATGATGTTGCCGGTACCTCTTTTTCCGATGACGGTAACAATTTATACTGCACACTTAAGTCGGGTGCAATTTGGAAATTAAACAAGCAAAGTGGCAAAGAATCTCTAATCAGCCTGCCAGACTTTATCAAAAAAGAACTGGCCAATCACGATAATAAAATTTATGTAGACGCCCAAAACGGGCTATGGCTCTACTCAGGTACAACCACTACCACTTATTATCAAAAAAATGCACAGGCACAATGGCAGGCCATATCCTTAAATTCTTCCATAAATAACCAAACCGATATTATCCTCGACATTACCGATGATGGCAACGGCCACATCTGGATAGGTACAGATCATAAGGGGCTGTTTATCTACACCATAGCCACCAACAGTATTACAGGCATAACGTACAACCAAAATACAAGCTCTACTATCGCCTCCAACAATATAGGCTGCCTTTACAGAGATACTACCGGTACTATATGGGTGGGCCACAGTAAAAAAGGGATTTCGTATTACCACGATAGTTTCAGTAATCTTATAAACATAGAGCAGCAAAACTGTAAAGATGTTAGTGTTATTTTAGAAGACAAAAAAGGCAACCTTTGGCTGGGTACCGATGGTAACGGGCTATATCTAAAAGAACAATCGGCCGGGAGCGCCATCAGGAAACTGCCGCTACCAAGCAACGTTATTGTTTCGTTACTGGAAGACAGCAAAGGCCGGATTTGGATTGGCACCTACTTAAACGGCCTGTTTTGTTACGAAAATGGCGTGTTTACCCACTACACAAAGCAAAATAGCACCTTAGCCGCTAACGACATCTGGAATTTAAAAGAAGACCGTTACGGCAATTTATGGATAGGCACGCTTGGCAGCGGCATACAGTGCCTTCGTTATAATAAAAAGGGCTTTGACCCCTTAATTTCTACCGCTAAAGGGCTGGATTACATATTAGATATGTTTTACGATAATGGCGATAAATTGTATGTTGCTACAGGTAACGGGCTTTTTATTATCGATATTATTACAGGCAAGCAAACCAAGGCTACTGGCAATATTGCGGGTACGCAAAAATTCAGGCAATTGTTTGTTTCCTGCGTTTATAAAGATACCCGGGGCAACATCTGGCTGGGGCATACTAAAGGTTTAACGCTGTGGGATACACAAAAAGATGCCTTGTACTACTTTGATAAAAAAGACGGCCTGTGCGATAATATTATAAAGGGTATTATCGAAGATAGCCACCAACATATATGGGTAACAACAAGCAATGGTGTGTCGGTGTTATCTGCCAATCAGGATGCCAAAGGGGCTATTAAAATAAGCAGCAGGAATTTTTCTACCAAAGATGGCCTTAACGATAACTATTTTAACACGCACGCGGTATACAAACTGCGCAATGGCGACATACTATTAGGCGGTACAGAGGGTTACACCGTGGTTAACCCCAACAAAATGGCCGAGAAAAGTAAACCATTGGCTAAGGTAATTTTTACGGGTTTAAATTTAGGTAACACGGTTGTTCAGGTAGATTCGGTTTACAATGGGCATCAGTTGCTTAGCCACCCTATGGAGCAAACATCAACCATAACGTTTAGCCATAACGATAAGTTAATTGCCCTGCAATTTACTACCGGAGACCTGATAAATGCCGACAAGGTTAAGTACCTCTACAAACTGGAAGGCTTTAACAATCAGTGGCTTCCTACCGAAAAAAACAAAATTGAGTTCTCGTCGCTGGCGCCGGGCAGCTACAAGCTGCTAATAAAAGCCGCTAACAGCGATGGAGTCTGGAATAACCGGGCCACCACTTTAAACATAGTGGTTACCCCTCCCCTATACCTTTCAGGCTGGGCTTTATTGATTTATATTGTTGCCTTTATAGGCATGATGATTTACATAGCGCAGCGCACCACCAAAAAACACAATGCCGAGCTGGAAAATCAGCGTATACAATTAGAGCACCTGCAGCAAATTAACCTTAACGAAATGAAGCTCAGGTTCTTTACCAACATTAGTCACGACCTGCGTACGCCCCTTACCCTGATTACCATACCGCTGCAAACCATTTTAAGTAAAGACCTGGATAGCGGCCTGCGGTCAAAACTATCTATCGTATATAAAAATGTAGAGCAGTTAATGGAGCTGATCAACTCGTTACTCGACTTCCGTAAGCTCGATGTGGGTACCGAAAACCTTAATACGGAAATGGGCGATTTTGTTCATTACATTAAAGACAACTGTACGCTGTTCCAGTCGTATGCCGCCGACCGTAATATTACCTTTTTGTTTACCAGTCAAATGGAAACACTGTTTATGCAGTTCGATCCGGCTAAAGTGCAGAAGATACTTTTTAATATCCTTTCAAATGCCTTTAAATATACCCCGGATGGCGGCAGCATCAACTTACATATTTATGCCGAGGGCAATAATGTATGCGTTAGCGTAGCCGATACCGGCCATGGCATTAGCGATACCGAAAAGCAGCACGTTTTTGAGCGCTTTTACCAGGCAACACAGGGCAAAGAAAATACAGGCAGCGGCATTGGCCTGCACATTGTAAGCGAGTACCTTGCCATGCATAAGGGCACGGTTACGGTTACGGATAACAATCCGAAAGGCAGTATTTTTACATTTAAACTGCCTGTAGAACTCATTAAAGATGAGGAAGAAAATATATTTGAAGAAGACGTAGTTGAAATCGATGCCGAAGTTATTAAAACAAACCCGGTGCTGCTTTTTGTAGATGACAACAAAGATTTTTGCGATTTTATGGCCGATGGCCTGTCTGAAGATTATACGGTAGTGGTTGCCCACAACGGTAAAGAAGCCATCGAAAAACTGCATAGTAACGATGTAAATATAGTGATAAGCGATGTTATGATGCCTGTAATGAGCGGTACCGAGCTTTGCAGCTATATAAAAAACAACATACAGTGGTCACACATTCCGGTAATATTGCTAACTGCCAGGACCGCCGAAGAATACAAAATAGAAGGCCTGGAGCTTGGTGCAGATGATTATCTTACCAAACCCTTCAACTTTAATGTATTAAAGCTTCGCGTAAGCAAATTTTTAGAGTGGACTCAAAAGGGCCATCAGGCATTTAGCCAAAAAATGGATGTTTCGCCAAGCGAAATTACCATAACTTCTTTAGACGAACAGCTAATAGAAAAGGCTATAAAAAGTGTGGAGCAAAACATAGGCAATGCTGATTTTACGGTAGAAGAGCTTGGCGCGGCAGTTGGCCTTAGCCGCACCCACCTTTACAAAAAACTAATGCACATTACGGGCAAAGGCCCCTCTGAATTTATTCGTACCGTGAGGCTAAAAAGAGCCAAACAGCTTTTAGAAAAAAGCCAGTTGCAAATAGCCGAAGTAGCCTATGCGGTTGGCTTTAATTCGCCTAAGCGCTTTAGTGTCAACTTTAAGAACGAGTTTGGCATATCGCCATCAGACTACCTGCGCAGCTTAAAATAAAACGTTGTAATACGTAATATACAGTTATATAATTCAAAATATCCCCTGTAAAAGGTATGTTGAGCATACCTTCGCATATCAAAAATAATGAAATGAAAAAGGTAACACTTCTTGTATTATTACTCAACCTGTGCTGTTTAACGGGCTACGGCCAGGGCTATAAAAACCCAATCATACCGGGTTTTCATCCTGACCCGAGCGTTTGCCGCGTGGGCGACGATTTTTACCTGGTAACCAGCAGTTTCGAATATTTTCCAGGTGTGCCCTTATACCACAGTAAAGACCTTATAAACTGGGAGCAGATAGGCCATTGCCTAACGCGTCCGTCGCAACTGCCATTGCAAAAAGCAGGGGTTTCGGGTGGCATCTACGCACCAACTATTCGCTACCACGAGGGTACATTTTACATGATAACCACTAATGTATCTGACAAAGGGAATTTTATTGTACACACCAAAGACCCGCGTGGCGAATGGTCTGACCCTGTTTGGCTGGAGCAAAAAGGTATTGACCCTTCGCTGTATTTTGAGGGCGATAAATGCTACCTGACCACCAACCCCGATAATACTATTTACCTAAGCGAAATCAACCCAATAACGGGTCAGCAATTAACCCCCGCCAAAGCATTGTGGACAGGCACAGGAGGCCGCTACCCGGAATCTCCGCACCTGTACAAAAAAGACGGCTGGTATTATCTTATGATCTCGGAAGGTGGAACAGAATACGGCCATAAGGTTACTATTTCACGCAGCAAACACATAGATGGCCCTTACGATTCTAATCCATCCAACCCTATATTAACGCACGCTAATGTGGCTACCCAAATGAACCCTATACAGGGCACCGGGCACGCCGATTTTGTACAGGCCAAAGATGGCTCTTGGTGGATGGTATGTTTGGGTTTCCGTCCGCAATCTGGGTTGCACCACATGTTGGGCCGCGAAACATTTTTGGCTCCCGTGCGATGGGATAAAGATGCGTGGCCGGTTGTAAATGGTAACGGAACCATTGACCTGAATATGGATGTTACTACCCTGCCCCTGCAACCCTTTAAAAAACCGGTTTTCGATACCGATTTTAAAGATACTAAATTGGGTTTAGAGTGGAATTATTTGAGAAATCCGCGCCTGGAAAATTATTCGTTAACCGATAAAAAAAGTACGCTGCGTTTAAAAGCATCAACTGTACAGTTACACGATATAGATACACCTACTTTTGTTGCCCGCAGGCAGGAGCACATTAATTTTAAAGCTTCAACAGCTTTAAACCTTAACGATGCTCAGGATGGCGATGCATCGGGCGTTACCGTTTTTATGAGCAATAAATCGCATTACGATATGTTTGTAAAGCAATCAGCTTCTGCTGATAGACAGGTGGTGGTTCTACGCTACCGTATGGGCGAACTTACCCACATAGCCCAGGAAATTACCATACCCAAAGGTAAAGTATATTTGCAGGTTACAGGCAGCGCCGACTTTTACTCGTTTGCCTACTCGACCGATGGTAAAAACTTTACTTCCGCAGGTAAAATGAATGTAGCCTACATAAGTTCTGAAACCGTTGGTGGCTTTACAGGTATTTACCTTGGCTTGTTTGCAACGTCAAAAAATCAAACCTCAAAGGCCTATGCCGATTTTGATACTTTTGAATATGTTGGGCAGTAAACACAATTTCAAACGATGATAGTATTGCTTAACTAATAGACAACCTGCCTTAATTTTTATATTTTCTTATTCTTTATTTTTGGATGCTGTAGATACAATTAATCTATAGCATCCAAAAAAATTATCTATTATAATGATATTAAGAACATACCAACTTTTACTGGTCCTTACTTGCACTACAACGTTATTTGCCCAACAAGATTTAAAACTTCATTATGATAAACCGGCCACCGAATGGACAGAAGCCCTGCCCATAGGCAACGGCAGGCTTGGCGCAATGATTTTTGGACGGGTTAACGAAGAACTGATTCAGCTTAACGAAGCCACACTTTGGAGTGGCGGGCCGGTATCTAAAAATGTAAACCCTACAGCGTTCGAAAATTTAGCACCCACCAGGGCTGCGCTGCTTAGCGGCGATTATGCAAAGGCTTACGAACTTACAAAAAATATGCAGGGCCTATATAGTGAGAGCTACTTGCCGCTGGGCGACCTTATTTTAAAACAGGACCTGGGCAATAAAAAACCTGCCGCTTATTATCGCGACCTTAATATTGCCGATGGTGTGGCAACCACAAGTTTTACGGTAGATGGGGTAACTTATAAAAGGGAAATTTTTGCTTCGGCTCCGGGAGAGTGTATCATTATTCGCCTTACATCCAGCCAGCCTAAAAAGCTTTCTGTTACGGTTGATACCAAAAGCCAGCTGCCTTATAAAAGTGCTGTAAAAGAGCAATTGTTGTTTTTAAACGGCAAGGCACCAAGCCATGCCGACCCAAGCTATATTAGCTACAATAAAGAGCCTATAATTTATAAAGATGTTGCAGGCTGCCGCGGTATGCGTTTCGAACTAATTCTAAAGCCTATAATTAAAGACGGTACCGTTACAAATCAGGGTAGTACTATTGCCATACAAAATGCTTCCGAAATTATATTGGTAGTATCTGCCGCAACAAGTTTTAACGGCTTTGATAAATGCCCTGACAGCGAGGGTAAAGACGAGCACAAACTGGCTACAGACTATCTGGCGAAAGCCACTAATAAAAAGTACGATGCTTTGCTTAAAGAGCATCTGGACGATTTTCATAAGTTATTTAACCGTGTGTCCTTAAACCTAAATGCAGGCGAAGCCGATAAGTCGGCATTGCCTACAGATAAACGACTGGAAGAATATACGGCAGGTAAAAAAGACTCAAAGCTCGAAGCATTATTTTTTCAATACGGGCGTTATCTGCTAATTTCGTCATCGCGTACTAAAGATGCTCCTGCCAATTTACAGGGCATCTGGAATAAAGACCTGCGCGCACCCTGGAGCAGCAATTATACCACCAATATTAACGTACAGATGAATTACTGGCCGGTAGAAACGGCTAACCTTTCAGAATTATTCTCCCCTTTAAACGACCTGATCAGGAACCTGTCGGTTACAGGGGCCGAAACTGCGAAGAGTTTTTACCACGCCAAAGGCTGGGTGGTACACCACAACGCCGATATTTGGGGCACCAGCAACCCTGTGGGCGACCTTGGCAATGGCGACCCTATGTGGGCCAACTGGTACATGGGCGCTAACTGGCTAAGCAGGCATTTGTGGGAGCATTACCAATTTACCGGAGATAAAGAATATTTAAAGCAAGCCTACCCTATTATGAAAGGCGCTGCAGAGTTTACATTAGACTGGCTGCAAAAAGACAAAAACGGCTACCTGGTTACAATGCCGTCTACATCGCCCGAAAATACGTATTACTACGATGGTAAAAAACAGGGCGTAATGACAGTGGGCAGCACTATGGATATGGGTATAATCAGAGACTTATTTGCGAATACCATAGCGGCTTCCAACCTTTTAAATACTGATAAAGATTTTAGGGAGACTATAGAAAAGGCTAACGATAAGCTGTTACCTTTTAAAATTGGCAGCAAAAGTCAATTGCAGGAATGGTATAAAGATTTTGAAGACGTAGACCCGCACCACAGGCATACATCGCACCTATATGCATTGCATCCTGCAAATAGTATATCGCCGCTGACAACACCGGAATTGGCTAACGCAGCGAAAAAAACATTAGAACTGCGTGGCGACGACGGTACGGGCTGGAGCCTTGCCTGGAAAGTAAATATGTGGGCGCGCCTGTTAGATGGCAACCATGCGTACACCTTGTTTAAAAACCAGTTACGCCTTACAAAAGATAACGATACTAAGTACAGCGGCCACGGCGGGGCCTACCCTAACCTGTTTGATGCCCACCCACCGTTCCAGATAGATGGTAACTTTGCCGGCACGGCAGGCATTATAGAAATGCTGATGCAAAGCCAGAATAACGAGATACATTTATTGCCGGCACTGCCCGATGCATGGGCAGAAGGCGCAACTACGGGCATTGTTGCAAGAGGCAATTTTACGGTAGATATTAACTGGAAAGCCGGCAAACTTGCTACCGCAAAAATTGTATCTAACAATGGCGGAACCTGCACTATAAGGGCTACAGAACCGTTTATAATTGAAGGGCTTAACTTAAAAAGTACAAAATCTACTATTGGATATACTGTAAGTTTTGAATCTAAAAAAGCTAAATCGTATACCGTAAAATCGTTGTAATTTGTGTACTTTTATTAGCGTCGTATTATAATTGATAATAAAGATGCTAACCGTTAGAGAATTAACCCTAAATGATATCGATCGTGTTGCCAACTATTGGTTTGGTGCTGATGAAGCCTACCTTAAATCTTTGGGTGTAGACATTGCAAAAATGCCCGAACGCGAGCAGTTTACCGCTATGATGCAATCGCAGCTTGCCCTGCCTTACGACCAAAAAAAAGGTTATGCCCTAATTTGGGAAGCTAACGGCCAGCCCATTGGGCACTCTAACGTTAACCCGTTTACTTTTGGTACCAACGCGTACATGCATTTACACATCTGGGATGCTGCCGACCGTAAAAAGGGCTATGGTGTCGAACTGATACGGCTGTCACTACCCTACTATTTTAATAACCTCAAAATTAAAACCTTGTATTGCGAGCCGTATGCACTTAACCCTGCGCCCAATAAGTTGTTACAAAAGGCAGGCTTTACTTTTGTGAAAGAATACGTAACCACTCCCGGATCGATTACTTTTGAGCAGCCTGTAAAATTGTGGCAAATTACAATTTAACCGTACTTAAAACGTTATTAACCTCACAAATACTGCGGCCATTGCAATTACTGGCAGAATTTTTGTTACTTTGCTTGTATCTTATCGGATTTTATGAAAAACGTTTTTCTTATTTTGCTGTTACTAACATCTCTTGGGCTTTGGGCTCAGGTAGATACACACGCCGGTGGCATTGCAATTCCTAAAGAAAAAGCCAATACTACAATAGCACCCTCTACAACAACGGTTAGTCCGGACAGCCCTTTTTCAGCCAAACCCAAAGAAAAGAACGATTTCAATCTGCCCAAATTTTCGGTCGGAGAAAAAAAGAGTGAGTTTAGCATGTTTCAGGAAGATAAGTTTGTAAACCGCAGCAGCGAATACGCCGAACGTGCCGCCGTTAAGCCCGAAGGCGAATCTAATGAGGCCTATCGTGGTAACCAGTCTTTTGGCGAGGTACGAAGCAAATCGAAATTTGTACAGGTTATGGCCCGCGACTTTGGTGCCGAAGACGGCGACCGTATAAAAGTTATGGTTAACGATCGCGTAGTAGTTGATGAAATTATGCTTGATAATAGTTTTAAGGGCATACAAATTACCTTAGATGAAGGCTTTAACAAGATTGATTTTGAAGCCCTTAACCAAGGAACATCGGGCCCCAATACGGCGGAATTCAGGGTTTATGATGATCAGCAAAAAGTTATATCCAGTAACCAATGGAACCTTGCTACAGGTTTTAAAGCCAGTATTTTAGTTATCAAGGAGTAACTGAGGTGCTGAGGTTCTTAGATGCTAAGTTCTAAAATATTACAAAAACAGAAAAGCCCCAATCGGGGCTTTTCTTGTATATTGAATTTGCTAAAAACTTAAATCTCTCAGAAACTTGGCCCCTTAACAACTAAAAATTAATCATTCATAGATAGCAGAAAATCTTCGTTGTTCCTGGTTTTTCTAAAGCGGTCGTTAATAAAGTCCATAGCCTCAACCGGATTCATATCGGCAAGGTATTTTCTCATTATCCACATGCGCTGTATGGTTTTTTCGTCTAATAATAGGTCGTCTCTCCTGGTGCTTGACGATGTTAAGTCTATCGCAGGGAAAATACGCCTGTTGGCAATTTTTCTGTCCAGCTGAAGCTCCATGTTACCGGTACCTTTAAATTCTTCAAAAATAACCTCGTCCATTTTAGAACCGGTTTCGGTAAGTGCCGTAGCAATAATACTTAAAGATCCGCCGCCTTCTATATTACGGGCAGCACCAAAAAATCGTTTAGGTTTTTGCAGTGCATTAGCATCTACACCACCACTCAATACTTTACCCGATGCCGGCTGAACCGTATTGTAAGCCCTTGCCAAACGGGTAATAGAATCGAGTAATATAACCACATCGTGGCCGCACTCTACAAGGCGTTTAGCCTTTTCCAGCACTATGTTAGCCACTTTTACATGGCGCTCTGCAGGCTCATCAAAGGTAGAGGCAATAACCTCTCCCCTAACGCTACGCTGCATATCGGTAACCTCTTCGGGCCTTTCATCGATCAATAGAACAATAAGGTACACCTCCGGGTGATTAGCCGCTATGGAGTTGGCTATATCTTTAAGCAACATGGTTTTACCTGTTTTAGGCTGTGCCACGATCATACCACGCTGGCCTTTACCTATTGGCGAAAACAAATCTATAATACGCGTAGATATGGTGCTTTGCTTATCGGCAAGGTTAAATTTTTCTTCCGGAAAAAGTGGCGTAAGGTGCTCAAAAGAAACCCTGTCGCGCACTACCTGCGGATCATGGCCGTTTATCTTGTTTACCTTAACAAGCGGAAAGTATTTTTCGCCTTCTTTTGGAGGGCGCACTACTCCTTTAACAGTATCGCCGGTTTTAAGGCCGAACAAACGTATTTGCGAGTTAGATAAATAAATATCATCGGGCGATGCAAGGTAGTTGTAGTCAGACGAGCGAAGAAAACCATAGCCATCGGGCATCATTTCCAGTACGCCTTCGCTTTCTATAATACCATCAAATTCAAAATCAGGCTCCCTAAAATTTTGTCTTTTATTTTGTACAGGCTGTGCTGCAGCTGCAGGCTGGCTTGGTACGTTTTCTTTGTTCGAGATAATTGGGGGTATATTAGGGGTGTTTTGCCCGTTTTGTACAGCCAGGTTCTTTTTATAACTTGGATGATTAGGGTTGTTGGCGTTAGCCCTTTCTATTTGTGCAAGCCTTTCTTCTTCGGTAAGCTGGGGCCTTGTCCTTGCGGGGGCTGTTCCATCTGCAGGTCTTGGCTGTGCACTATCTTTTGCAGGAAGTATTTTTCTCCTGTCGTCTTTTTGCGGTGCTCTTTCTGTAGCAGGCTTGGCATCGGCAATATCTGCTTTAGCTTCTGGTGCAGGGGCAGTACTATCTGCCGGGGTAATTATTGTTTTTGCAGTGCGGGGTTTAGGTGCATCGTCTTTTTTTACAAAGGCTTTATCTGCTCTTGGCTGCCTTGCCGGTACAGGCTCTATAATTGGGTGTGCCGGGGTTTCTTCCGGTTTTTCTGTACGTGCAGGGGTTTCCGGCATTGTGGCCAGTATTTTAGCTTCTTCGGCAGCGTTTTTTGTCATACGCGCCCTTTTTGTTTTGTTTTCTGCTGCGGCATCATCTGCAACTAATGGTGCTGCTGTGGCAGTTTCTTCAAAAAGTGGTTGTATTATGGCTGGGTTGGCGGCCTGGTGGTCGAGAATTTGATAAACAAGCTCGTCTTTTTTAAGGCCCCTGAATTTGCTGATTTTTGCTTTTTTTGCAATTTCCTGAAGCTCAGGAAGCTTCATTTCTTTTAATTCAGAAATATCAAACATGTATAACTATTGGTTAATTAAATCGTAATCTAAATGCAGTAAGTGTATTGATTTTTTTGGAGATACCATACTTCGCAGAATGAAGTACTTATGGTTTTGTTCTGCAATAATACAAATTTATTTTTATAACCAATAGTATTTTTTAAAAAGAAAACATATTTTTGTGCAGCAATTAAAGCAGCAATGATACAAAGAATACAAAGCGTTTATTTACTAATAGCCATTATAGCAAGCGGTATTTTACCCATTTTTTTGCCGTTGTACACGCTTAGCAATGGCGAAGAGGTTAGCTTTATGGATAATATTGCTTTTGTAATACTTTTTGTGTTTAGTGCAACGTTATCTATAATAACGCTGTTTAGCTACAAGAAAAGAAAAAAACAGTTTGTTTTAAACAGGCTTAACATAATATTGAATTTAATTTTATTAGGATTATTTGTTTACCGGTTGCTAAATTTATCCGGAGAGAGTGAAATCTCTGAGAAGGGTATTGGGATGTTTCTTCCTGTAATTTCTATCGTTTTTTTAAGCCTTGCCAATAGGGCTGTTAAAAAGGATGAGGATCTCGTAAAATCTGCCGACCGCCTTAGATAAACCTTTTAACTTAGTTTATTAGTGCGTTAAAAATCCGGACCTACACGTCCGGATTTTTTTGTTATACCAATAAGGTTGCCAAATCTTCAGGCTCCTGCCCTTTTATAAGGCTTGCAATGCTGCCCAGCGTAATTTGTGCAATTTGAGACAGGGCTTCATTGGTAAAAAAGGCCTGGTGCGCAGTAACCAGCACATTTGGGAAACTCATAAGCCGCTGTATCATATCGTCTTCTATAATATCCTGAGATAAATCCCTGAAAAACAGTTTCTCTTCCTGCTCGTACACATCAATACCCAGGTGCCCCACCTTGTGCTGCTTAAGGGCATCGATAATATCGGCAGTGCAAACAAGGCCACCGCGGCTGGTGTTTATCAGGGTTACGCCCTCCTTCATTAAAGCAAGGGTATCTTTATTTATAAGGTAATGATTATCTGCCGTAAGCGGGCAATGCAGCGATATTACATCCGACTTTTGCATAACCTCTTGTTGCGTTACATAGGTTACGCCAAGCAATTTAAGGTCGGCGTCTTCATAAATATCATACGCAACAACAGTGCAGCCAAAGCCCAGCATAATTTTACAGAAGGCTTTACCAATTTTGCCCGTACCTATAACACCAACCATTTTGCCATGCAGGTTGAAACCCAGCAATCCGTTTAACGAAAAATTTTGCTCGCGCACACGGTTATACGCTTTATGTGTTTTACGGTTCAGGGTCAACAACATAGCTACGGCATGTTCGGCCACAGCCTCAGGTGAATACGCCGGCACCCTGCAAACTCGTATGCCATGCGCTTTGGCAGCATTAAGGTCTACATTATTAAAACCGGCACAACGCAGGGCAATTATCTTTACGCCTTTGGCAGCCAACTGGGCTATAACATCGGCGGTAACTTTATCATTTACAAACACGCAAACAGCAACGGCATCTTCTACCACATTAACTATATGCGGCCCAAGGTGCGTATCTAAATATTCAATTTCTATACCGGTATCTTTATTATACCTATCAAAAAACACTTTATCGTACGGCTTGGCAGAAAAGAAAAACATCTTCATAATAGTATAGTATTAGTAAAATTTTAGACCGTATTAATGTACAACAAAAATAATTAACACACACATAAGCAACCTTTTAACATATTAGCATCTTTGTTATATAAACCAACCTTGCTATGTTAAAAAAATTACTGTTATTTTTTATTGCTGTAATAGCACTTACAGCCTGTGATGACGAACTAAAATATACCGGCGACGAACGCGTGCTCTATCAGGGGCGTATTACAGATGCCAACGGTAGCCCGTTACAGGGCGTTCCGGTTAGTGTGTATATTTCTAAAGACGGCTATTCCGGCCTGTACTACAACCCTATAAGCGACACCGATATTATTAGCTATACCACAACCGATGCCGGTGGCAATTACAAAATGTTTTACCCCGCACCACGTAACCAAAATAATATTGCGTTACTGGTTAACTATCAAAACGCCTACAATCCTCAAAACACTACCTATTCGTCTACGAGTTTTCAAAATTTAATTCCTGAAAATTTAAGCGATAATAAACTTGATTTTGAAGACATTAAGTTATTTGAAGTCGCCAATGCTACAACTCTTAGCATCAACATAAATAATGCAGGCGGATATGCAATTAGCAAATTAAACCTTGTTGGGCTAATTGATAAAAACGAGGTTGATTACAATTTTAACCTTCCGCTGGAAGATGAAAACTATAACTATCAGGAATCTTATTTAGTAGCTAAAAACCAAACTGTTACCTTAAAATATCAGACCCGTACTTATATTAATGATAACACCCTTATAAGCAATCACGAAGTACAAATACCCATTGGTTCAGAACCCGTTAACTACACACTTGAATTTTAAGTAATGAAAAACACATACCTTACTATACTGATATTGCTGTGCCTTAACTTTGCCAATGCACAAACCAGCGACAGCCTTAGTACGCCTGCCGCAGACAAGGTTCAACCTTCTGAAAATACTTCTAAAGAGCAAAAGAAATTTGGCTTTGCGGTGTTCTTAAAATTGTACTACACTCAACCGGGTGCTATTGGCAATAACGTGCTTAGCAAAGCCAACGAGGTGCCTATGGCTTTGGCATTGAGCACAATGTTATTAGATATGACAACTTTTACCTGGCTCCCGGATATGAATTTACAGGCTATAATGTTACCGATGTTGCTCTTGCAGGCAACATAGAGCATACCAACATTAATAATTACTATTTAAGAGTAGCGTACAAGTTAGATGTAGTAAAAAAACTAACCCTTAGCCCGTTTATAACAGGGGGCGCGCTTATGATCCATCAAAAAACAAATGGTAAAAGCTATGGTAAACAGAGGGGTGCTGCTTTTGGACTTGGTGCCGATGTTGATTTTTACCTGGAACAGGGCCTTAGCCTTTTTGCCCGTGCACGCTATAATTATTTAAGCCCTAACGTAGCAACCAACGCCGAATACGAATCGTTTTTTAACAATTTGCAACAGCTGAATTTCTCTTTAGGATTAAGAGTCGATATTATCAATAAATAGCCTATTTTCGGGCTATTTCAATCACTTCCAGGGCTTGTATCTTATCATCGTCAATTTCAAACCTAAGCATAGTGCGCACCTGCTGAAAGCCATGCGTGCCAGCCGCGCCGGGGTTCATGTGCAGTAAATTGTGCTTTTGGTCAAACTGCACTTTTAGTATGTGCGAGTGCCCGCAGATAAATAATTTAGGCGGATTTAGCGCCAGTTCCTGCCTAACGGTTGGGTTATATTTACCCGGATAGCCTCCAATATGGGTAATCCAGACATCTACCCCTTCGCAAAAAAAACGGTTATTAAGGGGGAATTCCATACGTGCTTTATTATCGTCTATGTTGCCGTACACAGCACGCAGGGGCTTTTCTTTCTTAATAGCATCGGTAACATGCAGGTCGCCAATGTCTCCCGCATGCCACACCTCGTCGGCCTGGCGCACGTATTTCATTATGGTATCGTCTAAATGGCTGTGCGTATCAGAAAGAAGAAGGATTTTTTTCAAGAGTAGTAAGTTAAAGAGCAACAAAGTTAGAAAGAAGTTTCAAAGTTACAGAGTAGCAAAGTAGCAAAGTTTTGATGGAATTTGAAAGTTACAGATTATCAAAGCAATAACGCCAATAAGTTTTGATTCGCATTCAAAAATATTAAATTTGGTGCATTGTCATAAATTTTGCTAACCCTGTAACTTTGCCACTTTACGACTTTCAACTTTACGACTTTCCAACTTAAATAAGTATCTTTGCACCTTAATTACAACAACGGTTTTGAGGTACTTTATAGAGTTTGCATATAACGGTAAAAACTACTGCGGCTGGCAATACCAGCCCCACAGCCCATCGGTACAGGAAACCCTTAACAAGGCCCTTTCTACCCTGCTGCGCACCCCTATAGACGTTGTTGGCGCAGGCCGTACCGATACCGGTGTACACGCCCGCCAGATGTATGCCCACTTTGATTTTGATGCCCAAGTTAACTGGGAAGTAATTGCCCATAAACTCAATGCTTTTTTACCTCAAGACATTGTGGTATACCGCTTTATACCGCTGCACGACGATGCCCATGCACGTTTTGATGCCACAAGCCGCACGTACGAATATCACATTCACACCTATAAAGATGCGTTTGAAAACGAGGGAAGCTGGTACCATTTTCATCCGCTTAATGTAGATAAAATGAACGAAGCGGCACAGGTTTTGTTTAACCATACCGACTTTAAATGCTTCTCTAAAACCCATACCGATGTACGTACTTACAACTGTAAAATAACACACGCAAAATGGGAGCAGCACGCTAATAAACTGGTGTTTACCATTACCGCCGACCGTTTTTTACGCAACATGGTTCGTGCCATTGTAGGTACTTTGGTTAACGTTGGCCTGGGCAAAATTACTGTTGAAGATGTTGACAAAATAATACAAAGCCGCGACCGTGGCCATGCAGGTGCATCGGTTCCGGCACATGGGTTGTACCTTACTAAGGTAATTTATCCGTACCTTTAAGCCATTAAATTTATATGAACGCCACTACACAAACTCCACATAAAACTTCGTCGCTTAAAAAAGTGATGCGGTTTGCAAAAACCTACCGTTCCCGCTTTATATGGGTCATAGTTTTTTCTATAGCACTGTCGCTTTTTGCCGCAGCTCGCCCCTATTTACTTAAGCAAACGGTTGATTTATACCTTATTAAAAAAGACCACACCGGCCTTTTGTATTACATTGGCCTTATGGGCGGTATGCTAATATTAGAGGTTGCTGCGCAGTTTTACTTTGTATATTGGGCCAACTGGCTGGGGCAGGATATTGTAAAAGATATTCGCGAGCGCCTGTTTGCGCACATAAGCAATTTCAGGATGAAATTCTTTGATAATGAAGCTGTTGGCCGCCTTGTTACCCGTACCGTTTTTGATATCGAGAGCATCTCTAAAATATTTAGCCAGGGCTTGTTTATGATCATCAGCGATATGCTTAAAATGCTGGTTATCTTAATAGTTATGTTTGTAATGAACTGGAAATTAACCCTTGTGGTGCTGCTGGCCATGCCCCTGCTTGTAATTGCTACCCGAATTTTCCAGAAGAAAATGAAGGGCGCTTTTGAGGAAGTACGCACCCAGGTTGCCAACCTTAATACCTTTGTGCAAGAGCGTGTTACGGGCATGAAAATCGTTCAGCTGTTTAACCGTGAGAACATTGAGTACGAAAAGTTTAAGGTTATCAACAAGAAACATAACGATGCCTGGCAAAAAAACATCCTTTACAACTCCATTTTTTTCCCTATTGCCGACATTATTTCATCGCTAACTCTCGGATTTGTAATATGGTACGCTGGTATTAGCATCCTTAACCTGGATCCAATTACAGAGCCCGGCGATATGTTTGCCTACCTTATGTTTGTACCCATGCTGTTTAACCCGCTAAGGCAGATTGCCGATAAGTTTAACGAGATGCAAATGGGTATTGTAGCGTCTGACAGGGTATTTGAACTACTTGATATGCAAGGTAATACACAAAAAAACGGTGCAACCGCAGCATGGCATTTTAAAGGCGAGCTTAACTTTGAGAACGTACGTTTTAGCTACTTAGAGAACGAAGAGGTTATTAAGGGCATCAACCTTAAGATAGAATCGGGGCAAACCATTGCTATTGTGGGTTCTACAGGTGCCGGCAAGAGTACAATCATTAATTTACTGAACCGTTTTTACGAGATAGACAGCGGCCGAATTACCATAGATGGTACTGATATTGACCACTTTACGCTCGATACCCTGCGCAGGCAGATTGCCATTGTGTTGCAGGACGTATTTCTATTTGCCGATACAATACTAAATAACATTACGCTTAACGACCCTACCATTACCCGCGAAAAGGTAGTACAAGCCTCTCAAGCCATTGGCGTTCATGACTTTATAATGAGCCTGCCGGGCGGCTACGACTATAATGTAAAAGAGCGCGGTGTAATGCTGTCGTCTGGCCAGCGGCAGTTAATTGCGTTTTTAAGGGCTTATGTTAGCAACCCAAGCATTCTTATTTTAGACGAAGCTACTTCATCTATAGACACTTACAGCGAAGAACTGATTCGTAACGCTACCGACGCTATTACAAAGGACAGGACATCTATCATCATCGCCCACAGGCTGGCAACCATTGTAAATGCCGATACCATTATTGTAATGGATAAGGGCAAAATTGTTGAAAGCGGTACTCATTACGAACTTATAAACCGCGATGCCGGTTACTACAAAAATTTGTATTATTCGCAGTTTGCGGTAGAGACAGAGGAGTAGTTTTTTAGACCAAAAAGTGCTTAATATTTCACTTTTGGTTTTTAAGATGCATAAAATAAGGCACTTTTTCGCCTAATAAAATAAGTATACACTTACAAATAGCTTAATATTTCACTTTTGGATTTTGAGTTTGGTATTTTAAATTTTTCGACGATCCGGATCTCGAATTCGCCATCAAAAACATAAAATGTAAGTCACAAAAAAGAGGTTTCAATTCTTAAATTGAAACCTCTTTTTTTATAACTATCGCAATTTAAAAAATCATAGTTTTTGTTTATTGATAAAACCCTGTCTCACCAAAATAAGCCAGCGTTAAAAACAGGCTATCTATAAGTCCGTGTACAATAATATTTATCCAGATATTATTAAACCTAAGATAGAGAAAACCAAAGGCAAGTCCGAATAAAAATGTCATCACCAGTCCCGACAGTCCCTGGTACAAATGTGGCAGGGCAAATAGCACCGCAGTAATAAGCACAATTACAAGTTTGCGTTCGCCCACTATTTTGCGCAGTTGCAGGGTCATAAACCCTCTAAATAATACTTCTTCGCCTACGGCAGCGCTAATCCACATATAAAGCAGGTACTTATAATAGCTTTGGGTATCGCCTTTAATAAAATCAAAGGCGGTATAATCGGCAGGTTCGTTAAAAATTTTGGATACAAGGGGCTGAATAGCAAAATCCATTAGCAGCTCTAAACCTAAATAGCTTACAATAATAATTATCACTTCCTGCAATCGTAGGCGCTTAAAATTGAGTCCGCGCAGGCTGCCCTCCTGCAAAAAGGCAAACAGCAGTACCAACGCCGTAATTATCATAAACTTGATGGGGAATTTGGCCAACGGCACAAATATTAGCCCAAAGCTTACGGCTATTAGGGTTAGGGCTGCAAATTTATTGTTTAGTAAGGGTTGCAGAGATTTTTGCATATCCGGTAAAAATTAAAATATAACATTATAGACAGTCAAAAAGCAAAAATGTTACACTACCGGCAGCTTTTTAAAAAACATTGCGGCATAGCTGTGGCGTAATGCAAATTTAAGGTGCATCATTTTACTCTTTGCAAATAATTAACTATTTTCGTACACTCAAATATTAAAGCAAATTATATACTAATGAAATACGATATTATTGTTTTAGGCAGTGGCCCGGGCGGTTATGTAACAGCTATAAGGGCTTCTCAGTTAGGTTTTAAAGTAGCCATTGTAGAAAAAGAAAACCTTGGCGGTATTTGCCTTAACTGGGGCTGTATCCCTACTAAAGCGTTACTAAAAAGCGCGCAGGTTTTTGATTACCTGAAACATGCAGCTGATTACGGACTTACCGTAGGCGAATTTGATAAAGATTTTGCAGCCGTTGTTGCCCGTAGCCGTAATGTGGCCGACGGCATGAGCAAAGGTGTTCAGTTTCTTATGAAAAAAAATAAGATCGAGGTTATATTTGGTACCGGTAAAGTTAAGCCGGGCAAAAAAATAGACGTTACCGATAAAGACGGTGCTGTTACAGAGCTTAGCGCCGATAATATTATTATTGCTACAGGTGCACGCTCTCGCGAGCTGCCTAACCTGCCACAGGATGGTAAAAAAGTAATTGGCTACCGCCAGGCTATGGTGTTGCCGGAGCAGCCTAAAAGCATGATCGTTGTTGGGTCTGGTGCTATTGGCGTAGAGTTTGCTCATTTTTACAACTCTATGGGCACACAGGTTACTATTGTTGAGTTTATGCCAAACGTTGTACCGGTAGAAGACGAGGATGTTTCTAAACAAATGGAGCGTTCGCTTAAAAAATCGGGTATTACAGTTATGACTAACGCTTCGGTTGAAAAAGTTGATACTACCGGCGCAGGTGTTAAAGCTACCGTTAAAACAGCTAAAGGCGAAGAGATTATCGAGGCCGATATCCTGCTTTCGGCAGGTGGTATTAAATCGAATATCGAAAACATCGGACTGGAAGAAGTGGGTATTGCTACCGACAGGGATAAAATTCTTGTTAACGCTTATTACCAGACTAACATACCGGGTTACTACGCCATTGGCGATGTGGTTCCGGGCCAGGCGCTTGCACACGTTGCTTCTGCAGAGGGTATTCTTTGCGTAGAAAAACTGGCTGGCCTGCATGTAGAGCCGCTTGATTATGGCAACATACCGGGCTGTACGTATGCTACTCCGGAAATTGCTTCGGTTGGCCTTACAGAAAAAGCTGCAAGAGAAAAAGGTTACGAAATTAAAGTGGGTAAATTCCCTTTCAGTGCATCAGGTAAAGCAAAAGCATCGGGTAATTCTGATGGTTTTGTAAAAGTTATTTTTGATGCCAAGTACGGCGAATGGTTAGGCTGCCACATGATTGGTGCCGGCGTTACCGATATGATTGCCGAGGCTGTTGTTGCCCGTAGGTTAGAAACTACAGGCCACGAGATTATTAAATCGGTTCACCCTCACCCTACTATGAGCGAGGCTATTATGGAAGCTGCTGCTGCTGCTTACGATGAGGTTATCCATATCTAATTTAGTTGACAGTTATCGGTTGACAGTTGTCAGAATATATAAAATCCGCTCAAAGCAATTTGAGCGGATTTTTTTATGGTATTTAATGTTATGACTTTGTATGAAATTTATTAGCTTTATAAAAAGTCAATTTAAAGATATGTATCATTATTATCAACAGCTATTCACATTTGAAAAAATTGCAAAACTCTATGAGGATAATGCTATAATATACCATTTTAAACTACTCATTAATCTTCCGTAAAAGCCGTTTTTGTATATTTGATCGATATAGTAAGCCTTAAAATGACACCACAACAGCAGAAACTTTGGCATAAAATACAGGCTTTTGAGTTAGACGACCCTACATCGGCTATGACATTTACCGACAGGCTTGCCCGCGAAAATAACTGGGATACGCAGTACGCCGTTGCCGCCGTAACCGAATATAAAAAGTTTATGCTGTTGCTTTGTATTACCTCCCACCCACTTACCCCGTCAGACCAGGTAGACCAGGTTTGGCACCTGCACCTACTATATACACAGCTATACTGGACAGATTTTTGCCAAAACATTTTAGGCAGGCAAATACACCACGGCCCAACCAAAGGGGGCAGCAACGAAACCACAAAATACACCAACTGGTATAATAAAACTCTCAGCCTATATAAAGATATTTTTGGGGTTGACGCCCCTAAAAGTATTTGGCCTGATGATAAAATACGCTTTAACGGCGCCAACTTTAAGCGCGTTAACACCAACGATTACTGGATTATAAAAAAGCCACGACTATAATGGACTATCTTGTAAAATTTACCCCGGCCGAAGCGCTAATGGTTGTAAAAGGTCCTGATGTACCATTAAAAGACTTGTTAAAAGCAACTTTTATAGACCTGCTTGTAAAACAGGTACTACAGGTTTTTGAAGTAGAAAAATTTATTAGCAGCCGCGATAGCATCTGGGTTTACAAATATGTAAAAGAAGGTACTAATTTTAAAACCTATAAGCCTAATGAGCATGAGCAGTTTTTTTTACAGCCGTTTAAAACATCTGGAGATGCACTATTGCTGCGCAATTTTGTAAAAATAGCATATCAGAACTGTAAGGGCGAAAGGGCGTTTAAAAATTTACTGCACAACAATTATAACTTAAAGCCATTGTTTACTAAAACGCTTATCCAGTTGGTTTTTGGTGGACTTACCATAAATTCTTTAGGCTTAAAAACCCAGGCTGTACTACAAAGCGAGATTGTAAACTTACAGGCAAAGTTACTCCCAATGCTGCAATCGGCAAATGCAGGTGCAGCAGCTATACTTTTGGCAATTAATGGCAATATAGTATTATTGCAGGATGCGGATGACGATTTTTTTAACCTGATAGACAAAGAATTACTACTTGCTATGAGCCAGCAAAGAGGTTATGATTTTGATTTCGCACCGGATGAGTGGCCCGATTTTGACTTTGATGGCATTAGCGATAGTTTTAACAGCAGTTGCGGTGGCCATAGTGGTTGTGGCGGGCATGGCTGTGGGGGCGACGGCTGCAGTGGCTGTGGTGGTTGCGGTGGCGATTAAACACTTCTTATATAAATGTTATAGCGCATTCGGCTAACATAACTTTGCCGTAACTTTAGTAAGCTAAACCCAATATTATGAGCAAACTAAAGAAAAAAGCAAAAAAAGGCAGCAAGAAAAAGAACAAGCTGGGCGTAAAAAATTCGCTGGTAAATAATATAAATGCACGCAAGCGAAAAGGCAAATCGCGTTCAAAGAAAAAGTCTAAAGTATCTAAAAAGTCCTACGACAAGATGCAGGACAACTGGGGCAAAAAAAAGAAAAAGGGCAAAAAGAAAGCCTCTGCTAAAAAGAAAAAAACCGGCAAAAAAGGCGGTAAAAAGAAATCAAAATCCAAGAAAAAGAAATAAGCAAAATCACCGTAACCACGGTGATTTTTTGGTTAAATAACGTATAAATTTTACGGTAAACATACTTTTTAAACCATGATATATGTCAGGTTTTGTGGCCATTGCCTTACCTACTTTTGGTGTGTAATAAACAAACACAAATACCATGAAAAAAGTAGTTTTGGCTGCCTTGGCAGTATCGTTATTCAGTGTAAATTTTGCCCATGCCCAACAGGAAGAAAATACATCGGCCGACTTTAAAAAATGGCAGGTGCGCCTTCGCGGTGTAGGCGTAGTGCCGCAGGAAAGCGCTAACATTGGCATTATTGGCGGAGACGTATCGTTATCCAACACCTTTATCCCTGAGCTCGATTTTACGTACTTTTTTACCAAAAACTTTGCTGCCGAATTAATACTGGGCACTTCTAAACACGATGTGCATACCGTAGGGTCGGATATTTCGTCCATTGGCGGGCCAACCAGCACCATTGTAGATTTGGGCAGCGTTAGCCTGCTGCCGCCTACCCTAACGTTTCAGTACCATTTTTACCCCTTTGCCGAAAAAGTGTTTAAACCGTATGTAGGCGCGGGTATTAATTACAGCCTGTTTTATAACGTAAAAGAAGGCAGCACCGTTAAGAATGTAAAGTATGACAATGCAGTGGGTTATGCCGTTCAGCTGGGGTTTGACCTGATGCTAAACGACACCTTTTTTATCAATGTAGATGCCAAAAAAATATTTTTGAATACCGATGTTACCGTAGATGCTTCTAACCTTTCGCCCGGCCTTAGCATACCGGCTAAAGTGGACATTAACCCATTGCTACTGGGCTTTGGCGTAGGTATGAAGTTTTAGATTTCTGTATTTTTGGGGAAGGCCGCTGTAAAAAGCGGCCTTTTATTTTAAACCGTTTTTAAGGCAGCAATCAGCAGATCGATATCATCTACAGTGTTATAATGGCTGAATGATATGCGCAGCGACGGCTTTTTAATATCGGCTTCGGCCAGAATTTCTTTAAGCACGTGCGATGGTTTTATGCTACCGCTCTGGCACGCACTACCGCGCGATACGGCTATGCCCTGCATATCTAAATGGAATAATATCATGGCTGTTTTATTTTCCGGTAACGGCAACAAAATGTTGGTTATGTTGTAAAAAAGCGCATCACCTTCTGCGGAAGCACCATTAACTTTATAGCCCGGAAAATGAATATCAAGCTGTTTAAACAAATAGTTTTTAACCGCCTTAATATGAGCCGTTTCTACTTCTAAATTTTGATACGATAGCTCTAAAGCCTTAGCCGTACCGGCAATCTGGTGTATGGCTTCAGTACCACCTCGCACGCCTTTTTCCTGCTCGCCACCGTATATCATCGGCTTTAAGCCAATATTTTTCCTGATATAAACAAAACCTATCCCTTTAGGCCCGTGAAATTTATGGGCGCTGGCCACTAAAAAATCTACCGGAAGGGTCTGCAAATCAAACTGCGTCTTTCCAATGGACTGCACGGTATCGGTATGAAAAAGCGCCTTGTACTGCCTGCACAAAGTACCCGTTTCTTCAAGGTTTAAAACCACACCCGTCTCATTATTAACGTGTATAAGGCTCACCAAAGTAGGCACATTCTCCTGAAGCAATGTTTCAAGATGCGCAAGGTCGGGCTGGCCACCCGGCAATAGGTTTAGGTAAACGGTTTCAATGCCAAATTCTGCCGCAGCTGCGGGTATGCTGTTTAAAACTGAGTGGTGCTCTACCCTGCTGCTAATAATGCGCTTAATGCCAAGGTCTCTAACCGCGCCGCGAATTACAAGATTATTAGACTCTGTACCGCCCGACGTAAAAATAATTTCGCGTGCTTCGGCGTTTATAAGGTTGGCAATGCCTTTGCGGGCGGTTTCCAGCACCACTTTAGCGGTGCGACCAAAACTGTGGGTGCTCGATGGGTTACCAAAAATATCGGTCATTACCTGCGCCATTACCGCAATAACATCGGGGTGCATGGCGGTGGTAGAGGCGTTATCTAAATAAGCTTTTTTCATTGGTGCAAAATTACTTAAAAATGCTTTGCCATGCTATTTTTACCGCACCTATAAGAAAAGCTTGTACCAACAAACTAAAAAACATTATTTTTGTTTAAAATTACGTATATGAAAAAGATTTTTAGCCTGATTGCTGTCCTTATTTTACTATCCGGATGCGATGATGGCGAGATGAGTTTTAAGACTTTTGATTTTGATAACGGGTCAGATCCTGCATGGTGCGGAGATGATGCCATTTATAAAATTGTTGGCACAGAGGTACTTACCTTTACTTTTGATAACGAAACGGCTTTTCCAAACACCGATGATACCAATGTGCTTGGTGTAGCAAGGCAATTAACCGTTACCACCAGCGGTAACACCCTTACCTATTATAATTATAGCGGAACCGTTGCTGCCGCCAGTGTTTGTAATGATGCAGACCTTGTTATTACCGACCCTGTAGTTATTGATAAATGGGTTGGCGTTGGCACCGTGACTATTATAACCAATAAAACCGTAAATGATGGTGTAATAACCTTTAACCACACCATCGAACTGACCGACATTACCTTTACCAAAGCGGGCAGCGACGAGCAGATTAGGATTCAGGATAACAATTTTGGATCTGTAGCAACCACACGCGGCTTCGATTTTGATTTTGAAGATGAAGAAACTATCCCTACCCCTATAAGGAGATGCTCTAACCAATCGCCTATTTATAAAAGAAAGGCCGATGAAGCCCTGCAAATTTCTATTCCGGACACGTTATACCCTACAACCGCAAGTACTGTAGAGATAGATATTTCTACAAATTTAGACCTGTATGTTGTTGATTTCTATTTGTTTGATGGCAATGCTACCGATGCAAAAATGTGCGAGCCTAACGTATTATCGCCGGCAGAACTACAGCACTGGATTGCCCAGGAAGGTAAAATCAGGATAGAAACCAGCATTGTTGGTGGCTTTGTAAATCATAAAATATACCTTGTAGACCTTATATTCTACAAGCAAAATACCAGTACCCCGCAAACCTACCAGCTCCAGGATTCTACTGGTGAAGACGGTTACCTTTTCGGGACCTTTGTACCTGAATAAGAGAGTTTTAACATAATACTTAAAGGGCTGATAATTAAACTATCAGTCCTTTTTTATTTTGATACTTGCAGCACCTCTACCACCTCGGCAACGGTAGATACATTAAAGTCGCCCACAATGGTATGCTTAATGGCAAATGCGGCATTGGCAAAGTTTAACGAGTGCTCGTAATTGTAATACCTTAATGCATAGATAATTCCGGCTGCAAAAGCTTCAGATGTGCCCTGGCTCTCCATAACATTACCCAATGCAATTTTAGCGGTTTCGATATACTGCTTGCCGGTCCACCCCCTGCTATAGCAATATTGGCCATCATTAACCTTATCAAAAAACTTTAAAACGTTAGGATACAATTCATTAAGAGCCTTGCAGGCACCTATAAAACCATCGGTATCATCTAAAAATTTAGTGTCCAGCATTAAGTTTATCTCTTTGCTTCCGCCAATAAAAATAGTGCTTTGCTTTACTAAGTCCTTAATAGCGTTACTGTTATAGGGCAGGTATGGGTGGCGAATACTATTTTCTAAAGAGGCATCTACAATTACATCGATGTTTAACTGGTTAGCTTTTTCCAGCGCTTTATTCAGGGTTTGAAGCACACCATCTGATGCTACCGAACTTAGGCTCCAGTAAAATGTGGCGCACTTTGTAAAGGCCTTATCCCAGTCGATATAATTGGGGTTCATCCCCTCAAATGCGGTCTTAAATTTGGTATTCGCAATTTTAGACGGGCGAATTCCAATACCCGACTCTACCACATAAAAACCTAACGGATAGTTATTTGCGTTTACATATTTAGTATCAATACCATAGCGCCTTATAAAAGCAATGGCTGCTTCGCCCAAAATATCGTGCGAAACGCTGCTTACATGGGCCACCTCTATACCAAAGTTAGACAGCGATGCCGCCACCGCCATCTCCGGCCCTTTAAAGGTAAAACACAAGGTTTCCGACTGCTGAATTTTGAGGAGTTCTATTGGGGCTACCATCAGAAAAACCTCACCAAAGGTTACAACCTTCCCGGTAGTAGAATTGTAATACATTTTTAATTTTTTATAATTTGAAAGAAGGAATCTGACCCAAAAAACGCTTGATATTTCACTTTTAGAGTTCGAGTTACGGTACTTAAGCACCAAAAAAACATCTGAAATGAATTTCAGCACTCTGTAAATATTTTATCAACCAACAACTATTTTTTACCGCCTGCCGGAAACCACTCCCGCAGGCTTTGTGTAAAAAATACATCCAAATTTTAACTTTATGATAGTATGAGATGGAATGTCTTAAAATTCGGCAGGCTAATTTTGTACGCCGTCCTCGTTGCTTAATTGCAGGTAATCGTAAACGGCTACGTTAGTGCTGGCGATACCCTGAGAGGTGGCATACAAACCGTAAATACATCCTACAAAGCCACCCGCCGTTTTAGTGCTAAGGTATTTAGCATCAACGTTATCGGCAAAAAGCAGTGGTTTACCCTTGCCCACAGCATAGTAAAAACTGTAATATGCGCCCTTGCTTACTATCTGTAAAACAACGGTCGATGCATCAGGCTCTAACGCAACTTCTTTAATAACCTCGGTATGGTCAGTACTGTATTTTATAAGTTGTAGCACATTTTTATTGTTATGTACTGATTTACAGAAGTAATAGTAGTTTTTTTCGCTCTGAAAAACCGCAAGCCCGGCCTTTTCATTCTCAGATTGCGCCGTAAATTCTAACGCTGTTTTGGCATAGCCGTAGCTGTGTTGCTGGCGTTTGCCCAAAAAGCTGGGGTTGCCGGCCTCATGGCATTGGTCTGGCCGTAATTTTATAGACAGTTTGCCATCAGCAATAGTATGCCATTGTTCTTTAGGGTTGCGAAGCATTAACCAGCTAAAATCGAGTTTGTTTTTATCAAACTCCTCATTATCAACAAAAGTACCCGATAATTGCTCTCCCTTCGATTTCTCTTTTGTGGTGGGTGCAGTATATTCATGCTGAATCAGTTCGCCTTTTTTAGTAATTTCGGGCCAGCCGTCAATCCAGTTTACGGGTGCCAGAAAGGTTTCGCGGCCAATGTTAAAGTAGCCTTCCTCATAAGGCCTGCACGCCAAAAAAACACTCCACCATTCGCCATTTTCGGCCTGTACAAAATCGCAGTGCCCCGCTGTGGTTATAGGGTTAGCCCTTTTAGGGTCGAGGTCGCGCTGCGTTAAAATGGGGTTGTTTTTATAGGGCTCGTACGGCCCATAAACAGTATTGCTCCTGAATACCACCTCTGAATGATTATCGCCCGTACCACCCTCGGCAGCAATTAGATAGTAAAAGTTATTGTGCTTAAAAATATGCGGCCCTTCAATCCAAACCGGTTTTTTAGCAAGGTCGGTACCGCCATTTACAAGTATGGTGTTCTCGCCGGTAACCTTTAAATTGTCAATGTCTACAGGTACTATCCTTATGGTGCGGTGGCCGTCGTACAGTGGTTTGTTATCGGGCGCATCGCCGTTGTACACCAGGTAGCATTTGCCATCGGTATCAAAAAATAACGACGGGTCTATGCCGTTTACCTGCGGCAGCGCCACCGGATTAGACCACGGCCCCGCCGGATCTTTAGCCGTAATTATAAAGTTACCCAGCCTGCTAATATGGGTGCAAACTATATAAAATGTGCCGTTATGATGGCTTATAGCCGGTGCAAAAAGCCCCTGCGATACGCGCTGACCTATAAAATCGAGCTGATCAGGGCGGTCTATGGCATTGCCTATTTGTTGCCAGTGCACCAGGTCTTTACTATGAAAAACAGGTATGCCCGGAAAGTAAGCAAAGGTTGAATTGATAAGGTAGTAATCTGACCCTACCTTGCAGATGCTTGGGTCTGGGTAAAAACCCGCTAAAATTGGATTTTGGTAGGTTGTTGAAGCTGCCTCCCGGCTTTCGCTACCGTTACGTGCCGATTTACAGCCCATAGAACAAACGGCTGCCAAAACTATCAAAACCTTTGTAATTGTATTCATTATCGTGCTATCTTATGTAGATGGTTTCAGGCCACTTACCTTGTAGGGACTACGCAAAATAGTACCCAATATTTTGCGTAGTTTACAAGCAACTAACCAGAACTTAAAACTCTCAATTTTGTAATCTCAAAATACTATATCGATTTAGTAAACCGATTGTGGAGTTTCTGAGAAATCATGCCGACTATATAATTTCTGCTTCAAATGATTTTGATAGCCGATGCATCATATAGTCAACATGACAATATTACTTATAAAAAGATGTACTCTAATCATATTTTTACGATATCAACTAAAACGTATTCGTAAACTTATTTTCCTTATACCTGTTAGCCAAAACCTACCGTAAATAACTAAGGTTTAATCAGTTCAATACCACCGTCGGTAGTATGTTTCAGTTCGGTAACTTTTACGTTTCTAAGGTGCGTTTTACCCGAAATTTCGGTGTCATGATAAAACAGGTACCACTTATTTTTAAACTCAATAATAGAGTGATGTGTAGTCCAGCCTTCAACAGGACTCATAAACGTTCCTTTGTAATTAAAAGGGCCATAAGGGCTGTTGCTGGTAGCATACGCAAGCAAATGCGTATCGCCTGTAGAGTAGGTAAAATAGTACTTACCGTTAAATTTGTGCATCCACGAGCCCTCAAAAAAGCGCCTGTCGTGGTCGCCGGTAAGCAGTGGTTTGCCATTTTCGTCGAGTATAACTACATCTTTTACAGGGCCGTCAAACTGCAGCATGTCTTTGCTCATTTTTGCAACCTTGCAGCTTAAAGCCGGCTTGCTGTTATCTTCAAGGTCGGTTTTAGAGCCGTCTGCATTGTACGATCCGGTAACCCAGCGCTGCAACTGCCCGCCCCATATACCGCCAAAATACATATAAGCATCGCCATTATCATCGGTAAAAACAGCCGGGTCTATACTAAAACTGCCGTCTATAGGTTTTGGCTCCGCCTTAAACGGCCCTGCCGGAGATTTGCTCGTGGCCACCCCTATTTTAAACACATCGTTTTTATCTTTTACCGGAAAATACAGGTAGTACGTTCCGTTTTTAAAGGCCACATCCGGTGCCCACAACTGGCGCTTAGCCCACGGAATATCTTTAACCGCCAGTGCCACACCATGATCGGTCACTTTACCGCCAACGCTGTCCATAGACAGTATGTGATAATCTTTCATATCAAAATGGTCGCCGTTATCATTTTCGGGCGTGCCGGCCTCAATATCGTGCGACGGGTAAATGTAGATCTTGCCCTCAAACACGTGTGCCGATGGGTCGGCCGTAAAAATATCCTTTACCAGCGGTGTCGATAAATACCTTTTAGTTGCCTTTACCTCAGTAGTTTTTTCTTCTGTTTTTTCAGATGGTGTGTCTTTACAGGCCGCCAGGTTAAGCAGCATAACTACCGCCGAAGCTACTGTAACTGCGCCGCTTACTTTTTTATTTGTGATGCTTTTCATATAACTATTTGTTTAGTAAGCATTAGCAATTATTTGCTCAAACAATTCCTGTTTGCCGCTAATGGCTTTAGGCTCGCCATTTTGGCGTGCGTAGGCACTAAGGTCTTCTAACGTTAAGCCGCCTTTTTCAAATTCGGCTCCTTTGCCACCGTCAAAAGATGCATAACGCTCTTCGCGAAGCTGGGTGTAATTGGTGTTTTTAAGGATATGGTCGGCACTGATTAATCCTCTTGCAAAAATATCCATACCACTAATGTGGGAAATAAATTTATCGTCAAGGTCGATGGAGTTCCTACGAACTTTAGCATCAAAATTGATGCCTCCGCCCTGCAGTCCACCTGCCTGAAGGAAAACAAGCATAGCCTGTGTTACCTCGTAAATATCAATTGGGAACTGATCAGTATCCCAACCGTTTTGGTAATCGCCACGGTTAGCGTCAAGGCTGCCTAAAAGACCTGCGCTTGCAGCCACCTGCATTTCGTGCTCAAAAGTATGTCCTGCAAGGGTTGCGTGGTTAACTTCCAAGTTAAGTTTGAAATCGTTCTGTAAACCGTATTTATTAAGGAAACCAATGCATGTAGCCGCATCAAAATCGTACTGGTGCTTCATTGGTTCCATTGGTTTTGGCTCGATTAAGAAGTTGCCTGTAAAACCTTTACTCCTTGCGTAATCGCGACAGATAGTTAAGAACTGCGCCAGGTGATCCTGCTCGCGTTTCATATCGGTATTGAGCAGGCTCATATAGCCTTCGCGGCCACCCCAGAAAACGTAATTCTCGCCACCTAACGCAATCGTAGCATCAATAGCAATTTTAGCCTGAGCCGCAGCATACGCCACCACATCAAAGTTAGGATTGGTAGATGCACCGTTCATATATCGTGGGTTACTGAAAAGGTTTGATGTTCCCCAAAGTAACTTGATACCTGTCTCTTTTTGTTTCTCTTTGGCATATTCTACCACCGCTTGTATGCGCTCTTCGAACTCTTCTAAGGTCGGAGCTTCATCTACTAAATCTACATCGTGGAAACAGTAGTAAGGTATACCCAGTTTTTCCATAAACTCGAAACCGGCATCCATTTTATCTTTGGCACGGGCAACGGCGCTTTCTTTGCTGTTCCACTCGTGGGTTTCAGTGCCTGGACCAAACGGGTCGCCACCGGTGTTGCACAGCGTGTGCCAATAGGCCATTGCAAATTTAAAATGCTCTTTTAAGGGTTTGCCCGCCACGATACGATTTTCGTCATACCATTTAAATGCCATTGGGTTTTGGCTATCGCGGCCTTCAAATTTTATCTTGTCTACGGTTTTAAAGTAGGCTTGTTTTGTTGTACTCATTGTTATCTATTTTAATTGATTCGATGTTTTTTATTATTCTTAATTATATATGGTACTTATGACTATAAGATAAGTCGCAGTAATGCTACTGCTACATGTTCCGCTCTATTCCAATGTGAGCCCTTTGTAGTAGCTTAATGGTTTATCGGGTGCTTCTAAACCGGCCGGAATGGGCATTTTAGAAAACGTCTGGAAATACAGCACGCACGAATTTCTCCATATAACCGCCTCTTCCTCCTGCGTTTTTAGTAATGCTTGTACTTTTGTAAACGTTTCGTTATCAATGCGTCCCTTAACACCATCCCAGGTTTTTGCCATAGCCTTTACCCCATCGGTACCGGCGTAATAATGGTAGCACAAGGCATCCCAAAGGGTGCGCCCCGATTTTGTTGTGTACGTCCACTTTACGTTATGAAACCACAGCAAAAGGTTCTCCGGGCAGGTTTCTAATTTTTCGAATTCATCTCTTACGGGAGGAAAATACTGCCCCACGGCATCAGACCCGGTGCTTGCGCGGTTAAAACCAATACCCCCGGCACTGGCATTGTGGTAGTAGGTTGATTTCCAGTTGGGCTGCGCAGCGGTATCTACCCACGGGCCCGGGCCGTTATGGGTATCATAAGCCATAATGTGGTGCAACCCCATAGGCGTCATGTAATTAACCGTATTTTCTCGCGATTGCAGCATTACCGTTTTTATAGGTGCTACAAACTCATTATCGTTGCAAAAAGTCATGCGTATCCATTCGTCGGCAATGGTATCGGCGGTTAGCTCCGGGTTCCACGCCAGCCTGCCCAGCGCATACCAGTTGGCCTGACCAAAGGGGTGCCCGCACCAGTTGCGGCTGTTGCCAATGTTAGAAACTCCGGCCATACCGGTTAGCTTGCCCGTACTGTATTTGCCCTGCAACACATTAGCCACCGTGCTGCCCTTGCCTTTGGCGTAGGTATCCGATTTTAGTGTTTCTTCAAACAAAGTAGCCAGAAAAACAAGGTGTTTAGAAAAGCCAAGGTATTCCTGCGTTATCTGGAACTCCATCATAAGCGATGTGGCCGGCATAGCCCCAAACAGCGGCGAAAAAGGCTCGCGCGGCTGAAAGTCTATGGCGCCATTTTTTATCTGTACCAGTACGTTATCGTTAAATTTGCCGTCAAGGGGTTTAAAACCGTTGTAAGCCTGTAGCGTGCGGTCTTCGGCGGGGTTGGTGTTGTACACAAATGCCCTCCACATTACAATACCGTTATGGGGCTGCAATGCAGCGGCAAGCATGTTGGCACCCTCGGCATGAGAGCGGCCATAATCTTGCGGGCCGGGCTGCCCCTCTGAGTTTGCCTTGACCAGGAAACCGCCAAAATCAGGTATAAGTTTATAAATTTCATTGGCCTTTGCTTTCCACCATTGCGCAACATCCGCATTCAACGGATCGGCTGTTTTTAAACCTCCCAACGTAATTGGCGCACTAAACGATATGGAAAGATACACTTTGAGTCCGTACGGCCTAAAAACATCTGCCAGAACTTTTACCTTGGGTAGATATTCGGCCGTAAGTATTTTAGGATTAGCGTTTACATTGTTTAAAACCGTACCGTTAATACCTATAGAGGCATTGGCACGGGCATAATCGGTGTAACGCGGGTCTGTAACCTTAGGCAGCTCCGCCCAGTTCCAGATAGATGTGCCGGCATAGCCACGCTCAATGCTGCCATCGAGGTTATCCCAATGGTCCAGCATTCTTAACTGAATTTTTGGTGCGGTTGCCACCGAAAGACTGGCAATGCTTTGCTGTGTCTGGATTAGTTTTAAGAAATGAAAAACGCCGTACAACAGGCCAATATCTTTATTGGCGGCTATTACAGTACACTGTTTTTTATTGATGGTAACCGTTTTTATAAGGAAACCCTCGTTGCCCAAACTTTTTAATTGGGAAGCAAGATTTAAATTTGCGACAAGCGGAGAAACATTGGGCGTGCCGATAAGAAGGCAGCCATTGTTAACCGACTTTACCTGTTTAACATCGTTACCCAGCAAGCCTTTAAGCCCATTAGCCAGCTCTGATTGCAACGCCGTTATAGTGGCCGATTTTTGCTCAACACAATACGATTGCAATGCCTGGCGGTACTGCTCTAAAAGTGCGGCATCGGTTAACTTTTCGTACTTTAACCACAAGCGGTAGCCGTCATCAGCCTTAAGGCCTATGGGCAATAGCAGTATCAGTAAATAAGTAAGTAGTATTTTATATTTCATTATAAGGTTTTGAAACAGGCTCGTAAACAAGCCTTATATTATTAATTGCTTATGGTTTAACGGTGCGGGTTTCGGGTGGGCCCAGGTAGCTTTGCTTAACACCCCCAAAATCAATCACTATTTTTTGCAGTACCACCGCCGGGTCTACCATCCAGAATTTTAAGGTATGCTTACCGGGTTTTAAAATGCTGTGCGACGTAGTTTTTACGATGCAGTTATCGGCCACCCAACCCCTCCATACCGCAGCATCGGGAGAGGCATTTATACCTACTATCTTTGGGGTCTCATTATCTATAGATATGGCATAGCGCAAGCCATCGGCCGCATTATGAAAGTTTAAGGTTGGCGAAAAATAAGCAGCAACACTGGCTTTTCCTTCTTCGTAAATGTAAAAAGTATACTCTAAGTGCGGATTGTTACCGCCCGGCTGTTGTTTTGGTGCGGTAACAGGAAACGGCGTTATGCCCGATGCCGTCCTGCCAATATCCTGCAGTATTTTCCACGTTATACCATTGGTGTTTATTGCGTTGGTAAAATGCTCGGCATCGATAGCTACATAACCGTTTTTTTCGAAGAAAGCTGTTCCAGTATCTTTAGCCGCCTCACTTTGCGCCGACTTATCCGCTACAGCTGCTTCTACCGGCAAAGTGGCTTTAGAAGTTTCAGGCACATACGTAACCTTGGGCATTATGTCGGTTTTAGGGTCGTTCCACGACGTGTAGCCTATATGCACCTGGTCCATAAAATGGTTCCATTTGCCGTTGTTCATGGTATTGTATTGCACAGAAATAACAGAATCCTTCTTAAACAACTCTTTTACAGTATCGGCGTATGCATTAGCCTTTTTATCGTTCGCAGCTGCATACCTGTTGTTCTGTGCAGCGGCGTAATACATTTGGTGCAGGTTGGCATTGGCCCTTATGGGATGCAACACCAACTGAAAATAAGCATCATGATACTCGGCCGGCAATTGCTGCTGGATTTTCTCTGCTTTTTCTAAAAGGGCATTGTAGGTGGCAACTACGTTTTCAGCCTCATTATAATGCTGAAGGCTGTAGGTACTGCTATCTACAAGCTCGGGCTTTCTCCTCGCGGCAAGCTGGCCGTACTCGCGCACCACCTCGCCTATTGAGTTAGCGTATTGGCTGCCAAACTGGTCGGCTGCCCAATTGGTGTAATAGGTGCGTAAATTATCGGGAGTCCATTTATCGGGGTTCCAGGCGTAATCAAGAAAAAAAGAAATGGGGAACTCCATTGGCTTAATATCGCCTACGTTAACAATCCATATCTGCCTGGCATTATACTCCCACGCAAGATGCATTTGCTCGTACACACGGGCAATATTATTGGTGTTTATCCACTTATAATTCCGAGGGTCGCCCACATAATCAAAATGGTAGTAAATACCGTAACCCCCTTTGCGGATTTTGTCATCAACCTTCGGCAACTTACGGATGTTGCCCCAGTTATCATCGCACAGCAACAGCGTAACATCATCGGGCACACGCATTCCCTTATCGTAATAATCCTGAACTTCTTTATACAACGCCCACAGCTGTGGTGTTTCAGATGCCGGTTTACCGGTAATTTCTTCAAGTATTTTACGCTGGTCGGCTACTATTTTTTCCAGTAAAGCGGTGGCAGTACCCTCGGTCATAGGCTCGTCGCCATCGCCACGCATGCCCACGGTAACAATACTTTCGTGCGTGCCCATATTCTGTATACCCTTGCGCCAAAAATCGCGTAATACGCTTTCGTTCTTAGTATAATCCCAGGCGCCTTTGCCATAGCGTTTCCACTCCTGCTGGGCGCGCTGCATGGGTTCGTGGTGCGATGTACCCATAACAATACCCCAACGGTCGGCCAGAACAGGGTTCAGCTTATCATCATCATTAAAAGCGCTGCCCCACATGGCGGGCCATAAATAATTGGCCTTTAGGCGAAGCAACAGCTCAAATACCTTTTCGTACGTTTTGTGGTTTAGCCCGCCAAATTTTTCTTTAGCCCAGCCTGTAAAAGCGGGTGCTTCATCGTTAATAAAAATACCGCGGTATTTAACTTTAGGAGCGTCAGATATTGGTGTGGCAACGTTTACAAATATTTCGCTTTTCTTCTTAACCGGCACATCGGCCCACCAGTACCACGGCGAAACCCCCATTTGTTTAGATATTTCTAAAGTGCCATAAGCTGCCCCGCGCTTGTTGCTACCTACAATTACAAGGGCCTGTTTTACACCTTTAAACGGGTTGTTTACTACCTGTATGGTATAACCATCCCATTGCCCCGTAAGGGTTTCTACATTAAGTTTTTTTGTTTTGACTAACTCTTTTATATAGCTGCTATTAGCTACGGTGCCTATAATTATTATGTTCTTATTGGTATCTGGTTTGGTCGTAAGTTTCGGACGCTTGCCGCTTACCCTCTCTACATCGCTTATAAACAGGTTTGCCACGATGTTTATTAGCGAATCATCCTTACTATCGATCAGTATTGAAGTAGCCTCTCCTTTAAATACTACAGGAAATCCCGAGCCATTGCTTTTATCGGTTACAAGGCTTTGTGCAGTGGCATTTATATAAAGGATGCTGAAAAAAAATAATAGTACTTTACTCATTAGATGTGGTTAACAAAAATAATTCTCCAATAATGTTTCAATATTACCCCGAATATTTTTGAATTATAAAATCTTTCTAAAATATCAGCTAAAACGTATTCGTAACTTTTCTTTCAAATACTACAGGCAATCTTAAGTATATTCTACTTTTGATTTTGAGACGTACAGCCTGCTGCGCACAAAGCAATTGTGCAGTAAAATAAGGCCCTGCAACAAAATAACACCTTTATGTTTAATAACATTACATCATACATCTTTAAATTAAATTGTAAAACCCTAATTGCCTGTGCAGTTATACTGGGTAGCACGCAGGTGTTTGCACAATCGGGCACCAACAAAACAGCGGTTAGAGAGCGTATTTCTATTAACAATGGCTGGAAGTTTTTTAAGTACGATGCCACCGCCAAGCCCGACAACCTTATTTATGATGTTCGCCCCGAGGTTAACGAAAATATTGATAAGATAGCTGCCGATGCAAAGCCTACCGAAGCTTTAAAGGTACAAGCGGCACAGGCTGTTTTAAAGCCCTGGATACTGCCTACGGGCAATGCCTTTATTAAAGACCCGTCTAAGCGGCACATTCGCCCGGAGGGTAATCCCGGTGGCGATTTTCCTTTCGTTCAAAATAATTTTGATGATACTAAATGGGAGGGCGTAACCCTGCCGCACGACTGGGCTATTAAAGGCCCTTTTTATAAAGGCGACGGCACCGTTATAGGTGGCGGTATGGGCAGGCTGCCCATTCAGGGTGTGGCCTGGTACCGCCGTAAGCTCGATATTACTGCTTCAGATAAAGGTAAATCCATCTTTTTAGATATCGATGGGGCCATGTCGTACACTATGGTGTGGGTAAATGGCAAACTGGTAGGTGGCTGGCCGTATGGCTACACCTCCTGGCAGGTAGATATTACACCTTATATAGTGCCCGGTGGCAACAACCAGGTAGCCATAAGGGTAGATAATCCCATAAGCTCGTCGCGCTGGTATCCGGGTGGGGGCATTTACCGTAATGTGTGGCTAACCAAAACAATGCCTGTGCATATAGACAATTGGGGCACTTTTATTACTACCAATAACGTTACCGCTAAAGGTGCTACAATAGATTGTAAAGTAACGCTTAACAACAGTTCGGCCACAGCCGGAACTTTTGATATTGCTACTGAAATTTACCTTTTAGATACGAACGGCAAAAAAACAGGTAAGCCCGTTGCCAAAATAGCTCCCGCAAATACGTTGTTACAGGCGCAGGGCACAGCAACAGTTTCCGGGTCGGCTACACTGGCCAATCCTAAATTATGGGGGCCATTGCCTACTCAGATACCCAACCTTTATGTGGCGGTTACCAACGTTACTTCAAAAGGTAATCTAATCGACAGCTACGAAACCACCTTCGGCATCCGCAATATACAATTTGATGCCGAAAAAGGCCTGTTTGTAAACGGCGAGCGCATTTATATTAAAGGGGTAAACCAGCACCACGACCTTGGCGCACTTGGGGCAGCCTTTAACATTCGGGCAGCCGAACGCCAGCTGGAAATGCTGCGCGAACTGGGTTGTAACGCCATACGGCTTTCGCACAACCCACCGGCGCCAGAATTACTGGAACTAACCGATAAGATGGGATTTTTAGTGGTAGATGAGATTTTTGATTGCTGGGAGCTTAAAAAGACCCCGCTGGATTTTCACCTTATTTTTCCCGACTGGCATGAGCAGGATCTTCGTGCCCTTTTGCGCCGCGACCGTAACCACCCGTCCATTATAATGTGGAGCTATGGCAACGAGGTTGGCGAACAGTATACCGATGTTAAAGGTGCCGAAGTGGCTAAACGCCTGCAGGCCATTACCAAAGAAGAAGACACCACCCGCCCTACCACGGTGTCTATGAATTATGCCAAGCCCGATATGCCCCTGCCCGCCGTGGTAGACATCATCAGCCTTAATTACCAGGGCGAGGGCATTCGAAATGGCGATGCTTATGCAGGTTTAAAAGGCATAAACACACCCCCTCTTTTCCCTAAATTTCATGATAAATTTCCTGATAAGGTAATTGTAAGCAGCGAAAATGCCGCCGCCTTAAGCAGCCGTGGCGAATATATGTTTCCTGTTTATGCCGGCAACAGCTCGCCCGTTAAGGATGGTATGGGTGGCGACTCCAAAAAGCAGCAGGTTAATGCCTACGAGCTTTATTCGGTAGATTTTGGGGCTTCCGCCGATAAGGTGTTTACCTCTATGGATAAGCACCCCTATGTTGCCGGTGGCTTTGTTTGGAGCGGATGGGATTACCTGGGCGAACCCACTCCTTACTACTTATCGCGCAGTTCTTATTTTGGAATTATCGATCTGGCCGGGTTTAAAAAAGACAGGTTTTACCTGTACCAGTCGCAATGGAAACCCGAATTGCCAATGGCACATATACTACCGCACTGGAACTGGGCCAACCGCATTGGGCAGGTAACGCCGGTACATGTATTTACATCGGGCGATGAGGCCGAATTGTTTTTAAACGGTGTATCGCTCGGCAAAAAGAAAAAGGGAGACTATGAGTACCGCCTGCGTTGGGATGATGTACAATACACCCCCGGCGAACTTAAGGTAGTGGCTTATAAAAATGGCAAGAAATGGGCCGAAGACAGCGTAAAAACTACAAAAGAGGCCAGCAAAACACAGCTTTCTGCCGATAGGGCTACTATAAAGGCCGATGGAAAAGACTTGTCGTTTATTACCGTACGCATAGCCGATACGGATGGACTAACCGTACCACAGGCCAACAATATGCTTACATTTACTATAGAGGGCCCGGGTGAGATTGTTGCCACAGATAATGGCGATGCTGCAAGCCTTGTATCGTTCGCATCGTTAGAGCGCGAGGCGTTTAACGGCCTGTGCCTTGTTATTGTGCGCAGTAAACCGGGCGAAGCCGGAAAGGTTAAACTAACCGTTACCTCTAATGGTTTAAAGCAAGGGAGCATCGCAATAAAAACTATTAAGTAAATGAATTTAAAAAATATACTAATTGCAGGTTTAATCCTGATTTTTAATACAAGTTATGCGCAGGAAACCCGAAACTGGAACGGTAAAAAATGCGCCGTTGTTTTAACGTACGATGATGCACTTAACATCCATCTGGACAAGGTTATCCCGATGCTGGATGCGTATAAATTTAAAGGCACTTTTTATTTAATCGGGTCGGCACCAGTAGTATCTAAACGATTAACGGAGTGGCGAGCCGCCGCTAAAAACGGCCACGAGCTGGGCAACCATACCCTTAACCACCCGTGCGATGGCACACTACCCGGCAGGGGCTTTGTAACCGCAGAGAACGACCTGTCCAGATATACGGTGGCAAGGGCTGTAAACGAAATTAGGGTAACCAATACGCTTCTTAAAGCCATAGACGGCAAAGACGAACGCACCTTTGCCTACCCCTGCGGCGACCTTACCATTAGCGATACGCTGTACTATAATTTTTTAAAGAATGACTTTGTAGGGGCACGGGGCGTTGTATCGGCATATCCTCAACTAAAAGACGTAAATCTTTCTGATATTACTGCCTTTGCACAAATTGGCAGTACTGCCGCACAAATGATAGCGCAAATTGAAGAGGCCGAAAAAACAGGCTCTTTTGTTGTTTTACTGTTTCATGGTGTGGGTGGCGAGCATCCTTTAAACATAGAACTGGAAGAGCACCGCAAGCTGCTGGAGTATCTAAAGAAAAAGGAAAAGGATATCTGGGTGGCCACTATGGTAGATGTTGCAAAATACATTAAAAAGGGGCAAAATTTAAGGTAGGTTACTAATTGAATAAAAAGTTACTAATACGATATAGTTGATATTTTAAAAAAAGTGAATCAATGCTATATTTTAGAAGTAATATTGATTTTTAGATAAGAAGGTTAAATTATAATAAAGCAGATAATGAGTATTTTAGACCAGTTTTCACTCAAAGATAAAGTAATTGTGGTTACCGGCGGCACCGGCATTTTAGGCGAATCGTTTATACAGGCAATTGCGCAGGCGGGTGGAAAAATTGCCATATTGGGCCGCAACAAAGATAAAGCTAATGAAAGGGTTGCCATGGCACAGCGGCTGGGCGCCGAAGCCATTGCCGTTATAACTAACGTAATGGACGAGCAGGAAGTTATCAAGGCAAAAAACGAAATTTTAGCGCGCTTTGGCACTATAGACGGCCTGGTTAATGCAGCAGGAGGCAACATTCCCGGGGCTACCATTAGTATGGGCGACAATCTTTTTGAGTCGGAGATTACAGATACCATTAAGGCTATTGAGCTAAATTTATACGGCACTATAATTCCCACCCACATTTTTGGGCAGGTAATAGCCGAAAAAGGTAAAGGGTCTATTATTAATATATCGTCGCTTGCCGCAAGCAGGTCTATTACCCGCGTACTGGGCTATACCGTTGCCAAGCACGGCGTAGACGGTTACACCAAGTGGATGGCTACAGAACTGTCGCTTCGCTATGGCGATAAAGTGCGCATAAATGCCATTGCACCGGGCGTTTTTTTAACCGAACAAAACCGCACTCTTCTTACTAATACTGATGGTACGTTTACTGATAGGGCTCAAAAATTTGTAAATAACACCCCCTATTCCCGCCTTGGCGAGCCACAGGAGTTACAGGGCACACTTGTGTATTTACTAAGCGATGCCTCTGCCTTTGTAAACGGCGAAACAATTTTTGTAGATGGTGGTTTTAATGCCTGGAGCGGCGTATAATTTTTTTAAATAATGGAAAAAGTAAACAAGCTGGAGCAAACCTGGAGATGGTACGGCCCTAACGATACGGTAAGCCTGCAGGATGTAAAACAGGCCGGCGCCACAGGTATAGTCTCTGCACTGCACCATGTAGCACATGGCGCTGTATGGATGGTGGAAGAAATTACAAAGAGAAAAAATGAGATCGAAGCGGCAGGCCTAACATGGTCGGTTGTAGAAAGTGTGCCCGTGCATGAAGCTATTAAAACGCGTAACGCAGATGCCGAAAAATATCTGGAAAATTACCGCCAGTCCTTACAAAACTTAGGCAGCTGCGGTTTAAAAACGGTGTGCTATAATTTTATGCCGGTTTTGGACTGGACGCGCACCCAACTTGACCTTGAAATGAAAGACGGCTCTAAAGCCTTATATTTTAACTGGATAGACTTGGCTTATTTTGATATATACATCTTAAAAAGAGAAAACGCTGAGCAGGATTATCCGAAAGAAATTATAGCTGCATTATCCGACAGGAAAAATAGCATTACTGCTGATGAAGAGGCCATCCTGAAAAATATTATCCTGATGGGTGTTCCCGGCGAAGACAATACTACTTTAGAGAGTTTGCAGCAAAGCATTACCACCTACAAAGCCATTGGTTTTGATGGTTTAAGAGCAAACCTGGTGTATTTTCTGCAATCTATCGCATCAGTTTGTAAAGAGCAGGGCATAATAATGACCATCCACCCCGACGACCCGCCCTACCCTATTTTAGGCTTGCCAAGGATAGTAAGCAACAAAGCCGATTTAGAGTATATTATACAAAGCATAACCGACGATTATAACGGCATTTGCTTTTGTACCGGCTCTTTAGGCGCGGGTGTACACAACAATGTTAGCGAAATATTTGAGGCCGTAAAGCACCGCGTGCACTTTATGCATTTGCGTAATGTTAAGAAGGATGCCTTGGGCAATTTTTACGAATCAGACCATTTGGATGGTGATGTAAATATGTACAAGGTTATGAAGGCTGCCGTTGCCGAGAACAGTAAACGCGCCACGCCCATACCCTTCAGGCCAGATCATGGCCACCAGATGCTCGACGACCTGGATAAGAGAACCTTCCCGGGCTATTCTGCCATTGGCAGGCTGCGCGGGCTGGCTGAATTACGGGGGCTGGAAATAGGCATAATTGGCCAATAAATACACTACAGTATGTCATACTTTTTAAAAGACAATTTTATCCTGGGCTCATCAATAGCAGAACAATTATACTTTGAGTTTGCTAAAAACCAGCCTATTATAGATTACCATTCGCACCTTTCGCCACAAGCCATTGCTAACAACCAAAAATTTGAAAATATTACCAATATATGGCTTAAGGGCGACCATTATAAATGGCGCGCCATGCGGGCTTTGGGTGTTAGCGAACACTACATTACCGGTGCCGCTACCGATAGGGAAAAGTTCCAGAAATGGAGCGAAACGGTTCCGTATACGTTGCGTAACCCGCTGTTTCATTGGACACATATGGAGCTTAAAAACCCTTTCGGGATCGAAGAGCTACTGAATGCCAACAGTGCCGAAAAAATTTACAACACCACGCAGCAACAATTGCAGCAGGATGCCTTTTCTACACAAGGTTTGCTTAACCATTTTAATGTAGAAATGGTGGGTACTACCGATGACCCTACAGATTCTCTGGAACATCATTTATCTTTAAAAAATAGTGGTTTCCAAACTAAAGTACTCCCCTCTTTCCGTCCCGATAAAATTTTTAATATCCACTTAGGTAATGATTTTAGAAGTTATGTTCAAAAGTTAGGCGATGTTTCCGGCGTTGCAATTATAGATCTGGAATCGCTTATTGCGGCCTGTAAAATCCGTGTTGATTATTTTGATAACGCAGGCTGTGTAGCATCAGATCATGGGCTGAATTACATTCCCCATAGAGGGAAACTTTCTAAAAATGAATTGGATACCATTTTTAAGGCAGTATTACAAGGCAGTGATGCAGGTGCATTCGAAGCACAGGAAGCTTTTGCCTTTTATGTCTTGGCCGAACTATGTGCCATGTACCATAATAAAGGCTGGGTGCAGCAGTTTCATCTGGGTGCTTTGCGCAACAGCAATGCCCATAAAGTGTCTGTTATTGGTGCCGATACCGGTTACGACTCTATTGGCGATTACAAGCAGGCCGAGACACTTTCTGTACTGTTAAACCATTTAGAGCAGCAGGACAAACTTGCTAAAACGGTGCTGTATAATTTAAATCCGGCCGATAATACGCTGTTTGCTACTTTGGCAGGGAATTTTCAGGGCGAAGGCATCCGCAGCAAGATACAATTTGGCTCCGGGTGGTGGTTTTTAGACCAGCTGGATGGCATGACGAAACAGATAAACGCACTCTCCAACCAGGGGCTTATAAGTACCTTTATAGGCATGCTTACCGATTCGAGGTCGTTCCTGTCCTATTCACGGCACGAGTACTTCAGGAGGCTGCTGTGCAATCTTTTTGCCGAAGATATGCAAAAGGGCTACCTGCCTAATGATATACAGTGGATTGGCAGTATAATAGCTGATATTTGTTACCATAACGCCAAAAATTACTTTAAAATATAACCGATACTTAATCGAAAAAAAGAACCAGTCAAAATGAAAAATAAAACAGGTAATTACAGGTGGACAATATGTGCGCTGCTCTTTTTTGGCACCACAATTAACTATCTCGACCGTCAGGTTTTAAGCTTGCTGCACCCTGTTTTAGAAAAAGAATTTGGCTGGACAAACTCTGATTACGGCACCATAACGGCGGTTTTTCAGCTGGCATATGCCTTTTTTATGCTTTTAGCAGGGCGTTTTGTAGACAAACTGGGCGTTAAAAAGGGTTATACCATTGCGCTGATTATCTGGTCAATTGGTGCTATGATACACGCCTATGCCATAGAAATTGGCACTGTGGCCGCAAACGTTTTAGGGGTTATAGGCATCTCAGGAATCTCGGTATCGGTATTGGGTTTTATAGTTGCAAGGCTGGTTTTGGGCATGGGAGAATCGGCTAACTTTCCGGCGGCCATAAAGGCAACGGCAGAGTATTTTCCTAAAAAAGAACGCGCCCTGGCTACAGGTATTTTTAATTCAGGCTCTAACATCGGGGCAATCCTGGCACCGCTAACCGTGCCGTGGCTGGCCTATCATTTGGGTTGGCAAAGCTCTTTTATAGTTATTGGCGCACTGGGTTTTGTATGGCTTATTTTCTGGCTGTATTATTATGATACACCCCTGAAACAAAAACGATTATCTACCGAAGAACTGCAATACATAGCGCACGATACGGTGTATGATAAAATATCAGAACCTTATCCTGAAATTAAAGTCAACTGGCTTAAGCTGTTAACCTTTAGGCAAACCTGGGCTTTTACGGCAGGTAAATTTTTTACCGATGGTATTTGGTGGTTTTTCCTGTTCTGGCTGCCATCGTACCTAACGGGCCAGTTTAATTTAACCACCACGCAAATTACCCTGCCCCTAACAATACTCTACACCATGACAATGGCCGGTAGCATTGGCGGTGGCTGGTTTCCCATTTATTTTATTAACAAAGGATATTCATCGTATGACGGACGTATGAAAGCTATGTTCATCATTGCGCTCTTTCCGCTTGTCGTGTTGTTAATACAACCGTTTGGTTACCTGTCCTTCTGGGTTCCGGTAATTTTAATAGGCATTGGAGCATCGGCACACCAGGCGTGGTCGGCTAATGTATATTCTACTATATCAGATATGTTTCCTAAAGCAGCTGTGGCCAGTGTTGCCGGTATTGGCGGCATGGCGGGCGGAATAAGCGGGGCATTAATGTCGGTTTTTGTTGGGCGCATCTTCGACCATTACAAAGCCATAGGCGACCCTAAAATGGGCTACACCATAGTGTTTACCATCTGCGCGCTATCGTACCTGCTTGCATGGGGAATTATGAAACTCCTGGTTCCGAAAATGAAAATCGTTCGATTGGAAGAGTAACTACGATAATTGCAGGTTGGTAGAATTTCGTAACTGGATAGAGGTTTCTAATAAAATAGTCTCGTACTTCTGCGCCGTTTTAACCGGGGCATCTATTATCTCTACCAGTTTTGTAAGCGCTAAAAAGCCCATTTCTTTAGCGGGCTGCCGTATAGTAGATAATGATGGGTTTAGCGCAAAAGCAATATCGGTATTGGCAAAACCAATAACAGCAATCTCTTCGGGCACTTTAATTTTTAGCTCAGCTAAAATACCTAAAGTACGGGTAGTTATTACATCAGTCGCGCCAAAAATGGCATTCGGCTTTATGTTTTGTTCGGTCAGCTCGCGTAACGAACGGCTTATTGTGGCGTCCATTTCTTCGGTATTTTCCAGGTTACAAAACACCATGTAGCGCGGGTTAAAAGGTATGTCGAGGTTTTTAAGTGCCTTTTTAAACCCTAAGATTCTTGGATTGTTATCGCCAAACTTATCGCCGGTTATAAACATAATCCGCTTACGGTTAATGCTAATAAGTTCTTGCGTGGCTTCCAAAGCACCCTTGTACTCATTAACCCCAATTTTTGTGGTTTCAATGGCAGCGTTAATCCTGTCGAACAGCACAATAGGGCAATGATTTTTATTGATGTAGCTAAGATATTCAGAGTTGGAAGTTTCGCTTACAGGAGCCATTAAAATACCGTCTACCCCTTTCGATATCAGCGAGTCAAGGCAGGCTTTTTCGGTTTCAACATTTTCAAAGCTTTGCATTATAATAATGTCGTGCCCAGTTTCTAACGATGCTTTCTGGATACCGTCCAGTATCTGCGCTAAAAATGTACTGCTAAAATAAGAGCACACAATAACCCCTATAGAATTGGTATGGCCAATTTTTAAGCTTTTGGCTAACCGGTTTATTTTGTAGTTGTTATCCTTTGCATAATCAGTAATTATCTTTTTTGTTTCGGCACTAATTTCATAGCTGTTGTTAAGTGCTTTGGATATGGTTGAAACCGAAAAATTTAAAGCCTTTGCAATGTCTTTTATAGTAATATTGCTCATATATGCGGTACTCCTGATTAGATTAGCCTACTATAACGATTAATCAGGGTGGATGCCTCAATTAATCTAAGTGATGATTTTAATATCTATTTCGTTTGAAATTGACTTATTTACCACAATATTACATTTTTTTTTAGTGCTTTAGAAATTTTAAAGCCGATTTTTTAAACTATTTATATTGTCCGCACTGCTATATTTATTTCATTCAACCTTTGTTTTAAAAGGCGTTGCAGGCAGGCCTTCTTTGTTGTACAAATTGGCCGTTGCCGGGTTATCTGCCCAGGCATAGGTAACGTAGATGGGGTCTGTAATTTGGTCGCTCCAAATCGTAACCTCATCTTTGCCTGTTATTTTAGCCATTGCCCACACATATTTTTGGTCTGCGCCGGCAATTGCAAAATACTGTAATGCAGCATTGCCTTTTACAGTCAGGCCGCTGCCCACATCCTTAAACCTGATAATTAATTTATTACCCTTTTTAGTAACAACCTTTACAGAAGGCCCTGAAGCCACGATTTTCTTATCGCCATACACCAGCTTTTCTGCCTGAAGTGCCAGCCGCTCTCCCACACCTTTTTTGTTTAGCGGATGAATATCATTCCATTCTCCCAGGTCGATGGCTACCGCCATTGCCGTGTTATTGATGGCGAGCAAATTAGCCTGCTGCTCTCTAAGTGCGGCCCAGTTGCTTTCGCCGGGACTTGTTTTTTGCTCCATAAAGCCGGGAAGCTGCACATAGATAAATGGGAAATCCTGACCCCATCCGGCTCTCCAATCGGCAATGAGGGTTTTCATAAGGTCGGCATATTCTTCGGGCTTACCCGCATTAGATTCCCCCTGATACCAAAGCGCCCCTTTAATAGTGTAGTTTTCCAACGGTGCAATCATGGCATTATACAGGCCGGTAGGCTTAAACCTGACAATAACCTGCGATTTTACAGGTGGCATTGCATAGCCGGTTTTAAAGTTCCAGGTGCCTGCAAGGCTAAGGGTATCTGTACCTGCAATTAATTGATAATCTTTATCTAAAACAAAGCCCCCTTTACCCGAATTACTAATTACCCTTATAGCAATAGTGTTTTTGCCCGGTTTTAAAATGTTAGCCTCAAGCTTGTATTTTCTTGGCGGATACTGGTAAGACGTTGTGCCCACAAACGCACCGTTAACAAAAACCGAATCGGCGTCTACAATCCTGCCCATAATAAGCTTTGCCGGTTTGCCCGCCATTGCCGGTGGCACCTCTATTGTTTTTCTAAACCAGACCGCGCCGTTAACAGCCCCCGTTTGGGTATCTGCCCAATAGCCGGGTATTTGCATTGTAGCCCAGCCTTTGTCATCATAAGTGGCCGACTTCCAGTTGTTTTTTAAACCTTCATCATTTTTGTTGAGTTCGCTGTACCAGTCGCGGTTTATTGTTTTGTTTTCCTGTTCTATCTGGGTTATCAGCTTATCGTCTTTAAAACGTTGGGCATCTGCAAAATACTCCGGAAACTTTTTAATACCGGCCTCGCTAATCCATGCCTGCGCCGGCGATCCTCCCAGGGCGGCATTAATTATCCCTATAGGAATGTTGTGTTTTTTATTGATGTACGATGCAAAAAAATATGCCACACCCGAAAAATCGGCTATGGTTTGAGGGCTGACCGATTGCCACTTACCCGAACTTACATCTGTTTGTTTACCCTTAAAATTAGCAACATCGGGTACTAAAAATTGCCTTATGTTGGGTTTGTTGGCCGTAGCCTCATCCGGGTAGGTATCCATAAGCCTGCCCATGCCCAGCTCCATGTTAGACTGCCCACTGCACAGCCAAACATCGCCAAACATAATATTGCTTACCGTAATAGTGTTCGATGCATTAAACGTCATGGTATGTGGCCCACCGGCTTTTTGCGGAGGTAATTGTATTATCCACTCTCCTGCTGTACTGGTGGTGGCGGTATAATTTTTTGAGCCGAATTGCAAACTTACTTTTTCGTTAGGGGCAGCCCATCCCCAGATCTTTAAATTTTCAGAATGCTGCAGCACCATGCCATCGCTTATTAGTTTAGGCAACCGTATCTGGGCGAAAGCCGCAAACTGCATTATAAAAAATAGCGCTGCTACCGTATAAATTGCCCTATTGAATTTAAAGTCCATTTTTTTGATTTTCAAGTATTAAAAATAGTGGTTACACCCTTAACAACAAAACGGGTGAAACAATTCACCCGTTTTATAATCATGTTATATCAATATAGTATACACCCTTGTTAATTGTAACCCGGGTTTTGGTACCCTACTGCCGATCCATCCATACGGTCTAACTGACTTTGCGGAATTGGGCGCAGGTATAAATTAGGCGTAATGGTACGCTGAAAAGTTTGTGGCGTTACGCTGGTAGCCGTCATGCCGCCAATTACGTAGGTAGATGCATACTCTGTCCATTTTTGAGTACGAACAAGGTCGTACCAACGGTAGCCTTCGCCATAAAATTCGCGAGAGCGTTCGGCTAAAATAAAATCAATATTTACAGCAGCAGGCGTGGCAGCAGCCATTGCGGCACTGTTATCCTGTATTTTAGTAACGTTGCCGTTATTATCAAAACGCCATTTACCGGCACGTTCACGTAACACATTAACAAGGTCTCTCGCACTCCTGCCCCCTTGTGTAGCGGCGCCTTTAACGGCTGCCTCTGCGGCAATAAGGTAAAGCTCTGAGAATTTAGCAATGTTAAACGGACGTGTATTACCTGCATTAGGCTGGCCTAAACCGCCATTGTTATCGGTACGGTAGGTGCCCAGTTTCCATAAACCCGGATATCTTAGCCTGTTGATGCCTTGTGGCGAAATTACATAATCGGCCCTGCCCGGTAAAACACCGGCGCCAATGTTGCTTTTATAAACCGAGTTAGAATAATCTATAGAAGATGAAGGTTCATCGTCCAGGAAGGTTAATATAGCATCGCCAGGTACAACCTGCTCGTTGTTTGCATTGTAAAGAAACGGATTGGTTATACCGCCTTTGTTCCAGTTGCCACGGTAAACGGTTGTAAAAGTACCGTCGTAGCGAGAATCGTTTGTTTTATCGGCAAAGGTATTTGTAATTACCCCAATGGTTGGCGCCATACAAGACCACGGACGGCCAAGGTGCTGTTCTGCCTCACGCTGAACTGAACTTATAAGGTTAGCCTGTTGTGTATCAGCAGAGCTCCTTATAAGGGTGTAGTTAGACGTCATCATCCAAACCGAAAAGTTGTCGGGCGATGCACCTGTACCGTAAGTAAGGCTTCCACCGTTAAAAAATTCGCTCGACTCGGTATGGTCGGCATACAATAGTATTTCGTTGTTGCGGTCGTTTTGTGCAAGGTTAACATCATAATAGGTTGGCTGTAAACCAAACGAACCCGGACTGTCTATACCTGCCGTAGCAACATCATAAGCCTGCTGAAAATACCATTGCGCATCGTGCCCATCAGGGTCTACCCTCGATGTTTCCGGATAGGTAGGTATGTTGTTTGGGTTTTCCAGCCACCATGCATAAGTTAGGTAGGCTTTTGCAAGATAAAGGCGCGCCACTGTTTTTGTAGCCCCACCGGTTACACGGCCAACATCGGGTAAATCGTTAACAGCAGTAAGCAGGTCCGGGAATACCGCCCTCGTATACACTTCGGGCACAGTGTTACGCACCGATGCTTTTGTAGTGTTGCTGTTAAACATCAGCTCTCCAGATCCTAAGTCTAAAGGCACACCCCCAAACGTTTGCACCAATAAAAAGTAATCAAAAGCACGGAAAAAACGTGCCTCAGCTATAATTGCATTGGTAATGGTAGGTACTGCTACCGCATTTTCTATAATGCCGCTTGCCGTATTAATGTTAGAGTACACGGTATTCCACAACACGTCAGACCGGCTCGATGTGCCCGTTAGCTGCCCAACGCCCGAAAGGTCCATGTCTTTAAAGTTGCCATCGCCGCTCGATCCGTACGTTACCTCATCGGTACCCGTAAGGCAGGCGTTATAATAATAGCCGTTGCCATAAATGTAGCGCAGGTGAGCATACATAGAGGTTACCCCACCTAAAACACCGTTTTCTGTTTTAAAATACTCAGGCGTATAAATGCTGCGTGGCTCTTCTTCCAAAATGTCATCGCAACTGCCTAAAACCATTGCCATTACAAGTGCTCCTAATAACGTTTTTATCTTTATATTTTTCATAGTTAGTTTTTTAAAATGATACATTCATACCAAATATATAGTTGCGTGTAGTAGGCGTGTTTGTGCCTATGGTTAGCAAACGCGAGTTGTACGCTGTGTTTACCGCCTGGTTTTCGTTACCATACGAGTTAGGCTCCGGGTCCATGCCCGATTCTTTATGATACGGCGAGTAAATTACAAACGGATTTTGCACCGTGCAGTATAGCCTTAATTTGCTTATACCGGCATCTTTTAAAAATTGCTGCTGAAACGTATAGCCTAACGATATAGTACGAATTTTTACGTATGATGCATCAAAATAAGCAAGTGTACTACCGTATTTAGGGTTGTTACTGCTCATTATACCACCCGGTTTTGGATATTTGGCATCGGTATTTTCGGGTGTCCAATAGTCTACTTTTACGTTACCCCTACGGCCATCCATCATATTAAGATATCCCGAAGACCCGTATAAAGTGCTTATCAATACACCACCGTGCTGAAATGCACCCACTACGCCAAGGTCAAAACCTTTGTACGCTACGTGTGTATTAAAACCACCCTGAAATTTAGGGTTAACATCTATAACCTGGCGGTCGGCCTCGCCTATTGCCCTTACCGGTGTACCATCGGCATTGTACTCTCCGGTGTATTCTACCTTAATCATACCTGCATTACCACCCGGCTCCAGGATATCCCTGTACGGGTCGCCCTCCTGCCAAAGGCCTGTTTTTTTGTAATCGTAAAGCACATTTATAGGTTGCCCCACAAACCAGCTGTTACCAATGTCTCTTGTAGCACCACCATCTAAAGCAACAAGCTTGTTGCGGTTGGCATAGATGTTAACGCCGGCATCCCACGTAAAGCCATTGTAGTTGTCTAATATAATGCCGTTTAAAGAGAATTCAACCCCTTTGTTCTGGGTTTCGCCTATGTTGCTAAGGTAGCTTGGTACACCATTGGTAACCGGTAGCAACACGTTAAGCAACACGTCTTCGGTTTTCTGAACATAATATTCAAAAGTACCCGTTATACGGTTGTTGAACAACCCAAAGTCTAAACCGTAGTTCCATGTTTTAGAATACTCCCAGCCTAAGTTAGGGCTTGGTGCTTCAGATACATAATAGCCGGTATCATAATTTTCGCCCGGACCAAAGTTATACGGCCTTGTGCTTAAAAGGCCCAATGTTTTGTACGGTGGTACCGCCTGGTTAGAGGTTTGCCCGTAGCCTACCCTTATTTTTAAAACGTCTATGGCTTTTACATTTTTAAGAAACGACTCTTTATTTACATTCCATCCGGCAGATACCGCAGGATATGTATGCCATTGCTGCCCTTTGGCAAGTACCGATGAACCATCTGACCTTACTGTTGCGCTTAGCATATAACGATCGTCAAAAGAGTACATTACACGAGCCATATACGATAATAATCCGTTTTGTGTATACGTCTGGTTGTTCGGGTTAATAATAAGCTCGCCCGCTGCATTACCCAAGTTGTAAAACTGGAAAGCATCTGAAGGGATATCTCTTGCCGAAACCGATGAGTAGTTGTACGTATTTTGCTGTGCCGAGTATAATGCCACGGCATTTACCTTATGCTTTTCGGCAAAAGTACGGTCGTACGTTAAAAGGTTTTCTACCGCCCAGTTGGTTGTCATGGAGTGGTTAATATTAGCTGTAGAAACCGTAGTTTCGTTAACGTTAAATACCCCCTGGCCTGTATAGCTTCCACCGTCTGACATACGGATGGTACCACCTAAGTTAGTACGGAATTTTAATCCTTCTATACCCGGTATTTTAACCTCGGCATAAACTGTGTTGTACGATGAAAATGCCCTTATCTGGTCTACATATTTATCGCCAAGGCCTTCTAAACCTTCCCTTGTATATACATACTGGTCGTCTAACGGCGATTTTACAAATCGTTTTAGCGTGCCATCTTCGTTATACGGGTTAGCAATAGGCGACTGACTTAAAACGCCATACATATTTATGCTGTTACCGCTCGAAATGGAATAGTTATTATTTGAACTGAAACCAAACCTAAAGGCACCAATTTCCTGGTCTAACGAGGCCTGTAACGAGAAACGTTCGTAATCCTGTAATGGTATTACTGCTTCATCTTTAAAGTAGCTCATACTAAAGTTATAGCTGCCCTTAGCTGTACCGCCAGATATGCCTAAGTAATGGTTAGTAATCGTACTTGTTTTTTTGTAGAAAAGATCCTGCCAGTCGGTATTTACACCATCAGCCTCATCTACACCGTTAGAGGTATAAATACCTGCATCGGCACGAAGCTTAGAGAATTCGGCGCCGTTCATCATAGGGTACTCGCCAAAAACACTTTTAAGTCCGTAATACGAGTTATATGTAAATTTAGCCTCCTGCCCTTTTACGCCTTTATTGGTTGTAATTAATATAACACCATTAGCACCACGTGAACCGTAAATGGCTGTAGCCGATGCATCTTTAAGGATGTCGATACTCTTAATATCATCGGTACTAATATCGCCAATAGAGCCCGCAAACGGTATGCCGTCCAGTACAACAAGAGGGTCGTTACTACCGGTTAGCGATCGTGTACCACGTATACGCACCTGCATGGTAGCGCCCGGCTTGCTCGATGTCTGCATCATTTCTACACCCGCAATACGCCCCTGCAATGCCTGGGTAATATTGGGCGAAGGCACCTCGCGCAATGCATCGCCTTTTATAGAGGCTACAGATCCGGTTACGGCCTCCTTGCGCTGTGTACCGTAGCCCACAACAACAACCTCTTTAAGTTCCTGCGTGTCCGATAGCATAGATACGTTAACGGTGCTGCCCTGCACCACTACCTCCTGGGGTTTAAACCCAATAGAGGTAAATACAAGCACTGCATTTTTTTGTACCGATATGCTAAATTTACCATCCATATCGGTAATGGTTGCATTGCTGGTACCTTTAATAACAACATTAACACCCGGTATGCCCAAATTATCTTCGGGAGAGATAACAGTACCGGTAACTTCTATATTTTGCTCTTGTGCAAAACTAAAGTGTGTGGTTAAGCATAACATAAGTAATAGTATCAAACGCTTTGATGTGGATGATACGAGGTAGATGTTCTCCATATATTAGTTTAGTTAATTATTAGTTTGTTTGGTTTGTTCTCGGTAAAAATGGTTAGCACATAAGTTACTGTGTAATAAGGGTTATTGTTTTAGATGGCCAATCGGCAACAATAACGTTTTCGTAAATTAAGTGTTTGTCTCTTATGGTACTATAGACCAAAAGTAAAATTTAGTTAAAGAGGGGTGCAACAAATGGAATAAAATTTACGAATACGTTGTAGTTGTAAATTTTATCTGAAGTTTTAAATGGTTGCAGGCAAAAAAAATCCCCCTGTGTTTACAGGAGGATTGTATATAAGATAGTGTGAGAACCTACATAGACGAAGCTGCTGCTGCGCCTGCTACTACTGCTGCTATAATGGCAAATATGTAAAGGGCTATTACTATAATGGTAAAAATACCCACAAATTTGTAATGCGATTTAAGGCTTGATAAAGCACCGGTTAGTTTCTCGGTATTGTTTTCTGATAAAGCTGCCTTTGTTTTAGAGGCAAACTGCAACAGGTATATTATTGGGAAAATAGTAATCAGCGACCCGATTATAAACACAGCACCAAGGGCGGGGCCAACATATTGCATTTGCGTTGGCATGCCCGGTCCGGCAAAAATGGTACTGGCCATAGCTACATAAAATATGCCCAGCATAATGCCAAAAGCAACACATAAAAAGCCCACTATAGCAAGAAACGTTGCCCATTTAGCGGTTTCTTTTAAAAATGCCTGTGCCTGTGGCGTTAGCTGCAATTCGAAAGTATCAAAAGCCGATTTAGTGTCCTGGTACGGTGCGTTATTTTCCATAAATAAAGGTTGGTTTTATTTTTCGAAATCTTTTAAGGTGGTCGTAATTATGTTTACACAATCTAACAGCTGCTCTTCGGTCATCACCAACGGTGGTGCAAAACGGATTATGTTGCCGTGCGTAGGCTTGGCTAACAGGCCGTTTTCGCTTAGGGCCATACAAATATCCCAGGCGGTAGAGCTATCCTCGGTATCGTTAATAATTATGGCGTTAAGTAATCCTTTGCCGCGCACAAGGCTAACAATGGTGCTGTTTTTAATATAATCGCCCAGCTTCTCTCTAAAGAGTTTACCAAGCGCCTCTGCATTCTGGGCAAGGTTTTCTTCTTCTACCACCTCAAGGGCAGCTATGGCCACGGCAGCGGCAATGGGGTTACCACCAAAGGTAGAACCGTGCTGTCCAGGTTTTATAACATTCATTATCTCGTTATTGGCAAGCACCGCCGAAACCGGATATGCCCCACCCGAAAGTGCTTTGCCCAAAATTAAAATATCGGGTTGTACATTTTCGTGATTAACGGCCAGCAATCTACCCGTACGGGCTATACCTGTTTGTACCTCATCGGCAATAAAAAGTACGTTGTGTGCCTCGCAAAGTGCTTTGGCTTTCGCCAGATACCCCTCTGCCGGAACATACACCCCTGCTTCACCCTGAATAGGCTCTACAAGAAAACCGGCTATGTTGGTTTCGGTTTTTAATACATTTTCTAAAGCAGCAATATCATCGTAGGCTATTTTTATAAAACCTGCGGTGTAAGGGCCAAAGTTTTTACGGGCACCTTCATCATTAGAAAAAGAAATAATTGTGGTGGTACGGCCGTGGAAGTTGTTTTCGCAAACAATAATCTTCGCTTCATTTTCGGCAATGCCCTTACGCTCGTATGCCCATTTGCGGCACAGCTTAATGGCAGTTTCTACCGCTTCCGCACCGGTATTCATGGGCAATACCTTATCAAAGCCAAAGTATTTGGTTACAAACTCTTCGTACTTGCCCAGCTTATCGTTATAAAAAGCGCGCGATGTTAAAGTAAGCGTTTGTGCCTGGCTAATAAGTGCATTAACAATTTTTGGATGGCAGTGCCCTTGGTTTACAGCCGAGTAAGCCGAAAGAAAGTCGTAATAGCGTTTACCATCGGTATCCCAAACATAAACACCTTCTCCCCTGTTTAATACAACGGGCAGTGGGTGGTAGTTGTGCGCCCCGTATTTGTCTTCTAAAGCTATTGCATTTGCAGCTCCTGATTTTTCTAAAATCGACATTGTAATCTAAATTTTATTTTATAAACAGCAATTCCTGCTTATGGAGAGAAATCATCCTATATAAAGTCTGCAAAATACTAAAAATAAAATTATTCTGTGTTTATTCTGCATTAAATGCAAACAATAAAAGCCAATAAAACCATTTTATGCGATTAATTGCATGACGGTAAATCTATGTAAGCACATTTTTAGTTAGTCCATATTTTTGAACGTAAACATCCAATAGCCTGCAAACGCGGTCTTTTAAATCCTGGGGTTCAATAATTTCCACCTTATCGGCAAACATCATTATCCAACGCTCCATACCGGGGTCGGTCAATGGGGTTAAAAACGTCATTTCTATCTGGTCGCCCATAATAGTTTCCGACACATAGCCATGATAATGGCGGTGCTCTTCCATGTAAATAGAAACCGATTTATCTACACTAAGCACCACTTTTATAAGGTTGGCACCCTTTTTTTCCTGCTCCCTAAGTTCCTGAAACTCTTTTAAAGATGCCCGCTCCTGCTGCGGCATGTCGGTTAGCTTAATGTCTATAACCCTGTCCAGCCTAAACTGGCGGTAGTCGTTACGCAAATGGCAAAAGCCAATGGTATACCAGTTTTCGTATTCATGAAAAATGCCGATTGGTTCCAGCAGCCTCTCGCTACTCTCGTTATTACCAAAGGCTTTATATACCATTTTTACTATTCTCTTTTCAGATATAGATTTTAACAGTGTATCTAAAACATTTTGTGGCAAGGGGGTACTGCCTTTTTTCTCGGTAACCATAATTTGTTCGTCGAGGTTTTCCAGCAGGTCTTTTTCGCTGCCGCGGAGTACCGCCTTAACCTTAAACATAGCCGAGTTAAAATGATTTTGCAATGCGCTGTCGCTAAATTTTTCCATCAGCTTTTCGGCAGTAATAAACGCAATAGCCTCTTCGGGCGTAAACATAACGGGCGGCAGCCTGTAGCCGTCTACCAAAGAGTAGCCAATACCCGCTTCGCCGTACAAAGGCACGCCAGCCTCCTCTAACGACCGTATATCGCGGTACACCGTGCGCAGGCTAATAGCAAACCTATCGGCCAGGTCCTGGGCCTTAACTACCTTTTTAGACTGTAGTTGTATAAGTATAGCGGTTATCCTGTCAAAACGGTTCATACGGTTGATTTTATCTCATCAAATATAAAATTTTTAGGGCAAGACAGCCAATAAAAAAGCCTCTTTAAAAGAGGCTTAGTATAATTTTATTTATGTGCTTTGCATTAAGCAAGTGTGGCGCTCGATGTTATTTTGGTATCAAGCAGGCGCGAAATTGGGCACGTAGTCTCGGCCTTGGTTACCAGCTCCTGAAACTCGGCATCTTCTATACCTTCTATTTTAGCCGTTACAATAAGGTGCGACCCCACGACCGATTTATCCTGAAAGTCGATATCGCAGCGGGTCTCAATACTCTCTACCGTATAGCCGGCCTGGTTTATATAGGCAGTAAGCTGCATGGTAAAACAACCGGAATGCGCTGCGGCAATAAGCTCTTCCGGGTTGGTGCCAACACCATCTTCAAAACGGGTTTTATACGAATATTGCGCGTTTTGCAGCACGGTGCTTTCGGTATTTAATGTACCTTCCCCTTCTTTAAAAGAGCCTTCCCACAGGGCAGTTGCATGTCTTATCATGGTATTGTTTTTTTAGTTTGATTTTTAAGTAATGCTTAAAATTAGTCAAACATTAAAAATATAACAGCCCGTTTAACAAAACATTAAACGCTATTTGGCGCGGGCCTCCAGCATTTCGAGCACTTTAAGGGTGGTGTTCCAGTTGCGGGTGGTAGCTTTTAGGCCCAGCTTGTTCTCTAAAAACACGTTTGTAAGCTTAGAGTCGGCTGCGCTTTGGGCCAGTTTTAAGTATAAAACATTGCCAACAACCTTAAAAGCATCGTCGCTGCGGTTGTATTTATTAATCTGGTCGATGCCAGATGTGGTAGGTACCCCGTTTAAAAATGCCACAAAAAACTTTTTGGCACCCTGCCCTTCGGGTTCGCGGCCGGTGTAAGGGTTGCTGTCTATGGCTTTACGTACATCGTTTATATCCATCATAAAAATAACTACATCATAGCCGTACTCTTTATACATAAGGGTTTCGAGCGATTTACCCACCCTGTCGCGGTTGGTGTCTTCGGTTTCAAAAACAACATTGCCGCTTTGTATGTAGGTTTCTACATTTTGGTGCCCCTCGGCCTCCATAAGTTTTTTAAGGGCGTCCATCTTTATCATGTTGTGTCCGCTTACGTTAATACCGCGGAAAAGGGCTAAATATACTGGCATGTTATTTTGCTAAAGGATTAATTGCAAATTTATTTAAATTTTGTGAGCAATAGTTTATTTTTGCCGAATGGGAAGAAAGACAACAGACAAGATCGTTTTTAATAATGTGGCAGTGCTGGATGCCGGTGCCAAAGGTGTATCTATAGCCAAAGCCCCGGACGGAAAGGTAATATTTATACCTAATGTAGTACCCGGAGACGTGGTAGACGTGCAAACATTTAAAAAACGTAAGGCGTATTACGAAGGTAAAGCCGTGCATTTTCATGAATATTCTGCCGACAGGGTTATACCGCCCTGCCAGCATTTTGGAGCCTGTGGTGGCTGCAAATGGCAAAATATGGACTATGAAAAACAATTATATTATAAAAACCGCGAGGTATTTAACCACCTTAAGCGTATTGGTAAAGTAGAACTGCCCGAGTTTGAGCCTATAAAAGGCAGCGACAAGAAGTTTTTTTACCGCAATAAAATGGAATTCTCTTTCTCTAACGCCCGCTGGATGACCGATAAGGAAGTGCAAAGCGGCGAAGAGTTTGAAGGCCAGAACCGTAATGCCCTTGGTTTCCATATACCGCGTATGTGGGATAAAATTCTGGATATAACTAAATGCCACCTGCAGGAAGACCCAAGCAACGCTATTAGAAATGCAGTTAGGGATTTTGCAAATGAGAACGGCATGGAGTTTTTTAATCCGCGCGAACACAGCGGATTGTTGCGTACCCTTATGCTACGCACAGCTTCTACAGGAGAAATAATGGTGCTTATCCAGTTTTTTGATGATAACAAAGAGCAGTGCGAGCAGTTGCTGGATTATCTGGCATACACTTTCCCCAGCATAACATCGTTACAATACTGCGTTAACCAAAAGGCTAACGACACCCTTTACGACCAGGAAATTATTCTTTATAAAGGCCGCGATTACATTTTAGAAGAAATGGAGGGCCTAACGTTTAGCATTAATGCTAAATCTTTTTACCAGACTAACAGCGACCAGGCCTACCAGTTGTACAGCATTACCCGCGATTTTGCCGGCCTTACAGGTAACGAGCTGGTGTACGATTTATATACCGGTACGGGTACCATTGCGCAGTTTGTATCGCGCAAGGCACGTAAGGTTGTTGGTGTAGAGGCGGTTCCTGAAGCTATTTTTGATGCTAAAGAAAACGCCAGACGCAATAATATTACCAACTGCGAGTTTTTTGTTGGAGACATGAAAAATGTATTTAACGATGCATTTATTGCCCAGCATGGCATGCCCGATGTTATTATTACCGACCCTCCGCGCGATGGTATGCATAAAGATGTTGTTGAGCAGATATTGCGCATAGCACCGGAAAAAGTGGTTTATGTAAGCTGTAATTCGGCTACGCAGGCGCGCGACCTTGCCCTTATGGACGAGGTGTATAAAGTTACACGAGTTCGCCCGGTAGATATGTTTCCGCAAACGCACCACGTAGAAAATGTTGTACTTTTAGAAAAAAGATAAATAAAGGTTTTCTCCTTATGAAAAGATTAATAGCTTCTGTAGCTTTACTGCTCGCGCTTTCCTGTTACATGGTAAGTTGCGAAAAAGACGACATTTGTGCCGAAGGTACTGCTACTACGCCAAGCCTTGTGGTGGAGTTTTACGATAAATCTGATGAGGCTACCTTAACCAATGTAAACGGGCTTAAATACTTTGTAGAGGGCATGACAGATACCATTAGCCCGGGATCTGTAAGTTCTATAAGGGTGCCGTTGCGTGTAGATGCTACAAGCACCAAATGGGGCTTTGTGTACTACAGGCCCAATACCTCTTTGGTTACCCCTAACACCGATTTTTTAGAATTTAAATACATACCGCGTACCGAATATGTATCGCGTGCGTGTGGCTATAAAACGCTTTTTACTTTAGACTTGCCTGCTGCCGGGGCACCTAACCCGGTGTTAACCAATGGTACCGATGCCACATCTTTATGGATAGACCATGTAGATGTAATAACTCCTAATATAGAAAACGAAGATGACGTACATATCAAGATCTATTTTTAGCCTGTTATTGTGTGTGTCGTTTTCGGCATTTGCCCAAGATCCAACAGAGCTGCAGGTTACGCCTCAAAATCAAACCCAGCAGCCTGCAGATACCGTTACCCCTGTCAGGATAGAGCGCTATGGTATCCGTGTGGGTATCGATTTGCACAGCCTTAGCCGTTCTTTTTACAATACCGACCATAAAGGCCTGGAACTGGTGGCTGATTACCGCCTGTCTAAAAAATATTATGCTGCCGCAGAAATTGGCAACGTAGATTATACTAAAGATGAAGCACAGCTAAACTTTACCACCAAGGGCAGTTACATTAAAGCAGGTATAGATATTAACGCTTACGATAACTGGCTGGATATGGAAAACATGGTGTACATTGGGTTTAGGTACGGTTTTGCCACCTTTAGCCAAAACCTTAACTCGTATAAAATATACCAAAACTCTGATGCGCTTGGCACAGCAGACGATCAGGCCAATTATTTTGATGATGTTACCGTAAACGCCAATCAAAAATACAGCAGCCTTACTGCCCAATGGGCAGAGGTTGTAGCCGGCCTTAAGGCAGAAATTTTTGACAATCTGTATATTGGTGCAAGCATTAGGCTAAACTATTTAATATCAAACAAAAAGCCCGATACTTTTGACAACCTGTACATTCCGGGTTTTAACCGTACGTACGATGGTAGCTTTGGAGTAGGGTTTAATTACACGCTGTCGTATTTTATTCCATTCTATAAAAAGCAAAATACCCCTGTATTTAAAGAGGCTAAGAAAAAAGGCTAATCCTTCGGCAAAAGCCATGCTTTAGAAATTTGATTCCTTAAAAAATAAAAAACCGGCATACATGTATGCCGGTTTTTGTTCCTAAAAAATTTAGATTTTTTGCTTTTTTAATTAATCATTAATCTTTTAGTAATATTTGTGCTGTTGGCATTTACCGTTACAAAGTAAACACCTGTTTTTAAAGCCGATACATCTAAACTGGCCTGTGTGCCGCTTATGGCCGATGTTTGTACGGTTTTACCCAATACATCTGTAATGGTTATGTTAGAATTTACAGCATTTTGCATTTGCAGCACTACCCTGCCCGATGCCGGGTTAGGATATAATACAAAGCTGTTAGCATTTACATTTTTAACCGATGCCACATTTTGTACCGTTGTAGTGGCTGTATTAGTTGCAACAAACGGATTGTAATCAAAATAAATATTGGCCTGGCCCGTCATTACATCGCCTAAGCTAACGGTATTTTTAGGCTTAACCCTAAAGGTTACAAAACCGTGGCTTTCCGGCTCGTTGGCATCTTCATATGCTAAGTTGATATCTTCAAAAAAGAATTCAATATCACTACCTGTACGATTGGCCTGAAACGTATGGCTGCCTGCTATAGGTTCAAACGTATCAAAGTCAAGGTTTTCGTTAAGCAGTGTTTCCAACCTCACAAAAGTAGCATTGGCATTGCCTGTATTTTGAAAACGGATGGTATAGTGCAGGTAATTATTAGCCTGATCTTCTGTAATAAATTCGCCTTCGTGTACCGTAATATCATTAGGGTCGAAAGAGCTTACAATTTGCTTATTAAGTACAGAGGTATTATTGGCTGTATCAATATCGTTAGCTAATGGTGTAATACCGGCAATAAAATTAAGTATCTCGCTGCTAACAGCTGTGGTACTTACATTAAAGGTTAATGTTACGGTACGGGTTTCAAAAGGCTGCAAATCGGTATAATCTAAAGCTAACAAATTGGCAGATTGTGTAACTTCCGGCTGTGCACTGCTAAGGGTAAGTTTAGAGTTATCAAATTGTAGCGTTACCGAACCACTCTCGGTATATGTGCCAATATTTTTATAGGTTATCAGGTAGGTTGCGGCAAAACCGGGAACATTATTACTGGTAGAAATAACTGTTACCTTTAAATTGTGGTTAGGCTCCGGCTGGGTAAGGCAAAAATTAGTATCATCATAATTACCCGGAAATGTAAGGGCGTATTGCAGGGGTGTGCCAATTAATCCTTCATCATAATTATCGCTAATGGTAACGGTTGCATTACCGTTACCAACATTATTAAATGAGTAATAACCGTAATTATTTGTAAATGTAAAATAGCTAATACCATTTTGCTGGTATACTACGGGTACATAAGAAAGAGACGTACTATTTGTGGTACAACCTGAACCATTAGCATCTAACCTTGCGTAACCAGATAATGTATTATACATACATTGCTCTACCACTAATGTAAGTGGTAAAATAATAGTACAATCATCTAAAAATAAACTCACATATATGGTTGCAGTGGCAGATGTATAATTGTTTATATTTAATATCATCGGGAATCCCTCTTGTGCCTCAACCTCTGTTGGATAAAAAGCCATGTCCAGATATCCGTAAGCATTGTAAATTTCCGGAGCTATAAGTTCAAGGTCAAAAACACCAATGCCATCGTTATTATAATCACACCCTGTTAATGCAGACAGTACCAAATTATTACCTTCGCTTAAAATAGTAACGGTAAAAGTATCCTGATCAGAGCATGGCACAATTTCTTTATAGATGTATATAGTTTGTGTAGTAGTAATTACAGTACCGGCAGGTAGTACAGTACCCGTACCGTTAGGGCCTGTAAAATAAGTACCATTGTTAATTGCTTCTAATGTATACGATGTGCAGGCCACCGTATTAGGGAGGCTGCTAACACTCGCGTCTATCCAATTTATATAAAATGATGTTATGGCAAATGTCTCGTCTAATAAACTTGTAACCCTTATAGTTATTTCCTGATTTTCTGATACTATAGGAAAAAAAACTTCCGGGTTAGCAATCGCAAATTGATCGTTAACCGCATTATCCTCAGTTTCATAATATTCTACGGTAAAATTATTCGGATCCTGGCCACCCAGCGTTATGGCTGTTTGTACGGTAAGGTCAAAATTATTGGGCATACATTCCGTAAGGTTGGGTACCGGATTAGCTACTGTCTGCGCAAAATTTTTAAATCCGAAAAAAGATAAAATAACAAGAAAGAGTAATTTTTGTTTCATGGGGAATATGGAGATAAATTATAAGCCCCACAAAATGTGGGGCTTATTTAGGCTTTTATTTAATTACCAATTTTTTAGTAGTGTTGCTTCCGTTAGCGTTTACCGTTACAAGGTATACACCCGTTTTTAAAGCAGATACATCTAAATTGGCCTGCGCACCGTTAATGGCCGATGTTTGTACGGTTTTACCCAGTACATCGGTAATGGTTACAGTGGCATTTACGGCGTTTTGCATTTGCAGCACTACCCTGCCCGATGCCGGGTTTGGATACAGCACAAAGCTATTGGCATTGATGTTTTTAACCGATGCAACATTTTGCACCGTTGTAATAGCAGTGTTGGTAGCCACAAGCGGATTAAAGTCGAAATAAATGTTGGCCTGTGCCGTCATTTCATCGCCCAATGCTACAGTTGCTTTCGGTTTAATTTTAAAGTTTACAAAACCATGGCTTGCCGGCTCGTCGGCATCTTCAAAAGCTAAGTTGATATCATCAAAAAAGAATTCTAAAGACGTACCCACACGGTTGGTTACAAAATTATGGCTGCCGCCCATTGGCTGAAACGTATCAAAATCAAGGTTTTCGTTAAGCAGTGTTTCAATTCTTACAAAGGTTGCATTGGCAGTACCCATATTCTGGAAACGGATGGTATAATGCAGGTAGTCATCGGCCTGCTCCTCTGTAATAAATTCGCCTTCCCTTACAGTGATGTCATTCGGGTCGAAAGAACTTACTACAGTTGTAGTAGCGGTACAGGTATTATTATCAGGATTTTCGTCGTCAAGCGGACTAACTGTAGCTTCAAAGGCAAGTAAATCTCCCAGAACTGCGGTAGTAGCTACCGTAAAGTTTACATAAATGTACTGTGTTTGAAACGGGAGCAGGTTATTGTAAGCAAAAGATAACTGGTTGCCGCTAAGCGTTGCAGCATAGTTAGAATAGGTATAAGTAAGGTTATCGGCATCAAAAGATAGTGTTACATTGCCTGTAGGTATTGCAGCACTACCTGTGTTTTGAACGGCAATAACATAAGTTGCAGTAAAGCCCGGTACAAAAGAGGTATATGCGTAGGTATACACACTTGCATCTATAGTGGTTTGCTGCTCCGTAAGGCAAAAATTCACATCATCTTCATTACCCGGAAAAGTAAAGCTATAGCTTTGAGGAGCCACCGTAGTTGTAAAAGGATAAGAAGTATAGGCATAAACGGTAATATCACCATCGGGTACGTTTAAAAAGCTGTAGGCACCATTTGCATCGGTAGTGGTAAAATAGTAATTATTATTGTTGGTATAGTAAACGGTTATATTAGATGCAGCCACATCGGCATCGGTACAGCCATTATCATCGCCATCGTAGCGTATTACACCGGCAATGGTATTATCGGTAACACAAGGTTCTGCTATCAGCAGTAAAGGCTTTATAGATACGCAGTCCTGGGCTGTAACCCTTACATAAATGGTTTGCTGGTTAGGTGTTGTGTTAGTATAAACATAATCCCATATCTGGTTAACATCATTTTCGGCATCGGCCTGTGTTTCAAACAATTGAATATTAATATCAGGATAGCCCGGATAAGATGACCATATATAGTTTAACTGCTCTTCAAGATAAAAAACAGCATAACCGTCAAAATCAGCATCGCAAACCGAAATTGGGTCAAAATTTACATCGGGCAGCGATCCGGCAACCGTAATAGTAAAAGGCCACTCATTACTGCAAATACCGGTTTGTACGCCATAAATTGTTTGCGTAGAGGTAATTACTGTACCGCCCGGCACAACTGTGCCTGTAGCGTTTGGCCCGGTATAAAAAGTAATGGCAGGCCACGATATTGTAGGCAGTTCGTAGCTTTGGCAAACCGTTACGTTGGCCCACGGTGTAAATATGGTAGTCCAGCTTACATTAAAGCTTGTAATATCAAAATCGCCGGTTGTGTTGTTGGTTACCTTTAAAAATAGCTCATCGTTAGTAGTGGCATAATAGGCTACAGGGTTAGCAATGGCATTAGTACCGGCCTGGGCGTTAGCCTCGGTATGATAATACGTAACCGTATAACCGGTTGGCGACTGGTTGCCCAAAGCTATTGGATTTTGTACTGTTAAGTCAAACACGCCGCTGTTAGCGCACAGTGATAGATCGGGCACCGGATAGGCCGTTGCCTGTGCAAAACCCTGCAAGCAAAACAGGGCAAAAAATGCAATTAGGAGTAGTTTCTTTTTCATAAGGTAAAATGTATAATTTTTTTAGTTAAAACATTTTTCTTATTAAAAACCCTACTTCTATTTTAAATCAAAGTCACAAAATATTTAATATAATGTAGAAAATGCCATGTTGATTTTACAATAAACCAATAAAGATCAGAATACTATATAATAATACACTTTTGTATAAATTACTGCAAACAAAAAGTCTCCCGTTAAGGAGACTTTAATATTTAATAGGAAATAAGGCTTACCCTTCCTGCTTTTTATTCTTGTTCTTTTCGCGCCAGGCATGTGTTAGCGCTTTGTAATCTATTTTAAAGGCAGGGTCCTGCTTTTGCAATTTATGTTCCTGAAACGCTTTAATTAAAAAGCCCTCAATCATATAGTCTTCTGCAACGGTTGCAGGGTTGTAAGTAGTTTTTAAGTTAATATTGAACACCTTGGCTACCCTGTTAGACCAAAAGGCTTTCCAGCCGCTCTTATGCTCTTTTATCAAATCGAATGTAGACGTGCCCGTTTGCCTGTAAATTAGCTTAACCAATATCTGGCCCTCTTTGCGCGATAGTTTTTTAAGCTGTGCTTCAAACTCATCTTCAAGGTACTTTTCTACAATTTTGGCGTATTTTTTTTTCTCCTTATCAGTTTTAAGCTTAGACATGTTTACGCTAAGCATAGTAAGCCTGTCGGCAGCTATTTTAGCATACGGGTACACTTTTAGCGTACGCCTGCGCAAAGCCGACAGCAGTGCTTTATCAGCGTCTGACAGACTGTCTTTAACGTTAGATATTACAATTTCCTGCAACTGCATGCTAAAGGCAATACTGTCTTGCACAATACTGTCTTTTACAGACACCTGGGCTTCAATACCCAATGTAGCCAGGAGGAAAAATGCAAAACAAAGAGTGACTTTCATCTTCAAAAATTTATGTCAAAATTATGCAATTATACATAACTCTGTAATGTTATTTATAATTTAGCCGAAAATTAAATTATATGTCATCAAAAACCATACTAAACGATGCTTCTTTAACCTTTTTAGAGAACTATTTAAATAATGCATCGCCTACAGGCTACGAGTCGGCAGGACAAAAACTGTGGATGGAATACCTTACACCTTACGTAGATACCTTTATTACCGATACCTATGGCACTGCTGTGGGCATTATAAACCCCGATGCACCTTATAAAGTTGTAATTGAAGGGCATAGCGATGAAATTTCGTGGTACGTAAACTATATTACCGATAACGGACTGGTATATGTTATTCGCAACGGTGGCAGCGACCACATGATCGCTCCTTCTAAGCGTGTAAACATTCATACCAAAAACGGCATTGTTAAAGGTGTTTTTGGATGGCCGGCCATACATACCCGTAACCGCGGTAAAGAAGAGCCTGCTAAAATTGAGACTATTTTTATAGACCTTGGCTGCAATACTAAAGAAGAGGTTGAAAAACTGGGCGTGCACGTGGGCTGCGTTATTACCTACCCGGATGAGTTTATGGTACTAAACGAAAACAAATTTGTGTGCCGCGCCATAGATAACCGTATTGGTGGCTTTATGATTGCCGAAGTTGCCCGTTTGCTTAAAGAAAACGGTAAAAAACTGCCTTTTGGTTTGTACATAACCAACTCCGTTCAGGAAGAGGTTGGACTTCGTGGTGCCGAGATGATTACCCAGACCATTAAGCCGAACGTAGCTATTGTTACCGATGTTTGCCACGACAGCACTACCCCAATGATAGAAAAACGTATTGAAGGCGATACCCAGATTGGTAAGGGTCCGGTTATTACATACGCTCCCGCAGTACAAAACAACCTGCGCGAACTTATTTTAGATACGGCCCATAAAAACGAAATTCCGTTTCAGCGCCTGGCGTCAAGCCGCGTAACAGGTACCGATACCGATGCTTTTGCTTACAGCAATGGCGGTGTGGCATCGGCACTTATATCGTTGCCATTGCGCTACATGCACACAACAGTTGAGATGGTGCACCGTGAGGATGTAGAGAATGTTATTAAACTTATCTACGAAACACTTTTAAACATACAGACCGAAGAAACGTTTTCTTATTTTAAATAGGAAGTTACAATGGATAGTCACGATTTGTATAAAAATAAGTTTAATAGAGAACTTGATAGGCGTAATCAATTAGACAATGCTATTAATGCTCCTGTTTTAGGAATAACTATTGTCATAACTTTAAATTCTTATTTAATTGAAAAGATAGGTTTTAAAGCCGATAATCACATGATTACAACTCAATTAATATTTCTTTCTATCATAAGTATAACAATAATCTTTTCTCTGTTTTTTCTATTTTTATCATATAATAATCTATTCAAAGGATTTAACTATAAGAATTTTGGATTACTTCAGGAATATAGAAATTATGAAAAAGAATTAGAAGCCTATAACATAACTCATTCATCTGAAAATTCACAGACTTTTGAACAAAATATTGTTAATAAAATTATAGAATTAGCTGATAATCATACGCATATTAATGACAAAAGAGCATTAAATTTGTATAGATCAAAGACATTTACTATTTTTTCGTTGATTATAACAGTTGTGTTTTTAGGAATATTTGCAATAAATTCAGTAATAATCATGGATGAAGACAACAGGCCTGCTACAGTGCCAACAACGCCTCCACAAATTTCAAGGCCTGAACCGCCAAGAATGCCAGTGGATAGAATTGAGAAAGGTGAAGACTTTTTTCCCCTTACTAAATAATTTAAATCCCGCATACTCAACGTTTGCGGGATTTTTTTTGGTGCCTGGTTAAAAAATTTATAAAACCGGTATTATTGCCGTTAATGCGCTGTTTTAGACGGTAATATTTTGTAAATTTATATACCAAAATAGCAGTACACTAATGGAGTTTATAGATTATTACAAAGTGTTGGGCATAGATAAAAGCGCTACACAACCACAAATAAAAACGGCTTATAAAAAGCTGGCCCGCAAGCTGCACCCCGATCTTAACCCGGACGATAAAGAGGCTAACAAAAAATTTCAGCAGCTCAATGAGGCCAATGCCGTGCTAAGCGACCCCGATAAAAGGGCTAAGTACGATAAATACGGCAAAGACTGGGAGCGTGGCGAAGAGTACGAAAAATATGAGCAAGCTCAGCAGGGGCAAAGGCAGAGCTATGGTGGCGGACAGGCATCTGGCGGGTTTGGTGGCGATTTTGAGGGCGGCGACTTCTCTAACTTTTTTGAGTCGATGTTTGGCCAGCAGTCTCGCGGGCGCAGCAGGGCGCAATACAAAGGGCAGGATTATAATAGCACTGTATCGCTTACGCTACAGGAGGCTGCCACTACCCACAAACAGACATTTAGCGTAAACGGCAAAAGCATCAGGATTACCGTACCTGCCGGTGTTACAGATGGGCAGACTATAAAACTGGCCAATCAGGGCGCACCGGGCAGCAGTGGAGGCCCCAATGGCGATTTGTACATTACCTTTTCTGTAGCCAACTCGGCGCAGTTTAAACGCGTGGGCGATGACTTATATACTATTAAAGAAATAGACCTATATACCGCCGTGCTGGGTGGCGAAATACTGGTACCTGTTTTAGATGGTACCCTAAAGCTAAATGTGGAACCAGGAACGCAAAACGGTGCCAAAGTGCGGTTAAAGGGCAAAGGTTTCCCTATCTATAAGAAAGAGGGCGAATATGGCAACCTTTATGTAACCTACCAGGTTAGCATCCCGACAAATTTAACCGATAAGCAAAAGGATTTATTTAATGAGCTTGCCGCTATCTCTAAAACTAACTAATTATGGAAAGCAACGATTTCGATTTAATACCGGTGCAGACTGTTTACCTGCACTACCATATAGAGGCCGCATTTTTTACATCGTTATACGAATTGCAACTGGTTGAAATTACTACGGTGAACGATGCACAATACATAGCTGTAAACCATCTGCCACAGGTAGAAAAGCTTATACGCCTGCACAGCGATTTTAACCTGGATGCCGATGCCTTAGCAGTAGCAGCCCATTTGCTGGAAAAAGTAGATGGCCTGCAAAATGAGGTTAATTTACTGCGCAGTAAGCTAAAACTATACGAAGACTAAACGAGAATAGTATTAAAACAAAAAATCCCGTAAGCGCACTGCTTACGGGATTTTTGATATTTATGTCCGTCAACTAATAACTGTCAACTTAGTTGTACATCTTCTTTCTCAGTTCCTGTACTTTTTCATCGTCAAGATATTCATCAAATGTCATGTGGCGGTCTATAACCCCGTTAGGCGTAAGTTCTAACACGCGGTTGGCAACAGTTTGCGCAAACTCATGATCGTGTGTTGTAAACAGCACAGACCCTTTAAAGTTCTTAAGTGAGTTGTTAAACGCCGTAATACTCTCAAGGTCTAAGTGATTGGTAGGCTCATCCAGCATTAATACGTTGGCACGCATCATCATCATGCGGCTTAGCATACAACGCACTTTTTCACCACCCGATAATACCCTGCCGGTTTTAAGGGCTTCCTCTCCACTAAAAATCATCTTACCTAAGAAACCACGAAGATATACCTCGTCGCGCTCTTCCTCAGTTTTAGCCCACTGGCGCAGCCAGTCAACCAGGGTAAGGTCGTTTTCAAAAAACGAATGGTTATCTCCCGGAAGGTACGACTGTATGGTTGTAATACCCCAATCGAACGTACCTCCATCGGGCTGTAGGTTGCCGTTTAGTATTTCGTAAAAGGCAGAAGAAGCACGGCTATCTTTAGAGAAGATAACCACTTTATCGCCTTTATTCATATTAAGGTCTACGTTTTTAAACAATAGCTCGCCATCTATAGAAGCGCTAAGGTCTTTAACGTTAAGAATCTGGTCTCCTGCCTCACGCTCCTGGTCAAAAATAATGGCCGGGTAACGGCGGCTTGATGGTTTAATATCGTCAACCTTAAGCTTTTCGAGCATTTTTTTACGGCTTGTAGCCTGTTTGGATTTAGCAACGTTGGCACTAAATCGCATAATAAACTCCTGTAGCTCTTTCTTTTTTTCATCGGCTTTCTTGTTCTGCTGGGCACGTTGTCTTGCAGCAAGCTGGCTCGACTCGTACCAGAACGTATAGTTACCAGAGTATTGGTTTATCTTACTAAAGTCGATATCAGATATATGCGTACAAACAGCATCTAAAAAGTGCCTGTCGTGGCTTACTACAATTACGGTATTATCATAATTTGCCAGGAAATTTTCTAACCAGTTAATGGTTTCAAAATCCAGGTCGTTGGTAGGCTCATCCATAATAAGCACATCGGGGTTGCCAAATAAGGCCTGTGCCAATAGCACCCTAACTTTAAGCTTACCATCAAGGTCGCCCATTAATGTATAGTGGTAATCTTCGGTAATGCCAAGGCTCGATAGCATTGCAGCAGCATCAGAGTCAGCATTCCAGCCGTTCATTTCCTCAAAAATTACCTGAAGCTCTCCTACCCTGTCGGCATCTTTATCAGAAAAATCTGGCTTTAAATAAATATCATCCATCTCTTTCTTAACCGCAAAAAGCGTTTTATTACCCATCATAACGGTCTCTAAAACAGTGTTTTCGTCGAACATATTGTGGTTCTGGTTAAGAACGCTCATACGTTTGCCCGGCTCTAAATGCACGTGGCCCGATGTAGGGTCTATATCGCCTGCAAGTATTTTAAGAAAAGTAGACTTTCCGGCACCGTTGGCACCAATTATACCATAGCAGTTGCCCTGGGTAAAACTCGTGTTTACTTCGTCGAATAAGATTCGTTTACCAAACTGTACCGATAAATTTGAAACTGATAGCATTGTAAAAATTTTTGCAAAAGTATAAAATTTAATGCACATTTACAGCTTCTAATAATATTAGGCGGGCACTGTTTATTTTAACGGTATTTTAACAACATTAACAACTTATTAAAAATATTTTTGCCATACACACTAAATTACCTTAATGCATAACTTTACTAAAGCCTGTTTACTGTTTTCTGTGTTGCTAATGCTCTGTTCGTGCAGCAAAGAACAAAATTATACGGCCTATTTTGGCGGCCAGGTGGTTAACCCCCGCACCCCCTATGTTATTTTTAGTAAAGACAATAAGGTTATAGATACTATAAAACTGGATAAAGACAACCGGTTTTTTGTCAAATTCGATTCGCTATCGCCTGGGCTATACAGCTTTAAGCACGACCCCGATTACCAGTATGTTTATTTTGACCGTAATGATAGCCTGATGGTATCCATCAACACGGCCGATTTTGACCAGTCGATTGTTTTTAGCGGCCGCGGAGAGGCCAAAAACAATTTTATGATGGAATTGTTTATACAGCAGGAAACCGATCGCCACAAGGCTTACGACTTTTATAACTATGATTATGAAAGATTTAGAAAAGCAATAGATTCTACTTACAATCTTAGGGAGGCATTCTATAAACAAAATAAGGAGACTATTAAATGGAGCGAAGGTTTTGACTTTTATGCCCAGCAGCGCGTTAAGCTTAACTACTATACTAAAAGAGAATACTACCCCTATGTACACGCCCGCCGTACCGGCGAAGAGATAAAATCTAAACTGCCTAAAGACTTTTATGCCTACCGTAAAACGCTGAATTTTAACGATGCACGCCTAACCGACTTTTCGCCATTCCAAAGATATTTGACGGCTATGCTTAATAATATGGCCATTACCCGCAGCTATAAAAACGGTAACGTTCAGGAGGATGCGCTGCGCGATAACATCAACAAGCTCAATATTGCCGACTCGATGTTTGGAAAGAATGAGGGTATTAAAAATGATGTGCTTAACAACATTGCCTTTAACTACTTACTTGAAGACCAGAACATTGTAAATAACCAAAAGTTCTTAGAGCGCTACCTGCAACTATCTACAGATAACAGCCCCGATAACGAGATCAAGAAAATTGGCAATGCCATAAAACAGCTTAAAGAGGGCAACAAACTACCGGCTATTGCCTTGGTAGACAGCACCAATAAGGCTTTTGATATTGACAACGATATCAAAAAAGAAACCGTAATTTTCTTTTGGACAAGCTGTGCCCGCGCACACCTTTTAAACGTGTACCAGCGTGTGGAAGAGCTTAAAAAACAGCACCCTAACGTACATTTTATAGGCGTTAACGTTGATAACGATACCGAGTGGAAAAAGACCATGGGGCTTTACAATTTTGATGCGGCCCAACAACTGCGAACTACTGATTTTGCGGCACTTAGAAACAAATGGGTGTTTACCAAAATTAACCGTACCATTGTTTTAAATTCTAACGGCACTATTAAAAACGCCTTTACTAACTTACTGGATACCAGGTTTGAAGAGTTTTTAAAATAGGGTTTTATGTCGCATTAAACCTGCGTCTGAAAATGTATAAATCTAACAATCCTGAAAGGTATATTCATACAAAAGGCTGCCCATATTTAGGCAGCCTTTTGTATTGTATAAATGCTAATTTATAGGTAATTACTACGCCATTATTCTTGGGTAGAATACGGTGCACATCATACCTTCGCTTGCTTTGTTTGGGTGTGCGCAATGCTCTGTCTGGAACTTGGCACATTTTAAACAATCTGATTCTCTGCTTAATACGGCGCGAAACTCATAAGCCTGGCAGGCTTGTGTCTCGGCAGTAACTATTTCGTGTACGTTGCATAACTGCCCTTTTACATGGTGATCGCAGTTACCACAACAATTTGCTAATTTAATATCCATAACGTTTTTCTTTTGTCGATTAGTAATAGAACAAATTTAAGCAGAATAAATGTTAGAGAAATTCTAAATAACTGTATTTGAGCTATTTATAAATAGACCGTTTATAAATAAGGTAGGTAAAAACCTAATCTGCAATAGTTTGCATATCGGCTTTATGATGCCCTTAACATGGAACGCGGATGCACGGATGCTGCGCAATCGCTGATTTTATATATTTAAATTTTGAAGGCACTGAACTCTGCTCCTGGGGTTTTTATCTCCGCACAAAAAAACAAAGTAAAAACCTACAATGTATATAAATTTAGCAGTATAAATATTACTTCCCTTTTTCTGCTTTGATAAAACAAGTATATACTGATAATCAAATTATTGTATTTTGATATTTCACTTTCGGATTTTGGAATGTGCCTTTTTTTTGCATTTTTATAAAAAGCTGCCAAGACAGCCGTGTATATACTTTACAGACCGCCTCCATGTCCAAAATTATCAATTTTTATTTACTGAAAGAATGGCTTCAGTACTACGGTTAGGGTTGTGTTGTAATTTTGTAGCCGAATGATGGGTAATGGAACGCGGATGACACGGATGCAAGCAATCGCGGATTTAACGGATTTGGTTTTCGCTTGGCAGTCCAATTAATAAGACAGATTGCCGCGCTGCGTTGCACTGCGCTCGCAAAGACGTTGCGTGAAGAGTAGCACGTACTATACCCGCGCAAGTCTTTGCGAGGAGGCACGACGAAGCAATCTCATCGTTGTATTTTATGGAACGCGGATGACACGGATGCAAGCAATCGCGGATTTAACGGATTTTTCATATATTGTCTTTGCAACGAAGTGTAGAAGCCCGAGTGAGATTGCCGCGCTCGGTTGCACTACGCTCGCAAGGACGTTGCGTGAAGAGTAGCACGTATTATACCCGTGCAAGTCTTTGCGAGGAGGCACGACGAAGCAATCTCATTATTGTGGCTCCCCGAGTGAGATTGCCGCGCTCCGTTGCACTACGCTCGCAAGGACGTTGCGTGAAGAGTAGCACGTATTATACCCGTGCAAGTCTTTGCGAGGAGGCACGACGAAGCAATCTATCAGCAATGCTTTAAAAACATTTCAAAATCAACTTTAATCCGCGTCATCCGCGCCCTCCTGAACGGCAAGGGCAGGTTCCATTATCACACAGTACAGTTTAACAATTTCTTACACAAGCCCCTCACATAAAAATAGCCCAAAATTGAGTACCTTTGCGTTTTGCACAAAAATATGTTAGACAGTACAGATAATATAGAGGTTTTAGGCGCCCGCGTCCACAACCTAAAAAACATAGATGTAACCATTCCTCGCGAAAAGCTGGTGGTTATAACGGGCCTTTCGGGGTCGGGTAAATCGTCGCTTGCGTTCGATACCATTTATGCCGAGGGGCAGCGCCGTTATATCGAAACATTTTCGGCCTACGCACGTCAGTTCCTGGGCGGGCTCGAGCGGCCCGATGTAGATAAAATAGACGGCCTTAGCCCGGTTATTGCCATAGAGCAAAAAACCACCAGCAAAAGCCCCCGCTCTACCGTGGGCACCATTACCGAGATTTACGACTTTTTGCGACTGCTCTACGCCCGTGGCGCCGACGCTTACAGTTACATGACCGGCGAAAAAATGGTGAGCTACAGCGACACCCAGATTAAAGACCTGATAATAGAAAAGTTTAACGGTAAGCGCATTAGCATACTGGCGCCCATTGTACGTTCGCGTAAGGGGCACTACCGCGAGTTGTTTGAGCAGGTTAGCAAGCAGGGCTTTTTAAAAGTGCGTGTAGACGGTGTTATTAAAGACATTGAAAGCGGCATGAAGCTGGACCGCTACAAAACCCACGATATTGAAACCGTGATAGACCGCATGGCTATTGATACCACGCCGGACACTGATAAACGCCTGGCCGACAGCATTAAAACAGCCATGTACCACGGCGAAGATGTTATGATGGTTATTGAGCAGGAAAGTGGTGAGGCGCGCTACTACAGCCGTAACCTAATGTGCCCAACATCGGGCATATCGTACCCAAACCCAGAGCCTAATAACTTTTCGTTTAACTCGCCAAAAGGGGCGTGCGATAATTGCAACGGCCTGGGCATTATAAACGAAATTAACGTTAAAAAAATAATTCCCAATCCTAAACTATCCATTAAACAGGGTAGTTTTGTGCCTTTGGGCGAATACAAAAACTCCTGGATCTTTAAGCAGTTAGAGGCCATTGGCGAAAAATACGACTTTAAGATTACCGATGCCATAGAGAAAATTCCGGCCGAGGCTATGGAGATGATCCTTAACGGCGGTAAAGAAAAATTTACGGTTACCAGCAAAACACTGGGCGTTAACCGCGAATATAAAATTGATTTTGAGGGCATTTCGGCCTTTATAAAAAACCAGTACGATGAAAGTGCCACAGCATCATTAAAACGCTGGGCAAAAGAGTTTATGGACGAGGTGCAATGCCCGGTTTGCCACGGCAGCCGCCTTAAAAAAGAGTCGCTTTACTTTAGGATAAACGGCCTTAATATTGCAGAGCTTTCGGCAATGGATATATCAGACCTGGCCGACTGGTTTGAGAGCCTGGACCAGAACCTGTCGGAAAAACAGAAGGTTATTGCTACCGAGATTATTAAAGAGATCAAGGCACGCCTTAGCTTTTTGGTAGATGTAGGTTTAAATTACCTGTCGCTTAACCGCGGGTCGGGCACGCTATCGGGTGGCGAGGCACAGCGTATAAGGCTGGCCACGCAAATTGGGTCGCAGCTTGTTGGGGTGCTTTATATTTTAGATGAGCCCAGCATTGGCCTGCACCAGCGCGATAACGAAAAACTGATACACTCGTTAGAGCAGCTGCGCGATATTGGCAACTCGGTTATTGTGGTAGAACACGATAAGGATATGATTGAACGTGCCGATTATGTAATAGACATTGGCCCTGCTGCCGGCCGTTTTGGCGGGCAGATAGTTAGCAAGGGCACCCCTGCCGAACTGCTTTTAGAACACACCCTTACGGCAGCGTACCTTAACGGCGAAAAAGAAATTGCCGTACCTAAAACACGCCGCCCGGGCAATGGCAAAACCCTTAAGCTTACGGGCGCAACGGGCAACAACCTTAAAAATGTTTCGGTAGAGTTTCCGTTGGGTAAAATGATATGCGTTACAGGGGTTTCGGGTAGTGGCAAGAGTACGCTTATAAACGGCACGCTCTACCCTATTTTAAATGCCCACTTTTTTAATGGCGTAAAAAAACCGGCTCCGTTTAAAAAAATCGAAGGCCTTGAGCATATCGATAAAGTTATAGATATCGACCAGAGCCCTATTGGCCGTACGCCACGCTCTAATCCGGCTACATATACCGAGGTGTTTAGCGAAATACGATCGCTCTTTACCCAAACGCCGGAGGCTATGATTCGTGGTTACAAACCCGGCCGTTTTAGCTTTAACGTAAGCGGTGGCCGTTGCGAAACCTGCGAAGGCAGTGGACTGCGCGTTATAGAGATGAACTTTTTACCCGATGTGTATGTGGAGTGCGAAACCTGCCAGGGCAAGCGCTTTAACCGCGAAACGCTTGAAATTAGGTACAAAGGCAAATCGATAAGCGATATACTGGAAATGACGGTAGATGAGGCGGTTCCGTTTTTTGAGAACATCCCAAAAATCTTCCGTAAAATAAAAACCATCCAGGATGTTGGGTTGGGTTATATTACCCTGGGCCAGCAAAGTACTACCCTTTCGGGAGGCGAGGCGCAGCGTATTAAATTGGCATCAGAGCTTTCTAAAAAAGATACCGGCAACACCTTTTATATTTTAGATGAACCCACAACGGGGCTTCATTTTGAAGATATCCGCGTGCTTATGGAGGTAATTAATAAACTGGTAGACAAAGGCAACACCGTGCTTATTATAGAGCACAATATGGATGTTATTAAGCTGGCAGACTACATTATAGACATTGGTTACGAAGGCGGCAAGGGCGGCGGACAGCTTATTGCGAAAGGAACTCCCGAGGAAGTAGCCAAAAACAAAAAGAGCTATACCGCTCATTTTCTTAAAAAAGAACTTTAAAAATTTAGCCACGAATTACACTAATAGACGAATTTTTTACTTCTGAATTTATATTCAAACAATATAAATTTGTGAAATTTGTGTAATTTGTGGCAAAAGAAAAATATTACAATGGCAAAAGAAACATACAGCAGCGACGACGAATGGATTAACGAAGGGCTTAAACAAAAGCCGTGGAGCGAAATAAGAAGTAACGATTCCTGGGCGATCTTTAAGATAATGTCGGAGTTTGTAAACGGTTTCGAAGCCATGTCGCGCATAGGGCCGTGTATCTCGTTATTTGGGTCGGCGCGCACCGCATCAGATAATAAATACTACCTGCTTGCCGAAGAAATTGCCGAGAAAATTGCCAATGCCGGCTACGGTGTTATTACAGGCGGTGGCCCCGGTATTATGGAGGCCGGTAACAAAGGCGCCAAGCGTGGTATAGCGCCATCGGTGGGGCTTAATATAGAGCTGCCTTTCGAACAGCACTTTAACCCCTACATAGACCACGACAAAAACCTAAACTTCGATTACTTTTTTGTGCGCAAAACCATGTTTGTAAAATACTCGCAGGGCTTTGTGGTTATGCCGGGAGGTTTCGGAACTTTAGACGAGTTTTTTGAAGCCGTTACCCTTATCCAGACCAAAAAGATAGCTAAATTTCCTATTATATTGGTAGGAACATCATACTGGAGTGGCCTTTTAGAGTGGGTAAAAAGCACCCTTATAAACGAGCACCACAACGCCAGCCCCGATGATCTTAACCTTATTAAACTGGTAGACACCGCCGATGAAGTGGTTGAAGTGATAGACAACTTTTACAAAAAATACAGCCTTAGCCCTAATTTTTAAAACCTGTTTTAATTTAACACAATACAAAGCAACCCATAGCGCATTTTTGTATCGTATATATAGTTATATTGTGGCACCAATTAAAAGCCATACAACGTTATATTATACAATTAATTTTAAGGCAATTTTGATCATAAAAACAAGGTTTTATTTACTGCTGTTACTGGCGTTTACAGGTGTGTTGCATGCCCAGCATTTAAACCGTATGGTTGTGCAGGCAGATTATGAGGCTAAAATGCTTAAGGTGCAGCAGCATATTGTTTACTTTAACCAAAGTACAGATACGCTTAACTACGTTATGCTTAACGACTGGAACAACGCCTATTCGGCTAAAACCACGCCGTTGGCAAAACGCTTTACCGATGAGTTTATCAAGGCCTTTCACCTTGCAAAAGACGAAGACCGCGGCTACACCAAAATATTTTCTATTGCAGACCAGAATGGGCTTAACCTTACCAGCAGCCGGCCCGATAATCATCCTGATATTGTAAAGGTGCAGCTTAAAAACCCCATTTACCCGGGGCAAAAGTTTACGCTTTCGCTTACATACGAGGTTAAATTGCCCAACAACCGCTTTACGCGTTTTGGTTTTGATGATAAAGAAAAAACCTTTAACCTAAAAGACTGGTACCTTACCCCTGCCCGCTACCACGATGGCTTTGTGCTGTACAGCAACGAAAATACCGAAGACATTGCCAACGCCGCCGCCGATTATAACCTTACCCTAAAAATACCCAAAGGCACCTTTGTTACTACAGATCTTCTTCAGGATAAAAGAACCTCGCAGGAGGGTATAGACGAGTATGTTTTCTCCGGTAAATCCATTACCAATTTTAATATGGTGCTCGAAACCAAAAACACATTCGAGGTTTTTAAAATTAATGGCATAGAGGTAAACTGCAACCTTAAAGACAACCGAACTACCGATATACAGCGTGCCGACCTGATTAACAGGGTCGTGAATTTTACTCAGGAAAACCTGGGCAATTACACCAACGGCAAAATACTGGTAACCCAGGCCGATTACGAGCGTAACCCCATGTACGGGCTTAATCAGCTGCCGTCGTTTCTTAGCCCTTTCCCTGATTCGTTTTTGTATGAGATAAAATTCCTCAAAACCTACCTTAACGCCTATCTTAAAAACACTTTAAAATTAGACCCGCGCAAGGATAACTGGATTTATGATGGTATCCAGATGCAGTTGATGATACGCTATATTAACGAGCATCACCCCGATAGTAAAATGATGGGGCAAATTGGGCAAATTGGCATTTTAAAAGGCTATAACCTGTTTAATATACCTTATAACGACCAGTACAACTACCTGTACCTGCTTATGGCGCGCCGAAACCTCGACCAGCCCATTGGCGACCCTAAAAACTCATTCATAAAATTTAACCAGCAAATTGCCGGCAAATACCGCGCGGGCCTAAGCTTTAGCTATCTGGACGATTATTTGGGTGGCGATGTTGTAAATCAATCGCTTAAGGAGTTTTACGCACTTAATGCATCAGCACAAAAAACGGACAGGGCCGATCTTGAAACCATTATTAAAAGCAAGACCGATAAAAATATCGACTGGTTTTTTGATACCGTTGTGGGCACCAGAGATTTGATAGATTACAAAATGGGCCGCGTTAAAAAAGATAACGACTCGCTACAGGTTACGCTTAAAAATGTTACGGGCACTAAGGTGCCGGTAGCTGTTTATGGGCTAAAAAAAGGCAATGTGGTGTACAAGCAGTGGTTTGATGGTTTTGAGGCCGACAGCACACTGACCATACCCCGCAACGATGCCGATAAGCTGGTGCTTAACTACAACAGCCTGATACCGGAGTACAACAAGCGCGATAACTGGAAACGCTTAAATAAGTTTTTCCCTAACGATAAGCCATTTAAATTCACGTTTTTCCAGGATCTTGAAAACCCTAAATACAACCAAGTATTTTATGTGCCGGCCTTTATATTTAATATTTACGATGGCTTTTCGCCGGGGTTCCGCATCCATAACAAATCGATGCTGGAAAAGCCCATTATCTTTGAGGCCAGCCCTACCTATTCTACCAAAACCGGCGAACTAATTGGCTCTATGTCGTTGCTTTACAACCATTATATTAGAGAAGAAGGCCTTTTTAACGTGCGCTACACACTTAGTGGCTCCACCTACCATTACACGCCCGATGCCCGTTACTTTAAGTTTACCCCGGCAGTGCAGTTCAGGATGCGTGATGACGATCTTCGTAAAAATAAAAAAGAGTTTATAATGCTAAGGCAGGTAACGGTAAACCGCGAAAAATCGGCCTTTGTACTAACCGATCAGCAAAACGAAAACTACTCGGTTTTTAACGCCCGCTACAGCAAATTCGATTCAGAAATTACCCGCCACTATAACTTTTATACCGATGTACAGATAGCCAATGCCTTTGGCAAACTATCGGGCGAGTTGCAGTTCCGCCGCCTGTTTAACGATAACAGGCAGGTAAACCTGCGCGTGTTTGCAGGTGCTTTTATGTACCGCAGCACCAGTTCGGAGTTTTTTAGTTTTGGACTCGACAGGCCAACCGATTATTTGTTCGACTACAATTACTACGGTAGGTCTGAAGATAAGGGCCTAATGAGCCAGCAGTTTATTATGGCCGAGGGTGGTTTTAAATCACGGTTTACAAACCAGTTTGCCAACCAGTGGATGACCACCGTAAATGGCAGTTTTAATGTGTGGAACTGGATAGAAATTTATGGCGATGCCGGTATGTTTAAAAACAAATACAGCGGCACTAAGTTTGTGTATGATAGTGGTATACGCCTTAATTTGGTTACCGATTATTTTGAGCTGTACTTTCCTATGTATTCTACCAACGGGTTCGAGCCCGGCCTTGGCAACTACAGCCAGCGCATACGTTTTGTGGTAACATTGCAGCCCAACACGCTGCTAAACCTGTTTACGCGTAAGTGGTTTTAAAACCGGCTTTATTGTGCACGCATAAAAAAATCACATACTGGTGCGCATTTGGCATTATATAACAGCAGTGCGGTTTTATGTTCAAAAAAATATACAAAATATACTTTTAAAGCACAATTGCTACGCAAAATGTATTTATGTAACGCATTGATTTTGTTTTATTGCTAAAAATACAATTCAAATTTTCGGCAATAATTTCCAATATGTCGTTCTTTTACTTAAATTTGTAATTCGCACAACACAAGTTTTATGACCGAGACAGAAACAAAACAATCGCTTTCTTTTACAGATTTCAGGGCACAAGTGCTTAACGATTATAAAATTGCCGTTACCAGCCGGGAGTGCAGCCTTTTAGGCCGCCGCGAGGTGCTAACGGGTAAGGCTAAGTTTGGCATTTTTGGCGACGGTAAAGAGGTACCGCAGCTGGCTATGGCAAAGGCTTTTAAAAACGGCGATTTCCGTTCGGGCTACTACCGCGACCAGACGTTTATGATGGCTATTGGCCAGTTAACTATACAACAATTTTTTGCAGGATTATACGGGCACGCTTCTTTAGAAGACGACCCAATGTCGGCCGGAAGGCAAATGGGCGGGCACTTTGCTACCCACAGCCTGGACGAGAACGGCAACTGGAAAAACCTTACGCAGCAAAAAAACTCAAGCAGCGATATTTCGCCTACCGCAGGCCAAATGCCACGCCTTTTAGGCTTAGCGCAGGCCTCTAAAGTGTACCGAAACGTTCCGGGTGTTAACCCCGATAACTTTTCAGTTAACGGTAACGAGGTAGCCTGGGGTACTATTGGCAACGCCAGTACGTCTGAAGGTTTGTTTTTCGAAACCATAAACGCTGCCGGTGTACTACAGGTGCCTATGGTTGTAAATGTTTGGGATGACGATTACGGCATCTCTGTACATGCACGCCACCAAACCACTAAAGAAAATATATCTGAAATATTAAAGGGTTTTCAGCGCGACGAAAACGCTAAGGGCTACGAAATTATAACCGTTAAAGGCTGGGATTATCCTGAGCTGGTTTCGGCTTACGAAAAAGCATCGCACATTGCCCGTACAGAGCATGTACCAGTACTAATGCACGTGTACCAGCTAACACAGCCGCAGGGGCACTCTACATCGGGGTCTCACGAGCGTTACAAAAATGCCGACCGCCTTTCGTGGGAGGGCGAATTTGACTGTATTGCCCAGATGAAAAAATGGATGCTCGAAAATAATATTGCTGCCGAAGACGAACTTACAGCCATAGAAAAACAAGCAAAAGTTGATGTGCTTGAGGCTAAAAAAGCAGCATGGTCGGCCTACCAGGATCCTATTAAACAAGAGCGTACAGAGCTTATTGCCATTTTAAATACCATTGCCGCACAAAGCGACAATAAAGTGTTTATAGACAAATACAGCAACGAGCTGGCCGCTATAAAAGAGCCCATCCGTAAAGATAATTTAGTTACCGCCAGAAAGGTATTACGCCTTATTATTAAAGAAAATAGTAAAACCAAACTTACCGAATGGATAGCGGGGTATTTTGATAAGATTCAGCCTAAATACAGCTCGCATTTATACTCGCAATCCGATAAAAATATATTTACTGTAGCCCCTTTAGAGCCGCAGTATGCCGATACACCCGAAGAGGCCGATGGCCGTATGGTTATTCGCAATAACTTTGATGCCCTGTTTACCAAATACCCGCAGGCTATGGTGTTTGGCGAAGATTGCGGTGGCATTGGCGATGTTAACCAGGGGCTGGAAGGGCTTCAGGAAAAATTTGGCGATTTCAGGGTGTGCGATGCCGGTATTAGGGAGGCTACTATCCTGGGCCAGGGTATTGGAATGGCAATGCGTGGCCTTCGCCCAATTGCCGAGGTGCAGTACCTTGACTACCTGCTGTATGCATTACAAATAATGAGCGACGACCTTGCTACCCTGCATTACCGCACGGCCGGCAGGCAAAAAGCCCCACTAATAATACGCACCCGCGGCCACAGGCTGGAGGGTATATGGCACTCGGGTTCGCCTATGGGCATGATAATTAATGCGCTTAAAGGTATACACGTGCTTGTGCCTCGTAACATGACCAAAGCTGCCGGTTTTTACAACATGCTTATGGAGGCCGATGAGCCTGCTCTGGTTATAGAGTGCCTTAACGGCTACAGGCTTAAAGAAAAAATGCCGACCAACCTTGGCGAATTTAAAACCCCTGTGGGTGTGGTAGAAACCATTAAAACAGGTAAAGATATTACGCTGGTATCATACGGGTCTACCCTGCGCGTTATAGAGCAGGCCGCTAAAGAATTGTTAGAAGTTGGCATTGATGCCGAAATTATTGACATACAAAGCTTACAGCCTTTTGACCTTAACCACGACATTGTAAAAAGTGTTGCCAAAACCAACAGGCTGCTTGTTATAGACGAAGATGTACCCGGTGGGGCATCTGCCTACATTTTACAGCAAATAATTGATGTACAGGACGCTTATAAGCATTTAGACAGCAAGCCCGATACGCTTACCGCCAAAGAACACAGGCCGGCCTACAGCACCGATGGCGATTATTTTTCTAAACCATCAGCCGAAGATATTTACGAAAAAGTATACAGCATTATGCACGAAGCAAAACCGAACGAATATCCGGAACTTTATTAGTATTCAGTCGCAGTTTACAGTGATCAGTATACAGTTGACAGATTATAATCTAAAATACAAATCCCCAGCTTTATGCCGGGGATTTTTTATTTGAGTAAGTGCGCAAACTGAGACTGAAAACTGCGACTGCGACTGTATACTACGCTATAAAAACCGTTTTTACATTCACAAATTCTTTAATACCGTTTTCGGCGAGTTCGCGACCAAAGCCGGAGCGTTTAATGCCGCCAAAAGGCAGCGCAGGGTCAGATTTTACCATTGCATTTATAAACACGGCACCCTCCTGAAACAGTGATATCTTGCTCTTAATAGCATCAACATCTGTAGTAAAAACCGATACCCCCAGACCAAAACCGGTGGCATTGCTTAGTTTTACAGCTTCTTCTAAAGTATCAAAAGGCACAACCGGTACGGCAGGGCCAAACACCTCTTCGGCAAAAACAGGCATATCGGCAGTAACGTTAGTTAGCACTGTAGGCTCATAAAACGCATTATTTCGCTTACCGCCAATTGCAATTTTTGCACCCATCGCCACCGAATCATTCACCTGTTTCTCCACCTCTTCGGCAAGGTCTACCCGCGCTAACGGACCAATATACGTAGCCTCATCCATCGGGTCGCCCGACTTTAATTCGGCCACACCCTTTATAAATTTCTCCATAAACACATCAAAAATACTGCTGTGCACCAAAAAACGCTTGGCAGCAATACAGCTTTGCCCGGTGTTCTGGAAACGCGCCGTAATGGCAATAGGCACGGCAGTTTCAAGGTCGGCATCGGCACAAATAATCAGGGCATTGCTGCCACCAAGCTCTAAAACCGACTTTTTAACCTGTGCCGCTGCCGCAGATGCTACCGATGTACCCGCTTTTTCGCTCCCCGTAAGCGAAACCGCCTTGATAATTGGGTTATCTATAACCTCCTTAACCTGGTCGCCCGCAATTAGCAGGTTGGTGTACACCCCCTCCGGAAATCCGGCATCTTTAAACAGCTCTTCGAGCAAAATTGCACTGCCCGCAACGTTGCTGGCGTGCTTTACCACAACCGTATTGCCCGCTATAATTGCCGGTATGGCAAACCTGAAAACCTGCCAGTACGGAAAATTCCAGGGCATAACGCCAAGTATAACACCAAGGGGCTCGTGGGTAACAAAACTCTCGCTGCCATCGGCTGCAATATGCCTGTCTTTTAAAAATTCTTCTGCATTTTTTAAGTAATATTCGCACAAAAGTTTGCACTTTTCTACCTCGGCAACAGATTGTTTTATAGGCTTACCCATCTCTAAAGTACAGGTTTTGGCCATCAAATGTTGTGATTTTGTTAAAGAAAATATTAAAGTTTTTATAAAATTTAGCCTCTCAGCTATAGTTTTTGCCCCCCATGTATGTGCCGTATGGTCACTGTTTTGAAGGATTTTTATTACCTGAACCCCAGTAAAATACTGATGTTCAGATAAAAAAGTTGTGTTAAAAGGATTGACAATAGAAAACATTTTTTACTTTTGCTTAAATTAATAGTAAAAATAACAAATATTTTCTTAGGATAATTTTACTATTTTTACCAAATATTTCAAAGTACTGATAAACAAAACAATTATTTATGAAGAAAGTTGTACTCCCACTACTAATGCTGTCCCTTACTTGTGTAAGTATGCGGGCGCAGGAAACGGAAGAGAGCACTGGCACAGGTGCCAATGATTTCAAAAAGTCGTCAATTGAGTTAGGATTTGGTTTTGCCAAAGCCGCAAACCCAATGACGTCTGGTTACCACATGAAAACCACTAACCTTTTCGATGCAAATTTGGGCTTCAGGTATATGTTTAGTACCAAATTTGGTTTAAAGTTAACTGGATTTTACGATAAGTTTAAAGAAGACTTAGGTCCTGAATTTGAAACCAGTGCTTATGGTGGTACACTTGAAGGCGTTGTTAACTTAGGCCGCATTATGCAGTTTGAAACGTGGACAAAAAGTTTTAACGTTTTAGGACATGTTGGCGGTGGTGTTACCATGCTTAAAAATGATGATTACGATTTAGATGATGATGTACTGGGTACTATTGTATTTGGCTTAACAGCTCAATACAAAATAGGCAACTTTGGTGCTGTACAGGCAGATTTCTCAATGCTAAATAACTTTGGCCAACAAAGAACATGGGATGGTGCTGAGTACGATGCAATGGGCAAGCAGGGCTTTGACAGCTCTCTTTACCACGCTACACTTGGTTTAGCTATCTATCTTGGACAAAAAGGCCAACCGCATGCTGACTGGTATGTTGACGAGAAACCGGATGCTATTGAAGAAGCTGAAAGCCGTATAGAAGAGCTTGAAACTATGATGAACGACACCGATAAAGATGGTGTGCCAGATTATCTTGATGCTGAGCCAAACTCTGTTGCAGGTGTAAAAGTTGACAGCAAAGGTAGAAGCATAGATACTAACAATAACGGTATTCCAGACGAGATGGAGTCTTATGTTGAGCAAAAAACAACAGAGATGAAACAAGCTATGAATGCTGATATGGCTTCGTTAATTAACGGTGGATACGTAAACGTATACTTCGACTTTAATAAAGAGCAGCCTAATGCACAATCTGTAGGTGGTATTAATTTCCTTATCAAGTACCTAAAAGAAAATACTTCTGCTTCTGCTGATGTTATTGGTTACGCTGATGAGATTGGAGATACTGAATACAACAGAGGACTATCTCAAAGAAGGGCCGAAAATGTTAAGAAAATACTTGTTGACGCCGGTATAGACGCAGGCAGGTTAAACATTGTTGGTAACGGTGAAGATACATCTGTAAACAAAGAATCTCAGTATGCACGTCAGACTGTAAGAAGAGTTACCTTTATACTTAAATAGTAAAAAGATACCTTAAAATATATTTGAAGAAACCTCTGCTTTTGCAGAGGTTTTTTTTTATCTTTAAAAGAAAACAATGAACGAACGTGATACGGGCATACTTGCCCTTAGAGGTGAAGCCATTGGCGATATCCACCAGCAATCCGGACCCGAAGAAAAGTTTCAGAACAAAACATTACGGCCGGTATTAAAGTTGCAAAACGATCTTTTTATAGAAGCCTTTTTAAATTATGCCAACAAGCAAAAGAACCAGTTTTACACGCTCTCTACAGAAAAAAAGTTGCACTACATAGAGAACACCATCCATAAGGATATAAAGTTCAGAAATGCCCTAAAAGGGATGGTTATAGCGCTGTTTACTGTAGAGGAGTTCAGGGAATACACATCAAACTCGTCTAACCTAAACAAGCGCATGATGAACCTGCTTATTGAGCGCCTTAAAGACCAGGTTCAATTGTTACTACCTGTAGAGCAGACCGAATTATAAAATACAAAGCATAAAAAAAGGAGCCATTCGCTCCTTTTTGTTGTTATATACACTTGGTTTACTTTTTAGGGGTAAACACCAGTACTTCATTATCATTGTTTAAAAGCGTAAGCTTCTCTTTATCTCCCTTAGCCATATTTACAGTTTGCAGTGCGGCCATATACGTGTTCTCGCCTTCGCCGGGGCAAAACATCTTGGTAGACATCATCTGGCTAATGGCAAGCCCTCCTTTATCGTTAATGCTGTAGGTGCCGCCATAGCTGTTGCAGCCACCTTTGCCGTTAACTTTATTATCTGTAGTAAAATTTATGGTAGGCAGCCCGTTGTTATAATCCGCAGCCGCGGGGCTTTTACCGTTGATAGAAGCCAATTGCCACTCCGTTCCGGTTATTGTAGCGCTATCTGCGGCCGATTTTGTGCAATTGCACGAACTTGTAAGCATTACTATAAAAAAGGCAGCACAGCCCATTACAATCTGTTTCATAATTTTTAAGTTTTGGTTTATAACAAAATTAAAAATTATCTTACAATTGGCGGCAGACTTTATAAATAGTTTAATATTATAACAGGCCGTTATACTTGCGTATAAACCATTCGGCACTTAATGTAATAGCTACTATAACCAACAGCCACATCCAGTCGATTAGCGGCGATTTTTTAGTGATCTCTTTTTGCAGCGCTTTGTAGTTTTCGTTTTCCGATAAAAATTTAATCAGCTTATCGGCTGTGTTAGAATAGTACACCGCACCGTTAGTGTTGGCGGCTGTTTGCTGCAAACGTGCAAGATCGGGGTTTACAAATTGTTTTTCAATTTCAAAATCCAGTACCTCAAAAGAGCCGGCGTAGCTGGTGCCCGATGTACTCTCTTTAACCGTAAAGCTGTATTGCCCTGCGGCAAGGCCATCCAGGTTAACTTTATACTCGGCATTGCCCTTTAAAAAGTCGAAGGTTTTTGTGGTGTTGTTCTTTTTATTTTTTAGCTGAATGGTTAGCCTGGCATTTTCATCAAACTCATAATTTTTATTAAAATACTGGGCGGTAATACCTATTACCTCGCCCGAGTTATAAAAACTCTCGTGGTTTACCACCAACGATTTTCGTTTGGAGTTAGACGCCAAAAACTGTATGGTCTTATCTATAAATACATCAAATTGCTCAAATGATTTGGTGTTAAGATGGCTCTCTACCCTCCACTTCCAGATGTTCTCGCCAAAAAGGTAGGCACTGCGCGCCGGGCCGGTTTCAGAAAATACCATAAGCGGGCTGCCGGTTTGCACATTGCGTATGCGCGACTGCAAAAGCGTGTTTACACTGCCCTTTACAGTAATGGTGCCAAACGGGTGCGTAAGCGGCGGAAACTGGCTAAATCCAATATCCTGCGGTGCAAAAAGGTTAAACTGGCTGTTAAAATCGGCCAGGTAGTCTTCGCTTTGCGATGTCATTTTAAAATCGATACTGCTTTGGTATTGGTTAAGCAGGTTAAAATCGGTATTAAGGCCGGTAATAATAAACGTGTTTAGGCCGGCATTTTTATTTTGCTCCAACAGCATTTTAAACGATGCATCGGGCTGGTACAAAATAAGCACGTTATAATCCTGTAACGATTTAACTTCAGACGGCTTAAGTATGGTAACCTTGCGCTGCTGGTTGGTTTCTATGGCACGTTTTAATGCACCAAGATCGGGGTGGGTTATGGCCGAAACTATGGCTACTTCGCTGCGTTGGTCGATAACCTCAACTGCAAAATTCTTAATGTTGTTGTATTTGTTTTTTTCGGGTTCTGATGATGATAGCACTGCCTTATACGTTTGCACGCCTACTTTGGCAGCATCTAACAATAACGAAACCGACTGTGCTTTTTTGTCTTTGCTAAAGGCTACATTTTGCTTGTACAGTACAGCATTGCCCTGCATAACGCTAAATACGGCATTTACACTTTTGTTGCCGCTGTATTGTAAAAACACCTCAACGGGAAATTTATTTTTAAGGAAAGCGTACTTATTTACATTAACCTGGTTTACCTTTAGGTCGAGTACCGATGTGGTATCGCCCAGCACAACCGGGTAAACGGCCGTGTTTTCCTGAAAGCTGTAAACGTAATCGTTGCCAATGGTCTGGTTACCATCGGTTAATATTACCACGGGGTAATTGGTGTTTCTGTAAAGCTGTTTTAAGTTTTGGGCCGCCTGGTCTATGTGCGTTTGCCTGCCTGTAAAATCAGGGACTTTGCCGGCTTCAAAACCATCCGAAAAAGTATACGTCTGCACATCGTACTTATCTTTCAAAGCCGAATTACCTGCAATTTTTGCCTCGATAATTTTAGCTATACTATCCTGCCCCAGTTCTTTTATAGATAAAGAGTTATCTACCAGTATGGGTAGTGGCGTTTTAACGGTTTCGAGGTCTTTGCGGGTTACAATTGGGTTTATAAGCAGTATAAAGATGGAAAACAAGGTAACAAAACGCAAAAAGGCCAAAAAGAAGAACACTTTGCTCTTCTTTTTGGCTTTAAAAAGATATTGGTAAAACGACAATGCCAATGCTGCAATTGCAGATAATAGTAATAATAAAACCGTAGATGCAGTCATTAGCTAATTGTTATTCCAAAAAAATTAATAATATTATGTAAGCATTCCGCCGTCTACATTAAGGGTCTGGCCTGTAATGTAAGCCGACATATCTGACGCTAAAAATACGCATGCATTGGCAACATCCTCCGGAGAACCGCCTCTTTTTAACGGAATGTTCTCTCTCCAGCCTTTAACCACCTCTTCAGATAGTTTGCCGGTCATTTCGGTTTCGATAAAGCCCGGTGCAATAGCGTTGCATCGAATGTTACGCGAACCCAACTCCAGTGCTATAGATTTTGTAAAACCAATCATACCTGCTTTAGAAGCCGCATAGTTACTCTGGCCTGCATTACCTTTAACACCCACTACAGAGCTCATGTTTATAATAGAGCCTTTGCGCTGCTTAAGCATTGTTTTTTGTACTGCCTTTGTCATGTTAAAAACCGACTTAAGGTTAACCTCTATAACGGTATCAAAATCAGCCTCAGAGATGCGCATTAGCAGGTTGTCTTTAGTAATACCTGCGTTGTTTATTAAAATATCTATAGACCCAAAAGTGGCCAGTACATCATCTGCAAGTTTTTGCGCCTCGTTAAAATCGGCGGCGTTGCTCTGGTAACCTTTTGCGGTAACACCATAAGCAGTAAGTTCTTCTTCTAAGGCTTTGGCAGCCTCTGCCGATGCGCTGTAAGTAAACGCAACATTAGCACCCTGCTGGGCAAACACTAAGGCTATACCACGGCCAATACCCCTGCTTGCGCCGGTAATTATTGCCGTTTTTCCTTCTAATAATTTCATAGGTTCGATTTGTTTTATATAAGAAAGCCACAAATATAATAAATGTGGCTTTATTTATTGCTTAGGCTTCTTCCTTTTCAGGAAATACCACCGATGCCAGTACCGATAGTACCAATACAGCGCCCACCACTATTAACGAGGTAATAGACTCTATGTGGTAAATTGGCGATATAACCATTTTTACACCTATAAAAGACAGGATAATTGCCAGACCGTATTTTAGCTTGCTGAACAGGTGTATAAAGTTGGCCAGTAAAAAGTACAATGCCCTTAAACCCAATATGGCAAAAATGTTTGAGGTATACAGTATAAACGGATCATCTGGCGCTATGGCGAAGATAGCCGGGATTGAATCTACCGCGAATAAAAGGTCTGTAAATTCTATAACACCTACTACTACAAGCAATGGTGTTGCCAGTTTTTTACCATTCTCTATGGTAAAAAATTTATCGTTGTCGTAGTTTTTGCTTACGTTAAAAAACTTGTGCACTACCCTTGCACCCGGACTTTTATTAAAGTCTTTATTCTCATCGTCGTCGTCTTCGGCAAAAGCCGATTTAATACCCGCATAAATAAGAAAGATACCAAACAGGGTAAGTATAACATTTACTTTAAGGTTGTAACCAAAGGCTTCAAACTCCGGTAGGTAGGTAAGCTTAATAAGCCCTACCCCACTAAATATAAATACCGCCCTAAGCACCAGTGCCCCTATAATACCCCAAAACAGCACTTTATGGTGGTTTTCTTTAGGTACGTTAAAAAACCCAAACACCAGTATAAACACAAAAAGGTTATCTACAGAGAGGGCTTTTTCTATCCAGTAGGCACTCTGGAACTGGGAGAATTTTTCTACCCCGGCATAGTAGTACACCACGCCGCTAAAGGCCATAGAAAGGCTTATCCATACAAGCGACCACGTTATGGCCTCTTTATTGGTAACCACATGGCTGCCTTTGTTAAAAACGCCAAGGTCTAAAAGCAGCATTATTAGTACCACTATGGCAAAAATGCCTATTAAACCAGGATGACTTATTAAGTTATTATCCACTTATATTTTTTTATTGATTATTAATTTGCGTTGTTTATTGGTAAGCTAATTAATTTTTAAAGATACGATTTTACAATGCGCTGCACTGTCTGGCCTAAAAAAGTATCTTCGGTAGGGTCGCCAATGGCACTAAATTTCCATTCGCCATCCCTTTTGTACAGTTTGCCCATTATTATAGAGCGTTTGCCGGCGTATTGCCCTTCGGCAGAAACATTATACGATGCAAATTCTGATACCACCTTTGTAGGCGTACCCTCGTACATTCTAATTTTAGAATACGGTATCTGAGAAAAATCTTCTTTACCGGCATTGTTTAAAAAGAAAAATATCTGTGTAACGTTAGCATTTATGCGTGCAAGGTCTACCGTAATAATTTCGTTATCCAGGCCATCATCGCCACCGGTATCTCCGGCAAGGTCGTCTCCGGTATGTTTCATAGCGCCATCTGTAGTTAGCAGCTTGCCTTTCTGGAGGCCGAATTGCTTAAGCACTTCTTCGCGGTACAGCGGCGAGTATAAATGATCGGTTATTTTGTCCTGGTCGTTTACCAATATACAGCTAAGATCCAGGTCGATGCTTTGCACTTTTTTGCTAAGCCCTAAAAAGCCGCTTTTAGTTTCTATAGCGCCCCAGTTAACACCCACGCAAAAATTGGTAAGGCTTTCGCCCGATGATTTTTTAAGGTCTATTTTTTGGCCTTTGGTTAAGTTAATTGCCATAATTGATTGCTGTTGTTAGTACTAATTATACTTATTTAAAAAATCCTGAAGCCCGCCTTTTAATCCGGAGCCTACTGCCTCAAATTTCCACTCATTGTTTCGTTTGTACAGCCTGCCAAACTCTACAGCAGTTTCTATCGAAAAATCTTCGTCCAACTCATACTTAACCAACTCGGTATTGTTGGCACCATCTACAATACGGATGAACGAATTGCGAATCTGCCCAAAGTTCTGCCTTCTTTCTGCCGCCTGGTGTATGGTAGCCACAAAAGTAATCTCGGCTACATCGCTGCTAATTTTAGACAGGTCTATTACAATCTTTTCATCATCGCCGTCACCTTCGCCGGTAAGGCTGTCGCCACTGTGGGTAACAGCACCATCGGGCGTGCTAAGGTTGTTATAAAAAATAAAGTGGCTATCGCTAACCAGTTTACCGTTGGCACCTAATACAAATACCGATGCATCAAGGTCGAACGCCTCGCCGGTATTGCTTGCGTTAGTATCCCAACCTAAGCCTACCGTAAATTTTGGCGCGGCTATGCTTTGCCTCTGACCTTTTTCTAAATTTATTGCCATTGTTTATTTTGAATTGATGTTTATGTTTAACATTGCCCTTAAAATGTTGGTTTGTTCGTCTACATTTTGCAGCTCTTCTAAAAAATCTACCCCCGATATTTTATCAAGGTAGGCAGCCAGTACGCTAAGCACATCATTGGGCATTGATGTTTTTATGGTAGCCAGTTTTTCTTTAAGTTGCTCGTTCTTTAACTTCATATCCAGTATTATGCCGCCTTTGTTCGACTGGTTTTTAGACAGGTCGATGGTTTTGGCAGCCTCATCATCTAACAGGTAAAACGCCTTTTGATTGTTTACAAACACAAAACGGTCGTTGCTGTCTACAAACTCGTACACCTCGGCATACTGTTTATCGCAGCAAAGCCCACAGGCAAACTTTATCCTGAAATTTAATATGTTAAGCCTGCCAAGCAATTTACGCTCTATAACGGCATTGCTGCCCGCGTACACCTTTTTATCGGTGCCCTGTGTTAGCGTGGCAAACTGCTGCGTGCCTATTTCGCGGTAAAACTCCTGCCCCATCTGGGTGGAGAACGCCAGGATGTCTCCCCAGCTTATAATCCCCGCCCTGTTATCGGACAGCAGGTTGTACAGCTCTTTTAACTTAGCCGACACCTCCTGTGCCTGCCTGCGCGCGGCCGATGTAAAGTTGCGGCCTTCGGTTTCTTTTTCCAGTTTTTTGATAAGATCATCGTTAATATAGATCTCATCTGAAATTAAAAGGTACTGCTGCTCTTTGGCTTTTTTAAGCTTTTGAAACAAATCGATAAGGCTGCTGGTGTATTGTACATGAAACAGCTCCAGCTTGTTAACATCTAACGTTTTGTTAGATGCAAACAAATTATGGATAACCTTGGTACGAACAAATACGGCAAAGAGGTCTTTATGGTTAAAAAAGTTAGACAACATTTTTACCACCAGTAATTTCTTCTCGCTATCCCCTATAACCTGGGCATGTATTTCTTCTTCTTCCAGCATTTATTGTTTGCCTCCCTTAACTAATTACGCCTTTTTTAAGCTCGGCTTCAAGGCTTTGTAAACCGGCATCGAGCTCGCGCCTGCTTTGTGCGCCCTGCTCGTGTATTTGTTTAACCTCGCTAAGTGTATCTATAAGCGACCTTGTGGTTGTTCTTAGCGTATCTAAAGACACCACCGTTTTTTCGTTCTCTTTTGCTACCTCTATACTGTTTTGCTTCAGCATTTCGGCATTTTTCTGAAGGATGGTATTGGTGGTTTCGCTTACCTTTTTCTGAACTTCGATATGCTGTTTTTGCCTTTGCAGTGCCACGGCAAGCGTTAGCTGGTTTTTCCAGACCGGCATGGTAGTGGTTAGTATAGTCTGCGCTTTCTCGGCAATAGAGGTGTTGTTGTTTTGCACCACCCTTATTTGCGCTAAAGATTGCAGCAATATAAAACGGACTATCTTCATATCGGCCAGCCTTTTATCCAGGCGGGTAACAAAATTTCTTTTGTCAGATATCTGGTAATCCTGGTAGTTGGCAGGGTTGCCCTCCATAACGGCAAGCTCTTCGCTAAGTTCTTTAAACTTAAGCTGGCCCGCTATAATGTATTTTTCAAGCTCTTTAATAAGGCCTACGTTGCTATCAAACATGGTTTGTAGCGCCGTGTTGTCTTTAACCGAATTAATCATTCCGGCCTTTACCTTATTGCTTATCCTGTCTACATTAGCCGTAATCTTATCGTACTTCTGAAAAAGTTTCTGCACATCTACCACCAGTTTGTTAAGCAACGGTATGCCCGAAAGGAATCTTTGGAAAGCGTTTTTGTTAAGTTCGTCTACATCTATGTAGTTAAGCTCGCCTAAAAGCTCGTTTATAAGGTTGCCCACATCGCCACCCTGCTGCGTTCTTACATTGGTAAGAAACGTATCGCTCTGCTTGGCAATGTTGTTTTGTATCTCGGCACCAAAGTTAAGTATCGAGTTAACATCGGTTTCAGATAACTGATTGGATATCGACTGGTACTGTACGGCATCTGCCTCGGTTATATTGGCCAGGTTTACATTGCCCTCTTTATCTATAGGGGCAAGCGTTACGCCCGGGGTGGGAGTTACGGGGTTGATATTGTTTTCCATAATAATGCCTATAGGAAGTTTTGCTGAATTGTTTTGATAGTCTCCTCCAGTTTCCTGTCGGTTGTTGGGTTGCCGATGGCGTTAAATTTCCACTCGCCATTTTTTTTGTAAAATACGCCAAGCACCATAGATACTGCGCCTTCAAAAGCCTTTTCGTTAGCAATGTCGTATTTGGCAAACACCTCGGTTACGCGGGTTGGCGTGCCTTCGTAAATTCTTATCGATGCAAACGGAATATCTTTAAAATCCTGGCCACGGAAGCTGTTTATAAAAAACGCTACGTAGTTGGTTTTAGGGTTAAGCTTAGAAAAATCTACGGTAATAACCTCGTTATCCAGTCCGTCATCTCCGTTAAGGTCGCCCGTAAGGTCGTCTCCGCTGTGGCGGATGGCCTGGTCATTACTCTTTAGCTGGCGAAAGCTTACCGTGTCTATATTGGTCTTGTTCTCGTCGTAAATGGCACAGCTGGCATCAAGGTCTACCGGTTCTTTTTTGGTACCAAAAAAGCCTTTTTTCTCTATAGCGCCCCAGTTAACACCTACGCAAATATTTAATAATTTGGCTCCGCTGCTTTTTTCAAGGCTTATGCGCTGCCCTTTTTGTAAATTAATTGCCATGATGTTAGTTGTATTTGTTTAAATATTCTTGTAAACCACCGCGTTGGCCTGCGCCCACGGCTTCAAATTTCCACTCGTTGTTTCTTTTATAGATCCTGCCAAACTCTACGGCGGTTTCTATACTAAAGTCTTCTTCAAGCTCGTATTTTACAAGCTCGCTGTTGTTGGCGGCATCTATAATGCGCACAAAAGAGTTACGCACCTGGCCAAAGTTTTGCTTGCGGGCATCGGCATCGTGTATGGTTACCACAATGCAAAGCTCTGTAACCCTTGGGTCTATTTTGCTTAGGTCTACGTGTATTTGCTCGTCATCGCCATCGCCATCTCCGGTAAGGTTATCGCCGGTGTGCTCTACAGCTTCATCGGGCGATTTGGTGTTATTATAGAATACAAAAAATTCATCGGCAAGGAGTTTTTTATTCTCTCCCATAATAAATACCGATGCATCAAGGTCGAACGCAGATCCTGTTGAAGATGCATTAACATCCCAACCAAGGCCAATTGTAAATTTTGGCGCATTAAGCGTTTCGCGCTGACCCTTCTGTAAATTGATAGCCATAATTATTTGTTTTTATATTGGTTAAACTTTTATTTATATACTCCAGGTTATCTCTGTAGTCGTTTATCGTATGATAATTGTTGCTTACGGCAAGCCTAAAAAGCTCTTGTTGCCTATTAGTCGCTACTTGTGCCAAAAGTGTTACAAGATCCTGGTGGTCTAATTTTAAAATATATTTTACGGTGCGGGTGTTAAACACAAAAGAGGCACCGTTAATAATGTGGCTAAGGCTCTCTACATCCTTAACATAAAAGTAGTTATAATAATTTTCTATGTTGGGGTGTATGTCTTTATTTATAAGTTCGGCAAAATAAATAAAAACAAACTGGCCCTGCACCCCATGCTGATCGAGTATTTTTTTTACGATATGCTCGTGGCTGCCGGTAATTTTAATATCGTCCATAAACAGGCACAGCTTGTTGCTTATGTAATTGCTGTCTATATAGTAGGTATCGTTGGCAATAAGCTTAACACGGTCGTTAAAATCAAGGTTGCCATAATCTGTAGTATAGGTTTGGTTACGGTATATTTTAGATTCGGCCAACGCCTTTTTGTTGTGGGTGTACAAAAACTCGTTCATCCGGGCCTTAAAATGAAAGCTCAAATAGTTAGAGGCCGTGGGTATGGCAAGGTACGGACTTGGCAATATAACAATTTCGTCGTGCGCTAAAATCAGCGCCTCGTGCTTTTGTATAAAGCCCTCAAACAGCTCGTTGGCAAATTTTTCGGCAAGCGCATCATCGCCAAATTTAAACTTGCTGTATTCTGCTTCAGAGAAAGGGCAGTTATTCTTGTCGGTAATTTTATGCAGGCTGTAAGTTAGGTTCATTTACGGGAGAGTTAATAATTAAGTGGGCATCAAAACCAAAAGCAAGGGCACCGTTGTAATCGCTTACAATGTTGTCGCCAACATGCACTACCTCGTTTTTAGCTATGTTGCCTATGGCGGTTATTTTGTTATACGTGCACTGGTAAATTCCGTTGGATGGTTTGGAATACCCCACCTCATCTGAATATACCTGGAAATTAAAAACCTCATCCAGTCCATAGTGCGCAAGAACAAGCTTAAGAGAACTGCCCTTAATAAAAGCGGTGTTGCTAAGTATGTTCATGGTTTTACCTTCGCCCTTTAGCTGCTGCAAGGCCTGCGGAATATCATCTTGTAACAAAACCGGCTTGTACTGCATTAAAAGGTTGTGGGTCTGGGTGTAGAAGTCTTCTAACTGTTGCCTGCTTACCGTTTCTATATCTACAGCAAGTGCATCTAATATAAGGTAGTAAATTTCGAAGGTGTCAAAATTACGGCCTACTTTTTCGTTAATGCTGTTGGTTAGTATATCGAATTTCCGGATAACGGCGGCAACCTCTTCTATAGGTTTGCTAATCTGGAAATATTCTTTAAATAAAAGGTTTCGGTAAACTTTAAATTCGGGGTGCGATTTAATGAGGGTAAGCCACAAATCGAAAGAAATATGACGGTATTTATATAATTTCGGTATCCACTGCATCATGCTTTATATCATTTGAATATATATAATGAGGGTAAATATAAAATTTAATCTTTTTTAATGCAATACAATTTGGGTTTATCCAATATCAAATTTATTAATTTAACTTTACAGTACCATTAAATTTAAACGCAATGAACACTACAATACTTGGACTACGAACTGTTACTTACAAAGTTAGCGATATCGATAAAGCTAAAGCATGGTATGCCGATGCCTTTAAAACGCAACCTTATTTTGACGAGCCTTTTTACGTAGGCTTCAACATTGGCGGGTACGAGCTTGGCCTGCAGCCCGATGAGGCCGTTACCGGAGACAATACCGTTACCTACTGGGGCGTGGAAGATATTAAGGCTGCATACAACCATTTTATAAGCCTTGGCGCAACGGAGCACGAGGCTCCGCAAAATGTGGGTGGCGAGCTTATGGTAGCATCTGTAAAAGACCTTTGGGGCAATGTTATTGGCCTTATTTACAACCCTGAATTTAAATTGCCTGCCTGATGCAAACCCCTGCCCTATATTTTACCAAAGACGGTAAGGAGGTTATCATTCGGCATGCCGTGCCTAATGATGCGCTGCAACTTTTAGAGCTTAAAAAAAGCTATATAAAAGATACCCGCAGCATACCGCTTTATGAGTACGAATATAAAAATGGCATACAGCAGGAAAAAGAGCTTATAGAAAAATACATTGCCGAAGGGAACAGCCTTCTCCTGGTGGCAGAGCATGGCAACAACCTTATAGGCAACCTGGACCTTACGGGCAGCCACCGTAAAAAAATGTACCACACGGCTATGTTGGGCATGGGCATTGCCTATGCCTGGCAAAACCGCAAAGTGGGCAGCTTTTTGCTTAAAAGCGCATTAAATTGGGCTACCACTAAAAGCCAGTTGCATATTATATGGCTGGAAGTGTATAGCAACAACGCTGCGGGAATAAAGCTGTACGAAAAATGCGGATTTGAGACCTGCGGCTTTATTAAAGACTTTTTTAATGAAGATGCTCCCGTAGATAAAATTACCATGGTTAACTACCTTAAGTAACCTCGCGGTGCCACATTTTCCCCAATTTTGAATTACGGCTGGGGCCGATAAAATTTTTGTTACACGAAAGTTCCTTTTCGCTGCAAATTACCGTGTTTAGTATTAAAATTTTATTAAAGAAATTAATCCGTAAACATATTATTGCTAATTTCAACTCGTAATAATAACAATATTACAAGAATGAGCATGAAAAAAGTAATTAACCCAGAAAACATTCACGATATGAAACTGCTTAAATTTTTCCTTGCAGCACTTGCCGGATTTGGGCTTGTAAAATTCTTTGGTTACATGACCGAAGACGAGCTTAATGAAGAAATGGAACACGACATGTACGATGAGGAAGAATATCCTTTATTTGTATAATTTGCTTACATAGCATTCCGCATAAGTTTAGCACCTGTAACAAGGTGCTAAGCGCATTTATAGCCGTTTCTGGTTTTGATTTTCTGCTTATACTTCCTGCTTTTTCCCTACAATCTCCGCCCCAACCCCTCTCCGAAAAAGAGGGGAGCCAAAAACGGGTACAGTTTAGCATTCTGGCGTAAGCCCCTCTCTTCCTAAAATATTACAGGCCTCTCCTCAAAATTCATAGTCCTCTCTCAAACCCATAGTCCTCTCCCCCAACCCCTCTCCGAAGGAGAGGGGAGCCGAAAACGGGTACAGTTTAGAATATTGAGATAGACTTATTTTTCATATTTGAAATACACTGATGGTCTTCTCTAAACCTATAGTCCTCTCCAAAAACTCTCCGAAAGAGAGGAGTCCGAGAACGGGTAAAGTTTGGATAGCAAAGTGTAGCTGCCCCTCTCCTCCTATGTTTGCAGTGCTAATAAATCAAATTAGATTTGTATAAATTAAAGTGAAAAAGAATGAGAGCCGTTTCTCTCAGAAATAACTCATTGAAGTATATTGATCCGAAGATATCGCCTCATTCTTTTATTATCTTTTAGAGTCTGAACAGAATGTAAGGAAACAGGCAAACCTGTTATCCAGAATATCCAGCCAGGAGAAAAGACGAAGGGAGATTCATCACTTTTATAACTATAAATATTAGTAATGGAGGCAGTAAAACAAGTATTAGGCGTAGATGTGGCAAAAGATGAACTGGTTGTTACCTTAGGCCGGATGTTGGCAGATTTTTCGATT
>NZ_AUGP01000017.1 GCF_000422725.1 Flavobacterium subsaxonicum WB 4.1-42 = DSM 21790
CCCGCAAGCTTTTTCAAAAAAAAATTTAACCTTTTTTTTGAACCCGTCCCTCTCGGTGCGGTAAGCCAGGCTTGGTATTTCAGCTTTACAATGAGCACCTTTCCTTTCGGTTAGGGAGGGCAAAGATACTATCTTTTCCCTTTATCATCCAAGCTTTATTTTACTTTTTTTTTAACCTTTATTGCTATCGGTTAATGCCTTGTTTGCGTTTTCAGTTTGTGTAAGAACTTGCTCTCTAATGCGGGTGCAAAAGTACCACTTCTTTTCGCTTTTCAAAGCTTTATCTAAACCTTTTTTAAATGTTTTTCTTAACTCTTTGTTAATGTGAAGCTTGAATACGAAAGTTTTTTGTTATTTTTTGTTGGGAGGTGGATCTGGGTGGGGTTTTAAGGGTTTCAGAGGTTAGATTGGGGCAGTTTTGTCGATTTGGTAATATAAGTAAAGGCTATTTCGCAAAGATTCTCAAAGAAGACACAAAGTTGCGCAAAGATTTACTCTTATATATAAGAAGTCCTCTCCCCCAACCCCTCTCCACACGAGCGCAGCGAACTGGCGCAGCAAAGGAGAGGGGAGCCAGGAACGGGTACAGTGTGAATAACTCTCATATAAACGAGAAGACCTCACCCCTAACCCCTCTCCAAGGGAAAGGAGAGCCGAGAACGGGTACTGTATGGATATCGTAATGCCTAATCTTATATATAAGGAGTGCTAATTAATGGATAGCCTGAGGTATTAAAACAGCAAAGGCCGGAATAATCCGGCCTTGCTATATTCTATATAGAGTACGTTATATTTTACTAAAATCTTCTATACACTTTTTTGCATAGAGTTTTGTAATATTAAATACCCTACGTTTGGCTTCGGTATCTTTTTCGAGGTTGTGTTTTGAGAGAAAGTTTACAGCAGTATTTTCGAATTCTTTTTGCAGGTCGTTTATAAATGTTTCAAGCTTAGAACCTCCAGCCGATAAATACACCTCGCTATGGTATTTTTTATGAAAATCTTTGTGCAAATCTGTGCAGGCGCGTTCTAACTGGTGTTCTAACTCCTTATAATTGAAATCCATTATTCTATGTATTTTAATTTGGAGGACAAAATAAACAAATTGCTGCCTTACAAAAGTTATAAAATTTAACTTAAAATTAGTAAAATTTTTCGTTCTATTTTAAGCATACCACCCTTACCTTACCTGACCGTAAAAGTCTATACACTTCTTAGCGTGCTTTTTAGCAATAGCAGTTATAAGCCTAAGCCCTTCTGCATCATTACTTAGTTTGTTGTTGGTAATAAATAATTGCGCAGCGTTATCAAATTCTGTTTTAATTAAATCAAAAAAGGCATTAAGCATATCGGCACCGCCCGCTTGGTAGGTAGACTTGTATTTACCAGTAAGGTCTTTTATTACGTCATCGCAGGCGCAATCAAAATCTTTTTCTAAAACAGAATAATCCACAGGCATCATTATTACTATTAATTAATTACATTTTATTATAAAGCTAATTTACAATTTTTACAGACTAATTTAACAAAGGTTTTCTTAAAATACGCTTAAACAAAAAAAAGTCCTTTGAAATTAATCAAAGGACTCATAAATCAGGGTGAATGAGGGGTCTCGAACCCCCGACCTTCGGAACCACAATCCGACGCTCTAACCAACTGAGCTACAATCACCATTTATTTTGCGAGTGCAAATCTATAACTGTTTTACGGTTTTTGCAAATAAAATTTACACTTTTTTATATCAAATCTGCTAAACTGTTCACTGCCAAATGCCTCTCTACTGTAAAACCTTCGGCATATTCGGTATTTATAAGCCTGCCAAGGTCGGCGGCACGGTAAAGTATGCTGTCTTTAAAGTTTTTTGTGGCAATTGGTGTAACCGGCTCGGTACTGTTTGGGTCGTAAAATTGCGACTTATACGCCATTAACGATGCCACTTTTACATCTATAAAACCGGTAACATCTACCACAAAATCGGGCTCCAGGTTTTTCCACTGTATGTAATGATACACCAGTTTTGGCCTCCAGGCCTGCTGGCTAACGCCATCTACAGTGGTTACTATTTTGCGAAGCCCTGAAAGGAACGAAGCATCTGACACTAATTTACTGCCTTTTGCATGGTCTATATGCCTGTCATCAACAGCGTTGGCAATTACAATTTCGGGTTGGTATTTGCGTATCATTTTTATAACCTCAAGCTGGTGTGCTTCATCATTAATAAAAAAGCCATCTCTAAAGCTAAGGTTTTCTCTTACGCTAACACCAAGTATTTTAGCAGCATCGGCAGCTTCGCGGTCTCTAATTTCTGCCGATCCGCGGGTACCAAGCTCGCCTCGGGTTAAATCTACAATTCCTACTTTTTTACCAAGAGAAATTTCTTTGGCTATTGTAGCGCCACAGCTCAGTTCTATATCATCGGGGTGTGCGCCAAAAACAAGTATATCTAATTTCATTATTTAGTTGCAAAGTTTAAAGCTGCAAAGTTACGAAGATTTTATAAGAAGGAGTTGCAAAGTGGCAAAGTAACAAAGTTGCAAAGTTGCAGATCTGGCACATTATTATAACACCTTCCTCATCGTCATGCTCTTGTTTACCGTTTCAAAAAATTCTTTTTCGGGGTTACTGTCTTTAGTAATGCCACACCCTATATATAAATGGGCCTGCTGATGCCCTACCTTCATGCAACGCAGGTTTACAAAAAGGTCGGTTGCGGTTTGACCCGTATTAAAATCATGGTTGATTTCTCCGAGGAATCCCGAATAATACTCCCTGTTATACCCTTCGTGCTCTAATAAATACTGCTGCGCCTCTTTTTTAGGGAGTCCGCAAACGGCTGGTGTTGGGTGTAAAGTGTTTATTACCGACTGTAAACTATCTGCACTCTTTAACTCGGCAGAAATATCGGTCTTTATATGTACAATGTTGCCGGCCCTAAAAGTATACGGCTCGGTAGTGTTAATGTTGCTTACATACTCTTTAAGTTCGGTAAGAATATAATCCGTAACAAAACGCTGTTCCTGCTGTTCTTTATCTTCCCAAACCGCAACTTCTCTCTCCTTATATAATTGTGTACCGGCAAGGGCAACGGTATGCAGGGTATTGTTTTCAACTTTTAAAAGCTGCTCTGGCGTTGCACCCATCCACAAGCCGGCTTCAGGATGATAAAAGCAATACCTGAAAGCAGCAGGATAAGCCGACAGCATTTTTTTAAATATCGACACAACATCGGCATCATGTAAATCGACACCCTCCGTACGTGATAATACGAGCTTCTGGAAGTTGCCACCCTTAATAGCTGCTACACTCTGAGTTACCAAGGCTTCAAAATTGCTTTTTGCAGTTGGGTCTATTACAGGTTTATCCTGATGGGAAGGCGTTTCGAAACCTGCATCCAACTCATCCGAAAGCACCTCTGCAATATCAGCGGGTATAAAAATAGTGGTGCCTTGCGCAAATGGTGCAAAAACAAAGCCCGGTTTTTCGAAGTCTACAGGGTGGGTTTGCCCATCATTCTGAAATGTACCTGTAATTGTAGTACTGCCCGGCTTGCTGTATACCGCAAAAGGCAGGTTGTTTTGTAATTGTTGTTTTAATCTGGAAAATAAATGGGTCATATATAATTTTTTTGCCACGAATTACACCAATTTCACCAATTTTAAATTGATGTTGAGAAGTTGCTGTAAACTAAAAACTGTAAACTATCTTCTCCTCGGCATTACCATATTTGTAATTTTGCAAAGCGATATTAGTTTACCGGCTTCGTCGGTTATTTTAATTTCCCATAAATGCAGGCTCCTGCCCTGGTGCACTATGCGTGCCGTGGCAGTAACTACGCCATCGCGCTTGGCGCGAAGGTGGTTAGCCGATATTTCGATACCCCGTACTTCCTGTATTTCGGGGTTAATAAACATTATAGAGGCTGCACTGCCCACGCTTTCGGCCAGGGCAACGCTTGCACCGCCATGCAACAGGCCCATTGGCTGGTGTACCCTTGGGTTTACCGGCATTGTTGCTTGCAAAAAATCTTCGCCAGCATCGGTAAATACAATATCAAGCGTTTCCATAAGGGTGTTTTTACAGTAGTTGTTGCACATTATAAGTGCTGCTTCTTTATCAAAGGCCATTTAGTGTTGTTTTAAGAAATGTAAAAGTACAAAAGAAGGAGCAAGTCTGAAAGTCGAAAGTCATAAAGTCATAAGGTCGTAAAGTCTAAAGTCAGAAGGTCGAAAGTTATAAAGTCGAAAGTCCGTGGTTGGGAAGTCTGATAGAAAAAAGTTAAGGGTCGAAAGCGAGCACCTGACTTGATGACCTGATAACTTTCGACTTTACACCTCTATGACTTTAACACTAAAAATCATAAACCTTCGTTAACACTACAAATGCTTTTAAAAATTTAGAATTAATAGCTACTTTTACCAAAAATTGTTTTTTATATGCGCCACATTTTACTTTTACTATTATTGGGTTTTGCGTTTACGTTTACATCTTGCCGCGACGATTTTGAGTTTGAGACCAGTTCTGGCACAGGGCTTGAGTTTTCGCGCGATACCGTATACCTGGACACCGTGTTTAGCAACATTGGTTCCAGCACCTATACTTTAAAGGTATACAACCGTAGCAATAAAGACATTAGCATACCCAGCATACGTTTAAGAAAAGGCGATGCCTCTAAATACCGACTAATGGTAGACGGTGTTCCCGGCAAATCATTCAGCAATGTGGAGTTGCTGGCAAAAGACAGCATGTATGTGTTTATAGAAACCACAGCCAACATTGCCGATGCCAACGCCACCGATTTTTTATATACCGATGAAATAGATTTTGTAGGCAGTGCCGGCACTCAGGATGTTAACCTGGTTACCCTTATTCAGGATGCGTATTTTTTATACCCACAGCGTAACGAACTTGGACAGTACGAAGCCGTTAGGTACGACGACGAACTTACTGATGATGGCGAAGAAGTGTATATATACGGCTTTAACTTAAACGAAGCCGAAAATGATAACGAACTGCATTTTAACAACACTAAGCCCTATGTAATATACGGTTATGCTACCGTGCCCGATGGTAAAACGCTGGTGGTAGACCCGGGTGCACGAGTGCATTTTCATGCTGATTCCGGACTTATGGTTAGGCCGGGTGCTACGTTAAATATAAATGGGGCAGCCTCTGTAACCCCGGATAACGAGAACGAAGTTGTTTTTGAAGGCGACAGGCTGGAGCCCGATTTTGCTGAGACTTCGGGCCAGTGGGGTGCTATTTTATTAATGTCTGATAAAGATAATGTAATTAACCACCTCACCCTTAAAAATGCTACAGTAGGCATTATATCGCAGCGCATTAATGCTGCCACAACGCCTAAGCTGCAAATTAATAACTCGCAAATTTACAACTGCACCAACTACGGTTTGCTGTCGTACACCTCTAACATATCCGGAGAAAATACGGTGGTAAACAATTCAGGTCAGGCTTCGGTTGCACTTGTATACGGAGGCCAGTACGATTTTAAGCACTGTACGTTTGCCAACTACTTTAATAGCTACAACCAGGTGCCACTGCTTATAAACAACTATATAGAAGATGCCGACGGTAAATATGCTTACCATCTTAATGCCAGCTTTGGCAACTGTATTGTATATGGTTCGGGCAACGTGGGTATGTCGTTAGACCGATTTAACGACCCTGCTTACACCTACACTATTACTTTTACCAACAGCCTTTTAAAACTTATAGACACCACCAACCAGCTTAAAACCAACGAGCTGTATCCTGGCGATAGCGGCACTGGCAACAACCCTACCCTTGTGGCCTACAACAACTGCCAGTTGGCAAGAACATCTACCCGCAACAAGCCTGCTTATCAAGATCCGCAAAATAATAAGCTCAACCTTTTTACCAATACCAGTATTGATGCGCAATACCCTGGCCCGGAAAATACGGCCGATGCTACGATAGCGGCACAGGTTCCGTTTGATATTACAGGGGCTTCGAGGCCATCGGGTGGTGCCGATATTGGCGCTTACGAAAGCAGGCCCGAACCGGCTGAATAATTTTTCCTGAAATCGTGTTATTATTTTTCATAATTTTAGCTAACAAACTAAAAACCAACAATTATGAAAAATGTAGTAACAACAGTAGCCGTACTTGCGCTGTGCTTTACCCTGGGCAGCGCAACCGCACAAACTAAAGATGAAGCAGCCATGCAAAAAGCCTGGGAAGCCTATGCTGCCCCCGGCGATATGCACAAGCTCCTGGCCGACGAGACCGGAACCTGGAATGTGGATATGACTTTTTGGATGGATGCCAATGCAAAGCCTGAAACCAGCAAGTCGGTATCTGAATCTAAAATGATTTTGGGTGGCCGCTATCAGGAGGTAACCTACAAGGGCAACCTTATGGGCATGGACTGGGAGGCTAAGAACACTATTGCTTACAACAACAAATCTAAAGAGTTTACCTCTACCTTTATAGACAACAGCGGTACCGGTATGATGGTTGCTGTTGGTACGTATAACCCTGCCACTAAAACCATAACCTTTAAAGGCGAAATGACCGACCCGCTTACCGGCAAAGCAGTTAAGTACAGAGAAATTTATACTATTGTAGATGCCAATACCCGCAAACTGGTTGCCTACGATACTAAAGACGGCAAAGAATACAAGAGCATGGAGATTGTATTAAAGAGGAATTAGAAAGAATAATACAGCCACAAATTACACAAATTTCACTAATTAAAAACTGCTACAATTGCAGAGGTTAAATTGGTGTAATTCGTGTAATTTGTGGTTAAATCTTTTATAACCTCCAGTTATTCTTTACTATTTCAGCAGTGGGAATTACGCACGACCTGCTTTCATCTTCTGATGCAAATATCTTAATAGTTCCACCAACCTTGTGGGTGCTAAGTATCGAAAAATCATGTACGCGCGATTCGCCAAAAATTTTGTTCCCGCCTCTACCAATATAGTCATAATATACCGTAATACTCTTACCAACGCCCGAAACCGGCATGCCAGGGTTGGGCACCATTGATAGTATGGTAGCCTCTTTTACAATGCCGTTTTTATACAAATTAAAATCTCTTAGGGCGGGTAACAATCCTATCAGTGTGAATACTGCGCCAATTGTAAAAAAGATAGCGGGCAATATAAAAAACAACGCAACAGGAAAAGAAAAGGGTTCCATATCCTGAATAGCCGATTCGCCTTCGTATTCCTTTACCGTGATTTTATCGCCAACGTTAAGGCGGGAAGCCTCGTCAATCTCCATAGTCTGGAATTTGTCCTGCTTATCTCTGCCGTTCATGGTATAAGAGTAGCTAATAATGCGTGGATTTTCTCCGTTTATCGATACATTGGTAAGTGCATCAATATTTGTAATACGGGCTTGTACAGCAGTGCCGTGCTGGTTAATCGCATCAAAATTATACTTTTGATAAGGCTCCTGTATAGAACCGGTAACCACTATCATAATGGGGAGGATCACAAAAACGGCTAACAATGTAAATACAATTCCCAGTCTCGAAAATGGGCTTTTACTAAAAGTCAGTTTAAACAGCGATGAAAGTTTTACGTGCCTCTTGTCCATTTTTATTGATATCGTTAAATTACTATTCAAATATATACCTTTCTAACAACCTTTTAAAGGTATTATTAGTTTTTAGAACGCATTTTAATATTTACATGCAACGCAGCAGGTAAAATTTTAAAAGGCTAATTATTACGGTGTTAATTATGCATTTTAACTAACCTATAATGTTTGCCCATTTCCGGTTTTTTGATTAATTTCGCAGCTTCAAACAACAACACACATAAAAATGATCCATTTCTTCGGAAACCAGACCAATACGGTTTTTGCAGTACAGGCACAAACCGAACTTTCGGCAGAGGATATTTCAAAATTAAACTGGCTTTTTGGCAACGCTCATAAGATAGAAAAATCCGTGCTTACGGATTTTTTTGTTGGACCCCGCGCTACCATGATTACGCCATGGAGTACCAATGCTGTAGAAATTACCCAGAACATGGGTATTACAGGTATTCTTCGTATCGAGGAGTTTGAAAAGGCCGATGAGGCTACTGCAAGTTTCGACCCTATGCTTTCTCAAAAGTACAACGGCCTTAACCAGGACATTTACACCATAAACATTAAGCCGGAGCCTATCCTGGAAATTGAGGATATTGCCGCTTATAACCAACAGGAGGGCCTTGCGCTTAACGCAGAAGAGGTAGACTACCTTAATAACCTTGCCACTAAACTGGGCAGAAAATTAACCGACTCTGAAGTTTTTGGCTTTAGCCAGGTAAACTCTGAGCACTGCCGCCACAAAATATTTAACGGTACGTTTGTTATAGATGGCGAAGAGAAACCTTCATCGCTATTTAAGCTTATTAAGAAAACAGCGGCCGAGAACCCTAACGATATTGTATCGGCTTATAAAGATAACGTGGCCTTTGTTAAAGGCCCACGTGTGGAGCAGTTTGCCCCTAAAACGGCCGATAAACCCGATTTTTATCAGGTAACAGAATTTGATTCGGTTATCTCGATAAAAGCAGAAACACACAACTTTCCTACAACTGTAGAGCCTTTTAACGGTGCTGCAACAGGTAGCGGTGGCGAAATTCGCGACAGGCTTGCCGGTGGTCAGGGGTCGTTACCTCTTGCAGGTACGGCGGTGTACATGACATCGTATTCTCGCCTTGAAGAGAACCGCCCTTGGGAAAACGGTATGGACGAGCGCAAATGGCTGTACCAAACCCCAATGGACATACTTATAAAAGCTTCTAACGGAGCATCAGACTTTGGTAACAAATTCGGCCAGCCGCTTATTACAGGGTCTGTACTAACGTTTGAACATACTGAGGATGCCCGCAAACTGGGCTTTGATAAAGTTATAATGCTTGCCGGTGGTATTGGTTACGGTAAAGCAAGCCAGGCGGCGAAACAAAAACCACAGGTTGGCGACAAGATTGTTATACTTGGTGGCGAAAACTACCGTATTGGTATGGGTGGTGCAGCAGTATCATCTGCCGATACCGGGGCTTTTAATTCAGGCATAGAGCTTAACGCCATACAGCGTTCTAACCCCGAGATGCAAAAACGTGCTGCCAATGCCGTTCGTGGCTTGGTAGAGAGCGAAAACAACCCAATAGTTTCTATTCACGATCACGGTGCAGGTGGCCACTTAAACTGCCTGTCTGAACTTGTAGAAGAAACCGGCGGTAAAATAGACCTTGACAAATTACCGGTGGGCGACCCTACCCTATCGGCTAAAGAAATAATTGGTAACGAGAGCCAGGAACGTATGGGCCTTGTTATCGGACAAAAAGATATTGATACCCTGCAACGCATTGCCGACCGCGAGCGTAGCCCTATGTATGCCGTGGGCGATGTTACAGGCAACCACCGATTTACATTCGAGAGCGCTACCACCGGTGCTAAACCAATGGATTTTGCGCTGGAAGATATGTTTGGCTCATCGCCAAAAACCATAATGAGCGATATTGCCGTGGAGGCTAAATATGCCAACCCGGAATATTCTCAGGAAAAAGTACACGAGTACCTAAACCAGGTGCTTCAGCTTGAAGCTGTTGCCTGTAAAGACTGGTTAACCAACAAGGTAGACCGTTGTGTGGGTGGTAAGGTAGCCAAGCAGCAAACTGCAGGGCCTATTCAGTTACCGCTTAACAACGTGGGCGTAATGGCATTAGACTATGCCGGTAAAGAAGGTATAGCAACCACCATTGGCCACTCGCCTGTTTCTGCCCTGGTAGACCCTGTTGCGGGTAGCCGTAACTCTATTGGCGAGGCGTTGTCTAACATTGTTTTTGCTCCGCTAAAAGACGGGCTTAAAAGTGTTTCGCTTTCGGCTAACTGGATGTGGGCTTGTAAAAACGAAGGCGAAGATGCCCGTTTATACGATGCTGTAAAGGGCTGTAGCGATTTTGCTATCGAACTTGGCATCAACATCCCAACAGGAAAGGATTCGCTTTCTATGAAACAAAAATATCCTGACGGCGATGTTATTGCCCCGGGTACCGTTATAATATCAGCTGCAGGTAACTGTAGCGACATTCGTAAGGTAGTAGAGCCGGTACTTAAAAAAGATGGCGGTAACATTTACCACATTAACCTAAGTGGCGATACCTTTAAACTGGGCGGATCATCGTTTGCGCAGGTGCTTAATAAAGTGGGCAACGAAGTTCCGACAATTACAGATGCTGCGGCGTTTAAAAACACCTTTAACGTAATTCAGGATCTTATTAAAGCGGGTAAAATTGCTGCAGGCCACGATATTGGCAGCGGCGGTTTAATTACTACCCTGCTTGAAATGAGCTTTGCCGAGGTTAACCTTGGTGCCGAATACGACCTTACTAACCTTAACGAGGCCGATACGGTTAAAACCCTGTTTGCAGAAAATATTGCCATTGTTATTCAGGCCGATGCTGCTGTAGAGGCAGAGCTTGCTAAAAATAATGTAGCCTTTACCCTTATTGGTACGCCTAAAGAAGGCAACACCGTTACCGTTAAAAACGGCGACACTAACCTTACTTTTGATGTAACCGAAACACGCGATACGTGGTTTAAAACATCGTACCTGTTAGACCAAAAGCAAAGTGGCAAACAAAAAGCACAGGAGCGTTACAACAACTATAAAAACCAGCCGTTGCAGTTTACCTTCCCAACCCATTTTACGGGCAGGAAAGTAACGTTAGATGGCGGTAGGCCAAGGCCAAAAGCCGCTATTATTCGCGAAAAGGGTAGTAACTCGGAACGTGAAATGGCAAACGCCATGTACCTTGCCGGTTTTGATGTTAAAGATGTACACATGACCGACCTTATATCGGGCCGCGAAACCCTTGAAGATATCCAGTTTATTGGTGCTGTGGGTGGTTTCTCTAATTCAGATGTACTGGGTTCGGCTAAAGGATGGGCCGGTGCCTTTTTATACAACGAAAAAGCCAAGATAGCTTTAGAGAAATTTTTTGCCAGGGAAGACACCCTGTCGGTAGGTATTTGTAACGGTTGCCAGCTGTTTATAGAGCTGGGCCTTATAAACCCTGAGCACGAGGTTAAACCGCGCATGCTGCACAACGACAGTAAAAAACACGAAAGTGGCTTTACATCGGTTACGGTGCAGGAAAACTCGTCGATTATGCTTAGCAGCCTTGCGGGCAGCACCCTTGGTGTTTGGATTTCGCATGGCGAAGGTAAATTCGACTTACCGTATACCGAAGATAAATACGACGTTGTAGCTAAATACGCCTACAACGGCTACCCTGCCAACCCTAACGGCAGCCACTTTGATATTGCCATGATGGCAAGCAACAATGGCCGCCACCTGGTTATGATGCCGCACATTGAGCGCTCTATGTTCCAGTGGAACTGGGCTAACTACCCAGCCGGCCGTACCGACGAGGTTTCGCCGTGGCACGAGGCGTTTGTTAACGCCCGTGAGTGGATTGAGAAAAGATAGTTGACAGTTGACAGTTATTGGTTGACAGCTTAGACAGAAGATAATAGATGATAGACGCCTCCAGGAATGGGGGCGTTTTTTTGTGTAAGCATATGTTTAGTTTTATTATATTTACGCTTTAAAGCCGCATCATGAACACAATCAATATTCCTTTAGACAAACTTTTCTTAGATCCAGATAATTATCGTCTCCGTAGTAAACCACAATATGTACAGATGCCTGATTTGACTGATGACAAAGTTATAGGAACAGCTTTGCAGCAAAGAACTTTCAACCTTGTAGCAGGAAAAAATAATATAGAGATCAAAGACTTAGTAGATAGCCTCAGATCAAATGGATTTCTTAAAGTTGACAATATTCTTGTAAGAGAATTAGATAATGACAAAGGCTATGTTGTGATTGAAGGGAATAGGCGATTAGCAGCACTAAAAGTTTTACAAAAGTCATACAACGAAGACTTTGATATTGGGCTTCTAGCTCCAACTGTTTTTGATGGTGTTGAAGTTGTCAAATATAGCTATCAAAATCCTGAAGAATATTTAATTTTAATGGGGTTAAGACATGTTAGTGGAAATAAAAAATGGGATCGATATAATCAAGCAAAACTTATAGCTGAACTTTATAATAAAGGTCTATCAGTTGTTCAGATTGCAAATAAATTAGGCGTTTCAAACAAAAGTGTCATTCAGCAACAACTTGATGCATTTTTTGCAATTGAGGCATTTATAAATGATGATATGGCTTATGACAATGATACCTCATTCAATCCATTTGATAAGTTTATGATTTTTATAGAGGTTTTACTTAAAACTAAAGTAAAAAACTGGTTGAAGTGGGATCCACTCAGAAAAGAATTTCTAGACAAAAATAATCTCCAAAGATTTTATTCATGGATAACTCCATCCTTTAGTATTTCAGATGATGAGGAGGATGGATTTAATGATAGCGATCTTTTAGACCCAATTATAATCAATCACAAAGAAATACGTCTTTTAAATGAAATTATAGATGATGAAGAATCACTTATAAGATTGGAAGAAACTAGAAGTATTACAGAGGCTATTGAGCAAAATGAAGGTTTTACTAAAAAGAAATTTTCTAAAGAAATTGCACAAGCAGAAAAAATTTTAAGAAATATAAAGTTTGGCCCCTCTCTTCTTCTAGAAGAAAATGATAGATTTTCATTGAATAACATTAAGAAAATTGTTAATAGAATTTTAGCAGATGAAAGCTAAGACCAAAGCAGACAAAAGGCGAAATTATCTGATTTTTATACTAACATCAAAAGATAATGTTGTTGACTTATATGCGTTAAAAGATATTGAAGAGGATGATATTGAAGATATCAAAATACAACTTGAATCTTACATCTCTAAATATAAAAATTGCGGATTAAAAATTGATTATAACACTTCGAGAATTTTTAAGTCAAAAAATATTATTGGAATTGCATCCTATGTAGACAATTTAAGTGCTATTCGATTTGAAAAATTTGCAGCTTTAATAATAAAATTTTTTGGTTACGAAATTACGTACGCAACTAAAATCTCACATGATCAAGGTATCGACTTTGTGGGAGTGAAAAGATTTCAACTATTTGATTCAAAAAGAGAGAGTTATTTGATTGGTCAAGCAAAAAAATATAATGTTCTAGTAAATGTCAATGAAGTTAGAGGATTTGCTGGTGCAGTTATTTTATTGAGAAGCAAAGAATTTAGTCAATCTAAAAAAGTTTATGAAAAACTAATAATGAAGTCATTTACGCCAATTGAGGGCATATTTGTTACTTCATATTTCTTTTCCCCTCCAGCCACAACATTATGTGAAAACGCTGATATAATTTCCCTTGATTTTATTGATCTAGTCCTTTTAACTGAAAAGGCTATTTTAGAAAAGAAACTTGAAATTGAAACTAATAATGTTTTTATTAAGGCTAAAGCTGACCAAGCGGTAAATAAAATTGTTATTCTAAATTAATATATTTACTATTTGTATTAGCATAAGAAACAAACATGCCCTTTCGCTCATGCTCTTGCTCTTGGGGCGTAACACTCGCACTCACATCAACAAAACCAAGCGCCCCACATTATGCAGGGCGTTTGTTGTTTAAACTATATAGACGGGCTACGATAAAAGTTTTCTGTTTACCGGAAGCCAGTATAATATTAAGAACGCAAGTGCTATTACCACTGTAACTGCTGTGCCTGCAATAGCAATGGTACTGCCATTGCCGCCCAATATACTATTCATATAATCTGCTGTTAGAGTAGCAGAATATATTTGAACAGCAATATTACCAACAGCCGCTGCCGTATAGAGGTACAGGCCGCTTAGCTTTTTTCGTAACATTAAAATTGCAGCTATAAGTTTGCAGGTGGCGACCCCAAAATTTACATAGGTTAAAGATTCAAAACCTTTAATTGGCAATGCTGCACCCATACTAAGAGATACTGCTGTACTTATCATAGTAAATACAACCCCTACAATAGTTAATATACATAATACTTTTAAAAAAGTAGTATTTTGAGGTGCCGGAAGTTCAAATTCTTCAAATCTTTTTGGCTGCTCTGTGTTACAGTTAGTGCAATAAGTAGCGTCATCGGCAAGCATAGTGCCGCATCGGGTGCATGGTTTCATGGTGTGGTTTGGTTTAATGTGCGTAAATATAGGACTTCTCAAATTATACACCCGGAATTAGAGAGGCTGTCTTTTTTTACCCTGGCTGATTGCGCATTTATAGTTGCAAAACAAAAAAGAGAAATAAGCAGGAACAAATTTTTCATGGTTTTAAATTTGAGGATTGGTTTATTAAATTTAGTAAAAAAGACAATTCGATTTAACCGAAAATTTTTCGGGAGTTTTTTAGAATTCCCAACCACCATTTTCTGGGATTTTCAATTTTGTGATCGACTATGGGGCCAGATACGCAATCTCAAAGTCCGAAAGTGAAATATTAAGCCCTTTTTGGCCTAATTTCGATAATTTGACGAACTCTATAATTGCAGTATTAAAAAATTATCACATCCTAAATTAATTGGTTTATAAAATATAATTTCATAATTTGCATAGATAAACCTTTACAAAAATTTATGGATAATATAACCCGTTTGTTCGATTTTCCGTACTATCAGCTAAAAAAGTACAACCTGCCTGCGGCATTGGTTACCAAATACGGAAATGAGTGGGTAAAAACCTCAACACAGGAGTACCTGGATAAGGCTAACGCCTTCTCTCGAGGGCTTTTACGTTTGGGTATCAGGAAAAACGATAAGATCGCGGTGATATCGTCCAACAACCGCACTGAGTGGAATATTGTTGATATTGGCATACTGCAAACCGGCGCACAAAACGTACCTGTGTACCCAACTATATCTACCGAAGACTACGAATACATACTTACACACTCTGAAAGTCAGTACTGTATCGTTTCTGACGAAGAGCTGTACCAGAAAATTATGTCGGTTAAACCTAATGTACCCAGGCTAAAAGAAGTGTACTCTTTTAACGAGGTGGCGGGCTGTAAAAACTGGACAGAGATACTGGAGTTGGGCAAAGACACTGGCAATCAGGCTGATGTAGAGGCTATTAAAGACAGTATTAAGGAAGACGAACTGGCTACCATCATCTACACATCGGGTACTACCGGCAGGCCAAAAGGCGTAATGCTGTCGCATAAAAACATAGTATCAGATGTGCTAATGAGCTCAGAACGTGTACCTTTTGAACTCGGACAGAGTGTAGCACTGAGCTTTTTGCCGGTTTGCCATATCTATGAGCGCATGATTTTGTACATCTACCAATACTGTGGTGTATCGATATATTTTGCAGAAAGCATTGAAAAACTGACCGATAACATTAAAGAGACCTCTCCCGATGTTATTACGGCGGTTCCAAGGTTGTTAGAAAAGGTGTACGACGCTATTATAGCTAAGGGTTCGGCGCTTACAGGCATCAAGAAAAAGCTATTTTTCTGGGCGGTAGATGTTGGCCTGGCATACGAGCCTTACGGTGTTAACGGCCTGTGGTACAGCGCTAAACTATGGCTTGCACGTAAGCTTATCTTTAGCAAATGGAAGGCTGGGCTTGGCGGTAAATTAGGCCTTATGGTTAGCGGTAGCGCGGCCATACAGCCAAGGCTTGCACGTGTGTTTGCAGCAGCGGAAATTCCGGTTATGGAGGGTTACGGACTTACGGAGACCTCTCCGGTTATTGCCGTTAACGACCAGCGCAACGGTGGCTTTAAAATTGGCACCGTGGGCAAACCCCTTAAAGGTGTGGAAGTTATGATTGCCGAAGACGGCGAAATTTTATGCAAAGGCCCCAACGTTATGATGGGCTACTATAATGATGAAGAAAAGACTAAAGAGGTAATGACGGACGGTTACTTTCATACAGGCGATATTGGCCTTATAGATAAAGACGGGTTCTTAAAAATTACCGACCGTAAAAAGGAAATGTTCAAGACATCCGGAGGTAAATACATTGCACCTCAGCTAATTGAAAACGCTATGAAGCAGTCGCGCTTTATAGAACAGATAATGGTTATTGGCGATGGCGAGAAGATGCCGGCGGCCTTTATTCAGCCTGATTTTGCGTTTGTTAAGCAGTGGGCATCACGCAAGGGCATTAATCTGGGTTCTAACCAGGAAATTGCCGACAGCAAAGAGGTACACGACCGCATACAGGAAGAGGTTGAGGGTATTAACAAGAAATTCGGCCATTGGGAGCAGATCAAAAAATTTGAAATTACCCCCGATGCATGGAGTGTTGAAGGCGGAGAAATGACCCCTACCCTTAAACTAAAGCGTAAGTCAGTCAAAGAAAAATACATTAAACTGTATGATAAGATATACGGAGGCACATCCGAAAAGTAATTTAAACTCCCCAATTGGGGAGTTTTTTTATGGCTTATTAGCAAGCATTTAGTGTGGCAAATAACTAAAAAATTAGCTATTTTAGCCGCAACCAATAATAAACATGAAACAACTCCTATTCTTACTTTTACTTGTAAGCACTGTAAGCTTTGCGCAGCAAAAAACGCTTAAAGGCGTTATAAAAGACATTACTACTCAGGAACCCATATCCAGGGCTACTATTAGTGTTGATGGCACTAACATAAACACCGTTGCTAATGATGAAGGCAGCTTTAGGGTAATACTGCCGTCTTCGGCAAAAAGTATTACTATTAGCCACCTGAGTTACAGGAGTTATAACTTTACCCCCGATAAGTCTAACGAAGACCTTGAACTGTTCCTGGAACCCGGCGGCATAGAGCTGGAAGAGCTTGTAGTTACTAATATACCGGTAAGCGAAATTTTGCAGCAGGTTGTAGGCAATTCGCGCAAGCGGCTGGAAAAATCGCTGCTGTTAAACACGTATTACCGTGAGTTTGTAAAGGTTAACGATGTGTACACCAAGTTTGCCGACGGGCTACTGGATTACTACGTTAAGCGTAAAAGTGGCGCTTCAGATTTGTTGGTTAAGCAAAGCAGGTCGTCTCGCCTGGTAGATGCCGGTACCACAAAAAGAGAGCAAATGACTGACGCACTATACCTTTTTGATGTACGCGACGCCATATCTGATGCTTATAGCTTTAAAGGAATACGCAATGTATTGAGTAGCCCCAATTATAATTTTGAGTTGCGCATGCGTACCGATAAAAATGGCAAATCGGTAGAGATAATTAAGATCATCCCTAAAGCCGAAGTACAAAAATTATTAATGGAGGGCACCGTAGTATATGATCCTGCCACCAAGCTTATTTTGGAAATGGACATTAAATATTCTGAAGCGCATAAAAAATACATATCTGAAGTTAATGTATTGATTATGAAGTTTACTTTGTTAGACGAATTTAAAAAAACCGGCTTTAGGATAGATGGCTCTAAGTATATTATGACGTACAACAAGCACAGAGCCAATTTTCATGCAAAAATGGGCAATAAACTGGATGATACGTTTGATTTTGTGAGCGATATTGTTGCTATGGACTACAAAGAAGGCGAATTTGACCTCGACAAAAAACTTAAATATAAAGAAAAGAGCCTGTTTGCGGCAGGTACCCATTTTACTGAAGAATTCTGGAAAACCAACAACACCTTATTACCTACCGAGGCCGAAGAAAAAGTTATACAAAGCCTTAAATAACAATTAATTACACGCCCATAATTTACTATGAAAAAAATCGCTTTACTATTGCTAACCTTTTCAGCATTATACAGCTGCTCATCTCCGGTAGTGGAGACAGACGAGAAAATAGATGCAAAACTTAGAAATACCTTAAAAACTAAAACCGACAGTGTATTTGAAGCCGTTACCACAAGTAACCAAAAGATATACAAGGCGGTAGCATCAGATGATTTTTTTAAACACCTGCAAGCCAGCATCCGCAATGTGGTAATGCCTTTTAGAAATGGTTTCTTTAAGCCCGAATTTACTGTATATAAGCAATATCATGTTACCACTACAAGGGGAGAAAAAATAGATATCCCCTCAGATAAAGAAGGGTTTACGTTTTCTTATGTGCCAGATCAAACTGAAACCTATGTTAGCCTCCTTAAAGTATCCAGCCACCAGTTTGATTATCTTATTGCCCTGATTTACGGTAACGATAACAACCAATGGAAACTGTACCAAATGGACCTTATGTTTTTAGGTAACTTTAACCAGACTGTACAAAACATGTATGATACAGCAAAGAAAAAAGAGGCCGACGGTTATTTATTAGACGCTTATGTATTTGCAAGTGCTGCTAACGACTGCGTTAGGGAGGAGCATCAAAACCTTAGCTGGAACAATAAAGCAGCCATAGAAGATTATTATAAAGCATTAGACGAACAGGTTAACGAAACGTATAAATTTCCTATTGCGTTAAACAGCATTATTAGCAAGCCTACCTTGCTGGAGATAAAAGCACAGGTAATTTATCCGGAAACCGTGCCTGCCATATTTTACCATACTTCTATTAGTAAAGAAGATACTATTGCCTTAAAACGCGAAAATGTAGCCATACGTGCCGAGGTTAGAAAGATATTTAAAGGACTAAACTTTAACAAGTCTATGGTATACAGGGGCCGCGAAAATTTAGATGGATCGGGCGTTGTATACGACTATATCGATAAAAAAGAAAAGTAGATCACTACATATTATTTATACAGCTCAGCTCCCCTATTGGGGAGTTTTTTATTATTCATAAAATTATTACATTTACTTTAAACAGACAATTAGTAATAATAGCAAGTTTATTTAAATACTAATATGTAATGGACACCTCTATAAGATAATATTATTGTCTCTTATCAAAAAAACGGGGTATGATTGACGGATAGCGTGCCTGTAACCTATCTGCAAAAAGCAGAATAGATACATAAATTTACTTTTAGATAAGGCAGTTTTTACAAATGCGTTAACACTAATATACAGCCCGTTTACAAAATATTCCTTACCTTGTAAGGATAAAATATACATACTCCCTAAAAAAACAGGGAGTTTTTTATGAACACCAAAAATTAATTTTAATTTAATATGCATGCATACTAATTATTTTGTATATTTGAAACACCAATAAAGCATGAAAGAGAAAACTATAGATTATATACTGAGGGCAACATGGCAGGCGGTATCCAGAATGTACAATGAAGAGGCCTCTAAGTATGGGGCAAGTATGTCGGTAGGGTTTGCACTGCTGTCTATAGATAAAGACAACGGCATACCCAGTACAGCCCTTGGCCCGCAAATGGGCATGGAGCCTACAAGCCTTACGCGTACGCTAAAAAGTATGGAAGACAAGGGATTAATTGCCCGTAAAAAAAATCCGGTAGATGGCCGTGGGGTACTTATAAACCTTACCAAGCTGGGCAAGGAAAAAAGAGAGCTTTCGCGCGACAGGGTACTGCGCTTTAACGATGTGGTAAGGCAGCACATACCCCAGGAAAAACTGGACCACTTTATAGAGGTGGCCGAAAAGATAAACGAACTGATATCTGAAAGGCAGATCTTTACAAATGATGAAGCCGATTCGAAATAAACAAACATACTGATGCCCTGCATCAGCAAATTAAAATATTAAGTAGTGCAGTAAGCCATTGGCACATTGCATTAAACCAAACTAAAAAACAAAACAGAATGAAACGCACTATTAAAAAGGCAGCCGTTGTAGGCTCCGGCATCATGGGGTCTGCCATTGCTATCCATTTTGCCAATATAGGTGTAGAAGTGCTCCTGCTGGACATCCCGCCAAGGGAACTTAACGAAGCTGAGCAAAAAAAAGGCCTTAGTTTAACCGATAAGGCTGTGAGGAACAGGATAGTGAACGACCATTTGGCCAACTCGCTAAAAAGTAAGCCCTCTCCCATTTACCACCAAAAATTTGCCGAGCGAATTTCTACCGGTAATACCGAAGACGACATGCATAAGATAGCCGAAGCCGATTGGGTTATTGAAGTTGTTGTAGAACGCCTTGATATTAAACAGAAAGTTTTCGAGAACATCGAAAAATACCGCAAGCCGGGCACACTTATTACCTCGAATACATCGGGTATTCCTATAAAATTTATGAGCGAAGGCCGCAGCGAAGACTTCCAGAAGTATTTTTGCGGTACTCACTTTTTTAACCCTCCGCGTTACCTTAAACTTTTCGAAATCATACCGGGTCCGCAAACCTCAACAGAGGTACTGGATTTCCTGAATAATTATGGCGAGAAGTTTCTTGGCAAAACATCGGTAGTAGCTAAAGATACCCCTGCCTTTATTGGTAACCGTATTGGTATTTTTGGTATTATGAGCTTGTTTAAACAGGCTAAAGATATGGGCTTAACCATAGAGGAAGTTGATAAACTTACCGGCCCCGTTATTGGGCGCCCTAAGAGTGCTACCTTCCGTACGGTAGATGTAGTGGGCCTTGATACCCTGGTACACGTTGCCGAAGGTATTTATGAAAACTGCCCTGATGATGAAGTGCACGACCTGTTTAAGGTGCCCGATTTTATAAATACCATGATAACCAACAAATGGCTGGGCAGCAAAACCGGCCAGGGCTTTTATAAAAAAGTAGATAAAGATATCCTGTCGCTCGATCTGGACACGCTGGAGTACCGTGCAGCCAAAAAAGCATCGTTTGCTACATTAGAGCTTACCAAAACTATAGATAAGCCTATAAACCGCTTTAAAGTGCTTGTTAAGGGCACTGATAAAGCCGGCGAATTTTACCGCAAGAATTTTACCGGCATGTTTGCCTATGTGGCTAACCGCGTACCTGAAATTACCGACGACCTTTATAAAATAGACGACGCCATGAAAGCCGGCTTTGGCTGGGAAAACGGTCCGTTCGAAATTTGGGATGCCGTGGGTGTAGAAAAAGGCATCGAGTTTATGAAAGCCGAAGGCCTTGAGCCTGCCGCCTGGGTTACCGATATGTTAGCATCGGGCAACAAAAGCTTCTACACTATTAAAGAAGGCGCTACGTATTACTACGACCTGGCCTCTAAATCTCAAAAGAAAATTCCGGGTCAGGATGCGTTTATTATACTAAACAACATTCGCGAAAGCAAAAAAATATGGAGCAACAGCGATGCCATTATCCAGGACCTGGGCGATGGTATTATAAACCTTGAGTTCCAGTCTAAAATGAATACCATTGGCGGCGGTGTGCTTCAGGGCATTAACAAAGCCATCGACCTTGCCGAAAAAGAATACGACGGGCTTGTAATTGGCAACCAGGCGGCAAACTTTTCGGTTGGCGCTAACTTAGGCATGATCTTTATGATGGCTGTTGAGCAGGAATATGATGAGCTTAATATGGCTATTAAAATGTTCCAGGATACGATGATGAGGGTTCGTTATTCGTCGATACCCGTAGTGGTTGCGCCGCATGGCATGACACTGGGTGGCGGTTGCGAAATGAGCATGCACGCCGATAAGGTTGTGGCCGCTGCCGAAACCTATATTGGCCTTGTGGAGTTTGGCGTTGGGGTTATTCCCGGCGGTGGCGGTAGCAAGGAAATGGCGTTAAGGGCATCGGACACTTTTAAGAAAAACGATGTGGAACTTAATGTGTTGCAGGAGTATTTCTTAACCGTGGCTATGGCTAAGGTATCTACTTCGGCATACGAGGCATTTGATACCGGCATACTTCAAAAAGGCAAAGATGTTATTGTAGTAAACAAAGACAGGCAACTTGCCGAAGCTAAAAAGCATGCCAAACTGCTTGCCGATGCGGGCTACACCCAACCGGTAAAACGTAAAGATGTAAAAGTACTGGGCAAACAGGCACTGGGTATGTTTATGGTGGGCACCGATAGTATGGAAGCAGGGCATTACATATCTGAACATGATAAAAAAATTGCCAACAAACTGGCCTACGTTATGGCCGGCGGCGATTTATCTGAAGCTACTTTGGTAACAGAGCAGTACTTACTGGATTTAGAGAGGGAAGCATTCCTTTCTTTAACCGGAGAGCGTAAAACATTAGAGCGTATTCAATTCATGCTAACTAAAGGGAAACCGCTTCGTAACTAATAATTAAGTACAAAGATATTAGCATTGAGAATTGAGACTGTATGCATAAAGTAGAAGATTTAAAGGTTTGGCAAAAGTCGATTGTATTAGCTAAACAAGTTTACAAAATAGTTGCAGACTTGCCTTCTGATGAAAAATATAGCCTATCATCTCAAATTAAGAGATGCGCAGTTTCTGTTGCATCAAATATTGCAGAAGGAGCTGGAAGAAATATTAATAAAGAGTTTAAACATTTTCTAAGTATCGCAAATGGTTCTTGCTATGAGCTTCAAACTCAATTAATACTAACCTATGAACTTAATCTTATTGAAAAATATAAAATTGATGAATTATTGCCACTGATAACTGAAATCCAAAAAATGAATTATTCATTCCAAAAGAGTCTTCAGGACGTCTCAATTCTCAATACTAAAATCTAATATCTATAAAATGAAAACAGCATATATAGTTAAGGCTTATCGCACAGCGGTAGGTAAAGCACCTAAGGGAGTCTTTAGGTTCAAGCGTCCGGATGAGTTAGCAGCAGAAGTAATTCAGTTTATGATGAACGAGCTGCCGGAATTCGACAAAACAAGAATTGATGATGTACTGGTGGGTAACGCCATGCCCGAGGCTGAGCAGGGGTTAAACTTTGCGCGCCTTATATCGCTTATGGGGTTAAAGGTAGACGATGTTCCGGGTGTTACGGTAAACCGCTATTGCGCATCAGGATTAGAAACCATCGCTATGGCTACGGCCAAAATACAAAGTGGTATGGCTCATTGCGTGATAGCAGGGGGTGCTGAAAGCATGAGCTATATCCCGATGGGTGGCTACAAGCCGGTACCTGATTACCAGGCGGCTAAAAACGGTCACGAAGATTATTACTGGGGCATGGGCCTTACGGCAGAGGCTGTTGCAAAACAGTTTAAAGTAAGCCGCGAAGATCAGGACGAATTTGCCTACCATTCGCACCAAAAGGCACTTAAAGCTCAGGCCGAGGGTAAATTCGATAAACAGATAGTTCCTATTACTGTAGAACAGGTATATGTAGATGCTAACGGCAAAAAAGCCACTAAAAGCTATACGGTTACTAAGGATGAAGGTCCGCGTGCCGATACATCGTTAGAGGCATTAGCCAAACTAAAACCGGTTTTTGCTGCCGATGGTAGCGTAACCGCAGGTACATCGTCTCAAATGAGCGATGGTGCTGCGTTTGTCTTGGTAATGAGCGAAGAGCTGGTTAAAGAACTTAAACTGGAGCCTATTGCCCGCCTGGTTAGCTATGCCGCAGCCGGTGTAGAGCCAAGAATTATGGGTATCGGTCCCGTTAAAGCCATACCAAAAGCACTTAAGCTTGCCGGTTTAGAACTGGAAGATATTCAGCTTATAGAACTTAACGAGGCCTTTGCATCGCAATCGCTTGCCGTGGTTCGCGAGTTGGGCATCAACAAAGATATTGTAAACGTAAACGGCGGTGCTATTGCTATGGGCCACCCACTGGGTTGTACCGGTGCTAAATTATCGGTTCAACTTTTTGACGAAGCCAAACGCCGTGGCAGTAAATACGGTATGGTAACCATGTGCGTAGGTACAGGCCAGGGCGCAGCGGGGATTTATGAGCTTTTGTAATTTATTTTAAATGATGAATTTTAAATTTTAAATGACGTGAAGGATAATATTATAGCTGTTAAAACTTTCGATTTCTCGTTAAGTATTATCAGCCTTTACATCAGCCTGAAAAGGGAGAATGAATTCATCATTTCAAAACAATTAATGAGATCGGGTACCAGTATTGGCGCCAATGTAGAAGAAGCAATAGCCGCCCAATCTAAAAAAGATTTTATACACAAAATGGCTATTGCATCTAAAGAAGCAAGAGAAACTAAGTATTGGTTACGACTTTTAAGCAAATCAGCACTTACGCAAACTCCTGTAGATAGTTACCTGATTGAGGTTGAACATATAATAAATATAATAACAAAAATAATTAAGACATCGCAGGAAGGTATCGCGAAGCCCATTTAAAATTTATAATTCAAAATTTAAAATATCATAGTCATGTCAGACACATTAGAAAAACAATTAGCACGAGGAGGTCAATTCCTTGTAAAGGAAACACAAAGTGAGGACGTGTTTACTCCGGAAGATTTTTCGGAAGAGCAGCAAATGATGCGCGACTCGGTTAAAGAGTTTATCGACCGTGAGATCTGGCCGAACAAAGACCGTTTTGAAAAGAAAGATTATGCCCTTACTGAAGAGAGCATGCGTAAAGCCGGAGAGCTTGGCTTTCTGGGTGTAGCCGTGCCCGAAGAGTATGGCGGACTTGGTATGGGCTTTGTAAGCACCATGCTGGTTTGCGATTACATTAGTGGTGCAACGGGTTCGTTCTCTACCGCTTTTGGCGCACACACCGGTATTGGCACTATGCCAATTACCCTTTATGGTACCGAGGAGCAAAAACACAAATACGTTCCTAAACTTGCCAGTGGCGAATGGTTTGGCGCGTATTGCCTTACTGAGCCGGGCGCAGGATCTGATGCTAACTCGGGCAAAACCAAAGCGGTTTTAAGCGAAGACGGTACGCATTACAAAATTACCGGCCAGAAAATGTGGATATCTAACGCCGGCTTCTGCAGTGTATTTATAGTATTTGCACGTATTGGCGACGATAAAAATATTACCGGCTTTATAGTAGATAACGATCCGTCTAACGGAATTTCTCTTGGCGAGGAAGAACATAAGCTGGGCATACGTGCCTCGTCTACCCGCCAGGTATTTTTTAACGATACCAAAGTACCGGTAGAGAATATGCTGAGCGAGCGTGGCAACGGCTTTAAAATAGCCATGAATGCCCTTAACGTAGGCCGTATTAAGCTGGCTGCCGCCTGCCTTGATGCGCAGCGCAGAACAATAAGCAACTCGGTTAAATATGCTAACGAGAGGGTTCAGTTCAATACACCTATTGCTAATTTTGGTGCTATTCGCGCTAAGCTGGCCGAAATGGCTGCTAACTGCTACGCCGGCGAAAGTGCTGCCTACCGTGCTGCTAAAAATATAGAAGACCGTATTAATGCCCGCGTTGCTAATGGCGAAAGCCATCAGGATGCCGAACTTAAAGGTGTTGAAGAATTTGCTATAGAATGCTCTATACTTAAGGTGGCAGTATCTGAAGATATTCAGAATTGTGCCGACGAAGGTATCCAGATATTTGGTGGTATGGGCTTTAGCGAAGATACCCCAATGGAAAGCGCCTGGCGCGATGCCCGTATTGCCCGTATTTACGAGGGTACTAACGAGATTAACCGTATGCTTAGCGTTGGTATGCTGGTTAAAAAAGCTATGAAAGGGCATGTGGACCTGCTTGGCCCTGCCATGAAGGTTGCCGAAGAATTAATGGGCATCCCTTCTTTTGATACACCTGATTATTCTGAGCTTTTTGCTGAGGAGAAAGAAATTGTAGGCAAGCTTAAAAAAGCTTTCTTAATGGTTGCCGGTAGTGCGGTTCAAAAATATGGCCCGGCGTTAGACGAGCACCAGCAATTGCTAATGGCTGCCTCTGATATACTTATAGAAATTTATATGGCAGAATCGGTTATATTAAGAACTGAGAAGCTTGCCAAAAGTAAAGGTGCCGATGCTGTTAAAGAGCAAATTGCCATGGCGCAATTGTACTTATACCACGCGGTAGACCTGGTTAATACTAAAGGTAAAGAAGGTATAGCATCGTTTTCTGAAGGCGACGAGCAACGCATGATGCTTATGGGTTTAAGGCGTTTTACCAAATACAACAATATGCCTAACGTAGTAGCCTTAAGGGAAACTATTGCGGCCAAGATTGTTGCCGAAAACAACTACCCGTTTTAAAAATATAGTTTTTAGTTAATTTTAAAAATCCGCTGCGAACATACCATCGCAGCGGATTTTTGCTTTTATAAACTATTAGCTATTAGCGTTATTTAATCAACCTCGTTGGTAAATTGCAGGTTGGCGTGCAGCTTAATATCTTCGCCTAATACAAGGCCACCGGCATCGGTAACATCGCCGGCATGTACCCCAAAATCGTTACGGTTAATAATACCGCTAACCTCAAAACCGGCCCTTTGTATACCAAAACCGTCTTTAGCTTCGCCACCAAAAAGTACATCTAAGGTTACCTCTTTAGTAATACCTTTAATGGTAAGGTCGCCTCTAAGCGTGTGCTTATCGCCTTCTATATGTTTAAATTCGGTAGATAAAAATTCTATCTGCGGAAACTCATCAGCATTAAAAAAGTCGGGCGATTTAAGGTGTTCGTCCCTGTCGCGGTTGTTGGTATCTATGCTGTAAACATCTATGTTGATGGTAAAATAAGCTTCGTCAAAATTATCGTGCTGCGGGGTTACAAAACGCCCTGAAAACACGTTGAATGAACCTGTTACGCTGGATATTACCAAATGTTTTATCTTAAAATGAATGTCGGAGTGAGCGGGATCGATTACCCAGTGTCGTGTTGCCATAATTGTTGAATAAAAGGATAAAATAATACGGCCTGGCGTGTTGTATATTTTTTTATAGGTAAACACTTATTAAGCCTTCACTAATTTAGTAAGTATTGCAGTGTTTATAAGGGTTATGGTCGTGAATTATTTGTTAAACTTTACACAAATAAGGAGCAACAATACAGGTAACACAAACATTATCAATAACTTAACCACTTAACTAATCCTATTTAAAACCTTCTTAACATAATGTAACGTTAATTAGCTAACAATCAGCAGGCAAGCTTGCCGAACTTTGTACTATAACCAAATACAAAATGTTATGGCATCAGGAAACCAAACACCGGCACCAAAATCTTCAAGCGGAAAAGATTTAAAAGATACTGATTCGACTGAGCTGAAAAAAGCGATACCTGAGGCCGAAAAAGGCGCTGCCAAAAAAACATCGGCCACTAAAACACCGCAAAAAATTCAGGATGGCGATACTTCTGAAAAGAAGCGAGAATATTAAACGATCCAAATTAAATTACTATATCATGCAAACAGATAGAAACCAAAATACCGGCAACTTAGGTGCTAAAAGCCTTACAGATGACCGTTATATAGACGATACCGACTCTGACTGGAACGTTAACCAAAGTGTTGCTGCCAGCAGCGCCAACCGTAACGAAGATCGCGATAAAGACCGTTACAGCGACGACAGAACTATAAATACCGATAAGAACCACGATAAAGATTCTAAAACTTTTAACGAAGACGAAGAATCGTGGGATAACAGAAAAGATGCCGAAACTACTACCTCTAATAAAGGTACCGAGGATAACGACTGGGATGAAAATGATGCCATGCAGCGCGGTACAGCAAGCAGGTATTTTGATGACTCTCAAAACTACAAAGCATCTTCAAGGTATGATGAGTACGACGAGCACAGGGATGCCGCTGCCGGCGATTACATAAACAGCGACCATAGCGAATATAACCGTGGCAACGACCGCTTTAGGTGGGATGAGCCTCAGGATGAAGAATAAGGGTTAGACGTACGAATTATTTATAGTTCAGAACCTAATCCAAATAAAGAGGGATAGCACATTTTGCTATCCCTCTTTTGTATTTATTACCATCTGGTTAACCTACACTCTTCGGTTATCGGCTTTCCAGTTTTGTACGGCACGTTTAATGGCATCGGCCGTAAGGTTTTCGGCAATGGCGCGGCTGGCCAGTGCGGGCAGCTCTTCATCGGGTGCAAACCTAAGTGCAAACAACTGGCCTTCGGTAAGCTGTGCCTCTAACGGCTCCAGCCTTTGGCCTGTAATTACAAAATAGCGGTAGCGCAGCTCCATAAGTACAATACGGTTTTGCAGTGTAAGTGCATAGTGCTGGCGCAGCATATAAGCCACCCAGGTAATACAGGCAAAAACAATATCAAGGGCAATCCATAGCGGATTCCAACCGGTTTGCCAGGCATGTATGGTACAGCCGGCCATGCACAGCAGCATTACCGGATAAAACACAAAATGATGGGGCGGGTAAAACCTTATGTGGTTTTTATAATTCTGTTGTTTTGCCATCAGGGCTATTTAATTAGTTTCTATTAGATGGGTTATGTGGTATTATCAAATGTAACAAATTAAATTGTAAGCATTACCGCACTTTTAACTATTCTACAGCCTTTTGCCTTCGGTACTGGCATTTAACAGTTTTTCAAATCGCGACTGGCGTGTTTTTTCCTGCCTGGCCGATGTTATCCAATGCAGCACCACCTTTTGGTAGGATGGTGCCTGTGTGGTAAAAAACTCCCAGGCAGTTTTGTTTGCTTTAAATTCGGCTTCCATTTCAGATGATAATGTAGCCACATCTTTTTGCTCGTGAGAGTAGATCCTTGATTTGTTCTCTGTCCGCTTTTTATACGCCGCAAGCCCTGCCGGCTTTACAAGCTTTTGGGCAATAAGGTTTTCCATCTTATCAATATTTACCGCGCTCCATATACTGCCCGCCCTACGGGGCGTAAAACGTATAGTATAACTTTCGGCATCGCGCGATTTACGTACACCGTCTATCCACCCATAGCACAATGCCTTGTCAACCGATTGCGGCCATGTTATACTCTCTCTACCGCTGCCGGTTTTATAAAAGCCAACAAGCAGCTCTGGTGCTGTTTCGTGGTTTTTATCGAGCCATTGCCTAAAATCGTCCTGGTTTGCAAAAAAAGTGGGTTCCATTTAATGGGGTTTTGGGAAGATAAAATTACGAATTTTAAATTATGAATTTGGAAGGAGGCTTTTTTACAAAGGTTCACAAAGGAACACGAAAGTTACACAAAGCATCGCGCCATACATTTATATAATGCTGACACAAATTTCACGAATTTCACAAATTAACTATTCGGCTCTGAAAGGGTCAAACATAATAGCGTAGGGCAACGCCCCATGTACACGGAAAATCAACCCAAAACTCTAAACCCAAAACTCTAAACCGCATTCCATGCTAATTTATTGTTAACCCCCGTAAAGCTTACCTGCAAAACAAACATAAAGTAGTATTTTTAGGGTTAAGTTACCACACCTCCAAAAGATGTTTAGAGTTAACCCCCAAATAAAAAAACCTGTATTTCTGTTGTTTTCAACCGTTGTTGCAGGTACTATGCTTATGAGTTGCAGCCACAAATTTATAGAGAGCCAAACTGTTTTTAACCTTCCGGTAGAGCACACCATGGCCGACCTACTGGCCGGTTATGATACCGATGGCGATAAACGTATTACTAAAGACGATGCCCCCGCGAACAAAGATTATTTTTTGCTGAGCACCAAGGGCGACACTGTTATTTTGCGCAACACCTATTATATAAGCAATCTGTTACAGGAACTTGCCATTGCTAACGATAGTGCACAGGAAAACCTGCTGATATCGTTACGCCAAATTCAGGAGCCGCCTGCAGAGCGTATTTCGCGCCGTATAAAAACCCAGTTTTGGGACGACCTTACCCGAACTATAGACGAGGCCGGCCTTGACCGCATTGCCGGCGATGATAAAATGCACGATACCCAACAACGGGTGTATGTTCCGTTTGATGATGCCGTGGGCATTGCCTATTTTAAAGAGTTGCAAACCCGTAAGCCAAAGCTTGAGGTGGTTGTTTTACCCGAAAATATTACGGCTGAATATGTTAGGTCGATAAACGAGAAGCCGGGTATACTTTCTCTTAAAATTGAAGATGGCAAGGGAGTGCCTTTTGTGGTACCCGGTGGCCGCTTTAACGAAATGTATGGCTGGGATAGTTATTTTGAGAACATTGGCCTGCTGATAGACCACAGGTACGACCTTGCCAAGGCTATGGTAGACAATTTTTGCTATCAGGTTAAACATTACGGCAAAATATTAAATGCCAACAGGTCGTACTACCTAACACGTACGCAGCCACCATTTTTGTCGTCGGCTATACGCGAGGTGTACCATGCCATGCCCGCTAAAGATAAAGAATGGCTTGCCGAAAGCCTTGCCATTGCCATACACGAGTATAACACCGTGTGGATGCAGGGCAACCGTTATACGCCCCAAACCGGCCTTAATCGCTACTATGCTGATGGATTAGGAATTCCGCCCGAAACAGAGCCAGGGCATTTTAAAGAGATACTACAGGAATATGCTGATAAGCACCATGTAACTGAAATTGAATTTGAGACGAAATATAAAAGCGGCGAAATTAAAAGCGCATCGTTAGACCGCTATTTTGTACATGATCGTACGCTTCGCGAAAGCGGGCACGATACCAGTTGGCGCCTGGATAACGTTGCTGCCGATTTAAATTCGGTTGATGTTAACGCACTGCTTTACAAATACGAAAAAGACTTTGAGTTTTTAATAAGCACTTATTTTAAAGATGGATTTAAAGGTTTAGATGGCACAACCTACACTGCTAACTTTTGGCATGAAAAGGCTGAGACCAGAAAGCTTTTAATGCGTAAATACCTTTGGGATGATAAGCTACAGGGCTTTTTTGATTATAATGTAAAAACACAGCAGCGCGGCGATTTTATGTCGGCTACCAATTTCTTTCCGCTTTGGGCGGGGTTATGTACTAAAGACGAAGCCGCCAAATTGGTTACCATACTAATGCACGAGCTAAAGGCCGAAGGCGGCATTACAGGATCGAGCAAGGCATCGTTAGATAAGTACGCTATTAATGGTGTACAGCGCCAGTGGGATTATCCTAACGGTTGGGCACCGCACCAAATGTTGCTCTGGAAAGGCCTTATAAACTATGGTTACGACAATGAAGCCCGTGAGCTTATTTACCGTTGGCTATGGACGATTACCAAAAATGCTGTTGATTATAATGGTACCATACCCGAGAAATATGATGTGGTTAACGCCACCCATAAGGTATATGCCGAATACGGCAACGTAGGTACCGATTTTGCCTACATTACCCGTAGTGGTTTTGGATGGATGAATGCATCCTACCAATACGGCCTGAGCCTGCTACCCGAAGAATACATTAAAAAACTGGATGCCCTGGAAAGTCCGGATAGTGTTTTTGAGAAGTAAGTATTTGGTTGTTAGGTGTTAGTCGGATGCAGTATGTCATTCTGAGCGAAGTGCAACGGAGCCGAAGAATCTAATCCGGATACACCCTACTCCTCCAACAAACTAATTCCGTTAGCGTTAGTGGTTAGTACCTCGCTCATGTAATCAAAAAACGGACGCATATTTTTATACGCCTGGCTGGCATTTTTCAAAAAATCAGGGCTTAACACCTCGGCATCGGTAAATCTTTTAATTAGCAAAAACTGCTTGTAACGCAATAGGTCTATAGCTTCGTGAGCCGCATCAAAACCTTTGGGTGTGGTTTTAAGCTGCTCGCCATTAAGCGTACCAAAAGTCTGGGTAAAAGATTTACTGGTAAGAATTTTTCTCAATGGTGCCGAATCATAACTAATATCATCGCGGACACGCTTTAAATCGGGTGCACTGGGCGACCAGAAACCACCAGCCAAAAATGTATTTCCCGGCTCAATATGGTAGTAGTACCCACCCCTGCGGCTTGCTGTAGCCCTTGTAAAACCACCACCCCAATATTTTTTGTACGGCGTTTTATCGCCGGAAAAACGGGTATCGCGGTAAATGCGTTGCTGGCTCTTTTTGCCGCTTGCAGTCTCTATAACATCGTGAGTGTTGAGTTCGTTCAACAGGCCATCGGCAAACGTTTCTATAGAACTTTGTTGCTTAACAAACTCCTCTTTATGGTCGGCAAACCAGTCGCGGTTATTGTTTTGTTGTAATTGCTGTAAAAAATCTAAAGCCGATGCCGGTATCTGGGGTTGTTGTGCCATGTAATAGGGTTTTGTTAATCTTATAAAGTTCTTTACAAGGCTATAGTTATCTAATCAAAAACAACTACATCAGTACCATCAAAGCTGGCAAACACCATGCTTGGATGCGAATCCTGATGAAAAACATTTCCCTTAGCATCAATGCCAATAGCCCCGGCAAAACCATCATAAGGTTTAAGTTCGGTAAACGTTTTGGCAAAAGCATCGGCAATAGCCATACCATCGGTAACGCGGGTTACAATTTTGGTGGCGGTAGCGTTGCTTACAATGTCTTCGCCTACGCCCGTACAGCTCACGCCGCAAAAAGCATTGGCGTAGTTTCCGGCAACTGTTGCAGAGTCAGATATCCTTCCTACCATTTCAAAACCTTTACCACCTGTAGATGTTGCCACCGCAAGTTTGCCATCAGCATCCAGCGCCACACAGCCTACAGTACCGGTACCGGTAGCGGCAAGTTTCTTTTCAAATTCGGCGCGGCGCTCAGGAGTCTCTGTACTAAATTCAGCAAAACCATTGGCTGTCGCAAACTGGTTCGCACCTTCGCTACCAAGAACGCGGTCGTCGTACGGCATTAGTTTTTCGGCAACCAAAATAGGGTTCTTAACATTCTGAATATTAATAACCCCACTAAGCTTTTGGGTAGTGCCATCCATAAGGGCAGCGCTCATTCTAATCTGCCCATCGCTTTGTATCTGCGACCCTATACCCGCATTAAATAGCACATTATCTTCTAACAACGACACCGCATAAACCACAGTTTGTGTAGCCGTATGCGATTTTAAATAATCGTATGCCTGTTTAACAATGGTAGTAAGTGCCTCTTGTTTGGCTGCTTTGGTTTTCGCATCGGTTGTAGATTCGCTAAAAAAGCCGCCGTGTAGTATTAATTTCATTTCTATATGTTTAGTTTGTACCACAAAGTTTCGCAAAGAAGGCACAAAGATTCACAAAGCTAAAATAAATTATCCAAACTTATTGTAACGCTTTCTTTGCGAATCTTTGTGCCTCCTTCGTGTTTCTTTGCAGAAGTTCTCCTTCCCTACTCCTTATCATCATTTACCGGGTCAGAATCTGTTTCTGCCGGGGTAAATAATGGTATAGAATATTGCGAGTTATGTATTTCCATAACATGGGTGTTAAGGTCGTACGTATCATACATGCTCATTACATGCACAATCATATTATTAATGCTAATAGGCTTGCCCAGTTCTACCTGTGTAAGGTTGGTATCCATAATCTGGCGGCCATCCACTAAAATTACAAGTCCGCTGCCAATGGCTTCCATTTTACCATCGCTGGTAATCAGCAGGCCGGTATCTTCGCCAAGTCCAATACCCAGTACGCGGGGGTTGCCCACCACAGCCTGAAACAGGCGCCCCATTCGGCCACGCTGCACAAAGTGTGTATCTATAATAACATTCTCGATCAGGCTAAGGCCACTGGTAATTTTCACCTCGCCTTTAAGCAAAGCCTCCTGGCTGCTGCCCTGGTAAATCATGTTGTTGGATGCTGCCGCTGCACCGGCCGATGTACCTGCATAAATAAAATCTTCGTTCTTAAATTTATCCAGTATAATATCGTGCAGTTTGGTACCACCAAGGATGGATGTTAGCCTAAGCTGGTCGCCGCCGGTAAACATTACCACATCGGCAGCCTGTATACGGGCTAAAATTTCGGGGTCTTTAGTCTGCTCCCTTTTTTCTATATACATAAGGCCAACATTTTTGGCCTGTAAATATTCAAATGCCTTAACATACTGTGGCCCAACTTCGCGCGGAATTACCGATGCTGTGGTTATTACCTCAATACGGCTTTCTTCGCCATGTTTAGACTCACGGATAATGCGACGCAAAATACCGGTTTCAAAAAAGTTCAGGTTATTGGCTATATTAGCATCATAAGATGCTTCTGTAAAGCTACCTTTATCTACCGCGCCACCTATTATTATGAGTTTCCCCTTTACATTATTCATGCTGCAAAATTAATTAAATACGTAAAAAACGCAATTTACGGTTAATTATTTCTTTACAAATTGTTACCAAAGGCAAAAATTGCAAAATATTTAGGGCAAAGATACTTTTTAATTATTTTTTTAAGTAATTTTCTAACGATGAATTGCCGTTTAAAACGCTTTACGTTACTTTTATCAAAAACACAAAAACAAGAATAAATATTGAGACTTACAGCTAACACAACCCCCTTTTTTACCAATTTATGAAAATCGAAAAAATACAGGCACTTCGCGGACCCAATATTTGGAGCGTAAAAAGAAAAAAACTAATACAAATGCGCCTCGACCTGGAGGAGATGGAGCAATTTCCTACCAATAAGATAGACGGTTTTCGCGAAAGGATAGAGGCACTTATACCCTCTATGATAACGCACCGCTGTTCTGAAGGTGTTAGGGGCGGCTTTTTTTCGAGAATAGAAAGGGGCACGTGGATGGGCCATGTAATAGAGCATATTGCCTTAGAGATACAAACCCTTGCGGGGATGGATACCGGTTTTGGCCGCACGCGCGAAACCAAAACACCCGGCACCTATAATGTAGTGTTTAGTTACCTGGAAGAAAACGTGGGCATTTTTGCCGCCGAAGCATCGGTGCGCATTGCCGAAGCACTTATTGCTGGTACCGAGTACGATCTGGATGCCGATATACAAATGATGCGCAAAATTCGCGAACGCGACCGCCTGGGCCCAAGTACCGGCAGTATTGTAGAAGAAGCCGTTGCGCGCGATATACCGTGGATTCGCCTTGGCACTAATTCGCTTGTACAATTAGGTTATGGTATTAACCAAATGCGTTTTCAGGCTACCATTACCAACAAAACCAGCCACATTGCGGTTGATATTGCCTGCAATAAAGAGCAAACCAAGCGTATGCTTAGCGCAGCCTCTATACCCGTTGCCGGTGGCGATATTTGTACCGATGAAGAAAGCCTTAAAGCTACCATAGAAAAAATAGGCTACCCCATTGTGCTTAAACCGTTAGACGGTAATCATGGTAAGGGAGCATCTATAAATGTACTTAATTACGAAGATGCTGTTGCCGGGCTTGCCTTTGCGCAAAACTATGGCAGCAGGGTTATTGTAGAAAAATTTATAACCGGCTACGATTTCCGCGTGCTGGTAATAGACAACAAGGTAGTTGCAGCTGCACAGCGCGTTCCCGCACACGTTAAGGGCGACGGTCAACATACCATTCAGGAACTGATTGATACCGAAAACCTTGACCCACGCCGCGGTTATGGCCATGAAAACGTGCTGACCGAAATTACCGTTGACCGCGATACTACCGATTTGCTGACAAAAAAAGGCTACACGATTGATACCGTTCCGTCTATTGGCGAAATAGTATATTTAAAATCTACCGCCAACCTGAGCACCGGAGGAACATCGGTAGATGTTACCGATATGATGCACCCTGAGAACATTTTCCTTTCAGAAAGAATCTCACGCGTTATAGGATTAGATGTTTGCGGTATAGATATTATGGCCGAGAACCTAACGCAGCCGCTTAAAGAAAATGGCGGCGTTATATTAGAGGTTAATGCTGCACCGGGTTTCAGGATGCACCTTGCCCCAAGCGAAGGCTTGCCGCGCAACGTGGCTGCCCCTGTAATCGACATGCTGTATCCGCCGGGTAAACCAAGTCGCATACCTATTTTTGCGGTTACGGGTACTAACGGTAAAACCACCACTACCCGACTGTTGGCCCACATTGTAAAAAACAATGGCTTTAAAGTAGGCTTTACAACGTCTGACGGTATTTATGTGCAAAACCACATGCTCGAAAAAGGCGATACTACCGGGCCTTTTAGCGCCGAATATATTTTAAAAGACCCTACAGTTGAGTTTGCCGTATTGGAAACAGCCCGTGGCGGTATACTTAGAAGTGGCCTTGGCTTTAGCCGATGCGATATTGGTATCATTACCAACATTCAGGAAGACCACCTCGGCATGAGTGACATCCATAACCTGGACGACCTTTCGCGTGTTAAGAGGGTAATTCCGCGCAGCGTTAAAAAAGACGGTTGGGCAGTGCTTAACGCCGATGACCCTGAGTGCGTTAAAATAGGTAAAGAGCTGGATTGCAACGTGGCTTATTTTAGCCTTGACGAAGACAGTCCGTTTATTAAAGAAGAAGCCAAAGCCGGCCGCGTTACCGCTGTGTACGAAAACGGCTTTGTTACTATAAAAAAAGGCGAATGGAAAATTCGTATCGAAAGGGCATCGCACATTCCGCTTACGTTAGGCGGTAAGGCTAAATTTATGATAGCCAATGTGCTTGCCGCTACCCTGGCCTCTTACCTTTGGGGCTTTAAGACCGAAGATATAAGCCTTTCGCTTCAAACCTTTATTCCGGGCGCGGCACAAACACCGGGCCGTATGAATATCTTCGACTTTAAGAAATTTAAAGTCCTGATCGATTTTGCACACAACCCGGCGGGCTACCTTGCGGTAGAAGATTACCTTGCTAACGTAGAGGCAACTAAGAAAATCGGAATTATATCGGGTGTTGGCGACAGACGCGATGAAGATATCCGCAACTGTGCTACCATTGCTGCGCGTATGTTCGACCATATTATTATGCGAAACGAAAAGCACCTGCGCGGCCGTACCGAAGAAGAGATCAACGGACTGCTTTTAGAAGGCTTTAAGGCTTCGGGCCGTGAGATTACCTATGAGGTTATCCCTAAAGAAACCGATGCCATTAAGCACGCCATTAGCAACGCTGTAGAGGGCAGCCACATAACGGCGCTTAGCGATGTTATTGCCAATGCCATACAAATTGTACAGGGCTACCTTGATAAAGAGAACGAAGAGTCGATACAATCATAACTATTTAAAGGAGCCGCAAGGCTCCTTTTTTATGCATTGATATTTTACCCGAAACCTTGTGCCTTGGTGGTAAAAAAATCATCTCCAAATTATGCATACATTAATACATCTGAAATTTATTGTTTATTTTTTGTTAAGTTCTTATTTTAAGGCAGTTGAAACTAAAAATCATCACAAATTTTAGTTAATCACATTGTGTATTATTCAGTCCTTGACTATTTTGGTGTACCAAAATTACCAAACCAAATGGACATCCTTAAAATACAGGTACTTCGCGGGCCCAACATCTGGAGCAACTACCGCACTAAGCTTATACAAATGCGCCTTAATATTGGCGAACTCGAAAATTACCCAACCGACAGGATTCCAGGCTTTAGAGAACGCCTTCAAACCGTGCTGCCCACTCTTGTAGAGCATGAGTGCAGCGAAGGTATGCGTGGCGGGTTCTTTTTGCGTGTAGAGCGCGGCACCTGGATGGGTCATGTGGTAGAGCATATTGCGTTAGAGATACAAACTCTTGCAGGGATGGATACCGGTTACGGCCGTACACGCAGCACTAACGATAAAGGGGTGTATAACGTGGTATTTTCTTACGAAGATGAAGAAGCAGGTATTTTTGCTGCCAAAGCTGCCGTTGCCCTTGCCGAAGCACTTATTACCAATGAGCCGTACGACCTTGACGCTGATATTAAACAGCTAAAACAAATTTGCGAACATAACTGCCTTGGACCCAGCACCAAAAGCATTGTAGACGAAGCCGTTAAACGCAATATACCCTGGTTGCGCCTGGGTACCGACTCGATGATACAGTTGGGTTATGGGTCGCGACAAATGCGCTTTCAGGCCACCACCACCTGCAAGACCAACATACTGGCAGCGGGATTGGCATCCAATAAAGACCGGACTAAGAAAATGCTTTCGGCGGCAGCCCTGCCGGTACCTAAGGGCGGCGTTTGTACCGACGAACTTACCCTTAAAGATGTTATAGACAGCATTGGCTACCCTCTGGTTATAAAGCCTTTAGACGGCAATCAAGGCAAAGGCGCCACCATAAATATTACAACCTGGGATCAGGCCGTTGCCGCACTTGCAATTGCACAAAACTTTGGTCGCCGTGTTATTGCAGAGCAATTTGTTACCGGCTTTGACTACAGGGTACTGGTAATTGATAATAAATTTGTGGCTGCTGCAAAACGCGTTCCTGCACATGTAGTAGGCACGGGTACAGAAACCATTGCTACGCTGGTAGACATTGTAAATTTTGATACCCGTCGCGGTAACGGCCACGAAAATGTACTTACCAAAATAAGGATTGACACCGATAGCGAAGACATGCTTACCAAACAGGGTTACGCGTTAGACAGCATCCCCGCTAAGGGCGAAGTGGTCTACCTAAAAAGCACCGCCAATTTAAGTACAGGTGGGTCGGCTATAGATGCTACTGATGAAATTCACCCTGATAACATAGCGTTAGCCGAAAGGGTAGCGCAAATTATAGGCCTGGACATTTGTGGTATTGATATTATGGCGCCCAACTTATCAGAACCTATAAAACAAAACGGCGGCAAGATATTAGAGGTTAATGCTGCACCGGGCTTCAGGATGCACCTTGCCCCTACCGAGGGCACTCCGCGCAATGTGGCCGCCCCGGTGGTAGATATGCTTTTTCCTCCCGACGTGCCAAGCCGCATCCCTATAATTGCGGTTACAGGCACCAATGGCAAAACCACTACTACCCGATTACTCGCACATATTGCCCAAAACAACGGATTTTCTACTGGTTTTACCACAACCGATGGTATTTACATAAATAACAAACAAATGCTTGACGGCGACACCACCGGCCCGGTTAGCGCTCAATATATTTTAAAAGATCCTACAGTAGAATTCGCCGTGTTAGAAACGGCACGTGGCGGTATTTTGCGTAACGGACTTTGTTTTAAAGAGTGCGACATTGCCGTGATTACCAATATTAAAGAAGACCATTTGGGTCTGAATGATATTCATACCCTTAAAGATCTTTGCAATGTAAAAGCGGTAGTTGCCCGCAGCGTTAAAAAAGACGGCTGGGCCATTTTAAATGCTGACGATGAGTATTGCCGCAGCATTGCCGATGAGCTGGATTGTAATGTGGCTTACTTTAGCCTCGACAATAAAAATGAGCACATACACAGGCTTTACGCCGAAGGCAAAACCATTGCCGTATGCCAGGATGGCTACCTTACAGTAAAACAGAACGAGAAAATATTACATTTGGTGCATGTTAGCGAAGTTCCGCTAACACAGGGCGGAAAGATTAAATTTATGGTGGCAAATGCGCTTGCCGCAACACTTGCTGCTCATTTGTATGGCTTTAGCGCCAAGCAAATACACGATTCGCTGGCCAGTTTTGTACCGGGTTACGAGCTTACCCCCGGCCGTATGAACCATTTTGATATGGGCAGCTTTAACGTATTGGTAGATTATGCGCACAACCCACATGGCTACGAAGCTGTGGAAGATTATGTACACAACTATCAGGCTAATAGAAAAATTGGCATTATATCGGGCATTGGCGACAGGCGCGATGAAGATATCCGCCATTGTGCGGCCATTGCTGCCCGAATGTTCGACCATATTATCATCCGACAGGAGCACGACCTAAGAGGCAACAACGAGCAAAACATTACACATTTGCTTATAGATGGCCTTGCGGCAGATGGTAAACAAATAACCTTCGATGTAATTCCGGATGAGGAAGATGCAGTACGACATGCGCTTTCGCTTGCCAAACAAGGCGACCTCGTAATTGCCCTAACCGAACAGATTACCAAGGTGGTAAATGTTATAAGGCAGCATCAGGATATAAAACAACATCAAACAGTATAAAAAAATCCCGCTATGAGCGGGATTTTTCATTATGATTTATTTAGTAGTTACATTGCTTTAAGCCCTTTAACTTCAGCTGTTAGTTTTACTTTAAAACGGCTTTGTGGCACCACCGGCAAACGGTTTATATCTACCGTAAGGTCCTGCTCCGGCACACTATACTGCATGTTCTCGTTTAAAAATTGCAATGCAGCGGTTGTTAGCTTTGTGGTAATTTGCTCGCCGGCATACTGATGGTTAAAATCAGTACTATTGCCGCTGTGCGATATAAAGTTAAACGCGCTGCTGCTGTCCCAGTTTTCAAAACGTTCAGGATAGAACACACTTGGGTTGTCCCATGCATTTTCATGGTGGTTAGTGGCATAAATATCCAGCATTACCACAACACCTTTATCAAACTTAATACCTTCATATTCAAACGAATCTAACACTTTTGCCGCTAACATTGGCGAAAATGGGTAATAACGCCTAACCTCGTGCGCAAAATGGCTATACATATTTGGGTTTGCCTTAAGCTTATGCGAATAATTAGGATTTTCGTGCAATGCCATTGCGCTGAACACTACATGGCGTGCTACAGCAACAATAGGCTTTATTAAGCCTAACAACTCTGCTGCAACCGTAAAAGGATCTAACACATTACCCATTGCATCTTTTCGAAATGCAACCGACTGAAATACCGAACCTCCTGATATGCGCAAACGGCCACCTCTTAAGTCGGCAGTAAGCTTAGCAAGCCACATTTCGAGCTTTTTACGGCATGTGCGGCCTCTAAAATAGCGCGGCCCTACAGCACCATCGGCATCGATAAGCACAGAGAATTGCCCGGAACGAAGGTTAACCTCCTGTTCGTGCAACGGTATGCCCAACCATTGGCAGGCACTAATGCACAACATTTTTTCTACTTCATTAAAAAGTATGATACTACTGCGTGTTTGCCACTGTTCCTGGCATTCGTGCCATTGCTGCACAAAAATTTGTTCGAGCCTATCTATAGCCGCTAAATCAATAGCGTGTACAGGGGCAGGATGTAGCATTTCGGGGTTTAGGGTAACGCCTTGCAGGCTGCCTGTAGCCACAAAGCTCTTATTTTCGGGTTTGGGCAAAACACCCCTACGCGAAAATTTACGGTCGTCATAAAACAATCGGGCAGCTTCTTCGCCGCGCATAGCTATTGTTTTAAAAAAAGGCAAAAGGTTGGTTTCCAGAACGTCGCGTTGCTGGCTGCGGAATTTTTTCAGCAGTGAGGGATAACCTTGAAAGAATAGTCCGAATGCAGTATCCATAACGTACAGGCTTTACTTGGTTCAACAAGATAAAATTACCCCACTTAGTTACATAGATATGTTAAAATACGGTTAAAGGATTCTTATGCTTTACCGATTTATGATTGTAGGATTTTTATCAGCAAAATTTTTAACAATCATCAATTTTTAAGATAAAAAGCCACACAACACCAACATTTTTAGAAATTACTTTCAGTATTTTTTAAAATGTAATTTTATATAAAACACTACACAAATCAACTATAACGATATAACTATTAGATGATTACAAATTATTTGATACTAACAAGATTGCAAACAATCTTTAACAGGTAAACTTTAAGCGTTTCGGATTATTATTTCGTTAAAGCCAATACCAAAGTACTTTAATTTTTTAGAAGAAACTATTAGCAAATAAATAGAGTCGCCCCGACATTGCATTGAACCCTTCAACAAGACAACTATCAATGCAAAACAGCCACCACTCTTAGCCCCGATTGAAACGGCATCCTGCCAACCGTAGGACGGCAGATAGAGCGCAAAGCGGGAAATGCCATTGCCGGATATACCAAGTATCAAAGCTTCTAATAAATATAATAACAAAAAACCCGCTTATTGCTAAGCGGGTTCTTTTAGTAAGTAAGAAATAAATATATTGTTTGACGAACGTTTTTTATTTAACCTGGTTTACGATAGCTTCGAAAGTTTCAGGGTGGTTAGCAGCTAAATCGGCAAGAACTTTACGGTTCAATTCGATGTTTGCAGCTTTAACTTTACCCATAAACTGAGAGTAGCTCATACCATACTGTCTTGCACCAGCGTTGATACGCATGATCCATAAAGCACGGAAGTTTCTCTTTTTTTGTTTTCTATCGCGGTAAGCATAAACCATTGCTTTTTCTACCGCATTTTTGGCTACTGTCCAAACGTTTTTACGTCTTCCAAAGAAACCTTTGGCTTGCTTCATTACCTTTTTTCTTCGGGCTCTTGAAGCTACTGAATTTACTGATCTTGGCATAATTTTCTTGTTTTTTGTAGCAGGCGCTTTGCAACGTGCAAAGGCTTAGTGGCCGTGCTCCAGGGTTATAATAATTTGTTTAACCGAAACAGCAGGTTATATTAACCTTAATTGCTGTTTAACGCTCTTCTCATCTGTTGGGTGAACCAAGGTAGAATGTGTTAGAGCTAATTTACGCTTTTTAGATTTTTTAGTCAGGATGTGACTTTTAAAAGCGTGTTTTCTTTTAATTTTTCCTGAGCCAGTAACTTTAAAACGTTTCTTGGCGCTGGATTTAGTTTTCATTTTAGGCATTTTCTTCCTGTATTTAATTTATTCTTACTTACTATTTTGATGGCCGTAAAGTCGAATGTTTAAAAGTCATAAAGTGCAGTTACAGCGACTTTTTGCTTTAAGACATTCGACCTTGCGGCTATTGTTTTATTTTGCTTTCTTTTTTGGAGCAATAAACATGATCATCCTTTTACCCTCAAGAACCGGCATAGCTTCTACTTTACCCCACTCCTCTAAATCGGTAGCAAGTTTAAGCAGCAATATTTGCCCTTGTTCTTTATAGATAATAGAACGCCCTTTAAAGAATACAAACGCTTTTAGCTTAGAACCTTCTTTTAAGAATTTCTCTGCATTTTTACGTTTAAAGTCGTAATCGTGCTCATCTGTCTGAGGACCAAAACGAATTTCTTTAACCGTAATCTGCGTAGATTTGGCCTTAAGCATTTTATCGCGTTTCTTTTGCTCGTAAAGAAACTTTTTATAATCCATAATTTTGCAAACAGGCGGCTCGGCATTGGGAGAAATCTCCACAAGGTCAAGCTCAAAGCCTTCTGCCATTTGCAGTGCCTGCGAAGTTTTGTAAACTCCGGGCTCTACATTCTCTCCCACAAGCCTTACTTCGGGTACGCGGATGGCATTGTTAGTCCTGTGCGCATCTTTTTTTTCTACTCGAGGCTGGTAGCCTCTGTTGTTTCTTATTGCTATGGCTTTAAAAATTTAAGTTAAACTTGAAATGGTTTTAGTGTTTTGTCTATTTCTTCCTGCACAAGTGCGGCGAATTCTTCAACAGTCATGCTTTGGTTACTCTTACCTGCATCGCCATGACGACGTACAGAAATCGTACCATTTTTCTCTTCTTCCTCACCAACAATCAGCATAAACGGCAGCTTTTGTACTTCTGCCTCTCTAATTTTTCTGCCAATTGTCTCGTTTCGGTTATCAATTGTGGCGCGAATTTCGTGATTTTCCAGCAACTGTAAAACTTTTTTAGCATAATTTTCATATTTCTCACTAAGAGACAGTATGATAGCCTGCTCCGGCATAAGCCAAAGCGGAAAGTTTCCGGCTGTGTTTTCCAGCAAAATCGCTATAAAGCGCTCCATAGAACCAAACGGTGCACGGTGAATCATTACCGGGCGGTGCAGTTCGTTATCAGAGCCTTTGTACGTTAATTCAAATCGCTCAGGCAGGTTGTAATCTACCTGAATGGTACCCAGCTGCCATTGGCGGCCCAGGGCATCCTTAACCATAAAATCCAGCTTAGGGCCATAAAATGCCGCTTCGCCATATTCTACCACAGTGTTAAGGCCTTTATCTTTAGCTGCGTTAATAATCGCATTTTCAGCTTTTTCCCAGTTTTCGTCAGACCCAATATACTTTTCGCGGTTTTCTTTGTCGCGAAGGGATACCTGTGCACTAAAGTTCTCAAAACCAAGCGACCCGAATACATAAAGCACCAAGTCGATTACTTTTTTAAACTCTTCATCTAACTGATCCGGAGTACAAAAAATGTGGGCATCATCCTGAGTAAACCCACGAACACGTGTAAGACCATGAAGCTCACCACTTTGCTCGTAACGGTACACAGTACCAAACTCAGCATAACGCTTAGGCAGGTCTTTGTAAGACCATGGCTTTGTGTTATATATCTCGCAGTGGTGCGGACAGTTCATCGGCTTAAGCAAAAACTCCTCGCCCTCGTTAGGGGTATGGATGGGCTGAAAGCTGTCAGCGCCGTATTTAGCGTAGTGTCCGGATGTTACGTATAATTCTTTCTGCCCAATGTGCGGTGTAACCACCTGCTCATAACCGGCTTTCTTTTGTGCTTTTTTAAGAAACTGCTCCAGGCGGTCGCGAAGCGCGGCACCCCTTGGCAGCCATAACGGCAAGCCCTGGCCCACCTTTTGCGAAAACGCAAACAGGTCCAACTCCTTACCTAACTTACGGTGATCGCGACGTTTAGCCTCTTCCAAAAGCTCAAGATACTCTGTAAGGTCTTTTTGCTTAGGGAAGGTAATACCGTAAACACGGGTAAGCTGCTTGTTCTTCTCATCACCGCGCCAGTAAGCTCCGGCAACGCTCATAACCTTCATAGCCTTGATAATGCCGGTGTTAGGTATGTGCCCACCGCGGCAAAGATCGGTAAAAGTGGCATGGTCACAAAAGGTAATGGTACCATCCTCAAGGTTTTCTATAAGCTCCGTTTTGTACGGGTTATTTTCGGCCTTGTACATGGCAAGTGCCTCATCCTTAGTGGCAGATCGCATTGTAAACTCATGCTTTTCGCGGGCAATGGCAAGCACCTTATCTTCAATGGCTTTAAAGTCTTTATCGGTAACCACATGGTCGCCAAAATCAACATCGTAATAAAAGCCATTTTCTATGGCGGGGCCTATAGTAAGCTTAATACCAGGGTATAACTCCTGCAGGGCCTGTGCCAAAACGTGCGAGCTCGAGTGCCAGAAAGCCTTTTTGCCCTCTTTATCGTTCCAGGTAAATAGTACTAATGCGCCATCGGTGGTTAGAGGGGTCTTCGTTTCTACCGTGGTACCATTAAAAGATGCCGAAATCACGTTTCTTGCTAATCCTTCACTAATGCTCATGGCAACGTCGTGGGGGGTAACCCCGGCGTTAAACTCTTTAACCGAACCGTCCGGCAATGTAATATTTATCATTATTAAAAATTTATAGTGTGCAAAGATAGGCTATTAACCCTACACAAACAAGGGCATTTATAACCAAAATTTTTGCATTTTCTGAGGGGGTCGAAAAGCAACTTTTTGACCCTCGAAAGGTCAAAAAAACCGACTTGCACCCCAAAAAAATTTTAACAGTGATATTTCACTTTCGGACTTTGAGTTTGCGCTATTTTACCCCTTTTTGCAAAACCGGCGTTTTACACCGCCAAAACACCCCTCTTCTACCTCGTTCCGAACCAAAAAAACTCCATACACAATTTTTAGCCACATAGTACTGAAGAAACCACTTCAGTACTACACCTAAAAAGCTGTTGTAATTTTGCAGCAGGGAAAATGGTTGTTGGTTGTTGGGAAAAAAGTTTCAGGTTTCAGGTTTAAAGTTTCTGGTTGGGTGCCGATAAGTATTCGAAACAACGGGTTGCAGGTCTTTGACATCGTGGTGAGTTTTGCCGGAGCGGGTGCCCCCACCTACTCCGAAACTTTTTTGTATTCCAGGGTACCCAGGGTGGCGTAGGTAATAATGCGTTTTTGGGCATCAAAATAGTCAATGGTAAAATCGGCCACCACAATGCCCGATGTTATGGTAAGCACCGTGTTGTCTTTATTAAGTTTCCAGGTACCCTTATGGGTTTTATCGCCCACAATACTTTCAAATTTATTGCCCTCTTTAAAAACCTGAAACACCTGGTCGGTTTTGTAATAATCGGCAATGTCTTTGTCTTTGCCTTTTTTGGTCCATTTAACCAATTGCCACTTGCCCAGCAGCTGCTCCTGGGTTTGCGCACTAACCGTAACTGCCATAAAAAACACTACGGCAACAAAAAATAAATTCTTCATAAGTTTTAGTATTTAGTTGAACAGCATAAAGTTAATGAATTTTTATTTCGGTTGACAGCTGTTAGTTGTTGGATTTTGAGTTGCGGGTTTTGGGTTGGGAGTTTTGGGTTTTGAGTTCCTGGTTGATGGTTGGTGGTTGTCGGCACGCCCTGTCATCCTGAGCACAGCGCAGCGGAGTCGAAGGATCTCCGTTCGGCGTTGAGCGTTTTGAGTGTTGCGGGTTGTGAGTCGTTGCGAGGGAGGCACAACCACGGCAATCTAATTCTCTTTTATAAAATATTTAAAAATAAAAAGGTGAAGATTAACTTGGATAGTTAACTTCACCTTTAGCATTGTGATATTAAAAGGGGGCTGATAATAACACTGATTTCCATAATTACTTATTCTATTATTGAACTCATATCAAGTTCCGGATAGTGTGTTTTGGCATAATCTAAAAATTCTAATAGTGAACCCTGATAATTTACCACAAAGTCTATCAACTTATTCTTAGGCTTTCTAAATGTCCTATAAATTTGTTTAACAATAATTTTTTTTGTTCCGTCTTTTAGTTCAGCTATAAATTTACCATCAGGTATATCAACTTTATCATTAAGAATATCTTTAGCTATATGATTGCCCGCAAGAAAATAATTATAATGATTAGTATACTGCCTATTTCCACTAGCAATCTTTTTTGGCAACAATATAATTACTTTACCATTATAGTATGGTAAATCATAATTTCTAGTGCTCCATAATGATGTTAATGGATCATAATACTCTATCGCCGTGTTATATGTTTGAACGCCATACTGAATACATTGTTGTTCAGTGAATTCTGCCAATATATCCCTACTTACGTTAGCAATTGTATCAGACATGATATCTTGCCCAATACCTTTAACCAACAAAAGAACGTTATGCGCTTCATTAGTAATAGTTACACCTTGCTGTGCAAACCTGTTATTTCTTAATGAAACAAAAATAATTTCTGCTTTCAAATCAGCTATACCACTACCTTTGTTACGACCCGAGTAACCCAAACGGTATTCGTTAGGCTCATGTAAATGTGATAAAAACTCTAAACCACCGATTCTATTATTTGGCACAATAAAGTTTCTGTTTAGTTTTTGAAGAAATGCCGTAATCTGCGCATATATCTCATTAACTAACTGTATATCTCTATTGTTAGCAATTAAAAATGGGCAAATAAATGCCGTTAAATCCTCCTCTAGAGGAATGTCTAAAAAATCTACGACCGTGTCGTTTGGAATCCCGAAATGTTCTTTAAAAGTCATAATTTAAAATTTATTTACTATTTATATCAACCTTTGAGTTGTCTTTTTTCAACAAAGTTGCCAGAGCTGCCACTAATATAATTGCCGTAGCAGCATAGATGAATTTCCTTACATCTGAGCCACCTGTCACATTTATACATCTATCCTTATCACAAATACTTAATGAAATATCTTCGAATACCTTATTCATAACCTTATTACTTAACCTTATTACTTACTTTCAATCCTTTCTACTACAAGTTGTTCATCAGCAAACGAAGCTTCTTTTAATTCTTCTTTTGCAAACCAGCTACAACACCATAAATCCATTGTAGTTTTAAATTTTACTGTCATTGCAGGGCTACCACTTTTTAACTTTACAACATCTCCTTCTTTAATCATGAATATTTAATTTAATTGTTATTTTTAATCATTGTTTGATCACTATTTTTCATTTACAATGCCTTAAAAAGGACTATGCCTGATGTTCTTACATCCAGAACGCCCTATTACACTATCTCTTTTAACCATAAGCTAGTTTTTAGCTTTTAACTTGTAACGATTTGCAATCAGCACCTTATCCCCCTATTATTCTGAAAATACCTATTACCATAATCCAGATTAATGTTTGTTTTAATGACATTAAATTTCAATGTTTACATTAGTGTCATTAATTTCTATAATGACAAATATCATGCCGCTTTTAAGAAGACATAAAGTTTTGTTATTTTGTAAATCAATGTTGATAATAAATCAAAAAAGCACTACTTTTGCGGAAGTTTAATTGTGAGTTTAAATGCAATAATATGCTAGATTTTAATTCGGTCTTATACCAAGTCCTTGGTCAAAGAATTAAGGAAAGAAGAGTAGAGCAGGGTTTGAGTCAAATGGAGTTTTCTGATAGAATACCAAGCTTAGGCAGAACCTCAATATCCAATATTGAAAAAGGACGCCAATATCCACCTCTATCTACTATTTACGAGATATGTCTAGCATTGGATATTGATATCCAATCAATCTTACCCACCTATGCAGAAATTGAATCTGTGATTAATTTTTCGCCCGAAAATGAAAAAATTGAGAGGTATATAAGCACTCAAAATTTAGATGAAAAAACACTGGCGCAAATCAGAGAAGTCTTTAAAAAAAATAAAAAATGAAATCAAATTTCAACTACATAGAAGAGAAAGCTGAGGAAATTTTGTATAAATTCGACCTCTTTAAACCCGGTTTTGACATTAAAAAACTGTCAAAAAAAATGGGTGTAACTATAAATGAAGAAGATTTAGGCGACGATGTGTCAGGCTTTTTTGTCATGGTTGGCGGAAATCCTGCCATTACTTATAAAAAAGGAGATAATAAAAATAGATACAGGTTTACTATAGCGCATGAATTAGGTCATTTCATACTACATTCAAAAGACCAACCTATTTTTATTGACAAAAAGCCTACAATGATGTTCAGGAATTCTGCTTCGTCAACAGGCGAAATTTTAAAAGAGCGCGAAGCTAATGCTTTTGCAGCTGCTCTATTAATGCCTAAGAAATTAATAATCGATGAAATCAATAATGCACCAAATCATATTGAAGATGCAATTAGTTATTTATCTGAACAATTTGGTGTTAGCGTTCAAGCAATGTCATTCAGGCTGTCAAATTTGGGATATGGAATAGGGTAATTATATATATCCTAATCATTAAATTTCTATAACTTTTAAAAATGCATGCATTCTCATAATCTAGCTTATAAAATCCCTACGTTTTAAGTTTCTTTTTTCGTGCCGCCGGAAACAATACATTATTAAGTATAAGCCTGTAACCCGGAGAGTTGGGGTGCAGGTCTAACACCGTAGGCGCATCGCCCACACGGTGCTGGTAATCTTCGGGGTCGTGGCCGCCATAAAACGTAAACATGCCCTTGCCCTTAGTACCATGAATGTAACGGGCTTCGCCGTTAATTTTGTTTTCGCCCATAACCAGTACATTGCTCTTAACCATAGTACCCTCAAAAGCAGTAGTCTGGCCCATAAAGCCTTTAACCAGCTGCGTGTGGTTTTGGCACAGCATAGAGGGTATAGGGTCCCACTTGGCCGAGTATTCCATTAGCGTAAAATAGTCGTTATCGGGCAATATACCCGCGCGCTTGTTGGTAGTATCAATATCCGAAAATTCGTATGTAATAGGGTTGCGCTCCAGCGTATAATCTTTAAAGGCAAACGAGTTGTTGTAGTCTATCTTGCTCTGGTAGTTGGCATCGCTTGGGTCGCCATCAAACATAGGCTCGCAAATATCAACACCTTCGGCCGCAAGGGCAATATCAAAACTATCGGTGGCAGAGCACATGGCAAACATAAAGCCGCCGCCAATTACAAAGTTTCTAATTTTAAGCGATACCGCCAGTTTTTCTTCAGACACCTTTTCGTAGCCCAGCTTAGTGGCCAGGGCTTCGGCAGCCTTTTTTTGCTCTATGTACCAGGGTGCGTTGCGGTAGGCGCCAAAAAATTTACCGTACTGACCCGTAAAATCTTCATGGTGAAGGTGCAGCCAGTCAAACAACAGCAACCCATCGTTAAGCACCTGCTCGTCGTACACGGCCGTAAACGGAATTTCGGCATAAGTAAGCACCATAGTAACGGCGTCGTCCCACGGTTGTTTTCCGGGCGGGGTGTACACCGCAATTTTAGGTGCTTTTTCCAGCACCACCGTCTCCATATTTTGCGACGGACTGCTAATTTCGTCCAGTATGCCGTTGGCCTGGCTGTCGCTAAGTACCTCAAAGCTAACGCCCCTAATTTGGCACTCGCGCCTAATATCGTTACTATCGGGCAGTAAAAAAGAGCCGCCCCTGTAGTTAAGCAGCCAGCTAACTTTATACGTTTTATCTAACGCCCAGTAGGTTATACCGTAAGCCTTAAGATGGTTTTGCTGCGTGGTTTCGTCCATTGGCAGCAGTATCATGCTGGCCTTAGCCCCAAAACCCACCACAAGCAACAGTAGTATATATAATTTTTTAAGCGGCATTGTAATAAAGATTTATTCAAAGATAGCAAAATTGATGCCTGTATATATAACTAACCTTTGGCTATTTTATTTTTTAGGAGCAGCCGGCAAAGCGCTTATTGCTAAACGGCGCGCCCCTTTTCGCCTTTATCCCTCCACTGCGTTACGGGGATACCGGCTCTACGGGGGCTAAAGAGGAAGGTGCGGGATACTATAATTAAAACAAAAAGCACAACTCTCGTTGTGCTTTATATCAATATGGATTATCGGTATATTTTATGAAACCAAAAATTTCAATTTCTAAAACTTCGGACTTAATACGGTAAATTATAATATATCCTTTGAATATAAGGTCTCGGATATTATCATCGGCAAAATATATCGACCGCCTGTTTTTATAGGGCATTTTAATAATGTCTTCTATTTCTAAAAGAACATCATTCCTAAATTTTCTCGCTGCTGCTGGCTTATCAAGCGCAATATAATTAAGCTGCTTATTAAATTTAGAACTAAATCCCTGAAGAATTTTAATCTTCATATTTCTTTATAATTTCATCTGTTTCATTTTTAAATTCATCCAGAGTATAATATTTCATTTCGCCTGCATCCATAAGCCGTAATGTTTCATCAAGCTCTGCTTTATCCCTGTAAAATTTATCCGAAACTATTTCCACATCATTCGTATCAAATTGCTGCAATAGCCACATAACATGGTCGTAAACTTTGGCATTAATTTTTAAATGTATTGTTTCCATATCAATTTAGGTTTATTCAAATGTACAAAATTATTTAAAACGCTGTGTAGTTGGTATTAGTGTACGGTTAAACAAAAAGCACAACTTTCGTTGTGCTTCTGTAAGTTATAAACCGGTAAATGTTAACTTTCAAAAGTAACATGCTCGGCGCCATGTACATCTATCTGGCGAATTGTTTCGGTAAGCTCTAAAGTCTGGGCATCGTTGTGTAGCGTATTCATATATCTTTTAATTGTTTGGTTTTTTATTTATTTAGAACGGAACATCATCATCATCCGGGCCAACGTTGTTCATGTTGCTGCCAAAAGCATCGTTGGCGCTTGGCAGGTTTTTGGTTAAAAATTCGGCGCTGCTGCTGTTCATGCTGCTTGGTAGCTCGTCGAACGGAGAGCCAAAATCGTCCAGGTTATCAAATTTACCCAGGTTACCAATAAACTTAAGCCTAATGTTTTCCAAACCACCGTTACGGTGCTTGGCCACAATAAACTCGGCCTGGCCCTGTGTTGGCGACTGCTCCTCATCATCCCACTCTTCAATTTTATAGTACTCCGGACGGTAGATGAACGACACGATATCCGCATCCTGCTCAATCGCCCCGGATTCCCTCAAATCCGATAGTAGCGGCCTCTTGCTCGATCCCCTGGTCTCTACCGCACGCGATAGCTGAGACAGTGCAATTACCGGCACGGCAAGCTCTTTTGCAAGGGCTTTTAAGTTTCGGGAAATGGTAGAGATCTCCTGCTCACGGTTACCGCCGCCCTTGCCGCTTCCGCCGGCCGTCATTAGCTGGAGGTAATCGACAATAATCATCTTAATACCAAATTGAGACGACAGCCTCCTTGCCTTCGCCCTAAGGTCGAAGATAGAAAGCGATGGAGTATCATCTATATAAAGCGGGGCTTTTTCAAGGTCTTTTACCTTGATGCTTAGCTGCTCCCATTCGTGTTTTTCTAATTTACCGGTACGCAGTTTTTCCGACGATAGTCCGGTTTCGCTCGATATCAAACGGGTAATTAACTGTACTGATGACATCTCCAGCGAGAACAGCGCCACGGCATGCCCAAAGTCTATAGCTATGTTTCGTGCCATAGAAAGTACAAACGCAGTTTTACCCATACCCGGCCTTGCCGCAATAATAATAAGGTCGCTCGGCTGCCAGCCCGATGTTAGCTTATCCAAATCGTGAAAACCGGTGGCAATACCACTCAAACCTTCCTTACCTGCAATCTCTTCAATACGTTTTTTAGCCTGTATTACAAGGCTTTGTGCGGTTTCAGAGCTACGTTTAATGTTGCCCTGTGTAACCTCATACAGTTTCGATTCGGCTTTGTCAAGCAGGTCGAATACATCGGTAGTTTCTTCATACGCCTCTTCGGTTATTTCGGCCGAAATGCGTATAAGGCTGCGCTGTATAAACTTTTGCAGAATAATACGCGAGTGGAACTCGATGTGTGCCGATGACGATATTTTTTGTGTAAGCTGGATAAGGTAAAAGTCGCCTCCTGCCAATTCCAGCTTTGCCGTCTTTTTAAGCTGTGCAGATACCGTTAAAAGGTCAATGGGCTGCGTATCGTTAAAAAGCTGTACAATGGCCTCAAAAATGTGTTTGTGGCCCTCTTTATAAAAGGCATCGGGCTGCAGGATGTCTATAACCTCATCAACCCCTTTCTTATCAATCATCATGGCGCCTAATACGGCCTCCTCAAGGTCCAGCGCCTGCGGCGGCAGCTTGCCCTTTTCTAAACTGATAATGGTAGTCTTATCTATCCGCGTAGCGGCGTTAGTATTCCTGTAATTTTCCATAGTGCTAATGTACTTAAATTGGCGGGCGCAACGTTAAGCAATTGTTAAGAGCAGGCTGTTTATAACCTGTTTATAACTAAGCTTTTGTTGTTGATAACCCAAAAAAAATCCGAAGCGGTAAGGCTTCGGATAAAACTTGCAGAAAACGGTGTTTATTCTCTAAACTCGCCCATTTTACTGTACTTATCCATCCTTTGTGCCACTAATTCCTCTGTTGATAAGTCTTTTAGTTCGTTATAACCTTTAAGTATATATTCTTCTACGTTTTTAAAAGTAGTTTCCCTGTCGTAATGGGCACCGCCCAGTGGTTCAGGTATAATATCGTCAATTAATTTTTGTTTCTTCATGTCAAACGACGTAAGCTTTAACGCCTCTGCCGCCTGCTCTTTAAACTCCCAGCTTCTCCATAAGATAGACGAACACGATTCCGGAGAAATTACAGAGTACCAGGTGTTTTCCAGCATGTAAACCTTATCTCCAACACCTATGCCCAATGCACCTCCAGATGCTCCTTCGCCTACTATTATGGTAATGATAGGCACTTTAAGGCGAACCATTTCAAAAATATTCCTTGCAATGGCCTCTCCCTGTCCGCGTTCTTCGGCCTCTAAGCCAGGGTATGCGCCCGGGGTATCTACCAGGGTAATTACAGGTATGCCAAATTTCTCGGCCATCTTCATTAACCTTAGTGCTTTACGGTACCCCTCTGGGTTTGCCATACCAAAGTTACGGTACTGCCTTGTTTTGGTATTAAAGCCTTTTTGCTGGCCTACTATCATAAACGACTGACCGCCTATTTTGCCAAGGCCGCCAATCATGGCTTTATCATCTTTAAACCCACGGTCGCCAAAAAGCTCCAGGAACGTATCGCCTGTTAGTGCCCTTACGTGATCCATAGTGTACGGACGGCTTGGGTGCCTTGACAGCTGAACCCTTTGCCATGCCGTTAGGTTCTTGTATATTTTTTTCTTGGTTTCCTCAAGTTTTTTCTCAATCTGCTTGCAGGTGTTCGACACATCCACGTCCGACTCCTGTCCTATTATTGTGCATTTATCCAGCTGGTCTTCCAGCTCCTTTATAGGAAGTTCAAAATCTAAATATTCCATAGTATAGGCAGATTTTTATAGTTTGTGTGAAGCCGCAAAGATAAAACTTTTTAGTTGAGTATGCCAACGCCTAAAGCCATTTACTTTGCCGCCACGGCTTTGTTCTTAATTATACCGTTGATTATCACAGTTATTAGTATAATGGTAGCGCCCACATAAAAGGTCCACCCCATTTGTTCGTTGTCTTTAAATACAATTAATGCAAGAATTATCCCATAAACGGGCTCCAGGTTTATGGTAAGCATCATGGTGTAGGCCGTAATGTACTTCATAACCTTAACGGCTGCAATTTGCGCGTATGCCGTGCAAAACGAGCCTAATATAAACAGCCACAGCCAGTCGGATCCTGAAAGGGTAAAGAATTCGGCTGTAAACTCGCCGGTAAATAACAGGTACAGTGAGAAAAAGAATATCCCCCCCAAAAGTTCGTAAAACGATATGGTTACCGGGTTGTGCTCTTTAGCGAATTTGCCGTTTATGATAGCGAAGAGTGCCGATAATGATGCCGATAGCAGGGCAATCAATATCCCCCAAAAAAGGTTATCGGCCTGTGCGGGCATCCCGCTAAAAACATTGCTAATAGCGGTTGCCGTAAAAGGCCCTGCTGCTATTTGCGAGGCTACCTCCAATAAGTATTCGCCATAAATAATAATGCTTAGCGCGATAATTACAATGCCGCCCATAAGCAGCTCATAGCCCACTATCTTTTTTCCGTAGAGTACTGATTGCAATAGCGATGCAAAAAACGCCCCTGTTGACAGGCATGCAAGTGTGATGGAGATGTTGCTAACCTTTATAGCCTCAAAAAATGTAAACCAGTGCAGTGCAATTACAAGTCCTGCCAGGGTAAATTGCACAAAGGCTTTACGCGAAATTTTTAGCGGGGTTTTTACCACAACGGCATAAACCAGCATGAGCGCCACGCCTATGCACATCCTGAACCACACGAGCGGAAACGCCCCAATGGTTATAAGTTTGCCAAGCACGGCAGTAAAGCCCCACACAAATACTATAAAATGAAGGTGCAGGTAATTTTTAAGATTATCGCCTTGCATTCCGTAGCAGGTATATGGCCAGTAAGCCAAAGGTTATATTGGGTATCCAAACGGCAATGAGCGGAGAAAATGCCGATTTCTCGGCCATGGTGCCAAATACCTTATCAAAAAATATGTACACAAACGCCAGCACTATGCCCAGGGCAAGGTTTACCCCCATACCGCCACGGCGTTTCATGCTCGATACCGCCACGGCAATAATGGTTAATATAAAGGCCGATGTTGGTATACTGTATTTCTTGTACTTTACTACCAGGTAGGCATTTATATTACCCGACCCTCGCGATTGCTCTTTCTCTATAAAGCGGTTAAGCTCGCCCAGCGTCATGGTCTCTGCCGCGTAAATGGTAGGCGTAAGATCGTCTGGCTTAAAGTTGAATTTAAAGTTTTTAGATGGGGCCGCTTCCAGCTTATCGCCATCTATGCCAATGGTGCGTTTGTTGTAGCCCGTAAGGGTGTAGGTACTGTCTTTCTCGTTCCATTTAATAGAACCAGCCGTAACCTTATACACAAGTTTGTTGTCTTTAAAACTCTCAAGGTTAAAGTTATAACCGGTTTTATTCTGATAGCTAAAGCTACTTACATAAATATATTCGTTATCGCTAATTTGCTTATACACATCGGTACTTTGCCGTATTTCGGGGTTATTTTTAAGGTATTGGTACCTAAAATCGTTAAAGCCCTTACTGGCCTTTGGCACAAAGAAAAAGCCCATAAGTAACGCCAGTATCGATATAAACGTGGCCCCAACTATATAAGGCCTTAAAAACCTCTCGAACGATATACCCGACCCCAGTATGGCAATAATCTCTGTATTATTAGCCAGTTTGGAGGTAAACCATATTACCGATAAAAACAGGAATATTGGAAACAGTAAATTAGCAAAATAGATGGTAAAGTTGCCGTAATACAGGGCAACCTCTTTAAAGGGCACATTTTTGGCCAGTATCTTATTAATTTTCTCAGATACGTCTATAACTATCCCGATGGGGATAAACATAAGGAGCATTACAAAAAAAGTGGCCAGGTAGCGCTTAAGTATGTACCAGTCTATTATCTTCACGTTGTGCTTTTCTTAATCAAATATAAATAATTAAAGCCTTTGGCTCATTTGCTTTACCATTTTTTCTTTCCAGGCATAAAAATCGCCTGCAATTATATGCTCGCGGGCCTCGCGCACCAGCCACATATAAAAGCCAAGGTTATGTATGGTAGCAATTTGCTTGCCTAAATATTCGTTAGCCGCAAATAGGTGCCTTAAATAAGCTTTGGTGTACTGGGTATCTACATAGGTTATACCCATCTCATCTACCGGAGAAAAATCATCTTCCCACTTTTTGTTCTTAATATTAATGGTACCGTTTGCCGTAAACAGCATACCGTTACGTGCATTACGGGTAGGCATAACACAATCGAACATATCTATACCTAACGCAATATTTTCTAAAATATTTATAGGCGTGCCCACACCCATAAGGTAACGGGGCTTGTCTTCGGGTAAAATGGCGGTAACCACCTCGGTCATGGCATACATTTCTTCGGCAGGCTCGCCAACGCTAAGGCCGCCAATAGCATTACCCACAGCACCGGCATTGGCAATATATTCGGCACTTTGCTGCCTAAGGTCGGTATATGTGCTACCCTGAACAATAGGAAAGAATGCCTGGCTGTAGCCGTATTTAAACGGAAGTTTTTCCAGGTGCGTAATACAACGGTCCAGCCAACGGTGCGTCATGTGCATAGAGCGCTTGGCGTAACGGTAGTCGCATGGGTACGGCGTACACTCATCAAACGCCATAATAATATCGGCGCCAATGGTACGCTGAATTTCCATTACGCTCTCCGGCGAAAAGAAATGGTACGACCCATCTATATGGCTTTTAAACTTAACACCTTCTTCTTTAATCTTTCGGTTAGCCGAAAGCGAATATACCTGGTAGCCGCCACTATCGGTAAGGATAGGCCTGTCCCAGTTCATAAATTTATGAAGCCCGCCCGCTTTTTCCAGTATCTCGGTTTGCGGACGAAGGTATAAGTGGTAAGTGTTACCTAAAATAATATCGGGGTTAATATCTTCTTTAAGTTCGCGCTGGTGCACGCCCTTAACAGTACCCATGGTACCCACGGGCATAAATATTGGGGTTTGTATAACACCGTGATCGGTAGTCAGGGTGCCTGCCCTTGCTTTACTAAGCGGGTCTTTTGTAACTAAATCAAATTTCATGGTTCTCTTTTACAGCGTGCAAAGATACTATTTCAGATTTTAGATTTCAGATTTTAGATTAAGAAAAGAGAAGAGGGGATGATGGATGGGAGATAACGGATGAAAGACATAATGATAAAGGCCAAAAAATGTATATTTGATACACCAGCTTTAACCTTATGAAACGATTCCACCTATTTTTACTCCCCCTTTTAGCTACCTGGTTTTTTTTGTGCAAGAAAAACAATGACACCGAATTTAAAAAACAAATTTTAGGCGAATGGAAGTTTGTTAAATATTGCGATAGCACAAAGCAAAAAGATATGTTACTTTTATTGCCTCCACCTGAACATCGCGCACAAGGATTTGAGTTTTTAAATAATGGCTTGTGCAACAATAAATTAGGGATTTTTATATATAAAAAATATAAAAAAGAGGATAATCTGCGTTATTATGGAGGTGAGAAAACCAGATATAAAATTGAAGATGACAGTCTGGAAGTATATTATCCTGAAACAAAGAAATGGCGATCAGATAAAATATATTCCATTACAAAAGACACTCTTGTACTAAAAATTTCAGATAGCCTTTATACCAAATATGCAAGGCTTCGCTATATGATTGATCCAAAAGAGAGATACGATAAAATAATTGTGTCGTCTTCCGGCTGTTATGGTTCCTGCCCTATTACCAACATTAGCATTAGCAATAATGGAAGTGTAATTTATAACGGCTTTAATTATACTACTAAAAATGGCCTTTATACCTCTAAAATTTCCGGAAGACAGTATTTAGAAATGGAAAATAATTTTAAAAAGGCCGGTATCTCAAAACTTGAAAATGATTATCAGGCAACTCATACCGACGATCAAACAATTACTGTAACCTTTATTAAAAATAACAGGATCTATAAAACGATAAGCGATTACGGAAGTGAGTCCCCCGCAGAATTTCAGTGGGCTTACAGGCCTGTTATATTTTTACATCAGCATCTTAATTTAAAAGGTCTTAAAACGGAGGTTCCAGAAATTCCACAAACATTTAAATGGGAATTGGAATTTGAAACCGCAACAAAAGTTTGCTACTTAACCAAGTCTGAAAGTTTTTTTCTTGGAACAGAACTTTTAAAGGGCAACTTAACCAATGTAAAATTTGCACCTAAATATACCATAGAATATTGGGACGGCGATAAAAAGCAAAATATTTTTACCGACGGAAGATGTTTTACCTTCACAACTAAAAATAAAAGTAAAACAATAGATTTGGGCTATAATTTTTTAGAGCAAAACAACCTGCTTCAAAAATTTAAAAACAAGAAAAAAATCGATTAAATTATATCACGCTATAAATTTGGACAAATAGACTCAATAAAAAGAATGTGGAAAAATAATGGCACTTATACAGTTAGCGGGTTATACAACGTTGGCTTTGCTTCTGGAAGGGATTTGATATTGGTGTTATCTGCACAGGGGCAGGGTATATTTGACTGTACCACAGGCCTTAAAGTTGCCAGTGATTATAAAAGCGACTGGTGGGATAATTATAACCAGACTACAAATACCATTGCCGGCTTTGATTGCCTGCAAAATATTAAGATACATACTTGCGGATTATACAATCCTGATAATCTTTTAAAAATAACACAGGATGGCTGGACACTGGAAGTATCTGAACCCGAACCTGACTATATGCCTTTTGAAAATTATTTAGTTCAAAAAATCTACCTTGTCTCGCCCAATAAAACAGATCGCATTTTTATTACCAACGATGGCCCCTGCGAGTTAAGGGCTTTGGGGTTTTCTGATACCGGCAATAGCTTTATTGTTGCATTGTCATGCGAAATAATTATTTATAGCAGAGAGTAAAGATTAGCCTACAACTCCAGCTTAAATACAGTACCGCCTTTACCTCCTAAAAAACCCATATTACTTTCGGTTTTCATTACCCCGTCGTAACTTTCCCATCGGCCATCAGTTACAGAAAACCTGCCTGTTGCTGTGTGAGACAATTTCATAAATGCTTTACCCTCATTAACAGCACCCATCATCCCCCCAAGCGGATTATTAAAATCGCCAGACACATATTCAGTTATATCGTATTTAATTACAGCTATTTTCTTACCACCAACTTCTTCTATTTTTTCAATAAACACTTTATTGTAGCTGTAGGCAGAGTCTGCCACAAAGTTCTGATCCATTTCTATAAAGTGTACATTTAATTTCCAGAATTCACCAATTTTAACCGGCTTGTTTGGTAATTCAAACAATACAGCAATAAGGTTTACCTGACCGTTTTTATAATAAGTACTTAAAATTTCTCCCCCTTTAGAAATTCGTCCCCTTAAAACAACATTTTTATTAAGGCTTGCCATGCTCCTAAATAAATTTCTCATCACCAGGCTATCGGGTTCAGCTCTTGCCCTTTCTTTCTTCTTTTTATCTTTACGCTTCTCTTTTTTTGTAGCGTTCTCCTGGTCTCTGTCGGCAAATAATTTAGTAAAATCATCCTGCCCTTTGCTACCTAAAGTATCTTTATCTGCTTCTAAACACATTGCAATATCAATAGCCGAAATGTTTTTTAAATTAGGCTTTAAAATTGTCCTGTAGGTTTGTCCTTCGCTCATTTTTGCCAAACCCTTCATCATTCCTTTAAAAGGAGACTCCACAGCGGCAGTATCAGTTAAAAACGGCTCCATAGTAGTTTTATAGCTAATAGAATCGTTTTTACCTAATCTCCATTGCAAGTCTATAAACGCACCAGATTGCGCAATGGCATTGCACGCCAATAGTAAAAAGGTAAACAGGAGTAGTTTTCTTAATTTCATACAAGTTTAATTATGCTCAAAAATAGTATTTTAATTTACCCTTTCGGCTACAGCTAAAAAACTTTCAATCTAAAATCCCAGCATCTAATTCCCTAAGCACCTCAGCATCTCTCTTAAGTGTTCGAAACACACTTAAACCCGCACCAATGCTAATAACTTTACTTACAACCCGCGGTAAAATAATTTGCCAGTAGTAAAAAATAGAATTACTTTTACCTCAGTTTAACTTTAACCTATACAATGAAGCCTAACATACAACAATTAAACGACTTAACTATCCAGGTAAGGAGAGACATTTTGCGCATGGTACATGCCGTAAACTCCGGCCACCCGGGCGGCTCTCTTGGCTGTACAGAATTTATGGTAGCCCTTTACCAGGCTTTAATGGAGCGCAAAGAAGGCTTTGACATGGATGGCCTTAACGAGGATATGTTCTTCCTTTCTAACGGACACATTTCACCTGTATTTTACAGCGTTTTGGCGCGCAGCGGCTACTTTCCGGTGGCAGAGCTTGCTACCTTCCGCCTGCTAAATTCAAGGCTTCAGGGCCACCCAACAACGCACGAAGGCCTGCCGGGCGTTCGTATTGCATCGGGTTCTCTTGGCCAGGGCTTAAGCGTTGCAATTGGTGCTGCACAGGCTAAAAAGCTAAACGGTGACAGCCATTTAATATACACCCTGCACGGCGATGGCGAACTACAGGAAGGCCAGAACTGGGAGGCTATTATGTATGCAGCAGCCTACAAAGTAGACAACCTTATTGCTACGGTAGACGTTAACGGCAAACAGATTGACGGCCCTACAGACGAAGTACTTAACATGGGCAGCATTGGTGCCAAATTTCTTGCTTTTGGCTGGGATGTGGTAGAAATTCAGCTTGGTAACAACCTGGAGGCTATTATTGCCGGCATGACAGAGGCTAAAGCAAAAACAGGACAAGGCAGGCCGGTTTGTGTATTATTACATACCGAAATGGGTAACGGCGTAGATTATATGATGCACACCCACGCATGGCACGGCAAAGCACCTAACGATGCGCAGCTTGAAACCGCTTTTGCACAAAACATTAGTACGCTTGCCGATTATTAATTTTTAGATGATAGATATTAGATAATAGATGTTAGACAGCTTCGGGCCACTTTAACGCTTCTTTCTCAATACTCAAGTCTGACTACTCAATTCTAAACAAATGACAAAATACACAAATACAGGAAATAAAGATACACGCTCTGGTTTTGGGGCGGGCCTAACCGAACTGGGCCAGACTAACGAAAATGTGGTGGCGCTTTGTGCCGACCTTATAGGTTCGTTAAAAATGGACGATTTTAAAAAGAACCACCCTGAGCGTTTCTTTCAGGTCGGTATAGCAGAGGCTAACATGATTGGTATGGCGGCAGGCCTTACCCTTGGCGGAAAAATTCCGTACACGGGTACATTTGCCAACTTCTCTACAGGAAGGGTGTACGACCAAATTCGCCAGTCTGTAGCTTACTCAGACAAAAACGTAAAAATATGTGCCTCTCACGCCGGCTTAACACTGGGCGAAGATGGTGCTACCCACCAGATATTAGAAGATATAGGGTTAATGAAAATGCTTCCGGGCATGACGGTTATCAACACCTGCGATTATAACCAAACCAAAGCAGCTACAATTGCAATTGCAGAATACCACGGTCCGGTTTACCTACGTTTCGGCCGTCCGTCGGTTGCTAACTTTACGCCGGAGAATGGCGAGTTTAAAATCGGTAAAGCTGTGCTTTTAAACGAAGGTACCGATGTTACCATTATTGCCACAGGCCACCTTGTTTGGGAAGCCCTTATTGCTGCCGAAGCTCTTGAGGCTAAAGGCATTTCTGCCGAAGTAATCAACATACACACTATTAAACCGCTTGACGATGAGGCTATCTTAAAATCTATCGCTAAAACAGGTTGTGTGGTTACTGCCGAAGAGCACAATATACTTGGCGGACTTGGCGAAAGCGTTGCCCGTGTACTATCTTTAAACAATCCTGCACCACAGGAGTTTGTTGCCGTACAGGACAGCTTTGGCGAATCTGGAACTCCAGACCAGCTAATGGAAAAATACAAGCTAAACAACCAGGCTATCGAGGCTGCAGCCGAGAAAGTTATTGCAAGAAAAAAGTAATTTTTCTTGCTTAAATATATCAAATCCCGAAGTGAAAGCTTCGGGATTTTTTACTTTATTATTCTCATGCGCCCTGTCATCGCGAGGCACGAAGCGATCTCATTATTAACATTTTTACACGAAATTGCCAGAGCGCTCTGTTTTTTAGAGTGACACAGCAATACCAAACCAATTCAGCATCCCAAAAATACTTTACTCTAATGCGATTGCCTCTTTAAGAAACCGCCTTACCTTTACAGGCAAATAATAATACCTTTTTTAATGAAATTTACCCCTTTAAGCCGCAGGCTAATTACTGTTTTTAGCCTTGCCAGCACCCTTTACTGCACCGCCCAAACCGAAACTACCCCCTGCCCTATAGAAATTGTAAAAGACAGTAAACAACTGGCTGCAACCTATAACACACTGGAGACTTACAAATATTTTGAAGCTGATATTGAAGATTTTAAAAACAACGCAAAAACCGGAGTATTGCTTTTTAAAACCAGCAATACGCTACAATCGGCCACACTGCATATTTTTATAAAAGACGATAAGGTATACAAACACACCGGCCGCGACACTCAAAAGAAAACCAACTCTACCCTATATGCCGACGATATAAAAACACTGGAGTCGCTTTTAAAAAAACTGGATACCGAAAGTTATTACACCCATTGTACTGAAACAAAAAGCAACGGTGCTATGGCCATGGCTATAGTAAAATACGACAATAAAATAAAAACATATTACGTATCGCCTTTAGGATGGATTACCGAACAGGACAGGAATTTTAATAAAAACTACATACTGCTGTATAATATTATTGGAGTATTAGATAAGTACACGCACCTGCTTTAATGCTTAAAACACATTACAAGCTATCACTAAAAACAAAAAATCCCAACCGTTACGATTGGGATTTTTTTATATCTCTAACGCCATTTTTTAGTTGTGGCAGGTAGCATCTAAATGTCTTTTTGTACCGCTGCTGCATGTTGGTATATCAGCAAAGCTATAATACTGCGCCGGGTTATTAGTACCGGTACCTGTGCCTGGTATTGTAATTTCGGTAGCTGTTAAATAACCATCGCCATCATCATCAGTATCAAGGTAGTTGTATATACCATCACCATCAGTATCAATGCTGGTTAAATCGCCATCCCAGCCAACTTCGTCTTTATTAAGTAAACCATCGCCATCGCTGTCTACAAACTCTGCTTTATACAGCTTAAAGGTAAACATTAAGCTCTCGTAAGCAGATATTAGGCTTGAATTAGGGCTGTTATAATAAGCAAGGCCTGAGGGCAGCCACATTACACCTGCTCCATAATCCTGGTAAGTTGCCGGGTTAGGGTTATTAGGTACATCTACATACGTACCTGCGTTAAACTTAGGTATTATATTTTGCCACCCTTCAATAGTTTCGCCAAGCGAAAAAGACGCTGTAGGAAATGGTGTATTTTCAAACGAAACACCGTCAAATGTCATACCGTTGTAAGATATCAATACATTATCTCCCCTTGTAGGGGCATTGCCCACACCCTGGTTAAACGTAAGATAGTATACCGTATACAATACATTGTTTGCTGCATTAGTACTTGTTACCACTTTGTTTTTTAGTGGATAAACGGTCTGATCCCAAATAGAAGTTTGTGTACCGGCATCGGTAATTGTAGCAAAAACAGGATTAAAATCGGCATCTACACTAACTATGTAATGGTTTTTAAGGTATTTTTCTATACTATCTTTTTCTGATGCATATTGTACGGTATAATCACGTGGCGGCACTACGGCAGCACCATCATCTTTACTACAAGAGCCAAAAAAAGCAATAAGTGCAATAAGCCCGAAAGCCATTAAACATCTCTTCATTTTAATTTTTTTTAATGGGGTGCAAGATACAATTTTACTTTATTTTTGTAGTGCTTATAACAGCGATTTTTAACTATTAGTATGAGAATTGACAAATATTTGTGGTGTACCCGTTATTATAAAACGCGTAGCATTGCCACACAGGCCTGCCAAAAGGGGCATATTACCGTTAACGGCCAGCAGGCTAAACCATCGAGAGAGGTTTACCCTACTGATAAGATAACCGTGCGCCGCGACCAGATTAAGTACCTGCTAACGGTGCTGGATGTACCGCAAAGCCGCGTGGGCCCTAAGCTGGTTGATATTTACCGTAAGGACGAAACGCCGCCCGAATCTTTTGAGCATTTAGAATTATTGCGCCTTAGCAAAGAGCATTACCGTGCGCAGGGCACCGGTAGGCCTACTAAAAAAGACCGCCGCGACCTGGACGAATATGGTAATGAAATTGAAGATAGCGATGACGACGAATAGCCTGCTCCTGCCCTATTTGCTTTTACATTAATAAACTAAAGACCATGAAAAACATAATCCTTACCAAACAGGAAATAGAATATAAAACCAGGCGTATTGCCTACCAGATCTACGAAACTTTTCCGGATGAAACCGAAGTGGTACTTGCAGGTATTGCCAGCAACGGCTACTTGTTTACAAAAATGCTTGCCGCCGAGCTTGAAAGGATAAGCGATATTAAAGTTACCCTTTGCGAAGTTACCATTAATAAGGCACAGCCTTTAGACGCCGTAACTACATCTTTACCTGCCGAAGAATACACCAATAAGGCGTTGGTATTGGTAGACGATGTGCTAAACAGCGGCACCACTCTTATATATGGTGTTAAGCATTTTTTAGAGGTACCGCTTAAAAAGTTTAAAACAGCCGTACTGGTAGACCGTAACCACAAGCAATACCCCGTTAAGGCCGATTTTAAAGGCCTCTCGCTCTCTACATCTATGTTAGAGCATATAGAGGTGGTTTTAGAAGGCGCAGAGCCTTACGCATGCCTTAATTAAAACAGGCTCATAATCTCGGTTGCCACCAGCTCCGGTGCCTTATTATCTGTTACCACAACGTGTTTTGCTTTGTGGTAGTAATAACTGCGCTCAAAAAGATGGGTGGCAACAAACTCTTCCATTTCGGCACCATGAAGGTTATTTACCAACGGGCGAAGTTTGTCCTGTGCATTTATACGCCTGATAAGCTCCTGTATGCCCGTTTTTAGGTAAACCGACACTACATCGTCGCGCTGCAGCATTTCGTGGTTGTTAGCATAGCAGGGCGTGCCGCCGCCAAGCCCAAGTATAAAGTTATCATTTACGGCCAGTAATCCTTTTAAGGTATCATGCTCCAGCTTGCGGAATTTAATTTCGCCATCCTGCTCAAATATCTGAGCAACGGTTTTACCGGTTTGTTTTTCTATAACTTCGTCCAGATCCAGGTACGGAATTTGAGATGCCTCAGACAATAATCCTGCAATTGTAGTTTTTCCAGAGGCCATATAGCCGCATAATATAACTTTTATCATGTAAATAGGATAAGCGTAATTTTGATATAAAGTAACGCAATATGGCGCAAACAGGCTACTTTTATTTAAAATTAATTATTTGGCAACATTTTTTTAACGCAATAAACCCCTACAAACTAAGGCGTTGAATAAATAATTAAAAATAAAGTCAAATTTATCCTCAAATGGCTTTGAAATATCAACAATACATGCGTATATTTGCACCCGCATTAAGGGATTGACATTAATGACTCGATAGCTCAGCCGGTAGAGCACATCACTTTTAATGATGGGGTCCTGGGTTCGAATCCCAGTCGGGTCACAAAATAACATAACAATCCCTTAAAGCTACGACTCGATAGCTCAGCTGGTAGAGCACATCACTTTTAATGATGGGGTCCTGGGTTCGAATCCCAGTCGGGTCACAAAAAGTTAAGCTTCGCAGCTTAACTTTTTTTGTTTAGTGCAATTTGGCTACGTGGAGAAACTGGTAGACTTGCCATCTTGAGGGGGTGGTGCCGCAAGGCGTATGGGTTCGAATCCCATCGTAGTCACAAAATGGGATAAAACAGTTGTAACTGTTTTATCCCATTTTTTATTTACTATCTATATTGTTAAGATTAGATATCTAAGTAAGCAATTATTTAGTCGGTTGAGCTTATTGATACCTGTACTATTTTAATCTCGTTTACGTCGGTTTTGTTTTGAATATTTTCAGCCCTGTAAAAATAAATGGTAGCTTCTGTACCAGACGATGCCCCCTGACCTGTACAACTTACCGTATTATCCCCTTGCCATGTTGCGCTTTCGCCGCCAAACCACCAATTATTCGATTGGAAAGAATGACCCTGCGCAAGCATTACATTATTAAAGGTATAAGTGTCCTGCCCATCTGGAATATCATAACTACTTATAGTAAAAGTCAAATCGCCTAAAATTGCAAAATTCAGGTCGCCCGGAGCATGGTTAAACGTGTTTTGATCATTAGCAATTTTGTCGGAGAACCAGCTGGCAACTTCAGAGGTACCATGCCTGTCTACAGCAAAAGCAAAACTGCCGTCGCTGGAAAATTTTTTAACCTGCCCTTTTTCAAGATCATTATTTTGTCCTGAAGATACACTAAAATCTGTAACCGTAAAAGTGCCTCCTTCCAAAGTCCATCCGTTAAAATCGAATGTAAAATTTAATTCGTTGTTACTTGCCATGATAATAAGATTTAAAGTTTATACTAAAAATTTAGATCAGTCTTTATCTTATCAACTATCAAACGTAACATTGTAACCCGCTAATAGTAAGATTAACTGATAGTGCAATTTAATAGTAATCTATTGGGTGCAATCAGGTGTTTTTACGGTTTTTTTCGCATAAATCTCCAAACCCTGTGATTTTTATCACGCAAAGTATGTAATAAATGTCCTCGCTAACAGCAGGTGTATTTACAGACCTTTGCCTTGATAAAATAACTACAATATGAAATTAAAAAATAAAGTTGCCGTAATTACCGGAGGTAATAGTGGTATTGGGTTTGGCATTGCAGAAGCATTTAAAAACGAAGGAGCCGTTGGCGCCATAGTGGGCAGAAACCAGGAAACCTTAGACAGATCAGTCACTGCGTTGGGCGAAAATTTTATAGGCATTAAAGCCGATGTAACCAAAATGGACCACCTTGAACGTATATTTAAAGATACATCTGAAAAATTTGGCAAGATTGATACCCTGGTTGTAAATGCAGGTGGCGCTGTAGAGGGCGTAGCAATGGGGTCGGTTGCTGTTACCAGCGAATCAGACTATGATAAGGGAATGGATCTTAACCTTAAGAGCGTATACTTTACAGTACAAAAAGCACTGCCCTATATAAACGATGGCGGCTCTATAGTACTTATAGGCTCTATTGCGGGGCATCAGGCATTTCCGGGGCAATCGCTTTACGCCGGGGCCAAGGCTGCGGTAATATCATTTGCACGTGGGTTTTCGTTAGACCTGCTGGATAGAAAAATTAGGGTCAATGTACTTTCTCCCGGAACTATAGACACTCCCGTTTTTGGTAAATTTCTGCCGGCAGAGCATGTTGAGCATGTTAAAAACCTATGGGTCGATCTAATCCCTGTAGGGCGGATAGGCCAGCCATCCGATATAGGAAAGGCAGCGGTATTCCTGGCATCCGACGAATCTTCTTTTATAATCGGTACCGAAATTACATCCGATGGTGGCGTATCCAACATTACAATCCTAAAATAAATAACAAACAGTAATTGTTAGAAGCCTCATTTTGTAATGGGGCTTATTTATGATTGAGGTTTACTAAGGCATTTCAGGCACTATTATATTTCAGCTACATTATTTTTATATAGCTTTGCCTTAAAGCTTACAGCCATGTTTGAAATTTTAGCTGACTATTTAAGAGTAAACGCTGCACTAACCGATAAAGAACTGGAACAGGTGCGTGCCCATTCCCTGCACAAAAAGCTACGTAAAAAACAATACTTATTACAGGAAGGCGACATAAGCAACTTTAATTGTTTTGTGGCTAAGGGCTGCCTGCGCCTCTATAATGTGGGCAGCAATGGTACCGAATATATTTTAAGGTTTGCCATAGAAAACTGGTGGATGAGCGACTACGAAAGTTTTAATGCAGGTACGCCATCTAAAAATTATATTGATGCTTTAGAAGACAGCGATGTATTGCTGATTGACAAAGAACACTTTAATGAGTTGGTAATGTCCATACCCAAACTTCAGGATTTTGTGCAAAGGCTTGAAAACAGAGCCTATACTGCCAGCCAGAACCGCATACTTAGCAACATTAGCGATACCGCCGAAGAACGTTATGAAAAGTTTGTAAAAGCATATCCTGATGTATTTAATCGTGTGCCCCTGCGCATGATAGCATCATATATAGGCCTTACCCGCGAAACATTAAGCCGCGTACGTAGCCAGTATGCAAAAACAGAAAGTAAGATTATGTAGTTTATTATAGACATCCCTACCCCTTTTCCACAATTTGGAAACAACTAACCACGATTTGGAAACACCATCCATTTTTAACCGCCCCACCTTTGCATTGTAGAATTTAAAAACATTACACAATGCAAAAGACAATTTTTATTACAGGAGCATCGGCAGGTTTAGGTAAAGCTACAGCCAAGTTATTTCAGGCTAATGGCTGGAATGTAATTGCCACCATGCGTAACCCCGAAAAGGAAACCGAGCTTACACAATTAGAAAACGTTACTCTTTTACCTTTAGACGTTACCAACCCTGAGCAGATTAAAACTACCGTTGCAAAAGCTATTGCCACGCACACCGTAGATGTGGTTTTTAACAACGCAGGTTACGGCCTGATGGGTGCTATGGAAGCCTTTACAGACGAACAGATGCTAAAGCAAATTGATACCAATCTTATAGGTGTGTTGCGCGTTACACAGGCATTTATTCCGTACTTTAGAGAAAAGAAAAGCGGGCTGTTTATAAGCACTACATCTATGGGTGGATTTTTAACGTTTCCGCTACACTCTATTTACCATGCTACCAAGTTTGCTTTAGAAGGCTGGTCTGAAGGTATGTCGTTTGAACTGGGACTGCATAACATAGGCATTAAAACCCTGGCACCCGGTGGCACTGCTACCGAATTTTTAGGCAGGTCGTTAGACAGAAATACACACCCTGCATATACCGGTTTAGAAGATAAACTGTTTTCTCTTACCGATGCTATGATGGATGCTGCTGCACCGGCACATCAAATTGCCCAGGTGGTGTACGAGGCTGCAACCGATGGCAAAGACCAGATTCGTTACGTTGCCGGACAGGATGCAAACGCACTATATGCAAGGCGTTTAGAAATAGGCAGCGAAGATTTTAGAAAAGAGATACGCACACAGATATTAGGATAAATAAAGAATCGGAAATGAACATCATTAACTCCATATCGCAGTTTCATAGCTTAGTCTCTTTACCGGAGCCTTTGCATCCGCTGGTAAGCGTAGTGCGCGTGCAGGATATGCGCTTTACTGAATCAGCGATATGGGAACAGTTCTCGTTAAACTTTTACTGCATATCTTTAAAAAAAGATATAACCGGCAAGGTAAAATACGGCCAGCAATACTACGATTACAACAAAGGCTTAATGACTTTTATTGCACCTCGGCAAATACAGTCGCTCGATGCCCCTCACGAAGAACTACTGGGGCCTGATGCCGGTACAGGCTATGCGCTGCTCATCCATCCTGATTTTTTGTTTAAACATCCGCTTGCTGTAACCATCAAAAATTATGGGTTCTTTTCTTATGCAGTTAATGAGGCACTGCATCTGTCCGAAAAAGAAGAGAAGAACATTATTGAGATCGTCAACAAAATAGCCGACGAATACCAGCATATCGACAGGCACACACAGGATATTATCCTTTCGCAGCTCGATCTGTTACTTAATTACAGCAACCGCTTTTACGAAAGGCAGTTTATTACCCGAAAAGCAGTTAACCACGATTTGCTGACTAAGATGGAAAACCTTTTAGCTGAATATTTTGATGAAGAAACAACCCTTAAAGAGGGCCTGCCTACAGTAGAGCTGTTAGCGAAAGAACTTAATCTGTCACCACATTATTTAAGCGATATGCTACGATCGTTAACAGGGCAAAGCGCCCAGCAGCACATGCAGCAAAAGCTGATAGAAAAAGCCAAAGAATACCTAAGCACTACCAATTTATCGGTTGCGCAGATTGCCTACCAGTTAGGGTTTGAATATCCGCAATCGTTCAACAAGCTTTTTAAAAAGAAAACCAATATTTCGCCTCTGGAGTTCAGGCAAACATTTAATTAAACAAAAGCCTGCAAGTAATATTTGCAGGCTTCTCTTTAATGAAAAATATAGCTTCCAATTATTTTACAACGGTAGCTTCTAACTCAACTTTTAAAGTTTCAAAAAGGCTTGTAACCTCTAATAACGTAGTTGCCTGCTTAATGCCATGTTTGGCTATCCAGTCCTGTAAAACAGAAAAGTTAGGCCAAAGCTCTGCCGTAGATGTTGTGTAGATATTTAACCTTACAATATTTTTACATTCGTATCCTGCCTGGCTAATAACCAGCTCCAGGTTTTTTATAGCTTCAGTCAGTTGGGTTTTCATATCGGCGTCACTCGATATTCCGTCAGCGCTTATAGCGGTTTGCCCGGAAACATAGAGTGTGCCTTCGGCGTGTTTTACTTCAACAGCCTGTACATAACTACGCTCATTTTGCCATTGCCACGGGTTAATTATTTGTTTTTCCATTTGCTTTACTTCTTTAGTTTATGCACTACAAGCGCAACAGTTAGTATTATAAATTCTAAAAATTTACATTGCAAAGTTGCAAATAACACATGGAAATGGGTGTTGATAAACCTCACGATTACAAGGTGATGTATATCACGCTAATCGGATATCCTACTTAAGGTTTCGCGGGTAACACCAAGATAAGCAGCCAGCTGGCTTTTTGGTACACGCTGAATAAGTAAGGGGTATTGTTTTAAAAGCTGCTCATAACGCTCTTTAGCGCCGGATGTTAACCAGGATATTATGCGGCGCTGTGCGGCCAGAAACCCAAAATTTGACTTTTCGAGAAAAAAACGTTCCATCTTTTGGAGGCCATCACATAACTTTTTATAGTCCTGGAACGACAGGCATAAAACCTCGGTATCTTCAAGGCATATAAGCGCCATTGTAGCCTCTGCCTGGGTATAAAAGGCATAATAATCGCTTTCCCACCAGTCTTCCATCGCAAACGAAACAATGTGCTGCTTTAGCATATCATCAGTAAACACAAGCTTTAAAAGCCCGGACACAACAAAGTAAGCATACTTTACAGCATCGCCTTCCTGAATAAGGAACTGGTGTTTCTTATACTTTTTAATAGTAAAATGAGAGCGCACAAATGCAAACTCATCATCGCTAAGCGGAACTATTTTTTCTATATGCTCTCTTAGTTTTGATGTTGCATCCATCATAAATTATAGCCTTTGTTGGTAGAGACATTTACGAACCGTTGTTTGCAAATATAAATGCAATTTGGTTGCTCAATACTTTAACCGCTACTTTATTTTTATCTTTGATGAGATAAACCCGCCCGAATTTTGAGCCAACTACCACAACCCGATGCCCTGCAATTAATAGCACCCTATAACCTCGAAAAAATAGAAGTTGCAGCACGCACCATATTGTTAAACGAAGGTCAGAAAGCCGACCGCATTTATTTTATTGAAAAAGGTTGCCTGCGCATGTGGTTTAATAATATCGGTACAGATATTACCACACAGTTTTTTTTCGAGGGTAATGTAATTGCCTCTATAGAGAGCCTTCTAACCAATAACCCAAGCGATTTTACTTTGGAAACGCTGGAACCCTGCACACTATACGTAATGCCAAAGGAGCAGTTTTTCGAATTAATAAATTCTGACGTTAATTTTAAGTCGTGGTACGACAAGCTGATACTCAACCGCTTTTTTTATTATTCAAAACACATTTTGTCATATCTTAAAAATAAACCGCAGGAGCGTTACAATGAGCTGTTGGCAAGCCATCCGCAAATATTTTTGCGTGTGCCCCAGCATTATATAGCGTCTTACTTAGGTATAACGCCTGTGTCGTTAAGCCGCATACGTAACCGAAAGGTGTAGCCTTAAAGTATTTTTTGTATGTAAATAATAGAACCGTCTAAGCGTTTGTGCTCTATATAGTCTATTTTTTTAAAGGCACGGTAGTAAAACATGTAGGGTTTTAAGTTGGGCACTACGCTGCTTAACGATAGTACAAAGTCTTTTAAATTAGTGCCAAAAACAATAACCTTGTTGCCTTGCTGGGCCACATACAGGTTTTTAAGATCTTTCATCATTTGGTAAATGTAAATAAATCCCGTTATATTTTCAAATATTATTATCTGGCAGCAGTTGTTTGTTAACAATTGTTATCGCTTTACACCTGCCCTGCTACTTAATTTTGCTTAAAAATAAACAGTATGAAAGCAGGTATACTACACCAATTAGGCACCAACCCCATTTACGGCGATTTTGAAAATCCACAGCCACAACAAGGCCAGTTAATAGTAAATGTAAAAGCCGCTGCCATTAAGCAGGTAGACCGCTCTAAGGTAGCAGGCAGGCATTACACTACTTTTGCATCGTTGCCCGTAGTACCCGGTATAGATGGTGTAGGAACATTACCAAATGGCGATGCCGTTTATGCCTGGGGCCTTACCGGTATGTTTGCGGAGCAGGCCGTTATTGAAGACGGAAGGTACACCCCACTCCCAAAAGGACTCGATTTTGCACTTGCAGCTGCATTGCCCAATGCTTTGGTAGGGTCTGACATGGCTTTGCTCTATCGTGCACAAATTAGGGCTGGGCAAACGGTGCTTATAAATGGTGCTACAGGCGCAACAGGGAAAATTGCCGTACAGATGTCAAAATACCGTGGCGCTCAAAAAGTTATTGTAACCGGCCGAAATCAAGCTGTTTTAAATGATTTGCTGCTTTTAGGTGCCGATGAAATTATTCCGCTAATGCAGGATGATGAAACTATCATTAACCAGATACAGGAGAGCTTTAAAGCTACACCTATAGATATTGTAATCGATTATTTGTGGGGCCATCCTGTAGAATTAATTTTAAAAGCTATTAATGGCTTGCCGCCCTATAAAATTACCATTGTAACCGTTGGCGAAATGGCCGGCAGCACCATTAACCTGCCATCAGGTATATTGAGGAGCAGGATGGTGCAACTGTTAGGCTCGGGTATTGGCAGCCTTTCTAAGAAAGATATAGCCGATTATTTAGAAACCGAACTCCCGGCTATTTTTAGTCTTGCAGCACAGGGCAAATTGGTAATGGAGGTAGCTACATTTCCTTTATCAGAAATTGAAAGCGTTTGGAGCCGCGACGAAACCTCCGGAAAACGTAATGTGATTATAATGGAGTAAAACCATCTAATTAACCTCTGCCCATTGTATATGCAGAAATTTTTGCGCAGTTTTTATACCAATAGTGTAATTATTAGCGCAATTCATACATCGCCTTCAGTCATTTTCTTACAAATTTCAAGTAATCAGCACTATCAAATCAATAAAATTTAACAAGAATATTAAATGATTTATTAAGGAATAAGATTATTATGTACGCATTCTTCTTTAAATTACTATAACGTTTATTTAATACATAATAATCTTATAATTAGATGGTTGTTTAAATTATAATTTATAAATTTATAGTACTTATTTATATGAAATGAATAAATCATTACTATACCTTGTTGCGCTGCTGTTTCCACTCTTCCTTTATAGCCAGAGCGACTCTCTTGTATTGAATGATACCACCCAGTTTAGTAATGCCATTCGTATAAATCTTGCCCGTTATAAAACCGAATGTGCCCATGCTAACCGCACCGGAGATTTTGAGAGAAGTAAATTTTTATTCGATTCTTTAGTACAAAACCGCCTTACAGGTACCCGTTTTGACGATTTTACCTTTAAAAAAGTAAACAACTCTAAAATAAAGCTAAGCTCCATACAAAAGCCCATTGTGCTTGTTACGTATGCCTCATGGTGTGTAACCAGCCAGGGCGAAATACCTGCACTTAACAAGCTTGCCCAGAAATACGGTAAAGACGTACAGTTTGTGGTAGTGTTTTGGGACAGAAGGGCTAAGATGAAAAAACTGGCTAAAAAATTTAACCACCGTGTTATAGTATGCTATGCACATGAGAGCTATAGAAACGATTCGCAAACAATAGGCATACTTAAACACACATTAGGCTTGCCAAACACCTTTTTCTTAGACGAAAACCTAAAAGTATCTGATATTAAGCGTTGTGGCGTGCAGGTATCGTTAGAAAAAGCCAACTACCAAAAAGGCTACGCCTTAAACTACAATGCTTTTTTAGAAGGCATGGTACCTTTCCTGTTAAACAAAGAACTGGAAAAAGAAATGCTTGTTATCAAATAACACATTTAATTACAAGCATTTATTCATCACACCAACAGGTTTAATAAATGGGGTTGGTTGTTTAGGTAGTCTACATAAAATCCAAGGTTTTTCATGTTTGCAATAAGCACATCAAAATCGGCTGCTTCTTTAACTTCAATACCCACTACCGCCGTACCTTTTTCTTTACTGTTTTTCTTGGTGTATTCAAAATGGGCAATATCATCGGTTGGCCCCAATACATTCATTACAAACTCACGAAGTGCTCCCGGCCTTTGCGGAAACTTTACTAAAAAATAGTGCTTAAGTCCGGCATACAAAAGTGCACCTTCCTTAATTTCTTCCATACGGGTAATATCGTTATTACTGCCGCTTATAATACATACCACGTTTTTGCCTTTAATTTGCTCCTTATACTGGCTTAATGCCGCTACCGATAATGCCCCTGCGGGTTCAATAACAATAGCATCTTTGTTATATAACGATAGTATAACCTCGCAAATACGGCCCTCATCTACTAAAAGCATATCATGCAGGGTTTGCCTACAAATATCAAAAGTAAAATTGCCTACTTTTTGTACTGCAGCACCATCTACAAATTTATTAATACGCTCCAGATGTACAGTCTCACCTTTTTCCAGTGCACGTTTCATACTCGGGGCACCGGTTGGCTCTACACCAATAATTTTTGTATTAGGAGACAGTTGTTGAAAAACACTGCTAAGCCCCGCCGCAAGTCCGCCACCGCCAACAGGAACAAAAACGTAGTCTATAGGCTGCTGCGCCTGCTCCAGTATTTCTAAAGCAATAGTAGCCTGGCCCTCGATAATATGCGGGTCATCAAATGGGTGAATAAACACTGCGCCTTTCTCTGCGCAATATAACAGTGCGGCTTCTTTAGCTTCATCAAAGGTATCGCCGGCTAAAACTACTTCAGCAAATTCGCCGCCAAACATTTTTACCTGGTCCAGCTTTTGGTTGGGCGTTGGTGTTGGCATAAAAATAGTACCGTGCGACTGCATTTTATTACATGCAAGTGCCACACCCTGGGCATGGTTACCCGCACTGGCACAAACTACCCCATGGGCAAGTTCTGCGGCAGATAAAGTAGCCATTTTATTATAGGCCCCGCGAATTTTGTACGACCTAACCTGCTGCAAATCTTCGCGCTTAAATAAAATGTTGGCATCATACATTTCAGATGCCGTGCGGTTAGGCGTAAGCTGCGTTTTATGTACCACGTGTTTAAGCCTTTCGGCAGCACGTTTAACATCATCAAGAGCAGGAAAGTACGTTATAGGATGGGTATTCATAATTTATGTTGCAAAACGCTACCCGTTTCTGTCATTGCGAGAGAGGCACGACCGCGGCAATCTTAATTATGAGATTGCCGCGCTCCATTGCATTCCGCTCGCAATGACAGAGCCGGACGTTATTTTTAATTTAGTTGTTTTCCGGCCTAAGGCTACGCACGGTTTTACCTGCCTGCCACATTTCGCTATCGCGAAGTTCAGCCAGTTCTGCATCCAGGTCTACACGGTAATCCGGTTTGCTGTTGCTTTCTATGCTATAGCCAGCCTCTTTACCCGTGGCAACGCTATCGTATAATTCTTCAAAAATTGGGGCTGTAGCATCTCTAAAACGCTTCCACCAGTCTAATGCACCACGCTGTGCTGTAGTACTACAGTTGGCATACATCCAATCCATACCGTTTTCTGCCACTAATGGCATAAGCGATTGTGTAAGTTCTTCAACCGTTTCGTTAAACGCTTCCGATGGGCTGTGGCCTTTTTTACGAAGCACTTCGTACTGAGCCGCAAAAATACCCTGAATAGCCCCCATAAGTGTACCACGCTCTCCGGTAAGGTCGCTGTATACTTCTTTTTGGAAATCGGTTTCAAATAAATAACCACTGCCAATAGCAATACCTAAAGATACTACCCTGTCAAACGCTTTGCCTGTAGCATCCTGAAAAATAGCATAACTACTGTTTAATCCACGGTTTTGGAGGAACATACGGCGCAATGATGTGCCCGATCCTTTTGGAGCCACTAAAAATACATCGACATTTTCCGGTGGAACGATTGATGTCTGGTCGTTGAACGTAATGCCAAACCCATGCGAAAAGTATAATGCTTTACCGGCAGTAAGGTTTTCTTTAACCAGTGGCCAGTATTCTATTTGTGCAGCATCGCTAAGTAAGTAACATATAATGGTGCCTTTTTGCAGGGCTTCTTCAATTTCAAAAAGGGTTTCGCCCGGTACAAAACCATCGGCAACAGCTTTATCCCACGATTTAGAATTTTGGCGCTGACCCACAATCACGCTAATACCATTGTCTTTAAGGTTTAGTGCCTGGCCCGGCCCCTGAACGCCGTAGCCTATTACGGCAACTACTTCGTCTTTTAATGTTTGTTGTGCTTTATCTAACGGATATTCTTCACGGGTTACTACGTTTTCTTCTACTCCTCCAAAATTTAATTTTGCCATGTTTATTCGTTTAATTTTTTATTGATTTTTTGTTTCGTTTTAATTCTTTAAGCTTAATCCGCTTTACCTGCGGAACTTCATCACCTCGTCTGAGAGTAATTCCTTTAAGGTAATAACGTTTGCCTTTTTTATAAAAATAATTACTAACTGGCGTTTGTTCTTCGCCTTCTTCATTAATACATCCCCTTATAGTAACCCGCTCAATTTCCTGCCATTCATTACCATTAAAATGGTATAGGTAAAGTCCTGTAGATGTACCTATAAACCAACTTGTATTAAAAAGCAACTCTTTGGTCCCATCTCCATCAATATCATCTACCGCAGCTACCTTCCCCCATACTGATTCATCAAATAACAGGTTGGGCATGTTACAAGAAAAAGTAACGTTGTTATAGCATTTATTTTCCTTGCAACCAAAAGAGTAAATCAGTTCACCCCTCTCGTCATAACTCGACAATACAGGTGGGGTATATACAAAAGCAGTATCTACAATTTTGTCGTTATTAATGTCTCCCAATACTATGGTATCAATAGGTTGCTCTTCCAGCAAACCTTTCGTCTTACCGCTGTCGATTTCCACTTGTGCGTGTAAACTACCACAAAGCAGTATCACCATAATTTGAAAAACATACTTCATAATCTACATCGTAAAAACACCATCTCTCTTATCAAGAAACTCATTTTCTACTGCGGGTTCGCTTGGCTCTGCGGCTTCAAATTCCAGTACAGCTTTGTGCATGCCTTCGCTGGCTTTAATTATAGCAATACGGGCACTGCGCACAAACTCTATAAGTCCCCACGGCGCTAAAGCTTCGGCTAAAGCGTCGATCTCTTCTTTATGGCCTGTGGTTTCAAACACCGTGTAATCGTTACGGATAACTACCGTGTTAGCGCCATACTGCCTAAGCAGCCTTTCTACCTTTACCTGCTCTGCAATAACCTTAGTAGGCACTTTGTACATGGCCATTTCCTGCCATACAATTTCCTCATCGGTATTAAAGAATACTTTTAATACCTCAACCTGCTTTTCTATCTGTCGGGCTACTTTTTGCACCACCTCTTCGGCTTCGTTAATAACAAGCGTAAAGCGGCTTATGCCCTCTACTTCGCTTGGGCCAACGTTAACCGACTCTAAATTTATTTTCCGACGCGAGAAAATTATCGCAATGCGGGTTAATAAACCCACATGGTTCTCTGTATATACGGTTATGGTGAATTCCTTTTTCATAATATCTATATTCAGGATGATGATGCCATCATCGCTTATTTTTTTCTGACAATTTATTTGGGCGTGCTCCTAAGGCGATGCTGCAGGCTAATATGTAGTCCCTTTCAGTTTGTGGCTTTAATCGGTTCTGTTCACTTATCTATCAGCAACCGTGGAAACTTTATAAACTTTCAACTTTAAGACTTTATAAACTTACCCCATATCTTCCCTGCAAAGCACTATCTCGCTAACACTTTTGCCCTGCGGTACCATTGGGAATACGTTATTTTCTTTACCCACCATAACTTCCAGCAGGTAGCTGCCGTCGTGGTTTAGCATGGTTGTTAGCGCATCGCGAAGCTTATCTCTTGTAGAAATACTATTGCCCGGTATGCCGTAGCCTTTTGCCACCTGAACAAAATCAGGGCTTTCGATGTTTACAAACGAGTATCTTTTTTCATGAAAAAGTTGCTGCCACTGGCGTACCATACCCAAAAAACAGTTATTAAGTATCATAATCTTCACATTTGGCTTAAACTGCATAATTGTACCCAGCTCCTGAATGGTCATCTGGATGCCGCCATCGCCAATAATGGCAACGGTTTGACGTGATGGATCGCCATACGCAGCACCAATAGCTGCGGGCAGTGCAAAGCCCATAGTACCAAGGCCACCGCTTGTTACATTACTTTTAGAGTGAATATATTCGGCGTAACGGCAGGCCACCATCTGGTGCTGACCTACATCGGTTACAATTATGGCATCGCCACCGGTTAGCTCGTTAAGGTTACGGATAACCTCGCCCATGGTAAGCGCATCCGATGTTGGATATACCTCATCTTGTATCACTTTCTCATTTTCTCTTTCGGCGCAGTCTTTAAATTTCTGATGCCAGGCCTCGTGTGTTTTATTGTCGACTAAAGCCGTTAGCAGCGGAAGCGTCTCTTTACAATCGCCCCACACCGGTATATCGGCTTTTACATTTTTATCAATCTCGGCCGGGTCGATATCCAGGTGGATGATCTTAGCCTGAGTGGCGTATTTATCTAATCGGCCGGTAACGCGGTCATCAAAACGCATACCTATGGCAATCAGCACGTCGCATTCGTTAGTTAAACGGTTAGGACCGTAATTACCATGCATACCCACCATGCCTACCCCTAAAGGATAGTCGGTTGGAATGGCACTCATGCCCAAGATAGTCCACGCTGCGGGAATGCCCGATTTTTCAAGAAAGGCTTTAAACTCTTCTTCGGCTTTGCCTAAAATAACACCCTGACCAAACACCACAAACGGACGTTCGGCAGCATTAATAGCGGCGGCAGCCTGTTCTATATATTCGTTTCTAACCACAGGTTTTGGTCTGTAGCTTCTTATGTAATTGCATTTTGTGTAGCCGCTGAACTCCATTTTTTGAAGCTGGGCATTTTTCGTGATATCTATAAGCACCGGACCCGGCCTACCAGAACCCGCTATATAAAAGGCCTTGGCCAATATTGCAGGAATTTCTTCGGCATCGGTAACCTGGTAATTCCATTTAGTTACGGGGGTGGTTATGTTTATTACATCGGTTTCCTGAAAAGCATCGGTACCCAAAAGGTGCGCAAACACCTGCCCGGTAATGCACACAAGCGGTGTACTGTCTATCATGGCATCAGCAAGGCCTGTAACCAGGTTGGTAGCACCGGGGCCGCTGGTGGCAAACACAATACCCGTTTTACCAGATACCCTTGCAAAACCCTGAGCCGCATGTATGGCACCCTGCTCGTGGCGTACCAGTATGTGCTGCAGCTTTTCGTTATAATCGTAAAGGGCATCATAAATGGGCATAATAGCACCACCCGGATATCCAAAAATGGTGGTTACCCCCTCTTGTATAAATGCCTCAAGCAATACCTGCCCGCCTGTTAAGGTAACCGACTCCTGTGCTTTTGCAGCCGGGGCTTTTTGTTCCAATGTCTTTTCCATAATCCTACTATTTTGGTTTATGCCTCATCAGTCACACAGCCTTCTGCTGCCGATGAAACTGTACGGGCATATTTATAAAGCAATCCTTTTGTAACTTTTAATTTTGGCTGTACCCATGCCTGTCTTCTCTGCTCCAGTTCTTCATCCGAAACTTTAAGTACAAGTGTATTGTTTACAGCATCTATTTCAATAATATCATCGTCGTTTACAAGGCCAATAGTTCCGCCATCAAACGCTTCGGGGGTAATGTGCCCCACTACAAAGCCGTGAGTGCCTCCGCTAAAGCGGCCATCGGTAATAAGGGCAACGCTTTTGCCAAGGCCTGCACCAATAAGGGCGCTGGTAGGCTTAAGCATTTCGGGCATGCCGGGTGCGCCTTTAGGCCCTTCGTTACGAATAACAATTACATCGCCATGCTGTACCTTTCCATCAGAAATTCCGGCAATAAGATTTTTCTCGCCATCAAAAACGCGCGCAGGGCCGGTAAACTTCTCGCCTTCTTTACCTGTAATTTTTGCTACGCTCCCACCCGGTGCAAGGTTACCGTATAATATCCTTAAATGTCCGGTTGGTTTAATAGGGTCAGATAGTGGCCTGATGATTTTTTGTGTTTCGAAATCCAGGTCGGCTGCCTCTTCAAGGTTTTCCGCCACGGTTTTTCCGGTAACGGTAAGGCAGTCGCCATGAAGCAATCCTTCTTTAAGCAGATACTTCATAACGGCAGGAATACCACCGTTGTTGTACAAATCCTGCATTAAGTACTTGCCGCTTGGCTTAAAATCGGCCAGAACAGGTGTTTTATCACTCATCATCTGGAAATCGTCCTGGGTTACCTCCACGCCTATACTTTTTGCCATGGCAATAAAGTGCAGTACGGCGTTGGTACTACCGCCCAATACCACTACAATTCGCATAGCATTTTCAAAGGCTTTACGCGTCATGATATCGCTTGGCTTAATATCTTTTTCCAGTAAAAGTTTAAGGTGTTTTGCAGCATCCAGGCATTCCTGTTGCTTCTCCGGGCTTAGCGCCGGATTGGACGACGAATACGGCAAACTCATGCCCAGCGCCTCTATAGCTGCTGCCATAGTGTTGGCTGTATACATACCGCCACAGGCTCCAGCACTTGGACAGGCGTTGCGTATTACGCCATTAAAATCTTCTTCGTTCATTGTTCCGGCTATCTTCTGCCCCAAAGCCTCAAATGCCGAAACTATATTTAGTGTCTCGCCTTTATAGCAACCCGGCGCAATTGTACCGCCATACACCATTATAGAAGGGCGGTTAAGCCTGCCCATAGCCATAATACTGCCCGGCATGTTTTTGTCGCAGCCCGGCAGGGTTATAAGTCCGTCGTAGTATTGTGCACCACAAATGGCCTCAATACTATCGGCTATAACATCGCGGCTTACTAACGAGTAGCGCATACCATCGGTTCCGTTGCTCATACCATCGCTTACGCCAATGGTGTTAAACACCAGGCCGGCAAGGCCGGTATCCCAGGCGCCTTTTTTAACTACCTGAGCTAAATCGTTAAGGTGCATGTTGCAGGTGTTGCCATCGTAGCCCATACTGGCTATGCCCACCTGTGCTTTTTTCATATCATCGTCGCTAAAGCCTATGCCGTAAAGCATAGCACGTGCAGCGGGTTGTGTATCGTCTTGGGTAAAAACCTTTGAATATTTATTTAATTCCATTAAATGGTTATTAGTTGATAGTTGTCGGTTGTTGGATAGCTTCCATACCCTTGCAACTGACTTATATTATTATTTATTGAAGTTATTTTGCCGATGGATGAGCTGCCCGAACGAATCTAACAACCATCAACCAACAACTTACCCCAGTTGCAACTTAAACTCCTCCAGTGTTTTGCCTAACACCAAATTTTGATAGGCTTTTTGCACGGTGGCACTTAGGGTGGTATCCCATTGTTTTGTAAAAGGTACATCGTCTAAAGAGTCTAATGCCAGCACTTCGGCGGCGGTACCGCAAAAAAAGGCGGCATCGGCACCACGCATTTCATCGGGGGTAAAAAAAGTTTCCTGCGTTGGTATGTCCAGTTCTTTGCATATATCTAATACTGTAGCGCGGGTAATGCCCGGCAGTATATTGCCCTTTGCGGGAGTATAAAGGGTTCCGTCTTTCTCGTAAAACACATTGGCACCGCTGCTTTCGGCTACAAAGCCATTACCATCAAGCACCAGGGCCTCATCATAACCGGCATCTTTAGCTTCCTGGCAGGCAAGTATAGAGTTAACATAGTGGCCGCTAACCTTGGCTTCTATCTTAAAAGCTTTGGGGTTTGGGCGTTGGTAGCTCGACGTCGTTATACGCATTTTGTTGGCCATGTATCCGTTGCTCCACTCCCACGCTTCTATTGCCAGGTAACTTTCTTTACCTTTAGAAAGCGACATATTGGGCGAACAGATAACAATGGGGCGCAAATAAGCATCGCTAAAGCCGTTGCGCTCTAATACTTCATACGATAATGCCGTAAGCTCTTCGGTTGTATAATTAAATGGCATGTGCATTAATTCTGCCGATCGGCGCAGGCGGTCGTAATGCTCCTGAGCCTTAAATATTTTGGTTCCGTTTTCGGTTTTGTACGATTTAATTCCTTCAAAAACAGCATAACCATAATGTAAAGACTGCCCGTAAAGGTTGGTATTGGCTTCGGCTGCTTTTACAAAGTTGCCGTTAAAATAAATAATTGTGTTATCGTTAAAGTACATAGCTGGTTAATTTGTAATGGTATAAAAAAGGCCCTTACTCGTGGTGAGAAAGGGCCGGTTTGTATGGTGCCGGAAGTTCCTTCTCACATTTGCAAGGGAATGACGTGGATGACATAAATAATGTTTAGTGCTTTCATAACGCTTTTACTTTTAAAAAATAAAGCCGCTCCTTTTGAGGGGAACGGCTATTTATAATTTTAGTTTATATAAATATACATATACCCTCAGGCCTTATTGCTAATGACAATAATGCTGATGAGAATGACATGTATAATATTGTTTGCTTTCATATTGATAAGACGAATTTAGGGATTTTTTTCAACAAACCAAGTCCGTTGTTGATTTTTTTTCATCGAAACCGAAATAGTTATGAATATATAATACAATTTTAGTTAATATAATTACACATTATACAATTTATAGATTAAAACCCTGAATTTTAATTTCAAAAGCCTTTGTTTTAAGAGGGTAATTTTCGGAATTCGAAAAAATACAATTGTTCAAATTCCAAAAAGCAAAATACAAATAACAAATATCCTTAGCCCCAGCCCTCTCTCAAAAGAGAGGGGTGTAGCTACAATCGGTGCTTATTACAACAACCCTTTCTTCTGTATTAAGTAATAAAAAAGCCTGCTATACAGCAGGCTCAGTCTATTATCTCTTGTCTATCATCTTAAAATCTAATATTCCAAAAACCTAATTAATATCCCGATAGCGGAATATCGAGTGTATAGCTTTTACCTAAAGCAACATCAAGCCTACGGTCGCGCAGCCATGGGTTGTGTATTTTAAGTATCTTATAATTAATACCCTGTTCTTTAGCAAATACAGCCAGGTCTGGCACAGCTGCTGACACACTTACCGTTTTTACCGGTATAACCGGATAAAGGTCAGTCGGCTGAAGGTTAAAGTTATATTTAGCAGGGTTTTGCATAATATCTTTAAGCGCCAGTATCCTGAAAACGTAGCGGGCCGTTTCTTCAGTTAGTAGTAAATCGTAATAATTATCTACGCCCTGAAAGGTTATTTGTTTGTTTACGCCACCAACACCACCGTTGTATGATGCAGCAGCCAGCGTCCACGAGCCGAATTTAGCTTTAGAATCTAACAGGTAGCGGCACGCTGCCTCGGTAGATTTTACAAGGTGGTAACGCTCATCTACCAGGTCGTTTACCTCAAGTCCATATTGCTTGCCGGTTTCGGGCATAAATTGCCAGATACCCCTTGCCCCTGCCGGAGACACCACATTTACCAATCCGCTCTCTATTACGGCAAGATATTTAAAATCGTCTGGCACGCCGTAGCGTTTTAAAATTGGCTCTATAACCGGAAATGCCCTGTTGGCACGTTTAATTATAAGTTGGGTTGTTGCATGCAGGTTAGCATTAGTAAGCAGCTCCCTGTCCAGCCTTTCGCGCACATCGCTAAGCTGCAACGGTGCTTTCTCGCCTGCAAAATCTATTTCAGCCGGAAAGTAACTGCCATTGGCTGCTTCTTTACTTTCTGCCGGTTTATTTGTTGCTGTATGCACCAGCAGGGTACTTACCAATACCATAGAGGCCACAACGCCTGTTTTACGAATCCATTCCATTTTCTTTTCTTTTTTTATAGTAGTTGATGATTTTGTTTAGTTAATCGGCCAGCAATTGCGGCAGGTTCTCGTTAAGCCACTTGTACTTATTAATTATCATAATGTGCTTGCCGCCCTTAACGGGAATAAAATTTTTAAGGTACTTTGGCGGAAAAACCTCATCGGCATCGCCATGAATATGCACCACATTTTCATCGGGCACGGCCCTATCCCAAAGTATAATACTTTTTAACGCCCAGTCCAGGTATTTCTTATCCCTGACCGACAGAAATTTTTCATATAAATTCAGCCTCCTGCTAATCACGTTATTGCCAACGGCCACTTTAGCCAACCAGTCAACCCGCGTCATTAACCCGGTAGGAAAAAAACGGTAGGCCTGCGTCATTTTAGCAAAGCGCATCCTGCGGGGGAATTCGGCATTGCAGCGCACGCTTGATATGATTATTACCTTCCGTGCCTCAATAACCCTCGATAGTTCCTGCACTATTACCCCACCAAACGATACTCCTATTAATATAGGGTTATCGTGCTTTATGTTTTGCGCTATACGTTTGGCATAGTCGGCCAGTGGTTCATTACCAACAGGTAGCAGCCATTCTAAATAAAAGCACTCGTACAGGTGTTCCGGTAAGTGTATATTCTCAAAAATAAGCGGGCTGGCGGCCAGCCCGGGCATAAAGTATACCGGTATTGTTTGCATGCTGCGAGTTTTAACGTGCTTCGGCGTTTTATAATCAATTTTTATTCCGAAATTTGTATAAAATTAAAGTTTTTATCCCAACCGCTGGGCTTCAGGCTTTAATTTATGAATAAATTTATGAGGACACGACTATTCCCTAAAAGCCAAAGAGGCACCGCTAACCACGGCTGGCTACAGGCTAACTTCTCGTTTTCGTTTGGTGGCTTTCATAACCCTGATATGGTTCAGTTTGGCATGCTGCGTGTACTGAACGACGATACCATTGCTGCAGGAATGGGCTTTGGCAACCACCCGCACGACAATATGGAAATTATTACCATTCCGCTTGAAGGCGGCCTTACGCACCGCGACAGCATGGGCAACCAGGCTACAGTTAGCTTTGGCGAAGTACAGGTTATGAGTGCCGGCACCGGTGTACAGCACAGCGAAATGAATGCAAGCCAGACTGAGCAGGCCCAGACCTTGCAGTTGTGGATATTTCCTGAACGACAGAATGTAACCCCACGTTACGACCAGAAAGGTTTTGACTTAGAGGTTAACCGCAACAACCTTGTAAATGTGGTATCTCCGCAGGATAAGAACGATGGCAACGCTCTTTGGATACACCAGCAGGCATTTTTGCACATGGGCTTGTTTGATGCCAGCCGGACATTTAATTATGATATTAAAATTGAAGGTAACGGAATTTACCTTTTTGTTATAAAAGGCGAGCTGGACATTAACGGGCAAACCGTTAACCAGCGCGATGCTTTTGGCGCTGTTGAGTTTAACAGCCTTGCCATTACCACTAAAGCGCCTGCCAAAATATTATTGATAGAAGTACCAATGCAATTTAACGATTAGTTATGGATATTAAAGACAACGAATTTTCGAGACAGTTTGAAATTACTATTGATGGCAAAGTAATGATAGTAGAATACTCCGTACAGGAGCGAAAGCTGTTTCTTACCAAAATTAATGTACCCGATGGCATGGACGAAGAGCCTAACGTTAGCGATGTGCTTAAAGAAATTTTAGCTATTGCCGAAGAGCGCCGTTTTCGGGTAGTGCCCACCCACCCAAAAGTAGCAGCTTTTTTTAGGAAAAACCCACGCTATAAAGACCTGCTGCCACCGGGAATTAGACTATAAATAACCCAATAGAATAAATAATGCAAAGTTTAAAAGGAAAGAACGCGCTGATTACCGGCGCTGGTAAAGGTATTGGTAAAGCCATTGCGCTTGCCCTTGCCGCCGAAGGTACTAATGTTATAGTGCTTGCCCGTACGGCTGCCGATATTGATGCATTGGCTACCGAAATTAAAACACATAATGTAAAATGCCTGGCGGTTACTGCCGATGTTGCCGATATAGCTTCGGTTAACAGTGCTGTAGAAAAAGCCCTGGCTGAGTTTACAACCATAGACATACTTATTAATAATGCCGGTATGGGCAAGTTTGGAAAATTCTTAGACTTAACACCTGAAGAATTTGAACAAATTATTAAAGTTAACCTTATGGGCACTTATTATACTACCCGTGCCGTATTACCGGGAATGGTAGCGCAGCAAAGTGGCGATATCATTAATATATCGTCTACCGCGGGGCTTAGGGGTGCAGCTGTTACAAGTGCTTACAGTGCCTCTAAATTTGCAGTTATGGGATTGACTGAATCGCTTATGCAGGAAGTACGCAAGCATAACATCCGTGTTACTGCGCTTACACCAAGCACCGTTGCTACCGATATGGCTAAAGACCTTAACCTTACCGATGGTAATCCTGATAAAGTTATGCAACCCGAAGATGTGGCCGAACTTATTGTGGCACAGCTTAAGCTAAATAAAAGGGTGTTTATTAAAGATAGCGGTATATGGTCTACCAATCCGTAGGTTAGTGCTCAGTTGGCAGTCGCAGTTTTCAGTTAGCACTAAAAACAGACTATACCTACTTCAAACCAAAATACTTTTCCAATAAAATACTTGCGGCTGCAAAAGGCGATAACTCGTTGTTTTGCACCGCTTTTTTATTTTGTTCTAATAGTGCCGCAATATCTTCGCGGCTATAAAAGTTGGCTTTAAGCTGCTCGTTAATGGTTTCGGTAAGCCAGTAGCTGTTTTGTTCGCTTCGGCGGAAGCCAAAAAAGTCGTTAGCCTTAGTCAGATCAAAAAATTCGCTGATGGTTTGCCACGTCTCAGCAATACCCTCGTGGGTAATAGAGCTGCACGTGGTAACTTTTGGCTGCCAGCCCGATGCCTTAGCCGGAAATAAATGCAGCGCCCGGTTAAACTCAGTCTTAGCAAGCTTAGCCCTTTTAATGTTATCGCCATCGGCTTTATTGATAACAATCAGGTCGGCCATCTCCATAATGCCGCGTTTAATACCCTGAAGCTCATCGCCCGCCCCGGATATCTTTAGCAATAAAAAGAAGTCGACCATACTGTGCACAGCGGTTTCGCTTTGCCCCACACCAACAGTCTCAATAATAATGGTATCAAAACCACAGGCTTCGCATAAAATAATGGCCTCGCGGGTTTTGCGTGCCACACCGCCCAGCGTATCGCCGGAAGCCGACGGGCGTATGTAAGCGTTGGCATCTTTAACCAGTTCTTCCATACGGGTTTTGTCTCCTAAAATACTACCGTGCGAAAGCGAACTACTCGGGTCGACCGCCAGTACGGCAACCTTTTTACCAAGGCCGGTTAAGTGTTTGCCAAAGGCCTCTATAAAGGTACTTTTGCCCACCCCCGGCACACCGGTAATACCAATGCGAACCGATTTATTAGCATGTGGCAGGCAGCTGTTTATAACAGCGGTAGCCTTTTCAAGATGCGATGGATTAGTACTTTCTACCAAAGTAATAGCCCTGCTTAGTGCCGTTTTATCGCCCGCTAAAATACCGTTAACCAGCTCTATTGCCGACGGCTGCTTTTTACGTAGCTGTATTACATGGGCAATAGCCTTATTGCTAATGCTTTGAGGTTGAGCAATGCCATCGCGTTCGTGCAGGGCGGTATTAGGTATTTTGGGCTTATCCACAATTAAAATCTTTGTAGGGTAAAATTAAGTGTTTTTTATTAAACTGAAGACATTACCCGCCTACCGGCAGGCAGGTTTACACAAATAAAAAAAGGAGCAGTAACCGCTGCTCCCAATAACTTTGTCGTTTATTCTGGCTTTTGCCAACAACTAACAACCGTTAACCAACAACCAATTAGTAAGCCGCTGTAAAACGTACCTGGTGGTGCTTAGGTGTTTCAACCTCATCGGCAATAACAACCGCTAAGTCTTCTACAGATAGTATACTGCGTTGCTCATCGTTAAACACAGGGTTATCCAAGCCAAGGCGGTACTGCCCGGTGCGCCTGGTTTTAGTGCCCTGGTGCATCTCGAAAGCCGGGCTAAAAAATGCCCAGTCCAGGTCTTTTTCTTCTTTAAGGATGTTTAGGTAATCGCGTGCTGCGGTAGCACCTGCTTTAATTTCGGCAGGAAAATCAGGTGTATCTACCGCCTGTAGGCCCGGAGCTACAAAAAGGCTGCCCGCACCACCTATAGTAATATAACGCTTAACACCCGACTGTTTTACAGCCGCCTGTACTGCTTTAGATCCCGCAATAAAATCGTCGTAAATGTTAGGGTTTGTCCACCCCGCGTTAAAGGCATTAACCACAGCATCATGGCCTTTAAGCACGTTAGCAAGCGCATCAACATCAAGCACATCAGCTTTGGTGTAGTTAACGTTATCAGTATTTTCCGCCTCCGGATTTCTTGATATCGCAGTAACTGTGTGGTTACGGGTTGCAAATTCGTTTACTAAAGCGGCGCCTACAAATCCTGTGGCTCCAATAATGGCAATTTTCATAATGTAAAAAATTATATGTAATAAAAAATGTGACAGTTTTGGATAAAAAAAATCTAAAACTCGCTACTGAATTCTAAAAGCGATATGCCTTTAAGCTTAGAACTAATTTGCGAGTTAATATCCATATACAATGCATCAAGGTTTTGGTTAATCTTTTTACCTACAGGGCAGGCCGGGTTAGGGTCGTTTTTAGAGTAGCCTAACGAAACGCTTTCGAACGTCATCTTAAAAATATCCTCAAGTGTAATATCTTTCGCAGCTTTTGCAAGGCGTGTGCCTCCAAATTTACCCTCGCGGCTCTCTACAATGTTGTGTTTTTTAAGGTTGCCAATTTCTTTACGCACCAAAACAGGGTTAATATTCATACTACCGGCTAAAAAATCAGACGAAAGAAATTCATCAGGAAATTTAGACAGAAGCGTTAAGATGTGGAGCGTTATGGCAAACTTACCGGAGATCATTACTGTAATAAAATATGTTACGAAAGTAATAAGAATTTTGCAATTGCGAAATTATTTAGCATTTATTTTATTGCCAGCGCACTGTGGCATTGGCAACTATGCCCTATCTTTGGGGTATTAACCACGTTTTACAAGTATGGATAGCATTATCCTTATATTTATTTGCCTGCTTGCCGGATGGGGGCTGCAACGCGTAAAAACCGTTCCTGCCAACGCACACACCGCGTTAAACCAGTTTGTAATTTACATTTCGCTGCCGGCGTTATCATTATACTACATTCCTAAAATACAAATCAATGCCGGTTTGCTCTACCCTATTGGCATTGCATGGATAGGCTTTTTACTTTCCTGGCTGTTTTTTGCAGGCCTGGGCAAAGCGTTTAACTGGCCTAAAAAACTTGTGGGCTGCCTTGCCATAACAGCGGGGTTTGCCAACACATCATTCATCGGCTTTCCTGTTATAGAGGCTTTATACGGTAAAGGCGGACTTAAAACTGCCATTATTGTAGACCAGCCCGGCACGTTTGTGGTGGTATCTACTTTCGGGATTTTACTGGCGGCGGCATACTCTAAAGGATCGGGCGGCGGTAGTGGCATAGCCCGAAAGATTTTGCTCTTCCCACCCTTTATAGCCTTTGTGGTTGCCGCGGGCATGAATGTTTTTGGTTACGATTTTATATCTACCCTTCAAAATATGTTTACCAAACTGGGCAGCACCGTAACACCGGTGGCGCTGGTGGCTGTGGGTCTTCAGTTAAAAATAGAACGTAAGAGCCAGTACTGGGGCTTTTTGGGCATTGGGCTACTTTTTAAGTTGCTGCTTATGCCGCTTTTCTTTTTTATACTCTACAAAATACTTCTTGGTGCCGAAGGTCAGGTTATCGATGTATCAATTATGGAGGCCGCTATGGCCCCCATGATAACCGCCGCCATACTTGCATCGGCACACGGGCTTAAGCCACGCCTTGCCGGTATGATGATTGGCGTGGGGATACCCCTCTCTTTTATAACCTTGGCAATGTGGTATTTTATCCTTAAATTTTGGTGAATTTTTAGATACTAATTACACTAATTTACCCAAATTATTCAATCAGGATTTTCGTTTACTGCGAATAAAATTTGTGAGATTAGTGTAATTAGTGGCTAAGATTCAGTACGGCTACCTCCAAAAACTATAAAATTTATTTTATTCGTGGCTATAACAAAAAAGCGTGCCGTATTTTTGCACCTTTAATTTTTTACATGGAAACTACACAAACCAAAACTCCACTAACTATAGATAATGCCCAGAAAACCGTATATTCCATACTATTTTCCATTGCCTTTGCCCACCTGCTTAACGATTTGCTGCAGGCTGTAATTCCGGCGGCATATCCTATCTTAAAAGACAAATACGCACTAAACTTTACCCAAATAGGGCTTATAACTTTTGCCTATCAAATGGCAGCATCATTATTACAGCCCTTTGTTGGTTTTTATACCGATAAGCACCCCCAGCCCTACTCGCAAATAATAGGTATGCTGTTTACCACATCAGGAATCATACTTTTGGCATACGCCGCTAATTTCGAAGTTATATTACTATCTGTAGTACTTGTAGGCATAGGGTCGTCTATTTTCCACCCGGAATCTTCCAGGGTATCGTTCCTGGCATCGGGCGGTAAGCGGGGTTTAGCGCAGTCCATCTTCCAGATCGGTGGAAACACCGGTACAGCCATTGGCCCGCTATTAATAGCCTGGATTGTCGTACCGCATGGCCAGGAATATATTGTTTTATTTGTAGGGATAGCACTAATAGCTATGGGGGTTTTATGGCGTATAGCAAAGTGGTACCAAAGCCACCTGAACCTTACCGCTAAAAAGAAACCGGTTATAGAAATGCCCGACCTTTCGCCAACACGTGTGGTAGTCTCGGTAATAATACTCTTGGTGCTTATATTTTCCAAATACTTTTATATTGCCAGTTTATCAAGCTATTTTACGTTTTACTTAATATCTAAATTTAGCGTTACAGTACAGGACGCGCAGTTTTACCTTTTCGTGTTCTTAATATCGGTAGCTGCCGGAACGCTTTTAGGCGGCCCCCTGGGTGATAAATTCGGACGTAAATATGTAATCTGGTTCTCGGTGTTAGGTGTAGCTCCGTTCGCATTGTTATTGCCCTACGCCAGCTTGTTCTGGACAAGTGTACTATCGGTAATCATCGGCCTATTACTGGCATCGGCATTCCCTGCTATATTAGTGTATGCACAAGAGCTGCTTCCTAAAAAACTGGGCATGGTATCGGGGCTTTTTTACGGCTTTGCCTTTGGCATGGGCGGTTTAGGGTCGGCTCTTTTGGGCAACCTTGCCGATCATACCAGTATAGAGCACGTATATGATATTTGCGCTTACCTGCCACTTATTGGCATCATAGCCATGTTCTTACCCAATTTAAAGAAAAAAAGTTAAAACCATTTTACAGTACGCCGCATTAAGCTATCTTAGAGATAGAAGATAACGTATGATAAAACGGTTAAAAAAACTATTTGGGCACTACAAAATAGACGCCATACACATTGTGCCCTACAGGAGTTACGGCACCCAAAACCACCTGTATGTAAAGGGCCGTGTGCTGGATAATGTTCCGCTGCAATACAGCGAGAGCCCATCGTTTGTGGCTACTATTAAAAATGCCATAAAACAATTTGACACCTACGAAATTCCCGGTATACGCGTACAGTTAAAGGTTAATAACCTGATTTTTACGGCTAAGACCGATGCCAATGGATATTTTTTATTCGATATAAATGTAGGCCTTAATTTAAGGGAATTATCGGATGCCGAGGGCTGGCTGTATTACGATTTGAGCATTCCGGATTCTGAAGGGGTTGCCGTTACAGAGGTTTTTCAGGGCGAATTACTAATACCCGAAGCCGAGGCCGATTATGGCGTGATTACAGATATTGACGATACGCTGCTTACAACCGGAGTAACCTCTTTTTTAAAGTGGAAAGTAATTCGCAATTCGCTGTTTGTAAATTCCTACCGCCGTATGCCTTTAGAAGGTGCGCCCAATTTATACCGCAAACTGCACAAGGGCATTGACGATAAAGAAAAGAACCCTGTTTTTTACCTGAGCAACAGCCCTTGGAATATGTACCAGTACCTTAAGCTATTCTTAGGCCATAACGGTTTCCCGAAAGGGCCTGTATTGCTACGCAGCTTTAACAGCATTTTCCAGAAAGTGACCGGATCTGAAAAGCCTCACAAACAAAAAGAGATACTAAATATACTGGATGCTTTCCCTACCCTGAATTTTATTTTGATTGGCGACAGTGGCGAACACGATGCCACTATCTACACCGATATTGCGGCGCAGTTCCCTAACAGGGTTTTGTGCATTTACCTGCGCAGCGTTACACATAAACGCCGTATGCAAACTGTAAAAAGCATTGTAGACAACTTTAGGGTTACGCCTGTATTGCTGGTAGAAACATCGGCGGAAGCCGAAATTCATGCCCGCGAACAGGGGTTTATTTAAGCACTTCACATTTTGTTTAGATGGTTTTTGCCCAACATTAACATTAAACAATTACAGCTAAAAGCCTGTTATGTAATTATTTTCTTAACTTTACAGGTAACAACAACTAAATTTATACGCCATGTGGATTTTTTCGAGCTCCATTGATAAAAAAATGAACAGTTTAGCCCTGTTGATACTTCGTACAGTCATGGGTGTTTTAATGCTTACCCACGGACTTATGAAGTTTGATATGCTGCTTGCCGGAGGCCCTATAAAATTTCCTGACCCGATTGGGTTAGGCGCTACGGCATCGTTAATGCTTGCCATATTTGCAGAGGTGGTATGCTCGGCATTATTGATACTTGGCCTGGCTACAAGATTGGTGCTTATACCGCTTATAATAACTATGCTGGTGGTAGTTTTTATAGTGCATGCGCCCGACGGCCTCGAAAAGCAGGAGCTTGGCGCCCTTTACTTAGCAGCCTACGTACTGTTGCTTATAACGGGTAGCGGCAGGTATTCTATAGATGGTTTAATTAATAAGAGAAAGAAAAGGAGGTATTAAACTCCTTTTCACTATATAAAAAACCGCCCCAATTGGGGCGGCTTTTGTTTACATATAATACTTAAAATTATTGCTTTATAATTTTCTTTGTAAATGTTTTATCATCTGTAGTAGTAACCTGCATAAGATACATACCATTTTGCTGTAGCGTTTCAAGATTAACCCTTGCAGTTTCTCCTTCCGTAGTAAAGTTTGGGTTACTGATTACCCTTCCGCTAACATCCATAACCTGAATATCTTTAATTTGAGAACCACTTTCCACAGTAACAAAATCGTTAAACGGGTTTGGATAGACGCTTGCCGTTTTTGTTGAAACATCATTAAGGCTAAGTGGCCCTTCAACCAGGCGTATCATTGCAAAGCCCCATTCATACACCGGTTGGCCCTCAATAAAATAAGACTTTTTACCTGTACCGGCAAGAGATATCTTTCCATTATCATCTACGAAAACGGTACCGGATACATCATCAGACCATAGAAGTGCCGGAAAGTTATACGAATAGTTAATTGTATTTTGAGGCTCGCTATTACCGTTAAGCGATTGCTTTGTTAGCTTGTAATCTCTTGTACAGGTACCTATATCGCAACGATCTGCTCCGGTTATATAAATACTATTATTTTTTATTTGAAAATAAGTTTTGTAATTATTAGTAAAGGTGCTTAGTACACTGCCTGTATTTATATCAAATTTTTGCAATCTGCTTTCCTGGGCGTTAAAAGACCAACTATGGAAAGAATTTACATATAAATTTGTACCGATAAGCTCGGCCTGAACAACTTGACTTACAAAATTTGTTATAAGTGGCGAAGTAACAATTCCGTTAGTACCATAAGTGGTTACCAGATTACCGGATGGGTCTATTTGGGAGATAGCTAATTCATCAAAATTTGTTCCTACAATTAAAAAATTCAACCCGTAACTAAAAATCTTCTTACCTGAAGAGATGGCAGCTATTTTATACCCTAAAGCATCAAAAGTAGTAAGCAAACTTCCGGAAGGCATTATTTTAAAATAAATTGTAGCGCTACCATTTTGGCCAATGCAAAATAAATTGCCGCTGGCATCTGTTGTAAAATCGTTTAAAACTTCCGATTCGTTAAAATCTATTATTGCAAAACCATTAGTTCCAAAAGAACTATCAAAGCTACCATCCATATCGATTTTACAAAAAAAAATATTTTTGTTACCCGATGTATTAGTGGCTTGTCCAAAAACATAAAGATAATCTCCTATATTTTTAAATCCTTTAATTTCAAAAGTATTACCGCCATTTTCTAAGGTTATAAAGCCATCGTTACCAAAATTGGTATCAAGTGTGCCACCATAACTCACCTTAGCAACCTTGTTATAAGAAATAAAGTAATAATTATTATTAATTAGCAATACATCTTTGGGTGTGTAACTAATATCGCTATTAATTTTAACGCCATTATCACTAAATGTCGGATCTAATGAAAATGATTGGGCATAAACAAAAACATTAAATAATAAAGCAAAAAAAATTGTAATTTTTCTCATTTTTAAAATACATTTAGTTAATTTACTTATAAATAATTCAATGTAAATATAATTTAATTCAACTTACCTTCTTTAAAAATGCAATTATTTTATTTCGTTGTTAAAAACACTATTTTTGAAGCCTCACAAGCACAAGCTTTATTATGCAGACTACAACGCTATCTCAGGATATAGTAACAGGATTAGAAGCCATTACAGGCGCTCAATTTATATTTTTAGACATCCAGACCCGCACCCACTACGGTCACGATGAGACCGAAGATTACAACTTTCCGCCAAGCGTGGTGGTAAAGCCGGGTACGCCACAGGAGATAGCTGAAATTATGAAGCTGGCAAACCAACATTCCATTCCCGTAGTGCCTATTGGTGCGCGTACCGGCCTTAGTGGCGGTGCGTTAAGCATTTATGGCGGTATTGGCCTTAGCATGGAGCGTTTTACTAAAATTGAGATAGACGAAAAAAACCTGCAGGCTATTTTAGAACCTGCCGTTATAACCCAGGTTTTTAGAGAGGCTGCCGCCGAGAAAGGCCTGTTTTACCCACCCGACCCAAGCAGCCAGGGCAGTTGTACCATTGGTGGCAACGTTGCCGAGAACAGCGGCGGCGCAAGGGCTGTAAAATATGGTGTTACTAAAGATTATGTGCTTAACCTTGAGGTTGTTTTGCCTAACGGCGAAATTATCTGGACGGGTGCCAACACCCTTAAAAACTCTACCGGGTACAACCTGACCCAGCTTATGGTGGGCAGTGAGGGTACGCTTGGCATCATTACCAAAATTGTTATGAAGCTGCTGCCTAAAAACAGCCATAATGTATTGATGCTGATTCCGTTTTTTAAGGCGGGGCAGGCATGCGAGGCTGTTGCCGAAATTTTTAGGGCAGGCATTGTGCCAAGCGCCCTGGAGTTTATGGAACGCGACGCTATTGATTGGGGACTTAAATACCTTGATGCTGTTAACCTTGATATTAAAGATGAAGTTCAGGCGCATTTGCTTGTAGAAGTAGACGGTAATTATCCCGACGTGCTTTTTGCCGAGGCCGAAAAAATTATGGGCGTTGTAGAGCGCTTTGAGGTTGATGAGATTTTATTTGCCGATACTGAGGAGCAAAAAAATGCCCTCTGGAAGCTGCGCCGCACCGTTGCCGAAGCCGTAAAATCGAATTCGGTTTATAAGGAGGAGGATACTGTTGTGCCGCGCTATGAGCTGCCAACATTGTTAGAAGGCATTAAAATTATAGGCAAAAAGTATGGATTCCAATCGGTTTGTTACGGCCATGCCGGCGATGGCAACCTGCACGTAAACATTATTAAAGGCGATATGACCGATGATAACTGGAAAAACGAAGTACCTAAAGGCATACGCGAGATATTCGAACTAACGGTATCGCTTAAAGGAACGCTGTCGGGAGAGCATGGCATTGGCTACGTTCAAAAAAACTATATGGATATTGCCTTTAGCAACACACACCTGCAATTAATGAAGGGCATTAAGCAGCTATTCGACCCTAATAATATATTGAATCCGGGTAAGATATTGCCGGATAATTTGTAAAAGGAACATCCCACAGAGATACACAGAGGGAGCACAGAGATCCACAGAGAAATAATTCAGTTTTCGCTAAAGCGAGAGACCACAAAGCTTTATATACAGTTTTATGATCTCATACCTAAAGGTGTATCTTAAAAAAATCTCTGTGAATCTCTGTGTGCCCTCCGTGTATCTCTGTGATATAGCTCTTATTCTTTCGCTAAAACCTTTTGTGCAAAGTTACCAATGGTAAGCCCCTGTACTATAATAGAGAACACTACCACAAAATAGGTAATGGCAATAATAGTGTTGGTATACGGGCCATCGTCTATAGATAGTGCCAGTGCAATAGATACCCCACCACGAAGGCCTCCCCAAACTAATATTTTAATGGTACCGGGGCTAAATTTCTCGCGAAAGCGTATAAATTTTGTGGGCAGCCAGATGGATATAAACCTCGAAAACAGCACTAATACAATACACGCAAGGCCGGGAAACCAGTAGCTATCAAGGTTTTTAATAACCAAAAGGTTAAACCCTATAAACAGGAAGAGTATGGCGTTAAGTATCTCATCGTTAAGTTCCCAGAACTTATCAAGGTAGTCTTTTGTGGTAGGCGACATCGAGAAACGCCTTTTAAAGTTGCCTATTATAATACCGGCAATTACCATGGTAAGCGGACCCGATATGTGCAGCCCCCTTGCTATTAAATAGCCCCCCATAACCACCGACAGCGTTATAAGAACCGACACTTTGTAGTCGTCTATTTTACGCATGGCGCGCGATGCCGTTACCCCCAATATAATACCCAGTATAAAGGCACCCCCGGCTTCTTTTATAAAGAGCCAGGCAATGTTAAGCGGTGTAAGGTCTTCGGCAGTACCCTGGGCAAGCTGTAGCAATACTGCAAAAACCACAACAGCAACACCATCGTTAAACAACGATTCGCCGGCAATTTTGGTTTCCAGCGATTTTCGCACCTTGGCCTGTTTTAAGATACTCAGAACCGCTACAGGATCTGTTGGCGATATTAGCGCCCCAAACAGCAGGCAGTAAATATAAGGTATGTTTAAATCTGTAATAGGTATGTAGTACACCGTTGTGCCCACCACAAAGGTGGATATAATAACACTAACGGTAGAGAACACCACAATGGGGCCGCGTTGCTCTCGTAAATCTTTTATATTGATGTGAATGGCCCCTGCAAAGAGTAAAAAGTTAAGCATGGCCCCCATTAGCAGTTCGGTAAAATCGAAACTGTGTATAAGCCTTGAAATGCGGCTAAGGGTACTGGGGAAAACATTGCCAAAAATTACAAGGAATATAGATACGGCCATAGCCAGTACCATGATACCAATGGTTGATGGTAGTTTTAAAAAACGGACATTTAAGTAGGCAAAAAAGCTTGCCAGGACTATAAGAACGGAGAGTGAATAGTATAATTCCATGGGCGGGTAAAAACAATAATTTAGTAAGCGTATATGCACAAACATAACAAAAAATACCCTAAAATCCTAATCAGGATGTGCCCTAAAACGCAAAAAGCCCCGTAAATACAGGGCTTTTTTGTGTAATTATAAAGAATTAGCTAAAATCTTTTTTGCTGTTCTTTTTGTCGCGTTTCTCTTCTTTCTTTTCTTTAGCGGTCTTTAAGGGCTCCTTCTTAACCGCTTTTTTAACGTCTTGTCCTTTTGCCATAACTGTATGTTTTAATTGTTTGTAATCGTGACTTGTATTAAAGGTACTACTTTATTCTTACAAAACCAAAAACAGGGTTGTAAATAGTTAGAGGCCTAATGCCTTTACCACTTTTTTATCCAGCAGTTTTTCCATTAAGCTGGTGGGGCCTTTTTTTACAAACTTCCATTGGTTTTTAGTCAGCTTATCGGCTACAGCTATAACTTCGTCTCTCTTAGTTATGGTAAACGAGTTGTCTTTAGGGTTATACACAACGCTATTGGCTTGCAAATTGGTTTTAAAACTCTCCTTTAACTTCTCTTCTTCGCCGGCAGGCAAAATGGTTTTAAAGGTCATTTTCATGCGCAGATCGTGCTTAATAATGCAGTAACTACCTTCGCCAACCTTTTTAATAGGGCCGTACTCAAAATTGGGCATTGTGTAAATAATGTCCATTTTATAGTTGGGGTTGTCGGTTTTCTTGTAAGCCTCAACCAGTTGCTCTTTAGGGGCAATGTCAAAATATTTTGGGTACATATCCTCTACCATCTCGGTATAATTGGCATCTACCGTGTTCTGGTACATTTTAGCTGTTTGCGTTTCCAGCGACTTTTTATCCTGGGCAATGGCGTTAAAGCATGTTGCCATTACAAAGGCTACAATTAAAAGGGGTGTTTTCATTAGGGGTAATTTAATGGTTTCAAATATAAGGCATTGTTCTTTTGTCTTGAAACAAAAGAACCAAAAGTTCAAGACACTAACTTCTTTTGCTACAAAATAAAAGCTTCGGCTAAATCATTTGAACCTGCCTATGCCGGCAGGCAGACTCGCTGGCGCTCAAACAGCAAATGATTTTAAACGCCTTAGCTTCTATTTTGCTTAACGCAACGAAGTTTAAGGCCTTAGCTTCACTCAGACCTGCTTACTCTTAAGTTAATCGAGAACAATACTAATCCTCTAAAAAACAGCATTTTTTTACTCGCTTTTTGTTTGTAACTTTGCAGGCTCGCGTACGCGGGAGGAGATTACGGGGCAACCCGCCTTCTAAAGAAAAGGAATATGATGGAAGCAAGAAAGAAAGTCGCTTTTTATACACTGGGATGTAAACTGAATTTTTCGGAGACATCTACCATTGCGCGCAGTTTTCAGGATGAAGGTTTTGACCGTGTTGATTTTGAAGACCCGGCCGATATATATGTTATTAATACCTGCTCTGTTACAGAAAATGCCGACAAGCAGTTTAAGCAAATGGTTAGAAAGGCGCTTAAAAAAAACGATAAGGCTTTTGTGGCTGCCGTAGGATGCTATGCCCAGCTTAAGCCCGAAGAGCTTGCCGCTGTAGATGGCGTAGACCTGGTGCTTGGCGCTACCGAAAAATTTAAGATTACCGATTATATAAACGACCTGAGTAAGAACGATATGGGCGAGGTACACTCGTGCGAAATATCTGAAGCCGACTTTTATGTGGGTAGCTACTCTATTGGAGATCGTACCCGTGCCTTTTTAAAGGTTCAGGATGGCTGCGATTATAAGTGTACCTATTGTACCATTCCGCTGGCGCGTGGTATTTCGCGTAGCGATACGTTAGAGAACGTGCTTAAAAATGCTGCCGAGATATCGGCACAAAACATTCGCGAAATTGTGCTTACCGGCGTTAATATTGGCGATTACGGTAAAGGCGAATTTGGCAACAAAAAACACGAGCACACGTTTTACGAGCTGGTTCAGGAGCTTGACAAGGTGGAAGGTATTGAGCGTTTGCGCATATCGTCTATTGAGCCTAACCTACTTAAAAATGAGACCATTGAGTTTGTTTCTAAGAGCCGCACTTTTGTACCGCATTTTCATATTCCGCTGCAAAGTGGCAGTAACGATATCTTAAAACTAATGCGCCGCCGCTACCTGCGCGAGGTATATACAGAGCGTGTTAATAAAATTCGCGAAGTAATGCCCCATGCCTGTATTGGCGTAGATGTTATTGTGGGCTTTCCGGGCGAGACCGATGCGCATTTCTTAGAAACGTACAACTTTCTAAATGAGATGGATATATCGTACCTACACGTGTTTACGTACAGCGAGCGTGATAATACACCCGCCGCTACTATGGATGGCACGGTACCTAATAATGTGCGCGCTAAACGTAGCAAGATGCTTAGGGGACTATCGGTTAAAAAGCGCCGTGCTTTTTACGAAGGCCAGCTTGGCACAACCCGGACTGTTTTGTTTGAAAGCGAAAACAGGGAAGGCTACATTCATGGCTTTACAGAAAACTATGTAAAAGTAAAAATGCACTGGAACCCCGAACTGGTTAACACCCTGCACGAGGTAAACCTTATATCTATTGATGATGATGGTATGGTTAAAGCCGAATTTGTAAACAAACCCGAAGTATTTGATGCCGGGATTATTAATGCTTTTGAAACATTATTAGCCTAATAATCAAATCTATATATAAACAAAAAGAGAGCGTTACTGCTCTCTTTTTCTTGTATAGGGTATCTTTTAATGTGGTTTATATTCCATCCTGACGAAGGAAGAATCTCGTGTACTTTATAAATCGGATAGAGATTCTTCGGCTCCGGTGCGCTACACTGACATATAGTGCACCTAATCTCAAATCTATATTCTACATTCTAAAATGCAGCTCCCTGCCAACTGCAACTGATCACTGTAACTTAAATTACTGCTTCTCGTAGCGTGCTACTTCCCTATCGTAAAACTCGTTAGCAAGTACAATAAGGTTTTCCATTTCGGCATTAAGCTCGTTTTCGTCAAGGTCTTCCGGCTCTTCCATAATTTCCACCTCATCGTCTCTAAGATTAATTATAAAGCGTGGGTAATCCAGGTGAATTATAAAAATATCATCAGGAAAATCGGTATTATCGGCCAGTACAAATTTTGGTAATTCCATGTTGGTCAAAGGTTTAAATGTCTACAGTTTTTAAAGCCGGCTCCTGGCCTGCTATTAACTTATTGGTTAAATAATTAAAGCGAAGATACAAAAATAATGCAGCCGCAGTAAGGCCGGCCAGCAATCCTATCCATATTCCCGTAGCTTTTAATGGGGTGTATAAACCTAAGTAAAAAGAGATAGGGAAACCAATAACCCAGTAGGCCACAAAGGTAATAACGGTAGGTATCTTAACGTCCTGTAAACCACGCAGTGCACCCAGCACTACTACCTGTATACCGTCGGATATCTGGAAAACCGCAGCAACTATAAGCAGCGTGGCGGCAATTTTAATAACCTCGGTATTATCCTGCAATTGCAGGGCATCATCGGCATTTACAAACCAGTGTGGCAGGTAGTTATGCAGCGCCATAAACAAAATTGCAAACACAATTTCTACAATAATGGCCAGCAAAAATATAGAGCGCGCAACCACCCTTAGCTGTACGTAGTCGCGCAACCCTTTTTGGTTACCCACGCGTACCATGGCGGCAACGCTAAGACCCATGGCAAACATAAACGTCATGCTTGCAAGGCTTAACGCTATCTGGTTCGCAGCCTGGTTGGTTTTGCCAAGATAGCCCGAAAGCCATACTGCGGCTGTAAAAAGGGCTACTTCAAACAACATCTGCATGCTGCTTGGCAAACCTAACGCCGATATTTTTTTAAGCATAGATGCTTTTATCTCGGCAAAGCTAAAATTGGTAAAGTATTGTTTAAGCTTAGCATTGTGCGACAGCGCGTAATGCATATACGCCAGCATGGCAAGCCTTGATATAACGGTGCCTAATGCCGCGCCCAGCATTCCCATTTTTGGAAAGAACCACACACCGTAAATAAGCACGTAGTTAATGAATACGTGAATTACATTGCTGAAAATCACGGCATACATAGCATATTTGGTAAGCGACATACCATCGGCAAACTGCTTGTAGCCCTGAAAAATTACCATAGGCACCAGCGAAAACGCCACCCAGTCGATATAAGGTGCCGCAAGGGCTATAACCTCTGGCGATTGGTGCATGCCTGACATTAGCGACTTGGCAATGCTTACCACCCCAAACAAAAACAGCCCCAGCACCGTGCACAACAGCAACCCGTGGTGAAATGCCGAACGCACCATCTTGTTGTCTTTAGCGGCATCACCCTGCGCTACGATAGAGGTTATGGCTGTGCTAAAGCCTATACCGGCACTCATGGCTATAAACACAAAACTGTTGCCTAAAGATACGGCTGCCAGCTCTGTAGCGCCCAGCCTGCCTACCATAATGTTGTCTATAACACCAATTAGGGTGTGGCCAAGCATGCCCAGTATTACAGGGTAGGCCAGCCTTATGTTGGTACTAAATTCTTTGGTATAGATAGAAAACACGGTGCGCAATTTTTTTGCAAAGGTAGAAAGAAGCAATCAGACGGTACTATGAGCCGACGTAAAAACTTAGAAATCATCATAATAAGTAGTCCGATTCTTAATTTTATTATTTCATTTGTAATTAATTAACATATAATTACAAATGTTGGCAATTTGATTATACTAATTTTACCCCACTAACATAAAACGAGGAAACATGAAATTGGGAAACATGAAATTGGGAAACAAATTAAAATCTGTAATGCTGGGAGCATTATTATTTTTAGGCGCTAATGCGTTTGCACAAAAAATAGAAGGCACTAACAGCGAGGCTATTAACAGCTACAATCAGGGCTTTAGGCTGGGCTTTGGTGTTAATGGTGGTATTACTACCGGCGATTATTTTAACTGGTCGCTTGGCGGAGATGTTAGGCTACAATACGACCTTACAAAAAAGACATCGTTAACGCTAACTACCGGATTTACAAACCTTTTTGCCGAAGATGGCATCAAAGACCTGGGCTTTATTCCGGCTAAGGCGGGCTTTAAAGCTTTTGTTTGGGAAGACCAGTTTTATGTACTGGGCGAAGTAGGTGCCGGCTTTGCGGTTACCAACGGTTATGATGAGACTACCTTTTTATGGGCCCCGGGCATTGGCTATGCTACTGATATTATAGATATTAGCGTACGCTACGAGGGTATGAACGATTTTCATACCGACCAGATTGCATTGCGCCTTGCCTATGCTTTTAAATTATAAATGCCATTTTGTATATATATAACCTAAGTGTTCTAAACTAACCTTTGAGAAACCTGCTGCTTTATGCCGCAGGTTTTTTTACATTTGTACCACCAATAACCAACCCATGAAATTATTTGTTATAGACTGGAGTAAAGATGCCACTACCCCGCTGCTGGACCTTTGCAAGCAGCATCCTCCGCACAAAGTTATTGGTTTTGAACTACTTGACGGTACCGAAGCCTACCGTAAAACCGGCATTTTAAAACCCGATGCTATTGTGGTTAACTATGCTGCCAAGCCATCGCACGGCAAACAGACCGCCGATAGCATACACAAACGCAAGCTTACGGCTACAATCCCAATCTATTTTATAAACGGTAACGAAGAAGATAACGAGCTTGTTTCTAACATCGGAATTTGCCTGTCTGAAGAAGAGTTCAGGGATTTGTTGGAGAGCTAATTGCCTGATTATCATAACTAAAACAATATCACAAGAGCGTTACATGGCCAAACCAATAATTAAGGAACAGCCCAATCGTGTATCCGGAATAAAAATAGTAACCGCAGCTGTAATCATCTGCTTACTAACGGCAATGGCATTAGAGACACCAGAAACTATAGGCGAAAGCGGCATGTACACGTTTTTTATACTAATTCTTCCGGTTTTGGCAGGCATACTTATCGCATCAAGATTTCTAAATATCAAGCATTTAGACAGTATTGGTCATAAAATCACATACCTATTTATATCAGTAATAGTATCTTACCTTACTTTGGGTCTAATGACATCTGTTATATTTGATAGCGTAAATTATAATGCTTCCAGGAAAAATAAACCCTTAATTATAACCGTACCCATAACAGAATTTAAAGCTTACGACAGAAACAAAAATGCTTCTTACCAAATTAAGTTTGAATTTGAAGGAGAGGAAGAACATGTAGAGACAGATAAAAAATCACTGGAAAGATTTGAGTTAGAAAATTTTTACAACATACAGCTAAAATTACGTCCCGGAATTTGGAACCGTTATTTGGTTGAAGAATGGAAAATTGTGCAATAAACAGCTTAATATTTCACTTTCGGACTTTGAGATTCGCGTTTTTGCACACTGTCTATATCTAAAAATCAACAACCGTCAACCAACAACCATTTACTCCTCCTCATTCAGTTTTTTCTTATACGCATTAATATGCTCCAAAACTTCTTCGTTAACTTCGGGCTCTTTAATATCGTCGTACTTTTTTAGCGCGTCATAAATGGTCTTAGCCACAAGGTAGCGGGCCGTTTCTTTATTATCGGCCGGAATAACATACCACGGGGCATCATCTTTAGAGGTATGGTTAATGGCATCCTCATAATACTTTTGATAATCATCCCACAATTCGCGCTCCTCCAGGTCGGCCGGGGCAAATTTCCAATTGTGTTCCGGTTTGTTAAGGCGGCGCAACAGGCGTTGGCGCTGCTCCTCCTTACTCAAATGTAAAAAGAACTTAAACACCACCACCCCATTCTGGGCAATGTGCTTCTCAAAATTATTGATCTGCTCAAAACGCTGCTTCCAGATGTTCTTGGGTATATCGTCTACCGAATTAATACCCGGCAGGTTCTCATTCAAAATATATTCGGGGTGCACGCGGGTAATAAGCACATTTTCGTAATGCGACCGGTTAAATACCGAGAACTTACCCCTTTCGGGCAGGGCAATGTAGTGGCGCCACAGGTAATCGTGCTCCAGCTCTGCGCCCGATGGTGTTTTAAAGCTGTACACGTTAACCCCACGGGCGTTAAACCTCCTGAAAACTTCGCGTATAAGGCTGTCTTTACCGCTGGTATCCATACCCTGTAGGCACACCAGCACACTATAGCGGTTGTTGGCATACATCTTGTCCTGAAGCTTGCCCAGCTTTTTGCTCACCTTTTTAAGGGCATCGTGTGTTTTAAGGTCAGAGCAGCCGGTATCTATAGTAGTTGGGGTATCGGTAATGGAAAATTTTGAGGTAATTTTAAAATCGGCGGTGTTTACATCCTTCATAAAAAATGCGTTATCTTTATATAAATATAACCATTAAAAGCGTACCGCGTTTTCTGCAAAACCATAAGATTATGCAAAAGTTTCACCTGGAACTGCTGTTCCGTATCATCGGCATCGGGTCGGCATCCGGACTATTCTTCAACAACAATTCCCTTTACCTGATATCCGATAGCAGCCACATGCTGTACCAGTACGATATAACGAGTAAAAAGCTGGAAAAAACACCCCTTAAAAGTAAAGACTATACCGGCCCGTTGGAAAACATACCCAAGGCCGACAAACCCGATTACGAGAGTATTACCGCCAAGGGAGACAACCTGTACCTGTTTGGGTCTGGCTCAACCGAAGCCCGCAACACCATTACCAACCTTAACTATAAGACCGGACTGGTATACCCCAAGATCGATGCAACCGACCTTTACATGGTTATGCAGGGCTTTGGCGAGATAAGTTCCGAGAATTTCAATATAGAGGCCGCCGTTAACGATGGCGACACCTGGTACCTGTTTAACCGCGGCAACGGCCCCAAAGCCCAGAACGGCGTGTTTACGCTTGATGGCGATATTACCGATGTGGCCTTTCAGATAATTTACAACGAAGTTAAACTGCCCAAAATAAATGGCGCACAGGCCAGCTTTACCGATGCGGTTAAGATTGGCGAGAAGCTGTATTTTATTGCTGCCGCCGAAAAATCGGGCTCAACGTACGAAGACGGCGAAGTAGCAGGATCGCTCATTGGCCGCCTGGACATCGAATCGATGGAGGTGGAATTTACCGAGATAATATCAACAAAAAATAAGTTTGAAGGCATTACCCTCTACAAAGAAACCGAGACCGCACTGGAGTTTTTATTGTGCGAGGATACAGATAACGATGCCAAACAATCGGATATTTTTAAGCTGAGCATTGGTAAATAGTTGACAGTGTTCAGTTTACAGTATTCAGTTTACAGTTGTAAATCGGCATAAAGTCCTCTCCCCCGGCCCCTCTCCGAAGGAGAGGGGAGCCAGGAACGGGTACAGTCTGGAATTTATTCACAAATTAAAATAATCGAGTGTAGCTGCCCCTCTCCCTTGGAGAGGGGTTGGGGAGAGGTCTAACTGTAAACTGAGACTGAAAACTGACAAAGTCCTCTCCCCCGGCCCCTCTCCGAAGGAGAGGGGAGCCAGGAACGGGCACAGTATGTAAATTTTAGACGGCAATAATTAGTATGATAATTAACATAATCAAAACAGCCGAGTGTAGCTGCCCCTCTCCTTCGGAGAGGGGTTAGGGAGAGGACTAACTAAAAACTGCCAACTGACCACTGTAAACCGGAAACCAGCCTGAAAGCAATAATTAACGTACCCAAAACAGCCGAGTGTAGCTGTCCCGCTCCTCCGGAGAGGGGTTGGGGAGAGGACTAACTGTAAACTGAGACTGAAAACTGACCACTACAAACCGATGACTGTAAACTTTTTTTCACTCCCCTCCCAACCTTTTACTTGTTTTTCTGCTCTATATAAACAAAGAGACCAATTGTGATAGAAGAAAAACTCATAACAGCATGCAGAAAGATGCACCGCGACTCTCAGAGGCAGGTGTATGAGCTTTTAGCTCCTAAACTGTACCATACCTGCAAACGGTACCTAAAAAGCGAAGAGCATATAGAAGAGGCTGTGGCCGATGCCTTTTATACTATATTCACCAAGCTCGACCAACTAAAAGAAAGCAAGGCTTTTGAGGCCTGGGCGCGCAAAATTGCCGTAAACCACTGCCTGCTTAGCCTTAAACGCAACGTAAACTTTAATATTTATATTGAGGATATGAGCCGCGCATCCGAACCTCAGGAAGCCCAACACGTGGGGCTGGAGGAAGAAGACCTGCTCAACCTGCTCGAATACCTGCCCGAAGGCTGCCGTACCGTATTTAACCTTTTTGCCATAGAGGGTTACAGCCACAAAGAAATTGCCACCATGCTGAATATTAGCGAGGGAACATCAAAATCACAATTAAACGTCTCCCGCACAAAACTGAAGGAATTAGTAAACAATGTTTATTACCAAAACACGAGCAGCCATGGAAAATCAAGATAAATTATACGATCAATTTAAAGACGCAGCCCGCAAAGCCGAAACCACCGACTTTGCCCGCATGGAAGCCGTGTGGAACCGCGTAGAAGATAAACTGGACAATAAAAAGCAACGCCGCATTGCCCTGTGGTGGAAATATACCGGCATTGCCGCCCTGTTCCTGCTATTTATGGGTGTAGGATTATTTTTCCTGAACAATCAAGATACCCCTGTTGTTACACCCAATGCCGTCCCTCAAAATACTGTAACAACCATAGACACACAGGCGGTAAAAGAAACCTTTAGCCCGGAGAAGGAAACGGTTAAGGAAGAGGTGGTTTTAGAGGAAGCTCCAAAAGGTGCTGCCAATAGCACACGGCTATCTCCAGAAGCAGTAACCTCTTTATTAACGGCAGATAGTATTAGCTTCAATCCCACTACTAAAAAACTTAGAGTATGGCATAAAATATCGGATAAAGGAGAATTTACAGTTTTTGGGGAAGTAACAAAAAATGGCGAACCCGTAACTACCAACCAGCAACCTATAGTTACCACTACCCTGCCTGTTTTTACAGACAGTAAAGGCTTTGCTATGGTTACGGGTACCGTTAACGACCAAACAGGCCTTCCCATACCGGGGGTTACGGTTACTGTTCACGGTACTGCAACGGGTACACAAACCGATTTTGACGGTAAGTTTAGCCTTGTAGCCAAAGCCGGAGACAAATTAAGCATTAGCTATATTGGCATGAAAGAACAGGTAGTAGATATTAAACCATCTAACAATAACATGACTATTGCTATGATGGATGATGTACAGAGCCTTGAAGAAGTGGTTGTTGTAGGCTACGGAACCATTAAAAGTTCTCGTGCTGCTGAAAGAAGGGCCAAAAAAGAAGAACGCAAAGCCGAGAAGGCAGCTAAAGCTAATTCAGCAGTTGTTAACGTTGCATCGGCACCTGCGCAGAGTTCTGATGAAGTATATTTTATGAAAAATGCCCGCTTTACAACGAGCACCAAGAATCCGGAATATTACTTTAAAGCAAAAAAAATAAAAATACTTCCTGGTCTAGCAAATGATAAAACTGTTGCTACAGTTCCAAAGAGTACCGACAAAGATGGTATATCTGATAACCTTGATATCGAAAAAGAAGTTGCTTCTGCGCCCAACCAATCTTTTGTGCAGTCGCTACCTGGAAACGTACCTCCTTTAAGCGTAACTACGGGTAGTGGTGCACCGGGTTCACAAGCATTACAAGGCAAAGCTGCGGGGGTAGCAATAATCCCAAATACAGGCGTGCAGTATGACACGCTTTCAGGAGGAAGGATATTCTACAGGGCATTACCTACAGTAGCAATAAGGGGTGTAACGAGCATACAAACCGGTAATCAGCCATTGTACATTATAGATGGTGTACCTTCTAATTTTGCACAACTCAAGAATTTAAAGCCCGAGAATATCAAATCGGTCGAAATGCTTAAAGATGCAGCCACCAATTCAGTTTATGGTGCCAGAGGTGCTAACGGCGTTATCATCATCAAAACCAAAAAGCTGACCCGCAAGCAAAAACGCGAACTTAAAAAGGCACTGAAAGAAGATGCACAGGCGGGTTATACCGATAGCACCACCGGTAAGTTTGTACCGATGGAAAAAATTAAGATAGACCAGGAAGAGTATGAGGCCTTTGACGAGAATAAGTTCGAAAACCCGGCTACTACCCCGCTATCAACCTTTTCTATTGATGTAGATAATGCATCGTACACCAACATCCGCCGTTTTTTAAACAATGGCGAGGTAGTGCCTAAAGATGCGGTTAGGGTTGAGGAAATGATCAACTTCTTTAAATACAATTACCCGCAGCCCACAGGGTCAGATCCGTTCTCTATTAATACAGAGTACAGCGATGCCCCGTGGAACCCCAACCATAAGCTGCTTAAAATAGGGCTTCAGGGTAAAGATATTCAGGCTGCTGAATTACCTGCCTCTAACTTTGTGTTTTTAATTGATGTGTCGGGTTCTATGAGCGATAGCAACAAACTGCCCTTACTTAAAGAATCGATGAAGGTGCTGGTTAAACAAATGCGCAAGCAGGACAGGATTGCCATTGTTGTCTATGCCGGTGCGGCAGGGCTGGTATTGCCTTCTACCGGCGGAGACGAAAAAGACAAAATAATTGCAGCTTTAGATGAGCTGGAATCGGGAGGCAGTACCGCAGGGGGTGCCGGTATAGAGCTGGCGTATAAAACTGCCTTGGAAAATTTTGTAAAAAAAGGCAATAACCGCGTTATCCTGGCTACCGATGGCGATTTTAACGTTGGGGCGTCATCTAATACTGATATGCAGACGTTGATTGAAGAGAAACGCAAAAGCGGTGTTTTCCTTACCTGCCTGGGTTACGGTATGGGCAATTACAAGGATTCTAAACTGGAAACCCTGGCCGATAAAGGCAACGGCAACTACGCCTACATTGACAACATGCAGGAAGCCGACCGCTACCTTAATAAAGAGTTTAAAGGCAGTATGTATGCCATTGCCAAAGATGTTAAGATACAAATAGAGTTCAACCCCAACTACGTGCAGTCGTACCGATTAATTGGCTACGAAAACCGCAAGCTGCGCGACGAAGATTTTGCCAATGATGCCATAGATGCCGGCGAACTGGGCAGCGGCCACACCGTTACTGCGCTTTACGAAATTATACCTACCGGCGTAAAAAGCGATTACTTTAACAGCACGCCGCAGCTTAAATACAGCACACCGCAAAGTGCCAACGGCAATTACAGCAACGAGCTGGCTACCATAAAATTCAGGCATAAAAAACCGGACGAAGAGGTTAGTAAAGAAATAGTAAAAGTTATCCCGAATATAGCCCTGCCGTTTACCAGCACATCGGGCGACTTTAAATTCAGCGCTGCTGTGGCGTGGTTCGGCCTTAAGCTAAGAGACAGCAAACTGGTTCCAAACAAATCTACCGAAGCCATTAAAGAGCTTGCAAAACAAGGCCTGCAAAACGACCCCGAAGGCTACAGGGCAGAGTTTATAAGGCTGGTAGAGCGAGTAGAATAGATTATTAGATTGTTGGATTATTAGATTTTTAGACTGCAATAGATTTTTAAAAGTAGTACTCGTCGTTCATCTCTGTGGAACTTTCTAAAAGTCTAAAAATCTAACAATCCAATAATCCTAAACCAAAAAGGCATAAGTAAAATCACTTATGCCTTTTTCTTTATCAGTACAATTAACTTTAGTTAGATGTCATAGCTTTAGATTCGGTTGTGGCCGGTGCCGGCGAAAATAACGATGTTAAAAACGTATCCAGGCACGTCATGTTTTGCTGCGTGGTGGCATCGTCTTTAATTTTGGTACCGTCTAAAAAATACTGCTCGTAGGCATTGGCACGCGTGCGCGCCTGCATAGGTCCGTATTTTTCTAAAAATTTCACTTCCCTAAGTTTAACCACATAGCTGTCATGGTTTACCATAATTAAAAACTGAAACTTAACGTTGCTCTTCATAAGCGCGGTTTCGCCGTTGCAGGTATTTTTAATATCAAAGCCAAGGCCTTTGTAAACGTTATCCATAAAAGACGCCACCTTAAGGTTAGGGTCTCTGCTTAGCACTGCGGCAATATCAGAATTCGCAGCCGGAAAAACACGCTCCCAAACCAGGGCGTTGCCTTCTACCTTAAAGCCGTTTTGGGCAAGGGCAGGCAGGGTTACCAGTAATAGCAGTAGTATCTTTTTCATAACAGTCAATTTTTAATTGTAGTAAGTCACATTTTAATTTATGATAAAATTAGTACCTAAAATTGTATCGTAATACACTTTAACCCTCTTTTATTAATATTTTATGACAAAATCATAAAGTTTGTTAACTACACAATTTTTGCATTTGAAGCTAAATCAAACTAAAATTTAGATGTTAATTATTTATTGATTGCCATCAATAACTCACAAATACAATGAATTTTTCTTAATTAATCTTATTACACTATTTTTAATTAATCTAAATAAATACATTTGTGCTACGAATAAATTCCAATAAACATGAACAAATTATACCTGTTTTTTGCCCTGCTTACCTTTGGTATTGGCAAAGCACAATGCACCGGAGCAGAACCCGGACCCAACCCCGGCGACACCGGATGCGTAACTTTTACTTATGATGGCGTAGCTGTAGAATATACTACCGTGCGTGCCGCCGATGGCAACATCTGGATGCAGCAAAACCTGGGCAGCAGCCACATAGGTGTATTATCTACAGATGATGGTGCTTACGGCGACCTTTTCCAGTGGGGCCGTTGGGCCGATGGCCACCAAAAACGTACCTCTGTAGCATCTGCTACAGCACCAACTCCTAATAATCCATTGGGTTTAGGTACCGGCATAGATGACTTTTACATTGGCGATGCCGAGTGGTGGAGCCTTGCCGAAGCTACCGATAAGTGGGAGGCGCCAACCGTTGCCGCCGTTACCGATACTAATGGCTGCGACCCTTGCCGCCTGATTGGCCTTGGATGGAGACTACCCACCGAAGCCGAATGGGAAGCCATTGTAGCTGCCGAAAACATAACCAGCATACAGGCCGCTTTTGATAGCAACCTTAAACTTACCATTGCCGGCAACAGGTCGGGCTTTAGCGGCAATTTAAGCAGCGTGGGTGCCCGTGGCTACTACTGGAGCAGCACTGTTAGCGATAACGACCCCAGCTATTCTAAATACTTTTACTTTACTCCCCTTACTATAAATACAGGTGCAGGTGCGGGCAGAGACCAGGGCTCATCGGTACGTTGTATTAAAATGCCACAGGCACAGCCTACAGGGTTATTAATAACTCCTGCAAACAATGCACCTGCTACTATTACAGTTCCGGCAGGCACGCTACAACTAACCGCAGCTGTTACCCCGGCTACGGCCAACCAAAACGTAACATGGTCAATCACCACAGGCAGCACGTTTGCTACCATCAGCGAAAGCGGACTCGTTACTGCTTCTGCCAACGGTACGGTAACCGTACAGGCGGTAAGTGTAGAAGATGCTACTGTTTTAGATACGATTGACGTGGTTATAACCGGACAGATAATTCCTGCCGAAGGCCTTGTAATTTCTACTTTAAACAATGTGCCTGCTGCTATCAGCCTTTTTAACGGTACACTGCAATTAGTGGCTACTGTTTTACCTGCCGAAGCTAACCAGAACGTTACATGGTCAATTATTACTGGCGGCACGTTTGCAACCATCAGCGAAAGCGGATTAGTGTCAGCCACAGCCAACGGCACTGTAACAGTACAGGCCGTAAGCGTACAAGATGCTACGGTTTTAGATACTATAGATATTGTAATTACCAATCAGAATGTGGCTTCGGCGGCACCGTATTGCGATGCTGTTGTAGATTTTGATGTAGAGCCTATATCGTTAGTACAGTTTGCGGGTATCGACAACGCGACATCGGCTGTAGTTAACGCTACTCCGCCTTACGAAAGTTTTATTAACCTTACGGGTAATGTGCAGCAAGGCCAAACCTATACGCTTACCGTTAAAGGTAACACGGTTGGATTGTTTGAGCACGACATAAGGGTGTTTATTGACTGGAACCAAAATGAGGTTTTTGATATGGATACCGAGTATTATGCTACGTCTATACAAAATACAACGGGCAATGATGCTGTAACCGCAACTTTAGATATTACTGTTCCGGCAACCGCCACTTTAGGCACAACCCGTATGAGGATTACCAAAGACCAATGGAATGTATATGAGCCCGGCGATTTTGATGCCTGTACCAACGCTTATTACGGCCAGGTAGAAGATTATTCGCTACAAATTGCCGGCCCAACTGCGGGCGCAAATGGCGTTACTGCAACAGCCTTTACCATATACCCTAACCCGGTTAACAATATACTGACTATAGATGCTGCTGTTGCAGTTAAACAGGTAACGGTTTACACTACCGATGGCCGCACGGTTACTACAGCCAATGCCGCACAGGTAAACTTTAGCAACCTGGCAGCAGGCCTGTATCTTATAAAAATTGACTTTGAAAACGGTTCGGAAGCCTTACACAAAGTCATTAAAAATTAGCTTTATATGAGTTAGTTAAGTGTTTAGTTTTTAGGAAAGCCACGCAATCGCGTGGCTTTTTTATTACCGTTTTTTATAAGTCTGTTAAGAATACTTTACCATATAATTATAAGAACCTTAGGCATATAACGAGTAATTTTAAAATATACATAAACACTAAAATTAACTAATCATGGATAACACAATAATTGCAACAGGAAACCACAAACGAAATTTTTCTAAGTATGATGCATCGGGCACAGATCCAAACCGTTATGCTTCGGTATCTAACACCAAAGAGGCCGACTCTTATTTACATAAAGGCAAAAAAAGTATTATTCCCGGGCTTAGGGTTAATGTAGGCACTACAGAGCGTTTGCTTATGATAGCCGCCGGATCGTACCTGTTATACAGGGCACTTAAAAAGAAAGACAGTAAAAAGGTGGCCGAAGGCATTACTGCCGGCACCATGCTTTTTAGGGGTATTAGCGGCTACTGCCCTGCTTATGCTGCCATAAACAGTACCGATAAGCTTAAAGGCAGTAACGTAACCGCAACAGCATCGCTACATATTAATAAGCCGGTGGAGGAAGTGTATGCCGCATGGCGCAGGCTGGAAGACCATCCTGAATTTATGATGCACCTGGACAGCGTTACACCTATAGACCAATACAAATCGGACTGGGTGGCTAAAGGCCCTGCCGGGATTGGCACCGTTAAATGGACTGCCGAAATATTAATGGATGTGCCTAACGAGTTGCTAAGCTGGCACTCAATGCCGGGTTCTACCATAGATAACTCGGGTAAGGTTAAATTTATTGATAACGGAAGTGCTACCGAGATTGAAGTAACCATATCGTACCATGCACCGCTTGGAAAACCCGGCGAAGTGGTAGCCAAATGGTTTACCCCGGTATTTGAGAAAATGCTTGAAAAAGATATTCAGAATTTTAAAGAATATATTGAAACCGGCGTTTCGCCAAAAGCTTAAAAACAAAAATTAAATACAAGTACTAAAAAAGTAAGAGAGCCATTTGCATTTGCAGGTGGCTTTTTTTTGCGATGTAAATTATCAGGAGAGTTTCAGTATAAACTCGTCTAAAAAAGCAACCTGCCGCTCGTTAATAAGCAGTTTGGCCTCATCATACATAAACCAGCCGGCTTTATCTACTTCGGCAAAAGCCTTTATTTTACCCGATTTTGGCGGCCACTCTATCTCAAAAGTATTGCAGGTAATAGTTGCAGCATCAAGGTTGCCCACCGCAGCCCAGCACAACACCTGTTTGCCCGCTTTTTGAGTAATGGGCTGCAATTCTAAAAAAGGGGGTAACGGTTTATAACCCGTCTCCTCTTTAAATTCGCGCACAGCTGCATCAAGCGGCAGTTCGTCAGGCAGTAATTCGCCTTTAGGCACCGTCCACCAGCCTTCGTTCTTTTTTGCAAAAAACGGCCCGCCCGGATGCACTAAAAAGAACAGTAGTTTCCCCTCAACCTTTTTATAAAGCAATATGCCGGCACTTTGTTTCATGGGTTAGTCTTCTACAATATAATCTTTGTTAACGGCTGTAAAATAATCTACAGCAGCTTTGCCAAAACGCTCTATGGTAAAGTAATTAAAGGTACCGCCCACAACGGCCCCAATACCAAACGGTATAAGCCTGCCCAGGGCAGCCCCGCCCCTTTTAGAACCGTATTTGGTTACCAGCTTGCGGCCAATTTTCTGGTTCATGCGGTTCTTTATACGATCTGTTATATGCTGGTCAAAATGGCCTATAGAAATTTTATCTCCTTTAGAAAGGGCTGCCTTTTCGGCAACAATTACGCCCGCCCAAATGCCGAGGATAACAGTAAACTCGTCTTCAAAATCGGCCTCTATATCCTTATCATATAACAGGCCAATACCAAAGGCAAGCGATGCCATCCAGCGCAGCATGAGTAGTATATCGGCCGATGTAGCACCAACCTCAACCGCAATTTGTGCGGTAGTGCCCAACCCGGGAATAACGCCCGGCAGTGCTGTTACTACCCCAACGCCTGTATATTTATTTCGGGTACGTTTTAAATACAGTGCAGCCAACGCATGGTGCGACAGTGCCGGATTAGCATACCTAAGCACATGGATATCTTTACGGATATCGTTAAAAGTAGGCATCACCTGTTTTATAACCTTATGCAAATCCATAGTAATTATTTTACATAAAGATAAACAAATAGCATGCCCATACCCGTTAAATAAAGGCCAAACTGTGTAAGGCGGTTATTTATCAAAGTTTATATTGTCGGAGTATTTGTTAAGGTATTTTTCCAACAACTTGCCCTGCTTAAAGCTAAGCTTCCAGATAATTTTATTGGTAAGGGTATGGCACCACAGCTCTACAAAAAAATTATCTATGGCATAGAGTAATTTTTTTACGGCACCGTCTATACAGGCATCTATAAGCACGCCCTGATCCCACAAAATGCGGTATTGCTCTTCTTCATTTAGACTTTTATAATCTGCTAACTTCATTACACAAAACTACAAAATATACATTACTTTTTTAAGTAACGCGGGCAGTGCTAAATTATTATAATGTAAATATTTAACGAATTATTACAAACCTGTTAGCAAAAATTAACACTGAAAATCAAGAAATTAGCAGAAAATAAAATGCTATGAAAATCTTTTTATTACTACCCAACCTTATACTTTTTACGATATCTTATTTTAACCTAAGCGAACCCGTAGCACAGGGCCAGCAGCAAAACATTGTAGTAACCCTACTACACGTTTTTGTAATGCTTATTTGCGTGGCATTTACAACATTAATAGTAAGATCTATGTTTACGGTTAAAAATGTAGAATTAGAAGAAGAAAGACAAAATAATACAGCGCAACAGCAGCAGGTTACAGCTTAAGTAAGCAACATAACAACACACGCACAGATCCGTTTGAGGCAAAAATCACCTTAAACGGATCTGTGTGTTTATATACCAGGCCATTGTAAACACCAGGGATATACAAACAAAAAAGTCACGCTAAATAGCATGACTTTCTGTATCATTTAAAAAAAACTATAAATTATATAGCTTTTTGTTCTTTGTTTTTCTTGTAATAATGAAATGCAAAAGCAATACCAACTACTGCAAGCCAAATTAGCCTTGAGTTTATTGGGAAACCCGCTGTATCATCAGAGTCGTCGTTTTCAACAACACCATCATCTCCAACACCGTCACCGTTGTCATCACCAGGCTGAGCAAACATAACAAAATCGCCAACCAACAGGAAAGCAACCATATACCATTTTAGAAAGTTTGTCTTCATAATTTTGGGGGTTTAAATTATGTTGCAAATATAGAAGTTAATTTTGAAAAAAAAAATATTATAGAATTTTTTAATAATTAATTAAGACTTTGCACAATATCTTTAAACTATTGTTACCCAACGGCTAAATATGGCTTAAAAACAACAAAGGAAGCAAAAATTGCTTCCTTTGTTTTGTAGCGAAGACGGGAGTTGAACCCGTGACCTCAGGGTTATGAATCCTGCGCTCTAACCGACTGAGCTACCTCGCCATTTATTCGGTTATTGCATCCTTGAATGCGGGTGCAAATATATAAATTATTTTAAAGCTTCCAAATAAAATTTCACGAAAAAAATTATTTTTGGAAATACTTTTTTTTGAATGTTTATTATTATATATTTCCGAAAATTTTTACACCAATGGACGAGAAAATTAAATATGAACTGGAATTTCCGATAACTTCATCGCCCCAGCTTTTATATCAATATATATCAACACCTTCAGGTTTATCTGAATGGTTTGCTGATAATGTGAATTCGAGAGGCGAGTTCTTTACTTTTATATGGAATGATACCGAGGAAAAAGCCCGCCTATCTTCTAAAAAAAGTGGGGAGAAAGTTAAATTCAGATGGATTGATGAGGAAAATAACGACAGTGATTATTATTTTGAGCTTCGTATTCTTGTAGACGAGATTACTAAAGACGTTTCGTTAATGGTGGTAGATTTTGCCGAAGACGATGATATGGCCGAATCTAAGCAGCTTTGGGAAAACCAGGTGTCTGACCTTAAGCACGTATTAGGCTCTGTTTAGGAATTTAGTTTTATTACCTTATATTTGCCCTGAATTTTCAGGGCTTTTTTTATGATTAATTACAACGGCACCCTGGTTGCCGAAACCTCTATAGCGTTACACCAAAACAGGGCTTTTTTATACGGCGATTCTATTTTTGAAACGCTTAGGGTACTCGATAAAAAAATTCTTTTTTTAGAAGACCACTATTTCAGGCTCATGGCGTCGTTACGTATTGTGCGCATGGAAATTCCTATGGAATTTACAATGGAGTATATGGAAGAACAGGTTATACTGTTAATCAACACCCTGGAGCCTGCCGCTGCCTACAGGCCCCGTATTTCTTTTTTCAGGAAACCGGGCGGCAAATACCTGCCTACAGATAATAACTGTGAATTTATAATTACCGCAGAGCCATTAGATAATGCTTTATACAGCATTAACGAAGCCGTATATGAGGTTGAATTGTTTAAAGACTACTACGTTACCAAACAGCTTTTATCTACCCTTAAAAGTACTAATAAGATGGTGCACATTACAGGCAGCATTTTTGCCGATGAGAACGGCTATAACAATTGCCTGCTTATTAACGATGATAAAAATGTGATAGAGGCGCTACAGGGCAATTTATTTATGGTTACCGGCAATAAACTGGTTACCCCACCCCTTGCCGATGGCTGCCTTAACGGCGTTATGCGCAAACAGGTATTGGAGCTTGCCAAAAAAATTGAAGGCCTTGAAGTTACAGAGGCATCTATTTCTCCGTTTGATTTGCAAAAGGCCGATGAGCTATTTATTACAAATGTAATAATAGGCATACAGCCCATTACCAAATACAGGAAAAAGGAATTTGTAAACACCGTAGCTACAGACCTTGTAAAAAGGCTAAATGCTAAAGTACGGTTTAGTTAGCGTAAAGGTTTATATCAATTAAGTGCGGGGTTTTCTGGCGCGTTAGACCATATAAGGTACTCGCCGCCAAGTTCCATAATTTTTTCTTTCCAGAAGGATGCGCTCGATTTGCCTATAATCTTGTTGCTATAACTATTTTCTGATATTATCCAGGAGTTTTCCTCCAGCTCGTCTTCCAGTTGATGGGCGTTCCAGCCGCTGTAGCCTAAAAAGAAACGTATGTTGCTCTTTTTAATCATACCCTGGTTAATAAGCTCTTTAGTAGACTCAAAATCGCCACCCCAGTAAATACCGTTAGATATTTCTATACTGCCGGGGATAAGCTCAGGAATGTTATGTATAAAATACAAATTATCCTGTTCTACAGGGCCGCCGTTGTAAATTTTAAAGCTGCCCGTAATTTCCGGAATAAGGTCGTTAATAGTATAGCCCAAAGGTTTATTCAGGATAAAACCAATTGAGCCCTCAGAATTATGATCGGCAAGGAGCACCACCGACCTGTTGAAAGAAAGATCTCCGATTGTAGAGGGCTCTGCTATAAGCAGATGACCTTTTTGGGGTTTTATTGAAATCATCTTCTTGCAATTTGTAATAAATTTAGCCAAAAAATAGCGACCACCAAAAATTTTCACAAAGTTTTAAAAAAAAAGCCCCTCTTTAAAAAGAAGGGCTTTTCATATTATTCCGCAACAATTAATTATTTAGTGTTTACGTGACCGTCAAGCTCTGCTCCCGGTTTAAATTTCACTACATTTTTAGCCGCGATGCTGATTGATTTACCCGTTTGAGGATTTCTACCTTCTCTTGCAGCCCTGCTTGATACAGAAAATGAGCCAAAACCAACAAGTGAAACTCTGCCACCTTTGTTTAGCGCACCACTAACGTTCTCTACAAAAGACTCTAATGCCTTTTTAGCTGCACCTTTAGAAATTCCTGCATCGGCAGCCATTGCGTCGATTAATTCTGATTTGTTCATAATAATTGTTATTAATTGTTTGGTTAAAATTATGTTTTTTCAATTCCTGTTCTACAAATTTAATAGGAATTACAAACTACGCAAGTAATTAATGCACAATTCATTTTAATTGTTGATAACTTTTTCCAAAATGTTAATATTGACGCTTGTTTTATCGGAATCTTGTAAAAAGCGAGTAAAATAAGGGCTTTAAAACATTATTGCTTCAATTGTAAACGCCATTCCGTTAAGCAGTTCCTGCGCAGCCATTTTTTTCTTGCCGGGCATTTGCAGGCTTTTTATCTGGATAAAACCGTCTACGGCCGCCACCTTAATTTCTTTTTTAGTAGCAACAATTGTACCCGTTGCCAAATCATGATTTTCGGGTGTAAAAATAGTTTCATAAATCTTTACATTATATTCCTGCCCGCTGTCTTTTAAAAAGCACCACGCTGCCGGATACGGGCTAAGGCCACGCACAAGGTTAAAAATCTCCTTGCCCGGCTTTTGCCAGTCTATCTTGCAATTATCTTTATTAAGCTTATAGGCCGTTTTAACATCATCATCGGCAGGTTGCACCGTAGTGGTAGCATTGCCGCCTTCTATAAGTGCAAGGGTTTTAATAACAGTATCTTTACCAAGATCCATCAAACGGTCGTGCAACGCTCCGGCAGACTCCTCTGCTCCTATCTCTGTTTCTGCCTTTAATATCATGGCGCCGGTATCTATCTTATCATCAATAAAAAAGGTAGTAACCCCGGTTTTTTCTTCGCCGTTAATAACCGCCCAGTTAATTGGGGCAGCCCCCCTGTATTGCGGCAGTAACGATGCGTGAAGGTTAAACGTACCCAGCTTAGGCATTTTCCACACGGCTTCGGGTAGCATTCTAAAGGCCACTACCACCTGCAGGTTAGCATTAAGCGCTTTAAGGTCGGCTAAAAAAGCCTCATCTTTAAGGTTGGTAGGCTGCAATAAGTTTAGCCCTTTTTCTAAAGCATATTCTTTAACTGCCGAAAATTTTACTTTTTGCCCACGGCCGGCAGGTTTATCGGCAGCGGTAATAACCCCTACCACATTATAATTTCTTTGGTATATAGCATCAAGTATACCCACGGCAAACTCCGGGGTACCCATAAAAACTATTCTTAACTGTTCCATTTACGTAACTGTATATTGGTTGTATGCGTTTATTTTTATCTTATCGTTTTCCAGCAATAGCTCCAGGGCAAAAATAGTTTCCTGCGCCGTAAGCTCCAGCTTGGTTTCTATATCGCGCGAATTTAAGTCGGCCTCCTTTAATAGTTCTATTATTGCAGTAGCAATTTCCACAGGGCTTTTGGGCTGCCTTTTTTTAGCAACACAGTAGGAGCAAATACCGCAATCTGCCGTGGTAACCTCATCAAAATACTCCAGTATCAGCCTGCTTTTACAGCGGGAATCATCAGTAGCATAATGCACAACGCTATTAAACTGCCCAACTTTTATAAGGTTTTGCTGCTCTAAAAATTTAGACACCCTGTTAATTGTGTGCTCGTCTTCGCGAACCTCGTTAAAGGCCAGGCTACTGTCGTTACCCAAAGTGCGTAACGAAATTACCCCTTTTTGCTCTAATTTATGCAACATACCTATTAAATCGGCTTCCGATATTTTGGCTGCCCGCGTAATAAGGCTGGTATTAAGGGCGGTTTCCATCTCAAAAATACCTGTGTAGTTGCGCAGTATGGTAAGTATGGCTTCTTCATCGCCCGGATTAAGGCTTACGTACCGTACCACCTCTTTGCTGGGTATTATAAATTGTATGTGTACTTTTTCTGTAAATTCTTTAGACATAGTTAAGATGCCCTGCCTGTCTAAAAACTGTAAGGCGTTGAATGTTTTAACGGCGGGGAATTTATACTTATGGCAAAAGTCGTTAAAATTAAACGGGTACACCTGGTCCATACCCTCGCCATAGGCAATTTGCAGAAAAGTGTTTAACTTAAGATACACCTCTTTTAAAAATTTCTTATCGGGCAATACCTCTATAAACTGGCTTTGGGTAGCCTTAATATCCGATTTTGTTGCCAGCAGCACCGCATAAGCTTTTTGGCCGTTACGCCCTGCCCTGCCCGCTTCCTGATAGTAATTCTCTATATTTTCGGGCAGCTGAATGTGCAGCACCGTTCTAACATTAGGCTTATCTATACCCATGCCAAAGGCGTTGGTAGCCACTATTACCTGAACCCTGTCTTTTATCCAGGCTTCCATGTTGGCCGACTTTTCTTTTTCTTTGAGTCCTCCGTGGTAAAAAGTAGCCGTAAAACCAAGCGATTGCAACTGGCTGGATACATCGTGGCACGACCTCCTGTTGCGCACGTATATAATAGATGGGCCGGGGTTTTTGGTGAGTATCTGCTGCAGGCGGTACAGCTTATCCTCCGTCTCAAAAACCATGTAGGCAATATTTTCTCTGGCGAATGATTTTTTATAGATAACCGGGTCTGTTAGCCCCAATTGGGTAACAATATCTTTTTGCACACGCTCTGTTGCAGATGCCGTTAGTGCTAAAAACGGCACTTGCGGCAGGTGTTTTTTTAATGCCGATATCTTTAAGTACGCCGGCCTGAAATCGTGCCCCCATTGCGATACGCAGTGCGCCTCGTCTACCGCTACAAGGCTTATGGGCAACGCCGCAATACGGTCTACTATCCAGTCGGCCTGCAGGCGTTCCGGACTTAGGTATAAAAATTTATAGTTGCCAAAGCGGCAGTTATCCAGCAGGTCGCTTATTTCGTTAACCGAAAGGCTTCCCGTTAAGGCAATGGCTTTTATGTTGCGCTTTTCGAGGTTTTGCACCTGGTCTTTCATTAGCGCCACCAAGGGCGATATTACAAGGCACAAACCATCCTTAATCATGGCCGGCACCTGAAAGCAGATCGATTTACCCCCACCGGTTGGCATGAGCGCAAAGGCATCGTTACCCTCTAAAACCGTTTGGATAATTTTATCCTGCGGATCGCGAAAGCTGTCGTGCTGCCAGTATTTTTTAAGAATATCGAGCGCCTGCTGCATGGTGTTAGGTTAGGTTGTTTAAAATAAAGGCTACCCTGTTTTGGGGTGTATCCTGCGGTACTGTTATTAAATTATAGCCGTAGCCGGTGTATGTCTCCTTTAAATGATGGGCAATAAGCACGGCCTGTTCGTAATTTTCGTAACGGGCATCATCGGGCGTATAAATGGCTTCCCACGGCGGTAAATAAAATATTTTACTATATACGTAATCTTTGCACGCCTGGTCGAAACCCGATGGATAAGAATCGCCAATGTAATGCATATACGCCAGCACATCGGGTATGCCGCGGTCTATAAACACAACGGGGGCGGCATCGGCCACGGCGTTAGTGTATTGTTTTATGCGGCCTTCTAACAAAAGCTCGCTAAATAACAAGGGCTGCTCTAAAAAAAGCTGCTCGATGCCCTGCTGCCGCGCCTGTAGGGTTACCTCGCGCGAAACCTCGGGGTAGCAGGTGTATCCGCTCTGGGTAAGTGCTTCTATAACTGTGGTTTTACCCGATCCGGGTCCGCCGATTATTACAATAATGGTATTACTCACGTGTTTTTAATAATCTGTAAATTTAAACAAAGATTATTTAAGGTAAAACAAGAACATTTTATATCTTTATCGGTAAATATTTACGAATTATAAAAAACATATCTTAAAAATATCAAAATACATTTAATACTTTGTTAAACAATTTTTATTAACGGGATGCGTTATTTAATTTTGCACTATAAATGAAATTGAGCTATGAAAAAACAGTCATCACTTGCCGGAAAAAGGTATGCAAATTACCAAACGTCTTTTAACCGTAAAGACACCATTATTAAACTTTTAGAAATAGCAGCCGCCAGTATTATAGTTATTATGATATGTGCAGGCCTGTATGATGCATACAACAACTAAATGGTTTAGTTGTTTACACCTAAGCGCGATATATTCGCGCTTTTTTTATGCCCTGATTTTAGCAGCTACCTAAAATAAGCAGGGCTTTTGCCCAATACCAGTTTTATTATCGCTACCTTTACCTAAATACTTAAAAATGATAAAGTTTAGCATTAACGACGAGGTTTACCAGGCCGGTAAATTTGGTTTAAGAACGGCACTTACAGTATGGAAAATAAACCACAACACCGATGGTTCTGTTACCTATACCTGTTCTGCCAACAAAGGCCGCGACGAAGCTGTTTACACCGATAAAGAAGTGTACTACCTTGCCGACCTGTACTAAATAACTACCGCACAAATTATAATTAATCCCCATCAATATTTTTTGATGGGGATTTTTATTTGATGCCTATCCTAATCCTCCCAACCGCAAATGGTTTTGCCCTGGTTTTTGGCTTCAGATAATTTTACCTTACCAATCTCGGCCTTGCAGTTAGACAGCCCACGGCAACTTTCTGTTAAATGATATTTTTTTGCGCCGGTGCTCTTGCAGATGTATACATCGCTATCTACAACGGTAAACGATGTTAGCGGGATAAAGAATAATAACAGGAGTAGTCTTTTCATAACTTTAATTTTTTCCGCCTTTAGATTTGCGGTCTTCAGAGTCTTTGGAAATTTTTTCCCAGGCCTCTGTAGTCATTACAAAAAACTCTTCCTTATTACAATCCCATATAGAAATGTACTTTTTAGAAATAACATAATGCTGTTGCCAATGCGTATATTGGGCATATAAAAGCAATGTACAAATATCTGTAGCTGTAGGCAGGTAGCCCGTTTCTTTGGTGTGGTTATGTATTGTACTTATCTCACCCTCATTGTCGGTATAGTTAATGGGTATAATATTTTTATGAAGTACCTTTTTAGATTTAATTGCATTGTTCTTATCAAACTCAACTAAATAATCGTTACCAAAAATTACAACACCTGTTGCACTTGGGCCGGTTAACATGTATACCTTTTTTTTGTTGTTATGTATAATGGGTATTAAGTTAAGGCTTGTATTTTTATAGTGCTTAAAAAGTGTATCGGTTCTAACTTCGGCAAGTGCTTTTTGCCTTATTGTATACAGGTCGCTTTCTAAGGGCGTCAATTTTCTGCTTACCGTATCAGTTTTAGAAGCCTCAATTACAAAGCCGTCATCAAACAAAATGGTTGCCAGTACATTGGGGCTGGCCTGATTGTCTACAAACACACATTTATGCTGATTACCTTGCGAATACGAAAAGTAACCACCCATCTTCTCCCTCTTTTCCGGAAATTTTGCCATAAATATATCGGTGCCACTCCACGATGCCCTTTCAGAGTTATAAAGCAGCTTGGCTTCTTTCATAATTTCCTGTTTCTCTTTTTCCTGGCAAAATGCGGGCAGGGTTAGCAATGCCGTTGCAAATAATAGTAATTGTTTTATCATAAATATTGTAGGGTTTGCACCAAATATATAAAAATTAACCACTTACAAAACATCCACACAAAAACAAAACCCTTAACCGCAATGGCTAAGGGTTAGTGTAATACTTTATAGAACAGTTTTTAAAATTCTCCTTCCGGTTCGGCATAGCCGCTTATAGGGTGGTTGTCTTCCTGGTCGCTTCCTTCAAGCTTAACAAGCTTATTGTAAATGCCCAGTAGCAAAAATGGTGCTGCCCACTGGCCTACAAAAAGTGCGCTGTGTTTTTGGTTGGCAATTTTTAATCCGGCCGATACTGCCATTGAGCCTAATGCTGCCCACAGAAATACATCGGATGGAATTTTTGCAGTTTGTTTTTCGATCGCTTTTGCGGTTTTACCTTCAGAATGGTCGTTGTTTTCGAATGACATAATGTTACTTTTTTAGTTTATAATTCCTTTTTTAGTTAGGACTTACAGTAAAGGTAACGAGCCTGATAATAAACAATTTATACCATTATGTTAATTAGTTATAAGATTACGTTAAACTAAAAAAGCTGCCTTACAGGGCAGCTTTTTTAGAGTATTAAATTGTGTTAACTACTTAGTTACACGCGTAAATATCATAGCATCGGGCGTATCAAAATTGGTTGGCCTAACCGAATCGTACCCTATAAGCACCTTCATCTGGTTATCGCCCATTACCTTAAAAATGCCTTTAAGCACTTTTCTTTCGCCGGTAGAAATATTGGTAATAACAATGTCCAGCTCATCGGGCTCTTTGGTATAATCAACTTTATAAGTCATGCTGCCTTTAAATCCTTTTACATCAAACTCTTTACCACCCATAACATCTTTGCCTTTTTGCATAATGGCATAGCCATCTTTATCAAAATCCAGAATAATTGCTATACCGTCTTCGGTGGCTTTCCATTTGCCTACAATATTAAAAGGGGCAGTGGGCGGCAGGGTAAACGACGGTAACGTGGTGGCTATTAATAATAGGAGTAAAAATCTTTTCATAACGTGGGAGTTTTAGCAGTTTGTACACAAATATAAAATTATTCTTTAACTACACCTAAATGGTATTTGGTTAACTTTACATTTCTTAATTAAATGTATATGAAAACCGCTTATTTACTACTACCCCTACTTGCTTTATTTTTAGGATGCAGCCCTGCCGCTACCAATACCCCTCCTGCTACTTTTGATGCTTCATCTAACAAAGGCCTTGCTATTGGCACACTTACTTTTGAAGCCGATGTACCCGTTAACGATATTTACCGCTTTTTTTACGAAGCGCAAAGCGGCGATAAATCTTTTAAAAAACAAAACTCGGGTAAAATTGTTATAAAGGCACGCGAAAATAACACCAGTGCTTTTAATGGCGACTTTAATAATAAAAAGACCTACCTTATTGTTTTAGAGCGCGACCCGGGCAATTACGCTTTTACGCAATACAGCTTTTTAGACCATATTGGCTCTAACGGAATGGTTAGCGACAGCAAAAAATTCGGGATTCCTTTCGAGGTTAAAAAAGGTGAGATTACATATTTTGGTGAGTTGAGCTACCTGGACCAGGCTCAAAAAGGCACACCACGCATTTATGTTGCAGGATACAAAGACAGGGATATTGCCGAATTTAAGAGAAAATTCCCGTCAATAGACTGGGATAAAGCCATAGACCGCACCCCAAAAACAGGAAATAATGGCGAAGGAATTATAGATTTTAGGTAATTTGTAAGATTTGCCGTTCATAACCATAACTCTCTCATTTGCACAACGTTTTATCATAAAATAAATATCTTACAGGCAAAAATGTTAAGCTTACTGCTTATTTTATAGGTTATTAAGAAATAATCAATTAATATATCCTTATATTTTAACAAGAATTTATACAATATATGCCGTGATACAAGCATATAAATGTTAAATTGTCAATTTTTAACATTTTTAACTATACATTATTCAGTTTTTTCGTCTACTTTTATCCTACTTAAACCCTTAATAATTATGGAGAAAATTACCCTAGACGCAATGCGTAACTTTATTCTCGAAAATGAATTGACTGACAGTGTAGCAATTACATTACATCCAGACAGTTTTGACGACCTGGTAATGGATTACCTGGACACCAATGGCAACCAGATTGAGCGTCCGTTCGAAATTTTAGGTATCGAGATCCTGCAGGACACTACAGGCAGCGTACCTCAAAACAAGGTAAATGTTCTTGATGCAGTTGAGTAGTTTTCAAACAAACATCTTACAACAAAAAACAATCCCGTAACGCTACTGCCTTACGGGATTTTTGTTTTAATTAGTTTAGATTTCACAGAGCTCTGTGGTATAGTTACTTTATTAAAGCCCTGTTACCTGTGCCAGCAATGCCTCATAGCTAACACTTTCCTGGTTGCCTGATTGTAAATTCTTTAATGTAAATTTATTATTGATAATTTCTTCATCACCGGTTAGTACCGCAAAAGGTATGGCCCTTTTATCGGCATGCTGAAACTGCTTGCCTATCTTGGCGGCATCAGGGTATAGCTCGGCTTTAATACCGGCTTCCCTTAGCTTTTTAATGGTTTTAAGTGCATACAGTGCTTCCTTGTCGCCAAAGTTTATAAAGAGCACCTTAACGCCATCGGTAACCGTTTCAGGAAACAAGCCTAACTCTTCTAAAACAAGATAGATCCTGTCCAGACCGAAAGAGATACCTACGCCACTCATATTCTTAAGCCCAAAAATGCCGGTAAGATCGTCATAACGGCCACCGCCACCAATAGAGCCCATAGCCACACCCGCAGGGGCAGCTACCTCAAATATCGCACCGGTGTAATAATTAAGGCCGCGAGCAAGGGTAACATCAAGGTCCAGCAGGCTTTCGGCCAGGCCAAGCTCGGCTACATTCTCGCAAATAAAACGCAGCTCGTTAACCCCTTTTTTACCTTCTTCAGATGTTGCCAGTAAATCGTCCAGCTTATCAAGTTTTTCGGCAATACTACCGGTAAAGTTAAATAACGGCTGTACTTTTTCAATCGCTTCGGGCGTAATGCCTTTGGCTTCCATTTCGCGTTTAACGCCGTCTTCGCCAATTTTATCCAGCTTATCTAACGCAACAGTAAAGTCTATCAGTTTATCTTTAGCACCAATAACCTCAGCAATACCGCTAAGCACCTTACGGTTGTTTATTTTTATGGTAGCACCCACTAAGCCAAGGGTGCTAAAAACCTTATCATAAAGCTGCACCAGCTCTACCTCCTGCCATAACGATGTAGAACCTACCACATCGGCATCGCACTGGTAAAACTCGCGGAAACGCCCTTTCTGTGGGTTATCGGCACGCCAAACCGGCTGTATCTGGTAACGCTTAAAAGGGAAAGTAATATCGTTCTGGTGCTGCACTACATAGCGCGCAAAAGGCACGGTAAGGTCGTAACGCAGGGCTTTTTCAGATATTTTTGGAGTAAGTTTTTTCGAATCAAACTCGAAAACTTCTGATAACAGAACATCTAAGAATCCAAAATTTAAAATCTCATCCACAGTTTGAGCTTCCAGAAAATTAGCCTGTAACTGAGGCTCGTTTAATAAATCAATATAAGTCTTTTTAATTGATTTGCTAACAAATAATCTTTTTTCAACCTCAGAGATTTCTCCTGAGATACTAAAGTTTTCAATTCCTTGATTATTCCTATCGTCGATAATGTTTTGTAAATCCAGTACAATCTTACCAAATTCATTAATCAATTCTAAAGAAGAAGAAAAATAATCGCCACTGTTTAGTATCTTAAAAATAAGGCGGTCGCCCTCTTCGCCATACTTACCCATAAGGGTATCAGAATTTTCAAAGCTTGGCGTTTCTATAGGCTGGAAACCAAACGACTCAAAATGATGCTTTATCGCCCCTGTTATGTATTGACGCTTAGCCACCTCTATGGGTGAAAAATCTCTTGTGCCTCTTGGAATTCCCGGTTTTGCCATCTTGTTTTTTAATTTAGAGTGCAAATATACGTATTGGGTTTTTAGAATTCAGATTTTAGAATTCAGATTTCAGATTGATGACCGGAGATTTTGAAGTTGCTTTTGGAATTTGAGATTTATTATTTAATGTGTAACATAAAGCTGCCAATTTATACTAATTGTTTAATTTAGTTGCCATAAACCAAACTGCATGTTTAAACTGTTTAGGGAAAATACCCGAATTGCATTCAGCTCCATCCGCAGCCAGATGCTGCGTACCATATTAACCGTTATTATTATTGGCCTGGGCATTTTTGCCTTGGTGGGTATTTTAGCGGCTGTTGCATTTTTAGAAGGCACAGTTACAAGCAATTTTGCAGGTATGGGGGCCAATGCTTTTTCTATTAGCCGCTACGATTTTTCTGAGCAGGTGGGCCGCCAAAACAATGCCGATACCCGTGTTAACCCGGTTATAAGCTATCCGCAGGCGCAGCAGTTTCAGCAAAAATATAACTTTCCGGGAGCAGAGACGTCGTTGTCTTTTACCGCAGCCGGCAATGCCGAGGTTAAGTTTAACGACAAAAAAACCGACCCAGAGGTTACTGTTCTTGGTGCCGACCAGTACTATTTACCCAATTCCGGACTCGAAACGGTTAAAGGGCGCAATTTTACCAGTTTTGATATTATAAATAACAATTATGTTTGTGTTATAGGCTCTGATTTTGAGAAAGGCATCTTAAAAGATGTAGACCCTATTGGCCAAACACTGTCTATTCGCGGCGCGCGCTTTAAAATTGTTGGTGTGCTTAAAGCCCGTGGCTCTACATTTGGAAACCGCCAGGACCTTAACCTTATGATACCCATTCAGCTGGCGCGATCTTTATTTTCTGCACCAAATATAGATTACAGTATTAAAGTGAGCATTGCCAACAGCGACTTTTTAGATGGCGCCGTAGACGAGGCCATACTTACCATGCGCCGCGTTAGGAAACTAAGCCCAACGGTATCAGAAAATTTTGGTATTGAGCGCAGCGATGAGTTATTGGAATCGTTAAGATCTGAAACCGATACGCTTAACGTTGCTGCATGGGTAATTGGTATTATAACCGTTTTTGGATCGTCTATTGCACTAATGAACATCATGCTGGTATCTGTAACCGAGCGTACCCGCGAAATTGGCGTGCGTAAATCGCTTGGCGCGAAGAAAAGTACCATTGCCATGCAGTTTTTTACCGAAACGCTTATCATCAGCTTTATTGGCGGTGCTTTAGGAATATTTTTAGGGATAATGGTGGGCGTAATACTTTCAGCGGTAAGTGGGTCAGAATTTTTCACACCGTGGGTGGCTGTTTTTGCAGCCCTCATTACCATCATGATAGTAACCTTATTCTCGGGTTCTTATCCGGCCGTAAAAGCCGCAGCACTGGATCCGGTAGAGGCTTTGCGCTACGAATAGCTTTGGTTGTGGGTTGCGGGTTTTGAGTTAAGCGTTTCGGGATCGAACTGAACTCTAAACTTTAAACCCCGAACTCTAAACGCCGCAGGCTACCATCCTGTCATTACCATAAATATCCTGCTTTAAAACCACGTTTTTAAAGCTCATCTCTTCGAGCATAGCAACCGTTTCGGGTCCTAAGTATTGGTTAATTTCAAAATACAGCTTACCGTTTGGTTTCAGGTTGCCTTTAGCAAGCAAGGCTATCTTTCGGTAAAATAAAAGCGGATCGGTGTCGGCAACAAATAACGCCAGGTGCGGTTCGTAATCCAGTACGTTTTGCTTAATTTCGGCTTTTTCTAATTCGCGCACGTACGGCGGATTAGATACTATAACATCATACTGTTGTGGCAGTGCATCGGCCGCCAATATATCCTGCAAAATAAAGGTAACCCCTACTTTATTGGTGTCAGAATTTCTTTTGGCAACTGCAAGCGCTTCCGCAGAAACATCAATAGCAGACACTTTGGCATCAGCCAGGTTCTTTGCTAACGAAATGGCAATGCAGCCCGATCCTGTGCCAATATCCAGCGCTTTTATGCTGCCCTTAAACTCATTTTCTTTAATAATCCATCCTACCAGCTCTTCGGTTTCGGGTCGGGGTATCAAGGTGTTAGAGCTCACTTCAAACTCCAGTCCGTAAAAATGGGCTTTCCCAAAAATGTACTGTATAGGCTTTTGGGTTTCGAGCTGGTGCAGCACCTCATTCCATTTTTCAATTTCTGAAGATGATAATTCTGCATCCGGATTCAGCGCCAGGTCTACCCTTCGCCAGCCCTTAAGCTCTTCTAAAGCAATGTGGAAAAAACTCTCCGCCTCCATAGCATCGTACAGCGGGGTAAGTTTTTGTATAAAGTAGGTACGGTATTGTTTTAGAAGCATTGTTTCGGGTTTAGAGTTGTGGGTTACGGGTTTTGCGTACGGCTAATAACTGCTAACTGCGACTGATTACTGATTACTTGAGGCTCTTTATCATCCACACCGGGCACGAGCTATGGCCCGTACAGCCCAGTGGGCTATCTAAATAGGTAAACCCTGATTTAGTATAGAGTTTTTGGGCGGCTTTCATATCGGTAAGCGTTTCTAAATAACATTGGCTGTAGCCGAAGCTTTTAGCAGCATCCAGGCATTGGGTTATCATCTGCACACCCAAACCTAAACCCCTTGCCTGCGGTGCAAAGTACATTTTTTGCAGTTCGCATACGGTGGCATCGCCATTTTCTAAGGGTGCAATGCCGCAGCCGCCTATAACCTGCCCGTCTTGCTCCACCACATAGTAGGCCGACTTAGGTGTCTGGTACACCTCAAATAGCTTATCGAGGGTGGGGTCGGCATAAGCGGTGCCCACCAAAGGCGCATTGAGTTCTATAAACACATTACGAATTATAGCTGCTATGGCAGCATTGTCTGTGGGTTCTATTTTTCTGATGGTAACGGTATGCATACTGCAAAGCTACTAAATGTTTATTTGTTGATGGGGTTATTTGGTTATTCGGGGCGCATAAAGCACTAAACTTTGTAACTTTGAGACTTTGCAACTTCTAACTATGCACAACACAATTTACATGCAGCGCTGCCTGGAGCTGGCCCAAAACGGGCAACGGGCGGCTATGCCCAATCCGTCGGTCGGGGCGGTGCTGGTATACAATGACAGGATTATTGGCGAAGGCCATACATCAGCTTTCGGTGGCCCGCACGGCGAGGTTAACTGCATTAATTCGGTTAAACCGGAAGACCGCCACCTGATAACCGATGCTACGCTGTACGTTAGCCTGGAGCCTTGCAGCCATTACGGTAAAACGCCGCCCTGTTGCGACCTTATAATTGAGCACCAGATAAAAAATTTAGTGGTTGGCACAACCGACCCGCACGAAAAAGTGGCAGGCAATGGCATTAAAAAACTACGCGAAGCGGGTAAAAACGTAACCGTTGGCATGCTGGAAGCCAAATGCCGTGAGAGCAATAAACGCTTTTTTACGTTTCATGAAAAGAAACGTCCTTACATAATTTTAAAATGGGCAGAAAGTGCCGATGGGTATTTGAGTCCGGAGAAGGGGGTTCGGATATTTGATGATTTGGTTATTCGGGAGCAAGATGGTGTTGAAGCTCAGGGAGACAGTGTAGCGGATAAAAAACCGGTCTGGATTACTAATCAATACTCCCGGCAGTTAGTGCATAAATGGCGTAGTGAAGAGGCTGCCATACTGGTGGGTACGCAAACCGTTCTGGATGATAACCCGCAACTGGATGTACGCTCCTGGACGGGCCCCAACCCTGTGCGCATTGTTTTAGACCGCACCGGAAAAATTACAAACGATTATTACGTTAAAAATCTAAAAATAAAGACAATTGTTTTGACAGAGCAGCGCGATTTACCTAACTTAGATAACCTGCTGTACGAAACCGTGACTTTTAACGAGGCCCTGCCTCACACCATTGCAAATGTGCTGTATAAGCATAATTTGCTTTCGTTAATTATAGAGGGTGGCAGGCAAACGCTGCAAACTTTTATAGATGCCGGCCTGTGGGATGAAGCCCGCGTGTTTAAAGGCCCGGCTGTTTTTGGCAATGGCACTAAGGCACCCCGGTTTTCGGCACCGCTATTAAAAAAGCAGGCTATACAGGACAACGAACTCTTAATTTTTGGCAATTATGATTAACACGATAATATTTGATATGGGCGATGTCTTTTTAAATAAAGACAAACAGGCAAAAGTTGATGCCCTGGCAAAAATTGGAATAACCGACTGGAATGACGACCTCGAAAAGCTGGAAAAAAAACTGGAGACCGGTAAAATTGGCGAAGAAGGCTATCTTAAAGGCATACAGCCGCACACCAATGGCGCATCGTTAGAGGCTATTAAAGATGCATGGAATGCCGGTATTACCGACTTTCCGTTATACAGGCTTGAGTTTTTACAGAAGCTATCGGCAAATTACAGGTTGTTTCTGCTAAGCAATACTGACCCGATACATATTGAGAAATTTGAACAGGAAGCGGGTGCCTCTTTTTACAGCGACTTTTACCAGTGCTTTGAAAAAATCTATTTCTCGCACGAAATTGGTGTCCGCAAGCCCGATGCCGATGCTTTTAACCACGTTATAAACAAGCACGATATTCAGCCAAAGCGTACGCTTATGGTAGATGATAAAAAGTTTAATACCGATGCCGCCGCCGAACTTGGTTTCCAGGTTTGGAACCTGCAAAAAGGCGAAGAAGATGTGGTAGACCTTTTTGACAAAAGCGTACTAAACCTTGATGAACAACGTTAACGCAAGTTTGCAGTGGTCAGTATTCAGTCGCAGTTTGCAGCTGTTCACTGACCACTGTAAACTTTCCTCAACTGAATACTGACCACTGATTACTGTAAACTACTTCAAAATAGTTTTTAAAGAATCTCTAAACGTTTGGTTTTCGTTAAGGCCGTTATGGCCGGCGCCATCCAGGCGTATTAAATGTGCCCCGTGGGCGCATAGTTGAACCAACCTTTCTGAATTACTTATAGGGATAAGCTTATCATCGGTACCATGAAAAAGGTAAATAGGTACCGTTACCTTTTTTATGTACGAACAGGTTTCGAATTTATAGCGCTTTATAAAATCGGGGATAAAAGGCACTTTGGTATCTATTAATTCGGTTAGGCTATAGTAAGGAGCCTGTAGTATAAGCGCTTTAATTTTGTTGTTGGCAGCCAGCTCTGTGGCAGGGCCACTCCCTATAGAATAACCAGCTACTACAATAGGCTTATCTTTATATTTGTCAGCCATAAAGGTAAATGCCTTTTGCATATCCGCATCCATTTGTGCCTCGCTTTGTAGCTCGCCGCCACTTTTGCCGTAGCCGCGATAATCCAGTATAAAAAGGTCGTAACCCAAGGCGGTAAACTCATCGGTGCCCTTGCCCCTGCCATTAACAGATCCGCCGTTGCCATGCAGGTAAAACACCAGCCCTTTAGACTCTTTAGCCTTAAACAGCACGCCGTGCAGCTTTACCTCTTTATCTACTGGAATATAAATCTCCTCGTAATCAGAATCAAAATTAAAGGCATGCCCGGCAGTAAGTACCTCGGGGTGAAACAACAGCTTTTCCTGCATAAAATATACAAAAACCAGGTTGCTCAGGTAAAATGCAATAATACCCACAACAATATAAAGCAGGCGTTTATTACTCTTTTTCATAAGGCATTGCAGGGTTAATCATTTCGAACCATCGGCACTCCTGGCCATCATAATCAAAAACCTCGGTAAACACCAGTCCCGTTTTTTCAAGTATCCTGCACGATGCTTTATGCGCAGTAAGTGCCGTGGCGTTAAGCACCTGGATTTTAAGATTGTTAAAAGCATAATCCCTAAAAAACAGGTTAGCTTCTGTAGCGTAGCCTTTGCCCCAATGTTCCTGCAAAAGGCGGTAACCAATATCGTAAAATTGGTCGCGGCCATTTACATTACGTTCAAGTTTAAGCCCTACCCAGCCAATAAATTCATCGGTTTCTTTAAGTATTGCCGCCATTCGGCCAATGCCGTTATTTACATATTGCTGCCGTATGTTTTCTATCATGTCCCTGCTTTGCTCAATAGTAGTAACGGGCTTATTACCCAGGTAGCGGTGAACTTCAGGGTTAGAATCTAACGCAAACATAGCTTCGTCGTCGGTAGGTTGCAGCTCACGGTAGTATAGGCGATTGGTTTCGAGTGTAATGGACATAGCAGGTAATTCTAAATAAAAGTAGTATTTAGGGTAAATATTAATGACTTATAAAATTATTAATAATGTTTTTAAACTTAACGGGTTTAACAAATATTTACTAATACACATTAATCCATTAATATAAAAAAGGCTGCCTATTTCTAAGCAGCCTCTAATATATCGTATCAATATGGTTATTCTCCCATTTTAAAAGCCTCTATAACAGGCCCGGCTTTTTCCATATCGTATTCTTCAACAAATACCTCTACAGCAGTACCCGCCAGTGTGCCAAGACCGGATATCATGCTTGATTGTATATTGTTTTTAACGGTGCTGCTTATGCCTGCGCCTTCAAGCTTTGCCTGAAGTGCCTGCGCCAGGATCTCGCTGCCTGAAAATATTTTTTTACGTGCCATAATTTATTTATTCTGTTTCTTCTTCGTTTTGTTCTTCTACTTCCTCATCGTCATATTCTTCTTCATCCTCATCTTCTGCTTCTTGGTCAAAATCAAAATAAAAGGGCTCGATCATTATTTTATCAGCAAGTGATTCTACACGCTCGGTAATTTCTTCGGTAAAAAAAAGGCGCTGCGTTTTGGTAATACCATCGCTCATGCGCATAATGCGGGTGTCGTGCCTTAGCTTAAGTATGGCATTGGCATCATCCAGGATAAACATTTTAAGCTGGTTAACATCAAACCCGGCCGACGAAAACATATCGCTAAGCCTGCCCGGTGTGCCCACAAGCACATCTATACCTAAAGATATATGGTTTTTATCGTAATCTATATCGCCTTTTTCGTGCACGCCATACACGCGCAAATCGGTATGGTGGCCGTATTTTTTAAAAAGTTCCATTACCTCCAGCACCTTGGCTTTATCATAAACAATAATAAGCGCACGTGGCGACTCTTCAAACTCTTTTTCGAGACGCTGTATAACGTTTATTACAATGGTGTTGGTTTTACCTTCGGATGATGGTGCCGATATTACACAGTCGGCGCCGCTTTTAATGGTACCAAACGTTTCTTTTTGCAGTGCAGTAGGCTGGGTTAGCCCGGCTTCTGCCAACGATTCTGAAAGGCCCGGGTGTATTTTTTTTAAAAACATGTTATTAGTTACGAATTATAAATTACGAATTACGAGAAGTGCCGTAACCCTTAAGCTATTATTATGGAACTGCAAAGATAAGGCAAAGATTTGCAAAGCATAGTATACTCTGCAAATCTCTGCCTTAATATTTATTTGTATCTACGTTACTTACTTGCAAAGAGCCTTACATCGCTCTCTGATATTTCGCTGCCACCAAGAATTATAAGGCGCTCTACCACGTTGCGCAACTCGCGTATGTTGCCCGTCCAGTCGTACTCCTGCAGTAGCATAGTAGCCTCGTGCGTAAAGCGTTTTTGGGCATTGCCCTGCTCTCCGGCTATCTTCTCGGCAAAGTGCGATATCAATAGCGGAATATCATCCCTCCTGTCGTTTAATGCCGGCACCTTTACTAAAATTACAGCAAGGCGGTGGTACAAATCCTCACGAAAACGCCCTTCGGCAATTTCCGTTTTAAGATCTTTGTTGGTAGCAGCAATAACGCGCACATCTACCTTAATATCTTTCTCTGCCCCCACACGCTGAATCATATTTTCCTGCAGGGCACGCAACACCTTGGCCTGTGCAGGCAGGCTCATATCGCCAATTTCGTCCAGAAAAATCGTGCCCTTATCGGCAGCCTCAAACTTACCGGCACGGTCTTTAACGGCACTGGTAAAAGCGCCTTTAACGTGGCCAAACAGTTCGCTCTCTATAAGTTCTGACGGGATGGCTGCGCAGTTAACCTCTATAAACGGGTTACCGGCACGCTCGCTTTTTTCGTGCAGCCAGTGCGCCACCAGTTCTTTACCCGTACCGTTGGGGCCTGTTATAAGCACGCGGGCATCGGTAGGGGCAACTTTTTCTATAATTTGTTTAATGTGGTTAATAGGCTCGCTATCGCCAATCATCTCATAGTTTTTGCTTACCTTCTTTTTAAGCATCTTGTTTTCTACCACCAGCACTTTACGGTCTAACGCATTGCGAACGGTGTTAAGCAAACGGTTAAGATCGGGTGGTTTGGAGATATAATCGAAGGCACCAAGCCGCATGGTGTTAATAGCCGTTTCGAGGTCGCCGTGGCCCGATATCATTACAAACGGAATTTCGGGCTTAAACTTTTTTACGGCTTCCAGCACCTCTACCCCATCCATTTTGGGCATTTTAATATCGCACAGTACCAGGTCGAAATCATCATTCTTAATTTTTTCGAGTCCCGCCTGCCCATCTTCGGCTTCTTCTACTTTATAGGTATCGTTTTCTTCCGATAGTATTTTACCCAGTACACGGCGTATTGCGGCTTCGTCTTCTATAATTAATATTTTAGGCATGTTCTTAAGATTGTTGGATAGCAGGTGTTTAAATTGTTAGGCTATCCGAATTAGACTACATTCAAAAATAGTGAATCTATCAGGAATTGTTGTTAATAATATCATTAATCCTTTGCTGTGCTACTGCTTTACTAATGCCATTATAATAATCTCTTACTAAAGGATGGTCAAAGTCGTGATGCGGAATAACCTCCGGCCTACTGCCGCCCGTTCTGCATTTTACATCTGTAGGAATACTCAATGAATCTTTATAACCTTCTAACGTATTGCTTATCCATCCAAAATACACCCCCTCGTAATTGGGGTTATTAAAATTGGCTTTATAATCATCAAAGCTTTTTTCGCTCAACGAAACCCACAAACCATAATTTAAGTCTTCGCAATTATCATCAACAAACAAATCAAGAGTTGCCCTTATAAACCTGCTGGTTTCATCCGGATACTGTATTTCACAAAAGTCAGATGACAGTTGTGCAATTGTAGTTTTTTCTTCATTTGATAATGCCGAATAATAATGCGGCTCATTATAACCTATTGCCGGCCAATTATCATGCTGCTTGCCACAACTACTACAGGTGTATACGGATGTATCTTTTTTTGATGTAAATAGTTTTTTGAAATGATTTAGCATGGCCGATTTTTGCCTAAAAATAGACAAATATTTTTAATGATGACAGCATGATAGTATCATATGATACTATCAAATACGCCATACCCGCGCTCTGTAGCCCCGATTGAAGCGGCATCCCCGTAATGCAATGGAGGGATAAAGTGCAAAGCGGGAAATGCCAATGCTGACTATGCGCTAACTTTTCGCTCCTAAACTTTTTAGCCCTATAGCAATTTGTAACTTTTTTTATCTATATTTATAATTATCAAATTGTTAAATGAAAAAACACCTTTACCTTATACTGTTTTTGCTTACCGCAGCCGGCCTCTGCGCACAGGAGGGCTACCCGGAACCAAAGCTTGAGGCCAACAGGTTGTTTTACATTCAGCACAGCAACAGCCACAACACTTTTGTGTACGATGCTAACTTTATAAAGCCCAAGCAGCTGCACGCCACAGAGCCTATAAAAATTTACCGCATTACATACACCAAAGGGGGCATTAGAGAAGAGCTGAGCAGCATACAGCGTAAAATGGCCTACGGCATAGACATTTTAAAGAAAAGCAGCTCTATGGTAGAGTTTAAGCTGGTGTCTTACGCCGCAAAATCGCTTACCTTAAAATTTAAGGCAGACGGTACGCCTTATGTTACTGTAATTGTAAACGGTAAAGAACTGATACTGCGCAAAATGTTTTTATCGTGCAACAAAATTGGTACATCGGTAAAAACCATCGACTTTTACGGCAAGAATATAGCAACCGGTAAAGAGGTTTGCGAACGGCTGGTGGTTAAGGAGTAGTGTTCAGTTTGCAATATTCAGTCGCAGTTTGCAGCGATTGCTGATAGCCTGCTACACATCAAATCGTAACTAATATGCAAATCTTTGTGGTATAGCCTCCAAAACAAACACTTATTCGCCCTGAAAACAACATATAAAGCGCATACCTGAAACAAAAAACCTATTTTTGCAAAAAATTATAGCGTGAATTACCTTTCAGTAGAAAATATATCCAAGTCTTTTGGCGAGCGTACGCTTTTCGAGAACATTTCTTTCGGCATTAACAAAGACCAGAAAATTGCTTTTGTAGCAAAAAACGGCAGCGGCAAAACCAGCATCCTTAAAATTATTAATGGTGATGATACACCCGATACCGGACAGGTAGTTCTTCGTAAAGAAATTAAAATGGAGTTCCTTTCTCAGGAACCTAACCTGAACCCGGAACTGACCATTGAAGAGAGTATCTTCGCATCCGATAGTGAAATATTACACGTTATTGAGGCTTATGAAAAGGCGCTTGAAAACCCCGAAGACGAGGTTGCCTACCAAAAGGCTTTTGAGCGCATGGAGCTGCATAATGCCTGGGATTTTGAAACCCAGTATAAAATGATCCTGACCAAGCTTAAGATGGAAGACCTGAAACTTAAGGTTAAAAATCTTTCGGGGGGCCAGAAAAAACGCCTTGCATTGGCTATCATCCTTATCAATAAGCCCGATTTGCTTATTCTGGATGAGCCTACCAACCACCTTGACCTTGAGATGATTGAGTGGCTGGAAAATTACTTTGCCAAAGAAAACATTACGCTATTTATGGTTACTCACGACCGCTTTTTCTTAGAGCGCGTTTGTAACGAAATTATAGAACTGGATAACGGTAAGCTGTACCAGTATAAAGGTAACTACTCGTATTACCTACAGAAAAAAGAAGAGCGCATTGCTGCCGAAAACGCCAGTATAGACAAGGCCCAGAACCTGTTTGTTAAGGAGTTATCCTGGATGCGACGCCAACCTAAAGCGCGTACTACCAAGAGTAAATCGCGCCAGGACGACTTTTATGTTATTCAGGAAAAAGCACAGAGCCGCCGTAAGGAGCATGTGGTTGAGCTGGAGATTAACATGGAGCGTATGGGCAGCAAAATTGTTGAACTACACAACATTAGCAAGAATTTTGGCGACAAGGCTATACTGGACAACTTTAGCTTTAACTTTAAACGTGGCGAGCGTATTGGAATCATCGGTAAGAACGGTACGGGTAAATCGACCTTTCTGAACATGATTACCGAAACCATACCGGTAGACAGCGGTAAAGTGGTTATTGGCGATACTATTAAAATTGGTTACTACACCCAAAGCGGTATTAATCCTAAGCCGGAGCAAAAGGTTATAGACATTATTAAGGAGTATGGCGAATACATTCCGCTTTCTAAGGGCAGGACCATATCGGCTGCACAGCTTTTGGAGCGCTTTTTATTCGACCGTAAAAAACAATACGATTTTGTTGAGCGATTAAGCGGTGGCGAACTTAAAAGGCTGTACCTGTGCACGGTATTAATTCAGAATCCGAATTTCCTAATCCTCGATGAGCCTACCAACGACCTTGACATTGTTACCCTTAACGTACTGGAAAGCTTTTTGTTAGACTATCCGGGGTGCCTGCTTGTGGTTAGCCACGACAGATATTTTATGGATAAGATTGTAGACCACCTGTTTGTATTTAGGGGCGAAGGCGTTATTGAAGATTTCCCCGGTAACTACAGCGACTTCCGTAGCTACGAAGACAGTTCTGAACCTACTAAAGCTGAACTAAATACCGTGGGCGGCGACAATAAAAAGGAGTGGAAAAAGAACAACGTAAAGGCCGGACTTACCTTTAACGAGCAAAAAGAATTTTCTAAAATAGAGAAAGACATTAAAGACCTGGAGCGCGAAAAAGCAACCATAGAAAAGCAATTTGCCGATGGTACCATTGCAGATGCCGATATTGCCAAAAAAGCTACCGATCTTGAAAAGATATTAAAACAGCTTGACGAAACTACTGAGCGCTGGTTTGAGCTTAGCGCAAAACTGGAATAAGCAGTTTTTAGTCGCAGTCTCAGTAGGCAGTACCTATAATAATATAAACCGTAAAATAACAATTTTACGGTTTACTTTTTTTGACTAAATTCGAAACTTGTATTTTACAACTATGCCTCAAAATAAAAACTACCTAAAATTTCTTTATAACTCTGTAAATGCGCATGGTGTGCATTCGCCATTTGTATTTAATTTGGTTACAAAAGGTTTTTATAAGAGGCAGTTTATAGCATCAGGCCTAAAATACAATTCAGACATTGGCTTAAACAAACAGGCACTTTACACGCTGTTTAAAACAATACTCTACTTTAAAGCATACAAGCTGTTGGTTTTAGGCGATGAAGCCCCTGCCGCCACCGACACCATACGCGCTGCCGCCGAAGAAATAAACGCCAAGATATGGTTTTACTCTACCATGGTACCCGTTCCCGGAGGTGTAGACTTAGCTTTTCTTACCGGTACCGATACAGCTTCGATACAACCGGAGTTTGAAAGGCTGCTGCCCGATGTTAACAACAACAGCGTATGCGTTTTAGCTAACATACATGCAACACCCAAAATGGAAGCCGCCTGGGAAACCATAAAAAAAGACCCAAATGTTACGGTAACTGTAGACACGTATCATTTAGGCCTTGTATTTTTTAGGCGCGAACAAACAAAACAACATTTTATCATCCGCCCATATAGATCTATAGTTTTAGATGCTGTTCTGGGCATCCGCAACCTCTGGGGATTGTTGCATTAATTAGACCTTAAAGCCTTCATCAGCTCGGCTTTAGTCATTTTAGAGCGCCCCTCTATACCAACTTTTTTAGCATCATCATAAAGCTGTTGCTTGGTTTGGTCTTCATAAGCTTTGGCTTTGCCGCCCCTGTGTTCGGCGCCTTTGCTGTTGGCTATCCTTGCAGATTTTTGTTTGCTATAGCCTTTGTCTCGCAGGGCCTCATACTGGTCGTTATCTTTAACCTGTGGCCCGGGTGATTTTTTACCTGGCATAACTTTAATTTTTAATTGGTTTAATAACATAAAGTTACCAATAGTATTAATAGCCCAACGTTAACCACCGGTTAAAACAAACTCAATAAAAAGCCAAAAAAAGGGCAAACCTTTCGGCTTGCCCTTCTCACAAATTTATAAAAAACCTTTATTTTTAGTGCTTATTCTTTAGCTTTAGCGTTCTCGTCGCTTTTAGCTGTCATACGCTCCCATTTAAATTTAGGCGCAAAACCTAATTTAAGGGCTGCAATTTTACGGTTATCCTCACCAGATAAACCTTCTTTTTCTACAGTATTTTTTCTTGTATCAAGCGCTTCGTAATACGCTTTAATTTTATCAAAATCCTGTCTTGAGTAGTTGTCTTTGTTAGCGTTAAATGTATCAACAAATTTTTGGTATACACTTAAAATGTTGTCTTTGTTAACCCATGCAAACTTCATGTCGTTACCAACAACTACGCCAGGGCCAAAAAATGCATCAGCTAAAGAACCTGTACCTGCAGGAGCAGGAGTGGCTTCAGCTTCCATTTTAGCTTTAGCTTCGCTTTCAGCCTGTGTTTTAACACCTTCGTATTTAGATTTGCTTTCAGTTATACGTTCTTGTGCTTTAGCTTCGTTCTCTAAAGTTGCAAGAGCAGCTTCAGCCTCGGCAGTCCTCATTTCATATTCAGCTTGTATAGCAGCCCAGTTAGCAGCACGCTCTTGAGCATCAAGGCTGTTTACAGAGTCTACAAATACTACATAATGATCTACATGTTTTTCGGCAGTCATTTTTGCCTCGTCTTTACAAGACGCAAAACCCGCTGCTACTATAACAGCTCCTAATGCTAATTTGAAATTTCTCATGGTTGTTTTGTATTTAATGTTACTTTTAGATTAACCAAAATTAGCTTACATTTCATCATATATCAAAATTTGAATTAAATTATTAAGAATACTTTAATACACTTGTGATATTTTTAAGAATTTTATGAACTTGTTAACACAGCGAAGTAGTTACGGGTTTGGAGTTTGGGGTTTAAGGGTTGCCTTCAAACCCGCAATCCTGACCCCTAACCCACAACTCTTAACCCACAACTCAAAACTCTTAACCCATAACCCAAAATTCCTTAACAGTTTGCCAATGGCTATTCTATATATGATAATTAAATAGTAGCTTTGGGAACTTACCTAACACGCTGCATGATAAAAGCTACCCCTTTCTACACCAAACTGGCCCACATAACCATCTGTATCTTAGGATTGGGCTTTTTAGCAATTGAAGGCAAAACACTACTTGCCCCGCTTATACTGGCCGTATTGTTTGCCATGCTGCTTATACCATTTGCCAACTTACTGGAACGCAAGCTTAGGTTTTCGCGTGGATTATCGTCGTTTTTTGTACTTATATTATTAATTGGGGCCATCAGCGGCATCATGGTACTGTTAGGAAGCCAGCTTTCGGCCTTCGCCGAAGACATTCCCGCTTTCGAAAAACAACTTATGGATTCGCTCGACGCCCTGCAGGACTGGATAGCACAATCCTTCAACATCAATAACAAACAACAAACCGAATACATTAACAGCACCGCCGAAAGCGCTCTGGGTAAGGGTACTGCCATAATTGGGGTAACGCTACTATCGCTATCCTCATCGCTGCTATTTACGGTATTTATATTTTTGTATACCTTCTTTTTACTAATGCACCGCAGCCTGCTGTTGCGTTTTATATTGGCATTATTCCATAAAGACCACAGCCCGGTTGTTTACGAGGTTGTTGCGCGCATACAATACATTATCCGTAAATATATATTAGGACTACTGCTTCAAATGGCTATTGTAGCCACGCTTAGCTGCATTGTATTTACTTTGTTAGGAATTAAGTATGCCTTTCTCTTAGGATTACTAACAGGCATTTTAAACATTATACCTTACATAGGTATTTTTATATCAATGGTAATGTCGGTCCTTGTAACCTTTGCTACTGCCGATACCAGCCACGTGCTGTTTGTAGCGGCTGCGTTAATATGCATTCACCTGGTAGACAGCAACTATATAATGCCGAAAATTGTAGGCTCTAAAGTAAAGATAAACACCCTTGCCGCCGTTATAGGGTTGGTGTTGGGCGAAATGATATGGGGTATAACAGGCATGTTCCTTTCTATACCGGTACTGGCTATTGCTAAAGTAATTTTTGACCGTGTAGAAGGCCTTAAGCCGTGGGGAATGGTTTTGGGTGAGGACTCCCTTGCCGAAACGCAGAAAGATATTCCTGCTGATGAAGAACTGCCGCCGGTTGCGTAATGGGTTATGAGTTGAGGGTTGAGAGTTTGGAGTTTCACGTTGACTGAAAACTGCGACTGAACACTGCAAACTATACTAAGCCCTTTTTACCACATGGCGTTTTAATTTTCTGGTACTATGGGGCAGGCTGTCTTTGTAAATAGCAATACCTAACAAACACATAAGCATTAGTACGGCATACATTGTGGTAAAAATGTAATCGTTTAATTCGGTAAGGCTAAATAAGCTTCTCACAAAAAAATAAAGGGTGACAAAGAACCCGGCTACGGAAGCCAGAAAACAAAATAGTTTCATAAATGCCTGATTTTGGTGTGAGGAATTTGTTGTTGCAATATTTAAGCCGAAACACTTAGGAGCGATATAAATATTTAAATTATTATTACCAGTCTTACTTACAGATGAGTAAGAACCAATACACACAACAAATATAACTCTCTTAAAAACAGAACAATTACACTATTACCCCATAAATTTACATTGTAAACTGACTTTATAATTATCTACATATTAAATAACCGATTTAAAAAATGCCGCATTGTTTAATAATGCGGCATTTTAATATCTATTTACCTTAGTTACTTAACTACCTTATACGTTTGGGTGATATTGCCTGCCATTACCTGCACCAAATAAATACCGTTAGCTAATGCCGCAAAGTTATTAAGGGCAATAGTATTGTTATAAACCGAAACTTTTGCTCCGGAATAATCGGTTGCTATTTCCTGTCCGTTTATATTATACAGTTTTATTTGCGCATCCTGCTCTTGCGGCAGATTAAATTTAATATACAGCACATTACTAACCGGGTTAGGGTATACATTTACAGACTTATCAAGCTCCTGCTGCTGTACAGATGCAGTTGGCTGCTCTACATTATAACGCGCCAGGGTGCTGTACGCAACGCTGCTTATAGCCGTTTTGCCCGATGCAATTATCTTACCGTCAGGCTGCTCTTCCAAAACAAAAATTGACTCAGAAAAGCCTTCTTCCGGCCCATTATCAAAGTTAGTAGAAACGCGCCCATCAGGCCCAAAAGTAGTATCGGGAGATCCATCACTGTTTAAAAATAATAGTCCCATATCTGGCTGACCATTTATTACCATAGAGCCACCAAGCACCATTTTGCCGTTTTTACGAACTAAAACATCCAAAGCAAATTCGTGCGGCTCCAGGCCCATATCATAAACTGCCTTGCCATTAGTGCCAAAGCTATTATCTAATGACCCATCAATATTTAAGCGGGCAACGCAAAAATCGCCCCCGTGATATATGTTCACTAAATTGGTTGTCCACCCGCCCAATACAATTTTACCATCTTCCTGTAAGCTTATGCCGTGCAGGTAATCAACAAAAGTATCAAAGTTAAACATCGTAGTACCCTCATTACCAAATGCCGTATCTACGGTGCCATCGCTGTTAAACTGCATTATGGCAAAAGCATCCCACACCAACTGTGGCCTTTGGCCTGCAACTATAATTTTGCCATCATTATTAACGGCAAGGCCGGTAACAACGTGGGTACCCCCTTCTACAGGGTCTATCCAATAGCCTAAACCGTTGCCAAAAGTAGTATCAGGAGTCATATCGGCGTTGTACCTCCCTACAAACCAATGCCTGTTGGGGTCCATACTGGCATTTATAGCATCGCCAACGGCTAATATCTTTCCGTCGGGCAATGTAACCATATCTGCAATAAGCAGGTGCTTGCCTTCAATACTGTGGGCAGCATAGCCATTAGTACCAAATGTAGTATCTATGCTTCCATCGGCATTAAACCTTACAAAGCCGGCCTCTAACACTCCGCTGCCAAACATATTTATTGCAACAAGCGATTTTTCGCCCACAAGGCATATTGCCAGAGCCTCTTCGTACCTGTTATCCTTATCAAATAAGGTACTGCCATTATCGCCAAATTCGGTATCTATGCTACCATCTGCGTTAAACTGCATCAGTAACAAATCACTGTCCGATCCACTATCAGGAATATTAGAATATCCGGCACTGAGCAATTTACCATTGGGCAGTAATTTTATCCTGGCTCCGTTTGTAGAGGGATGCTCGGCGTTGTAAGTAACTTTGCCACCGGTACCAAAAGTTTGATCTAAACTGCCCGGTTGTTGGGCAAAAGCAGTATATTGAAATAACAGAAATGCCCCAAAGGCATAAGTAAGGTAATTTTTTTTCATAAGATATTGGTTGGTTTGTTGAGTAATAAACAACCTTACAGGCATTTACCCTACACCATATCTCAATAATTTAACTATTATCATATTATTATATTGCTGTATATGATAATTTTAAAAGAAAAAAGGATATACAACCTGAGTTATATATCCTTTTTGATATTTATTTTTAAGATGCTTTTTTAATACTTAAGCCATTTAAACAACTCTTTGTAGGTTGGCTTTTTGCCGTACATAAGTATACCTATGCGGTAAATTTTTGCGGCAAACCATACCACTCCAAAAAAGGTAAGGAATAATATTGTCATAGATAATGCTATTTCCCATAACGGAACGCCAAATGGCAGCCTCATCATCATTACAATTGGCGATGTTAGCGGAATCATGCTAAAAATAGTAGCTACGGTACCGTGAGGGTCGTTTATAACGGTAAAGAAACCTACATATACCCCAAGCATAAGTGGAAGGATTATAGGCAGTAGGAATTGCTGAGAATCGGTCTCGCTATCTACCGCGGCACCAATAGAGGCATAGATAGAGCTGTATAAAAAGAACCCGCCAATAAAAAACAACAGGAACGATATAAGCATGGTTGCCCACGGCAGTTGATAAATTTCGCCAAGGTAGCTTTGCATTTCGGCCATTTTACCGGTATTGGCCTGCATGGCTTCGGCCGTAACCGCACCACTTGCCCCTACCTGAAGCCCAAATACATTAGCCGCCACAAATAACAGCACGCCGCCCAATATTGCCCAGATTAAAAACTGTAACAAACCTGCCATAGAGGTACCTATTATCTTGCCCATCATTAACTGGAACGGTTTAACAGATGATATAATGATCTCTATAATACGGTTGGTTTTTTCTTCTATAACGCTACGCATTACCATGTTGCCGTATATAATTATAAACATCATGATAAGGTAACCAAAGGCAAACCCAATGCCTATTTTAATTTCGTTAAGCCATCTAAGGCTTTCTTCGCCACTAAATTTGCTCAGCTTAATGTCGGCATTGGTTTTAGCAGCATCTATTTTTTTATAGTCGATACCCGCCTGAGCCAGGTTATTCTTGGTAAGCTTGTCGTTTATAACATCTTCTATACCGCCAATAAATTCCATCGATGGGCTATCGTTGCTAATGTACTCTACCTTATGCACCAGCTCTTTGGTATCGGTTACGGCAGGCACATAAATAAGGCCCTCGTAGCTTTCGGCGGCTTTTTCTTTAGCTACATTTAGCGGGAGTGATGAAAGATCTGTATAATGGGTTTTCTTATCGTTTTTAAAATCTTTGGCAAGCACACCACTTTGGTCGTGCAGGGCTATTTTAACCACCTCATCGCCATTTACACTGGCAAGGTAACCCACCAGCAAAGCCATGCCCACAAATAATAGCGGACTAAGGAACGTCATTACAATAAACGACTTGTTGCGCACCTTGGCGTTAAATTCTCTTTTTATGATTAAAGACAGGCTCATGTTATTTTTGTTGGCTTACGGTTTGTATAAATATGTCGTTTACGCTGGGTATTTTTTCCATAAAGTAGGTAACGTCGCCCTTTTGCATAAGATAATTAAGCAGCTCGCGCGATGGCGTTCCTTGGGGTAGCGATACCAAAAGCTTAAGTTCGTCGTCGAGCGTTTTAAAGGTAGCCTGCTGCGTAGTATATTTTGTGCTGATGTCTGCCAGCAAATGCTCAAAGTTTTGCGGAGCGATACCCACCTCGAACGTATTGGTACGGTAGCGGCGTTTAACGTCCTGCAACTCGCCTTCTATAAGTTTGTTAGATTGGTGTATCAGCGCAATATGGTCGCACATATCCTCAACACTCTCCATGCGGTGGGTAGAAAATATAACGGTGGTGCCTTTATCGCGCAGTTCTAATATCTCGTCTTTTATAAGGTTGGCGTTAACGGGGTCAAATCCGCTAAAGGGCTCATCCAAAATAAGCAGTTTGGGGCGGTGCAATACCGTTACCACAAACTGTATTTTTTGGGCCATACCTTTAGACAGCTCCTGTATTTTTTTATTCCACCAGCCTTTTATCTGTAGTTTATCAAACCAATACTCTAATTGTTCTTTAGCTTCGGCCTTGGTAAGGCCTTTTAGCTGCGCCAGGTACAACGCCTGCTCTCCTACCTTCATACTCTTGTAAAGGCCACGCTCTTCTGGCATATAGCCAATTTGCGATACGTGGTGTGGGGCAAGTTTTTCGCCATCCAGCAAGATTTCGCCACTATCGGGCAGGGTTATCTGGTTGATGATACGTATAAGCGATGTTTTACCGGCACCATTGGGGCCAAGCAGCCCATAGATGCTGCCCTGCGGAACGCTTAGCGAAACGCTGTTAAGTGCAGTGTAGTCGCCATACTGCTTTACAACGTTTTTAACTTCTAATATTGGTTTCATTAAATAGATTAATTGTGATTGTAAAAATACAGATTATATGGCGCAAAAAGTTGTAAAATGTTACAGTAAAAATTACACAAATTGCCGCAAATAAAAAAACCCATCCTTATTTGCATAAGAATGGGAAAAATTGCTATGAAAAAGAAAAATTCACTATTTACATAGTGAATTTCAAATGTATAAAAATTTCTTAAATTATGAAAACATATCCTTAACTTTTTCAAAAAAAGATTTCTCACTTTTTTCGGGCTTCGGAATGAAGTTTTCATCGGTAAGCGACTTCTCAAAAAACTGGCGCTGCTCTTTGTTTAACGTCTTTGGTGTCCACACGTTAACGTGCACCAAAAGGTCGCCGCTGCCATAGCTGTTAAGGCTTGGTATACCCTTGCCTTTAAGCCTTAATATTTTGCCGCTTTGTATACCTTCTTCTAACTTAATCCTAACCTTACCGGTTACGGTTTCAATATCTTTAGATGTACCCAGTGCAGCCTCGGCTACGCTAATGTACAGGTCTAAATGCAGGTTTTCGCCCTCGCGCTTAAGCGTTTCGTGCTCTACCTCTTCTATAGCCACAATAAGGTCGCCCGGCACGCTGTTGCCACCCGGAGCATCGTTACCCTTGCTGCTAACTTTAAGTTGCATGCCATCGGCTACGCCGGCAGGTATTTTAATAGATACCGTTTCGTCTTCCATTATCATACCCTGTGCATCGGCCTGGCTTGGTTTAGACTCTATTATCTGGCCGGTACCGCCACAGCTATGGCAGGTAGATGCAGTTTGCATCCTGCCCAGAATGGTGTTGGTAACCTTCATTACCTGGCCCGCACCATTACAGGTAGGGCAGGTTTTGTAGCTAACGCCTTTAGCCTGAACTTTACGTTTTACCTTAACCTTTTTTTCTACGCCGTTAGCAATCTCATCAAGCGTAAGCTTTACTTTAATTCTTAGGTTGCTCCCTTTCATCCTGCGCTGGCCGCCACCGCCACCAAAACCGCCAAAACCTCCGCCGCCGCCAAAGGCATTGCCAAAGATGTCGCCAAACTGGCTAAATATGTCATCCATATTCATGTGGTGCCCGCCGCCGTTAAAACCACCATTACCGCCATCAAAAGCAGCATGGCCATATTGGTCATAACGCGCTTTTTTGTCGGCATCGCTTAAAATCTCATAAGCTTCGGCTGCAGTTTTAAACTTTTCTTCAGCTTCTTTGTTACCGGGGTTTTTGTCAGGGTGGTATTCAATAGCCTTTTTACGGTAAGCCTTTTTAATTTGCTCTGCCGTAGCGCCTTTCTCAATACCTAATATTTCGTAATAATCTTTTTTCATCTCGGCTTGGTATCTAAACCACTTAATTAATTACCTAAAACTACTTTAGGGAAACGTATAATCTTGTCGCCCAACTTATAACCTTTTTCTAAAACATCTACAATCTTACCTTTAAGTTCTGGCGTTGGTGCAGGTATTTGTGTAATAGCCTCGGCAAAATCGGCATTAAAAGCATCGCCTGCCTTAATGTCTACCTGCTCCAGGCCTTTAGACACAAGGGTATCTTTAAGCTTATTGTAAATAAGCTCTACACCTGTAACCAAAGCCGCGTCTTCGCTTTTAGATATCTGGATCAAAGCCCTGTCAAAATCATCCATTACAGGCAAAAGGGCCTGCAATACTTCCTGGTTGGCTGTTTTAAACAGGTCCATCCTTTCTTTAGACGTTCTTTTCTTATAATTGTCAAATTCGGCAAACAGGCGCAAAAACTTATCTTTTTCTTTAGCCAGATCCTCACCCAGTTGTTCTACTTCAGATAATCCTTCTGCAGTAGGTATCCCTTCTGTTGGTTCTGCCTGTTGGTCAGTAGTTTCAGTGTTATTTACTAATTCGTCCTGTGTTAGCTCGTTTTCGGCATTTTCAGAATGTTCCCGGCTCATACTTTTAAATATTTTCTTAAACATTGTTTCTCTAATGGTCGCTAAAGCGATGTGCAAAAGTATTGCCAAAGGTTAGAAAATGTCAAATTGTCACTCTTTTTTAGAAGATAGATTTGAGATGTGAGTATTTAGAAGTGAGATAATAGATGATAGACCTACACCTTTAGCATAAAAAAACCGCCTTTAGGGCGGTTACTTTAATTCATGCTCTATAGCTTTTTCGAGCGAGAGGTATTTAAACTGGTATCCCTCTCCTATTATCTTTTTAGCGCTTACATTCTGGCTATCAAACAGCAGTGTGCTCATTTCGCCCAGTGCCAGCTGCATGGCAAACTGAGGGATGTTTGGCATAAAATAAGGTTTATCTAATACTTTGGCTATTGTTTTAACCAGCGCCGACTGGCTAACCGGATACGGAGCAACGGCATTATAGGCACCTTCCAATTCGTTTTTAAGCGCGTATACATAAATACCTGCCAGATCGCGCAGGTTTATCCACGATTGTATTTGCTTGCCACTGCCAAAAGCGGCACCAAGGCCAAATTTTACCGGCCCGGCCAGTTCTTTTAAAACCCCGCCTTTGCCAGATAGTACCAAACCGGTACGTATTTTAGCTACTCTAATATCCAGGCGGCTAATCTGGTCGGCCGCTTCTTCCCATTTTTGCACTACCGTTCCTAAAAACGAGTGGTCGCGTTCCGGGCTTTCTTCAGAGTATACTGCCTCTAAACTGCTTGGGTATATACCCGTAGCCGAAGCGCATATAAACTGGTGCACTTTATTATCTGTGCCTTTTAAAAGTGTGTAGAGCAATTGCGTACTAAGAACACGGCTTTCTAAAATTTCTTCTTTATACTTTTGCGTCCACCTTTTAGAGATAGAAGCCCCCGCCAGGTGAATTACAACATCTACATCATCAATACAATTAAAGTCTATATCACCCTTTTCAGGATTCCATAAAAAGCCTTTGTATTTTTCTTCGTTTTGTATTTTTTTTTCAGATGTGGTAAGGTAATTAATGTAAATACCGTTCTTTAGCAGCAGCGATACCAGTTCATTCCCTACAAGCCCCGTGGCCCCGGTAATTAAAACTTTCATATCTTCTTCTTTATCATTTGCTGCAAATTTATTTTACCTGCCCCAATTAAACGTAAAGCCGCCTTAGCTTTAACTAATGTTTATGACATATTACCCCTTTTGTTACAACATTATGCACAAAAGGACTATTTAGCCTTAACGCTCCATTCAAAATCCATTTCAGATACCTGATCGCCTTTTTCATCAACCCCAATAGATTTCATCCAGAAGGTTTGCCCCTCGCCTGTTGCCACGGTGCGCTCTATAGCTTCTTTAATAAGATGGCCCTGTGTGCAGGTAAACGTAATCCTGCCACGTGCTTTTTTGCTAAAGTTACCTTTATTGTTAGCTACCAGCATAGAGATTTTTTTGCCGCTATTTTTTATATGATACATTACCAGCGCTCCAGTGCTAAGTTCTGCCGCCATAGCCTGTACAGCAAAATACATACTGTTAAACGGGTTTTGGTTTATCCATTTATGTTTAACCGTTACGGTGCACTGCTCTGTAGAAATTTGTTTTACTCTAACCCCGCTAAAATAAGCCGAAGGCAGCTTAAAAAGCAGGAATGTATTGAGTTTAGATGGCGTAAATTCCATATTTATAATTGATTTTCAGGCTAATTTACGTTTTATCTGTACCATTTCAAAATGTTAATATTTTGTTAAATATTAGTACTATGCGTTGCACACTACCTTTCTTTAGCCATATATTTGCATAGGATATTAATAGACATAAGCCTCTACTATGGAAACAACAGCAAACAAAACCACCGCAACCTTACTACAACTTAGCGCTTTAACGCAGTACTTTTTTCCGTTTGGTAACTTTATTTTCCCTGTTTTAATATGGAGCGCCAAAAAAAACGAATCGGAGTTTGTAGATTATAATGGCAAACAGGCCATCAATTTTCAGTTAAGCCTATTTATTTACGCTATAGTAATTGTAATAATTTCTATTCCGGTTTTTATCTATTGCCTGTTTAGCAGCGTAGATTTTGCCTTTTTAGATAACAGCGACTGGGTTATAGAAAGCAACAGCCGTTGGGTAGTAGAAAATTTTGATACCGAAAAAATTCCAAGCCTTATTGCCATAGCAGCTATTGTAGGATTTATACTTGTTGTGATGAAGATAGCCGAGTTTTTCCTGATCATCTATTCGGCCGTAAAAAACAGCAATGGCATTAAAAGCAATTATCCGTTTACCATAAAATTTATTAAATAAAAAAATGCCTCATCAGCATTAATACCGCCTGTTTGCCGGCAACAGGCCCACTCCAGCGGAGTTCAGTCATCAATCAATCATCGAATCATCATCAATCAAATCAATCACCCACAAGCCGGCAGGCGGGTAAAAAAACCGAACAGTTATGAAATTATTATTAATTACAGCATTTACAGGCCTCATCAGCCTTGGTGCACAAGCCCAGGTAACCCAGCAGCGACAGGCGTACGACGTTACAAAAATTGAAGTTAACAACGGTATAGAGGTGGTGTTTACACAGGCCGATACCGCAGCCCTATCGGTACAAACCAACAGCGACACTAATTTTGCAAACATTATTACAGAGCACAAAGGCAACACATTAAAAATTTACATGAAAACGCCCGAAGACAACAAAACATTGGTTATAGCGCCTGCAAAGGTATATGTAACCCAAAAAAATGTAACCGTGTTTAAGGTAGCAGGCAGTGCTATTATAAAATCTTACGATACACTGCACATGCCGCAGGTTAGTATTAATGTAGCATCGGGCGCTATGTTTATTGCCAATATGGAGATAGAAGGCTCCTGCACGGTTAAGGTAGCCGGTGGCGCAGGCTTTAGGGGCAAAGTTATTACCGATAGCTTTAAAGGCGATGCCCGTGGTGGTGCTTACATAAGGCTTTCGGGCACTGCCAAAACAGCCGATATGTATTGCAGCAGCGCATCGTTACAAGCCGGCAAGTTTGTTTGCAGCTGGGTAGAGGTGTTTGCCAAAAATGCTTCGGCAGTATTTATAGGGGCCGATGCTTACATTAAAGCTAATGCCGATGGCTCGTCTGCCATTACGTACTACGGCGATCCTGCCAAAACAGAATTTGGCCCTAATGCCTATGCTGTTAAAAGAGATAATTTTAATTTTACACTAAACTAAGACACACACAACTGCCCTAACCCGGCGCTAAAAATAAATACATGAAAGCTTATGAATATTGAGAACACCAAAGCCCAAATGCGTAAGGGAGTTTTGGAATTCTGCATCCTGTCTGTTTTAAAAGAAAAAGATGCATATACTTCAGAAATACTGGATACCCTTAAAAACGCTAAGCTGCTTGTTGTGGAGGGCACGGTTTACCCACTGCTTACAAGATTAAAAAACGACGGCCTGCTAAACTACCGTTGGGAAGAATCGACATCGGGGCCGCCCAGAAAGTATTACGGATTAACCGATGAAGGAAAAGAATTTTTAAAAGAATTAAGCATTACCTGGACAGAACTGTCTGATGCAGTAAATATAATAACCAGCCAAAAAGCACAGTCATGAACAAAACAGTAAGTATAAATTTAGGAGGTTTCTTTTTTCATATAGATGAAGACGCCTATCAAAAGCTTAACCGCTATTTTGATGCCATAAGGCGTTCGCTTTCGCCGGATGGCCGAGACGAGATCATGAGTGATATAGAGGGCAGGATTGCAGAACTGCTTACTGAAAAGCTTAATAACGATAAACAGGTAGTTAGCGTTACAGAGGTAGACCACGTTATTGCCGTTATGGGCCAGCCCGAAGATTACCGTATAGACGAAGACGATACAAGCACCAACAGCAGCTACAAGGCGCCTAACTTTACCTTTCCGTTCCCGCAGACTAAAAAGTTTTACAGGGATGCCGATAAAGCCATAATTGGTGGTGTATGCGCAGGCCTTGGCCACTATTTTAGGATAGACCCATTGTGGGTAAGGATCTTGTTTATAGTATCTCCATTTGTAACCTTTGGTACCAGTGCCTTTGTATACATACTGCTTTGGATATTAATTCCGCAGGCTATTACAACTACCGAAAAACTGGAAATGACGGGCGAGCCCATCAATATTTCAAACATAGAAAAAAAGGTTAAGGAAGAGTTTAGCCAGTTTGCCGATAAGTTTGGCAATGTAGATTATGATAAAATTGGCCACAACGTTAAAACCGGTGCCGAAAGGCTGGGTACGGGCGTTAGCACCGCAGTACTGGCCATACTTAAAGCTATAGCTAAGGTTATTGGGGCATTAATTGTTATTTTTAGTGCTATCATGCTAGGGTCTTTGGTAGTAGGTCTGCTGGCCATGCTAACATCATCATCGCTTGCCGGAGATGCCTGGTACCCTTATGTAAACAGCATGAATTATACCAATACACCTATGTGGGTTATAGGCATAGTGGGCTTTCTTGCCCTGGCAATACCGCTATTCTCATTATTTCTGTTGGGTTTAAAAATACTGTCAGACAATTTAAGGCCGGTTGGCAACTTAACAAAATATACGCTGCTTGTGTTGTGGATAGTATCTGTAAGTGCCTGTATTTATCTGGGCATTATGCAATCGGCACAGTTTGCCAACGAGGGAAAAACGGTTAGCAAAACCGAAATTAACCTTGCAAGGACCGATACACTTCATGTAAAATTTAGGTATAACGAGTACTTTACAAAATCGCTTCACCATGATTACGACTTCCGCTTTAAGCAGGATTCGCTTGGTAACGAGGTTATATACAGTAACGATGTCCAGTTTTTTGTTCTTAAAACAGATGAAGCCAAGCCTTACCTGCAAATAGAGCGCATTGCCAGCGGCGGTACGCTGCAACAGGCAAGAAAATCGGCAGAAATTATTAAGTATGGCTTTAAAATTGAAGGAAATAACTTAATTTTAGACAATTATTTGCTTACCGGCGGAGACAACAATGCCAAATACCGCAAGCAGCGTGTAGAGATATTTTTATACCTGCCGGAGGGTACGTACTTTCATCCTGATAAAAGCTTACAGGATTACGACCAGAGCGACGATGAGTTTTTTAACCTTTGGTTTGATGGCGACCACAAGTACCAGATGACTAAAGATAACGTTAAGTGCCTGGATTGTGTTGAAGGTGAAGAAGGCAACCAGTTTGGCGATAACGGCGACGAAGGCAATACTGAGCAGATAAAAGAGCAACTGAAACAACAGGCTGCCGACATGAAAGTGCAGGCGGAAGAGATGAAGATACAGGCCGAGCAACAGGCTAAAGAAATGAAGGTGCAGGCCGAGGAAATGAAAAAACAGGCTGAGCAGATGGAAAAGGATGCCAAAAACATGCAGTAAGGTTTTTAAAGATCAACCAACAAATTAAAATATAAATACCATGATTAAAGTTATTGTACACATAGCCCAAGCCATAATTGCTGTGGTTGTTGCCCTGCTTTTTTCTTCGTGTAATATGGAAACGGTAGATGGTAGCGGTAACGTTACCAAACAAACCAGAACGGTTAGCGGAGAGTTTACAAGCGTTACAGCATCGAGCGGATTAGACGTTTACATAGAACAGGGCGTTAACAGGTCAGTGGTGGTAGAGGCAGATGATAACCTACAGCAGCATATTAAGGTAGAGGCCTCTGGTACAGAACTTAAAATTACCAGCGATGTAAATATTGGTAATTCCGAATCTAAAAAAATTACCGTTGTATTGCCCGAAATTACCGGTATAGAAGCTAACAGCGGATCAGGGGTTAAAGGCAAAACGGTTTTAAAAACCGATAAGGTTAAACTTAATGCCAACAGCGCAGGGGTGTTAGAAGTTACTGTTATTGCAAAAGATGTTGTTTGCGAAACCAGCAGCTCGGGCACTGTTAAGCTACTGGGATCTACAGAAAACCTTGATGCCGAAGCCAGCAGCGGCAGTACCTTAAACGCAGGCGAGCTTAAAACAATTAATGCCGATGCAGAAGCAAGCAGCGGTGCCAGCCTTATTGTAAACCCTACCGAAAAACTTGCAGCAGATGCATCAAGTGGTAGCTCTATACGATATCTTACTACCCCTGTTAAAAAGATAAGCACAACATCAGACTCCGGAGGCTCTGTCTCAAAACAATAAAAAGATTTAATATGCCCACTTAATGGTGGGCATTTTTTATATACTATTTCAACAAGCACACTCAATTTTCTCCCCGCCTTTATTAGCATTAGTGCCCTCGGTGGCATAGCCATCAAACTTCCACCACTGTATACCCCCTATTAATTCTTTTACTTTAAAGCCTAAGCGTGCCATATTTAAAGCGCCTTTGGTAGATGCATTACAGCCAATACCATCGCAATAAGTTACGTATAAAACATCCTTATCCAAATGTGCGGTACTTTCGGCAGTCATTTCGCGGTGCGGCAGGTTTATAGCGTTCGGAATGTGCTCTACCTCAAAACCAAAAGCCTTGCGGGCATCAAGGGGCATAATCTTTTCGCCGTTGTTCAGCGCCTCAAAAAGGTCGGATGCATCTATCTCATAAGCCAGTTTGTTCTCGTAATGTTTAATTTGCGCTTCCATTTTGTGTCGTAGTTAGTTGTAATTAAATATGATGCTAATTGCAAACGGCCACCCTTTGGAGGCAGCCGTTTACGTTGGTTTATTTCTTTTTCAAAAGCTCTTCAACAGCTTTTGCCAGTTGCTGGTCTTCGCCGGCGTTTAACTGTGTTGGTTCGTTCTTAACCTTAACATCGGGCTCTAACTGAAAGTTCTCCATCAGCTTGCCCTCGTTAACGGTACGCATGCCTATTTGCGGTATCCCGAAGATGGTTTTGCCATCTATCATTTTTTCCCACCAAACAGCAGTGCCCGTACCCGGCACCGGCATGCCTATCAGCTTGCCAATACCCAGTGCTTTATAGGTGTACGGAAACATGTGCGCATCGCTATAGTTACCCTCGCTTATAAGCACCACCGATGGTTTATGCCATTTAAACTGCGGCTCTGTACCCAGGTTCTTCTGCCCTCTTGGTTCAAAGCTCATATACGTCTTTCCACTCAAAAAGGTAGCAAGGTCGTCGTGCAGCCATCCGCCACCGTTAAAACGGGTATCTACAATAAGGGCATCGGCATCATTATATTTACCAAGGGCTTTTTCAAACACTTCCCTAAAGCTTTCAGAATTCATGCCCTGTACGTGTACATAGCCCAGTTTACCACCCGACAGGCGGTCTACGTCTTTCTCCCTGTTTTTAACCCAGCGGTCGTAAGCCAGTTGGCCTTCTTTGCCAATGGTAATAGGCTCTACAACCTCGTTCCAGCGTTTGCCGGTTTTGTCATCAAAAAAGCTAACCAGCACTTTCTTATCAGCTTTCCTGTTCAGCAGCGCGTAATAGTTTTGATCGGGCGTAATTTTAGTACCGTCTATAGCCTCTATAATAAATCCGTCCCTGATTTTTTGCTTGGCTTTAAACAGCGGGCTCCTATCCAGCACCTCTACTATCCTTACGCCGTTGCCGGTGTACTTGTTATCTAAATATACCCCAAGCGACGCCGTGGCATCGCTGCCCGCTTTACGCTCAGGCCTGTAGCGGCCACCCGTGTGCGAAGCATTAACCTCGCCCAGCATTTCGCTAAGCAAATCGGCAAAATCTACCGAGTTGTTTATGTATGGCAAAAACTTAGCGTACTCATTTTTATAGAAATCCCAGTCTACACCATGCAGGTCTTCCAGGTAAAATTTCTTTTTAAACTGCCTCCAGGCATGCTCAAACATATAGGCACGTTCGGCAGTTTCATTTAAATTCATTTCTGCCGAAAAGTTAACCGGCTCTTTTTTAGCATCTTTAACGGCAATTTTTACAAGCCTGCCGCCTTTGTCTATAAGGTAAATGTTCTCTTCTTTAGTATCCAGCACTATTTTAGAATCTTCGCTGTTAAGGTTTACAAACAGCTTGGTTTCCTTCTCGCGGAATTTTGTCCTCCACAGGTTGGTACCCTCCTCAAAACGGGTTAGGTAATAAATGTTCTCGGCATCTTTATCTACCACAAAATCAGACAGTCTCGACGAATGTATGGTTAGCTTAACCTTACGGTCCTGCAGGCCTTCAAAATCTATTTTAACCGGCTTAACTGCCTCTTTTTTATCATCTTCCTTATCTTTATCCTTGCGTTTTTTATCTTTCTTATCCTTATTATCTTTATCGTCGTCTTTACCTTTTTTGGCATCGCTTTGCTCTTTCCAAAGGGCATATTCGGCTTTGCTCAGCTCAAATTTCTTTTGGGCATTTTCTGTAAGGAACACAGCATATACATCGCTTTCAGACCCCCAGCTGCCGTGCGAACGGTAACCGTCTTTGTCAGACGCCCAGTACACCATTTCGCCCTCCATGCCAAACTTAGGCATCTGATTGTTGTACCCGCTCTGGCTCAGGTTAATAGGCGGTTTGCCATCGTTAACATTAATAAGGCCAATATCGGTATTCCAACGCTCGTAAGCCATGTAGGGCACTAACAGCCATTTACTATCAGGCGACCACGTAAAATACTGGTCGCCATCCTGGTACGAGTAATTTTTCTGGCCTGATAAAACGGTACGCACCGCACCGCTTGCTATGTTTTTGATACGAACCGTGGTACGCTCCTCTAAAAAGGCAATTTCTTTGCCATCCGGCGAATATTGTGCCTGAAACGACTCTTTACCCGAGCTTACCACTGCCGTTTCTTTAAACTGTGTAGCATCAAAAAAGTACTTATCGTCTTTGTTTACAAGGCTGGTTTCATAGATATTCCAGCATCCGCCACGCTCTCCTGAATATAAAAGGCTGCGCCCATCGGGACTGAATTGTATGTTACGCTCCTGCTCAGGCGTGTCGGTAATCCTTTTAGTAATGCCGAATTCGGTGCTCACTACAAATACCTCGCCGTGCGCTATAAAGGCTTCTTCTTTACCGTTAGGAGAGATTGCAAAATCCTCGGCATCAGCACGTAGCGTTTCCACCACCTTCTCGTTATAACGGTCATCACTCTGTATGCTTATAGCTACTTTTTTAGGCTGGCCGCCATCGGTCTGGGTATAAATTTCGCCATCCCAGGTATAGCAAAGCGTACCATTATTAGCGCGGCTTAAAAAGCGCACCGGGTTCTTGGTATAGTTGGTTACCTGTTGGGCATTGCTCTCTTTATTATTTATAAGGCTTGCCTTCCAAACATTAAAGGTGCCGTTTCTTTCACTTAAAAAGTAGTACTCGTTATTGTTGCCAAAAACAGGGTTACGCTCTTCGGTATTAGTCTCAGTAACTTCACTATAAGTTTTGGTTTTGATGTCATAGATCCACAAATCTCGCGTAACCGAAGACGTCTGGTGCTTACGGAATGGGTCTTCGTAACCTTTTCTGTCGTGATAGAATATCCTGCTGCCATCGGCACTAAAAGTTGCCATTTCGGCCGGCACTGCGGTAATACGTTTTTCCATGCCGCCTGCCGTGCTAACCTCGTATAATTCAGGCAAAAGCGCCGTTGGGTATATAGAGCTTGCGGCATCATCTAACCTTGCAGCGGTAAAGATAACTTTATCGCCAGCGGGGTTAAAATCAGTAGGCACATCGTCTGTGCTATAATAGGTTAGCCTTTTAGACACACCGCCGTTTGCCGGAATTACAAATACATCTTTATTGCCGTAGCGGGTAGACGAGAAAGCTATCTGCTTGCCATCGTTACTCCACACCGGGTCAGAGTCATAGGCTTCATGTATAGTGAGCCTAACTGCCTGGCCGCCAGTAGCAGGTATGGTAAAAATATCGCCCTGGTACGAAAAGGCTATTAAAGATCCGTCTGGAGATATAGCGGCACTACGCAGCCATTTTGGTGCGGCATCGGGTGCTTTTGCAACCTGGGCATATATGCCACCCCCTGCTAAAAGCAATAGTAAACAGGTGATTTTTTTCATAATGAATTGTGTTTGCGTAACAAATATAAGCATTGTTATCTTACGATAATTAACCAACGGTATTGTTAATTAAATGTTACAGAAATAAGCCTGCAGGGCCTTATTCAGCAGGTGTTTTTTATATATTTGCCAGTACCAATAAAATGCCACATATTATGAAAAAAAGCTGCTTACTGCTGCTCGCACTGCTATTTACGGCAGTTACCTTCGCCCAAAAGAGGGAGAAAATTAAGGGTTCTAAGAATGTTACCGTTGCCAAAAAAGAGGTTGCCGCTTTTGACAGCCTCGAAATTGAAGACAACCTTGAGGTATACCTTACCAAAGGCACCGAACAGGGCCTCGAAATTGAAGCCGACGACAACCTGCACGATGTAATACAGGCTGATATTCATGGGGGTACGCTGCGCCTTTACACCAATAAAGAAGTTAGCGGCGCCAAAAAAATCACGGTGCGTATTAATTATACGGGCGAGCTTAAGTCCATCATTGCTAAGCACCAGGTAATGCTGTACGCGCTTACAGAGCTTGAGGTTGAGGACATTACCATCAAAAACCTTGACTTCTCTAAATCATTCCTTAATGTTAAAGCCGGCTCTTTCAGCCTTAGCCTAAACGATAAAACCACTGCAGAAATTAACGTTAAAGCAGAGAGCACCACCATAGACCTGAGCAAGAATGCCGACCTTAAAGCACTGATTGCCACCCAGAACCTTAAGATGGATATGTACCAAAAGACTACCGCCGCCATAGAGGGCGATGCTGCTGCCATGCAACTGCGCGTAGACAACAATGCGGTGTTTACCGGCAAGAAATTTAGTGTTAAAAATGCAAGCCTGGTAGCCGAAAGCTACACTAAATGCAGCATTACGGTAGCCGAAACATTAGACATGGAAGTAACCGGAAAAACCGAAATTGAACTTTACGGGGCACCTACAAGTGTAACCATGAAAAAGTTTGCCGATAGTGCCATTATCTATAAAAAAGAGCTTTAATATTTCACTTTTGGACTTTGAGATTGCACAAAAAAGCAGCGCTAATCAGCGCTGCTTTTTTGTTGACCCAAATCCATAAAAAAAGCCGGATTTGAGGTCCGGCTTTTTTACTATTATTTATTTAAGATGATAACAATTTTGTTAAAGTCGGCAGCGGCATTTATTACCGCCCTGTAAGCTTCAAAATTTTCGAGCGGATAATTCAGCACATTGTAGTACTCTGTATTTTCTACTATAATCTCGTTGCCTTTTTTCTCGTACTTGCTAACAAAAGCAGCTTCGGTCTTGCCGTTTACATTGGCCGTTTTGTTCATGTTAAATTTATCAAGGTTTTTAACCGTGGCGCCTTCCGGCAGAATGATCCTTATTTTACGGGTGTACGAGTGCGGGTAGTTAATTTCTACCGGTAGCACACGCTTGTTTTCCTGGTACAGCTCCATTTGCTTGCCAATGGTTTGCCCTACCGAGAACAGGTAGTTATCGCCCGCCTTGCGTATAAGGTCTTTACCCTCAAAGGTAACATTCATTACAAATGGCTTTTTGCCAATAAACTCTACACCATCATTTTCTGTGGTAAGGGTTTTGTACTCCGTTTCTACCGTGTAGTTTTCGGCAATGCTTTTAAGTATGGTCTTGTACTGGTCTGCCGGGGCAAAATCTTTAATAGGCTGAAAATTCAATGCCGAATACCCCCCAAACTGTATCTTATCGGTTACGGTAGGGTTTTCCAGGTCTTTAGAAAAATCTACGGTAATATCCATTACATCGTGCGTAATATCTGTACCCGGAATATCTATCATGGCAACCTCGCCAATACCCATCTTAGTACCTGCAAAGGCTTTTTCTTTAATAAACAGTCCGTTTGTACCGGCCAATTGTTCAGGTATAAGCGGTATCCTGTATTCTACCTCCAGTGGTGTCATAAATTTTTTAATGGCCGGAAAGTAAAACAACAGGTCGTCCAGGTTTTCGTAGCTTTCAAAATCCTTGTCAAAGGCCACTTTGTAACGGCTCGATGTAAACACAAGGTTATTCTCTACCCCCATGGTTGTAAACACGGCAATGTAAAGCCTTATAATATCGCTCTGGTTGGCCTGTTTAGTTTTAATGATGTCCTGTAGCGACTCCTGCCCATCAATATAACGGCTGTAGTTAATGGTTTTCTTTATCTTGTTCTCAATATTCCAAACCTGCTCCTGCACATCGGCAGATTTAGCTATGCCTTTACAAAAATCGTCGATAACCTTCTGGTCTTTCTTGCTGTACACCGGGTGAAACCTCTCGTACAGGTTGGTAGAAAACTCTTTAAAGTTGTACAGGTTTTTAGCGCCGTTGGCTAAATTCTCGTCCAGCTTGTAACGAAAACGCTTAATATTGGTGTTCCAGTTGGCATATTTTTCATCGTCATCCAAAGCAGGTGTATCGTTCTCTGTAATGGTTAGCGTGTTTAGCTTGGCCGATGGCGTTTTCTCGGCTATAACCGGTTCAGACAGGCCGTTGTAGCTCTTGGTTTTAAACAGCAAATGATCGGGGTATATTAACTGGAACGTACTTTTTGCAATAGGATACTCATCCTGCATTTTAATGGTATGCCCTTTAATTTCAGGTGTTTCCTCTAATATAAAGATGGTTTCTATTACCGCACCTTTCTCCAGGCCGTTTACCGCGAAGTACTTAAATTTAATACCCCTCTCCTCATCGGTCTCTTCTTTAATATCGCCTTTTTTAAGCTCTATTACCTTGCCGCTCTTTAGTATAACACGGGCCTTTGTGGTAATTACGTTTTCGTTAGATGCATACGGAATGTAGATCTTGTTGTTACGCTCTACCGCATCATCGCTATTGATGTATGTTTTTTCGTGCGACAGGTAGTACTGCAACGCACTGTTTTTACCCGAAACAAATTCTATCTTAATATTACGCTCCAGTATGGCCTCTTTTTCGTCTTTGTATTTGGCCGGGATGTCTACTTTGGTTTGTTTCTCATCCCAATTATAATTTTTAAAGGAAAAATCCTGAGACTGGGCATAACTATAACAACTGCACGCCACAAAAAACAGTAGCGCCGTTTTTAGTTTGAGGTTAAAATTCATTTTTCGGTAAGTATTAAGGTTTGTGTATAAGTACTTTTAAGTTTTTTGATGCTCTCTGTCCACAACGCAAAATCGTCTTTTTGCAGCAACAGTTTTTTAAGCTGGATTTTAGCCACAAGCGATACAACGCCTGCGGTATTGGTGTATTTAAAATCGGCTTTCATAACGGCATTATCAAGGCTAAAATTTTCCGGAAGGTATTTTACCGAATAGTTTTGAGGGATTGTAAGGTCGTAACGGGTGTTGTAGGCCGAAAGGTAATCCAGGTCAAAAGCCGTTACACGGTCGGGCTCCAGCGTAAGCTTTTCGTACATGCGGTCCATAAAAAGGTTTATGTACAGCTCTTTGTCTACCTGCATGGCATAATCGTCCAGCTCAAAGTTAAAGTTAACCTGGTACGGCTTATCGCGGTCAGATACATTAGCCTCGGTATAATCTTTTAAGTGAAACTTATTGCTGCCCTTTAGCACCAGGCTTTTGATCATTTCAAAACGGGTTTTGTTGGATGCATCGCCAATTTGCGCCAGTATGTTGCTCCTGGAGTAGCCGTTGTAGCTTACCGAGCCGGAGCCGATTATCTTTTCTTTATCAAGGCTTAGTTTTACCACCTCAACAGCTTCATTATTTTCGGCTGCAACAACAGGCACGTTTATAATTTTGTAGGTATCGCCATTGCTTATAAGCGCCTCTTTGCCCTGTATAAAGGCCGTAGGGATGCCGTAGCGGGTTTCTCTGTCGGTCGCATCCAGAAACACATAATTATCATTATCGTTGTATACGGCTATCATGTGGTTGTCTACGGCTGGGGTAGAAAGTTCTTCGTAAGAATACGGAATATCGCGTGTGCCTATCCACGAAACGGTTACGCTTTTTACACCGGCATAATTGGCCATAGCACTTATAATGCTGGCCATATCTTTACAGTCGCCAAACTTGCGTTTGCATACCAGTGCCGCTTCGCGCGGAATAAAACCTTCGTACCCGTTTTCGAAAGCAATGTACTTAATGTTGTCTTTTACCCAGTAAAATATCCTTTTTACCTTCTCGGTATCAGTAGTAAGCCCGGACGTAATCTCGGTAGCAATCGCTTTTAGGTCGGCATCCTCGGTCTTGTTCAGGTTTTTGGTAAAGCTCTTGTAGTAATCGTACAGCTTTTCGGTATTATCCAGCACGTTTATCTTTTTAGCATCTACCGTATAGTCTTTTACATACACGTTAATGTGCGGAATAAAGTAACGGAACCCCGGGTTGTTAGGCTCCATTTTTACGGCTTTTACATCTTTAAGCGTCCAGCGGTAAATAAACTTGCCCTTTTTTTCTGTTTTAGAAAATTCGATGCTGTTGTTGGGGTCGTTAAAAATGCGGTAGCCAATAGTGATATCTTTATCGGTACGCACCTCAAGCGTAGAGTTAAGCATGGGGTAGTTGCTGCCAAAAACATAGCTTTGTAATAGGAACGGATCTAAAAATTCGGTCTGTACGCTGTACACCTTTCTTGCCCCTGCCTCCAGGTTAGGAAAAATAAGCTGGCGCTCTTTTACATCGTTGTAAAACACAGAGTTTTGCCGTGCCTGTTTTTCGTTGGTTTGCGTAACCTTAATTTTACGGTCTTTGCCCTTATCATTAACTACCGAAAAAGCTTCGTACTCGTTAAGCTTTACCAGCTCTGAATACGAAAAGTTTTCCTGGTTGTTTTGTATGCCATTTTCCGACATTATCATCGACTCGTAATAGTTATCCTGTAAAACGCGCAGCTTTTTGTTATCCACAAAAATATCATACGAGCTTTTATCGCTAATAACCAATTCGTTAACATCGTTATACGTTTTTTTATAATCGGTAAACGAACCCGTTTTTTCCTGCGCAGTAGCCTGCAATGCCATTAGCGGCAAAACCGCCAAAAGGCATTTTTTATTTAATCTCAACAAGTACATCTGAATCATAGCGTTTGGTTTGAGAAATAGTTCCGTTAGTGTACACTTTACAAAGGCCGTGCATCTCATCATTTTTATATTCGGCGGTTACCCATGGCTTGCCGTCTTCTTTAAAAAACTCCTGAAGGCCCTCAAAAGATGAATTTTTAAAGTTTTCTTTTTTGTATATTTTTCCGTTAGCATAGTACTCTGTGCGCGCACCTGTTAAAAGGCCTTTATCATAGTTGCTTTCATACTCCGGCTTGCCCTCTGCACTGCTTATTAAAAACTTACCGTCAAGGTTGCCTTTTACATAGCTTAGCTCCATAGCATTTTTACCGTTAGGGTAAACCGACACTATTTTAGCCGTTTGCCCAACTATAGGTGTTTTCTCGGTCAGTTTTCCATCTTTGCCAAGTGTAATGTAATACACCAGCTCGTTGCGCTGGTAGCCCAGTATAAGTATGTTATCGCCTTTTATGTTATAGTATTTTACCTCGCCTTCCTTATCTTCGTCATACTGCATCGTTTCAGAAAATTTACTCTTGTTGCTGTAGTAGCGTATGGTAGCACCCGTATTGTCGCCAAACACGTAGGTATCTACCATCCTAAGGTTACCGGCCAGGTCGTAAAACTTGCTAAGGCCATCGAGCTTGCCCGCGTAGTAATCTCTATCTACCAACGGTGCACCCGTTGGGCCGTTTTTAATGTATTTGCCATGCCTGCCGCCGCTTGCATAGTTGCACTCTACAACTATTTTACCGGTTTTGTCTTTAATAAGGTATTTACCGTTTAGGGTGCCGTTAACCATGTTATAATCGTGTACCTCTGTACCATTATAATACTGGTTGGTTATTTTACCGTTCTTGTTGGCATAATCAAGCTCGTTCTCTTTTTTACCCTCTGGCGTAAAGCTTTGCATTTTAAGCGGAGTGCCATCTACATACTCTGTAATTTCGCTTACGTTACCGTTTTGCCAGTAATCGTATTGTTTAGAATACAGCTCATCGTTAATGTAAAAGCTTTCAGACGACACGCCACCATCAGCATAAAACGATTTTGCCGGGCCGCTGGCATCGCCGTGGCTGTAATAATAGGTACTGGAAAGAATACCGCTATTATAATTCTCGTAAACACCCTGTACGGTATCGTTTATATAATTTGAAATACTTGCAAGCCTTTCATCATCGCTATACCTAAACGCTTTACCCTGTTGTAAACCATTTTGGTAGTTTTCTTTATTTTTTAAAACACCGGTGTTGTAAAAATAATTCCACTCGCCAATTTTTTTACCTTTCTCGTATTTACCGGTGGTTAAAGTTGTACCGTTCATACTTTTAATGGTATACACGCCTTTTACAGGTACATCTACAGGTTTTGCGGCACCGACAGCATATTGCAGGCCGGGTTTAATTTCGCCAAGCTTGTAGTTTTCCTGAAAATATTTATCGCCGGCGCCGTTGTAAAAGTTATAGCCGGTTACGTTGCCCTCTTTATCATAAATTGTTTCATACGATTTTTTACCGTTGGCAAAATAGTTAACGCCACCGGTTGCAATATCGTTTACATAGGTAGTCTCTTCTTTAAGCGTACCGTTAGGATAATATTCTTTATACGGAGATGCAACCACGCCGCCCTTAAATTCAATCTCTGATTTTACAACCTTACCGTTGTAGTATTCTACCGCCCTGCCCTCGCGTTTTTCCATAACATACGCCTGCTCTCTCGATACGTTGCCTGCTTTATCATAAAGAATGTATTTACCGTTAAGCTTGCCGTTGGTGTAGTTTATTTCGGTTTTTTTAGTGCCGTTTTCGTACAGGCAAATAAGGGCACCATCGCGCTCGCCGTTAACAAAATTACCTTCGCAGGCTTTACCGCCATTAATGTAATAGCCGGTACTGATGCCGTTTAGCCGATCGTCTTTATAATTTTCGACCACCTCAACATTACCGTTATCAAAATAAGAGGTCTTTTTACCGTTAAGCTTGCCTTTGGTGTAGTTTTTCTCATCGGTAAGGCGGCCTTTATGGTCAAAATATTTTTGTAGGCCGTCTGCCTCATCGTTAACAAAATTAAGTTCGCTAACAACGTTGCCACTGGCGTTAAGCACTTTGTACTTACCTTCTTTTTTACCGTTAACCACTTTGCCTAACAGGTAGGGCTTGCCATTTTCCAGGTATACTACCACTTCTTCTTCTTTACCAAAAAGATCTACTTTGCGTTTGGCAAAAACATCCCAAAAATCGTTAGCTAAATATCCGTTTGTAAAAGCATCGGTTTTTTTACTTTGCGATGACAGTTTTTTGCCCAGCTTTTCTTTTAAACCATTTAAGATATAATATGAAAAGCCTTCAAACTGTTTCTTTTTTGCCATATCGGCAAGCCACGGAATGTACATGGTTTCAAAAAAGCCGTTTTGCACTTTATGTTCTGCAGAATAATCTACAATAGCCTGCATCTGGCGGATAATTACATCATCAAACGTTGAGTTAATTTTATAGGCACTCTTTAACGGCAGCGAGTTACGAAGAATAACATCAATGTCTTCAAAATTATCGCCCCCGGCTCTTGAGAATATAAGTTTATTCTTTTCCAGATAGTTCTCGGCAAACTTAGAATTTAGTTTTATAATAATATCGGCGTTGGCAGAACTGTTTGGTGCCAGCGTTAAATAAGCCAGCAATGCCATAGACCCTTCTACAACGCGGCCGTCTTCCAGCGCCATAAGGCCCAGCAGGTAATGCGACCCGGTATGGTTGGGATTTATTGTAATGGCCTTTTCCAGCAGGTCTACACTTTTTTGGCGTTCGTCTTTTCTAATATAAAGCAACGCCATATTGTAAAGCAGCACTGCCGAATTGGGCAGTGATTTCTGGGCCTCTAAAAACATCTTTTCCGATTTTTCGTAGTCTTTCTGGTCACTCAGCAAGTTACCGTACGACATATAAAAATCAGTAACTTCGTTCATGTAGCCTTTTGTATAGGCAGCTTCGTAAAAAGCTTTAGCAGCTTCTTTATCTTCGCCGGCGGCAAGAGCCAGGGCTTTTTCGTATTGAGCAGTATAAAATTTGGGGTCGTTTTTAGCAACCTTATCAAATTGCTTAATGGCATCGACATATTTACCTTCATCATACAGCCTGATACCTTCGGCAACAAAAGCATTACCATCATAAACAACAGAGTAATCTACCTGAGAATAAGCTGTGCTACATAGCCCAAAAACAAGGGCTGCCAATATGTTTTTCATGGGGAGAATAATAATTTCTCCAAATATAATTTTTTTACCAATTATGCCAAGCAATTCTTAAAGTTTTCTAAAAAATTTCTAAAAATTAGTCATAATATAACTAACTACCTGAAACATTATGAGAAATGTCTTTCAGGTTTGGATTTGAATAAAAGATAAGCTGTAAAATGCAAATGCCTTTATTTATATTATGTTACCCTTAATAATTATTTTTTTAGCAAGGCACGGTATCTTGTACAAATAGATATCTTTAGAAAAAATTTCTACCCCATGAAACACTTCCTTATTGCAGCACTACAATTGTTACTTTGTAGTAACGCCTTTGCCCAAAATACACAAAACGGACCCGACTTTACAATTGCTAAGGGCTATATATTAAAAGAAATAGCTGTTACAGACAATAATGAAATTATGATGATGAGTGATGGGGATAACCATATATTCCGGATTTTTGACAAAGAACTTAAATCCAACCGCGAATACAAATACATTACCCCAAGCTACTGCCGCGGAAAAGCCTTTACAAACAATGTGGCGCTACTTATATCTTTTTATTATGATGAAAAGACTAGAGAATACAAATGCAATGCTGCTAGTGCAGCTACAAGCGATTTTAAATTTACCTCAAAAACTTTACTGGCTTTTGCATCAAAAGAAGTAGATACTTATAAAAGTATGACAAGTTATGGCCTTATGTCTTCAAAAGAACATGTTATAACTGTTACTTTTAGCGACGATAAAAGTGCTTTTGCTTTATATGTAGATTTTGCCCCAATTAAAGGAATAGGCCGAAAAGAGCTATATATATACGATACTGCAACCCAGAATTTACTTTTTGAAAAGAAATTTACAGAAAAGGATGCTCAAAAATATGCACATGGCTACGAAAGCCTTGTACTTAATGAAAACAGAACGGCAGCATACCTAACCAGTTATCTACTGGAAAGGAAGGGACTTTCGGTACCGCAGGATTATTTTTATTACCAGCTTGAAAAAGTTGACACACAGGGTTATAATCAACTGGCACTAAAAACAGAAGACTATTTAGCAGTATCTAATGTAAAGGTAATGGTTAAAAATGAAAGGGTATATTGCGTAGGGGGTTATGGCGAAAATAAAAAAAGGGACAGGCGCGAAAGCGGCTTTTTCTTTTATGATATTGATGCAGCCACATTAGCCGTTAAAAATATTAAATACAACCCTTTTACATCTCAGTTTAATATTGATAAATTTGGAAGAGATAAAGCCGAAAAAATAATTGGAACTTATGAGTTGCGCGAGTGCGGATTTGCATCTAATGGCGATATTTTATACAGTGTACAAGACCATAGCCTGGCCAGTACATCGGCATCCGGAATAATTGCTCAAGAACGATTTGATGATATTATTATAGCACGGATTTCTACAGATGGTAAGATGCTTTATTCAAGAGATATTACCAAAGACAGTCCTTATCTGGATGGTGCTGTTAACGGAGGTGCAGTTCCAGTTATCTGGAATGGCCAAATGCATTTAGTAGTAACCTCTACTAAAGATGAGAAAAAATCCGACAAGAAAGCAAAATCAGGCGAAAACACATATATAACCCTTTTTGATATTAACGATAACGGCGAAATAAAGGTTAAGAGTGTAGCAGAGATTAAGAGTGTAGCAGAAATTAAGAGCGAAAAAATAGTGTACAATCCTAAATTTGGAAAACAACCTAAAGAAAACGAAATTTTTATGTTTGGCCAGCAAAAGCAAACAGGCACAATTACTAAAATAAGCTTCTAAATATTAAAAGTTCTGTAAAATAATTTAAAACATAACAAAAGCCGAACAGTATTGTTCGGCTTTTGTGTTGAGATAAGACATAACAATTATTTTAGGTAAAAGTATTACTACTTAATAATACTGTTTCCTTGTCTTTAATTTTTGATTTTTGTGGACTTAAAAACCATACATACCCTATTAAAATTGCTTTTGGATAATTGCTTAGACAGGTAGGTCATACCGCCATCAACCAAAATTTCGGTACCAAGTATAAACGATGAATCGTCAGATGCCAGGAACACCGCTGTTTTACCAATTATGCCAAGCAATTCTTAAAGTTTTCTAAAAAATTTCTAAAAATTAGTTATAATGTAACTAACTACATGAAACATTATGAGAAATGTCTTGCAGGTTTGGTGCCAGCATAAATAAATTTTCTAATTTAGTCCATCAAATAAACAAAAAGCAATTATAATGAAACAAGAGGCCATTTCTATCCGCCCGTTTATAGGTGCCAAAAATTTTGACGAATCCAGGAACTTTTACCAGGATATTGGTTTTACCGAAGTGGTTTTAAGCCCCGTATTGTCTTTATTTACATGGGGAGAGCTGGGCTTTTATCTGCAAAACTACTATCAGCAGGACTGGGTAGATAATACCATGATATTTTTCCAGGTAAAAAACACAGCCCTTGTTTACGAAGAATTAGCCGCACTGAACCTACCCAAAAAATACAGCTCCGCAAGACTGGTACCCATACGCGATGAACATTGGGGCAGAGAATGCTTTTTACACGACCCATCGGGCGTATTGCTGCATTTTGGAGAATTTTTTTAATTGATCTATCCGGCTTTTATTTAAGATTATAGGCTGCCTGTATTGAATTATATTTATTACGCTTCTGCCAATTAAACATGAGGCACATCAAACTCCTAATAACTTCTGTTGTATTTATCATTACATCAATTTGTAGTTACGCACAAAATTTAAAAACTAACCTTCGCGATCAGCCTTTTGATAACAACTGGAAGTTTTTTTTGGCCGATGATGCTAAAGCCGCTACAAGCAATTTTACAGACAGTTCGTGGCGCGATGTTAACCTGGCCTATGACTGGAGCATAGAAGGAAATTTTTCTCCGTCTAACCCTACCGGCAACGATGGCGGCTATTTACCGGCTGGTATAGGTTGGTACAGAAAAACATTTGTTATCCCTGCAGACTGGACTAATAAAAGTATATCTATTTATTTTGGCGGGGTGTACATGAGCTCTGAAGTTTTTATTAACGGAAAATCGCTTGGTGTTTATCCTTACGGATGTTCTTCATTTAGTTACGAGCTTACCCCCTATTTAAACTATGGCAAAGAAAATACTATTGCGGTACGTGTAGATAACTCGCAGCAAAAAAACTGCCGTTGGTACAGCGGGTCTGGCATTTACCGCCACGTATGGATTACTGCAACCAACAATGTGCATATTGCCCGCTGGGATACTGCCATTACCGCACCTAAAGTTACTGCAAAAGAGGCAACCGTAGAGGTTACTACAATTCTACCGTTGGGGATGCTGGCTATGTACTCGTATGTACTTTTGTAAATTTCGGAGCAGGGCTTCCTGCTGGTGCAGTGCCAGTTAATGCTGCAGGGGGTATTTCACGTATTAAAATCTTTTAAATGAACAAAAAAAAATTATACGTTGCAATTATTATTATTCCAATTGTTTATATAATAATTACACAATATTACTCAAGTAAATCTGCAACTGCGCAATATCACAAATTTAATTCATCAACAGTTGAGGGGATTATTGACTCAGTCTATTTTAAAAATAAGCAAATAGCTTTCAAATTACTGAATAGTGACGAAGAATATGTATTTTTCCCCTATGCAAGCGAATATACTGGTGGAAAAACATTTGATATTTTAGCAAAAAGGGGTTCGAAGGTTTACAAGGCATCATTTTCTGATACGCTTGTCTTGGTAGCAGATCATAATATTTACAAATTTAATTTTTTAAAAAAAGACGCAGATTAGACAAGGAATTACATCTACTTGCCAAATTTGATGTCGTGACTGAAGCGAAGCTAAAAAATAGTATGAAATATGAAGCACATTAAAAATTAAAACCAGCTAAGAAAATGTTCCATTAAAATTATACGTTTATGATCTTGTATTAGGGTAGATTTTCTGAATAAAAAAACACCAATTTAATTATTTACTTACGTATAATCTTGGGGAGGAAACCTCAAGATTATACGTTTTTTATTTTGTCAGCTATTCTAACCTTAAACTATAGTAATCTTTAATTTAGATTGCCTGCAGGCCATTTTTCATGTGAAATGCTGCGGAGCGAAATAGGCCCCTTCCAAAAAATAATTTATTTTTGCAGCCTGGAATACTCCTCAAATTGGGGCATCAGAACTGAAGAAGTTGCTTACACTCTTTGCAGACCCCTACAAGGAAAAATGATAAATAGCTTTTTGAAGATATAGCAAAAGTATCTTCTACAGTAGTGCTTATCTCACCTGATGCGATCATAAAGGTTTAGATGGGTCTTTAACTACCGAAGAAAAAGCCTCCCCCTTAAGTTTAACAGCACAAATATTGCCTGCAAATTTTTCAGGATCTTCTATCTCTATATTTTTGTTCAACCATACGCGGGTATTTTAAATAAATTTTAGATCACAAAATATATAGATATGAATTTAAAGCAGGATACAATTTTTACCTCAAATCCCCAACCTGATAAGGGGCAAAATTTGTTTTTGATAGATACATCGGCTTTTAATTATTTTAAGAAAAATTACCGGACCAGGCTGAGGCCCGAAGACGGTAAAGAGAGAACATTCTAATAACGTATTCTATTCTCCAGCAGTACTCATAGCAATTATTTTTGAATGCTTGCTTCCAAGCCAATAGCTGACGGATAGCCAGATTATAGAAATTGGAACTGCAGCGATCGAAATGCCAGCAATCCCCAAGCCTAAAGCTCCAAGTCCCGTGTAACTCCAGCTGCCTACCTGATCTCCGCCACGGTATACCACGGTATCGATAAAGTTTTTTGCTTTGTAGCGGTCTTCCCTGGATATAGACGTAAATAATATTTCGCGGGTAGGCCGCGAAAGCCCAAAATTACTAACCCTGCGTGCCACCTGTACGATAACGAGCAGCGTAATAGAGGGTATAAGTGCTAAAGTTGTGAAGCCTATAATACTGATAAATGGCAGGCTGCAAAGCACCAGAGTAACACTGGTTGATTTTAAAAGTTTTCCTGCAAGGTACAATTGAAAAACAAGTGTTAGTGCATTGACCCAAAGGTCTATGTTAGCAAAAAAGGCAGTCCGTGCAGCCCTGTCTGTAAAGTTAGCCTCTGCAATTTCTGCCTGCTGGAAATACAGGAAGGTTGACGTTACCGAATTTAGCAAAATAAAAGCCGATATACCCATCAGGTATGGCGAACGTAAGGTATGCGTGAAACCAGAAAAGAGGCTACCTCCAATACTTTTTGAAGCTATTGCTGTCTCCATTTCCTTATGCTCCTGTACATTTAAGCGCGATAATTTACGGGCAGCCAAAATGGCAATCTCCAGCAACACTGCTGCCAGTAGCAACAGGTTTTTCTGACCCAGATGTTCAACGAGCCCGGTGGTAAGGGCAGAGCCTGCAATACCGCCCAGGGTTGCTCCGGCTGCTAAAAAGCTAAAAAGCCGTTTTCCCTGTTCTGCATCGAAAACATCCACTACCACAGACCAATACACCGACACTACAAAAAGGTTGAACACAGAAACCCAGATAAAAAAAGCCCTGCCAATCCATACTTGCTGTTCCGGCGTGGCATTACCCAGCAGAATGAAGAAAACAATCAGGTTTGCTATAAAAAAACGATAAGTGATTGCGATAAACTTTTCCCTTGGCCATCGTTTAGTAGCATAGGCATACAGGGGATTGAGGGCAACCATGGCAATTAAAGTACCTGTAAATAGCCAGGAAAGGTTATCTACACCACCCGCAACACCAAGCTCGTCTCTTATGGGGCGCATCACATAATAGGCTATAAATAGTACAAAAATGTAGAGGAAGGCCCAGCACACGGCCGCCAGCTCATTCTTTTTGACATCTACAATGTGCTGAAGGATATTTAAATAGGATTTTTTTTCTCTCATGAGTTAAAATATAATTTAAGCTTCTCAAATACTGGCTGTGAAGCAGAGATCAAAAAAAAAACCGGCTTTAAAGCCAGTTCTCATTATAAATTACAAACTGCCAATTAATAAAAAGAAGGTTTGTCGAAATTGGTATTGGGTTCGCCAACACCTAAACTTTTCTTTACATACTTTCCTGACGCATCCTCAAGGATATCAACGATAAGCTGCGATACGGCTTCTCGGGTTACCTGCGCTCCCTTAAACGGTTCTCCTTTCTGGGTAAGCTCGTATTTCCTGTTTGCTGATTTGTTGTATAGCCAGGTAAGGCGTAAGATCGTATAATCAAAATCAGGGATTTCAACAAGCTTTACATGCTCTGCAGCTTCCTTGATATGGCCGGCGCCGACCATCTTTTCATTCCACTTTCCAAATTCACCGGGTACTTCATTATAAATGCCCAATATGGAAGCAACAATAATACGTTTAACTTTTTTCTCTTTCATTACTGCTACTATGGTGGCAACACCTTCAGCATCGTTCATATCGTTAAGGTAGATAGCATTAACATCCTGCATGGCAGCCGTTAATGCTTCTCTGTTCTTAAAATCACCATTCACAAGCCGTACCCTGGCACTATCCGTAACGGTAAGCCTACTTGTTACATTTCTTCCGTAAAGCACAAGATTGTAGTCGGTTTGTTCCAAAAGATCATTGGTAACCAATTTGCCAATCTGGCCGGCAGCGCCTAATATTAATACTTTCATTTTTTTTTCGTTATCAAATTTTTTTACATACTGGTTTTTACCCTGTGCTCCATTACAGTTGGGTTTAGTGGCAAACACCACCGTTATAGCAAATAGCGCTATTGCAGTCAAAATAGTAACAGGACGCCTCTCCAACCTTACTTTTGCACGTTCATTCTTATTTTTTATCATCTACTATGTTTAGTTTTTATTGATATTAGTAGCTATGCCGGGCTTCCTATATTACAACATTTTTTTACACGGATATTAGTCAGTGTTAACCACCTTAAAAAGTGCGCCAATAGCTTCAATACCCCGATTGGCCATCCACTGCCATTTTTTTTGCGAAAGGTTAACTATCTCCTGTTCTTCCGCACTATAAGAAATTGATGGAAGCTTTTCTATATTTACTTCTTTCATTGAATTGTTTTTTGAGGTGCATCTTTATTTTACCTGAGTGGATTGTGCCGTTATCCTATAGCCAATACTGCAAAAGATGATCGATGCTAAATTCTGCTACTTGCCCCTCGCTTCAATTAATTGTTACTTGTAGAATCAATAGCCAATTCATTTTTTTCCTGCCAGTCGAACATTGATTTCCTTTTATCAATAAACCAACGACCGTTCAATTTTGTGTAAACATCCTCGTAGTGCATACCTATAGTAGTTTTTATTCTTTTGCCCTCTTCAATGCCTATTAGCGTAACGGTGCAATAAGCAATTCCGGTTGCAGTTTCGTTATTAATGGTAAGTATCTGCTGTCCATTAAAATGATATGCACTCTCAAAGGCTTTTATAAATGATGTGAAGGTTTCTTCGATTTCTAAATGTCCTTTTAAGGTGGAAGTGAGTACCCCCTCAAAATACAGTTCTACAATCGCAGTGTCAGAGAATAGCAACGCCTGTTCTGTCATCTGTCTTTTATCGCCGTAAATTGCAAATAAATCAATTAACTCCCTTAATGCAATTCTGTCTTCGATGTGGCTCATTGTTATAAGTTTTTATTAGTATTATTATCGTACAGCTCATCTGCTACGTGTTCCATCCAGTCAACCGGAGAACCATTTTCTTTTTCCTGCACCGCAATGTGGCTCATTGCATTAGCAGCGGTTGCACCATGCCAGTGTTTTTCATTTGGTTCAAAATATACTACATCACCCGCATAAATGTTTTCCCTGATACCCCCATCGCGCTGTACCCAGCCAACGCCGGATGTTATAATAATAGTTGCCCGTATGGGTGGGTGTGCCATGCGGTACGTGCGCCCGGCTCAAATGTTACGAGCGCCATTGATACTCGTGCCGGTGCAGCAGGTTCGTTAAGCGGGTCGATACGGACAATACCGGTAAAATAGTTAGCCGGTCCTTTCCCTGAAGGCTGTGTTCCAATACGTTTAATTTCCATAATTCTAATACTATTTTTTAAGTAGTTCGCTGTCTTCCTTTAATTAAATTCCATAAAACCGCGGTAAATAACGCCTCCTTTTAATCACTTTTTACAAAGGTGGAACCTTTTCGGGGCATAAGCAGGATACATATTACTGATATTTATACCATTATTACTGATATGGGGCCGCTAAATGAGAGTGCTTGAAATTATACTATACCTTTGATTAACTTAATACAGCAGCTATGGATACGCTTAGAGAATTTAATACTGTAAATGATTACAACTTGTTTAATAATAATGAAACCAAACATCCGCTTATCAGCGTTGTAGACCTGTCTAAGGCAGATCCAAGGTCGGGGTCACGTATGTATTTTGGGTTTTATACTGTGTTTCTTAAAGATGTAATATGTGGCGACCTGGTTTATGGGCGTGCGACTTACGATTACCAGGACGGTACGTTGGTATTTATTGGCCCTGGCCAGGTTGCCGGGGTAAACAGCAATGGAGAAACCTACCAGCCTAAAGGATATGCCTTAATATTTCATCCTGACTTACTTCATGGTTCAGACCTTGGGCGTCACATGGCAACCGACTATACTTTTTTTAACTACCAGTCTAATGAAGCACTGCACCTTTCGGAACGTGAAAGGACAATTGTTCTTGATTGCTTTGCTAAAATTGACTACGAGCTGGAACATGGTATTGATAAGCACAGTAAAAAACTGATCCTCTCGACACTCGAATTGTTTTTAAATTATTGTGACCGTTTCTACGACCGTCAATTTATAACGCGCGAAAACGTACATCAGGGTATTTTAGCGCGGTTTGAAAACCTGTTAAATGATTATTTCGCATCAGAAGAGTTACAAATATCCGGAATGCCAACGGTGGGGTACTGTGCAGAAAAATTATTTCTATCACCCAATTATTTTGGCGATTTAATTAAAAAAGAGACCGGTAGAACAGCGCAGGATTATATACAATCAAAATTAATCAATGCAGCAAAAGAAAGTTTATCTGACGGCAGTAAAACAGTAAGCCAGATAGCTTATGCTTTGGGTTTTAAGTATCCACAGCATTTTGCACGGCTTTTTAAAAAACACGTTGGTGCAACGCCTATGGAATTTAGGGCTGCTAATGATGGGAATATTGGCTTAAATTAAATTTCATACGGTAGTAACAGTAACTTTAATTTCATAATACAAAATCAATTACCCACTGTTTTTTTATGTTCAGCAAATAAAAAAGTTCTGCAATCTTTAAAGTATGTAGTGTGAAAATATCTTATGGTTAAAAAGACCATAAGGTAATGTAAAAAATGTATATTTGCTCTCCAATAACTTACAACTACCAATTAGTATAATCTATCAAAATGAAAAAAATTTTTATAGCACTATTAGTATTCGCATTTTCAAATATAGCATTTGCTCAAAATCAAGGCAGCAACACTAATCTTTCAACTTATCAAAATCCAATTTTTGGTGGCGATTATCCGGACCCGAGTTTGTTAAGGGATGGAAAGGATTATTACATGGTACATTCTTCGTTTGACTATTATCCCGGCCTTATGATATGGCATTCTCAGGATTTGATTAACTGGGTACCGGTAACCAATGCGCTTCAAAAATATGTAGGCGATGTTTGGGCGCCCGACCTGGTAAAGTACAATAACAGGTTTTACATTTACTTTCCTGCCAACAAAACCAACTTTGTAATAAGTGCAGATAATATTAACGGCCCCTGGAGCGAACCGGTTGACCTGAAGATAGGAAATATAGACCCTGGGCACGTTACCGATGATAAAGGTAACCGTTACTTGTATTTTAGTAACGGCGACTATATTGGCCTATCAAAAGACGGGCTAAAAACAGTAGGCGATGTAAAACATGCCTATGATGGCTGGAAGATTCCTCGCGAATGGTCTATAGAATGTTTTTGTATGGAAGGACCAAAACTCTTTAAAAAGGGAGATTATTACTATCTGACTGTTGCTGAAGGAGGAACTGCAGGCCCTGCAACCAGCCATATGGTTGTTTCGGCTCGTTCTAAAACACCATTTGGCCCATGGGAAAATTCGCCCTACAACCCTGTAGTACGTACTGAGAGCGACGCTGAAAGATGGTGGTCTAAAGGGCACAGTACTGTTTTTGAGGATGCCAATGGCAAGTGGTGGATGATGCTCCATGCTTATGAAAAAGGCTTTTACAACTTAGGAAGACAAACCCTTTTGCAGCCGGTAGAGTGGACAAAAGACGGATGGTATAAAATTCCGGATGGTATAAAAACAGATGAGCCCATTGCAAAACCAAAAGGCACTGCTCTACCCCTATTTTCTTTAAACGATGACTTTTTAGGAAGTACACTTAAGCCGCAATGGAAATTTTTTGGTGGGGTAGATACTTCGCGATTTAAAGCGGGCACTAATGGCCTTGAGGTTAATGGTAAAGGAAACGGTGTAGGCGATAGTTCTCCATTAGTTTGCGTTCCTTCTGGGCATTCGTACACTGCTGAAGTAGAAATGGAAATTGAAGGCGATGCCACAGGCGGGTTGGTACTTTTTTACAACAACACTTACTTTTCGGGTATTTTGGCTGATAAACAAGATATAATAACCAACCTAAGGGGATGGCAATTTCCAACAGAAAAAAATGTGCACAAAAGGCACGTATACCTGCGCCTTAAAAACGTAAATAATAATGTGGATATGTTTTACAGCCTGGATGGTAAAGACTGGAAAAAAACAGAAAATTCTGCCGAGGTTTCATCCTACAACCATAATGCACTAAGCGGCTTTTTAGGATTGCGCATTGCCTTATGCTCAATTGGTAAGGGTAATGTAACCTTTAAGAATTTTAAGTATACTGCACTTTAATTTACCTTTAAATCTTTATTGCTGTATTGTTCTGATTTTAGAAACTGTAACCCTCAGAAAAACGTAACAATACAGCAATGGAGAGTATATTTATAAAAATATCCTAATTAAATCTTATTGCTTTTTAGTATAATGGTTGTACCCGCTCCCTGAATTGTTTTTACAATTATCTCAAATTCAATAGCCTTAGCCATATCTCTTACTAAGTGTAAGCCCAAGCCATTCTTAATTCCTACAGCTTCTTTCTCATCATACAATGCCTTAAATTGTTCATCGGTTCCGCCGGGGCCATTATCTGTAATAGATAAAATTATTTTTCCTTCAATTTGTTGTGCGCGCCAGGTAATTTGGGCATTTTCAGTATTTTCTAATACTTTAAACGCATTAGCAGTTAGGTTACGCATAATTGTTTTTAAGTAGTTTATATCTGTAAACAAACTAAGTCCACCATCCGTTAACCATACAATATCCACTTTATTTTTATTTTCAAAAATATCATTCATATCTTCAAAAAGTTCTTTAATGTAGATATTTTCATAATTGGGTTTAAAATTTTCAATCTGTGCCTTTCCCCACAATAATAAGTCTTCCATAGAAGAAAGTAGCCTCCTGGCAGATTGTATGGATAATGCTTCAAACCTTTTTTTTGTTTCCTGATCAAGTAAATCCGGAGCTTCCTGCTGTAAAAGTAAAAACTGGATTAATTCTCCTAACGGGCTCCTTAAATCGTGATTCAAAATATTAAAAAATTGCACTTTTAAACGGTTTGCCTTATCCAGCTCATTATTTTTTTTCTTTCTTAACCTATTTTGATAAAACAGCGCTATAACTATAACACAAACTAAAACAAGCACAATTGTTAAATACAAAAATTGCCTCTCTTTTGCCTTAACATTATACTGGTTAAGCTCTATTTGACGATCTCTTGACTCGATTTCGCTTATGTTTTGCAATGCTGCCAACTTATTCTTATTTTCCTGAGAATATATAGAATCATACAGTTGATGGTATTTTTTACTGTAGCTAAAAGCTTCTGCATAATTTTGTTGTAATTCTTTTAGTTGCGAATAAAGCAAATATGTTTCTGCAAGGTCTTTTTTAGAATTAATAATTTTTATGTCATTGCTTGTTGCTTCTAAAAGTTGCTCTGCCTGCAGCAAATAATAGTTCTTATTATACTTAGTGCCAAACCCGGAAAATTCTGCCCAATTTTTTACCAAGGTTAAATAGGTATCAGTTAACTTTAAATAACTGCTTATGCTGTATGTATTAGGATACTTAATTGATTTAGCAATCTTATAAGCCTCTTCATGATAATCTATCTTCTTATTATAATCAGTATCATAGTTTCCAAGTTTAATTAATACCTCTATCTCTCTTTCAGGCTCACCCAACTTTCTACAAATAGAAAGGCTCTGTAGCAAATAGTTTTTTGCTAAAGCGTTATTGCCCTGTATATGTGCAATTTCGGCTGCAAGATTTATCTCAATAATCCGTAAAAATTTAAGGCCGTACTCGTTAGGTTGCTTACGATTAAGAAGTATAGATTCGTTATTATATTTAATGGCTAAAGGAACGTTTTTTTGTTCCAGATAGAGTTGGGCAATATTGGTAGTTAATAGCCTCCTTATATATTGAACCTTATAATCCTGCTTATCTAATTTGTATTGCTTAATGTAGTCCAGGGCTTTTAACGAATTTTTTAATGCAAGCACATCCATACCCATCATGGCATAGTCTGCGCCAATATTACCGTAAAAATCTACAAAGCCTTTTTTATTTTTAGGAGATATATATCTTAAGCCCTCGAGAAGAAATTCCTGTCCGTAAACAGGATCGAAATTACTAACAGAATAATTTAAAATAAGGTATACATAAGCAATTTGGGTACTATCGCGGTGTTTAACATAATTTTGAATGTTATGCTTTATTGTATTTTTAGACTTTTTGTTATCTATTAAATAAGTCCTGAGCCCATTAGATATATTTGTTTTAGTTTTACTATAAATATCTTTTTGAACTAAAACCTGGTCTAATAACGAATCTAAGACAGGCTTATTCTGGGCATTTAGCTTAAAAACCACTGCCAATAAAATAAAAAAAAGAAATATTTTCTTGATAATCAAATGTCTATAAATTTTGTAACAGGTAATCTTTATATGTTTTACCAATAGGCAATACCGTTCCGTTTTTTAATACAACCTCTTTACTGGCTACTTTAAATATTAATTTTTTTGGCACCGCAAAACTGCGATGTATCCTAATAAAAGATTTAAAAACAGGGTCTTTTAAAACAATACCTAATGAATGAGAAATAATGTGTTTACCACCTTGCGTAAAAACCTGAGTATAATCACTGTAAGCTTCAAAATATAATATATCGTTTAGGTCTAAACGCAATTGGCTGGTACCACTTTTAATCATAAAATTATCCGGTTGCACATCATAACCGCCTGATTGCTTAGCTTGATTCATAAAAGCAGTAATCCTTTCCATGGTTTTTTCAAATCTTTTAAAATCAAGGGGCTTAACCAAATAATCAAGGGTTTCCAGCTCAAAACTTGCAGCAGCATAGTCCGGCGAATAGCTTATAAACACACATACAGGTATTTTATGTGCCCGCTTTCTAAACTCAAGACCATTAATACCGGGCATTTGTATATCCAAAAATAAAATATCTACTTTAATATCATCAATTACCGCAAGGGCTTTTTGCGGAGATAAAAAAGTGCCGATAACTTTAATGTTCTCAAATTTTCTAAGAAATGCCTGTAGCCTTAATTGATCTATTTCGCTATCATCAACTATTATGCAAGTGTACGCATCCATTAAATTTCTTCACTTTTTATTATTACTCCTGTACGTAAATATAAACAAATACTATAGGTTTTATATATATCTGTCACGTAATTCTTAGTCTCAATTTGGGTTTTTTTTTGCCTTTGAGAACAGGGTTCGAATTAAAACGTTTATCGAATATTTTAATCGTTCACCTGTTTTATAAATCGTTTAGCTAAACAAAAAGGTTAAGCGTAAAACCCATTAGGTTTTATAAAAATCATTAGCAAGATTTGCAATAGTTTAAATAATTACCAACAAAAAACACATTTTATGAAAAGAATTGTACTAATACTTTTAATTTTGTTATCATATTCGAAATCCGGATATGCACAATCCTGGACCGTTCCCGGTACTGTTGTGGCTGGCGGAAACGGCTTCGGATCTGGCAACGACCAGCTTGGAAATATATCTGACCTGTATGTGGCCGGCAACGGAGACATCTATATTTCTGATATTACAAACAACAGGGTGCAAAAATGGGCCGCAGGGGCTACTACCGGTGTTACCGTTGCCGGAGGAAACGGCCAGGGTTCGGCAGCTAATCAGCTATCTGCACCTTGTGGTATATGGTATGATGAAGAACAAAGTGTGCTCTATGTTGTAGATGCTTTAAATGCAAGGGTTCAGCAATGGCCGGATGGCGCTACAGAGGGCATTACAGTAGCAGGAGGCAACGGATGGGGCAATGCGCTAAACCAGCTTTCGCTACCAAATGCAATATTTAAAAAAGATGATATACTTTATATTCTCGACGGGAATGCCAGAGTTTTAAAGTGGCCTTTGGATGCAAATGAGGGTATTGTGGTTGCCGGAGGAAATGGATTTGGTTTTGCAGCCAACCAATTAGCAGTGCCGGAATTAACCGGATTTATTTTTGTTGATGATGAAGATAGCATTTATATAACCGAATATTCTGCCGATAGAGTATCTAAATGGGAATCCGGCGCTGCCGAAGGTACACTAATGGCCGATATTGCAGCTACTGGTACTACTAATGTAAGGGTTTCGGGCATAGCCGTTATGGACGACGGAAAATTAGTATTATCATATTCGCATCAAAATCAAAACAGGGTTACTTTATGGCAAAATGGTGTGTTTTTGTATGATGTAGTATCTACCGCGTCCGGCGAATTAAGTCAGCCTCTTAGTATTGCTTTGGATGACGACCAAAACCTTTATGTTGCCGATGCCAATTACAGGATAAAGAAATTTATGTTTGAAGAAGAAGAGGTTGAAGAGCCTGTTGTAAGTGTTGCCACTGTTAGTAATGTAAATGCACAGGTTTTTGTTGGAAGTACACTTCCGTTAACAGCAACAGTAACACCTTCAACATTTTCACAACAGGTAACCTGGACAGTACAGGAAGGCGAAGAATTTGCATCGATTAACGCCACCGGTGTTGTAACCGGTATAACTTCAGGTACTGCTACTATAAGAGCTACATCTGTAGCTAACCCTTTAATTTATGCCGAAATAACTATAACGGTTGTTCCATGCACAATAACTGTAGTTACACAAACAGCTGTTAGTATCTGTAGTGGCAGTTCTGTAAGTTTAACAGCAACGTCATCTGAAGAAAGCGGAATTGTTACATGGTACGAATCTGCAAATGCCGTAACTCCATTTTTTGCTGGCGAAGTATATTCTACAACATCACTGACCGAAACTACATCGTATTGGGTGCAGGTAAATTCTACAAGTACTGCCTGCGTTTCTAACAGGGTTGAAATTGTAGTAACCGTAAACCCAGTGCCGGCTATTCCTCAAGCAGCTGCCATACAAAGCTTTGAAGAAGGTACTACTTTAGCCGACCTTGATATAAGTGTTACAGGTACAACAACATGGTATCAGAATGCACAGTTAACAATTGTGCTACCGGCAACTACACTGCTTGTAAACGGAGCAACTTACTATGTAACGCAAACTACCGCCACGTGCCAAAGTGCAGCCACCGCAATAACGGTTACTGTATGTGCTTTAGAAATTAGTACGGAAACTGCAGTTAGTATTTGCACAGGCAGTTCTGTTAGTTTAACCGCATCATCATCTCAACCGGGCGGAATTATTACCTGGTATGAATCTGCAAATGCTGTAACTCCTATTTTTACCGGAGCAGAGTATACCGTAACAGGATTAACCGAAACCACATCGTACTGGGTACAGGTAAATGCCGCAGGCAATATTTGTATTTCTGACAGGGTTGAGGTTATTGTAACGGTAAATGCCTTGCCATCAAGCCCGGCTGCGCAATCTTTACAAAACTTTGAAGAAGGCGATACTTTATCAGATCTTGATGTAACAGCAACAGGAACAGTAACGTGGTACCAGGATGCCGAGTTAACAATTGTGTTACCTGCCACAACACTTCTTTTTAACGGAGAAACTTATTACGTAACACAAACCACAGCTACATGTGAGAGTGATGCCACTACTATAACCGTAGAATTACTTTTAGGTACAGCCAGTAACAAAATACAGGATCTTAAAATTTATCCAAATCCAACTAAAGATTTTGTTACCATTCAATCCAATACAGATATCTCTAATATTGAGGTATATAATGTAGTTGGTCAGCTAATAATTTCAACTACATCTACAAAAATTGATATGTCTGGCTATATGGCAGGCATGTATGTAATAAAAATAAATACAGTAGACGGAAAAACAACTGTAAAAAAGTTGAGCAAGAAAAACTAACTCTAAAAGAGGTATACTGATATTCTTATTACACAACAAAGCCCTTAGAAAATTTTAAGGGCTTTTTGCTTTGTATTAATTTTAATAATACTATAAAATTTACTTGCTACTACTACTGTATATAATTGTAATAGCACCTTCTGATTTTACTATTTTACGTACTCTTCATCTGTAACATCTTCCAACCAAACGGTTTCTCCTTTTTCCCTACCGGTAATGGCCAACTGTACAAACGCGGTGTCTGTACTTGCTCCATGCCAATGCACAATATTCGGGGGGCATTTAATTACGTCGCCCTTATGTAATATCTTCTTAGATTGCCCTTTTTCCTGATAATAGCCCACTCCATCGGTAACCAGCAGTATTTGCCCTGCCGGATGCAAATGCCATTTGGTTCGGGCACCAGGTTCAAAAGTCACATTACCTACCGTGGTTTGGTTAGTGCTGTCGGCGTTTACAAGCATTTGCAAATATGCGTTTCCTTTAAAATTATTGTTTGTAATTTTTTTACCCCTGCGAAAAACAGAATCCTGTGTTTTGTTAGAGCTAACCTGTTGCACTTCCTTATTTTTATTGCAGGCTGCAAATACAATGCAGGCTAATGGAATTGCTAATAAGATTGATTTTTTCATATATGTTGAGATGTTATTCGGTACGGTTTTTAAGCACTTCATCCAATACTTTCTTTGCGGATTTTGCTTTTTTCCTGCCTGCTGTTTCCTTAATAATGGTAATAAATTCTTTAAGCTTATCTGGCGATACACCCACATTTAAAGAAATCGATAAATGCCCCTGTAGCATTGGGTCGGCATCGCCAATAGTACTAATAACGGCAATAGTTACCAGCTCCCTCTGGGCGTATGTTAAAATGTCACGTTCAAAAATATCGGCAAATAAATGTTCTTTTAAAAATGTGTCGATTGCAGGTGCAAATGCCGAGTATCCTTTAAGCGGCCCTGCTTGCGGTGTTTTTGTAAGTTCTGCTAAAATGGCCTTTCCTCGCTCATACTTTGTGCCGTTGCCTGATATGGCCGAGGCATCTGCTCCTACTATATCATTTATACCCTTTGCTTTTCGTTCATCCAAAACTTCCATAAATGTCTGCTGTCCACGAATACTTCGCGGAAAACCACAATACGCATAAAGGTGGACTATAACCTCTTTAACCTGGTTTACGGTTAAACCAGCCTCAAGGCCATTATTTAATGCCGGCTTTAAATTTTCAAGATCACCTTTTGCGGTAAGCGAGGCAATAGTAATAATGCTTTTTTCCGTAGGGCTTAGCGTTGCATCCTGTGTTGTCATCTGTTGTGCGTTTACACGGTTACTAAACATTGCCATGCCCAAAACCATAAGTAGTAAAGCGATTAATTGATACTGTTTCATAAAGATTTTTATTATTAATTGGTTAAAGGTTAATTAGCTATCGCACCAATTTTAGTTAGCCATTGCTGTACTTTCTTTTGGGCTTCAACTTTCTTTTCGCCTTCCATAACAAACAAAACCCCGTCTCTTTCTATACCGCCTTTAATCGAGAAACCTTCTAATATCGTGCTGCCGGGGCATAATTTTTTTACGGTATCAAAACTACTGCCTATACCGTAGCCGGCATTGGTATTAAACGGCACAATTGTTTTGCCGCCTAAATTGTAGTCTTTTAAAAAGCTTTTAATGGGCGGCGGTAACTGCATTCCCCAGGTTGGAAAACCAAGATAAATTACATCATACGTTGCAATACTGTCAATCTTTGTTTTTAGTGGCGGTAAAAAACCCGTTTCATTTTCTTTGGCTACCTGTGCAACAATTTGCTGGTAGTTTTCAGGGTATGGATTTTGCAGTTCCAATGCTACAAGGTCGCCGCCTATCTGTTGGTGTATCATCTCTGCTACCGCTTTAGTATTCCTGGTGCGGGATAAATAGACTATGAGAATTTTTTTAGCACCCACACTTTTATTGTTTTGCGCTATGGTTTCCTGCGCCTTGGAACATGATGTTAAGCATAAGAAAACAGCAATAGATATTGTATAATATTTTAAGTTACTTTTCATGTAATAAACTATTTATCAAGCCCTTTTTCTTTGAGCCATTTACTCATTAAATCGGCTACTTCAATATTATTCAGGTCAGAAAAAGGAAAATGGGTATTGCCCTTAAGCCCCGCTTCAGGAAGGTGTACTACGGTAACGTCGCCACCGTGTTTGTTTACAGCACCGCGCCACAGCCTTGCCATTTCCAGGCGTGCCCTCCAGCCATCTGCGCCGGGATTGTTAGATGGTTTATCCGGTATATTATCTCCGTAATAGATAACGATAGGGATTTTTGTAAGCAGCATAAAGTCTTTCATTGAAATAGCGGTAGCTTCAAGTGCCCCAGCCGAACTTGCAATGGGCGCGGGCACCTGCCCTTCTGGGAATAAGAACCCGCTTCCCGGCTCGTAAGATACAATGGCTTTTACATTTTTATTTTTGATGGCAGTGAGCCAGCCCATACCCCCTGAATGCGAATGCGTTACTAACACTGCCGGGCCAATTTTATCAAACAGGGCAGATGCCGCATTGACATTTACCTTAATATCGATCTCCCCTATATTGGGTACCATCGAACGGAAGTACTGGTTAAGCGTGGCAGTATCTTTTGCAAACTGCACACCTTCAAAATAATTGGGCCATACACCTACACGAAAAACATCGAACCACTGCTGCTCATCGGGTACCGGATTTATAGTAGCTGCTACGGTGCTACGTCCGGCATTTCCCCTTCGGGGCTGGTCTATTATATACACAGGAAAACGCCTGCGCAAAAAAATGTTCTGGTACCCTTCGCGCCCATCGGGCGTGGTTTCCCAGGTTTTAGAAAACTGGCCTATACCATGCCACATTACTAAAGGATATTTACGCGCCTCTGCCGGCACCTGGTAAAAAACATAGGCATGGTCGCCCCTAAAAGTCTGTCCTGCCGGGGTTGGCTTGTACGGATCGAACGTACCGGGATTTTCTATAACGGTACCACCAATGGCAAAGCTGCCCTGTTGCTCTATAACCAATGGTTTTTGCTTACTTGCTTTTTGTGCATGAAGCATGGGGCCGGCTGCAAGCAGTAATACGCATAGTGTACCCCAATACGATATATTTTTCTTCTTCATTTTTGATATATTTTATATGAATACCGGATGTTACTTTTTATCGACTGACTTTTCAATTACATCCAGCCGTTCTTTTCTCTGGTCTAAAGTGTTACCTGCCGAACCATCTTGTTTAAACTCAAAAACCTCGTTATTAGAACTTTGGTAGGCGGGCCATTGCGGCAGGCCTATACCATTGGGATTGCCTGTTTTAGCAAAATTTACCCAATAGGCATTTATAACTTTAGCAACTTCTTTGTCTTTTGGTGTAAACGTAGCCCAATCGCTATCCTTAAGATCATCAAAAACAAAAGAAATTTCTGAGGCATGCGATGCCCCAAACGGCATCCTTTGCTGTAACGATGCTGGTACATAAGAAAAAAGATACAGGTAAACAGGTGCTCCCTTGGCAGTGAAAGCCCTCGCCGTAAAACGCGCAGGTTCTGCCCATACTTTATCGGTATTTACAAGCGTAAGCATTTTAGCAAAGTCGGCCGTACCATCAGGGTCGTATGCTTTAGAAACTTCACTTTTAAGATTATCAAATAAGGTAAGCAGTTCTTCTTTAGAGCCTGCATTTACAAATCCTGCCGGTACCTCCGCACTGTTAGACCCTATAATTAAAGGAACAAGTGGCTGCCTTCCGGCTTTATAGGCACTCTCGGCAGTCTCGGTAACCAAACGTCCGTCTAATATAGGCCCGGGATAGGTAGGCGCCCCGTTTGGCCCGGCAGATTCCTGCCCGTCATCAACAATTTCGGCAGCGCTTAGTGCCCTAAGTTTTTTAAGGGCAGTTGCATCTGTACCTTCAATAATATAACGTTTGGCAAAATTTACACCAATGGTTTCGGCAGATATAGGATAGTGTATATCGGCATTTTCTTTAGCAATTGGCCTGCCTGTAAGTACGCCATCGCGCCCGCCGCCGGACTCGATAATGGCTTTTTGAAAAAGTCCTCTTGCGGCAGGTATGGTTAATAACGAATGTACCGACACCCCACCGGCCGATTCACCAAAAATGGTTACATTTTTTGGGTCGCCACCAAAAGCGGTAATGTTTTTCTGAACCCATTGTAGGGCAGCAATCTGGTCCATATAGCCATAATTGCCTTTATAGTCGTTTGGCTGCTCTTTGCTTAGCGCCGGAAAGGCAAAGAAGCCAAGGCGGCCCAAACGGTAATTAATAGACACAAGGATTACACCCTGCTTTGCAAAGGCAGTACCATCGGTACCGGCACCACTACCCGCCACAAACCCGCCGCCATGAATCCAGACCATTACCGGCAATTTTGATGTATTTGTAGCTGCTGTGGGTTTCCAAATATTAAGAAACAAACAATCTTCAGATGCATTCTTTGACATGCCATTTCCACGGGGCCAGCCTGCCTGCGGGCAATCAGCACAAAATTTACTGGCATCTCTTACGCCTTTCCATGCAGCAACGGGCTGTGGGGGCCGCCAGCGGTTTGCACCCACCGGTGGCGCCGCGTAAGGTATCCCTTTAAAAACGGCATTACCGTTCTCTATTGCTCCCCTAACGATTCCTGAAGCCGTACCAATCTCGGGACCGTTGCCTGATGCAATGCCTTCCTGCGCCTGCACGTAGAGGACAGAAAGGAGTATTATGCCAATAATTTGTAGCTTTTTCATTGTATTGATGTTTGTCGGTAACCTGTGTTCTTAACTAGCCTTTGTTACTTTTTATTGCTTTTTACGGCACTGTTTAGTGTAGCCATATCAATTACATAACGGAATTTTACTTTGCCGTCGATAACGTTTTGATAGGCTTCATCTATTTTATTTGCCGGTATAATTTCTACCTCAGGATAAATGTTGTTGGCTACAGAATAGTCTAACATTTCCTGCGTTTCAGGGATGCCACCAATCAGTGAACCGTACACTTTGCGGTGCGCAGCATATACCAGGGCGCTCGATGTCATGGTTGGCGTATTTTCATTTGCAGGCAGCCCAACAATGGCCATTTCGCCACCCATTTTTAGCATATTTACATACATCACCGGATCGTATTTTGCAGGAATCGTGCTAATGATAAAACTAAATTTCTCATTCTGCCCTTTTAATTCGACAGGGTTATTTACGTTTACATATGCAACAGCACCTAAACGTTTGGCATCAGCCCTTTTTTCTTCGGTAAGGTCAAAGATGGTTACTTTAGCACCTAACTTTACAAGGTATTGTACGGCCATGTGCCCTAATCCGCCTAAGCCTGCAACGGCCACAGTATCTCCTTTTTTTACATTTGAAAAATGGATGGGAGAGTAGGTTGTAACGCCTGCACAAAGCAACGGGGCCACCCTTTTCATATCGGCATTCTTAGGTATTTTAATTGCATATTTTTCTGAAACCACATAGTTATTTGCATATCCTCCCTGTGTAATTTCATCGTTATGCTTGTAATCCTTAGATTGATATGTTCCAATCATACCCTTTTCGCAAAATTGTTCTTCACCTTTTTTGCAGTGGTCGCACTCCCCGCATGAATTGATAATGCAGCCGATGCCCGCGTAGTCTCCCACTTTGAATTTAGTCACGTTTTTGCCCACTTTTGCAACACGGCCTGCAATTTCGTGCCCACCCACATACGGGTATGTAGTGGGCCTCCATTCGTTTTTACCCATGTGGATGTCACTATGGCAAATGCCGGAATACATGATGTCTATCAAAATATCATTATCACCTACAGCGTGCCTTGTAAATTCTAAAGGTGTAAAATGGGGTTCTTTAGAGGTCATGGCCATACCCTTTGCCCACACACGGCCGTTCTGCGCAAAAAGGCTGGTTGATACCAATAACATTAACGTTATAAAGCTTAGTAGTTGTTTCATTATGCTGTTTTGAGGTTAAAAATAGAGTGGTATTATTTACCTACCCGTTCCTGCAAATTTTGCGGATAACGTGCTCCCACAATTTCTATGTTTTTTAATGCGATGTGCATTATATTGAGGTCTTCCTGATCCAAATTAATTGCAGCGCCCCCTATATTCTCCTTCAGGCGGTTTAACTTTGTTGTTCCGGGTATCGGAACTATCCATGGCTTTTGGGCCAATAGCCATGCTAAGGCTATTTGCGCAGGTGTGGCATTTTTTTGCGCAGCAATGCTTTTAACCAGCTCTACCAGTGCCTGGTTGGCTTTCCTGTTCTCTTCAGAAAATCGCGGCACAATGTTCCTGAAATCCGAGTCTTCAAATTTTGTGTTTTCATTGATAGCACCAGTCAGGAATCCTTTACCCAGCGGGCTGAAGGGTACAAAGCCAATACCTAATTCTTCTAAAGTAGGGATTATTTCTTTTTCAGGCTCACGATAAAACAAGGAGTATTCGCTTTGCAACGCAGTAACAGGCTGCACGGCATGTGCCCTGCGAATAGTATCGGGGCTGGCTTCTGATAATCCAAAATGTTTTACTTTACCTTCTGCTATCAGATCTTTTATCGTTCCTGCAACTTCTTCGATAGGCACATTTGGGTCGACCCTGTGCTGGTAGAACAAGTCGATATAATCTGTCTTTAACCTGTTTAAAGAAGCTTCTACAACCGATTTTATACGCGCAGGGCTACTATCTAATCCTTTAGTAGAATCGCCATCCTGAAACCCAAATTTAGTTGCAATTACCACATCGTTGCGAAAGGGCTGCAATGCTTCTCCCACAACTTCTTCGTTTGTAAAAGGGCCATAACATTCGGCGGTATCAAAAAAAGTAACTCCATTTTCATACGCTGCCCTTATCAGGGCAATGGCTTCCTGTTTGTCGGTAGGTTTGCCATAACCAAAGCTCAATCCCATACAGCCTAATCCTAAGGCTGAAACTTCTAATCCGTTATTTCCTAATATTCTTTTTCGCATTGTTGTAAATTTTAATAGTATAATTATTTTTTTAGTGGGGCTTCTACATCAGAAAAAGCCTGTACCATAGCTGGTAAGCGTTCGCCCACAACCTTAATTGCATTTAGCTGGCTATTGAACTGTTGTAATTCGGCAACACTAAATTTTACGGCAGCAGCCCCAACATTCTCCAGCATGTGCGCCATTTGCGTGGTACCGGGAATGGGTACAATCCACGGTTTTTGTGCAAGCAGCCAAGCCAGCGAAATCTGGGCAGGTGTTGCCTTTTTCTGCTCACCCCATTTTTTAATCAGGTCAACCAGGGCTATGTTCGCCTGTATATTTTCAGGCGAAAAACGGCTTTCCATGCCACGGATATCACCCGGTGCAAAGCGTGTGTCGGCATCAATAGCACCCGTAAGAAATCCTACGCCAAGCGGGCTCCAGGGCACAAAGCCGATACCCAGCTCTTCGCAAAGCGGTATGATCTTTTCTTCCGGGCCACGCCATAGCAAAGAATATTCGTTTTGGATAGCCGTAACAGGATGGATAGCGTGTGCACGCCTTACGGTTTGCACCCCCGGCTCAGAAAGACCGTAATGCACTACTTTTCCTTCTTTTATAAGATCCTTAATTGCACCTACAACATCTTCAATAGGCACATTAGGGTCTACACGGTGTTGGTACAGCAAGTCAATCCTATCCGTACGAAGGCGTTTCAGCATACCTTCAACCACAACTTTAATATGGTCCGGCTTGCTGTTTAAGCCCGGTAGCCGCTGGCCTGTATTCTGGTCGATATTCCAGCCAAACTTCGTTTCTATAACAATCTTATTACGGAAAGAAGCGGTCGCTTCGCCCAGTATCTTTTCTACCTCGAAGGGACCATATGCTTCTGCTGCGTCAAAAAGAGTAACACCATTGTCATACGCTTTGCGAATGATGTTGTGCATTTCAGGCCGGGAAGGAACCGTTGTCTGGTAGGTGCGGCTCATGTTTTGTACACCAAGGCCAATACTTGAGACTTCCAAGGAACCGAGCTTTCGCTTACCCGAAGCCGTTGAAGGAGTTTTGCTATCTTTCCCGGAATTATCATCTGCTCCGACGGATAATGCAAGTGTATCCAAAGGCAACAAAGCGGTTCCTGCCAATACAAGCCCTGCCGTTTTTATAACTGATCTTCTGTTCATATTAAAATATGTTAGCGGGTTAATTTGCGTTCGCTCAGCCATTTTACCATGTTTGGATCCCTGTGGTCAAAAAACAGGCTGGCATTAGTATCTAAGGCTTTTATAGCTTCCATGTCTTTTGTAGATAACTTAAAATCAAAAATGTCTAAGTTCTCGGCCATTCGTTCTTTACGTACCGATTTTGGGATGGCAATTACACCTCGCTGCGTTAGCCATTTTAGGATAACCTGAGCTACCGTTTTATCATATTTTGCTGCAATGGCTGCTAAAACATCATTGGTAAAGATGTCATTTTTACCTTCAGCGAAAGGCCCCCACGATTCGATTTGTACATTATTATCCTGAAGGAATTTCTGTGTATCGGCTTGCTGGTGAAACGGATGTGTTTCAATTTGGTTGATGGCAGGTGTAAAACCGGTGTTAGCGATAAGATCCATAACCCTGTCTGGCTGAAAGTTGGATACACCAACAGCCCTTACTTTTCCCTGATGGTACAGCTCCTGCATGGCGCGCCATGATCCGTAAATATCGCCATACGGCTGATGGATAAGGTAGAGGTCCAAATACTCCAGTTGTAGTAATTCTAAAGATTTATTAAATGCTTTAATGGTGTTTTCGTACCCGGCATCGGTTACCCAAAGTTTTGTCGTAATAAAAAGCTCTTCCCTTGCAATGTTGCTTCTTTTAATTGCTTTGCCAACAGCTTTTTCATTCATGTAAGAGGCTGCAGTATCAATAAGCCTGTAGCCTGTGTCAATAGCATCAACCACTGCCTGTTCGCATTCTGCCAAATCGGCTACCTGAAATACACCAAAGCCAAGTATGGGCATCTCTATACCATTGTTTAATTTTACTTTTTCCATTATTTTTAATGTTTAAAACACGATATATTTCTGTATCGCTGAAAATTATGTCAGTAACAAATTTCGGGATTTAGGAGCGGTAATGTGGTATACAAATTACGGATTTACCAACCATTATCACTGATTATGACTAACAAAGTAAGAATTTGTCGATACAAGATTTTCAATTGTTTAAGTAATCAGTTTAGCCTGCCGAACTTTATTTTTGAAATATTTTTGCCAAGTTCCGGATCGTGCTGAAGGCCTCTTATGAGTCCCGGTATTTCGGCCCATACATCCTGAGTTAGATAGTTGCTGCCCGTACGCGGATAGGTGATAAACTGCTTTTCATATAAGCCCTGGGCTATATCAAGTGTCTCAGATGCAGTTAACCCCTACTTCCGGTTAGCTTCCTTTTGCAATGCCGTCAGATCAAACAGCAATGGAACGGGTTCATGAACGGTTTCTGATAGTATCCTGGATACTGTGGCGTGGCCATGGCGCTGTATCGATTTTAAAGATTCTTCGGCTTCCTGCTGTGTATCAAAATGCAAAGTACCATCGCTCCCGAATTCTATAAATGATTTGGTATGTGACAGCTGAATCTGCCAGTATTTTGTGGGTTTATGGTCACGGTCTTTCAAAAACCTTTTGCAGATTAAGCCTAAGGTGGGCGTTTACACACGGCCAAGGGAGTAAACCCCTGTACCTGCTGCTATACTGAGCGCCTGCGAAGCATTGATTCCGACCAGCCAGTCCGCACTGCTGCGTGCCCTGGCGGCGAGGTACAGGTTCTCGAAGTCTTTTCCCGGCAATAAGTTGGCAAAAGCATGCCTGAGTGCCTTTTCGGTCAGGGATCTGACCCAAAGTGATGCCACAGACATCTGCAATCTCTTTTATCAATATGTTTATAGCGGTTTCGATTACCAGTAAGAGAGAGATTTAGTGTAAAAAGATGACAATTGTGAACAGTTGGTTAGGTTTAACGAATCTCTAAAAATATTTTCATTATTTTTTTGCACATAATTAAATCGATAAAATTTTTATCCAGTTAAAAAAAACGCTATTTTTATCTTGAACTAAGATTTAAAGTTAGAACCCGCTGTACAATCGTGCAGTGATTACTATCCTTTCGGGATGCTTGTACCTGGAAGGCATGGCAACACGCCAGAGTACCGTTATGGGTTTAATGGCAAAGAAATGGATGATGAAGTGAAGGGCGAAGGCTTACAATATGATTACGGTTTTAGGATCTATGACCCCAGGTTAGGGAGATTCTTAAGTATGGATCCCTTATTTTCAGGCTATCCTTATTACACTCCATATCAATTTGCGGGAAACAGGCCAATATGGGCAGTAGATTTAGACGGATTAGAAGAATTAACACGAACTAAAGTAAATGTTTTTAAGATTAATGTATATGGAACATATTATGATGAATTTGAAGATCCAAAGACAGGTGAATATCATAAAGCATATAAGGAAGTCATTCAAGAGGGTGATCCTGGAGCAGAAACTGAAATTACTACATATGATTATCATTATGCAGGAGATTCGCAATATAGACTTCATAAATCATTTAAAGTTACACCAGGGAAACCATTGCCTACTCCTAGTGTCGAAGTACCCGCCACTGATCCAAATGATAATAACAAATTAATTACATCCCCAATCATTGTAAATGTCGAAAAGCCGGCTATTCAAACAACAAAACAATTAGATGTTATAAAGAAAGTGAATCAACCATCGGTAAAGAAGACAGTTCCCAAACCAAATGTGGCAATAAAACAACCAAACAATGTCATTACATCTAGTACAACCACGCGGATTGACAAAGTTAAATTATCGGTAGATTTTGAAAATGATAGGAAAAACTTTGCTGATCCTCAAGAAGCAGCAAAAATATTAGGACCAATTTTAAACAAATTAAAAGCAAATCCAAATAATACAATTACATTAAGTCCTAATACTTATTATAAAAAAAATAAAGATATACTTGATATGGGAGGGTTAATGGCTGATGGCGATACTTCAAATGAACTTGTAAAATTGAGAGGACAGACATTAATCAAATGGTTTACCAGTAGAGGTGTAAATCCAAATCAGATTAAGATAGATACCTCAAATAGTTATGATAAACAACCGAATGTCACAGGTACATTAACTACTACTACCACTACTAAAAACAATTGATATGATTATAAATAAATTACCTCAATTTAAATATATTATGAAAATAAAATTTCTAACCTTTTTTTTTCTAATTTGCAATTACGCCTATTGTCAGGAAGAAGATTATGTTACAAATATTTTCAGTGATGAATTTCATTTCAACACCAATAAAGTTTTTTTAAATAAAAATCAAGATTTGGTATTTTTTACAGATATTTATTCAAATTCCAAACTTAAATTGGGTGAAATTCAAAATGATTCAATCTTTTTCAGTAGCGTAAAATTTACGCCTCAAAAAAATAGATATTTTCTAAGGCGCATTTATCGGAAAGATACAGTTAATGGTGAGTACAAGCGAGTTGGTAATTATATTTTAAAAGAAGCTGATATATCTAATTACCAAGAGGTTATTTTCAGAAAAGTAGCAAATGCCGATTCTTTTTTTAAATGTGGCGATAGTATTTATAAAAATACAATTTTAAAAAAATTTTTTAGCAACACAGGTGTAATTATTAATAATTTAAATTCTAATGAAATCTCTGTAAATATGATTGCAGAAGATTGTAAAATTATTAATTCTGAAACTTATAATTTTAACTACGTCGAATATTCTGAAAGCGATAAATTTTTATGCTTGAAAATAAGGGATTTTTTTATTTTCTACTACCCGAAAAACAGATAAAAGACAACGTAATTTCAAAGATGCTAACATGTAACATATATAATGGCATAAAATTATTAATACTGCTCCATTTTAACATAAACCTTTTCAATTTCAGTATCCATATAGGCCTGGGCATAGTGCACATAGCGGTTAAAAGAGCTGCTTGCTGTACTATGCCCGCTTATTTTACGTACTAAATGTTCTGGCATTCCTAAAATAAGCAGGGTAGTTATAGCGGTGCGGCGCATCATGTGCGAACTCATTTTATCGCAAAATCTATTTTGTGATTTGGCCGTTTTGGTTATTTTTTTGGTTTTGCCCTGTTTTTCTCGCGATACTTCTACAATAGTTGTAAATCCAGCGTGTTCGCCTATTTGCTTTAAGCTTTTATTAAAGTTAAACAGGCTTATGGTGCCAAAAATGGGAGTTTTGCTATTATCCGGTTTGTGTTTTTTGTAAATTTCTACAGCATAGCCCGGAAGTTTTATATAGCTAAATACCTTGGTTTTTTGCGATTTTAGTTTAAGGTACCAGTCGCCATTATTATGCTCAATATTTTTATTGGTAAGTAAAAATATATCAGAGAACCGTAGCCCGGTGGTACACCCAAAAACAAAAACATCTTTAATACGGCGTAGCGAAGGTATAAGGCTTTGTTCAAACTCTTTATTGTGTATCAGGAATTTTAACTGATCTGGCGATAGCACAAAAATATCTATTTCTTCTTTACGCACATAAAACATACGTTGAAAATCGCCGGTAGCAAAATCTTTATCGTTTTTAAGATAGTTAAAAAATACGCGAATGGTTTTTATATTGTTACCTACATAATTATCATAACAGCCTTTTTTGTATAAAAAACCGGTAAACTTTTGATAAAACTTTTTCCAGTAGTTTTTTTCACTCAGCAACTCACGCGAATTGAGTTTAGAGGCATCGCAAATACGTAATTCAAACCCGGCTTCTGTACTAAACTGAACCAGGTTTTGCATTACATAATAATAATTTTGTATGGATTGCGGCTGTATACGCTCGCCATTTTTTTTGAGCCGCTTGCCAGTCTCAGTATCTTTTATAAATTGTTTAAATAAAGGCAGGAATGGGCTTAGCTTTTTCATTACAGTTGTTTGCCCAAATATATAAAATAAGAAGCCGTCTCAATTTTAAGACAATTACTTTATATTGTCTAAATTTTATAGCGTGGATTACAAGCCGGACTATCCGGGTTACAGTGCTTCTATATACGAGCTTTATTAAGTATTTACTCTATGATATATACCTTCTCATGAGGTTGTTTGTACCTCGATAATTCTAAATTTTCATTCATAGCGGGTAAATTAAAGACCGAATTCTTAATGCTTTTTATTTTCATTTTCTTAAATGTTAAGGTAGTGGTAGAAAAGCCATTAATTTCTTTAATGATTTTTAAGGGCAAACATTTCGCAATTTCCAAATATTTATTCCACATATCATACGTGTGAAACTTAAATGGTTCATTGTTAATTTTTAAAAAATCTGAATTGTAATAATAATAATATGTACCTAATTTCCAAGCTACTTTGACAACACGACAATTTATTCCATTCACTATTGACTCATTAGTTAATAGTTCCACAGTTGGCTTTTTACCTATCGTAGACTCTAAATCAACCGAAGCATTGGCTGCCACTACAAGGTTGTCTTTGAAAAAATAAATAGTATTTATTTTAGACAAATAAAGTTGTTTAACTTTAGAATTAAGTTTTGGAGTTATTACATAATTTCCATTTTTGCAGATATAATATAACTTTTTAAGGTTTGATAACGTATCATATAATTTGTCAATGTCTTCTATATTTTCTCCATTGCTATTCTTAAAATGATCTGGGAATTTAATTTCAACATTGTATTCAACAATTCCCTCAAAATAATTTTGGGAGTACATATTAAATGATAATACTAATAATAAGAAAGCATATAACTGTTTCATCTTTTAAAAAGTTTAATTGGTTTAACAATTATAAAGGATTTCCAAATACCTTTTTTTAAATATATTTTTATTTTTATGTGATCTTTATAGTACTGTTTATTCTTACTTGTAATATCATATTTTAGCAGCTCCTTACCGGCATAAATATTTACTGTCCCATTAAATGTATAATATAATTGCACTGAATTATCTTTCTTTTTAATATTAATATCTTTTAAAGATAATTCATAAACGGTAAGACGGTTTTTCTTCGTGTAATAAAAAATGTTAAGACTGTTTATGACTGTCCATAAAACACATGTTAGTAGCAATGAGTATAAAATACTACCCCCTTTTTTTTTGGAAGGAAGTAAACTCGAAAATAAAATTAATATAAGAATAAAGTATATAATATATATTAAAAAATGCAATTGATCATTTATAAAAACATTTAGGTTTATACTAAATAATATAATAATATAACCAATTAAAAATACCATTAAATATTTAGTTTTGTCCATTTTTTTTATCCGGAATTCCTTCGTCTGGGATTGCTTCAATAATTGCATCTCCAAAAGATATTGTTAATTTGGCAGTTTCACTTTCGGTTTTGTCTGCCACTTTGTTTGTTATGCCATTAACTAAATCGGAATTTACCATGTCATCTAATTCTTTTCTTGATTGTGTTAAATTAGATACATTATTGTTTGCTTTAGCAAGTTTTCTCCCTGCCTTATCCATTTTTTTAGCTTTTTTAGCTATTTTATTTCCAGAAGCATTAGTGAATTCTGATATAGCTTTATCATATTTTATTTGTAATCTATCTCTTTTAATGGTTGCTTTATCTAAACTTTTCTCAATGGATTTGACAGCTTTTTCAAAACCATATTTAATTAGTTTACGAGATAAAACTTGAAAAATTATAGTGGTTATTTCTTCTTTATTAAAAAGCTTTTCCGAAACGAAATTGCCTTCTTCATCATTATAATTTCCATTCGTGTAATTATCAATAAGTATATCTTTAACTTCATTAGCAACTTCCAAAGCAATTTTACCAATTTTATTCTTACGTATGTTATTAAGAACCCTGATAGTTCCGGCTCCACTAAAAAATAGAGAAACTGCGTACGTCTCTCCTGCATTATAAGCTGCTCCTTTCCAATTAATTTTCTTCATAGCTTGTTCATGATTATACTGTTCTAAGATTCTAGCCGACAAATAATCAAGCCCTACACTAAGGCCAAATGATAGCGCAGCTTCACCTATTGCGCCAATAGGATCATCACCTTTAGTATCTTTAAAATACATTGGGCTATTGAAGCACATAGAGTATGGCGAGAATTGAGCATATTGATTCATTGCTGGATCTAAACTTGTGAATCTACCAATTCGTGGATCATATTGTCTAAATTCTGTAGTATAACTATTCCCTTCGCCTTTTAACTCATCATCCATCTCCATACCATTAAACCCATAACGGTACTCTGGTGTATTGCCATGCCTTCCAGGTACAAGCATCCCGAAAGGATAGTAATCGTTAATCAAAGAACGTTTCTGATGTAAAAATAGTTACATTTACTTAATTAAAGTTATATTTTATCGTTAACTTTATGAGTTTACGTTTAATTTTCACGATATTTAATCCCAGGATTATTTTTATCTGCCGGGAAATAGCTCCTTAGTGTTTGCTGATTTATTTCTTCGTCACCATGCTGAAAATACTTGCAACCCATACTGCATAAACCGAATGTAATTGACCCCTTTCGCCGATTTAGATTGACCCCCATTTCTCTTGAATTTCAAGTGATTAGTGATCTAAATAAAATTGGCGGAAAGGGGTCAACATAATTAATTTATCCAGTATAGTTAACCAGGTAACTCTCAAAGTCCATTAGAAACTTATAATTGAGTTCAGAAAGAACTATATCATTTCTATAGTATTTCTGCCGGATGAATTTGATAATGTATCGCTGTGTGGTCTTGTAATTCTTCATAGTGCCGGGAGCCAGTCTATGTGCTGCATGCTCACTGTGGTAGTCCATGAGTTTAACCAAGGTCATTATTTCCTCATCGCAGCCCAGGAACAGGGACTTAACGCTATCAACGGTTACGGGCTTACGCTGTTGCACCAGATCATGGTAATCATCAGCAATGAGCGTGCGTATACGTTCGATATAGTTGTTAAGCTTTATAATTTCTTCACTCTTTCCTTTCGCGCGGCCTTTCACCTCATCCCACGCATCCGGGTCAACTTTTTGTTTTAGGGAAATTTCTGCCCTACGGCCATTTACAGTAATACGGGCGTAAACAGTAGCCTGCTTACTTTTGCCCTGCTTAAAAATCCTAATAACGAACTGGATTCCAAAGGTGTTTGTGTTTTTCATACCAAATGCATTTAAGTTAAACTGAACATTAAGTACCGATTCAATTAAACTGCTTTAAAAAAGTGGCATTTAAAGGCTGCATTTGGCAATAAAAAAGTGTTAAAGAAACAGGTGTAAAACATTTACATACAGTAACTTACAGTACTTTTTGTGAGTAAAAAAATGGATACCCTTTTTACTCACCGAATTGCTCACATTAACTTTGATTTTTTTTGGATATTTTGACACTAAAAGGCACAAAAAAACCCGTAAATTCTTACAATTTACGGGTTTTGAGGTGTTTTGACCTCTTTTTTGTCGGGGTGGCAGGATTCGAACCTGCGACCTCCTGGTCCCAAACCAGGCGCGATGACCGGGCTACGCTACACCCCGAGTGGTCTTTTAAATTACGGCTGGCAGTGTTACTGTGTGCTGTAATTGTGGGTGCAAATATAGTATTTAATTTAATATACCAAAACACTATAAGGTATTTTTATTTCATGATAGCTAAAACAGCTGTTTTTGGTTAGTTATTGTTTGTTTAAAAACTTACATTTGCATCGTTAAATTTTCAAATTAGCAATTAATATTATGTCTGATACTATAGAAAAAATCAAGTGTTTAATTATAGGTTCAGGCCCTGCAGGATACACGGCAGCCATTTATGCCGCCAGGGCTGATATGAACCCGATTATGTATACAGGTATGGAGCCGGGTGGGCAATTAACCACTACTACAGAGGTAGATAACTTTCCTGGTTATCCGGAGGGTATAGATGGCCCTACTATGATGCTGCAGTTGCAACAGCAGGCAGAACGCTTTGGCACGCAGGTGCGCATAGGTATGGCTACCGCTGTAGAATTTAGCACAGAACAAGGTGGCTGGCATAAAGTTACCATAGATACAAATAAACAAGTGCTTGCACATACCATAATAATTTCTACCGGGGCTACGGCAAAATACCTTGGCCTGCCAAGCGAACAGCGCCTAAGGGGCGGTGGCGTTTCGGCGTGTGCCGTGTGCGACGGTTTCTTTTACCGCGGACAGGATGTTGCCATTGTGGGCGCCGGGGATACTGCTGCCGAAGAGGCTACGTACCTTGCTAACATTTGCAAAAATGTAACCATGCTGGTACGTAAAGATGTTATGCGCGCCAGTAAGGCAATGCAACACCGTGTGCAAAACACGCCTAACTTAACTGTTCTTTACAATACCGAAGTAGACGAGGTACTGGGCGATCAGGTGGTTGAGGGCTTAAGGGTTGTAAACAACCAAAGCGGCGAAAAACAAGAAATTGCCGTTACCGGTTTATTTGTTGCTATTGGGCACAAACCTAATACAGATATTTTTAAAGGCCAGCTTGAAATGGACGAGACAGGCTATTTAATTACGCAGCCTAAAACAACCAAAACAAACCTGCCGGGTGTATTTGCGGCAGGCGATGTACAGGATAAAGATTACCGCCAGGCTATTACAGCAGCAGGCAGTGGCTGTATGGCTGCTCTTGATGCAGAGCGTTACCTGGGCGAACTTGGCAGCCACTAATTTTTGTGCCAAAAGGCAAAACATTTTATATAGAGCCGGGCAGTAATGTCCGGCTTTTTTATGGGCAATCCTCTGCCCTATACTTTTGTATAGCATTAATTTAACTTACCAAATCTACATATCGGAAAAAACCGATATAACTTTGTATCATGGATCAGGTAGAAATTTTTAAGGCATTATCTAACAAATCGCGCCTGCAAATATTAGAGTGGCTAAAAGACCCCGAAGCAAGCTTTCCGGAGCAAAAGCCCAATGGTTACGAGCATGGCGTTTGCGTTGGCCAAATACAGGTTAAGGCAGGACTTACACAGTCTACAATTTCAGAATATCTTTCTGTTTTGCTGCGCGCCGGCTTTGTAGAGGCCACCCGAATGGGACAATGGACCTACTACAAACGCAACGAGCAGGCAATTAAAAATTTTACCGAGGCCATAAAAACTGATTTATAAATTACAGACATACAAAAAATGAGTACAGATAGCTTGTTTGCGCCCTTTGCGCTAAAATCCCTAAACTTAAAAAACCGTATTGTAATGGCGCCTATGACGCGTTCATTCTCACCAGACGGAATACCAACCGATGCTGTTGCTGCCTACTACCAAAAAAGAGCCGAAGGCGAAGTTGGCCTTATATTATCTGAAGGTACGGTTATTAACCGCCCATCGGCTTCTAACGATGGTAACGTACCTCATTTTTACGGTGATAAAGCCCTTGTAGGCTGGCAGCATGTAATAGATGGCGTACATAGCGCAGGTAGCCAGATGGGGCCGCAAATATGGCACATGGGCGTTATGGACAACCACCATTCGGGTTGGGTGCCGCCGGTACCTTTCGAGGGGCCGTCTGGCTTAAACAGGCCGGGTAACAACAATGGTTCTGCCATGACAACTAAAGATATAGAAGATACTATTTTAGCTTACGGCCAGGCTGCTGCCGATGCCAAAAGACTTGGTTTTGATACGGTAGAGCTTCATGGGGCACACGGTTATCTTATCGACCAGTTTTTTTGGGATGGCACCAACCAGCGTACCGATGGCTATGGCGGTAAAACCCTTGCTGAACGTACCCGTTTTGGCGTAGAGGTTATTAAAGAAGTTAGAAGGCGTGTTGGCGAAGACTTCGCCATCATTATAAGGCTATCGCAATTTAAGCCATCGGCTTATGATTATAAACTGGCTGCTAATGCTAACGAAATGGAAGCGTGGCTAAACCCGTTGGTAGATGCCGGCGTAGATATTTTACATTGCTCGCAACGCCGTTTCTGGGAGCCTGAATTTGAGGGGTCTGACCTTAACTTTGCGGGTTGGGCTAAAAAAATTACAGGCAAGGCTACTATTACTGTTGGTTCTGTTGGCCTTAGCGGCGATTTCTTTGGTGCCTTTGCAGGCGAAAGCTCTCAGCCAAGCTCTCTCGACGAATTAACACGTCGTTTAGACCGTGGCGATTTCGACCTGGTTGCGGTAGGAAGGCCAATTTTAGCCGACCCTAACTGGACCAAAAAAATTAAAGCCGGCCAAACCGAAGAGCTTAAAGGCTTTAGTAAAGAGGCTTTAGCCGAATTGGTTATGGAATAACATCTTATTCAAAAAAATATCAAAATCCTTCCTGTTTTGCAGGAGGGATTTTTTGTTTTTAGCTCACACTGTACCTTCCCCCCTCGCTTTTTGTTAATTATTTTACCTGATTTCGTTGAAAAAAGCATAATCAACGAAATCCCGTTGATTTCAACTTCATAAAAACTATATAAAATACTGATTATCAAATAAATAAAATTAAGGCATTCTATTTGGCATATACCAAGCGCAACAGGCAATTAAGTATACGTTACATGAAAACCACCAGATCTAATACTATTTTATTTATAACCGGCGCTTTTGTAAGCCACACCACATGGAACAACTGGAAACTTTTTTTTGAAGAGAAAGGCTTTACAACACTTGCACCGGCATGGCCGTTTAAAGATGCCCCGGCAGAGGTGTTGCGCAACCGCCACCCCGATTCAGATCTGGCTACTTTAAGGCTCGCCGAACTGGTAGAATATTATGTAAATATCATTTTAAAAATGCCCGAAGAGCCCATTTTAATAGGCCACTCTATGGGCGGGCTTATAGTGCAGCTTTTGCTGCAACGCAAATTTGGTGTGGCCGGTGTGGCTATACACTCGGTTCCGCCGCAGGGGGTGTTTACCTTTAAATGGTCGTTCTACAAATCGGCTATGGGCCCGCTTGGGTTGTTTACATCGGTTAAACAAACGTACCTGATGCCTTTTAAACAATGGCAGTATGCTTTTACCAACAACATGCCTTTACAGGATCAAAAAAATGCTTACGAGAGCTATGCCGTGCCGGAATCTAAACTTTTAATACGCGATGGTTTATCCGATGCTGCCAAAATAGATTTTAAAAAACAACACGCACCACTGCTGTTTATTGCCGGTAGTACAGATCATATAATGCCGGCATCATTAAACTTTTCTAACTATAAAAAGTACAAAAACAAAGAGTCGGTAATCGACTATATGGAGTTTGAAGGCAGCAACCATTTTGTGCTTGGCCAGCCCACCTGGAAAAACGAAGCCAACTTTATTGCCTGCTGGCTCGAAAATAAATCGTAACCATTTTGCTCAAATACAAATAACAATAATTGCCAATATTCATTTAAAAACAAAAATCACAAATTCATTATTAACCACAAATTTTTATTTATCATGAAAAAATTACTTTTAACAGCAGCCTTAGTTGTATCGTCTTTTAGTGCCTTTGCACAAAAACCAGGTCCGGGATTATTGAACCCTACAAACCACACATTAATACTTGTAGACTACGAAAGCCAGATGGCATTTGCAGTAGGCAGTATGCCAATAGACAGGCTTAGAACCAACACCGCTTTGGTTGCCGGGGCTTCTAAAATTTTTAATGTACCAACCATTGTAACTACCGTTGCAGAAAAATCGTTCAGTGGTCCGGTATTTAGGGAAGTTGAAGAATTTTACCCTCAAAAAACCTCTAATTACATCGACCGTACCAGCATGAATACTTGGGAAGATGCAAATGCCTACAAAGCTATTGTTGGCAAAGGCAAAAAGAAAATTGTATTGGGCGGTTTATGGACAAGCGTTTGTATAGTTGGCCCTGCCCTATCTGCCATTAACGATGGTTATGAGGTTTATTTTATTGCCGATGCCAGTGCCGATGTATCTACCGAAGCCCACGAAATGGCAATTGCCAGGATGATACAGGCAGGCGCCCACCCTATTACATCATTACAATACCTTTTAGAGTTACAACGCGACTGGGCTCGCCAGGAAACCTACAAAGCGGTTACCGACCTTGTTAAAAAATACGGTGGTGCTTACGGTGTTGGAGTACAATACGGCCACGAAATGCTAAAACACTAATAAATAACAAAACCAACCTGCCTTTTATTAGGACAAACAGCATGAAAACCACACACCTTAATTATATAAAAACAGCCGCATTAGTTTGCACCTTACTGCTACTAAACGCCTGTAATAAACAAGAAGCGCCAACCACTCCTCCTAATGCAGAAAAGCCGGCCGACCGTTCGGCGGCTTCTGCCGGAAGGGAAGAATTTATCGAAGTCGAAAAAAATGTAAAGCTGCACGTTACCGATGTTGGCGACGGAAAAGTAGTTGTACTTATTCCCGGATGGCCTTTTAGCGATGCCATGTACGATTATCAATACCAGGAACTGGTAGACAAAGGCTACAGGGTTATAGGCATAACCATGAGGGGCTTTGGCCAGTCGGGCAAGCCGTATGGCAAATACAACTACGATGTTTTTGCCGATGATATTAAAGTAGTACTCGATAAGCTCGATATTAAAGATGCCACTTTAGGCGGCCACTCTATGGGTGGAGGTATTGTGCTTAACTATGTTATTCGCCATAACGCTGCACACGTTTCTAAACTTGCCTTTTTTGGTGGTGCCACACCGTTGTTTACCCAAAGGCCGGATTATTCGTTCGGGCCTAAAAAAGAAAATATAGACGGTATGATAAGCCAGCTAAAAGCCGACAGGACCGTATTATACGAAGGCCTCGATAAAATTTTTGGCGCCAGTGCCACCTCTATTTCTCCCGGTATCCGAAAATGGTTTTATGATATGAGCATGGAGGCATCGCCTTATGCCGTTACCCAGTGCCTTATTGCCTTACGCGATACCGACTTAAGAAGTGGATTAAGCAAAGTAACCATCCCCGTGTTGTTTTTGCACGGTACTAAAGATAATGTTGTGCCTTTTGCTATTGCAGAAAACGCCCAGAAAAGCATTAAAAATTCGCGACTGGTGCGTTTTGAAAACAGCGGCCACGAATTATTTGTAGAAGAAAGGGTAAAGTTTAATACCGAACTTTTAAAGTTTATAGAAGAGTAACTACAAGGCTGTGCTTACGGCACAGCCTTTATTTTTTACATCGCAATTCAACCTAAAAATACCCATCATGAAAATTTTTACCAAAATAACCTGCCTGCTGCTGTTGTTTACATCCGTAAGCTTTGCGCAGAACAAAACCGTTGCCACACTTATTGTGCACAACGCAAAAATACATACGCTGGACGATAAAAATACCGTTACCGAAGCCCTTGCCGTTGCCGATGGCAGGATTATTAAAACCGGAAAAAACAGCGAGATACTAAAGCTTAAAAATAAGAACACAACTGTTATAGATGCCAAAGGCAAGACTATCATTCCCGGGTTGTTCGATTCGCACATGCATATTATCCGTGGCGGCCGCTTTTTTAATACAGAGCTGCGCTGGGATGGTGTAAAATCGTTAAAACGAGCATTAGCCATGCTTAAAGAACAGGCTGCCAGAACGCCAAAAGGTCAGTGGGTACGCGTTGTGGGTGGTTGGAATGCTTATCAGTTCGAAGAAAAAAGGCTACCTACTCTGGACGAGATAAACCAGGCAACCGGAGATGTACCCACCTTTGTACTGCACCTGTACGGCCATGCCTATTTAAACAAAGCGGGTATTGCTACCCTAAAATTAGATGCCAATACACCCAATCCCAACGGGGGGCTTATAGAGAAAGATATATACGGCAACCCAACGGGCATGCTGATAGCAGAGCCTAATGCTTTTATACTGTACTCTACCCTGTCTAAACTGCCGGAGCTTAGCCCCGAAGAAAAGGTAAACTCTACCAAATTGTTTATGACAGAAATGAACCGCCTTGGTGTTACTGCTATTATGGATGCAGGTGGTGGCTTTCAGAATTATCCGGATGACTATGGTGTTACCGGCAAGCTTTGCGAAAATAACGAGCTTACCGTAAGGATGCCTTATTACCTGTTCGCTCAAAAAGCGGGTAACGAACTGGCCGATTACACTAAATGGATTAGCAGCGTAGAAATTGGCGATGGCTGCGATGTGCCTCAGGATAACACTAAAAAATTTGGGAAACTGCCTAAATTAGAATACCATGTGCAGGGCGGCGGCGAGAACCTTGTAATGAGCGCCGGCGACTTTGAGAATTTTGATGAGCCAAGGCCCGACCTTAGCCCCGCTATGGAAGGCCAACTTAAGGCAGTGCTTTCACTACTTATAAAAAACAAGTGGCCCTTTAGGATACATGCTACCTATAATGAGAGCATCACACGATTTTTAAATGTGATAGAAGACATTAATAAAGAAAACCCGCTAAATGGCCTGCTGTGGTTTTTTGATCACGCCGAAACGGTTTCTACAGAGAATTTGCAACGCATTAAAGCCTTAAACGGCGGTATTGCCATACAACACAGGATGGCCTATCAGGGCGAGGCGTTTATAAAACGCTACGGCAAAACGGCTGCGGCCAATACTGTTCCGCTTAAAAAAATGATGGATATGGGCATTAAAGTAGGCATGGGTACCGATGGTACACGTGTAGCCAGCTACAATCCTTGGGTTGGCCTGTACTGGCTTACTACCGGTAAAACGCTGGGCGGCTTACAATACATGGCTCCCGAAAATATTGTAGACCGCACCACCGCCCTTAAACTTTTTACCCAGGGCAGCGCACAGCTTATTAACCTTGATAAAGACAGGGGCGCCTTAAAAGAAAATTACCTGGCCGATTTCGCCATATTATCTGATGATTATTTTGCTACGGCAGAAGATAACATCTTAAATATAGAATCGAAACTTACGGTGGTTAATGGTAAAGTGGTATATGCCGATGCCGATTTCAGGGCGTTTGCAGCACCACAGGTTAAGGCTATACCAGACTGGAGCCCTGTTAATTACTTTGGCGGCTATCAGAAAAACTAATTCGCTTTAGCGTATAAAAAACAAAAAAGAGGTAGCCTAATCTTGGCCTACCTCTTTTTGTAACACTTCTATTTCGGTTTTTTCTTTTTTAATAGCCTGTCGCAACAGTGCAAAAATGCTCATATAAAAATTAGCGACAAATACAAGCGCAAAGCCTGCAATTGCGTAACCGCGCCAGTCCGGCAACAGCAATTGGAATTTTGTAAACAGTAAAAATACCACCGTAACGTAATGGCTAAAACAGTATTCGCAGGTAAAAAGGTAGAAGAATTTTCGCCTAAGCAACGTCTTACCATTCTTGCTGCAATTAACACAATATTCGCGGGGTTCTCTAAATACTTCTTCGTGGGTAACGGTCCAGGCAATGCAACCGATGGGCAATGCCATGGTAAAAAGCCAGAAAAGTTGGGTAGATATATCCATAAAGTAAGGTAGGTTATTATAACTATTAAAGATAACAAAACCCAATTGCTTAATTAAACTACTTAACACATAGTTAGTACTACTAATTTTAAAAAAATGGAACAACAAAACAACATAGGCTTTGTAACACTGTTTTTAGCCGCCGTGGCAGGCTATTGCGATACGGTTACGTTTGTGTCTGCCGATGCGGTGTTCTCGGCACACGTTACCGGCAACTTTATAGTGTTTGCCTACCAGGCTACAAAAGGGTTTGATGCAAACTCCTGGATAAAGCTGCTAACATTTCCGGTGTTTATAATTTCGATTATAACCGGAGGGTGGATAGCCGGCAAGACAGCCAACAAGCATATACTCTTACTTTTAGAGGGCCTGTTGTTATTGATGTGTGGATGCATAGCATTTTATTGCGATATTTCGGGCAGCGTTACTATTACCTACACTATTGTAATGATGATTGTTTTTGCTATGGGATTGCAAAACGCATTCGGGAAACTTTTTGGTAAAGAAACTTACGGGCCTACCACCATGATGACGGGCAATGTTACCCAGGCATCATTAGATTTTGGCAGCCTGCTTAAATCAGGGTTAAAGGATGCCGATGTAATGGCCGGTTTAAAAAAGCAACTGTACGCCATTATCGGCTTTTTAGGCGGATGCTTTACAGGTGCACTTGCCGCCAATAATTTCGGGCTACAGGCCATTATACTACCGGGCATTGGCATGCTGATATGCTATTTTTTAACCCGCCGAAACAGTAGCGACAGTAAATAAAAATTCCCCTTCAATAGCTCACATGAAGGGGAATCTTATCACAATAACCAAACTGTATTTTTATGCCTTTTTGCGGGCTATAACTTTTTTAACCGCTGCAATAATATGCTCGGCATCAAGGCCATATTTTGTCATAAGCTGTGCCGGTGTGCCGCTTTCTCCAAAACTATCATCTACAGCCACATATTCCTGTGGTGTAGGGTTAGTGGTAGAAAGCAGTTGCGCAATACTGTCGCCCAACCCACCAAGCCTGTTGTGCTCTTCGGCAGTAACCACGCAGCCTGTTTTGGCTACAGATTTTAATACCGCCTCGGCATCTAATGGCTTTATGGTATGTATGTTGATAATCTCTACATCAATACCTTCTTCGGCAAGTTTTTCGCCGGCCTGTATGGCTTCCCAAACCAAATGCCCTGTAGCAAAAATGCTTACATCGGCACCTTCGTTAACCATCCATGCTTTGCCTATTTCAAATTTCTGGTCGGCATCGGTAAACACGGGTAGCACCGGGCGGCCAAAGCGCAGGTAAACCGGACCTTCATACTCGGCAATAGCAATGGTAGCCGCTTTGGTCTGGTTGTAATCGCAGGTATTGATAACCGTCATGCCCGGAAGCATTTTCATAAGGCCAATATCTTCAAGTATCTGGTGGGTAGCACCATCTTCGCCAAGGGTAAGCCCGGCGTGCGAGGCACATATTTTTACATTCTTGTCAGAATACGCCACACTCTGGCGAATCTGATCGTACACCCTGCCTGTAGAAAAGTTGGCAAACGTACCCGTAAACGGTATCTTGCCACCAATAGTCATACCCGCAGCAATGCCAATCATGTTGGCCTCGGCTATGCCTACCTGTACAAAACGCTCTGGAAACGCATTTATAAAATCCTGCATTTTAAGCGACGCCACAAGGTCGGCACAAAGCGCCACCACATCGGGGTTGCGTTTACCGGCTTCTAAAAGCCCGTCGCCAAAACCCGATCGGGTATCTTTTTTTTCTGTATATGTATATTTTTTCATTTTGTTCTATTTAAAATTTGAAATTGAAAATTGAAAAATCCCACTGTTGCTACAGTTGCTGAATCTTTAAATCTTTCAATTTCAAATCTTCAATCTAAAAATTAATAATCTCCCAGCGTTTCTTCAAGTTGTGCCAATGCCAAAGCCAATTGCGCGTCGTTTGGTGCTGCGCCGTGCCATTTGTGGCTGCCCATCATATAGTCTACGCCGTGGCCCATTCCGGTTTTAAGCAATATCATAATCGGGGTGCCTTTGCCTGTAAGGGCTTTTGCCTCGGCCAGTACCTCTACTACTTTTGCCATATCGTTGCCTTCACCTTCTAAAACCGTCCATCCAAAAGCCACAAATTTAGCTTTAAGGTCGCCCAAAGAAAGTACCTGGCTTGTAGGGCCATCTATCTGCTGGCCGTTATAATCTACCGTGCAAATAAGGTTATCTACCTTATTGTGCGGGGCAAACATTGCGGCTTCCCAAATCTGGCCTTCCTGCAATTCGCCATCGCCATGAAGCGTATATACTATAGATTTATCGCCGTTTAGCTTTTTAGTAAGTGCCGCACCAATGGCAACGCTCATGCCCTGCCCAAGAGACCCTGATGCAATGCGCACACCCGGAAGATGCTCGTGCGTTGTAGGGTGGCCCTGTAACCTCGACTCCAGTTTACGGAAGGTTGCCAGCTCTTTAGGATCAAAATAACCTGAGTGTGCCAGTACGCTGTAAAATACCGGAGAAATATGCCCGTTGGAAAGGAAGAACAAATCTTCGCCCACCCCGTTCATATCAAAACCCTCTTTGCGGTTCATGGCTTCAAAATACAGAGCCACTAAAAAATCGGCGCACCCTAAAGAACCTCCGGGGTGGCCACTCTGGCAGCCGTGTACCATTCTAACAACATCGCGGCGAACCTGAGAGGCTACACGCTCTAATTGTGCTATATCGTGTTTCATAATTATACTGTTGCTGCAGCCGCTGCCTTATTATGGTCGGCTAAAAACTGGGCCAGTCCATTATCTGTAAGCGGGTGTTTTAATAAAGATTCTATTGCGCTAAGCGGGCCTGTAATAACATCGGCCCCCAGCTTGGCACAGTTTACAATGTGCATGGTATGGCGTACCGATGCTGCTAATATCTCGGTCTCATAACCGTAGTTATCGTAAATAAGGCGAATGTCTTCGATAAGCTGTAAGCCATCGGTAGATACATCATCTAAACGGCCAATAAATGGCGATACATAGGTAGCCCCTGCTTTGGCGGCAAGCAATGCCTGCCCGGCAGAGAACACTAAAGTAACGTTGGTTTTAATACCTTTTTCAGAAAAATATTTAGCCGCCTTAACGCCATCTTTAATCATGGGGAGCTTTACCACAATGCGCTCGTGCAGTGCGGCAAGCTCTTCGCCTTCGGCCACCATTTCATCAAATGTAGTAGCAATAACCTCGGCACTCACATCGCCATCGGTAATATTACAAATATCTACATAGTGTTTTAATATATTGTTTTTACCCGTAATGCCCTCTTTTGCCATTAGCGAGGGGTTTGTGGTAACACCATCAAGAACGCCCATATCGTGGGCATCCCTAATTTGTGCAAGGTTTGCAGTGTCAATAAAAAATTTCATATTCTTTCTTCTTTTTGTTTTTTACCAGAATGTAATGTAAAGGCCTGCTACACAAAGCAGTGTTACCACTATAAGTGCCAGTGTTGATGGTGCTACTTTAAACATGGTAGTGTCCAGTTTAAAAGCTTTTGGATTTATTTTAGGTCCGGCAAGGCTTATAACTATCATAAGCAGTAAGGTAAACACAAACGCCCAGCCCATATTTATAAGGAACGGAATTTCGTAAACACCTGCTTTGTTTAAATAACCTGTCCATAACCATGTTTCAGGGCCAAATACCTTAACGGCATAATCATTAAAGAAAACCGAAAGTACAACACCCATTACAACACCTGTTACCGCTGCCGCACCTGTAGTACGTTTCCAGAACATACCTAACAGGAACACTGCAAATACACCCGGGCTAAAGAAGCCGGTATATTTTTGTATGAAGGTAAAACCACCTTCGCCCCCTATATCAAGAGCATCGTTCCAGGTTAGTACTACCGAGAAGATAATGGCGGCAAGTATAGCAAAGCGCCCTACAACAACCATTTTCTTTTCTTCGGCATCTTTGTTTATGTACCTTTTGTAAATATCAAGGGTAAAAATAGTTGATATACTATTTGCTTTACCCGCAAGCGACGCCACAATAGCCGCTGTTAATGCTGCTACCGATAGCCCTTTTAGGCCCGTTGGCAAAAAACCCAGGATTGCCGAGTAAGCATTATCTGAGTTAAAAGCATCGCCCACACCCATTTCGGTTTGAAGGGCTCCGTTTTTATACAATACGTACGCTGCAATACCCGGAAGCATTACAATAACCGGCATGGCAAGTTTCATTAATCCTGCAAATAAAATACCAGTACGCGCCGTTTTTAGGTCGGCACCCAACGCACGCTGTGTAATGTACTGGTTACAGCCCCAGTAATTAAGGTTAACAATCCAGATACCTGCAAAATACATGGCAATGCCGGGTAACATAAGGTATTTATTTACGTCGGCCTGTGTAGCCCCCGGACCCGGTTTTTCAGCCATAAGCTTAAAGTGGTCCGGCGCGTCTTCCATCATTTTACTAAAACCTGCAAGAGCATTGCTGCCAAGTCCAAAATGCTCGCTTACCAGTGTTAGTGCTATGTAAGTGGTTGCAAGGCCTCCTATTACAAGTACTACTACCTGTATAACATCGGTAAAGCCTATTACTTTCATCCCGCCAAGGGTAATTACCAACGAGAAAACAGCCATTGCTATTACAATAGCATGAAAATGCTCAGGCCCTGCCATTGCAGATATTGCCTTAGCACCCAAATAAAGTATAGATGTAAGGTTAACAAACACATATAAAAACAGCCAGAATATAGACATAATAAGGCTGGTAGTCTGGTTGTAACGTGTTTCTAAAAACTGTGGCATGGTAAATATCCTGTTTTTAAGATACACCGGTATAAACCATACGGCCACAATAATAAGTGCTATGGCAGCTATCCACTCGTAAGCGGCAACAGCCACACCCACAACAAAACCGTTACCGCTCATGCCGATGAACTGTTCTGCAGAAATGTTACTCGCTATTAGCGATGCCCCGATGGCCCACCATGTAAGAGAGCCCTCGGCTAAAAAGAAGTCTTTAGAATCGGATACCTCTCCTTCTTTCTTCTTTTTGCTTTTATAGATCCAGTACCCGTAGCCGGATACCAGGAAAAAGTACACAATAAAAATTACATAATCGATGGTAGAAAACTTGCCCATAATTTAGTTTGGTTTGGTTAGCAGTGCTTAAAGCAGCACTCTATAATTTATAAGCAGCGTCGTTCCATCTAATCTCGTTTCTAAACTGGTCCAGTTTAGTATCTTTACCTATACGCAAAAATTCGATTCCTGCCATATCTGTAAAGTCCTGTATCAGCTCTGCCGAAAGGTTCTGGCTGTAAGCTGTGTGGTGTGCACCACCGGCATAGATCCATGCGGCACAACCTGTTTTCATATCCGGTAACGGTTTCCAAAGTACACGTGCAACCGGCAGGTTAGGAAGTTCTTCCAACGGCTCTACGGCCTCAACCTCGTTAACGATCATCCTGAAACGGTTGCCCATATCTACAATAGAAGCGTTTAGCGCAGCACCACCGGCAACATTAAATACCAGCCTTGCAGGATCTGCCTTGCCGCCAATACCCAATGGGTGAACCTCTAACGATGGCTTAGTGCTTGCAAGCGATGCATCTATTTCCAGCATGTGCGAACCTAATACTAACGAATTATCCGGAGCAAAATGATAGGTATAGTCTTCCATAAAGCCGTTACCGCCTTCAAGGCCACTGCCCATTACTTTAAATGCACGCACCAAAGCAGCTGTTTTCCAGTCGCCCTCACCGGCAAAGCCGTAGCCATCGGCCAATAGGCGCTGTACGGCAAGGCCCGGTAATTGTACCATACCATGCAGGTCTTCAAAAGTATCAGAGAAGCCTTTAAAGCCACCGTCTACTAAAAATTTACGAAGCGCGATTTCTATCCTTGCAGCTTCGTATACCGATGAATGCCTTTCGCCACCCGGCTTAAGGTCATCTGTCATTGTATATAATTCCTGGTATTCTGCCACCAATTTATCGATATCGTTTGCGGAAACCTGCTCAATTAAAGCCACAAGATCGCCTATACCATAACTGTTTACAGAAAACCCGAATTTAAGTTCGGCCTCTACTTTATCGCCATCAGTAACGGCAACAAAACGCATATTATCGCCAAAACGTGCAAATTTAGCACCCTGCCAGTCGTACCATCCTGCCGCAGCCCTTGTCCATGCGCCTATCTCGGCCAAAGCCTCAGGATCCTGCCAGTGGCCAACAACTACCTTGCGGTTTTTACGCATGCGCGATACCATAAAACCAAACTCCCTGTCGCCGTGTGCGCTTTGGTTAAGGTTCATAAAGTCCATATCTATAGAGCTCCACGGTATGTCGCGGTTATATTGTGTGTGCAGGTGCAATAACGGTTTGTTTAAAACGCTAAGCCCGCGAATCCACATCTTAGCAGGCGAAAATGTATGCATCCAGGTAATTACCCCAATTACGTTTTCGGCAGTATTTGCTGCTACTAAGGTATCGTATATTTCTTGTGTAGTTTTTACTGTAGGCTTGTAAACCACGCGTACGGGTATTTGCCCTGCGGCATCTATGCCGGCAGCAATTGCTTTAGAATGTTCTGCAACCAGATTTAAAGTTTCTTCGCCATATAAATGCTGGCTTCCTGTTATAAACCAAACTTCAAATGTTTTTAAATTTATCATAATATGTAATTAAAAAAGGATTGTTTGTGTTTGCGACTCCCTTAGCCGATGCTAATTTGCTTAATCAGAACGTTAAAGAAATCAAAATTTAATAAGTGTCGAAATAACACTAATTTTTTGACATATACAAGCAATCGGCAAAAAAAATATAAGATTGTTTGATTTACGTTCTAAAAATTATTATATAAATTAAATTATCCCACTAAACTTAGCAGATAATAATAACAGTTTATATTTTTTTTGCTTCAAAACAAGGCAATGAACCATTAAATAATTGTTACAAATACACTTATTAATATATATTTGCCCTACCAATTACGTTTACCAATGAGCCACTCCCCTAAAACATTTCGTATTGCTGTTGCCGCCATGTTTTTTATGGCCGGTTTGTGTTTTGCAAGCTGGGCATCGCGCATAGCTACCATACAGCAAAAACTATCCTTATCTGATGCGCAGTTGGGCGGGGTGCTTTTTGCATTACCCGTGGGGCTAATGCTGTCGTTACCCATATCGGGTTGGGCGGTTACAAAAATGGGCAGCCGTAAAGTACTGGCTATCGCGTTAACGCTGTATGCTTTGGCTTTGGTTAGCCTGGGCTATGCAGATACTACCTTTGTACTGGTTGCCTGCCTGACAGTTTACGGATTAGCGAGTAACGCGGTAAACATATCGGTCAATACGCAGGCGGTTGCTACCGAGGTTATGTACACAAAACCCATTATGGCGTCTTTTCATGGGCTGTGGAGCCTGGCTGGTTTTCTTGGTGCCGGCGTTGGTACTTTAATGATAGCACAGGGTGTTGTACCCCAAACCCACTTTATTATTATTGCCGTTATAATTATTGCCACCATAGTTATTTGCTGGAACTTTTTACATAACGACCGCAGCCCTGTTAAAAGCGAGGGATCTGGGTTTGTTATGCCCGATAAATCGCTTATTTCGCTGGGGCTGATTGCCTTTTGCTCTATGGTGGTAGAGGGTGCAATGTTCGACTGGAGCGTTATTTATCTTAAGAAAGTGGTGCAGACCGAAGAAGCCCTTATTGGCGCAGGCTATACCGCCGGCATGTGCTTTATGGCGGCTGGCCGCTTTGTAGCCGACTGGTTCTCGCACCGTTTCGGCCTAAAGACTACGCTACAGGTTAGTGGTGCACTAAGCACCGCCGGATTGCTTGTAGTAGTAATTTTCCCCACCTTTGTACCGGCGCTTATAGGCTTTATGCTGGTGGGTGCAGGTATATCATCGGTAGTGCCAATGGTGTACAGCGCGGCAGGCAGAAGCACTACTATGCTGCCCGGCCCGGCTATTGCGGCAGTATCTACAATAAGCTTCGTAGGATTTTTAGTGGGCCCGCCTGTTATTGGTTTTCTTGCCGAAGCCAGCTCTCTTAAAATATCTTTTTTATTCCTGGCTGTAATGGCATTGTTTGTAGTAATACTTTCTACAAGGGCTAAAATTTAGCTATCAAATTCATACACAAAAAGTACTTTATCCTAATTTATTTCATAAAATTCAGCAATTTGTTGTTTCGCAAACGTTTTTTTGTATTTTTATAAATGTAATTTAAACACTTATAAATGATGAAGAATTATTTTTGCGGGGCATTGCTTATTGCCCTTGCTGCCTGCTCGTCTTCCAACAGCAAGACGGCAGATAATGTGTCCAGCCCCGATGGAAAACTTACGGTAGACTTTGGTGTTACCAAAAAACAACAGGCTTATTATGTTGTAAAACGCAATAAAGAGGTAGTTATAGATACGTCTATGATTGGCCTTGTGAGGAAAGACGAGAACTTTTTTGAGAACCTGAGTGTAGCCTCTGTATCTGATGAAGAAAAGATATCTGATTCGTATAGCCTGTTGCACGGTAAAAAGAAAGAGGTTACCTATAAAGCCAACCAGAAAACGCTGCACCTTGAAAACAAGAACGGCAAAAAGCTCGACGTTATTTTTAATGTGTCTAATGATGGTTTTGCCTTTAAATATAAATTCCCCGAAAAATCGGATGATGTAAAATACATTACCGAAGAAAAAACAGCCTATAATTTTAAGCCTTCGGCGAAGGCCTGGTTGCAACCCATGAGCAAAGCAAAATCGGGTTGGGAGCAGTGTAACCCCGGCTATGAAGAATATTACCAGATGGATGTGCCGGTAAGCGCAAAATCGCCTATTGGCGAAGGCTGGGTGTATCCTGCTTTGTTTAAGGAAGGCGATACTTGGATAGCAGTTTCCGAAACCGGTTTGGGCCGAACGTATTGCGGCACCCACCTTGCTTATGATGATGCTGCCAAAGGTATGAAGGTGGTTTTTGCACAGCCTAAAGAGGTATTTGCAGAGGGCGCTGCCCTTAACCCTGAAGCTAAGTTGCCTTGGGAAACTCCGTGGCGCATTGTGGCTATTGGCGACCTGGCAACCGTTACCAACAGTACTTTAGGGACTGACCTTGCCGATAAGGCCGTTAGTAACGATACCGCTTACATTAACCCCGGTATTGCATCGTGGAGCTGGGCTATTTTAAAAGATGATTCGGTTAACTACAACACTACCAAAGAGTTTATTGATTATGCAGCCGACATGAAATGGCCGTACTGCCTAATTGATGCCGGTTGGGATACACGCATTGGCGAACCTAAAGTTAAAGAGCTGATTGCTTATGCCAAAGGCAAGAATGTTAAGCTTATTTTGTGGTACAATTCTGCCGGTAGCTGGAATACGGTTAAGTATACCCCTAAAGATAAATTCCTAACCAAAGAAAGCCGCGATGCCGAGTTTAAAAAATTGCACGATTGGGGCATTGCAGGTGTAAAAGTCGACTTTTTTGGTGGCGATGGCCAATCGATGATTGCTTACTACCATGATATATTAGATTCGGCTTTAAAGAACCAGATACTGATTAACTTTCACGGTGCTACATTGCCGCGTGGCTGGCAACGCACCTACCCTAACCTTATGACGGCCGAGGCCATTAAAGGTTTTGAGTTTATATCTTTCGAGCAAAATGTAGCCGACCAGGCTCCTGCGCATTGCGCAATGCTGCCGTTTACCCGCAACCTGTACGAGCCTATGGATTTTACACCTATGGCATTAGATACCATACCAAACATTAACAGGAGGTCTACCAGTGCTTTTGAGCTGGCTTTGCCTACATTATTCCTGTCAGGTATTCAGCACTTGGCCGAGATACCCCAGGGAATGGCTAAAATGCCCGATTATGTAAAAACCTACCTACAGGACATTCATACCAATTGGGACGAATCTAAGCTATTGGCGGGCTTTCCTGGTAAAGATGTAGTTATGGCACGCCGCAAAGGCAACGTTTGGTTTATTACCGGTATTAATGGCGAGAACAAAGCTAAAGACATTGCCATAGACCTTAGCTTTATTAAAAAAGACGGTTATATGATTACCGATGGCGCCACCGCCCTGTTTGACAAAACTACGGTTAAGCCCGGCAAGACTACCATTAAACTAAAGCCTTACGGCGGATTTGTAATGAAGTTTTAGTTTGATAACAATTAAATCTGCATAGGATATACAGATCCTGAGGAGCGTTATATTTATAGAAAAATATAGGCGAGAAGTTTTTAGAGCTCCGGGGGAGCGGCATATAATTATATGCTGCTCATCCGGAGCTCTTTTTTTATGCATACCAATATCCTCGCTATAGATATGGCGCTCCTCCGCAGCTCTGTAGAGACGCATTGCATGCGTCTCCCAATCTGATATCTGATCAAAATACAAAAGGCCGTTTCGAAAGAAACGGCCTTTTTCATTAGAAATAAATAACTAAACTAACCCAATGTAATAGTATTAACCCAAAATAATATTACCCAAATTTAGTATTTAACGTTAAATGCTTTTATTACCCTTAACCCTTATTTTACAGAGAATTTATAGGTTGTTTTAGATGTATATTTTTCTCCCGGGCTTAACACCGTGGTAGGGAATTTTGGCTGGTTTGGTGCATCCGGATAGTGCTGTGTTTCCAGGCACAATCCGCTGCGTTTTTCGTACTTGCCACCTGTTTTGCTGTCTTTGGTGCCATCTATAAAGTTACCGCTGTAAAACTGTATGGCGGGCTCTGTAGTGTACACTTCCATGTAACGGCCCGATGTTTTATGATACAGGCTGCCTACGTGGCGAAGGTCTTTAGTATTGTTATCGGTAAATACCCAACAATGATCGTAACCACCGCCTTTTTTAAGCTGGTCATCGGTAGCATTAATATCTTTACCAACTTGTTTAGCAGTCGTAAAATCAAACGGCGTGCCTGCAACAGGTTTAAGTTCGCCTGTAGGTATAAGTGTAGCATCTACCGGCAGCATCCTGTCGGCATTAAGCTGTAACTCATGGTCTAAGATTGTTTTACCGGCCCCCGAAAGGTTAAAGTACGAGTGCTGTGTTAAATTCACAACTGTTTTCTTATCTGTTACAGCTTCATAATCAATTTCTAAAGCATTATCGTTAGTAAGCGTGTACGTAACAATAGTTTTAAGGTTACCGGGGTAGCCCTCTTCGCCATCTTTAGCGGTATACGTTAGCCTAATTGTTGGGTTGGCACCTGCAACCTCTTCGGCTGTAAATATCCTTTTATCAAAACCTTTACCCCCGTGAAGCGAGTTAGGCCCATCGTTAACAGTTAATTGGTACTGTTTACCATCTAAAGAAAATTTGCCTTTGGCAATACGGTTACCGTAGCGGCCAATGGCAGCACCAAAAAAGTAAGGGTTACCATTAAAATAATCTTCTTTTTTTGCATAACCCAAAACAATATCTTCATACTTACCGTCTTTATCAGGAGCGGTTAAAGAGGTTATAATACCGCCAAGGGTAATTACTTCCATCTTCATACCCTTCTCGTTAGTAAGGGTATATTTTTCAATCTTGGCACCATCGGGCGTTGTACCGTAATCTGCTTTTATAATTCCTGATTTTTTGGCTTGCTGCTCTGTAGTTTCGGGCATTGTCTCTTCTTTTTTATCGGTTTTGCAACTGAAAAGCAATGCACTGCACATCAAAAGACAAATACCTATTTTTATTTTTTTCATAATTTTAGTTTGGTTGGTTTGCATTCTTTACTGCAATATCAGCAAAAATATGTACAATTAGCTTTGCCCGTAGTACGAATCTTTACCGTGTTTGCGGTCGTAATGCTTTTTAATTAATGAGTCTTTAAGCCTTGGCGCGGCAGGGTTTATTTGCAGCGTTAGGTAAGCCATTTCGGCAACAGCCTCAAGCACTTTACTGTTGTAAACCGCCTTGGCAGCATTTTTACCCCATGTAAACGGCCCGTGGTTACCCAGCAGTACCATTTCTACTTCTTTATACGATAAGCCTTTGTCTTTAAAGCAATCCAGTATCTGGATGCCGGTATTGTGCTCATAATTGCCCTGTATTAAATCATCGGCCATTGGTGGTGCGCATGGTATATCTGCCGTAAGATGGTCGGCATGCGTAGTACCAAATATCGGGATATCGCGTTGCGACTGCGCCCATGCCACCGAATACGTTGCATGCGTGTGGGCAATACCGCCAATGTCTTCCCAGTGTTTGTAAAGATAGGCATGCGTTTTAGTGTCGGACGACGGACGCATAGTGCCTTCTATAATGTTATTATCAAAATCAAGTATAACAATATCTTCGGGTTTTAAAATGTCGTACGGAACGCCACTGGGCTTAATGGCGAAAACGCCCCTTGCCCTGTCTACAGCGCTTACGTTTCCAAAAGTGTAAATTACCAGCTTTAATGCGTCTAACTGCATGTTGGCCTCATAACACTCCTGTTTTAGATCTTTATAGCTGGAACTCATAATTTTTAGATTTTATTGCGGTTTCTACAAAGTTGCCTAAATCTTTGTACGATTGCAATAGCGTTTCGTATTTAACTACCTGGTCTGCCTGAGGGAAGTACTCTGCCTCAAAATCGCTGCCCATTACTTTGCTGGCTTCTATTACATTGCTGTAAACACCGGCAGCAACAGCCGCATAAATAGCTGCACCCAATGCCGGAGCCTGGTCTGACTCGGCCACTTTAATTGGCATATCCAGTACGTTGGCAAGCGTTTGCATAATAAATGGCGACTTACGTGCCACACCGCCAATACCAATAACACTGTTTATTTTAACGCCCTCGGCTTCAAAACGATCAACGATCATTTTAGAGCCAAAACAAATGGCATTAACCAAAGCTTTGAAAATATGCGGTGCTTTTGTACCTAACGAAAGTCCCGTCATAGCACTTTTTAGTTCCTGGTTGGCATCGGGGGTACGGCGGCCATTAACCCAGTCTAACGCCACAGGAATAGCCTCTGACAACGGAATATTTTCTGCCTGGGCAGTAAGCGTACGTATAAAATTATTATCTATCTCTACCTGTAATTTTTGTTTCTGGTCGTCGGTTAAGATGGCCGATTTCATTACAAGGTTGTCTATTGGCCACGAAAGTATGTCTTTAAACCAGGCCAGTACATCGCCAAAGGCCGATTGCCCGGCCTCAAGGCCAATAAGCCCCGGAATAACCGAACCGTCTACCTGCCCGCAAATACCTTTAACGGTATTGGTACCGATGATCTCTGACGGAGATATCATGATATCGCATGTTGATGTACCCATAATACGTACCAACACGTTCTCATCTACCTTAGCCCCTACTGCACCGGAGTGTGCATCAAATGTGCCCACAGCAATAACAGTATCGGTTGTAAGACCTAATTTAGCAGCCCATTCGGCATTAAGGTTACCCGCAACAACATCTGATGTATAGGTTTCATCATACAAATTGTTACGAAGTGTAGCAAGGTATGGGTGCAGTTGCGAAAGGAATTCTTCTGCCGGAAGGCCATTCCAGCTTTCGTGCCACATGGCTTTATGCCCTGCTGCACAACGGCTGCGTTTAAACGATTTTAAATCGGCGTTGTCTATAAGCAAATACGTCATTAGGTCGCAGTGCTCCATCCAGGTATGTGCTGCATTTTTAACCGCTTCATCTTCCCTTACAATGTGAAGTATCTTTGCCCAGAACCATTCAGACGAATAGATACCGCCTTCAAATTTGGTAAAATCTTCGCCACCCCACGAGGCCGCAAGCTGGTTAATTTCGTTGGCTTCTTTTATAGAGGTATGGTCTTTCCACAATACCATCATAGCGTTAGGGTTTTCTTCAAAACCTTTAACCAGGGCAAGTGGCGTACCATCCTGAGCAACTGGAATGGGCGACGAACCCGTGGTATCAATACAAATACCCACTACCGATGCCGGATTAACCTCGCTGGTGCTAACTATAGCTTTTATAGTATTTTCTAAGCCTTCTATATGGTCTAACGGATGCTGCCTGAAACGGTTGGCCTGCGCATCGCAGTACATACCTTTTTTCCAGCGTGCATACATGTGCACTTCAGAGGCCAGCTCTGCACCGTTCTCTGTATCTATAAGTACTGCACGTACCGAATCTGTACCATAGTCCAGACCTATTACATATTTTTTCATGGTGTTTATCTATTTAGATCAATTGCCTGAACGATAATTGTTATTACCCCCTTGCAACCGATTGCGTTATGTGCGACAAATATAATTACAAATTTTAATAAATGTATTTTTTACACTTGTTATTTTTATTACATCTTAACTTTTATAACCACAAAAGAGTAAGCAGGAACATCTACATTAATTTTACCGCCACTTAATTTAAAAGTGCTCTCTTTTGGAGCCACTGTTTCGGTCTGAAAATTATTCTCTGATTTTAGGTTATCGTTCTTTAAAGTTATCAGCGTACCGCTTGCAGCCAGTTTTTTACCTTTAACGCTAATGTCTGTCTGTTGGGCTTTATCGGTAGTGTTAACTACTTTAATAATAACCTCTTTGGTGTTTTTATCGGTTACAGCAGTTGCAAAAAGTCCGTTTTGACCGGTAATGGCTTTACCACCTTCGGTAATGGCAACTAAATCGGTACCTGCATTGTTACCATATAACTTCTGAACGTAATAATTTGGCGTAGCATAACTTTGAAGATTGTTGAACCATATAAGGTCGGGAGTCCACTGCCAGCCATCGGCGTGGGCAAAAAGTGGCGCATAGCTCGTCATGTGTACTACCTCAGCATTACGCTCAAGGCCGGTCATAAATGCAGCTTCGGCAAGGGCGCAATCCCATGTATTTTTGTTCTCGGCACTGGCAATGTCTTTACTTTGTGCAGCGTATTCTCCGGCAAAAACTTTAGGGCCTTTGCGATCGTATTTGTCATAACGCGTAGCGTTGTCTTTAAACCAGGTTGGGCTGTTGTAGTAATGCTCGTCTACAATTTGGGCATTCAGCTCTTTAAGTTGTTTCCAGCCATAGTCAAAATAATCACCATCAGGGAAAGGCCCGCTACCCGAAACAATTTTAATTGTTGGGTATTTAGCATGGATGGCTTTTTCGAACACTTTATAGCGTGCAATGTAATCAGGGCCCCACTGCTCGTTACCCACACCTATAAATTTAAGGTTAAAGGGTTGCGGATGGCCCATATCGGTACGCAGCTTACCCCATTTGGTAGAAGCGCTGCCATTAGCAAACTCAATAAGGTCTAACGCATCCTGAACGTAAGGGTCAAGCTCTGCCAGAGGCACAAGCTCGCCGGTATTAAACTGGCAGGCAATACCACAGCTTAAAATAGGTAATGGCTCGGCACCAATATCTTCGGCCAACTGAAAATACTCAAAGAAGCCTAAACCAAACGACTGGAAATAATCAGGGGTTGGCTTGTGGGCAAACTCGGTATTCCAACGGTTAATAAGTGTTTCCCGGTCTTCTACAGCACCAACTGTTTTTTTCCACTGGTAGCGTTGCTCCAGCACGCGGCCCTCTACAATACAGCCCCCCGGAAAACGAAGGAAGCCCGGGTTAAGGTCGTATAATTTCTGAACAAGGTCTTTTCTTAAACCGCTTGGCCTGTTTTTCCAGGTATCCTGCGGGAAGATAGAAACCATATCTATATTGATGGTACCTTTGCCTTCAAACGTAATTTTAAGTTTGGCTTTAGCTTCTGTTTTTGTAGCTTTTAGCTGAGCGGTATATTTTTTCCATTCTTTAGATGATGGGCTTACCGAAGTCTCGCCCACCACAGCACCGTTGGCATCTATAAACTGGAATTTTATTTTAGAGATGTTACCCTCCTGGTTGGCCGCCATAATGGATAGATTGTAGGTATCGTTAGCCTTTACACCGATGCCTCTAAAACCTTCATTTATTAGTGTGTACCCGCCGGCATCTTTTACCTCAACACGGCAAAAGTTTTTGTTGCCCTCTTTGTTGTTGGTTATAATGGTAGCAAAGCCTGATTTATCGTTAAGCTTGTGCTTGTCGCTGTTGGGTTGTTCCCATCCCATAAGGGGAGCTTCAAACTCAAACGAGCGGTTTTTAACCAACTCGGCATACAAGCCACCATCGGCACCAAAATTAATATCTTCAAAAAAGATACCGTACATGGTGGGCTGAATCTTAACGCCGGTATCGGCAAGGTCTAATGTTAATTTGTGTTGTTGTGCGTTGCAAAGCGCCGTACCTGCAAGGGCAAGCGTAAGGGCTGTGCTTTTTAAAAAATTTGTCTTCATTTAATTGGGTTGTATTATAATTCTTTCTTCTTTTTATTTTGATGCAACAGGTATCCATACCTCCATTTTACCTATACCACGGTTAGACCATGAGTAGTAAGGCACGGCAGTAAATTTGCTCTTGCCAGATGTACCCTCTATAGTATAAATGCCTTTTAAAAGCTCTGGCCTGTGCGTTACTTTAAATGATGTATTTTTAGTAATACTGATATCGCCAAAGGTTTTGGCATTGTCTATTTCTTCAACAGCATATACAAGCGGACCGTATTCTAACGATACTTTGCCTTTGTCATCGGCAATTTTATCGCTGGCTGCCACCTCCCTAACTTCCATTGGGAAGTTAACCTCAACAACATCATTTTTCTTCCAGGTACGGTCTATTACAAAATAACCCTCCTTAATGGTAGCGGCTACTTTTTTACCGTTAATAGATAATGTTGGTGCAGCAGGTGCGGCGTTTTTGTACGAATACAATCCGCCCGGCATAACCTCGTTACGTGCCCAGCCCGGTACGCGCATTTTTACAATAAAGCTGCCTTCTTTTTCCGGGTTAACCGATAGCTTTACCTTACCATTCCACGGGTAGGCCGTTTCCTGAGATACTTTAAGTTTACCACTGTCTAAAACAACATCGGCTGTGTTAGACATGTATAAGTTTACGTACAGTGTATTTTTTTGATGCGCATAAATAAGCCCCGGTATGGCCGGAATAAAACGTATTAAGTTGGTTGGGCAGCAAGAACAGTCAAACCAGCCCTGGCGGGTGCATGCCCCACGGTTGAAAAGGAATTTACCATCGGCCTCCAGCGCATTAGGGTAAAAGAACTCTGTACCGGCTAATGATATACCCGAAATTAAACCGTTATACATGGTGCGCTCCAAAAGGTCGTTGTACTTAACATCTCCCGTAAGGTTAAAAAGGCGGTTGTTCCAGTACACACTGCCAATGGCAGCACAGGTTTCGTTATAGGCGGTAAGGTTAGGCAGCTCATAATTAGCGCCGAAAGCCTCTCCATCGTGTTTAGCACCAATACCACCGGTAATATAGGTTTTCTTTTCTACCATGTTGTTCCAAAGCTTGTCTACCGCAGCACGGTAGGCAGCATCCTTGTAAATAGCAGCAATGTCGGTCATACCGGCATACATGTATACGGCACGAACGGCATGGCCTACCACCTCATCCTGTTGTATAACCGGCTTATGGTCTTGTGCATACGCACCATAATTTTCTTTTTTAGATGGATCGCCCCTGTGGTCTAAAAAGTATTTGGCAAGCTTAAGGTAGTCTTCTTTACCGGTAATTTCGTAAAGCTTAATAAGTCCGGTTTCTATAATTTGGTGCCCCGGTACTGCATGAATCTGGTCTTTGCCATCGCCAAAGGTTTTCACAAACAGGTCGGCATTTTTTAGGGCAATGTCTAAAAAGTTGCGTTTTCCTGTAGCTTTAAAGTGTACCGCAGCAGCCTCGTACATGTGGCCGGCATTGTACTCTTCGTGACTCATATTCATATACTCCCAACGCACGCCTTTATCTACCTTAACCCAGTCTGCAGGTGGCTTTGCCGGATTAATGGTACGCCATGTGGTTAGATATCCGTCTTTTTCCTGGCCTATTTTTACGATGCTTATAAGCGAATCTAACAGCACCTCCAGCTTTTTATCGGGAGAGCTTATTAATGAGTTCGATGCACCCTCGATGATCTTGTAAACATCAGAATCATCAAAAGGCATTACACCCTTTACCGTGCCTTGCTTAACGCCGCCGGCAATCAGGAAGTTTTCGAAACGCCCCTCTTCACTGCATTTTACAATCGCATATTCTATGGTTTTTTCCTGAACCCTTTTTATTATGGGCAGCCAGAAATCATCGGTAACTTTTACGTTGCTAATTTCTACAGGCTGTATTGGGTAACCCGAAATAAGCACGGTTTGCTGTGCCGGGGTTTGCGACACATTAGTGGGCGCAGTTTTTTTAGTTTGTGCATAGCCGGTGGTTGCAACGGCTAACAGTAAAAGGCTTATACTTTTAAATTTCATTGTGGTATGTATTTACTATTTATGCAGGAAAAGGCTAATCCAGAGGTGTTACCTTAGGCCAGCCATTTTCCCATTTAATTTCTTTAATTTTAAGTTTGGGTGCCCCTTTTTTGGCATTATCATAGGCATGAAAAACAAAATAGTCTTTACCATTAAAGGTGTAGGTACTGTTATGCCCTGCCCCTGCCCAGTTTTTATTGCCCTCTATTACCAGTGTGCCGCCACCATCGTTAAGTGATTTACCGGCTGCATCTACATAAGGCCCCTGAACGGTTTTGCTCCTGCCAACAACCACCTTATAGGTACTTTTTTCGCCACGGCAGCAATAATCCCACGATAAAAACAGGTAGTAATATCCGTCTTTTTTAAATACAAAAGGCGCCTCAAGAGCAGCATCTCCGGGGTCTGTATCCGGCAGGTTAAAACTGCGCTCGCGGCGTGCCACGGTGTACCATTCCTCAGGTTTTGCAACCGAAAGCAAATCGGCACTAAGCTTAACCATTTTAAGTCCATTCCAAAACGAACCAAAGCTTAGCCACGGTGTGTTATTTTCATCAAAAATAAGGTTGGGGTCTATAGCATTCCACAGGTCGCGATTGGGTACCGACTGTACAACTATACCGTGGTCTTCCCACTTATAATTTTTATCGGACTGATTAAGCGTTTTATTAGTTGCAACGCCAATAGCCGACGTGTTTTTTGCAAAAGATGATACCGAGTAATATAAATAATACTGCCCATTGTGGTAAGAAACATCGGGTGCCCAGATGTGGTCTTTAAAATCGGCCGCCACACCGGTTGCCCAGGTTGGAGGGGTTTCAAAAACCGGTTTAAGAAGCGTCCACTCCTTCATGTCTTTAGACGAGAACATAGAAATGCCATGCCCCGTGCAAAACAGGTAGTACGTGCCGTCCTGCTGAATCATTACAGGGTCGTGCACAATAGTTTCGCTTATGGGCAGTGCTTTTTGAGCAAAAGCACTGCCATAAACGAAGGAAATAATTAAACTAACCCAAAAGTTTAACACTGTCTTCATATCTTATTGTATTCCTTCCGATGTCATTACCACGCGTTTCATGGTACCATCTGTGTTATAGTAAAGTTTGTCTATGCAAACAGATCGTCTAAAGCTGCCGCCATCGGGCTGTGTAGCGCCGTTGTGGTAAATAAAATACGGCTGCCCTTTAAAATCGATAATGCTTTGGTGGTTGGTGTTGCAGTTGCCTGCCAGTTCGTTAAGTATACCTTTATACTCCCAAGGGCCTTCCGGCGATTTGCTCATAGCATAGGCAATCTTCTCGGGAAACTGGTAAGCGTAAGAAAGGTAATACCAGTCGCCGTGCTTGTGCAGCCAAGGTGCTTCGGTAAAATTTTCCAGCCGTTTTACCACGTTAACAGGTCCATCGGCCTCCAGCATGTTTTCTTTAAGCTTTATGTATTTACACACCTGGTTACCCCAATATAGGTAAGCCTGGCCGTTATCGTCTATAAATACGGTTGGGTCTATATCGTCCCAGCTTATGCTTACCTGCTTTGTCATATCGTTTGTAATAAGGGCTTTGCCCAGCGCATCTTTAAACGGCCCTGTAGGCGAATCTGACACTGCTACACCTATTGCCTTACCGGGAATAGTAGCGTGCTCTACCGTAACATACCAGTAAAATTTGCCGTTGCGCTCTATAACCTGAGCTGCCCAGGCATCGCCTTTTGCCCATTTAAAATCGGTTGTTTTTAACGGAACGGGATGTTCTTTAAAATGAACCATATCGGCGGTTGAATAAACCAGCCACTCGTTCATCTTATAAAAATTGAAATCGTTTGGCGCTTCATCGTGCCCTGCATACAGGTATACCGAATCTTTGTAAACCAATGCGGCGGGGTCGCCAGTGTATTTGCCTTTTATTACCGGATTGTTTACCGCCAACGGTTTTGCCCCCGCAACCGTAACATCTGTATTTTCTTGTTTAGATGCATCAGGTGTTGTATCGTTTTTACACGAAAACAACACCAATGCATTTAATATAACCATTACAACTTTCTTCATAATTGTGTTTGCGTTATTGTATTTTTTTACCCCAAATTGCGGTACCGTTGTTATTTAAACCCGACAGCAGTATGGTAGATTCTATTTTATTCTCCCAGTCGCGGCCACGCTCTACATGCAGTTTATCTACATACGTGCCGCCCCAGGTAAGTGTTAGCCACGGTGCTGTGTACGTCCACGTGTTAGCGGCCTCGCCGTTTATGGTACCGCCAGCATCTAACTTAAGGGCTACCGAGGTTTGAAAATTAGGATTAGTTTGTTCGTTAGCATAGCCCGGAACAATTTGGTAGCCTAAGATTATCTGCTCATACGTGCCCACAAGATCTGTAGCAGTAACAGCCGTTTGCGGTACCGCAGCATAACGCTCCGGCGATACTATAGGCCAGCCGTCTTCTGTCCAAAATACAGGGCGCACATGCAAGTCCATAAAAAAGCTGTTCTCTCCAGGCCTGCCCTGATGTGCCATATAGTACTGGCTGCCTTCATCTTTAAATACAGCGCAATGCGCTACGCCCTGCCAACCCGAATGCCCGTTAAACTTGTACGGGGCAAGTATCATAGGGCCATCATCGAGGTTGTTGTTAATATCATTACCGGCAAAATCCAGAAACGGGCCTTCGGCAGTATCGCTGCGGCCTACGCGCACGTTATATTTTGTCTGAAGCCAATCATAAGCAATAAACAGGTAATATTTGTTAAACTGGGCGTTGTAAATAACTTCGGGCCCTTCTATATTGCCATTAATGCTGCTGCCAGTAGACCCTCGCTGTGCCACCCTTATGCCTTTATCGCCGTTATTCATGGCAAGGCCGGTAGCAGGATTTAGTTGTAACATATAGATGCCATCCCAGGCAGAGCCGTAATACATCCAGTGCTTGCCACTCTGGTCTATTAAAACGGTTGGATCTATAGCATTGGTTTGTATCGAATTATCGGCTAAGGATGTTACCGTAAGGCCTTTCTCAGTCCACGGGCCAAGCGGCGATGTTGCCGTTGCCAACCCTATAACGCTTAACCTTGGAGTTGGCGATGATAACGAATAGTATAAACGGTACTCGCTGTTAACTTTTATAACATAAGGTGCCCAAAGTGCATTAAAAGGCGTACCCCCATGCGATTGAATAAAAGTCGACCCCATTACCGGCAATTGCGGAAACACCCAACCTTTAAACTCCCATTTAATTAAATCGGTAGAGGTGCGTATTTGCAGGCCGGGCTGTACTTCTGCACCAAAAGCAACGTCGGTACTGTAACAATAATAGGTATCGCCGTTTTTTATGATCGACGGGTCGTGCACATTGCGGTAGCCCCAATTGTAAATATTGCCAATGGCGGCCTCGTTATAATACGTATCTGTAATAGAGTTGATATCAAAATTAACCGGGGTATCATCGGTTGGAGTATCGTCTGTAGCAGCAACTTCTTCGTCGGGCGTGTCTTTAGAACATGACACCGTTAATACTGAAGCCAGCACGAACGTTGCAACTACCGCCTTATATGTTATTTGAGTAAGTTTCATACCAATCAGTTTTTATTTACCCTCTAATACTACTACCGAGAATGGCGGCAGTGTTACGGATAGCACTCCGTTTTTAAGTTTAAAATCCTTGAAATCTTTAGGTGCAATTACGTTGGGTTTTTCGAACGTATTATGATCCTGAAGTTTAGGTGATGCTACAATTTGAGCGGTGATGTTTTTAAGCTTAAGTGCATCTACATTAATTTCTACCGTAATTTTTTCGGTTGAATGGATGTTAACCAACGATACATGCGTTTTACCGTCTTTTGCTGAAGCCGAAGCCGATATGGCCGGTAACGTTTTATTGCCGAATTTATATTCCGGCGATGCCACTTTAAGCGGAATTAGCTTAGCATCCTGGTGTACTTTGTACAAATGCATTACATGGTAGGTTGGCGTTAAGATCATTTTATCGCCTTTGGTTAGTATAACCGCCTGTAATACGTTAACCGTTTGTGCCAGGTTCGCCATGCGCACCCTGTCGCTGTGGTTATTAAAAATGTTTAATGTTGTGCCTGCAATCATTGCATCTCTCATGGTGTTTTGCTGGTATAAAAAGCCGGGGTTGGTACCCTCTTCTACGTCATACCATCCACCCCACTCGTCTACAATAAGTGCTATTTTTTTATTGGTATCATATTTATCCATTATTTCGCTGTGCTTGGTAACCAGCTCTTCCATTTTAAGGGCAGTTTGCATGGTGGTAAAATACTGCTCCTCGTTAAAATTGGTAGACGACCCTTTTTTCTCCCACTCTACAAAAGAATACGAGTGCAGCGCCACCCCCTCTATAAGGTTTTTAGGGATATCGCGCATTAAAACTTCGGTCCAGTGGTAATCGGCCACGTTAGCACCCGATGCTATCCTGAACAGTTTGCCGGTATTGCTCCAGTCTGACATAAAGGTTGAATACTGCTTGAAAAGGTTGGCATAATACTCCGGTGTCATGTTGCCGCCGCAGCCCCACATTTCGTTACCCACACCCCAGATAGAAACACCCCAGGCTTTATCTCTTTTATTCTTTTTCCTAAGGTCGCTCATTGGGCTTTTACCCGAATGGTTTACATACTGTACCCAATCTGTAAACTCCTGAACCGTACCGCTACCCACATTAGCAGCCAGGTAAGGCTCTGTGCCCAGGGTTTCGCACAGGTCTAAAAAGTCGTGCGTACCAAAGCTGTTATCTTCTGTAACGCCGCCCCACCACTGGTTAACCATTGTTGGCCGCTCGTCTTTAGGGCCAATACCGTCTTTCCAGTGGTAGGTATCGGCAAAGCAGCCACCCGGCCATCTTAAATTGGGTATACCCAAATCTTTAAGCGCTGCAATAATATCGTTACGCACACCATTGGTGTTGGGTATCTTACTGTTTTCGCCCACATAAAAACCATCGTAAATACACCTGCCCAAATGCTCAGCAAAATGCCCATAGATATGTTTATTTATGGTAGGGGCATTTTCCTGGCTGGTTAATGTAATGGTCGATTTTTGCTGTGCCGATAAGTTAGTAAGTGTAAAAAGAGCTATAGCAGCTGTGCAGATAAATTTCATAAATAGTTTATTTTAAAACCGTACAGGCTACATTGGGCCTGCACGGTTTGTATTCTTAAATTGTATATTAGTTGGCCGAGTTGGGCAGTGCGTTAGGATTAACATCCAGTTCGCGTTGCGGTATCGGAAGATATTCCCTACCCGGAATCCAGGTGTTAAAATCAGAATCGTGCTCTCTTAGCATTGCTAATTTGGCCGGGTCGTACAACCAGCCCCAACGGATAATATCGTGTATACGGATGCTTTCTATCGAAAGTTCCAGTGCACGCTCGTGTGCTAACTGGTCTCTCATTTGAGTTTGTGTCATTCCCGGTTGTGTAACATGCAAATCGGGTAAATTAGCACGGTCTCTAACCTGCTGAATGTAATCGTAAGCCTGTGCGGTCTGGCCTAATTCGTTAAGCGCTTCGGCATACATTAACAATACATCTGCATAGCGCATTAAGCGGTAATTAATTTCAGAATACTCCACACCACCCTGGCTTTCGGTACTTACACCAAAACCATCGTGTGTATATTTTCTTGGATATATTGCATCTAACGGATTTTGCCAGGGCGCACCATTATATACTGTAGTAGAATTTTCTGATGGCTCGTAAGAAGCAATAGAAACTAATAAACGAGGGTCTAAATGCCCGTCAACAGTCTGCTCTAATTTATACTCATCATAGATCCAGCGTGTTGGCAGGAAATCCGAATACCCATAACCGTCCATAGCATAGGTATGCCCAACAGAGCTTACCTGCATCCATGATGAAAGCGGCTCTCCACCATAATTTTTAACGGTGCCCGAGCCAATAGCAAACTGTACTTCAAAAAGCGACTCAGAGTTGTTTTCTGCATACGGACTAAAGTTGTCTTTATAATTAGCGGTAAGGCTGTAAATATTAACTTCCGGGCCTACAACAAGCTTCTGAAATTCGGCTGCTGCCTGGCTCCACTGTTTTGTATATAAATACGATTTACCCAAAAAGCCTGTAGCAGCCCCTTTAGTTGCGCGGCCTACCTGCCCACTGTCCGATCCGCTAAGGTCGGCATAACTTACAGGCAATGTGCTTTGTGCAGCAGCAAAGTCGGCTATTATTTGTGCCCATATTTCATCAGACGGTGCTGTTGCAGCATAATAATCAGATTCGCCGGTTGGCACTGTTGTTATTAACGGTACTTTTTCAAAATTTGTAACAAGGTTAAAATAAGCCAACCCCCTTAAAAAGTGTGCCTGCCCAAGGCAACGTGCCTTTACATTTTCATCCATTTCTATGGCAGGTACATATTCTATTACCTGATTGGCACGATAAATAGCCTGGTAATAAGCAGCCCAGGTCCATTCTACAGGGCCGGATGTTGGCAAGATAGAAAAGTTGGCCACCTGTATTAAATCCAGCCAGGGGCTGTCTCCTTTAAAATCGTCTCCCCTTCCATCAGTAAGGGCAGGCGTCATACGCATGTAGTAACCATCAATTAAAAGGCTGTTGTATATGGCGTTAACACCTTTAACAGCATGCTCTTCGGTTAGCCAGTACGTATCGGTAGTCTGGCTGTTTGGGTTTACTACATCTAATTCGTCATCGCAACTCATTGTTATAAATAACAAAAGGATAAATGCTATATTTAATTTTTTCATGATCTGAATATTATTTTTCATTAAAATGTCATTTGTACACCAAAAAGATAGGTTCTTGGCCTTGGATAAGTACCTCCGTCAAAACCAGGATTAAATACTCCTGCATTAAAATCAGGGTTAAAACCTTTGTATTTTGTAAAAGTATACAGGTTTTGAACAGTACTGTAAATTCTTATCGACTGGATAACTTTACCAAAAAGGTTAGGCAGTGTATAGCCTAAAGAAACCGTATTGATACGCAGGTAGTCTCCTTTTTGCAGCCATCCCGGCCTGTTAGAATCTCTTGCATTACCGTTAGGGTCGTTAGCCACCACTCTTGGTATGTTGGTATCGGTATTTTCCGGTGTCCAGCGGTCTAATATATCTTCATGAGAGTTTATGTAGTCTGTAGACCACATAAGGCTCCTGTACAAACTACTGTTAATGTAGTATCCTGCCGCACCCGATGCAAATACTGTAAAATCAAGGTTTTTGTATTTGGCTGCAAAATTAAAACCGTAGGTAACAGTAGGTATTGCGCTGCCTAAAAAGGTACGGTCATCGGCATCAATTACGCCATCATCATTAAGGTCTTTAAATTTAACATCTCCGGGAGCTGTGGCAGCGCTTTGAAAAGCATGGTCGGCCACTTCTTCGTTAGACTGAAACAAGCCTTCGTATACATATCCAAAATGTTCGCCCACTTTACCGCCTACCTGGGTTTTAGACCCGGTACCATAAATTGGCTCATTGTTTCCGCCAAGTGCCAAAACTTCATTTTTTAGTGTACTTGCATTAGCCGAAATATCAAAGCTAAAATCTTTGCCTTTATCATAATGGTAACCTACCTCTATATCTATACCCGTATTACGCAAACTACCTGCATTTACTACAGGCGTAGTATTTATAGACCCTGTAGATAGAGGTATTGGCACACCAACTAAAACATCGGTTGTTTTTTTGTTATAATACTCAACAGTAAAACTTAAAGCATCGTTTAAAAAGCTGGCATCTAAACCAATGTTTGCAGATGTTGTTGTTTCCCATTTAATATTCTCATCTACTACGCTGGTTTGCAGGCCACCAACAGCAGTTGCGCCATTAAAATTATAAAGGATATTGCCGTTAATAACGGGTTGGAACAAATAGTCGCCAATATTCTGGTTACCTAATTCGCCATAGCTACCACGCAGTTTAATTTGCGAAACAATATCTTTTGAAACCTTAAAGAACTTTTCGTTCGATAATTTCCAGCCCAGTGCAACAGACGGGAAAGTACCATATCTGTTAGAAGCCGCAAACCTTGACGATCCGTCGCGCCTTACTGTAGCTGTTAATAAATACCTGTCGTCAAAACTATATGTTACACGACCTAATAATGAAGCTAATGTACTGTTAAACAAAGACCCACCAGATGTTTGGTTACTACCATTAGAAAGCACAGGGTGGTAAGGCTCAGGTAAGTTTTCTGAGTGGCCTGTTCTTGTAACGGCATCATTAGTCTGGTACGTTTGCCCTACCAAAACATCTACATCGTGTTTACCAAATACTTTTTTATAGTTTATAGTATTTTCTACAAGTGTTGTGGTGTATATCCTTGAGTTATCGTCTAATAGCGATTTACCCGAACCGAAGAAATACCCCATTTCAAATTTTGGTACAAAAGAAAAATCTCTTGCCTGGGTTTTATCGTAGCTTAAATTTAGCTTATACGTTAGTTCATGCCCGCCGCTGTTTATTAGTTTAAACTCAGGGTTAATAATAGCAAACGTTCTGTCTACCTCTACAGAGTTAGTAAACAATGAGTTAATACCCGGAACGTTAAGTGCTATAGTTTGGTGTATTGTAGAATCTGTACCGCCATAGCCGCCTATATTGTTTTCATCGTACAATGCCATAGTAGGTATTGCAATAACTAAGTCGTTGATTAGCGGTGGCCTGCCTCCGGTTAACACGTCTCCCCTAAAGGTTAAAGAGTTTTCGAAAGAGTGTGTATAGTATAATGAAGGCGACATTTTAAAGATACCTTTCTCTATAGTAACATTTATACGCCCCGAATATCTTTCGTAAGATGGCCCGTTGCCCACAAACATACCTTTGTTTTCAAAATAATCCATAGAGGCGTTATAGGTAACGTTTTCGCCACCACCCGAAAAATTAAAGCTATGATTTTTACGGGTACCATCTTTTAAGCCTATTTTTTGCCAGTCGTTATCTATATTATCCACAAACAGGTCAGACGACGGGTCGTTACCTGCAATTAGCGGTAAGCCGGCATTTGTACGCTTCTCATTTACAATCATTTGGTAATCCTGCCTTCCTAAAACCGGAATTTTTTGCGCTACCTGGTCTACACCATAGTAACCGCTGTAATCTATTTTTAGCGGCGAGTTCTTAACACCTCTTTTAGTAGTAATAATAACTACACCATTGGCAGCCCTTGAACCGTAAATAGCACCTGCCGAAGCATCTTTTAACACCTGTATACTCTTGATATCATTAGGGTTAAAATCCCTTACCGATGTTCCTACCGGTACACCATCTACAACATACAAAGGCTGGTTATCGCCAAATGTACCTATACCCCTAATCCTGATGTTTGGTGCTGCACCCGGCTGACCATCGCTGGTTACGTTTACACCTGCAGAGCGCCCCTGTAGTAACTGAGACACATCGCTGTTAGATACTTTTAGCACCTCGCCAACGTCTACCACGGCAACAGACCCTGTAATATCTGCCTTTTTTTGGGTACCATAGCCAATTACAACAACATCATCTAAGGTTGTAGCTTCAGATACCAATACTACATTTAAAGTTGTGTTAGTGCCCACTTTAATTTCCTGGGGAGTAAACCCAATGTAGGAAAAAACTAATACATCGTTTGCGTTAGCAGTGATAGAATAAGAGCCATCTATATCTGTAGCCGCAGAATTAGACGTGCCCTTTACCACTACGCTCGCTCCTGGCAAACCCAGGCCGTCGTCTTTAGAGGTTATTTCCCCTTTAACTGTCACGCTTTGAGCGTTAACGGTGCAAACAGAAAATAGAATTAATGCAAATCCTGCTAACTTCATTTTCATGAGCCGGCCGGAAGCGCATCGTAAAAAGTTGGTAATTTTCATCATAATCAATAAAATTTGGTTTGTTTTATAAATGTATTTTTTACACTTCCAAATTTATATAATTATTTTGAAAAAAAGCAAATAAAAATCCACATATGTGAAAATATACTTAAAAAAAAGATAAACATCGCAATACTCAAACGTTCTCTATAACAATAAATGTATTATTTTAGCAACACGAAATAGGTTGCAAATTACCGCCATTGTTAGTATCTTGCCATTTTTTAAATAATGAAAAACTACAATAATCAGAAGAAAGTCCTCCTTGCGGTAGACTGTATAATTTTTGGGTTCGATAAAAAAAACCTAAAGATTTTACTTATTAAAAGAGATTTTGAACCCGAAAAAGGCCACTGGTCTTTGATGGGGGGGTTCTTAAAAACCGATGAAAACCTCGATGAAGCCGCAACAAGGGTACTAAACCATCTAACAGGCTTAGATAATGTGTATATGGAACAGCTCCGCTCGTACAGTGCCCTGGACAGGGACCCTGTAGAGCGCACGGTATCAGTATCTTACTATGCGCTAATTAACATAGAAGAGCACAGCACCCTTAACGAGAGCTTCTCGGCAAAGTGGTTTAATATAGAAGATAAACCCGACCTTATCTTCGACCATAACCTTATGGTTAAAAACGCAATGAGCCGCCTGCGCTACCGTGCCTCTACCAAGCCCATTGGGTTTGAGCTGCTGCCTGAAAAGTTCACTATGAAGCAGTTACAAACACTTTACGAGGCTATTTTGGGCGAAACATTAGACAAACGTAACTTTATTAACAAGATAAACGGTCTCGACATCCTGATAAAAACCGAAGAAAAAGACATGGGGTCGTCTCGAAAGGGGTCGTACTTTTATACGTTTGATGAAGAAAAATACAAGGTAAAAGTGTCCGACGGGTTTGCCTTTAAATTGTAATTTTTGGGTCAAAAAAGGCTTAATATTTCACTTTTGGAGTTCGACATTCGCTACTAAACACACCTTTTAAGAGGTTTGTTGCAGCCACTGCTATTTTTAAAAATTCTTACAGTAATAATTTTTAAATCTTACATAATTTTATCCTCCTGTTAAAACTTCGGTAAAACAAAAACACCCAAAAAATTTGCGGCGTAACTTTAAGCATAAATAAAGTTGTATGCCCGAAGGTCCTTCCATCATCATTGCAAAAAATGCGGCCAAGCATTTTATAGGCAAAAAAGTTATTGCCGCCGCCGGCAATGCCAAAATAGACGTTAGCCGGCTCGAAAACAAAAAGCTTGTAGATATTAAAACCTGGGGCAAGCACCTGCTGCTTTGCTTTGACGGCTTTACTGTGCGCATCCACTTCCTGCTTTTTGGCACCTATTTTATAAACCAGACCAAAAATGCCCTGCTTCGGCTTGGGTTAACTTTTAAAAATGGCGAATTCAACATCTATACCGCTGCGGTAACCGTGCTGGAGGGCAACGTGGCCGACCATTACGATTTTACTGCCGATGTAATGAACGACACCTGGAACCCCGCTTCGGCGAAAGCCAAACTGGCCGATGTGCCCAATAAGCAGGTGTGCGATGCCCTGTTGGAGCAGGATATCTTTTCTGGCGTGGGCAACATTATAAAAAACGAGGTGCTGTACAGGGTGCACGTACACCCGGAGTCGTTGGTGGGCAGCATACAGCCCGATGTTTTAGATGCCGTGGTAACCGAGGCCCGCAACTACAGCTTCGACTTTTTGCACTGGAAAGAAAAAGACGAGCTTAAAAAGCACTGGCTGGCACATTCTAAAAAGGTGTGCAAGCGCTGCGACCTCCCTTTGTATAAAGAGTACACGGGGGTTAAAAAGCGGCGCAGCTTTTTTTGCACCAATTGCCAGGTACTGTATAAGGAGTAAACCACTTTCTTACAACAAAACCATTAATATTTTAAAATACAGGCGGTTTGCTGTAAGAGGTATTAAATTTTTATTATTACCCTATAAAAAAGGTAGACTTTGTAGGTTGTAATAATTTTTTATTTACATTTGCATCATAATTCGGCTAACCATCCATAGTAAGATTAATCCAGCCGATTTTTAAATACGTTATATATGGCTACCTACAACAACATGTTTATGCTAAAATGTTGCTGCATGAATTTTTTTTCGTGTTGCAGGAGCGCCCGTGTATAGCCATACCAAAACTATACTAAGCCCTTTTACAGCACTGTAAAGGGGCTTTTTTTATACCAAAATTATACTAACTATAGTAACCAGATGATTGAATTACAAAATGTAACCAAAAAATTTTACCAAAAAGACCGCGAAGTTACTGCCTTAAACGGCGTATCGCTAAAGGTGCCGCCGGGTAAAATATTTGGTGTAATAGGCACATCGGGCGCGGGCAAGAGCACGCTTATACGCTGTGTTAACCTGCTGGAAAAGCCCACATCGGGACAGGTAATTGTAGATGGCAAAAACCTCATCAGCCTGTCTAACGCGCAGTTAGCACAGGAGCGCAGGCAAATAGGCATGATCTTTCAGCACTTTAACCTGCTATCATCGCGCACGGTGTTTCAAAATGTGGCCTTTCCGTTAGAGCTTGCCGGCACCCCAAAAGGTGCCATTAAAGAGCGCGTGCAGGAGCTGCTGCAACTGGTAGGCCTGGCCGAAAAAGCCAACGACTACCCCGCAAGCCTTTCGGGCGGGCAAAAACAGCGTGTTGCCATAGCGCGCACCCTGGCCAACAATCCAAAAGTATTGCTGTGCGACGAGGCCACCAGCGCCTTAGACCCCGCCACTACCCGATCGATACTCAACCTGCTAAAAGATATTAACCGCCGCCTTAACATTACCATATTACTTATTACCCACCAAATGGAGGTTGTAAAATCTATTTGCGATGAAGTAGCGGTAATAAGCAATGGCGAGCTTATTGAGCAGGGCACGGTGGGCGAAATTTTTGCCAATCCAAAACAGGCCCTTACGCGAGAGTTTATAGCATCGTCGCTGCACATCGAAATTCCGGCTGCTTACGCCGAAAGGCTGTCGGCTACCGATGCCGAAGGGCTGCATCCGTTACTAAAACTGGAGCTAACCGGCCAATCGGTTAACGAGCCGGTACTCTCTGAGGCCAGCCGACTGTTTGGCATCAACTTTAAAATTATAAGCGCACAGATGGACCATGCGGGCAATGTAAATTTTGGCATACTGCTTATAGAGCTTTCGGGCAACCGCGATAACTACACCGCCGCTATTAACTACTTTATTGGCAAACATATTAAAACACAAATTTTAGGCTATGTCTGATTCTATTATACAATTACTGCTGCACGGCACCTGGGAGACCATAGTAATGACGTTTGTTTCCGGCTTCTTCGGCTTCGTCCTGGGCCTGCCAACGGGCATACTCCTGTTCCTTACCCGCAAGGGGCAAATACTGGAGCAAAAAGTTGCCAACCGCACCCTGTCGGTACTGGTAAACATTTTCAGGTCGATACCTTTTATCATCTTAATTGTATGGATGATACCCTTTACACGCGCCCTTGTGGGCACCTCTATTGGTGTTAGCGCCGCACTGGTGCCGCTTAGTATTGGTGCCGCCCCATTTATTGCCCGCCTTGTAGAAAACAGCCTGCTTGGCCTGCCACCGGGGCTTATAGAGGCCGCACGCGCATTGGGTGCTACCCCACTGCAAATTGTGTATAAGGTGCTGCTGCCGGAGGCCCTGCCCTCTCTAATAAACGCAGCCTCGATTACATTAATAACCTTGGTAGGGTACTCTGCAATGGGTGGTGCTGTTGGAGCCGGCGGTTTGGGCCAGGTGGGCTACCAGTATGGGTATATAGGCTATGATGCCGTAACCATGAATTCTGTACTAATACTACTGGTACTGCTGGTATTTATAATTCAGTATGCCGGCGATGCCCTTTCTAAACGTTTCGATCATCGATAAATTTCAAATACAAAAACCCATAATACCTATATATATGAATGCATTAGCAAAACTTATCAACCTAACGGGCATTATTGCCTTAACCCTGAGCCTTACCAATTGTTCTGACAAGAAAAATACCGACCCCCATTTTATAAAAGTGGGCGTGGCAAGCGGGCCCGAATTAACCGTGGCACAAACGGCCAAGAAAGTAGCCAAAGAAAAGTATGGCCTGGAGGTAGAACTGGTATCGTTTAACGATTACGTAATACCAAACGAGGCACTAAGCCAGGGCGATATCGATGCTAATGCGTTTCAGCACCAGCCGTATTTAGACGAGCAGTCTAAACAAAGGGGCTACAAACTGGCCGTGGTGGGCAAAACCTTTATTTATCCTATTGCCGCCTATTCCAAGAAAATTAAGTCGCTGGCCGAGCTTAAAGACGGCAGCACCATCATTATCCCTAACGACCCAACCAACGGCGGCAGGTCGCTGCTGTTGCTCCAAAAAAACGGGTTGCTAACACTTAAAGAAGGTGTTGGGTTATTACCGAAGGTGACCGACATTACCGCCAACCCTAAAAACCTTAAGATACTGGAACTGGAAGCACCGCAATTGCCAAGGGCGCTGGAAGACCAGAATGTAACCATAGCCATAATAAATAACACCTTCGCATCGCAAGCCGGGTTAGTGCCCGCACGCGATGCCCTGTTTGTAGAGGATAAAGATTCGCCTTATGTAAACCTCATCGTTACCCGCGAGGATAACAAAAATGCCGAGAACGTAAAGCAGTTTGTAAAAGCCTGGCAGGATGCCGAAGTAGAGGCTTCTGCACTTAAAGAGTTTAAAGGCGGCGCTGTAAAAGGCTGGTAACCATCAATCAATTAAAAATAAATCAATTAGCATATCCCCATGAGTTCATCCATCATACAACAAAACCCGTTCCAGTCGATGTTGGACCGGTTTAATACCGCTGCCGATATACTGGAGCTTAAAGAATCGTTGCGCCAAAAACTGCAACGCCCGGAAAAACAGGTAACCGTAAACTTTTCGATAACGCTGGATAACGGCGAAGAAAGGAATTTTGAGGGCTACCGCATTATCCACTCCACCGCATTGGGCCCGTCTAAAGGGGGCATTCGCTACGACAGCGATGTGCATACCGAAGAGGTTAAGGCACTTGCAGCCTGGATGACCTGGAAATCGGCTGTTACAGGCATACCGTTTGGCGGTGCCAAGGGCGGCATTATCTGCAACCCAAAAGAGCATTCAAAATCTGAATTAGAAAAAATAACCCGTGCCTACACCAAGGCACTTGCCGATACTTTTGGCCCCAATAAAGATGTACCCGCACCCGATATGGGTACCGGCCCCGACGAAATGGGCTGGCTTATGGAGGAGTTCTCGCTGCTGCACGGCAAACCTATACATGCCGTGGTTACCGGCAAGCATTTAAACGCTGGCGGCTCGTTAGGCCGTGTAGAGGCTACCGGCCGTGGCGTTAGTATTATTACCCTGCTTACGCTGCAAAAACTGGGTTACAATGCCCAGACTACATCGGCAGCCATACAGGGATTTGGCAATGTGGGCCTGCATTCGGCATTGTTTTTATACGAAGCCGGTGTAAAGATAACCGCCGTAAGCGATGTTAACGTGGCACTGCACAACCCTGAGGGATTGAACATTCCGGAACTGATACTGTACTTTAACCTGAACAACAGGAGCATTACAGGCTACCCTAAAGCCGACGTTATTCCGCACGCCGACCTGCTGCTGCTTAATGTAGATGTACTGATACCGGCGGCTAAAGAAGATGTTATTACGGCGGCAAACGCCCATAACATACAGGCCAGTATTATTGTAGAGGGGGCTAATGGCCCGGTATCGTCGGACGCGGATGAGATACTAAAAAACAAGAACATTACCGTAGTGCCCGATATTGTTGCCAATGCCGGCGGGGTAACGGTGTCTTATTTTGAATGGCTGCAAAACAGCCTTAACCAGCAATGGCCCGTGCAGCAGGTAAACACCCGCCTGGAAGATATTTTAAACCAGAGCTTTGCCGATGTTTTTGCCGCCGCCCAAGAGTATAATGTAACGCTGCGCATAGCGGCTTATGTACTGGCGGTTAAAAAGGTAGCGCAAACGCACCTTTTAAAAGAGGCCGTTGGCAGGGGCAAAAATTTCACTCAAAATTAACTACCCGGTTCTGTTAGAGGTGGCAGAACTGCAGTTATATTAATTAAATTTGTGATAGGCAGCGGCATTAATGCCGCTGCTTTTTTACATGGATGCGCCAAAAATTATAATAGGATGTTCCGGTTTTTACAACAAGCAGTGGAAAGGCCTCTTTTACCCTGAAGACCTGCCCACGAGCCAGTGGTTTGCCTATTATTGCCAGCATTTTACTACGTTTGAAATTAACGCTACGTTTTACCGTTTCCCCACGGTTAAGGGCATGCAGGGCTGGTATAAAAAAGCACCGGAGGGTTTTACCTACGCCGTAAAAGCACCCAAGCAAATTACCCACCTAAAACGCTTTGCTGATTGTGAAGATGAGATAGCAAAATTCTACAACTCCTCTAAAGAAGGCTTAGCCGAAAAGCTGGGTTGTATCTTATTTCAGCTGCCGCCAAGCTTTACGTATAGCCAGGAGCGGTTGGAGTTAATTACATCATCGCTTAGCGCGGAATTTAAAAACGTGGTAGAATTTAGGCACGAGAGCTGGTGGCGCGAAGATGTGTACCAGTCCCTCGCGGCTGCCAATATTACGTTTTGCAGCGTTAACTACCCTAAGCTATTTACCGGTGTTATAGCCACTACCCCAACCGGCTATGTGCGCCTGCACGGCAACCCGAGGTTATTTTACTCAGAATATACTAAAGATGAACTACAACAACTGTACGCCAACATTTTACAACAGCCCCACCTTACCGAAGCCTACATTTACTTTAACAACACTGCAAGCAGTGCGGCCATTATTAATGCGCTTCAATTAGAAGATATTACCGCGCAACACTAATAGCTTATTAAGATAAAAACTTAATATTCAAAAACTTGTAAGTAAAATTGGATTTTTTATATTTGTTAGATCAACAATAAAAATTCATTTGCTATGAAAAAGTTATTCGTTTTATTTTCGGCGTTAAGCCTGTTTGTTTCCTGCCAGGACGATGATACCGTAGCTACAATCCCGGGCAGCTATACATCATCCATTACAATTAATGGCGAAGCCTTTAATCCATCTCCTGCCACCACGGCCGAATCTAACGTTACCACATCGGTTTCTTACGGGGCGCCCAATGTTAGCGAACGCAGTTTTGTTATCAGGCAAAACGTTGCAAACAGTTTGGCATCAAGGTCAATAATCCTGCACATTGTTTATTCGGGAGACGATGCTTCGGGCACGTATACCCAATACCCCGGTAATACTGTTGAACATGAGTTTACCGGAGACGGTATGTACCTGTTTGATGATATGGCCTCGCCTTTTACCGATGGCAGCACCTTTACCGTTACCGATAAGGGTAACGATACGTACAAGATAGAGTTCCATAATGTGGAGTTAAATCCGGCGGTAGATAATTCTCAAATTATATCGGGCAGTATAGAGGGTACTTTTACCAACATACCCTTAGAGCTATAGTATTTTATATTACATACAAGGTAACCGGACTTAACAGTCCGGTTTTTTTTATACGGACAGCTAATGGGTAACTAAAAATTATGTTGATTGTAAATTATTTGGCAAGAGGCAAATATTGCAAAAATCGTAAAATAAGGCCCGTAATTTAGGCATGATAATTGTTTGAGTAACGCATAAGGATATTTTTCAAAATAATACATCCTTTAACAACCTTGCTTGTTATTAAAACGTACTTTTATAAATAATTAATCCTAAAAACAGGAAATGAAAAATCGTAACCCCTTCTTTACAATCGGGACAGTAGGAATGATTGTAATTTCAGTACTGCACATACTATTTGCACTTGTGCTAAACCTGCCTTCGGTAAATACAGCTTTCTTTATACTATATCCTGCATTTTTATCTTTCTTAGCTATAGGCGCCGCCCAGCTAATTAAAGACCAGAAAAATTTACAGCCTATAAAAGTTAGGGTAAAAAAATAAGCACACAAACAATACAAAAATAGCCCCACAATTATTTGTGGGGCTTTCTTGTTTAAAGTACCAACCCTTATTGCTTAAGCAGAACATAATTTTGTTCAGGCACTCGTAACGAAGTTGGAGCAGTATCTGAAGGAACTATCGACATTGAGCCTGTAAATTCAATTTCTATTTTGGCAGGTGTGTTTCCAACAGCAGCAATATATTTTATAAAAATGCCCATATTAAGATAGTCTCTTTCAGGATCTACAAAACCTAATTGAATCCTTCTGTTTCCTACAGGTTGGCTATATTGGTCTTTAATTATTAAACCGGAAATATTGTATTTATACTGACTATCATAATTAGTACCAAGGTTAGGTAATGTATTTACAATAGTAACACCATTGCTAATATATTTATATTCGCCAATTATAATATCTTCGTAATAATTGTCATATGTATTATAAAACATTGCTTTTTTTTGTAGCGTAATTGTAAATGATGTGGTGCCAATTGTGTATTTCCAAGTACCAACAAATTTACCCAATTCGTTATCTAAGTCTTTATAATAGGCTCCCTGAACTATATTTGATGCACTTTCAAGTATAGGTAAAATGAGAGACTGGGCTCTGCAAACAGTTGTTATACCTAAGATTATTAATATGTATATTGTTTTCATATCGTTTATGTAACAAGGCCTCATTTTTTAAGATGAGGCTTTTATGTTTACGGCTGCTTGGTTAACACATACTCGCCAAAAGGTATGGTGTAGCTTATGTATTGTTTAAGAATTAGCATTAATTAATTTTAACCATTTCTATTTCTCCAACAGGTATAGTAAATAACGGTTGCCCGTCCTGATAGAAAGTGTCAGGATTGTGTTGTTTATAATTGAAACGGCTCAAATTAAATAGTATTTTCTGAGGTGCTCCTATGAGTTTTTTAATTGTATAAGAGCCAACAACATTACGGGTATAGTCAAAAATACGGCCTCTCAAAAAATCAGAACTGGCTTGTTTAAATCCATAACTTGTAGATGTTGTTATAGATGTTACTGCCTGATTCAGGTTATTGTTGAGAGTTATACCATTCTTTATCAGTTTATACCGTAAAATAACTTCGTCACAATAACTGTAATGTTCGGCTGTTGTACCGTTAGATTCTATTATTGTAATTACCTGATCTGCCTTTTCGATTTTGAGTTGAAATATTATACCGTTTTGATTGTATTCCCATGTTCCTACATATTGATTTCGATCGTTATTAGTATCGATAGCATAATTACCATTTATAGTTAAAGTTGCATCGTGTTCAGTGTTTGCTAACGATGTAACGCTTAAAATTGGAGGCTGTTGAGAGAACCCAAAAGCACACCATAACAATATGTATATTTGAAGTTGTATTTTCATACTCTACTAATAATACACCTGATACTTGATGTTTGATATTTGCACCCATTTGCCTTTCTTTTTCTCCATAACTATAAGTCCATAATTTTCAGTTAAGCAACCGCCGAAAGGTATACAACCTATGCTAAACAGAAACATGCTGTGTTTTTTATCCTTGCTAAAAACCGGCCTGGAAAGATATAATATAAAATTACTGGCACTTATATGTTTTAAAGAAAATGGGATACTCCTTATACTCTTATAGTATGTAGGTATATAATTTTTGTTTTTAAAGTCGAAACGTATCCAGTTGTTCTTCTCTCTTTTTATATTTTTTTCTTTCACAATATCCAGGCTATCCAAAGGCCAATTAGTAATTTTAGGTAATACCCAAACCAGTTCTTCTTCTCCATTTCTTTCATTATAAGCTGTTTCATAAAGTTCTAACATATACATTTTAGGCGTGCCCTCTCTGCTAACAAACAAAGTATCTACTTTTTTATTAGCGAGTTCGGTTTCTAAAAAATCATTTATAACATTGTAATCCTGCTTTGCAGAAGAACAGGAAAATAATAGTACAGTACAAAAAAACAGGATATATTTCATATTACTTTACAATCTTACAACTTAATTACCTGATTTCCTTACGGTTTTCCTCATTCGCGTTACGGAAAATCCGCAATTAACATTTCTTTAAGAATTACTATTAATGAGGCACAAAAAAAGCCGGACATAATATTGCCCGGCTTTTCTGTGCTCCTGTTTTTTATTTAAAAGTCAACCTGGCTATTAAGCGTTGCGCTGCCAATAGCATCGGGGTTTAGTGTATAGTTATATACGGCGGTATTGCCAATGGCAAAAAGAGTGTTGCCATTTATAATAACATCGTTACATTGCTTGTTTATGCTTGCCGCCAGTACCGGCTCGGCAGGGTTGGCAATATCAAAAATCTTAATTTCGTCGTCGCACACAATAAGATAGTGCGAGCCGTAAAGCCCAAGGCCTTTTGGCTGCACCAAATTACGGGTGTGTATAAGTTGCGGGTGGCTTTTATCGGCAATATTGTACACATGCAGCACATTAAGGTTGTTGCCGCAAAACGTGTTAGAGTGCAGCGTTACAAACGCATGGGTAGTGTTGGCCACAACCGGGTCGCACGATGTAAAATGCTCTGCCCTTGATAGCAGCTGCGGATTTTCGGGGTTGGCAATAGAATACAAATACATGCCGTTTTGCGAACCTACGTACAAATAATCGCCATCGGCAAAAAGCGTTTCTATATTAAAGCCAATATCAATATCGTTAACCTTAACCGGCCCTGACGCTTCTATTAAAGAAAATACGTTAAGCGTAGCATTGTCTACACTGTACAGGTAATCGCCCTTTAAGGCAAAAATAGCTAACGATCCGCCTTTGCCATCGGCAGCGTTAGACGTACCACTGTCGCTATCGTCAGAACATCCTGCTATAGCCAGTACAACAAGAAGGCATAGTGTGTATATTTTTTTCATAATTAAAGAGGATACCAGTTTATAATAATTGCATTTTCGTCGTACGGAATAGAGCTGTTATCGGGTGCTGTTTTTTGCGGAAATACGTTGCGGTTGCGCTTAACCATGTAAATGGCATTATTATCGAGCGTAAGCGTAACAAGGTCTACCGCCTGGTTTATGTAAAGGGTGTTGCCGCGCATAGAAAGGTCGGTAGCGCCGGGCACTTCTAAATAGGCCATAGGCGACGGATGCTGCGGATCTGAATAATTATAGATATGAAAACCACGGTTAACATCATTCACAAATAAATAATTGTCTTTTATATATATTTTGCCCGACTTTGTTACAGCCTGCGGGTCCAGCAGGTGTATGGAGTTTTCCAGTTCGGTTCGTGTCATTACCGTTGCCCCGTAGCCCGGGTTAACAATACCGGGGTCGTCGTCTCCGTGCCCGTAAATACAGCTTTGCAGCAGCAGCAATGCCACAAAAGCAACAATTAGTTTTATCTGTTTCATAATTAGCGATTTATTGTTAGATAGCCAAAACACAAAAGGGTTGCGTGGCAATGTTAAAATTTTAATGATTTGGTAACATTGCCCACTTAAATTTTTGCACCCCATATAAATTAGCCAATACAAATAGTAAGGCATGCATAATATTTATATATTTACAGTAAGTAAACAACACACCATGAGTTATACCGATAAAATGCTTCGCGATAATGCGCTTGCAGATAAAGTTATAGTAATTACCGGGGGCGGCAGCGGCCTTGGCAAAGCCATGACCAAATATTTTATGGAGCTTGGCGCCAGGGTAGCCATAACATCGCGCGATTTAGAGAAACTGCAAAACACCGCTAAAGAGCTCGAAGAACAAACCGGTGGCAAATGCCTTGCCGTACAGTGCGATGTACGTAATTATGATGAGGTAGAAAACATGCTTAAAGCCGTTTTAGATGCCTATGGAACCGTAAACGTGTTGCTAAACAATGCGGCCGGCAACTTTATATCGCCTACAGAGCGGCTGTCTGCCAACGCGTTCGATACTATTATAGATATAGTGCTTAAAGGCTCTAAAAACTGTACGCTTGCCTTTGGCAAACACTGGATAGATACCAAACAAACCAACACTACCATACTTAATATTGTAACCACCTATGCCTGGACGGGCTCTGCCTATGTAGTGCCAAGTGCCACCGCAAAAGCAGGTGTACTGGCCATGACACGCAGCCTTGCTGTAGAGTGGGCTAAGTACGGCATACGCTCTAACGCCATTGCACCGGGGCCCTTCCCCACCAAAGGTGCGTGGGACAGGCTATTGCCGGGCGACCTGAAAGAAAAATTTGACCTTGCCCAAAAGGTGCCGCTTAAGCGTGTGGGCGACCACCAGGAGCTGGCTAACATTGCAGCCTACCTTGTGTCTGATTTTTCGGCCTATGTAAATGGCGAAGTTATTACCATAGATGGCGGCGAGTGGCTTAAAGGTGCAGGGCAGTTTAACCTGTTAGAAGCCATACCCGAAGAATTGTGGGATGAGCTGGAAGCCATGATTAAAGCGAAAAAAAATAAATAGGCCGTTAGCAACAGGTTATGTTTGTATAACTAATATGTTGCCAACCCCATATATTACTAATGAGGCAGAAAATTTTTCTGCCTTTTTTTATTTATTTTTTCTATTTTATTTAGACTTAGTATAAATTAATAATTATATTTGCGCTCGAAATATTATTCTTAATAAATCTAAATAACAACAAAATGAAGAAAAATCTACTGTTAATGGCATCACTTTTTATAAGTGGCTTAATGTCTGCACAAGAAGTTAACGTTTCTCTTGGACAAGGCTATGCCAACCAGGTATTTTACAAATTCTCTACCAACACACAAACTCCTGTAGTTGCTGCAAGCTGGGATATTGCTTTTCAAAACGTAGTAGGCCAACAGGCTTTAGGAACTATCCGTGTTAACGATGGCAGAGGTATTACTGCTTACCAGGCATCTGCAACAGCTGCAGATTATGCTACTATAGATGTTGCTGCACAAACAGGCTGGACACAACTATCTAACTCAGATACTGAGTGGGTTGGCGGTGCTTTAGACCAGGGTACTGCAGAGTACGGCTGGGGTAACTATAACCCGGTAACACACCATGTAGAAGGTGCAATTGTTTACGTACTTAAATATTCTGCTACGGTTTACAAAAAACTTTTCATAGAAGATTATTTTGGTGGCTTTACATTTAAATATGCTACCTGGGATGGTACTGCATGGAGTGCCGATACTACTGCTACAGTAGCAAACAACGGTGCATTTACTACAACTTTTAACTTTTACTCTTTAGATACTAACGGCCCTGTTACTGTTGCTCCTGTTGATACAGACTGGGATATGGTATTTACAAAATACACAACAAACCTTGGTACTACAGAGGAACCAATGCCTTACGTTGTAACAGGTACACTACACAACTCTGCTGCTGTTACTGTTGCCGAGACAGACCAGACAGGTACAGGCGCTGCCGTACTTCCTGCTGATGCTGCTTACTCTGAAGACATTAACACTATTGGTTACGACTGGAAAACGTTAAACGCAGGATTTACTTATGATATTGCTGCTAACAAAACGTTCTACCTAAAAAGCACTACAGGTAACAGTATTTACAAATTATACTTTACATCTTTTGCAGGATCATCTACAGGTGCCCTTAGCTTTAACAAACAAGATGTAACAGGCCTTTTATCTTTAGAAGATGTTACAGGCAACATTGCTTTCTCTGTATACCCTAACCCGTCTACAGATGGTAACGTAACTTTAATGTACGACCTTAAAAACAATACATCAGATAAAAACACAGTAAGCGTTTTCTCTTTAACAGGAGCTAAAGTATTTGAAACTCAAATTACAAGCAACGCTGGTTTTTACACTAAAGACCTTAACCTTTCTTCTTTAAGCGCTGGTATTTACATCCTTAAATTAGATGCTGGTTCTGTAACTAAAACTCAAAAACTTGTTATTAAATAATTAGTTTTTTGGGGTGTTAGTAACACCAAAATAGTAAAGCCGGCAAAAGCAATTTTGCCGGCTTTTTTTATTCTTGCCCTATTTGGGCATTGTTAACAATTTACGTTTTCAGGAACCATAAATAATTGTATTTTTACGGTTCAAAAATTTTAATCATAAATGGGTAAGATCATTGCCATTGCCAACCAAAAAGGTGGCGTAGGGAAAACAACCACAACGGTAAACCTTGCAGCTGCGTTAGGTGTTCTCGAAAAAAAAGTGTTGCTTATTGATGCCGACCCTCAGGCCAATGCCAGCTCTGGCCTTGGTATAGATGTAGAGTCGGTAGAGATTGGTACTTACCAGATACTGGAGCACAGCAACACCCCAGACGAAGCTACTATGGAATGTACAGCCCCTAATGTTTGGGTAATACCATCGCACATAGACCTTGTAGCTATAGAAATAGAGCTTGTAGATAAAGAAAACAGAGAGTACATGCTTAAACAGGCGCTGGCAAGCGTTAAAGATAAGTACGATTATATTTTAATAGACTGCGCGCCATCTTTAGGCCTGCTAACCCTTAATGCCCTTACCGCTGCAGATAGCGTTATCATTCCCATTCAATGCGAATATTTTGCGCTCGAAGGTTTAGGCAAACTGTTAAATACCATAAAGAGTGTACAAAAAATACACAATCCGGAGTTAGATATAGAAGGCCTGCTGCTAACCATGTACGATGCCCGTTTAAGGCTGTCTAACCAGGTGGTAGAAGAGGTGCAAAAACATTTTAACGAAATGGTGTTTAGCACCATTATACAACGAAACATTAAGCTTAGCGAAGCCCCAAGCTTTGGCGAAAGTATTATTAACTATGATGCTACCAGCAAAGGCGCATCCAACTACCTGCACTTAGCAGAAGAAGTTATAAAGAAAAATAGTAAAGTAGGTTTATGAAAGCAGTAAAAAAACAAGCCCTTGGCAGAGGTTTATCGGCACTATTAAAAGATCCTGAAAACGACATTAAGTCGGTTGAGGATAAAAATGCCGATAAGGTAGTGGGTAACATTATAGAGCTTGAATTAGATGCTATAGAAATAAACCCTTTCCAGCCCAGGACCAGCTTTAACCAGGAGGCCCTGCAAGAGCTAAGCACATCTATAAAAGAGCTTGGGGTTATACAGCCCATTACAGTACGTAAGCTCGATTATAACAAATACCAATTAATATCGGGAGAGCGCAGGCTAAGGGCAAGTAAGCTTGCCGGCTTAACGCACATACCGTCGTACATTCGTATTGCAAACGATAACGAGTCGCTTGTAATGGCTCTTGTAGAGAACATACAGCGCCATGACCTGGACCCTATAGAAATTGCATTATCCTACCAAAGGCTTATAGACGAGATACAGCTTACACAAGAGCAAATGAGCGACCGTGTGGGAAAAAAACGCTCTACCATAGCCAATTACCTTCGCCTGCTTAAGCTGGACCCAATTATCCAGACCGGCATTCGCGATGGCTTTATTACCATGGGTCACGGCCGTGCCATCATCAATATAGAAGACCACGACGCCCAGGCAGATATTTACCAAAAAATTGTTAGCCGCAACCTTTCGGTTCGCGAAACAGAGGCTTTGGTAAAAAGCTACCACGAAAGCCTGTTGCCAACAGCCGAAAAAAGCACTGCAAAAAGCACCTCGTTTGAGGTTAACGACGATGAGAAAAAATCGTTTACCAACTTTTTTGGCGCAAAAGTAGATGTTAAGGTAGATGCTAAGGGTAAAGGTAAAATTACCATCCCTTTCCACTCCGAAGAAGATTTTAACAGGATTATTAAACTGATAAACAGTTAGTGAAAAGTATATTTTATATATTCATAACACTATTGCTTTTATCTACTGGCGCCCAGGCGCAGGAAGATCTAAAAGTTGATATAGAAACCGTAAAAGACTCTGCCCTGCTTAAGCCTTATACTATAGATGCGCTGGCTCCGGCAAAGGCATCATTTTATGCGGCTATACTGCCGGGACTGGGCCAGGTGTATAACAAACAGTACTGGAAGGTACCGTTAGTATATGGTGCCATGGGTTTTAGCCTGTACAACTATTCTTTTAATAATACCGAATATCATAAGTATAGAGATGCTTATAAAGATGTGCTTGCGGGCCGCCCCCTAACGGGAGAACTGGCCGACTTTGATGCCGACAGGCTTATAAGGGCGCAAAAATTTCACCAGCGTAACCGCGACCTCTCTATGCTAATTACCGTAGGCCTCTATGCACTCCAAATTATAGATGCCAACGTTAGCGCGCACCTTTCGCAATTTAACGTAAACGAGAACCTCTCTTTAAAACCAGACCTGCAACAAAACCAGATCGATTTTAAACGCAATGTGGCCATCTCGCTAAATTATCAATTTTAACCAAACACCAAATGAAGATTGCACTGTTAGGCTATGGCAAAATGGGCAAAGTAATAGAACGTATTGCTTTAGAAAGAGGCCACGAAATTGTTTTGAGAAAAAGAGGAGCCGACTCCTTTGATGGCCTTGCCGATGCCGATGTGGCAATAGATTTTAGTATTCCTGATGCTGCGGTGGGCAATATTTCGGCCTGCCTTAACAGCGATGTACCCGTAATTAGCGGTACTACAGGCTGGTTAGAGCACTACCATGATATGGCACAATTGTGCGAGCAAAAAGGTGGCGCCTTTATTTACGGCTCTAACTTTAGCCTTGGCGTAAATATATTTTTTGAGCTTAACACCCACCTTGCCAAAATGATGGCTAACCTTAAGCAATATAAGGTTACTATGGAAGAGGTGCACCATACCCAAAAGCTGGATGCCCCAAGCGGTACGGCAATAACCCTTGCTAAAGATATTATTAACCATTCTGATTATGCCGGCTGGGCTATTGGCAACCCAAAAGAGGGCGATATTTTTATTGACGCCAAACGTGTAGAGGGCGTACCGGGTACGCATACCGTTACGTACGATTCTGATGTTGATGCCATCGAAATTAAACACACTGCCCACAGCCGCGAAGGTTTTGCCCTTGGTGCCGTTGTAGCTGCCGAATGGCTTATTGGCAAAAAAGGCGTGTACAGCATGAAAGATGTACTGGGCCTGTAACAAATTATACCGTTATACTACATATATATAAAATACATACAATACAATGACACTATTACAATGGTTTATATTTTTCCTGGTTGTACAGGTAGTACACTTTGCAGGCACATGGAACCTATATAAAACAGCTGGCCGCAAACCGTGGGAAGCTGCCGTACCCGTTTACAATGCTATAGTTTTAATGCAAATAATAAACAGGCCGCGCTGGTGGGTAATTTTGTTGTTTATACCTATTGTAAACCTTATTATGTTCCCTGTGCTGTGGGTGCAAACTTTACAGGTTTTTGGCAAACGCTCTGCTACCGATATGATATTGGGTATTGTAACCCTTGGCTTTTACGTGTACTACGTTAACTATGCCGGTACACCGGTTTACAACCCGGAGAGGGAATCAAAAGACAGTACCCTTGGATCGTTACTATTTGCAGTAGTAGTTGCCACCATAGTGCATACCTACGTAATTCAGCCGTTTCAGATACCAACAGCATCATTAGAAAAAACATTGCTCGTAGGCGACTTTCTGTTTGTAAGTAAATTACATTACGGGGCACGTGTACCCATGACTACCGTTGCAGCTCCAATGGTACATGATGCCATTCCGCTAATAAATACAAAATCATATAGTAGCTGGCCACAGTTACCTTATTTAAGATTTCCAGGTTTTAATAAAATAGAAAAGAATGATATTGTGGTTTTTAACTGGCCGGCAGATACACTTTCCAACCCTGATATCAAAAGCAGTTCTGTTCTTAAAAAACCGGTAGACAAAAAAATGAACTATGTTAAACGTTGCGTAGGTACACCGGGTGATAAGCTGGAGATAAAAGATGGCCTTGTATTTATAAATGATAAAGAATTAACACTTTCTGACAGGGCTAAAGTACAGTACTACTTTGATATTGAAACTAAAGGAGACATAAGCCAGGATTTCTTAAACGCTTATAAGATTAAAGAATACTGGAGGTCTTACAAAATTAAAAGCGAACTTTGGGATAACCAGGAAGTGCAGCGATACCTAAAAGGTCAGTCGCATTTAGTGGAAACTAAAAGAGATAGTACTTTTGTAGAGGTTTCCGGTTTTGTAAGCGAAGATTACCGCTTAAAACTGGACATGCAACCCTCTATGACTAACCTTCATGCCAACCTTACGTTCGAGAAGGCTGACAAACTTAAACAAGACCCGTTTGTAAAATCAGTTACCAGGTCGGTTTACCCTGCCAATGGCGAAAAAGATATCTTCCCACAAACCCACCCTGACTGGAGTGTAGACAAAATGGGACCTTTTACCATTCCGCAGGAAGATGTAACCGTGCAGTTAACTAAAGAAAACCTGCCATTATACAAACTTATAATTGAAGATTACGAACATAACGACCTTAAAGTTACCGGAGATGAGATACGTATTAACGGACAGGTAGCTACATCATACACATTTAAACAAAACTACTATTGGATGATGGGCGATAACCGCCACAACTCTTTAGACAGCCGCTATTTTGGTTTTGTACCTTTCGATCACGTTGTAGGTAAACCTGTATTTATCTGGATGAGTTTAGATGAAGATGTGCCGTGGGGCAAAATTGGTGATAAAATACGTTGGGACAGGATGTTTACCACCGTTGATGGCGATGGCGAACCGGTATCGTATTTTAAATACTTTATTATTTTATTGGTAGGCTATTTTGTGTTTGATTATTTCAGGAAAAAGAAAAAAACAGCTTAACAGTTGATTTGAAAATTTGAAGATTTGGAAATTAAAGGATATCCCTGCATTTTCAAATCTTCAAGTTACCAAATTTTCAAATCTTCAATTAATCAACACATGAACATCTTAATACATCCTACTTATTTTCCATCGATAAGCCATTTTGTGGCTATGGCGCAGGCCGAAACGATTACTTTTGAGGTAGAAGATAACTTCCAGAAGCAAACCAACCGTAACCGCATGTACATCTACAGCCCCAACGGATTGCAGTTGCTCAACATACCTGTTAAGCATGCTGAGGGTACGCACGAAAAGTTTAAGGATACTAAGATAGAACAGGCTTTTGACTGGCGTAAACAGCACTTTAAATCGCTTGAGGCAGCATACCGTACTTCGCCCTTCTTTGAGTATTTTGAAGACGATATACGCCCGCTATTCGAGAAAAAGCATACCTATATGATGGACCTTAATTTTGAGGCGCTGGAAATTGTAACAGGATGTTTGGGCATGAAATTAAATTACTCTAAAACTACCGAGTATTTTAAAGAAGTACCCGATGTTAAAGACTACCGTTACTTAGTTAACGGCAAAAAAGACACATCTGATTTTGAACCTTACACCCAGGTTTTTATCGATAAGCACGGCTACATAAATAACCTTAGCATACTCGACCTGCTTTTTAACGAAGGCCGCTATGCGTTGGATTATTTAAAGAACCAACAGTTGTAATTATTCTTCTTTTTCCTCGAACGCCAGGCGCGTCATCACCGGAAAATGGTCGGAGTTTATAAAAGCCGGAAACGTAGTATACTCCTTAACCTCGATACTCTTATCGGTAAAAACATAATCAATGCGCGCAGGGTAGTACTTGTAGTTGTATGATTTTCCAAAACCTTTACCGGCCTCTTCAAAAGCATCGTTCATTTTGCCTTTTACACTTCGGTACACGTAAGAAAACGCACTGTTGTTAAGGTCGCCGCAAATAATCATGGGATAATGGCATTCGCTCTTGTGCTTTTCTACCAGTTCGCCCTGCAATTGCTGCTTTTTAAAAGCCTCGCTAATGCGGTTAAATATTACCTTCGATTTCTCTTCATCAAAATTTTCATGAATATCGGGGCTAATTTTAATAGACTGTAAGTGCATGCTGTACACGCGCAGGGTATCTTTACCTTTTTTAATATCGGCATACACCACATTATTAGCCGACCCAGGAAACTGTATATCGCCCTTGCCTATTATAGGAAAACGCGAGTAAATAGCCTGCCCGGCCTGCCCATCCATCTTAAAAATAAACTTGTGCTTGTACTGGCTGAACGATTTATCGCCCACCTTGTTGTACTCCTGCAGGCAAACAATATCGGGGTTGTGTTGTTTTACAAACGCCGGTATTACCTGTGGTATATCCCTTTGCGGTAGCCAGTCGTACAGGTTAAACAGGCGCACGTTATAGCTCATAAGGGTAAAGTCGGCTTTATCCTCCGGCAGGTCTTTCGACGAGAATTTATAGAACTTGCTAATAAAGGTTATACCTAACAGCAAAAAGATGCCCGACAGCAGCATTTGCCTTTTGGTTTGCAGCAGCCAGTATATAAAAAACAAAAAGTTAAGTATAAGCATTAGCGGCATTACCAGTGTAAATACCGACAGAAACGGAAAAACCTTGGGCGCCATAAAAGGTAACAAATAGGCAAAGAACGTTAATACAGTAAGTACTATATTAAAGAAATACATGACCTTATTAAACCACGAAAGTTTTTTCATTTGCTTAGTTTGGTATCCAAATCTACTTATTATTTACCAACTTTAAATAAAAAATCTTTCTCATCTTTTGTAAGGCTGTCGTAGCCCGATTTACTTATTTTATCGAGTATCTCGTCTATTTGTTTTTGAGTTATATCTTTAGGTTTAGATACGTTAACCTTTGCCGCAGGCGCAGGGTTGCGGTGTACTTTTTTAAAGGGCGCTTTCTTTTTGGGAGTAAACAGGTTAGCAAAAAAATCGATAATTGCACTCACGCCTTTACTAAGGTCGGTGCCGTTTTGTAGTAATTTTATGTAAAGAAACCCAAACAACGATCCGGCAAGGTGCGCCAGGTGGCCACCCGTATTTTCTACCGATGCATTAATAAGGTCCAGCACAATTAAAACAATAGCAATTTGCCAAAGCTTAACCGTACCTATAAGCATTAGGCGTACCGGATATTGTGGTGAATACGTTGCTGTAGCCACTAAAATTGCCATAATAGATGCCGAAGCACCAACCATGCCCGCCCATGTGCCCGTTAATGTGGGAATAACATTATAGCCTAAGATAAATACCAGCCCGGCAAAAATTGCCGAGAGGATATACAACCCAAACAACTGCTTTTGTGTAAAAAAGGTAAGGAACAACCTGCCCGAAGAAAAAAGCACCAGCATGTTAAACACCAGGTGCAAAATACCGGCATGTAAAAATGCGTAGCCAATAATAGACCAGGGTTTCCAAAGCAGGTCGGCAAGGTTGCTCGAAAGGCAAAACCAATCGCCCGGGTAGGCATCCGTCCAGTCAAAAGCCGTAACATCTACACCGCCAAGCTTTAGTATACTAAAAAGTATCAACGGAATAGCAAACATCCCTACATTCCAAAAAATAAGGCGCTGCACAATACCGCCAACACGGTATTCCATTTTAAGATCGTTTATAATACTCATATTAGTTCCAACGGTTGTTATTAAAGGAATTTTTCTTCCAGTACCACATCATAATAAAACCAATAAGCGCGCCCCCAAGGTGGGCAAAGTGGGCAATGCCATCGCCACCGCTGCCAAATATACCCTGACCTTTAAGGCCTAAAAATAAATCGAGTGCCAATAAACCCGGCACAAGATATTTAGCCTTAATGGGAATAGGGATAAACATCATCATCATTGGAACATCGGGGTATACAAAGGCAAAGGCCACCGTAATACCATACAATGCACCAGATGCTCCTAACATAGCGCCATAATAGCCACTATTTGCCAGCATATTAAATGTAGCCTGGTCTATTTTACCCTGAAATACATCAAGATTTTCTGTACTTAAAGCAGCAAGTATCTGGTCGCGGGTTAACCCGCTTGCCTCTACAACAGCCATTGCTTTATTAAACATATAATAATCGATACCAATATGCAGGGCAACTGCCCCTAACCCACAGGAGATGTAGAAAAAGATAAGCTTTTTTGCCCCCCACACCTGCTCCAACGAGCTGCCAAACATCCATAAACCAATCATATTAAAAATAATATGTAAAAAGTTATGCCTGTCGTGCATAAACATATACGTAAGTGGCTGCCATACTTTAAAATCAGGGTTTAAAGGAAAATGCATGGCTAATATATCATCTGCCGCAGGGCCAACAATAAGGCTTCCCACAAAAAAGATAATGTTAATAATAATCAACTGCTTAACAGTTTCGGTAACTCGCATCATAGGGCAAATCGTTTATCAAGGTCTTCCACACTCACGGTAATGAAAGTAGGTTTATTAAAAGGCGACACATCGGGCTCTTTGCAGGCAAACAGGGCGTTAACCATATTTTCCTGCTCTTTGTCAGATAAAAGCGTTCCGGTCTTTACCGCCAAACTTCGTGCCATAGACTTGGCAATACTATCGCTTTGGCTAAAACTGCTGTCGGGCACTTCCTGTTGCAGGTCGTTTATCAGTTCTTCCAACAAGATAGATACCTCGCTTTCGGCAACGTTAACCGGCAGGCCCGATACTACAATATGGTCGTGGTTAAACTCTGTAAATACAAAACCGGTATTAACCAGCGAGTCCTGCATTTCTTTAATCAGGTCGAGCTCGTTTTGGTTGTAATGTAAAATCAGCGGAAACAATAACTGCTGGCTGGCCGCATGCTGCACCGTTATATTGCGTAAAAATTGCTCATACAACACACGCTGGTGCGCCCGTTTCTGGTCGATTATAACCATACCCGACTTAATGGGGCTTACAATATATTTTTTATGGATCTGGTAGGTTTTATACACTGCCTGTTCCACTTCGTTATCATTAAAAAGTGAGCCGGTAACTTCTTCCGATTCAAAGTTTATCTCGGCAACTTCCTCGGTAGCCGTGTTAATGCCGGTGTAAAGGCTCTCCCACGTTGCCTGGCGTTCCGACTTTCTAAAAGAAGTCCCGGGTGTGGCAAATGCCGATACCGATGACGCCCTTACAGGCTTGTCTTCGGCCGTAAACGGGTTAAAGCTACGGTCTACCTGAACAGTGGGCATAACGGCCTCTCGACCCTCATAACTATATGGCGTATCAAGGTTGTTATCGCGGTCAAAATCCAATACGGGAGCCACATTAAACTGCCCCAGTGCATGCTTTATAGACGAGCGCAGTATGGCGTAAAGCGCATGCTCATCGTCAAACTTTATCTCAGTCTTAGTGGGATGAATATTAATATCTATTGTATGCGGCGGCACCTCCAGGTACAGGTAGTAGCCCGGTTGGCAACCATCTTTAAGCAGGCCTTCGTAAGCTGCCATAACAGCATGGTGCAGATAGCCACTTTTTATAAATCTATTATTTACAAAAAAGAACTGCTCTCCCCTATTCTTTTTCGCGAACTCAGGTTTGGCAACAAAGCCCGTAATTTCTACAATTTCGGTGCTTTCCTTAACCGGAACCAATTTCTCGTTAGTACGTCCGCCAAAAATGTTTACAATACGCTGGCGTGTGTTACCAATGGGCAGGTTAAACATTTCGCTGCCGTTGTGGTACAGTATAAACCCAATGTTGGGGTGCGCCATACTAACACGCTCAAATTCGTCTACTATATGCCTAAATTCTACCGTATCGCTTTTTAAAAAGTTACGGCGGGCAGGGATATTGAAAAAGAGGTTCTTAACCGAGAATGATGTTCCCTTAGGCAGCACGGCCACTTCCTGGCTGGTAAATTTACTGCCCTCTATAATAAGGTGCGTGCCCAGCTCTTCCTGGTCCTGTTTGGTTTTAAGCTCTACGTGGGCAATAGCCGCAATAGAGGCCAAAGCCTCGCCCCTAAAGCCTTTGGTATGCAAAGAGAATAAATCCTCAGCATGCCTAATTTTAGAGGTAGCGTGGCGCTCAAAGCACAGGCGGCTATCGGTAACGCTCATGCCTTTACCGTTATCTATAACCTGCACCAGGGTTTTACCGGCATCTTTAACTATAAGTTTAATCTCGGTAGCGCCGGCATCTACAGCATTTTCCAGCAGCTCTTTTACAACAGAAGCCGGCCGCTGCACCACCTCTCCGGCAGCTATCTGGTTGGCAACATGGTCTGGAAGTAACTGGATTATACTGGACATTAGAAAGGGAATGATGTATTATTGGTAAGCATCAAAGTTAAGGAAATATTGTGGAATGATGAAGGCGCAGGGTTTTGAAATAACTGCACCACACTTTAAATTTTATAGTATATTTATCCTGAACCTAAACCCCTGATTATTTAAATGACAAACCCGGCTATCATAAAACCTAAAGACAGAATTGAGTGGATTGATAATTTGAGGGTTGTAGCTATAATCAGTGTAATTATGGCGCACATAGCCGGCCAGGGCGTTTATAATTTAAAAGATACTACGTTAGCCCACTGGAGTGTTGCCAACCTTTTTGAGTCGTTCAGGTTCCCTATTTTTATTATGATATCGGGCACGGTGCTGTTAAACAGAGATTATAGCATACTGCCATTTCTTAAAAAAAGGCTGACTAAAATTCTTGTCCCGTTCCTGTTATTCAGTTTTGTGTATATCACTTTAAGCTACAACCAGGAAAAGACTTTTTATAATTTAGACATCGCCAACTTTGTTACCTACGCCTTACTAAAGCTTAAAAACGGCAGTTTTTACCACCTGTGGTATGTATACGTGCTTATAGGCCTTTACTTTATGACGCCCATTTTGCGGGTGTACGTTAAAAATGCATCACAAAATAATTTGCTGTACCTGCTAATTATCTGGCTGGTTTTTAATGCCGTAACAGCATCTTACTTTGGGACTTACGTACCCAATTTAGAATTATCGTTGTTTGCCATTTTTCCGGGATACTTTATATTGGGCTACTATCTGTCTAATTACCCGATAGCCTCTAAAAAAATAGGCTGGGCGTTATTTTTAACGGGTATAATGGGTACGTTTTCGGGCGCATTGTATTATGCCTATGCCTTTAACGAGGTTAACGAAGCATTTTACAACCACCGAAGCATAACCGTAATGCTGCAAAGCATCGGTATCTATATACTACTTTATAATAGCACAGTAACCAACCCTGCAATAGCCACGGTAAGAAACCTTATATCGAGGCACAGCTACACCATATACCTTTCTCATGCCCTGATAATCATCATTATGATGCGATTAGGGTTAACATGGAACTTTATCCACCCCATAATAGGTATACTTGCGGGCACAATTGTATGCCTTGCTGTTAGTTTATTTTTAAGCATCCTGCTTAAAAATATTCCGGTGGTGGGGAGGTATTTTTGAAGCGCAATACATTGACACAACACAGCAAACTAATTTGTATATTTATATAATAACCTAACTTTATGAAATTCTACATACTATTTTTAGGAGGTATATTATCTGCAATAGTTTTTCTGAGTAGTTCTTCTGTCACTAACATAAAGCAGCAAGAAAGTTTCTCGGTAAAAGATAGCCTTGAAAAATACAAAGATTCAGATAAGATATCTATAATGCAAAAAGACGGTTTGTTTACTCTTAGTATAGGTAAAGCTAATGGACACAGCTATGCATTTTATGTTGAAGGTGACAGCCTCACAATTTTCTTTCAAAAAGGAATTGCGGAAGTTTGGATGGCTACTGATACATTACACTATGGTGCTTTTAGGAGCTATGCTTTAACCTTTGATTTAAATGGGGACGATTACCCTGATGCAGTTTTATCTTCGGCTACCAGTAGAGCTCACAATAATGATAATATGGTATTTATTTTTAACGCAAAAAATAATCTTTACGAGCACAACAGGTTTTACGACCTGCCTAATGTAAGATACAATAATGAAGGAAAATTTGTACAGTCAGATTGGCATGGACTTATTGGCTGCCTATGGAAAGAAAAGTATGCTATTGTAGCCGACAGTTTAAGTTTAGAAATGGGAATAAGCATTTGCCATGATAACAATAAGAAATTAAAAACGTTAGAATATTATAAAATTATAAACAACAAAAAAGTTACCGTAAAAAAAATTACAGGGAGTGCCTCAAAATTATGGCCAATCTTTAATTTGGCATTATGGAATTCTACCTAAGATTCAAATTAAACCATAAAAAAACCCACTCTTTCGAGTGGGTTTCTTATTTATTTTAAGCCTGTCCTGCCGGACCAAAACTCAGTGGAATTTGCGGTTGCTCCGTGTCGCTTATTGTGCCGTGGGCAGCTTCAAAACGGTGGATGTTCTCGCCTAACGCTTTTAGCAGCCTTTTGGCGTGCTGTGGCGTTAGCACTATACGTGATTTAACCTTCGCCTTGGGTATACCCGGCATAATGGCTACAAAATCAACAACAAACTCAGAAGCCGAATGGTTGATGATGGCAAGGTTACTGTAGGTACCCTCGGCCGTTTTTTCATCCAGTTCTATGTTTATTTGTCCGGGTTGTTGTTTCTGGTCGCTCATTATTAATAGTTATATTCCTCTTTAGGAGTTAATAACTCATTATATTCTTCTTTAGAACCTACAACAATGTTATCGTAGTCTCTCATACCTGTACCAGCAGGTATCCTGTGACCAACAATTACATTTTCTTTAAGTCCTTCAAGTCCGTCTACTTTACCTGCTACTGCAGCTTCGTTTAGTACTTTAGTAGTTTCCTGGAACGATGCAGCAGAAATGAACGATTTAGTTTGAAGCGACGCCCTTGTAATACCCTGTAATACAGGAGTTGCAGTTGCAGGAACTACATCTCTTGCCGATACCTGGGCTTTATCATTACGTTTTAGCAACGAGTTCTCATCCCTTAATTCACGTGGCGTAATAATTTGCCCAGCTTTTAAGCTTTCAGAATCTCCTGAATCTTCAACAACTTTCATTCCGTAAAGCTTATCGTTCTCTACAATAAAGTCAGACGTATGTATTAACTGGTCTTCAAGGAAAAGGGTATCTCCCGGATCCTGAACCTGTACTTTACGCATCATCTGGCGGATAACAACCTCAAAGTGTTTATCGTTAATCTTAACACCCTGTAAGCGGTAAACCTCCTGAATTTCGTTTACAAGGTACTGCTGTACTGCAGATGGGCCTTGTATCCTAAGGATATCTTCTGGTGTAATTGCACCGTCAGAAAGTGGTAAACCAGCTTTAATGTAGTCATTTTCCTGAACAAGGATCTGATTAGAAAGTTTAACTAAATATTTCTTGATCTCTCCAAATTTAGATTCGATAACAATCTCGCGGTTACCCCTTTTGATCTTACCGAACGATACTACACCGTCAATTTCAGATACTACAGCAGGGTTAGAAGGGTTACGTGCTTCAAGAAGCTCTGTAATCCTTGGTAAACCTCCGGTAATATCGCCGGTTTTAGAAGAACGCCTTGGTATTTTTACAAGAATCTTACCTGCTTTAATCTTCTCACCGTTATCAACAATAAGGTGGGCTCCAACCGGTAGGTTGTACGAACGTATAAGCTCTCCGTCTTTTCCGTAGATCAATAGGGTCGGGATCAATTTCTTGTTCCTTGCCTCAGAGATTACTTTTTCCTGGAAACCTGTCTGCTCATCTATTTCAACCATAAACGATTGTCCTTGTTCGATGTCTTCGTAAGCTACCTTACCGGTAAACTCAGAGATAATAACACCGTTATAAGGATCCCATTTACATATTGTAGCTCCTTTTTCTACGATATCGCCGTCTTTAACAAAGATGCTTGAACCGTAAGGAATGTTGTGCGTATTTAATACAATACCTGTGTTAACATCTACAAGCTTAAGCTCTGTAGAACGAGATACAACAATATCAGTCTGGTTGCCTTCAGAATCTTCACCAACTACGGTTTTAAGATCTTCAAGCTCAAGCCTACCTGCAAAACGGGTAACAATGCTTGACTCTTCAGATATACCACCCGCAACACCACCAACGTGGAATGTACGTAGTGTAAGCTGTGTACCCGGCTCTCCAATAGACTGTGCAGCAATTACACCAACAGCCTCACCCCTTTGGGTCATTTTGCCGGTAGCAAGGTTACGTCCATAACATTTGGCGCATATACCTTTTCTTGCCTCACAAGTAAGCGGAGAACGTACTTCTACTCGCTCTATAGGCGCAGCGTTTATAGCTTTAACCTCTGCTTCTTTAATCTGCTCGCCTGCATGTACAAGAACCTCGTTATTAAGCGGATTAATAACATCTTGTAAAGCAACACGGCCTAATATTCTTTCACCAAGAGTTTCTACAATCTCTTCGTTCTTTTTAAGTGCGCTAACCTCAATACCCCTAAGTGTACCACAATCTACAGAGTTTACAATAACATCTTGAGAAACGTCGTGCAGCCTCCTTGTTAGGTACCCGGCATCGGCCGTTTTAAGAGCCGTATCCGCAAGACCTTTACGTGCACCGTGAGTAGAGATAAAGTACTCAAGGATCGATAGGCCTTCTTTAAAGTTAGAAAGAATTGGGTTTTCGATAATCTCACCACCACCGGCAGTTGATTTTTTAGGCTTAGCCATCAAACCACGCATACCTGTAAGCTGACGAATCTGCTCTTTCGAACCCCTCGCCCCAGAGTCAAGCATCATGTACACCGAGTTGAAACCTTGCTGGTCTTCTCTAATGTTTTTCATGGCAAGCTCTGTAAGCAGTGCGTTGGTAGATGTCCAAACGTCGATTACCTGGTTGTAACGCTCGTTGTTGGTAATTAAACCCATGTTATAGTTAACAGAGATAGCATCTACCTGCTCGTTAGCATCAGAGATTAACTCTTGCTTTCTTGCCGGGATAATAATATCTCCAAGGCTGAATGACAAACCACCCCTGAAGGCAAATTTGTAGCCCATGTCTTTCATGTTGTCAAGGAACGCCGCAGTTGTAGGCACATCGGTAACACTTAAGATTTTACCAATAATATCTCTAAGAGATTTTTTGGTAAGTACCTCGTTAATGTAACCGGCAGCTTCCGGAACTACTTCGTTAAACAATACCCTACCTGCTGTTGTCTGGATTACTTTGTAAACCAGTTCGCCAGCCTCGTTAAAGTCTTTAGCACGTATCTTAACACGGGCATTAAGCTCTACACGGCCTTCGTTTAAAGCTATATTAGCTTCTTCGGCAGAATAGAAAGTAAGGTCCTGACCTAATATTTTGTGGTCATCTGTAGACAAACGTTCTTTGGTCATGTAATACAGACCAAGTACCATGTCCTGAGAAGGTACCGTAATAGGCGCACCGTTAGCAGGGTTAAGGATATTGTGCGATGCAAGCATTAACAGCTGCGCCTCTAATATAGCCTCTGGCCCTAACGGAAGGTGTACCGCCATCTGGTCACCATCAAAATCCGCATTAAATGCCGTACATACCAATGGGTGAAGCTGTATAGCTTTTCCTTCGATAAGTTTTGGCTGGAATGCCTGTATACCAAGCCTGTGAAGCGTAGGAGCCCTGTTTAGTAATACCGGGTGGCCCTTAATTACGTTTTCAAGAATATCCCAAACTACAGGTTCTTTTTTGTCTATTATTTTTTTAGCCGATTTTACCGTTTTAACAATACCACGCTCTATAAGCTTACGTATAACAAACGGTTTGTAAAGCTCAGCCGCCATATCTTTTGGCAAACCGCACTCAAACAATTTCATCTCTGGACCAACAACAATTACCGAACGTGCAGAATAGTCAACACGTTTACCAAGAAGGTTTTGACGGAAACGGCCTTGTTTACCTTTTAATGAATCGGATAATGATTTAAGCGGCCTGTTAGATTCTGTTTTAACAGCAGAAGCTTTCCTTGTGTTATCAAAAAGTGAATCTACAGATTCCTGTAGCATACGCTTTTCGTTACGTAGGATAACCTCAGGGGCTTTAATTTCCATTAACCTTTTTAAACGGTTGTTACGGATAATTACCCTTCTGTAAAGGTCGTTTAGATCGGAAGTTGCAAAACGTCCACCATCAAGCGGCACCAATGGCCTAAGTTCTGGCGGGATAACCGGAATAACTTTAAGGATCATCCACTCTGGGCGGTTTTCTCTGTTAAAGTTAGACTCACGGAAAGACTCAACAACCTGTAGCCTTTTAAGGGCTTCAGTTTTACGTTGTTTAGACGTTTCGTTATTGGCACTGTGGCGTAGCTGGTAAGACAATTCGTCTAAGTCAATCCTTGCAAGCAGGTCCATAATACACTCTGCACCCATTTTAGCGATAAACTTGTTAGGGTCGTTATCATCTAAATACTGGTTTTCTGCAGGTAGTGTATCTAATATATTAAGATATTCTTCTTCGGTTAAAAAGTCTAACCTTTTAAGGCTTTCGCCATCCGGGCCTTTAGCAATACCGGCTTGTATAACCACATACCTTTCGTAGTATATGATCATGTCTAATTTTTTAGACGGAAGGCCAAGTATATAACCAATTTTGTTAGGCAGCGAACGGAAATACCAAATGTGGGCAATAGGCACTACAAGATTGATGTGGCCTACCCTGTCACGTCGAACTTTCTTCTCAGTAACTTCAACACCGCATCGGTCACAAACAATCCCTTTATATCGAATCCTTTTATATTTACCGCAGGCACATTCAAAGTCCTTTACAGGGCCAAAAATACGCTCGCAGAAAAGGCCGTCCCTTTCCGGTTTGTGGGTACGATAGTTAATGGTTTCCGGTTTTAAAACCTCACCCCTTGATTCAGCAAGAATAGACTCCGGCGAGGCCAGGCCTATTGATATCTTGTTAAACCTTTTTACGGTATTTTTATCTTTTAATCTTGTCATGATATGTAATCTACCAATTTATTAAAAAGTATAGAAGGGAACGGCCGCAAAGCCGTTCCCGTGGTAATTTATTCCTCTAATCTGATGTCTAATCCAAGGCCTTTAAGTTCATGCATTAATACATTAAACGATTCTGGCAATCCTGGTTCCGGCATGGTTTCACCCTTAACGATAGCCTCGTAAGTTTTAGCCCTACCAATAACGTCATCCGATTTAACAGTCAGTATCTCCCTTAGTGTACTCGATGCACCATAGGCCTCAAGTGCCCAAACCTCCATCTCTCCAAAACGCTGGCCACCAAACTGAGCTTTACCTCCAAGAGGCTGCTGCGTGATAAGCGAGTATGGACCAATAGAACGTGCGTGCATCTTATCGTCTACCATGTGGCCCAGTTTAAGCATGTAGATAACACCTACAGTTGCCGGCTGGTGGAAACGCTCTCCGGTTCCACCATCGTATAAATACGTATGGCCAAACCTTGGTATTCCTGCCTCATCAGTCAGTTCATTAATCTGGTCAAGCGATGCTCCGTCAAAAATAGGGGTAGCAAATTTGCGTCCTAAATTCATACCGGCCCATCCAAGAACCGTTTCGTAAATCTGCCCAATGTTCATACGAGATGGTACACCAAGCGGGTTAAGTACGATATCTACAGGAGTACCATCCGCAAGGAACGGCATATCTTCATGGCGAACAATTTTGGCAACAATACCTTTGTTACCGTGGCGTCCTGCCATTTTATCTCCCACTTTAAGCTTACGTTTTTTAGCAATGTAAACTTTAGCAAGTTTTAAGATACCTGATGGTAATTCGTCTCCAACCGTAATGGTAAACTTCTCTCTTCTAAGAGCACCCTGAAGGTCGTTCAGCTTAATTTTATAGTTGTGTATAAGGTCGTTAACCATTGCATTGGTATCATCGTCCGTAGTCCACTGTCCTTTAGTTAAGTGAGCAAAATCTTCAACGGCATATAACATTTTCTGGGTGTATTTCTTACCTTTTGGTAGTACTTCTTCACCAAGATCATTCATAACTCCCTGAGAAGTTTTTCCGTTAACAATATTAAACAACTTGTCTATCAACCTGTCTTTAAGCTCTACGAACTTAACTTCAAAATCGCCTTCAAGTTTGCCTAAATCGTCTTTATCTTTAGTACGTTTGCGTTTATCCTTAACGGCACGCGCAAACAGTTTCTTATCAAGAACCACGCCATGAAGCGATGGAGACGCTTTTAACGAAGCATCTTTAACATCGCCCGCTTTATCGCCAAATATGGCGCGAAGCAGTTTTTCTTCCGGTGTAGGGTCAGACTCTCCTTTAGGAGTAATCTTACCAATAAGGATGTCGCCAGGTTTAACCTCGGCACCAATCCTAATCATACCATTCTCGTCAAGATCTTTAGTAGCTTCCTCACTAACGTTTGGTATATCGTTGGTTAACTCTTCGTTACCCAGTTTGGTATCCCTAACTTCAAGAGAGTAATCATCTACGTGTATCGACGTAAAGATATCATCACGAACCACTTTTTCTGAGATAACAATTGCATCCTCAAAGTTATAACCTTTCCAAGGCATAAATGCCACTTTAAGGTTACGGCCAAGAGCAAGCTCGCCATTTTGTGTAGCATAACCTTCGCAAAGTACCTGGCCTCTAACAACCCTGTCGCCTCTTCTTACAATTGGCTTAAGGTTAATGCTGGTGCTCTGGTTAGTTTTTCTAAACTTAATAAGCTGGTATGTTTTCTCGTCCGGATCAAAGCTAATGCTTCTCTCACGGTCGGTCCTATCATATTTAATAGTAATCTGGTTAGCATCTACATACTCTACAGTACCACTGCCTTCGGCATTAATAAGTACCCTTGAGTCACTCGCTACCTGGCGCTCCAATCCTGTACCCACAATTGGGGCTTCCGGACGTAAAAGAGGAACCGCCTGGCGCATCATGTTAGATCCCATCAACGCACGGTTAGCATCATCATGTTCCAGGAACGGGATTAATGAAGCCGATATTGATGCAATCTGGTTAGGTGCAACGTCTGTATAATGTACCGCAGAAGGGTCTACCACCGGGAAGTCACCTTCCTCACGGGCAATAACTTTATCTGCAGTAATGTTACCATCGGCATCCATCTGGATGTTTGCCTGGGCAATCATTTTACCTTCTTCTTCTTCAGCACTTAAGTAAATTGGTTCAGAATCCAAATCTACCCTACCTTCGGTAACCTTACGGTAAGGAGTTTCTATAAAGCCCATACCGTTAACCTTAGCGTAAACGCCAAGAGACGATATCAGACCAATGTTTGGACCCTCAGGAGTTTCGATAGGACATAAACGACCGTAGTGCGTATAGTGAACATCTCGAACCTCGAAACCTGCTCTTTCACGAGATAAACCACCTGGTCCAAGTGCCGATAGCCTACGCTTGTGCGTAATCTCTGCAAGAGGGTTAGTCTGGTCCATAAACTGAGAAAGCTGATTGGTACCAAAGAAAGAGTTGATAACCGACGACAATGTTTTAGCATTGATAAGGTCGATTGGTGTAAACACCTCGTTATCTCTAACGTTCATACGCTCCCTGATAGTTCTGGCCATACGGGCAAGACCTACACCAAACTGTGCAGATAGCTGCTCTCCTACCGTTCTAACACGACGGTTAGAAAGGTGATCGATATCATCAATCTCTGCCTTAGAGTTTATAAGCTCAATAAGGTATTTTACAATGGTAATAATATCTTCTTTGGTAAGCACCTGCTTTTCCATCGGGATATCAAGACCAAGTTTTTTGTTCATCCTGTAACGGCCCACATCACCTAAGTTGTAACGCTGGTCTGAGAAGAACAATTTATCTATAATGCCACGAGCTGTTTCCTCATCAGGTGGTTCTGCATTACGCAGCTGACGGTAAATGTGCTCTACAGCCTCTTTTTCTGAGTTAGTAGGGTCTTTTTGCAGCGTGTTGTGGATAATACCATAATCGGCCTGGTTGTTATCCTCTTTATGAAGCAGTATCGTTTTTACGTTAGAATCAATGATCTCTTCAACATTATCTTTATCGATAATAGTATCCCTGTCTAATATAATCTCGTTACGCTCAATAGAAACTACCTCGCCTGTATCTTCATCCACAAAATCCTCGTGCCATGTATTAAGCACACGAGCTGCAAGCCTCCTGCCAATATATTTTTTAAGGCCTGTTTTAGACACCTTAATTTCTTCGGCAAGGTCAAAAATCTCAAGGATATCTTTATCCCTTTCAAATCCAATAGCCCTGAAAAGAGTAGTAACAGGTAGTTTTTTCTTCCTGTCGATGTAAGCATACATAACACTGTTAATATCTGTAGCAAACTCAATCCATGAACCTTTGAAAGGAATTACCCTTGCAGAGTAAAGTTTGGTTCCATTTGCGTGGAACGACTGGCCAAAGAATACACCGGGCGACCTGTGAAGCTGCGAAACAACTACACGCTCTGCACCGTTGATAACAAAAGTACCACTTGGTGTCATGTATGGGATGGTTCCCAAATAAACATCCTGCACAATTGTTTCAAAATCTTCATGTTCAGGGTCTGTACAGTACAGCTTTAAACGCGCTTTAAGCGGCACGCTGTAAGTAAGGCCCCTGTCTATACACTCTTCAATTGTATAACGTGGCGGATCAACAAAGTAATCAAGGAACTCCAATACAAACTGATTTCTGGTATCAGTAATCGGAAAGTTTTCCATGAAGGTGTTATAAAGACCTTCGTTGCCTCTTTCATCCGATTTGGTTTCAAGCTGGAAAAAATCCCTGAAGGACTTTACCTGTATATCCAGAAAATCCGGATAGCTTGGGATGTTTTTTGTTGAGGCAAAATTTAATCTTTCAGTCTGATTTGTTATCATCAATGGACAAAATTTTGATTAAAAAAAGTAATATAGAAACGTATAAAATATTATTATACGAAAAATGGTTAAGGCCATTGAGAATTTTTCTCAAGGCCTTAACCTAAGGGTTTTAACCGATGTAAGCTTATTTAAGCTCAACAACAGCTCCGGCTTCTTCTAATGATTTTTTAAGACCTTCAGCCTCATCTTTAGAAATACCTTCTTTTACATTTGCAGGAGCACCGTCTACAAGATCTTTAGCTTCTTTAAGACCTAAGCCTGTAAGTTCTTTTACTGCTTTAACAACAGCAAGTTTAGAAGCACCAGCATCTTTAAGTACTACTGTAAATTCTGATTGCTCTTCAGCAACTGGAGCGTCTCCACCAGCAGCAGGACCAGCAACTACTGCAGCAGCAGCAGGCTCGATTCCGTACTCATCTTTAAGTATTGTAGCAAGTTCGTTAACTTCTTTAACTGTAAGGTTAACTAATTGTTCTGCGAATTGTTTCAAATCTGCCATTTTTTCTATCGTTTTAAATAGTTTGTAATATATAATTCATTAAGTGCGTTCTGCGCGTATTACCTGATTATTTCTCAGATAATGTTTTAAGTATTCCTGCAATTTTGCCACCGCCTGATTTAAGGGCAGAAACAACATTTTTAGCAGGAGACTGAAGTAGGCCAATGATTTCGCCAATAACTTCGTCTTTAGATTTAAGAGATACAAGAGCATCAAGCTGGTTGTCTCCAATAAATACCGCTTCGAAAATGTAAGCACCTTTTAATACAGGCTTATCAGATTTTTTACGGAATTCTTTGATGATTTTAGCAGGAGCGTTACCGTTCTCTGAAATCATTATAGAAGTGTTGCCTTTAAGTATGGTAGGTAAATCACCATAGTTATTGTCAGAACCTTCCATTGCTTTTTCAAGCAGGGTGTTCTTAACCACTTCAAGTTTTATACCTGCTTTAAAGCAAGCCCTTCTTAAGTCTGAAGTAACTGTTGCGTTAAGACCGCTAATATCTGCCACATAGACAACATTAGAACCGGTTAATTGCGCAGTTAAATCTTCAATAACTTTTGATTTTTCTTCTTTGGTCATAATAAAAACTTTTTAACTACCAATTATACCGCCTTAGGATCTAGGGCAATAGCAGGGCTCATAGTACTTGAGATGTGAATACTCTTGATGTATGTACCTTTAGCTGCAGTTGGTTTTAATTTGATTAATGTCTGAATAATTTCGTGAGCGTTCTCAGTAATCTTGTCGGCTTCAAAAGAAATCCTTCCAATTCCTGCATGAACGATACCGGTTTTATCAACTTTAAAGTCAATTTTACCAGCTTTAACTTCAGTAACAGCTTTAGCCACGTCCATAGTAACGGTACCTGTTTTAGGGTTTGGCATTAAACCACGAGGGCCTAATATTCTACCTAACGGACCTAATTTACCCATAACGCTTGGCATAGTGATGATAACATCAACATCTGTCCATCCATCTTTTATTTTTTGAAGGTAGTCATCTAAACCTACAAAGTCTGCACCTGCAGCTTTAGCTTCTGCCTCTTTATCCGGAGTTACAAGGGCAAGAACCCTTACATCTTTACCTGTACCGTGAGGAAGTGTAACTACACCCCTTACCATTTGGTTTGCTTTTCTTGGATCTACACCAAGACGCACTGAGATATCAACCGATTCGTCAAATTTTGCAGATGCAACTGTTTTGATCAATGCAGATGCATCTTTCAAAGAGTACAGTTTGTTCTTCTCAATTTTAGAAGCAGCCTCTTTCTGTTTTTTTGTCAATTTTGCCATTTCTTTGTCTTTTTACGATTAAAAAGGAGCTGCTCCTGATACGGTTATACCCATAGACCTTGCTGTTCCTGCAATCATGCTCATTGCTTTCTCTATAGTGAAAGCATTAAGGTCAACGATTTTGTCTTCAGCAATAGCCCTGATCTGATCCCAGGTAACGCTAGCTACTTTCTTACGGTTTGGTTCTCCAGAACCCGACTTTAGTTTGGCAGCATCCAGTAATTGAATAGCAGCCGGTGGCGTTTTAACAACAAACTCGAAAGATTTGTCTTTATACACAGTAATTTGTACTGGTAATACTTTGCCAGGTTTATCTTGTGTTCTTGCATTAAACTGCTTACAGAACTCCATGATATTAACACCAGCAGCCCCCAAAGCAGGTCCAACCGGTGGCGACGGATTCGCAGCACCTCCCTTAACTTGTAGTTTAACTACTTTACTAATTTCTTTAGCCATTTCTTTAAAAGATTTAGCACATCTTCATTGGAAGCGAATGATGTGGTTTTATAATAAGTGTAACAAAAATTATACTTTTTCTACTTGCATAAAGCTTAATTCCAGCGGAGTCTTTCTTCCAAAGATCTTCACCATCACTTCAAGCTTGCGCTTTTCTTCATTAACTTTCTCTACAGTACCATTAAAGCCGTTAAACGGCCCGTCTGTTACTTTTATCGTTTCGCCAATTGTAAATGGTATAGAAACGTTATCTGTTTTAACCGAAAGTTCATCTACTTTACCCAGCATCCTGTTTACTTCAGAAAGCCTTAAAGGCACAGCGTCTCCACCTTTAGTTTCACCAAGAAACCCAATAACACCTGTTATAGATTTAATAATGTGTGGAATTTCGCCGGTTAGGTTAGCCTCTACCATTACATATCCGGGAAAATACACTCTGTCTTTGCTGATTTTTTTACCGTCTTTTACCTGCACAACTTTTTCTGTTGGAACAAGCACCTGAGAGATATAATCAGACATACCCAGTCTGCTAATTTCTGTTTCGATGTAGTTTTTAACTTTATTTTCCTGACCGCTTACCGCCCTAACCACATACCATTTTTTGACATTGTTATCAGTCATCGCAATAAAATTAATTTTTTAAGAAACTATACACTTTTGCAACAAGGATCTCGAAACCCCTGTCTACTCCAAAGGTTATCAATGCAAATATTACCGAAAAAACAGCTACAATAATGGTTAAGCGTTGCACTTCTGCCCACTCCGGCCACGTTACATTGTCTTTTAGCTCTGTAAATGCATCTGATATATAGTTGGTAATCTTTGCCATTGTCTTTGCTTTTTTTGCACGGGTGGAGGGATTCGAACCCCCATCAACGGTTTTGGAGACCGCTATTCTACCCTTGAACTACACCCGTTTGTTAATAAAAGCCAGCCGGTACACCAAGGCACCGCGCTGGCTTTATATAATTTAAATACTATAGGATCTCAGTAACCTGACCTGCACCTACTGTACGACCACCTTCACGGATAGCGAAACGTAGACCTACGCTTAGAGCGATTGGGCTAAGAAGTTGCACTTCGATAGTAAGGTTATCACCTGGCATAACCATCTCTACACCTGCTGGAAGAGTGATAGTACCAGTTACATCCGTTGTACGAACGTAAAACTGAGGACGGTAGTTATTGTGGAATGGAGTGTGACGTCCACCTTCTTCTTTTTTAAGGATGTAAACCTCTGCATTAAAATGCGCGTGTGGCTTAACAGATCCTGGCTTAACGATAACCATACCCCTTTTGATATCAGCTTTGTCGATACCCCTAAGTAGTAAACCTACGTTATCTCCAGCTTCACCACGGTCAAGGATTTTACGGAACATCTCAACACCCGTAATAGTAGATGTAAGTTTTTCTGCACCCATACCAATGATTTCAACTGCATCACCTGTGTTAGCAATACCAGTTTCGATACGACCTGTAGCAACAGTACCACGACCAGTGATAGTGAATACGTCTTCAACAGGCATAAGGAAAGGTTTCTCAACATCACGTACCGGCATTTCGATCCAAGTATCAACAGCAGCCATAAGAGCTAAAACTGTATCAACCCACTGAGGCTCACCGTTAAGTGCACCAAGAGCAGAACCCTGGATAACTGGTCCGTTATCTCCATCATACTGATAAAAAGATAGTAGGTCACGGATTTCCATTTCAACCAGCTCTAAAAGCTCAGCATCATCAACCATGTCTACTTTATTCATGAAAACAACCATTCTTGGAACACCAACCTGGCGACCTAAAAGGATGTGCTCACGAGTTTGTGGCATTGGACCATCTGTAGCAGCAACTACAAGAATAGCACCATCCATCTGAGCAGCACCTGTAACCATGTTTTTAACGTAATCCGCGTGACCTGGACAGTCAACGTGAGCGTAGTGGCGGTTAGCAGTAGCATACTCTACGTGAGAAGTATTAATAGTAATACCCCTTTCTTTTTCTTCAGGAGCGTTATCAATTTGGTCAAATGATTTAGCTTCAGAATAACCTGCATCAGATAATACTTTAGTTATCGCTGCAGTAAGGGTAGTTTTTCCGTGGTCAACGTGTCCAATTGTACCAATATTCAAGTGGGGTTTGGAACGATCAAAAGTTTCCTTTGCCATGATTTAATAATTTAATCTTAGTTTATAATTAGTGTTCAAATTCTTCTAAACTTTGAGCCAATGACGGGAATTGAACCCGTGACCTCTTCCTTACCAAGGAAGCACTCTACCCCTGAGCTACACCGGCTGGTAACAGGCTTACGCCTGACGTTTTTGTGGGGAGAGCAGGATTCGAACCTGCGAAGTTCTCACAGCAGATTTACAGTCTGCCCTCGTTGGCCGCTTGAGTATCTCCCCTAACCTTTACTTTTTCAGATGCTTATCAAAAAACAATATTTTGAGCCGATAGAGGGACTCGAACCCACGACCTGCTGATTACAAATCAGCTGCTCTAGCCAACTGAGCTACACCGGCGTCTTCAATAAAAAAGTCCGCTATTTCTAACGGACTGCAAATGTATATAATTTATTTTTTAATCAAAACATTTTCTATATTTTTTTTTCACATTAAGAATGTGCCCTGATTTTTTGTTTTCTCTTCATTAGCAAACGTTCCATAGATTCTGCCGCCAGTTCTACTGCCTCTTCAAATGTTTTACATTGTTTTTTGACTATAAACTCATCTCCCGGTACTATTAGTTTTATCTCTGCTATTTTATTTTCTTTATCGCTGGTATTATCGAGTTTAAAAAAAACATCAGAATTTACAACCTTATCATAATACTTATCAAGCTTATCCAATCTTCCCTGAACATAGCCAACCAATTTTTTGTCAACATTAAAGTTAACCGCATGAACATTTACTTTCATAATAAAAACATTTTAGGTTAAACATTTCAGGAATCATCACGGTTACGCGGATGCGCATCCTTATATACTTTTTTTAATTCAGCAAGACTGCTGTGCGTATATATTTGTGTAGATGATAAACTCGCGTGCCCTAATAATTCCTTTACTGAATTTAAATCGGCCCCGTTGTTTAGTAAGTGTGTTGCAAAGGTGTGCCGCAATACGTGCGGGCTTGTCTTTACCTTACCGGAGACAACACTAAAGTAACTATTTATTAACCTGTAGACAAAAGATTCGCTTATTTTTTTACCCGCCCCGGTAACAATTAACATATCGGCATCCACCGCATGCACCAACCCCTGCCTTTTTGCAAGATAATCAGCAATTAGCACTGTAGTACTATCCAAAACCGGCAGCATACGCTCTTTGTTGCGCTTACCCAACACCTTAAGGGTTCGATTGCCCGAATCGTAACTACCCATCTTTAAGCCAATAAGTTCGGCACGGCGTATACCGGTAGCATAAAACAATTCTATTATAAGGCGATTGCGCAAACCTTCAAAATCATCCGGAAACTCATTAAAATCAATCACATCTTTAAGCTCTTTTTCAGAAAAAGGTATTTGTACTTTTTTTTCTGTTTTAAGCGATTTGTGCTTTTGCAGCGGATTGATTTCGATTTGCCTCGATTTAAGCAAAAATTTGTAGAACGATTTTAAGGAAGACACTTTTCGGTTAACCGATGTGTTAGCAATACCCGCCTCTACAAGCTGCACGATCCAGCTGCGCACCTGGCTGTAATTAACCTCCTCTAACGTTGCACCGGCATCATCCTGTTGTATAAACTGCTCAAAAGCAGCTACATCATCCAAATAGGCGCGCAGGGTTAGCAAAGAATAATTTTTTTCTTTACTAAGGTAATCGCGGTATGCATCTTTACTTGTAACCATAAAAAAAACCGTTAGCAGCAAAGATAAACCTTTGCCGCTAACGGTAATATTATAAACCTAAGAATTTAATTAGTTCTCTACAGAGTCCCTTAACCCTTGTATGTAGGCTGCTTTTTGTATTTGAACCCTTCTTTTAACAGATGGCTTCGTGAAAGCCGTACGGCTTCTAAGCTGACGTACAGTTCCGGTTTTATCAAATTTACGTTTGTAACGCTTAAGCGCCCTATCGATATTTTCTCCGTCTTTAATTGGTATAATCAACATAAGTATAACACCTCCTCTCGTTAAGGGTGCAAACTTATAACTATTTTTTATACCCACCAAAATTATTACCTGTTTTTATTTAACAGACCAAATGGTATAGCCGTGCGGCGGCGCCTGTACTTTTACCCAGGTATCTGCCTGCGTTACAGGCTCCCACGCAGAGTTGCCTGTAAAATCTTTAATAGTAGTACTTGCCCAATTGGTATCTACCCAACGTTCCTGCCAGGAATCGCTATTGTTAATGTAAACAATTATGCCGGGGCTACCGTTACGGCGGGCAACATACTCATCGTTATCGGCATATAAATAAGTAGTATTGCCAAGAGCCTTATTATTATGTATCCATATAAGGTTGTTGAGTTTATTTTTATCCAGCCACTCCTCATAATCCCTGTAAAAAATACACGGGTAGCCCTCATGGGTTAAAATATAAGCATAAGCCAGTATTTTATTAGTATAGATCTCATCGGTATCGTGGTTGGCCACAAAGGTTACAGCACGGTAGGCATTGCGCTTAAGCAGCATGTCTCCGTTAAGCTGTGTAAGGTCGTTATTAGCCAGGGCATCGCGCATTTTGTAATAGCAGGCAAAATCAAAAGCACTGGCTTCGGCACTATTGGCCCAGGTTTCCAGGGTGGCAGCATTGCCATCCCAATACTCCCCTACTGTAAAGCCGCCTACTGCATTTTTAAAGTTTTTAACCACCCAGGGCTCAAAACCTTTTACAAAGTCGAACCTCCAACCATCAAACCCCATAGTGTTTTTATAATATTTGGCAATAGAATTGGAGTTATTATACAGCCAGTCCTGCACATAGGTTTTGTCATGGCACAGATCTGGGAAACCGCCAAACGAACCTGCATCGGCAGTATGCACATTGTTAGGATGAAAATCGTTGTACGAACGGGCAAACAGTCCTGATGCCGGCTGAAAATCGGTCCACGTACTGCCGCCGGTGTATGGGTTAGATTGTGATGAGCCGCCACTGTTATGATTCACTACAATATCGGCAATCACGCTCAGGTCGTTACTGTGTGCGGTTGAAATAAGCGACTGGATCTCTGCAAGCGACCCAAATCGGGTCTCGATACTGCCCATCTGGTTATAGCTGCCAAAATCAAAATAGTCAAAAGGGTCGTAGCCCATAGAGTAACCACCATTTTGCGCTTTGGTGGCCGGCGGAAGCCAAACGGCATCGATACCTGCACTTGCCCACGAAGGAAGCTTGCCCGAAACAGTATTCCACCAGGTGCCGCCCGAAGGTACATCCCAGTAAAAAGCCTGCATCATAACTTTAGTACCGGCAGACCGTGCTGTAGATACGGATCCACCACTTTGCGGAATTGCCCTGTTTGTATTGCTGTTGTTGTTTTGGACTTCCTGCTCGGTAACATCCATGTCGTTAGCGCAGCCCCATAAAAAGAATATGGCTACTGCTGTTGTAAATATGCATTTCATAAATAAAAGGTATTGGTTTCTACCTAATTTATAAAAAATGGCATCTAAAATTACAAATGCGATAGCCAGAATAACACTATAACGTTATAGTGTTGATAAGTAAAATAAAAAGGGCTTCCTGAAATTCAGAAAGCCCCGACAGTTAGTTAGTTGCATTTTAAATATTAATCTTTCAGCAGGTTACGCGATATAACAAGCTTCTGAATTTCGGTTGTTCCTTCGCCTATGGTGCACAATTTGGCATCCCTGTAAAATTTTTCTACCGGATAATCTTTTGTATAGCCATACCCTCCGTGAATTTGCACGGCTTCGTTAGCTACGCGCACGCAAACTTCAGACGAGTACATTTTGCCCATAGCACCCGCAAGCGTTACAGGTTTGTGGTTATTTTTTAAAAAGGCCGCTTTATGAAGCAATAGCTCTGATGCCTCGATTTCGGTAGCCATATCAGCCAGTTTAAAGGCAATACCCTGAAAACTACTAATTGGCTGGCCAAACTGGTGGCGCTCTTTAGAATATTTAAGAGCCGCCTCGTAAGCGCCTTTTGCAATACCCAAAGACAATGCCCCTATAGAAATACGGCCACCATCGAGCACCTTCATGGCCTGTATAAAGCCCTCGCCTACCTCTCCCAGCCTGTTGGCATCGGGTATACGGCAGTTATCAAATACCAATTCGGCAGTTTCGCTGGCACGCATGCCCAGCTTATTTTCTTTTTTGCCGCTTGTAAAGCCCGGCATTCCTTTTTCAAAAACAAAAGCAGTCATACCACGGGAGTCACCTTTTTCACCAGTACGTACTATTACAACAGCAACATCGCCAGATTTGGCATGGGTAATAAAATTCTTAGCCCCGTTAACAACCCAATGGTCGCCATCTTTAACGGCAGTGGTATTCATCCCCCCTGCGTCAGACCCCGTATTGTGCTCCGTTAAGCCCCAGGCACCAATAAATTCGGCCGTAGCCAGTTTAGGCAGCCATTTCTTTTTTTGCTCTTCGTTACCAAAAGTTAAGATATGGTTGGTGCAAAGCGAGTTATGCGCCGCAACCGATAGCCCTATAGATGGGTCTACTTTAGATATTTCTTCTATAACCGTAATGTATTCGTGGTAGCCAAGGCCAGATCCGCCATATTCTTCGGGCACCAAAACACCCATATAGCCCATTTCGCCAAGCTGTTTAAACAAATCTACCGGAAAATGTTGGGTTTCATCCCACTCCATAATATTGGGGCGGATGTTTTTTTCTGCAAAGTCCCTGATTGATTCGGCAATCATGCCCTGCGTTTCATTATAATCAAAGTTCATTATAAAAGGCTTATTATTAGAAATCCAAATATAAGCGAATTATTTTTGATTTATAATTAAAAATATCGTTAATTTTTATCAATTCGTCAAAATTAGCGATTTTTCCCATCATACTACGTTCTGTAATAATGGCTTTGGCAATATCGCGATTAAAGTATGGAAAGCGCGCCAATTGCTGTAACGACGCAGTATTTACGTTAATTGTAACTACCTGCGGATGGCTACCAACAGTAAAACTTTTCTTAAGCCCGGCAAGTGCTTCAGGAGAAAATTCTTTAAAATCATCCATTTGCTCCATGCTTACAAAAGCCCCCAGATCGGCACGGCGGCGCAGTATTTTTTTGGCAAAAGCAGGGCCAATACCGTATACATTAACCAAATCTTCTTCTACAGCGGTATTAATATCCAGAACCGGTTTAACTGATTCCTTCTTTTCAGGATAAATGTTTTTTTGCTTTTCAGCCGATGCATAATGCTGGGCCGGCTGCTTCTTATTTACCCAGTCTGGAAATTTAAAATAAGGCGAAATGCTTTTAAGGATACTATCAGGCATTCCCGTAATTTTTTGGAACTCTTCTTTAGAGTTGACAAATTTCCCGCTTTCGCGGAAGGCTTTAAGGCGGTCGATTTCTTTAACCGACATCCCTAAAGTATAACCTTTATAATCGGATATGTAATTTGGATTGAAAGGATAGCGTTTGTACTCGTTACCCGTTTGTTGGACTTTAAGCGCATCAATCTGCGACTGGTGGGCAAGCCATTGCTTTTCTGCTTCTGATTTTTGAGCCTGAGATGAAAAATCAAATGCGTTTAAAATAAAATATCCCGCCTGTACTATTATTATAAGAAGACATAATGCCACAATACCCTTTCGCTGGTCTTTGGTAAAACGGTAAGGTAAGTTGGGTAATGGCATTATTAAGAAGTTGCTGAGATACTAATGTGCTTAGGTGCTGAATGTATTACAGATCGAAAACCGAACTGCGCTTGGTGTAAAACATATCTTTTAACTTAAGCCAGAAGGCCAGGGTTAAATACACCCCAAACCACAACCCTGCCGTAACAAAGGTTATGTAAATAAAAAACAGGCGCACATTGGTGGCACGCATACCCAGCTTGTCGGCAAAGCGCGAAGCCACTTCAAAGCCATGCTTTTCGAAAAAATGCCTGATGTTTGTTATTAAAGACATGGGATTTGGTTTCAGTGTTCAGTGTTCAGTGTTCAAAATTACTACTTTATACAATAGCTTTCTATAAATCACCTTTTTAAAAGTTCGAGGCCTAATGCGCATTGCATGCAGCGTTTGTGGTTGCAGTACTCATTTTTAAGTTGTAGTAGAGACTGTGTATCGTAAGCCGATTGTGGCGCTATTTTAAACGTACGGAATTTATCTATTATGGCATTCTTTTCCGGTGCTGCCTGTTGCATCAGGGCTACAAGTTCTTCGGTATTTTCTTTACCGATGCTTTTAGCATACGCAAACCTGAATGGGATTATGGTATTGATAACCAACAAATCTATAAACGACGCTGATAAGCTTTTTCGCTTACGCGGACTCTCTTTATCAAACCGGTAATGGGTATTCCAGTACGGCGACGCCTGCACATTAAAAATACTGTATAATTCGGTTAAGGTATTCGCCGTTATTATTTTAGAGAATAAATTCTGACCGCTGTGGTACAATTGTGCCAGTTGCGCCAGCCTTATTGTTGGGAAATTATCGGGCCGGTGCCTAAAATACTCTACACTATCTATATGTACCGGCTCTAACCGATGCTTTTGTACAATATATTGGTAGCGGGCTTTAAGGTCTTTGGCATAGACATCTTCAAACTCGCCATCAAGAATGCCCGCCCTGCCCATTAACAGTGCTTCGATATTTTCGGCTTCAAAGCTTTCTTTTCTAACAATGCTAAAAGGTATCGATGTGGCTATACTGTAAAACACCTCGCCGTTAGTATTCAATCCAAAATTTTTCGCCAAAAAGCAGAATAACACCGCTTCCCAGTCGCCATCAGTTTCTTTAGCCAGTTGCACAATAGGTTTAGCTTTGCGCTCCAGGCGTTCAAAAAACAGGCGTTCTTTCCAGTTCTCTATTACAAAGCTGTTCATGGTTTCCAGCTCCTTCTCGCAATATATCCAGGTTTTTGTAGCGGCCAGTGCATTGTAGCTGTCAAGTAGTTTCGGGTCTACGTGGTGCTTTAGTTCCAACACCGGTATTTCCGAGTTATCTTTTCGCATTACCTCGGTATCATGTTCCCAAACCACGTGCAGTATCACGCTATCGTAATTGGTATCGCGCTCGTGGTTGTGTAAATACCAGTCAGACGATTTAATATGTATTTCTACATTACCCGCCCACTTTTGGCCTGCAATAACAACTTGGGCATTAAAAAAGTCGGGGCCTGCCAGCTGCAGGTATTGACCGGCATTGATAATCTCAACCTGATCGCCCTGCACGGTTGTTAATCCGTGTAGGTTAAACTTTTTAAATTGCCATACGTGGTGAAGGAAATCTTCTTTCATAGCCTGATTCTAACGGTGACTAATGTACATAAAATTTCTACAATTTGCCAAACTGCTTATATTTGTAGTATGAAAACATTTTTTGCTATCTTATTGTTGCTTCCGTTTTTTAGTTTCGCACAAAAACAGCCCAAAGCCATAAAAGTTACGTACCAAAAAGCCTACCTGGGTACCGTTAACGATGCCAACAACCCCACCATTCTTTTTTCAGACGGCAGTAAAGCTTTGGTAACCAGTAAAAACATACTGGACAAAAAAGCACCGCTGCCTACAGAGCAAACCATAGTTAGCCACAACAATGCATCTTATATTCAATTAGCACAACTAAGCAATAGCACTTTTGTTGCCGCTAAAGACAGTACTTCTGTAAAAAAACAAAAGCTGGAATTACTGCCCGACACTAAAACTATTTTAGGTTACAAGTGCCACAAAGCCAAAACCATTATCAACTCTAACACTATCGAGATTTGGTATACAAACGATTTGGGATTGAAAGGCGCACCATCGGTACTGGGCATAGAGTTAGGCCTGGTGCTGGAAACCGTCCGTAATAATAATTTTGTGGTAACTGCTACTAAGGTGGAGAAGCTTAAAGATGCCTCGGCGTATTTAAATGTGGTTCCGACCAATACAAAAATGACGGATGGCCTCACCTATCGCGACCTGCTTTGGAAAGCCCGTTTTACTACCATAAGTGTATTTAAAGATCAGGTGCTAAATTTTTCGGATGAATCGAAATCAAACGACAGTGTAATGCGCTTTGCGAACGGCACAATTGCGCTTAGAAAAATAAAATTCCCCGAAGTTAAAACCGGCAGCCAGGTATTTTTAGATTTAACCGAACAATCTAACGGCGATGCGTATGACAGGACAGGATCGGTTTTTATAATCCCCGAAGACCAAAAGCAATCTTTTTTAGACGGGCTAAAAAATGGGATCAATACCCTGCCCCTTTACGATAATGGAAATGGTAAGAAATATCAGGGAATCGCAAAAACAGATAATTATACGCCGCTATTGGAACTAATGCGCTTTTTTACACCTTTTGGCGTTAAGCAGTACAACCACATAGAACTTAAAGATAAAGTGTGGCAGCAGGCTGTGCCGTACAGGCAGGATATTTCTGAACTTGCGCCGTCGTATAGTGGCAAAGAAGTTTGGGTGGGTGTATTTATTGGCAATTATGATAAGGGCGGCCATAAAATTAGTATGGACATTACCCTGCATAACGATGAGATAAAATACAATACCGACACCAAAGTGCTACCATTGTTTAATACCGTAAATGTTATGGAAATGGCCGGACAGGAATACGGTACTTTATTTAGTTCGCCGAAAGGCTTAGAGGTACATTTTACTTTAGAGAAAGACCTTAAAAATGCCCGCCTGCGCTATATAACTACTGGTCATGGCGGCTGGGAAAATGGCGATGAGTACCTCCCAAAAAAGAATACTATAAAAGTAGACGGGCAAACTGTTTTTGCTTTTGTGCCGTGGAGGCAGGATTGCGGCACGTACCGATTGTATAATCCGGCATCGGGTAATTTTGAGAATGGGCTATCATCGTCTGATTATAGCCGAAGCAACTGGTGCCCGGGCACAGTTACCAACCCGGAATATATAGATTTGGGCGACTTAAGAGCGGGAGAACACACGATGACTATCACCATACCTATGGGTGTACCCGAGGGCTCTAACTTTAGTGCGTGGAATGTATCGGGAGTTTTATTGGGGAGGGAGTAACTATGTTACTTTAACGGAGAGCGACTGGTATGAAATACCGCTAAAATGTGAATTGAATTTTCATCAATTATATAGTGAATTCCGAAATCAAACTTTTTAAGAAATTTGATTCGCACATCTCTATACCTGACCTGAAACTTTTCAGGATCTTTACTGATTATATCAATGGCAGAATTTAAATCCTTAAGAAATTTTAATTCCAACCCCTGTTGCTTTTCTTTGTACCATTCAGCAGATTCTTCAATATTTAGAAGGGCCTGCTTCCTGATTTTTATGAGATAATTCATTAGGCACCAAACTTATCAAAGAGTGACTTTTTAGCACTATCCCAATCAGTATATTCAGCAGTTCCGTTTTGATGTTCTTCTAAATAAATATCAAGTTTATCTTTTTGCCATTGGGGCAAATCGTCTTTGCTTTCAAAACTTATAAAATCAAGAGTTTTTATAAATGTCAAAAAAGCTTTAGCCTTTTCATTATTTTCATCAAGTGAAAGTACAATCTTCATAATTAAACTTTTTAGCTAATTTACAAAATATATCATCAGATAATAAATCACACCCTCATCTTAACCTGCCCATCATGCAACAAGTAAAGCTTTGCGCAGGCACGAGCATCCGATAATGCTTCGTGGTGGTTTAGCTGAATATTATTACGGTCGCAGCAGGCGCGCAGGTTGGCGGGTTTGTATCCTTTGGCACGGTATATTTTAACGGTGCACTCCCATTTATCGGCAATTTCGAGCTCATCGTAGTAAAGGCCGTAATACTTCATGGTCTTGGCAAGAACGCCGCGATCAAAAGCTTCGTTATGGGCTACTATCTTTTTACCGAAAAGGCGTTTTTGGATTTCAGGAAATAGGGTATCAAACGTAGGGATGCGTAATGTATCGGCAGGCTTAATGCCATGTACCATAATATTACGGTACCAGTATTCGTTTTCGGGTGGCTGTATAAGCGTGTGGAATTCTTCGGTAATTATACCGTCTTCAACAGTAATAATACCAACAGCGCAGGCACTGTGGCTGTATCCGGTAGCGGTTTCAAAATCTATGGCAGTAAACGTCATCAATCAATTGCATTAGGTTTCAAATATATAAAGAAATTAGCAGCCGTGCAAAGCCCTTTTTTCGCATTGCATTAAACAACAAACCCTGCCGTATAGCAGGGTTTGTTGTTTATAAAAGTCCTAAATTATTTAATAGAACTAATAATATCGTGTTTGGTAATAATATGGTGCCTGCCATCGCCAAGGTCAACCAACACCGCCTGGTTGTCTTTATTGATAAGCTTAGATATCTCTTCTATCGAAGTGTTTGCCATAACAATAGGATAAGGCTTGCCCATAACATCTTTAATAGGTTTTGTGGCGATATCCTTATCTTCAACATAGCTTCTAAACAGGTCGGTTTCATCAATAGAACCTACAAAACCGTCTACATCTATAACCGGTATTTGCGATATTTTATATTTGCGAAGGCGGTCTATAGCATGGCTTACCAACTCTTCGGTACGCACCACTATCAGCGGCTTATCAGAATGGTCTTTAATAAGGTCTTCGGCTTTGGTTATCTCGTCGTCAAGATAGCCGCGCTCGCGCATCCAGTCGTCGTTAAACATCTTACCCACATAACGGCTTCCGCTATCGTGAAATAACACCACCACAACATCTTCCGGCTTAAAATGCTCTTTAAGCTGAAGCACACCTTTAATGGCAGCACCGGCAGAGTTACCTACAAAGATACCTTCTTCTAACGCCAATCTTCGGGTGTAAACCGCCGCATCTTTATCAGTTACTTTTGTAAAACCGTTAATAAGCGAAAAGTCTACATTTTTAGGCAATATATCCTCACCGATACCTTCGGTAACGTACGAGTAAATTTCGTTCTCATCAAAAATACCTGTTTCATGGTATTTTTTGAATACCGAACCGTACGTATCTATACCCCAGATCTTAACATCGGGGTTGCGTTCTTTTAAATATTTTGCCACCCCGGATATTGTTCCGCCCGTACCAACACCAACTACAAAGTGGGTAATTTTACCCTCGGTCTGTTCCCAAATTTCAGGGCCCGTTTGCTCGTAATGGGCAGCGGTATTACTAAGATTATCGTACTGGTTTACATACCATGAGTTAGGCGTTTCCTGGGCAAGGCGTTTTGAAACCGAATAATACGAACGCGGGTCGGTAGGCTCTACATCGGTAGGGCAAACCACCACCCTTGCGCCAACAGCACGCAGTATATCCATCTTCTCTTTACTCTGCTTATCTGATATTACACAAATAAGCTTGTAGCCCTTTACAATAGCGCCAAGAGCAAGGCCCATACCGGTATTGCCCGATGTACCTTCTATTATGGTTCCACCCGGTTTAAGGCGTCCATCTGCCTCGGCATCTTCAATCATTTTAACCGCCATACGGTCTTTAACCGAGTTGCCGGGGTTAAACGTTTCTACTTTGGCCAACACAAGGGCATCAATACCTTCGGTTAGTTTATTTAGTTTTACCATTGGCGTGTTGCCAATAGTTTCGAGTATGTTTTTTGCGTATTTCATTTAAATGGAGTTATGGGCTATTGCCAATAAGTACTGCAAAGATATTGGTTATGGCCTGAATAAAATAGTTAAATGCAACTATGAGAAGAAATTCCAGACAATGCCAAAGCGTATTGTAAAATCCCGGTACGGATAATTTGGTGCCGAATAGAAATTATAGCCTGTAAAGCTGGAGTTAAAATGCTCTGCTTTTACAAAAAGACTAAATTCCTGTATCTTCATATTAAGGAAAAAGTCTATGAGAGGAAAACCACCCATCTTACGTTTATCCTGAGAATAAAATTCGCCAATAAGCGGATTATAATCGTTGCCATAATATTTGGTAAAGTACTGGAACGTAAAACCGGTTTGTATAAACAGTGCTCTTTTAAATAAATAATCAGAATAGTATAATGTGTTACGCGTAAGCAAGCTCGGTACGTTAAGCACATTATCGGCCTGGTCTACGTTTTGGTAGAGTATGGTGTTATCTAACCCCAGTTTCCAAAACTTAATATCTTTACTAACCTTAAGCGATAGGTAATTTATGGTATTACCGTATTGTTTAGGCGTAACCAGTAAGGTATCAAAAACAGTGGAATTAGCATTGGCAGGAACAAAATCGTTGCTAAAATACAGATGGTCTTTTAATATGGTATATTGTAACGATGCACTAACCCATTTGGTTTTGGCTTCTACCTCCAGGCTGTTTATCTTTTCGTTATTAAAATTGTTAGACCAGTTGTAAGCTATATAATCGCTTTGGTATAGATTATAATTAAGGTCGGGCAATTTGTTCATGTTTTGATAGCGTGCCGAAAGCACATTTGCATCATCTATACTATAACGCGCCTGCACATCTATATTAGCCAAAGACTGGTCTGTTATAGAGTTAGAAAGCAATGCCGTGCCCTTCCACTTATCTTTATGGTAGGTATAGCGCGCACCGTAAGTATTTATCCTGTCGTTTAACGAATTTGGGATAGCTACGTTACCGCCATTATTTAAAACAATAGTACGGTAAAAATAGTTATAGTTATAATCTTCTACATAAAACTCTATAGTACCAATATCCTCTCTTGAATAAGCCGCCCCTATTAAATTGTACATTTTATTGTACCGCGTTTTATTGCTAATGCTTGATGTATAAGCATCGCCAAAACGGGTACTGACTGTGGGTTGGGTAAAGGTAAAAAACTTATTTTCGTAATTAAACTGGTGATGAAAAACCAAACTGTTAGGGTTGGTTTTGTTGAGCTTAAAAGTATGGTCTATAAAATAACGGTTACCTTTAAGAAATGACTTAGCATCATTAAAATAGACGGCCAGCTTTTCCCTGTCGGTATAAAGGTCGTTACCGCTATCAAACAAATCGGTATCTACTATACCACCATTTTCCTCATTAGAGAGGTCCTGACCTGTAAAGTGCAGCTTTAAAAAGTACCGTTTATCAGTCGTATTGTAGCTTCCGCCAATTTTAAAGTTACCATTACTGGATATCGCGTTTATGTATTTACCAATAGACCGGATACCCTTATAGCCTATAAAAAGGTTTAAATTTGGCGATGTATTTGCCGTAAAGGTGGCATCTAATACCTGACCCTGGCTAATTACAGACCTGTACATTATATCTGTATACGGTGTAGCCACATTGTAGTCTTTAATATCATCTACTTCATGATAAGCTATGTGTTTTGATTTAAAACCCATCTCCGGAAACGGACTAAAATTGGTAAGCCCATAATCTAATGTATTATAGGTTTGCCCTTCGTTGGCAAAAGCCAGTAAGCCAAAATTATCCTTTCTAAGATAGTTAACCGCATACTCTTTTTGTACGGTTAGCGATGTATCTACAAAAGTAGTATCTCTTTGCAGGGTTATAATCTTGTACATATCTATTGTTGCAATAGTATCGGCAGGATTAACTGCATCGGGCGCATTTTTTTTTGGGCTGCGCTTAATGGTATCATTTTGAGAAGCTGTTGTGGTATCTGCGCGCCTTTCTCTCTTTTTTGTCTGAGAAAAAGCCAATGCGGGCAACAGGAATAAAATTAGTACTACTATACTTTTTTTAAACATCAGGAATAACAATTTGGGCAAATGTACTGATTTTTGTAAACTTAAATATTTAAATAGAACCAAAAAAAAGAGGCTTTCGTATGAAAGCCTCTTAATATTTATTCTAATAATAACAATTGTTATTGTGTTAAAAGAGATGTTGGCCAATCTTTGCCATTGTTCCTTGTAACTTCAACAGTACCGCTATCACCATGAGTGTTAGTCCAGTTAAAAGTAAATACCGGTCCGTTAACACTTACAACATCGTAAGTATAGCTATCTCCAAATTGATCTTGTGTGTTAGCGCGAAGGCCAGTACAAGTCCATTGGATGAAGTTATTACCACCTGCCACTGTTGCAGCATTAATACCGCGAACAGTTGTGAAAAGACCCCAAGAAAGATCTGCAATCTTGAAAATACCTGTACCGGCAGCCGTTTGAGACCAAACCATTGTACCTGTTTTTTCTGTTGCTACAGGTCCTTCTGTACCTCCAACCATGTTGTATTGTTTGTAAGAGTGTGTACCACCTAAACTTTCAGAAACACAGTTTTTAGTAATTGTTACTACGTGGAAATTTCTTTCGTCTAAAACACCAACCTGAGACTCATCTAAAGTTATAACTAAAGTGTAAGTAGCACCATCAGGAAGATTAGCAAAGTTACCTTCAAGAATAACATAACCAATAAATTTACCTGCAGGTATAACTAAAGTACCCGCTTTAAAAGAGTAAAGGTCTGGAGTTGCAGTTGAAGTAGCATCTATATTGATAGGGATTTCCCTGTCAACATTAGAAAGCGAAGTAACACCTACTTCGATAGTATCTGTACGTACTTCGTTAGTTACTGTTAAAGTAGACGAAGATTCGTTAAACGAAAACAAGTTTTGTGTGTTGTTTGGGTTTAATACAACTCTGTCGTCATCGCTGCAGCTTGTTAAAGCAGCTGCAAAAAGACAAGCCAAACTAAGTTTATAAAAAATATTTTTCATATTATTCTTTTAATTAATAATTAATAGCCTGGATTTTGTTGCTCTCTAATAACCCTGTTACCATTAAGTTCTTCAACCGGAATAGGTAATGTAAACCTGTAATCTGTAACAAGCAGTTCGCAAGCAGAGTAAGGTGTACAATCTCTTTCATAACGCTGAACGCCATTAACACCAGCAAGAGTACCTAAACGCTTAAGGTCGATATAACGGTGACCTTCATAGCAAAGTTCAATCCTTCTTTCATCTAATATTGCTTTCCAAGCCTGTGTTGCATTTTCGAAAGCAGGAATTTGTACAGCGTTAGCTTTAACTATAGCTCTTGCAGTTTTAATTTCCTGTAGTGTATTTCTTGCAGCAACAAGATCTCCGGCTGCAACTTCTGCTTCAGCTTTAATATAATACATTTCAGGAAGCCTGATTGCTTTAACCCTGTTGTTTAGTAATAAACCACTAACTCCAGGATATTTAGCTATAATAAGAACATCCGAGTTTTTGTAATCAAATACAGTCGCGTAATCCTCAGCTATAATACTGGTTGCACCAATAAATACACCTGTTCTTCCTCTGTAATCATTTGAATCTTCTGTAAGTTCAGCATATAGATTTCTGCCCATGTCAAGGAAAGGACCTCCTGCATAAGTAGCACTGTTAAAGAACCAGTTGCTTACAATACCTGTTTTACCAGACGGCCTTTCTAAGCCCCAAATAACTTCGGTTAAAGAAACGTCTGACCATATTTGTTTGTAAGCCGCCTCTGTAGTAGCTAAACCTGTACTGCCTGTAATGGCAAGTACTGCATAGGCTTTAGCCTCTTCGTAAAGACCACGGTAAGCCGAAATACGTGCTCTTAAAGCATTGATAGCTCTTGGAGTTATTTGAGATGGGCCATTACCTACCAATAAACTTGCGTTTTCTTGTGCAAAATCAAGATCTTCATTGATAAAATTAAAAACTTCACCATTAGTACTTCTTGGAAGTTGCTCTTCTTTAGTAGATACGTGATCCATAAGGATAACACCTAAAGCACTATCATTTTTAAGATCTGTAGAGAAATAACTTAGCAACTGAAAGTGAGAGTATGCCCTTAAAGCACGCGCTTCTGATACAATTCTTAGTCTCTCATCAATATCATCCTGCAAAGTAGTGGCATCTGTAGAATCCAGCTCTACACCATCGGCTTTTTCAAGAATCCTATTAGCATACATAATGGTTGTGTAATTGTCTAACCAAAAATCTGAAGCATAATCGTTGGTAGCAAAAATCTGGAACCTGTATTCGTCCAAATTTTGTCCACCGTTTTGATCTGCAATTGCAGTTTCATCGGTAACAACACTTGTAAAAGCAATAATATCTTCAGCAATTACATTATCATAAACTTCGTTAAGTGCTAAATTTAAATCGCTAACATTCTCGAAAGCATTATCATAATTAAGCTCACCCGGCTGTATAATCTCGTAAGCATCATTACAAGAGTACAAAGCTCCTGCTGCTAACGTTAGTATAAATATCTTTTTTAAATTTTTCATATAATTTTTTTTTTAGAATGATAAATCAACACCAAAAGAAAATACACGTGGGGTTGGATATCCACCATAAGTACTTGCTCCGTTACTTTCAGCATCAAAACCTCTCCATTTAGTCCAGGTAATAAAGTTCTCTGCCTGGCCATAAACTCTTACACTTGTTAAGAAAGTTTTCTCTAAGAAAGTAGATGGAACGTTGTAACCAATAGAAGCATATTTAAGCCTTAGGTAAGAAGAGTCACGTAAAAACCTGTCAGATAAAGCCGCATCTGTTGCGCTGTTAGTAGCGTTAATTGAAGGCACATCTGTAGTTGTGTTATCCGGAGTCCACGCTCTGTTAATATCTTCAGAAAGTTGGAATGTACCAATAGAAGTAGGGTCCATAAGGTTAGCGTAATCAGAATCTACCCTGTACACATCTGTAACAAAAGTAAATTGTGCTGTAGCATAGAAACCTTTGTAATCAGCATTAAAGCCAAAACCACCCTGATATTTAGGTATGAAAGATTTACCTGTTTTAACCCTGTCATCAAGTGTTGGGTTTTCAGTTAAAGCACCATTAGCATCATAGTATAGAGAGTTACCGTTAGATGGGTTAACACCTGCGTATTTAACCATAAAGTACTGGTAAACAACCTCGTCGTTAGCATTTATTTGCAAATCACCAAACGCTTGGTCTCCACCTGGCAAGTTTTTAAGCTTGTTTTCGTTGTAAGATCCGTTAGCAGTAAGGGTTAATGTAAAGTCTTCGTTTTTAATAACGTCATAAGCAAGTAATGCCTCAAGACCTTTATTTTCCATGTTACCAGAGTTACCTTCGTACTGGTATGCACCATTACTTGCAGAAATAGGAACACCCAAGAATAGATCTTTAGTATATTTTCTGTACGCATCAAAAGTACCTCTTAACCTTTTACCAATAACAAAGTCGATACCTATGTTAGACTGTAAAGTAGTTTCCCACTGTGCATCGCTGTTACCAATAGAAAGGTAGCCTGTTGTTGTAGACGTTGGAAGACCAATAGAGTTTGAGTTATTGTATCCTGTTAAACTTGAATACAATGTTCTTGTTACGCTACGGCCATCATAAATACTTTCTCCGCCAATATTCTGGTTACCAGATGTACCTATAGATCCTCTAAGCTTAAGCTCAGTAAAGATTGAGTTTTGCATAAAGTTTTCTTTGTCGATGTTCCATCTTGCAGAAACTGACCAGAAAGTAGCCCACTGATTTTCATCTGTAAACCTAAATGAAGCATCTCTACGTACTGATGCACCTATACCGTATTTAGAATCGTAATCGTAGTCAAACATACCAAAGTATGAAAACAAACCACCTTCGTATTTAGCTGCACTTACAGTACGCTGGTAAAGGTTAGGTGTAGCCGTGTTAAAAGGAATGTATCCTGTACCAGCACCCGGAGCGTATGTTTTAGAGTTAAGACCTGTTGCAGTAAACGAGTTACCCTGGTAGTGAGCTTTAAAATACTCGGTCATTACCGATGCATCAATACTGTGCTTATCGTTAAATACTTTGTTATAGTTTAACCTTGAGTTACCGTTAAAACTAAAGTCTCTTGTAGTACTTTGAGTTTCGATACCTGGGTTTTCAGGATATGCTGTAGCAGCAACTATTGCAAGATATGATTGTGGCAACCTTGCAAATACTCGTGTATTTTGTGTATAATCAATACCACCAGTTACACCAAAAGTTAAATCGTTAGTTAACTTGTAGCTCGCAGAACCATTCATTAACAACTTAACCTCTTCGTATCTGTTGTAAATGTTATCAATATAATCCATAAGCATGTATGGAGTTAAAGCAAAACTTGCAGCACCAAACTCATCAAATAATTGCTGACCGTTTTGGTAAGCAGCCGGATCTAAGTAAGGCAACGAAGTAAGCATACCCTGTAATGGGTTTTGAAGAACGTTACCATCGATATCTGTTCTTGTTTCCTGCTCTAACTGGTTACGTTTTGAGTAACCTGCATACAAGTTAGTAGTATAGTTAAATTTATCATTGGTACTTTTACCAGTAAAGTTAGACCTGATAGATATTCTTTTAATATCTGTACTTGGCACAATACCTTCCTGCTCAAAATAACCAAGAGATATAAAAGAGTTAGTATTTTTACTACCCTGAGTAAAGCTAAGGCTATGATCCTGAGAAATACCAGTCTGGAAGAAATAATCTTTCCAGTAAGTGTTTGGAGCAGCTGCAATTTCTGCATCTGTCATCGCACCGTTTTCGCCGCCTGTAGCACCAGTACCAGCACCTTTTAACCTTTCAAGAGTTAACAATTGCTGACCTGTCATTAGGTTGTAGTTTTCTTTTTGCATAGTAGTAAAACCGGTAACACCAGAATACCTTACTTTAAGGCCACTATCAAAAGATCCTCTTTTTGTTTTTACAATAATAACACCGTTTGCACCCCTGTTACCATAAACTGAAGTTGCACCGGCATCTTTAAGTACAGATATCGACTCGATATCGTTACCATTGATACTTCTAAAGTTTACAAGGTTTGAAGGCACACCATCAATAACATACAATGGCTCAGTATTACCATTTAAAGATCCAAGACCCCTGATAATAACACTTGTTTTAGCAGAACCCGGAGAACCTGAACCTGTAGATATATTTAAACCAGGAACCTGACCCTGAAGCGACTGAACGAAAGAAACGTTTGGCCTGCCTTCAAGAGTTTCAGATGTAATGGTAGTTACAGCTACATTAGATCTTTTCTTAGCAGTAGTTCTATAACCCTCAATAGCTACAGTTTTAAGCTCAATACCACCTTCCTGCAAAGCTACAGTTGGTATTGTATTAGCTGCTCCAACAGTAACAACCTGCTCTTGCATACCAATGTAAGAAAAAATCAATTTTTGGCCTTGAGAAGCCAGGATGGAAAACTTACCATCAAAATCAGTCTGAACACCTTGTGCATTAGAACCCTGAACTCTTACGGTTACACCTGGTATTGGCATACCGGTAGCATCATTAACGACACCCGTTACTGTCTTTTCCTGCGCAAAGGAAAACTGAATAAAAAACGCCAGTAAAAGCGTAAAAATCCAAGTAAACTTTGATTTCATATTTAATTAATTTGAGTTAGTTAAGTCGCAAAGCTATCAATTTATTTTTACATAACAAACTTTTAACATTGCATTATCAGGAAAAGATGCCTTTACGCCGATATAAATAAAATATCCACAACATATTAGTGCTTATTGCTAACATAATAAAAAATTTAGTTAAAATACAAACGCCGGCAAAAAACCGGCGTTTATATATCAGATACTATTTTTGTACTATGGTTGCGTGTACAGTGCTATATGTTTTAAATTTTAACTTTTAAGACTATTTATTAACAACAATTTTTTTAACCTGTTGTTGTGCACCCTGAGCTACTTTTACCATATAAATACCTTTGCTAAGACTTTGAATATCTACTAAATTAGTGTTACCCAAAAGTTTAGTAAACATTACCTCTCTGCCCTGCACATCGTAAAATGTGGCAGAAGCAGGCTCTGAAGAGCCATCCAGAAGATTTATGTTTACAGAGGCATTAGCAGGGTTTGGCCATACAGAAAACAGGTTTGCAACAACATCATCTACATCAAGAGTTTGTACACCACTGGTTACAATTAACGAATATTCTTGAGAACCAGTTGTTAAACTGCCTTTATGAGATACTGTAACAGTGTATTGACCTGATGCATTTGGTATATCTATACGCTCTATGTTATCTACTATATTATCTCCCTGTACCGCTGGAGCCTCATAAGTATCGGCTAATTTCCATGGGTAAAAAGTAGCTGCACCTTTTGTAACCCTTACATCAAGATCGTTTTTAAGCCTTGGCGAAGGATTATCTAAAAGAGACGATGCCGCACCTGCAGGATCTGTCCAGCAAATACTAACCTGAAGTTTTTGCCCTTCTTGGGCAATAACATTTATAGAAAAAGTTTCGCTATTAGATAACGATAACTGATTTATGTAAGAACTTGTACCGTTATTATTTATAGCTTCTACCGCTTTTTTTGCATCAAATAAGCCCCAGCCAAATCTTGGGTCTGGCCCATCGGCATCTCCTGCTTCATCTGCCGTATGGCAAATTAACCCTCTTAATGTAGCAGAGCGCATATAATCCGGAAAAAGCTGCCTGTAACGTTGCTGTAATAAAAGAGCGCCACCAGAAACTACCGGTGATGCCATAGAGGTACCACTTTCTATATCATAAGCAGAGTTACCTGAAGATACAGACGAAAGCAGCTGCATACCTTTTGCTGCAATATCTGGCTTTATCCTGTTATCATCTGTTGGGCCATAGCTGCTAAAAGGTGCTATAATAACATCTTCCGGTCCAGAATATTCTGCGGTTAAACCGTATACAGCAGCTACCGTTAAACAGTTTTTAGCCGTTTTAGCATTGTTAACAAGGTCGTAACCAAATTTAGATGGGTTATGTATCTGGTTGGTAGCCCTGTCGTTACCGGCCGCCTGAATAATAAGGTAATTTTTAGCATCAAACGCCACCTGGTCGTAAGCAGCAGACTGGCTTGAATAAGCCCCAAATGAACTTTCAGACAACTGCGATGCTATGGCGCCGTAAGAGTGGTTAGAAATTAATAATCCATTGGCCGCCGCCGAAGCCATCTCTGATGTATCATTATTCCAGTCGTAAGCATTACCGGTAGCCTGAGAAGCCATACCTTTTCCATCTCCATTTTCAGAGTTAAGGCCGCTGCCCATAATGGTACCCATTACGTGGGTAGAGTGGTCTGCCTGATTTGTTGCAGCATCTAAAATACTTAACCTTCCGCCAAAAGTGTTATGGGTAGCCCTTGGCCTGTCCTGGTCCCATAAAGCTACAAGCATGTTTTGCCCATCTAAATTTAAACCAAGGCTACCGCCGGTATTTAAAGAGTTAATGCCCGATGTAAATGCTGCATTAACATTTAATGTTTGAAAATATAATGGCCTTCCATCATCCTGCAAACCTACCAGCTCTGCAGTAGCGCCATCTTCGGTTATATAAGTAAGCGGCCAGCCGTTTGCTGCTGCAAGACGAAGCGCTTCTTCTTTATCTTTTGTGTTTTTTTCTGCAAATTCTGCAGCAAGCTTTTTAAGCTGCTCCTGATTGTAATCTTTTGTAATTACCTTTCGTTCTGCAGCTGTTTGTGCATGTGCAGAAAATCCGCCGGCAAGCACAAGGCCAAGAACAAACATTGATACAGTAATTTTTTTCATACTCTGGTTATATAATATTTATAGTTAATCTCATTTTTTAAACACAAACTGCAACAATTTTTAGGCTTGTAATTAAAAATGATTAGCAAAAATATAAATTCTGGCAAATTAAGCATCAACAATTTTGAATTTAACTTTCAGAACCTATATTTGCTACACGTAAATTTACGGTAAAATTTTAAATACGGTTTTTAATGCTGCTGCTTAAATACTCTGATACTCTTTATGAAACCGGTACTGATGAAGCCGGCCGTGGCTGCCTTGCAGGGCCCGTAACTGCGGCTGCCGTAATTTTGCCCGATAATTTTGAACTGGACCTGCTAAACGACTCCAAACAATTATCTGAAAAAACAAGGGAACACCTTCGGCCACTTATACAACAGCAGGCGCTTTGTTACCATGTGGTACATATTGAGCCGGAGATTATAGACGAGATAAACATACTTAATGCCTCCATACGCGCCATGCAGGAGTGCATTGTACAGCTAACCCCTACCCCGCATTATATTATTGTAGATGGTAACCGCTTTAAGCCGGTGGCCAATATACCCTACAGCTGTATTATTAAAGGCGACAGTAAATACCTTAGTATTGCGGCGGCATCGGTACTGGCAAAAACCTACAGGGATGATTACATGAACCGCCTGCACGAAGAGTACCCTATGTACAACTGGAAGAGCAACAAAGGCTACCCCACTTTAGAGCACCGCGAGGCGATAAGAAAATACGGCATTACAAAATACCACCGCAAAACATTCAGGCTTTTGCCCGAACAATTAGAGATGGATTTAGAGTTTTGTAAGTAGTATATATATTAAGGAGTAAAAAAGTAAATTTTATATCGATTTACACTCCTATATATTATAGGGGTAGTTTTTCGGCTTCAAGGTTTTGAGCCACGATCTCGGCTTCAAAAAGCCGGGCGAAATAATGCAGCAGTTTTGCTTTTACCTTTTCTTCGTCTACGCGCTCTACACCAAGCTCTACATTTAAAGAGGCTACCGTCTTGCCCCTTATACCGCAGGGTATAATATTATCAAAATAACCCAGGTTGGCATTTACATTTAGCGCAAAGCCGTGCATGGTTACCCAACGCGATGCCCTTACGCCCATTGCACATATTTTGCGGGCAAAAGGCGTGCCCACATCAAGCCAAACTCCGGTTTCGCCATCGCTGCGGGTTGCAGTAACACCATAATCGGCCAGGGTTAAAATTACCATCTCTTCTAAAAAGCGAAGGTACTTGTGTATATCGGTAAAAAAATTCTCCAAATCTAAAATTGGATAGCCCACTATCTGGCCGGGGCCGTGGTACGTAATATCGCCGCCACGGTTAACTTTATAATAAACGGCATCTTTAGCGGCAAGCTGTTTTTCGTTTAACAGCAGGTTGTCTATATCGCCGCTTTTGCCAAGCGTATATACGTGCGGGTGCTGCACAAACAGCAGATAGTTAAGTGTTTCCAGAGTTAACTCCTCGCGCCTGTTGCGTATTTTTAAATCTACCGTTTCCTGAAAAAGGTTTTCCTGGTACTCCCAAACATCTTTGTAATCTCTTAATCCCAGGTCGCGAAACCAAATTTTTTTGTTCATCGCTTTAGCATCTAAATTGTAGCACAAATTTACAAAACTTATTGCCACCAAATACACCATAAAAAAACCGGACAGTAGTACCCGGTTTTAGATGTATATAATTTAAGGAGTTATTTTTCGAACTCTACCTGTAAAGCCAGTTGTGTGGGGTTATCCAGATACTCCAGCAGGCTGTAGGTTATGCTTACGCTCTTTTTGTCTTCGCCAATAATCGCGGCCTTATTAGACACTGATTTTATTTTTTTAGGAAACTTATACTTAACCGTATACGTAGAGCCCTCCATCATTGGTTTGTACATATTTAGTGAGTCGTTAGATGCGGCTGCACTTTTTAGCAACTCTACATTTTTTTTAAATGCCTTACCATCATATGAATATTTTACTGTGGAATGGTTATTTAAAAAGCCAAGCGCCTCTGCTTTTTTAGAATCCTGAGATTTTGCCAGTTCTCCAAAATTCTGCATTGCATCACTAACTTCGCTTACCTTTTTAAAATTGTTTATAATATCAAAATTGAGCTTGCCCTCTTCGGCATCAACCAGCACGTGTACCGATAGGTTTTCTAAAGCCTTTAGCCTTTCCTGCTCTGCCTTTGGCAGCTTGGCAATACTGTCTTTCTTTTCGGCAAAAATTTCTTTAAAAGTAATTATAGAGTCCACTTTTTTATTGGCTGCTTCGCCCATTTGCCCTGCCCCAAAAGCCATAAGCTGAGAACCATCCATAGCAAATGTAGCTGTACCGCTACCATCGTTATTAACGGTTATATTTTCTGTAAAGTTGCAAGATGTGGCAAAAAAAGCAAGTAATAAGCCCAGTGCCGGTACAAGTAATGATCTCATATTTGTTTATTGTTTTAGGTATATTTTTATTAGACGACAACACCTGTATATTGTTACACAGCCCAAATTGCTTATTTATTAAATATCATTATCTTTGCAGGCTTAAAAACATAATAACCATGCAGCTTTCAGAACAAGAAATCATTCGCAGAGAAAAACTGGATTCGCTGAGAAACCTCGGCATCAATCCTTATCCGGCAAACCTTTATCCTGTAGACACTACGTCTAAGCAGGTTAAGGAAGATTTTTCTGAAGGTAAGAAGGTGGTTGTAGCAGGCCGTTTAATGTCTATCCGCGTTCAGGGCAAGGCTGCTTTTGCCGAAATCCAGGACAGCGAAGGCCGTGTGCAGGTGTATATTAACCGCGACGAAATTTGCCCCGGCGAAGACAAAACCCTTTATAACGAGGTGTTTAAAAAACTGATTGACCTTGGCGACTTTGTGGGCGTTAAAGGTGAGCTTTTTACTACGCAGGTAGGCGAAAAATCGATACGTGTGCACGAGTTAACGCTGCTAAGCAAAACGCTTCGCCCGTTGCCAATGCCTAAAACAGATGCCGATGGCAAAGTGTTTGACAGCTTTAGCGACCCCGAACTGCGTTACCGCCAGCGTTATGTAGACCTTGTGGTTAACCCGCAGGTTAAAGAGGTTTTTGTAAAAAGAACCAAAATGTTTAATGCCATGCGCAGCTTTTTTAACGATAAAGGCTATTTTGAGGTAGAAACCCCAATACTACAGCCAATACCGGGCGGTGCTGCTGCAAGGCCGTTTGTTACACACCACAATAGTTTAGATATGCCGCTCTACATGCGTATTGCTAACGAATTATACCTAAAACGCCTTATTGTGGGTGGTTTTGATGGTGTTTACGAGTTTTCTAAGAATTTTAGGAATGAAGGTATGGACAGGACGCACAATCCTGAATTTACTGCCATGGAAATATATGTAGCCTATAAAGACTACAACTGGATGATGGAGTTTACCGAGAACCTGCTGGAGCATTGCGCCATTGCGGTTAACGATACGGCCGATGTTACTTTTGGCGAGCACCAGGTTAGCTTTAAAGCGCCTTATGCACGTGTTACCATGACCGATGCCATTAAACAATATACCGGTTTTGATATTACAGGCAAGACCGAGGCTGAGCTGTTTGAAGCCGCTAAAGGCATGGGCATTGCGGTTGATGACACTATGGGCAAAGGCAAGCTTATTGATGAGATTTTTGGCGAAAAATGCGAGGGTAACTTTATACAACCTACATTTATTACCGATTATCCTAAAGAGATGAGCCCGCTTTGTAAAGTACACCGCGATAACCCGGAGCTTACCGAACGTTTTGAGCTTATGATTTGTGGTAAAGAGGTAGCCAATGCTTACTCTGAGCTTAACGACCCTATAGACCAGCGCGAGCGTTTTGAGGCTCAGCTAAAACTATCTGAACGTGGCGATGTTGAGGCTGCCCAGTTTATTGATAACGACTTTTTACGTGCCCTGGAGTACGGCATGCCGCCTACAAGTGGCCTTGGTATTGGTATGGACAGGCTTATTATGTTTTTAACCAACAATGCATCGATACAAGAGGTATTGTTCTTTCCGCAAATGAGGGCAGAGAAAAAAGCTGTAGAGCTTACCGACGACGAAAAGGCTATTGCCGAGATACTTAAAGTAAGCAGCCAGCTTGCGCTTGATGCCCTTAAAACACAGGCAGGCTTAAGCGGTAAAAAGTGGGATGCTGCCATGAAAGGCCTTGCTAAACATGGCCTTGTAAAAGTTACCCTTGAGGGCGATACTAAAACCGTAGAATTTAAAGGATAACACCTTAAAACTGATATATTGTAAAGCTGCTATAAATTTATAGCAGCTTTTTTTATGCCTGTTATTTTTAGATTTACTACTTTAGGATTCAGATTAAAAACACAAACATGGCTATAAGCAGCGAATACACCTACTGGCACCTAACCCCGCACGGGTGGGTAGATGGCAACTCTAAAACCGATTCGGGCAACTGGTCTAAATCAGTGCCGTATGATACTTTTGTGACTGTAAAATATCAGGAGGTATTGGAGGATGATTTTAGCATTACTAAAACTACCGAACGTACTGAGGTGCGTACCGACACAGCCCGCATACAAGAGTTGGAAGCAAAATTTCCGTTTGAATTTCATATATAAAAAGTAAGGCTGCCATTGGCAGCCTTACTTTTTATAGCAATTGAATGCTATTTAAAAATATCTTCTATCTTGTTTTGTTGCTTTACCTTGATTACAAGCTCTGTAATAGCGATAAGGAAAAACACATAGCCAAAAGTTTGCACATACTCCGTCAGCATTTCGCCAAAACTGGCCGGCATCTCACTTAGGTGTGATTTCATAAACACCTCGTCGTTAAACATATACGGCAAAAATATTATAGACAGTACCGCCAGCCATGCAACCGGATAACTCTTAGTTTTAAAGTACATCTCGAAATCGTGTACCAAAAAATGCCTGTTTCTGTACAACTGCATCCCCGTAAACAAAACAATAACTGCTGCCATTATGCACCATAACACATAGTGCGATGTGCTTATAAAAAGCGTGCCCTGCTCTATTAAAAGCGCATAAGACCCCAACCCAAATAGCAGTGCAAAAATGCTTTGGTAGCTATCGCTGCGCTTAGAAAAGCTGTACGCAAAGGCAACAACACTGCACAGCACCAGTAGTACCGTTTGCAGTCCGTCGATTAGCAAATGAGCATTAGTGGTCTTGCCAGAAAAAGCCTGCACAGCGTCTTCTTTTATAAAAAATACGGCCATAAACAACAGCAATGCGTAAAAAACAGCCTTTTCTATAGACTGTATTGCCTGCTTTCGGGTATCTACCACCCTGTTAGAGTAAAATATCTTTTGCTTGGCGCCGGCTTTGGTTTTAGTGATAACCTCTGTTGCGGTAACCGTTTTTTCGGTGCCTACAGAAATTTTTGTAATAACCCTCATAGTCATTATAATAAGGTGGTACTGTATAGTAAATTGGTTGTACAAAGATAACTATTCTGTAAGCTTTTTAGTATGCACTACCCTTAACAATAGTAACTATTTATTAACGTTGGCTACAGGCTATAATTAAGATTTACAGACCAGCGGTAGTTGGCCTCTACCCTGCCGCCGGTTAAATTCTGGGTAATAGGCAGCATGCCGTTAACACCCACAGAAAATTTACCCATACCGGCCTCTACACCCAGCTTGCCAAAAAGGATGTCGCCTTTGGTATCGGGCAGATCTTCGTTAAACTGCCTGTTGGTGGCATATACTTCGCCGGCAAGGCCCAATTGGGGTACAATGGTGTATTTGCTGCCTTCAACCATATAAAAAAGCGTGCCGGCATAGTTAAACTGGTCGCCAAACTGGTAATGCTGGCTGTTCTCGGTCTTAAAAACGTAATTAGCCATGGCGTTAAGCCCCACGCTGCCGTGTTTAACAATATATTCGGCAGCAAGAATATAATCCCAACTGCCGGTACCCACCTGAAAGCTTGGGTTAACACTGCCGTTGTTAGCGCCATCGTACTTGCCGGTAGGTGCTTTTACACCGCCACCCAGTTGCAGGTTCTGGCTAAAGGCCGTGCTGTCGGTTTGGGTTTGGTATACGGTGTAGAGCCCCAGGACGGTAATATCGCCCAGGCCACTAATTTCCTGGTGCCCGGTAGCGAGGTTGCGGTTATGAAAGTGGTACGGCACCTGCGCCGACACCTGGAAGTTTTTAAACACCGGCACCCTGGCCCACACCTGCATGGTGTTGAAATTTTCATCTACCCAGGGTGAGTTTTTAAAGATACCATCGCGGCTGGTGTAGCTTTGGTAAAAGTAACGGACGCCCACAAAGTTTTTATCGATCATAGAGCTAAAACCCATGCCCCCTCCGCTGGCAGAACAGCCGCATGCATCGCAATCATCAAAATCGTACATGTACTTAGCAAAGTCGAAGTCCGAAAGTGAATCTTTAGGGCTTGCCGAGGCAAATTGAGCGACAAAAAGTAGTAAAAATACTATATAATTTTTCATTAGGTTTGGTAATAAAATAACGGATTGTTTATGTAATCGGTATCGGTAAGTGTTTTTAAAAAGGCGCTGATCGCGTCTTTTTCTTCCTGCGATAGCGGTATACCCAGTGTACCGTTCTGGTTCAAAACAGGGTCTAAAGTACTGGAATACAACACTCCACCGGCATAAAAATTAAGCACTGACTGTAACGACCCAAAGCGGCCATCGTGCATGTAGGGTGCCGTAACTTCTACATTGCGCAGGCTGGGCACTTTAAACTTGTATCTATCTGTAGTAAAGCCGGTTACAACTTCCCTACCCAGATCGTTAAGATTAGGATTTGGCGGTAAACCGTTGTTACGGAAGGCACTATCGGTAAACAGGTCGGTTTTATGGCAGGTAGCACATTTGGCCTGAAACAGCCCTAACCCCTGCAACTCCTGCGCGGTAAGGCTGCCGCCCGGCTCGTTGCGTACATACCTGTCGTACCGAGAGTTAGACGACACCATCATCGTCATAAACTGACCCAAAGCCTTTAATATATTACCCGATGTTACGCCACTACCATCAAAAGCCAGCGAGAACAGCCTTACATACTCTTTATCTACCTGTAACTTAACGGCTATGGTTTCCAAGGTTTCAGCCATTTCCACAGGGTTGTGGATGGGCACTATAGATAACATTTCCAGGCTGTTAGAGGCTCCGTCGTAAAAATACTCCGCTTGGAATGCCATATTTTGTACTGCCGGGGCGTTACGCGTACCTACCTGATCGTTAATACCGTGGCTAAAGTCGTGCCCGTGGTGCGTAAAGGCATAACCCTGTTCATGGCAAAAAGAGCAGGATATGGTGCCATCTGCCGAAAGGCGGCCATCGTAAAACAGCTTCCTGCCCAGCTCAAAACCCTTCTCTGTCGGGTAATTGTACTCAATATCCTGAGCCAGTGGCGGAAAGTTAGACGGTACGTTAAACGCAAGGCGGTTATTGCTTTCGGCTACAGCCTGATAATCATCGTTGTTACCACAGGAAACAAGCAACAGGCAGGACAGCGCAAACAGTACTTTGAGGCACTTACTCTTCATGATGATCGCCTGCTCCATTGTGTACATGATCTACCTTAAACATTGACAGCGTGTTGTTTGCAATATCTATAAGGCCCTGCCCACCCATAATAGCCGCACCGGTATTGGCGGTATTAAGGGCATCAAAAAGCCTGATCTTGGTAGCACCATCTAATATAACATTAGCATCGGCAATCAGGTGAATGCTTGGGGTTTCGTCAGTCCGTACGCGGGCGGTGTTGGGTAGCGTAAGGGTAATTTCGCGGTAATTATCAGTAGCGGTATTGCTACCCTGATGTACCTGGAATGTCTTTTCGCCATCGGTTTGGGGCGATGTAAACGTACCTTCAAAATTGATGAATTTATAGCCCGTACTCCATGTCCACGTTAGTTCGCTGGCAGCGGCCAGGTCCCAGAAGCTTTGCTGGGCGGTTTCGCCCTGCAGATAGCGTTGCTGGTCTACCCCAAGGCCAAACCTTACCTTAGTGTAATTACCGGCAGGCATGCCCTCTAAATGCACTGTAGTGCTGTTAGCACCCTCGTTTATAATAAAATAGCTGTTCTCTTTAGGATACACCACCTCGGTACCATCTTCGGCAATAAGCACAAAATTGCTTACAATATAGTTAAGGCGGTTAATTTTAAGCGACTCGCCGTTAGAGTTGGTGTAGGCCGATGTATTGAGCAAAAGGTCGTCTCCGTTAACCGAGTTGTCAAAAAATATCTCGGCATCTCCTGTGCCCGATACGGCGGTTGTATCATCATCATTATTACACGATACCAAAGTTGTAGCCACGGCCATAGCGGCCACAATATGTTGTAGTTTAAATTTCATTTGTCTGGAAAAAATTATTAATTAAAGTATAAGCATGCACACAACAGCTATAAAGCGTTGCGAATGCGAGCACTGATGACACATTAACCATCAGGTAATTAAAACTTTAAGAAATAACAAGCGGGGGATGAAACACCGGCGCACAATTTAAATGCGAATATAAATTACGGTACACCGGTGTGTTCTTTTTTACTGCATTGGTAAAATGGGCAAAAGTATAATCAGCAAAAGCCTGGCAAAATAGGACTTCGGTCTCAATATGCGATGATTTTTTTTCAGATAACGGTTTTTCCTGATCGGCGGCTTTGGCCAGCTCTTTCATTAAATGACACTTGCCGTTGCAATGCATTTGCGGCTTTGCCTTGTTTTCGCACAGCACCTTTGTAATATAATCGTAATTAGCCATGTAGCTAACCACCGGCAGTACTGGCTTTAGCAACATCAAAAAGGCTATTATGGTTATAAGATTTTTCACAGTGCAAAAGTATAGGGTATCAGGATATAATTATTGGTTACGCACAAGCTATTGCAGTGCCTTTTACGAAAAGCAAAACAAATAGATTGATTATCTAAACCAACCGCAGTGTAAAGGTAAAATTTAGGCATTCTGGCTGCGGCGAAACAGCTCCGGCGTTTGCTGGGTCTGCTTTTTAAAGAAAGTTACAAAATAAGAAGCATGCCCAAAACCCAGCTTATCGGCAATTTCGTTTACCGAATAATTGGTGTAATGCAGCAGCCTGCGCGCCTCTACTATAATGTGCCGCCTTATGATGTCGCCCGCCGTTTGGCCCGTTTCTTCCTTACATATCTTATTCAGGTAGTTAGGGCTAACGTTAAGCATATCGGCGTAGTCTGAGGGTAGTTTCTTTTCTTTAAAATTACGGTCGATCAGCTTTTGGAACAGGTGCATTTTTTCCTGCTTAAGCGTAGGGCTTTTTGCCACCTGCAACGGATTATACAACCGCTCCATCTCGAACAAAAAGATGTTTAGGTACGAGCGCATTACCTTTTCGCTCTCCTTGCGTTCTTCTATAAACTCGCCCAACAAAAACTCCAGCAGCTTTTGCAGGTGGCTGTGTTGTGAGGCAGTAAGCACAATATCCGGCTGTGCTTCCCTCTCTAAAAAAGAGAACTGGCTTAGTATATTGTTGTTATAGCGCAACGAAAAAAACTCTTCGGCAAAGCAAATAAGCGTGCCTGTTGCATTTTGGGGTAATTCAAAACTATTTATACAACCCGGTTTAATTATAATAATCATTGTGTTGCCTGCGGCAACGGCCTGCCCGTCTATACGCACTTCTCCGCTGGCCCTATCCAGTACAAGAAAGGCATAGAAATCGTGCTTGTGCGGCTGTGCCAGGATAGGAAATTGTTGCAATAACGACTGCACATTGCCCATCCAGAACTTTTTAGAATGATTACCAAATACGCCAAGGTTGCAAACGGGTACTTGTACGGTTTGCATGTAATACGGTATTGATTAATGAATAAAACTGTGGCGTTTTATACGTTAACCGGCGGCCTGAAAACAGCAACGCTAATTAATGAGGTATATAAATTATGGTAACCAACGCTATTTTTTTGTGTAAAAATAACGGGCAACGCTTTAAAAGTATAATTAGTAGTAGAGGTAAGAAACAGAACTTCGGCCTGTTGGGTGGCGACTTTTTTGTCTGATGCCGGCTTTTCTTTTTCGGCAGCTTTGGCAAGCTCTTTCATAAGATGGCACTTGCCGTTACAGTGCATTTGCGGCTTTGCCTTGTTTACGCACAGCTCTTTAACTATGTAGTCATAGTTAAGAATGTACTCCAATACAGGCATAACCGGCCGCGCCAGTAACATAAATACTACTATAAAAACAGCATTTTTCACGTTGCAAATGTACGTGGCACGGGCTGGTTTAAAAAATTTATTGCGGCTTAAATTAAACCTTTTTGCCATTGGGCTGTCTTACCTGCATAACTTATTAAAATTAAAATTATGAAAACTTGGATTTTAGCTATGGCGATGATGATGGGAGTTGCAATGAATGCGCAGCCGGGAGAAGGCAGGCCGCAGAGAGGTCCTGAAGGTAAACACCACGGCATGGAACAGCGTGACCATTTTACGCCCGAACAACGAACCGAACTTAAAGTTAAGCACCTTACCCTTGCTTTAGACCTTACCGATAAGCAGCAAAAAGACCTGCAGGCTTTATTTTTAAATGATGCAAAACAAAGGCAGCAATTTATGGCGCAACATAAAGCAAATAAAGATGCCGGCAAAAAACCAACTGAAGATGAACGCTTTGCAATGATGACAAAAAAACTGGACAGCCAGATTGCCATGAAAAGAGAAATTAAAAAAATTCTTACGGCAGAGCAATATCAAAAATTTGAGGCTCAAAAAGAAAAAAGGCATGAAAAAGTTGCGAAACATGAAAAAAACTTTAAAAAGCACAACAGAAGATAAATTTTTAGTGTTAAAGTTTTGTGATGATTTCTAAATTAATTAGATTTGACGTTATAAACACTAAACAAAAATCGTTTATCATGAAAAAAATAATTGCTCTTTTCGTTATCATGCTTGGATTTGGCTTTACTGCAAATGCCCAGCAAAAAAAGGCTGCAGTAAAATCTGCTGCTGTTGCTTCAACTGCTACACCTCAACAAACTGCTAAAGCTGCTACTATTGAAAAAGCTGCTATTAGCGATGTAGAATCTTTAAACAGTTTTATTCCGCTTAAGGATGCCGACAGACAAAGCCTTAAAGGCCTGTTTGCTTACAAACACGAATTATTAAGTGATGCTGCACTTAGCAAAGAGCGCAAAGATATTGTATCTCAAACTATCGAAGCTAAATTAAGAGCTACACTTTCTCCTGAGCAAATGGCAAAACTTGATCAGAACACTAAATTGCTTAACACTCTTACTCACTAAGAAATTGTTATACCATAATAAAAAAGCTCCCTTTCGGGAGCTTTTTGCTTTTATAACGTGGCCGCTACTTTTTGTATGGCACTTAATGTAAAGTCGAGATCATCGTACGTTAGGGCATCGGTAATAAACCATGTTTCGTAGGCTGATGGTGCTATGTAAACCCCCTCGTTTAACAAGCCGTGAAAGAACTTCTTAAACGTTTCGTTATCGCCTTTGGCAGCCGATTTAAAATCGGTTACCGGGCTGGCATCAAAATGTACCGATATCATAGAGCCTACCCTATTAATGGTATAAGCAATCGCTGCATCATCCAATATCTTACGGATGCCTGCTTCTAAATACGCTGTTTTTTCTTCGAGCCTTGTAAATATAGCTGCATCGTTATTTAATGCCTTAAGCATTTCTAACCCTGCTGCCATTGCCAACGGATTACCCGATAAGGTACCCGCCTGATATACCGGACCAATTGGCGCAAGGTAATTCATAATCTCGTTACGGGCCGCAAAAGCGCCAACAGGCAGCCCTCCGCCAATAACTTTACCGTAAGCAACAATATCGGCTTTAATGCCGTAAAGCTCCTGTGCGCCGCCCTTTGCAAGCCTAAAGCCCGTCATTACCTCATCAAAAATAAGTAAGGCACCGTTAACATCGCAAATTTCCCTCAGGGCTTGTAAAAAGCCTTTGGCAGGTGGCACGCAGCCCATATTGCCCGCAACAGGTTCTATAATTATCGCGGCAATATCGTTAAGGTTGGCCGCAAATAATTCTTTAATATTATCGAGGTCGTTATAGGTAGCCAACAGGGTATCTTTAGCCGTACCCTGTGTTACACCGGGGCTGTTGGGCGTACCAAACGTAACTGCACCACTACCCGCCTGTATAAGGAACGAGTCTGAGTGCCCGTGGTAGCAACCCGCAAATTTTATAATTTTTTCGCGGCCTGTAAATCCGCGCGCTAAACGCACTGCGCTCATGCAGGCTTCTGTACCGCTGTTTACAAAACGTATCTTATCTATATTGGGCACCATAGCTACTGCTAAGGCAGCAATCTCGGTCTCCAGGGCGGTAGGCGCACCAAACGATGTACCTTTTTTAGCACGCTCTATAACGGCGTTTACAACAGGCTCGTAAGCATGACCTAATATCATAGGGCCCCACGAGTTAATATAATCTATAAAACGGTTACCGTCTTCGTCATAAAGATACGGGCCGTTTGCTTCTTTAATAAAAATTGGTGTGCCACCTACGGCCCTAAAGGCACGTACGGGCGAGTTTACGCCGCCTGGTATTACCTTTTCTGCTTCGGCAAACAGCTGGCTGCTACGTTGGTATAACATAATTATTTTACTTTAAGTACCTGCCCTATAGAAATTGCGTTGCCGTTAAGCCCGTTTAATTGTATAAGCGCATCTACAGTGGTGTTGTGTTTTTTAGAAATAGAATACAGTGTGTCGCCCTGCACTACTTTGTACGACCCTACAGCAATGGTTTCGTCTGCCTGGGCAACGGCCTGCACTACACTTGGCGACGGGGCCGGTGTTGCCGCAACAACAGGAGCCGGAGCCGTTACAGGGGTTGACGGTTTAGGGGTAGGTGCCGGTGCTTTTACAGGTGCCTTAACAACCGGCGTAAAATTGTTGCCTAAAACTTCGGCATCGTATTTTGCAAGTTCGTAACGCTCTATAAGGCCAATTAGCTTTTCAGGATATTTTGGGTCGGTGGCATAGCCTGCCGACCTTAAACCTTTAGCCCAGGCTTCGTAATCGTCTTTCTCTAATTTGAATAAAGCAGCATAACGCCCCCTTGTAGTAAGGAATAACGAGTGGTCGTTAAACGACTCTGATGGCTGGCTGTATTTCCTGAAACACTCCTGTTCAGAGTCATCATCGTGGTAAATTTTATCGCCGGTCCAGTCGTTATGGCATTTAATACCAAAGTGGTTGTTGGCCGTAACGCACAGTGTACCTTTACCCGCACCACTCTCTAATATGCCCTGCGCTAATGTAATACTGGCAGGTATGCCGTGGTTCTTCATATTTTGTTTGGCAACATCTTTATAATCTAAAACGTATTGCTTTACAAGATCTGAATATACTACGGTTTTAGAGGTAGATTCCAGCACCTCAACTTCGCGGTCGTCTTTTTTAGAGTTCGAAGCGGTTGCAGTGTGCGTTTTAGTAGTTGTTGTTTTCTTTTTACGGCTATTTTTTGCCGTACCGTTTTTAGTTGTTTGTATATAGTGCTTTTTAGAGCTTCCGCAGCTTACAATAAGGCTTAACAATACAAAAGCTAAAATTTTTTTAAACATATCTTACGATTTTATTATAGGTAGTTTCTTTCTTATAAGTTCTTTGTTCATGCCTGCAATACCCTGGAGCCCACCGGTATGAATAAGCAAAATGTTAGAGTTTGGCGCAAACCAGCCTTTATTTACCAAATCTATAACGCCAAAAAACAGCTTTGCCGTATACACAGGGTCTAACAGAATGCCGGTTTTAACATAGAAATCGTTAATAAACAGTATCAGTTCTTCGGTTACTTTGCCGTATCCTCCAAAATGATAGTCTTCCACCAGCTCCCAGTTGCCCTTAGGCGCAAATTTACAAATATCATTTAATAAACCCGCACCTTTAAGTGCAGGAAAACCAAGAACTTTTTGCCCTTCTGCCGCCGAATTGATGATCCCTGCAATGGTACCGCCTGTGCCTACCGCACAGCAAACGTGTGTAAAATTGGCATCGTTAGCATCTAAAATCTCTTCGCAGCCCTTAACCGCGAGGTCGTTAGTTCCGCCTTCGGGCAACAGGTAAAAATCGCCAAATTGTTGGATAAGATTAGCAATAAAATCGGGTTCGGTTTTATTTTTATAAGCCTCACGGGTAATAAAATGCAGCTGCATGCCGCACTGTTGTGCAAAAGTAAGCGTAGGGTTATCGGCAATTTTATGGGCCAGTTCTTCTCCCCTAATAATGCCTATAGTAGCAAAGTTATACTCCTTACCTGCGGCTGCGGTTGCGGCTATATGGTTGCTAAAGGCCCCACCAAAAGTCAGCAGCGCAGTTTTGCCTTCGGCTTTAGCCTGAAGTATGTTGTATTTTAGCTTCCGGAATTTATTTCCTGATATATGCGGGTGCAGTAAATCTTCGCGCTTTACGGTAAGCGTTATATTATTGTTAAATTTTAGAGGTATAACGTGATTCATTATGCAAAGTAAACACAAAAAACGGGGCTATAAAATTACCTTTTAGCTAAAAATGCAATATTGGCATAAGTTGATCTATGTTAAGATACTACATGTTAATTTTTAGTATCTTTGTACTCTTATTTGCAATGTGATGAAAATTGAAGATGAACATTATAGCAGCCCCCTTATTGCAAAGATATCTTTTCATAAGGTGCTGGAAACACTGGAGGAAATTGCAGAATCTGACGTAGATTATAGATCTGATTACGCCAAGGCACTGCTTGCCCATACGGCCCCCTACCCTGAGCTTCGTGATGGTATTACCGATCTCTCCTTACTGGATAAGCACGAAAAACTGATTAAAAACCTTTTAGCCGACCTTTTTCCTACCGCGCTAACTAACAACGAAATTAAGGCTGCATCTATACCTTTTTTTAATACAACCTTTAACCATACAGCACGCTTTAAAAAAATACTGAACGACGCCGGTCAGGATTTTAATAAAACCATTCGTAATTTTGAAGATAACCAGTTTTACGTTTTTTGCTGTTGCCTGATACTAAACAGCTATTACGGCTATCATTTTGATTTTAGCCAGCCTTTGTTTTATGATATACCGGATGCTGAAGGGGTTATGAAACACTACCGCATTATGTACAATGGCGATTTTATGGAAATTATCCGTACAGAAAAAGCTATTGATATTACCGATGAGGATGTGGTATTGTTAATGGATAACTTTGATGATGTTGCGCTCTGGAAAGAGAAATTTCCCGAAGAAAGCTGGATATCTAAAGGCTTTGCCATAGTATCGTTATTTGATGCCACTACCGAGAGTGCCATATCGAGCCTTAAAAGCAACCTGCTTGTAAGTGATGATTTTGCCGAGGTAAACGAAGGCAATTTTGAGGCGATATTCAGGTCGATTTACAAAATACCCGACCTGCGCATTGGTTTTACCGAGGTAAGCACCGAAGACAACTTATTTAAGCTGGCACCTTTTGCCGATATTAAGAGCCACATTTTAGCCGATAATAAAGAGATTAACTGCAACAATATGTTTTGCAGCGAAACGCTTGATGAGTTGCTGGAACAACGCAAATACCTGATTATATCAGACGTTGAAGCGTATGAGGTAAAACACCCATCGGAATGCGATTTGGTAAAGCACCTGCTTTCGCAAAATATTAGGAGCATTATTCTTGCCCCTATTATTAAGAACAATAAAATGTACGGGTTTATAGAACTGGTTTCGGCCCGCCCAAGGGAGCTTAACAGTATTAATGCCAACAAACTGGAGTATATACTGCCGTTTCTAACCGATACTATAGAACGCTACTACTCTGAATTGCAGAACGAGGTAGACGCTATTATCCAAAAAGAATATACGGCCATACACCACAGTGTGTACTGGAAGTTTAGGGAAGAAGCGCTTACGCACGTTAATAAACGCAACAACCGCGAGAATTTTAAGGAGATTGTTTTTAGGGAAGTATACCCGCTTTACGGCCAGATAGACGTTAAAGGATCGTCGACTGCGCGTAACGAGTCGACCGAGAAGGACCTTGCCCTACAGATAACCAAACTGTTGTCGCTCTTCCGTTTTATCTTCAAGCAGGAAAAACTGCCGCTTATAGAACAGCACATTTATGAGCTGGAAAGTATTGAAGATGAACTAAAAAAAGAACTGAAAGCCGATACCGAAGCTACAGTACAAAATTATATTATAAACGAAGTACACCCGGTTATACAGCATTTTGATTCGGCTAATAGTGCCATTCACGATAAAATTGCCCAATATTTTGGCACGCTGGACAGCAAGGTAAAAATGGTGTACGAAAGCCGTAAAGATTTTGATGATACCCTGTCGGTAATCAACAAGCAAATGGCTGCGGTACTGGATGAAAAACAGGCGCAGGCGCAGCAGTTCTTTCCGCACTATTACGAGCGTTTTAAAACCGATGGTGTAGAGCACAACCTATACATTGGGGCATCTATATCGCCCAAGCATTCCTACAACCCGCTTTATCTAAATAACCTTAGGTTATGGCAGTTGCAGGCCATGTGCGAAATGGAGAACGAATATTACAAGCTTAAACCATCGTTACGGTATGAGCTGGATGTAACATCGCTAATACTGGTGTTTAGTTCGCCTATCTCGATACGTTTCCGTATGGACGAAAAACGTTTTGACGTAGATGGCACGTATAACGCCCGCTATGAGGTGGTTAAAAAACGTATTGATAAATCTAACATTAAAGGCACCAAAGAGCGTATTACCCAAAAGGGCAAAATAACTATTGTGTACACCCAGAAAAAGGAAGAGGCAGAATACCGAAGGTATATTCAGTTTTTGCAGCACCAAAACATGCTGGGCAACGTTATAGAAAGTTTTGATGTAGAAGACCTGCAAGGCGTAACCGGGCTTAAAGCCCTGCGTGTTGAAGTTAGCTACAACAACCTGCAAAGGCCCGAAGGAACTTACAGCTATGAAGACCTTTTAAAAGAATTATCGCATAAATAAAACTTTACTTTATACACAAAAGGCAGCCAATTGGCTGCCTTTTGTTATTGATATTAATATCGTACGTGCTTAAAGCATCCAGAAGGCGGTTACAAATGCCGCTACCGATGCCAGTATACCTACCATAAATATATTATAGGTAATGCGCAGCAGGTTGTATTTTCTGTTTAATACCTTACCTAAAAAGTAAAGGTCTTTAATCATGGCGTTGTACAGGTAATCGCGGTCTTTCATCATATCGTTAATGGCCCATTCGTATTCTTCTAAAGGCATTTTGTAAAAGTTACCAAAAAACAAAAGGTTAACCCTTCGCTCATCAATATCCTTACGGGTAAAAGTACCGGTAGTAACCTTTGGCCTTGTAGAGAGTATGGCAAAAACTATAGAGGTGGTGCTAAAAAGCATCATAACAAACGTTGGTATAATAAGGTGTGCATTGGCCGGCGCATCCAGTTTGGGTATAATGCTACCCAAAGCAATAGATATTATAATAGCATTTACAGAGAGCAGTATGTTGGCCTTGCTATCGGCAATTTCGCTCAGGCGGGTATGGTTATTAAGGGTAACCCTAAACATGGTATCGATACCACGGTCTGGCCTGTCTAACTTTTCAAGCTTCTTTTTATTAAGTTTGTCTTTAGGTACTTTTTTCTTTCCTGTTTCCAGCTCGTTAATTATGCCTTGTAATGATGCAATATTGGCCTCTTTAAGCGGTTGCAGCTTTTCTTTGCCATAGGTGGTATAAAAACGGTGGTTCATCAACAGCATCTTGCGGTTGCCGGCACACCATTCTAAATCGGTATATAACTTATGCTGGGTTAGCTTCCACTCCTCACGAAGCAGTTCAGATAGCAATGTGTAATTGCTTTCGGCAAAATGCGAGCAATCGGCATCCTTAATAATTTTTTCAAGGTGCGTTTGGGGCTCAGCCTCCATTTTTGTAATGCGTATAAGCTGTGCCACGGTAGCCGCCTTATCTGCCGGATAGCCTTTTTCTAACAGGTATTTCTCGGCCATAACAGCGCTCCGTTCCTCATGGTCTGTTGGCCCGTCTACATAGCCGGCATCATGAAACCATGCTGCCAAAATAACCATTTCGGCATCGGCATCAGCCACACCTTCTTCTTTGGCAATAATAGCCGCGTAGTTTACAACCCGTAAAGTATGGTTAAAATTATGGTATATATAATCCGGAGATAACCTATCTTTGAATAAGTGAAAGACGTAGCTTTCGGCATTTTCAACAAAATTCATGTGCACTGAAATTAACACTACCAATTTATGAAATTCTTTTGGGTAAACCGTAGTACTGTAAGAAATATTAAACGTTTCTTATTTCTATTTATTTTATCCTGCCTTTACTCCTGCGCTACCCACCATGCACAGTACGGAAAAGAGGCTCTTGCACCGGCACCGGACAGCCTGAAGCCCGGCGAACTTATGCACCGTTTTTACCTTGTGGGCGATGCCGGCTATGCCACCCACCCCAACTCGCAGCAGCTTTTAGGCATCTTAAAGCCAAAGCTTGCCACCGAAAGCAAAAATGCCACCCTTTTATACCTTGGCGATAACATTTATCCGTTAGGCATGCCGCCCGAAGGCCATAAAGACCGTAAAGAGGCCGAGGCGTCTTTAAACAGCCAGCTGGAAATGGCTACCGGCTTTAAAGGCAATGTGCATTTTATACCCGGCAACCACGACTGGTACCACGGACTTAAAGGCCTGGAAGAAGAATCCAAACTGGTTAATGCAAAGCTTGAAAAAAAAGACGGCTTTTTACCCAAAAAAGGCTGCGGTATAGACGATGTTAAAATAGACGACAATATTACGCTTATTACCATAGACAGCCAGTGGTTTATAGAAGACTGGGACAACTACCCTACCATAAACGACGACTGCACCATTAAAACCCGCGAGGGCATGTTTACCGAACTGGAAAGCCTGCTGAATAAAAACCAGGATAAAATAGTAATACTTGCCATCCACCACCCGTTAATGACTAATGGTACGCATGGCGGGCAATTTTCGGCAGAAAAGCAGTTATTCCCCCTAAAATATAAAATACCCTTGCCTGTGTTGGGCACTATGATAAACCTGGCGCGCGAGGCATCGGGCTACAGCACACAGGATAAGCAAAGCCGCGTTTACGGCACGCTTGCCGGCAGGATCCAGACATTGATTCAGGATAAAACCAATGTGGTGGTGGTATCGGGCCACGACCATAATTTGCAGTACATCCACAAAGATAATATACACCAGATAGTAAGCGGGTCGGGTTCTAAAGAAGAGGCAGCCAAAGCCGTTAACCCCGAAGATTTTAGCTACGGCGCCAACGGTTATGCCATATTAGACGTATTTAAAGACGGCCTGGCAAAAGTTACCTACTACAGCACTAAAAACGGTAAAGACGAAAAACTGTTCGAAAAAACAATGCTGCAAAAAGCACCTGTTGTTTTAAAACAGTACCCTGAGAGTTTTCCGGCTACCACAACCACATCGGTCTACACCCCGCAAATGACAATGAAAAGCGGGTTTTACAGGTTTTTATTCGGCACCCATTACAGCAAAGTATACAGCAGGCCGGTAACGGTGCAAAACCTTGCCATAGATACGCTATACGGTGGCTTAACCCCGGGCCGTGCGGGTGGCGGGCACCAGAGTAACTCGCTTAGGCTGGTAGATAAAGACGGTAAAGAATATGTTATGCGCGGCATTAAAAAGAGTGCTACCCGTTTTTTGCAGGCTACCGCTTTTAAAGACCGCTACGTGGGCGATGATTTTGACAACACATTTGCCGAAAGTTTCTTATTAGATTTTTACACCACGGCACACCCCTACACCCCGTTTATTGTAGACGAGCTGGAAGAAACAGCAGGCATTTATCATACCAATCCGGAGTTGTACTACATACCCAAACAAAACCCGCTTAAAGAAAATAACGAAAAGTTTGGCGATGAGCTGTACATGGTTGAAGAGCGCCCTATAGACGAGTTTAAAGACCTGGCCAGCTTTGGCAAACCCGATGGCATAGATGGCACTGATGATGTTTATGCTAACCTGCGTAAGGACGGCAAGTACAAAATAGACGAGCGCGCTTACATTCGCGTGCGACTGTTTGATATGCTTATAGGCGACTGGGACCGCCACGGCGACCAGTGGCGCTGGGCGCGTTACAAAGAGAAAGACAGTGTGGTGTACCGCCCTATTCCGCGCGACCGCGACCAGGCGTTCCCTAAATACGATGGTGCGTTGCTGTCCATCCTTATGAATATTCCCGGGCTTCGCCACATGCATACTTTTAAAGAAGATGAGCGCAATATTAAATGGCTAAACCGCGAACCGTATGCCTTAGACCTTGCCTTTATAAAACAGGCCGGAGAACAGGTGTGGCTGGATGAGGCCAAAGCATTGCAACAAAGCCTTACCGATGAGGCTATAGATAAGGCTTTTGCCGGATTGCCAGCCGAGATGCAGGACGAAATATCAGACGATATTAAAGCCAAACTTAAGGCAAGGCGCGCCAAACTGGAGCGTTTTGCATTAGATTATCGCGAAACACTGCTAAAAACAGTACTTATTACCGGTACCGATAAAAAAGAGCGTTTTGTTATTACCCGCATGCCTGCCGGCGATACCGATGTTAAGGTGTACAGCCTTAAAAAGGATGGCGAGGTATTGGTACATTCGCATACGTACAACAAAAAACAAACCAAAGAAATCTGGATTTACGGCCTTAATGATGATGATACTTTTGAGGTTACCGGCAAACCTAAAAAGCCTATTTTACTCAGGCTATTGGGTGGGCAAAACCACGATACCTATACTGTAGAGAACGGCAAGAACATTAAAATATACGATTTTAAAAGCAAGCCCAACACTTATAATAACGAGGGTAAAGCACAAATGCTACTTACCAACGATTACGAAACCAACACTTACGACCCCGAAAAACCTAAATATAACTTTATAGCAGGCTACCCTACCATTGGCTATAACCCGGATGATGGTACTAAATTTGGCGCTATATTTAATTATACCGTAAATAACTTTAACCGCAGGCCATTTTCGCGCAGGCATACCGTAAGGCTAAATTATTTTGCAGCCACCAATGGTTTTGACGTATCGTACCGTGGTGTGTTTATGAATATTGCCAGCCGTTGGAATTTTGCGTTAGATGCTCGTTTTACGAGTCCTAATTTTAGTATTAACTATTTCGGCATGGGCAACACAACGCCAAATTATGATGACGACCTGGGGCTGAATTACAACAGGGTTAAAATGCAGATACTAAAGGTTGCGCCTTCGTTTTTTAGCGAGAGCAGAAACGGCAGCTTTATAGAATTTCAGGCACCGTTTGAAACCATAGAGATAGACGGCAGCCGCAACCGTTTTGTAAACCAGCCGGGCAACATTGCAGAGCGCCTTTTTGAGCACCGCCAGTATGCAGGGGTTCAGGCACTGTACAGTTTCTCAAATTTTGATAATAAGTCGCTGCCGGCACTGGGCATGTCGTTCTTTTTATCGGCAGGATGGAAAACCAGTTTAGACGAGATTAAGCGTAATTTTCCGCACCTTGAGGCGGGTATAACTTTTGTGCACAGGCTTACGGCCGATGACAGGCTGGTATTTGCATCGTCGGTTAAAACAAAATTACTTTTTAATAATAATTTTGAGTTTTACCAGGCCGCTACCCTTGGCGGCGATCTTGATTTGCGTGGCTACAGGCGCGAGCGTTTTACGGGCAAGCAATCTGTTTACCACAGTACCGATTTAAGGTTTACCATTGGCAAATGGAAAAGCAGCTTTGTACCTCTTAAATACGGTATACTGGGCGGGTACGATTATGGCCGCGTTTGGCTAAATAACGATACCAGCAACAAATGGCACCAAAGCGCCGGCGGTGGGCTATGGCTAAATGCCGTAGATGCCGTTACAGCGAGGGTTACTTATTTTAGGGGGAGCGATGGCGGCCGTATGGCCTTTGGCTTAACCTTTGGTTTTTAGTAAATCAGATATTTTAACGGTATAGAGTTTTTTGCCCTCGTTGCCTTTTTTCTCATCGGCAATAAGCAGGTTGTCGTTATCCTTAAAGCAAATAGCCTCTTTTTGCGATACGTGGTTAAGGTCGATCTCCTTAATATCGCAATCGGCAAAAGCACCGGCGCCAAAGTTAGTCAGCATCCATATTTTACCTCCGGATAGCAGTACCGCTTTGGTACCATCGGGGCTAATATCGGCACTGGTAATAGCACATTTACGGTGGTTGTTGCAGGTTGCAATGTTACCCAGTAATTTTGCAGCATGGTTACCCGGTTTGTTAGGCACGCTATAAACGCCAACGGTGCCATCAAAACCTTTACTACGGTTTTTTGTAAACAGATAAAAGTTACCGTTGTGCTCAAAAAACGATTCGCAGTCAAACACCCAGTTCGATTTTTTGGGAGGGAATTCCGTTTGCTCCGGATAGTTAAACGTAATTTTATACGCCACTTTGTCCAGGCTGTTGGCCTCTAATTTATAGATGGTAAGATCCTGGCGCACGTTGTTGTTGTTACCAAAATCGCCAATATAAATATTACCCTGCTTATCGGCGGTCATGTCTTCCCAGTCAACATTTTTGGCATTGGCAACCATTACTTCTTTAGTAATCTTACCGGCTTCGGTAATATTATAAATACGATTTTCGTCGCCGCTGTCCTGCAATACCCACAACGAATTATTTACATATTCCATACCCGATACCTCTTTAAGCGGCAGGTTGGCAATTACTTTTAATGGAGTGTCAGAAGTGGTGCACGACATAAGCACCAGTGCCGCAAGGGCTATATAGATGGATTTCATATAAACTAAAGTATTTTCCTGTAAAATTACTGCGCAATTTAATAGAAATACCAAACTTTAGGGTTGATTTAAGAATAGGCCATAAAAAAAACCATCGGTTATGTACCGATGGTCTCCACTACTAAAAAAAATCAAAGTACTAAAAAAGTGTTGTTGGCATTGCCCCGTTGTACAAGGGCGCTGCATTGTGTTTTATATTTCAAAAGTGTACTAAACTTTTTATAACTCTTTTAAGTACAAATAGCGGCAATGCACCAATAATATGTGCGTGCATATATTCTAATAGCAAACATACACTGAGTGCAAAATAAATTTACATTAAAACCAAAATAAACGTTAAAATGAATGTTTTACACGACAATCTGCACTAATTAATAAGGGTTATTTGGTGTTAATCATGCGTTAATTGTAACGGTATTGCAATATGCTATTGGTAACTTTATCAATATAATATACCACCACTATGAAAAAGCAACCTAATTTTAAAGCTGCCTTTTTGGGTTTAGCCGCTCTTGCATTGCTAACATCCTGCGAGAAAAAAGACGAACGTAAAGAAGCCGAAGCCCGCGAAGAGGCCAAAGTGGGCAAAATATATAATCCGGAAGAACAGGGCATGGAGCACGAGAACCATGAAAACCAGTTTCCATCCAGCAGGAATAATAATAAAAAAGGCGAAGGTTTAGAAACCGGTACCCCAAGCGATACCGCCGTTACTAAAACACAAGAAGCACAGCAACCCGTAAAACAATAATAGTATGCAAACCAATACAGCTAAAGAAGACCATAGCCAAACGCAGGAATTGCGGGGCTTATTTGAACAACAACTTAAAGAGCTGTATTGGGCAGAAGGTGTTATGCACGATATGTTGCACGGCATTATTATACAATCGTATTCTAAAGACCTTGTAACGCTTTTAAAAACCCATATGGATGAGACCTGTGGCCATGTACGACGTTTGGAAAAGATATTTACCTCTATTGGCATTGCTGCCGAGGCCGAACCGTACGAGGCCATTAAATGCCTTGTAAAAGAGGCCGAAAGCTTTATAGAGTCTACCCAGCAGGGTGTTGTTAGAGATGCCGGCATTATTGCTGTGCTGCAAAAGCTTAAACATTACGAAATTGCCTGCTACGGCACCATGAGGGCCTATGCACTGGCCCTTCGCGAAGAAGATGTTGTGGTATTGCTGGAGCAAACGCTGGAAGAAGAAAAAGGTACCGACCTGCTGATGTCGGGCATTGCAGAGTCGCACATTAATATTGAGGCGGCCGATAAAGAAATTTAATAACAAAAAAATATGGTATGTCTAAACCAACTGAAATTCCTGCGCAGAAGCAGCAGAGCCAGCCTGGCGATGAGTACAAAATGAATCCGGAGCCGGAAATTATACGTGCTGGCTACAAAGGGAGCGATAAGCTTAAAGGCAAAATTGCCCTTATTACAGGTGGCGATAGCGGTATTGGCCGCAGTGCCGCAGTGCACTTTGCCCGAGAGGGTGCCCATGTTGCCATTGTATATTATGATGAACATAAGGATGCCGAAGCCACAAAAGCGCTTGTTGAAAAGGAAGGCCAAAAGTGCCTGCTGATTAGCGGCGATCTTAAAGACGAAGCCTTTTGCCAAAGCGCCGTGGCACAAACCGTAAAAGAATTGGGCAGACTTAACATTTTGGTTAATAATGCCGCAGTGCAATTTCCTCAAACCGATTTTAAAGATATTACCGGCAGCCAGGTGCGCGAAACTTTTGAGACTAACATACTGCCATTTTTTTATGTTACCAGAGAGGCGCTTAAGCACCTGCAAAAGGGCGATAGCATTATCAACACCACATCGGTAACGGCATACAGGGGCAGCGAACACCTTATAGATTACAGCAGCACCAAGGGTGCTATTGTATCTTTTACCAGGTCGACATCGGCCATGCTGGCCGAAAAAGGCATCCGTGTAAACGGTGTGGCCCCCGGCCCAATCTGGACACCGCTTATTCCATCGAGTTTCAGGCCCGAGGATGTAGCAAAATTTGGGCAGGATGTGCCGCTTAAACGTCCGGGGCAACCCAGCGAAGTGGGTCCGGCCTACGTTTTCCTGGCAAGCGAAGATGCATCGTACATTACCGGACAGGTACTGCACGTTAACGGAGGAGAAATGACGGGGGGATAAGAGCGGTTGATGGTTGATGGTTGATAGTTGTCGGGTTAAAAAAGATGTTAGATGATAGATGTTAGACATGAGATAATAGACATCTTAGGAGGCTAAAATCTAATATCAATACTAAATTAATATCTCAATTCTAACCTCTCAATACTAAAATCTAATATCTCAATACTAATATAAACAAATCAATAAAATTTAGAAATCATGGAAAATAAAGAAAACGGCTTTAACGATAACATTATCAGGCCAAATACAGACAACATTATAGTACCTAACCAGGATTTGAGCAGAACGCACGATAATAAAAGGCCACAGGGCGATATGGACCTTACGCCTTTTGACCTGCCTTATGAAGACCCTGCGGTTACAAATCCGGAAGAGTTGGCATCTTTCCCTACACCTGCCGAAATTTTGAGCAAGGAAGAACTTGATAACGAGAACGAAACGCATTTAATTAATACCAGAAAATCGCCGGTAAGGGAAGGAAGGAATATAATTTCGACCGATAACAACCCTGACAGAGACGGTTTTATGTAATTTATTACCGCTTTACAACTTAAAAAGAACCTTAACGGGTTCTTTTTTTTTGCGCAAACGCCCGTAAACACTACAACTATTACGATATATTGATTTTTAAGGCATTATACTGATAATTTGATAAAATATTTGTACCTTTAATGTAAGCAAATCATCTATTTATGGCAACTAATCTAAATTATCGTCAGGATCAGGCAGGTCAGGGCGACGTAGCTAACGGGGCATATTACAATGTAATTATGCCGTATGATGACCCGGCACTTGTTAATCCAAACGAGCTTGCCACCTTTCCTAAACAGGTTAGAAAAGATGGCCACCATCATCATGAAAGCCACCTGTACCACAGGACACCGGTTATGGAAGGGCGTAATATTACCCGTACAGATAACCAACCTAACAGGCATGGTTTTATGTAACAACTTAACACAAAAAAGAAGCCGCTTTATTAGTAAATAAGGCGGCTTCTTTTTTGGGGTGTATATATACTATTTATTTTTACTTGCAACCTTTTTATCGGTTACAGCCGGCTGAGATGTAGTACTTGCTGCATCTTGTGTAAAATCTTCTACACGGGCACGTTCCTGCCTTGGTGCAGTAGTAGCTACTTTAGTTTTAGCAGCAGGCGTTGTTGCAGCAGCAGGTGCTGTAACCGGGGCTTCTGCTTTAACCTCTGCAGCTGGTTCGGCTTTTTTAGTGGCTTTATATTCTACCACGTTGTAAGTAGTTGGGTCTGGTTGTTTAATGTAACTCTGGGCTGATGCTACGCCTATTGTAAATAGGGCTGATAGCGAAAGGATAATCTTCTTCATAATATTTGCTCTTTTAGTTTAGTAAAGATACTATAGCAAAAAGGCGTGTTGTGTTGTAGTTATCCTAAGACTAAGCTAAAAGCTGTTAAATTTATTCAATTTATAACTATTGGTTGTTAAAAAATTATTGTAATTAATTTTAACATAGTTGGATTTTATATCTAATAAAGCGTTAATTTTACATATAACACCTTAATAACTATGGATTTAACACCTCAAATTATTAAACTGGCGCAACGCTACCTTAATTCAAAAAATCTTGGTGCCGGCACTGCCGATGGTATAATTGGCAACAACACCAAAGCAGCCCTAAACAAACTACCGGAGCTAACCAAAACATGGACTCTCGAAAAGAAAATTGTGGGCACTGTACAGCTTTTTACCAAAAGCGAAGGCTTTAACCCCGGCACTATCGATGGGTTGTGGGGGCCGCAAACGCAAACCGCCTACGACCAGCTTAGGTATAAACTGCTCTACGGGCAGCAACCCGAACCCTGGCGCCCGGAAGACCGCGACCCGGTTAACCCCAACAACTGGCCGGTGCAAAGCCAGAGTGCCCTTACTGCGTTTTATGGCGTTCCGAAAGAAACAGGCAACAGCAACCTGGTATCGGTAACTGTGCCCTACCCGCTTGTAATAGCGTGGGATACGTCTAAAAAAGTAACCCGCATAACCGCCCACAAAAAAGTTAAGGATAGCCTGTTGCGGGTACTCAACAAAACATTAGACCACTATGGTATAGACGAAATTAAACGCCTGCGCCTCGACTATTTCGGCGGATGCTTTAATTACCGCCTGGTGCGGGGCGGTACATCGCTTAGTACCCACTCCTGGGGCATTGCGCTGGACTTTGACCCTGAGAATAACCAGCTGAACTGGGGCCGCGATAAGGCTACCTTTGCAAGGCCGGAATATAACAAGTGGTGGGACTTTTGGGAAGAAGAAGGCTGGGTTAGCCTGGGCCGCGATCGTAATTACGACTGGATGCATGTACAGGCAGCTAAGTTGGTTTCGTAAAATTTCTGTAATTAGGCTGTAACAAAAATGTGCAAGCGTCATCTAATTAGTCAATCAATCTAAAAAATCAATAGTATAATGACAGCACATGAAATAGATTACCAGATATTTGGCGAAGAGATGCAGTATGTAGAAATAGAGCTTGACCCGCAGGAGGCCGTTGTGGCCGAAGCCGGCAGCTTTATGATGATGGATAACGGCATACAGATGGAAACCATTTTTGGCGATGGCTCTAACCAGACCGAAGGTATTATGGGCAAACTTTTTAGCGCCGGTAAACGCCTGCTAACCGGCGAGAGCCTGTTTATGACAGTTTTTTTAAACCAATATAAAGACAAGCGCAAGGTTAGCTTTGCATCGCCGTATCCGGGCAAGATTATCCCGATAGACCTTACCGAGGTGGGTGGGCGTTTCATCTGCCAGAAGGATGCTTTTTTATGCGCTGCTAAAGGCGTTACTGTGGGCATTGAGTTTTCTAAAAAATTAAGCCGTGGCCTTTTTGGTGGCGAAGGCTTTATTATGCAAAAGCTGGAGGGCGATGGTATGGCGTTTGTTCACGCTGGTGGTACACTGGCACGCAAGGAGCTTGCCGCCGGCGATATCTTAAAGGTAGATACCGGCTGTATTGTAGGCTTTACACAGGGCGTTGATTATGATATTGAGTTTGTGGGCGGCATTAAAAATACCGTATTTGGTGGCGAGGGCTTATTTTATGCCACGTTGCGCGGCCCCGGTGTGGTGTATATACAATCGTTGCCGTTTAGCAGGCTTGCAGGGCGCATTTATGCATCGGCACCACAGGGTGGCGGGCAGCAGCGCGGCGAAGGCAGCCTACTGGGTGGCCTTGGCAATTTGCTTGATGGCGATAACAGGTTTTAATTTCTTAGCGAAAAATATACTAAAAGGGCTCAGGCCCTTTTTTATTTGGCTTATAATTTGATAACTTAGGCACTGCTAACCACTATTATATGAAACTACTTTTTACCCTTATTTCAATACTATTTATTACTACCCTTACTGCGCAGGATTTCACCGGCTTTAACCAGGGGCACGTTAATCAGAAAGGATACTATACAACAGTACCTTATACGCTAAAAAGGGATAAACTCATTATTCAGGTAGAGCTTAATGGCAAGCTCCATAATTTTTTGTTCGATACCGGTGCGCCTACCTCAATTTCGGCAGAATTGGCGGCAGAGCTTAACAGCCCGCTTATGAGTAAGATAGAAATTGTAGATGCTAACGACCTTAAAGACAGCCTTCAGGTAGTTAAGCTCGATAATTTAAAAATTGGCGATGTTACCTTTAAAGATACCCCCGTATTGGTTATAAAAGATTTTGGCCCCCTGGGCTGCCTTAACATAGATGGTTTTATTGGCAGTAACCTACTGCGCAACTCTATTGTGCATATAGCATCTAAAACCAAAACCATTACCCTGACCGATATTGCCAAAAAACTCCCCTTAAACCGTAAAAACTCGGTTAAAATGCTGGTGGAGCAAGGCCAGAGCAGCCCGTTAATAAGCATAGACCTGGTTACCAAAGATATTACTGCCGATGAAACCCTGCTGGTAGATACCGGTATGAGCGGCTTTTACGACCTCTCTACCGCCGTTTACGATAATGCAAAACAATACAATTTGTTTACTACCCTTGGGCAGGCAACAGGCTTTTTTACCATAGGATTATACGGCGTTGCCAAGGCCGAGCAGCAGTATAAGGTAGGCATACCGGGAATTGCCATTGGCAGGAACGGTTTTAGCAATGTAACGGCTACTACAACGTCTGACAAGCGCTCGCGCATTGGTATCGAAATACTAAAGCACGGCAACATTACGCTCGACTATAAAAACGGACGCTTTTACTTTGATCCGTTTGGCGATGTAAACAACATAGACCTTACAGAAAAAACATGGCCTTTTAAACCCATCATTAAAGACGAAAAAATGATAGTGGGCATTGTGTGGGATAAAGCCCTTGAAGCACAGCTAAAGCCCGGAGATGAAATTTTAAGCTTTGGCAGCCATAACCTTACCGGACTTGATACCTGCCAGAAATTATTATTCGAAATGGATGTACCGCAAGACAGCACCACCCTTGTTATTAAAGATGCCAAAACCGGCGAAACCAGAACGGTACAGGTTGTTAAGCAGTAAGTCTTTACTACCTATCCAATTTTTTTGTCACTAATTACACCATCTAAGTGCTTCAGACTTTTAGTCTCTCGCCTACGGACTTTAAAACTTTCGACTTTAAGACTTTAAAAACTTTACGACTTATCAATAATTAAAGCCAGTTTTTTAATACGTGCCGTAGTAAAATCGGCACATTGTTTAAAAAGGGCAATAGCATCTTTACGCTCGGTTTTGGTATTGGGTGCAAGCGGGTCAACGTTAGGGTGTTTGTTTTTAAAAGTCTGCATGGCCTTATCGCAAAGCTTGTCGGCACTAATGCGCCACTTCTCCTCCTCGGCCCTTAATTTTTCGTAATCGGCATCCTTAAGCAGGCCGGACGCATCGCGATACGCCGCCACCTCCAAATCTTTAACCGACCAGTAAAACTGGCTTTGGCAGGTAAGCGCATCGGTTTCCTTCATGCACGATGTATGCTGAATTTCCATCTTGTTCAGGTCGGCGTACTGGGCAGAAAGGGTGCCAAACGTTAAAAGTATAAAAGCTGTAAGAAAGTATTTCATTTAGCTAATTTAATTTTTATTAAGCAGGTTAATCCCGCATTATTATATTTTTTTAAATTTTTTGCCTTTCCAAACAAACAGTTCGGGGGCAACACCATCCCAATGCGAATCATAGTAAACAAGGCTATTATTGGTAAATAAACCGGAATTAGCTATAAGTAAATTACTGCCTTTTTTGTAAAGATAACCATAATGCCCATCGCCATACGGTTGTTTATCTGTAATTATCGTGCCATTAGTGCGGTCTACCAAAAAAATATGCGAGCACATGGCGCCGCAACTCTTTTCTATAACAGTATATTTTCCACCAAAGTTAATGCCTTTCTGCTTACAGCCTTCGGTTATAAATGTTACATATTCAGGGTCATTAGCAAACGGATTACCTTTAAAAACAGGGTTTGCCAGCGTGCCGGTATATAAAGACACTTTAAAAGAAGTAAAGGTATAATTAGTGTTCAGTTTTTTTAGGTAGCCAAAACCATTAGGGGCATCGGGCTCGTTTATTTTAGGAAATAGTTTAAATTCATTAATGTCATTAAGGCTAAAAATAATGTAAGTAGTATCGGTAATTGCAAGGCCGGATGCATCGCTCTGAAGCCCATTTTTAAGAAAACCCTTTTTATCTATAAGGGCTTTGTTTTTAACCTCGGTGGTAATTTTGGTTATAAAAATCTTGTTGTTGTTTATGGCATAATCTTGCAGCCTGTAGTATTTATAGTAAGACAAATCCGCATCGCAGTTTTTATGTATTATAATTACCTTTTGCAGTTTATTATCAAGGCTTCGCGCCAGATAAGCTAACTCGCAATTGCCGTTAGTTTCAGTAAAAATAAAAGTAGTTGTATTTTGACCCTCAATAATAATTTTATCAAATTTAAAAGTGCTTTCAGGGTTAAACTCCACACTGTTTTTAAGTTCTTTTATTATAGTATCAAAACTAAAACTATAGGCTGCTGTGGTATCTTTAGCTATTTGTGACTTAACCGGCATTAGGGCAGCATCTTTATTATGGCACGATGCCAGTAACATTATAAGAGTGCAGTACAGCAGGACTTTCATAACGAGTTTTAATTAATGTAACCAAATATACAAAACCCTACAGACGAACCTACAGCACAGCGAAAATAAAATTTGGCTAAATTTGCCTACCACTTTTCCAACTTGTAGGCGCTATCCCAAAAGGCATACTCCAGGCGGCTTGCCGTTACAAAAGCAGCCGTCATTTTTTTAAGCTGAAGCGGAGATGCTTCCGCGGCTGCGGCATCGCAAAGGGCAATAGCCTTTTGTACAATAAGGCCAAATTCTTCTCCGGCATACGTATCGATCCAACCCTGGTAGGGGTTTTCGTTCTTAGCCTGATGTTCCAAAATATAGTCGCCCACCTTTTTATAGATCCAGAAACAGGGCAGTACCGCTGCCATAGCCACAGCAACATCGGCTGCATAGGCGGTGCTTTGCAGATAATGCACATAATGGTGGCAGGTAGGCGAAAGGGGTGCCCTCTCAGTAACGTTATATTCTGCAAAATACGAATCGTGCAGGGCGCGTTCCACAATAATGGCACCCTCGGCAAAACGCACAAAATCCAGCATGGTGTTAACATCGGGCACTTTGCCAGCAATAATGGCCAATGCACGGGCAAAATACTCCAGGTAATGGGCATCCTGCTGCAGGTAATATTTAAACTGCTCCTGCTTAAGGGTTCCGTTAGCCAGATCGGTTATAAAAGGCATGTTGGTAATGCGGTTGTATATAGGCAGGGCTTCGTGCCAGGCGGTATCAGTCCATTTCATTTTTAATCATTTTTAAGGGGTTATAAAAGTGGTTAAGCGGGCCGTTGCCCTTGCCAATAACCACATTGCTTGCATGCAAAATAGCACCGTGCACGTATTCCTGCGCCAGGGCAACGGCATCTTTCAGGTGTTTGCCCTGAGCCAGGTAGGCTGCTATGGCAGATGATAAGGTGCAGCCGGAACCGTGCATATTTTTAGTTTCTATTTTATCAGAAACGTAAGCTTCCGGTGCACCGCTGCCTGTAAAAAGCAGCGAGGTTAGCTGTGCCGATTGTAAATGTCCGCCTTTTAGCAGCAGGGCGTTGCAACCTAAATTCATAATGGCAGTACCGGCCTCGTGCATTTGGGGTACAGTGGTAATTGGGGAGCCGGTTAGCAGGGCAGCCTCGTCTAAATTGGGGGTAATAACTGCCGCTAACGGAAACAACTGCTGCACAATGCCCGCTACGGTCGATTCTTCAATAAGCCGGTCGCCGCTGGTAGCGATCATAACCGGGTCGAATACCACGGGAATGTCCGGATACTGTTGCAGGGTTTCGGCAATGGCGGTTACCAGTTCAAGCGTGTGTACCATGCCAATTTTAATGGCATTGGGGCGTATATCTTCTAAAACCGACTCTAATTGTGCCTTTACAAAATTTACAGGCACGCTGTGTATAGCGCGTACGCCGCAGGTATTTTGGGCTACCAGTGCAGTAATAACACTCATGCCGTAGCAGCCCAGAGCCGAGAACGTTTTAAGGTCGGCCTGTATGCCCGCACCGCCACTGGGGTCGGTTCCGGCAATGCTAAGCACGGTGGGGTAGGTATAATGTTTCATAATGCTTTTTCTATTTGTGTGCGAATTTCGTGGGCGGCTTTCGCCGGATCATCGGCCCCGCATATGGCCGAGACTACCGCAATGCAATCGGCGCCTGCGCGTATAACATTGCGGGCATTATCAACATTCATGCTGCCAATGGCTATAAGGGGTTTGCTGGTAAGCCCACGGATGGTAAGTATGCCCTCCAGGCCCCACTCAGTAACAGTATCGGTCTTGGTAGGGGTGCTGTACACGGGGCTGATGCCCAGGTAATCGGCATGCTCAGCCTCTGCCGTGTACAGCTGGTCTAAGTGCTCGATAGAGTAGCCCAATATGCCGCACTGTGGCCAAAGGGCTTTTATTTTTGATGGGGCAATGTCGGTAGTGCCAACGTGTATGCCCGCCGCGCTGCATGCTTTTGCCACCTCTAAGTTATCGTTTATAATAAGCGGAACGTTATACGTATCCAGCATTGCCTTAAGGCGAAGGGCGGTTGCGGTAAAGTCGGCTATCGATAGATGCTTTTCCCGAAGCTGCACCACATCAACGCCGCCTTTTACGGCCTGTTCTGTAACCCAGACGATATCGCGGCCCAGGCAGTCGTGCTGACTCACAACCAGATATAAACGATACGGAAAAATGCTACTCATTATATTCTTCCATTTTTAAGTGGGAATAAAATTCGGCCTCAGTAATATTGTACAGTTTATCCAACAGGTTTACCTGAAGGCTGCCCGGCCCGGCCGATTGCTTTTGGGCAATTTCGCCCGCAATGCTAAGCAACGCCATAGCAGCAGTTGTGGCCTGGAAAGGGTCCGTCGTATTGTTGCCCACAAAAGCGCCAATTAAGGCTGTGGCGGTACAGCCTAAACCGGTTACCTGCTGCATAAGCGCGTGCCCGTTATTAAGCAGTATTTTTCGGTGGCCCGATACAACAACATCGGTTGCACCCGATACGCAAACTACGGCACCGGTTGTTTGGTTGAGCCACTTGGCGGCGTCTACGGCCTCGGTACTTTGGTGCACGCTATCTACACCTTTGGTTTGCTGCTGGCTAACTTTGGCTAGTGCCATAATTTCTGATGCGTTGCCGCGAATTACGGTTGGTTTGTAGGTAAGCAGTTGGGCGGCGGTATCGTTTCTAAAAGCGGTGGCACCGGCACCCACAGGGTCTAATATCCAGGGTTTGCCCAGCTCTTTTGCCTTGGCGGCAGATGTTAGCATGCTTTGTACCCAATACTCATCTAACGTGCCAATGTTAATGACAGTAGCGCTGCAAATGGCAACCATATCGGCCACTTCGGGGTGGGCGTGCGCCATAATAGGCGATGCACCCACGGCAAGCAGGGCATTGGCGGTGTTGTTCATTACCACATAGTTGGTAATGTTATGTACAAGGGGCGAATTTTTCTTAACGGAAAGCACGGCTTCCCACAGAGACTCTTTCATATTTTTAAGGTGTTTAAATAAAATATGGCTGTAGAGTCTCCCAAAAAAACAGGAAGATTGAACGGTGTAGTATTGCTACGCTTTTCCCTACGACGGTATTAACCGTGTCAGGTTCAAAGGGACTCTCTCAATTCTTTTTCAGAATACCCCTAAAGCCAAAGTTCAAATATAAGGATTGTAAATGGTAATGCCAATAATTTTTAAGGCCACGAAACCTGCCCGCCTGCCGGCAGGTTACACAAATTAAAGTCATGTAAGTTATTCCACAGAGTTTCACAGAGTGATCGCAGAGATACACAGAGAATAATTCTTAATCATTAGCTTACTGAGAGAACACAGAGCTTTGTGCCTTTGGCACAACCACACCCAGTACCCGTTACCGTCTTCGCGAGCGCAGTGCAACGGAGCGTGGCGATCTCACACATAACTAAATTAAGAATAGACTGCCGCGGTCGTGCCTCCCTCGCAGTGACGGTACGGGTACGGTTCGCACATCCTTTCCCATCTTCACGCACCGTCATCGCGAGCGCAGTGCAACGGAGCGTGGCGATCTCACATGTAGTTTGACACGATTCCGCGAATAAACTATTCCACAGAGTTTCACAGAGTGATCGCAGAGATGCACAAAGAATAATTCTTAATCATTAGCTTACTGAGAGAACACAAAGCTTTGTGCCTTTGGCACAACTACACCCAGTACCCGTTACCGTCTTCGCGAGCGTAGTGCAACGGAGCGTGGCGATCTCACACATAACTAAATTAAGAATAGACTGCCGCGGTCGTGCCTCCCTCGCAGAGACGGCACGGGTACGGTTCGCACATCCTTTCCCATCTTCACGCACCGTCATCGCGAGCGTAGTGTAACGAAGCGCGGCGATCTCACTCGTAATTTGACACGAATTTTCACGAATTGCCTTTGGCACAATTACTACCATCTTCGCGAGCGCAGTGCAACGGAGCGCGGCGATCTCATTCATAGCCTACAATCAATTATCAAAAACTACCTAAAAATACCATTTACAACTAAGAAAAAATCTTTGTAGCTTTAGCCATTGGTAACTTTTAGAAAAATAACACTGCGCGCTGCATGGAAACCGTTGGCACTATTTTACACCTAATAGACCTTTTTCTTTTTGGAGGATACGGCCTGTTTACACTGGTATTAATTATTGCTTCTTTATTTTTAAGGCACCACCCCGTTATTATGGGGCTGGCTAATGCTGCCAACCGTATTATTATTTTCGCTGGCCTGGCTTATCTCGTTTTATGGATGAGTGCGCTAACAATATCATTGGCTGCCGATTTGCCGGAAGATGAAAGGGCCAGCCTGCTAAACCGAATTGCCGGGCCGTATGCGTGGGCATATTGGTTTCAGCACATATTTTATATTACCCTTAGCCAACTCTTATGGTTTAAATGGATTGCAAGAAATCGCGTTACGCGGCTGCTTATTGGTTTTTTGCTTTTTTTGAATTTCGAAAAATTTGTAATACTTGTAACCTCTCTTCACCGCGATTACCTGCCGAGTTCGTGGAGTATGACACAGGGTTACTCTTTGTTTGGCTACGCTTTACTTGGACTTACCGAAAGGCTGCTGTTTTATGGAGGCCTTTGCGTAATCTATTATTTTGTAAAATTAGAAATTGATAAAAGGCGCGATGCCGTAAATTGAAGAATCGTCTGCAACAAAAATCTCAAAAATTATTACCCCTTTTCCCCGATGCAAAGTTACAACGGGTTTTATGTTGGAGTACTGAAGTGGCTTTTTCAGTAAACTTTTTTAGGGGAGAATGGATTTGATATTTCACACCACTATTGCCATTTTTGGCCCATTTTGCCATTTTTGGCACTAAAATGCAAAATCAGAAATGTGTCAAAAAAATATTAAGCTGAAAACCAACCTTATAAGAAAACGCAAAAACGCTAACTCAAAGTCCGAAAGTGAAATATGAAGCTTTTTTTTAAGCTGCATTATACCAAAAGTGAAATATCAAACGCAAAAAAGCACCAAACGGGTTGGTGCTTTTTATTTATAAAATTGTAGTATTTATATTACTTTAATTCGAACTCGGTTTCCTGCACATTATCGCTGCTCGTACCCACAAATATTTTAAAGGTTCCGGGCTCTACAAGGTAGTCGCCGTTGTTGTTGTAAAAGCCTAATTCGGCATCGGTTAACGTAAAGGTCACGGTTTTGGTCTCGCCCTTTTTAAACGACACTAACTCAAAGCCTTTCAGCTCTTTAACCGGACGCGACAGGCTTGCCGACACATCGCGCATGTACAGCTGCACAACCTCTTTACCATCGTAATTACCTGTGTTAGTGATTTCTACACTTACTTTAACCGGTTCGCCCTTGGCATACGTTTTCTTATCTAATTTAGGAGTGCCATATTTAAAAGTGGTATAGCTAAGTCCGTGACCGAAAGCATATTGCGGAGTTTTCTCCACATCGCTGTAATGCGACCAGAACACGTTACTGTCGCTGTTTACAGGCCTTCCGGTGCTGTGCTGGTTGTAATAAATAGGCACCTGCCCCACGTTGCGCGGAAAGCTCATGGGCAGTTTGCCACTTGGGTTGTAATCGCCGTAAAGTACCTGAGCCACAGCATTTCCCGTCTCGCTACCCAGGTGCCAGGCCTCTACAATTGCCGGAATATGCTCTGCCGCCCACTGCAATGCCAGCGGACGCCCATTGTTGAGTACCAGCACTATACGAGGGTTGACCTTGTACACTTCTTCCAACAGCTCTTGCTGAAGGCCCGGCAGATCGAGGTTGGTACGGCTGCGGCCCTCCCCACTCTGGAAGCCATGCTCACCCAGCACCATTACCACAACATCGGCATCCTTAGCTGCTCTCTTAGCAGCCTCAAAACCAGAACGATCGGTGGTATTAAACACCACCTCATCTAAAAATGTAGACTTGCCGATGAACAGTTCGCCGCCCTTTTCGTAGGTAAGCGTGTTGCCTTTGTACTGCTGCATGCCCTCTAAAACAGATACCGCTGTGTTATCGTCTGAGGCTATCCTCCAGCTGCCTAACGGGCTGTTTTTATCGGCGGCAAGCGCCCCTATCAGGGCTATTTTCTGGCCTGTTTTCTTTAACGGAAGCAGGTTCAATTCGTTCTTTAACAACACTATAGACTTCTTAGCAACATCTAAAACAGCCTCGTGGTTGGCCTTACTGTTTATGGTAGCCTTCTCGCGTTTTTCATCGCAATAGCGGTATGGGTCGTCAAACAGGCCAAGCTCGTATTTTACACGTAAAATGCGGCGAACGGCATCATCTACCAAAGCCACATCTACCTTACCCTCATTAACCAGCTTAACTAATTCATTTACATACAGGTACGATTCCATATCCATATCAGCACCGGCCTTAACCGCCTTTTCAGAAGCCTCGGCACCATCTTTGGCAAAGCCGTGGGTAATCATCTCTTTAATTGAGGCCCAGTCGGTTATCACAAAACCGTCAAAGCCCCATTTGCCTTTAAGGATGTCGCGCTGCAAAAAGCTGCTGCCTGTTGCCGGCACCCCGTTAAGGATGTTAAAGGAGTTCATAAATGTGCGCACACCGGCATCATTAGCCGCCTTAAATGGCGGTAAAACAGTATTATACAACGTAGCATTGCCAATATCTACGGTGTTGTAATCGCGGCCCGACTCTGCAAATCCATAGGCAGCAAAGTGCTTAGCGCAGGCAGCAATGGTATTGGGCGCGGACAGATCGTCGCCCTGAAAGCCTTTAACGCGCGCTGTAGCCACTTTTGCGCCCAGGTAAGGGTCTTCACCAGCACCCTCCATAACACGGCCCCAGCGGGCATCCCTTGAGATGTCTACCATAGGTCCGAACGTCCAGTTGATGCCCGACGCCGATGCCTCGTCTGCCGCCACCTGCGCCGAATGTTTAATAGCCTCCATATCCCAACTGGCAGCTTCTGCCAACGGTATAGGTGCCAGGGTTTTATAGCCATGAATAACATCAAAACCAATAATAAGCGGAATGCCCAGGCGGGTTTCTTCTACCGCTATTTTTTGTACGGCGCGCACCTGCTCTACTCCCCTCACGGTAAGCATGCTACCCACCCAGCCCTTGCGAAGGTGCTCGTATTTAAGGGCAGCGTTGCCCTCTTTTGGCGATGGGCCCGTTACATCCCAAAAGCCATTGTACTGGTTCATTTGCCCTACCTTTTCTTCAAGGGTCATTTTGGCCATTAAAGCCGTGATCTTCTGTTCGATATCCTGTTTCTTGTCCATTGTTTTCTTTTTCTGTGCCTGTGCCGTGCCCATTGCAAACAGCGCCAGGGCTACTAAAATTTTGGTTCGTTTCATTGGTTTGTTTTATTCACTGATAAAAGAACTTGCCGGCAGCCCCGCCCCGTTAAACAGATTGGCCTGCAAGGTGTTACCCCATGCATAGCGTACATGTAGCGGCTTTTTAACGTCTTTGGAAGTTAGCACCACCGTACTTTTATCTATTTTGGCCGTTGCCGGATGGTACACACCATCGGCCCCTGCAATTTCAAACTGGTTGGTTTTATCTTTAAAGGTAAGTGCCTGTGCATTATCAAATTGCACTATAAGCTTACTGCCTCTAACCTCATGGCTTTTATATAAGGGGCCGCTAACCACACCTTTACTTACCTTATAATGAGCACTTAACGCGAGGTTTGCAAGGCGTTCGCCCACAGGCTTTTTATTGCGTGGATGGATATCGTCAGTCGGGCTTACATCGCTTATAACCACCATACCCGTATTTTCTGTTTCGTGTAATACCCTGCGCTGCGCATCGCGAATTATAACACCGTGGTAACCATCGCCCCCGTACTTGTAGGGTGCTATTTGCACAAAATAGAACGAGAAATTATCCTGCCATGCAGCTCGCCATGAGGCTATTAGCGCACCAAGGGTTTTATTATACACCTGGCTGCCCACATTGCTTTCGCCCTGGTACCACAACACGCCGGCTATCTTAAAACCTGCCAGCGGATGTATCATGGCGTTGTAAGCCCGGCCACCCTCGGTTGGGCCGTACGAAACGGGTTTAATTTTGGCTGCCGCCGAAGCCACAACCTCATCTTTAGCTATATAATCAGTTGGCATCCAGATCTCGGCAGGCGTACCTCCCCAGCTTGAATTTATAATTCCGATAGGGACATTCTTTAAGTCTTCCTGAAGGTGCTGCGCAAAAAAGTAGCCTATGGCGCTAAAGTATTTCATAGTCTCGGGCGTGCACACCTGCCAGTTGCCTGTTAGGTTTATCTGCTCGTTTTTAGCCGTTAGCTTGGGCACTGTAAAGAACCTGATGTTAGGGTAGTTAGCCGCAGCAATCTCGGCTGCGCCATTGTCTATTCCGGCACTTGGAGTCCACTCCATATTGCTTTGGCCGGAGCACAGCCAGACTTCGCCCAGCATTACATTTGTAAAGGTCAGCTCGTTATAGCCTTTAATGCTAAGGGTATACGGCCCGCCGGCACCCGTCGTTTGTATGGTTATCTCCCAATTGGCCTGGTTGTTGGGCTTTACCTTGTATTCTTTATTATCCCAGCCTGTGGTAATGGTTATGGGTTCAGATGGGTTGCCCCAACCCCACAGCTTTACTTCGGCATTGCGCTGCAGCACCATGTTATCTGCAAAAAATGCCGGCAGCGATACATTACCTAAAGCTGAGCCAGTTAACGCCAGCAGCAGATACTTTAATAGCTTTTTAAGGGTATTACTTTCCATTTAATAGTGTTTTTAAAAACGGTGCCAGTTGAGATGCCATAAGCTTATCGTCTTCAATTTCAGGATGCGAGCCACAGCCGTGTGGCGTTACCGCCGTAAAGTTGAACACCTTAACCTCTTTATGGCCTTTCTGGCTGTTTACCTGGTCTTTAATTTTATTAAGGCATTTTACAAAGGTGGCACTGCGCTCGCCTGTAACCATCGGGCTGCTTAGCAACACAATTTGTGTTTTAGGGTTATGCCTGTACACTGTTGCTATAAAATTAAGGTAGTTAGATACATACGCATCTTCGTTAAACGGCAACCTTGGCTTTTTGCCATCGCCACTACTAAAATCATTGGTACCCAAGGCAATACAGGTAATATCGGCTGTAAAGCCAAAATTATAGGGTTTAGAAGTGTCTTTATTAAGGTACAGATTTTCGTACACATCGGGCATAATGGCCTCTTTATCATGCTCGTCGTTCCAGTTGCGGTACATGCCAATGCCCGAAACAGAGCTTAACATAAAATCGGCACCCACTTCCCTCGCTGCAATAGGCGCATATGAATAGTAGGCATTGTGCTGGTCGAACCAAACACCGGCATCGCACGGTATCTCGCTCAGGTCGTTGCCCATACCGCAGGTAATAGAGTCGCCTATAAATTCGATCTTCTTCTTCAGTTTTTCCTTTACAGGAAAGATGTCGCCATCGGCACCTTTAAAAAGCACGGTGCCATTAGAGGCTTCGGTAGCCTTATAAACGGTTAGCGTGTGCGACTGCCCGCCCGGTACCATTACGGGAACACTGGTACCCGAAGGCTGAATTTTGTAGCGGCTATAGTACTGGCCATCTACCTCTATTACAATATAGTTATGATGTTCGTAGGTATCTGTTGTAGATAACTTAACGGTACACTTAGTGCCTTTAAACCCGAAGGTTACCGAGGATGCCGACCCAATTAAGGCTATGGTATTGCCCTGTAAAACTTCGGTGCGGCCCTTTGCTGTGTAGGGTTGTTTATCGGTAACATTTTCTGATTTACCTGCGCAGGCAAATGCAGCAACAATAAAAAGAGAGAGAATTTTTTGCGGAATGTGCATAAAAGCGTTTTAAATATAAAGGTATGCAAATTATACAAAAACGTTTTCTTTAGCCAATAGAATACAATCAAAATGTAATGCAATTTAAACAGCTGTAGGAGGCTTAACACTTTTTAATAGTGTCTGCCAATTTAAGCACAAAGTAAGGTTAAGAATATTAAAAACAAGCAGTTAACTAATAATAGCCTGCTAACTTTATACTATCAAAAATAAACTAAAATCTAAAAGTCATGAAAAAGGTATTTATAACACTTGGAGCCGTACTTACATTTGGTATTGCACAGGCCCAGGTACAGCCCACAACAACCAACAGAACAACGATACCCACAACTACCACGCCAACAACAACATCGCCAACCACTACGGGTACACAGGCCGACAGGACACGTACTAACCCCAACGCTAACAGCCGTTCTAACAACGACCCTACCATACCTAACCGTACCCAGACCCCGCGTACCGATGCTGTGCCTAACGTAAACGGAACAGTGCCAAGCACTACGACGCCACAAACTACGGTGCCGCCAACTACGCCATTAAACACACCGTCTACATCGCCAGTAACACCGGGCAACACAAGGGCAGGTAATCCTGGGGTATCGCCAAATTCGGTTCCGGGCACAACTGGTTCGCCTACTACCAATCCGGGTACGGCACAGCCATCAACAACGCAGCCTGGTACCTCAACATCGCCTTCAACCACAACGCCAAGGCCTTAATTGTAAACCTATTCCACTAAAAATCATACGATCATGAAAAAAGCTTTTTTTACGCTGGCTGCAATATTAGCTTTTGGTATTGCCCAGGCACAAACAGACACCACGTCGACCAAGACAACTAAAACAGACAAAACCCGTACTACCGATACAAGGGTAAAAACGGATAAGTCTGCTACTAAGTCTACTGACGCTACTTCGCCGGATAAGACAACCGACAAGAAGAAAAAAAATACCAATCCTGCTACCTCGCCAACGGCTCCAACAAGCCCGGGTACAGGTACCGGAACCGGAACCACACCAACAACTAAACCAGGTTATTAGTTGAATTATTAAGCCCCTTAACGGGGCTTTTTTTTATGCATTATTGTAAGGTAGTGTTAAAGTAGGCACTACATAAGCAGGGGTTTCTTATTTTTAATATAGATTATAACCACCAACAAATTACACCGCTTTTTATGGAAAAGTTAGAGAACCTTACCGTTACCCCGAGCCAGAAATCTATTGGGCAGATAGAACGTGCCGTATCTGTTATTGGGGGCGCTTACCTGCTGTATGATGCCTTAAAAAAGGAAAAGAAGAGCATTTTGCAGATCGCCTCGGCGGGCTTTATGATCTACAGGGGCGTAAAAGGTTTTGTAAAAGATGTAAACGTTACAGAGAGCGGCAAGCTATTCGGCAAGCCAGACAAGCCTAAAGACTCTAACGTAAACATACACGCGCGCCTTATTGTAAAGCGCCCCGTGGCAGATGTTTACAACTTTTGGCGTCACCTTGGCAACCTGCCGTTGTTTATGGAACACTTAGACAGCGTTACGGTTTTAAGCGATACACTATCTGAATGGAAGGTAAAAGTGCCTGCACTTGGTAATATAATTAGCTGGAAGGCAGAGATAGTGGCCGAAGAGCCACACCGTTATATTGGGTGGCGATCGCTGCCGAATTCGACCGTGCGCAATTCGGGCAAGGTAGAGTTTAAAGATGCCGGAGAGCTGGGTACACTGGTCCACGTAGTATTCTCTTACCACGCACCAATGGGCCATACCGGCGAAGAAGTTGCCAGGTTGCTAAATCCTATGTTTGAAACACTTGTACGCAAAGACATTATGGGCTTTAAACGCTATATGGAAACCGGTACCCCACAAAAATTACAGCAGGAAACTGTAGCGATATTTACATAGAGCTCAGTTTACAGTTTACAGTTTTCATTTTACAGTTTTCAGTTTACAGTTTTCAGTTTTCATTTTACAGTTTTCAGTCGCAGTTGGCAGAGAATGAAGTGTTCAGTTTACAGTTTGAGTGGACTGAATACTGTAAACTGAACACTGTAAACTTCCTCATTTGTCCCAGGATATTTTTTTGATGAAGGGTTGATGCTCAAGCTCGTCTACAATTTCCATAAAGCGATTGTTGCCGGGCTTTTCGAGTATAATTTCGATAATCCAGTCTTTGGAGGTTCGGGTAACCGAAAAATTAGCAAAGTCTACCTCTTCGGTAGCTAAAAGAGTATTGATAATTTTTCTGGGATTGGTTTTATTCTTCGCGATGATCCTGAGCTTTTTACGTTGAAATTTACTGGAAAACCTCCTCTGTATGGGCTGCATTCCCCATAAAATTAAGATAGCAAAAAACGTAGTAATACCGGCGGCAACATACATGCCGCCACCTGTTGCCATACCAATGCCGGCAACGGTCCACAAACCTGATGCCGTAGTAAGCCCCAGTACTGTAGCAGGTTTCCTGAAGAGTATGGCACCTGCGCCAATAAAACCAATACCGCTAACAATTTGTGCCGCTACGCGGGATGGGTCGAGCTCGGCATAGTTTTCTCCCACAATATCCATAAAACCAAAAGAGGAGACCAGCATTATTAATGCCGACCCCATACTTACCATCATGTGGGTTCGCATGCCTGCTGCCCAATCTTTACGCTCGCGTTCAATACCAATTATACCGCCAAAAATGGCAGCAAGGGCAAGGCGAAGCGCTATCTCGATCCAGTGTAGCATCATGGCAGTAATTTATTAGATTGGCCTAAGGCTTTATAGGTTGCAAGGGCAAATAATGTAAAAATTAAATGTGCAATTGCCAGTTGCCTATAATAGCCAAAGCGGTTATTATCGGGCGGGTTAGGGCTGGCAGAGAACATAACCTTCCACGCGGCAACAGCTACAATTGCACTGCCGCTGCCCACCACCAAAACCTTTACCGCCCCCGGAGAATGCAGTGCTTTGCGGTACAGCACCCAGTAGGATAGCACAAAAAGCACACCTACCCCATAGTGGGCCACCCAGCCTGCGGCGTGTTTTTTACTTACATCTACATCAATTGTTTTGTTGCGGTCTATAAGTTTGTTAAGCAGCTCCGGTTCTCTGTATTGCTGTTTTTCTTTTTTAGCCCTGTAGTAGCTGTACAGCGTCATGAACGATGTACCTACTATGCCCGCCACGATTATTTTTACCGGTGCTTTCATGTTTGTTTGGTGTCTTGTGCGGTGGCCATTTCAATTTTATCTACATGTTCTGTAATTAGTTCGCCAACACGCTCTATCGTCTGCCCGATAATGTCTTTAGGGTCGCCCTCAAAAACCTCACGGTGGGCACAATAGCGGTCTTCCGGCAGTTTTATGTGTATAAACATAGTGCCTACCGGCTTTTCATCGGTTTCGCTGCCGCCGGGCGCTGTAAGGCCGGTAATAGCCACAGCAACATCACACTTAAAGAATTTGGTAAGCCTTTCGGCCAGGAGCCGCGTAACCTCAGCCGATTCCGGTGTGTACCTATCTATTATCTCCTGCGGAATATCAAATAGTTCTTCTTTAGTACAGGCATCATAACATACAATGCCACCCAGCAGCACACCGCCCGATGTTGGCGTAAGCGCAAATTCCGATGCCAGCCAACCGGCTGTGGCACTTTCGGCAAAAGCTATTTTAAGGCCTTTTTCGGCAAGCCGCCTGCTGGCTATAATAATATTTTGAGAAGCCATAGTAGTTAGGTTTAGTTATCCATTCAAAGCTATTTTAAACACATACTAAACCGATAGCTAATCGGTTGCAAAATCGTCAGGATTGTATTCTTCGGCTTCGCCCGGGCTAAATTTATCTTCTTCCTTCTCGTCGGCCGGAATTTCCTGGTTGTGCTCCTGCTTTAATTTTTCTTCTTCGGGCGTGGTTTCGTGTTTCTGGCTATCCTGGTTACGGCTGCTTTGATGCCTTGTAGCCTCGCCATACTCCTGCCCGCCACGGTTACCCTGACCCGGATTATCGTTTAACTGGCTCATAATAAACACTATTAGTGTGTTAACTGGTCTTTTTTAGTGGTAACTCTGGAGTTGTTACCAGTGCTGCCGGTACCCGTACCCTGGCCTGTGCCCGATGTACCTCCGCTAATAATAGGCTCGCCTTTGCTGTTGGTAGCCTGGCTGCTGCTGTTCTCTACCTTATCGGTTATCTGCTCTTCGGTAAGGCCATTTTTTTTAGGAGTAGATGCTGATGAAGCTGAACCCGATGTTGAAGACGACGTTCCCGTTGCACTACCTGATCTTGGCACATTCATGCTTGATGAACCATCGGTACCGGCATTGGCATTATCACCGGTACCCTCTGTACTGCCCGAGTTTTCGTTATCAGCCGGAGTCTCACTGCCATCAATATCGCCATTGGCCTCGTTACCATCACTTGTGCCTGTGCTGTTGGATCCTTCGTCTCTTCGGCTGCAGCTATCGCAAGACGATACTACATTCATACCTGCTACCAACAAGGCGGCAAACAGGGCGTTTTTTAATGCGGTTGACTTTTTCATGATGTTTGATTTTTTGATTGTTACTTCTATTAAAGTTATTTAATCTAAAACCTCAACACTCTTAACGTTTAGGTAATTAGCATTAAAATAACATTTTTAAGATGGCGTTAACTTGTCTATGTCCCTCTATATTTTGCCCAGCATTTTACGGCTAAAATAGTGCCGCAAAGTGCTGCCGCTATGCCGTTTGCCAGTATAATAGGCAGGTCTGTTTTTATGATGCCGTACACCACCCATAGCACCATGCCCACAAACAGCATGGCATAGGTAAGCGCCGATATACTTTTGGTAGACCTGGTTTTTACTATTTTAATGGTTTGGGGTATGTTGGCTATAGTAGTAAACGCAGCCGCTACAAGGCCCAGTATCTCTACATCATCCATAGTTAGAAAGGTGTTTAAACAAAGAAGAAGAGGTAACCTCTTCTTCTTTTACTGTTTATAGTTGAATGTTTTACATTACAATAGCTTCTTCGCGCTCCCAAATACGGTGCCTGCCCAGTTGGGCAATAAAATCGGTTACAAAGCTGCCAGCATTTTCATCGGTTTGCAGTATAACACCCGGCAGGGTGGTATCTTTATTATCGGCCAGTTTGTTGCCAATTGTAGTTTTACTTAGCAGCGTATCTGTACCAATATCGGCACCAATAACCTTACAATGACGGTAGGCATCGTTAATGTACTGAATAACATTATCGTTAGCCTCCAGCGCTTTCATGCCTTTGGCATCGGGAATGTAAATAGCATCAAACAATACCGATGACGAGCTGAAGAATGTAAAATCAGTCTTTGTAGCGGTACCGGCATCACCGGTGATAGCCCCTGCATGCGGACCCACGATTTTTGCCTTTGCGCCCTTAGCTTCCAAAGCTTCTTTTAATGCGTTTACCGAAGCTTCGTTAAAGCCTTCGCCACATAAAAAGGCCACCTTGCGGCTCTCTATAGTATTAGAGTTGGTTGGGTTAACCACCATGCTTAAGGCTACAGACGGTTCGTAATTATCGTTAAGCGGTTTAGGCTCATGCTTCTCGGGGTCAGCATCTGCGCCAACGCCATGATTCATTGGCCTTTCCGGCGATGCAGGAACATCAAGCCCCAATCCGGCCGCTACTTTTTCGGCAAGGTCAGTATTAACCTGGTTCAGTAATCCAAGCATACGCACACGGATGGCTTCGGTCTCAACCTTGCTCAACTCAAAACGCAGTGCGCTAATAATATGGTTCTGCTCCACTTCGGTCTGGCTTTTAAAGAAAAGCGCTGCCTGGCTAAAATGGTCGCTAAAGCTTTCGCTTCTTGTTCTTACCTTATGCGCCTCAATACGCTCGTGGTAACTTACAAAACCACCCTCGGCTTCGGTAGCCTGCTTAGGGTCGCCGTTAGCTAACGAGTTAGGGCTGTAGGCAACACGGCCTACGTTAATTTCCTGCCTCATGTGCCCGTCGCGCTGGTTGTTGTGCATTGGGGCAATGGTGCGGTTAATAGGAATTTCGTGAAAGTTAGGGCTGCCCAAGCGCGACAGCTGCGTATCGGTGTACGAAAACAGCCTGCCCTGCAACAGCGGGTCGTTACTAAAATCGATACCCGGCACTACATGCCCCGGGTGAAAGGCTACCTGCTCTGTCTCGGCAAAAAAGTTATCCGGATTGCGGTTAAGCACCAGTTTACCCAATATAGTTACCGGCACCAGCTCTTCCGGGATAATCTTGGTAGGGTCTAATAAGTCAAAATCAAACTTATGCTCATCTTCTTCGGCTACTAACTGTACGCCAAAATCCCATTCAGGGAAACTGCCACTCTCGATAGCTTCCCAAAGGTCGCGACGGTGAAAATCCGGGTCGTTGCCCGATATCTTAAGGGCTTCATCCCACACAACGGCATGAGTGCCTAATTTTGGCTTAAAGTGGAATTTTACAAACGTAGATTTACCCTCAGCATTTACAAACCTGAAGGTGTGTATGCCAAAGCCTTCCATCATGCGGTAGCTGCGGGGTATGGCACGGTCGCTCATGGCCCACATTATCATGTGCATGCTTTCGGGCATTAGCGATATAAAATCCCAAAAGGTATCGTGTGCCGATGCTGCCTGCGGAATCTCGTTATGTGGTTCTGGTTTAACGGCATGTATCAAATCCGGAAACTTCATGGCATCCTGAATAAAGAATACCGGTATGTTGTTGCCCACCATATCAAAAATACCCTCCTGAGTGTAAAACTTGATGGCAAAGCCGCGCACATCGCGTGCTAAATCGGTAGATCCTCTAAAACCAGCAACGGTAGAAAAGCGTAAAAACACAGGGGTTTTAACGCTGGTATCGTTTAAAAAGCCGGCTTTGGTAAATTCCGGTATTGGGTTGGTAAGCTCAAAATATCCATGTGCCCCAGAGCCGCGTGCGTGCACAATACGCTCAGGAATACGTTCATGGTCAAAATGCGTTATTTTTTCGCGCATTATAAAATCTTCCAGTAACGATGGCCCGCGCTCTCCCGCCTTAAGCGAGTTATGGTCGTTATTAATGCGGGTACCATGGTCTGTTGTAATAAACTGGCCTTCGCTATATTCTCTATTGCGCTCCAGCTCTTCTACCTTGGCATTGCTGTTGCTGCCCGGTGTAGGTTTGTTGTTTTTCATTAGGTGTGTAATTAAGTTTAGTTTTTGTATGTATAAATGCGTTTGTGTGTAAACAGGTATACTATATAAATATACAACAAGGCATACCCCTAAAGAACTAATTAAGAAAACTTTAGGCTATGTAAGTTTATCCTCAAACTTTTGTTTAACCGTCTGGCTTATATAAGTGCTAAGCCCCTTGCCGGCCGTTGCCAGCTGTTTCATTTTTTCTATAATACGCTTGCCCGCGCTGTTATAGGTATAGCGGTAAACGGCACTATGGTTAAACTGCACAGCAATGCTATCAGGCTCAATTTCGTAGCCCGTTACCCCGCTGTGGCCTTCTAAGTTTTTATACCTTTTCATTAACCCAATTGCATTAATATATAAAGTTATATAACCTTAAAATCCTTACAATCAGTTTTAACGCTTGATTAACGCGGGGTTAACAGCCGTGCCTGTTAATAAGAGGTAACTTTCAATTACGTAAGCACTACAACTAATCGAACTAAAAAATTAAGGATCATGAGCACACAAAAATTTGCATTAATTACGGGGGCAACCAGCGGTATTGGTTACGAGCTTGCCAAATTGTTTGCGCAGGATGGCACTAACCTTATTATTGTTGCCCGTAACGAAGACAATCTTAGCCAGACGGCAACCGAATTAAGGGCTATTAACAACATTACCGTACACACCATTACAGCCGACTTATTTGAACCCGGTGCTGCCAACAAGGTTTACGAGCAGGCTAAAGAACTGGGTGTAGGTATTGAATATCTTGTTAATGATGCCGGACAGGGCGAATGGGGACGCTTTTTTAAAACCGACCTTGACCGCGAAATAGACCTGGTGCAGCTTAATATTATTGCACTTATGAGCCTTACCAAATATTTCCTTCAGGATATGGTAGCGCAAAATAGTGGCCGTATTCTTAACCTTGCTTCATCTTTAGCAAAAGCACCTACTCCTTATATGGCCGTTTATGCGGCATCTAAAGCATTTGTACTTTCGTTTTCGGAAGCATTGGTTAAAGAGCTTGAAGAAACTAATGTTACCGTTACTGCCCTGTTACCGGGCGCTACCGATACCGACTTTTTTCATAAGGCTAAAGCTGAGAACACCGTTACTTATAAGGAGACCTCTTTATACGACCCTGCCGAAGTAGCAAAAGGCGGTTATGATGCCTTTTTAAACGGCGAGGCTACCGTACAACCCGGCTTTAAAAATAAGGCACAAAACACGATGAGCACTTTATTGCCCGACGGTGCTGTGGCTTCTAACATGGAAAAACAAATGGTATCGAGCATGGAAGAAGATGGGAAATCGGAAATTACACACGAGGCTTCTGCCCGCGAACGCGATAGTATAAACATTAAAAACGGTGGGGTTAACGGCGACTTTAAACCTCACAACCTTAACTAATAAAATTAAGTAATTATGAAAAAAGTATTTTTATCGCTTGCTGCCCTATTAGCCTTTGGCGTGGCACAAGCCCAAACCGACCCGGCAGCGGCTAAGCAGCCTGCCAAAACAGTACCCAGCACCGAGACTGCGGTAGTAAAAGAGAGTAAAAAGGAAATGACGGTTAAACAGGACGCTGTAACCCGCCAGCAAAAAACAGATGGAACCGATGCTACCCAGGTGCGTAAAGACAAAATGGTTACAACCGAGCATGTTAAGTGTACGCCTACTGTGCAGAAAAAACAGGCAACTACTACGGCTACCCGTAAAGCGAAATCTTCTACTGCTAAAACCACTAAAGGATAATCTAACAGAGGAAGACCAATACATAAAGAGCTCCGGAGGAACAGCATATAATAGGCCGCTCCTCCGGAGCTCAATTGTTTAAAGGCAATCCTAATTTCTATAAATATGTCGCTCCTCCGGAGCTTAAAATGCCGAATTAGTATTCGCCATCAACATAATACCATTTGCCCTGTTGGTTAACAAAGGTTGATACTTCGTGGTGCACCTGTGCCCGCAAATTACTATCCAGGTAATAGGCTTTAAATTCTACAATAGTATCGGTAGTCCTCAGCACTTCCAGCTTTAGCCACTGGTTGCTCTTTGCCCAGTCTAAAATGGCACTCTTGCTGTGTTTTTTCCGCTCTGATGGTGCAGTGGTATTCCATAAATAATCAGCAGCAAGCACCACATACGCCGAATAGCGCGAACGCATTAACACCTCGGCAGTTGGTGCTTTCTTTACGCCTTTTATATAAGGCTCGCAACAGGTTGCATAAGGTTGTGATGAGCCGCAGTAACAGTTAGCCATAAATTAATATTATCTTATTGAATCTAAATAATTTTTGATAAGATTTGGTTTAACTATTAATTTTCCTACGGATTTTTTATATACCAATGTTTGTTGACTCTCAATTTGTTGAGGAAATAAATTTTGCACAGCTGATTGTATATGTATTTGGAAACCTATAACCTTATCGTAATCTTGATTATAATCAATCTCTATTAAATCTTTAATCTTGTCTTCCGAGCTTAAATTGCTATACAAAAGTGTAAATATCTCTGTCATTTTATTATTTTTTATTATTTAATCTTTGATGCTTGAGCTGCATTCCCTTTTGAGGGATTTCATATAAAGTATTGAAAATATTCTCTATAATTTCAAGTGCTAAATCTAATTCTTCTTTTGAGGGAGGCTGCAATTCGTGAATAGCTTTATTGCCCAAAAATCTATGTTCATGTAATATTTCTGCATTATCTTTTGTTAATTTACCATTTTCATAAAGACCATTTATTTTGCCCTGTAAATTATCAATACGCCTTTTGATTATACTTCCATCATTTTTTTTGATCTCTATTTCTCCATCAATTATATTATTTTCTTTACAAAGACCTTCAACCAATCCTCTTATGCCAGCTCCACACAATATCAAATTATCATTATTATAACAATCGATTGTTTCTCGATAAATTCTTCGCAAATTATTTGGAACATTAAAAAAAGATTTTATTTCCCAAGTGTCAGAAGTTCTTTTAGGATAAATTAATACATTTTGAAAATGAACTCCATCTTCATCATAATCCTCTGAATTCGAATCTTCACTCCTGAAAGAAATTGCTCCACAACCCTGGCATTCAATTATTTGATAAATACTACTCCAAAAATAATATTCTTGATATCCCATTGGTTCTCTCCCAGTTTTTTCAACTGACAAAAGTACTTTATGCCTATTCTTATTTTTACAAACAATACAGATTACAGAAAGTATATTATTTTGGGTTTTATTATATTCTAATTCTTCCATGCTATCAGGATTATTATATTATTTACCTCCAAATATACAAAATGCCAACTACCATCCACAAAAAAAGAGCCTTGCGGCCCTTTAGTTTATTTCCTGATTTTTTTATTAAAATCTTTAATCATATTTAGTGTTGAGGTATCGGTAGCAAAAACCGAGTTAAGCCCTTGTGGTTCCTGTGGCGGGTCGGCGGTAAAGGCATCGCCCTTAGCCCACTTGCCATTGGCCGGGTTGTTAGCACCCGTACCTGCATAGCCCCAAAAATTTAGCGCGGCAAACGCCTCTTTATTCTTAACACTTAGCGCTAACCTCTCGAAAATAGCTTTATAAAACGCATCCCTATCTGCTATGCCCGATTTACGGTCCAGGCTTTCGCCTTCCCTCGGCAAACCGAACTCTTCCAACACAATAGGTTTACCCAAATGCTTGGAAACCGCAATATGGTCATTTATATAACCGATGGTTTTGGTAATGGCAGCAGGCAGGGTTTCTTTAGCATTATCGTGCTTGTACCACCCCCAGTTTTTAGGCCAGATGTGCATGGTAAGATAATCTATTTTAGGGTTGTTGTGGGTACGCTCGTAAATAGCAATATCATCGGCAGAACCCGCCTTACCTTCAGACCCAGTGCATATAAGGTGGTTTTTATCGGTGGCATCTATAACATCAACCACATCGTTAAGCCATTTGGTAAAAGCCTGCTCGTTATCGGCAGTAAACACACGCGGTTCGTTGGCAATTTGCCATGCCATAATGGTATTGTCCTCTGTATATTTAACCTTACTGTAAGCGTTGGTACGCCCTAAGATGAATTTAATATGTTTTTTAAACGCCTCCTGGCACGGTTCGCACTTGTGGAATTGCTTTACATAATCCATAAACTGCGGCCACGTATTGGGCTTTATATTGGGATTGGGCAGTGCGCCGTAGCCATTCCACTCCAGGTATTGCGCCATACCGCCGCTCCACTCCCAGTTATTGGTAAGGTACAGTACGGCATACATATTGCGCTTGCGCATTTCCGACAGTAAATAATCCAACCCATCCAGCTGGTTGTTATCATACTCGCCCTGCTTTGGCTGAAGCGCCGGTGTAACCGTAAAATCCTGGGTACCGGCCTCTGCCCCAACCAGTATGCGCAGGTTGTCTACGCCATCAGCTTTAAGCAGGTCTAATTCGGTGGCCAGGCGTTGGCGGTCGCCGCCGGTTTTAGCGGCTAATAAGGCGCCATACCAGTAGTTAGCACCAATGTAATGGTAGGGCTTATCGCCTTTATAAAACTGCGTACCCTTTACGGTAATGCGTTGCGGCTCCTGTACTTTTTGTGCTGTGCAGGCTATACCGGTTTGAAGCACCGCTGCACAAAGCAAAATTTTAAATATATTCTTCATGTTTGGCTTTTATGTAAAAACCTGCCCCCTTAAACAGGGGCAGGCAAAGTTTGGTTATTATAGAATTGTTACTTCTCATTGCTAACTGTTTACTGAACACTGATACGGCCAACTATTCCACCGGCATTGCATACATACTGGGTATGTTGTTTTGCAGCACCGATTCTTCTTTCTTGGTTAAATCTATAAAATCCTGCGTATTACTAACTCCAGATGGTGGAACGTAATAGCCTGTCTGGGTGTTGTTCCAGAACATTAGAAAGGCCAGCTGCACATCGTTAGCCGTCATGGCCGTATAAATATTAGTATTAAAAAATGCCGGTATTACCGGAGTACTTGTTGTTACCTGCCAGCCGGTTTCGGTCATGGCGGCTACCTTAACTTTAGCTTTCGCGATGTCTGACACCATTTTAAGCTTGTTGTTTGCCGTGGTTACACCTGCAATGCTACCGTTACTAAAATCGCCATAATTGTCCATACCTAATACATCTACAAAGGCATCGCCCGGATAGCGGCTCAAATACTGGCTCTCTGTAGTATAGGTATTATCAGGCGAAAAAGCATAGATAACATTGTGCACGCCTTTAGTATCGCGAAGGTAGGCAACCAAAAACTGCCAGGCCTGTTTGTACTGCTCTGGCGTGGCATAGTTAGCACCCCACCAAAACCAGCTGCCATCAAACTCATGGAACGGCCTAAAAATAACCGGTATCAGTTTACCATCAGGGGCTTTAAGGTTGTTAAGCACATCGGCAACTTTATCCAGTTTTGATACAAAATAGGCGTGGTTAGCACCGTTGGGTAGTATGCTTGCAAAGGCAGTAGCTTTTTCTTCGGCAGTCATGTCATCGGCATAAAAAGTTTCGCCGTGGTAAGGTTCCCTTAAATGCCAACAGAAAATATTCACCATGCCTTTGCTGTAGGCCTCTTTAACATCGGCCGTAATTTTTAGCTCTTGCTGATAGAACCAGTTAGACGGGTCGCCGTTATTCTGATTATCGGTAATAAACATAAAGTCAGAGCCCAGCAAGGCAGGGTCGCTGCCTGTTGCCTTTTTAATGTCTGAGCTTCCGCCTTGGTTGTTGTAAAAACTATTAAAGGCATCCTGCTGCCCTATCAGGTATTTAGTTTTCTGAAGTTTCTTAAGATTGTAAAACAGCGCCACCGTCTCGGCAGTAGCATTAGGGTCGGCCATGTACGAGCGTATGTTTTCCTGAGTAAAAATGTCTTCCTCTTCGGGAATTATCTCTACCGGAGACGTTATACCTTTGTAGCCATCATCGCTGCCTGAGCACCCGGCTAATGTTGCCATTGCAGCGCAAAAAACAACGCCCAGTAATTTTCTTGTATTCATAATGTAGTAGTAGTGAGATACTTTAATGTAGTATAAAGTAATTATTATGTAAAAGTGAAATTACCGCTTCAATCGTTTGCGAACTACTGCTTTTTTGTCAAAAAAAGGTATTATTTATTCAGATTATCAAATATTTAGACTTCTAAATTAGGGCAATCTGTTAATAAGTTCTAAACACGCCCTTGCATTGTGGTAAGGGCATTTCCAAAAACCGGCTTTGTCTTTTTCTATTTTAGCATAATCAATGTCAACACCCCATATCCATTCGCCGTTTAGTTTGTCAATAATGTAGTCCTTAACAAATTGCCAGTTGTGTTGGGCTGCGTTAAGGTATTTATCGTTACCCGTTAGCTGCCATGCATTAACCATCCCAATAAGCAGCTCACTTTGTGGCCACCAATGCTTTTCGGCAATCAGCTCTTCGGTGTACGGATCGAATTCATACCACAGGCCCCCATCAATATCATCTATACCTTCAAACGTGGCATCGGCCATAGTAACCGCATGCTTTTTGTAAATGGCTATCAGGCTTTCATCTTTAATAACTTCGGCACACCATTGCAACAGCCAGGCCGCCTCTATATCATGCCCGTAAGAAATAACATCCGGCTTTTCTACCCACTCTTCATTAAAAAATAAATGCAGGTGCCCTGTTTCGGCATTAATAAAATGGTCGTTTATGGTAATGAGTAATTGTGTAATTACCTCTTTAAGTCGTTCTTCCGGCCAAACGCGGTACAGGTTAGCATACCCTTCTACAATATGCAGGTGGGTGTTCATCGTCTTTTTCTCGTTGGCATCTTTATCGCTTAAGCGAAGATCGTCGATAGGTTTCCAGTCGCGGGTAAAGGCCTCAAAATAACCCTTGTGCTCTTTATCAAAACTATGCTCTTCTATTTTTTCGAACAGGTTTACGGCAAGCTGTAATGCTTCTTCATTTTTTGAAGCAGCATAAAATTCTGACAGTCCGTAAATTGTAAACGCAAGCGCATAGACCTGGTTTTTGGTATCTTTGGGAGTACCATCGGTATTAAGGCTCCAAAAAATACCACCAAAGGCAACATCATAAAAATTTTTAAGGATGTACTTGTACGCCCTTTCGGCAATTCTTAAATGGCTTACATCTTTAGTAACTGCATACGAAGCCGAAAATGCCCACAAGATGCGGGCATTTAGTACGGAGCCTTTTTCGGCCGAATAATCTTTGGTGTCGGTAAAATCGATAGCACCAATAAAGCCGCCGTTTGTAGTATCTACCGTGTTGCTTTCCCAATAATTTAAGATGGAAAGCAACTCTTTATGCATTTCTTCTTTTAACGAAGCCATTAAATTATAATTTGCTGTTGTTATCTACCTGTTTGATGATGGTTTGCACCGATCCTGATGATATAAAGGTATCTTCAGGTGAGTTTACCACGTAGTCTACCAGTTTTTCAACTGATGAAACTGCAACGTGCATACGTGTATCTGATGATGCATAGTAAATAAACACCGTACCATCGTCATCGCAAATCCAGCCGTTGGCAAACAATACGTTTGATACATCGCCTACTCTTTCTTCGCCTTCGGGAGCCATAAAATAGCCCGCCGGGTGATGAGTTACTTTAGCGATATCGTTAAGGTCGGTCATAAACATATACAGGGTATAACGCAATCCTGCAGCCGTGTTGCGCACGCCGTGTGCCAGGTGCAGCCAGCCTTTATCTGTTTTAATAGGCTCCGGGCCAAGGCCGTTTTTAAGCTCGTATATGGTGTGGTATACTTTACCGCAGATAATTTTCTCGTCCTGAACAACAGGGTTCTCCATATTATCTACGTAGCCAAGGCCAATACCGCCACCGCTGCCTACGTCTATAAACCCATCCTGCGGACGTGTATAGAGTGCATATTTGCCGTTTACAAACTCCGGGTGAAGCACCACATTGCGCTGCTGGCCTGTTCTTGAAATTAAGTCAGGCAGCCTCTCCCAGTTTACAAGGTCTTTTGTTCTAACAATACCGGCATTGGCAACAGCCATACTGGTATCTCCGGCGGGGGCATTAGGGTCTTTACGCTCGGTACAAAAAATGCCGTATATCCAGCCGTCTTCGTGCTGCGTAAGCCTCATATCGTAAGCATTGGTATCGGGCTCTTCCAATTGAGGAATTACCACAGGCTTATCCCAAAACTTAAAGTTATCTACACCATTAGGGCTTTCTGCAATAGCAAAAAACGATTTACGGTCGGTGCCCTCTACCCTTACCGCTAAAAGGTATTTGCCGTTCCATTTTGTGGCACCGGCATTAAAAGCGGCATTAATACCTATGCGCTCCATGCCAAACGGGTTGGTTTGCACATTAAGGTCGTACCTCCACTCTAAAGGGGCGTGGGCTGCGGTAACCACAGGGTTTATGTAGCGTGTATATACACCGTTTGTTGCGGCAAACGGTTCGTTCTTTTTTTCTATCAGTTCATTATGTGCCTTAACCAGTGCATCATAATTAGGTATGTTAACCCTGTTTTCAGTAATCATATCGCTACCCATTTGTATATATATTGAGGTATTAAAAAATCAGATTTAAAAGTCGGTAAGCCTGTTCCACCAGGTTTTCTTCATTACTATAAAAATTACAGCTAAAAGTGCCAGTACAATGCCAAAGCCCATCCATTTAGATAGTATAAAGTACATTGGCAGCAGTGTTAGCAGTATTTGTCCGGCAATGCCCATGGCAACGTTTGCCATGTTAACGCCAAAGTTTTTGTTGCGTTCTATGGTTGGGTCTTCCTGCTGTGCTATATCGCGTATTGGTTTCCAGAAGCCCCACGGCCTAACCGTTTTATAAAAGTTAACCAGTGTCTCAGTATTTGTTGGCGGTGCAGCATAAGAACCCGCCACACATGCTATGAGCTGTATTACAAAGAATATTGGGAAGAAATACAGCATACGGGTACCATCAAAATAATGGGTTACACCGCTTACTGACAGCGCAGGCGGAATGGCACTTGCCACAATACCGGCAAACATGCCCCAAAAGAACCCGTTGGCATTAAACCTCCACCAGTACCATTTAAGTACGTTGGCGCACACAAAGCCGCCATACAAGCCTGCGGTTATGATGTTGAATATCATATTAACATCTTTTATAAGCAGCCCAAGGCCTACCCCAAGTATTACCATTACAATACCCGACACATAGCCCATATTGATAATTTGTTTTCTGCTGGCTTCCGGCTTAAAGTATTTAAGATAGATATCGTTTACTATGTAAGCCTGCCCGGCATTTAGCGTACCCGAAAAGTTACTCATAAACGCACCCAGGAAACCTGCCAGCACAAGACCCACCAACCCAACAGGCAGGTACTTGCTTATAACTGCCGGCATTATGCTTTCAAAATTTACGCCATCGGCGGTATGGCCAAGGTTTAGGTCTTTAAAATATAGCGCACCCAGTATGCACAGCCCCATTGTCATAAAATAACGGATAGGTAGTAATATGATAGAGATAAACCCGCTCATTTTACTGGCTTCTTCGGGCGATTTTGTACTTAATATCTTTTGGCAATCGTAGTTGGGTGCAGGGCCTGCAAGGCTTTTAAGCACACCACTAAAAAACATCATGGCAACTACGGCAGAGAACAGTTTGTAACCGTCTTTCTCCAATTTAACCTGAGCATCGGCAAGAATGTGTTGCCAGTCCAGCCCAAGCTCCATACCAAACAACGGGTCGTCCCACCCAAGTGGCATTTTATCGGCAAGCACAATGCCGGAGTCTGCCAGGGCATTCATGGCTATAGTACCTACAAATAACGAACACACTATCATTATCATGTACTTAATAAAGTCGGCCAGCACAATACCGTGCATACCGCCCACAATACTATAAAATGTAGCTACAAGGCAAATGCTTACCCCATAAAACTGGGCTGTAAAATGCTTGGCTGCAATAAGTGCATCGGTATATTGTTGTGTACCTACTGTAAACTGCTCTAAATTTTGGTCCAGGAACGGAAATATATCTTTTATGGTTTGATACGGAATAAAAATTTCCAGAAACTCGCCCACCCCTACAAATGCATAGGCCATATAGCCAATACACAGCATTAAAGCAAAAACCACCACAATGGCGTGGCTTTGCTTAACACCTTTATCTGTTAACCCAAAGCGTGTACCCAGCCATTCGGCACCGGTGGTAGCATTGCTTCGGCGCAGCCATTTGCTAAGGAACACCATTAAGAACACCTGGTTAAACACCGGCCACATCCACGGAATCCAAACGCTTTTAAAGCCATATAAAAAGGCCATACTAACCAGTAGCATGGTACCGCTAATATCAAACATATCGCTGGCGTCGCTAAGGCCCAGCATATACCACGGTAATTTTTTACCACCTAAAAGGTAACTGTCTTTACTCTTTTTAGCCTGGTTTTTCATGATGATGCCAATCACCACCATCATAATAAAATACAGGGCAATTATAGAAAGGTCAATACTTGTTAATCTCATATATGTTTTTCGCGCAGGGCGCGATTATTTGTATAATTTAAGTTTTGTAACATCTTTTTGAAAAAGGGTTTGAGGCAGGTTAAAAAACTCCACAAAATCCTTCTCATACTTATGGCCTTTATAAGGCGCATAGTAATGCATGTGCGGCGGGGTCATGTGCTCGTTCCAGCCGTGGTTGCGCCACACCAGTACATAAGACAATTTGCGGCTGCCAATAGCATTTACAAGCGTTTCTGTCCACCAGGTGGCATACGGTATTTCTTCAAAACCGGTCTCGGCAATGGCAGACAGCTTATTGTGCTCTTTAGCCACCTCATCTATAATAGTAACCAGGTTTTTAGTGTCGGCACTAAATTTAGTCAATTTCTCCGGTGTATTGCCCCCCTGGTAAATATCAAAGCTAACTACATCTACCCATTCATCGCCTGGATAATATTCCATAAAGTCGGCTTTAGTTGCCACACCCGAATCGGACGTATTATAAACATAGATTAGGTTATGCACCCCTTTTTTCTCAAAGTAGGTTACCGTAAATTTCCATAGTTCTTTAAACTGCTCAGGAGTGGTAGTATTTTTGCACCACCAGAACCAATTTCCTGTAAATTCATGGTAAGGCCTGTACAAAATAGGAATCAGTTTGCCATCGCTGCTTTTTAACGAAAGCAGGTAATTAGCAGCCTCATCCATCCAGCCTTTAAATTTTTCGTGTTGTGCCCCTCCGGGAAGTATAGAGGCTACCGTTCCGGGTGTATTATCCCAGGCATCTTTACCGGTTAACGGGTTGTTTACATGCCAGCTAAAAGTGCTTACACCACCCCTGTCGTACACCTGTTTTATATACTCGCGCATTTTGTTAAACGGCACGCCATCAAGGTCTTTGTCGGATTTTGTCTCTATGCGGCCAAGATCCCAACCATACACGGCAGGATAATCTCCGGTAACATCTTTAACATCGCTCCTCCCCTCTTCGTAACGCCAGTTAACGCCGTAGGCAAGGTCGTCCTGATGGCCAAACATAAAGCCTTTTTCTTTTGCCTTAAATAAATTTTTGTACAGCGCAACCGTTTCCGTAGTGGCCATTTTATCTACCGGCGTGTGTGTATCAGGCTGCTTTTGCGCCGTACTTTTGCACGAAACAGCTAAAAATACAGCCAGTAGTATTGTGATTTTATTTTTCATCTATATTTGCATCTGCTTCAAAAAGAAAGGACTAACATTATAATATTATCAAATAATTTAGCTTTATATTTTGAAGAGTGTAATTTTACGAACACTTTTTTGATAATGCCAAAGATAAATTTAGTCTTAAATCTTAGTTAATATTATTTTATCAAAATTATATCATATAATTGCAAAAAAAATATCAATATGGACAATCAAAAGTTTTTAAGGGAGATTCCGCCCCTTACCAAAGGCGATAGTTTCCTTGTGTTTGATAGGCTTAAGGACACATTTGAGTTTCCGATACACTACCATCCGGAGTATGAAATTAATTTTATTTTAAACGGAAAAGGGGTTAAACGTATCGTAGGAGACCATATTGAAGAGATTGACGATGTAGAATTAGTATTAGTGGGGCCCAACTTATACCACGGTTGGGAACTGCATAAATGTAAAAACAAGAACATACACGAAATTACCATTCAGTTCCATAACGACCTGTTTACCGAGTCGCTTTTGGCGCGCCGCATAATGATGCCCATTCGCGATATGTTTAACCGCGCCAACCACGGCATCCTGTTTTCTAAAAAAACAGGGGCCGAACTTGCCCAACGGCTAAGCAACATCTCGAAGGTTGATGGCATGGATTATTTTTTAGAGATAATTTCCATATTGCATGATATGGCCAATTCGCGCAACCAGCGCCTGCTGTCTACCTTTACAGTTGATAACGATGTTTTTGAAGACGATGATAAAATGAAACTGGTGTACGAATACATCCAAAAAAACTTTTCGGAAAAAATTACGCTTGATGATGTATCGTATGTTGCCAGCATGAGCCCCGTATCGTTTAACCGTTTTATAAAAAAGCGCACAAATAAAACTTTTGTAAATTACCTTAACGACATAAGGGTGGGCTATGCAGCCCGATGGCTGGTAGAAAAAGACCTGAGTATATCTGAAATTGCATTTAAATCTGGCTTTAATAATATTGCCAATTTTAACCGCATTTTTAAGAGCATTAAGAACACAACACCCAGCCAGTACCGCGATGAGTTTTACGGCATGAAACGCTTTTTGTAGCGTCGTACTGATTAAAAAATACAACCCTTCGCAATCGTTAGCATTAAAACACAACAACTTACAAATAACTGTTTTTCAGACACTTATTTGTTCTTACAGAATTACCTACACTATATATAGCATAAATCACGCAAACGTTAGAGAAAATATTATCATCAAATGATAATATAGTATTAACAACTACTTAACAACTCCCATAAATTTGTTTTTGTCAATAAACCAACCCTAAAATTATTGATAGCTGAAATAAAGCGTTTATTTATTTAGGAATTAGTAACTAACCAAACACAAATTATTATGGGTAACAAATTACACAGCTTAACACAATGGTGTACCAGGGGCAAAGCCCTGTTTTACCTGCTATTTTTGTGCTGCACAAGCGCATTACAAGCACAAAACACGGTAACCGGAGTGGTGTCTGATGACAAGGGAATGACTATTCCCGGAGTTAATGTAACCGTTAAAGGCGCAACTACTGCCGTTTCTACAAACCTGGACGGAGAGTACTCTATAGAGGCTCCCGCCGATGCTACACTGGTATTTAGCTTTATTGGCTTTACCACACAGGAAATTGCCGTTAAAGGCAGAAAACAAATCAACACAAAGCTTACCGAAACCGCACAAACACTGGACGAAGTGGTTGTAATTGGTTACGGTACGCAGAAAAAGGACGATGTAAACAGTGCCGTATCCAGCATACGCACTAAAGACATCGAAAACCTTAAGCAAACCACTGTAGACCAGATGATACAGGGTAAAGCATCGGGTGTATCGGTATCAAACAACTCTGGTCAACCGGGTAGTGCCGTTTCTATCAGGGTGCGTGGTACAACATCCATTAGTGGTACTAATGAGCCACTTTACATTATAGACGGTGTGCCGGTATCTGGCGATGCCACAGGTAAATCTATGAGTGGCAGGCCGCTTGCAGCCGATGAGTTTGGTACAGGCGGTGGCGCCGGTAACAATGCCGTTAGCCCACTTTCTATGATAAACCCTAACGACATCCAGAGCATAGACATCCTTAAAGATGCTTCGGCTACAGCTATTTATGGCTCAAGGGGTGCTAATGGTGTAATTATTATCACTACAAAATCGGGTAAAAAAGGTACAGGCAAAATTTCTTACGAAGGGTATACATCTGCAGCTACTATTTACAAAAAGCTGGATGTTTTAAACCTTAGAGAATATGCTGCGCAGCAAAATGCACTTACAAAAGCATACGGCCTTAGCGATGATACGCTTCGCCCTGAATTTGCTAACCCGGAACTGCTTGGCGAAGGTACAGACTGGCAGGACGAAGTGTATAGAACGGCTATTGCTAAAAGCCACCAACTATCATTTTCAGGCGGTAGCGAAACTACATCATACTATGTTTCAGGAGGTTTCTTAGACCAACAGGGTACGCTTTTAGGCTCGGGTTACAAAAGGTATACCATGCGCTTAAACCTTGATACTAAAGTAAAAGACTGGTTACGTATTGGTGTAAACACCAATACCGGTATAACTAACGAAAAACTAACCATTAACCAAAGTTTTGGTGGCCTTATTGCCAACACGCTGTTACAATCTCCGGATATACCGGTGCGTAACCCCGATGGATCTTATGCAGGCCCGTTGGATAACAGCATGAATGCTACTTATTTTAACCCGGTAGCAGAGGCTTTATCTAAAGATAATAAACTTGTTAGAAAGAACTTTTTAGGTAACGTTTATGCTGAGGCTCAAATTATAAAAGGCCTTAAGTACAGGATAGAATTAGGTGCAAACACAGAGTTTAGCGAAAACACCGATTTTACGCCAAGCTATGCATGGGGTGTACAGACCAACCCAACTGCCGACCTTATTGAAAGAAGGCAAAACTGGTATTCTACCAACATTAAAAACTTACTTACCTACGATGCAAAATTCGGCAAACATGCCTTTACTATTCTTGCAGGCCAGGAAGCTAATGATAGCCATTGGGAAGGTATAAGCGCCACAGCAACAGGTTTTGCAAGTAACGATGTACATACACTTAACCTTGCCGACCCGTCTCAGACAAAAACTACAGGCTATAAAGGCAGTGCCTCAATATACTCTGTTTTTGCCCGTGTAATTTACGATTTCGACAGCCGTTACGGCGTATCTGCATCAATAAGGTCAGACCGTTCGTCTAAATTTTATCCTGGCGATAAAAGTGCACAAACAGGCAGCTTCCCGTCGGTTACAGGTTCATGGAAACTGTCTAACGAATCGTTTATGGAAAACACCCGCAAGTACATAGATAACATTAAATTCAGGGTAGGTTACGGCGAAACCGGTAACCAGCAAATTGCCAACAACCAGTACAGCGCACAGCTGGCACAATACACATCTCAGCTTGGCACAGGTTACCTTGCCTCTAACATTAGTAACCCTGCCGTTACGTGGGAGTCGATGCAGCAAACCAACTTTGGTATCGATTTTACACTACTTGATTCAAGGCTATCGGCCAGTTTTGATGTGTACAGTAAAAAATCGAAAGACTTTTTATTCCAGGTTCCATTACCTGCCTACCTTACAGGCCCTGCAGGCTATGGCGGTATGGATGCGCCAACATCTAACCTTGGCTCAATGCAAAACAGGGGATACGATATAACTTTAAACTACAACACCAAAGGAACCGAATTTGTTTGGAACTCTACCCTTGTGTTCTCTCATTACAAAAATGAATTGTTAAGCATACAGGACGAGCTTGTACTTACCCAGGCTATAAACCTTAACGGTTACATATCTTACGATGCTACAAACACTGTTGTAGGCCAGCCAATTGGTATGTTTTACGGTTATGTAGCCGAAGGCTTATTTACAAGCACAGATCAGCTAAACAGCGCGCCGCTTCAATTTGGCCAAAGCGTTGGTACTGGCGCAGGCCAAACTTACCTGGGCGATGTTAAATACCGCGATGTAAACGGCGATAACGTTATTGATGCGTCTGACAGGACCCTTATGGGCAACCCTCACCCAGACTTTACCTTTGGTTTTACCAACAACTTTAAATACAAAAATTTCGACCTTTCTGTATTCACACAGGGTTCTTACGGTAACGATGTGTTAAACCTTACCTACAGGGCGGGTACTGCTAATGCCGGTTTATACCAAAATGCACTTAGCGATGCGACTAACTACTGGACTCCTGAAAACTCGAACACTAACATACCAAGGCCTGTAGGCAGTACCAGCGCACCAAACAACTTTATATCTACACGATATATAGAAGATGGTTCGTACTTAAGGATACAAAACGTTACCCTGGGCTACTCGTTACCGGCAGATATTATATCTAAAGTAAAATTAACCCGCGTAAGGATTTACGGAAGCGTGCAAAACCTGCATACGTTTACCAAATACAAAGGTTACGATCCTGAAATAGGTTCTTTTAACCAAAACCAGCTATTAACAGGTATTGACAACGGAAGGTATCCTACCCCAAGAACTTTTTCTGTAGGTGTAAACGTTGAATTCTAAAAAAATTGAAAAATGAAAAGATATTTTAAAAGTTACAAAGTAATCTGCACAGCATTAGCCTTTGCACTGCTATCATCTGCCTGTTCAGAAGAGTTTACCAACCGCGCTTCTGAAGACTCAATAAGCCTTGAGTCGTTTTATAAAAACGACGACCAGGTAAAAAATGTTACCAATGGCCTTTACTCAAGGTCGTGGTTTCAGTTTGCCAATAAATTTTTCTACGCTGTTGGCGAAGTTGGTTCGGGCAACATGTACTCAGGCTCGTCAGACGTTAGTGCTCTTCTAAATTTTTCTATGAACGGTAGCGATAACGAGCTTAACAACGCATGGGCAGCCCTTTGGGGTAACGTAGCCCAGGCCAACGATATTATTAACTACCTGCCAGAGCGTGTAGGCCCGGAGGTTAGCCAGGACGTTTTAAACAACGTTATTGGCGAAGCCTATTTTATAAGGGCTACTGCCTATTTTTACCTTGTAAGGCTTTGGGGCCCTGTGCCAATTATAGAAAATAATACCGATTATATTACAAGCCCTAAAATACCTACTGCCCCAATTGCAGATGTATATAAGCTTATAGAAATGGATTATCAAAAGGCTATAGACAACCTTAAAGAAAACATACGTACTGCTAATTACAGCACCAATATGCGGGTTTCTAAAGGTTCGGCAAGGTCGTTTTTAGCTAAAGTATATTTATATGAAAAAAAATATGCAGAGGCTAAAACAATAGCAGAAACCGTTATTAACAGTGGCGAATTTAAACTTTTAGGTGGCAGCTCGTTACCTGCCAAAAGTTTTGCCGATTTGTTTACTTACCAGAATAATAATAACGAAGAAACTATTTTTGCCCTGCTATGGTTTGTAGATGGCCGTTATGGTTCGGCTAACAACTCCAACACCCAGTTTGGTATCAGCACAGGTGCCCTTACTACCTCTAACGCAAGTTACGGTGGCGTTTTTGGCCCGTCTCAGGATGTATTAAACATTTGGGAAGCCGGAGATGTTAGGAGAAAAGAAACCATTATGCTTCCGGGCGATACTTATAACGATATTAAAGTACGTGTATCTGGCGGTACTGTTGTGCAAACAGGCTTTACGGTACCTGCTGCCGACGAAATTGGCGGCCAGGGTGCAGGTGCAGCCATTAAAAAATACGTAATTGGTATTGCAGATGGTACTAACACATCTACGGTGGGCCATCTTGACGGATGGAACATGATGGAAAACAACACGTATATTATGCGTTATGCTGATTTGCTTTTAATACATGCAGAGGCTACCCTTGGCGGTAACTCAAGCACATCGGATGCAGGTGCACTGGCATCGTATAATGCGGTGCGCAACAGGGCTGGCCTGGCTTCTAAATCAAGCCTTACGTTTGATGATATTTTTCAGGAGCGCAGAAAAGAGCTAATGTTTGAAGGCGACTACTGGTACGATCTGGGCAGGCTACCAAGAGCACAGGCTACCGCTATTATTGCGGCTCAAAACAGGGGCGACAGGTTTACACCTAAATACTACACCCCAAGCGAAGACGACTTTTATCTTGACTACCCGGATAATGAGGTTTCTAAAAACCCATTGTTAATGGAAAGTCCTGTACCATACACCTTTGAATAATTAAAATTTATCTAAAATGAAAAAATTACATCTAAAATCAATATTATGCCTGCTTGTAGCAGGTATAATATCGTTGTTAGTATCGTGTAGCGACGACGATGCTAAAGGCAGTGGCGCTGCCCCAACAATTGCTACGGTAAGCCTGGCTCAAAACGATTCGCTTGTAGAGCAGGGCTATGCAGACAACATGTATATTATTAGGGGTAGCGGCTTTTTGGGCACCCAAAAAATATACTTTAACGACACCGACACTTACTTTAACTCTACCCTGGTTACAGATGAGGTTATCCTGATTACTATAGACAGGGAAACACCTTACAGCGATGCAAGCGACGAACTTAAGGTAGTTACCCCTATGGGCACGGCAATATACCATTTTGTGGTAGCACCCCCTGCTCCTATTTTAACAAGCTTTAATCCGGTAAATGCAGCCGATGGCGAGCAGATTACTATTTATGGCTCTTTCTTTTTAGATCCTGTAGTAACCGTTGGTGGTGTTCCGGCAGAGGTGGTATCGAGCACCCTTACAAAAATTGTAGCGATACTGCCACCGGGCTCTAACCATAAATACGTATCGGTAACAACAATTTCGGGCAAATCTGAATGGAAAACAGCTGTGGGTACTGCTATTTATGATGACGTTTGGTATTCGCCTTGGACGATGGAGCCGTGGAACAATCAGGAGTATGTTGTTAATCAGGAAAAAGCTTACCAGGGCACTACATTTATTAAAAAAGCCATTCCCGGCTGGGATAATATTCAGGGTAACTGGGCGTGGGACGACCAGATCTCGCAATACACGGGTATACACTTTTCTGCCCGATCTGATGATGCCGGTAAACTGGTACTTGTATTTAACGGTAACGGCTGGGGAGATGCTGCAAAATCGTTTGTAACAACTTCTGAATGGAAAGAATACCGCTATACCTGGGCCGAATTAGGCGGCATGCCTGCAGCACTGCAAAATATTACTTTCCAGGAATTTACAGGTGCAACCCACAATTATTATTTTGATAATTTTGGTTACACAGTAGACTAACAAATAATAGTATAATTATCATTCCCCGAAGAAATTTCGGGGAATGCTTTTTAGTATATTTAGGGCAAATTTTATACTATGAGCTACCAGCCTTCCAGCAAAAGATATCAAAATATTCAATACAGGCGCTGTGGCAACAGCGGCCTTAAACTACCTGCCCTGTCGTTGGGTTTATGGCACAACTTTGGATTTGTAAACGATTTTGAAAACAGCCGCAACATAGTGCACACGGCTTTTGATAATGGCATTACCCATTTTGATCTTGCCAACAATTACGGTCCGCCACCCGGATCGGCAGAAGAGGTTTTTGGAAAAATACTGCATTCTGATTTTAACGGCTACCGCGATGAACTTATAATTTCTACCAAGGCAGGCTACACCATGTGGGATGGGCCTTACGGCGACTGGGGTTCTAAAAAGTACCTGGTATCCAGCCTGGATCAGAGCCTTAAACGCATGAACCTGGATTATGTAGATATTTTTTACCATCATAGGCCAGACCCCGATACGCCCTTAGAAGAAACTATGGCGGCGTTAGACCTTATTGTGCGCCAGGGCAAAGCGCTCTACGCAGGTATATCTAACTATAATGCAGAGCAGGCTCAAAAAGCCATTGCTATATTAAAAGACCTTGGTACGCCATGCATTATTCACCAGCCAAAGTACAGCATGTTTGTACGCGACCCTGAAAACGGATTGCTGGATGTACTGGGCAATAACGGTGTGGGCTGCATACCCTTTTCTCCGCTTGCGCAGGGATTACTTACAGATAAATACCTTAATGGTATACCAACAAACTCCCGCGTGGCAACAAGTGGTGTTTTTTTAAACGAAAGCCACCTGACACCCGAGAAAATTGAGACAATTAAACAACTAAACAACATAGCCCAGCAACGTGGCCAAAAGCTTGCCCACATGGCGTTATCATGGCTGCTTAAAGACAGCAGGGTAACGTCAGTACTAATTGGTGCCAGCAGGCCAGAGCAGGTTTTAGATTCGCTGCAAAGCTTAAACAACATTAACTTTAGCGATGAAGAAATTCAGGCTATAGAGGCGGTTTTGAAATAGATCGCAAAAAATTAAAGGAAGTGCTTAGTGGTTCGGTAGCCCTGATGGAAGCGGCATCCTGCCGACGCAGGAGGCAGATAGAGCGCACAGCAGGAACATGGACTGAATTAAGCCCTAACGTGATGCTTCAACCTAAATTTAAAACCTATAGAAGTAATACAAACCATACAACCAATACATGAAAAAACTTATATACAGCCTGTTTGCACTTAGCCTTAGTTTAGGTGCTATGGCGCAGGGCGACAACTACGTACAGGATTATACTAAATTTCAGGGGCTTGCCCTTACCCCGCCTATGGGCTGGAACAGTTGGAACAAATTTGCCTGTAATGTAGATGAGAACATGGTAAGACAAATGGCCGATGCCATGGTTAGCACCGGAATGAAAGATGCCGGTTACACCTACATTAATATTGATGATTGCTGGCATGGCGACCGCGACGCAAAAGGGTTTATTCACCCTGATGCCAAGCGTTTTCCGTCGGGTATGAAAGCCCTTGCCGATTATGTGCACAGCAAAGGCCTTAAACTGGGCATTTATAGCGATGCAGGTTCGCAAACCTGTGGCGGCAGGCCCGGCAGCCGTGGTTACGAATTTCAGGATGCGCTTACGTATGCCGAGTGGGGTATTGACTACCTTAAATATGACTGGTGCAACACCGAGGGCTTAAAAGCCGAAGGTGCTTATAAAACCATTACTGCTGCCCTTAAAAAAGCAGGTCACCCTATAGTATTAAGCATTTGCGAATGGGGTACTGATAAACCGTGGGACTGGGGACAAAATGTAGGCCACCTGTGGAGAACTACGGGTGATATTTACAATTGCTTTGACTGTATTAAAGACCACGGCACCTGGAAAGCGTGGGGTGTTATGCAAATATTAGACAAGCAGGAAGGCCTTAGGCAATTCGCAGGTCCGGGCCATTGGAACGACCCTGATATGCTTGAGGTTGGCAATGGGGCACTAACGCCCGGCGAAGACAGGGCACATTTTACTATGTGGGCCATGATTGCGGCTCCGCTAATTGCAGGTAACGATTTACGTTCTATGAGCAAAGAAACCGTAGAAGTGCTAACTAATAAAGAGGTTATTGCCATAAACCAGGACAAACTGGGTGTACAGGGCTTTAAACTTAATGGTGCAGATGGTTTGGAAACCTGGGTTAAACCGCTTGCCAATGGCGACTGGGCTATTGCCTTTTTAAACCGCAGCGATAAGGCTCAGAAAATAAACTTTGACTGGGCTAAGCAAAATATTAAAGATGATATTGCCAAACTGGAAACGTCTTTTAGCACTACTACTTACACTATTAAAAACGTTTGGGATAAAAAAGATAAAGGCGCAGCTACAACTAAAAAAGCATTTGTAGGCGAAGTCGCTTCGCACGATGTTATTGTTTTGCGCCTTACTAAAAAGAAATAATTATGGTACAACGTTTTAAAATAGCAATTGCTGCAGTATTGCTTTCGGCTACGTGTTTTGCACAGCCGGTTAAAGAGCATGGGCAGCTTAGCGTTAAAGGCACACAATTAACAGACAGCAACGGCAAGCACGTTATGCTACGCGGCATGAGTTTTGGCTGGAGCAGTTTCTGGCCCCGTTTTTATAATGCAGGAGCCGTTAAATGGCTTAAAGAAGACTGGAATGCCAACGTAGTGCGCGCCGCTATGGGTGTAGAAGTAGGCGATGACGGCAAGACTTACAAAGACAACCCGGAGTTTGCCAAAAAGTGCGTTACCAATGTGGTAGACGCTGCTATTAAAGAAGGCATTTACGTTATTATAGACTGGCATAGCCATAATATTAACCTAAAACAGTCGAAAGCTTTTTTTGATGAGATGTCTAAAAAGTACGGCAACTCTCCTAACGTAATCTATGAGATTTTTAATGAGCCTGATGAGGAGACCTGGCCAAAGGTTAAAGCTTATAGCGAAGAGATTATAAAGGTAATAAGGAAAAACGACCCTGATAATATTATACTGGTAGGATGCCCGCATTGGGACCAGGATATTAACCTGCCGGCTAACGATCCTATTAAGGAATATAATAACCTTATGTATACGGTGCATTTTTATGCAGCAACCCACAAGCAGGAGCTTCGCGACCGTACCGATGAGGCCCTAAAAAAAGGGCTGCCGGTGTTTGTATCTGAATGTGCCGGTATGGAAGCCACCGGCGATGGCCCACTGGATTATAAAGAGTGGCAATTGTGGATTGACTGGATGGAAGAACGCGGACTGAGCTGGATTACATGGTCGGTTTCTGATAAGGATGAAACGTGTAGCGTGCTTAAAAAGTCGGCGGCATCGGATGGTAACTGGAAAGAAAGCGACCTTAAAGAGAGCGGTATTAAAACGCGCAGTTATTTAAAAACGCTTAATAAATAATATTTAATGTTGAGTTAGTTTAAATTTGGGTAAAAAGTCTTCCGCGCAATTGGAAGGCTTTTTTTTTTTGCATAAAAAAAGCCCCTGTAAATAGGAGCTTAAAATTATAAGGTAAAGTATTATGGCGTTTTACTTAGCTTCCAGTAGCCTAATATTTCTGCTATAAGTATTTTATAATCGTTAAAATGGATGGGTTTTGCAAAAAACCCCTGAACCGACATTTGATATGCCTTTTTAATATACTGCTCGTTACTACCCGATGTAGTTAAAAAGATATAAGGTATGCAACGCTCTTTAAGATCGGGGTCGCTAAATATGCGATCTCTAAGTGTAAAGCCGTCTACCTTCGGCATATTAATATCGCTCATCATCAGGAAAGGGTCGGTTCCGTTAGATTTAAGGTAGTCAATAACCGTAGAGCTGTCTTCCAACATTATCAGTTTATTGTTGTACTTATTTTCTGCCATTACCTGCTCAAATGCTTCCTGCAAAATCTCTCTGTCATCTGCATCATCTTCTACAATAATGATATCTCCGTTTTTCTTCATGCTTCAAATATAATCCAAAAAAATCGTCCTAAACAACATTAGGTAAAATGTTGTAAGAATTCTGACGAAGAACACTATTATATCCATAAAAAAACAGCGCTACTACCACGTGCGCTGCCTTTCAAGGAAAAAAAACGGATATTATAATTAGTAATCTTGGTTTGTTACAATTAAAAAAAAGCCGGAAGGGTAAGGTTTTAAACTAATTCAAATAAAAAAAACACACAACATTTACCTGAATGGCGAATACATCCTGAATTATTGCCTACTCCGGCTTTTTTGGGCTGCAATCTATATATATACTACCATTTAATAGCGAAAATTAATAACGTAAGTTTTACAGGATACATAATTGTTTACGCTTAGATAATGGTTGTATTACTGATTATCCTTACGGCAAAAATCGACGATTATAACCTATTAGCACAGGTAGAAACTACCTATTATATACAAACAGGTAATATTACGCAGAGCCTTAAAAATGGGATTGATAATTAGATAATTGGCAGTTCTTCTACCTTAATATGGTTGTGTTGTATGGCATAAATTACCAAACCTGCTATATTTTTAGCACCGGTTTTGGCAAACAGGTTATTTTTATGCCCTTCGGCAGTGCGTTGGGTTATAAACATAAGTTCGCCTATTTCTTTAGCGGTTTTCTGGTGGCATATATACCGCAGCACCTCTATTTCGCGATCGGATAACAACATGGTATTTTCTAAAACCGGCCTTGGCACTTTGGTAGGAATCTGTTCACGCAATACTTCCAACTGGTCTTCTTTAAAATAATAGCCCTGTTTGTGTACTGTGTGTATAATGGTAACTAACTCAAACGGCGATATACCTTTAGGCAAAAATGCTGCAGCTCCCGTTTTTAAGATAAAACCCATAAAGGTTTTTTGATAGTGCGATGAGATAATAATAATCTTAATATCCGGAAAATCGGTTTTAAGGCGTTGTGTTATTTCAATGCCATCCATACCTTCCATTCGCAAATCGAGCAAAATAATTTGGGGTGCAACGTTGGCGGTGGTAAGTTTCAGGAATAATTCGGCACCACTTTGGGCGGTAAACAGCACTTCAAGACCTTCGCGGTATTGCAGGTAATCGTGCAGCAAGCCTACAATAAGGGCATCATCATCGATTATGGCAATAGTAATATTTTCCTCCATTATTTAATCCTGTTTAAGCGGGTATTATAAAAAGTGCAGCAGTGCCTTTAGCACCGGGCTTAATGCGGTAAGCAGCATTAAAATACTGCATGCGCAGTTCCAGGCTTTGCATGCCCAATCCTTTTTTTTGTTGGGAGGCATCAAAACCTTTACCGTTATCTACAACCTGCAAAATAAGCTTTTTTGGGGTATGCCTAAGGTGTACCTTAATATTTGTTGCCTGGGCGTGCTTAACAATATTGGTAACCAGCTCCTGCACAACCCTTAACAACTGAATTTTAAATTCGGCGGTCAGCGTGGCATCAAAGCGAACATCGGTATAAAAATCTATTTCAAACCTTTTATCCCACGGGGTTACCACCTGCTCTATAAGCTCTTCTATGCTCAAAAATTCTAAAAGCGGTGGTGTAAGGTCGTGCGATATTCGTCGGGCATCGGTAATACTATCGGCCAACAGGGCATCCAGTTCCGGTTGCCCCGCCCCTATTTGGTTTTTCATCCTTATAAGGGTTAGCCTGCCAATAAGCCCATCGTGCAAATCGGCAGCAATACGGCCACGTTCGCGTTCCTGGGCATGCAGGCTGGTTTCTAACAGCATTTTTTGATGCTCTAACTGCGTTTGGGCTTTTTTAAGGTTAGCCTCCGTCATGCGTTTGTAGCCCGCGTGCATAATTTTTATTACAAACAATAAAATGGTAAACACCAATGCAATAGCAATAGCTATCCATAAAGCAATTATTTCAGGGTCTTGCCATTTTTCCATATCAAAAAATTAAATCTATAGCATTTATTTTTTAGATGCCACTCCGTTTTTTAAGATAAGCAGTGTTATATAAACCTCAAAACAAATTATGGCTATAGCATTAACAAACCAAAGATAAAATTTTAGGCCGGTTGGGTCGTTTACCAAAAAGTTAAATGGTAAAAACACAATGGCAGTTAGGGTAAAAAAGCAAAGCACGGCTGTGTTTAGCTTAAAGTACTGCCACCCGGTTTCGGCAAATGCATTTATTCTTTGTAAAAAGAAGGCAAGTGCCATAACTATAATTACAAAATTATCGGCCACTTTAGCGTAAGGCTGAAATTCGAGCTCGTTAATATCATTAAATATGTAGAGCACTAATATCTCTCCTACTATATATAGTACACCTAAAGCCCCAAGAATTATAAACAGCTTATGATGTTTTATAAGCAAAAACCGGTTGTAGAAATAAACAAAAAAGATAAGTTCTAACAAGCTGTAAATATGCAGCATTATAAAGTTATTGCCATACAAATACCCCACTATCCTGCTTGCTAAATCTGTAAACAGCATTATGCCTAAGTAGCCAACAAGTGCTTTATTAAGATTATCTAAGCGTTTATAATAAAACAACCCAAGTGCCAACCCTATAAATGCGGCTATAGGACTTAGCAAATAAAATTTGGCAGAAAACTCGTAAAACGTCATATTCAATATTATAATGATAACAGATAGAAACTATTAGACGCGGCCGATGCTCCATAAGGAGGTACTGCCGTAACAAAATCATCGTAATATACTTTAGAGGCCTCTTTGTTAGTAACTACCAAATCGGCAGTAAAGGGCACTGCTTCTTCGCCATTAGCCTTTAGGGCTAAGTTAATTATAACATCATCTACTTCAAAATCTTCGTTTGATATACTGAATGCCATAAATATACCATTGGTACTGGCGGACTGTTTGGGCACCCATGTGGTATAATTTTCGTCCCAACATGTAATACGCGCTTTTGCTACACCGGCAGGTATCCTGTCAGATCCATAACCACCTTCTACAGGGTAGCCCACAGGGCAAACCACTACATATTTAGAAATTTGTTTTGCGTATAGCTCATTATCATATTGAGAGGGTATAAGCAAAAACACCAGTTTGCTGTTGTGTATTGCCGGATACGCGTGTATTTGGGGTGAGCTAATGGCATACGCCGGAAGGTTATAAATAAAACTGTCTCCCTGGCTTAAATATTCAACCAGCTTATCGCTCTGTTTAGATATAGCAGCCCAATTGGCAAGGCTTTGTGCAATAACTTTTGCTTCCATAGTAAAATAGTAAGGTGTAAATATTAGTATTATAGCGCAAAGGTAGGTTTAAAATGGTTAAAAAAATAAAACCGTGTGGTAATTAAAACGTGTAAACACCAATAAAATAAGGGTATTCAGACAAATTATATCATCCTAAAAGATAATTAAAACATACCCAATATTGTAATATAAACGCTAAATTTTGTAATCAGTCAATAATTGTAGCGTAGTATATTTGTATATCAGTACAAAACTTTTTTCAAAATAATACAATACGTTTTTCACACAACATTTTGTATAAATCCGTTTTTAGTTCGCTAAAAACGGATTTTTTTATTGGATCGACCTTATTAGTAGTTGTTTTTATAAAGATTCCCGGCAGTTTCTCACACCCATTCATCATCTCCTAACAGTAAATTCCCCGTTTTTATAAGGCCTCACATAAAATACTTCAATTTATTTTAAATTTATTTTCGCAGTGTAGTATTAAATTATCCGGGCGCGTAAATACCATCCAACCTTTTAAACAACAGCAATATTACGGCAACACTAACATTATATTTTTGTAAGATTATTATTAATTTACAGCATACATAAGGCATCTAAATTCCTTATTCATTAAAAATATTATCAAAAATGCTTGCAGTACTCAATAATGGTTGTATATTTGCACTCGAAACAACGCGGGATAGAGCAGTAGGCAGCTCGTCGGGCTCATAACCCGAAGGTCACAGGTTCGAGTCCTGTTCCCGCTACTAAGGAAGCTTCCCACACCGGGAAGCTTTTTTCATTTTAAGCATATTTGTTATGGCACATAAAGCAGGTTTTGTAAACATTATAGGCAACCCCAATGTGGGCAAGTCTACCCTTATGAATGCCTTTGTGGGCGAAAGATTATCTATCATTACCTCTAAGGCACAAACTACACGCCACCGTATACTTGGTATAGTTAACGGCGACGAATTTCAGGTGGTATTATCAGATACGCCCGGCATTATAAAACCCGCATACGAGTTGCAAAACTCGATGATGGATTTTGTAAAATCAGCATTTGAAGACGCCGACGTACTTATATACATGGTAGAGATTGGCGAAAAAGAACTTAAAGACGAGGCTTTCTTTAACAAGATCATCCACGCTAAGATTCCGGTGCTACTACTGTTGAATAAAATAGACATTAGCGCACAGGAGCAACTGGAAGAACAGGTGCAACTATGGTCGGAAAAAGTACCTAATGCGGAGATATACCCAATATCGGCACTTAAAAACTTTAATGTAAAAGAAGTTTTTAACCGCATATTAGAGTTATTACCGGAGTCGCCTCCTTATTATCCTAAAGATGCACTTACAGATAAGCCCGAACGCTTTTTTGTAAATGAGACTATTCGCGAAAAAATACTTATAAACTACGATAAGGAAATACCTTATGCGGTAGAGATTGAAACCGAAGAGTTTATAGAAGACGACAACATTATACGCATACGCGCCGTGATTATGGTAGAGCGCGAAACCCAGAAAGGCATTATTATAGGCCACAAAGGGGCAGCCATTAAACGAGTAGGCATCCAGGCCCGCGAAGACCTTGAAAAATTCTTTGGTAAACAAATACACATAGAAATGTTTGTAAAGGTTAACAAAGACTGGCGCAGCAACAGCTACCAGCTAAGGCGCTTTGGATACAACAATAAATAAGTAGAAAAGCATTAAATTTCATGTTTAAAGTTTCAGGTTTCATGTTGCCACTCAGAACTTTAAACTTTAAACCTGAAACTTTAAACAAAAACACTACTTTTGCAAAAATTTAAAATAAGCTAATGAATAATATCGTAGCCATAGTAGGACGCCCAAATGTGGGGAAATCTACCTTTTTTAATCGACTGATACAGCGCAGAGAAGCTATTGTAGACTCTGTTAGTGGTGTTACGCGCGATAGGAATTACGGTAAGAGTGAATGGAACGGGAAAGAATTTTCGGTTATAGATACCGGTGGTTATATTAAAGGATCTGATGATATTTTTGAAGCCGAAATTCGCCGCCAGGTAGAACTGGCCATCGATGAGGCCGATGTAATTATATTTTTGGTTGACGTTGAAGAGGGTATTACCCCAATGGACGACGAAGTGGCAAAACTGCTTCGTAAAGTAACCAAACCAGTGCTTTTGGCTGTTAATAAGGTAGATAACTCTATGCGCGAGAAAGACGCTCTTGAGTTTTATAACCTTGGCCTTGGCGATTATTATACTATTGCAGGTATGAGCGGATCCGGTACCGGAGACCTTATGGATGCCCTGGTTAAACTTTTACCGGAGGCTGTAGCACCCGATGAAAATGCTGTTGCATTGCCGCGTTTTGCTGTTGTAGGCCGCCCAAATGCAGGTAAATCGTCTATTATTAATGCGCTTATTGGCGAAGACCGCTATATTGTAACCGATATTGCCGGTACTACCAGAGATGCTATTGATACTACGTACAACCGTTTTGGTTTTGAGTTTAACCTTGTAGATACCGCCGGTATCCGCCGTAAGGCAAAGGTTAAAGAAGATTTGGAATTTTATTCGGTTATGCGATCGGTTAGGGCTATTGAGCACAGCGATATTATAATCCTTGTAATAGATGCCACCCGTGGCTTCGAAGGCCAGGACCAAAGTATCTTTTGGCTTGCTGAAAAAAACCGCAAAGGCGTAGTAATCCTGGTTAATAAATGGGATCTTGTAGAAAAAGACACCATGAGTACCCGCGATTACGAACGTAAAATTCGCGAAGAGCTGCAACCGTTTACCGATGTGCCTATCCTGTTTGTATCGGCCATTAACAAACAGCGTTTACTTAAAGGGCTTGAAACTGCGGTAGAGATTTTCGAAAACCGTAAGCAGCGTATTGCCACCTCTAAGCTTAACGAAACCATGTTACCAATTATAGAGGCTATGCCGCCACCGGCATTAAAAGGTAAGTATGTAAAAATTAAATTTTGCATGCAGTTGCCAACCCCTACCCCTCAGTTTGTGTTTTTCTGTAACATGCCACAGTATGTTAAAGAGCCTTACAAGCGTTTTCTTGAAAATAAAATGCGCGAAATATACAACTTCTCAGGCGTGCCTATAGATATCTATTTCCGTCAGAAATAATAGTTCAACAACTATAAATCAAAATCCTGAAAGCTTACTTTCAGGATTTTTTGTTTGTATATCCCTTCACAAAAGCTATTAAACCAAATACTTAGTCGGTTTTTAAATATAAACACCAAAAAACTGTAACTTTTTTCTTAAAAGTCCGACTATACTATAGCAGGCTCTATACTAAAACAGAAAATTAGCTGTTTATAGGTTTAACCTTACTATAACCAACACCTTACTTACATGCACAAAATCTTTACGCTATTTTTATTTTTAGCCTGTACCACATTTAGTTTTAGCCAAACAATTACCCTTAAAGGAAAAATTACCGGCCCTGATAACTTTCCGCTCGAATCTGCAACGGTTTACATAACATCGGTAAAAGACTCATCGATGGTAGACTACACCATTACCAATAAAAACGGTAATTGGGAACTTAAAACCAAGAGTATCGACAAGCCTGTTTTTCTTAAAATATCGTACGTTGGCTTTGCCGATTACAAACAACAGTTTGACAAACTTACCGAAAGTAAAGATTTTGGCACCCTTAAAATGGAAGACCAGTCGACTAATCTTAACGAGGTGGTAATACAGGGCGAGATACCCCCTATCAGGATAAAATCGGACACGCTGGAGTTTAATGCAGCATCATTTAAAGTGCGCCCCGATGCCAACGTACAAGCCCTGCTTAAACAACTACCGGGTGTAGATATTGATGATGAAGGCAAGATAACCGTAAACGGTAAAGAGGTAAACCAAATATTGGTAAACGGCAAGCCGTTTTTTGACAAAGACGGTAAGATTGCCCTGCAAAACCTGCCTGCCGATATTATAGAAAAGGTTCAGGTTACTGATACCAAAACAAAATCGGAAGAGCTTACCGGCCAGAAAGCCAGTGGCGATAACGCCAGTATTAACCTTACCATAGACGAAGAAAAGAACAAAGGCATGTTTGGCAAGGTTATGGGCGGCTACGGCAGCGATAAACGTTACGAGAGCAGTGCGCTTGTAAACTACTTTAAAGGTGCACGAAAAGTAAGCCTGTTGGCATCATCCAACAATATTAATACCAGCGGCTTTAGTATGAACGAGATTTTTGACAGCATGGGTGGCGGCAGGAATATGTCGGTTTACACCGATGATAATGGAGGTGTAAGTATCAATGGACAGCAGTTTGGCGGCGGTGGCAGCGGTATTACAACCTCTAATATGGTGGGCCTTAACTACGCCGACGAAGTTAAAAAAGGTACCGATGGCAGTGCCAGTTATTTTTACACCAGTGCCGATACAGATAACGACAACCGTACTAAAACAACAAATTTTTTACCTACTACCACCGATGAGTCCGGCAACACGTTAGACGAGAGCTTTATAACAGAATCTGCCTCAACTACCCGAAACAATAAATATGCGCACAATTTTAGCAGCGAATTTAATGTTAAAATAGACTCAACATCGGGCATTTGGTTTGCACCAAAATTCACAAAAGCAAACTCTCAGGTGCGCAATACTACAACACGTTTTTCGCAAAGGCTTAACGACGAAAGGCTGCTAAATGACAGCCAGGGAACTACGTATGATGAAAACGATAATAACGGCTTTAGCAATAACTTTAACTACTACAAATCGTTAAACAAACGTGGCAGGATGATTAGCGCCACTTTTACCAACAACAATAAAAAAGACGACGGATCTGAGCTTAACCAGTCTACCACCAACAGCTACTCTTACGATGGCACAGGGGCGCAAACTGTTGCAACCGACATCCGTAACCAAATTAGGTACAACAGGCAGACCGAAGACAATTATAACCTTACGCTACAGTATTTTGAACCCATAGCCGATTCGGTTAAAATTAAAGTGAGCGGTAATTACCTGCTTGACAAAAAAGTGAACGACCGTGATGGTTTTGATTTCGACGAAGCTACCGGTGGGTACACTGCTTACAACGATTTGCTTTCTAACCGATTGGTTTCTAATACCAATACTTTTTTGCCCAGTGCCGGTCTTACTATAGAAAAAAGCAAGCTTTGGTTAAGTGTAGAAGGTGGTACGCAGATTACCAAATTCGACAACTACTCGTATTATCTTGGCGATAAATATACCTTTAATAAAAATTATGTATTGCCGTATGCCGATATGCAGGCTAACTACCAGATAGCTAAATCTAAAAGCATCTACATGAATTATAACTATGCTGTAGAGTTTCCGCAGGCCAACCAGGTATTGCCGGTAGAAGACATCAGTAATCCGCTATATACTTACATTGGTAATCCTGACTTAGATCCGCGTCGTTATCACAGTATGTATGTAAGCTTCCGCGATTTTGATTATGCAACGCGTTCAGGCTATAGCATTTATGCAGGGGGTAATTATGATGACAAGGCTATATTAACCTCTACAACCGTAGACGAGAGTGCCAAAAGCACCACAACGTATGTAAACATTAGCGATACATACACCGCCTGGTTTGGTGGTACTTGGCACAAAACCATTAAAAAAGAAGCTAACACCTTCAGGTTTAACCTTGGCTTTACCACAGCCTTTGCTGCTAATAAAGGTTTTTTAAATAGTACTATGTTCGATTCTAAGGTGCTGAGATTATCACCTGTCATGGGCTTTACTTACGAGTATGGCGAACTGCTAACCATTAACCCAACCTACAGCTACACCTACCGCCAGTACGATTATAACAACTACCAGATATCGCATGCTTCTAATTTTGTTCATAAAGTAAAACTGCAAACCACAAGCTACTGGCCTAAACATATTGTTTTTGGTAACGATTTTGGTTACACCTACAACTCGCAAATTGGCGATGGCTTTAAAAAAGATTTCTATTTATGGAACAGCAGCCTTGGCTATAACTTTTTAAAAGACAGGCTGTTATTTAAAGTAAAAGTATACGATTTACTTAACCAGAACCAGGCAACATCGCGCACACTAAGTGCCACAACCATTGTAGACCAGGAAAATACGGTACTAAAACGCTACGTAATGTTCTCGCTAACTTTTAAATTAGATAAAATTGGCGCTAAGAAAGAAGGTAACGATAGCCCCTTTTGGTGGTTCTAAAAAACAAGAAAAGGCTGCAATTATGCAGCCTTTTTTATGCCCTATAGCCGGGGACATGTGGCTATAAACGCATACTAACTTTTTTAACCCCGCCGGAAAATACGATGCTCTTCATTACCATTGCCGACACAAACAGGAGGTTGGCCATGCAGGTAACAAAAAATACAAAAGCAATTTGCCGTGGGTTTTGCAACTTTTGGCTGCCGTTTTGCAGGTAACTTACAAGTTCGTCATAATTAGACAGGTCTATAATTAAATAGAGGCTGGTAACATTAGCAACTATAAGTATAAAAGAAAATACATAGTTAAATTTCATAATAGTAAGGATTTAATCGGCAGCGCCGGCAGCAACAGATGTTATTACCGCGGTAGCCGTGTTAGTATTTGCACCACTTATTGCCCCTACAATACTGCTCTGCGTTTTAACCCAGCCCCTGTTTCTGTCTTTAGCATACGATATGCCGTAGCGGGCAATAGAGGTGGTAGTTAGTATCAACTGTTTATCGGCTGTGGTAAGCAGGGTATCGGCAATAATAGAGGCTTCAAAGTCAACAATATCATCGTAAACATCGTCAAAATCGGCCGTTTCAAAGCCGGGCAGCATATCGGTAAAATCTTTCAGCCTGTTTCTACCTCTTGTACTTGTATTTGTAGTGGCCGTTATAATGGTTGACGGTGTTGTTGCATTGCTTATCACATTAGATAATGCAGTAGTTGTAATACCACTATATGTGCTGCTTATAGCCGTAAAGCTGCTATTACCGTCTGAAGTGTCTTCTACATCATATATTACCGTAGAGAGCACGCTTGTTGGCGTAAAGTGGTCAAGGTATTCGTCTAATATTTCGGCATGCATCTTGCCGGCACCATCATACACATTAGATAAGTTTTTAGGGTCGGTTACAGTCCTGTTACCCGCATTGGGGTTTATAAAATTGCTTTGGTTCACAGTTTCGGCAGTCAGGGCGTTATCATCTGAACTGCATGACATTAAAAGAAAAGAAAAACACGCTACCGCTAATGAAAATTTTTTCATGGTACTAAAGGTTTTGGTTAAATTTTCCAGTTCTTTTCTTTCCCGGGTAAGAGAACTTTTCTTTGTAACCGGGGCAGCTTTTAACCCCTGATTACATTGCCAAAACTATTGCATGCATAATGCGCCCACAAACATTATAATATGCAATTCGCGAATTAGAGACTACGAATTCGCGAATTACACCCTCTAAAAATTATCTTTATTTATTTAATATTCAAATACTTAATTCAAAGTTCAAACAATACGCTTTAAACATTGCCGCTAATGATTTATATTTACGGTAGCAACGCTTTTTAAGAGGCTAAACGAGGGCTATAGCCACTTAAAAAATTTATTTATTACATAAGTATGATTAAAAACTACCTCTATATTTCCCTGTTACTCTGTGTAGTATTTTGCCATAGGGTTAGTGCCCAGAACGATACCCTGTTAAACAGGTCTTATGATTATTTGGATGAACAGATAGATGTGTACGCAAACGACAGCCTGCGCCAGTGGATGTACCTTAATGCCTATCTAAACAAGGCAGTTAAAGAAGATAACCGTCAAAAAATAGTAAATGCCTATAAGAATATGGCATTATTATCAGACACTAAAAAAGACCTTTTTTATGCCGATAAGATGCTTAACGCCGCAAAAAAAACCGATAATACAGATCTAATCGGGTCGGCGTATTTAACCAAGGGGATATTATATCAATATAGAAAGCACTATACCAATGCTTTAGACAATTATATTTTTGCTTACGACAATCTTAAAGACTCTAAAGACGACAACCTTAAGTACGAATCGAAGTTTTATATAGCCCATATTAAACTCTACCTTGGCTTTTATGATGAAGCTATTGCACTTTACAAAGAAACCTGCAGCTACTACTCTAAAACCAACGATTATAACAGTAACGGTGGCTACCTCAGCTCGTTACATTCGCTAAGCCTGTGCTATAACCGCAAGGGCGACTACAATCAGTGCACGGCCACCACTACTTTGGGCCTTACAGAATGCAACCGACTGAAGAACACCCACATGCCTGCTTTTTTTAAACATTCTGAAGGTATTAACCAATACTATAAAAAGCAGTACAACAAGGCTATAGAGGCGCTAAACAGCACGTTACCGGATATGGTTGCCAATAACGATTTTGCCAACGAAAGCTCCAGCTACTTTTATATTGGTAAAAGCTACGCCGCACTTGGCGATAACGATAAGGCAATGACTTACTTTAGAAAGGTAGACCGCATATTTACTGATAAACAATACATTAGGCCCGACCTTAGGGAGAACCTGGAGATACTCATTAACCACTATAAAAACCTGGGCGACACCAAGATACAGTTGCATTACATCAATAAGCTGATAAAGGCCGATAGTATTTTGAACCAGAATTTTAAGTACCTGTCCGGTAAAATGCACAGGGAGTTTGACACCAGCACTTTAGTGTACGACAAAAAGAAGATAGAACAGCAATTAGCTGGTAAAGAAGCTACTACAACCATTTTATACATAGTGGTTGCGGTATTGTTTGTACTGATAATGGTATTACTATACAGGTACTATAAGAACCAGTACCTGTACCGACAAAAGTTTGAAGAGCTGATGGCCAGCCATGAAGAGAAAGAAAAACAGGACGAATCGGACATTGTGGCACAACGGCCGGAGAGCAAAAAACCCGATATTAACCCCGAAGTGGTTGCGGCATTGCTAAAAAACCTTGAAAAATTTGAGGCCCAACACAAGTTTTTACAGAAAGACCTTACACTTGTTAACCTTGCTTCGGCATTTAGCACCAACACCAACTACCTTTCTAAGGTGGTTAGCTATTACCGTAACAAGAACTATATCACCTACTTAAACGATTTGCGCATCGACTATATAGTAACACTTTTAAAAACGCAGCCCAAATACCGCAATTACACCATTAAGGCTCTTGCAGCAGAATCAGGCTTTAGTACGGCGCAACATTTTAGCAAGGCCTTTTTTACCCGAACGGGTATTTACCCCTCTTATTTTATAAATGAAATAAATAAAGAATTCGAGATTTTTACACTGGTATAAAAAAGCAAAGGCTGCACAAAATGCAGCCTAATATTTCACTTTCGGACTCTGAGATTGACATCTAAAGCCGAACGTTTATAAAGTCATAAAGTTTAAAGTCCAAATCTGAAATTTTCACTTTTGGATTTTCAATTTTTAGCTCTCAAATCTGAATTCTCAAATCTGAATTCTCAATTCTCAATTCTCAATTCTAAAATCTGAATTCTCAATTCTCAAATCTCAATTCTCAAATCTCAAATCTATTATCTCAATTCTGGAATCTCAATTCTGGAATCTCAAATCTAAATTCTAAAGTCTATTATCTATCTTCTATTATCTTACTTCTGAATATCATCTTTCGCCTACCAGCTTCCGCCAGATCCGCCGCCGCTAAATCCGCCGCCACCAAAGCCACCTCCAAAACCGCCGCCGCCACTAAAGCCGCCACCGCCTGAAGAACCTCCGCCGCCAAAGCCACCACGGCCCATGCTTCCTAAAAGTATACCGGTAAGCAGGGATGATCCAAAATCATTACCACGGTTATTACCGCCAAAACCACCACGGCCGCCTCCACCGCCACCCCTGCGGGATATTAGTGCTATAATTATGATAATGAATATAATAACAAATATGGCAATGCCGCCACCCAGGCCATCGCTCTCTTTACCGTCTCCGCCCCTACGTTCGCCTTTGTACTTGCCCAAAAGCATCTGAAAAATAGCATCGGTACCCTTATCAAGGCCATTATAGTAGCTACCGGCCTTAAATTCGGGGATAATGACCTTACGGGTCATTTCGCCCACCTGCCCGGCTGTAAGGCGGTCTTCTACACCGTAGCCTGGAGAAATCCATATCTCTCTTTCCTTCTCGGCAAGCAATATCAAAACGCCGTTATCTTCCTTAGCCTGGCCAATGCCCCACTCCTGCGCCCATTTAGGCGTTAGCAGGCCAATGTTCTCGCCATTAATGGTAGGCACGGTAATAATTACAATTTGGGTAGACGTACTATCGCTGTAGCGCACCAGTTTTTGCTCCAGGTCGGTTTTTTCTGTAGCCGACAATATCTTGGCGTAGTCGTACACACTGGTCTGGAAACTGGGTTTTTCCGGAATTTCAAACTGCGCAAAGGCATTTTGCGTAAAAAGCAAACTTATTGCAAGCAATAACAGGCTTAACCTAAGTATTTTTTTCATTATCCTCTTGATATTGTATCGGGCAATTCGTTTTTATCGTCATCAGCATACGGAAAGTACTGCTTAAGGCGTTCGCCCGCCCTAAGTATACCCTCTACCAGCCCGTGTTTAAAGCGTTGTTCTTTAAAATGGCCCAAAACCACATCTTTGGTACAATCCCAAAAATCGGCTTCAACCGCTTTATCAATGCCCTCATCGCCAATAATGGCAAAGGCGCGGCTTTGTACACCAACATAAAACAAAACACCGTTACGGGCTATTGTAGCATCCATGCCTAAAACATGAAAAACCTCCTGTGCCCTTTCAAGCGGAGGTTTTTCTGTTATGTTTTCGATATGCACCCGTATCTCGCCCGATGTGTTTTTTTCGGCCTGCTTTATAGCATCAATAATCGCTTCTTCATCGGCAGGGGTTAAAAAATCAGCTTGGTCAGACATGGGTTACTTAATATTAAAGTTTACATCAACCGGTTTATCGGCACCTTCAACAGAGTTAAAGAATGGTTTTTCTTTATAGTTGCCTAAAAATAACGAGTTAGGGAATTTTAGTATATAATTATTATACTCCTCCACACTCTCGTTAAAGCGCGTACGGGCGGTCTGGATGGTATTTTCGGTACTGGCCAGTTCGTCCTGCAGCTTTAAAAAGTTTTCGTTAGCCCTAAGCGTTGGGTAATTTTCTACTGTAGCAAGCAACCTGCCAAAAGTAGACTGTACGCCTGCCTGTGCTTTACCAAAAGCCTCTAATTGCTCTGGCGTTGCGTTTGCAGCATCTACCTGTATAGAACTTGCTTTGGCCCTTGCCTCTGTAACTGCGGTTAGTGTACCTTTTTCAAAATTAGCAGCACCCTCTACGGTTTTAACTAAGTTGCCAATAAGGTCGTTACGGCGCTGGTACGATGTTTCTACATTACCCCATGCCTTGCCTACCGCCTGGTTTTTAGGTATGGCGCCATTTTTAATGCCTACCGCCCAAAAACCTACAATTGCCACTATAGCTACAATAATAATTACGGGTATTAACCACTTTTTCATTTTATGTTTTTTTAAAGTTCGTTTTTAATATTTGTTAAGCTGGTTTTTATAGCTTCTAATTTACGAATAATCTCAAACTTATCCATAGTTTTTTTCTGCCCCTCTTTAAGGTGCACCCTTGCACCATCCAGCGTAAAGCCGCGCTCTTTAACCAAATGGTAAATAAGCTGCAGGTTTTTTACATCATCGGGCGTAAACATGCGGTTACCTTTTGCGTTTTTTTTAGGCTTAAGCACATCAAACTCCTTATCCCAAAACCGGATAAGGGATGCATTTACATTAAAAGCCGTGGCAAGCTCGCCAATGCTGTAGTATCGTTTTTCGGGCAGGTCTAAATGCATTAATCTAAAGATTGGTTTTCCTGGTTAGCTAATTTAGAAATTAAAATGTATTCTTTAGCAGAAATGTTTCCGTAATAAAAATTTAGCGGGTTTACCACCGTGCCGTTCTTGTGCACCTCGTAATGCAGGTGGGGCGCCTCGCTGCGGCCGGTGCTGCCCACGTAACCAATAATATCGCCACGCTTAACCTTTTGCCCCGCCCTTGCCTTATACTTGCTCATGTGGCCGTATAACGTCTCATAACCATAACCGTGCCTTATTACAATGTGGTTGCCATAGCCCGATGAGTTGGCATCGGCCACGGTAACAACACCATCGCCGGTGGCATAAATGGGCGTGCCTGTACGTGCAGAGAAATCCATGCCGGCATGAAATTTACGTATCTTGGTAAAAGGGTCGCTCCGGTAGCCAAAGCCCGATGCCATGTGGCGCAAATCTTCGTTCTTAACCGGCTGTATGGCCGGTATTGCGGTAAGCAGCTTGGCTTTATCTTTAGCCAGTTTGGCAATCTCGTCTAACGATTTAGATTGTATAACCAGCTCTTTAGACAAAACATCGAGCCTGCGTGTAGTATTTTTAACCAGTTCAGAGTTATCATAATTATCGAGCCCCTTGTAGCGGTTAACCCCGCCAAAGCCGGCCTTGCGCTGCTCATCTGTAATGGGCACGCTGTTAAAATAGGTGCGGTATACATTGTTGTCGCGGTCTTCTACACTGCTAAGGGCTTCTTCCATAAGGGCACTCTTGCGGTTTAAAACCTCATATTGCAGTTTCATGTACTCAATTTCGCGGGCCTGCAGCCTGTCTTTAGGTGTTTCAAAAAACGGAGTGTTAAGTAACACCACAAAACACAAAAAACCAAACAATGCCGCTGCCACTAAAAACAGCACTATAACACCAATTTTACGGCCCTTTTTGGTCTTTATTTTGGTAAACGCCAGGTTTTCGGGATCGTAATAATATTTTACCTTCGCCATGTTGCTAAATTATCCTATTTTTGCACCTTACATAAAAATGCCTTGCGGTGCAAGTATAAACCATAAACGGACAAATGTAATAAATGTTACTGTTTTTTGTCTGCTTTTTCGTTCGTAACGGCAATTTAGTGTTAAAAATAACATCATAAAACAAACTTTCAGCGGCATGAAATCTCAGGATATCAGGAAACAATTCCTGCAATTTTTTCAGGACAGGGGCCATTTAATAGTTCCGTCTGCACCTATTGTTACCAAAGACGACCCAACCCTAATGTTTAACAACAGTGGTATGGCGCAGTTTAAGGAATTTTTTCTTGGCAACGGTACCCCAAAGAGCAAGCGTATTGCCGATACCCAAAAATGCCTTCGCGTTAGCGGCAAGCACAACGACCTGGAGGATGTAGGCTTTGATACCTACCACCACACCATGTTCGAAATGCTGGGCAACTGGAGCTTTGGCGACTACTTTAAAAAAGAAGCCATTAACTGGGCGTGGGAACTGCTTACCGAAACTTACAAGATACCTAAAGATATTTTATATGTTACCGTGTTTGAAGGCAGCCCCGAAGAAAACGTGCCTTTTGACCAGGAGGCGTATGATATATGGAAAGGCCTTATAGCCGAAGACCGCATACTTTTAGGTAACAAAAAAGATAACTTTTGGGAAATGGGCGACCAGGGGCCGTGCGGGCCGTGTTCTGAAATTCACGTAGACATCCGTTCTGCCGAAGAAAAAGCACTTGTGCCGGGCAAAGACCTTATAAATAACGACCACCCGCAGGTTGTAGAGATTTGGAACAACGTATTTATGGAGTTTAACCGTAAAGCCGATAAATCTTTAGAAAAACTGCCTGCACAACACGTAGATACCGGTATGGGGTTTGAGCGCCTTTGCATGGTTTTGCAGGGTGTACAGTCTAATTATGATACCGATGTTTTTACCCCGCTTATACAAAAGATAGAAAGCATTACGGGTACTAAATATAATTCTAAGGCAGCTAATGCCGAAGAGGAGAAAGTTAACATTGCCATACGCGTTATTGCCGATCACGTTCGTGCAGTGGCCTTTGCTATTGCCGATGGGCAGCTGCCGTCTAACGGTGGTGCGGGTTATGTAATACGCCGCATTTTAAGGAGGGCCATACGTTACGGCTTTACCTTTTTAAATACCAAAGAGCCGTTTATAAACGAACTGGTTGCGGTACTTGCGGCACAAATGGGCGATTTCTTCCCCGAGATCAAATCGCAGCAAAGCCTTGTTACTAATGTAATCAGGGAAGAAGAAGCTTCTTTCTTAAGGACGTTAGACCAAGGATTGATATTACTGAATGATTTGATGATCTCTCATACTGAACAACTTTCAAAACAGAAGTTGGAAATAGCTGGTGACTATATTTTTAAACTGTATGATACTTTCGGATTCCCTGAAGATCTTACAGCTTTAATTCTTAAAGAAAACGGTTTTACTTATGATAAGGAAGGCTTTGATGCCGAGCTTAAAAAACAAAAAGAACGCTCTCGTGGTGCCAACGAGGTAGCTAAAGGCGACTGGGTTATTTTAACTGAAGGTAACACCGAAACCTTTGTTGGCTACGACCAGCTTGAAAACGAAGTTAAGATTACCCGCTACCGTAAGGTAGATTCGGCTAAAGATGGTGTACTATACCAAATAGTTTTAGATGCTACCCCTTTTTATCCTGAAGGTGGTGGCCAGGTAGGCGACCGTGGGGTGCTTAAGTCTATTAACGAGTCGATTGAAATACTGGATACCAAAAAAGAGAACAACCTTATAATACACACCACTACCGAGCTTCCTGAAAACGTAGCAGGTAGTTTTACAGCTACCGTTAACGCTAAGGTAAGGCAGGATAGCGAAAGCAACCACTCGGCCACCCACCTGCTGCACCAGGCGCTTCGCAGCATTTTGGGCACGCACGTAGAGCAAAAGGGGTCGTTGGTTAATGCCAATTACCTGCGTTTTGACTTTTCGCACTACGCTAAAGTTACCGATGAAGAGCTACAACAGGTAGAAGACTTTGTAAACGCACGCATACAGGAGCATTTGCCCCTTATAGAAAGGCGCAACATTCCGTTTAAGCAAGCGGTGGAAGAAGGTGCTATGGCCCTTTTTGGCGAAAAGTACGGCGACAGCGTTCGTGCCATTAAATTTGGCAACAGCATGGAGCTTTGCGGTGGTACGCACGTTAAAAACACGGCCGATATATGGTTCTTTAAAATTATTAGCGAAGGCGCTGTAGCGGCGGGTATCCGTCGTATAGAGGCCATTACTAACGATGCGGTTAAAAACCATTTTGCCGCACAGGAAAAAGCGCTGGACGAAATTAAGTCGGCCCTAAAAAACCCGCAGGACACGCTTAAAGCAGTAGTGTCTTTACAGGATGAGAACGCAAGGCTTAAAAAACAACTGGAGCAACTGCTTCGCGATAAGGCCAAGAACCTTAAAGGCGAGCTGGCTGCAGAACTGCAGGAAATTAACGGTGTACAGTTTTTAGCCAAACAGGTAGACCTGGATGCTACCGGCGCTAAAGACCTTGCTTACGAGCTGGGCAACCTTGGCACCAACCTGTTTATTGTTTTGGCAACTGCCGAAGCCGGTAAACCCATGCTAACCTGCTATGTATCTAAAGAGCTTGTAGCTGCTAAAGGCTTAAATGCCGGGCAGGTAGTGCGCGAACTGGGCAAATACATACAAGGTGGTGGCGGTGGCCAGCCGTTTTTTGCAACCGCAGGTGGCAAAAACGAGGCCGGCATACCCGAAGCACTGGCTAAAGCCGCAGATTTCCTGAGGTAAAGCGTAAAATATATTTCTTAAAAGTGGTAATGTTTATTAGGTTAGTCCGATAAACTTTACCACTTTTGCGTTTTATTAACAATTTCTTAATATGCTTTAAAACTCCCCCAATTGAAGAAACTTTTTACCCTTTCGGCAATCGCCCTTTTTGCACTTGCATCATGTTCAGATGATAATGTAACACCTATGGCAGTTAACGATAACAGCAATGTGCTGGTAAAAAAAATTATAATTACTGATGCCGAAGGCACTCATAATTACCAGTTAAATTACGATGGCAACCACCTGGTTGATATTCGTACTCCGGGAGGAACACATGAAACTATAGTATATACCGGACACTTAATTTCTGAGTGGCAGAGTTTTGGCAAGCAAGGAGTTATATTATATAAAAAATACTTCGAGTATTCGGCTGATAAATTAGTTAGATATATTGTACTAAATTATGAGTCAGGGCAGTTTCAAAAATATAATTACACCAATAATACAGACGGATCTATATCATACGCTTTGTATTCGGGTGCAACAGAAACTACAATAAACAATTTTGTACATGATGGAAAAATATATTCCGATAAAATCGAAATAAATATTCCTGCAAACGGTACAACGGCTGCGCATATAGCCACCCGTTTGTTTACATACGACGGCAAAAACAACCCATTTAAAAATGTTACCAGTTTCGATAAAATTTATTTTGCAACAAACGCTACTGCAATAACATCATCAGAAAATTTTGTGTCAGAAACACTTACTTCTTTCGGCCAAACGCAAAACATCAGGTCGGCATCTTATGTTTACAATGCTGCTAATTTTCCCGAAACTGCTATTGTTACAGAAATAAGCAGCGGCAACCAAACTACTACAAACTATTTATACAATTAATTAACATACCCCAAAATCCCACGAATGAAGAAAATTTTTACCCTTGCGGCAATCGCCTTGTTTACACTTGCATCATGTTCTGATGATGATGCTACATCAACAACTACCAACCCTGAAGAGTCTCTTGTTTTCGTTAAAAAAACCATTGAGACGGATTCTTTTGATGGAAGTGTTATTACAACAACATATACTTATACCGGCAACAAGCTTGTTTCTGCAGAATCATCTGATGGAACTACCGAAGTGAGGTCTTATGACAACAACAATCACTTGGTAGCTATTGAGTATAATGACGAAGGTTATATCAAGAAAGAAGAATTTGTATATAATTCAGCCGGACAACTAATAACGTATTACTGGAAAATTATGTATGAAGATTATGCCGAAAAAACCACGTTTACTTACAATGCAAATGGCACCATAAGCACTCTTGAAACATGGGGCGATTTAACGTCTCAAACAGACGTAGATGGCACCGGCCTTATAACGTTATCAAACGGTAATATTATACAACATGCTTTTACATCTTCATACGGAACGGAAGTAAACAACTTTACCTATGATGACAAAAATAACCCATTTAGAAATGTTCTTGGGCAAGATGCTATAAACCTGACAATACCCGAAGACGGCGTTAATAACATTCTAACATCTGTCGATGAAGGTAATAATAATTTTACAAATACGTATACCTACAATTCTAACAACTACCCTACAGTAAATGTTCTTTCTTTTGATGATGACAGTACAAAAACCACCCAATACTTTTACGAATAATCTATAACCAATTTTACTCTATCCATGAAAAAACTTTTTACCCTTGCGGCTATCGCCCTTTTTACAATGACATCATGTTCTGATGATGATGCAACATCTACAACGCCGGATACCACTACAGATGGGCCTCTTGTAACGTCGTTTATCGAAACTATGGATGGCGTTCCAAACACTTACACAGTTACTTACGATGGCAACAAAGTAATAAAAATCCAAGATCAGCAAGGTTATGTTAGTAATTTAACATATACCAACAACCAGTTAGTAAAAGAAGAAGATTACTATGATGGCGAATTTAGCGAGTACAACCACTACAGCTACAGCACTGATGGTAAGCTTGCACAGGTAGTTAACGGACAGTTGTACGATGATACTACATGGGATGTTACAAAAACTACTTATACCTACAATAGCAATGGTACTGTAAGCACTTTAGTTTACACCGGAGACGAAACTGCACAGACTACGCTTAAAGGCGCAGGCACTGTTACCTACACTAATGGTAACCTTACCGGCTATTCTTTTTTACCGGCCGGATCTACAACACCGGTTGTTAAAACACTTACTTACAGCGATAAGAACGATGCATTTAAAAATGTATTTGGTAACGAATTCACAAGCCTTGCTTACCTTGAAGGCGGACCAAACACAATGTTATCTATAAACGATGGAGATAGCGGTTACAGTGCTACTTATACTTACCAGTATAATGCAGACAACTACCCTGTTTCAGAAGTTGAAAACTGGGATGGCGATATAATTACCACTCAGTATTTTTACAACAACTAACTACTGCAATAGCAAATACTACAAAGCCCTTCTGTAACCGGAAGGGCTTTTATTTTTTATCGATTTGTTTACTTATTTTTGCTTAAAATAATCGCTATGCAATTTACCACCCCTGTAACGGTTGCCGAAGGCAGTATTACCATAGATTACAATTCGCGCATTGTGTCATTGGGTTCTTGCTTTGCGGTAAACATAGGCCAGAAGTTCGATTATTTTAAATTGCACAATACCACCAACCCTTTTGGCATACTATTTCACCCGCTGGCGTTAGAAAAATTTACAGGCTTTGCCTTAAACCAAAAAACGTTTACTGAGGCTGATATCTTTTTCAATATAGACCGCTGGCATTGCTTTGATGCACATTCCGACCTGAGTGCTGCCACTGCCCACGAACTGCTTGCCAACCTCAACAATGCAACCACTTCGGCGCATGCCGAAATTAAAAACGCTACCCACCTTATTATTACTTTGGGTACGGCCTGGGTGTACCGCGAAACAGCGTCGGGCAACCTGGTGGCCAATTGCCATAAAGTACCCCAAAAACAGTTTACAAAAGAGCTGCTATCGGTTACAGCCATAGCGCAAAGCCTTCAGAATATAATCGACATGGTTAAAAAGGCCAACCCGGCCGTGCATATTATATTCACCGTATCGCCCGTGCGACACATTAAAGATGGCTTTACTCAAAACCTGTTGAGCAAAAGCAACCTGATTAGTGCCTTACTGACAACTGTAAACCGCCAACTGTCAACCTGCTCCTACTTTCCTTCTTACGAAATTATGATGGACGAGCTGCGCGATTACCGTTTTTATGCGCAGGATATGCTACACCCCAGCCAAACGGCTGTAGACTACATCTGGCAACGCTTTACCGATGCATGGATTGGCCCCGAAGCACAGCAAACCATGAAACTGGCCGACACCATACAAAAAGGCCTGCAGCACCGCTCTTTTAACCCAGAATCTATACAGCACCGTGATTTTATGGCTAAGCTTGCCGATAAAGTTACGGCTTTGCAAAAACAGCATCCGCACATTACTTTTTAAGCCAATTATAACACAGCTTTCGGCAAAATCTTCTTACATTTAAAATAAAAATGGTTAAAAAGATAGCAATTGGTATTGTGGTAGTTGTAGCAATTTACCTGGCTTTTAGGTATTGCGAATTTAAGGAAGACGACGGCCGCACTACTATTGAAGAGACTGCCCTTATACAACAGCAAATACTTAACGTAGGCAAACTGGTTGTTACCGAAGGCCATTTTAGCGAAGTGCTTACCTATAAAGACCAGCAGAAGTACTTACTGAATATGGTTTCTTTCGAGAAAAAAGCCCTTGTGGTGGTTAATGCCGATGTTACGGTGTCGTACGACCTAAGGCAGATTCAGTATGATATTGATGAGACTACTAAAACCATTACCATAAAAAACATTCCTAAAGAAGAGATTAAAATAAACCCCGACCTTAAGTTTTATGATGTGCAGCAAAATGGTTTTAACGAATTTAGCGGAGAAGATTATAACAAGATAAACAAAACCGTTAGGGCTAACCTGGCAAAAAAAATAGAAAAATCTACCCTAAAAACCAACGCCCAAAACCGTTTGCTTAGCGAGTTATCTAAAATACTGATACTTACCAACACCATGGGCTGGAAACTACAGTATAATGGCGAAACGGTAAACGAAAAATCTATAGACGTTTTACTATAAAATATTCAGTCCATAAAAAAGGGCACCAATGGCGCCCCAATCTTAGTTTACGCTTTCTTTTTCAAATATAAGTTCGAGGCCGCCCTCTATAAGGTGGGCAATTTTAGGCCTTGTTATTTTTAATGCATCAAGATGCGCAATTACATCCTGCAACAGGTTATTATTATTTTGCTGGTGCAGCAGTTCGGCAATTTCTACCGATAGCAGCCAGTCGTTAGGGTGCTCCTGTTTAAGCAGGGCAAAGGTTTCGGCAATGCTCAGGTTGCTCTCTTTACCTTCCCTGATATTTCTAATATTTTGATACAGTCTCTCAAGGGCTTCTCTCTCGGCAGATTTTACAGCCTTAATGGTTTTGCTCGATGGTACATGGTTAACCAGGTCGAAGCTGGTAACATCGGCCGGGCCGGAAAAAGCAGAAACCACTTTTTTGCCCACAGCCATATCATAAATACCCCACTCCGGCATAAACAGCACGGTATCGTTATGGGTAACAGTACAATTTTTAAAGCTGATGATGATTATCTTGCCCTGAAGGTTACGCGTACCGGTAATAATTTCTCCGCTTACGGTAATATCGCCCTCAAACTCCAGCGTTACGCGTAGCCCCTCGTAAATATCGTAGGCTTTTAGGTCGCGCGGACTCATATCTTCAATTGCCAGATTAATGCCTTTAAGCTTGCCTACTGGGCTTCCAAAACCTTCGGCATGGTAGGAGGTGTCATGGCCAACAAGTTCTTTCTCACGGTACGATAATGCTGTTTTACCCGTGGTTTGCAGGTATACGGGTTTGCCGCCTTCTTCTATAACATTGGTAAATACACCGCTAATTTGTATGCCGGTGCTTAACTCTACAGTACCCAGTGCGTTAGATTGTATAAGTTTCTCAACACCAGATAATCCTCCGGTACGCAGTGCCATTTTATTGGCAAACTCTTCCAGCACCAGGCTTAGGTGGGCAAAATCGGGCGTTACAAAAAGCTGTGGCTGTAACTTAGTAATATCAAAACTCTGGTAAGCCGCATTAATATCATACGGCAGTTTCTTAACATTATCGGTCATGCACCAGGCGCTCTCGCCAATAGACGATAGCAGCCCTGCGCCATATATTTTAGGGTTATCGATCTCGCCGATAAGGCCATACTCCACGGTCCACCAGTGCAGGTTACGTATAAGTGCCATTTCCGATGGTTCGGATGTATCGTTCTGTAAATCTTCCACGCGCTTTTCAATCGCATCAATATCGGCCTGTGGTGTGCCCTCGGCTTCTTTTAAGATGGATAGCAAACGTATAGCCTCATAAATCTCATAATCTTTAGCCGACGATATAGCCTTGCAGCCAATCTCGCCAAAACGCCTAAGGTATTCGGCATATTCCGGATTGGCAATAATAGGGGCATGCCCGGCACCTTCGTGAATAATATCCGGCGCAGGTGTATATTCTATATGCTCAAGCTGACGGATGTCTGACGCTATTACAAGCACATTGTATGCCTGAAACTCCATAAACGCATTAGGCGGTATAAAACCATCTACGGCAACGGCAGCCCAGCCAATTTCTTCCAAAATGCGGTTCATACCATACATGCTGGGTATGTTCTCTACTTCTATACCGGTTTTTTTAAGTCCGTCCAGATAAGAGTTGTGCGCCACCCTGCTTAGGTAGTCTACATTTTTACGCATAACATAGCGCCATACCGCCTGGTTTATAGGGGTATAATCGGTATAATCCTGCGGTTTAATAAACTGCCTTAAATGGTTGGGCAACCGGTCTATAAGCGGGTTGCTTTCAAAAGATGCACTCATATATTGCGTGTTAGTAACCCCGTAAAATTACGAAATTCTCATACATTATTAATAAAACGTAAAGTTTATATTTTAATTTTTGATGTAGTAAAGTTTCTATTACAAAATACTTAAAATAAGAAAAGCCACGCAAAATGCGTGGCTCCTCCATGACAATAGTAATAATATAAATAAGCTAAAATAACCAACCAACAGTAACCTTACTTACTATGAAAACTAAATTTATTAATGTTCTACAAATCAAATTTTATCACAAATCTTAACCATTAACAAACCTCTTATGTTATTACTACTGTAAAAGTACAACTGTAATTACACCCAAATTTAAAATTGCGGCGTATGGCACTTTTTAACAGGTAAACCGTACATACGCCAATATACCCCAACAAAAAAAGCCCCACAGTGTGAGGCTCTTATAATAATCTAAGATTATTTGCTTTCTTTTTGCGGAGGGAACTCTGCAATTATTTTGGCAACAAACTCGTTTATGCGGTCTTGTTTTTTATTGCGGTCCTGCGTTAAAACGCCCGATCCTACACCTTGCCAAACCAGTTCTTTTTTAGTGGCATCTATAAGGTCTATGTACAGCGTACCCTCGGTAGATGTGCTAACCGATGTATAGTTACCACCCCAGCCCCACGGGCCTCCCCAGCCCCAGCCGGGTCCCCAGCCGCCGTAGCCAAAGCCCATGCCATAACCGCCGCCCCAATTGTTTACATTAACATCTTTGGTGGCTTTGGTAAAAATATTTACAAGCACATCGGGCTTATCGCTTTTGGTAAAGCCTTTCTTTTGCAATTCGGCATCAATGGCACGAAATATCCTTTTTTTATCAAGGTCTGATATCTCTGCCTTATCTACACCATCTTTAAGGTAACCGTAGGTTTTAAAGCGGGTAAAATCTACCGAATCATCATAATCCGACGCTACCCTTACCGATGAGCACGACGCTGCAACGGCAGTAATAAATAACAATGAGAGCAATTTTATTGTCTTCATAATTTTAAATAGAATTAGTTGTTCATAGCAATACCATCATCCCTTCGCATACAACCACTCTTTTTGAGCTATTAATCCAGCAATGCATCGTCTACCCTGTTAGGCAGGGTAACCTTTAAGAGCGGCTCTTTTTCCATGGCCCTCTTTATAGCAAAAACGGCCTCTTCGTTCCTGGCCCAGCTTCGCCTTGCAATACCGTTGTTCACATCCCAGAAAAGCATTGATTCTAAACGCCTTGACGCATCTGTAGAACCATCAAGAACCATACCAAAGCCACCGTTAATTACCTCGCCCCAGCCTACGCCGCCGCCATTGTGTATGCTTACCCAGGTAGCACCCCTAAAGCTATCGCCAATAACATTTTGTATGGCCATATCGGCGGTAAAGCGCGAGCCATCGTAAATATTAGACGTTTCACGGTATGGCGAATCGGTGCCGCTTACATCGTGGTGGTCGCGGCCTAAAATTACAAGGCCAATTTCGCCATTGGCAATAGCCTTATTAAAGGCACGGGCAATATTTATGCGGCCTTCGGCATCGGCATATAAAATACGTGCCTGAGAGCCCACCACAAGCTTGTTTTGCTGTGCCCCTTTAATCCATTTTATATTGTCCTGCATTTGCTGCTTAATCTCATCTGGTGCAGTGGTAGCCATTTCTTCTAACACGGCTGCTGCAATAGCATCGGTCTTAGCCAGGTCTTCGGGCTTGCCCGAAGCACACACCCACCTAAACGGCCCAAAACCATAATCAAAGCACATAGGGCCCATAATATCCTGTACGTAGCTTGGGTACTTAAAGTTAATACCGTCGGCTGCCATAATATCGGCGCCTGCGCGCGATGCCTCAAGTAAAAAGGCATTACCATAATCAAAAAAGTAGGTGCCTTTTGCCGTGTGTTTATTAATGGCATCGGCCTGCCTGCGCAGCGACTCCTGCACCTTATCTTTAAAAGCGGCAGGGTCTTCGGCCATAAGCCTGTTTGATTCTTCCAAACTCAATCCGGCAGGATAGTAACCACCTGCCCACGGGTTGTGTAACGACGTTTGGTCGCTGCCCAGGTCGATGTATATATTGGCTTCGTCAAATTTTTCCCAAACCTCTACCACGTTGCCCTGGTATGCTATCGAAACAACTTCTTTGTTGGCTTTCGCTAATTTTACGCGCTCTACAAGCGCATCGGCATTGGTAATAACCTCGTCTACCCAGCCCTGGCTGTGGCGCGTGTTTACCGCTTTAGGGTTAACCTCTGCACAAACTGTAATACAGCCTGCAATGTTACCGGCTTTGGGCTGTGCGCCGCTCATACCACCAAGACCCGATGTTACAAACACTTTACCCTCCAGGCCTTCGCCATTTTTGGCAATTTTACGTCCGCCATTCAACACCGTAATGGTAGTGCCGTGCACAATGCCCTGCGGGCCAATGTACATATAGCTACCGGCGGTCATTTGGCCGTATTGCGATACGCCCAGCGCATTAAATTTCTCCCAGTCGTCGGGTTTTGAATAATTAGGAATAACCATACCATTAGTTACCACTACCCTTGGCGCCTCCTTATGCGACGGAAACAGCCCCATAGGGTGCCCGCTGTACATAGCAAGGGTTTGCTCTTCGGTCATTTCGCTAAGGTATTTCATGGTAAGCCTGTACTGTGCCCAGTTGCTAAACACCGCGCCGTTACCACCATAGGTAATAAGTTCGTGCGGGTGTTGTGCCACGGCATAATCCAGGTTATTTTGTATCATGAGCATAATGGCCTTAGCCTGCTCGCACCTGCCCGGATATTCGTCTATAGGGCGGGCATACATTTTGTAGTCAGGGCGAAGGCGGTACATATAAATACGCCCGTAGGTTTCCAGCTCTTCGGCAAATTCTTTAATAAGTTCAGCGTGATGCTGCGGCTCAAAATAGCGCAGTGCATTGCGCAGGGCCAGTTTTTTCTCGTCGGCACTAAGTATCTCTTTACGCTTAGGCGCGTGGTTTATAGCAGGGTCATACGGTTTTGGCTGTGGCAAAACTGCCGGTATGCCCTCTTGTATTTGTTCGTGAAAAGTCATATTTATTGGTTGCTGGTTGTTGGTTGTTGGTTGTTGGCGCTTCTAAAAACCGACAACCAGCAACCAACAACTATTTCTTTAAATTTCCTGTTTTTTTATCATAGCCGTACGGGCAGTGTCGGCAGCCGCTTTTGCAGCAGTAGCCCCTTTTTAAATGAAATTTTTCGGTAAAGACCTTATACCCTTCCGGGGATAGGTAATAATCTTCGCCTTCTATTAATTTATTTCCCGAAATTTGGTCGCTCATACGCACAAATTTAGCAACTTTACATATAATGATAGTCATTACCTCTAAATATTTAATACCACAGGGTTATACCGCAATAGCGCTGTACCCTTTTATTATTGTGAGGGATGCCCGGCTCGCCAACAATGCCGTACTGCTAAACCATGAGCGTATACATTTGCGGCAGCAGTTAGAAATGCTAATAATTCCCTTCTACATCTGGTATATTGTAGAATATTATATCAGGCTGCTGAAATACCGTAATGGCAGACTGGCGTACCGAAACATTAGCTTTGAGCGCGAAGCTTATACTAACGAAACCGACTTTACCTACCTAAAACGCAGGCCGTTCTGGAGGTTTTTAAACTACCTGCACCAAAAAGATTAGCGACTTAACACACTGGCAATTAATTTAGTAATTTTGTTTTAACAAACCATAAAACAAAATACTATGTTCGTAAATCCATGGGCGTATTTAGTGTCCACCCTTATTGTTTTGCCGGTAGGCTTTATCTGGTACAACCCAAAAGTTTTTGGCACCATCTGGATGCGCGAAGCCGGCGTAAATGCCGATGCCGCCAAAAGTGCCAATATGTTTAAGATATTTGGCCTTACCATCCTGTTTTCTGCTATGGCTACCATGATGCTGCAAGGTATTGTGGTACATCAGTTTGGTGCCCTGAGCATGATTGGCGGTATGCCATTTGCAGATACCGCAAAACCATCGTACGCGGCTTTTATGGCCGATTATGGCGCTACCTTCAGAACGTTTAAGCACGGTATGCTGCACGGCGCCATGACCGGCCTGTTCCTGGCACTTCCCATTATTGGCACCAACAGCCTTTTTGAGAATAAAAGCTGGAAATACATCTGGATAAACGTTGGCTATTTTATAATATGCTTTACACTACAGGGCGGTGTGCTTTCTGCCTGGGAAAATTAATACCTTTGCAATCTCCCTACGGGGAGATTTTTTTATGGCACAGCAAACCTCCCTTAGCATTTATAGCAACCCAGCAGATCTGCCCCACAGTTGGGATGCCCTTGCGCAAAGCAATATATTTTTATCGCGGGCGTACCTCGCAGTGTTGCAAAATGCTGCACCGCCCAATATGGAGTGCCATTTTATTGGGTTGTTTAAAAACAACACCCTTTGCGGTATTGCCCTTGCACAGTACATAGACTTAAGCCGGGTAAATACTTTTGTAGAAGAGAAACAATCGTTTTGTATAAAGGACTACCTGTTTAAGAGGTTTACATCGCACACGCTGGTTATTGGCAACAATACCCTTACGGGACAAAATGCCTACCTGTTTAATGATTCCATTACCGAAACCGAAGGTCTCCAACTATTGAAGCGCGCTATTTCCGAATTAAAAAAGCAGTATAAAAACAAGGGCATTGGCATTAACCTGCTGGCAATAAAAGATTTTAACACCGCCGAACTCCCCAACTTTAAAGCTGCCGGTTTTAAAGGTTATTATACGTTTTGCACGCAGCCTAACATGATTTTTACCATAAGGGATAATTGGGTTAGCATTGACGATTACGTGGCCGCTCTTTCTACCAAATACCGCACGCAATACAACCGCGCCCGCAAAAAAGCCGATGGTATTGAGAAGAGAAAGTTATCTAAAACAGATATAAAGCAACACGAAGGCCGTATCCATCAATTATATTTAACCGTGGCAGGCAATGCATCGTTCAATACGTTTCATTTGCCCGAAAATCATTTCGAAGTATTTAAACAGCAGCTGGGCGACAACTTTTTGTTTTACGGCTATTTTTTAAATGATAACCTTATTGGCTTTAATACCCTGATAAAAAACGGGCATGATATGGATACCTATTTTTTAGGGTATGATGCATCCCTCCAAAAAGAAAAAATGTTGTACTTAAATATGCTGTATGATATGGTAAGCTACGCTATAAAAAAGAAGTTTAAGCACATCATCTTCGCCCGTTCGGCTATGGAAATTAAAAGCTCGGTTGGTGCTGTAGCCGAAGAAGTTTACGGTATTATTAAACACACCAACCCGCTAATTAATTTGTTTACGGGCAGGTTTTTTACCTATTTTGACCCTGTTATAGCCTGGAAACCCCGCAGCCCTTTTAAGTAAGGCCTTTGGGTACGGCTACACGCATTTGCTTAGGCAATATCATAATTTCAAGACGGTCTTCTTCGCCACAAAATTCACCATCTATCTGAAAGCTTACCGGAACGCTTGTTGTAATCAGAGCAGCATCGGTACTAATTATCTCAATAGCATCGGTATCTTCCAGCGGCATATTGCCGGCCATTATTTTGCCCACCAAAAGCAGGTCGAGGTTTTTAAGTATCACAATTTCAAACTTGCCATCGTCCATAATACCGATAGGGTTTATGGTTACGCCGGTACCGTATTTTTGGGTGTTGGCAATTACTATCATCCTGGCCTCTGTTTGTAACGTTTTATCATTCGCCACGATTGTCGCCTGAAAAGGCTCCTTCATGTCGGTTAACGTATTTATAGCCTGTAGGGCGTAGCCAAGCTTGCCGCGTATAGTTCCGCCCTCGTAGTTCTTAATAAGGTCGGCATTGGCGCCAATATCGCTTAAATGCAGGCTCTTCTTACCATTAATGCACACCATATCCATCTCTATATAATCGTTATGGAAGGCAATCTGCAAATTCTCCTGCAAATCATTCGGCAGCTGCAAATCTACCGATAGCCCGTTAGCCGACCCGGCAGGCAGCACCCCAATAATAACATCGTGGTGCTCTACAGCTTCGGCGGCAATCTTAATGGTGCCATCTCCCCCGGCCACAAGCATACGTTCGGGTTTGTGTTGGTTATAAAGTTCCCTTATTTTGGTTTCGTCATCTTCGCCTGTAGTTTCGTATTCTATAAGCTCAATATTCTCATTCTTAGCAAACTCCTTAGTGGCCGCAACCAGTTCGGCCTTATCGTTTCCGCCTGCAATAGGGTTAATTATTAGCAAAAATTTCTTTTTGGCCTCCATTCTTCCTTTTTTTTGAATAAATTTAGGTAAAATAGAATGTGTACTCTCTTATTAAACCTATAAATTTTCATGAAGCCTATTTTAAAATTATACCGCGGATATGCCAACGACCAGGAATTTATAGTTTTCGGTCATGTTTTTAAGCAAAGTACAGCAGGCAATTACGAGTTCGAGAAAAAACGCTTTAAAAATGCCCGCTCCGTTTTACGGATGTTCTTAATAAAAACCATACCCAATGCCGATGTTTACCTGGAGCACAACGGCACCCGGATACACACAAAATCGCTTGATGACGGTTACTTTAAATTTTGCATCCCCTTAAAAGACAAGCTCGATTTTGGCTGGGGCGATTATTACGTGAGTACCTTTTATAATGGCGAAGAAATAAGAGAGAAAGGCACCTACATACATCCGCACGAAGGCAACTTAGGATTTATAAGCGATATAGATGATACGTTTTTGGTTTCGCATACGCGGAATTTCTTCAAAAAAATATACATCCTGCTTTGGAAGAACATCAATAACCGAAAGATATTTGAAGGCGTTGTACCCCACTATCAGGCACTAAGCACGGCAGGGCGGAATAAGAAAGACGAGATGAATGCTTTTTTTTACGTATCGAGCAGTGAGTGGAACCTGTACAAGTTTATTGTAAAGTTTACCGAAAAGCACGACCTGCCGCGTGCCGTACTGCTGCTAAAAGATATTAAAACCAGCCTGATGGACTTTCTGGTTACGGGCCGTGGCAACCATAACCACAAATTCGACAAAATAAAACACATACTGGAGTTTTACCCCCACCTGCAATATACCCTTTTAGGAGATGACTCGCAACACGACCCATTTTTGTATGAAGATGTGTGCAAGATATTTCCGCTAACCGTAAAAGCCGTGTATATAAGGCAAACGGGATCGGCTAAAAAAGAAAAGGCCAACGCTGCCATTAAAAATATTGAATCTATGGGGGTAGCTGCCTGCTATTTTAAAGACAGCGCCGATGCCATTGAGCACTCCAAACGTATAGGGCTGATATTGTAACTTTAAGTTTATCTTAAGTATAAGTAAGTTTTAATTGGTTAATTTTATTAGGACAAAACACAATGATAATCTTACAGTTATGAAAAAACTTATAATGATGTCAGGCTTAGCCGTACTGCTGATGGCTTCCTGCAAAGACAACGAAAAACCATTACCACCACCTCCGCCACCGGTAGAAAACCCGGCACCACCCGTAACTCCGGAGCCACAAACACCCGTTAACCCGGTTAAAACAACCACCACTACAAGGAGTGTTGAAGAAGAAAACCCTGATGGAACATCGGTAAGTATAAACGGCGATGGTGTGAGCTTTAAAAACAAAAATGGCGAAAAACAGAATGATGTTACTGTTTCTAAAAAGAAAACAGAACTTACCATCAAGACCAATTAATAAGAAAGCCCCTTTTAGGGGCTTTTCTGTTATTTATCGTTGTCTATTTCTTCCTGAACCTTCTCCCACTCCACCATTTGATTGTCCAGTTCTTTTTTCTTTTTTTCGTAAGCTGCAAAAAAAGAAGCGTCGCCGGTTAGCTTTTCAGGGTGCTCGGCAAGTACACGGTCGTCTTTCTGAATTTCTCTTTCCAGTTCCTTTATCAGGCTTTCAATCTTACTCAGTTTATTCTGTAGGGTTTTGCCTTTCTTCTGGTCCTGGTACGATACCTGTTTGTTTTCTTTAGGATTGTCTTTAACAACATCGCGTTTTTCAACCTCACGCATGTTCTGCATGTTGCGCTGCTCAAGGTAAAAGTTAATATCGCCCAAATACTCGCGTATTTTGTGGTCTTTAAATTCGTATACAATGTTAGACATACCCTGAAGGAAATCCCTGTCGTGAGATACCAACAACAACGTACCCTCATATTTTTGAAGCGCCGCCTTTAAAACGTTCTTAGATTTAATATCTAAGTGGTTGGTAGGCTCATCCATTACAAGCACGTTAATAGGCTGTAATAAAAGTTTACAAAGGGCAAGGCGGTTACGCTCTCCACCCGATAGTACTTTTACTTTTTTCTCTACATCGTCTCCCCTAAACAGGAAAGACCCCAGCATATCGCGCACTTTACTACGGTTGGTATCGGTAGCGGCATCTTCCATCGTTTGCAAAAGGGTAATTTCGCCATCCAGATGCTCTGCCTGGTTCTGTGCAAAATACCCCAACTGTACGTTGTGCCCCAGTTTAATGCTGCCAGTATAATCGATATCTTTAGTAATGGCCTTCATAAATGTAGACTTACCCTGGCCATTCTGACCCACAAATGCTACTTTACTGCCGCGTTCTATCAATAAATCAATATCTTTTAAAATCAGCTTTTCGCCATATTTTTTAGTCACTTCTTCGGCTTCAATAACCACACGGCCCGGAGTCATAGAAACGGGGAACGAAATATTCATAACAGAGTTATCATCTTCGTCCACCTCAATACGCTCAACCTTGTCCAGTTTTTTCATCAGCGATTGCGCCATAGATGCCTTACTGGCCTTAGCCCTGAATTTTTCTATAAGCTTCTCTGTATGCTCAATGCTTTTTTGCTGGTTTTTCTGGGTAGCCAATTGCTTCTCCCTTATTTCGCCACGGAGCTCTAAATACTCGCTGTACGATTTACTAAAATCGTAGATTTTACCTAACGAGATTTCAATAGTACGGTTAGTAACGTTATCCAAAAACATTTTATCGTGTGATACAATTACCACAACGCCAGGATATGTTTTTAAGAACGATTCCAGCCAGATAATACTCTCAATATCCAGGTGGTTGGTTGGCTCATCCAGTAATAATATATCGTTAGACTGTAGCAATAGCTTAGCCAGTTCGATACGCATACGCCATCCACCCGAAAAAGTATCGGTTAGCTGGTCAAAATCTTCACGTTTAAAACCAAGCCCAAGTAATATCCTTTCGGTATCGCCCTGGTAGTTATACCCACCTAATATTTCGTAATGATGGCTGTACTCGCTTAGGTCTTCAATTAATTTAGAATAAGAATCGCTTTCATAATCAGTACGTGTAACCAATTGGTGGTTGATCTCTTCGATCTTGGCCTCAGCCTTTTTAATCTCCACAAAAGCCTGGTATGCTTCGTCGAGCACGGTACGGCCCGGAATAAAATCTATATCCTGCCTTAAAAAGCCCATCCTTACCTCTTTCTCCGTTGCTATTACACCTGTATCAGGCGGAATGTCTCCGGAAAGTATCTTTAGCATGGTCGATTTTCCTGCACCATTTTTACCTACAAGGCCCACCCTGTCGCCAGCGCCAAGCCTAAAAGTAACTTCTTCAAATAAATATGTACCTCCAAAGGATACCGACAAATTATGTATGTTAAGCATTATTCTATTATCTTATTTTAGTCGTAAATTTGTGAGAACACAAATTTTTTGCAAATGTTAAAAAAAGGATCCAAACTATATAGCATTTTAACAGGAACCTGTCCGCGCTGCCACCAGGAAAGCATGTATTTGGATCAAAATCCGTACAATCTTGGCAATGTATACAAAATGCACGAAAAATGCAGCCACTGCGGCTTGCATTATAAAATAGAACCATCGTTTTTTTATGGCGCCATGTATGTTAGCTACGGCCTTGGTGTAGCCTTAAGCGTTGCCGCTTTTATAGTTTCGTTTGTGTTTATTGGTGCGAGCCTAAAAACATCGTTTATAGCAATTATCGCTACGCTAATACTGCTTATGCCGTTAGACATGCGAATATCCAGAAACATCTGGATAAACTTTTTTGTATCGTACCGTAAAGACTGGAAAGACATTCCTAAACCTTAAAGCGGGCAAGGCTAATTTCGCGCCTTACGGGCGTACCTGTTGCTATAGAGTCGTACAACTCTTTAGCCATTGCAGGCCCCAGCATAACACCCCGCGTACCTAAACCATTGAGCAAATGTACGTTTTTATATTTTGGGTGGGTACCTATAAGGCATTTTCTGTCTTTTGTAGTGGGCCTAATACCTGCTAAATGGTTAACAACTTCGTAGTTGCAGGTAATAAGTTCGTTAAGTTTTTCTAAAAGTTCCTGCTTACCGGCATCGGTTGTAGCAGGTGTTTTATCATACCACTCGTAAGTAGCGCCAACTTTATACAAATCATTACCCAATGGCAGCATAAATACCCCACCGTTTACAGCTATGTCTAAGTTAAGATCAGGAGCTTTAATAATCAGCAATTCCCCTTTAGTTCCATCCAGCGGCAAATATTTAAAATAAGGATTGGAATGTATGCCGAAACCTTCCGCAAAAACAATATGCTTGGCTTTGATGCCTTTATAAGATATAGAATCATCTTCTACCACAAGATCATCATAAACAAAAGTCTCCTGCAATAAATTACCCTGATTTTTTAATGATGAGTGATATCCGTCCAGTAAAACATTGGTATCTACATAACCCGTATGCAATACCTGTCCAAACCCAAAAGGAGACGGCAAATATTGATATTTGGTATGAATTACTTTAGGAAGCAAAAATGGCTCTAAAGCAGGTTTATCTGCGGCTTCAAACCACATATTTTGCTCTTCGATACTGGCAAATTTGCGATAAACCGGAAGATCGAAATCAAATTTAATATCAAGGCGATCCTCAATAGTTTTATAGAATGGCTTCATATATTCTAAATGAACTTTAGAATCCTGGGGCAAGCTAAACCGCTTAAGTATAACCGGATTATACAAACCCGCAGCCACTACGCTTGAGTTTTGCGAAGCATCTGATAGTAAAACAAAACTTTTGTTGTTTAAAAAGGCCGTCTCGGCAAAGCAAATACCTGCAAGGCCACCTCCAACAATAATAAAATCTTTCATGGGTATAAAAATAAAAAACTCTTACCACAAGGGTAAGAGTTTTTAGTATTTTGGAACAAAATGCTAGTAATTCCACATATCCTGCTCAAAGTTACGTATCTTATCTTTGATACGTTCTGCCTCAAGAAGTTGTAATTGCGAATTTTCTTTCATGTATTGCTCTATAAGCCTGTCGCCATAAACGTTCTCTTCTTTTACAATAGTGCTGCTAAAGCGCCTTGAGTTAAGAAGGTGATCGAATGTAATTGGCACTGCAGAGTTACGTTCGTTAAATGATTTAGCAGTATGCAAAATCTCACGGGCTGCCGGGTAAAATACCCAGAACAATTCGATTGGATCTGCATCCGGACCCGACCTTAACAATGTAAGTGCATCTACAGCCATTGGGCAAATACCCAAAATTCTGTATTTTAGCTCACCTTGTCTTTTGTCAAAGTACCATGTACCAACTATTTTATATTTGGTAACATCCTGTGCAGAAACCTGAGAAGTTGAATAGTGCTCTTCGGTTAAGATACCAGCAGATTTTAATGAAGCCTCATCTTTACCTGGGTTCTGGTTCATAACTTCACGTCCAAAATCATTAAGCTCTTTAAAGAAAAATACACTTTGTATATCTTCGCCGGTCTTTTTTGTTGTGAAATAAGAATCATCATAAACTTCTGTAAGTTTACCATCTTTAATCGAAGATATTAAAACACTGAATAGTGACCTTCTATCGTCGCCCAGATTTTCTTCAACAGGAAAATACATTGGGAAATTAATACGCTGGTCAAGGTCAATTACTTCCCAAACTTTTTTAGAAAATAACACGTCTCTGTCTCCAACATAACCATAAGGCAAAGGCTTATCGTGATCCAATGAATCCTGCGCTGCGGTTTTCTTACCTATCTCATCCGGTGTTTTAGCATTCAGAAGGTTAGACTGTGCAAAAGCAGTAGTCATACCCGTGAAAAACAAAGCCGCTATTATAAAATTTCTACTATTCATTATCTTAATTTTAAACTGTAAAAGAAAAACGTTCTTTTAAATAAATTATTGTACTTCCCAAGCGAAAGAACTAGACCTTGGTGGTTTGTAACCGCCAGCGCCTACAAGATCAAATTCAACATTGTTAATAGTAACAACATCTCCCCTTCTAGTTTTAGCAATTGCAGCTAAAGCTTTAGAGTCAAACCTGTTTCCGTTTACAATCATAGCTGGGCTACCCGGAACATAAACCTCGAAAGATTTAACTGACGTTTGAACGTCAAACACGAAATCAGGGAAAGCAATAGCGATTGTTGATGAAGAAAGGTCATTCTTGTTACCTTTACCAGAACCAGCTTTACCTCTTAATGAAGGTACCGGAGCAGGGATAGGACGTACATTAAATGTTTTCTTAGAAGTAACAGATTTACCATCACTCATTTTACCTGTAACGTTAACTACAGCAGTAGTACCAGAAGCACTAGACACATTCCAGTTGTACTGGCCTGGTTTAGATCCTTTACGGAAGCTACCACCAGAAGCATTTGCAGTTACAGCGTTATCAGATATACCTGCAAACGAAATTGTCATTGGGTTATCAACACCACGGTATACAGAGTTCATTTTATCAGCAGAGATTGTAGCTTCGTTAGGACGAGGAACTACAACATATTTACCTTCAAATTTTAATGGAATAGTTTTACCATCTTCAAGGAATGTAAATTCACCGTTGATGTTTTGCTCACCAATTCCTCCTGCAGTCATGTTAATAATTGCTTGGCCGTTTTCAAGTTTACCAGGACCTTTAAATGATGTAGGCTTAGTATCAGGGTCATATCGACCAAGTACTACCTTACCAGTAACCTGCTCACCTTGAAAGTAAGCATTTTTGTCAAGCACTACTATTGCAGTATATTTTGACATTGACGCAGTAGATATCGCAGCATTTCCTAATGCAGCATTATATACGTTAGTTTCAATAACATTAGCACTGTTTTGTAGAGCAGAAAGCTTTGTTAACGATGCAATAGAAGGGAATCCTTTGTAGTGATAATCAAGATATTTTTTAGTAACACCTTCACCATCTTTAACATCGGCAGTTGAAAATTTACTATCAACCTCACTTATAATAGATTTGTACTTTGGATTATTACCTACCGCAGTTTTAATATCGCTTTTATACTTTTCGATAGTAGCGATAATCTCATTACCTTTTGCAGAATATCCGTCGCCTGCAAACCAGCCTTCATCTATTTTGTCTCCTTTGTCCATAGCCTCATAAGGCAATTTTCCTTCTTCTCTTTCAATATCTTTAGTGATATCACCTTTTAAAGACTCAATGTAAGCTGTAAAACCCGCTGTTGTTGCTTTAACCTTATCGGCTATTACTTTAGCAGCAGCAAACTCTCCGCCCGACTCACCTGCTTTTGCAGCAAGCCCGTCGTATAAAGTTTTGTTGCTAACAGTAGCATTTTTATTAGACTCTTCAAATTGTTCGTTCATTAGTCCAAAAGCGGATAAAACCTCTTTAGACATATTTAGCGCCAACATAGCGATGAAAACCAGATACATCAGGTTAATCATCTTTTGCCTGGGGGTTAATTTTCCTCCTGCCATTTCTAATTAGTATTGTTGTTTTGTTAAAAAATATGTTTTAATTACTAATTAGCTATAATTAGGCTCTGTTTCCCATTGCAGATAGCATACCACCGTAAACATTGTTTAAAGAAGCAATGTTTTTAGTCATAGCAGTCATCTCAGCTTGTAGCTTAGTTGCATTTTCTGCAATAACCCTGTTAGCTTCAGCGTTACGAGACGCACTATCCAATTGTACTTTGTAAAGGCTGTTTAATGACTCCATTTGTGCTGCAGCCATAGACATCTCTTCGCTGTATTTTTTCTGAGAAGAAATAGAATCTACAGTAGGAGCAATTCCTTTTGCAGCAGATTCGAAATTTTTGATGCTGTTACCAAGGCTTGACATAAGTTCGCCGTCGATTTTAGCTTCTTTTAGTAAAGTGTCAAGTTTTTGAGAAAGTAATCCCTGAGCTTCAGTAGGGTTTTCTTTTTTAACGTCTTTTTTCTTAGCTTCTCCACCAGCTAATTCAGGATAAACCAATGACCAGTCAAGTTCTTTGTCTACTGGTTCGAAAGCAGAAATCGCGAAAATGAAAGCTTCTGTACCTAAACCAATAATTAGCATCGCGCTCGCTCCTGGCCAGTGCATTAATTTAAAAAGAGCTCCGATAATAACTACTGCCGCACCCATACCGTAGGTGAAATTCATAACTTTTTTAGGTAGTGCCATAATAAAAATAATTTAGTTTTTAGTTAAGTTAATTAATTTAAATATTCAAAAAAAAATTCGAGTTGGTTCAATAAATTTTTAGTTTCCGTTTCCGGTATTCTGAGTACCCATGTAATCCTGAACTGTCCTGAAACCTATGTAGCTTCTTGCAGAGTCACGATACTCCCAATCCCTGGTGCTTGTTTGTAAAAAGTATGCAACATCTTTCCACGAGCCACCACGAATTACTTTACGGTTGTTAGCCCTGTCAGTCACGTTAGGGTTCATTGTAGAAACATATTCGTATGAGTTTGCATCATAAGAAGAATCTGTCCACTCTGCAACGTTACCAGACATATTAAACAAGTTGTAATCGTTAGGGTCAAATGAGTCTGCTTCTACAGTGTATAGAGCACCATCGGCAGCATAATCTCCCCTGTTTGGTTTAAAGTTAGCAAGGAAACAACCCCTGTCGTTCTTAGCATACGGGCCACCCCAAGGGAATGTACCTGATTGTATACCACCACGTGCAGCATATTCCCACTCTGCCTCAGTCGGCAAACGGAAAGAGTTTACCTGCTCTCTTTTCTTATCTTTCTGATACCCATTTTTGTATAATGTTCTCCACGCACAAAATGCTTTTGCCTGACCCCAGCTTACACCCACTACAGGATATAAACCGTAAGCTTCGTGCCAAAAGTAATCGTTATGCATAGGCTCATTGTATGAGTAAGAAAAGTCTTTTATCCACACTGTAGTATCAGGATACACCTGTACTTTTTCAGAAATCAGGTATTTACTCCTTTTTTCCCTTGTGTTTTTAGATTTATCTTTAGCTGCAGATTGTATATCCATCCATTTGTAACCAAATACAAGTTTAGAAACATCAATAGTTCTTAAACCATTGTATGATTCAGACTCAGGAAGATACATAGAATCCATAACCTCTACATAAAACTCATCCGGATACTTTTGCGGATCTTTGATAAGCTTTGCTTTATGATTAAGTTTTCTACCGGCATATATATCATCACCGTCGCCAAGGCTCCAGTAATTTTCATACATATAAGTATCATAAGGAGATTTCTCCTCAGTTTCCTGATCTTTAAAAGCATAGTCGCCTATACCACCGCTTCCCGGTGTTTGCCCCTGCTCATCCGCAAGGATAGCAAGCCTTGTTCTAATAGTAGAGTCCTTAACCCATTCTACAAACTGGCGATATTCAGTGTTTGTAATCTCCGTCTCGTCCATGTAAAATGAACGTACCGTTACCGTCTTTGTAGGAGCATCCTGAACATTAGCCAAATCATCGTCAGACTTACCCATAATGTAAGCGCCGCCAGGAACTAAAGTCATACCATAAGGCTTTTCAGGCCTCCACTTTTTTCCTTTAACACCTACCAGTTCTCCTCTGTCACTAGAGCCACAGCTGATTAGTAATGATAAAGTTGCTGTTAATGCAATGAACTTCTTCATAAATTTGGGTTATTAATGTAATTCTATTTTAAGGGCGTAAACCTATTTATTTATTTTCAAAAAAACAATTTTTTTCATAAAAAAACCTCACACAAACATAAACATTTCATAACTTATTCAAAAACAATGTTTTTTTATAACAAAAATGTTAAATTATGTTTTTTCTTTGAGCTTTCCATAATCTTTCAGGGTACTCGTTATTACAGGCGCTTAGGTAATCATTGTATCCACATGGTAATAACGTATTCTTTTTTACTTTATTATCATTACCAGCGGCTGCAGAAACCTCTATCCACCACCTGTCTGTCCTGTCGCTCTTGTAAAATACAAGTTCTTCGTCTTCGGTAGCCACTATATATTTAGTATAATGCTCCCTGCTGCCAAAAGGATATTCGTTAGAACGATAATGTACACCTTCTATAAAATACCACAGTATTTGCGCTATCAGGACCGATTCCTGACGCGTATCGTCGTGGTTAAAAATCCCGAAGGAACTCACTTTATCACTAATACCTGCGTAGCGTGCTAATGTACAAATTTCTTTGCCATCAAAACCATTTGGCATAAATTTAACAATATTTCCCGAATCGCTTGATTTTATGGCACTCATATCAACACAAACAAGGTCGGCGTCCCTAAAAACAGGTTCAGCAATTGTTGTATCATTGCAAACTTCGCCCAATCTGTAAGCATCGAAGTACAATTTTTCGATCAGGTCGATCTCTTCCTGCGAATTAAAGTACGTTTGGTAACCAATGTTACTGTAGTTAAAAAGGTTGTGAGGCTCCTCTACTATCATGCGGGTAAGGTACGACCGTGCCGACATAGCATCATCTTCCTTCCCAAAATCGAACCTGTTGTCTATGGCTACAAAATTAACCATCTGCTCCAGCTTATCATAAGCCCTGTACACCGCATAAGCAAGATCCTGAGAACCGCCAAGCACAATGGGTATAACCCTGGCCTTTACAAGGTCTGCCACCACGCTTTTAACAGCATAATAGGTATCCTGCTGGGTTTCGCCCGGGGCAATATCTCCAAGGTCTACAATATGCCTTACCCAGTTGCCCGGAAAAAGGCTGTAAAATTCTTTCCTTATATAATTAAGGTGTACGTGGTCTTTAGTATCGTTCTGGCCCCTGTTGTCCAGAACACCAATTATCGCAATAGACACATCTTCCAGATCAGGAAAATTTTCTGCGGTATGAAATACAGCCTTTTTGCCTAATGCCTGTGCCGACAGGCCATCAATAAAATCTAATATAGCCGTATCTACCGGCTGTAAAAAATCAAAAGCCATATCTAATTATTTCTTTTTAACAGTAGTTTTTTTAGCCGCCGCCTTTTTAGGGGCTGCTGCTTTTTTAGCCGGTGTTTTTTCTGCAACCATAACCTTAACCTGGTCTAAGGTAAGCTTAGAAGCATCAACATCCTTGTTTAGCTCGATCTTTAATTTACCCTTAAGGATAACCGACCTGCCCCAACGTGCTTTTTCTACCTTAATACCTTCGTCTTCCCAATTATGGATAACCTTATCTACTTCTTTCTGAAGCTTGTCTTCTATCAGTTCTACAAGATCTGACTGCGAAAGCTTATCAAAATTGTATTTTTTACTAACATTGATAAACATGCCGTTCCATTTAATAAATGGGCCAAAACGCCCCACCCCTTTTTGTATCGGCTCGTTTTTATAGGTGCCAATAGGTGCGTCGGCCTGTTGTTTTTCATTAATCAGCTCTTGTGCCCTCTCTAAAGTAACATCAAGCGGGTCTTCGCCTTTTGGTAACGATATAAACATTTTACCAAAACGAACATACGGGCCAAAACGGCCGTTGTTAACCTCTACCTCTTCGCCATTGTATTCGCCAAGGTTTTTAGGAAGCATAAACAACCCTAAAGCCTCTTCTAAACTAATGGTGCCAATATTTTGTTCCGGCAACAGGCTTGCAAATTGCTTAACCTCGTCGTCCGGCTCGCCTATTTGTGCCATTGGGCCAAATTTACCCAAACGTACACTTACCGGCTTGCCCGTTTTAGGATCGGTACCCAATATCCTTTCGCCCGATTCCCTCTCGGCATTTTTTTCTACGTCTACCACATTTGGGTGAAAATGATCGTAGAAATTAGACATCATCTTGGTCCAGTCTTCGTTACCGGATGCTATCTCATCAAAATCCTGTTCTACCTTAGCGGTAAAGTTATAATCAAGAATTGTATCAAAATGGTTAACAAGAAAATCGTTTACAATGGTGCCAATATCTGTTGGCACCAGCTTGCCTTTATCAGACCCAACGTTCTCGTTTAATTCCTGTTCGGCAATAGTACTGCTTTTTAACGTTAATTGCGAGAATTTTCTTTGCTGACCTTCAAAATTTCCTTTTTCAACATAATTTCTGCTAATAATTGTAGAAATTGTTGGTGCATAGGTAGACGGACGGCCTATTCCAAGCTCTTCCAGTTTTTTTACCAACGATGCCTCGGTGTATCGAGCCGATGGCCTGGTGAAACGTTCTGTAGCTGTTATGTAATTATTAACAAGTCTTTCGCTTACTTTAAGTGCCGGCAACATACCTTCCTGTTCTTCATCGTCGTCGTCATGGCCTTCAAGATATACCTTTAAGAAACCTTCGAACATTAACACCTCGCCCGATGCTGTAAAGATTTCTTTATGGTTGTTGGCCTCAATTTTTACATTGGTACGTTCCAGTTCGGCATCGCTCATTTGAGATGCCAGTGTACGTTTCCAGATCAGGTCGTACAGCCTTGCCTGGTCGCGGTCTATATTTACAGTGTGCTGAGACATATCAGTTGGCCTGATGGCCTCGTGAGCCTCCTGGGCACCTTTACTTTTTGTATTGTAAGTGCGACGCTTGCTGAATTCTTTACCGTAAGAACGGATAATTTCAGCCTCGGCGGCAGCCATAGCATCGTTAGAAAGGTTAACGCTGTCGGTTCTCATATAAGTAATAAGTCCGGCCTCATACAGCCTTTGTGCAAGCATCATTGTAACACCAACCGGCAAATACAACTTACGGGCAGCCTCCTGCTGTAGTGTAGATGTGGTAAACGGTGCCGCCGGAGATTTCTTGGCAGGCTTAGTTTCAAGGTCGGCCACTTTATACTGCGAGCCTATGTTTTTATTTAAAAAATCGTGTGCCTCTTGTTTTGTAGCAAAATTTTTAGGCAGCTTGGCTTTAAACGTTTTACCGGCCTCGTTAGTAAACTCGGCAGTAATGCTGTAGGTAGCTTCGGCTTTAAAGTTGGTAATATCGCGTTCGCGCTCTACAATTAATCGAACTGAAACAGATTGTACCCTTCCGGCAGATAAACCGCTGCGTACTTTTTTCCAAAGCACGGGCGAAAGTTCGTAGCCAACCAGCCTGTCTAACACCCTACGGGCCTGCTGTGCATTTACCAGGTCGTAATTAATACTCCTTGGATTTTCTATTGCTTTTAAAATTGCCGTTTTAGTAATTTCATGAAAAACAATACGTTTTGTTTTGCTCTTATCAAGTTTTAATTCTTCCGCCAGGTGCCACGCAATTGCCTCACCCTCGCGGTCTTCATCGCTTGCTAACCAAACGGTTTCGGCCGATTTAGAAAGATCCCTGAGCTTTTTAACCAAAGCCTTTTTATCAGGAGAAACTTCATACTTTGGTTTAAATCCGTTTAACACATCTACCCCTATTTCCTTAGACGGAAGGTCGGCAATGTGGCCGTAGCTGGACTCTACCTGGTAATCTTTCCCTAAAAATTTTTCTATGGTTTTTGCCTTAGCAGGCGACTCAACAATCACTAAATTCTTTGCCATCATACATTTCTTTGGTCGCAAAAGTATATGTTTTTTTTAAATATTGATTTTACATTTAACCAATTTGTGCACATTTTGTCAAAGTTTAACCATTTGGGGCGCATTATATATATACTATATATATAGGAGTAGGGCAAAAATTTTAGCGTAAACATCGGCTGTCAACTTGTCAGAGTATCGAATTTATAATTATCTTTGCCCATTCAAAAAAGCATGTGCAGTAGTGTATTATGGAAAAGATAATTGATGAAAAACTACAAGGCCAAAACCTTGTATTGGAACAAAAGGCAGGCAACACCAAAAAATTATTTATAGAGAGTTATGGCTGTGCCATGAATTTTTCTGATAGCGAAGTGGTGGCCTCTATACTTGCTAACGAGGGGTATAACACTACACAAATTTTAGAAGAAGCCGATTTGGTACTGGTAAACACCTGCTCTATTAGAGATAAGGCAGAGCAAACCGTGCGCAAAAGGCTCGAAAAATATAATGCCGTTAAAAGGATTAATCCCGGAATGAAGGTGGGCGTTTTAGGCTGTATGGCCGAACGCTTAAAAAGCCAGTTTTTAGAAGAAGAAAAAATTGTAGATATGGTTATAGGCCCCGATGCCTATAAAGACCTGCCCAACCTTTTAAAAGAGGTAGAAGAAGGCCGCGACGCCATAAACGTAATTTTATCTAAAGATGAAACCTATGGCGATATTGCCCCTGTACGCCTTAACAGCAACGGGGTTACCGCGTTTGTATCTATAACCCGTGGGTGCGATAATATGTGCACTTTTTGCGTAGTGCCTTTTACCCGTGGCCGCGAGCGCAGCCGTGAGCCTCATAGTATTATGGACGAAATTGCCAACCTGTGGAGCCGTGGATATAAAGAGGTTACCCTGCTGGGCCAAAACGTAGACAGCTACCTTTGGTACGGCGGCGGACTCAAAAAGGACTACGTTAAAGCATCTGAAATGCAAAAGGCTACCGCGGTAGATTTTGCACAGTTACTTGCTATGGCTGCCGAAGCCTTCCCTAAAATGCGCATTCGCTTTAGCACCTCGAACCCGCAGGATATGCACGAGAGTGTACTGCATGTTATTGCCCGTTATAAAAATGTGTGCGATTACATTCACCTGCCTGTGCAAAGCGGCAGTACCCGTATATTGAATGAAATGAACCGCCAGCATACCCGCGAAGAGTATATTGCGCTTATAGATAAAATCAAGGCCATTATTCCCAATTGCTCTATCTCTCAGGATATGATTATTGGTTTTCCTACCGAAACGGAAGAAGACCATAAAGACACCCTTAGCCTTATGGAGCATGTTAAGTTCGATTTTGGCTATATGTATGCCTATTCTGAAAGGCCCGGAACACTTGCCGCCCGTAAAATGGAAGACGATGTGCCCGAGGAGACTAAAAAACGCCGCCTGCAGGAAGTGGTAGACATGCAGCAAAAATTAAGCTGGGAAAGAACCGGGCGCTTTAAAGGCCAGGTTGTAGAGGTATTGATAGAGAAAGATTCTAAAAAATCTAACCTGGACTGGTCAGGCCGTAGTGCGCATAACACAATGGTGGTTTTCCCGAAGGGAGATTACAAAGCCGGCGATTTTGTAAACGTACTTATAACCGATTTTACATCGGCTACATTGATAGGAGAAGCAATAGGATATTCTGACATGAATTAAGGAGGTTTAGCCACGAATTACACAGATAATACCATGAATATTTCATGGAAACAATAATATATGGAAAGCGTACAAGCCATAAAGCAGCGGTTTGAGATTATTGGTAACGACCAAAAACTTAACCGCGCCGTAGAAAAAGCCATACAGGTTGCCCCTACCGATATTTCGGTACTTGTTACCGGAGAAAGCGGTGTAGGTAAAGAGAGCATCCCGAAAATAATACACGCCCTTTCGCACAGAAAGCATGGCAAGTATATTGCCGTTAACTGTGGCGCAATACCAGAGGGCACTATTGATAGTGAACTTTTCGGCCACGAAAAAGGCGCTTTTACCGGTGCCACCAATACCCGCGAAGGCTACTTTGAAGTTGCCGATGGCGGTACCATTTTTTTAGATGAAGTAGGCGAACTACCCCTTACCACCCAGGTAAGGCTGCTGCGCGTGCTCGAAAATGGCGAGTTTATTAAGGTAGGATCGTCTCAGGTACAAAAAACCAATGTGCGTATTGTAGCAGCTACAAACGTTAATATGTTCGACGCCATAGAAAAAGGCAAGTTTAGAGAAGACCTTTACTACCGCCTTAGCACAGTAGAGATCATGCTTCCGCCATTGCGCGAGCGTAAAGAAGACATTCATTTACTATTCCGCAAATTCTCGTCAGATTTTGCCCATAAATACAAAATGCCCCCTATAAAACTGGATGATGATGCAGTTGTTTTACTGCAAAAATATCGTTGGGGTGGCAACATAAGGCAACTGCGCAATGTGGCCGAGCAAATTTCTGTTTTAGAGGCTAACCGCAATATTACACTGGCATCGTTAACGGGTTATCTCCCGCAGGAAGGCAGCAACCTGCCTGCCGTTGTGCGCGATAAAAAGCCCGAAAGCGATTTTAGCAACGAGCGCGAAATACTTTACAAAGTGCTTTTTGATATGCGCGGCGACCTTAACGACCTTAAAAAGCTTACCATGGAGCTTATGCAAAACGGCAACAGCTCTAAAGTACAGGAAACCAACAAGGGCCTTATACAGCGCATTTATGGCCAGGAAGAAAACCACCGCGAGTTTGAAGAGCTGCCCCGTAATACCGAGATGTATGCCCCGCAAAAAGTTAATCGCCCTGAGCCTGTTGTAGAGCATGATGACGATGATGATGACGATGACCATTACCTTTTTGCCGAAGCCGTTGAGGAAGAAGAAACCTTAAGGCTGGACGAAAAAGAAATTGAGCTGATAAAAAAAGCCCTGGAACGTAACAAAGGCAAGCGCAAGGCTGCTGCCGATGAACTTGGAATATCTGAAAGGACGTTGTACCGAAAAATAAAACAATATGACTTATAAGTCTTTTATAAAACCTTTTAAGCTGTTATTTGTAACGGCACTGCTTTTTACTCTTAGTGGCTGTAGCGTTTACAACTTTACCGGAACCGGAAAAATTGATGCAGAAACTTTTCAGGTAAATTATTTTCAGAATAATGCCGAACTTATTGAGCCGGGTATTGAGCGTACTTTTACCCTTAGGCTGCGCGACCTGATACAAAACCAGACCAACCTGAGCATTACCGATACCGGTGCCGATTTAATTTACGAAGGCGAAATTACCCAGTACAGGGTTAGCCCTATGACGGCAACCGCCGACCAAAGGGCCGCGCAAAACAGATTAAGCATTAGCGTTAATGTACGTTTTACCGACAGAAAGCATGAGGACAATGATTTTGAAAAGTCTTTTTCTTTCTATTATGATTTTAGTGGCGATTCGTTGCCATCCGGGTCGGTTTTAACAGCTGCATTAGAAGAAATTTTTGAAAGGATAACACAGGATATATTTAACGCCTCGCTGGCTAAATGGTAATTTTGGTTATCGGTTGTTAGTTGTTGGTTGATGGAAACTTCCTCACACAGCTAAATCTAACAACCGACAACTAACAACCAACAACTAAATTTGACTACAAAAGACTATACATACCTGCTAAACAAGCCCTATTCTTTAAACGAAAGGCAAACTACAGAGCTGGAAAGCATCTTAACGGAATTTCCATACCTGCAAAGTGCGCGCGCCATTTATTTAAAGGGGTTGTATAACAGCGATAGTTTTAGGTATAATACAGAGCTTAAAAAAACAGCCGCCTATACAACAGACAGGTCAGTACTTTTTGATTTTATCATTACCGAAGAATTTAGGAGTATCGACAGGACTATTCTTGAAGAAAAAGAGAAAGCATTAAGCGATATTACGGTAAACAATAGCCAGGAAGTTATCCCTCCAATGGATAAATTAGAGCAATCTATAAAACTTTCTATAAAAGAAGCCGCTATTGAGGCTGAAGAATTATCGGTTAAAATTCCGGAACCGGTGATAGAACCCTTTGCCCCTGAACCCCTTATTGGCAAGCCTTTAAAGTTTGATGAAGCAGAGACCCACTCGTTTGCAGAGTGGCTGCAGCTGTCTAAGCTAACGCCCATCAAACGCGAAGAAACACCAAAACAACCTGAACCTGAAGCCCCTGCGGCTAAAAAATTTATACTTATAGATAAGTTTATAGAGGCCAACCCTAAAATTACGCCTACTAAAAACGACACCTCTATACAGGTAAACCTTGGCAAAACAATACCCGAGAGCGAAGGCTTTATGACCGAAACCCTGGCAAGGGTATACCTGGAACAAAAAAAATATACAAAAGCAATACAAGCTTATGAAATTTTAATTTTGAAATATCCGGAAAAAAGTGTTTTCTTTGCAGACCGTATTTTAGATATAAAGATTTTACAACAAAAACAATAAATAAAGAACAATGGAATTTTCAATCTTTTTAGTACTTATCACAATAGTAAGCTTTCTTTTAGTGGTAGTAATTATGGTACAAAACCCTAAAGGTGGCGGTCTTTCATCTTCAATCGGCGGTCCTCAAATTATGGGTGGTGTACAAAAAACCACCGACTTTTTAGATAAAAGTACCTGGACACTTGCTACACTATTAGTAGTACTTATCCTTTTATCAAGTTTAAGCTTCTCTACATCATTTTCTGGAGAAACTCCTATTACAGACGAAAGCGCTGTACCTGCTGCACCAGCTCCTGCTGTTAACGGCACTACTGCACCGGCTGCACAACCGCAAGGCACAACTGCCCCGGCCCCTGCAACCACGCCTGCACAGTAATGTATACAAAAACAAAATAATATCTTAAAAATGCCAGCTTGTCAACGCTGGCATTTTTTATATCTGTAAATTTGGCAGATTTCTAAAATGGCACAATTTCTGACAATCAGAAAGCGTCACTTTAATAACAAACAACAAAATAATAAAAGGAAAATATGTCTTTAAACATTAAACCACTTTCAGACCGCGTTCTTGTTGAGCCGGTAGCCGCAGAAACACAAACTGCTTCAGGAATTTTTATTCCGGACACTGCTAAAGAAAAACCACAAAAAGGTATCGTGGTAGCCGTAGGTAACGGTACTAAAGACCATGACATGACCGTAAAAGTGGGCGATACTGTATTGTATGGCAAATATGCAGGTACCGAATTGAAATTTGAAGGTAAAGATTACCTTATCATGAAGGAAGAAGAAATTTTTGCAATACTATAATTAGTTTAATATTTAGAATTCATATAATATACCACGAACATGGCAAAAGAGATAAAATTTGATATTGAAGCACGCGACGGCTTAAAGCGCGGTGTAGATGCATTAGCTAATGCAGTAAAAGTAACTTTAGGCCCTAAAGGCCGTAATGTAATCATCAGCAAATCGTTTGGTGGCCCAACCGTTACTAAAGATGGTGTATCTGTAGCTAAAGAAATTGAGCTTGCAGACACTTTAGAGAACATGGGTGCACAAATGGTTAAAGAGGTTGCTTCTAAAACCAACGACCTTGCCGGAGACGGTACTACAACAGCTACTGTTTTAGCACAGGCTATTGTAAAAGAAGGCCTTAAAAACGTTGCAGCGGGTGCTAACCCAATGGACCTTAAACGCGGTATAGACAAAGCGGTTGAAGCTATTGTTGCCGACTTGTCTCAGCAGGCTAAAGTTGTAGGTTCTGACAGCGAAAAAATAAAACAAATTGCTTCTATTTCTGCTAATAACGACGAAACTATCGGCGAGCTTATTGCTACTGCATTTGCTAAAGTTGGTAAAGACGGCGTTATTACTGTAGAAGAAGCTAAAGGTACAGATACGTATGTAGATGTAGTAGAAGGTATGCAGTTTGACAGGGGTTACCTATCGGCTTACTTTGTTACTAACTCAGAAAAAATGGAAGCCGAATTAGAAAGGCCTTACGTATTATTATACGACAAAAAACTTTCTACTCTAAAAGAAATCCTTCCTATACTTGAGCCGGTTGCACAATCTGGCAGGCCTTTATTAATTATTGCTGAAGATGTTGACGGAGAAGCACTTTCTACATTGGTAGTAAACAAACTTCGTGGTGCATTAAAAATAGCTGCTGTTAAAGCTCCTGGCTTTGGCGACAGAAGAAAAGCACTTCTTCAGGATATTGCTATCCTTACAGGTGGTACCCTTATTAGCGAAGAGCAGGGTTATAATTTAGAAAATGCTGGTATCGAAATGCTTGGTACGTGCGAAAAAGTAGTTATCAATAAAGATAACACTACTATTGTTAACGGTGCAGGCGAACCTGAATTCATCAAAAACCGTATTAACGAAATCAACGCTCAAATTGAGGTTACTACATCAGACTACGATAAAGAAAAATTACAGGAGCGCCTTGCAAAACTTGCAGGTGGTGTTGCCGTACTTTATGTTGGTGCAGCGTCTGAAGTTGAAATGAAAGAGAAAAAAGACCGTGTAGATGATGCATTGCATGCTACAAGGGCTGCTGTAGAAGAAGGTATTGTTGCTGGTGGTGGTGTTGCCTTACTTAGGGCTAAAAGCGCTTTAAAAAATATAGATGCATTAAATGCAGATGAATATACTGGAATTCAAATTATCGCCCGTGCAGTAGAAGCTCCGTTACGTACTATTGTAGAAAATGCAGGCCTTGAAGGCTCCGTAATTGTAGCTAAAGTTGCCGAAGGTTCTGGCGATTTTGGTTACAACGCTAAGACCGATGAGTATGTGGATATGCTTAGTGCAGGTATTATAGACCCTAAAAAAGTTACCCGTGTAGCGTTAGAAAACGCAGCATCTGTAGCAGGCATGATACTTACAACAGAGTGTGCACTTATAGATATTAAAGAAGATAACCCGGGCGGTATGCCAATGGGCGGCGGTATGCCAGGAATGATGTAATCAGTTTTTATACATTATACTTAAAGGAGCGATTTTTTCGCTCCTTTTTTTATTAAATGTGGTTTCCCGTAAGGAAAGTTGTAACAAAACGTATATATTTAGCGTCTAAATATTTGCACAAAAAACCCTATCTAAAACGCCACATGAAAAAAACCTCCCTTACTGTTGTTTTTCTTTTGCTGTTCTTACTGTCGGCTGTAACTTTACATGCCCAGGACGCCAAAAAAGATGCTATTGCAAAAGCGCTTACCGATTACTTTTTTCTCGAAAGAGAAAACATCCATGTACAGCTTAACAAAAGCGTTTACATGACTAACGAAAAAATATGGTTTAAAGGCTATGTTTTTCACCGTCAAAAAAACATTCCGTTTTTTACCACTATAAATGTTTATGCCGCTTTGATGGATGAGTCCGGAAAAGTACTGGAAACCAAATTACTTTACGCCAATATTGGTAGTTTTTCGGGCAGTTTTAAGCTCAACAGTAAATTTGCATCAGGCAAATATTACCTGCAATTTTATACCAACTGGATGAACAATTTTGCCGAAGACGAATCGGTTGTATACGATCTTACGGTTATTAACCCTACTACGGGTGCCGGTAATGCACTTGCCAAAGCAGACCCTTCTAAAATAAATATTGATTTTTATCCTGAAGGCGGCACTATGGTTAACGGCTGCGCCAACAGCATGAACTTAAATATATCAGATTGTAACCATGAGCCTTTAGCAGCATCATCGGTAGATATTTTAGATGGCTCTGGCAAACTATTTAAAACTGTGCAGGTTAACAAACTGGGCTTTGGCCGTTTTGAACTTCCTGCCAATACCGGCCAGGGTTTTAAAGCCGTAGTTACCATAGAGGGCGTTAAACACGAACAGGCTTTGCCCTTTGCACAAATAAAAGGCATAGCATTAGAGGTTAATAATTATGCTGTGGCAGATAAAACCATTGTAAAAGTAAGAACCAATAAACTTACTATGGACAGCTATGCCGGTAAACCTTTATACCTTGTAGTGCACCAGGATGAGCAGGCTCTTATTTACGACCTTGATTTTAAAGGTAACCCCGAAATTACTATGGCACTGCCAAGCCAGGACTTGTTTGCCGGCGTAAATACTGTTAGGATTATCGATGGCGACATGAACCAGATTGCCGAAAGGATTATATACAAAAACAGTAACCAGACGCTTACATCTGAGCTTTCTAAAATAGGCCAGAATGTAGAAAATGTAGAGTTTCAGGGTAAAGTTGCTTATCCTAATATGAATTTAAGTATTGCTGTACTGCCTGAAAATACACGAAGCCTGAACGAGACCAACGATATTTACAGCTCGCTATTACTGCTACCTTATTTAGATGGCCACAAAAAGGTTATAGGCAAATACTATTTTAGTAATTTTTCTAAAGGGAAAATGTACGAGTTGGACCTGTTTTTAGGCTGCCAAAAAAGCAAATATGCCTGGCAAAAAATTAAAGGTTTGGCACCTGATAGTAAATTTCCGTTTGATATGGGCTTAACCCTAAAAGGGGCAGTACCAAAATCGGCAGGAGATTCTAAAAATACGCGTGTGCGTCTATACTCGCTATCCTCTGCATTAGAAGAAATTGTTGATGTTGATGATAAAGGCGAATTTGTATACAACAACCTTATATTGCCGGATTCTACTTTTGTAAATTTTTCGTTTATGAGAAAAGGAGAAAAGCCAAAAGAGCTTACATTGCTGCCTCAGCTGATTAATGCCAACAGAAAGTTTTTCCAGATGTATACGCCACCGGTGCGTTGTTATGCCGCCGCTGCCGAAACCGCAGTTAAAGCACCTAACGTTTTCCAGGAAAACATAGAGCTTGACGAAGTAAAAATTGAAGGTAAGACACTAAAATATGCTACAGTAAGCGGCAACGGTAACTTAAGGGGCTATAAAATAACCCAAACCGAGATTAACAAGTTTAATACCGTACTAAACTTTATTAAGTTTAACAGCAGCTTTGTGGTTAACGATAATCAGGTAAATGTATCTATACAGTCTACACGTACTGCAACAACCCTTAATTCGGCACCGCCAAAACCTATTGTTTACATCGATAATATGCAGGTTATGGATTACGATATTTTAAGGACCATAGCCATGAACGAGGTTGATGAGATTTACATGAACCCACATGCCATTGTGCCGTCTGTGCGTAATTTTATGGGGATTATAAGAATATACATTAACCATAACGTTAAGTCGAAAGCACAGCAGGCCTTGCCGGAAATTATTGTAAAAAATGGTTTCGAAAGGATTACGCCTTTCGAAAATGTGATCTATAATACTACCGAAGATGAAGGTTTTGCCAGTTTTGGCGTTATAGATTGGGAAGCCAATATAATGACCGATGAAAACGGCGCCTACAACCTTACCATACCTAACACAGCACAAAAAAGTATTAAAGTACTAATAGAAGGCTTTAGCGCCGATGGTAAACTGATATCTGAAACAAAGGTAATTACCGTAAAATAAAATAGCCCACACAGGCACTAAAACATAAGCCCCACACCAATAATGGTGTGGGGCTTTTAGTTACCAACTAATTAAAAAACACCTTAATACTGTATTACTACACTATTAATATTGTAAGGCGATGCAATAGTTTTAATAAAGCCCCCTTTGCAAGAGGGCTATCATTAATTATCAACCAATTAACAAACACCCGGCACTGTGTTTCCACAGCACCTTTACTTTATGCTAATGCCTAGTAAAAAAAAGGAATACCGGCCAGCAAACAGGCAGTATCACCGCCGGTATTCCGGGCAATTAACAACTTATATTGTAATGATTTAATTTAATGATCGCTTTCTGCAGGCATTGTAACAATGCCTATTAGAAAAGGGATCTAAATTTAAGAGAGGTCAAATTTCCAGTTACAATACAATTTGTAAAGGGAAATTTTATAATATTTTGCTATAGGAGAATACTCTGAAAAGCTAACGTTTCTATAAATAGTATTATGAGCAATAAAATTATTATGATGGCCAAATAATACAAACGCTGCATCATCGGCATCGCTGTCTTTAAGCAAATCTGTAAAATTTAAAGAAGCGTCGGCATCAATAAGTTGCCCTATAGTATGCTTAGATGCATTTTTTAAGGCTGTTTCTTTTTTAAAATGTACAGGCATTTTTGCCGCAAAACTTTTGGCAAAGCCTGCGGTAAGAAAAAACAAAACAAGGCAAAAGGTTATAAAACCTTTATTGCATTCTGCTATTTTTCTTATGCTGTTCATTCAAGATTAGAATTTCTAATACAAAGGTATAGCAAAAACAAAATGCAAAATTAAAATCGCGTCTGTTTTTTATAAAAAAAAATGTCCCAAAACAATTTGGGACATTAAATATAAATGGTTCAGCATGTTAGCTCCTATCGTACTTGCAGCACGAGTGCAGGCTGTTGTAATCGGTATCTTCGGCTTTAACTTCATCCGTATCATGGCCTGCTTTGGCAACGGCTGCGCGAACATCAGCAACGCTACATTTAGTTTCATCTACAATAAGCTGTAAATCCTGGCTTTCTTCGTTCCAGGTAGCCTGTTTAACACCCTTAACACTGTAAGCCGCCTTTTCTATACGGGCTTTACACTGCCCGCAGTTGCCTTTAACTTCAACATCGTATTTGGCATTTTTGTTCTTTTTTTCCTGGGCCTGCACAGTAAATCCGGCAAGCATTATTAGCATAACTACAATTAGGTTTTTCATATTTATTATGTATTAAAAGTTTTTAAATGTAAGAAAATTATTTAATCTTAAAGCGCAGCCCTGCATAATACATTTGTCCAAAAACAGGTGCATATACAATAGAGCTGTCAAAATATGGGCCAAACGGGTCATTTGCACCCAAAATGGCTTTGTTCTGGCGGTAATTGCCAATATTTTCGGCACCCACATACATCTCAAAAACACTGGAGAAAGTACGTGTAATTTGTGCGTTTACCAACGAGAATGATGGCGAATACGTGCCCATTTGCTCTTCTACAGGGTTGCTGCCCGTGTATGGCAAACGCTGCTGCCCCATCCAGTTGTAGGTAACATCAAATTTCCACTGTTTGCCTTTTTCGGCAATATGGGTTTCGTAGCCTACGTTGGCAAAAAAACGATGCCTGGCTTGCAATGGCCTCTCAAAAGAACCCGTGGTATAGTCGGTTTTAATATCGTAATACTTATATGCCGTACGGATATTAAAATGCATGGTAATTTCGTAATTAAGCTCTACCTGAAGGCTGTTAGCATACGATTTTCCGTTAAGATTATAAAACAATACCTGCTGTGGCGATGCATATAAATCGGTTACTACCTGGTTTTGGAAATCGGTCCTGTAAAAATCTACCACAAACTCGGTGGTCTTTCCAAACAGCGGAAACTTCTGGATAAAGCTCAGCCCATAGTTCCAGGCAATTTCGGGGTCAAGCCCGTACAGTTTACCGCCAGAACCGGCAATATTAAAGGCGCGCGAGCTACCAAAAAGCGACTGGTTCTCTGCAAAAATGTTTGCCGCCCTCTTACCCCTACCGGCAGAAAGCCTGAAAGTAGCATCTTTCCAAGGGTTATAACGCATGTGCAGGCGTGGTGTAAAAAAGGCACCCAGGCGGTTGTGCACATCAAATCGGCCACCCAAAACAATACTAAAATTGTTTACATTATCATACGTGTACTCGCCAAACACACCCACCGAATTATCAGTACGGCTATAATCGGTAGTGTTTACAAATTCGCCATACTTATCATACGTAACATTTAAACCGGTGGCAAATTTGTTGAGCGTATTGCTAATGATGGAATTGAAAATCAGGTTAGAATAAAAGCTTTTCTGGTCGATATCATAGGTTCTTAATCCAAAATACGACTCCTGGTTATGGTAGTTAAACGATGTTTGAAGCCCGATGCTCTGGTAGGGCATATCCGGAAAAACATAACCCAGCTTTCCCGAAACATCTACCTTATCAGTATTAATTTCAGAGCCCCAGTGGTGGCCGCTGTATCTGTCGGTATCGGGGTCGAAATCTACCTGGCCCGCCTGCTTTTCGTCGCGCATGTAGCGAAAGTTTAAAAAACTAACCCAGCCTTTTTCGGCATTGGTGTACTGCCAGCGGTTAAGCACATTTATCTGCTTGCCAAGGGGATTATCCAAAAAATGATCGTGGTTCATATCGTTTTTAGATACGCGGGTATTGCCGTGCAAGAACAATGAGGTACTCCATTTATCCGACACTTTTTTGTTGAAATGCGTGTTGAGCTCAAAACGGCTCCCGGTATCGCCATAAGCATTTAAAAAGAAAGGAATATCGTTAGCCGGCTTTAGCATTTCGTAATTTATTTGCCCCGATATGCTTTCGTAACCGTTTATAACCGGCCCTGCGCCTTTTGTTATCTGGATGCTCTCTACCCATGTTCCGGGTATGAAGGATAGCCCATACGCCTGAGATGCCCCACGAACGGCAGGTATGTTCTCTTCGGCAATCAAAAGGTACGGACTGGTAAGCCCCAGCATTTTTATTTGCTTAGACCCGGTTAAAGCATCAGAAAAATTGACATCTATAGAGGGGTTGGTTTCAAAGCTTTCGGCAATATTACAGCAGGCCGCTTTAAGCAGTTCTTTAGCACCCATGGTAGATACATTGGCTGCCTTGGTTTGCGACCTCGACAGGCTGGCACGGGTTTTATCTACCACTACCTCCTTAAGCTGGCTGCCGCTATCGGGTGTCATTTTGTGCGATATATATTGGGGTGTATGTACATGTATGGTATCGGCTGTATAGCCAATATAACTAATTACAAGATACATATTATCAGAACTATATGGTATAGTAAAAGTACCATCCTGGGCAGATGATGTACTTATGGTAGTGTCCTGCCAGTAGACAGCTGCCCCCGGCAGCGGCTGGCTGTTTTCGTCCAGCACCTTACCGCTAACGGTGTCCTGTGCCTGCAAAAATGGAGCAGACAGCAGTAAAAAAAACATGATTATTTTATGCATAAAAAATTTTTAATGTTAATAAATAGCCACTCCCAAAATGTTGAGAGTAATTTATTACATTAAAAATCAGGCGTATAAAACGTATTGACAATAGAGTTTAAAGAGCGGCGGCGCATTAGAGTCGCAGTAAAAAGATGGTGTTTCTTTTTGTACAGTTGCAGCCTCTGCATAAAAAAGCTGTATAGGTTTGGTATAGCCTACAGCGCAAAAAGCATTAAGATCTAACTGAAATGCTTTGGTTATGGCAGTATCGGTCTTATCCTGTAGTTTTATAACGTTGTGTTTGCAGCAGCTTTTAGTGGTTTCAACCATTTTGCCGCAGCAGGTCTTGGTTTCCGGTTTTGCCGTTTTGCAACGCTCTACCGTTTTGTAAGCTAACGATACCGATGAAATTTGGCCATGGCAATAATGCACATTAAGTGCCAGCCCTATATTGGCAAACAATATAAGTGCGCTTAAAACAGTGCTTATGTGCTTAGTTAATTTCATTTAGTGCTGCAAAATTATGCATTTTAAGCTTTAGTAGCTACGGTTTTACCTTAAAATTACTTAACCCGCTTTTGGTAATAAAATGCCGGTACAAATAAAATAAGAAAAAGTGGCTGTATTATAAACCGCCTTATGTAGAACAATAACATGAGGCTTGGGTTACTGGTATTGAGCAGAACAAAAAAGATGCCAATTAAAACCACAAAGAAAATAACGTACAAAAGTGTAGTTAGCTTTAGAACCGATTTATCTTTAAAACAGAACCAGATAATGCCCAACGACAGTGCCGTGTTTAGCACATACCTAAAAGTAAGCCCTAAGAATAATTTGAGGCCATTATATTTTGGAATTACCTTACCGCCGAACTTAAAAAAGTTAAGCAACGGATCATAAAACAGCTTTTGCTCAAAAATGCGCACACTTACCAACAGCACTAAAAGTACTGTTATAGCCAATGCGCTTTTTATATTAACCTTTTGCATTGCGGCTAAATTTAGTTACCCACGCCACCCACAACACAAACACAACGCCGTAAATAAACAGCGGAAAAACAATATCGTGCAACAGCTCTTCCTGCTCTGGGTAATAGTATACCCCTATACTTAGCAGGGCTATGCGTATAATGTTTAAGATATGCAATACTATTATACCACCAAGAATATATAGTGCCGTGCGTTTAAAAGTGGTAGAAAATGCTACTACAAAGGCAGCAAACAAAATCATTACACTCAGGGCATTGCACCCTTCTATAATGCGCGCAATTTTTTTGCCGTGCAGGTAAAAGTAGTACGATGGTTCTTTAGGGTGTGGGGTAATAGCGGCATCTTCGCCTAAAAAGCTTACCAGGTCGCGGCTTTGGTGGGCTACAAGGGTAGTCATGCCATCGGGCTCAAAATGGGCCGCATCGTACTGGTTAAGGAACAGCCAGTACAGGCCGGACAGCACAAGGTAACTGAGTCCGAATTTTAAGAGGAAGATAAAAAATGTCCTGTTTTTTTGCAGGATACCCATATAGCATATTTTTAACAAAAATATGCAAAAGCTAACAGGTTTAATAAATACTTTTGTACCAAATTATATTTTAACGCTATGACCTTCGAAGAATTAAAACCAAAAGTACTTGATATACTGCACCACGACGATAAAATTCGTGATGAAAAACTGCTGCAAATTTGCCGCCTGCTGGAAGAAAACGTTGACTATTACGACTGGGTTGGCTTTTACTTTCGCAATGGCGATAAAGAAGAGCTTGTATTAGGCCCGTACATAGGCGAACCTACAGACCATACCGTTATACCGTTTGGCAAAGGCATTTGCGGCCAGGTAGCGGTATCTAACAAAAACTTTGTAGTGCCCGATGTTAAAGCACAGGACAACTATATTGCGTGCAGCCTTACGGTAAAATCTGAAATTGTGGTACCCATGTTTGTAGATGGCAAAAACATTGGCCAGATAGACATCGACTCGAACGTACTGGACCCGTTTACTGATCTTGACGAACGCTTTTTAGAGTTTGTTAATGAAGAGGTGGCGAAAATTTTCTAAAAAGTCGTAATGCCGAAGGTCATAAAGTCGAAAGTTTACGCACGTTACTGGACTTTAAGACTTTAAAAACTTTACGACTTTTAACGGTAATTAAAATTTTTGTTTAACTTTGCACCCAAATTAGGATAAACCTAATCTACATAATAATTATTTAAAGAATATTAGCATGTACTTAACTAAAGAAGTTAAAGCAGAGATTTTTGCAAAACATGGCCAGGCTGCTACCAACACAGGTTCTGCCGAAGGACAAATTGCACTATTTACATTCAGGATTAACCACCTTACAGGACACCTTAAAAAAAATCGTCATGATTACAATACAGAGCGTTCTCTTGTAAAACTGGTAGGTAAAAGAAGAAGCCTACTTGATTACCTGAAAAAGAAAGATATCAACAGGTATCGTGAGATTATCAAAGAACTAAGCATCCGAAAATAATCGAGATGAAAAGAGGTGCCCGCGCGCCTCTTTTTGTTTTTTACAATAAATTGCAGAAAAAAGTTTTGGTTTTTCATTGGGTCCCAAACAACTACACAACACAACACACTAAACCCATTGTTTAATCAAAGAATTAGATTTTATGATTCCTAACGTTATTAAAGAAATCATCGATTTAGGAGATGGAAGAAGCATCTCAATCGAAACAGGAAAACTTGCCAAACAGGCCGATGGCGCCGTAGTAGTACAAATGGGTAATGCCATGTTGCTTGCTACTGTGGTTTCTGCACGCAGCGCAAGCCCGGGTATTGACTTTTTACCCCTAACGCTGGATTACCGCGAAAAATTTGCTGCTGCCGGTCGTTTTCCGGGTGGCTTTTTTAAGCGCGAAGCCAGGCCAAGCGATGGCGAAGTACTAACCATGAGGTTGGTAGACCGCGTATTGCGTCCGCTTTTCCCTAAAGATTACCATGCCGAAACGCAGGTAATGATCCAGCTAATGTCTCATGATGATGATGTTATGCCCGATGCTCTTGCCGGTTTGGCAGCATCTGCAGCATTGTCTATATCAGACATTCCGTTTGCTACCCTTATCTCAGAAGTACGTGTTGCACGTATCGACGGGCAGTTTATCATTAACCCAAGCAAAGCCCAGCTGGAGCAGTCTGACATCGATATGATGATTGGCGCTTCTATGGACTCTATTGCCATGGTTGAAGGTGAAATGAAAGAGATATCTGAACTTGAAATGATCGAGGCCATTAAATTTGCCCACGAAGCTATTAAAGTACAGATTGCAGCACAGGAAAGGCTACAGGCCGCTGTAGGCAAAAAAACAGTAAGAACTTACGAAGAAGAGCGCAGCGACGATACTATTTTAGCTAAAGTTCGCGAACTGTCTTACGATAAGTATTTTGCTATTGCTAAAGAAGGTTCTGCAAAACATGAGCGTACAGAGAAATTTGGCGCTGTTAAAGAAGAAGTTAAAGCGTTATTTACTGATGAAGAGCTACTTGAAAATGGCGACCTTATTAGCAAATACCTTTCTAAAACAAATAAAGAAGCTGTTCGTAACGTTATCCTTGATCTTGGCCTTCGCCTTGATGGCAGGAAAACCAACGAGATACGCCCAATTTGGTGCGAGGTAGATTACCTTCCATCTACACACGGTTCGGCTTTATTTACAAGGGGCGAAACCCAGGCGCTTGCTACGGTAACACTTGGTACATCTCGTGAGGCTAACATTATAGACCGACCTACAGAGCAGGGCGAAGAGAAATTTTACCTGCACTACAACTTCCCTCCTTTCTCTACCGGCGAAGCTAAACCGCTACGTGGTACATCAAGGCGTGAGGTAGGCCACGGTAACCTTGCACAACGTGCCCTTAAAAACATGATCCCTCAGGATAACCCTTACACGGTACGTATCGTATCTGAAGTACTGGAATCTAACGGTTCGTCTTCAATGGCAACGGTTTGTGCCGGTACACTGGCCCTTATGGATGCCGGTATCCAGATGATCAAACCGGTATCTGGTATTGCAATGGGACTTATATCTGACGATGCAACAGGCCGTTGGGCTGTTCTTTCTGATATTCTTGGTGATGAAGACCACTTAGGTGATATGGACTTTAAAGTAACCGGAACGGCCGATGGTATTACTGCCTGCCAGATGGATATTAAAATTGAAGGCCTTAAATACGAGATCATGGAGAAAGCGCTTGCGCAGGCTCGTGACGGTCGTCTTCATATCTTAGGAAAACTTACCGAAGTTATTGATACTCCGCGTACTGAAGTTAAACGCCACTCTCCAAAAATTATTAAAGTTACCATTCCTGGTGCCTTTATTGGAGCGCTTATTGGCCCTGGAGGTAAAGTTATCCAGGAGCTTCAAAAAGCAACCGGTACAACTATTGTTATTAACGAGGTTAACGAGCAGGGCGAAGTAGAAATTCTTGGTACCAACCCAGAAGGCATACAAGCAGTGCTTAACAAAATCGACTCGATTATATTTAAACCGCAAGTTGGTGAAACATACAGCGTTAAGGTTATAAAAATGCTTGATTTTGGTGCCGTTGTAGAATATCTTGATGCCCCGGGCAACGAGGTTTTACTACACGTATCTGAACTGGCTTGGGAACGTACTGAAAACGTAACCGATGTTGTTAACATGGGCGATGTGTTTGATGTTAAGTACATTGGCATAGACCCTAAGACCCGTAAAGAGAAAGTATCCCGTAAAGCCCTGTTACCAAGGCCTCCAAGAGACGAGAACTACGTTCCAAGAGAGCGTGATGACCGCCCAAGGGATAACGATCGTGGTGGTTTTAGAGACAACCGTGGCAATGGCAGAGATAATCGTGGCCCCGGTAGAGACGACCGCAACTCTCGCGACCGTGCTCCAAGGGAAGAACGCAGAAACGACGCCCCGCGCGATGAAAATAATGGCGATGCGCCTCAGGAATCTTAATTACTGATAAGGTTAATTCGTAAAAAACCTGCTGCTGAAAAGTGGCAGGTTTTTTTGTTTTACAAACACAGTAAAATCATTTCAGATTTTAGATTTCAGATTTAAAATTGAATCTTGAAATTTGAAATTTGAAATTTTAACATTGATATTTCACTTTCGGACTTCGACTTTCGGAAAATTGAGATTTTAGAATTTCAGAATTCAGATTTAAAATTGAATCTTAAAATTCGGAATTTTAACATTGATATTTCACTTTTGGACTTCGACTTTCGTTGTCCAAAGTTTTTAAAGTCACAAAGCCGAAAGTCCGGGGTAGGGATGTCCAGTACAGCTTTCGACCTTCGACTTTCGACCTGATGACTTTATGACCTGACGACTTTATGACCTGACGACTTTAAGACTTGATGACTTACTGCAATAACGGCTTCAGTAAATGTTTAAAGAACTATGCCTAACTTTGCAGAACTATTTGTCCGCCTAAAAAAATACTATGGCAACCAAAATTACACTGCTGCTTGTTTTAGCCTTTACAACTTTTTGTGCTTCGGGTCAGGATAAAATCCCCGATGGTTACAGGTTAGCCCCAACCCTATCTATAACCGGAGATTTTAACGGAGACGGCAAGCCTGATACCCTTGCCCAGTTTGTAACCGACAGCCTGGGTAAACCCCTGAAATATATTGTTGAAGCAGGCACATACGAAGAAGATATTATACTTTACAGCAAACTTGGCTACCAAAATACCTTTACCCTAAATGGCAACGTTGCCAACGTAGATAACCACGTGGCGTTGGGTTTGTATTGCCTTATTAATATAGGCGACCTTAACGACGATAAGCGCGATGAGATTGCATTAGTGCCCGTGCTTTTAGATTTCAGCATGCTTAACACCTGCCGTATTTATTCGTATTGCAAAAATAGCTGGACCCAAATGTTTAGTTTTGGAATAAATGAAAGTTCTTTTGATTATGAAGGCGATACCGAGCCTTTATTTACAAACATACCGCAATCGCTCGAAAAACGTAACGGAAAATGGGTATATATTGATTATTGTAAATGGATGGAGATGGATGATCCTAAGATGATGCTGCTTAAAGTACCCAAGTGCAAGTAAGGATAAAATCACTCTTTGTATATTTATAAAAAGTTTGCATTATGAAAATTATTAAAGTCAGGCATACCGATATTGATCACTTAGAAAACGACTACGAATTGCCCCAATTAGCAAAAACACTATTAGATGAGCGTTTACGGTCTGAAAACAAAGCCGATTTTATTCCGGTAGAAGAAGCACAGGCAATGCTAAGGCAAAAATATGGTCTGTAGTTGGCTTGTCACCAAAGATCCCTACCTGTTATAATTCTATTCTGTTTTTAACACCAATCTCAATCCCAAAAAATATCCCAATAAGTAACACACTATAGCGCAGCAGCATAAAGTTTTTTCGTAGCTTTAAACTTCCAAAAAACCAGCCCCTGCTTTATGAAATCAAAATTACTATTCCTGTTTTTGTGCATTACTGCATTTGCTTCGGCTAAAACCACAGTTATTAAAGGCCATATAAACGGCAAAGTGCCCGACAACCTGCGCTACTCCGCCCCGGTAAATGGCGTGTCCGGCTTTGATATTTATTATACTGCCAAGGTAGATGTTAAAGGCAATTTTGAGATTCTAACAGATACCGATGAGATAACGTTTATAGATGTTTTTTACAACTATCAGTGGGCCGGCAACATCATGGCCGAACCGGGTGGGCAGTACAACCTTACCATTACCGAAAGAGACGGCAAGGTTACACACCAAATAACCGGTACCAATGCCGGTTTGCAAAAACAGTATAGCGAGCTGGTGCCAAAATACCGGATAAACATAATGCACGACCTGGGCAAGGAGGCCTCTAAAATTGAGTCGCCTGCCGAGTTTAAAGCTTTTTTTGACGACAAGCTGTTGGCCGACCTCAATGCCCTTAGAGCCGCCGCACCCAAAGCCACAAAGACCGACTATTTACTGCCCCTGATACATGAGCGCGAGTATTTTTATGCAACAGCCATGAGCATTGCCATAAATGTAAAGCACGGCAATGTTTTGTATGAGAACGCACCACCTGTTGCCGATGCTTTTAATACTTTATGGAAAAACCTGTACGTTAAAGCCGCACCAGACAAAACATGGGTACAAAAACTGCCTTTTGGGTACTGGTTCCTGTTAAATTATGAATTTTTTAAAACGTATGAGGCAGTTGGGTTTAACAGTAAAAAAAATATGCCGAATAACAATTTAACCACTCAGGAAAAGCGCACCGAACGCCTGCAGTATATGCCTGCCCAAAATGCCGAATACTACCTTGCGGTAATACAGCACTACAACGTGTTTGAAGGCCAGTTGCAGGAGTACGCCCTCGACTCGTACCTTGATTTTAAAAAGTTTTACCCCAACAGCACCTACATAAAATACCTTGAGCCAGAAATGGCACCCCTTATCTCGTTTTTTGCCAAAAGTAGCGCACTGCCCACGGGCGCAGCTTATGTAAACAACTATGCACAGGTTAATACAATGGATGAGCTGCTTAAACAATTTGCCGGCAAAAAACTGTACATTGATGTCTGGGCCACCTGGTGCGGACCGTGCCGCGACGAGTTTAAGTATAAAGATACCCTTTACAAACTACTTGCCGCCAACAATATAACGGTTATATACATTTCTGTTGATGACGAGAACCGCGATGAAGGCTGGAAAAAAATGATAGGCCACTACGGATTGCAGGGCCACCACATCCGTACAAATAAGGTGTTTTACGACCAACTTAAAAAAATGTACGATGGTACCGGCGGCATTGCCATACCCTGGTACATGCTCGTAAACACCAACGGTACCATTGCCGCCCTGCATGCCGCCCCACCCTCTGATATGAGTAAACTGGAGGAACAAATTAAAAAACTGAAAGATTGAAAATTCAAAAATTGAATACCATTGCCCAAGCAAAGTAATTGCTACATTAAAACATTCGCACATTGTTACATTAAGTAATCGCTACATTAAAACATTAAACTGTGCAACGCATGCAAACCGAGGTAGACCCCGGGTTTTAAAAATTTTACATTTTTACGCAACCTTTTTCGCAACTTGGCGACTATTATTTATAAAGTAAGAAAAATACGGTTTTAAAGCGTTAATTTTTAGCCGGTATGCCTTATTTTTACCAACCAACTTAACACACCGCTTGAACCAGGAGCAACTTATAAAAGGCTGTAGCAAAAAGAATCCCCGCGCCCAGGAGGAGCTATACCTATTGTATAAAGACACCCTGTACATGCTGAGCTTAAAATATTGCAGAAACGAGGCCGAAGCCGAAGACAACCTGCACAATGCCTTTGTAGATATTTTTACCAATATTGATAATTATAAAAACACCGGCTCTTTTGAAGGGTGGTTAAAACGCATAACCATAAACAAGGCCATAGACAGCTACAGGAAAAACATACAGCTTATACCTATAAAAGATAATCTGCCCGATGATACCGATGTGAGCGACGATGAGATGAACCTTTCGGCAGAATATATACTAACGCTGGTGCAGCAATTGCCGGACCAGTACCGTTTTGTTTTTACAATGTACGAACTCGACGGATTTTCGCATAAAGAAATTGCTGCTGCATTATCGATATCAGAGAGCACCTCTAAGTCTAACCTGCACAGGGCCAAAGCTATATTAAAAGAAAAAATTACTAACAGGCAACCCTCCCCCAATTACAACGTAAGCCATGGAAAATAGAAATGACATAGGGAAAGCCTTTCGCGACAAGCTGGACGGGCTGCAAAAGTCGCCGCCGGATGCGCTCTGGAGTGCCATTAAGGCCGATTTACCCAAAAAGAAAAATGGCTTTTTAACGCTGTTTTGGGGCAATGTTACCATAACCGTTAAAGCCGTTACCGTAATGGCTGCCGCGCTGTTTGTGGGGTTTGTTACCTTTATGGCTATATACAATTACCCGGCATCGGCACCGGTTGTTACCACCCCTTCAGAAATAAATAACCCTGACGCAAACAATACTGTAACTACTACCGGCACTAATGCTAATGCTGACAGCAATAACGCAGCGGGCAATAGCAGCACCGGAATTACATCAAACCAAAACAGCACCACTACCGGCAATGCAAATGATTTTGATGCCGAAGCCAGTACTGCAAACTCAGGGCCATCAAATACTAAAGCTTCGGGAAGTAAAACAGGGGTATCACATAAAAACACGAGGGTTAATAAAGCCAGTGCTTCTAATGATAATTCTGATTCTAATGTAAATGCGAATAACAAAGGCAGCAAAACCAGATTGGGCAAAGCCAGGAGAGATAATAAAATAAGCACTTCTGCTGTAGCAGATAATGATAATACAGGTACTAACAAAACCAAACGCAGAAACAGTAAAGCCGGCAAAAACAGCGGTACCGTTCAGTCCGGCACAGGTACATCTGCGGCCATTGCCGGAGTTACCAATACTAAAAGCGGCAAAGATGCTAAAGGCAAGAACGGTAAGAATTCTAAGAATAGCAAAAATAAAAGCGGCAAACCAGACAACGCCCTTACCGATGCCAACGACCCTAAAAACCACGCTAACTACCTTTACAATAAAGGCACCGGGCTACAGTATAGAAACAACAAAAGTAAATCGGTAGACAGCCTTTTACAGGTTATAGACAGCGTAGAAGCTGCTAGAAAAGACACCGTACCTGGCTTTAGGAGTAGGGGTGGCAAACCACCGGTAACTTACGCCGATACTACAATAACAGCTAACAACGCTCCTAAATTTTATGCATTTGCCCATGCCGCACCAACGCAGTATAAATTCCCCGATAACGAGTCGTTATTAGATGCCTCGCTTAATGGCAACAGCACCAGCGTAGATTTTAGCTTTAATTATGGTGCCTACATTGGCTACAACCTTAATGATAAGTGGAGCATCCGCGCAGGCGTAATCAGGAATAAACTGGAGCAGGTTACAAAAAACGCTTCGTTATTTTACACGTTGGATGACGACAGCATAGAAACAAGCCCAACAACCAACGGCATACCCCCTGCCAATTACAGCGGTGTAGATTATGTTGCGGGCGTATCTAACGAGTCAGTCTTACAAACGTTGGGGCAAAATCAGCAAGGCCCATTAGTGTACAACATCAAGCAAAAACTGGAATTTATCGAGGTGCCTTTAGAGGCTACCTACAACGTATTTGGCAACAAGGCAGGGCTTAATATAGCCGCAGGCGTAAGCACCCTTTTTGTTACCGAAAACAGTGTGTATGCCCAAAAATCAGGCAGCCCAATGCTACGCATGGGCAGCGTAAGCGGCGTTAATAAGGTAAGCTTTAGCGGTAACCTGGGCTTAAGTTTTTACTACAAGCTGCTGCCAAGCCTGCAAATAAATGCCGAACCCATTTTTAAATACTACTTTAATACCGTAGATAATGTTAACCCGTACTCTTTTGGGGCACAAATAGGGTTGCAGTACAATTTTAATTTCTAAAAAAAATAAACAAGCAAATATTTTTTAGTTGCCTGATTATAAAGCCCCATACTGTTTTTACAGCATGGGGCTTTTGTTAAAATTAAAATTTTTAATAGCGTTTTGTAACTTTTTGGGCACTCGCTACGTATAACTACCTGAATACTTAAAATAACTCAGGAATTTTTACATGAGACAATTAAAAATTACCAAGCAGGTTACCAACAGGGAAACTGCTTCATTAGACAAATACCTTCAGGAAATTGGAAAAGTAGACCTTATTACAGCAGATGAGGAGGTAGAGTTAGCTCAACGAATTAAAGCCGGAGACCAACGAGCGTTGGAAAAATTGACTAAGGCCAATTTACGTTTCGTGGTATCGGTGGCAAAACAGTATCAAAACCAGGGATTAACACTTCCCGATCTTATTAACGAAGGAAACTTAGGACTTATAAAAGCTGCGCAGCGTTTTGACGAAACGCGTGGTTTTAAATTTATCTCGTATGCCGTTTGGTGGATTCGCCAGTCGATACTACAGGCCCTTGCCGAGCAGTCTCGTATTGTACGTTTACCACTTAACAAAATTGGATCTATTAACAAGATCAATAAAATGTATGCCCTGCTTGAGCAAAGCAACGAACGCGCCCCAAGCGCCGAGGAAATTGCAAAAGAGCTGGACATGACTGTTAACGATGTTAAGGAGAGCATGAAAAACTCAGGCCGCCACCTTTCGATGGATGCGCCACTTGTAGAAGGTGAAGATTCTAACCTTTACGACGTTTTACGTTCCGGAGAGTCGCCAAACCCGGACAGAGAGCTTATACATGAGTCGCTTCGTACAGAAATTGAAAGGGCTTTAGAAACACTTACGCCTCGTGAGGCCGATGTGGTTCGCCTTTATTTTGGTTTGGGAGACCAACACCCAATGACACTGGAAGAAATAGGAGAAACTTTTGACCTTACACGCGAGCGTGTTAGGCAGATTAAAGAAAAGGCTATCAGGAGGTTAAAACATACTTCTCGCAGCAAGATCCTTAAAACGTACTTAGGATAATTAGTTTACAGCAAAAAAGAACCGCCAAAAGTGCATATTTTAAATAAAATTTGTATTTTGGCGGTTCAAATATGCAGTACACCTATAAAAACATAATGGCACTTACAGTTCAATAACTGTTCGTTTTTTGATTGATGATTGAACTCCGGCTGATTACCGGAGTTTTTTGTGTTTTATAGGGTATGCTTTCCTACCGGTTTTTACTAACCCGCAAGGCAACTTAAGTAACTAACTCAGTAAGTTAACGCCGCAAATTTTTATAAATTGTGCAAAAGGCATATTTTTTTGTCAGGAAATTTCTTGTTAGCAATAAAACAGCTATAATGTTTGCGGAGAGGCATTGGAGAAAATTGAAAATTGAAAAATTTAAAGATTTAAAATTAATGTATTGCTACATTGATTCATTGTTACATTGTTACATTGAAAGATTGCAACTCTGCAACTCTGTAACTCTGAAACTTGCTACTTAATTTCTATCTTTGTAAAAAAACACAACAGCTTACAAATGAAAAATACCCTGATTGCACCCTCTGTACTTGCGGCTGATTTTGCTAACCTGCAACGCGATATTGAAATGATTAACAGCAGCGATGCCGACTGGTTTCACGTAGATATTATGGATGGTGTTTTTGTACCCAATATATCGTTTGGTATGCCGGTGCTGGAGGCCATTGCCCGCCACGCCAAAAAAACCATCGATGTGCATTTAATGATTGTTAACCCAGACCAGTACATTAAAACGTTTGCCCAGCTTGGTGCCAACAACCTTACCGTACATTATGAGGTCTGCACCCACCTGCACCGCACCCTACAGGCTATTAAAGCTGAAGGCATGAAAGCCGGTGTGGCCATAAACCCGCACACTAACGTAAGCCTTTTAGAAGATGTTATTAACGATATCGACCTGGTTTGCCTTATGAGTGTTAACCCCGGTTTTGGCGGACAATCGTTCATCGAGAAAACATACGATAAAATTAAACAGCTTAAAGAAATTATTACCCGTAACGGAGCTTCTACCCTTATTGAGATAGATGGTGGCGTTACCGATAAAAATGCCATACAGCTTGTACAGGCCGGCGCCGATGTGCTTGTGGCCGGCAATTACGTGTTTAGGGCGGCCGACCCGGTTGCTACCGTGGCCGGCCTTAAAAAACTGGCTTCTTTCTAAAAACTGAAATAAATCCTACAAAAAACTCCAAAGGCAACTTTGGAGTTTTTTGTATTTATATTGTTACTGTTACTTCTATTACACCTGCTATTAATCCTGTCAAGTCATTTGCATCTTCTGTATCATTTGCATTATTTGTATTATTTGCATGTTGTTGTTGTTGTTTTTCTTATCTTTGTACAAGAATAAAAAACCGCCGCAACCCCTGGCAGGGTCTTGGCGGTCTTGATTTAATCAAACAATTTGAAAAAATCAGCAATTCGCAGTACATAGTATAGTAGCTTTCCTGCGTTTGCATAGTCTACGGAGCCTTTACCATCCCGGTAAGGGTTCTCCTTTTTTAAAGGCCTACTCATAATCTTCAATTTACTACCTGAGCAACTAATAGTAAATAGTATTACGCATACAAATATAAGCCTTTTTTTGTAAGGACTTTTTAAATGGTGTTTTTATAGCAGTTAAACGGTTTAATGGTAGTACCAATAGTATAATAGTAGCGCATAGTACCAAATGATAATCTTTCGCCAAATAATAATTTTGCAAATTTCAGCCAAAATCGTCTGAAACCCCTTATTTAACGGCTTTTTCAGACGAAAATATAAAGTGGTATTTGTACCTATTAAGATAACCCCATAATATCCTAAAACGTAAGGTTACCCGCAAGTTCGCGCAGGGTAACTTCAGATATTTTGGCATTGTATTGCGCTGTAAAGTTACGTGCCGCAGCATTTACAAAGTTAAGCTGGGCGGTGCGCACCTCTAAAGTGGTTATGGTACCAATGCGGTATTTTTCCATCGTAATATCAAGGTTTTGCTCGGCTATCTGTACATTTCTGGCTTCCAGTTCTACCAGTTCTATATTGGTAAGATAGGTTTGATAAGCCGCCATTAATTGGGAGTTAATGCTTTGCGTTTGCTGCTTTATAAGCAAATCGTTACTCTCTATCTGTATCTTGGCAATCTTTTCGTTGCGCTTTTGCAAAAAGCCGTTAAAAATGTTTATAGACGCCGTAACGCCATAATTAAGTCCGCGGGAGTTATTGGTTCGTGCAAAGCCAAGGCTCGATTCGCTATCGGTAAAAACATAGCCGGTTGTAACCCCAATTTGCGGGTACCGGGCCGATTTTACCTGCTTGAGGTTGAGCTCGGCAATCCGTTTATTAATCAGGGCAATTTGTATCTGCGGGTTTTGCTGCTCTGCCAATCCCATTAAATCTACCAGTTTAAGATTATCATCGGTAACAACCGAGTCGGCCACTTTAAAATCAGTAGCCAGATCACGCGCCATCAGCTCATTTAAAAAAGTCTTCGTATTTTGATACAATTCTTTCTGTCGAAGAAAATTAGTCTGGTCGGTATTAAGGTCTACCTGGGCATTAAGCACCTCCAGCTTTGCCGCCTTACCAATTTTAAAACGGTTATCGGCCGTGGTAACACGCTGATTGGATATTACAATGGCCGTATCCAGCGCTTTAAGCATTTGCTGCTGCTGCACCAAATCAAAGTAGGTGCCCATAACATCGCTAACGCGTGTTAGTATGGTAAATTTCAATTCGGTTTCGCCCAGTTTTTCCAGCGTTTTTAGCTGGTCGTAGCGGGCAAACATCCTAAAGCCGTCAAAAATGGTCCACCCCAGGTTAACGCCATAGCTCAGGCTGTTGTTCTTGGCGTTTTCCAGCTCCTGCACGGTACCATCGGTACGTACCTGTTTAGAGTTTTGTATGTTGTTATTCTGCGAAAGCGACCCGTATAGATTGGGCAGCAGGCCTGCGTTGGCAAGGCTTACGTTTTGCTCGTCTATCTTAAGGTCGTTTGCCGAAAGCTTAATGTCGTAGTTGTTTTTAAGGGCTGTGGCCACGGCGTCTTCTACCGTTAGCAGTTCTTGCGCAGAACACAGTATTGTAAAAAAACAGAAAAATGTATATAAATAAAACCTCATGGTATACAATTATAGGTCTTTGATGTTATCAAACTCCGGGCGGTGCTTTTTAGGGCGCGACCACATAAAATAAATAGACGGTATTACAAACAGCGTTAGCACCAGCGAAAATATGGTACCCCCCACAATTACAACCCCCATGCCTATACGGCTGGTAGAGGCGGCACCTAACGACATGGCAATGGGCAATGCACCAAGGGCAATGGCAAGGCTCGTCATTAATATAGGGCGAAGACGACTTTCCGAAGCTTCCATAATGGCTTCGTACTTTTCTTTGCCTTCTTCGCGCAGCTGGTTGGCAAATTCTACTATTAAGATACCGTTTTTGGTAACGAGGCCAATAAGCATAATGGTGCCTATCTGGCTAAAGATGTTCCATGTTTGCCCAAACAGCCACAGCGACAGTAATGCCCCCGCAACTGCCATAGGTACGGTTAATATGATGATGAACGGATCTATAAAACTCTCAAACTGGCCTGCCAATATTAAGTAGATAAGCAGCAATGCCAACCCAAAAGCAAACAATGTGTTAGAGCTGCTCTCTACAAAGTCGCGCGACTCGCCACCCAGATCGGTTGTAAACGTATCATCCAGCACTTTGGTTTTGGCGCGTTCCATAGCTTCTATACCATCGCTAATGCTCATTCCCGGTGCAAGGCCTGCCGATACCGTGGCCGACATGTACCTGTTGTTGTGGTACAATTGCGGCGGGCTGCTTTGCTCCTCAACACTTACAAGGTTATCTAACTGTATAAGCTGCCCGGTGTTGCTTTTTACGTATAACGATGTTAGGTCTAACGGTTTGGAACGATCGGGTTTATCAAACTGGCCCATAACCTGGTACTGCTTGCCGTTCATCATAAAATAACCAAAACGCTGTCCGCTTAACGACAATTGCAACGTTTGTGCAACATCTAATAAAGACACCCCAAGGCTCTCTGCCTTTTCGCGGTTAATGGTTACGTTAATTTCGGGTTTGTTGAATTTAAGGTTAACATCGGTCATGGCAAACGTAGGGTCTTTGCCTACCTCATCCATAAATTCCGGAATTTTTTCGCGCAGCTTTTCAAAGTTGGGCGCCTGTATAATGTATTGTATCGGGAAACCTCCCCTGCGGTTTACAGCAATAGTAGGCTGCTCTGATACCGATACCCTTGCCTCGGCATACCGCTTAGACCATTTGGTAAGGTTGGCCGCAATTTCTTTTTGAGAACGCTTTCTTTCATCCGACTGCACCAGCGCTATCCTGATACGGCCGCTGTTTACTGATGCCGACCCAAAGCCCGGCGACGTTATAACAAGGCTTACTTTTTTCTCAGGTATAGAATCATTTATCAACTGTTCCATTTCGATCATAAAACGGTCCATATAATCATACGATGCACCTTCAGGCCCGGTAATGTTAACCCCTATAAAGCTCCTGTCGTCGTACGGGGCCGTTTCTTTTTGCAATGTTGTATAGAATAATACAATAAGCCCTATACAAAGCACCAGGATTGGGAAGCTTAGCCACTTACGTTTCATAAACGTGGTAAGCATGCCGGCGTAGCCCGAGTTTAGTTTCTGGAAATACGGCTCGGTAAGATCGTAAAACTTTGATTTTTTATGAACGTCTCCTTTAATAAGATATGCATTAAGCATGGGCGTAAGCGTAAGCGATACAAATGCCGAGACCAGTACCGCCGAGGCTATTACCACCCCAAACTCCCTAAAGAGCCTGCCCACAAAACCTTCTAAAAAGATAACCGGCAAAAATACCGCTGCAAGCGTTATAGAGATGGATATTACAGCAAAAAATATTTCGTTACTGCCCTTAAGGGCGGCTTCTATGGGGGTCATGCCCTCTTCTACTTTTTTAAATATGTTTTCGGTTACCACGATACCATCATCTACCACAAGCCCCGTTGCCAGTACAATAGCCAACAGTGTTAGTACATTGATTGAGAAACCGCACGCATACATTATAAAAAAGGTAAAAATAAGCGACACGGGTATATCCAGCAACGGCCTTAAAGCTATGGCCCAGTCTCTAAAGAAAAGGTAGATAATAAGCGTTACCAATAAGATGGAGATGCCCAGTGTTTCTACCACCTCTAACACTGATTTTTTAATAAATACCGTATTGTCTATGGCAATGTTAAGCTTTAAATCGGCGGGGAGCTCTTTTTTCATCTGGTCGTACTGCTTATAAAAAGCATCCGAAATTTCGATGTAATTGGTACCCGGCTGCGGAATAATGGCAAGGCCCACAAGCTGCTGGCCGTTGTTGCTCATTTTAGTCTCCAGGTTTTCCGGGCCTAATTCGGCACGGCCAACATCGCTAAGGCGCACAATTTTTTCGCCCTCTGATTTTACTATAATATTGTTGAATTGCTCTGCCGTAGAAAGGTTACCCATAGTTTTAACCGTAAGCTCTGTATTGGCACCCGTAAGTTTACCGGTAGGCAGCTCTACATTCTGGGCATCGAGCGCATCGCGCACATCGCTAACCGTTACGCCGTAAGACGCCAGCTTAACCGGGTCTACCCAAAGGCGCATGGCATATCTTTTCTGGCCCCATATCTGTACGCTACTAACGCCCGGTATGGTTTGCAGGCGTTCGGCAATTACATTTTCGGCATAATCGCTAAGCTCTAACGGGTTGCGCTGTGCGCTTTGTACCGTCATGGTAATAATAGGCTCAGAGTCGGCATCGGCCTTGCTCACCACCGGTGGGGCATCTATATCCTGCGGTAGGCTGCTTGTGGCCTGAGATACCTTATCGCGCACATCGTTAGCGGCTTCTTCAAGGTTTTTTTCGAGTTCAAACTCAATGGTAATATTGCTCGACCCCTGGTTGCTGGACGATGTTATGTTACGTATACCATCGATCTGGTTAATGGCTTTTTCTAACGGCTCTGTAATTTGCGACTCAATAATATCAGAGTTCGCACCGGCATAGTTGGTACGTACTGATATTTGCGCCGGGTCGATAGACGGGAATTCCCTAACCCCCAAAAAGGTATAGCCAATAAACCCAAACAGGATAATGGCCACATTCATTACTATGGTAAGTACCGGCCGTTTTATGCTTAATGTAGAAAGGCTCATAATTATTTTACGGGTGTTACAGATACCTTAACGTCGGCATCGTTCTTAAGGGTAAGCACTCCGGTAGTAAGCACGGTGTCGCCGGCTTTAAGGCCTTCCAGCACCACAATATCTTTATCGGTACGGGTACCGGTGGTAACCATAACCTCCTGCGCCTTGCCTTTTCTGGATACAAACACCTTTTTACCGTTTTGTACCGGTACAATAGCCTCTGTAGGCACTACAAAAGCATCAAGGGTTTTATCTAACGGCAGGTCTACATTGGCAAAAGTGCCGGGCAATAATTTGCCATTGGCATTATCTGCAATGGCACGTATGCGCAGGGTTCGGGTAGCTACCTCAACAGCAGGCTCTAAGGCATAAATGGTAGCGTTATATTTTTCATTCGTGCCGGCAACGGTAAAGGTAATTTTAGAGCTGACTTTTATTTGCGAGGCGTACTTTTCCGGAACCGAGAACGTAATTTTTACCTTGCTGCTGTTTACCAGCGTAGTAATAAGCGTTTGCGGTGTTACATACGTACCCGGCGATATATTGCGTAAGCCTATGGTGCCAGAGAAAGGCGCCCTTATAGAGGTCTTGGCAATTTGTGCATTTAGCAACTGGGTTTGTGCCTGTGCGGTTTTAAAGTCGGCGCTGGCAATATCGTACTCTTCCTGGCTAATGGCCTCTTTTTGCAACAGCAGTTTTGCCCTGCGCTCATTTTCGGATGCCAGGTTTTGTGCCGTTTTGGTTTGCCCGGCCTGGGCACGCAATTCGATATCGTTTATTTTAAGCAGTACCTGCCCTTTGCTTACCGTGGTGCCTTCCTGAAAATAAATCGATTGCGCAATACCCGAAACCTCGCTGGTAATTTGTACCTGCTCGTTAGCCTCTATAGACCCCGATAGCGATAAAATGTTTGAGAATTCCTGCGGATTAACCACAATGCCGTTTACAGCCATGGGTGGTTTTTTACCGCCCCCACCGCCCGATTGTTCGGCTTTTTGCTTTTTATTTTCGGATATCCTGTAGTAAACGAGCGCACCAATGCCCACAATTAATAGTGTGTAAACTATGTATTTAACCTTCATGTGTAGTAGTAAGTGTAATAGAAAGCAAAGCTAAATCAATTACTTTTGTACCTATAACGATTTAACAAACCATTGTGGAGTATTTTTCTTACAGATTAATTAGCGAATGACGAATTGAATTCGTCATTCGCTAATTAAAATTTGAATTATAAAAAAATATAAAATACCCATTATTGGGTATTTTTTGGTGTACAAACTATTTATAAGTTTACACTGTTCTGATTAACCCCCATAAACAGTTCGAAAAAAAATTTAGTTGTGTGTTTTATATTTTTGTACGGCCCCCTTTCTCCATACTGAGGGGGCCTTACTTTTTTATATAAGCCATAAAAAAAACCGGAAACAGTGTTTCCGGCTTAATTTATAACTAACTCAATTTAGTATACGCGCACTACTTGCATAGTAGGTATACTACACTTTCTATTATTAGTAAAAGTAGCTTTGCCATACTATTGATTATTAGCAGGAGTACTGTTGATTTTTTTCCATGACAATAGTAAAGGGAATACGCTGCCTATTACAAGGGGTACATATATTTTGTAATGAAAAAAGTACTGTACAATAAACCCTATTACAAATGCCATTAGCATAATTATAGCAAAAAGGAGTATAAATTTTAGGTAAGGTTTCATAAAAATAGGAGGTTTTATAGTTAGCGATGCAATATAATTACTATTTGGCAGAACCGGTAATAAGCATTTTGATGCCCGCCAAAGCTACAAGGCCAAAAAAAGCAGTGCAGGCTATACCTACCCATTTTACCAGTTCAGGATTTTCTGTAGCAGGGTTATGTGCCTTTACCGTAAATAAGTAAACGCCTAACATTACAAAAAGTAATGAAGTTCCGATTCCGAATAAGCCTTTTGATGTTTTCATGATGTTTCGATTTGGTTAATCTGTACAACAAATATAGAGAGGATATAAATGTAAAAATTGTAAAATTGGGACACACCGATTAATCTTCAAAACGCCAGTAAATATCGCGGTTGTCTAACTGCGTAAGTTTAGACAACAACTCTTTAGGCGACTGTTTTGTAAATGCCTTAAAGTGTTTTATATAATGGGCCTGGTCGTAATACAGGCTGTACAGGGCAACATCGGTAAGGGTGGCATCTTCGCCGGCATGCTGCGAGTAGTTTAAGGCATTCCTGAACATTACCAGCTTTTTGTATTCTTCTACAGATGTGCATAAATGCTTTTTAAAAAGCCTGAGCAGCGTTTTACGGTTTACCCCGGTATGATCTGACAATTCTTCTACCCTAACAGACCCGTTGCTGTTCAGTATCTCCTGAACGGCTTTTTTAATTACAGGCTCGTCAAACCCGCAATAAGCACTCTTAAAAAAAGCATCAAGGTAACTGCCTTTTAAGGTAATGTTAGTTTCGGCAAAAGCAGCATTTGCAGCCGTTTGCAAGCCGGGTTCAAAGTAGGTAAATTCGGCAAAAGCCGGAGTAAAAACATCGCTAACAGGCTTACTCATAAAATGGTTAATGCCAACGGGATTAAACACCACACCTATTTTATTAAAACGTCCGGTAAGGCTTACATCAAAGCTTTGGTTGGTATTAACCGAATATAAAGCTATATATTTTTCGGCTTCAGCCGGGGTTACTATACTGCTGGTATCGCTAAAGCGAACATCCGAATCTTTGTAGATGGTAAGCCCGTGCTTGTAGTTAGGATAAAAGGTAAACCTGCTGTTAAAACCGGGATCATCAGATGTGTGAAAATAATAGCACTCAATGTACTTTGCTACCAGCTCGTCCTGCGGTTTAATAGTTATAAAATTCCCCTTTGTTTTCAATGCTTTAAGGCGGTTAGGCTTGCGGTAAAAATAGCAATTACAGGCGTATCTTAAAAATAAATAGCCCTACCAATGTTATATTTAGTAAATTTGAGAAACACGCCCTTAATATTTAAAAATTTTGGATAAAAACACGCATAAATCAGACTATTATGGCAACCGTTTTGCCGTGCCAGACGATTGGGCCACCGTTTTTACCCACTTTTATTACGGCGTAAACTCAGGTAATACTGACATTAATAAAATTTTACTGCCCGATTTTAAACCCCTTATGGTTTTTAACTTCGGCAAGCCCCTTAAAGTAAACGGCGATAGCGAGCATGTTGTAGACGATGTTACCGTTACCGCCCCGCTTAAAAAAGTACTGCAATACAGCATGGCACCGAGCAGCTCTATACTGGTTGCCAGTTTTAAAGACGATGCTTTTTACAGGTTTTTCGGCACCGCCATGCCTGCCGGATTTTTATTTACCCACCCCGATAAGCTTATTGGCAGCCACTGCTTTTCGGTACTGCATGAGCAACTCCTGCTACTGCCGGAACCCGAGGCCAAAATCAATTACCTGCTTAATTACGCCAAAGCCTACATTGCCGATAGCCACAGCATGATAACCGATACCACAGATACAGACTATTTTAACCCCATAAAGGTTATTGCCCAAAAAAGTGGTTTGTCTGAAAGGAGCATACAGCTGCATTACAAAAAGCAATTGGGGTATAGTGCTAAAGAAATTGGCCGGTTTTCGCGTTTTCAAAAAGTGCTTGATAGCATAGCGCTGCCACTGCCAAAAGGCGAAAAAATTAACTGGTTCGATTTTATCGAGGCTTTTGGCTACTACGACCAAAGCCACCTTATTGCCGATTTTAAATACTACATTGGCCTATCTCCCCTAAACTACATAAAGCTGCAACAGGAGTTTTGCAGGTCTGAGGTTCAGGGGTAGTTTCGTTTTCTTCCAATTTTAGCACAGCCTCTTAAAGTACGTTTGTAGTATAATTTTAAACTACAAACGTTATGAACCATTTAGTTATTTATGCCCACCCCAACCCGGCAAGTATTAACCATACCCTTAAAGAAACCGTTGTTGCCGCTCTGACACAAGCCGGACACAGCGTTGTGGTGCGCGACCTGAACACCCTGAATTTTAACCCCGTATTATCTTTACAAGACCTGGAAGGCCAGCGTGCCGGCACCGTTGCACCCGATGTTGCCGCAGAACAGCAGCACATACAATGGGCCGGCTGCATTACGTTTATCTACCCTATATGGTGGACTGGCCTGCCCGCCATTTTAAAAGGCTATATAGATAGGGTGTTTTCTTATGGCTTTGCATACAAATACGATAAGGGCGTACAAATGGGATTATTGAAGGGCAAAAAAGCCATTATAATTAACACCCACGGTAAATCGCAACAAGAATATGAGGCCCTGGGTATGGATAAGGCGCTAAGCTTAACGTCGGATACCGGCATTTACACCTATTGCGGATTTGATATCATCAGTCACTTATTTTTTGATGGCGCAGACCGCGCTACGCCTGAGAAAATTGCAAAATGGCAGCAACAAATTATTCAGGTATTAAAATAATTTTTTAAAGTTTACATAAAATATTATTTTAGGTTAATCTAAATTTATAGTTTTGCAATTATAAAAAAGTAAATTAACCTAATGAAAATATATCTTTACATTCTGTTGTTTGTTAGTTCGTTTGGGTTTGCCCAGACAGGGAGTATTAGCGGTAAAATTACCGGTGGCCGCGATGCCATACCATCTGTTAATGTTATTCTCTCTCCGCTTGGTACCACCACCGTTGCCGATGCCGATGGTAACTATTCCTTTAAAAATATACCTAACGGCAGTTACGAAATTATTTTTAGTGCCATTGGCGTTAAAACAACCCGTAAAAAAGTAACGGTAAACAGCGCAACTCCGGTAACACTTAACATTGCTTTACAGGAAGACAGCCAGGCGTTAGATGAAGTAGTTATTACCGGTACCATGAAAGAGGTAAGCCGGTCTGAAAGTTCGATACCGGTAGAGATTATCACTCCAAAATTGTTTAAAAAAAATCCAACCCCAAGCTTATTTGAGGCCGTGGGCATGATAAACGGCGTTCAGCCTCAACTTAACTGCAATGTATGCAACACGGGCGACATCCATATAAATGGTATGGAAGGCCCGTACACCATGATATTGATAGACGGTATGCCTATTGTTAGTTCGCTGTCTACCGTATATGGCCTTAGCGGCATACCCAACAGTATTGTAGAGCGTATAGAGGTGGTTAAAGGCCCGGCATCATCGTTGTACGGGTCGGAGGCTATGGGGGGCATCATTAACGTAATTACCAAAACGCCGTACAAAGCTCCCGTTGTTAGTGCCGACTATTTTTTAACCAGCTGGGGCGAGCAAAGCCTGGATGCCGCGGTTAAGCTAAAGGCCGGCAAGGCAACATCGTTACTGGGGGTTAACTATTTTAATTACAATGTAAAGGCCGATAAAAACAACGACAACTTTACCGATGTTACCCAGCAAAACCGTATCTCTATCTTTAATAAATGGAGCTTTGACCGTAAAGACAACCGCATTTTTAGCCTTGCAGGACGCTATGTGTACGAAGACCGTTGGGGCGGAGAACTTAACTGGACCAAGCAATGGCGCGGCAGCGACAGCATTTATGGCGAGAGCATCTATACCCGCCGTGCCGAACTGATAGGCTTGTACCAACTGCCTACAACCGAGAGGATTTTTACCCAATTCTCCTACAACTGGCACGACCAGAACTCCTATTATGGCGATACCCCATATATGGCTACCCAGCAGGTGGGCTTTATACAAACCTATTGGGATAAGCAGTTTGGCGACAACCATACTTTTTTACTGGGTGCGGCAATGCGCTACACCGTTTATGATGATAACACCCCTGCAACCGCCAACCCCGACCTGAGTAACGAACCTCAGGTTACCCCCCTGCCGGGATTGTTTATTCAGGATGAGTGGGCCATTAACAGTAAACACAAGGTATTGGGCGGCTACCGTTTTGATTATGATAAAAACCACGGCGGTGTGCATTCGCCACGGGTGGCCTATAAGTTTAGCCCCAATATGCACAACACCTTCAGGGCCAGTTTTGGTACGGGCTTTAGGGTGGTTAACCTGTTTACCGAAGACCACGCCGCCCTTACCGGTGCCCGCGATGTTATTATTGCCGAGGCCCTGAACCCGGAGCGCACCTACAACGGTAACCTTAATTATGTGCTTAAAGTGCCTACCCAATATTTTGTTTTGGGTATGGATGTTACGGGCTTTTACTCTTACTTTACCAATAAAATTGTGGGCGATTTTGATACCGACCCTACCAAGATTATCTACGATAACCTTAACGGCCATGCCATATCGCAGGGGGTATCTGTAAATACCGATTTGCAGTTTAACTTTCCGCTAAAGCTAATGGCAGGTATATCATATATGGATGTCTTTCAGAAGGAAGAACGTGCAGGTGGTGGCGTAGATAAGATACAGCAATTGCATGCCCCTAAGTGGAGCGGTAACTTTATTGGCACCTATACCTTTAATAAAAATTATAGTGTAGATGTTACCGGCAACTGGTACGGCCCCATGCGCCTGCCCATTTTGCCTAACGATTACAGGCCCGAATATTCGCCGTGGTTTTGTGTTGCCAACATTCAGTTTACCAAAAAGTTTGATTACGGTCTGGAAATTTACGGCGGCATGAAAAACGTGTTCGACTTTGTGCCTAAATATGCGCTTATGCGTCCGTTTGACCCGTTCAATAAAACAGCAGATGACCCTGTTGCCAACCCTAATGGCTACACATTTGATACTACCTACAACTACGCATCGTTACAAGGCAGGCGTATGTTTTTAGGGGTACGTTATAACTTTTTTTAAAATTTAGAGTTAAGCTTTGCCACGAACCTGCCTGCCGGTAGGCAGCTTACATTACTTTTTTTTTGCCACGAATTACACAAATTCCACCAATTTTTAATTAATGCTTCACATGGTGTAGGTAAATTAATTCCATCAATTTTATTTTAAGGATTAGTAAAATTTGCCACGAATTACACGAATCTCACTAATTAAAAATTGGTGGAATTTGTGTAATTCGTGGCTAAATTAACTACAAGCGCCCTTTCTCTTCGCTGTCCTGCCTTGCAGTCTTGCCCTCCAGTTTCTGGTTGCCAAAACGGTACCTAAACTGTAACCTAAAGGTTTGGGTGTCGGCATAATTATCGGTATAGCTATACTGGTTGGCATAGCGGGTAGTAATGGTTTGGCGCTGCCCTTTATAAATATCAGAAAATATAACGGCCAGTTCGGCTTTGCCTTCCCAAAAAATCTTTTTAAGGCTCATGCTAAGGCTGGAAATTTGCCCGTAGTTATTTGTACCCTGCACCGATGCCGACTGGTAGAAAAAATTAGCCTCTGCCAGCCAGTCTTTTTTCCTGCTCAGGTTAAAGCGGTTGTTTAGGCTGGTACTGGCATTCCACTTTTTGTTGGTGTAAAACCCGCCGTCCGGCCCCTGAAAAGTATTCTCAAGGTAGCTAACATCGGCCTGCCAGCCCTGCTGCCACCAGGCAAAAACATCTATGTTGGTATTAAAGCTAAGCCCCAGCGCCCTGTTATCTTTAATATTGGTAAACTGTGTTACTAATGTACTGGTGGCATAATCCTGGTAAGTAATTTCCATAGATGGTTTTTTCTCGTAGTTGTAGTACACATCAAAATTATATTTCTCTTTTAAAGTGTACAGCAAACTGAAATTATGCGATATAGCCGGCTGTAAACGTGGGTCGCCCGTACTATAAGCATACGGATTGGCATACAGCCTGAAAGGGTTTAACGCCGAATATTGCGGACGGATAATGCGCTTGCCGTACGACAGCCCTATCTGGTTATTATCATTAGCCTTATACATGGCATACAGGGTTGGAAACACCTTAAAATAGTTTTGCTTATTAACCTCGGCCGTTGTAACCGAATTGCCTTTAAGGTGGGTATACTCTCCCCTAAGCCCCGCCTGTAGGCTCCATTTACCAAACTCTTTATTAAGGCTGGTATAGCCCGCAAAAACCGACTCATCATACAAAAAGCGGTTATCCATAGCCATGTCCGACTGCGAATCGTTTAAATAACTAAACTGGTTTTTGGCATTAACCAGTCCGTAGCGCAGGCCGGCTTCTATGGTATATCCTTCTTTCTCGCCGTTAAAATCGGCCTGGGCAGAAAAAAGGCTAATGCGCCTTGTATCGCCACTAATAATGTTATTGATACGGTACGGATCTAAGCCCGGTAATGAAAAAGCCGCCAATACCCCCTGGTCCTGGTTAAAGTAGTGGCGTGTAAAATCCGACGAAAAGGTTAGCTTGTTCTTATCGGTAAACTTGTGCTCAAAAGAGCCGTTAATGGTATTATTTTTTTGAGGATAATCACGGTGGTTGTGGGTAGTATAGATAGAATCCAGCTGCCCGCCTGCGCCATATATAGACGTATTGCCATCAAAATGGGCGGTACTTTTAAGGCTGAAAAATCCGTTTACACCCACATTAACGGTGTTTAGTGTATCCAGCTGGTATTCTGCCGTAAGGTTGTAACTGTTTTGCGATGTGGCCCTGTAATTGGCCTCTTCCCTGCTCTTCCAGATAGATTGCGTGTTGCCCGCCGCATCAGAATACCGCACCTCGGTATCGCTCTCGTTGTAGTAATGCCCGGAGCCAAACATATAGCCCCCGTAAACCGAAAACTTGTTGTTTTTATAGTAATGGTTGGTAGAGACCACACCTTTAGGATACATGGTTTGCACGTAAGCCCCCGATAGCGATGCCTTGTAGCCCTTAGACCCGTTCTTTTTCATTTTTATGTTGAGCACCGCACTGCCCTGCGCCTCATATTTGGCAGGCGGCGTGGTTATAACCTCCACCGATTTTATGTCTTCGCCGTTGGTGTTTTCCAGCAGGTTTTTAAGCTCTGTTCCTGTAAGGTACACCTTCTTATCGTTAATGGTAACCAGGATGCCGCTGCTTCCCCTTATCGATAGTCCGTTCATACCAACGGTAACACCGGGGGTCTTTTTAAGTATTTCCCACGCATTGTCAGATGATAGTATGGAATTCTCCACGTCAAATTCCAACCGGTCAATTTTACGGCGCACCACCGGGCGTTTAGAGTTAATAACCACATCGTTAAGTTCTTTTGCGGTTTCGTTCAGTATAACATCGGACACTTCGGTAGCACCTTCAATAGCAATGGGCTTTTTATAATCGGCAAAACCCAAAGCGCTTATCTTTAAAATGTAGTTGCCGGGTGTAATACCGGTTATCGCAAAGCGGCCGGCCTCGGTGGTTAACGTAGCTTTATATACTGCGGAATCCTGCACCTGCAGTAATACCACATCGGCAAAAGCCACCGGGTTTTTAGCAGCGTCTTTTACGTTGCCCGAAACGCCCGGGCTTTGTGCCATAGCCCTGAGGCTAAAGAGCAGTAACAAAATGATTTTGATTGATGATGAACCCATGATGATTGTTTTGATTGATTGTTGCAAATCTCTGCAAATACATTGGGTTGCACGGTTAATGCTGGGTTAATAACAGGTTAATAGGCAGGGCAAAATAAGGCGGTAAACCATTTTGCGCCAATCAAATTAACCGTGTTACACTTTTGTGAGTTAACGATGGGTTAACGCATTATTTTTTAAAGGGCATGTGCCATAATACAGTAGCTTTGTATATTGTTTTTGCCTGTATAATGAAACGTAAAATTGCCCTTTTAATTACCGGATGCATTATAACCGTAGCAGCACTTGCCTGCATACAGGGCTATTTTATATTTAACACCTACAAGCTGTACGCTAAAGAGGCCGATGGCGCCATACGGCAACAGCTCCTAAAGCTGGAAACCACCGGAAAATTCGACACTATAAATGCGGTGTGGATGGAAAACACCTCCCGGTTTATGGACGAATACCACCGCGGGCAAAGCACCAAAGAGCAATATAAAACGAACATTGCTAAAATAAGCGATTCGCTATCTAAGGTTATGTCGCGGTTTATAATCAAGGAGCGTTTTTTTGAAGGTTACAATGTTAGCTACAGCAATTATATAGATAATGTTATACTTTTTAGAGATTGCCAGAAGGAGGGCGATACCCTGTTTTCTGAAAAAATACTGCTGTATGGCAACAATACCGAAAATGCCGAAGAGCTGGATGCATCGCAGTCTAACTGGCATGGCAGTATTCCGCAGGCCAGTCCCGATGATGTAAGCCTGGATTTTGAAGTTATTACCAAACGCTCCTATAGTATTGCCAACTGGCAAACAGAGGTAGCTGCAAAAATGGTTGGCCTGCTTATTTTTACAGGTGCTTTACTGGCTTTTGTGGTGGTGCTGTTTTATTTTTCGATTAAAAACCTTATTACCCAAAAGAAAACCGCCGATATAAAGACCGACTTTGTAAACAACATTACCCACGAGTTCCAAACGCCTATAGCCGCTATGGATATTGCCGTTAAAACTCTGCAACGCAAAGAGCAGGAGCTAACGCCAGATCAGTTTAACAACACCCTTTCTATTATAAGCAGGCAAAACCAGCGCATGCAAAAGCTGTTTAGCCAGGTTACACAGGCATCGGTTGCAACCGATGTTATACCTACCTCTCATGCAGAGGCTTTAAACTGCAACGACATTAAGCAGATAGTGCACGATTTTATGCTCTCTGGCCCCAACGTAACCATCCATTGCCCTAATGGTAATGCCACTATTTATATAGACCGTTTTCATCTTGCTACCCTGCTAATTAACCTTCTGGATAATGCCGTTAAATATGGCGGCAGCAACATTACAATAGCTCTGGAGGATGTTGATGGTAATGCGGTACTCTCTGTAACCGATGATGGCATGGGCATTCCTCAAAAAGAAAAAACGGTTATATTTGATAAGTTTTACCGCGTGCAAAAGGGCAACATTCACAACACTAAAGGCCTGGGGTTAGGCCTGCACTATGTGCGCCAGATTACCGAAGCCTACAAAGGCAGCGTTGCCGTTACCGGCGATGAAGGCCACGGAAGCACCTTTACACTATCTATACCGTTAGCATGAAACACATTCTTTTAGCCGAAGACGATTTTGATTATGCCAGTATTTTAAAACAATACCTGGAGATATCCGGCTTTAGGGTTACATGGGCTAAAGATGGTGCCGAAGCCCTGGCTGTTTTTGCTGCTACCCAGCCCGATATTTGTGTTTTTGATGTGATGATGCCCAAAATGGATGGCTTTACGCTGGCTGAGAATATCATTACCGATTATCCTGAAACGCCTATTGTGTTTTTAACCGCAAAAGGATTAAAAGAAGATAAAATTAAGGGGCTTAAGCTTGGCGCTGATGATTATGTGGTTAAGCCCTTTGAGGCCGACGAGCTGATATTGCGCATTAATAACATACTTAGGCGTACGCAACGATCAGCGCCGGTAAGCGCTAACAATAAACAGCAAATTACTATTGGTGGGTATACCTTTAATACGGCAAACTACACCCTTAGCTTTAATAATATTGTACACCGCCTTACCGAAAAAGAGGTACACCTTATAAGCTACCTGAACAACAACCGCAACCGCCTGCTTAAACGCGAAGACATATTGACGGAAATTTGGGGCAGCGATGATTTTTTCTCGGGCCGCAGTATGGATGTTTTTATTAGCCGTTTGCGTAAGTATTTTAACGAAGACCCCGGTATTACCATTACTGGATACCGGGGCCTTGGATTAGAATTTAATGTAGCGCAGTAACTATCTGTTAATAGATATTGGCTCTTTATTTTCGTTTATGGCCACAAAGGTAAAGTTACCCGTTATGGCTTTTTCCCTCTTTAGGGAATACATATCTTCTACAAAAATCTCTACGTGCACCTGCATACTGGTGTTGCCAATATGGCCTACTTTACCAATAAACTCGGCAAAAGTACCGGCAGGTATCGGCTTTTTAAAGTCGATACGGTCGCTGCTAACCGTAACCACACGCTGGCGGCTAAAACGGGTAGCGGTAATAAAGGCAACCTCATCCATTAAATGCATGGCAGCGCCCCCAAAAAGTGTATCGTAATGATTGGTAGTATTAGGAAAAACCGCCTTAAAAATGTGGGTTTCGGCGGCTAATATTTTTTCTTCTAAAGTCATTTATTATTGTTTAGTTATTTCTTACATCGCCCCAAACCATATAGGTAGCACCCCAGGTAAACCCGGCGCCAAAGGCAGTAAGAAGTATTTTATCGCCCGGCTTAAAGTCGTTCTTAAAATCCCACAGGCAAAGCGGCAGTGTGCCGGCCGTGGTATTGCCGTAGCGTTCTATATTTACTTTAATTTTTTCTTTGGGTATATCCAGCCTCTCGCCTACTGCATCTATAATACGCAGGTTGGCCTGGTGCGGTATAACCCAGTCGATATCCTGTGCGGTAAGGTTGTTTTTTTCTAACACCTGTTTGCAGGCATTGCTCATACCTTTAATAGCATTTTTAAAAACGGTGCGCCCATCCTGTTGTACAAAATGTTTTTTACCGGCAACTGTTTCTGCCGTAGCAGGAAATTCAGATCCTCCGGCCGGTACAGATAGTATGCTTCCGCCAAGGCCATCGGTCATAAAAATATTATTTTGTATGCCTGTAGCAGTATCCTGGGTAGGCTCTAAAAGCACCACCCCGGCGCCATCGCCAAAAAGTATACAGGTGTTACGGTCTTCGTAATTTACAATGCTGCTCATTTTATCGGCACCAATTACAAGCACTTTTTTATACCTGCCGCTTTCTATAAACATACCCCCGGTTGAAAGGGCATATAAAAAGCCGCTGCAGGCGGCATTAAGGTCTAAACCAAAAGCGTTAAGCAGGCCTGCTTTGTGGCAAACCAGCGCGGCTGTTGGGGCTAATATATAATCGGGGGTAGAGGTAGCTAAGATAAGGCAATCTATTTCCTCCGGTTGGATATTGTAGTTTTCGAGAAGGTTTTTAATGGCTAAAACCGCCATATCGCTTGTTGCCATGCGCGGATCTGACGCAATTCGTCTTTCTTTAATACCCGTTCGCGCAATTATCCATTCGTTAGAAGTCTCCACCATTTTTTCCAGAGCGGCGTTATCTAAAACAGTATCAGGCACATATCCGCCCACGGCAGTAATTACTGCATTTGTTAGTGTCATGTTCTTGGTCTTGTATTCAAAACGATAAAGATAATAATTCTGCCTGCATATAGCCTAATCTATACAGGCAGAATTAACAAAATATCAGGAAATGGCTAATTGTTTCGCCCTTAAATCTTTAGCCGCGGCTACCATTTGTGTAAGCGCTTCCTTAGTTTCGGGCCAGTGGCGGGTCTTAAGCCCACAGTCCGGGTTAACCCAAAGCTGCTCCTGCGGTATAACCAATGCTGCCTTATCCATAAGGGCAACCATCTCATTTTTAGATGGTACGCGTGGCGAATGAATATCATATACGCCGGGACCTATCTGGTTAGGGTATTTAAAATCGGCAAAAGCATCCAGCAATTCCATCTGAGAGCGAGAGCATTCTATCGTAATTACATCGGCATCCATATTGGCAATATCCTGAATAATATCGTTAAATTCAGAGTAGCACATGTGCGTATGTATCTGCGTTGCATCGCTAACCGATGATGCCGATATCCTGAAGGCTTTAACCGCCCAGTCCAGGTATTCGCGCCACTGGTTTTTGCGCAACGGAAGCCCCTCGCGTATGGCCGGCTCATCGATCTGGATTACCCGGATGCCCGCAGTTTCCAGGTCGGAAACCTCATCGCGAATGGCCAGTGCAATCTCGGTACAGGTAGTGCTGCGGGGCTGGTCGTTGCGTACAAAAGACCATTGCAGTATGGTAACTGGGCCCGTAAGCATACCTTTTACTATTTTATTGGTAAGCGATTGCGCGTAAGCCGACCATTGAACCGTCATGCCCTTAGGCCTCGAAACGTTGCCATAAATAACCGGTGGCTTAACGCAGCGGCTGCCATAGCTTTGTACCCAGCCATTTTTGGTAAAGGCAAAGCCTTGCAGCTGTTCGCCAAAATATTCTACCATGTCATTACGTTCAAACTCGCCGTGCACCAACACATCCATGCCAATAGACTCCTGGAAACGGATGGTTTCTTCGGTTTCTTTTTTAACCAGTTCTTCGTAATGACTTTGCGTAATGCTGCCTTTTTTAAGCTGTGCCCTCCAGCTGCGCACCTCTGCCGTTTGCGGAAACGACCCAATAGTTGTGGTGGGGTACAATGGCAATTGCAGCGCAAGTGCCTGTATATTTTTACGGATGCTGTACGGGCTGTTGCGTTTGGCATCATCTTCTGTAATGGCAGCCACCCTGTTTTTAACGGCAGTGTTGTGTATTAGGGCCGATGTTTTACGCGCAGCATTTGCCGTAATATTTTCTTTAAGGCTGTTGGCAGCATTGGTAATATTATCGCTATTGGCCAGTTGTTTAAGCACAACAACCTCGTTTATTTTTTGTCTGGCAAATGCCATCCATTGCTTGATTTCGGCACTTAATGTAGCCTCGTTGGTTTCAAGGCCGAGGTCGCATGGCGAATGCAGCAGCGAGCACGATGGCGATATGATAATTCGGCTTTTGCCGATTTTCCTGGCCACGCGGTCTATAATTTTAAGCGATGCCGTAAAATCGTTCTTCCAGATGTTACGCCCGTCTACCACACCAAGCGAAAGGCTTAGCCCTTCGGGCACAATAGCCAGTACATCGTCTAACTGCTCTGGGCAGCGCACCAAATCTAAATGCAGGGCGCATACCGGTAACGAAACCGCTAACTGCGTGTTATCGCGTAAGCCCTCAAAATACGTGGCCAGCAAAACCTTTAGGTTAGGGAAAGCATTTTTTATCTCGTTATATACATGCGTAAACGCCGCTTTATCTTTATCGGTAAGGTCTAACGCCAGGAAAGGCTCATCAAACTGAATCCATTGTGCGCCGTTTGCAACCAGTTCTGTAATAATTTCGAGGTATACCGGCAGTAGCTTGTTTATAAGGTCGATCCTCTCAAAACCGGCTTCTTTTTCTTTACCCAACAGCAGGTACGATACCGGGCCAATAATAACCGGCTTGGTAATAATGCCGTTTGCTTTGGCCTCTAAAAACTCGTTGGTTATTTTTTTTGAGAAGAAGGTAAACTCCTGGTCTTTATAAAACTCAGGCACTATATAATGGTAGTTGGTGTCGAACCACTTGGTCATTTCCATAGCGGTAACGTCGAGCCCGTTTTGCTGATAGCCGCGCGCCATGGCAAAATACAGGTCGGTAAGGCTATCTGTACCCAGTGCATTATACCTTTTAGGTATGGCCCCAAGGGTTAAGGAAAGGTCTAATACCTGGTCGTACAGCGAAAAATCGTTAGACGGAATAAGGTCGATTCCCGCCTCTTTTTGCAGGTTTAGGTTTTGCAGCCTTAGCTGTTGGGCTGTGTGCAGTAGCTCTTGTTGGGTGGTGTTGCCTGCCCAGTAGTTTTCGCAGGCTTTTTTGAGCTCTCTGTTGCTACCAATACGCGGGTAGCCAAGATTGTTTGTGAACATTTTTTTTTGCTTTTAAAAAATTAATAAATTAGTTAAAAGCCCTTTTGCCCATTTCACAATGCCTTAAAGGAAGTATATAGCGGTACCGGCACGATACAGTTATCCTGTAACGGGGGAGGTTCAACCAATAGCTCCAGATCGCGAAAGCATTGTCAAGTTAGTTATGGCAGGTCTCCTGACTTGTAACATTTTTACCGTCCTTCCCACCTGTACAGGCAGTGGACAACATGGGTAAAAACTTTTGCGTTACTTACAGTTGCGCGACAGTTCGTGATTTGCACACGATTCCCTTTTAATACCGGCTTTCGCCGATAACCATTTCCGTTTGAAAGAAATTAAGTAAAGAACTTAGGCGGCAAATATAGGAACAATCTTTTTTAGATTGTTGGATTTTTTTAGATAGTTAGATTATTAGATCGTTACTCTGTCAGGCTTTAAATCGTATTCTTAAATCTAAATATCTAAAAGTCTAACAATCCTTTTAAACCATCTGCCCGCTAAACTTATCCCTGTACATTTTGGGGGTCATGCCTACGGTTTTTTTAAAGAGGGAGCGAAAAGTCTTCAGGTCGTTGTAGCCGCTCTCCAGCATCACTTCCAGTATGCTGTGTCGCGATTGCTCCAGCAATTGCTTGGCGGCCTCAATACGTGTTTTTTGCAGGTATTCTATTGGGGTAATGCCGGTAACCAACTTAAAGCGGCGCACCAGGTTGCGGCGGCTGGCGGGCACATCTATAATAATTTCTTCTATGGTATTGGCCTTGCTAAAGTGTTTTTTAATCTGGTCCTGCGTTTGCTTAACCAGGGCATCGCCATGATCGTGAGCCGGCGCAAAGGTGCCAAAATAGGTTTGCCGGTTACGGTCCAGGTCAATCGAAAAAACCTTGGCAGCACGCACCGCCACCTCTTTACTGCAATACACCTCAAGCAATAGCATTAGTAAATGGAAGGTATTGGTTGCCCCGCCACTGGTGTACACACGGTCTTTCTCGGTCACCACCGCTTCGGCCTGTAATTGCACCAACGGAAAGAGCCTTGCAAAGGCAGCCTCGGCATTAATATGGGTGGTTGCAGGCTTATTATCTAACAATCCGGCAGCGGCAAGCAAAAAGGCACCCGTGCAAAAACTGGCAACGGCAGCGCCTTCGGCATACTGGTTTTGCAGCCAGGGTATCCATGCCAAATTTGCGTTTATGGCCTCGCCAATACCATCGTGTTTAAAAGAGGGTACCAATATTAAATCGTAATACGATCCGGCCTCAACCGGCCTGCGCAAATGCTTATCATAAGCGCTTGCCGCGTGATTGGACTGGTGCAAAAGCGAGAGGGTAAAAGGCTGGTCGAGGCCGTCTTCGGTATAAAAACGATTGGCGGTTTCAAATACATCGAGCACCGCGGCGGCGCTTAAAAGGCGATGGTCGTGGGTAAGAATAATGGCTACTTGCATAATGGTTTGGCTTGGCGTTTTTATTAAAAACATGCTTTTGTCTCAAATGCCCCCTTATGTTGACTTTTAAGCACAGTAACAAAACTAAACATTTCATTTAAATTTGCAATAGCAAGCATAAATTATTAAATTCATAAAAAATTTAATAAAAACTTAACGTATGAAAAGATTATTAAGTCCCCTGTCGCTTAACCCCGATTTGGGAGCACTGCTGTTAAGGCTGTTGTTTGGCGGTATGTTTACTTATATCGGTTATGGTATGCTTGCCAATTACGACACTATAGTGCCCATGTTTGGTGATATTATTGGCAACCTTGTAATTTTTGCAGAGTTTTTTTGCGGCATCCTTATAGCATTGGGTTTGTTTACCCGCTTTGCCATTGTACCCGCTTTTATAACTATGGTAGTGCTCTACATTATTGCCCCTTTTGATGCCAAGGTCCATGCTTTTATTTTCCTGATTATGTGCCTGCCCCTATTTGTTGCCGGTGGCGGAAAATACAGCCTGGATTATATATTGTTTACTAAAAAACAAACCATAGAATGAGAAAGTTAAAACTGCAGGTACAGATGTCGGTTGACGGATTTATTGCCGGCCCCGAAAGCGAAATGGACTGGATGCGCTGGGATTGGGGCGATGATATTAATGCTTATGTTACCGAGCTTTGTAATGATATAGATACGATACTCCTGGGCCGAAAGCTGGCAGAAGGGTTTATTCCGCACTGGGAGCAAATGCAGGCCAACCCCGAAACTGCCGATGCCGGCTCTGAGCTTATGACGGCCACGCCCAAAATAGTTTTTACAAAGACGCTAAAATCTTCCGACTGGGTGAATACCACGCTGGCCACAGGAGAGTATATTGGAGAAATAAACAACCTGAAAAACCGAAATGGCGGCGACATTATTGCTTATGGCGGCGCAACTTTTGTATCATCGCTTATAAAAGCCGGCCTTATTGACGACTACTACCTGTTTGTAAACCCTGCTGCTTTGGGCAAAGGCCTGCCTATTTTTCAGGAAATAACCGGCACGCTTAATTTACAGCTTAAAGAGGCCAAAGCGTTTAATTGCGGCATAGCCGTATTGCATTACACCAAAGCATAACCATTATTAGAAAAACAACAAACCATGACAGTACTTTCCATCCTACTTATAACCCTTCTTTCAATTATCATAACGGCGCTGTTTATTGCACTGTTTATCCCTAAAGATTATGTTATTGAGCGCAGCATTGTTATAGACAAACCCGTACACACGGTGTTTGATTATGTTAAGCTGCTAAACAATCAGGAGCATTACAGCAAGTGGGTTATGCGCGACCCAGACAAAAGGGTTACCAACACCGGCATAGATGGCACCGTGGGCTTTAAACAGGCGTGGGTTGGCAAAAAAGCCGGCGAAGGCGAACAGGAAATTACCGGTATTGCACCTAACGAACGCATTACTATAACAATCAGGTTTGTAAAGCCATTTAAAAACACCGCCCACATTTATATGGCTACGCAGCCCCTTACCGAACACAGCACTAAAGTTACCTGGGGCATGAGCGGCAACAGCAAGTACCCAATGAATTTAATGACTGCCATGATGAAGGGCACATTAGGTAACGATATGGATACGAGCCTTAATTACCTGAAGATTATTTTGGAGAGATAGCTAATAGATTATTAGATTTTTGGATGATTGGATTTTTAGAGGAGATAATAGGCGGAAGATGATAGACGGGATATAATAGACTTCGGACATCCAACTTTCGACTTTATGACTTTCGACCTGATGACTTTACGACTTTACACTTAATTTAAACTATATAATTATGAGAGCATTAAACCCGTATTTAAATTTTAATGGTACTACCGAAGAGGCTTTTAACCATTATAAAAGTGTTTTTGGTGGCGAATTCCAAATGGTTATGCGCTATAAGGATATCCCTAAGGGCGAAGTAATGGATGGCTGTGTTGATATGCAGGACCAGGAAATTCCGAAAGAGGAAGAAAACTACATTATGCACATTTCGCTAATGATTGGTGATAGTGCCCTAATGGGCTGCGATGTACCATCGGCTATGGGGAAGGTTAATTTTGGCAACAGTGTATCGATATCTTTTAGTGCCGAAAGCCGCGAGGATGCCGACCGTGTTTTTGCAGGCCTGTCTGAAGGTGGCAAGATCATGATGCCTATGGGCGATATGTTTTGGGGTGCTTACTTTGGTATGGCAACCGATAAATTTGGTATTGACTGGATGGTTAGCTTCGATAAAAACTATCAATAAAAGCCTATGTTCCTGCTACCCATTATACAATCTAAACCTATAAATACAACAGCTATGTTTAAAGATGTAAAAGCATTCAGCGGATATTCGGCCAACAATACGCCGGCGGTTAAAAAGTTTTATACCGATGTTTTAGGACTTGAAGTTAAAGACGGTATAGAAGGAATTTTAGAACTGTACATTGCCGGCAGCACCCCGGTTATTATCTACCCGAAAGACAACCACGAACCCGCCACATTTACCGTGCTTAACTTCCCCGTGCCGGATGTAGAAAAGGCTGTAGCCGATTTAAAAGGCCGTGGCGTTAGTTTTGAAAGCTATAACCTGCCTAACTTTAAGACTGATGATGATAATATATTTCGCGGCGGTGGCCCGCTAATTGCCTGGTTTAAAGATCCGGCGGGCAATATACTATCGGTATTGCAGGAAGAGTAACCGATAGGCAGTGTTCAGTATTCAGTATTCAGATAGTTTGCAGTCGCAGTCGCAGTTTGCAGTTCGTGCACGCAGATTATAATCGCATTCTCAATTCTCAATTCTCAATTCTCAATTCTAAAATCTAAAATCTCAATTCTAAAATCTAAAATCTTAAGTATGTCGATACAAATCATCAATCAGTTAGAAAGCGCTCTGGGCGAAACCGTTGCACTTTTGTCTTCGTTTAATGAGGAGCAGATAAATAAAATTCCGTTTGAGGGTAGCTGGACAGCCGCGCAGGTAGGCAGGCACCTGTATAAATCAGAGGCCGATATAGACCAGTTATTCTACGCCCCTGCCCAACCCGCAGGCAGGCAGCCTGATGAAAGGGCCGAGGGTTTAAAGCAAATCCTTCTGGACTATAGCACCAAAATGAAATCACCCGACTTTATTATTCCCGAAGATATGGAGTTTGATAAGGCACGGTTGATTACATCATTAGCTGAAGCTAACGATAAGATGCTGAAAGCCGTATCCGGAACCGACCTTACGGATATTGCCCCGTTAGAAGACGGCAACCCATTACAAGGCAGCACCAAGCTGGAGGTAGTGCATTTTATAACCTACCACACCATGCGGCACAACCATCAGATAAATAAGATAAAAGAAATAGTGCAGTAACTATTGCGATACATTGTACTCAATCAGAGCCACTTCTTCAGCCTGGGGTGCAACGTGGCCTTCTTCTGTTTTTATAAGCTCGCCTTCCACAAAAATACTTAGTGTATAAGGCACCGGCTGTGCGCCATTGTTTACAAAACGCACCTGCTTGTGGGCATTAAAAGGTGGCTCCACGTGCTCAAACTCGTACCATTCTTCCAGAGCAGCAACCGACGTACCTTCTTCGGTAATCAGGTTACCGGTGGCATCCCGATAAATTACGCCTGCTATAACAGGCTCGGCAACATTAATACGGTATTGTATAAAAACATTATCATCGTCTTCGCTTTCGTCGCCGTGGCTGCAGGATACTGTGGCGGGCAAAACAGCAAATAACAACAGGGTTATGTAGGTAATTGTTCGTTTCATAGCATGTAAGGTTGATGCCCAAATATCTACAAAATTTTTATCCTCAAAAACCGAATTAACATTTTTATAACGATTTTGCGATTTTTAATCGTAACATTTTCAAACAGATAAAAAACACCTCTATCTCAATACAACTTTTTACTTAAAACTCAGCAAATTCACCAGTTATAAAAAAGGTAAAGCTTTTTGTTTAACAAAATAGTAGTAATATTGCCTTTCAAAACCAAGTATATGTATAAACACTACTTTAAATTTGTTTTGGCTGCGTTTTTTTTTATTACCGGCGTAATTACAAAAGCCCAAACCACAGTACCGTACTATAACACATTTGATAATCCGCTTGATGGTGCCGACTGGACACACTATGCTATAAGTGGTAACGACGACTGGACCTTTACCCAAGCTTATGGCAGCTATACCGAAGCGTGGAAAACCGGCTATTCTGATGTGCAGCAGCCAGGCGAAAGGGTATTAGAAACCCCAGCTTTTAACCTTACTGGTGTCATAGACCCTGTATTTACTTTTAATCATAGAACGAGTGCATCAAACGGCGATTATTTTAAGCTGGAGTATTCTATAGATAATGGCACCACATGGCTTATTTTGGATAATACTGCTGCTACCAAATTAAACTGGCAGGGTGCAAGCGGTTTTTTTACAGGCTACACTGCTGCAACAAAATCATCAATAAGCCTTACTTTTTTAAACAATCCGGCGTCGGTTAAATTTCGTTTCAGGTGCTTAACAAACTTTAGTACTGGTTTTGGCTGGGTACTTAACGATATTTACCTTGGCCCTAAAATAATTAATTTTACAGCACAACCCGCCTTAAATATTACTACAGCAGTTACATGTGCTACATTTACAGTATCTGCAAATGTAATTTTTACTAATACTTTTAACCAAGCAGCATCACTTACCACAAAATACTTTCTCTCTGCAAATACTACATTAGATCCTTTAGATCTGGAATTAGGAACCAAAACAGGGATGACAGGCGGAGGTGCGCAACAATGGGATAAAGAGCTTAGCCTGCCTGCAAGCACGCAACCCGGCAATTACTATATATTATATAAACATGACAATGATAATGCCGTAGCCGAATCTAATGAGGAGGATAATACAGGCATGGCGCAGCTTACCGTTAAACCTGTATTAAGCACGCCTTATTTTGAAAATTTTGAAACTCCGGGCCCCAACTCCTGGGATGCTTACATATCTCAATACGCTAACGACGATTTATTGTGGGATCTTGGCCAAGCATGGCGGCATCATTATACCGGGGCACACAGCGGCACACATGCCTGGCATACCAGCAATACTTTTTATTACGATACAAGTTTTATACAACCACAATGGGTAGAGTCGCCATTTTTAGACCTTAGCCAAAGTACAGGCCCGCAAATAATAAGCCTTTGGGCAAGCGGAGACCATACTTTTACAATTCAGTACAATACAGACTGCTCTTCTACATGGACAGACCTTGCAACAACGGGCGGTGGCGCTCATGAATGGTATCCTATAGTTATTAATCTGCCCGACGCCATTGCAACCCTGCCAAGTGTGCGTTTCAGGATTCAGTACCAAATGGTATACACCCTGCCAGAAGGCGTAGCTTTTGATGATGTTTACATTGGCCCGGATAAGCCCGATGTGGTTATATCGGGCATAAATAACGACCGTTTTACACTATCATCAGATCCTGAAATGTCGTTTAGTTATAGCCTGTTAAATTCAACTAATAATTATTATGATGAGTTTACAAGCCATACCAAATTTTACTGGTCTGCAGATGATGTTTTAGATACTAACGACCCTTTACTAGGCACAAAGCAGGAGGCTGACCCTAACCAGACACTTGAATTTTTAACTACCTATACGTTTACAAAACCCACTACTGCACCAGGAACCTATTACCTGTTTTGCAAAATGGATGCTAATAACGAACATGATGAGCGACAGGAAGATAATAACGTTGTTCGCTTTAAAGTAAACCAGCAGCAACTAGCTTCTTTTCCATACTTTAATGATTTTGAAACCGAGGCAAACAATTGGGAACATAGCAGTACCTTAACTGCCGACGACTGGCATTGGGGCACTGCAAGTGGCGCTACAGTAAACTCAACGGCATTTAGCGGCAGCAAAGCATTAATAGCTGCAAACAGCAATGGCAGGATTACACCCATGAGCCGCATGCATTATTACTCACCTATTTTTGACCTCACCGCTACAGATAACCCTGTTATGGAATTTGATATGCATTACATTATGAATATTTCGGGCAGTTCGCTTCTTGAAGAAGATGGTGGTGTAAGTGTAAGCTGCTCTACAGATGGCGGACAAAGCTGGTTTGACATTTATAACGAACTCGCTACATCTAACATGTGGCTTAGATATACAAATTACAACAGAGAAAACGGCCTTGATGAACACCAACGTTATGAAAACAGCACCCTGCACTACAACTCTAACCTGCAATTAAAGCCAAGCAATGCCTACAATGGCCGCGACTGCGACCGTACAACGCATTATGTAGCCAATCTGTCTGATTTTAAGCAATATGATAATGTAAGGTTTAGATTTAATATAGGTTTAAAAAATAATACTACCGAGCCCGACCTTACAGGCAATACCGAATGTACAGTACTTGTAGATAACTTCTCGATTGCAGAATCTACTAAAGACCTTACGGTAAAGTATAGCAAAGAATTGCAGATAAGTGCGCTTTCGCAAAAAATAAAATTCTTTATGCATGTTAGCAACCAGGGCAACAGTGCTACTAACCTTACTAATGCAAAGTTTTATGTTTCTACAGATACAACTCTTGATGCCAGCGATTACTATTTAGGAGAAACCCTGTTAAACCCCGTCAGGCCAGATAACAGTGCGTATATAAATACGGCATTTAGTGCTCCTGATAACCTGGACGACTACCAATATCTTATTTACGAGCTTGATGCCAACAATGCTAACATAGAAACCAACAAAACCAACAATATTGGTGCATGGCCCCTGGCATTAAACAGCCAGGAGACCTATCCGTACACTAATGAATTTGATGATATTGTGGTAAACGGATGGCACCAGTATTGCACCGCTACCGTAAACAGTACTACGCTTAACAACAATTATCGTATGCGTAATACGAGGGCTCCAAATGAATACCTTTCGTCTGTATATGATAACTATTATCCTGAAAACGGAATTTTTGCTACCGAAAGAATAAACCCTCCGTACTTTTCTAACGATGCGCAGGCATTTTATCTGGAAAGCCCAAGCTTTAACTTTACTACAGCCAATACCAGCAATCCATTATTCGTATCTTTTGAATTTTACTGTATGGGGCGTGGTGGCTCAGACGAAATTGGCACTAATAGCGATGGAGGTACTATGCAATATTCTATTGATGGAGGTACTACCTGGAATGTTTTAGAAGATCCTGCCCATACTTTTTATTGGCATTTTTTCGACGATTTTATAATTGATAATTTAGACACCAATGGGTGGCACCATTCGCAACCGGTATATGTACAGGCATCTTGTAGCCTTGCATTTTTAGCAGGGCAGCCAGATGTTGTATTTAGGTATAAATATTGCAGCAAAGCTCAAAATAGTGATGAGCATGCTAACGGATTAAGGATAAAGAATTTTAAAATTGGTGTAGATGAGGAACTTGCTGTAAAAGAAATGTCTAAAAATTCTTTGTTTACCTACTATCCTAACCCGGTAAACGATGTGCTAAACCTGCATGCTGCAACACCTATTAATAATGTAGCTGTGTATACCATTACCGGTCAGAAAGTTGTAGAAAAAATCGCCCATGATAGTAACGTCCAAATTAACCTTTCAGGGCTAAGTAAAGGCGTTTATCTTGCAAAAGTTACTGCCGGCAACAAAACCGAAACTGCAAAAATTATCCTGCAATAAGGCAACTATACCTTATAATACAAAAACAAACAGGCTACCTTTATTGGGCAGCCTGTTTTGCTTTATATAGTACTATTATTTTTTATGCGATAAAATACCGGCTTTTAAAACCTGGCCAAACTGGTACATATCCTCATAAGAGCAGTATAGCGGCACCGGTGCAAGGCGAATAACGTTAGGTTCGCGCCAGTCGGTTATTACGCCGTTTTTCATAAGGTAGTCAAACAACTGCCTGCCTTCGCCATGCAGGAATACCGATAGCTGGCATGCCCTTTCTTTGGGTTCAGAGGGGGTTATTATCTCAAAATGGCCGTTAACCTCGCGGTCAATTTCGTGCAATATAAATTCAAGGTAGGCTGTTATGTTATCCCTTTTCTGGATAAGTGCCGGCATACCAATCTCGTCAAACATTTCTACCGATGCCAGGTACGGCGCCAAAGATAGTATTGGCAGGTTGCTTATCTGCCAGCCCTCTGCCCCACGAACCGGGTCGAAGTTAGGCTCCATTAAAAAGCGGCGCTCTTTATTATGGCCCCACCAACCGGAGAAACGAGGCAGGTCGAGATCGTTATGGTGCATTTCGTGTACAAAAAGCCCCGATGCGTTACCCGGGCCCGAGTTCATGTACTTGTAGCTGCACCATGCGGCAAAGTCTACATTCCACTCGTGCAACTCTAAATGAATGTTGCCTGCGCCGTGGGCAAGGTCCCACCCAACGTAAGCACCGGCATCCTGGCCTGCCTTGGTAATGGTTTTCATATCAAAAACCTGACCTGTATAGTAGTTTACACCGCCAATTAGCACAAGGGCAAGCTCCTCGCCTACCTGCTTAATGGTATCTAAAATATCTTCTAATCTAATATTGTGCTCTCCCGGCCTGCGTTTAATCTCTACAATGGCATCTTCGGGCTCCAGCCCATGAAAGCGCACCTGGCTCTTAATCATGTACTGGTCGCTGGGGAAAGCCTTCTCTTCGCAAATAATCTTAAACCTCTTGGCAGTTGGCTGGTAAAAGCTAACCATCATTAGGTGCAGGTTAACGGTAAGGGTATTCATAACCGTAACTTCAGATGGCAAAGCACCCACTATTTTACTAAGCGGTGCTGCAAAGCGCTCCTGGTAGTCCCACCACGGCTTATCGGCATAAAAGTGGCCTTCTACCGCCAGTTTGGCCCAGTCGTCCATAACCTCATCTACATAGGCCTTGGTGCGTTTGGGCTGCAACCCAAGCGAGTTGCCTGTAAAATAGATTACCTGTTTGCCGTTTACATGCGGAAACAAAAATTCATCTCTGTATTTTGCCAGCTTGTCTTTGGCATCAAGCTGCTGTGCGAATTCGCGCGTATTTAAAAATTCCATTATAGTTAGTTTGTCGAGCGGTAAAAATAAGGATTTTAATTTGAGATTTCTGAATCTCAGAATCCGATTGTGAAAAATCAAGCGTTTTTTGCACAAAAAAAGCGGCCCTAAGACCGCTTTGATTTATATATTTTTTACCGATTATAAAATCAGCATGGCATCTCCGTAAGTGTAAAAACGGTAGCCTTCTTTAATAGCTTCGTCATACGCTTTACGCATCAAATCGTGGCCCATAAAGGCAGAGATCATCATTAGCAGCGTAGATTTTGGTGTATGAAAGTTAGTTATCATACAATCTGCCACGCTAAAATCGTACGGAGGGAAGATAAACTTGTTAGTCCAGCCTACGTAAGGGTTTAGCGTTCTGGCACTTGACACAGAACTTTCCATAGCCCTCATACTGGTAGTACCAACAGCGCATATTTTATGCTTGTTAACCTTAGCCTTATTCACGATATCGCAAGCTTCCTGACTGATTATCAACTCTTCAGAGTCCATTTTATGTTTAGAAAGGTCTTCTACCTCAACCGGGTTAAAAGTACCAAGGCCAACGTGCAGGGTAATTTCTGCAAAGTCTATACCTTTAATTTCCAGCCTTTTTAAAAGGTGCTTAGAAAAGTGAAGACCGGCAGTTGGTGCTGCAACAGCACCTTCTTCTTTAGCATATATGGTTTGGTAACGCTCGGCATCTTCCGGCTCTACCTCACGGTTAATGTACTTAGGTATAGGGGTTTCGCCAAGTTCTGTAAGCTTGTTTCTAAACTCTTCGTAAGATCCATCGTAAAGAAAACGAAGCGTACGCCCACGAGACGTGGTATTGTCAATAACCTCAGCCACAAGGCTGTCGTCGTCGCCAAAGTACAGTTTGTTACCAATACGTATTTTACGTGCCGGGTCTACCAACACGTCCCAAAGGCGCTGCTCAGAGTTAAGCTCCCTTAAAAGGAACACCTCTATACGCGCACCTGTTTTTTCTTTATTGCCATAAAGGCGGGCAGGAAACACCTTAGTGTTGTTAAGCACCATTACATCGCCTTCTTCAAAATATTCTATAACATCTTTAAATAGCCTGTGCTCTATTGTCTTGGTTTTACGGTTAATAACCATTAGTTTAGACTCGTCCCTGTTTTCAGTTGGGTGCTCAGCAAGAAGCTCTTTTGGTAAATTGAAATTGAAGTTTGATAATTTCATTATATATCTTTAATTGAGTGCAAATATACTATTGTATAACAGGCGTTGTCAAGTGTTTTGTAATATATTTATAATATCTTTTGAAATACAGGCATTTACAGCTCGTTTACAACAAAGCCAAGCGCCTGCATATCGTGCCAGAATGTAGGGTACGATTTAGATACCACACCCGCATCGTTAATAATAACTGGGGTTTTAATGGCCAGCGGCGCAAAGGCCATTGCCATACGATGGTCGTTATAAGTTGCTACAGCTACGGGACTTGCGGGAGGATTAAACCCAGCCTCAAGTGCTAAACTATCATCTGTGACCGATATTTTAGCCCCAAACTTACTTAATTCGGTTTTTAAAGCCTCAAGGCGATCAGTTTCTTTAATTTTAAGGGTATGAAGCCCCGTTAAATAGCAGCCAATACCTAAGCCAAAGCAGGTTACGGCAATAGTTTGGGCAATATCGGGCGTATTGTTTAGCTCGAAGCTAAGGGCTGACAGCTGATGGTTTAGCTTCTTTAAAACAATACTATTATTTTTAAAAGTAGTCTCTACACCCATTTCGGCATAAATTTCGGATAAAGCACTATCGCCCTGAAGGCTGTTTTGCTTGTACGATGATAACACTATTGCTGTACCAACATCTGCCAAAGCTACTATCGAATAAAAGTAAGAGGCACTGCTCCAATCGCTCTCAACAGTGATAGTTGCCGGTTGTTGGTTGTTGGTTGCTGGTTTCACGGTAATAACATTCCCCTTAAAAGTGGTTGCTATGCCTACTTCTTTCAAAAGGCTAAGGGTCATGTTTATGTAAGGTATTGAGGTTAGTTCGCCCTCCAGGGTAAGTTCGAGTCCGTTTTCTAAACGGCCGGCTACAAGTAATAACGCTGTTATATATTGGCTGCTTACATTGGCTTTCATTGCCACTTTACTCTGGGTTAGCTTTTTACCTGTTATTTTTATGGGAGGATAGCCCTCATTTTCTGTGTATTCTATTTGTGCGCCAAGGCTGCGCAGGGCATCTACCAAAACGGCAATGGGGCGCTCTTTCATGCGTTGCGAGCCTGTAAGCACCACCTCCTTACCTTCCTGAAGGGCAAAATAGGCCGTTAAGAAGCGCATAGCCGTGCCCGCATGATGAATATCGACAATAGCCTCGCTACCCGCTAATGCCTGCTGCATAACGGTGCTATCGTCAGATTCTGAAATGTTGTTTATAGTAATGCCGGGATATAGTGCCTGCAACAGTAACAGCCTGTTAGTTTCAGATTTACTTCCTGTAATTTTTATAGCGGTAGAGTGTACCGATGTATTCAAGTTTAATTTAATATCCATAATATTTGGCTGTTGCCTGATAAAAGTATGCCTTGTCTGTTTAACGGACAAGGCATAAGTGACGTATTACAACAAAAATACTAAAATTACTTTAGCTTTTGGTTGTTATGGTGGCGGTCGTGGTCGCGCTTAGATTTTAGGCCCATTTTTTTATCAAAAGCCTCCTGCAGGTTTACCCCCGTTTGGTTGGCCAGGCAAAGCACCACAAAAACCACATCGGCAAGCTCTTCGCCCAGGTCTTTGTTCTTATCGCTTTCTTTTTCGCTTTGCTCGCCATAGCGGCGGGCAATAATGCGGGCAACCTCGCCTACCTCTTCGGTAAGCTGGGCCATATTGGTAAGCTCGTTAAAGTAGCGTACACCATGCTCTTTTATCCAGTTATCTACATCTAACTGTGCGTTTTGTATGTTCATGCTATTGTTTTTTAAGTACTATCTTTTCGTTTTGCTTTTCTATCATCTGGGTAAAAAAACTTTTAAGCGCGGTGTAATACTCCTCGCTTATTATTGCCTCTGTAATTTCGTATATAGCCGTAAGCTGCAATTGTTTATCCTGTACACCAATAGTGTATTTAAAACTACCCAAACCATCGGGCAACACAAAACTACCCGAAGTTGGTACCGATTCTACCACATACCCGTCAGGAAGCCCAACGGTAACCATGTATTTATTTTTAAACGGATATTTAAAATCTATAGGATACAGCCTTTGGTCCTGTTTAAAAGGATTTTCGGCTACAGCAAAAAACAACATGGGGCTAAAATACAATTTATCTTTTATTTCATCGCAAACAGCACTGTTTGTAAAAGTAAACTCCTGCACAACCGGTTTTTCTGCAACTTCTTTATTAACAATAGCATGCTCTGTAACCTCAAGGCCATAGTATTCTTTTTCTAATTTCTGAATAGTGGCTTCGTTATCCAGCCCCGTTATATCATCTCTAAAAGTATAGGCATAATAATCAAAAAACTGGCGCCTGACTTTACCCGTAATTTTTCCGCCGCCATCTAACTGCGCCGATACGTTTGTATTTTTTTGAGATGACACTTTAGGCATTAAGTCTACCTCTATAGCCTGCCCATAATCCATAATCATTCGGCCATCCCAGTTTAAAGCCCTTACAGGCAATATGCCCGCCATAGTGTTTTTACTGGTAGCGTCTAACAACAGCAGGCCTTGTTCTGTTTTTACACTGGCAATAACATAATTAAAAGCACTATGGCTTGGATACAGCGACACCCCATGAGAGCGGGTGCTTACCAAAACCGGATTGGCTTTTAAACCCGCATACTGCAACATAGCGGTAAGCATAAGGTTAATTTCGGCCACATTGCCCACCTTTTTTTTATAAGCCTCTTTTACTCCCTGCCGGCTGTAATAACCCACATATTCATTCCAGTTCATACGCTGTTGCACATGCTTAAAAATAGCATCTGCTTTTTGCCTAAAGGTCATGCCCGGCAGTAAAAGGGCATCAACATCTTTTCTAAAATACGAGGTTTGAGTAAGCTGCTTGCCAAAATCTTCGTCTTCGTAAATACTCTTGGCAACTGCGGTCCAGGTGGTGGAGAGTTTTTGCACCTCTTCTCCGGCATGGTAATCTACCGCCGAGAGCTCATGCTTTACCGATGCCATGTAATTTCTGATATTATTTACATAAGCCTCATCTTTAAGGGCAGGCATATTTTTTGCCGTATATACTATCCTGTTCTCAGAAAAATAGTTGCGTTTTACAACCATTGGCAGGCTTTTAATAACATCGCCGCTTAAATAACTATTAAAGGTAAAATAAGTGGGTATGCTAATTTCATACTGCATATAGTTAACCGGTACCTTATCCTGAAAATACCAATCGCTAAAGTTCCAGAAATTAGGCATAGCTATCTTATACTTATATTCTATAACGCTACCCTCTTTTACATTGGGCATTTTAATTTTTTTGCCCAGTACATATTTATTTATAGTATCGGTATACTGGTCAGATGCATTAAGTTCGGTTTTTATTATACTGCCGTTTTCCAGGTTATAAGTAAATGCCTCCGAAAAACCGCAATCTTTAACGTTGCTACCTGTGTAATAATAAATTTCTTCGTTAGCATATTCGTAGCCTGACTTTTTGTAGATCTTAATACGGCTCTCTACCTCGGTAACCAAAGTCCAGGTTAGGCCTCTTAACTCAAAGTAGGTTTTGCCTTTACGATATAAAATAGCTGCCGGGGCACTGCTATCTGCCGGATGGATGCTTTCCTGGAGTTCTTTAACAGTAACGCCGCCCAGCGCAAAATCCTGCGCATATAAAGCACAGGAAGCTAACAAAACAAAAAACAGTAAAAACCTGCGCATTAAAAATTATTGTTTTTTAAGTACTATCTTTTCGTTTTGCTTTTCTATAACCTTTTGGTAAAAGTCTTTTAGTGTAGCGTAATAATCCTGCGGAACCGAGGCAAAATTAATATCCATAGTTACCGCAATTTGTATTTGATTGGCAGCACCATTGGCAATATTGTATTTAAAGGTACCAATATTATCTTCCATAGATATGGCTATCGAATTTGGTAGCGATTCTACAACATACCCATCGGGTATAGAAATATTAATCATGTACTTATCCTGGTGCGGGTATACAAAGTCTATCGGATACTCTCTTTTTTCCTGCTTAAAAGGGTTCTCTGCCTGGGTTAAAAACAACATAGGATTTATGTACATTTTATCGGCTATAACATCGGCCGATGCATTGTGTATAAAATCATATTCTTCTATAACAGGCTTGCTAAGGTCTTTATCGTTAAGCACTTTATACTGGCTAACCTCTAATCCTTTAAAATTGCCTTCCAGTTTTTCTAAATAACTTTCCTGGCTTATGCCCAGGTACTGCTCCCTGAAACCAAAAGCAATATGATCAAAATGCTGGTCGCGAATTTTACCGGTTATTTTTCCTTCAGCATCCATTTTTGCAGTCATGTTAACCACTTCTTTAGATATCATTTGCGGGGTAAGGTCTATTGCCAGGCTGGTGCCATCGTTTCTTATTAGCCTGCCCGACCAGTTTAGTGCCCTTGTGGGCAATATGTTAGGCACTGCCGATTTAGATGTGGCATCCAGCAAAAACAACTTATCATCTATAGATACCGCACAGATTACATAGTTAAATGCCGACCTGTTAGGAAACAGCGCTATTTTGTTAGAGCGGGTGCTTATTAAAACCGGATTGGCATCAACACCTGCATAGCGAAGCATACCGGTAAGCATAAGATTAATTTCGGCAGCATTGCCTACTTTAGCAGCATAGGCTTTTTTAACGCCCTGATCGCAAAATATACTTGCATAACTGTTCCAGTTCATTCTGTTTTTAACGTAAGAAAATATAGCCGCTGTTTTCTCGGTAGGCGAATTAAGCCCTGCTAATAATGCTTTTACATCTTCTTCAAAATAACCGGTTCTTTTAAGTTCCGGGCCAAAATCGTCGTTTTTATAAATGGTGGTAGCTACATCTTCCCAGTTAGACGAGTAAGTTTTAGTAGGTTCGTGCGGATATTTTACCATAGAAAGCTCATGCTCTATGCTTGCCGTATAATTTTCTACGTTGCCCGAATATTTTTCTTCTTTCATACCCGGCAGGTCGTTAAGAACATACGTAGTAGCTTCTTCTATATAATCTATCTTACTGTTGGTCATCCTGGTAGGGCTCTGTCCATCCCGCTCTTTTTCTACATAGTTAATAGCCCTCGTGTTCTTTTCTTTAGTAACCTTAGGTGTATAATATCCTCTAAAGTTTGGATTAAAGACGTAATATTCCGGAATTTTGGTTGTAAATTCAGAGTGGTTTACCGGTATGCTTTCCTGAAACTTCCATTCATTAAGCACATTTATAATTGGCGATGTTATTGTATACTTATACTCTACAATACTGCCCTCTTTAACATCGGGCATCATTATCTTTTTTTGCTTCCACCATTTATTAACCTGCTCACTAAATTCGCCTTCGCTTTTTAGTTTGGTCTTTTTAATTACGCCAGCCTCAAGGTTGTACGTTGCCGCCCTGGAAATATCTACACTTTCTTTGGTAGACTCATAACTGTAAAACGGTATGTTTTTGTTGGCCCAGCTGTAGCCGTCTTTAGTATATATCTTAATTTTTACCTGTACCTCTGTAATAAGGCTAAACCCTTTGGTTTCGTTATACATCATGTACGTCTGGCCTTTGCTAAACAATACAGCCGCCGGTGCCGATGGGTCTTTTGGATGCTTTTTCTCCTCCAGCTCTTCTTTGGTAACTTCGCCAAGGTCGTAATTTTGTGCCTGGGCGTTAAGGCCTGTAAGCACTAATAGCAGTAGTATTTTAAATAGTTTCATAATTGGGAGATTGGTATTTGTAGGTGGCTTTTGTTATGCTTTTTTAAGCACTATTTTTTCGTTTTGCTTTTCTATCATCTTCCTGTAGAAATCTTTTAGCGTAGGATAGTAATCCTGAGACACGTTGGCATAGTTAATATCAAACACAACACTAAGCTGCATTTGGTTATTTTGCACTACAATATTGTATTTAAAACTACCAATATTTTCTTCCATAACCAACGAAACCGGTGCCGGAACAGATTCTACCACATAGCCTTCGGGCAGTTTAATGTTTATCATGTATTTATCCTGATGCGGATATACAAAATCTACCGGATACTCTCTTTTTTCCTGCTTAAAAGGGTTTTCGTGCTCGGCAAAAAACAGCATTGGGTTAATATATACTTTATTGCCAATAACATCTATAGCACCCGTATGTTTAAAGGCAAACTCTGCCGATACCGGCTTAGTGAGATCTTTATCGTTAACCGTTTTATAATCAGAGACCTCCATGCCCGGATGAAGTTTTTCGAGTTTTTCCATACAGGTTTCGGCAGAAAGGGCCACGTATTTATCTCTAAAATTATACGCGTACATATCAAAATACTGGTCGCGCACTTTACCTGTTAAGATACCGTCTTTACTTAATTCAGACGACACATAAACAACCTCTTTAGACACCCCTTTTGGCATTAAGTTAACCTCTGCCGTATTGCCGTTTTCTCTAATTAAACGCCCCTGCCAGTTAAGCGCCCTTACAGGCAGCTGGCCTACTGTGGTATATTTGCTGGTAGCATCGAACAAAATAAAATTATCATTTAAAAACACCGCCGCTATAACATAGTTATAGGCCGTTAACGACGGAAACAAAGCCACGCCATTAGCACGCGTGCTAACCAGCACAGGGTTTGCTGTAAAGCCCGCGCTACGAAGCATAGACACAAGCATAAGATTAATTTCGGCCGTATTGCCGGTTTTATCAGCATAGGCTTTTTTAACGCCCTTGTCGCACAAATATTCGTTATGCTCGTTCCAGGCCATACGGCTTTGCACATGGCCAAATATAGCTGCCATTTTAGCCTCCTGAGACATACCCGGGGTTAACAGCGCCTTAAGATCGGCATCATAATACGAGCTTAGCTTAAGTTCGTTGCCAAATGAATCCATCTCGTATACTTTTTTAGCTACAGACTCCCAGTCTAAAGAATATTTTTTAACGGTGCCGTCCTGCTGCGTGTACGACGATAGGTCGTGCTTTAAAATAGACAGGTAATTTTCTACGTTATTTACATACGACTCGTCTTTTAACGCAGGTACATTTTTGGCCGTGTAGTTAGTAACAAGTTCGTTATAGCCAAAGTTGGTGCGCACTCTGGGTTCGGATATTTTTACATCTGCAAAGCCAGACATATAGCGGTTATAATCAAAAGAGCCCGGTATGGCCACCTCATACGTTATGTTATTAACGGGTATGGGATATTGAAAATGCCAATCGCGAAACGCCATAAAATAAGGCGTTTTTAAAATATACTTATATTCTATTACACTGCCCTCTTTAACGTTAGGCATTGTTATTTTTTCTACAGTATAGTCGGCGTTTAGTTTTTCTTCAAACTCGCCTTCGCTTTTAAGCTTGGTTTTTTCTATGTTGCCCCCAACAAGGTTGTAGGTATAAGCATCTGTAAAATATACTTTAAGCGTTCGGCCGCCCGAGTAATAGGTTATTTTATCTGATGCATACTTGTAGCCTTCTTTTTTGTATATCTTAACCCTTACCTCAACCTCGGTTACCATTTCCCAGTAACCATCGTTGGTTGCAAAAAAAGTTTTACCTCTTTTGTGTAAAATTGCAGCTACCGCCGATGTATCTGTGGGGTGCTGCTTTTCAAGAAGTTCTTCTTTGGTTACTTTACCTAATTTAAATTCCTGTGCAACTGCACTATAGCTTATAAGTAAAACAAAACTTAATGCTGTAAATAATTTTGTTGTCATACGGTGATTTAAGGAAAAATATTATGCTTTTTTAAGCACTATTTTTTCGTTTTGTTTTGCTATTATTATTTTAAAAAATTCTTTTAAAGTCTGATAGTGTTCCGGCATTACCGTGTGGTTAAATATCTCTAAAGTAGCTGCCAGCTGAATGTTGTTTCCGCTAAGTACAATGTTATACTTAAACGCACCTATTTTATTTTCCATAGTAATATCCATAGTTTTTGGCAACGACTCTATCACATATCCCTTTGGTATAGTTATAGTGATAAGAAACTTATTTTGCCTGGGGAAAGTAAAATCTACCGGATACTCCCGCGTTTCCTGCTTAAAAGTTTGTGCTATAGAAAAGTAAAGCATGGGGTTAAAATAAATCTTTTCGCCCATTACATCGGCAATTAGGCTGTTGGTAAATGTATACTCTTCTACCAAAGGATTTTCTGTATCTTGGGCATTGCTCATTTTATAGTCGTTTATAGCAATACCTTTAAACTGCCCTTCGAGCATTTCAAGATAATCAGCCTGCCCTGCCTTTGCAAAAACCTCGCGCATAACATAGGCACCGTGGTTAACATACTGGCTCCTGGTTTTGCCCTGCACAGTTCCGTCAGGGCTAATGGTTGCAAGCACACTTATCAGTTCTTTATTAGTTGCCTTAGGCATAAGGTCTATTGCCTTGCCGGTACCATCTTTTTTAATAAGCCTGCCCTGCCAGTTTAAATCTCTTAACGGTAAAATATCAGGCTCGGCAAATTTGCTTGTAGCATCCATTAAAACTGTTTTACCCTCTATTTCTGCCGCTGCTATTACATAATTATAAGCCTTATAGGTAGGAAAAACAGCAATACCATTATCTCTTGTGCTTACAAGCACAGGGTTGGCATCTAACTTGGCATACCTTAGCATTGCAACCAGCATAAGGTTAATTTCGGCAGCATTGCCGCCGCCTGTGTCATATGCTTTTTTAACACCATCGTTACAATAGTAACCTTCTTGCTCATTCCAGGCCATCCTGTTCTTTACAAAGCTAAATATGGCGTTTGCTTTTTCTTTATCTGTAGTAAGAGGTTTTATTAAAGGGGCAATTTCGTTATTAAAATAGGAGGTACGCCTAAGCTCCCAACCAAAATCGTCGTTCTCAAATATTTTTTTTACCACAGTTTCCCAATCCAGAGAAAATTGTTTCGTATTGGTTAAAAACTGTAACGATGTAAGCTCATGTTTTAAGGTACTTATATAATTATCTATATTGTTTACATACTCTTCATTTCTAAAAGCTTTTACGTTTTGGGCCGTGTAACAATTGTATTTATCTACCATGTCATTCTGCTTATTAAAAATAAGCTTTTGAGGGCCAATATCTACATCTGTATAGCCCGTTACATACGTATTGTAAGTAAAGGCAAGCGGCACATAAACATCATAACGCATGTTTTTTACCGGAATGTCGTACTGAAAATGCCAGTTTTGGAGATTTAAAAAATCAGGTGTAGTTATCTGGTACCTGTATTCTATTATACTGCCCTGCTTTACATTGGGCAGCGTAATTTTTTTTAGGGTAAAATCTTTATGAAGATGCTCAATAAATTCGCCATCGCTTTTTAAGGCCGTTTTTTCTATAACGCCATTAACAAGGTTATAGGTGTTGGCCTCTAAAAATACACCTTTGCCCGTATTGCTGCCCGAATAATATGCAATTGAAGCATTTGCCTTTTCAAGGCCTTCTTTTTTATAGATCTTAACGCGAACATACACCTCTGTTACCTGGCTCCAGAGGTAGGTGTTTTTTAATTCGTAATGTGTTTTGCCGGTGTAATATAGGTAAGCCGCTGCCGCCGAACTGTCTTGCGGGTGCACGTTCTCCAAAAGTTCGTTTACACTTACAGCCGGTATGGGTGGGATAGTGGCTTGCGAAAAACCCATATACCCCACCAACAGCATAATTAGCAACTGTAAATGTTTATGCATTTTAATTACTTTTTACCAGTACCACTTTTGCATTATCATTACGGGCTATTTTTTCTTTAAAAAGCCTGTAATTCTCGTATTCGCTGCTGGCATAGTAGCCCTCGTTAATAGTAAGGGTACGCTTGTAAAGCATTTTATTTGGGGCAAGCATCTGGTATTCGGTTGTATACTCGCCAAACTTATCGGTAATGATAATGTTTTCTGGCCTTGCTTCCATAGTAAAGCCTTCCGGCAGATTAATGGTAATCTCGTCCTGGTCAAAAAAGCCTTTAGCAATTTCAAACGGCATTTTGCGGCTGCGGTACCTTTGCGGAATGGTAAAACTCTGATTAAATGCATTAACGGCAAACATTACCTTATTGCCACTTTTATTGCAATAGCCCTCGGCCTCGATAGAAAGGTCTTCGGTAAACTCCTGGCTGCTGTCGTTATTTTGCAGTGCCATTTTTTTAAGCTTTAAGTTGTTAATGTTCTTAAAGCGGCTTTTATAAATCTTATCCAACTCGTCCGGAGACTGCGTCTCGAAAACAAACTTATCATCATATTGTAGGCCCTTAGACACTATTTGCACCGACCCGTTTATGGTACCTGCATCGGTAATATTGTAGGTGCCTTTACTTAGCTGCGTATTGCCTTTGCCCTCGTACACATGGGTACGCACTATATGGCCTTCGCCATTTTTTACAATAAGTGCCATACGGTTATCGGTAAAATCGCCCTGAAACCCAAACGGGTGTATCTGGCTGGTACACTCCAGCCAAACTAAGTCGCCTTTATAAGGTATAGCCAAGACAACGTGGTTGCCCTGCATGCTAACAAAATCTTCGCGAATATCGCGCCTGTTCCTATCGCCATAAATAACAGCGTAGTATGATTCTACCCCAACCACTTTAAGCAAAGCGCGGGTGTAGTTGCTAAGTGCCTTACAGTCGCCATAGCCCAGCCTGTCTACATCTTTGGCGGCCATAGGTTTCCAGCCGCCAATACCTAACTGTATACTTATATAGCGGGTCTTGCCCTGCACATATTTATATACAATTTTAGCTTTCTGAAAATCGTCTGTTTCATTACCCACAAGGGCTTTGATTTTGTTTTGCGTTTCTACAGGCAGTATATCGGTACCCGTTAGCAGGCTGTTATTCATCCAGGTACCAAGGGCTTCCCAACTTGAGGCCTCGCCATCTACACCTTCTAAATGAAATTTCTCTAATCCAAAAAGCACGTGCGGCCTTATTTTATATAATGATGGCGAATATTCTTCAGACCGTATAGCCGATACATTTTCGGCACTAAGGCTAAGGGTGTTGCCTGCCTCTGATTTATTAAGTACTACTTCGCCAAAATTGTAATCTTTATATTTAAAGCCCAAACCGGCCGGGTAAGTAATGTTTATAACCGATTTTTGCATGCTTGCAAACGGTCCTTCCATAGGCGACCAGGTGGGTAAAAATGCAGTGTTAGGTGTTTGCACCTCGCTGGTGTACACTAAAGTAAAAGGATACTGTACGGGGGTATAATCGAGGTATAATATCTTGTAATCTAAAACTTCAGACCCTTCTGAAAGCGAATGCTCTTTAAACTCTTTTCTTTTTATCTTTTTTATCTGTGTCCCCTCAGAATTGTAGACAAGTGCTTCAATAGATTTGATATCTCCGGGCTTGCTAAAAGTCTCAGATGCTTTCATATAAGTCAGGCCTAACTCATTTAAAATGGTTACAACACGCGTTGTTTTTATGTTCATCGAATTTCGTGACGAAATTACAATATCGGTCTGGTCAAGGCGTATTACCGCATTGGCGTTTTCTTTTAGTACATCGCTTATTCCGGTGGCCGAATAATTGTCTTGCGCAACAAGAGGCAACGTACAGAATAACAGCAAAAAGAGGGAGATTCTTAAAAACATGTTAAATTTTCTATTTTGGTCAAAAATAGTCCATTTAATTAGAAGTCAAAATTTTATTCCCTGTTTTTAGTATCAATTATCAGGGTTACAGGTCCATCGTTTAAAAGTGCTACCTTCATATCGGCACCAAACTGCCCGGTTTGTATTTTTTTGCCCAGTTCTGCCTCCATTTGTTGCACAAATGCCTCATAAAGAGGTATGGCAACTTCTGGCCTTCCGGCTTTAATATATGATGGCCGATTGCCTTTTTTGGTAAGTGCATGCAGTGTAAACTGGCTAACCACAATAATATCGCCGCCGGTTTCCTGAACCGAGAGATTCATAACACCATCGGCATCGCCAAAAATCCTGAGTTTCGCAATCTTGGCCGTAAGCCAGTTGATATCTTCCTGAGTATCGGCATCTTCTATACCCACCAATATTAAAAGCCCGCCGTTAATATCGGCAACCTTCTGGCCTTCTATAGTTACCGATGCTTCGGTTACACGTTGTAATACCGCCTTCATTATTCTTCCATATCAAGGTTTTTGCCTTCGCCGTAAATATCAGTACGGTAATGCTCGTCTTCGCCTTCCAGCATTTGCAGGTACGAACGGTAGCGCGACCAGGCAATTTCATCGGTATCTAACGCGGCTTTTATAGCGCAATGCGGCTCGTCTTTATGCAGGCAGTTGTGGTATTTGCATTGGTCTTTAATGGCAAAAAACTCCGGAAAGTAATGCCCGATCTCTGGCTTTTCCATATCTACCATGCCAAAACCGCGGATACCCGGGGTATCGATAATTTTGGCACCAAAATCAAGGTCGAACATCTCTGCAAAGGTGGTGGTGTGCTGCCCCTGGCTGTGTTGTACCGATATTTTTTTGGTTTTGAGGTTAAACTCCGGCTGAATGGTGTTTACCAGTGTGCTTTTACCCACACCCGAATGGCCCGAGAACATACTTACGTTATCCTTCATCTCGGCTTTAAGTTCTTCGATACCCTCTAAAGATTCCGATGATACCCTTAAGCACTTATAGCCAATACGTTCGTACACAAACTGAAGGTACAATTGCTCATCGCTTGTTGCCTCATCAAACGTATCTATTTTATTGAATACGATAATGGCCGTAATACCATACGCCTCTGCCGTAACCAAAAAACGGTCTATAAAACTGGTTGTAGTTGGCGGATTGTTTATGGTAACCAGTAAAAATAGCTTATCTATATTACTGGCAATAATGTGCATTTGCTTAGACAGGTTAACCGATTTACGCACAATATAATTTTCGCGCTCCTGTATGTTGGTAATAATTCCGGTTACGGTATCGGTTGTTTCCTCCAGATCAAAGTCAACAACATCGCCTACCGCAACCGGATTGGTACTTTTAATGCCTTTTATGCGCAATTTGCCCTTTATACGGCATTCGTATGTAGTGCCTTCTTCCGTTTTTACGGTATACCAGCTTCCTGTAGATTTATACACCAATCCTGTCATACGGCAAAGATAAGCAGTTTAACCAATGTATCAAGCACCAAAATACCTTACTTAGTGTTAATGATCTTTTCCTGGTGGCTGATGCTTTCCTGGTGTATGGCCTTAAAAATATCTACAATAAAATCCTGGCTCAGGCCTTTTTCTGCGCCCTGTGCCGTCATTTTATCCAGTATCTCGTTCCAGCGCCTGTTTTGTAAAACGGCAACGTTAAACTCTTTTTTAAGCGAACCTATTTGCCCGGCAACAGCCATTCTTTTACCTAATATCTCGATTATTTTATTATCAAAATCGTCTATATTAATACGCAGGGTAGCCATTTTGCTGTCGTAATCATGCCCCTGGCCGGTTTCTTTACGCACCCTAAGGTCTTCAAATATCTTTTTAAGCGTGGTTGGCGTTACCTGCTGTGCGGCATCGCTCCATGCATTATCAGGATCGGTATGCGTTTCAATAATCAGTCCGTCGTAATTAAGGTCTAATGCCTGCTGGCTTACTTCCTGAATCATATCTCTACGACCGGTAATGTGGCTCGGGTCGCAGATAAGCGGCAGATCAGGGAATTTATTCTGCAATTCAATGGCCAGCTGCCACTCCGGAATGTTTCTGTACTTGGTTTTTTCGTACGTAGAAAACCCACGATGAATTACTCCCAGTTTTTTAATACCTGCATTGTACAAACGCTCTACCCCACCCAGCCAAAGGGCTAAATCCGGGTTTACAGGGTTTTTAACCAATACAATTTTATCGGTTCCGGCAAGGGCATCGGCAATTTCCTGAACCGCAAACGGGTTAACGGTAGTACGTGCGCCAATCCACAATACATCTATATCGTGCTCTAAAGCCAGTTTAACGTGGGTAGCATTAGCCACCTCTGTAGCCATAAGCAGGCCGGTTTCGGCTTTAGCCTTTTGCAGCCATTTTAGGCCTATGGCGCCAACCCCTTCAAACCCACCCGGGCGGGTGCGCGGTTTCCAGATACCGGCGCGGTAAATGCTTACATCGCTGTCTTTAAGCTCGTGGGCTATTTTTAAAACCTGCTCTTCGGTCTCGGCACTGCATGGGCCGGCAATTACCAAAGGGTGGTCTAACTTAAATTCGTCTAACCAGGTGCGGAGTGCTATATTGTTTTCCATAATTCTTCTTTTTAATTTATTCCGTTTAAAATATTTTTTATCCTGTTGGTGTTTTCCATTTCTTCAAACATGCCGTTGTAGTCATCATTTTCAAGCAGCTGCTGAAAATTCTGTAAATTGGCTATGTACTGCTGCAATGCCTGGCTTACATTACTTTTATTTTCTTTAAATATCGATGCCCATGTGGTAGGAGAGCTCTTGGCAAGCCTTACGGTACTTGCAAAACCACTACCGGCCATATCAAAAATATCGCGCTCGTCTTTTTCTTTTTCAATAACTGTTTTACCCAGCATAAACGAGCTGATGTGCGACAGGTGCGATACGTAAGCAATGTGCGTATCGTGCGAAACGGGATCCATGTACCTGATGCGCATTCCCAGTGCTTTAAACAGTTCCAGCGCTTTTTCCTGAAGCTTAAAGGCTGTTTTTTCTACCTCGCAAATAATGTTGGTCTTGCCGCTAAACAACCCGTGTATGGCTGCCGATGGCCCCGAAAACTCGGTACCCGCAATAGGGTGCGTAGCGATAAAATTACGCCTTCGCAGATGATTTTCTACCGATTTGCAAATGGCGACTTTAGTAGAACCGGCATCAAAAACTATGGTATTCTCGCCTATATAGTTAAGGATATCCGGCAAAATTTCAGATAATGTATTAACCGGCACCGCAACAATTACCCAGTCGGCATCTTTTAGGTCGTCTAAAACTGCGGCGTGACTTATAAGCCCCATGAGCAGGGCCTCTTCCACGTGCTTCTCATTGGCATCCATACCGCAAAGTACCGCCTCAGGGTATGCCTTCTTAATATCCAGCGCCAACGACCCGCCTATTAATCCTAATCCTATTACGTATACTTTCATTTTGTTGTTCTTGGTTGCCCTTTTGGTTGTTGATTGATAGTTGTTGGTTGCCGGCCTCACCACTATAACTTATGACTTTGCTACTTTGTTACTTTGGTACTCTGCTACTCTGTAACTTTGCTACTTTCAAAACCGATTAATTGCCTCCGTTATTACTGTTTCATCAGCGCAAAGCGAAAAGCGTATGTAGCCCTCGCCGGCAGTGCCAAACACCGTACCCGGCGTTAAAAAAATATGTTTATCGTACAAAATGGTATCTACATAAGCCTCGGCATTATCAATCCCTGCCGGAAGCTTGGCCCACACAAACAAACCGGCCGTCTCTTTATTATACGTACAGCCCAACAAATCGGCCAGCTTAAAAATAAGGTCGCGGCGGCGGGCGTACACTTTGTTAAGCTCAGTAAACCATTCAGCTCCGCTTTGCAGGGCGGCAATAGCCCCTTTTTGTATGCCGTAAAACATGCCGCTATCCATATTGCTCTTTACTTTTAGCACGGCATCAATAAGTTGCGCGTTACCCATAACCATACCCACACGCCAACCGGCCATATTAAAGGTTTTGCTAAGCGAGTTGAGTTCCAGCGCCACCTCTTTAGCACCCTCTATCTGAAAAAGCGACAGTTGTGCATCGTTAAGCACAAAGCTGTATGGGTTATCGTTAACCAACAGTATATTATGTTGTATTGCAAAGTCCACCAGTTTTTGAAACATTGCCCTGCTGCCCTTAGCACCCGTAGGCATGTGCGGGTAGTTGACCCACATTATCGTTACCCCTGAAAGATCCTGCGCTTCTAAAGCCTCAAAATCAGGCTCCCAGTTGTTGGTTTCTGACAGGTTATAAAACACCGGTTCAGCACCCACTAATTTAGTAGCCGAGGTATAGGTTGGGTATCCCGGGTTGGGGATAAGCACTTTATCGCCCTCGTTTAAAAACGCCATAGATATGTGCATTATGCCTTCTTTACTGCCCATAAGCGGCAAAATCTCGTTAGCCGGGCTAAGGCTTACGCCGAAGTGATTGCTGTAGAATGCTGCAATTGCCTCGCGCAGTTCGGGCAGGCCCTGGTAGCTTTGGTATTCGTGGGCTTTGGCATCGGCCATAGCGCTGCTAATAGCCGCTATAACCGCCTCAGATGGTGGCAAATCGGGGCTGCCAATGCCCATATTAATTACTTTTTTACCGTCGGCTACCATTTGGCGCACTTCACGTAATTTACCTGAAAAGTAGTATTCTTTTACTTCATCAAGCCTTTTTGCAGGTGCTATCATTATGCTTTTCCTTTTTTGTATTCGCCCAGCACTTTAAAGTGGGTAGTCATTAATTCTACTATCGCCTTTGCTTTTTCGTAATGCTTATACTTCTCAAAAGTAACATCCACAAAAAAAGAATATTTAAACGGTGTCTCGGCAATAGGCATACTCTGTATCTTAGTAAGATTCAGCTTGCAGTTGTTCATTACATTAAGCACTGTTGCCAGGCTGCCGGGGGTATCATCCAGCTCAAATTTAATCGATGCTTTATTGATCTCTTCTTTAGGTATGGCCTTGTTTTGGGTCTTGATAATTACAAAGCGCGTCTGGTTATTTTTTATGTTATGGATGCCCGCTGCCAGTATGCTTAGCCCAAACATTTGCGCTGCAATAGGGCTACCCACTGCGGCTATACCTTTAAGATTGCCTTCGCGGATAAGGCGGGCACTTTCGGCGGTATCGGCGCTTTCCACCAGTTTAATATCGGGGTATTTTGCAAAAAACTCACTACATTGCAACAGGGCCATAGGGTGCGAGTGTATCTCTTTTATATCGGCTACCGTTTGGCCTTCCAGAGCCATAAGATTCATGTGGATGTTTAAAATATGCTCGCCTATTATGTGCAGGTTGTTGTGGTCTATAAGGGCATAGTTAGGGATAATAGATCCTGCTATGCTGTTTTCGAGCGCCATAATGCCAAGGCCTGTACGGCTTTGCACAAGGCTTTGCACCAGCACGGGAAATGACATACACTCTTCCAGCGTTACATCATCACCAAAATATTCGCCTGCTACCTGATGGTGAAACGACCCCTTAATTCCCTGTATTGCAATTTTTGTTTCCATACGTTTTAGGCAAAAAAAAATCCCGATTTACATCGGGATTATATCTATTGTTTTAATTTCTTTTAAAGTTCTTATACAACAATACAACCCCTGTCCTCGTTCCAGAAGAAATAAAAATAGGTGTTAAAAAATACTGTCGTGTTCATTTTGCGTATTGCTATTTGGCTAAAGTAGTAATTTTTTTAATTCAACCTAATATTGTACGATTATTTTTAACAAGCCATGCTAAAATATTTTTTAGTGCGTTTTAAATGCACGATTGTGTGCATCGTGTTTTTTCTTAGTATTTTTGCTTAAAATAAGTTACTATGTCAATAGAGGTTAAGGATATTTCTAAAAGTTATGGCGAGCAAAAAGCCTTAGATGCTGTTTCGTTTTCTATAAAAAGGGGCGAAATTGTGGGTTTCCTGGGGCCAAACGGTGCCGGTAAATCGACACTGATGAAAATCCTGACCACTTATATTAATGCCGATACCGGCGAAGCCCTGGTTAATGGCAACGATGTAAATGCGCAGCAAAAGGCCGTGCAAAAATCGGTTGGGTACCTTCCGGAGCATAATCCGCTTTATTTAGACCTGTATGTGCGCGAATACCTTGCCTTTAATGCCGATGTATATAAGGTGAAAAAAGACCGTATAGAAGAGGTTATACAGCTTACGGGACTTACACCAGAAGCTCATAAAAAAATTGGCGCACTCTCTAAAGGATACCGTCAGCGTGTGGGATTGGCCTCTGCTTTGCTGCACGACCCCGAAGTTCTTATTTTAGATGAGCCTACCACCGGCCTTGACCCTAACCAACTGGTTGAAATACGCGAGCTGATTAAAAACATTGGTAAAGACAAAACGGTTTTTCTTTCTACACACATTATGCAAGAGGTTGAGGCTATTTGCGACCGTGTTATCATTATCAATCACGGAAAGATAGTGACCGACAAGAAACTTAAAAACCTGGTTAAGGATACCAAACTGGAACAAATTATTGAGGTTGAATTTGATAAGGCTGTGGCCGAAGCGTTACTGCTTACTATACCTAATTTAACTGCTGTTAAAAATACACGCGCCAATAACTGGGAGCTTACTTTTGATACAGAAACTGATATGCGCCCTGCCTTATTTGACTTTGCCCACGATAACGGACTTAAAACTTTACAGCTTAGCCTGAAAAACAAGAACCTGGAAAGTGTGTTTAGGGAAATGACTAAAAAGAAATAATTATGTGCGGAGGAGCGTTACCCTGGTGGAAAGAAGAATTTGACAAGGATAAAGAGAGCACTGATAAAAAACCCGAAGACGACATTCCTACCAAGGAAAGTAACGATAGTTGCGGGTAAAGATTATGCACTTTTTACATACCATCATTGCGAGGCACGAAGCAATCTCATAATTATTAATCTCCATCCTGAAAAAGATTTCTCCTGTCATCGAAATGATATACCGCATGTCATTCCGAATGAAGCGCAGCGGAGTTGAGGAATCTCAACTACTAAAACATAACAAAACTACTCATAAACCACACTACCCGTATAAACCTTTTCTACATCTACTATTGGCGGATTGCTTTTTAGTACTAAGTTACCGGTAGATAAAAGCTTGCCTGTTACTTCCTGCTGTGGCCGTGCAATAATATCGTTACTGCTTCTATGAAAAATAGTCAGTTTTTGGGCTATCAGATCCAATCCTTCAAAACGGGCATCGCCGGCATAAAAATTAATATTCAGGTTTTCTACGGCGCCTGAAATTACATAATAAGCCGACTGGTTATCTTCTATAGTCAGGTTTTCGCAGTTTACTTCCAGTTCAAAAGTACCCGACGCCGTTTCGTTAAAAATACCCGATTGCAATGATAGCGTTGGAAATGTCAGCACCCCATCTGACTTTACAGCAAACTGCGATGCAGAGTATATTTTTTCTAAATGCGGAGTAGTTACATATACCGTTGTGGTGTTATAATCGTGCACCCAGTTGCAATTGTTAGCGTTGGTTAGGTGCAGCTCTGTACCTATAACCTCAGCGCTAATATACTCCATTATATTATCGCCGGTTTTTACGGTAACTTTTTGTTCAGGCCCTTCGGTTATTACCAATTCTATACCTACAGATAAATATATGGTAGTAAAATCGGTTACCGGTACATCATACACGGTAGTTGCTCCCGCAGTACGTATACACTCGTTTGCACTCTCGCTATTACAGCCTGTAAAAAGCTGCAGGAATATCATCAATAGTATCAGTCGTAATTTATTCATATTATTATAGTCTAATACCCAGTCCAAACTCCATTACCTCTGCCTTAGCGCCGTGTGTTTTTAACCCTACCGATGCAAACACATAATCTGCAATATAATATTTTAAGCCAATACGCTCGTAAAGCCTTCCGGTAGAATTAAAAGGCGAATACACATAATAACCCACCTGGGCTTCGGGCGCAAGCCTGTCCATTCGCAATTCGTAGCCCGCAAAAAGACCTATTTTACGGTAATCTTTACTGCCATCTACATTCAGTTCAGGGTAAGCTATAGACTGGTAACGAATGTATTCTTTAAGGTAACGCGCCCAAAACACATCTACCCCCAACTGATACGTACTGTGCTTGCTAATACGCTTATCTGCGTACAAACCTAAAGCGTAGTAGGCTTTCTGACCACTGCCAATAACATCGCTCTCGTTAAAGCCACCCCTAAATACCGCGTTGAATTTTACAGGCTCTGTATAGGTTGAATCGGCTGCATCTAATGCGGTTTCGTAAATATTGGTTTCTTTCCTGTTAAAGGTATAATTAACCCCAAGGTTTATGGCTAATGTATTGGTGCTGGTGTTTGGCGCACGCATGCTGGCATTAGAGTGGTGCACCATCATAAAGCCCGCCTGCACCCCTAAACCCTGCCAAATATCCTGCTTGTTGTAGTTTAGCATAAAATACGTAGACGGCATAAAGTGCACACCATAGGCATAGTTTCTAAAGTTGGTTTGCTTATCGTACGGGTTGGTATTGTAGGCAATACCCTGCCCTACCCTAAACATTATATTGCGGTTTAAAAAGTAAAAGCTGTAATGCCCGTAAAGGCCGTACATTTCGCCCAAAGCCTGGTTTTTCATATCCTGATAGTGAAAAGACACCCCATAATCAGGAAAATTGAATACTGATTCGCACTTGGCGGCACCAAACGTTTTACGGTTAAAACTTATTATTGTTCCCTCCGGATGCTCTGTAATAAGGTGCTGGATAGATTTACGGTGCGGAATTATATTACCGTAAAAATAATTGACATCTACAGTGTAACTGCCTTCAGGTTTATCCTGGGCAAAAAGCAATGCGGGAAAAAGGAGTAATAGAAAGTAAAAGTGCCTCATTTTACGGTTTGAAGCGGCAAATATAAAAGAAATGAATTTTAAACAATTCGTATATTTGTAAAAAGCTTACAGAATGAAAGTTATTTTAGATATTAAAGACAATAAGGCAAAATTTATCATGGAATTACGGAATGAGTTCGCTGCGTTTGTTAAAACAAAACAGCAAGCCCTGATAAAGCTAAAATAATGGAAGATTTAGCCGATTCTGCTAACGAAGTACGCCTGCATAAGTAAGGAAGTTAGAATTAAAATATGCAGAAGATTTTATTAGCACAACATTTCTGACAAGGAATTGAAAGAAATATTAATAGCTTAGAATTATAACAAAAGCCCCAATAGTTACGCTATTAGGGCTTTTGTTATAATATAGAAAATCCGATTAAAATATCTCTTTGGCTATAGCTTTGATGTTGTCGGGCTTACCCATGCTGTAGTAGTGCAGTACCGGTATGCCGGCCTTAACCAACTCTTTACTCTGGGCAATACACCATTCTATACCCACCTGTTTAACGGCATCGTTGTCTTTGGCACGAACCACATCCATAATAAGGTCGTCAGGAATATCTACCTTAAAACGGTGCGGAATAAGGTTTAACTGCTTTTTAGTAGCTATTGGCTTAAGTCCCGGTATTATTGGCACCGTTATACCCTCTTTACGGCATTTTGCCACAAAATCAAAAAACTTCTGGTTATCGTAAAACAGCTGTGTAACAATATATTCGGCGCCATTTTTTATTTTTTGTTTAAGGAAATAAATGTCGCTATCCATACTTGGCGCCTCCATGTGCTTTTCCGGATAACCGGCTACACCAATACAAAAGTTAGTAGCCGATGTATTTTGCAAATGATCGTCCAGATAAATACCCTTGTTAAGGTTAGCCACCTGTGTAACCAGCTCGGTCGCAAAATTATTGCCTTCGCGCTCCGGCTTAAAATACATCTCGCTTTTAACGGCATCTCCCCTTAAGGCTACTACATTCTGGATGCCTAAAAAGTCAAGGTCTATCAAAAAGTTCTCAGTATCTTCTTTGGTAAAGCCCCCGCAAAGTATGTGCGGAATAGCATCTACCTGGTACTTATTCTGTATAGCCGAACAGATACCCACCGTACCCGGGCGTTTTTTAACTACCTTTTTTTCCAGCAGGCCATTTGGCAGCTCTTTATATTCGTACTCTTCGCGGTGATAGGTAACATCTATAAACGGCGGATCGAACTCCATAAGCGGATCGATACTATCAAAAATAGACTGTATATTTTGCCCCTTTAACGGAGGCAGTATCTCAAAAGTAAACTGTGTTTTGCCGTTGGCGTTTTCTATATGTTCGGTTACCTTCATTTCGTTAGTTGTTGGTTGCCGGTTGTTGGTTGTTGGTTAAGAATTACTGACTGAGGAAGTCCAGCAACTGTTAACCAACAACTAACAACCAATTAATCTGCTATATTAGGGTTAAGCCATTTTGTGGCCATTTCTGTTGATATGCTGCGTCTTTTGGCGTAGTCTATAACCTGGTCTTCTTTTATTTTTCCGAGGCCAAAGTACTTACTTTGCGGATTACCGAAATAATACCCCGATACCGATGATGCCGGCCACATGGCAAGGCTTTCGGTTAGGGTTACACCTATTTGTTTTTCTACATCCAGCAATTGCCAGATGGTGTTTTTTTCGAGGTGATCGGGGCATGCCGGATATCCGGGAGCCGGACGTATACCTGCGTATTCTTCTTTAATAAGGTGCTCGTTGCTAAGGTGCTCATCGGCAGCATAACCCCAAATTTCTTTACGGATTTTTAAGTGCAGGTATTCGGCAAAAGCCTCTGCAAGGCGGTCGCCCAAAGCCTTAACCATAATAGAATTGTAGTCGTCGTGCTCTTTCTCAAACTCGGCAGCCTTTTCGTCTACACCAAAACCTGTGGTAACACAAAATGCGCCCATATAATCGGTTTTGCCGGTATCTTTAGGGGCAATAAAATCGGCCAGGGCAATGTTGGGTGCGCCTTTTGTTTTTTGCGACTGCTGGCGAAGCGTTAAGAACGTTACCTTCTTTTTACCATTCTCGTCGTACAATTCTATATCATCATCATTAATTTGCGATGCAGGAAAAACACCATAAATACCCCGCGCTTCGAGCCAGTTTTCTTCCAGCATCTGCACCAGCATTTTTTGGGCATCGGCAAATAAAATCGTGGCCTGCTCGCCTACCACCTCATCGGTTAAAATGGCAGGATATTTACCATGCAGGTCCCATGTTTGAAAAAATGGCGTCCAGTCGATAAACTCAACCAACTCCGCCGGTTTAGGATATATGGTTTGTATGCCGATTGTATTTGGCGTAACAGGCGTAAAAGCATCCCAATCGAGCTTTAACTTATTACGGCGGGCATCTTCTATATTAAGGAAATTCTTATCGCGCGAGCGGTTAAGGTAACCTTCTCGAAGCGTATCATATTCGGCGCGTATTGTTTTGGTATAATCGCCTTTGGTAGCCCTATTAAGCAGGTTACCCGCTACGGTTACCGCACGGCTTGCATCATTAACATGCACAACGGTTTCGCGGTATTGTGGCGCTATTTTAACAGCAGTGTGTGCACGGCTGGTGGTTGCCCCACCTATCATAATAGGGATGCTAATATTAAGCTTATCCATTTCTTTGGCCAGGTACACCATTTCGTCGAGCGACGGCGTTATAAGTCCGCTAAGCCCTATAATATCTACCTGCTCTCTAACAGCAACTTCTATAATTCTTTCGGGTGGCACCATAACACCAAGATCGATGATCTCGAAGTTATTACAGCCCAGCACCACAGCCACAATGTTTTTACCAATATCGTGCACATCGCCTTTTACGGTTGCCATAAGCACCTTACCGGCCGATGAGCCTTTGCCCTTACCCTCTTCTATAAAAGGCAACAGGTAAGCCACCGCTTTTTTCATTACACGAGCTGACTTAACCACTTGTGGCAAAAACATTTTACCGCTACCGAAAAGGTCGCCCACTACATTCATACCCGTCATAAGGTTAATTTCTATAACCTCAATAGGTTTAGAGGCTGCAAGGCGTGCTTCCTCTATATCCACTTCTATAAATTCGTCTATACCGCGTACAAGGGCATGCGTAAGCCTTTCCTGTATCGATAAGGCACGCCATTCCTGGGCTTGTTTTTCGGTAACTTTTGGCCCGCCTTTTACATTTTCGGCAAATGTAAGCAGGCGTTCGGTAGCATCGTCGCGCCTGTCGAGCAGTACATCTTCTACGTGCTCCAATAATTCTTTGTCAATGTCATCGTACACCTCAATCATCTCAGGGTTTACAATACCCATATCCATACCGTGCTGAATGGCGTGGTATAAAAACGATGAGTGCATGGCCTCGCGTACCTTATCGTTACCCCTGAAGGAGAACGACACGTTGCTTACCCCACCACTTACGTGGGCATAGGGCAGGTTTTCGCGAATCCATTTTGTGGCACGGAAAAAGTCGACTGCATTTTGGCGGTGTTCTTCCATACCCGTTGCCACGGGAAATATATTAGGGTCGAAAATAATGTCCTCGGGCGGAAAGCCCACCTTATCTACAAGAACATCATAACTTCTTTTACAAATATCAATACGCCTTTGGTAGGTGTCGGCTTGCCCGGATTCGTCAAAAGCCATAACAATAACGGCAGCACCGTAGCGCTTAACTTTTTTGGCGTGGGCAATAAAATTCTCTTCGCCCTCTTTAAGGCTAATTGAGTTAACAATGCTCTTGCCCTGGGCCACTTTAAGGCCGGCCTCTATAATTTCCCACTTAGAGCTGTCTATCATTAACGGCACACGGGCAATATCGGGCTCAGAGGCTATAAGATTAAGGAAGGTAGTCATGGCATGCACGCCATCCAGCATCCCCTCGTCCATATTAATATCAATAATCTGGGCGCCACCATCTACCTGCGCACGCGCAATATCCAGGGCTTCTTCATATTTTTCTTCCTTTATAAGACGAAGAAATTTACGCGAGCCTGTTACATTGGTACGCTCTCCAATATTAACGAAATTAGTCTCAGGGGTTACTATCAATGGCTCAAGGCCTGATAATTTTAGGTAACGGTTGTTGGTTGTTGGTTGTTGGTTGCCAGACACTCCCTTTCCTGATTGGTTGTTGGTTGTTGGATCTAAAAAATCATCTATCGGCATTCTCTACAGCTTTTTATAATAATTGATAAATCCATTCAGTAACCTTTTACATGATTGTATCAATTCGAAAATTGAATTGAATTGAATTTCGTTTAAATATTTTTGATCTAAAGCTATAAAGCTTTGAGTTTCTAATTCATATAACGAACCACGTGAAATGTGGAGAAAATTTATAGTGTCTTTAGAGGTCTGCCTACCACAACCTTCGGCAATATTGGAAGGTACAGATACGGCACAACGCCTGATCTGATTTGTTAAACCGTATATTTCTTCTTTGGGAAAATATTTTGAAAACTCGTATATCATATTTGTCAACCTCCTGGCTTCAAGCCAAACATCTAATTTTGTATAATCCATTTTAAACCGAAAACTATTTATGCACAAACTAATCTGACAACCATCAACTAACAACCGGCAACTGCCTTGGTTGGTATTGTTCAGCTACTTCGGCTATAAGCCTTATGTGCTCTGGCGTTGTGCCGCAGCAGCCACCAATTATATTGATAAGGTTATCATCCAAGTACTCTTTAATAAGCACCTGCATTTCTTCGGGGGTTTGGTCGTAGTGCCCAAAAGCGTTGGGAAGCCCTGCATTTGGGTGTGCCGAAACACTAAACGATGTATTGTGTGCCAGCCTTTTAAGGTACGGTTTAAGCTGATCTGCCCCCAGGGCACAGTTAAAGCCTACACTTAATAGCGGAATATGCGATATTGATATAAGGAAAGCCTCTACCGTTTGCCCACTAAGGGTTCGGCCAGAAGCATCGGTAATTGTACCACTAACCATAATAGGGATATCGATACCTAATTCGTCTTTTACTTCCTCTATAGCATAAAGAGCCGCTTTGGCATTAAGGGTATCAAAAATAGTTTCTACGAGCAGTACATCGCAACCGCCATCAATCAGCGCTTTTACCTGCTGTTTGTAGGCTACAAGCAAATCGTCGAACGTGACGGCACGGTACCCGGGGTCATTAACATCGGGGCTCATGCTGGCTGTTCTGTTGGTGGGGCCTATAGATCCGGCTACGAAGCGCGGGCGCGATGGGTCTTGCGCTTCAAACTCATCGGCTACTTCGCGGGCAATTTTAGCCGACTCGTAATTTAACTCGTAAACTATATCTTCAAGGTGATAATCGGCCATACCAATGGTAGTGCCAGAAAAAGTGTTGGTCTCAACAATATCGGCACCGGCTGCAAAATACTGGCGGTGCACATCTTTAATAGCTTCGGGTTGGGTTAGGGTAAGTAAATCGTTATTACCCTTTAACGAATGCGGAAAATCTTTAAAGCGTTCGCCTCGAAAATCTTCTTCAGAAAAATTGTAGCGCTGCAGCATGGTACCCATTGCCCCATCGAGCACGAGTATACGGTTATTAAGCGCGTTGTATATTTTAGACATAGCAAGTCAGGTTTAAAGTTTCAGGTTTCAGGTTACCCCAAACCGTAAATTACACGGACAAAAAAGCTATAGCCAAAAAACTGACCTTCGGGTTATGAGCCCGACGAGCTAAGATTGAACGGTTCTGTTCTATTGTATGTATGTCATCATGAAAATTAGGAGAGAAATAGCGAGAACTATTTCTTGAGTTATCTATCTGCGCGTGTGCGTAGTAGAATTTAGCACCTTCTTTAAAGTTTAAAGGGTTGCTAAGGCTTCATAGGGTCTATTCCCTCTGCCTTTCGTGATAACATATCATTGTGTAAAAGAACGTTGCAAATTTATGCAATAATTTGCAAGAATGCAAATTTGTTTTTAAAGGCAATTGTGTGGCGGTTAATTCGTAAACTTGCACCTAAATGTAACGGGCATTACCATTACATAACTGCTGATTAATCAATCCTATCCAAAAAAAATGAAAACATTTAAATCATACCTTAATGCCTCTTTAGCCGAAGACCGTAACCAGTTTCATATAATTGTGTTAGGTGATGCAACTCAAATAGAGAATACTGACGAAAGCACATGGGTTACCAGCGGCATTAAAGATTACTGGAAAAGGGTTGAAAAACCAAACGCCGACAGCGATTTACTGCATGTGCACATGGCAAGAAAAAAGCACGTAAACACCATATTAAGAAAGATATCGTGGCACGTTAACGGCTTTAAACACGATAAGCTGGCTTTTAACAACAACCTTAATGGTGTAGAAACCGCCCGCACTACTGCCAAAGCTGTTTTAAATTTGCCTGCCGATAAAGCGCTGGAACTTGTACCTAACGAAAATGCCCCTGCACTTTTAGCCGGTGTAGACTACCTGCCCAACAAATGCAAAATATTTGTTTTTAAAATTACAGATAGCGCAGCTTAGTTAGCCTACACCAATTCCTTAATCTTTCCGGCAACGTCTAAAATAGCATCGTATACAGCATCGGCGGCAGCCTCTTTATCCTGAAAGCCGGTGCGTATAAAGCGGTGGGCAAGGCCACGGCTGTCTGCCAGAAACTTTATACCCTTCTCAAAACTGTCGGGTAAAAACGGCAGGCTCTCGTTTATAGATACAATGCTAAAGCCGGTACGCAACAGCTCCGGATACTCGGCCGCAAGGGCGGCACTCGGGGTGGCATCTACCGCTATAAGGTTCTGCAAATCGTTATCTATTACATATTCCAACACATCGTCGAGCTTAAAGGGTATAGCAAATTGTATAAAGTTGGCCTCCCAGGCATAATCGGCTCCCTCCTTCTCAAAAAAGGCAACCGTGCTGTTGGTTATTACCGGAAAGCGCAGTTGTACTGCATTGGGCAGTGCCTTTTTGCTGCCTTTTACTACTTTATTTATCAGGGCACTGCCGGTATTACCTATACCAAACAGCACTATATTAATTATCTGGGGCATATTTTCTTGTTTTTTTTTAAATTTTAAACTTTTTAAAAGAAACTGCCTTTGTTGCCGAGACAAAGGCAGCTCTAACCAAACAAACAAACTAGAACAAACTATAAACTATCTTTAATTTACGGCACTATAATCTTTATATAAATTAAGGTTTACGGGGGTGCTGTTAACCAGATTATCGTAAACAGGGCTCCTAAACTGCACCTCTTTTATCCATCGTTGCAGGGCTTCTAACGGTGCGGCGGCGGCTGGCTTAAGAGTAATTTCGATACTATTAAAGCCCGGCCTTTGTGTTGCAGATACCGTATTAAGGCTGCCGGTAATTTCTATTTGCAAAGACCGTAGCTTAATACCCAGCTCTGCGGCTACCAGCTGCCCAAGGGCATTGATACAGCCTGCAAAGCCTGCCAGTATATATTCGTACGGATTGGGCCCACCCAACTCCGGGAATTTTGAGTTCTGGTTTATCCGCAAATCGGTGTTGAGTGTTTTTACTACAAACTGGCTGTTGTTGCCGGTGTAGCCAAGTACATTGATGTTTTGAGATTTCATGATGTGCATTTTTTTTGGTTGATGATAGAACTGGCTGTAAACAAAAAAGGCCTTTTAGTATGTTACCAAAAGACCTTTGTATCTAAAATATAAACTAAGATTACGTTGCCCGTTTTGGTAATTGCATATACAGCATCTGCATCATCCACGATGATGAACAAATGACCTGTTTACAGCAATTATTTACGGTTGAAATTCTCATTTTTTAATTATCTCTTTTTATAGTAACAAAAAAGCCCCTGCGTTTATTGCAGGGGCTTTGATTTTATATTTTGGTAATTTTTAAAATCATGCAATAGCAGCCCCTGCGGAAGGTTTCCACATCGAAAGGACGCACTGACAAATATTAAAATTCATAACTGACTTATTTTGAATAACAAACTTCGGAACTATTTTTTACATAGCCAAAATTATTTTAATTTATTTTTCGGCTTTTATTTTACCCATGCATAATATCCCCATTTTGAGAATAAAGGAATTGTATACAAATGGTTAAGTAAAAAAAAATGATAGCGCATTTTTTATTCCAATAAGGTTTTATACCTTTGCCCAAAATATATTAGAGGAAAGATTTGTACTGATTGCAACCTCAAAAAAAAATGCTAAAGCAGGACTTCCCTCCCTTTAGCTGCGTTGCAACCTCTTTTCTCTACTAAAATTATAGACTATAACTATGGCATATTTATTTACGTCAGAGTCAGTAAGCGAAGGACACCCTGACAAAATAGCTGACCAGATCTCGGATGCACTGATTGACAACTTTTTAGCATTTGATCCTGAATCTAAAGTAGCTTGCGAAACCTTGGTAACTACCGGACAGGTAATACTTGCAGGCGAAGTTAAATCTAAAACCTACCTTGATGTGCAAACTATTGCACGCGATGTTATTAGAAAAATTGGCTACACTAAAAGCGAATATATGTTTGAGGCCAACTCTTGTGGTGTGCTTAGCGCCATACACGAGCAGTCTCAGGATATTAACCAGGGCGTAGACCGCCAGAACAAAGAAGACCAGGGCGCAGGCGACCAGGGTATGATGTTTGGTTATGCCACTAACGAAACCGAAGAGTATATGCCATTGGCACTTGCCCTGTCTCATAAACTGTTACAGGAGCTGGCTGCCCTTAGGCGCGAAAATAACGAGATTACCTATCTTCGCCCGGATGCTAAGAGCCAGGTAACTTTAGAGTACGATGATAACAACAAGCCTGTGCGCATTGATGCTATTGTGGTTTCTACACAACACGACGATTTTGATGATGAGCCTGCTATGCTGGCCAAAATCAAGAAAGATATTATAGAGATACTAATACCAAGGGTAGTTAAAAGCAACCCTGCCTATGCCCATTTATTTAACGATAAAATTGAGTACCACATTAACCCAACCGGTAAGTTTGTTATTGGTGGGCCACATGGCGATACCGGCCTTACCGGCCGTAAAATTATTGTAGATACGTATGGTGGCAAGGGTGCCCACGGCGGTGGTGCATTTTCGGGCAAAGACCCAAGTAAGGTAGACCGTAGTGCGGCTTATGCTACACGCCACATTGCAAAAAACCTTGTTGCTGCGGGTGTGTCTGAAGAAATTTTGGTACAGGTATCGTATGCTATTGGAGTTGCCAAGCCAATGGGTATTTACATTAATACTTACGGTACAAGCAAACTTAACCTTACCGATGGCGAAATTGCTAAAAAAGTAGAGGTGCTTTTTGATATGCGCCCTTACTTTATAGAGCAGCGCCTTAAACTGCGTAACCCTATTTATAGCGAAACTGCTGCTTACGGACACATGGGCCGCAAGCCAGAGGTTGTTACCAAAACGTTTACTGCCCCTAACGGCGACACTAAAACACTTGAGGTAGAATTATTTACCTGGGAAAAACTGGACTACGTAGAGAAAGTAAAAGCTACTTTTGGATTATAATTTTCGGATGTTATGATATTGAAAAGGAGATGCTACGGCATCTCTTTTTTTGTTTGTGCATTTAGCCAACGGGCATAAAAAAAAGGGATCGTTATTGTAAACGATCCCTTTTTTTTTTAAAAGCTTCAGTACTTATTCAGCATCTAAAAAAACCGATTTAAATGCATCGTTAAGCTGGCCTTTTATATCTTCTGGCACATCTTTTCTTGGAAAAAGTAAAGCAGGCAGGTCATTAGCAGATTTACCTATAATAAAAACTTTAGAAAGTGTTTTACCCCTAAAAAACTCTACGTTATTGTCGCGAATCTGGAGTGTAAGTGAACTGAAATGCTCTCTCTTTTGCTGAAAATCTGTTGCCATAATGAGTGTATAATTTATAATACTGCAAATATAGCCTTTTTCTATGGATTATTTACGCAAATATAAGCTTAGTCTATAGCAAGTTAAAAATATCATAAAAGCAATTAATTTATCAAAAATAAAATGGCCACTTACTACTAAGTGGCCATTTTGTACTATCTCTAAAAACGGTTTCTACAAGAACACCGTTTTAAATGCTTCGGTAAGTTTATCCGTAATATTTTTCGGAGTATCTTTTTTTGCAAAAATAAGTGTTGGCACATTATCTTCGTTCTTGCCTATGCTGTATACTTTAGCAAGTGTTTTGCCTCTAAAAAAGTCAAGGTTCTCTACCCTTATTTTAAAAGCAAGCGAACTAAATTGTTCTCTTTTTAGCTGAAAATCTGTAGCCATAATATTCTTATTGAATTGATTCTCAACAAATATAATGTTTATCTATTGCAATAGCTATTTATTATAGATATACTTTATAATAATCAGTTTTATCAGACGGCGTTAATTCGCTAAAATTCAGCACTTATATATTATACCTAACCGTTAGCAATAAATAGCGCGGCTGCACCCTGTAGCGCGATGTACGGGTGCTGAACTGGTTAAAGCTGTCATCGTTTAAAGATGTGGTATTTAGCAGGTTGGTGCCTCCCACTTTAAACTCCCACTTGCTACCCGGCTGGCGGTACATTACATAGGCACTTAAAAAATCATATTCGTTATCGGATGTTTTAACATCGTTATAATAGTGGCTGTAAGTATAATCGGCGGTTACGGTAAACGCTTCCCAAAACAGGTAATCCATACGGGCATACGGGCTGTGGGTATAGAATTTATTGTTGGCATAATCGTTAATGGTTAACGTATACCCCACCTCTAAATTAGGCCAGCTTTTATAATTGGTGCTAAAACTTGCGTTGTAGTTTTGTGTAAATTGCTCGCTTACCTGCCTTAACGAATTTTCTATAGTAACATCGGTACTGCCTCCGGTCTGGTCGAACCTAAAGTTATTAAACTTACTCCACGAAAGGCTGCCCCCTGCCGATGCCTTATAATGGCGTGCAAAGCTGCGGGTGTAGCCAATGGAGCCCGACACTACCTGATCGGCAAAATTAGAGTTGTCTACCGTGCTTACCTGGTTAATACCGCTAAATGCCGAAAGGTTTTTTATAGCATCCATACGGTGGCTGTAATTAACGTTGGCAAATATCTGCGTAAAATTAAACATGTTGTACTTAGCGTAATTTAGGTTATGCGTTTGATACAGGGCATTCTCTAAATTACGGTTACCCCTAAACAACGAGTTATAATTGTTTAAAAGCAGCCCCTGTGCAAATTTGGCAACATCGGTAAAATCGGTCGTCATGTTATAAGTGTATTGCAACCTTTCCGATTTTTTAAGCTGGTATACGGCGTAAACATCGGGCAGTACCCTCATAAAATTGTTATCTACCTTAGTGCCTAATTGCTCGTTAAAAGAGCTGTAACTGTGTACACTTACCCCCGGATTAACCGTAAACTTGCCAACAATAAACTTATAGTGTGCGCCTAAAAATACATCGTTAAAGCTGTAGTTTACGTTGTTCTTGGTATTCTCGTTAAGGTCGGTTTCTGTACCACTATCCAGAACCTGGAAAATAGCACTGTTAAACCCCTGGTACGAATAGGTATTGCCTAACGTAAGGTTTATGTTGCTTTTTGGTGTAAGCATGTAGTAATAATCGGCTTTGGCATCTACCTTATTGGTGGTTACAAAACGGGTCTGGTTAATATCGTAGCGCGTAGCAGGCAATAGCCCAAGGTTTAACGACGCATCACCAATGGCAGCATCCGGAAAGGGATTGTTGGCAAGATTAGCGTTATAAAACGGGTCTTCTTCCTGGTACAAATGCTGCAACTCGAATGCAAATACATTTTTGTCGTCTAACGTATAGTACAGGTTAAAGTTTTGGTTTACAGAGAAAGGATTCTGTTTCTTCAAGGTGTAAATATCCTGGCTTTGCGATGTTTCCGGGTAAACCGAAGAGAACAAGGCATTATCTTCAGATTGTTTTGATGTTTTAAAAAACGCATCATAATCCATCTGGAAATTCTTGTTGGGCTTGTAGGTGGAGCTAAGTTTAAACAAAGCAAAATCGCTGCGTTGCAAAGAAGTCTCATCAGTATCCTGCGTTGTTTCGGGGTCGCCCGTAACAGGGTCTAACACCTGGTTACGACTGTGCGTTTCCAGTCCGTTCTTACTCGAATTTATAATGGCAAAGCCACTAATTGTCCACGTTTCTATAGGGTTGTAGCTAAAGTTAGCCGCACCAAATTTAGTTTCAATTTCTTTAGCCCTGTTGTTTCTAAGTAACGTTAGGCCAAGATCGTTAGAGCCTACACTAAAGTTAGTACCGCCCTTTTTCATCATGTTCTTAAAACCGCCACTCATTTTAAAATAATCCTGCATGGTAAGCGGCAGCTCACCCGTATTATTAAAATTGCCGATAAGGTTTATGCTATATTTAGGGCTGTAGTAAAACAACTTAGGGTTAACAATGTAGCGTTCGCCTTCGCCAATACTAGCTCCTGCCGAAACATCGCCAAACATAAAATTCTTTTTGCCATCTTTAAGCTTAATGTTCATGGCAACATTTTCTTCGTTATTCTCAAGTCCTTTAAGCTGACCCACCTCGTTATAATTTCGAAGCACCTCAATTTTATCCAGAGCATCGGCAGGAATGTTCTTTACCCCCAGTTTGGTGTCGCCATCAAAAAAATCTTTGCCCTCTACCATTAATTTGGTAACAGTCTTGCCCTCTACCTTAACGCCTCCATCGGCATCTACCTCTACACCCGGCAGTTTTTTAAGCACGTCTTCCAGCTTGCGTTCTGTACCGTTGGTAAACGAGTCAGAGTTATACACAATAGTATCGCCTTTTATGGTAACCGGCATTTCCTGCACAATTTCCAGCTCTTTAAGTTCAACTCCCGCCTTGAGTACGATACTTTTAACGGAGTTGGCAGCCCCCATTTTAACCTCTTCTTCAAAGCTGGAATAGCCAATGTAACTGGCCTTTATGGTATAGGTAGTATTAGCTTTAAGCTGTAGCTGAAAACGCCCGGTATCATCGGTAATGGCATACGAATCCATTGTATTGGTTACTTTGTTAACCGCCATTATATTGGCCATTTCTAACGCAACACCGGTAGAATCTTTAATGGTACCTTCTAACCGCACGTTTTGTGCAAAGGTGGCAACAGAAAAAAACAGGGCAAGCCCCAGTAGTATTTTAACCATTTTAGGGAAATGTAATTGTGTGAGAATGCTGAGTGCGAAAAGCTTAGTTCATGCGCGGTGGCCTCATGCCACCTGGACCTCCCTGCCCCTGGTACATCTGGCGCATTTCTTCCATTTTTTTAACCACAAGGTCGTCAAACTCTGCCTGGGTAACTTTTTTGCCTTTGGTTGGCGCTTTAATCTCGGCTTTTTCTTTAGTGTTAAGCACTATTTTACTGCAAAGCAATATAGTGCGGCCATCGGTAACCTCTAAAATAAGTCCCGGCAGGCCCCAGTAATTTTCAGGTCCCTGGTTAATGGGTATCTCCGGAGAATACCATGCTGTTATGGTAACATCTTTAGGTATTTCCATCTGGTCCATAAAATTGGTAGATTTAGGCTCATCAGCCTTTTTGGTATCGTCTTTTTTGGCATCATCCTTCTTCATTCTCAAATTCCTGAAGTCCGATTTACTTGCCGGTATAACAGCCGTAGCTTTATAGCAGGTATAGTTGCCTATTTTTTTGGTTTCGCTTTCCATTTTCCAGGTAAGCTTAGGCAGGGTATCATCTATTAAAAACTCTTTGCCAAAAACTTCTTTTTCTATAACGTAGCGTTTTTCTTTTACGTTTTTAAAGTGCTTGCCGCCACCGCCCATAAAACTGGCCATCATGCGCATGCCGCCGCCATCCTGACCGGGAGCATCGAGTTTTTCTTCTTCTTCGTAAACCGAAGCCGTTTTATCAAAACGGAGTGTAAATGTTTTTTCGAGGGCTTTTTTCATACGCTCCTCTATTTGTTTGCGCATTTCGGGCGTAATATCGCGGCCACCGGGTGCACCCATTTTAGACATATCGGGCAGGGTGGTTTTAGATTCGTACACCGCCATTCCCTGAAAATCTTGTGCGTTAACCGTTAGTGCGCTAAATACGGCAAGTAGTATATAGGTTATTTTTTTCATGCTGATCTTAGTATTTTTTAGTTTAGACTATTAAAAGCCCGTTTAGTTACACAGACTTGTCTTAAATTTTATACTAAAATAGAACTTTAACTACAATGCCCGAAAAAATATATACAAATAGGGCAAAACAAGCGGTAAATGGGGCATTTATGGCTATAACTAAAGCGTAGAATGTAGCATTGGGGTTGCTTATTTGGCCTCATCCCCAGCCCCTCTCCTTTGGAGAGGGGAGCGTGAAAAGGTTACACTGGTCGGATAAGTTATACATGAGTGAAGCTGCTCCCCTCTCCAAAGGAGAGGGGCTAGGGTGAGGTTACTCAAACTTGCGTTTTACAAACCAAATATCGTCAAGGCTTAAGTTTACGGTAATTAGGTGGTATTTTTCTTTTACAAGGGTGTTAGATATTTGCCCCCTTTGGCCGTAGCTGTACGATATGTTTAAGAAGGAGTTGCCCCTTTGGCTTAACGGTAACGCAAGACCCGATGTTAGTGCCAGGTTTTTAATACGGGTGCCGTTTACCTCAAGGTAGCCGTTATCCATATTGGTGCCCAGCCTGTATTTCATGCGCTCTAAATAAGTTGGGCGCGATTTAATGCGATAATACTCTAAACCTACGCCTATTAAATCCTGGTCGGTAAAGGCACCAATGTTATCTTCCATATCGGTAGCGTTCCAAAAAGAGTGCTTATAATCGGCGTTAAGCGTAAGGACATCGGCAAAGGTGTATTTAATACCCACGGTAAATTCGGCAGGCAGTTTAAAATTAGGTATGGTCCTGTTAACATCTTCAACGTCGCTTTCCAATAAGTTTACAATTTTATACACCTCCCTGTCCTGAGTACCACCAAGGGTGGCCGGCAGGGTAACTACACCTGCAAAAGTAAATTTAGTATTGGGCATGTATTGAAAGCCCACCCCAAAGCGCACGCCACCATAGTGGTTAACTTCAGATACGCTAAGGTAATCGCCGTCGAGAGTAACATACTCACTTTCGGTAATATTACCAAAATAGTACGATGCATTAAGACCCACATTTAATTTGGGGGTTAACTTGTAGCCGTAGTTAATAGCAACGTTGTTAAGCCCACCACTGCCCTCTATATTGCTGCTAAAGGTTTGGTCTGACCCTTCTATAACCCCGGTTACACCCTGCAGATAATAGCCAACATCTGAATACGGCAGCATACTGATACCAATACCCGACCTCTCTGAAATGGCCAGTGCCACACTTATGTTAGAAAAGTTGTAGGTTTTCTTAGTACTCTCGTCGGCGTTGTTGGTAAAGTAGTTTTGCTCTGCTTTTAGGCCGATATCGGTCATAAAAGAATTTTTAAGGATGCCGGCGTATGCCGCTGGGTTAAGGTTGTTAATAGCCGTTTCGCCCGAAAGGGCTATACCACTCCTACCCAGGGCATTTGTTTTGCCGGCATTTGATGAATTGAGACTGCCTAAACCAAATAACGAATACGGAGAGCTGGTTAGGTTATTAGTCTCAGACTGGCCAAAAGCAACCGTTGCCGTTAGCAAAAGGCATAGCAATGCCAGCCTATTTATCGTATATAACATAGGTAAGTTCTAATCTGGATTTGTAATTGGTATTTTTTTCGCCGTTAAGTATAAGGCGCTCTGTAGTAGAATTAAAGTTTACGGGCACCAGTATAATGCCGTACTTGGCATAATCGGCGTTATTAATGGCGTTGGTAAGAAAAACTTCTACAGGGGCTACAAGATATACCTCGTTATTTTCTACATCCTGCTTGTCTACATAAGCCATAATAGGGTTATCGGCACTATCAGTAAGGCGGCTAACGTAATCGTTATTCTGGTCTATTACATACATATAGAGCGAATCGCTGGTATACAGGTTTTTGCTGTAATTGGCATTCTGGATCTTAATTTTTAAGTTGGCCTTAAAAATATCGCCGTTGCCATTGCCGCTGTTTACCGTAGCAATTTCGCGTATGCTGGGAAAAGTGAATTTTGTAGTTATACCAATGCCCGCCTGTATAAAGGCATAATTGTTTAAGGATGATGTTGTGGCCTCGTTTTCCTGCCCTGTTAAGCTTTGGAGCAGCGTACCGGCCCTGTCGCTCTCTACCCGGCTAAAATGCTTGGGGTTTGTGCCACTGTTATAAACCATGTCTACATATTGTACAGCGGTGCTTTCTTCGCCGGGTATTTTATAATACATACGCACATAACTTGTAGAAGCTGTAAAGCCCATTATAGCGGCATCCTCTGCATCATCGGCACTAATTTTAAAGCCTTTAAAATAATCGGTAAACTGCTCGGCATCGTTAATAATACTGTTTTGTATTTTAGAAAACAGGTTTTGCCCAAAATTATAATCGAGTGTTACCGTAAGCGAATCGCGGCTTATGCGGGGCTTAAATGTTTTTTGCCCAATAATAGTGCTACTTGCAGCAACATCGGATGTATTGTAGAAATACGACTGATCGTTCTTAAAGCGAATCTCTTTAGTAAGCTCCTGTATTTTTATGGTTTTAGGCTGTAGCGTATCGTTATAATAAAAACCATCGTAAGGCATGTTTAGCACCACGCTGTCTAAAACTGCGGCATCGTCTATATAATAGGTTTCAGGTAAAAAATCGATAAATCCGGTTGCCTTTACCTTTCCAAAATAGGGGTCTGCATACCGGCCCACCATTATCCTGTCGTAGCCGGATGTTGTAATACTATCGTACCTAAAGGTAGACATGTTTAAACCAAAGGTATCTATTTGTACCACCTTAATATTGCTTTGGGTAAAATCCTGTCCCGACTCGAAAGCATCGGTATCATTATCGCAGGACAGCAGCAAAAGGGTAGCAAAAAAAAGCAGGGTGCTATATAAAATTCGCATAATTATTAATTAGGTAGCCAAAAATAGGTTACTACCTAACCATCTAAAAAAACATATATATAATACCCCAAAAAGCAACTACAAACAGGCCTATTTTACCTACGGATGGCATTATGGGCATTGGTAGACAAAAAACGGGTAATTGTAGAAACAATATGCCCATCAATATATTATAGTTTTTGGTGTATCAAAATAAAAATATGTTTGCCTAAACTTTTGCTACCATGTATAGATTGTTTGCTGCCTTATTGTTGTTAGTTACAGGTGCAGGTTACTCGCAGGAAATAACAAATTCTTTTAAATACGATTATACCACCCAGCATAATAGCGGGTCTACGTCGTTTACGCGGCATTTTGCGCAGTTTAATTATACGCAGCATTTTGCCGAAAGCAAATTGTTGTACACGGCAGGGGTGTCTTTATACAACGTAGAGAGCAACAGGCTTACTACACCATTTAATGGCAGCACTATAGAAGGCATAACATCTTTAAAGGTAGGTGTTAGTTATTTGTTTAAGATTGGCGGCACTTGGGAGGGTGTCGCCTCTTTAACACCAGAGCTTAACACCAATTTTGAGGGTGCAGGTATTAAAGATATTTACCCCGGCTTTTTTGTGGGCGTAACCAAAACCACAACCGGCAACCGCCCCTCTACATTGACTATGGGTGTGGGCTATAAGGGCTATTTTGGTAAGTACAGGTTTATGCCCATTATTAATTACTATAAAAAGGTTAACGAAAAAATATCGTATAACCTTGGCATACCGGCCACAGAGTTTGCTTATAAGTTAGGTACACGGCACACACTAAAATCGGTTGTTTTTGCAGATGCCATCTATACTAAGATTGGGGGAGACAATTATGTAAACGATGGCCTGCAAGGCAACAATGCCGCCAAAATAAACACCTTAGAAATGCTAACCGTTAATGCGGGTCTGGAATACAACTACCTATCTGCAGACGGGTGGATTGGCACCCTTAAAACCGGCTATAGCTTTTACAACAACCTTGAGTTTAATAATACCAACATAAATTTTAATAACAGCTTATATATATCAATAGGTTTTAAATACAATTTAAATTTTTAAATGCACATGAAAAATCCCTTCTTACGTAAAAATAACAAACTATTATGGGGCCTTGCCCTAACGGCCTCGCTTTTAACGGGCTGCTCCAGCGATGATGATGCCGACGATCTTGGCAACTGGATTACCAGTACCGTGTTTGACGGTTCTCCACGCAGCGGCGCAGTATCTTTTGTTATAGACAACTTTGGCTATGTGGGCACGGGATACGACGGAGACGATTACCTTACCGATTTTTGGCAATACAATATAGATGGCGGCTACTGGGTACAAAAGGCGGCTTTCCCGGGTGTGGGCCGAAGCTCTGCCGTGGCATTTGCCATTAACAGCAATGGCTACATTGGTACCGGTTATGACGGTACAGATGAGCTGGGCGATTTTTACAAATACGATACCGGTGCCAATACCTGGACACAGATAGCCAATTATGGCGGTACTGCAAGGCGCGCTGCCGTAGGGTTTAACTCTACTACCAGCGGCTATGTAGGTTCTGGCTTTGATGGCGATGGCGACCGTAAAGATTTTTACAAATACAACCCTGATACCGATACCTGGGAAGAACAGTTTGGTTTTGGCGGTAACAAAAGGCGCGAAGGCGTAACGTTTACCATTGGTACTAAGGTATACTTTGGCACAGGTGCTTCTAACCTTATTAACCAGGTAGATTTCTGGGTGTTTGATACAACAACCGAAGTATGGACAAGACTTAAAGACCTTGATGATGACGATGCCTATACTATTGTTCGCTCTGGCGGTACCGGGTTTTCTATGGGCAGCTACGGCTACATTTGCGGTGGCGACAGCAACACCGTTTGGGAGTACAGCCCTGCTACAGACGAGTGGGACAAGAAAACTGATTTTGAAGGTGCCACAAGGCAGGATGCCGTTGCCCTTAATACAAGCACAAGAGGCTTTGTACTGTTAGGCAAATATGGCAACTACTATTATGATGATATGTTTGAGTTTAAACCTTTTGATGATTATGACGACGAAGATTAATAATTATTACCGTTGCATAAAACTTTATAGCACAATTGCCGTTTTGCTTTTACTTACCAGTTCTTGCAATACAAAACAAACCAATGCCCCGCAAAGTACTGTGTACCGCGCGGGCAGCGGTTTTGGATATAGTATTAGCATTAAGGGCAAATTACTTATTAAGCAGGATTTTATACCGGGCATAGAGGGCAACACCGCTTTTTGCGACAGCCTCGATGCTGTAAAAGTAAGCAACTGCGTAATAGATAAAATTAAGCACAAACAAATGCCCGGCATTACCCAACAGGACCTGGATTCGTTAAAAATAAAAACAAAATGCTAAAAAAAGCTTATAGTAATTTACCGTTCAACATTAGGTTTGTACTGCTCCATGTATTTTTCTGGCTGCTGTTTTTGTTTATACCTGTGGGTAATTTTATTATAGAGCACAACGAGTTTCCTATAGAGTTTTTAATTCGCACGGTTTTGTGCATGTCTATATTTTACTTTAATTATTTTTGGCTGGTGCCCAAGCTGTTACTTCAAAATAAAATGGCGTGGTACATACTTTCTGCCCTTGCTATTACACTTATTTTTACTTACTTAATTTCTTTTTTAGAGCCAACGCCCCAGTTTATCAGGCGCACTATAGCGGTAAATGCGCACTTTGCCGGGCATCCGCCGGAAGGCATGCAAAGGCCGCCGGAATACAGGCACTTTTTTAGGTACTTTCCCAGCTTTGTCATGATCATACTGCACATATCCTTCAGTACTATGTTTAAGATGTATGTAGAGTGGAACAGCACCTTTAAACGCCAGAAAGAGGCCGAGACCGAGAAAAAAATATCCGAGCTTAACTTTTTAAAGGCGCAGCTTAACCCCCACTTTTTCTTTAACTCGCTCAATACCATCTTCTCGCTGGCTATAAAAAAGTCAGACCAGACCTCGGTTGCAGTACTCAACCTATCCGACCTTATGCGCTATATGCTCTATGAGACCGATAAGGCCAAGGTGCAGCTTCAGGAAGAAATTCTCTACATCGAAAATTATATAGAGCTGCAAAAACTTCGGCTAACCGAGAATAACCGCATTAAGCTGGAGGTAATTGGTTCGCCTACAGGCATATTTATTCCACCTCTATTGTTTATTTGTTTTATAGAAAATGCTTTTAAACATGGTGTTAACCCGGCTACTACCAATGAGATACTGGTAAAATTCACCATATCGCACAATGAAATTAATATGCTTGTGGTTAATGATATTAATATGCAGCTAAAAAAGGACGAATCGAGCGGACTGGGTATAGAGAATACTGTTAAACGGATTAACCTTTACTTCCCAGATAAGAATATCCTGAAAACCTACGCCGAGAATGATAAATTTTATGTAGACCTAACACTAAAACTCAATGAAGCTTAAAACGGTCATTATTGATGATGAGCCACTTGCCGTAGATATTATAAAAAACTACTGCGATACCGTTGCCCATATAGAGGTGCTGCAATGCTTTACCAATCCGGTAGAGGCCATGAATTTTATTAACGCCAACAGCGTAGACCTTATTTTTTTAGATATTGAAATGCCACTACTTAGCGGGCTCGAATTTATAGATACCCTAAAATACAAGCCCCAGTTTATCTTTACCACAGCCTATCCGCAGTTTGCCATAAACGGCTTTGAAATGGAGGCTGTAGACTATCTTATAAAACCCATTTCGTACATACGGTTTTTAAAATCGGTTAATAAAGTAAAACTTCCGGAGAGCGATAAACCCACTGTTATTCAGCAGCAAACCGTTGTTACCACAACTACCGAAGACAATTTTTTATTTGTAAAGTCTGATAGCGAGAACCTTAAAATTTTTATTACCGACATTAAATTTATCGAGGGCCTTAAAGACTACCTTAAAATAAACCTTACCAATGGCAAGCACGTGCTTACCCTTTCCAACTTTAAAAACCTTATGGAACGGCTGCCCGAAAAAACGTTTATCAGGGTACACAACTCTTATATTGTTAACCTTAACTACGTTAACTCTGTACAGCGCAACAGGGTTGTTATAGATGCTACACGTATACCTATAAGCGAATCGTACAAAAAGCAGTTTTTCGAACGGATAAAGATATAGCCCATATTTGGCTAAAGCCAAGAGCTGATTACTACACTATCCCCCTGACTAAAGTCAGGGGCAACTCATAATTGTTTATGGATGAGATGAGTTGCCCACGGCTTTAGCCGTGGGTTTAGATAGCGAAAGTATAGGGCTTTAGCCAAATTTTAAAATCAGGCACTTATCAACCAGGCACATTTATTACTATTTTTACAACTAAAAGGGTAACTTTACCGTGTATGAAACAACTGCTGTTCCTATTGCTCCTTATCTCTAACCTGTTACCTGCCAAGGCTCAGGAGCTTACCCTGCCTGTAAAATTGCTAAGCAATGCCAAGTCCGGGCCCGAGCGCTACGTGGGCATTGATGCTTTTGGCTGGGAGTATACCATTTTAGAGAACGAGTTCCGTAAACAGAAAGATGGCCGCACCCTTAAATGCAAAAACGTGGCATTGGGCGAAATTTACAGGGTAGACCTTCAAAACCCCTTACAGATAGTACTGTTTTACCGAAAATTCAACACGGTAGTACTGTTAGACAACCAGTTAAACGAAACCTCATCGTACAATTTTTCTACCCTGCCCGAGCAGGAACTTATTGTAGAGGCCGCAGGACTGGCATCGCAAAACCGCCTGTGGCTGTATGATGTAACCACCCAGCAAATAGGGCTTTACGATACCGCAAGGGGCACTTTTCGCACACTTACCCCCCCATTTAACGATGGTATTAAGTACTACCAAAGCGATTATAATTACTTTTACTGGATAGATGTAACCGGCAAATGCTTCGCTGTCAACCTGTTTGGTAGCGTAAGCTTTTTAGGCAACGTGCCCGCGTTTGATGCCGTGCAGCTGGTATCGCCCACAGAGGTTTTACTTAGCAAAGGCAACGTGCTTTACCTGTACAATTTAGCGGTGCAAAGCAGCAAACGAATAGAAATCGTTGAAAAAACCTTTAGGTCTTTCTATTATTCAGCACAAATTTTATCTATTTTTACTGACACCGAAATCATCCAATATAAAATTACCCTTTCAAAATAATGCATATAGCTGTTGCAGGCAACATAGGCGCCGGAAAAACCACACTTACAGAACTGTTAGCCAAGCAGTTTAAATGGGAAGCACATTACGAAGATGTAGTAGACAACCCTTACCTGGACGACTTTTACCACCAGATGGAGCGTTGGTCCTTCAACCTGCAGATCTACTTTTTAAACACCCGCTTTAGCCAAATACTGCAATTTCGCGAGAGTGGCAAGAAAATCATCCAGGACCGTACTATATACGAAGATTCGCACATATTTGCACCCAACCTGCACTCAATGGGCCTTATGAGCAACCGCGATTTTAACAACTATAAGTCGTTATTTGAGCTAATGGAGGGCTTTGTGGGCGCTCCTGATTTGCTTATTTACCTTCGCAGCTCGATACCTAACTTAGTGAAACACATACATAAACGTGGCCGCGACTACGAAAATTCTATCTCTATAGAATACCTTAGCCGCCTTAACGAGCGTTATGAGGGATGGATCCAGAACTACGATAAAGGCAAGCTGCTGATTGTTGATGTTGATAAGAATAACTTTGTAGATAACCCCGAAGACCTGGGAGAGATCATCAACCGTATTAATGCGGAGCTAAACGGCTTGTTTTAGCCAGATTTCGAAAACCTGTCTTCATTTGATTTTTATACCTTTGCCTTATGGCAGTAGTACAACTCAAAACATTTTACAATTATTTTCCTGACCAGGACCCCAAAACGATACCTAACGAAATTGGGCACTTTAATATTTTTGATATTGCCGGTATACTTGCGCCTAAAAGCAAGCAGGTTACCTACAGCCGCCGCAGCTTTTATAAGGTTAGCCTTATAGAGGGGCATAGCAAAATTCATTATGCCGACCAATGTATCGAAATAAAGGGCCACACCCTGGTTTTTACCAACCCTATGGTGCCTTATTTTTGGGAACGCATTAGCGAAAAACATACCGGCTACCTGTGCGTTTTTACCGAAGATTTTTTTAGCCGCTTTGGCAGTATTAACCAATACCCTGTTTTTCAGGGTGCTGATACAGCTATAATTCCGCTATCTGATGATAAGGCCGAAATTTTCAACACCTTATTTGCCAGGATGTTTGAAGAACTGCAAAGTAACTACACCTATAAGTACGATTTGCTGCGCAACCTGCTTATGGAGGTTATACACGGTGCACAAAAAATGCAGCCCGCCATTGGCACCCAGACATTTACACACAATGCCGCCGAGCGCATAACCTCATTATTTGTCGAATTACTGGAAAGGCAGTTCCCCATAGAGCTTAACAACCAGGCGATAAAGATCAATTCGGCTTCGGCCTTTGCGGCGCAGCTCAACATCCACGTTAATCATTTAAATAAAGCGCTTAAAGAAATTACCGGCAAAACCACCACCCAGTTAATAAACGAACGCATTTTACAGGAAGCTAAAATACTGCTAAAGAGCACTAACTGGAATATTGCTGAAATTGGCTGGTGCCTGGGCTTTAAAGAATCGAACCATTTTTCGAACTTCTTTAAAAGCAGGGTTAAAACTGCCGCTTTAAAATACCGCCAGTCTCAAATTGATTGATTTTTGCACTTTATACTTTCTTATTGGTATAGATGCGGTTGCTGTATATCAGAACTTTGTACCTCATAAACAATTACATTATGTGGACAACAAAAAACATTACAGACCAAACCGGTAAAACGGTGATTATCACTGGGGCTAACACCGGTATTGGCTACGAAACCGCCCTTGCACTTTACAACGCCGGAGCTCATATTATATTGGCCTGCCGCGATTTAGGCAAAGCTAACGAGGCTATTGCCCGCTTACAGCAGCACAACGGCAAAGGGGTGCTTGAAGCCTCCCACCTAGACCTTACCAACCTTGATTCCGTTAAGCAATTTACCGATGCTTTTGTATCGCAACACACTAAGCTTGATGTACTTATAAACAATGCCGGGGTAATGCTTACACCCGCTTCTAAAACTGCTAATGGTTTTGAGCTTCAATTTGGCGTTAACTTTCTGGGACACTATGCTTTAACAGGGTATTTATACCCGCTGCTTAAAGCCACATCAAACTCGCGCGTGGTTACCGTTAGCAGCAATGCCTACCTGAGTGGTGCCATCGATTTTGATAACCTAAAATCAGAGCATTCTTACGATGCTTTTCGCGAGTACGCCCAAAGCAAACTGGCTAACATATTGTTTTCTAAACAACTACAACGAAGAATTGAAGCCACCAAAGACAATGTTGCCTCTATAGCTGTACAGCCCGGCGCTAATAAAACCAACCTGTCCCGACACATGAGCCCCGACGCCTATAATACTGCTTTAGAGCGTGTTGGCGAATTGATGGAGCCCTGGCAGGGGGCATTGCCATCGTTATTTGCAGCGGTAGACCCTGAAGCACAAAGCGGTAGGTTTTATGGCCCTGACCAGGATGGCGGCTACCGCGGTTATCCAGGCGAAGACCCAATATCTGCTGCAGGAATGGATGAAACAGTTGCCAAAAAGCTATGGCAGCTTGCCGAAGAGGTAACCGGAATTACATATCCGTAATTATAAATTCATCATCTGATAAATAAAAAAAACGTCGCTTTCTAACATAAGAAAGCGACGTTTTTTGCCTTAATATTTCACTTTTGGACTTCGAGATTCGTTAAGTTTTGACCATTTTTATCTGTCAAAAATTAAAATCCGTCAGCGTCATTTATTTTTTAGTTTTTAGAGCTTCAATTTGGGCGTCGACTTCGGTAGCCGATCCTTTAAAAATTTTCTCTTCGGTCTTTACTTCTTCAGAACTTGTCTTGGTCGAAATTGTAACCGTTGCCGTAACGTTACCGTTGGCATCAACCTGCTTGTCTACACTAATGTCTTCAGTTTCTTCCTGGCCTACCAAAACCGGCTCGCGGGTAATGGTTTGCTCCTGCTGTTGTGTAGTAGTTCCTGCTTCGCTAACAGCACCTTCGGTATGGCCGCCCAGTATAGGCGCAATTACCAGCCCTATAAGGCAGGTTAGCTTGATAAGGATATTCATAGACGGGCCCGAGGTATCTTTAAACGGATCGCCAACCGTATCGCCGGTAACGGCAGCCTTGTGCGCGTCAGACCCCTTATAGGTCATCTCGCCGTTTATCATCACCCCGGCTTCGAACGATTTCTTAGCGTTATCCCACGCACCACCGGCATTGTTCTGGAAAATAGCCCACAACACGCCAGATACCGTTACACCCGCCATATAGCCACCCAGCATTTCGGCTACCAGCGCATGGTTGTCAGAATAAATAAGCATACCCAGCAACACAATAGCTATAGGGAAACCAATAGTCAATAACCCCGGAAGCATCATTTCGCGCAGGGCGGCCTTGGTAGATATCTCTACGCACTTGCCGTATTCCGGCTTGCCGGTACCCTCCATAATGCCGGGTATTTCCCTAAACTGCCTCCTAACCTCATACACCATATCCATAGCTGCTTTACCAACAGAGTTCATGGCTAAGGCCGAGAACACCACAGGCACCATACCCCCTACAAACAGCATGGCAAGTACGGGTGCCTTAAATATGTTGATACCGTCGATACCTGTAAAAGTTACATACGCCGCGAATAGGGCAAGCGATGTTAACGCCGCCGATGCTATAGCAAAGCCCTTGCCTGTTGCCGCCGTGGTGTTACCAACCGAATCTAAAATATCGGTACGGGTGCGCACCTCTTTAGGCAGTTCGCTCATTTCGGCAATACCGCCGGCATTGTCAGATATGGGTCCAAAGGCATCTATAGCCAATTGCATAGCCGTAGTAGCCATCATGGCACTTGCCGCCATTGCCACGCCATAAAAGCCTGCAAAAGCGTAAGACGACCATATAGCTGCTGCAAACAGCAGTATTGTTGGAAACGTAGACACCATGCCCGTAGCAAGGCCTGCAATAATATTGGTACCCGCCCCGGTGCTTGATTTTTGTACGATGGCCAGGATAGGTTTTTTACCCAGCCCGGTATAATATTCGGTTACCGATGAGATAACTCCACCCACTACCAGGCCCACAAGCGAGGCATAGAATACGCGTAACGATGATATATCTTTAACCGCTTCACCATAAAACTGCATTTTCATGCTTTCCGGCAGTAGGTGCGTAACCAAAAAGTACGATGATATTGCCACAAGGATAATCGACACCCAGTTGCCACGGTTTAGCGCGGCCTGAACTTCGTTCTCCTTAGCGTTATTGTCTTTAATACTCACTAAAAAAGTACCTATTATAGAGAACAGTATCCCGAAACCGGCAATTGCCATTGGAAGTAATATGGGGCCTATGCCTCCAAACTTATCGGTAAAATTGGGGTTATCGGCAATAATATCCCTAAGCACATAATTGCCCAGTACCATAGCCGCAAGAACGGTAGCCACGTACGACCCAAACAGGTCGGCACCCATACCTGCAACATCCCCCACATTATCGCCTACGTTATCGGCAATGGTGGCGGGGTTGCGTGGGTCGTCTTCCGGTATACCGGCTTCCACCTTACCCACTAAGTCGGCCCCAACATCGGCAGCTTTGGTATAAATACCGCCACCCACACGGGCAAAAAGTGCGATAGACTCTGCCCCCAGCGAAAAGCCCGCCAGGGTTTCCAGCACAATTGTCATCAGTTCGCCCGGCGTTTTTAAAACACCTTCAAATTCGGCGGCAGCCCATTGGCCATTCATAAAATAGTGAAAGAAAAATATAAAAAAGGCCGTAAGCCCCAAAACGGCAAGGCCGGCAACGCCAAGGCCCATTACCGTGCCGCCGCTAAAAGATACTTTTAAGGCCTGCGGAAGGCTGGTACGCGCAGCCTGAGTGGTGCGCACGTTTGTTTTGGTAGCTATCTTCATGCCCATGTTGCCTGCCAGTGCCGAGAAAAAGGCACCACAAATAAAGGCAACAACAATAAGCATGTGTGTGGTAGGCACTAAATAAGCAATTATTGCAAGGGCAATACTGGCTATAACAACAAAAATGGCAAGCAATTTATATTCTGCCTTTAAAAAGGCAAGGGCACCTTCGTATATGTAATCTGAAATTTCTTTCATCTTACCGTCTCCGGCATCCTGTTTTAACACCCAAGATCGTTTAACTGCCATAAAGAGCAGCCCCAGCACGGCCATAACGGCCGGAACATAAATAATTATCGATTCCATAAAATGAGGTTGGTTTGGTTGTGATTTACAGGTTTGATTATGAACCTATTGTAAATATAATAAAAAATGCAACCAAAAAAAGCAATACCCTTTACAGAATATTGCTTTTTTTATATTTTATGGAAAACAGTGTTTTCTTATCTGATGCTGAAAAGTTCTTCTGGCTTATCAGTAAGCGCTTCAAAACGATCTACGCACTCGTCTATAATAGCACGAGCCTCGGTAACATCGCCCCATCCGCCAACATCAACTTTTTTGTTCTCAAGATCTTTGTACACCTGGAAAAAGTGCTCAATTTCTTTTAAAAGGTGTGGGTTAAGCTCGTCAAGGTTGTTTAACTTGTTCCAGATAGGATCTGAAACCGGTACGCAAACCACTTTTTCATCCGGGCCTTTTTCATCTGCCATGTGGAAAACACCAATTGGCTTTACCTCCATAACGCAACCAGGAAAAGTAGGCTCTGTAACCAAAACAAGTACATCTAACGGGTCGCCGTCAAGTGCAAGAGTTTCAGGTATAAAACCATAATCGGCAGGGTACATCATAGACGAGAAAAGCATCCTGTCGTAACGTATTTTTTTAAGCTTAAAATCGTATTCGTATTTATTCCTGCTACCTTTGGGTATCTCTATAAGTACATCAAAAGTTTTTAGTTTTGCTGCAGACATTTTAATAGTTTTTTGTTATCGTGCAAAAATAGTATAAAAAAAATGCCATGCAAAAGTTTGCCACATTAAAAACAGCAGTAAAACAGGGAGTTTACATAAATATAACTACGAAAACGGTTGCGCCAACAGCAAATAAAAAAGCCTTCTTTATAAGAAGGCTTTAGTAAATATCTTTTATTCAGCAGTTTAATCCTCTCTTACACAGTCGGCTCCGCAATTACCTTCGCGGCAATACGGAAATTTATGGCCGTCTACCAAAAGGTAACGCAGGTTGCAGCCATCTACACAGCCCCTGCAGCCCACTGTAGTTCCGTCGCCATCGCTCAGGCTATAGCCGGTACGCTCTAAAATGGTACCCATAGAAAAACCATTGCCATCGGTTGCTATAACAATATAACCTACATCAGACGGATCGTTATCAGCTGCCTGCTTTTCTATAACTACAGATGTAAGATCTGTAAAGGCACCCTTATCACGTAGCTGCGCCTCAAAATCGTCTATTATAAGCTGTGGATTGATTACAAACTGGGCATTGCCATTAGCATCGATCTCTGCAATTTTTCCGCTCCAAAAACTACCACGCGCTGTTAATTGATTAGATGATGGGGCTGCCGATGTTGTTACCGCCGCGTTTTCGTCCGGCATTACAGATGTTTCTTCTGTGCTGCAGCTTACCATTAGTAAGATGGTAAACAAGCCGGCAAGGCTTTTAAGGATAGTTTTTTTCATAATATTTTTTGTTAGATGATTATGATACTAAATTAAGGCAAGCCTTACAAAAAACACGCAAACAAAATGTTAATTATTTGAGTGGCCTGAAAAATTTAATGAATGCTCAGTTTTAGTGCAATTATCACAGGCAGAGCACACAAGATAGGTACCCGTCTCATCATTTTTAGCAACCGGAAGGCATCCGCCGCTGCAATTTCCGGAGCAAATTATAGTTTGAGGATTACTTTTATCAAAGTATAATTCGTTGCCTTGTTTTTCCAGTAATGCCGCTATAGAAGTTTGCCCATCATTACATTTTGCAATAAGCATATAAAAGTCTTTTGCGCCACCCTCGGTTTTGCCCTTTACAACCTCTAAAACCATGATGGTTTTACCGGTACTGTTTTTATTAAGCACTTTTTCCCACTCCGGTTTTATAATACTATCGTTGGCCACGGCAAAAGCATCGCCATTAGCTGTAGCAACCACAATTTCCGGATATTTGCCGCTATGCCCTGCCGGTGCCTCCTTTTTACAGGCTATAAGCAGTAACACAAAAAAAACGAATACAAATTTGCTTTTCATAAAAGGTGCTTGAGAATATTTGTACGAAAATACATTTTTTAAATGTAAGATTTTTTATTTTTTTAGCATGCAGATTTACAAAATTATACTTACCTTATCTGCATTAAAACACAGGCTATACTGTTGTACAGCAAGCAGTAGTAAAGTTATGTAAAAAATGTTAGTACTGTTAAAAATAAAACCCGAAAGAGCCTTTTACCGCAAACTTATTGGCTCCCGGAACATCAAGATAGCTGCCCCTCCAGGCAAAATCGATCCTGAATACCTTAAAGATATTACCTATACCGGCATGGTACTCCCAATATAAATCTTCGGGAGAGCGGTATACAAGGTTAGAGGCATTAAGGTTAATGTTAGCGTTAGATACATTACCCATAACCCCTTTTATACCTATAATTTCGCGCAGGTTTAGGTTTCTAACCCCCGGTATGCGCGAGAATAGCCTGCCGTTAAAATTATGCTCCAGGTGAAGCGACACGTATTGGTCGGCCACAAATTCGTAGTAGTCTAATAGATTATAAGTGTTCTCTATAGAAAAGTAACTCTGGTTACCCGGTATAACACCCATTAGCCCAAGCGGTACGGCGCCAAATATCTTACCCGCCTCAAAGGTAGCAAACAGGCGGCCAAAGCCCCCTACAAGCACAGGTTGGCGGTAATAGAACTGAAGTTTCTCATAATCAAAATCGCTGCCAAATATACCTTTTACCCCTTGCGAGAAGTTTAAGAACAGGCGGGTGTAATTATAATCAACATCGCTGCGCTCTACGCCATAGCCAATGGTGCGGCGTTTGGGTGTGTAGTCTATCATAAAGCCGTACTCATACTGCTTTATAAAGCCGTTAACACCTTTAGAATGGTCGGCCGGGTCTAAGTAATAGTCTAAACTAAACAAGGGCGATGCCGCCTTTAGCGTACGGTAGTTAAAACTGGTACGGAACACAAGGTTTTTTACCGGCTCTATTTCTGCCGAGAAGGTACTAAAGTTAATGCTCGTTAGCTTATTGTTACTACCACTGGAAAATAACGATGACGATGCAAAGCTACGCCCCAACACATCGCTGGTGGCGGTAAGGCTTACGCCAATTTGCTCTATATCGCGACGGTTACCGCCCTGTAGTATTATACGGTTTTTTTTATTAACCATCCACTTACCCGATATACCGTACTTAAACTGGTTGTCTTTAAAGCCGTAGGCCGTGTAGCCTTCCAGCCTCCAGGGGTCGTTTTGCCCAAAGTAAGTACGCCCACCGGTACGCAGCCTTAGCCCCTCTACAGGGTTATAGCCAAAGGTGGAAAATATAGGACCATAATCAAAATGATCCATTTGGTAATAGCCACTGCCCAGCGTTGCCACAAGGTCGTACAAATGCCTGAAGCGCGGTACCGTTTTTAGGGTGTCGAGCATTTTATACACACCCCGCTCATCTTTATTAAGCGACTCAAAGCGGTTCTCTTCCCAATACTCTTCCGACTTTTGGTAAATGGCCTCATCATTAAAGTTAACGTCGGCGGTATAAAATTCGGCAGGCTTAGGCTTATCGAATTTATAATCCCTGAACAAGGTAGTACGCTTACCGTACACCCCTTTAGAGTCTTCTTTTTTCTTAAGGGCAAAGTCGGTCATCATGTGGTCGCGCTTCAGTAAGAAAACCGAATCGTTAAGCACATCAAACTCCTGCTCTATGTAAATATCTTTAACCCAGTTAATGTTGGCACTCTTACTGGCCGACATTGCTATCTTTTTAATGGCCCAGGTAGTATCGTTAACCCAAAAGTTACCCTTAAAGGTAAGCTCTGCCTTACGGCGAGGATAGAATACTATGTTGTAGCACCACTTATTGTCTATGTACGAACTATCAGTAAGCACATAGTTATACACATTGATACCCGTGCGCGACAGCGGACTAACAAAATCTTTATCAAAAAACTTAAGGTAGTTGTCGTAAATATTATACTCAACATACAAGTCTTTTATAAAGGCAATAATTTGCTGGTTGTTATCAAACCCTGATGATTTATTGGCTTTGGTAACCTCTTTTTTGCGGCTGGCCACATTATCGCCATATACGTTGCTTAGCGCCTCGTTAATAAATATGGGCAGGTAGGTTTTACCGGTAACGTTGCTGGTATCTACCTGGTCGAATATAAACTCCATACCCTTAAACAGCTTGCTTTTAATCATGGTGCTGTCTATGGTATTAAGGTCAAATTCTACCTTTTCGTATTTATCGTACTCATATTGCTTAAACATGTTAAGGCCGTTTTTGCGGCGGCGTTCCCATATTTTGCGCAGTATATCTATAGCAGGGTTATTTTTTTTTGATGTTTTACCGGAATACAGCACTACCTCTTTAAGTTCGTTCGCTTCAGAGAGGGTAACTTTAATATCATACGTAACCGGTTTATCTAAGTGAAGTTCTTTTGGGGCAAAGCCAACAAAAGATATGGTAAGGTCTGTATAAGTGGTTTGCGACTCCAGGTAAAATTTACCGTTTTCATCGGTTATAACACCTTCGTTAGTACCCTTAAAATACACATTTACGTAAGGTATGGGTGCTTTAGTGTCATCCAATACAACGCCACTCACCTTAGTTTGTGCAAAAGCGGATCCTACCAGGATAAAAAAGAACCCGATAAGCAACAGTAATCTTCTTGTCATAATAGCCTTAAACAAAAAACTTCATCATTTAGTATGATGAAGTTTCAAATATAGTTCAATATTTTTTTATTTGTACATATTGTTATTTGCCTTAGAGACAATTAACAAATTATGCTTTATATAAAACTTTTTTTACTGCTTTAACAACGTCGCCTGCATTTGGCAACCATTCTTTTAACAGCGCCGGAGAATAAGGAGCCGGGGTATCTGCAGTTGTAATTCTTTGTATAGGTGCATCAAGGTAATCAAAAGCCCTTTCCTGTACTATATAAGTAATTTCAGACGAGATACTGCCAAAAGGCCATGCCTCTTCTAATATTACCAGCCTGTTCGTTTTTTTAACCGAGTTTAAGATGGTATCGTGATCCATTGGGCGTATAGTTCTTAAATCTATAATCTCGCAGCTAATGCCTTCTTTCTCTAATTCATCGGCAGCAATAAACGCTTCTTTAAGAATTTTACCAAAAGATACAATGGTAACATCTTTACCTTCGCGTTTAACATCGGCAACACCAAGCGGAATAGTGTATTCTCCTTCAGGCACCTCGCCTTTGTCGCCATACATTTGCTCAGATTCCATAAAGATAACCGGGTCGTTATCTCTAATAGCCGATTTTAATAAACCTTTACAGTCGTACACGTTAGACGGTACCACTACTTTAAGGCCCGGTATGTTGGCATACCAGTTTTCGAAAGCCTGAGAGTGCGTTGCACCTAACTGGCCGGCAGAAGCCGTTGGGCCACGGAAAACGATTGGGCAGTTAAACTGGCCGGCAGACATCTGGCGAATTTTAGCTGCATTGTTTATTATTTGGTCTATACCCACAAGGGCAAAGTTAAATGTCATAAATTCAACAATAGGCCTGTTGCCGTTCATGGCACTACCTACTGCAATACCTGCAAAACCAAGCTCGGCAATTGGAGTATCTATAACCCTTTTTGCACCAAACTCGTCCAGCATGCCTTTAGAGGCTTTGTAGGCTCCGTTGTACTCGGCAACTTCTTCGCCCATTAAATATATAGCTTCGTCACGGCGCATTTCTTCGCTCATGGCTTCGCAAACAGCTTCCCTAAATTGTATAGTTCTCATGTAATTGTATTTCGCGTATTAAATGAATGGCAAAAATAAAAATTTAAAATCATTATAACCTATTTTTTATATAGCAAAACTAAAATTAATGCGTACTACACATTTTTTGGGTTACGCAAACAATTTCGTAACACTTACACCTATATATTTATCCACACGCAGGCTTCCTGAATTAATATTTTAAAAAAAATTAACATTTTTACTGAATTTAAAATCAAATTATTAAGTTTACAATTACCATTTAATTAACAAACACCGTAACCATGAAACATTTGCTAACACTGCTAACATTTTTTATTGCACTTACCGCTTACTCTCAAACATTTTATCCGGCAAAAGTTGTATTTACCAACGGCAAGACTACCGAAGGTTATGCAGAGCTTCCCAAAAACACTACTTTAAACAGTAGCGTAAGAATTAAGGCAGGCCAAAAAGGAAAAGCAACCAACCATAAAAATGATGATATCTATCAAATTGTTTATACCACTAAAAATGGCAATCAGTTTTTGTTTGAGCGAAGTACATTCAGGGAATTTAGGGGCGATGATGGTGAAAAAGTATATGAGAAAAAACTATGGATGTTTGTTAAATACCAAACATCATCTATTAAATACCTTAATAAGGCCTTAAGCTATTCTATTAATAAAGATGGCGATATGATTTTGGACGCAGGAAGCACAGGCGGCACCTGGGCAGAGATACCATTATTATTTAAACGCCCCAACGAAGACTTTGCTACCATTATTACCTCGATGGCATTTGGGGCAACGGTGCTGGGTACCGAGAAGCGGTTTAAAAAATTTGCCAGGCGTTATTTTAACGATGAACCCACTCTTGTGGCGCGGATTGAAAACGGCGATTTTAAAAGCGAACAGATGTATGAGCTTGCCCAGGCTTACAACACCCTTAAAGGCGGACAGGAAATTAAAGCCGAATAACATACTATATCAGCCGGGTAATGCAAACTTTATATTTTTATAAATTTACTGTTAATAATACATCAAACAGCCATAATTGAATGATTTAATTATGATACATGCATTTTTAAATACTTTTTTTCATAAAAATGATATTTAATATGCATGCATAGTTTTTTATTTAAAATTATTTGTTAACTTCGTTGTATTAAAATAATTCAAACGTTATAATCTCTATAAATAATGAAAATATTAGTCTGCATCAGCCATGTGCCTGATACTACTGCAAAAATTAACTTTACCAATGGCGACAGCGAGTTTGACGCTAACGGTGTTCAGTTTGTAATTAACCCTAATGATGAATTTGGCCTTACACGCGCTATCTGGTTTAAAGAGCAGGCGGGTGCTACCGTAACGGTAGTAAACGTAGGCGGTACCGATGCCGAAGCTACACTGCGCAAAGCACTTGCTATTGGTGCAGACGAAGCTATTCGTGTAAACGCTGCCCCTACCGATGGTTTTTTTGTTGCTAAACAATTGGCCGAAGTGGTTAAAAACGGCGGTTACGACCTGGTTATTGCCGGTAAAGAATCGTTAGACTATAACGGCGCTATGGTGCCGGGTATGCTTGCAGGCTTATTAGGATATGATTTTGTAAACGGCTGTATTACGCTTGATGTTACCGGAACCGATGCCAAAGCGGTTAGGGAAATTGATGGTGGTAAAGAAACCCTTAGCACTAAACTGCCTTTGGTTATTGCCGGCCAAAAAGGCCTTGTTGAAGAAAAAGATTTAAGGATACCTAACATGCGCGGTATTATGCAGGCCAGGACTAAGGCACTTACTATAGTAGAGCCCGTTGGTGCAGAAAGCAGTACTAAATCGGTTAAATTTGAAAAACCTGCCCCTAAAAGCGCGGTTAAGCTTATTAGCCCTGATAACTTAGACGAGCTTGTTAACCTGTTGCATAACGAAGCGAAAGTTATATAATGCTTTTAATGTAGCAATACATTAATTGATTAATGTAACAATTGCATAGCGGAAGCTCTAATTGGTACATTTAAAAATTGTTCAATTGGTAAATTAAAAAATCAGAAAAATGTCAATCCTAATATATGCTGAATCAGCAGAAGGTAAATTTAAAAAGACAGCGTTTGAGCTTGCTTCTTACGCTAAAAAAATAGCCGAACAAAACGGCACAACGGTTACTGCGGTAACTATTAACGTTGCAGATGCTTCTGCCCTTGCCGCTTATGGTGTAGACAAGGCACTTAACGTTACTACAGATAAATTAAAGTCGTTCAACGCTAAGGCATACGCCGATGTTATTAAGCAGGCAGCCGCTAAAGAGTCGGCTAAAATTATATTATTCTCTTCTAATACCGATAGCCTTTACATTGCACCGCTTGTAGCCGTAGGCCTTGAGGCCGGCTACGCAAGTAACGTGGTTGGGCTGCCGCAAAGCCTTTCACCATTCCAGGTAAAAAGGCATGCGTTCTCTAACAAGGCGTTTGTGGTTACCGAGATTAGCAGCGATGTAAAAGTGCTTGCCATTGGCAAAAACTCATTCGGATTGGTAGAATCGGCTTCAAGCCTTTCTCAGGAAGATTTTGCACCGTCTTTAAACGACAGCGACTTTACTATTAAGGTAGAATCGTCTGAAAAAGTTACAGGCAAAGTTACCATTGCCGATGCCGAAGTGGTAGTATCCGGCGGCCGCGGACTTAAAGGCCCTGAAAACTGGGGTATTATAGAAGACCTTGCTGCTGCCTTTGGCGCTGCAACGGCCTGCTCTAAACCGGTGTCCGACCTTGGCTGGAGACCTCATAGCGAACACGTTGGCCAAACGGGTAAACCGGTTGCTGCTAACCTGTATATTGCCGTGGGTATATCCGGAGCCATACAGCACATTGCCGGTATTAACTCAAGCAAAGTAAAAGTGGTTATTAATGCCGACCCCGAAGCGCCGTTCTTTAAAGTGGCCGACTATGGTGTTGTTGGCGATGCGTTTGATATTGTTCCTAAACTGACTGAAAAAATTAAAGCGTTTAAGGCTCAAAACTCATAATTTTATTTTAAATTGTGCCCATCTAAGGGCTATCGGATAAGGATAGTTATATCTTTGCCCGATAGCCTTTTTTTTGTACACAGGAAAGACCAAACATGAGCTTAGTAAAACTTAATATTAAGGGCATTTCGTACAGCCAGACGCAAAACGGAGCCTATGCCCTGATACTTAATGAAGTGGACGGTGAACGAAAACTACCCATTGTTATTGGTGCTTTTGAAGCCCAGTCCATTGCCATTGCCCTGGAGAAAGAAATAAAACCTCCCAGGCCGCTTACGCACGACCTATTTAAAAATTTTGCCGACCGCTTTGATATTGTGGTTAAGCAGGTTATTATCCACAAGCTGGTTGATGGCGTGTTTTTTTCGAGCATTATTTGCGAACGCGACCGCATTGAGGAAATTATAGATGCACGCACCAGCGATGCTATTGCACTTGCCCTGCGCTTTAACGCCCCAATTTTTACCTATAAAAATATACTGGACAAAGCCGGCATTTACCTTAAAATAAACCCCGAACAAGGCGAAGAAGGTATTAACCATGACGATGTACTTGGGCCAACCCAAACCTTTGATGCCGATACCGAGACTACCGTTTCCGGAGAAGGGTACACGCAGTACAGCCTTCAGGAGCTGCACGAACTGCTGGAAGGCGCCGTGCAAAACGAAGACTACGAAAAAGCAGCAAAAATTCGCGACGAAATATCGAAACGAGAAAGTTAATTCCTCCAATTTAAAAATTGAAAATTTAAATATTTAAAGATGAGCCATACCTTGCTAAAAGGTGTGGCTTTTTTTATGTGGATAACTTGCGGATAAAACGTATCTAACAACACATCTATAATTTTTGTAATTTTATACCTTGCAGGAAATTTTCAATTTTTCAATTTTTCAATTTTTCAATATAAAAAATGAAGCAGTATTTAGACCTCGTTAAACATGTATTAGAGCACGGCAACCAAAAAGGCGACCGTACCGGCACCGGTACTAAAAGTGTGTTTGGCTACCAGATGCGTTTTGATTTAAGCGAGGGTTTCCCAATGGTTACCACTAAAAAATTGCACTTAAAGTCTATTATATACGAGCTGCTTTGGTTTTTAAACGGCGACACCAATATTAAATACCTTAACGATAATGGTGTTAAGATATGGGACGAGTGGGCCGATGAAAACGGCAACCTGGGTCCGGTTTACGGTGCGCAGTGGCGCAACTGGGACAGCCGCGAGATCGACCAGATTACAGAGCTTATAGAAACCCTTAAAACCAACCCCAACAGCCGCCGTATGCTGGTTAGCGCCTGGAATCCGCGCGTACTGCCGGACAACTCTAAATCTTTTGCCGATAACGTGGCCGAAGGTAACGTTGCCCTGCCCCCATGCCATGCATTCTTTCAGTTTTATGTAGCAAACGGCAAACTATCGTGCCAGCTGTACCAGCGCAGTGCCGATATATTTTTGGGCGTTCCGTTTAACATTGCATCTTATGCCCTGCTTACTTTAATGATAGCACAGGTATGCGGTTACGAGGCCGGAGATTTTATTCACACCTTTGGCGATGCACACATTTACAACAACCACATGGAGCAGTTGGAACTGCAACTAAGCCGCGAGCCACGCCCACTGCCTAAAATGATTTTAAACCCCGAAGTTAAAAACATCTTCGACTTTAAATTTGAAGATTTTACATTAGAAAATTACGATCCGCACCCACACATAAAAGGCGCAGTAGCGGTTTAAAACCTATCTATGAAATTTACCCTTCTATTACTGTGCCTTTGTGTACAGCTATCGGCTTTTGCCCAAAATAAATTACCAAATAATATATTTGCAGAATGTGCCACAAACGAGACCCCTTACCAATGCACTAACAACGCATTAGAAAATGCTGTACTCGATTTAATAGACGAAGATGTTATTAGCACACTGCTGGAAACTTCCAAACCTTATTTTAGTGTATCTGCGGTATTTATACTTGATGCCAATGGTGTTGTAATTAAAGAACATACACAAATAAAAACGCCAAGCTATCTGCTAACCAAGCGTATTCAGAATTATATAGACAACCTGCCGGCATTTACCCAAAAAGATAGTCCTGTCGAAAAAAGGCGAAATGCATTTTTTATTAATGTTACTTTATTGCGCGATACTATTTCTAAAAACTATTACGTAGCCGATAATTTAGACCTCAAAGAGCGCAACATTAAACCAGACTATATAAAGCCCGATGAGGAATCCATCTATCCCGGATGCGAAAAATCAGACCACACCGATGGTGTTAGCTGCTCTACAGAAAAAATGTATAATTTGATCATGAAAAATTACAGGATGCCTGAAGTAGATGGCCCCCTGCAATTTCGAATGATTGTTAATTTTTACATAGATACCACAGGCAAAGTACAGGTAGAGAATATAGAGGGTGGAGAAGAAAAGTTTCATAAAGGGATACTAACTGCCATGACCAAGCTACCCCGGCTTACACCTACCAGGATTAAAGGCATACCTATCACTATCGCCTATAAACTGCCTATAACTATTAATGTAAAGTAAAAGTTTTTAAAGCATCGTTATTTTTTCATAACTTTATTTCCGCAATAATAGTAGTATGGAAAAAAATCAACAGGAACTTTATGAATATGCTCGTAAAAGGGTAAAGCAAAAAAAACGCGTTTACCTTCATTTTATATTGTTCTTTGTAAGCAGTGTCTTTTTTTACATTATAAATAAGATCTTAGACGTAGACCCGCAAGACGACTGGTACCTTTGGGCTATAACCGCATGGGCGTTTGTATTTATACTTCACTTTATTAAAATATTTGTAATAGAGAGCTTTATAAACAAAACCTGGGAACGCGACCAGATAGCCATGCTGGTAGCCCGCCAGGAACGCCGTATAGAGCAGCTCGAAAAAAAATTAGAGAACGATAATTCCCAAGCCGTATAAATAATGACCCTTACCCTTATTGCTGCCGCCGCAGAAAACAATGCCCTTGGCAAAGACAACCAGATGATATGGCGCCTGCCCGACGATTTTAAACGCTTTAAACAGCTAACCACCGGCCACCATATAATTATGGGCCGCAAAACGTTAGAGAGCATGAATGGGCCGCTGCCCAACCGCACCAACGTGGTTATTACGCGCCAGCCCGATTATACTTACGAGGGCTGCACTATTGTAAACAGTTTAAACGAAGCCCTTGCTGCCTGCCCACAAAACCAGGAGGTTTTTATTATTGGCGGTGGCGAAATTTACAAACAATCTATCAACATGGCCGATAAAATAGAGCTTACCCGCGTGCTGGGCATAAGCCCGGAGGCAGATGCTTATTTCCCTGAAATTGATTCTGACGAATGGAACCTTACCGAAAGTGTTTTTCATGATAAAGATGAAAAGCATGCGTATGAGTTTATATTTGAAACCTGGGAGCGGGAGTAGGCACTATAGGCAAAAGCGAAATATTTTTGATGGAGGGGAGTAATATCTTTTTTGTATATTTGATTTTATGAAAACAATTACAGTTAACATACCCGATAATTTAGATATAGACAATAATGAGTTTATAATGACTGCCGCATCTAAAATGTACGAGCAGGGTAAATTATCGTTAGGCCAGGCCGCTCAGCTTGCTGGCCTAACTAAGCGTGCTTTTACAGAATTGCTCGAAAAATACGATGTTTCTGTTTTTAATTTTCCTGCTACAGACTTAGCAAGTGATATAGCAAATGCATAAAACCATTATATCTGACACAAGTTGCCTTATTATACTCTCAAAAATTGGCGAGCTCGATTTGTTAGAAAAATTATATAAACGAGTTATTACCACCCAGGAAATAGCTGATGAATTTGGAGAACCACTTCCTGAATGGTTAATTATTGAAACAGTTTTCGATAAACTTCGCCAACAAATACTTGAGCTTCAAATTGACAAAGGAGAATCCAGCGCTATTGCATTAGCTTTAGAAATTAAGGATAGTACAATAATACTTGATGATTTTAAAGCTCGTAAGGTAGCATTGCGTTTAGGGCTCACAATAATGGGTACAATAGGAATTATCATCAAGGCTAAATTAAACGGAATACTACCAAGCATTAAGCCTATATTAAATAGTATTAAGAGTACAAATTTCAGAATATCTCCTGAACTCGAATTGCAGGCTTTAAAACAAGCCAACGAATTATAACGCGCTATTAACAAAAACTTATTTTATCTTTGTTGCGTAAATTAGTGTAATGTCGCAAAATATAACCCCTTATAAAGATTCTGGCTTAGGCAAAAAAGAGCAGGTAGCCCAAATGTTTGATAATATATCTGGCAATTACGATGGCTTAAACCGCGTAATGACCTTTGGTATAGATATTAAATGGCGCAAAAAAGTACTTAAGCTTGTTGCTGCAAAAAACCCCGATACCATATTAGATATTGCTACCGGCACCGGAGACCTTGCCATATTAATGTCGGCCACCAACGCACGCGAAATTATTGGTGCCGATATTAGCGAAGGCATGATGGAAGTTGGCCGCAAAAAAGTTATGGATAAAGGTTTGGATGGCCGCGTTCAACTTGTATATGGCGATAGCGAGAAGCTGCCTTTTGCCGACAGCTACTTTGATGCCATTACTGTTGCATTTGGCATACGTAATTTTGAAACCCTGGAAAAAGGCCTTGCCGAAATACTGCGTGTGCTTAAACCGGGCGGTATTTTTGTAATTTTAGAAACATCGGTACCTACAAAATTCCCTTTTAAGCAAGGTTATAAATTACACAGTTACCTGCTGCCTTTAATTGGCAGATTGTTCTCTAAAGACCGCGAAGCCTATGTTTATCTTAGCGAATCGGCTTCTATTTTTCCTTATGGCGAAAAACTAAACAATATTTTGCGCAAAATTGGGTTTATAGAGGTTAAAGATATGCCCCAAACTTTTGGTGCAGCCACTATTTACTCAGCTTCAAAACAATAAGATGAAGAAATTGCTTTTATTTATATTCCTGTTTTCAGGACTTTGCAGCCATGCTCAGTTTGGCACCAACGTTTTTGGAAAGGACCCTATTATTAATATGGAAAACTTTGATAAGCAGCGTGTACACTGGGGTTACTACCTTGGTTTTAACAGCTACGACTTTAAGTTTGATTATAAAACCAACCCTACTGCCGATATTGTTGCCAAAACCGTAACCGGCTTTAACGTGGGCCTTGTGGGTAACCTGCGCCTGTTCGAGTTTTTAGACCTGCGTTTTGAGCCGGGCCTGTACTACACGCAGCGAAACCTTACCTTTAACGACCCTACCCTTATAAGGGAGTCTGAATACCTGAGAGAAGTAAAATCTACTTATATCCATTTTCCGTTATTGCTAAAATTTTCAGCTAAGCGTACCGGCAACATTAAGCCGTACCTATTGGCAGGTGTTTCGCGTTCATGGAATTTGGACAGTAACGAGAAGGTTAAAGATGATAACATGACCGGCCAGCGTTTCAGGATGAAAACCTGGACCAACAACTACGAGTTGGGTGTGGGTATCGACCTTTACTTTGAGTATTTTAAATTCTCGCCATCCATTCGTGGGGTATTTGGTTTAGACGATGAGCTAATTCGCGATAACAGCGCAGCCAGCCCTTATACCAGCAATATCGACGCTATGAAAACCCGTGCGGTTTTTATAAACTTTACTTTCCATTAAAAATTTCTACGGAACTCGCTTAGTATAATAGCAGCAGCTGTGGCTACATTAAGGCTCTCGGTTTGCTGCAAATTACCAAAGCGCGGTATGGCAATTCGGTTGGTAGATAGCGCCTCAATTTCGGCACTAATACCATTAGCCTCGTTTCCTAAAACTATAATTCCGTTTTGCGGAAGTTCTTGTTTGTAAATGTTTTGTCCGTCCATAAAAGTACCAAAAACAGGGGTTTCGGCTGTAGCCAAATACTCTTTCAGGTTAGTATACACCACATTAACACGGGTTAAAGACCCCATAGTAGCCTGTACCACTTTAGGATTATACACATCTACACATTCTGCAGAACACACCAACTGATCGACACCAAACCAGTCGCACAGCCTTATAATAGTACCCAGGTTACCGGGGTCGCGCACATCATCAAGGGCAACAATTAGTCCCGTTGTGGTTAGCGGTTTTTCATCGGGCATGGTAAAAAGCGCCAGGCACGATTGCGGAGTTGTTAATGCACTGATTTTTTTTAGCTCATCATCGGTAATTATGCTAACTTTATGGTTGGGCAGGCCGGCAAACAGGTTGGCCGTTGTGGCATATAAATGGTGTAATTCAAAATTGGAATTCAGTAATTCCTGTACTACCTTTATCCCTTCGGCAAAAAACAATTTGTGCTGCTTTCTGTATTTTTTTTGCTGTAGGCCCGTTATTGTTTTAATTTGGTTTTTGCTAACCATAAAAAATGTATTTTTGAATTACTATCCGGCATCACCGTTTTGAGAAATATAACAACAAAAATAGCACTAATTTTACTATTAGGCCTGGTTTTCTATTCCTGCTCCCTTGTAAAAAGGGTGCCGGAAAACAAACACCTGTTAGAAAAGAATGATATTACGGTAAACGGCGAAGATAAAAACGACGACGACCACAACGCGCAAATGTACCAGCTGCCCAATACCAATATACTGGGCTACCACGTTAGGCTGCATTTGTTTAACCTTGCCACCCCAAATGCCGATTCCTCGTATCACGCGTGGCTTGAGCGCAAACCGGGCAGGCACGAGTTTATGCAAAGCCTTTTATCTGAAAAGCAGGTGCAGCGCCTTGGCAACTCTTTTATAGTAAGCGGATTTAGCAACTTTTTAAAAAAAACCGGCGAACCACCCGTGCTGGTAGACCTTGCCCGTGTAAAAAAGAGCCGTAACCGCCTGTATGCCTACTACTACAAAAAAGGCTATTTCAGGGCTAAAACAGCCTACACCGTAGATACTTTAGAAAACAAAAGGGCTATAGTGCATTATACTGTAGATACCGGTAAGCCGTATATTGTAGACAGCATTAGCACCTCTATAGAAACCCCGGTTTTAGACAGCCTTTACAATACCTCTAAGGCCGATGCCATGATTAAGAAAGGCAAACAATATAACGAGGCCGATTTTACCGGCGAGCGCGACAGGATAACCACCTACTTCAGGAATCGTGGTGCCTATACCTTTCAGCAGAATAACGTAAGCTATGTGGTAGATACAGTTAATACCGACTACAAAGCCAATGTAGATATTGTAATCGATAACGAGTCGGTGCGCCAGGGCGATTCCACCTTTATACGTCCGTTTAAGCTGTATAAAATTAGCCAGGTAAACATCTATACCCAAAACCCCACCAGTGCCGACCAAAGTATAGACAGCGTTAGCTACAACGGGTTCAGGCTATTTAGCACCGGCAAGCTTAACTACAGGCCAAAAGCCCTTACCGATGCCGTTTTTATAGCCCCCGGAAGTACTTACGCCGATTTTAGGCGTGTATTAACATCGCGTGGCTTAACCAACTTAAAAGTATTTAACTACCCTACCATACAGTATGTAGAAGACAGTACCGATGTATCGGGGCAGTCGCTTATAACCAACATTTATCTTAACCCGCGTAAAAAGTTCCGATTCAACGTATCGGCAGATTTTTTGCACTCCAATATTCAGGATTTCGGTATTCAGGGTAGCCTTGGGGTTTCCATCCGGAATATCTTCAGGGGAGCCGAGATTTTAGAAATATCCACGCGTGGCAACATAGGTTCGTCTCGCGACGTGGCCATAAAAGACAACGCCTTTTTCAACATCCTTGAGTACGGTGCCGATGCCAAGATTACCTTCCCAAGGATATTCTTCCCCTTCAATACAGAGCGGGTTATCCCCAAGAACATGATACCCTCTACCATATTAAGTGTGGGCTTGGGCAGGCAGCGAAACATTGGTTTGGATAAAGAAAATTTTACCGGTATCCTTAGCTATAACTGGACCCCGCTGCGTAACCGCCACACCGCTAAGCTGGACCTTTTAAACATACAGTACATTCGTAACGTAAATGCGGGTAATTATTTTAATGTATATACATCGTCTTACAATGCGCTTAACGAATTTGCCATTAAATACAACGCCCCGGCGCAGTATTTTGAACCGGAAAATCCACAAGAATTAATTATAGAGCAAGGCACAACATCGTTTATTACCGATGTTGCCAACAATGCCCTGCCAAGCCCCATTACTGCCGACGACAAGCAGGCCATTGCGCGTATAGAAGAGCGACGCCAACGCCTTACAGAGAACAACCTTATTTTTGCCTCTAACTTTACCTACACCACCACCACGCGCGAAAATTTAACCGATAACACTTTCTTTATCTTTAAAACTAAAGTAGAAAGTGCCGGTGCGCTATTATCGTTATTAGGTGGATCTTTAAAAGAGAACAAAGGTATAGACGTGGGCGCCCGCAGCGTTTTTAACGTGCAGTATTCGCAATACATAAAAGGAGAGCTTGATTTTATTAAGCACTTTGACCTTGGCCGCCAGAAGGTACTGGCCATGCGTGCCTTTTTTGGCCTTGCCGTACCGTATGGCAACTCTAACTCTATACCGTTTACACGTAGTTATTTTGGCGGCGGTAGTAACGATAACAGGGCGTGGCAATCGTACAGCCTTGGCCCGGGCCGCAGCGGTGGCCTAAACGATTTTAACGAGGCCAACTTAAAAATGGCCTATAGCGCAGAGTTGCGCTTTAATATATTCGGCAAGCTTAATGGTGCTATTTTTGGCGATTTAGGCAACATCTGGAACGTGTTCGACCAGGAAACCGATCCCGCTTACACCTTTAACGGCTTTAGCTCTTTCGAAGATCTTGCCTTTGGTACCGGTATAGGTTTTAGGTACGATTTTAACTTTTTTGTGGTTCGTTTTGATGTGGGCTTTAAGACTTACAATCCGGGCAATCCGGAGGGTAACAGATGGTTTAGGGAGTATAATTTTTCTAACAGTGTTTTAAATGTTGGTATTAATTATCCGTTCTAAATTTAAAATACTATTTTTGTGAATTAATTTTTAAAACATTAACTAATGGCTCATAATATTAAGCCCGGTGTAGCAACCGGAGACCAGGTACAGGAAATATTTAATTATGCCAAAGAAAAAGGCTTTGCACTTCCTGCAGTAAATGTAACCGGTTCTAACACTATTAACGGTGTTTTAGAAACTGCTGCAAAACTTAACGCACCTGTTATTATCCAGTTCTCTAACGGTGGTTCTATTTTTAATGCTGGTAAAAGCCTGAATAACGATGGCCAGCGCGCAGCAATTCTTGGAGCTATTGCCGGAGCTAAACACATACACACACTTGCAGAAGCTTATGGAGCTACTGTTATATTACATACAGACCATTGCGCTAAAAAACTTTTACCCTGGGTAGATGGTTTATTAGATGCAAGCGAAAAACATTTTGCCGAAACAGGTAAATCTTTATTCAGCTCGCACATGCTTGACCTTTCTGAAGAGCCTCTTCACGAAAACATCGAAATTTGTGTTGAGTACCTTAAAAGGATGAGCAAACTGGGCATGACCCTTGAGATCGAGCTTGGTATTACAGGTGGTGAAGAAGATGGTGTTGATAACAGCGATGTTGACAGCTCTAAACTATACACACAGCCGGAAGAAGTTGCCGAATTTTATGAGGCACTAAGCGCAGTATCTGATAAATTTACTATTGCTGCTGCTTTTGGTAACGTACACGGTGTATACAAACCGGGTAACGTAAAACTTACACCAAAAATCCTTAAAAACTCTCAGGAGTACGTTCAGCAAAAATTCAACACGGGTCCTAACCCTGTAGATTTTGTTTTCCACGGTGGATCGGGTTCAACTCCGGAAGAAATTAAAGAAGCTATTTCTTATGGTGTGGTTAAAATGAACATTGATACCGACTTACAGTTTGCATTTACCGAAGGTATCCGCGATTATATGGTTAACAATATTGAGTACCTAAGAACTCAGATTGGCAGCCCGGACGGTGCTGAATCTCCAAACAAAAAACACTACGACCCGCGTAAATGGGTTCGCGAAGGCGAGGTTACCTTTAATACAAGGCTTGAGCAGGCATTTGCCGACCTTAACAACGTTAACACTTTATAGTTATTGGTTATTGGTTGTTAGTTAATGGATTTCCAACAACTAACAACCAACAACTTTTTAATCAGAAAAAATATGGCTTGGTTTAAAAGAACAGAAAAAGGGATACAAACACCAACCGAAGATAAAAAAGATGTACCTAAAGGCCTTTGGTACAAATCTCCTACAGGTAAAATTGTTGATGCAGAAGAGCTTGCCAGAAATTTTTATGTTAGTCCCGAAGATGGCTACCACGTAAGGATTGGCAGCAAAGAGTACTTTAAAATACTTTTTGACGACAACGAGTATACCGAGCTTAACCCTAACATTACATCTAAGGATACCCTTAAGTTTGTTGATACTAAAAAGTACGACGACAGGCTTAAAGATGCCATGGAAAAAACCAAACTTAAAGATGCCGTGCGCACCGCTGTGGGCAAATCTAAAGGTAAGGAACTTGTTATTGCCTGTATGGACTTTGCCTTTATTGGCGGTTCTATGGGGGCTGTGGTAGGCGAAAAAATTGCCCGAGGTATAGATTATTCTATTAAAAACAAGGTTCCGTTTTTAATGATATCAAAATCAGGTGGCGCCCGTATGATGGAGGCAGCCTACTCGCTAATGCAGCTGGCTAAAACATCGGCTAAACTGGCACAGCTTGCCGATGCTAAAATACCGTACATATCGTTGTGTACAGACCCTACAACGGGTGGTACAACGGCATCGTATGCTATGCTTGGCGATATTAACATATCAGAGCCGGGAGCACTAATTGGCTTTGCCGGCCCGCGTGTTGTTAAAGACACTACCGGTAAAGAACTGCCTGAAGGTTTCCAGACCGCAGAGTTTGTTATGGAGCATGGTTTTCTTGATTTTATAACACCGCGTAAAGAGCTTAAGGATAAGGTTAACCTTTACCTGGATTTAATTTTAAATCAACCTGTACGATAATATAGAGATCCCGCAATAGCGGGATTTTTTTGTTTTACCTTCCAAATTACACCAATTTTCGCTAATGGATTATATTATTGAGCAAGCTCCGGAGAAACGGTAATTTTTAGAATAAAACTATGTTTTGTTGTTGATACGGATTATAATTTACTCAGGTCTGTTGCGGGCTAAATACATTACATTTTCACCATTATTAGATGTAATTTCTAAATACTCTCCATCTTCGGTATAATATCTAAGTAAACTATACTCTGTCTTGCTATTCATAATCGATGATTCTTCTTCTTTTTTTGATGCGAACGAAAACCATATTATCGTACCATCACTTTTCCATTTGAAGTTACAAATTAGTGTACCATGCAGATCTCCTAAAAATAATGCTCCGGTACCATCTGCCTTAAAATTAAATGTATTGCAAATATTACCGGTTATAAAACTATCTCCTGACTTTCTTTTGCACATTCCCCAAGATCCAGTAATATCTATCTGCTGAATAGCCCTCGAATCAACTGCTTTATCCTTTTTAAAGCTAAAGTAAAAGGGCAAAAACAGTACAATTAAAATTACAAGATGTATTTTTTCCATATCAATTTGTTATTAATAATCGACTCATGACAATGTAGTATTACATCAGATTGCCGCACTTCGACCGCAATGACGCGAACGATTACAGTATGGAAACACATTACATCAGATGCATCCAACGCGGCTACTGTCAAACAACTGCCAACTGCGACTGAATACTGCAAACTTGGAGTTTACATCCCGCTCCTTATCGCCTCAACCGGATCTAATTTAGCAGCCGATATTGCCGGCAATATACCCGCAATAATACCAATGCCAATAGAAAGGCTGGTGCCCAGCATAATGTTGCTAAAGCTCAGTATAAATTCGAAGTCAAGCGCGGCAGTGGCAATGGCGGCAATGCCCCAAACCATTAAAATGCCTATAGCACCACCAAAAAGCGAGAGTATAACAGCCTCGAACAAAAACTGCATAAGTATAAACCTGTTCTTAGCCCCTAACGATTTTTGTATACCAATAAGGCCGGTACGTTCTTTAACCGACACAAACATAATATTGGCAATACCAAACCCACCCACCAGAAGCGAAAACCCGGCAATAATCCACCCTACTAAATTCATAACACCAACAATTTCGTCTATAAATTCGGTAAAAGATGATATAATGTCAATCATAAAATTATCGCCCTGCCCGGCCTTAATACCACGAATTTGGCGCAATTTCTGGGTTACCTCGGCTTTGGTCTCCTCGGCATCGCCACCTGTAAAAGGCTTGATGATGATAATGGGCGTCATAAAATCGTTATGGTCGCCGTACACCCTGCGTATAAAATTAACGGGTACCATGGCCGATGTATCGTTGCTTGGCATACCCATAGAGGCCGATCCCTGCTTTTCTAACACGCCAATAACGGTAAAACGCTGGCCGTAGATGCGTACTTTTTTCTCCAGCGCGTTATCATCGCCAAAAAGCGTCTGAGCAATTTCGTAGCCTAAAACCACAACTGCGGTACCGGCGTTCGATTCAGATTCGTTGTAAAACCTGCCCTGGGCAATTTTTACAGCCTGTATATCGGCAAATTCATACGACACCGGAACCATATTTACATCGCTGGCCGATTTATTTTCGTAGCGTATCACCTCGCTTTTTGTAAATATCTGGAACGCCATATACTGCGATGTGCTAACCGAATTTTTCAGCGCCTGGTATTCATCAAATGTAACATCAGGAAACTGCTCCATTTTCCAGCGCGGAATTTCGCTTGGTGCGAAAGAAAACCGTTTAAGGTACATGGTGTTTTTATCTACCTTATTAAGGTCTTCGCGAATTTTTCTATCCAACGAGTCTACCGCAGCCAGCACCGCAATAATAGAAAAGATACCAATAGTAACCCCTAACAGCGATAAAAACGTGCGCAACTTATTATTAATAAGGGCACTCATGGCAAAAGTAAAACTTTCTTTAAGCAGGCGCAGGTATAACAGCATGGCTAAATTGGTATTGGTAACCGTAAAATTGAGCATTTTTTTAAAATACTGAAACCTTATGGCATAAAAATTTTAAATAATTTAAAAATAGCGTCTTCTGCTTTTGAATGTTAGCTATACAATAATTACTTTTGCACCTTTATTAAACACACAACAAATGAGCAGTACAAAAACCATAACATCAGCATTAATATCCGTATTCAGCAAAGATGGCCTTGAGCCAATTGTTAAAGCGCTTCACGCGCAAGGTGTAACCCTTTATTCTACGGGCGGTACCGAAACGTTTATTAAAGACCTGGGCATACCGGTAGTACCTGTAGAAGATGTAACCTCTTACCCATCTATACTGGGTGGCAGGGTAAAAACACTTCACCCTAAAGTATTTGGTGGCATCTTAAACCGCCAGGACAACGAGCAGGACGTACAGCAAATGAAGGAGTTTGACATACCACAGATAGACCTGGTTATTGTAGACCTTTACCCTTTCGAAAAAACGGTAGCTTCTGGAGCTTCTGAGGCAGATATTATAGAAAAAATAGATATAGGCGGCATATCGTTAATTCGTGCAGCGGCCAAAAACTTTAAAGACACGGTTATAGTAGCATCTGTAGATGATTATGCCCTGTTTTTAGAAACCTATACCAACAACAACGGCGCAACTACTATAGAAGAGCGCAAACTGTTTGCCACAAGGGCATTTCACACCTCTTCTCATTACGATACTGCCATTTTTAACTACTTTAATACCGACGAAACATTCTTTAAAGAGAGCGTTAGCAACGGCCAGGTATTGCGTTACGGCGAGAATCCGCACCAGAAAGGTTTCTTTTTTGGGGATTTCGAAAAAATGTTTACCAAACTTCACGGAAAAGAGCTATCTTACAACAACCTTCTTGATGTAGATGCTGCCGTAAACCTGATTGGCGAATTTAAAGCCGACGGACCCACTTTTGCCATCCTTAAACACAACAATGCCTGCGGTATTGCTACAAGGGAAACCGTTAAAGACGCTTACTTAGATGCTCTTGCGGGCGACCCGACATCGGCCTTTGGTGGTGTATTAATTTCTAACGTTGCTATAGATAAGGCTGCTGCCGAAGAAATAAACAAACTGTTTTGCGAAGTGGTTATTGCCCCGTCTTACGATGATGAGGCTGCCGCCATACTTCAGGAAAAAAAGAACAGGATTATTTTAGTACAGCACGAGGTGGCATTGCCTGAAAAACAAGTACGTACATGCCTTAACGGTTTATTGGTTCAAGATAAAGATAATATTACAGACAATAAAGAGCACCTTACCACCGTTACGGTTACATCACCTACTGAACAAGAAGTGGAAGACCTGCTTTTTGCCTCTAAAATTTGCAAGCACACTAAAAGTAACACAATAGTGTTTGCTAAAAACAAGCAACTTTTTGCATCGGGCACCGGGCAAACCTCTCGCGTAGACGCGTTAAGGCACGCCATAGAAAAAGCAGTATCTTTTAACTTTAACCTTAACGGCGCCGTTATGGCCAGCGATGCTTTCTTCCCTTTCCCGGATTGCGTGGAAATTGCTAAAGAAGCAGGCATTACAGCAGTTATACAGCCCGGAGGTTCTATTAAAGACGAATTAAGCATTAACTATTGTAATGAAAACAACGTGGCTATGGTATTTACCGGCACCCGTCATTTTAAACATTAATTTTATTACTTTTGTAGGCTTACACACAAACTAAATATAAATACCTAACCTCTAATATAAGTATGGGATTTTTTGATTTCATGACCGAGGATATAGCCATTGACCTTGGCACTGCGAATACCCTTATAATACATAATGATAAAGTAGTTATAGACAGCCCATCTATTGTGGCCCGCGACCGCGTAAGCGGTAAAATAATAGCCGTGGGTAAAGAGGCTAATATGATGCAGGGTAAAACGCATGAAAACATCAAAACCATACGTCCGTTAAAAGATGGGGTTATAGCTGATTTTGATGCGTCTGAAAAAATGCTTACAATGTTTATTAAAAGCATTCCGGCACTTAAAAAGAAATTGTTCCAGCCTGCGCTTCGCATGGTTATATGCATACCAAGCGGTATTACCGAAGTAGAGATGCGTGCGGTAAAAGAATCGGCCGAAAGGGTAAATGGTAAAGAAGTTTACCTTATACACGAGCCTATGGCAGCTGCTATTGGTATTGGTATAGATATTATGCAGCCTAAAGGTAACATGATTGTTGATATAGGCGGTGGTACTACAGAGATTGCGGTTATAGCACTTGGTGGTATTGTTTGCGATAAATCTGTAAAAATTGCGGGCGACGTTTTTACTAACGATATTGTTTATTACATGCGCACCCAGCACAACCTTTTTGTTGGAGAAAGCACGGCAGAGAAAATTAAGATTACTATTGGTGCCGCTCTTGAAGACCTTGAAAGCGCACCCGAAGATATGAGTGTACAGGGCCGTGACCTTTTAACGGGTAAGCCTAAACAGGTAGATGTATCGTACCGCGAAATTGCCAAGGCACTGGATAAGTCGATACAACGTATAGAGGATGCCGTTATGGAAACCCTATCGCAAACACCTCCGGAATTAGCTGCCGATATTTATAACACCGGTATTTACCTTGCAGGTGGAGGATCGATGTTAAGGGGGCTGGACAAAAGGATATCCCAAAAAACCGACCTGCCTGTTTACATTGCCGAAGACCCTTTAAGGGCTGTAGTAAGAGGCACAGGGATGACCCTTAAAAACATACCAAAATACAGAAGCATACTTATAAAATAACCGATTAGGAAATGCAGCAAATAGTAAATTTTTTATTTAAAAACAGTATCACACTACTGTTTTTGCTGCTTTTGGGCATTTCGTTAACTTTTACCATACAATCGCATGCTTACCACAGGAGCCAGGCGGTTTCATCTGCCAATGCGGTAACGGGTTACACTTCCGAACAAATTAATAACGTAGAGGCTTATTTTGGCCTTAGAGAACAAAATGAGCAGCTTGCCGCCGAGAATGCCCAGCTAAAAAGATTGTTATATAACACGCAGGATAGTACCAACCGCCCGCCGGTTACACTACCTACAGAGCTTGGCACGTATAAGGTTATACAAAGCAAGGTTATTATAAACTCGTACAGCAAACAGGATAACTACCTTACCATAAGCAGCGGCGCCAAAGATGGCATTAAGCCAGATATGGGTGTGGTTAGCAGCCAGGGCGTTATTGGGTATATAGAAAACACATCGGCGGGTTACGCCACGGTAATCAGTGTACTCAATTCTAAATTCAGGCTTGGTGCCAAGATCAAAAAAAACAACCACTTTGGTACCCTTACATGGAATGGTAAAAACACGGGCTTTGCGCAATTGGTAGATGTACCAAGGCTTGCCACCGTTATTAAAGGCGATACCATTGTTACGGGGGCCGAAAGTACCATTTTTCCTGAAAACATTCCTATTGGCACCATAGAAAAAGTGTACATAGACAAAAAAACCAATTACTATACGCTGGATATAAGGCTATTTAATGATATGACAAGCCTTGGCTACATATACGTAATTGAGAACAAAGACAAAAAAGAAATAGAACAACTACAGCAGGCCACCACTAATGAATAGTACCGTTTTAATAAATATCCTTAGGTTTTTGGCCCTGCTTGCGGTACAGGTTGTTGTTTGCAACAAAATAAGCCTGTTCGGCTTCCTGGTTCCGTATCCGTATATATTGTACATACTGTTATATCCGGTAAACGGCAACAAGGCTGTATTACTTATATCAGCATTTTTCCTGGGCCTTTTTATAGATATGTACCTTAATACCGGGGGGCCGCATTCGGTTGCCTGCGTGGTATTGGCTTACATGCGGCCTACCTTCTTTAAATTCTCCTTTGGTGTAAGTTATGAATACCAAACTATTAAAATCAACGACAGGCTTTCGCCCGAAAGGCTTTCTTTTATATTTATATGCGTGGTGCTCCACCATTTAATCTTATTTTTGTTAGAAATGTTCCGCTTTAGCCTAATTTTGGATGCACTGCTACACACACTGTACACCACCATATTTACGCTAATTATTTGTGTAATTACTATTTACCTTATTAAGCCGGCCAAACAATTATGAGAAAAATACTGTTGCCAACCCTTATTATTGCCGGTACCCTGCTTATAATAGCAAGGCTTTTTTACTTGCAGATACTGGACGACTCGTACATTAAAAAGTCGGACAATAATGCCATCAAAATAAAATACGATTACCCCGAACGCGGTTATATTTACGACCGTAACGGCGTGCTTATGGTTGCCAACCAGCCATCGTATGATATTATGGTCACCCCTAACGAAATGAAGAACACCGACACACTTGCACTGTGCGGCCTTCTTAATATTACCCGCGAATATTTTAACCAGCGCCTGGAAAAAGCCAAGGTGTACAGCCCAAGGCTACCCTCTGTATTTTTACCGCAGCTTAGCAAAAAAGAGTTTGCAGGTTTCCAGGAGCGCATCCGCCGTTTTAAAGGCTTTGATATTGTAAAGCGTTCGCTGCGCGATTATCAGGTGCATGCAGCCTCTAACGTGTTTGGCTACATACAGCAGGTGGGCGATGCCACCATAAAAAAAGACCCATACTACAAGAGCGGCGACCTTATTGGCCGCCAGGGTGTAGAAGAAATGTACGAAGACATACTACGTGGTGTTAAAGGCGTTAAGTATGTACAAAAAGACCGTTTTAACCGCGAAATAGGCTCTTTTAAAGAGGGTATTTACGACACCGTTGCCGTACAGGGCAGCGATATTACGCTTTCGCTGGACGCCGAGCTTCAAAAATACGGCGAATCGCTAATGTTCGAAAAACGCGGTGGTATTGTGGCAATAGAGCCCAAAACCGGCGAGATACTGGCTTTGGTTACGGCACCATCTTACGATCCTTCGCTACTTGTGGGTCGCGACCGTTCTAAAAACTATACTGCCCTATTTAACGACTCTATATCTAAACCGTTATACGACCGTGGACTGTTAGCTGAGTACCCACCGGGATCGCCATTTAAGATACTTACAGGGCTTATTGGCCTGCAGGAAGAAGTTATAGACGAGAACACCAGCTTTGTGTGCAACCACGGATTTAGCTATGGGCGTGGCGCTTTTATGCGCTGCCACGACAGCGGTAATAACAGGCTGCACGAGGGTATTTACAAATCGTGCAACACTTATTTTGCTAATACGTTTAAACTTACAATAGATAAATATCCTAAACCGGAATATGGTGTTAATGCTTGGAGCAGCCACCTTAAAAGTTTTGGCCTGGGCGACTTTTTGGGCTACGACCTGCCGCCTGGTAGAAAGGGCCTTGTACCTACCCCAAAATTCTACAAACGCTACTACCCTAACGGCGGCTGGAGAAGCTCTACCATTATATCCAACTCTATTGGCCAGGGCGAGGTGCTAATGACGCCTATTCAGTTGGCTAACATGATGGCTACCGTTGCCAATCAGGGGTATTACTATACGCCTCACGTAATCAAAAAGATTAAGGGTAAACCTATCGATAAAAAATTTACAACCAGGCATTATACCTCTATAGACAAGCAATATTACAAGCCTGTTATAGATGGTTTGTTTGATGTATTTAACCTGGGTACGGCGCACCATTTAAGGGTTGAAGGTATAGAAATTTGCGGTAAAACCGGTACGGCAGAGAATTACACCAAAATAAACGGTGTAAATACCCAGCTTAGCGACCACTCTATATTTGTGGCTTTCGCACCGCGCGAAAACCCTACTATTGCCATAGCCGTGTTTGTAGAAAACGGTTACTGGGGTGCCCGATGGGCCGGCCCAATTGCCACCCTGATGATAGAAAAATACCTTAAAGGCAGCACCACCCGAGAGGCATTAGAAACTAAAATGATGACACAGGGCCTTAAAGCAGAATACGAAAAACCATATAGCGGGCTTCCATTTAGCATTAATAATTAGCAATGAAGAACCAGAGTGTTACCAATAATATAGACTGGATAACCATCCTGCTGTATGCGGTGTTGGTAGGGTTGGGCTGGATGACTATTTATTCGGCATCGCTACCCAACGAGGAGACTTCTATTTTTGATATTAGCCAGGCCTACGGCAAGCAGATAATGTTTATAATGACCAGCATACCGCTGATTATTGTAACACTTACCGCAGATGCCAAAATTTACGACAAATACGCTTTTATATTCTACGGCTTTGGGCTCCTGCTCCTTGCCGGGCTTTTTGTATTGGGTAAAACCATTAAAGGGCAAACCAACTGGTATTCTTTTGGCGGTTTCAGCCTGCAACCGTCTGAATTTGCTAAGATAGCTACATCATTAGTACTCGCTAAATTTTTGAGTGATGTACAAATAAACCTCAAGAACACGAACCATCAATTACTGGCATTTGCTATAATAGCCCTGCCTGTACTACTTATTATGATGCAGCCCGATGCCGGTAGCGCCATGATATTTGTGTCGTTAAGCCTTGTATTGTACCGCGAAGGCCTGCCCGGCTGGTACCTGGGCACCGGCGCTATTGCCATAGTATTGTTTTTGGCGGCATTGCTGGTTCGGCCTCAGTTTGTAATATTATTTGGCGCATTGGTAATACTGGCGCAGTATTTTGTTACACGCCGCGCCATGCGAAACCCTATACTTAGCAGCTTAATATTCGTGGCTATGACGGCGTTTGTGCTCTCAGTTAGCTACGTTTACGATAATGTATTGGAAAGCCACCAGAAAGACCGTATTAACGTGCTTTTTGGTAAAGATGTAAACATGCAGGCCGAAGGCTATAACCTTAACCAGGCCCAGATTGCTATTGGATCGGGTGGTTGGTTTGGTAAAGGCTATCTGGAAGGCACGCAAACCAAAGGCGGCTTTGTACCCGAGCAGCATACCGATTATATTTTTACCACCGTGGGCGAAGAGTGGGGCTTTGTAGGCGGCATTGCAGTTATAGCCGTATTTATAACACTGCTACTGCGTATTATTTACCTCGCCGAAAGGCAAAAATCAAAGTTTAGCCGTGTGTATGGCTATTGCGTAGCCTCTATATTATTCATGCATTTTTTTGTGAATATTACCATGCTCATCAAGCTTTTCCCAACTGTGGGGGTTCCGTTGCCGTTTTTTAGCTATGGCGGATCGAGTTTGTGGGCATTTACATTATTGCTCTTCATTTTTATTAAAATGGATGCCAATAAAGTGAATGAGTGGTAGTAGTATGAAACGCGGATAAAACGGATTTGCAAGCGCGGATTTACACTGATTTTTCAATTACCATACTCCATTATAGGCAATGACGGCTTATATACCGTTGATCAATTTGACGATAGGAGATCCCTTATAAAATATAGAGATTCTTCGACTCCGCTGCGCCTGCCTACCGACAGACAGGCTATGATCAGAATGACAAATATTGCCCGTATAACACTTTAATGCAGTACGAGTAAACTATTACTCCTCCATAGTAGCATCCCAGAGGATAACTATTTGTGCAGCAGTATAAGCGATGGCATGCCAATCAGGGTCGAGCAGCATTTTTTCACCGGATATTTTAATCCGCGAATAATCTTCCAACATTTTATCCAGCCTTAGCATTTCGGCAAGCATTTTCCTGCTGCCCTCTTCGTTCTCTATCAAGTACGAGATAAACAGATTGTATTCCAGGTCGTACAACCTGCTGATTACTTTAGCACCCGATGCCGCAGGACCAACCCACTCTAACTTTTGAGTTTCAATATCTGATATCGCTGCAAGTGCATTGTATATCTCTTTTTTCCAGGCATCAATTTGGTATTCTGTCATGTAAACTATTCTGATTTATAAAAGAAAGTTAGCCTTTCACTTTATTATTGTAAATGATAATATTTGAAGTCGTAGCCATTATCCCTTAAAACAATCTGAATCTGATTTAAAAAATCAAACCCTATTTTATTTGGAGAATATTTAAGTGCTATTTGTATTCTAAATGCTTTCCCAACTGAATCCGGATAACTTTCGTATATCTGCCCGTTTTGCAAAACATCCAAGTATACATTAATTTTATTCTGCAAAATTAAAAGATGCTTATTGTCATCATCCCATTCTAAGTGATCGCTTATTGTAAGCACTACAACACCCTCAAAATCTGTGCTTATCGCATCAATAACGTTTTTATTATCTACTGCCATATTATCAATATGAGAATTATTATTTAAGCATTACTCGCTCTTTACATCCAGCGCATCCCTAAGGGCATTGCCCACCATCATAAAGGCAAGAACCAATAAAAGCATGGCTATACCTGGGGCAAGGGCAAGGTACGGCTTACCGAGTATTATATAATTATAGTGGTCTTTTATCATGCCGCCCCAGCTGGGTACGGGTGGCTGTGCGCCAAGGCCCAGAAAGCTAAGCCCGCTCTCCACCAATATGGCCGATGCAAAATTAGCTGCCGATATTACAATTACCGGTGCCATACTGTTGGGCAAAATATGGTTAAAGATTATGCGCCGATTGCTGTAACCCAAAGCACGGGCTGCAGTTACAAACTGCATTTGCTTAATGCTCATTACCTGCCCCCTGACCACACGGGCAACTTCTACCCACATAGTAAGCCCAACGGCCACAAAAACCTGCCAGAAGCCCTTACCAAGCGCCAAAGTAATGGCTATTACTAACAGCAGCGTAGGTATACTCCAGATGATGTTTACAAGCCACATTACAAAGGCATCTACCTTACCGCCATAGTAACCGGCAATGGCACCAAAAAAAATGCCTACTACCAAACTTATAAACACCGCCACAAAACCGATGGCTATGGAAACACGTGATCCCACTATTAGCCGGCTAAGCAGGTCGCGCCCCTGGCTATCGGTGCCCAGTATAAATTTTTGTTGTTTGATGAAGTCTTTCTCTACAGTTGCTGCGTTAGCAGCCGAACCAAATTCGGTTAGCGGAATGGTTTTGCTAATGGCAAGGCTGGGCTCATCGGTATATTCGTAATATGTAAGGCTATCGCCCTTAACGGTATATTTTAAGACAGGGATCTTTACCTCCGGGTTAGGGTTGCCCGTAAAGTAGTGGCTGAATTTAAATTTGGCCGTTCCCGGCGAAGAGAAATGCAGCATGTTAACCGTAAATCCCGGCGATTTGCTGTGTATCGCAAGGTCGCCCCAGTTGGCATTCTGCGATTTTTCGGGTGCCAGTACATAAGCAAAAAGTGCTATGAGCACCAATACTACAATAAGCCCTAAACTTAAAACGCCCCAAAAGTTCCTGCTGAACTTTTGGAGCGCTAAGCCTGTAAGCGATTTACCGGTTTTAGCCATTCGCTTATTATCTTGTTTTAATCTTAGTATCTTTTTTATTTATGCTTACCGCACTTTTTGTAGTGCCTTTTGGCTGCATATCATCCAGTACATTAAGGGCTTCTTCTACATAAATATCTTTAGAAAGGCTTTCGTACCATCTTTCTTTTTTCTCGGCAAGGGCAGGGTCTTTTTTAAATATTTCCTGCTCATAAGGCAATGCCTCAAACTTAAGGTTGTTTTTGTAACCGTTAAGTGCCTTGAATTTTTTAGTTATCTCTTCGGTCTTGGCAAGCTCTGCTTTAAACTTATCAATGTTAAGGTCGAAGGTGTTATCGTCTTTTTTCTCAAAGATCCAATGAGCGTTTTCGTCCATCAGTTTAAACTGGGCATTAGCTGCCATACGCTTTTTACTTTTCTCTACAATTGGAGCAAAGTTATTTTTAAAGGCTTTGTAATCGGCCGCAGCAATCTTATCATAAGGCAATGCATTGTCGTTATCGCGCTCGCCCATATCTATGTAAGAATATTTGTCCGGCATATTAATATCGCTTGATACACCTTCTCTTTGTGTAGAACCACCGTTAATCCTGTAGAATTTCTGGGTAGTAGTTTTAAGGGCACCAAGGTCGCCAAAGCTGTTGTTGCGCACAAAACGGTTAAGGTCGATTATATTCTGCACTGTACCTTTACCATAAGTATGTTTACTACCAATAATAACACCACGGTTATAATCTTGTATGGCCGCTGCAAAAATTTCTGAAGCCGAAGCCGAGAAGTTGTTAACCATTACTACAAGTGGGCCATCCCACTGTACTTTAGGGTCGTTATCGCTAAGCACCTCTGTAGTACCGCCTGCACTGCCATCGGCAGCACGAGAACGTACCTGAACCACAGGGCCTTTATCTATAAATAAACCTGTAATATCTACAACAGTTTTAAGCGAGCCACCACCATTATCTCTAAGGTCGATAATAAGGCCTTCTACACCCTGTTTTTTAAGTCTTTCCACTTCCAATGCCACGTCTTTAGCAGCATCGCGGCTGTCCTGGTTATCAAAATCAATGTAAAACTTAGGCAGGTTAATAATGCCGTATAATTTACCGTCTTTTTTAACAACGCTCGATTTCGCATAAGTCTCCTCAAACTCTACCACTTCCCTTGTAATGGGGATAACTTTAATAGAACCGTCTACCTTTTTAACGGTAAGCCTAACCTCAGTGCCTTTAGGGCCTTTTATTTTTTTAACAACATCGTCCAACCGCATACCGGCAATATCTATAGCGTCGCCGTTGCCCTGGGCCACTTTCATAATAAGGTCGCCCTGTTCAAGGTCTTTACCCCTCCAGGCAGGTCCGCCCGGTATAAGTTCAGATATTTCAATTAAATCATTTTTTTTCTGAAGCCTTGCTCCAATACCTTCAATGGACCCCCTCATGCTGGCATCAAATTTCTCTTTATCATCCGGAGCAAAATAGAACGTGTGCGGGTCAAAACGCTCGGCAATAGCATTAAGGTAAATGCTAAACCACTCTTCACGTTTAAGTTCTTCTACAAACTCAAAATATTCATCAAGCGATTTTAAAGTAGCCTCACGCGATTCTTTTTCAAGTTCTGCAAAGGTTTTCTTTGTACCATCGGCTTTTTTATCGTCTACTTTAGGGGTAGTCTCCACGGCTTTATCGCCATCGGCTTTAAGCTTGTCTACAGGAGTATCCTGAAGTTTTTGCTTATCGGTAACCGAAGACAAAACCGATAGCTTAAGCTGTTTTTCCCAACGGGTGTGTAGTTCGGCATCGTTCTTGGCATACGGCTGGTGCTCGTAGTCTACGTTAAACTTCTCATCTTTAGTAAAGTCAAAAGGTTTGGCAAGTATCTCTTTATAAAACCCTTCCGATTCTTTAATTCTCATAACCAACCTGTTGTAGGTAAGATCGAAGAAACTAAGGTCGCGCTTGTTTATCTGGTCGTCAAGCTGGGTTTCGTATTTAGAAAATTCGGTTATGTCAGCCTGTGTAAAGAACCTTTTAGACGGGTCCAGGTTTTCCAGGTAACTTTTATATACGCCTTTAGAAAAAGTATCGTCTATAGCAGCAGGGCTGTAATGCCCCTTTTCTATAACAAATGTAATCAGCTCAATTAAAAGCTGGTCTTTTTCCGGATCGTTTTCTTTTTGCTTTGCCGGTAATAAGGTAAAGCTAAACAGCGCGCCGGCCAACAGGACAACAATCGCTACTATTTTATAATTTCTCTTCATAAAACTTAAAAAGGCATTCATTTATCTTCTTGTATAACATTACACATTAAAAAGCGTGCCAAAATTTCATCTTCAGGTATCTTTCCCTCCGGCACAGCAAAAATGTGTATTTTAGCAAACGTAAAAGTACAATACTTATTTTGATTTTGCTAAACAATGAAGAAAAAACCCTTAATACTTGTAACCAACGACGATGGCGTTACAGCCCCCGGAATCAGGGCGCTTATTGCCGTTATGAAACAGTTGGGAGACGTAGTTGTAGTAGCGCCCGATAGCCCGCAAAGTGCCACCGGACACGCTATAACTATAAACAACACACTCTATATTAACAAGATAGACATAGACCCGGATATTGAAACCGAATACAGTTGCAGCGGTACGCCCGTAGACTGCGTAAAGTTTGCCGTTAACGAGATACTGCACCGCAAGCCCGTTTTGTGCGTTAGCGGTGTTAACCACGGCTCTAATAGTTCTATTAATGTAATTTACAGCGGCACCATGAGCGCAGCGGTCGAGGCCGGTATAGAGGGCATACCCGCCATTGGTTTTTCACTTTTGGATTACAACTGGGATGCCGATTTTGAACCCGCCAAGCCGTTTATAAAAAAAATTACCGAAGAGGTTTTAGCCAACGGCCTGCCAGATGGTGTTATACTGAATGTAAATATACCCAAACTTCCACAAAAGGAGATTAAGGGCATTAAGGTGTGCCGGCAGGCCAAAGCTATGTGGCAGGAAAAGTTTGATAAGCGCACCAACCCAATGGGCCGCGACTACTACTGGCTTACCGGCAAATTTGTGAATATGGATAAGGGCGAAGATACCGACGAATGGGCACTGGCCAACGGTTATGTATCTGTAGTACCCGTTCAGTTTGACCTTACCGCCCACCATGCCATACAGGGTTTAAATGGCTGGGGAATGAATGAGGAGTAGATGATGACCGATACACCCCTTTTTGAAACCAACCGCCTTAAAGCCATCAGGTATTCTGTAGAAAGGCTTGATGAGATGCATGCTATTTATCAGGATGCCGACATTATTAAATACACCACTACCGATGGCAAGCCAAAATCTAAAGAGCAACTGTTAAAAGGGATAGAGCTATATAATACCATGTATTCTGAAACCACTAATTCGCGTGGCAAATGGCTGCTTGTAGAAAAAGCCACTAATGCCGTTATTGGCTACGTGGGTAGTTTTTATATTGACGAAATTGATAAGACTGAGCTTTCCTACGCTTTACTTAAACAGTATCGCGGCCAGGGTTATGCCTCCGAAGCTTTAGAAGCTCTGAAAGATTATGCTTTAGATGCTTTAAAGCTTACAGAAATCTGCTCGCTTATACGCCCTGACAATACAGCTTCAGAAAAAGTAGCCCAAAGCGTTGGCATGATCTATACGGAAGATGTAAATGTTTGGGGATTTGATTTTAAGATGTACTTAGCAGGCAAAAGTTTATCCTAAAATTAAAAACCTTATTTTTGCCCTATAAAGTATCGTACATGAAATACTACATTATTGCAGGCGAAGCCAGCGGCGACCTGCACGGCGCTAACCTTATGAAGGAACTTTTTAAGAAAGACCCAATGGCAGAGATTCGCTTTTGGGGCGGCGACCTGATGCAGCAAACTGGCGGCACACTGGTTAAGCATTACCGCGACCTGGCTTTTATGGGCTTTGCCGAAGTGGTACAAAACCTTAAGACCATACTTAACAACATTAAGATTTGCAAAGAAGACATTTTGGCTTTTAAGCCCGATGTGCTTATTTTTATAGATTACCCCGGCTTTAATATGCGCATTGCAAAATGGGCTAAGCCGCTTGGCTTTAAAATGCACTATTATATATCGCCGCAAATTTGGGCGTGGAAAGAAAGCCGCATTAAAGCCATTAAGCGCGATGTAGACCACATGTACATTATACTGCCGTTTGAAAAGGAGTTTTACGAGCAAAAACACAATTTTGCCGTAGAGTTTGTAGGCCACCCATTAATTGATGCCATCCATAACCGCAAGGCTGCCGATAAAGAGCAGTTTAGAAAGGATAATAATTTGGATGACAGGCCTGTTATTGCCCTGCTGCCCGGCAGCCGCAAACAGGAAATTGCAAAAATGCTTAGCCTTATGCTATCGGTGGTAGACGATTTTGCTGATTACCAGTTTGTAATTGCAGGGGCACCCTCTCAGGATTATTCGTTTTACAAACAGTTTTTAACTAACGAGCGTGTTCACTTTATTTCTAACCAAACCTACGACCTTTTAAGCATTGCCCATGCTGCTTTGGTAACTTCGGGCACAGCCACTTTAGAGACCGCACTTTTTAAAGTTCCGGAGGTGGTTTGCTACAAAGGCGGATGGATATCCTACCAGATAGCTAAACGCATAATTACGCTAAAATACATCTCTTTGGTTAACCTGATTATGGACAAAGAGGTGGTAAAAGAGCTTATTCAGGAAGAGCTGAACAAAAAAAATATCAAAACAGAACTCACAAAAATTTTAACACCCCAATATCGCGAAAACCTCCTGAAACAGTACGATTTACTGGAAAAAAAATTAGGCGGAAAAGGGGCCAGCGAGAAAACCGCAGCGTTAATAATCAAACATTTAACATAGTTTCTTAAAATTTATATAAAAGTAATTCGTTATATTTGTCAAAACACACTGTCGAATTTGATAAAAGAAAACGTTTTGAGAAAACTCCATATACTACCCTTTATACTGATTGCCTTTACCACTTTTTCGGTCTCGGCGCAAATAGTAACCTCAAAAAAAGAGGCTCAAAAACAAGGGACTTACACTTACGCAGAAAACAAAGTTTCAACTCCGGCACAAGCTGTTGCAGCCCAAAAAGCAGAAACCAAAGTTTTATTTTTAGACAACGATGTTGTAGTTGTTAATGATGATCAGCCTGCGAAAGCAAAAAGCACAAAAAGTAAAGGAGGCCCAAACAAAACCGAAGCTCCGGTTACTGCAAAAAGCAAGAAAAAACGTTTTGTTGTTAGCGATACCCCAGATCCCGACTACGTTCCTACCCCGTTTGAAAATTATTTTGCCACACAAATAGTAAATAATGCCATGCAGTTTGAAGGCGTTAGGTACAGAGGCGGAGGCACAACACCTGCCGGCATGGATTGCAGCGGTATGGTTTATGCCACTTTTCAGATTTTTGATGTTACACTTCCAAGAAGTTCTGCCGATATGGCTGCCAATGCCGGCCGAGAAGTAGAGCTTAAAGACGTTAAAAAAGGCGACCTGCTGTTTTTTGACAATAACCCACGCAGAAAAAGAATAAACCATGTTGGCCTTGTAACAGAAGTTACCGAAGATGGCGAGATAAAATTTATCCATGCCTCTACAAGCCAGGGTGTAATGGTATCGTCTATGAGCGAGCCTTATAACTCACGCACATTTATTCAGGCAAACAGGGTTATAGAAGACTAAATCACAACTATTTCGATATCCTGATGTAGCATGACGGTATTGAAATATCCTGTTATTCCCTTCACACTTTTTATTGCACTGGGCATTCTTGCCGGTTATTATTTACAGCCCGGCTTACCCCTGTTATACAGTATATGTTTTATTGCGCTACTGCTACTTGCAGCAACTTATTTTAAGGCCAATAAAACACTTATCCCTAAGCCATATTTTGGCTTTGCCGCAATTCTGTTCGCTTTTATTGCCGGCATGGGGTTACAGCAATTGCACTACAGCCCCAATTACATAACGCATTATTCGCATTTTTTAAAGCCGGATGCTACTCCCGTTATTAAGGGCGTAATAACAGAGCGCTTAAAACCCAACGAATTTTCTGAAAAGTATTATTTTGAGGTTGAGGCTATTGATAAGCAATTGGCCACAGGCAGATTGTTAATTACAGTACCAAAAGACTCCGTTAATAAACTGCTGCATGCCGGCGATGTACTTTTTATTGCCGATGAACCCCAACCCATAACTCCGGCACTAAACCCCTATCAGTTTGATTATGCCGTTTACATGCAAAAGCAGGATGTTTTTCATCAGCTTAAGCTGAAAAATAATTATGTAAAGGCTGGAATCCGGGCAGATTTTAACCACCACATACAAAACTTCCGCGCTAGGCTAATTAGTAGTTTTGCCATACACAACTACAGCGCACAGACCATGAATATCATCAATGCCCTGCTGTTTGGGCAGCGGCAGGACATGGATAAAGAAACCGCCGATAGCTACACCAATGCAGGCGTAGTACACATACTGGCAATATCGGGGCTGCATTTTAGCCTGCTTTTCTTCGCCCTTAATTGGATGTTGGGTCCGCTAAAAAGGCTCAGGCACTGCTATATACTGCACTTTACAATAATCGTTGCGCTCATGTGGTTTTTTGCGCTTATTACAGGCTTATCGGCATCGGTAGTGCGTGCGGTGGTAATGTTCAGTTTTGTGCTAACAGGAACACTGATAAACCGAAAGGCAAACATTTACAATTCACTCGCCGTATCTATGCTGGTATTACTGTTAGCAAAGCCCAACTTTTTGTTCGATGCCGGTTTTCAGCTTAGCTACATCGCGGTGTTTGCTATAGTGTGGCTACAAAACATATACAATAAACTTGGGCGTTCTAAATATTGGATCGTGAACTTTGGGCGCGATACCGTAGCCATATCGCTTATAGCGCAAATTGGTGTGCTGCCACTTAGCCTGTATTATTTCAACCAGTTTCCATTATTATTTTTAGTGGCGAATGTAATTGTGATTCCCCTATCCAACATAATTTTAGGTTTGGGGATACTTACCCTATTACTCAACTTTATTTTTCCACCCCTCGCTATATGGGTCGGCAAACTGTTAGAATTACTAATCGTGATGATGAATGGCTTTATAAAATGGGTTGCCTCATTTCAGAGCCTTCTATTAAAAGATATTCCCTTTACCCTACTCCTAAATCTCGCCTTGTATTTAACGCTTGTAATGGCCGTATTATGGCTTTATAAGCAAAGCTACAAGCGCACCGCGGCGTTGTTGTGCACCGTATTGCTATTTCAGCTGACTTATATGGCTACGGCATGGCAGGCAAAGCACCGCGAAGAGTTGGTTGTCTTTCATAATTACAACAACACACTTGTAGCTCAAAAAAACGCCAATACGGTGACTGTTATGAGTAATGATAGCCTTGCTACCATCAGCCCTGCCATAAAAGCCTACAGCAAAGGCAGCTTTAATCCGGCAATAAAAACAATGCCGTTGCAGAATCTACTTTGGTACAAAGGGCATACCATTTTAATTATAGACAGTTCGGCAGCCTACTTGCCAAATGTAAAACCCGAAGTGTTGTTGCTTACGCAATCGCCTAAACTTAACCTGGAGCGCGTATTACAGCAACTGCAGCCCAAACAAGTAATTGCCGATGCCACCAACTACAAAACCTACATTGCCCGTTGGGAGGCTACCTGCCAAAAACAAAAAATCCCTTTTTATGCAACGCACAAAAAGGGATCTTATATTTTGAGATAAAGTCTTAGCTTTTTTTGATAATCTTGTTGGCACCATCCAGCCAGGCCGATGGCCCGCCTGCAACATAACCGGTACTGCCCATAGCATCGAATGCTATTTTGCCATCGGCATTTTTAGAGCCTTTGGCAAACCAAACCGTTGGATAGCCTTTTACTTTAAAGAAAGCATTAAGCTGCGCGTTCTGGTTTTTAATCTCCGGTGTTTGCGCTGCCCTTCTTGGGAAATCCAATTCAACCAGAATTACATTTTCTTTGGCCCATTTAGCAAACTCAGGAGTTTGCAGCACCTCTTTTTGCAGCTTCATGCACCAGCCACACCAATCGCTGCCCGTAAAAAACATCAGGATAGGCTTTTTAGACGTTTCAGAGAGACTAACGGCTTTGGCAATATCTGTATGCCACTCCAGTTGCTGCGCCTGCATGCTAAGTGCGCTAAAGGCAACAAACAAAATTAAAATAGCTTTCTTCATAATCGTAATAAATTTAAAAACGGTAAACCAAAAACAGTGCCGAATATTAGTGTACGCCGTGCATTAGTCGTTTAAGCAATGGTGTTAACGCCATAATTATTAAACCTAATGCTATAGGTATAATAGCAAATATAAGGAAAAACGTGCTCATAGAATACTGCGCCGTAATTTCGTCGATCTTACCGCCCATAGTACCGGCAATTTTGTTACCAATTGCAATAGCCAGGTACCAGATACCAAACATAATGGCTATCATTCTGCCCGGAACCAGCTTACTTACGTAAGATAAACCCACAGGAGAGATACAAAGCTCACCCATTGTATGGAAGAAATAAGCCAGTACCAACCATATCATACTAACCGATGCTACTTTGGCACCCGCAGGTATGGAGCTTGCCCCATAAGCTAACACAGCAAAACCAATACCAAGCAATATCATGCCATAACCGTTTTTAAAGGTAGCGAACGGGTTGTATTTACTTTCCCAAACCTTAGACACCAATGGCGCAAAAGTAATAATGAAAAGCGAGTTTAACACCCCAAACCATGTAGCCGGAACTTCTGATTTTTCTTCATAATACTGCGCTTTAAGCATATAAATTACAATTATCCAAATAATAACAAACCCAAGGGCCAATATAATATTACCTAACGCATATTTTTTGAATGTTTGAGAAAACAACCTGAAAAGCACATAGGTTATAAGCCCAAGCGGGATTATGGTAATTAATGTATTTACAACATTAAAGATAAGTTTAGCATTGCCTTCTAACACCCTTGCAGTATAATCTTTTGCAAAAATGGTCATAGAGCCACCGGCCTGCTCAAACGCTGCCCAAAAGAACATGGTTATAACCGCCAGTATAATAATGGCAACCATCCTGTCTTTAAGTATCGAAGTATATTGCGATATCCTTTTTATTAAGATGAATAGAAACAAAACGAGTGCAGTTATAATAGCAAAGTTAGAACCGCTAAGGCTGCCTACCGTAAACGGAAACGCATTGTACTCGCCATTAGAAATTGCCTCAAGAGGGTCGTTTATAATCCACGTTAACCCAATAATCGATACCAAACCTATTATAAACAGGTCAAATTTAGAGAACGGATTTCTTGTAGCCTCTTCCGGCTTCTCGTCAACATCTACTTTATCTTCAACAGGCTTTAGGCCTATATCGCCAAAAATATTCTGGGTAAAGTAAAACTGTAGCATACCTACAAACATAAAGATGCCAGCTAAACCAAAACCATAGCTCCAGCCCCAATCCGGGCTTTCGCCAATGTAACCGCAAAGTAGCATCCCTAAAAAGGCACCTGCATTTACGCCCATGTAAAAAATGGTATAAGCACCATCTTTTTTCTCAGGGTGGTTTTTGTACATGTGTGCAACAATAGATGTCATGTTAGGTTTAAAGAAACCATTACCAATAACAAGCAGTACCAAACCAAGGTACATAAAAAAGTGGTGTACCTCAATGGCCATACTAAGGTGGCCCAGCGTCATTAACACCGCACCCACAACCACAGCCCAACGGTAGCCAATAATCCTGTCAGCAATATAGCCACCTAAAATAGGCGTTAAATAAGCCAGAGAAGTATAAGAACCATAAATAGCAAGGGCATGTTCACGTGGCCATCCCCAACCGGGGTTATCGCCAATTAAAGATGATGTTAAAAAAAGCACCAATAAGGCACGCATCCCGTAGTACGAAAAACGCTCCCACATCTCGGTAAAAAACAAAACGAACAATCCGGCCGGATGCCCTAAAACATTCGATTTAAAGAAGTCGTTGTTAGACGCTGTAGTTGTAGACATATATAAAATTAGTTGTATTTTTAAATTTACTTAACTTCCTGCATTAGCTTGCGCACCAGCGGAGAAATTACAATTAGCACCACACCTGCAATAAGGGCGTAAATGGCCAGTTGATAATACCCATCGGTATACGTTATAAGCTTTTGCTGAAGCGAATCGCCCTCGCTGCCATTAGTAGACAATCCTGCCCCTAATATACCCGCAACGTACTGCCCGTAGGCACTTGCCAAAAACCACATACCCATCATAACGCCCTGTAGCCTTTGCGGCGAAAGTTTTGTCATGATCGATAAGCCAATTGGCGAAAGGCAAAGCTCGCCAAATGTAATTATAAAATAAGCAACCACAAAAACATCAAGGCTTGCAATGCCCGATGCCACTTCGAAAAAACGTGTGGTGTAAAACGTGTAAAAACCTCCGGCAAGAAATATAAAACCTAAGCCGAATTTAATTACCGTATTAGGCTCTATTTTCTTTTTAGCCATAGCCAGCCATACAAGGCCAACAATAGGTGCAAAAATAATTACAAATACCGAGTTGGCTGCATTGTTAACCCCGTTAGGGTCTAAGGTAACTGCTCCTGCAACAATATTGTCAAGGTTTTTTGCAGCAAAAATGCTCAGTGAACCACCGCTCTGCTCAAAAAACGCCCAAAATACAATAGAGAACACTATAAATATAAGGGCTGCAATAAGTTTCTTGCTTTCTTCCCAAGTGTGCTTGGTCATTTCGTAACCCAGATATACAAGCGTAAGCGGACCTATGGTGTACATAAAATAATCCGTATACTCTGTTTTGGCAACCATAGCCATAATAACGGGTATTAATGCTAAAGTAAGCGCATATACAGCATATTCGTACCAACTTTTACCGCTGTTTACGGTTACTACCACTTTACCCGGTGCTTCCGGCTTAACGGTTCCAAAACTGTCCGTTTCTATAACGCTCTTAACGTTGCCGTCTTCGCTTTTAAATGGCGATAAGCCAATTGGGCCTAATGTTTTTTGTGTGAAGATAAACGTAACAAGGCTAATGGTCATTACCAGGCCGGCAAGCCCAAAAGCAACATTCCAGGTATATTGCTCCGGAATAAAGCTTGTAAACAACTGCCCTTTACCTATGGCAATACAGGCATAGCCTCCTAAAAGGGCACCAATGTTAATACCCGAGTAAAAAAGTGAGAAACCGGCATCTCTCCTGGCATCGCCCCTTTTGTATAAAGAGCCCACCATGGTAGAAATATTTGGTTTAAAGAAACCGGTACCAATTACCGTAAAACTTATCCCTAAAAAGAAATTACTTTCCGGAAACGGGTCGAACGCCAATATGGCGCTACCAATTATCATTAAAAAACCACCCCAAAAAAGCGATTTCCTGAAACCTAATATCTTATCGGCAAACAAACCGCCTATAAACGTAAAGGCATATACAAAGGCTTGCGTAGCACCATACTGAAGGTTGGCCTGGCTTTCGCTCATGTGTCCGCCAACCTCTAATATAAGGTGTGTTATCATAAAGTAGGTAAGTACCCCCCTCATGCCGTAAAAACAAAAACGCTCCCACATTTCAGAGAAAAACAATCCCCATAATTGTTTAGGATACTTGCCCTCGAAATTTTGTATATCCTCTAAGGTTACCGCAGTAGTTTTGCTCATTATAGTTTATCTTTAATAAAGTTGGTCATTTTTGTGTATAGCTGCAGCCTTGTGGCACCGCCATAAATACCGTGGTTCTTGTCGGGGTAAATAGCCCAGTCAAACTGTTTGTTGGCCTGTACAAGTGCTTCAACCATTAGCATGGTGTTTTGCACGTGTACGTTATCATCGGCACTGCCGTGTACCAATAAATACGAGCCCTTAAGTTTAGATGCGTGGTTTATAGGCGAGTTTTCATCATAGCCCGATGCATTTTCCTGTGGGGTTTGCATGTATCTTTCGGTATAAACCGAATCGTAAAAACGCCAGTTGGTAACCGGTGCCACAGCAATTGCCATTTTAAACACATCGGCACCTTTTAAAATGCAGTTGCTGCTCATAAAACCACCATAGCTCCAGCCCCAGATGCCAATACGGGCAGGGTCTACGTAAGCATATTTGCCAATAACTTTAGCAGCATCTATCTGGTCTTCCACCTCAAATTTACCAAGTTCTTTATAAGTTACTTTTTTAAAGGCAGCACCTTTAAAACCGGTACCGCGCCCATCTACACAGGCAATAATATAACCCTCCTGAGATAGCATGTAAAACCAGTAATCATCGGTATCATTCCATGAGTTAGTTACCTGCTGCGAGCCAGGCCCACTGTATTGGTACATTAAAACCGGATATTTTTTAGAAGGATCAAAATTGGCTGGCTTAATAAACCATGCATTCAGTTCGTTACCTTTTTCTGTAGTAATGGTGGTAAATTCCTTAACGGGAATTGCATAATTAGCCAGTTTGGTTTTAAGGTCGTTGTTATTAGCAATTTCTTTAACCTGGTTGCCATCTTTAGCACTATTTAAAGTATAAGTAGTTGGCTGCTTTGCACTCGAAAACGCATTGATAAACAAATCGAAATTGGGGCTAAACGTAGCGTTGCTTGTACCAACCTGATTGGTTAGCCTTACCTTATTTTTTCCGTTAAGGTTAATACGGTATACATCGCGGTTTATTGAACCGTTTTCTACCGACTGGTAAAAAATATTGCCTGTTTTATCGTCAAAACCGTAGTAAGCCGTTACTTCCCAGTTGCCTTTTGTAATCTGGTCCAGCAGCTTGCCTGCTTTACTGTAGTGATAAATATGGTTATAACCGTCTTTTTCGCTCGTCCAGATAAAACTGTTATCATTTAAAAAAGTAAGGTTATCAGTAATATCAACATAAGCCTTATCCTGCTCGTTAAGCACCACTTTTGCAACGCCGCTGTTAGCATCAACAAAAATAAGGTCGAGGTTATTCTGGTGGCGGTTTAGTACCTGAACGCTCAATGCCTGGGCATCGTTGGTCCATTTTATCCTTGGGATGTAGAAATCTGAATAATTGCCCAGTTTGATCTCTTTAGTAGTACCGGCCTTTACATCATATATATGTAACGATACGGTTGAGTTTTTCTCACCTGCTTTAGGATATTTAAAAGTTTGCGGGTCGGGGTACAAGCCATTGTTGTACACCTCCATGGTAAATTCCGGCACGGCAGTTTCATCAAACCTGATGAAGGCAATTTTATCTCCGGCAGCATTCCAGTCGTAAGCCCTTACAAAAGCAAACTCCTCTTCGTAAACCCAGTCGGTAATACCATTAATAACACTATTCTTTTTACCATCCTTTGTAAACTGTTTAGTAGCTTTAGTGGCAATATCATACACATATAAGTTATTGCCTTTACCGTAAGCCACTTTGGTGCCATCGGCAGAAAATGTGGGTTCTTGCACCTTATCTTCCGATAATTTTACAAGGGTTTTGGCAGCAATATCATAAATATAAAAATCGGCCAGGAACGAATGCCTGAATATGCGATCTGAATTGGATGCTATAAGAAGTTTCTTTTCGTCGGGGCTAAAGGTATAACTGTCGATTCCCTGTGCCAGTTCTTTAAAGTTTTTGGTATCTATCAGCGTACCTACCTTATTAAGGGTGGCAAAATCGTACAGGTCTACCTGGTTGGATCTTGATGCCCGGTTGGTATTTAGCACCGTATATTGGTTGGTGTTTGCCATAGACTGAAGATCGTCCATGCCTTTTGCGCGGAATGCGCCGCTCCAAATTTCCTGAAGCGTTATTTTTTGCTGTGCCACAGCGGGCATTGCAGCCAATAAAAACAATAAAATCGACTTTTTGATGTATTTCATTTTGCAGTTCGTAAAAAACTCCCAATTTTAGTAAATTTTTATGAATTAAGCACGGTTTTTTTCGTTAAATGCGTCGCACTATTTTTAGGGCGGTATATAATTATTGGCAAATGCCGCATGTATAGCCTATCTTTGCAGCTCACTATTATTTTAAGGCACTGGAAATGAGTAGAGCAATAGCGGGGTTTAGTAAACTTAGCAAAGAACAAAAAATAGATTGGCTGGCTAACGAATATTTTAAAAGTCCGGAGGAGACTTCGGCTTTATTAAGAAAATACTGGAATACCGATGATGTGCTGCAAAAACTGCACGACGAGTTTATAGAAAATACCATCTCTAATTTTTACCTTCCGTTGGGCATTGCCCCAAATTTTACTATTAATGGCCGCGAATATACCATACCTATGGCTATCGAAGAAAGCTCTGTGGTAGCAGCAGCTTCTAAATCGGCTAAGTTCTGGGCTACACGTGGTGGCTTTAAAGCTACCGTGCTTGATACCGAAAAAATTGGCCAGGTGCATTTTATGTATACCGGCGATGCCGAAAAACTGACTACTTTTTTTGAAGCTACCAAACAGGAATTTTTTACCGATACCGAGACTATTACCAAAAACATGCAAAAGCGTGGCGGCGGTATTTTAAATATCGAACTTAGAGACAAGACCGCCCTTATACCCAATTACTACCAGCTGCACGCTACTTTTGAAACCGTAGACAGTATGGGTGCCAACTTTATAAACTCGTGCCTGGAGCAGTTTTCTAAAACCTTACGGGAAGAAGCGCTTTTGTACAATGCCTTTACCGAAGACGAGAAAAACATACATGTGGTTATGAGCATACTCTCTAACTATGTACCCAATTGTGTGGTACGCGCTGAGGTATCATGCCCTATTGAAGACCTTAACGAAGACAAAAATATTAGCCCCGAAGAGTTTGCCAACAAATTTATAAATGCGGTTAAAATTGCCGAAGTTGAGCCGTATCGTGCCGTTACGCACAATAAAGGTATTATGAATGGCATCGACTCTGTTGTAGTAGCTACCGGTAACGACTTTAGGGCCGTGGAAGCCGGCGTGCATGCATACGCTGCCCGCAACGGGCAGTACAGTAGCCTTTCGCACGCTAAAATAGAGCATGGCATTTTTACCTTTTGGTTAGATGTGCCATTGGCTTTAGGCACTGTAGGCGGACTAACAACGCTTCACCCGCTGGTTAAATTTTCTTTAGAGATGCTGGGCTATCCATCTGCGCAGGAACTGATGCAGATTGTAGCCGTGGCCGGACTGGCGCAAAATTTTGCGGCATTACGATCGCTTACCACTACAGGCATACAGCAGGGCCACATGAAAATGCACCTTATGAACATCCTTAACCAGCTTGAAGCTACCGATAACGAGAAGCAACAGGCCGTTAAGCATTTTGAGAAAAACACAGTGAGCCATTCGGCTGCAGCCGATTTTGTAAACCATTTGCGAACCATAGACCCTACCCGCATTGAAGAAGACTTTTTACAGTAACGGCAAACTGCTTATTACCGCAGAATATACCGTGCTGGATGGCGCGAAGGCACTGGCATTGCCCACAAAATTCGGGCAGTCGTTAGCGGTTGAGCCGAACGATAGCAACACTATAAACTGGACAAGCTATGATGCCGATGGCTCTGTTTGGTTCGATGAGGCATTGCCCATTGAAGCCATCATTTTAAATCAGCCACACACAGATAAACCCGAAGTTATTACCCTTATAAACATACTGCACAAGGCACATTTGGCTAACCCTGCCCTGCTTCAAAATAAAGAAGGCTTAACGGTTAGCACGCATCTTACCTTCCCGAGGCATTGGGGTTTGGGCACATCGTCTACACTCATTAATAATATTGCGCAATGGTTCGGTATTAATGCGTATACCCTGCTTGCCGAAAGTTTTGGCGGCAGTGGATATGACATTGCCTGTGCACAGCATAACACCCCGGTTATTTATCAAATAAAAGACAGCCTGCCGGTTGTTAGCCCTGTTAGTTTTAACCCGGCATTTATAAGTAACATTTGGTTTGTGTATCTTAACCAAAAGCAAAACAGCCGCGAGGCCATTGCCGCCTACAGGGAGCACCGTAAAGACATTGCGCCCATAATTACACGTATTGATGCTCTTACTAACGATGCGTTGCTTGCGGGCGACCTACAGGCCTTTGCATCGGCGTTAGAAAAGCACGAGGCACTTATGGCCGGCGTATTAGGGATAGCCCCCGTTCAGGAAAAGCTTTTCCCTGACTTTAAAGGCGTAGTAAAAAGCCTTGGTGCCTGGGGTGGCGATTTTGTTATGGCTGTAGCCGAAGAAAATCCAACAGCCCACTTTACAGATAAAGGCTATACTACAATTATAGCATATAGCGATATGATATTATAGCAATACCCCCTCCACACCTAATATAAATATCACGAATTATTATAAAACAAAACGTCCCGCACAATGTGCGGGACGTTTTTGTATCTAAAAGAGATTATGTCTTAGTTAAACTCAAACCTGTTATCTTCAATTTTTGCATCATCTTTAAGTGCTGTAGCAAGCCTTGTTTCTACACCACCCCTGCCTTGGGCGTTAACCCTTGCAGTAATTGAGCTGTAGTTAGGCAATGCAGCCGCTTTTTCAACAGCTTTAGTCCTTATTATAAATACACCGGCTTCGCCATCAATAAGACCTGAAGTTTTACCTGCAGCAAGGCCAAACGCTTTACCTACAACTTTAATTTCAGGGCCTATACCGCTTATCATTGGGTTAGCCATGCTTAAGCTTTGTGCCAGTGCAATAGCCGAACCTGTTTTTTGAGAAACAGCCTCTAACGTAGCACCAACCATTTTAGCTTTTATAAGTGCTGCTTTCTTCTCGTTACGAACAAGTGGAAGTACAGATACTTTTGCCTGCTCTAATGGAAGTAAGCCTTTTTCGTTAATATTTTTAAGCCTTGCAACAACATGACCTTGTGGGGTGTCAAATTTCTTAACATCGCCAATATTGGTATCTTTATTATAAGCCCAACGAACGATAGCCCTTTGCGGACCTACGCCTTGTATGTTCTCATCGTTAGCACCAAGACCGTTTACAGGTGTAAGTGTATAACCTAATTCTTTAGCAAGATCTGCAAGAGGTTTTTCTCTTGAGTCCATTTCAAGCTTGGTAGCTTTTGTAAAGTTAGCATCGGTAGTAGCTTCAGACGGTTGTATTTTTTGCGCTATAGTAGCAATACGAACACCATCATATTTATCCAATACTTTAATAACGTGGAAACCAAAATCTGTCTCAACAACACCTGTAGTACCTACCGGCTTGTTAAAGATAAAATCGTTAAATGGCTTAACCATCTGGTTTGGTGTAATGTTATCGTAAACACCACCATTTGCAACAGAACCTTTATCTACAGAGTTTTGAGCAACCAATTGAGAGAACGATGCAGGGTTAGCATTAACCTGAGCAAGTAACTCATCAGCTTTAGCCTTAGCCTCTTCTTTAGTCATTGTAATAGTTGGATCCGGAGTCTGGCTGCCTTTGTAACCAATAAGTATGTGGCTTGCCTTAACACTTGTACCCGGTTTTCTTGCTACCATTTTAGTAGCCATATAGTAACCGTTTTGTGTGTAAGGACCATAAACCTGGCCCGGAGCTAAATTAAATATTTGCTCTGCGTGGTCTAATGGTAATTGCTTTTTAGAAACGAAAGTAGTATCATACTTCATTTCAGAACCTGCAATTACGTTAACAAACTCTTCGTTGTTAGTTGCATTCGCAAAGCTTGGAATAGTGTCTGTAGCTTTAGTCTCGTCGTTGTATTTAACACTTGGAACAAGTAGCCCATCGATGCTTTTTTTCATCTCAGACTCATCTGTAGCAGATGGCTTGTTCTCTATGTATACAAACTCGATATCGCGAGATGCTTCAGCTTTGTATTTTTTCTCGTTTTTCTTCATAAAAGCAGTAAGCTCTTCGTCAGAAACTTTAACCTGGTCGTCGTTAATGCTGTTGTAAGGAACAAAAACATAATCAAACGATGCTTTATCATTTTCAAGCTGGTAGTTAGCCTGGCCTTCTACGTTAGTAGTAAAAAAACCTGCTTTTAGCATAGTAGCATACAACTGCCTTTTAGCAGAAGTTTCTACACTTGGCCTTTCTTTTTCTATAGCCTGGTACTGTTGCGGGTTTGTAGTTTTAAGATTAACAAGAAACTCATTGAATTTTGCTTTGTCAAACTTGCCAAGCGCATTCATAAACTGAGGGTACTGGCCATAAACCTGTGCATATATATCAAGAACGTGGTCTCTGCCTACTCGTAAACCGGCTTTATCAAACCTTTCTTCAAAAAGCACTTTTTGCACTTCGTAATCCCATACATTGTTAGCAGCCTGAGTAGCACTAATGCCCTGCTGGCGCGTTTGCATGTTGTTTACGCTTTGCATAAATTCCTGGGCCGGGATGTCTGTCCCGTTTACGCTCCCTACATTTTTTGTAACGCCAAATCCGCCGCTGTTTATAATATCACCTATTATAAAAGCTAATAAACAGAAACCGATAACACCTATCAGTAAAATTGAACGCTGCCTTATTTTAGATAAAACCGCCATGAGTATTTGTTGTTAAAATTTGAATTCAGTGGGCGAAAATACAATTATATGCTTAATAATAAAAATAGTGAGCTTATTTTTTGAATAAGTTTTATTTTTTTATTTATTCTTTAGCGGAATCAATTTTATAAGCTCGATTTTTTTTCCCGAAGACTGCTCTATAATTACTGTAAAACCGGCCATTTCAAGCTGTTCGCCGGCTTGCGGAATTTCTTTTGCATGATGCACTATAAACCCTCCTAAAGTAGCATAAGAGTCGGTTTCGGCTATGTTTAGCCCGTACTGTTCGTTAACATACTCTACATCCAGCCGTGCCGAGAATAAATAGGAGCCGTCCGGCAACTGTTCTTCGGTTAGCTCTTCGGCATCGTCATGCTCGTCTTCTATCTCGCCAAAAAGCTCTTCTATAATATCTTCTACCGTAATAATGCCCGATGTACCTCCGTACTCATCCAGCACCACAGCCATGCTTTTGCGCCTTCGCGTAAGCAGGCCCAACAGCTCTTTTATATAAATGGTTTCGGGCACATATTCTATACCCACCATTACCTGCTGAATGGTTTGCGGCTTTTTAAACAGTTCGAACGAGTGTATGTAGCCAATAATATCGTCGATGTTTTCGCGGTATACCACGATCTTACTATAATCGGTATCTATAAAAAGCTGTTTAAGTTCAGCTACCGGATCGTTTAATTCAACCGCAGCCAGTTCGGTACGGGGCGTCATGATATCGCGCGCCTTTAGTCCGGAAAACTCTAACGCATTCTGAAAGATTTGTATTTCGGAGTCTACCTCTTCCTGATCGTTAGCACCGGTAAGCTGTTCTGTAATGTATGTACCCAGCTCTCCCCTACTAAAATTGACCTGTTTTATATCGGCTTTGGTATGCAACAGGCGCACCAGTATAAAATCTGACACCGCCATAACCACCTTAGAAACCCGGTTAAAAAGCACATAGAAAATATAGGCAGGAATAGCCAAAGCCTTTATTAGCGTATTGGCATACACCTGAAAAAACACTTTAGGCACAAACTCTGCCGTAAGCAATATAATACCTGTAGTTACTGCAATTTGTATAAGCAACTGGTACACCATAAGCATACCGCTATCCGGCAGGCCAAACCACCGCAGTACGGCGTTACCCATATAATAGCCATAGATAACCAGTGCTATACTGTTGCCAACAAGCATTGAGGTTACAAATTGTGTGGGATTTTCGGTAAGGCGGGTAAGGATTTTAGAAATAAGGGTAAGCTGTTTCTTTTCTACACCAAGGTATACTTTGTTAGATGAAACATAGGCTATTTCCATGCCCGAAAAAAAAGCGGAAAATAATAGACATCCTATAATTATTGCCGCCTCCATGTTATTTATTTTTTGGGATTGCCCTGCTCAAACTTTTTCTGGAAATTTCTTCTGAAGAAAAACATAAATACAGCAGCACCTGCAAAGGCAAAACATATAATTATTTTACCTACAGATTCTTTTTCTATAATACTCATAATGCCGCTGTACACAAAAAAGGCAGCCATTACAAGATATAAGTACGATACGTATTTTAAATAAGTCATTCTCTAAAAATTATTCTACATTGTTAATCTGGCCGGTGTTGCGCTGGGTGTTCATTATGGTAAAGTCTTTATTAAAATCTATACCCGGCCCTTCCAGCATACCGCCTTTGCCATCTGTAAATTTAAACCTTTTTTCGGTATAAAACCATTCGTTCTTTTGGTCGTAATACAATTGCTGGGTTGCCAGCACGCTACCATCATTAGATGTTATCTTTACATTGCCCTGCAAATCGATAATATCGGTATCGGCATACGTAATGGCGTAATCAGACACTATGTAGCTATTTTTTTGCTGGTCGTCTATAAGCGTTACATTCACTCCCCTTGGAAACTCGTTAAAACCGTATTCTAAATTAGAATAATCCAGCATAAGCGGGCTAACCAGTATGGCTTTTACCTTTCCGCTATCGGTATATTTAAGGTTAATATTCTCTGACCGGCCAACGGGACTAAAAGCTACGCTGTTAATGCGCTGTACATCTCTAAAATTGCTTTCGCACGATGCCAGTGCCAAAACAAAAAACGGCAGTATAAAAAGGATATTTTTACGCAACAATTTCATTAAAGTGCAGGTATAGTAAGAGTTTCGTTAATCCAGCAGCCGTAGGTTATTGTATCGCCTTTCTTTTTACCCGAAGCCTTAAGTTCGGCCGCAGTAGGCAATGCTTTGCTGTAGTTTTTACTTATAAGGGCTGCAACGGTAGTTTTATAGCGTGGCTCTGCAACCTCAGCTTTTTTAGCAGTTTCTATAGCCAGCCATGTTAGCGCCTTTTTATCGAAATTGCTCAGGTTACATTCTTTAGAAGCCGACATATACAGCTCTGCCAAAAACAAATAGGCCTTACCCGATTTTGGATTAAGCTCAGCCGCCTTAAGCGAATACTTTTTAGCTTCGGCCTTATCAAGATTTCGGTAAACTGAAGCAATAGCATTGTAGGTTTCGGCTTTTTTAGCGTCGTCCTGCTGTAAATCGGCAGCCTGGTTAAAGTACACAACCGCAGCTTTCCTATCATTTTTACGCAGTGATAAATTGCCCAGCATATAAGCAGTACTGTAGGTAGGCTTGTTTTTATGAAGCGCCATAGCTCCGGTATATAACGTTTCTGATTTTTGGCATTTGTTATCGTACAATGCCGTAACCATTGCCTGAAGCCAGGCTATGTTATTCTTATTTTTCTCGTAGCTACCGCTATAAAAGGCATCCAGCTTTTCGCAATTAAAATACTTAGCGGCTTTGTTAGATATATTCTCACCTACTGCATCTAACGATTTTTGCGTAGTTGCTGCTTCTTTAATAAACAGGCTTTCGGCTGGCTCTAAGGTTTCGGTTTTTTGCTTTTTTAATAACTCATCGCTTTTTTGGGCAATATAGTTTTTAGAAAAAGCCACCTGCCCAGCTATGTTGCTGTATTTCTGGATAAATTCATCCTGGGTAATACCTTTATCGCCGGCCTCGTATTTTTTAACATACAGGTTAAAATACAATTCGATAGCACTATAATCAGTAAAGCCCTGCGGGTTGGCCGCAAAAGAGGCATCCAGTAGTTTATACACCTCATCATCGGTAGCCAGTTTTTGCTCGTGTAGCAAAACCGCTTTTTTTACATTGCCACCTGTGTTCGGAAAGTTTTTTTCCTGCTCAGCATATAAATCGGCCAGGCTTTGGTTAAAAAGCTTCTGGTCTTCGGGCTTGCGGGCAGCCTCCGCCTTATATTTTAGTATGGTTTCGCCATAAACATAGAGCTTATCGCTAAATTTAGGGCACGATTTTCTTAAAGCAGGCAGCAATGTTACCGCATCATCATACGATTTTGCAATTACTTTATCTTCAAGGATCTTAAAATTGTCTTCGCATTTAAAATCCTGCGCCGTTGCCGTTAAGGCACTAAGCGAAGCAAATAATAATAACAGGGCCTGTTTAGTTTTCATGCATCAAATATAGTTTACGTTTATTCGTATTTTCTCTTAACAAACCATTTGTCGCTAATAGAAAGGCCAATAAACACGTTAAAGTAATTTTCCTGTATTAACCCTGCATTGGTTGTACCCCTCTGGCCATACTCTGCACCAATATTAAGGTTAGAACCACCAATGTTGCCGCTTAGCGGAAGGCTAAGCCCAAGGCTAACACCATAATCGTTTATAGACTCGCCCGCCAGTACCAGTCCGGTTTTTTCGTACTTTAAGCCTGCGCGGTAAGTTATCCTGCTAAGATAGCTGTTATACGACATATATTTTGGAATAAAATATCCGCCAACAGCATATATACTTGAATTTTCGAATTGTGCATTGGTAGTAGTACCATCAAAACGGCCGCCAAGCTCGTTAGCCTGCTGGTTGGTATATTCTGCTCCTACAAACCATTTTCTGGCCTGGCCAAAGCCCGTACCAATAGTAAATTTAGCAGGAAGCTTGTAATCTTTATTAGAAACCACAAGGTCTATCTGATCTACAACCACCTGAGATCCTGATGATGTAACCGATACTGTAGCTATCTCACGATTGCTTGTACTTGTTAAAGAAGCCTCTGTAGTATAGGTAGCACTGGCATAATATTCCCATTTATTATTTATCCTGGTTTTATAAGTTGCACCTATGTTAGCACCCACGCCACTGTAGTCTGACGCATTTTTTTCGCGGGTTGCATACTGCAAAGCACCTAATGGCAGGCCGGTTAATGATGTAGTTTCTATATCGCCAAAAAAGTATTGAAAATCGGCACCGATGCTAAATTTTGGTGTAATTTGGTACGACATACCCCCAAACACACGGTTAATACCGCCGCTACCGTCAAACTGCCTGTCCAGCGTTAAACCATCCGTTCCTGTAACGGTGTTTTTAATCCTGTAGCCAACCGCAGTGTACGGCATTAGGCCAAAAGCAACGCCAAATTTATTAAAAGGCAGGGCCACAGCAATATAATCTACTGTAGTACGGCCGGCTTTCATATTCTCTGTTTCGGTTTTAAACTTTGTGCTGCCCGATGTTGCACCAACCGTAAAGGTTGTAAACTTAAGCGAGCTGTATGTTGCGGGGTTTTGCAGGTTTAAGTGAATACTATCCGGCAGTACGCCAATACCTCCCATAGACCTGTTTTCGGCAGTACCTCTAAACTTTACATCGCCAATACCATAAAATGAATAGGGAGAGGCATTATTTTCCTGTGCAAAAGCAACTGTTGACAAAAGAAGGCACAGGCCTGCAATAATTTTTTTAATCATTTTTGATTCGTATATAGGTATAAAAGGTTCAAACTTTCCAGCAGGAAATTTGAATTGGCAAATATGGTGTTTTTTAATCGTTTAGCCAAAAATTCAGCATCTCCCCCCGTCAATATTACCGTTACATCCTGATACTGTTGCTCATACTGGCGCACAAAACCATCTACTTCGTGCAAAAGGCCGTTTACAACGCCCGAGTGCATAGACTCTTTTGTGGTGTTACCCACGTAACTTTGCGGCATTTGTGGATATAACAACGGAAGTTTTGCCGTAAAATTATGCATAGCGTTATACCTTAACTGTAATCCGGGCGAAATTGCGCCCCCAAGGTAATTATTATTGTTGTCTGTAAAATCGTACGTTATGCAGGTACCGGCATCTATAACCAACCGGTGCTTATTTGGATATTGCAGCACCGCCCCCGCCGCAAGCACCATCCTGTCGATACCCAAAGTAGCCGGTGTGGCATACTTGTTTATAAACGGAAAGCCCAAATTGTGGTTTACAGCCGTTAACTGTGTGTTTTCAGAAAGCCATAATAACAGTTTATGGTCGTCTTTCCCTACCACGCTCGTAATACTGTGGTGTGTGGCAGGAAATTTTTGCATTATTTTTTTAACCTCTACCAGGGCATCGTCGCTGCTAAAAACAAACTTTTCTAAAAGGGCAGTACCCTCAAATACAGCAGCTTTAATTTTTGTATTGCCAATATCTACCGTTAGCAGCATTTCTTGTTATTTGATGCGGCAAAGATAGCAATTGATTTTTTTTAATTTTTGTTTTGGATAAGTTAAAAAAGGTTCTATATTTGCACCCGCAATGCGAATGAGCATGGTACCTTAGCTCAGTTGGTAGAGCAATGGACTGAAAATCCATGTGTCCCTGGTTCGATTCCTGGAGGTACCACTTAAATCCCTGAAGATTTTCATTCGGGGATTTTATTTTTGAGCCCTTAACAAGCTTACATTTTGCAATAATGTATAAACAATTGCCACTATTACCGGTACCTTAGCTCAGTTGGTAGAGCAATGGACTGAAAATCCATGTGTCCCTGGTTCGATTCCTGGAGGTACCACAAAAAAGCCTGAAAAGTAATTTTTCAGGCTTTTTTTATTTTGCAGCATTTACACTTTAAAGTTATTATTCTATAATTACTTTTTGGGTCTGCGTGGTTTTACCCTGAAACATTGTAAGCAGGTACATACCTTTTTCGAGCCCGTTTACCGATAGCCTTTCGGCAGAAACACCCTCATACTGCCTTACCACCCTTCCGGAAATATCAAACAGTACCGCTTTTTCTATTGCCACACCTGTTTTATTATTTATGTGTAAAACATCTGAAGCTGGGTTAGGATATACTGTAATGGTGTTGCCTTTATTAAATTTTGAGGTACCTAATACACAGTTTTCAGAAAAGTTGATTTGCGTAAGAAAATCATAAATTTCCCACTCTGAATAAGGGAACTGATTATTTTGTGCCAATTCTTCATCATCAACCTGAACACATACCGTGTTTAAAATTTCGTTCGAAATCGGCGGACTATCAAAATCAAACCCTAAATAGAGCGTAATATTTGCATTATTATTACCGTTTTTGAGATTTACTTTACTAAGTTCCCCTATGTTTGTAGCTACAATTATACGGATGCTGGGATTATTACTTAGGTCAATCTCCGCAATTTCATTAATAAACCCAAGATCTGTACCATTTCCAATGTAAAGCTCTTCCAGCAAAGGGTTTTGTGACAGGTTAATACTTGTAAGCATGTTGCCGTAACATTCCAATACTTTTAACTGGCTGTTCTGGCTAACATTAAGTGAAGATAATTCTGAGTAATTGATTGCGAGCATTTCTAAGCTGGCAAAATCTTCTATTCCTGTAAGACTCTGAATCATATAAGTGGATATACCTGCCCAATTAAGATCAAGATTTGTTACAGCTACTACATCACTTGTTAAAACCTGCCCGTTTACTATACCATCGGTGTCTATATTCAAATTTATTAACCCCTCCTCAAAAATAGCATCCGGAATTAATGTTACCTGTGCAGTTGCGGTGTAACCTATGGTTATAAGAAAGAGTAAGAGTAGTAATTTTTTCATAGGAGTAAGGTTTTGGCTCTTACGAAACTACAACTTTTATCTGCAATAAATCTTACAAATTTTACAACTTGTATTTTAATTTTTACCGGCTATTTTATGAGTGATGTGCATACTAAAATTACCACCCTTAAATCCAGAATCTACCTTCTAAATTAAATTTATATTACCCGATCGCTATTTTTTGCAACCAAAAAATTAAATCATTTGATTTTTAAACATATAGTATTACCTTTGCACGCATTTTGACGCCACCAATAGTAGTGGTTTTACCCCATTGAAAAGACAGAGTTATGAATATGAAAAAAATTGTTGAGTACAGAAAATTACTCGACGTTACCAAAGCTGCTACACTTAAAGAGTTAAAAACCATTTACAGAAACAGTATGAAGGATCATCACCCTGATACTATTGCTGATGATGCTGAAAGGCTTGCTGCCGAAGAAAGAAGTACTGCCATTATTGAGGCGTACCACTTTTTAGTTAGCGTGGCTCCAGAAACTGCCGAAAAAAACAAAGCAGAATATACTAAAACTACCAGCAGTGTTGCCATTGCCGATTTTTATTTTGACAACATGGTGCTTTACATTAACTTTGTTGATGGTAGCAGTTATGAGTATTTTGGCGTGCCTAAAGCACTTTACATTAAAATGGTAAATGCCGAGTCGTCTGCGCGTTTTGCCCGCAGAAACATTCATGGTGTATTTTTATACCGTAGTGCCGTTAAGCTTGTAGCTGCCGAATAACTATTGCAATTTACGGCTGTAGCCGAAAACATAAAAACCCCATTAGCACGCTAATGGGGTTTTGCTTTTATAGTAAATTGATGGAACGCTACACCTCTGCTCCCATTTGCTGCATAAGCCCGCCGTCCATAAAATAAGTAGACCCGGTAACGTAATCTGAGTCGGCCGACGCTAAAAACAAGGCCAGCCTGGCAATGTCTTCGGGGTAACCCGCACGCTTAAACGGAATTTTACTGGCTTTTTCTTTAAGTGCTTCCTTATCCTCCAAAATATCTTCGTTCATAGGGGTTACTATCATGCCCGGCCCCAGGTTGTTTACGTTTATCTGCAATTCGGCAAGCTCCAGCGCAAGGGTGCGCGTAAAGTTTTTTAACCCACCCTTGGCAGCATTATAGTCGGCCGTATTTTTAGCCATTACATCTTCGTGAATCGACGTTATGTTGATAATCTTGCCCTTACCCCCCTGCTCTTTGCGGTATTGTGCAAAACTACGGCAGGTGTAAAATGGCCCGTAAAGGTCAGATTTTATGGTAGCATCAAACTCTTCGGTTGTCATTTCTACCACAGGTTTAGAGGCGCCTTTAATACCGGCATTGTTAACCAGTATGTCTACCGTGCCAAAGGTTTCTATGGTTTTAGAGAACAGGTAGGTAATTTGCGGCTCCAGCGTAACATCTATTTTAAGCATTATGGCTTTTTGGCCTTCGGCTTCTATAGCTGCCACGGTTTTTTGGGCACCTTCTTCATCAGTATGATAGGTAACCGTAACATTGGCTCCCTGTTTTGCAAATTCTATAGCAATGGCGGCCCCAATACCGGAATCAGATCCGGTTACTATGGCAACTTTTCCTTCTAATTTTTTCATTATACGTTGTTTTACCCCTAAATTAAAGCGTTTAAACATAGGGGCAAAACCACTTAACATACATTAGCATACCGTTAATGCAATTTTAGGCTTAATGCTCGTGACCCCCGCCGCCTTCACTCTTAACAAGGTGGCTTTGTATGTAATAAGCACCCTTAAGCACTATTTGCGCATCGGCATCTATTTTTTGAAGCAGTGTTACCTGCACATAGCCCAATTGAGTAGTGCCTGTTTTTACTTCTATGCGTTGAAAATGGAACATCTTACCCTCGTGCTCATGCTCTTCTGCTTCGTGGTCGTGGCCTGCCTCTTCTTCTTCATGGCCTTCTTCCAAAACAAAAATAAATTCGCGCCCCTCTGCCCTAACTACAGCGTCTACAGGTAGTGCCTCAACTTGTTTTACACCCACATCTATAAGCGCATTTACATACATGCCAGGTATTAGTGCCTGGTTGTTGTTGGCAATATCGGCATGTACGGCAACCGATTTGGTTTCGTTCTCGAAAGCCTTGCTTACGTTAAACACTTTGCCGTTAATTTCTAAATTATCCTGGTTGGTTAGCGTAAAGCGTATGTTTTGCCCGTGTTTTACCTTCTGCAAATCCTTTTCATACACCAGTAGGTCTACATGCAGCTTGGAGTTGTCTATTACACTGAACAGCGGTTTGCCAACCTCGGCATTGCTGCCTATTTTGATATTGACCTGCGTTATATAGCCTGCAATGGGAGAAATAATGGGCATGGTAGATGTTGCCCCCGCCTTGCTGATATTAAGCAGCGACAATTGCTTTTGCAGCGAATTGAAACGCGCCTTTTCGATCTCGAAATCTGATTTGGTGCGTTGGTACACTTTTTTGGAGTTTACATTTTCGTCGCTTAATGTTTTTTGTCGGTCGTATTCCAAAGTCAGGTACTCTAAATTACTTTTAGACGTAAGGTAGGCTTCCTGAAGCTTGGCAAACTCCGGGCTCTCGATGGTTGCCAGCAGCTGCCCTTTTTTTACCAACTGACCCTCGATAACATTAATAGATTGTACCACCCCCTGTAAATGTACCGATACATCGGCCTGGTTTTGCGGCGGCAATTCGGTATAGCCGTTGGCGTTAACCACATCGCTAAGGTTTTTCATGGTAAAACCGCCCAGCGCAATGCCCGATGCCGTGTACTGCGCCTCGTTAAGCTCAACTTCTTTAATGGCAACGTGCCCGTGGGCATCTTCGGTTACGGGTTTAGCTACCGCTACAGCCGTTTTGTTTGGGCTACGCAGGGCAAAGTATAGCACAGCCCCAATAAGGGCGGCTACGGCGAGTAGGATATATAGATTAGATCTCTTCATGATTTTTTATTGATTAACCAGGTATTGCAGGTTGATTACCGTGGTGTTATAGTTATTTAATGCCTGTATGTAATTGGTTCGTATATCAAGCGCGGTTTCCAACACCTGTACATACTCTACATACGATATATCGCCGTTTTGATAGGCTTTACTGGCATTTTTAGCAATAGTTTCGGCATTGGGCAGTGCGGTGGTTTTGTAGTACCTCAGCACTTCCTCATACGTAGTTAGCTGCTCCATTTCCTGCTGAAACTGGCTCTGCATTTGCAGCTTTAGGTAATCGGCATTGGTTTTTTGGATGGCCACATTGGTTTTGGCCGCCTTTATTTTAGCTGAAGCACTCCCTACAAAAATGGGCAGCGACAGGCCCACACTAAACCCCTGAAAACGTGGTGAACCATCGTAGTACACGGTTTGCCCGTTAACCTCCTGGTTGCCGGTAAACGACTGTATAAAGTAGCCGGCAGTAACATCGGGCCACAAAGTAGACGATGCCACTTTGCGGTTGGCCTCGGCCACCTTAACATCCTGCGATGCCAGCTGAATGGTAGCGTTTTGCTTTACAAGGGCGGTATCGGCAACGGTTATGGCGGGCAGTGCCACAAAAGCGGTATCAGCCACAGCAAAATCGCCGTCAAGGTGCAGCAGCGTCTTTATTTTCGATTTCTCTACTCTTAGCAGGGCTTCGTTTTGTTTTATCTGCTGTTCCAATTCCTGTTGCTTGGATACGGCTGTTATTTTTTCGAGGGAGTTGGACTCGCCTGTCTGAAACTTAAGCGTAGCCGAACGCACAAAACGTTCCATAAGGGCATTTTGCTTTTGCAGCATCTTATTCAGCTCGGCATAGTACAAAATGGCATTCCACGACTGGCGGATGCTATAGGTAATATCCTGTTTGGTGCTTTGCAAACGCAACTGGCTGCCTGCCACGTTCTCTTTCAGCAGCTTACGGGTGGCTCCATACACAAACGGGCTAAAGGTTTGCGACACGTTAAAGTTCTTATCCTGCGCACGGGTGTTTATTTGCCCAAAGGTGCCGTTTATCTGTGTTTTGGCAATATCGTAACCGGTGCCCAACAGCTGCCCCTGCATCTGGGTATCTAATTGAGACGATTGCATGGACTGGTTGTTTTTGAGGCCTGTTTGGAGTGCACTTGAAAGCGTTAGAGCTTTAGGAGCCTGCGCTTGGGCACTATTTGTTAAGATTAGGAGTAATAGGCAATAAACAATGGGCAATTGGCAAACTATACGTTGCTTAAAACTCATTATTGCAAATTGGCAATGGGCAATGAGCAATGGGCAATGAGCAGTCCACCTCTGTAGAACGCTACTATGAGGTTTTTGTTTATTCCTGATTAAAAATCGCGAACTGTACCTTGCCTTTCGCCTTTTGCTTATACTTATTGCTAATTGACTGTTAATGTTACTATTAGATATGTTTTTCATTTTAATACTTTTCAGGATTATTAATCATATGATGTAACATTCTTCCTATTTCTGCATTTTGAGATAATAAATAATCTTTAGTAGATTCATTTATATAGCCACATGCAAAAGCAAAATCAATCCAAACTGAAGTTTCTGAATTTTCCAGATCACAATCAGAAAGCTTTGATACAAAATGCGCCGGATACTGCTTTTTCCTGTACGCCTCTGCCATATTAGCACATACGCTTCTTGAACTTCTTCTCATCTGATCAATCAAAGCATATCTTTCTTCTTTAGGGAATGATTTACTCAACCCAAAAATTTCCATTGCTAATGAAAATGCTTTTTTATATATTGTTGTTTCTTTAAAATTTATAACCCCCATTATTTAGTGTATAAAAATTTTATTAATTACTAATTATCAATTGCTTATTGCTAAATTCCATATAGTCACTCATTGCTTATTGTCAATTGCTTATTGCTTATTTTTTCTTAAAACCTCTTTCGAAGTAATAGTAAAGTATAGGAAGAACAATTAATGTTAATAGCGTTGCTGTAATTAAACCTCCAATAACTACAGTAGCCAGTGGTTTCTGAACCTCGGCACCTGCCGTGCTGCTTAATGCCATAGGTAAAAATCCTAATGAGGCTACCGATGCCGTTAAGATAACCGGGCGCAACCTTACTTTGGTGCCTTCTTTAATGCGTTCGTAAATGCTGTCCATACCTTCTTTTTTTAACTGGTTAAAATAAGCTATCAATACAATGCCGTTTAGTACGGCTACCCCAAACAGTGCGATAAAACCAACCCCCGCCGAAATACTAAACGGCATCCCTCGGAACCATAAAGCAAAAATTCCGCCGATGGCCGATAAGGGTATCGCAGTAAATATCAATAACGACTGTTTTAGAGATCCAAAAGTGAAATATAAGAGGATAAATATGAGCGCAAGTGCAATTGGCACGGCAATTAATAATCGTTGGTTGGCCTGTATCAAATTCTCAAACTGGCCTCCATAAGTAACGTAATATCCTTCGGGCAGGTTAAGGCTGGCATCCAGTTTTTCCTGAATTTGCTCCACTACCCCCTGTATGTCTTTGCCTTTTACATTAAAGCCCACCACTATACGGCGTTTACCGTCTTCGCGGCTAATTTGCATAGGCCCATCTTCATACCTTATAGTGGCTACCTGCTCTAAAGGTATCTGGTTACCAGAGGGTAAGGTTACGTATAACGATGTCAGGCTCGAAATATCGTTACGGCTGTCGGCATCCAGGCGTACAACGAGGTCAAAGCGTTTCTCGCCCTCGTATATCACTCCTGCTGAGGCACCTGCAAACCCCATGCGTATCACGCGGTTAAGGTCGCCAATATTCAATCCGTACAATGCCAGCTTGTCTTTATTATAGCGTACGGTAATTTGTGGCAGGCCTGCAACACGTTCAGCCTTGGCATCGCTTACACCCTCCACATTTTTAATGAGTTGCATAACCTCATCGCCTTTGCTGACTAACAAATCTATATCCTCTCCAAATATCTTGATGGCCACATCGCTGCGCACACCCGTCATCAACTCGTTGAAACGCATCTGTATAGGCTGCGAAAACTCTGTACTGGCACCGGGAATATCTTCCAGTGCTTCCTCCATTTTTTCCATCAGCTCTTCTTTTGTCGACGCCGATGTCCACTCGCTTTTGTCTTTTAAGAGGATGATCATATCGCCGGCTTCAATAGGCATCGGGTCGGTAGGTATTTCGGCGCTACCTATCTTGGTAACCACCATCTTAACCTCGGGAAATTTCTCTTTAAGGATCTTCTCAGCCTTGGTTGTGGCCTCAATTTCCTGCGAAAGCGAACTGCCCGACGCTATAATAAGGTGGGTGGCAATGTCGCCTTCATCTAAAGTTGGGATAAATTCCCCGCCAAGGGAATTGAATAGTATTAATGACACTATAAACAAAGCAACCGACGCACCCACTACAATACCTTTGATTTCCAACGCTTTATTAAGCATTGAGCGGTACACTCTATAGATGGCGTTAATAATACGGTCGCTTATATTGGGTTTGTGCCCGGCCTCTTTTTTAAGCACCAGAGAGCTCATCATGGGTACATAGGTAAGGGATAGTATAAACGCCCCCAGCACCGCGAAGGACACCGTTTGTGCCATAGGCCCAAACATTTTGCCTTCTATGCCTACCAACGCCAAAATAGGCAGGTATACTATTAAGATAATAATCTCGCCAAAGGCGGCACTGCTACGTATTTTAGACGACGCCTCGTACACCTCATCGTTCATTTCCTGGGTGGTAAGGGCTCCGGCCTTTCGTATCTGTAGCCTGTGGATGATGGCTTCTACAATAATCACGGCACCATCTACAATAATACCAAAGTCTATGGCTCCCAGGCTCATAAGGTTACCGCTTACGCCAAAGAGTTTCATCATGCTTATGGCAAACAGCAACGCCAACGGAATTACCGATGCTACCACCAAACCGGCGCGCCAGTTGCCCAATAGCAACACTAATATAAAAATCACAATAAGTGCACCTTCTATAAGGTTGGTCTGCACCGTGCTAATGGCATTATTTACCAGCTTGCTACGGTCCATAAACGGCTCTATGGTAACACCTTTGGGCAGCGATTTTTTAATCTGCTCCATTTTTTCTTTAACGCGGGTTACTACCTGGCCGCTGTTCTCTCCCTTAAGCATCATAACCATACCGCTAACCTCTTCGCCTTTACCATCTTTAGTAACTGCGCCATACCTAATGCCGCTGCCAATGTGCACTTTGGCAACATCGCGCACAAGTATTGGGATGCCGTTTTGGTTTTTGATGACTATCTTATTAATATCGTCTATACCGCTAACCATACCAATACCTCTTATAAAATAAGCGTATGGCTTTTTGTCGATGTAGGCACCACCGGTATTTTCGTTATTGGCCTCAAGGGCTGCAAATATCTCGGCAATGGTAATATTCATGCTCTTTAGGCGGTCGGGCTGCACGGCAATTTCGTACTGCTTTAAATTGCCGCCAAGGGTATTAACCTCTGCAACACCGGGTGTACCTATAAGTTGCGGCTTGATTATCCAGTCCTGTATGGTACGCAGTTCGGTAGCGTTAAATTTGCTTTCATAGCCTTTTTTGGGGAATACCACATACTGGTATATCTCGCCAAGGCCGGTGCTTATAGGTGCCATTTCGGGCGTACCCAGGCCTTTGGGCATTACCTCTTCGGCTTCTTTAATACGTTCGGATATCTGAGCACGCGCCCAGTAAATATCTACGTCTTCTTTAAAAACTACAGTAACTACGCTTAGCCCAAAGCGGCTGATGGAACGCAGCTCTATTACATTGGGTATGGGCTTAACAGCCTGTTCTATGGGGTAGGTAATAAACTGCTCTACCTCCTGCGTTGCAAGTGTGGGCGAACTGGTTATAATTTGTACCTGGTTATTGGTAATATCGGGCAGGGCATCTATGGGCAGGTTGTATGCCGAATAGCTGCCCACGGCAATTAATGCCAGGGTAAACAGCCCTATAATAAACTTATTATGGATGCTGAAATGAATAATCTTATCTAACATGGATTATAATATATAATGATAGCTGCTTAGCCAGGCTGGCTAAACTAATTGTAAATACACCCCGCACTCAGGCAGGGATCATCATTATACTATTTGGGGCGGCTGCCAGATGGAGCCGTAAAAGGAAGAAGCAACCGACTCGTAAAAATTAACCGGCTCTTTAGCAGGTACATCAAAATTCAGTAGGCTGAATTCTAAGGCAGGTTGAAGCACTATGGCTGCAATACAACCTGAGCATACACAAAAAGGAGTGCAAAGGTCGGTATGGTCGTGGTGGCTATCTGCTTTAGAAAAGTGTGCAGTGGTGTCTCTCCCCATTTGGGTATGGGCATCGCTGCATGGCATAACCATAAGTACCAGTAAATAAACTGATAGTAATGCGGTTATAATGTGCTTTGCCTTTTTCATTGGTGTAAAAATAGCAAAAAAACATACAACAGTAGCATAAATTTTATAATATGCAAGCGGAAAACCGCCAATTTTATTTTATAAATTATATAATTATTCGTTTATATTTGCTGCACCAATTTAAAGACACTATAAAATGAAAAAATTTACTTTACTATTAGTACTGTTTGTAACCTCTTTAGCATCTGCACAATTAAAAACATCTGAAGTTAAAGACCCTGTAGAAATCGGCAAAGTAGCCCCTATGGGTAAAACACAAATTTTAATTAGCCAGTATCCGGATAACTACTTATTTCTTTACCGCGATATGGACTACCCTAACATTGATGAATATAAATCATTTATAATCCTTAACACTGAATTTGAAGATCTTTATGCTTTAATTGCTAAAAGTTTTGAAGATAAAAAAGAGGGCGAAATTAAAGTTGAATTACAAATGAACACCATCTACATTAAAACAGTAAAGAGTTTAGGTATTGTTAATGTACAAATATCTCACGATGTTACTAAAAGCGGATCGGTAGCAGGTCGTACACAGTTTATTACAAAAAAACAGTTAGATAAATTATTTGGCAAGAAAAAATAATTTACTGCAACCATTAGACACTAACCCGCCCTACAGGCGGGGTTTGTTTTTTATTCTTTAAACATATCCCTTAGGCTTATAATATTTTGGACCGATGCATCGGTATTAATAATACCGCGGCGGGGCCTGTCCAGGTCCATTATCAGGAAAACGGTAAGCACCGTCATCAATGCAAAGCCGCTTACTATAAAATGGTTTATTTTTTTACCGTTGTTGCTGTAGCCCACTATAAGGCTGGCAGTAATTATTAAAAGAAATAAAAACCAAAAGATGGAATCGGGCACCGTGGCATTTTTAGTCGCATCGCCGGTGCTTACTATATCTATCATACTGTTAAGGGCAGGGATCATTTGTTGCGACCTGAGTGTGTTTTCTTTATCCTGAGACTGCTGCACTACGGCTACCCATATTTTATCAGAATATTTTACTGCCTTTTTAATAGCCTCCTGATTCTTATCCGCATCTGTACCCGACTGATAATACGCAATGCGCGCCTCGACATACTGTTTAAAATCAGCCCTTAATGCTGTTCTTATACTATCCGGATACAGGTCGGCACGCAGCACAGCAGTACCAATATCATTTGCTTCCTGTACAATTGCCTGCCTGCGCGCATCAGATCGCGAGGCCGACATGCCAAAGGTAAACGACAGTAGCAAGGCTAATAACCCCAGTAGCGAGCCTTCTACCGGGCCCAAACCATCAGAGGCGCTTTCCGGATTTTTAGCAATTTGCCTTTTATGAATACTAAAGCCAATGCGGTTAAACAACAGCATTAAAACAAAAAGGATTGCTACAATTACAAAAGTGGGGGTTTGGTAAAGTACAGATGTATTCATAATCAGCATGTTATTACACAACTAATATAGTCAGTTTTTTAATACAATGCTATTAGCCACAGACAAAAAAAAATAGATATTTAGTCAATAATTTGAATGGTGCGTGTGTTATCATAGAGTGCTTCCGCAGAAGTTAAACTCAATATTTCTGCATCAGCATAGTTATTTAAGCAGGTAGTAATCTGCTTCTGGCAATCTAATATGGCTTCTATAGAATCGATGTGCGGAATACGGTTTTTATATTCGTCCATATCCCAGATACCACAGTCGTGATACACGGTTAAATCATCCCAATCAGGGCGGTCTATAACCGGATAAATACACATGCCCAACAATTGCACGCCATTGTTTATTGCGGTAATGCACTCATCGGTAATTTCTTCTATCCATAGGGCGCGGCCCGAGCCAAAATGCCCGGTTTCCGATAAAAACAACGGCCTGTTGTAACGATTGTGCGCCATTTGAAGTAACGCCGCTACAGATGCCCTTCTCGGCTCTGTCTCCGGCCACGGCAGGGTGCCAACGCCGTTTTCCCACTGGCTGTTCCAGTAGTAATTAAAGCCCAGTATGTCCAGGTAGTCTTCGCTACCTCCAAGTTCCGGACACATCCTCCCTGCAATAATATCCATTGCCTGGAACTGGTGTTCGTTAAGATTAAAGATATGCTCCAGATCATCTTCCTCCCGTGGGTGAATCTTTATCAGTGGCTCCACCAGCACAATACGGCAATCGGGGTCGGCTTCCTTTAGCATCCGTATGCCAATAATAGCCGCCCTGCACAGGTGGTATTTAATATCCCACCCACAGTTTACGGCAAAGGGAACAGTACCGCGCACATCGCCGGAATGCCACGACAAAAAGCTTATCTCGTTTATGGGCACTACAAAAAGCGGCCCGCTGGTAACCGATTTATAAAAGGTAGCGAAGGCACCGCACAATGCTGCGAACCTGTTACAAAAATGTGGGTGTGTGGGGTAAATGCCATCGGGGTAGCCAAAATGGCACATATCCCAAATTAGCTGTACACCTGCGGCCTCGGCAGCTTTAATACGGTTCTCAACCTCAGTAAAATCAAACGTATACGGCGCTGTTTCTACCGCGCTCCAGCAAATACCCTCGCGGGCTACTGTTATGCCAATACTTACAAGGTCTTTATAATCCTGTGCGGCGCGGGTATCATGTTGGGTATCTTCCAATAAATTAATGCGCTCGCCGGAACGGTTTATATGGTCGGCACACTCATAGCCTCCCATAAAAAAGGAGCTGAAGGTACTCATACCGCCGCCTGGTTTAAGTTTTGCTCTTCCAAAGAATTTACTTCTAATTCATTAAATAATTCAAGTGCATTTTTAAATGCCTGATCCATGTTGAAGTACTTGTAATTGGCCAGCCTGCCTACAAAATACACGTCGGTAAGGGCATCGGCTTCGGCCTTGTACTTCTCGTAGATCAGCTGGTTTTTAGCGTTGGGCACCGGGTAGTATGGATCACCTTCATCGGTAGTAAATTCTTTTACAATAGTAGTTTTAGCCGATTGCTGGTTACCAAAATGCTTGTACTCTATAATACGCGTAAAATCTACTTCCTCGCCCGGATAGTTAACCACCGAATTTTCCTGAAAATATTCGGCATCAACAGTTTCGCTTACAAAGTTTATAGAGCGGTATTCCAGCTTGTCTATAAGGCTGTGCTTAAACTCAAAGTAGCGGTCTACCGGGCCGGTGTAAAACAATTTCTCATATCCGGTAACGGTATCTTTAATATCGAAAAAGTCGGTATTTAAAAGTACCTCAATATTAGGATGGTCTAATATACCCTTGAACAATTTTGTATAACCGCCCACAGGCAATGCCTGGTATTTATCAGAAAAATAACGATCGTCATAATTAGTACGTACCGGTATACGGTCCAAAACCGATGCATCCAGTTCTTCGGGATATTTATCCCATTGCTTTTTGGTGTAGTGCCTAAACATTTTTTCGTACAGCACCGGGCCCACTTTATTAAGAGCTGCCTCGCGGCCGTCTTTAGGTTCGTGTATGGCAAGGCGGTTAACATCGAGCCACTCTTTCATCTCGGTTTCGTTGGTAATGGTGGTGCCAAATAATGTATTAACCGTAGTAATGTTTACCGGTATGGGTACCAACTGACCTTCTACATCGGCAATTACCTTGTGTTCCCAAGGGTACCATTGGGTAAATTTGTTTACATATTGCCACACATCCTCTTCGTTGGTATGAAAAAGATGCGCCCCGTATTTAGAAACCAATATGCCGTTATGGTCTATATAATCGTAGCAGTTGCCTGCAATGTGGTCGCGTTTTTCTATTATAAGCACTTTCTTGCCTAAACGTGCATAACGTTCGGCCAGCACCGCGCCCGATATGCCTGCCCCAATAATTACTATGTTAGCGTTTATCATGATCTTGCTGCGGTTTTAATTAAGGCTCTCATTTTTTCTACTGTGGCATTCCATGATGTTTTCTTTAAAATGTTGCTGTACTCCTGCTCAATTATAGCATTGTGCGCTACCGAAAAGGCAGCATCTATAGCCGTGGCAAATTCATCAGCCGATTCTACAATCATTATACAGGTGCTGTAATCGCGCACCACATCTTTAATAGCAGTAGAAATTATTGGCTTGCCTGCCGCCATATATTCTAACGATTTGGTTGGGCTTATGTATTTGGTGGCATCGTTTAGGGCAAAGGGCATAAGCGCTACTGAAAATGCTTTAAGGTATCCCGGCAGCTCTTTATAATCTTTCATACCCAGGTAATGTATGTTGGCCTGTCGTGGTAAATCGTGCTCGCCAATTTTGGCAAGCGGGCCTATCATAACAAAACTTACATCGGGTTTAAGCAGGGCTACATCGTTAAGCATGTCCAGATTAATACGCTCGTCTATCACGCCAAAATAACCGGCTATGGGCCCTTTTATATTGGCAATATCCTGCGGAAGCGCAATACCGTTTTGTGCCTGTGCAAAATGATCGTAATCTACAGAGCTTGGAAAGCAATGTACATTATCATGGTGCATCATCTTAGATTCGTATAACGATTTTCCACCCGTAAACATCACATCGGCATTAGCCATTAAAAACTGTTCCTGCTCAATAAGCTTTTCGGGGGCGCCTTTAAATAAAGACAGCTCGTCCATACAGTCGTAAATAATGGTATCAAATTCAAAATAGCTTAAAAGCGGCACAAACGATGCCGAATAAAACCAGCCCGTGGCAACATTTTTACCCACATAGTTGGGCAGTATGGCTGCTATATCTTCAATACTCTTAACGTTGGGCTGTAAAATATGCAGGTTAGGGTTTATGGCGGTAAGCCTGCTTGTGGCTTCGTGCTCCCTGAACCAGGGTTCTTCTATCAATAAAACTTTTTGATCTTTAGCCATACGGCTGATAATGTGTTGCGGCCTTTGGTACACAAAATCCCAACGAAGGTGGCAAAAAACCACCAGATCGTATTGGTTAGTAGCATTAGTAGCAACAGGTTGTCTGGGTGTCACGGCATTGTTTTTGGTGGTTGTGGTTTGCATAGTTTTTTTCTGTTTTTTACTTAATAATCTTACATTAGCTAACAAATATCCGCGCTTTACCACTCATACGTTTTATATAATTATACAGCCGAATTACGGAATCATGCTGATTAAGAAACATTTATGACTTGTTTAATTTAATTAGGGCATGCCGTTTTTGTTTTCTTAAAAACTTTGCCGCCCCTTATGGTTTTAGTAATTTTAAGGCTTTAAAACACAACCATGAATTTACTCCACCTCGAAACAAGCCCTTACCTGTTGCAACACGCCGGCAACCCAATACACTGGAAAGCCTGGAACCAGGATTCGCTTGCGCAGGCACGAACCGAAAACAAACTTATAATTGTAAGTGTGGGCTATTCGGCGTGCCATTGGTGCCACGTTATGGAGCACGAAAGTTTTGAAGACAACGAGGTGGCCGAAGTTATGAACAGCCATTTTATATCTATAAAAGTAGATCGTGAAGAACGCCCCGATGTAGATGCCACTTATATGAAAGCTGTACAGCTTATGACGGGACAGGGAGGCTGGCCCATGAATGTGATATTATTGCCGGACGGACGCCCGGTTTGGGGTGGTACCTATTTCAGGAAAAATGCATGGATGGAAGCCCTCAACCAATTGCAGGAATTGTTTGCTACCGAACCCGCTAAAATGGAAGACTATGCTGAAAAATTATTGGAGGGCATACAACACATTGGCTTGGTTACCCCAACCACACAGGGCGAAATTCCGCACCCTGCCAATATTAAGCCGTTGGTAGAAAAGTGGGCTAAAAGCTTTGACTGGGATTATGGCGGCTATGCACGCGCACCCAAGTTTATGCTGCCCAACAATTACCTGTTTTTACAGCGTTATGGCTTTCAGACCAAAACACAGGAGTTACTGGATTTTACCGATCTTACCCTGAAGCGCATGGCCTGGGGCGGTTTGTTTGATACCGTGGGTGGTGGTTTTTCGCGCTACTCTGTAGATATGGAGTGGCATGTGCCCCATTTTGAGAAAATGCTGTACGATAACGGCCAGCTTATGAGCCTGTATGCCGATGCGTATAAGCGCGATAAAAACCCGCTCTATAAAGAAGTAATAGAAAAGACGCACTTTTTTATTGAGACCGAACTAACCGATGAAAACGGTGCTTTTTACAGCGCACTTGATGCCGATAGCCTTAACACGGTAGGCCATCTTGAAGAAGGTGCTTTTTATGCCTGGGAAAAACAGGAGCTTAAAGATTTACTTGGCGCCGACTTTGACCTGTTTTCGGAAATTTTTAATATTAACGAATTCGGGTTTTGGGAAGATGGCAAATTTGTATTGATACAAGGGCAGGCGCTGGAAGCTATCGCAACCGAAGCAGGCATTTCTGCGGAAGCACTACAGCAAAAAAAATGGGATTGGGAGAAGCAACTGTATGCAGTGCGCGAGCTTCGCGCCAAGCCAAGGCTTGATGATAAGATACTAACATCGTGGAATGCGATTATGCTTAAAGGCTATGCCGATGCGTATAAAGCCTTAGGCGATGAACAATATCTGGCAGCCGCCAGAAGAAATGCCGCCTTTATTATAGATACCTTATGGCACCCCGATGGACACCTGTGGCGTACCTATAAAAATGGTACTGCTAAAATAAATGGCTTTTTAGAAGACTACGCCCATACCGCCGATGCTTTTATTGCACTCTATCAGGCCACGCTCGAAGAAAAATGGCTTACCTACGCCAAACAACTGACGGATTATTGCCTGGAGCATTTTTACGACCCCGAAAAGCAATTCTTTACCTTTGCATCGGCGGATGGAGAACAGTTGGTTGCCCCGCATTATGAGACTGAGGATAACGTAATACCGGCATCCAATTCGGTTTTAGCCAATGTACTCTATAAGCTGAGCCTTTTGTTTGATAATGGCTATTATGAGAAAGTAGCTTTACAGATGCTTTATCTTGTAACCCCTAATATGGATTACGCTTCGGCGTATTCCAATTGGCTTAATTTGTGGTTAGACCTCTCGACCGATAATAAAGAGCTTGCAGTATGCGGCGAAGAGGCCTCCACAGCCATCAAAGAAATCAACAGCCATTACCTGCCGCACGTACTCATTGCAGGTGCCACAGCAGACTCTACGCTGCCATTTTTACAAAACCGTTTTGTAAATAATAGCCTAATGTTTTATGTTTGCCAAAACAGGGCATGCAATGCACCAACAACCAATATAAATACCACACTAAACGATTTAAAGTTATAATATATGTTTCAGGAAACAAAAGTAAAAGCAGAAGAAACCCAGGTACAGCAATACATACACCAGTTTACAGATGCCATTATAAGCTACATACCCAATGTATTAAAGGCTATACTAATTTTAATTGCGGGTATTATAATCATCAAAATTTTCAGGAGGGTAATAACCGGGCTTATGACCAAAGCGGCAGACCACGACCCTACCCTGCTTAAATTTGTGCTCGATGTTGCCACCTGGATATTGCGTGCCTTTATTTTTGTGGCTGTTATTGGTGCACTGGGTGTAGAAACCACCACTTTTGCTGCGGCTATAGGTGCTGCCGGTATTGCCATTGGTTTATCGTTACAGGGTTCGTTATCCAACTTTGCGGGTGGGCTACTTATTATATTGTTTAAACCTTTTAGGGTAGGCGATTATATAGAGGCGCAGGGCCAGGGCGGCACAGTAAACAGTATCCAGATATTTAGTACCAAGCTTATAACGTCTAACAACCAGGTGGTGTATTTGCCTAACGGTACACTATCTAACAATACTATTAAAAACTTTAGCCAGGAAGAATTGCGCCGTGCCGAAGTGGTTTTAAGCGTGGGCTACGGCAGCGACCTTAAACAGGTTAAAGATGTTATTAAGGCTACTATAAAATCAGATTCGAAGATATTAACAGAGCCGGCTCCGGGGATAGAAATTAAGGCCCTTGCCGAAAACTCTGTAGACCTTGTGGTATTTTTATGGGCAGAAAGGCCAAAATATGGCGCTATGGTATCTGATTTTTACGAGAATATAAAATCAGCGTTTGACCAGGCAGGCATTGAGATACCATACCCCCAACGTGATATTTTGGTAAAGAATCCGGATAAAAAATAATTTATTGGCACAATATAACCGTACTGATACCGTTTAAATGGCATGTTTTTTGTTAAAATTACTAATTAGTAACTCGATACTTTTTTCTTAAACGATTATATAAAGTATATTTGGCCTTTTAAATTTATTATTACTGTTTATCACCCCATGACAATGAAAAAATTAACTTTTATCCTTACAGTATTTGCTGCATTTGCAACCATAACGGCAAGCGCACAGGTAAGTTCAAGACCCGGAAATTCTGATGGAAGGTCTGTAACTACCTCAAGAGAAAAGAGTGAGGCTGCAACAGGCTCTATGTTTGTTAACGACAAGTTTATGCCTGCTAAAATTTCAGGATCTCAAACAACTACACTACTACGTTATAACGCTTATGGCGATTATTTCGAGATGAATAACCCTAAAGATGGTGGTGCCGCACAATCGGTTCCTAAAGATCCTAATGCTACCATTACATTTGTATCTGAAGATAAAAAATACGTATTGGTAGATTACACTACCGAAGATGGCAAATCATCAAACGGCTACCTTGTAGTGGTTAAAGAGAGCCCTAAAGCGTCTATATTCAAAAGAGAGCGTGTTACCATGACACAGGAGTTTTTCCCGTCTAACAGCTACCAGGTTTACAAACCTGCCAACTACAAAAAAGCAGACGACGAGTTTTATATAAAGCTTGAAGGCAAAGAGCCTGTATTCTTTTCTAACAAAAAGGAGTTTGCAAAATTAGTACCCGGCAAAAACAAAGAAGTTCTTGAATTTATTAAGAAAAACAGCATTGATTTAGAAAAAGAAGGCGACTTAGTAAAACTTTCTAACTACGTAGAAACAATACTGTAATTACTTTCCGGCAATAAAATCTTTTAGATAAAAAGGTTCAAAATAAGCGACATCTACGGTGTCGCTTATTTTGTATTTGTTAAACGACGGTTGTGCCATTTCGTTAGCCGATGGATACAGCACATCTTCGTGATACACAAATTTGCCAGCAGGCAGCACCTGGGCATATTTAGCAGCACCATCGCCAATAAGGTGAATAATACCGGCTATAGCATCAAAAAAGTTTTCAGATATTATTTCGGCTTTGGTTTCCCTAACCTTGTTGTAGTCTTTATCAAAAATGGCAGTATAAGCCTCCATACGGCGGGCATCTATCATGGGTATAATAGCACCCTCATTTACCTTTATTTTAAGCGCAAGCAGCTCTAAGGTATCTATTGCTATTAAGGGGATATTAAGGGCGTAGCACAGCCCCTTTGCCGCCGAAACCCCTATACGCAATCCGGTATAAGAGCCAGGCCCCATACTAACAGCAATAGCACTAAGGTCTTTAAAGGTAATATTACCCTGAGTAAGCACATCTTCAATAAAAACATGCAGTTTTTCGGCATGCGCATAGCCCTCGCCTGCAAATTCTTTAAGAGCAACTACGGCACCGTCTTTAGCCAACGCTACAGAACAGTTTTTGGTAGCCGTTTCTATATTTAAAATATAAGTCATTTTATATTATGGAGTTTTGGGCTTAACCACAACTTTATCATTGGCATTAAGCTCTTTGGTAACCAGTGTATACGGACCAATAATAACCTCATCTCCCTTTTTAAGGCCGGTTATTACCTCTATATTCGTATCATCCTGAACACCTGTGGTAATAGGCCTAAGCACAGCCTTATCGCCTACTTTTACAAATACGCATTCATATTTTTTACCGGCTTCGCCTGTTTTCTTTTCCTGTTCTTTTTCTTCAAGTTCTTTTACCACATCGCGTTTAACCGAAGTAGTATCACTTTTAACTACCACAGCACTAATAGGCACCGCAATAATATTTTCTTTACGCTCTGTAATAATATCTACAGTAGCCGTCATTCCCGGCCTGAACGGCGAAAAATTAACCGGTTTACCCTTAAGCATATCTTCATACGACTCTTTAAGAATACGCACTTTTACTTTAAAGTTAGTAACCTGGTCGGCCGTAAGGTCGCTGCTCGCCGAATTGGATATACTGGTAACCGTACCTTTAAATTTACGTTTAAGATAAGCATCCACTTCAATTTCGGCATCATCACCTATCTCTACCTTTACAATATCATTTTCGTTTACATCTACTTCAACCTCCATGTTATTAAGGTTTGCAACGCGAAGAATTTCTGTACCAATATTTTGCTGCGTACCCAAAACACGCTCGCCAAGTTCGGTATCCAGTTTAGAAATAGTACCGTCTACCGGAGAGTAAATGGTTGTACGGTTAAGGTTATCCTGAGCTTCAGTAACCGTAGCGCCGGCACTCTGCACGTTATAATAGGCTGATTGCTTACCTGCCTGGGCAACTTCGTAAGCAGATACTATCTTATCCCATTCAGATTTTGAGATAACACCTTTATCCAATAGTTTTTTATTACGGTCGTAATTGGCTTTGGCTTCTTTAAGTTGTGCATCTGCCTGGCTTAACCCTGCTTTGGCTGTAGATAATGATGCTGTACTCCTGCTGTAGCCACTCTCGTAAAGATCTGGGTTTACACGTACCAGTAACTGGCCTTTTTTAATAGCCTGACCTTCTTTTATAGGAAGCTCAATAATTTCGCCGGAAACTTCCGATGATATTTTCACCTCAATTTCGGGCTGTACCTTACCCGTAGCCGACACTGTCTCGGTTAATGTTATTTGCTTTACAACAGCTGTTTCTACCTCTTTGCCTTTGTCGTTATTGCCAATAGAGCCCGTTTGTTTAAGCACAACAAGCAACACAATTACAATCGCAACAGCACCTAACAAATAGTAAATAGTTTTTTTAGACATGGTTATGGTTTATTATATATTGGCACTCCAAAATAAAATTCAAGAATTTTAATTCGGAATATAAAATCGTATTTGGTTCGTAAAACTTCAGACTGTGAGTTAACAAATAAAGTTTGCGCCTGGTTAAAGTCGAAAACATTTATTAAACCCACCTCATACCTTTCTTTGGCATAATTAAAAGAGCCTTCGCGGGCCTGCATGGTAACTTTGGCGGCCTCGTAAGAGTTTAGAGCTCCCTGGGCGTCGGTATAAGCGGTATATACATTAGTTTCCAGTTCCAGCTCTGTTTGCTGCAACGTAAAGTTAGACCGTTCCAGTTCTATCTTGGCACGCTCTACCCCATTTCTTGCCGTAAAACCGTTAAGTATGGGCACGTTTAAAGACAAGCCGAACGAGTGTCCTTTATTATCTGAAAACTGGTCGAAAATAGGTGCCCTCCTGCCCAGAATAGGCTGGTAGTTATTAGTAACCACCAACTGGTCGCTACCCTCTATATATCCTATAACCGATGTAGGGTTAGCAACGTTAACCTGCGACCCAATAACCCTGTCAGAGTACGCAGCACGTGTTGTAAAGCTGTAGAACCCCTGTAGCCTTGGGTGGTAAACGCCTTTAGCAATCTTAACATCTTTTTCGGCTACAGCCACGTTGGCTTTAGCTACTTTTAATTCGGTACGCTGCTCCCTTGCTTTTTTGTAAATATCAGCAGCCTGTTGCAGTAAAACACCGCTATCGTCCGCCGGATAATCTTTATCGTCGGTATCAAAATCCTGAAAATTTTCCAGTTGCATTAACTGCGCCAGGCTAAGCTTAGATAATAAAAGCGCATTTTGGGCAGCAATAAATTTCTGATTATCGGTAGCAACGGTAGCCTTAACATCTAACAAATCGCCCTGTGGTACCACACCGGCATCTACAAGTTGTTGTGTACGGTCCATTTGCTGGGTATCGTAAGCCAACTGTTGTTGCTGCACTTTTAGGTTTTCTTTATTAAAAAGTATTTGCAGATACGCATTGGCTACGTTAAGCGCTACATCTTCCTGCATTTTTACCAACTGGTATTGTGCCGATACCGATGCCAGCCTTGCCCTGCTCAGTCTGTTAATATTCTGCAGGCCGTTGTAAATATCAATACCCATATTTAATCCTATAGAGGTAAACTGAGTAGTCTGGTTTTCGAGCAAACCGGTGGTTATGTTCTGGTTAAGACCAATATTCCAGGAGTGCGACCCCTGTGCGTTTAGCGTAGGCAAAAAAGCACCGCGGGCATCTTTAGTGCTTACGTTAGCTAAGCGTGCATCAAGGCCCGACAGCTTTATAGAAATATTGTTTTTAATTGCATAATCTACACACTCCTCCAATGTCCATTTTTTCTTGTCCTGGGCACGGATAGAGGTGCTAAAAAGCATTAAAACAATAATAAATGCAGCGTAAAATTTGTTATTCATAAGCTATGATTACCCAAAAGGTTGACAAATTTATTAAATAATAACAACTCCCCCATGGAGATTATCATTTCATTAGACTACCCTCTGATGTTTTTGTTACAAATAAACGTTAATTTTGCAAAATTATTTTCAATCACCTCTTTATGAAACCCCAACTGCTATCTGCGCTATTTTTAGCACTTTTGCTAACCGGCTGCTCAGCCACAAAACGTATTGATGCGTTAAAGCCCGAGCCCGGCAACACTACCGATGTTGTATACCAGTCGTCTACATCATTCATCAACCTGCCCGTTACCATTGGCCTTGCTGATATTGAGACCCAGCTTAACAAGCTATTTACCGGCGTTATTTACGAAGATAAAGTATTGGAAGACGATAATATTGCCATGAAGGTTGTTAAAACGGCACCTATTAAATTTACCGAGCAAAATGGTAAATTACAATCTGTAGTGCCTATAAAAATTATCGCGAATGTACGTTACGGCACATCTGCCCTGGGCATGGACCTGCACGATACCCGCGAGTTTAACCTTGATGGCGTTGTTACTTTTGTAAGTAAAGTGGGCCTTACCAACTGGAAAATGAATACCGATACCCAACTACAGTCACTGGAGTGGAAAGAAAGCCCTACAGTAACTATAGCCGGGCAAAAAGTTGCCATTACTTACCTGATAAACCCTGCTGTTAAACTATTTAAATCTAAAATAGAAGATAAGCTGGATGCTGCCATTATTAAATCGGTAGATTTTAAGCCACAGGTTTTGGATGCTTTAGAAAAATTAAGTACTCCATTTTTAACCAGCGAGCAGTACGAAACGTGGTTTAAAATGGTTCCGGTAGAATTATATGTTACCGATGCTGTACTTTCTAAAAAGCAAATTACCATGGAAATGGGACTTAAGTGCACCATGGAAACCACAGTTGGTCAGCAACCAAAATCTAACTTTAAGAAAGAGAATGTTACCCTTAAAGCGGTAAGTAAAATGCCGGAGAAAGTAAGCGCGGTTGTGGCAGCAGTCTCTACTTACGAGAGCGCTTCGCGTATTGTTACCAAGAACTTTCAGGGTCAGGAATTTGGATCGGGAAAACGAAAAGTTACCGTTCAGAAAGTAGACATGTGGAGCAAAGACAGCAAAATGATTATTGCCCTGGATATGACAGGCAGTATTAACGGAACAATTTACCTTTCTGGATATCCTAACTATAATGCCGTTACCAAAGAAATTTACTTTGACCAGATGGATTATGTGCTTAACACCAAAAGTGTACTGCTAAAAACCGCCAACTGGCTTGCCGAAGGCATCATCCTAAAAAAGATACAGGAAAGCTGCCGTTACTCAATAAAAGAAAATTTAGAAGAAGGCAAGAAAAACCTACAACCGTATTTAAACAACTATTCGCCTATGCCGGGAATATTTGTAAACGGCACTTTAGACGATTTTGTTTTTGATAAGCTCGAACTAACCAACAACGCTATCATAGCCTTTATAAAAGGATCGGGCAAGATAGACTTAAAGATAGATGGCATGAAGTAGGCTATGCAGCCTGCTTCTGCTTTTTTTGTTTCCGTAACCTGTAAATAGCGTAACCCAACAGGGCCGCCAACAGGTACGGAAATATCATTAAGTACACAATACCATCGTTAACCGACTCCGGTTTAATGCCCTGGTCGCTACTCTCTAAGGCTGCACGGCACATGGCACATTGTGCATTGGCTGTAGCCGAAAAAGCAAACAGTGCCATTACTGCTATTATTTTTTGAGAGGCTTTCATATTAATGATTGTAATAAGGAGAGATCATTAAATAAACAATTACACCTGTAACAGCAACATACATCCACATTGGGTAGGTAATACGCGATATTTTTTTGTGCCTCTCAAAATTACCTGCAAGCCCCCGTACATAGGTAATAAGTACAAAGGGTATTATTATTACTGATAATGCAATGTGCGTAAGCAGTATAAAATAGTAAAGGAACCTTATAGGCCCAACTGCAATTTTTTCAGCCTCGTCTATTACCCCGTTATGATTAGTATCTCCAAAGGCAGTACTATCAGCCGTCATGTGGTAGGCCACATACATAACCAAAAAGCTAATAGAAAAAGCTATCGCTACCTTTACAAGGCGCTCGTGTAACACACGGTTACCCTTTTTAATAGCCGAGACCGCCATAAACAATACTATAGCTGTAAGGCCATTTATTGTAGCATAAATAGGAGGTAGAAAAGAGAGTGGCTGCACATTAAAACCCAGTTTTCTTAAATTAACTCCAAATAGTGCTGCCACTGCAATAGGTATAATTATAGATACTGCAGTTATCCACTTGTTATATTTGGTTTCTGCGTTATTAATTGTATTGTCCATTATTCTGCTAATAATTTTTTAATGTCTTCTTTAATTGCTTTTACACCGGCTTCTTCCAACCCGTCGTAATAGGTAATTGGGTTGCCATAAGCATCTTTACGGCTACGGATGTTACCATCTTTATCTACAAGTGCAAACTGACCCGAATGCTCAAAACCACCTGCCACTTTACTATTCTCTCCTGCATAAAGGTTAAACCCTTTTTGTGCAAGGTTAAACGTATATTCTTTATCTCCGGTTAAAAAATGCCAGTTATAATGTTTAGCACCTAATTCTTCTGCATGGGCTTTTAAAACCTGTGGCGTATCGTGCACGGGGTCTATAGTAATAGAGGCCAACCCGAATTGCGGGTTACCGTAATATTCGTCCTGAAGTTTAAGCATGCTTTGGTTCATGATCGGGCAAATAGACGGGCAGGTGCTAAAAAAAAACTCCACCACATATACTTTACCCAAATAATCTTTATCTGATATTTTTTTGCCATCCTGGTCGGTCAGCTCAAAATGCGGAACCGGGCCAATTTCTACCAAATCAGATTTTTGAAAGCGGGCCACAATTTTAGGCACAGCCCAAATGCCAAATATCAATACTATAAAAGATATACCTATGTATGATTTATTTTTCATGTAACTAAATTTCCCTTTTAACGCCTTTAGGCAGGTTTTTTCTGAGGGCAAGGCGGTATTCCCTCAAAACGATCTTTACATCATCTGTAAGCTCATTACTAAGCTCTGATGCAGAGAAAGCATTGTAGCTGTTCTTAAATTCGTCTTTACCGGTTTTAGATTGCCCGTTGCGCCCTCTAAGGTTACCGTCTTTATCTATAATAAAAATACTTGAATTACCGCCGCTGGCATCCATTGGCTCAGTAGCTTTTAAAGACGCATAAAATGTTTTAATATCGGCAGGTTTTGCAAACAAAAACTTCCAGTTGCTAATATCGGCCATGGTTTTAAGTCCCAATGCTACCGATTTTACCTGATCTTCGGTACCCTCGGGCACCAACATCACGATCTGGAAATCATTAAAGTCTTTGTATTTGGCATTAACCTTTTGGTTAATATTAAAGATGCTTTCTTCGCGGGCTTTTATATTATTGCCTAAAAAGCCAATAATGGTTATTTTGCCTTTAAGTACAACTGCAGAAGAATCCAGGGTTTTACCCTCGGGCAGTTCTGCCAGTTGTTTATTAATTACCGGTAAAAAAAGTGAGTTATGCTTAACCAGCGAAAAATAAATATAGAGCATTAAGGGTAGCGCCAGAAGGCAAAGAAGAACTATTTTTTTTTTCATACTGTGTGGTGAAAATGTACCGGTACAAAATTAAAAAAGGCGGTTGAAATAACCGCCTTTTTTATGATATATGTTTTAGAAAATCCATTTATATTGGGATTCATGAAACACATCAAAAATATAATTACCTTCTATAAGTAAGATGAACACTAAATAGATAATTAAGAACACTAATGGAGCAACTATCGACCATTTTAGGCTGCTTTTTTCGCCTTCAATGTGCATAAACGCCCACATAATATAATATGCTTTTACTACCGTAAGGATAATAAATAACCAGTTTAAAAGGTTTAAGCGGAAAAGGCTGTTTAAAAACAACGCATCCGGCTTAACTATACCAAAGATAACCTCTACTATAGTTATAACTGAAAGTATTCCGAAAACCGTCCAGATCCTTTTAAGATTTGATTCGTGATGACCGTGAGTATCGTGTGACATGTCTTTTTAAATTTATTGATTAAACTAAGTAGAAGAATGTAAATACAAACACCCAAACTAAATCTACAAAGTGCCAGTAAAGTCCAACTTTTTCTACCATTTCGTAGCTCTTTCTTTTCTCGTAAGTTCCGTAAATTACATTAAGGAAAATAATGATGTTAATGATAACACCCGAGAATACGTGGAAACCGTGGAAACCGGTAATAAAGAAGAAGAAATCAGCAAATAGTTTGTGGCCATATTCATTGTGCTCAAGATTTGCACCTTTTACATATAAAGCACCACCTTTAATAGCCTCTAACGACTCTTCTCTGCTAAGTACGATTTTCTGTTTTTTAGCATTAATATGCTCAGTCCTGATCAATACATCAGGATTTGCTTTTAAGCCTTCTGCAACTTCCTGCACAGTAAATTCCGGAAGTGCCGGAGCATCTTCAAACCAAATACCGTTAGCTCTTGTTTTATCAACTCTTGATGTAGGCAGGTGTGCAGCAAAATCCGCTACAGCAACTCTTTCGCCTTCTTTGTTAACAAATTGTAGTATAGCACCACCTTTAGTTTCTACAGCACCAAATTCACCACCAATAAAGTTTTTCCATTCCCAGGCCTGAGACCCAACAAATATAAAACCACCAACAATAGTTAGCGCCATGTAAACGGCCACTTTTGTTTTTTTAAGGTGATGACCTGCATCTACTGCAAGAACCATAGTAACCGATGAAAAGATTAGGATAAATGTCATTAAGGCCACGTAATACATTGGTGCCTCTACACCATGCATAAACGGAAAGTGAGTAAACACCTCGTCGGCAATAGGCCATGTACCTATGAATTTAAATCTTGAGAAGCCATAAGCGGCAAGAAATCCTGAAAAGGTAAGAGCATCTGACATGATGAAAAACCACATCATTAATTTGCCATAGCTCGCACCCATAGGCTCGTTTCCGCCGTCCCATGTTTTGCCTGTAGTGGCTGTAGAAGTAACTGTCGCTGCCATAAACGTTATTAGGTTAAAAAGTTTTCAAATTTACATTTTTTTTCTATTAGTAGAAATAGAAAAATAAAAACAAATATACCCATAAAATATCGAGAAAGTGCCAAAACATTGCACCCAACTCTATACCAAGGGTTTGAGAAGAATTGTATTTTTGTTTAAAATGATTATAAATTACCACCAAAAGCACAATAAGCCCTGCAAATAGGTGGGCAATGTGCACAAGCGACACAATGTACAGAAACGATGTGGTAACCGTACTCTCCGGGCCGGTAAAATAATAGCCCGATGCCACTACCTGAGAGAACCCGTAAAACTGCGCCGCAACAAAGCCAATACCCAATGCAAGGGTAGCCATAAGCCACATTGTTGCGCCGGAATGGTTGTTATTTTTAGCAGCATTTTTGGCCATGTGGAATGTAACACTACTCAACACTATTACAGCAGTGCTTATCATAAAAGCCTGCGGCAATACAAAATCGTTTAGCCAGTCTGGCCTGGAGGTACTAACCACATAGGCACTTGTTAAACCGGCAAACATCATAAACATACTTGCCATGGCAAACCACAACAGCATCTTTTTAGATTTTGCGTTTCTTTCGCTATATTCTTCGGCAGTCATCCTTACCCCTACTTGTTCAAACTTCATAATTACCTGATAAATTTATCTAATACATATATTACCTGTAATAGCGAAATGTAAGACACGCTAACCAGCATAAGTTTTTTTGCAGTAACTGCATCCATTTTTTTATAAAGCTTAACCGCATATACCAGCATCCATATTCCTAACAGGAATACAATTACCGCAGATACTATACTAAGCTTAAGTTCGCCCGTATAACCGGTAGCCGGCAATAGCGATGCCAGAATAAGCCATGATGTATACAGTATAATTTGCAGTGCAGTCTTTTTATCTTTTTTACCCGTAGGCAGCATAAAAAAGCCTCCTTTTTTATAATCATCAAACAAAAACCAGCCAATAGCCCAAAAGTGCGGAAATTGCCAGAAAAATTGCACCAGGAAAAGTGTACCTGCCTCTATACCAAAATCGTTAGTGGCAGCTACCCAGCCCAGCATAAAGGGTATGGCTCCGGGAAATGCACCCACAAATACAGCAAGTGGTGTAACTGTTTTAAGTGGCGTGTAAATACTGGTATATAAAAATATAGAGATAGCACCAAACATTGCCGTTTTAGGATTGATACTATATAGTATACCAATACCGGCAATGGTAAGTACCGACCCAAGGATAAAGGCATTTCTAACCGATATTTTGCCAGTAGGCACAGGGCGGTTTTTTGTCCTGTCCATAAGGGCATCCAGGTCTTTTTCTATAATTTGATTAAACACATTAGATGCGCCTACCATGCAGTAGCCGCCAATGGTTAGCATAATTAGCGTAGCCCAGTTAAATAGGTAATCGTCTGACACACCTAATAAATAGCCTGCTACCGAAGAGAATACAACACTTATTGCGAGCCTTGCTTTAGTAATGGCTACAAAATCGGCAAAAAGCGAGCGGAGGGAAACCTCGTTGTCTGAAACGTTCAAAATAATCTTCATTGGTTTTCAAAAACTGGCGCAAAGATAGGCCAAAAAGCTTACTATCAAAAGCATTTGGTATTTAAAAAAAGCCAGTTAAAAAATGTTCTTATTTTTTTTACACTCCTTACGCAACCTTTTGGGGTTTCATACGTCTATTATATATAATACTTAAATAAAGGCCGTTTTATTTTTTAATTGCTATGAAAAAGAAAAGCCCTTTACGAAATTTGCTATGAAAAAGAAGCCTTCCCCCAACAGGGAAGGTTTTTTGTTTTATAGATGTTGTATTCAACACCCTACACCCTAAAATCGTATAAAACAAAAATCCCACGACTGGCGTGGGATTCTTAGTTTATTTATTTCTTATCTTCTCAAAAAGCCAGATAACTAAAATGGCAAAGGCACTACCCGTACTGTTTGCTATTGCATCCTGTACATCGGCACTTCTGTCTTTTGTAAACAGCTCCTGGCAAACCTCTATAAGAATACCGTAAGTAACTGCCGCTGTAAAAACAAGAGCGCGTGCTTTAAAACCACTTATATTTTTGGCTCTTGCCGAAAGATACCACAACACCGTAAAACCAAAGTAAAACGAGCCGTGTATAAATTTATCTTTATGCTCAAGGTCTAAATTTTCGTCCTGAAAATTTTTCATACTAATCAGGCAGCTTACCGCAATTCCTGCGGTCCAGCAAAGTGCCGCCCAAAAGTATTTGTTACGCACCTATAAGCTCTTTATATTGTTCGCTGCTTAAAAGATCGGCAACTTCAGACTCGTCAGAAATCTTAACCTTAACCATCCAACCTGCTCCGTAAGGATCAGAATTTACAGTTTCAGGGCTCGACTCAAGCGCATCGTTAAATGCTACAATCTCGCCAGATAGGGGCAAAAATAAGTCAGATACTGTTTTAACAGCCTCTACTGTTCCAAAAACTTCATCTTTAGCAAGTGTCTGGTCTAATGTTTCAACCTCTACATAAACAATATCGCCAAGTTCTTTCTGGGCAAAATCGGTAATGCCAACTGTAGCTGTGTCGCCTTCAATTTTAACCCACTCGTGGTCTTTAGTATACTTTAATTCTGCAGGTATATTCATGTTAGTTTGTTTTTCGCAAATGTATGTTTTATAAAAATAACTATAAAATGTTTTTTAATTAATTACCAAAATTATACCTAAGCGTAAAGCCCGACCTAATTGTAGTTAACGGATATGCCGTAGATATAACCGCTTTAGAGAACGAATGGTCGTAATAGAAAATGGCAGTCAGGTTTTTACTAAACGAATAATCGGCAGTAAATTTAAGCGACCAGATGTTCTGTCCGCCACCCAATTGGTTGTTATCATAATCCAGGTAACGCACTATCGTTTCGTTCTTTCTAAGTGTAAAATCAGCCTTAAGGTTAATATCACTCTTAATAATATTACTAACGTTATCTGCAAGGCTCGAGTTGATAATAACATCTTTAATACGGTAACCAAGGCCCAATACATAATCGTTACCCTTAACCTCTGTAAGCAGGTTGTTGTCAAAACTCATGTTAAGCGTACGGTCTTTACGTACCTCGGCAAGAATTTTAATTGAGTTTTTCATCTCAAAATCAATTCGCATAAGCGGATTAAACTGCTCTGTAAGGTTTACGTTAGATATGATATTTTTGGTGTAAAAGTTACCCACACCGTTATTATCCTGCTGTGCAACATCGGCATCGTACTCCAGGTTAGACCTGTAAGAATTGATGTTGTATGACGACCTGTAACCGTGCTGTAAAGAGAAACGCTTAAACCTGTCTTTAAAGAATTTAAGGCGCATTAACCCGGTGTATTTAATTACCCAGTTTGGCAATGGCACATCTCTAAAGGCGCTTGTTTTAGCACTTGATGCATCCTGGCCGGAATAAGCGGCAAGGAACGATGGCAATAATACTGACTGGCTGTTTTTACCAAAGCCTATAGGATATCCTGCATTTGCACTGGCAAAAGAACTTGCATCAGAATCGGCCGTATACCTTGGCAGTGATGCAGCCGGCACACCATAATATTGCTCTGCAAGCCTGTTGGCTATTACAAGCCTGTTTTCACGCATCTGGTCAAAAGCCTCCGACCCGTTAACATCACTCTGGCTAAATGATGTTTTTATAAGGATGGTTGATATCTGGAAGTTACCATAGCTGTAAGGCGAACGCGGATTGTAAGTACCATCTGCACTAACATCATACTGCTCAGAGAAATTGTCAGACGATGTTCTGTCGGCCGTAAGGTCTATTTTAAAATCAGGTAAAAGATCCATCGAGGCAGTAAGGTTTAACTGCTTGGTGTTTACCTGTGTAAAGTTCTGGTTGTACTGATCGTAATTTGTAAGATAACCTGCCTTAGCGGCCTCGTACCTAACATCGGCCTGGCTACCAAATATAAAGCCTACAGATGGTTTAGATGTACCCAAGAACCCTACCGATGGTAAGAAGCCCGGTAATACCGTACCGTTAGTCTCGGTATAATTTATCTGGATATTCTTAACACTGGTTAGTACTCCAACAAGACTATTAACAAACGGGTTACCCGTTTCCTGAACCTTAGGCGCAGCGGTAACTTTTTCACCCGGTTTAGGCGGAGCTGCCGGCGGTGCGTTTTTAGCGGTTGGTTTCTTTTTAGGGCCAAGTCCTATATATTTATAGAACAGGTCCATGTTAAGTGATGTATTAAGCTTATGCGAGTTGGCATTTTGTATGGTATTACCCAAATTGTATATACCCGTAACATTACCATCATCATCTGTAACAGTTGCCTGAGACAATGCATCGGTAGAACGCAGCCAGTTATAATTACCGGTATAGCTATACGTAGATTTTACAAAGCTAAACATTGGCAACTTGTTAATTGGCAAATCGTAGTTTATTACAAACTGCTGGGTGTGGGTGTTAGCCTCGCCCGTGCTCCAAAAATCCTGCCATACGGTGTCGTCTGTAGCATCAGGATCGTTAAGGTAATTTCTTACGATATTACTTGTTGCAACCGAATAGTTAAACTTAAGTGACTTAGTAATATTATAGTTAAAACCGTACTGGTAGTTAAAGAAATAATTACGACGGTATAGCGGGTTAATAGGTATACCCTCTACATCTACATTACGATACTGCTGCCTGTTAAACTGCCTAACTATATTGGTACTAAACGATACGTTAGACGGCAGGTAGTTAAAGTTAAAATCGCTAAGCATTTTCCAGTACTGGCTTTTTTTCATAAAGGCAGTAGTTTTAAATGGCTCTATTGGCTTGCTCTGGAAAACATAGTTATAATCGGCAGCAACCCTAACCTGTTGGTCGAGCAGGCTTTCTATCTCGTAATCGTGGTGATCTGTCTGGTTGTATGAATAGGAAAGCGTTATGTTTTCCGGATCGTAAACGTGTTGTTTTTGCTCAGGAGCCCTGTCTTTTTTAACCCCGATAAAGTTGATACTCTTTGTCTTGGTATAATCTATAGCTCTGTTTTTAACATTGTCTTTTTCTTGTTGGGTTGTAGCCTCAGCTATAACTTGGTCTAACGTTACATCCTGATAGAATGGGTCGTACTCCGGTGTAATAGTTGTTTCGCCCACGCTGTAGTTAAACGGCAGGTTAATATGCCAGTCTTTAGGTAATAGTTTACCAAGGCTTACATTGGTAACAATACTGTATTGCTGGGTATCTTCTCTACTACGTTCGTTAGGGCTTTGCTCTATGGTACCAAAACCTATAGTGCTAAAGTTACCGGCGGCAGATAGTGTTGCAAAATCGGCAAAGTTAGTGTCCATACTGGCAACAGCCGCCATACCACCTTTATTATCCATATCAGACAAGCGAAGTTCGTTAAACCATACCTCTCCCCTAATATGCCTTGCGGCAGGAGCCCCAGCCTCGCCGGTGCCGTTTTTAACACCCACCATTAGCGTGCGCACATATCCAAAGTTAGGGTTACCTTTTATACCAATAACCATATCTTCGCTTAAAGTCGAATCTAATACATCGTGTGCATTTACAAAATATACCCCGTTAGCATCTGGCTCTACCGGCACAGTGCCGTTTATTACCATTAATTTAAGTTTGGTAAGCGCCGCCAATGAAACCAGTATCTCATTATCCTCCGGCCACACCTGCTCTTCGGTACTGGAGTTAAATGCAGATACCTGTAACCTTTTTTCTATCTGGTAAAAGTTATCGGTAAAGTCGTTACCAAAACGAAGGAAACCTTTTATCTCATCATTAACAAGGGCATTATTTTCCGGCAGGTCAGAGTCTGCATCAGATGGTAACGCCTCGGCATGTAAAAACATCCTTAGTTTTTTATACTGGCGCATGTCTACATTTACGTTTTTGAAAACCGCACGCGAATCGCCCGGCTCCAGTCCGCTATCGTTAGATGTAGATCCGCTTGTGGAGAATACCCTTAAAGACAGTGCCTGCTCATTTTGGTTAATAACCGCATTGTTGCTGTATAGCTGCTCGCGGTTTACACCCGGCGGCGATACGTAGCCTATTGGCTGCCTTTGTCCATTTTCCTGTATGTTAAGAGATACTACATCAAAACCGGTCTGGTCTACAAGATCGTCGTCATCATTATCTGTTAATTCATCAAAAGCTGTAGTGTACCTTCTCCACTCTCCCCTAACAAGGTCTAAAGCACCAAAACGCAATGTAACGTCTCTTTTAAAGCCACTAACAAGCATCCTCATAAAACGTATAGAACGAATGCTGCTAATACCACCCACTACAACCGAAGGGTCTGTGCTGGTTGTTGCAGCAGTAATAGGCACTTTGTACAATAACCATCTTGCCGATGTTTCGTCTCCGTTTGCCAAAGTTATGGTAGATGTTCTTTCGTCTACAAGATAACCTGTACCTACTATAGCATTTGGCCCTACCGGCACAGTATACCTGTAGTAAGCATCTATAGTATTCATGGTGTTATCCCTATTAATATCTTCAGTATCCGGCAGGGTTGTATTACCCCTGTTGGTATCGCCAACATCTACAGGCGAGTTACCATCAGTACCATTGTAATTTTTATACCTGTTAATTATATCTCCGGTTGCACTTAAAAAAAACTGGTAGTTATCTGCAGATGGATCCTGTAGTCCGGAGAATGTTGGAAATTTAGCTGCCTCTTCGGCATCGGTAAGACCATCAAAACCTACATCCTGCAGCGCACGGTTACCTCCATCGGTATCAAAAGCATAAATAAGCGATTGCGACACCGGTAAATCTCCCCAAACGGTTGTAAACGTTGTGGCAACATTATCTGTACCCGGCAAACCGTTCTCATATTGTTTTCTGTTATCTTTTAAGATGTCTTCAGATATCTCTCCAAGGTTAATCTCAACAGTACCTGTGTTATCGCTATCCAACTGGTCTCCCGCAAGGGTGCCATAATACGGGTCCATCATCCAGAACTGTATGTACTCTACATTTGTCTGCTCAAAGTTGGTAGAGGTAATAGGGCGCATTATACCGGCCCAGTTTTCTGCAGCGCGTGTTTCTGTAAAGGTTCCGCTTACGCCATCAGGGCTAAAGTTGTACGGGCCCCTTTCCTGCGGAAAGTAACTAAGGTCTAACGTGCTTACAACAGTAGTTTGTCCGGGCACAACGTCGGTTACCGGATATAACTCTTCATAATAAATACGCCTTGTTTTGTTGGTGGATACATCATCGTCTGATATACCATCCGGCCTTTGGCTCGATGTATAAAATGTAGGGTCTATACTATACCATGCCATTTTTGCCCTGCGGAAGCCCGCACTCAAATCGTCTTGTAGCGGGTTTAGCTCTACATCGCCGGCACTGCTAACAATTCGTTGCGGCACGCTCGACAGGTACCAGCCACTTGCACCACGCATATCTATAGTGGTTTGAGAACCCTCAAAATCGTCTACATAAGTGGTAGCCTCGCCATTAAACTGGTCGGCTTTAGAAGCGCCCGGTTTAAGATAAGCAATCTCTCCTCTAAATGAGAAGTTAGAAGCCACATCAGTATCAAGGTTAGGCAATTTGTTTACCATACGGGTAAAGAAAGGCACCTCTGTAGAAAAAGTTGTATTTAAGCCATAAATGGTATTGTTTACCGATTCCTGGCCGTAATTGGTCTTGTTGGTAAACGGCCTCTCGGACATGTTTAGCAATGTACCGCCAATTAAAAATTTATCGCTGAATTTGTGCTCTACGTTTACACCCGAAAAACGCCTTGTTTGCTGGCCAAAGGTAGAGTTGTTTTCTATAGACACTTCTATAGGCGTGTTAGATAATGATGTATCTAATATCTGCACGCGGCCTGCCTGGTAGTTTACGGTATAATCCTGGCCTTCTACAAGTGTGCGGCCCCCGGCTGTAACCACTACAGATCCTTGCGGAACGTTAAACGCGCCAAGCGAAATACCATCGCTGCCGGTAGATTTGTAGCGCCCTTTTAACTGGAACTTGTTTTTTTGCGCCTCCTGTAATGCATCGGCCTGGGTGCTTTTATACATCCTCCTGAATACATATTTCTTTTGGTTTTCGTTAAACGTTGACTCTACCCCTGTATGGTAATCAACATTAGGCTGTGTATTTTGCCCCAGTTTATCAAAAAGGTATTCTCCAAAAGGCTCAACGGTGGTAAATATTACCCTACCGTTTTGTGCATCTACAGTTAAACCGTCTACAAAGTCAAAAAAACCATCTCCCCCGTCCTGAGGGTCGTTGGTGTAATTTAACCTGTCTACATTAAACACTCGCAATAATGGGGTGTCGGCCACCGGAGTATCCGAATAATCGGCTACATTAGGCAGTGGCGTAACAGTACCCGCAGGTGTAATGTAGTTAAGCGGAGACGGATCGGTGTACATTACGTTCATCTTAAAGTCTTCCTGGGTAATCTGGTAGGCACTTGGTATTTGGTAGATGTTTTTCATCATCAAATCCCAAACCGGCTGAGCAGTATTTACCAGGTTACTTTTTAGCATTTTTAACACAAGGCTCTGGGTAGAAACCGTGGTTTGATCTGTACCTGAAGAATTGGTAGTACTGCCCACAATGGTAGCATCTACACCATCGGTACCAAACTCTCCAACCTGGTATACATCGCCACCAACAGTATATTGGTAGGCAACGGCAAGAACCTCGTCGTTATTAAGTTTTTGGTTTAACGATATATACCCTAACTGCGTATGAAAGGTATACTCGCTACTGGTTAGTTTACGGGCATTTTCTAGTTTAGAATAATCTCTTCCTTCAGATGCTGAAACATTAGAAAAACTCGAAGAAGATGTAGTTACAATTTCCCTGATCGATGAGTTAAGCCACCCTGTTGTGCCAATAGTTTCCGGGTCGAGTTTATTATTGGAGTTATCCGGGTAAAGGTTAAACTGGGTGTTGTTAAAAAAGTTATCGTTATTAGTAGCTGCATAAAAACCTACAGCCTGCGTAGTAATATCGCCGGCATTAGCACCGGTAATTGTATTTCTTTTTGTAAGCTTAGATTCACCTAAATCCTGTAGTGCCACAATATTTCTTACACTGTTATCGGTTGTACTAACACGGTTTTGCCTGTTAGTAACCCAAACCTCTACACGGGTAATTTGCACACGGCTGTCTATAAGCGGGTACGATTTTAAAGCCGCATCATAACGGTTCCTGAAATATTGAGAAAGGAAGAAGTGCCTGTCGGCATCGTAATCAAGTCCAAAGATCTCGAAATCCTGAACGGTACCGCCACCTTGCGCTGTTACGGTTTTGGTTTGCGATTTTTGTTCGGAAAATATACCGGTAATGGTTGTTTTACCAAACTGGAATTGTGCCTTAACACCAAAAAGGCTTTGAGCACCCCTTACCAACGAATTTGACAATGGAAAACTAACGTTACCCACCTCTATTTTCTGAATGATATCATCTTCGGTTGGGGTGTATTCTAATTTTATAAGGTTCTGGAAAGCAAAAGTACTCTCGGTATCATAATTGGCTGTAACACCAAGCCTTGTACCCACCTTACCCTGAAGGCTCATGCTTATACGCTGGTCGAAATCAAAAGTAAAAGTTTTACGGTTTCGGGGCGATAACGATGGGTTATCCTGTTTGGTATACCGTATACCAAGGTCCATCTCTACAGATCCCTGCGGTTTAACATCTATGGTATTACTACCAAAAATAGTTTCGAAAAAGCTGGAGTTTACGTAGTAGCGTGGCAAAAGGTCTTTTTGCTCTTCGGCACTGCCTTTACCATCTATAGTTTTAGATTTTTGCTTGTAATACTCACGCATCGATTCGCGCAATACAAGTTCTTCGTACTGCTCTGGCGTTAGTATTATAGGATAGTTTATGTTAAAACCCTCAAATTTATTGGTATAAATATAGCGGTTTGTAACCGGATCGTATGTATAAGCACCCACAATGCTCTTAGGATTATCTAATGCTACATTACCGGTATTATATCCTTTTACAGTATCCTGTTCCTTTATAGGATCTTCCTCTTCTTCGGTAACCTGGGCTTGCGCCAGAACACTGAAGAATAAAAAAACTACAGAAAACGTATATTTTATGTGGGTATAAAAGTCTTTAGAGTACTTTGTTTTCAAGGACTATAAATTTTTTAAAGCTTGTTTTATAATAGTTTCAACTCCGGCGGAAGGATTCTCCCTAACAATTTTTTCGATGGCTTTTTCTGCCAATTTCTTGTTAAAGCCTAAAACCTCCAAGGCTGATAACGCTTCATCTCTGTTTGTATTGTAACCTGCACCCGAAACTTCTTCCAAATCGTACAGTTTTAACACTTTGTCTTTTAGATCGAGTATAACGCGCTGTGCCGTTTTTGTGCCAATACCCTTAATAGATTGTACCACCGCAACGTTGCCAGATCCAATGGCCTGTATAATTTGGCGGGGCTCTAATGATGACAGCATTGTCCTGGCAATGCCCGCCCCAACACCCGATACGGTAATAAGCTGTTTAAAAAGCTCGCGTTCGGCCTTTTCTACAAAACCAAAGAGCGTGTGGGCATCTTCTTTAATTTGCAAAAAGGTGTATAATTTTATGTTTTCAGAATCCGGCAGCAGCGAAAATGTGTGCAGCGAAATATTAACATGGTAACCCACACCGTGGCAATCTATTACCACGTCGGTGGGAGTTTTTTCCACCAGCCTTCCCTCAAGATGTGCTATCATATTTCTTTGTTAAGCAATTACCAAAAATAGCAAAATATTTGTGCTATTCTTATTTTTTTGCCATTTTAAGGCGTTTTTCTTTTTCCTGTGCGTCTACAACAGCCACAGCCGCCATATTTACCATCTCTTCAACACTGGCGCCAAACTGTACAATGTGCACGGGTTTGTCCATTCCCATCATAATTGGGCCAATAGAAACCACCTTATCTAACTCTTTTAAAAGTTTATAAGTTATGTTAGCCGACTCTAAGTTAGGAAAAATAAGCACATTAACTTTTTTACCTACAAGTTTAGAGAACGGAAATTTAGCCTCGTGCATTTCGGCATTCAGGGCAAAATCGGCCTGAAGCTCGCCATCAACAATAAGGTCGGGGTAATTTTTATGAAGTATAGCTACCGCCTGACGTACTTTTACAGCACTTGGGTCTGACGATGAGCCAAAGTTAGAGAACGACACCATAGCAATAACCGGCTCCATACCAAATATACGGGCTGTACGTGCCGTCATCAAAGCAATGTTAGCCAGTTCTTCGGCCGTTGGGTTAGGGTTTATGGCAGTATCTGATAAAAATATAGGGCCACGCTTGGTAAGCATCATGTTGGTGGTAGCCACACGGTTTACACCCGATGACCTGTCTATCAACTGTAAAATTGGCTTTACCGATGACGGATAGTTACGCGAATAGCCTGTTAGCATAGCATCGGCATCGCCGGTATTTACCATCATGGCAGCAAAATAATTACGTTGGCGCATCATTTTTTCTGCATCAAGATAGTTTACCCCCCTACGTTGTCGGCCGCTCCAAAAAACATCGGCATAGCGTTGCAGCCTTTCTAATTCTACATCCGTTTTAGGATCTACAATAAGCACATCGTTATCAAAACCTATTTCTTCTTTAAGCTCCAAAATGGTTTCGCGGGTACCCAAAAGTATCGGTGTACCTATACCCTCTTCCATAACAATTTGCGCAGCCTTAAGCACATCAAGCTGGTCGGCCTCGGCAAATACAATACGCTTAGGATCGCTTTTAGCCCTGTTGGTTAACAGGCGCACCATTTTATTATCGTTACCCAAACGGTCTAAAAGGCCTTCGGTATACTTATCCCAGTCGGTTATAGGGTGTTGTGCCACGCCGCTTTCCATGGCCGCACGGGCTACGGCAGGTGCTACAACAGCAATAAGCCTCGGGTCGAAAGGTTTTGGTATAATATAATCGCGGCCAAAATTAAGTTTAGTTTCGCCATAGGCAATATTAACCTGTTCCGGCACGCTGGCTTTTGCAAGTTCGGCCAGGGCAGTTACAGCCGCCATTTTCATGGCCTCGTTTATTTTAGTAGCCCTAACATCTAACGCACCCCTAAAAATGTACGGAAAGCCCAACACATTATTTACCTGGTTAGGATGGTCACTCCTTCCGGTTGCCATAATAACATCAGGTCGGGTTGCAATGGCAACGTTGTAATCTATCTCCGGAATTGGGTTGGCCATAGCAAACACAATAGGGTCGTTAGCCATGGTAAGCAGCATTTCGGGCGAAAGCACATTACCAACCGATAGCCCAAGGAACATATCTGCGCCTTTAACAGCTTCGGCTAAGCTAACCGGCTCTTTATCCTGGGCATATTTTAAATGCATTGGCAAAAGGTTTTGCCTGCTTTTAACAATCATGCCGTCAATATCAAACATAGTGATATTCTCTGCCTTAACACCTAACAAAAGGTACAATGCAGCACAGGCCAAAGCGGCAGAACCCGCACCAGAAACTACAATTTTAAGGTCTTCCAGTTTTTTACCGGCAAGATCGACTGCATTAATAAGCGCCGCCGATGAGATAATGGCGGTACCATGCTGGTCGTCGTGCATTACCGGGATATTAAGCTCTTCTACCAAACGTCTTTCTATTTCGAACGACTCCGGTGCTTTAATATCTTCAAGGTTAATACCCCCAAAAGTGGGAGCTATATTTTTTACGGTCTCAATAAATTTTTCAACATCTTTGGTATCCACTTCAATATCAAAAACATCAATATCGGCAAATATCTTAAATAAAAGACCTTTGCCTTCCATTACCGGTTTAGAAGCCTCCGGGCCAATATCACCAAGGCCTAACACGGCAGTACCGTTAGATATTACGGCCACTAAATTACCTTTTGCGGTGTATTTGTATACTTTATTTACATCTTTTGCAATTTCCAGGCAGGGCTCTGCAACACCCGGCGAATAGGCCAGAGAAAGGTCTCTTTGGGTGGCATAAGGTTTAGTGGGTACTACCTGTATTTTTCCGGGGTGGGGCTTTGCGTGATATAGCAGTGCTTCCCTTCTTTTGCTGTATTGAGTCATTCGTTTGCGCTATTGTTATAGAACTCGCAAAGGTAAAGCTATGGTTTGAAATGGGAAATATTTAACACTATTCTTTTTGGGGTAAAAATCAGCAGATGAGCTTGTATCCAAAACCACGGATATTAACGATTTCTACCGTTGAATCTTTGTGCAGTTTTTTACGAAGTTTGGTAATGTAGACATCCATAGTACGTGTGTTGAAAAAGTTATCGTCTCCCCACAATTTTAAGAGCGCAGTTTTACGGTCTAACACTACATTTTTGTTTTGAAGGAGCATTAGCAAAAGCTGGCTTTCCTTATGAGATAGCTTTACCACCGTAGCGTCTGCCGACTTTATTTCCTGCCTTTTAGGCGAAAAGGTATAGCTGCCTATAGCTAACTCTTCTGTATTCTGGCTTTCAAACTGGCTGCGTTTTAGCAATTCGGCCACCCTTAAAAAAAGCTCATCGAGGCTAAAGGGTTTTTTAAGATAATCGTTACCACCACTGGCGTATCCGGCAGTCACATCTTTAATATCAGCCTTAGCAGTAAGAAACATCATCGGGATTTTAGGGTTCGCCTCCCTTATTTGTGCCGCAAGGGTAAATCCATCCTTATAAGGCATCATAACATCAAGCACACACAAATCAAAAGCAGTGGCATTATACTCCTGCCATGCCTGCCTGCCATCCTGCGCAAGGGTTACTGCGTAGCCTTTTTTCTCAAGGCTTTCTTTTACCACCTTGCCTAAAAAGGGTTCGTCTTCGGCTAAAAGTATTTTGTAAGTGCTCATAATGGTAAGGTTATTAAAAAGCTGCTGCCATTGGGTTGTACATCTTTTATTGTAACAGTGCCCCTGTGTGCTACTACAACCTTGCGCACATAACTTAGTCCCAATCCATAGCCTTTTACATTATGAATATTGCCCGATGGTATACGGTAAAACTGCTCGAATACCTTTTCTTTAAAGGCATCCCGTATACCGGGGCCATTGTCTGTTACTGCAATAGTAAGCTGATTTTTTACAACGTGGCATTCTATCACAACTGTAGCATTGTTGCCGGTATTGTACTTAATGGCATTATCTACAAGGTTGCTAATAGCTCTTTCTAAATGTGTTTTATTGCCTTTAATGATGATGTTTTTTGTGAGCGGAATATACTTTACTTTGGCATTTACGGATGGGATGCATTGTACAATTCCTTCCAAAAAAGTATTTACATCGATAGTGTCAGACAGCACAATTCCTGTTTTATCTAACCTTGCCCCGGTAAGAATTTCGTCTGCAAGAGCCGATAGCTTATTGCTTTGGTACAAAATAATATCCAGGTAACTATCTTGTGCATCGGCATCATGCCCAAATTGTTTTAAGGCTTGGGCCGTTATGGTAATAGAGGTTAGTGGTGTATTTATTTCGTGGGTCATGTTGCTTATAAAATCGTCTTTTATAGCATTAAGCTTTTGCTGGCTAAGCAACACCCTTACGGTATACCAAAAGCACACAACAGTAACAATAACCAGTAGTAACGCCCCTAACAGTACCCATTTAAGCTGACTCAGCAAATACATGCCCGTATTTGTAAATGATGCATGCAGCCATTTTTCTTTATAAGGCCGCCTAATGGCTATGTTTACTTTTTTGGTATAAAAAACATACTTGTTTTTGCTCTTTGTATTAAAAGCAAATGGCTCGCTAATGTTCCTTTTTTGCAACGCTGCTTTGTATAGAGGCTCCAGGTCGGCTATGCCGATAGGGGTTTTATCGTAGGCTTTGTCCAGGCGTGCACCAAGCCTTTGCGTATAAAAATAGATAGAACCCTTTTTAAGATCGGCATTAACCATATCTGCCATTTGGTTTATAAGCACCGCTTTTGCCTGTGGTGTTATATGTTCCAGTTTTTGCGGAAACTGCTCTATGCTAAGGCTTATAGTGGTTCTGTCGGTAACCGGTGCTTCTACTTCCTTTATAGTAAAAACAGTTAGCTTTTGTTCGGCATTCCATTTACAGCTAATATCTATAATAGTGGTGTCGGCAAGCCAGCCTTTAAGCTGGCGTATAACATTTAGCCTGTGTTTTTCAAAAGCCGTATCTACTGCTTCATCCAGCGCTTCGTTTATGTTGCGTTCAAAAACCTTTGCTTCAGTCTGGTAAGTCCGGTAGCTAAAATACAGCTGCAAAGCCGTTACGCCGGTAACGCAAACAGCCATTAATACAAACACTATTAGCAGGTTCTTTTTCATATACCTGTCAAAAATAAATGTTTGCTGTAAGCCCAACTAATTTTGTTAACACTAATTAACCCTAATAAAGGCTGGTTAACCCAAACCATTTTGTAAGCCCGTTACATTTGCCCCATAACCATAAATAATAACATCATGATAAAATGTTTGCACCTTTTACTACTACTTACTGCCAGCCTGTGTTTTGCACAAAACAACACCCTTAAAATGACAACCACCTTACCCCAAAACCGGGAAGTTGACCAACTATTGCGCTTTGAGAATATAGACATGTACCATACAAAATTTAGTGGCCCCGCCATAAAAGGTAAAAACTACTATATAGTTGCAAAAGAACTATGGAAAGGCAAAATCAAGAATATCGATACCGTGTTTACGTCGGCCAGTTTACCGATACCCACTACCCAAGGCGATTCTTTAAAGTTTACAGTAACGGCAACCAAGTCGGCTGCAAAAACACTAAAAATACAGTTTGATTTTGGGAGATTTTCTTTAACCCGCGAGTATAAAAGCACGAAGCATAACGATTACAGCCTTCGCGATTTTGGAACCCAGCTACCTATTGAAACTTATAAGTCTTTTTATGCCTTTGCCTATATATTACCCCAACGCAATAAGGATGGCAGCAGCTCCTGGTGCGCTGTAGAAAGTAGTGGCAAGGATATAGAAAAATGGGGTACTGAGTTTGGCCTTGAACACTATATTTTGTTCGAAATGCAGTTTTTCGACTAATCTGTAATTACAGTTCCTTTAAAAAATTGATGTTGCGTTTTAAGCCATCATACTTAGTACGCTTTACAGCAGAATTTTTAAACACCGCCCTAAAAGTGTCTTCGGTAATTTCTTCCCAATCCTTTTTTGTGAGGGAAAGTAAATCGGGGTGCGGGTTAAAAAGCGGTTCACGATGGGGTTTGCTAAAGCGGTTCCAGGGGCAAACGTCCTGGCATACATCGCAGCCAAAAGCCCAGTCGTTAAAGCTGCCGCGCATTTCGGCAGGTATGTTTTCTTTAAGCTCTATGGTAAAGTACGATATGCATTTGCTGCCGTCTACCACATAGGGTGCTATAATAGCCTGCGTAGGGCAGGCATCCAGGCAGGCAGTGCAGGAGCCGCAATGGTCAGTCACCGCATAATCGTATTCCAGATCGATATCGACAACCAGTTCGGCAATAAAAAAGAACGAGCCTGTTTTTTTAGACAAGAGGTTACTGTTTTTGCCAATCCAGCCAAGGCCACTTTTGGCAGCCCACGCCTTGTCGAGCACAGGTGCCGAATCTACAAACGCCCTGCCCCCTACTTCGCCAATATTTTCTTGTATAAAATGTAGCAGCTCTTTAAGCTTTTCTTTAATTACAAAGTGGTAATCCTGCCCGTAGGCATATTTAGATATTTTGTAACTGCCCTCAGTCTGGGTTTCTTCGGGGTAATAATTCAGCAATAACGAGATAACACTTTTAGCGCCATCCACAAGCAGTGTCGGGTCCAGGCGTTTATCAAAATGATTTTCCATGTACTGCATCTTGCCGTGGCGGTTCTGGTTAAGCCAGGCCTCCAGGCGGGGTGCTTCTTCTTCCAGAAAACCCGCTTTAGATATTCCGCACGACATAAAGCCCAAACGTTTAGCTTCGGATTTGATGAAATCACTGTATTTTTGCTTGTTATCGATCATCTCCTGCTACACCTTCCTGTTCTCGCTGCCAAGCTATTTTTTACGAAGCACTGCATCTCATAAAATAATAAAGATTGCCGCGGTCGTACCTCCCTCGCAATGACAGCCGTGTGGAGAACTCAATCTGAATTCTAAAATCTTAATTTCTTTAGAAAAGCCCTCCCTGTATTCCCTGTTTTATCTTCCCTAAGTGCTTATATGCTTTTTCGGTAACCTCCCGGCCACGTGGGGTACGCATAATAAAGCCTTCCTGTATTAGGAAAGGTTCGTACACCTCTTCTATCGTTTCGCCACTTTCAGATACTGCGGTAGCGAGTGTAGACAAACCTACCGGGCCACCTTTAAACTTATCTATAATAGTGGTAAGTATCTTATTGTCCATTTCGTCGAGACCGTGTGCATCTACATGCAGCGCCTTAAGCGAATAGCGGGCTATCTCAATATCAATCTTACCGTTACCCTTAATTTGTGCAAAGTCGCGCACACGGCGCAACAGCGCGTTGGCAATACGGGGTGTACCGCGGCTACGGCCGGCAATTTCTATGGCAGCCTCCATAGTTATGGGCATTTTTAAAATGCCCGAGCTACGCTGCACAATAGTAGTTAACAATTCGGTTGTATAGTATTGAAGCCTGCTGGCAATACCAAAACGGGCACGCATAGGTGCCGTTAGCAAACCGCTACGCGTTGTGGCGCCTACCAGCGTAAAGGGGTTTAACCCTATCTGTACCGACCGGGCGTTTGGACCCGACTCGATCATGATGTCGATCTTAAAATCTTCCATAGCCGAATACAGGTACTCTTCTACTATGGGGCTAAGGCGGTGAATTTCGTCTATAAACAAAATGTCGCGCTCCTCCAGGTTGGTAAGCAATCCGGCAAGGTCGCCGGGCTTATCCAGCACCGGGCCCGATGTTATTTTAATGCCCACACCCAACTCACTCGCCAAAATATTGGCAAGCGTTGTTTTACCCAATCCCGGAGGGCCATGAAACAGCGTATGGTCTAACGCCTCGTTACGCATATTGGCTGCCTGCACAAATATCTGCAGGTTTTCGAGCACCTGCTCCTGGCCGGTAAAATCGTCGAAGGATAAGGGCCGCAGCTTTTTTTCGAGGTCGAGCTCTTCGGGGTTGTAACTATTGTTGGTAGGGTCTAAATTCTCATTCATGGCGCAAAGATAACTGAATTTCGGTTAGCTTATTACATTTGATAACCCGCAGAAAGTATGTCGTTCCACTCCGGGTGCTCATTAACATAATGCGCCACATACGAGCACGACGGCACCACTGTTAAGCCATTATCTTTAGCGCATTGCAGGGTTTGCTTTACCAGTTCGGCAGCGTAGCCTTTGCCCCGAAGTTCGTGGGGAGTTTCGGTATGGGTTAGGTATATTTTTTCGCCTTCGCGATGAAATTCCAAAAACGAGATACCGCTTTTTGTGTGAAGTTCGAATTGTTTTTCGTCTTCGTTTACTTTAAAGGTTGTTTTTTCCATAGTGTGATGTTTTTATAAAGGTATTGCAAATTATTTTAATGCAACAATGATGACACGTATTGAATGTGCAGATTTTCTTTTATCAGCCAGGATGCAATACAAAACCTTATTAGCCCTGATAGAGCCGGTATCCTGCCGACCAGCGGGAGGCAGATAAAGGCGATAGCAGGAAATACGCTGGCTAATGTACGCATGCCCTTCGCTTCAAAAGGTTTTTTTTTATAACCCGTTTACAGCATAACAACCCCAAATTTAGAGACGCGCCGCAACTAATCGCTTTTTTAAATATCTTTAGCAAAATTAACCAAACCAATTATGCAAGAACAACACGAAGACAAACACTTAAAGCGCGAACTGGGCCTGCTGGACGGCACCATGCTGGTAGTAGGATCTATGATAGGATCGGGTATTTTTATAGTAAGTGCCGGTATTATGCAGCAGGTGGGCAGCGCCGGATGGCTTACACTTATCTGGGTTATATCCGGGCTTATGACCATGATTGCTGCCGTTAGCTACGGCGAATTGAGTGCTATGTTCCCTAAGGCGGGCGGGCAGTACGTTTACCTTAAAGAAGCTTATAACGAACTGGTAGGCTTTTTATACGGATGGAGCTTTTTTGCCGTAATACAAACCGGCACCATTGCCGCCGTGGGTGTGGCTTTTGCCAAGTTTACCGCCTACCTGTACCCACCTGTTAGCGACCAGAATATTTTGTATGAGATTGGTTCCTTCAAGCTCAATGCGGCACAATTATTATCGATCGTAACCATTATAATACTTACCTATATTAATAGCCGCGGGGTTAAAAACGCTAAATATATACAGACTATTTTTACGGTTGCCAAGATAGCATCGCTTTTCGGGCTTATTGTATTTGGTTTTATACTGGCTGCCAAGGCAGATATTTGGAACGCCAACTGGGCCGATGCTTGGGGTGCCAAGCAGTACGTTAAAGAGAGCGATACATGGGTGGCAATAGGTGGCAGTATCTTGTTTTCGGCAGTGGCAGCCTCTATGGTAGGGTCGTTGTTTTCGAGCGACGCCTGGAATGGGGTTACGTTTATATCGGGCGAAATCAAGAACCCGCAACGCAATGTGGGGCTAAGCCTGTTTTTTGGCACGTTAATAGTTACCGTCATTTACATATCGGCCAACCTTATGTACGTGGCCGTAATGCCGCTTGACGCTATTGCCTACGCCCCATCTGAACGTGTAGCGGTAGAGGCTTCGCAATACATTTTTGGCACAACAGGCACCTATATTATTGCCGTTATGATTATGATTTCGACTTTCGGATGTAATAACGGACTAATATTAGCCGGTGCCCGCGTGTATTATACAATGGCAAAGGATGGGCTTTTCTTTAAAAAAGCGGGTAGCCTGAACAAGGCCAGTGTACCGGGTTGGGGTTTATGGTTCCAGTGCTTTTGGGCATCGGCATTATGCCTTACCGGTAAATATGGCGACCTGTTGGATTATGTTATGATTATTGTGGTAATATTTTACATACTTACCATTTATGGCATCTTTATATTAAGAAAGAAAATGCCCAATGCCGAGAGGCCCTACAAAGCATTTGGCTACCCTGTGCTGCCATTAATTTATATTATCCTGGCATCGGCCTTTTGCTTTGCCTTACTTAAAGACAGGGCAAGTACGTGCGGTTGGGGTGTACTGATTATGCTGGCCGGAATACCGGTTTATTATTTAAGCAAGAAAAAAACACAGACAGAATAAGCATGATACTAAATATGATATGGAAAGACAGGTTTACGCCTGTCTTTTTTTGTTGTCTTATATGATGGGAGACATTGTTAGCGAGATTCTTCGACCGCGCTACGTTCTGTAAGACATGGGTGTTGCTTATCGGACAATAAAACTTTTATGTGAGATTCTTCGACTCCGTTGCACTTAGCTCAGAATAACAGCATATGTAAATTACAGCATATAAAGATGTAATACGCGATCCTTCAACTACACTACACTTAGTAAATAATGATATCAAATACAATATTGAAAAGATACTTCGACTCAATTTCACTTCGTTCAGGATAATACGAGCATTGGTCATAGGATAGCATAATTTTTTACGTGAGATTCTTCGACTCTGTTGCTCTTCGCTCAGAATGACACGATTGCCTTGATTCAATATATTGTATTTAAAAAAGTCATACAGATGCCATTGAAAATATCATATAACAAAAGAGGCTACCCGTTTGGATAGCCTCTTTGTATGTATTTTAAAAGATCTTAGTGATGTAGTTCTTCTTCGCCTTCCTTCATCGGAACGGTTTGAGGAACAAAGTCGTCATCATGACCCGGTTTGCTGTAATCGTACGGCCACCTGTAAACTTCAGGTATTTCGCCCGGCCAGTTACCGTGAATATGCTCAACTGGGGTAGTCCACTCAAGAGTGTTAGACCTCCATGGGTTCTGAACCGCTCTTTTGCCTTTAAACATGCTGTAGAAGAAGTTCCAAAGGAATACTAACTGGAACGCTGCACCTACAATAGCAAATATTGTAATGATTACGTTAACATCGGCAAGCTCATCAAATAATGGGAAAGCTGAGTTAGTGTAGTAACGCCTTGGTAAACCGGCCATACCTATAAAGTGCATTGGGAAGAACACACCGTAAGCACATACTGCTGTTACCCAGAAGTGAATGTAACCAAGGTTTTTGTTTAACATCCTACCGTACATTTTAGGGTACCAGTGGTAGATACCTGCAAACATACCATATAGTGCAGATATACCCATTACTAAGTGGAAGTGGGCAATTACAAAATACGTATCGTGAACGTTAATATCCAGCGTACTATCACCTAAGATGATACCTGTAAGGCCACCTGTAATGAATGTAGATACAAAACCGATAGAGAATAGCATTGCAGGGTTCATTTGCAGGTTACCCCTCCAAAGAGTTGTAATCCAGTTGAACGCTTTTACTGCCGATGGTATTGCAATTAGCAACGTTGTAAAGGTAAACACAGATCCAAGGAACGGGTTCATACCCGAGATAAACATGTGGTGACCCCAAACAATTGTTGAAAGGAATGCAATAGCAAGTATAGATGCGATCATCGCCCTGTAACCAAAGATTGGCTTACGAGAGTTAGATGTCATAATTTCAGAAACAAGACCCATTGCAGGAAGGATTACGATGTAAACCTCCGGGTGGCCTAAGAACCAGAACAAGTGTTCGAACAATACCGGAGAACCTCCCTGGTAGTGTAGCACGTCGCCGGCAATAAAGATATCAGAAAGGAAGAATGAAGTACCAAAACTCCTGTCCATGATAAGTAATAACGCTGCAGAAAGTAGTACAGGGAATGAAAGGATACCAATAACAGCAGTAATAAATAATGCCCAGATTGTTAGTGGAAGCCTTGTCATCGACATACCTTTTGTTCTAAGGTTGATAACGGTAACCACGTAATTAAGCGATCCCATTAGCGACGATGCGATGAAGATTGCCATTGCAACCAACCAAAGCGTCATACCCGTACCAGAACCCGGTATTGCCTGAGGCAATGCACTTAGGGGTGGATATATCGTCCAACCGGCAGATGCAGGGCCAGCTTCAACAAAAAGAGAACAAACCATTATTACTGAAGAAAGGAAGAATAACCAGTAAGATACCATGTTCATGAATCCTGAGGCCATATCCCTTGCACCAATTTGTAACGGAATAAGTAAGTTACTAAACGTACCACTTAAACCTGCGGTAAGTACAAAGAATACCATGATGGTACCGTGAATGGTAACCAGGGCAAGGTAAATATCATTTTTCATTACACCATCCGGTGCAAATTTATCGCCTAAAAGTACTTTAAAGATAGTAAACGACTCTTCCGGCCATGCAATCTGCATACGGAATAACAAAGACATAATGATACCAATAATACCCATTAAGGTACCTGTAAGCAGGTACTGCTTGGCAATCATCTTGTGGTCTAAGCTAAAAATGTACTTTTCAATAAAAGTCTGCTTATGGTGATGATCGTGGGCATCATGTCCGTGTTCGTCGTGGGCGTGTACTTCGTGTCCTACTGCTGACATATCTCTTTAATTTGATATAATTTTTAAAAGAATTATTTTTTAATTACCTGTGCTACCATGGTAGAATCGGTTTTTACTGCGGCTGAATCAGCTGGCTTGGCAGCTGGAGCAGCTTCGCCTTCTGCAGGAGCAGCAGGTTTTTCTTTAGACTCCTTAACTGTAGCAGCAAGTGTTTTCTTTTCGCTTAACCATTTATTAAATGTAGCCTCATCTTCAACAACAATTTTCATTTGCATGTTGTAGTGAGAAGCACCACAAATTTTATTACATAGTAACAGGTAGTCAAATGTGTAAGGCTCAAGCGGGCTTTCGCCTTTAGCTACAAGCTCGGCACTTTTCTTAGACCTGATCTCGTTGATGTTTGCTACTTTTTTCATGATGGCAGCATCCTGGCGCATATCATCGGTAGTAACCGTTGGTACAAAGCCAAATTGCGTAACCATACCCGGCACGACATTCATCTGAGCCCTAAAGTGTGGCATGTAAGCAGAGTGCAATACATCCTGAGAACGGAATTTAAAGATAATTTGTTTACCTTTTGGTAAGTGTAGCTCGCCAGCCGGGATATCATCCTGAGCATTGGCATCGCCCATATCAACACCCATAGTGTTAACACCTTCTATATAACGTACGTTAGCTTTACCAAGCTTGCCATCTTTACCGGCATAACGAACCTCCCAGCTAAACTGCTTGGCGTATACTTCTACATAAATAGCATCTTCTTTAGCTTCTTCGTCTATAAACATAATGTTAGTCCAGGCATACAATCCGTAAAGGATAAGGCCCGCAAGAACTATAACCGGTATAATAGTCCAGATAAACTCAAGTTTATCGTTATCTGCATAGTAAAATGCAACTTTACCTTTTTTACCTCTGTATTTAAAAGCAAAATAGTGAAGCAAAAACTGGGTTATTGTCTGAGTAATAAATATAAGCCACATAGATGTAGCCATAAGGCTATCGTACTGAGGACCGTGAGCCGAAGCCGGAGTGCCCAGTGCAAAATGACCCCATTCTATTAAAGCATAAATAGTAAAAACGTAGATGAAGCCTAAGAAGCCAAACATCAGGTAACCATTAACACTATTATCCCTGTCGGTAGCAACCTCAGAATTTTCATTGTAAGTAGCCGCCCCTATTTGGGTAAGGTGGAATATTTTAGTTAACTGCCATATCGCAATGCCTAATAAAACTAAAACTGCAATTACCAATAAACTTGTCATTTGTTTATTTCTTTAAATATTAATATTGAAAATGCTTACTTTCTTCAATCAGCGGGTTGCGTTTAGCAAGTAGCGGCTGTTTGGTTAACGTGGTAAATACTACCAGTATAAACAAACCTAAGAAGAACAATACAGCACCTATTTCGCCAGCACCTATAAACCATTGGTCTCCTACGGTAGCAGGCATGATCATGTTATAGAAATCTACATAGTGTCCGCAAAGTATGATAGTTCCGGCTAAAACAACAATCCACGAAAGACGTTTAAAGTCGGTATTAATAAGTATCAGTATTGGCAGCACAAAGTTCATAACCACCATACCAAAGAACGGCAGGTTATAATTTTCTATACGCATTTTAAAATAAACAACCTCTTCTGGTATATCTGCATACCACATAAGCATAAATTGCGAGAACCAAAGATACGTCCAGAAAACGCTAATACCAAACATAAATTTAGCAAGGTCATGGATGTGGCTTGTGTTAACATATTCCAGGTAACCTCTTGATTTTAGGTAAAGGGTAATAAGCGCGATAGTAGTAATACCGCTTACAAAGAAGCTGGCAAATACATACCATCCAAACAGGGTGCTGTACCAGTGCGGGTCTACCGACATGATCCAGTCCCAAGACATAATCGATTCTGTAACTATAAAGAATACAAGGAATGCAGCAGCAGCTTTAAAGTTTTTCTTGTAGTAAGAATTGTCTGTAGCTTCGTCTTGTAGTAATGAATTTTTTCTTGAATACTGACGGTAAAAAATCCAGCCAGCCATAAATATTGCAGCTCTTATAAGGAAGAACGGACCGTTTAGGTAACCTGATTTACCCTGGATAAGGTGATCTTCGGCAACTACTGCAGGATCTAACCATATAAATAAGTGGTGAAAATGCAATACACCTGCAACAAGTAATATAAATACAATTATACAGCCCGGGATAAGGTAGCTTGTAATACCTTCCATAACCCTGAACAATACCGGAGACCAACCTGCCTGTGCAGCATTCTGGATACCGTAAAAAGCAAGGGCACCAAGCGAAATTAGCATAAAGAATAATGCAGCAACATATACAGCAGCCCAAGGCTTGTTTTGCAATTGGTGGAAAACATGCTCTGCGTGCTCTTTGTGCGCATCATGATCGGCATGAGCATCATGGCCCTCATGGGCGGCAGCAACTTCAGAGTGTGCTTCATGACCTTCGTGGCCAGCTTCGGCGGCATCTCCTGTAGGAGAAGCTTTATCGTGCTCTGCCTCAGCAGTAACAGCAATAGTATCCTGGTGCTCTTCAATAGCAACCGGAGATACGCTGTCTGGAGCTGTATGTGCTACTTCGCTTTCTGTGTGTTCTACCACTACAGAATCGGTAGCAGGCTCAGCGTGTGCATGAGCTTCTTCAGTACTATGCTCGTGTCCTTCGGCAGCAGCTTCGTGGTGTGCGGCTTCGCCGTGGCCACCATGGTGCTGTGCAGCTACAATAGCCTCTGCTTCTTCAACAGTTGAGGGTGCAGTAAAAAAACTATAGCCAACCCCAAGGGCGCCTAACACCATCAGTATGAAGGCAAAAGTTTTTAATCTACTAGAAAATGTATACATATTTTATGCTTTCAGTGTTCTACAATTATAATTCACTCTTAAGTTTCATTACATAGTGGGCAACCTGCCAGCGCTCTTCCTGAGAAAGCTGGTTGGCGTGAGAGCCCATCATGTTAAGGCCGTAGGTTACTACGTGAAAAATACTACCTTCGGTAATAACCCTGTCTTTATAGTTAGGTACACCGGCAAATTTTTCTCTTTTAGAAAGGTTACCTTTACCGTCTCCTTTATCGCCGTGGCAAATAGCGCAGTATATTGTAAACAACTGCTGCCCTTTAGCCTCGTCTACTTCCTCTGGAGCAAGCGGCGATTTTAGGTTAGCCTTGGCAAGATCATATCCTGCGGTAGAGTTTTCGTATTCGTAAGGAGTGAATCCTCTTGGTATAGAACCCTTAGCCGGTAACTGGCCTTCTTTGCCATTAGCAAAAGAAGCCGACTCCGAATAAGTTTCGTAACCAACAGACTCGTACATATTTGGGAAATACTGGTAGTTTGGCGCCGAATTATCATGGCACGAAGTGAGCCCTGCAAATGCAGTTACCAATAATGCTATTTTATATAATGCTTTCATACTTCTTATTAATGCTTTTCAATTACTTTTACTTCTACAGCTCCGGTTTCCTGAAAAAATGCAATCAATTCGTTCTCGTTTCCATTAACAACAATTTCCATCAAAAAGTGGTCATCCGTTGTTCTTACATCAGGGTTTTCTGCCTGTTTAAAAGGCCATAGCCTACTCCTCATGTAAAATGTAATTACCATTAAGTGAGCCGCAAAAAACACGGTTAACTCAAACATAACCGGCACAAAGGCAGGCATGTTCTGGATGTAGCTAAAACTTGGTTTACCACCAATATCCTGTGGCCAGTCGGCAATCATAATAAAACGCATCATTGCCGTAGCAACAGATAATCCCACCAAACCATATAAGAACGAGGCAATAGCTAACCTTGTTGGGGCAAGACCCATAGCTTTATCAAGGCCGTGCACCGGGAAAGGTGTAAAAACTTCTTCAATGTGATGATGTGCAGCGCGGGTTTTCCTTACTGCATCCATTAGGATATCATCGTCATTGTACAATACATGTAAAACTTTATTGCTCATGATTCTTAGTGATGATTATGTTCTGAATGTGAATGATTGTCGTGTGCTTCATGCAGCTTTTTGTATTTTTCGCTGGATGTTTTCATGATCGATTTAACCTCTGCCTGTGCAATTACAGGGAAACTCCTTGAGTAAAGAAGGAATAACACGAAGAAGAAACCAATTGTACCTATATAGAATCCGGCATCTACAAATGTAGGCTGGAACATGGTCCATGATGATGGAAGGTAATCTCTGTGTAGTGATGTAACGATAATTACAAAACGCTCAAACCACATACCTATGTTTACCACAATTGAGATGATAAAAGATACCATGATGCTGGTTCTGATCTTTTTAAACCACATTACCTGCGGAGAGATAACGTTACATGTCATCATCAACCAGTACGACCACCAGTAAGGTCCTGTAGCCCTGTTGATAAATGCATACTGCTCATACTCTACTCCAGAGTACCATGCAATAAACAACTCAGTAATATAAGCCACACCTACTATAGATCCTGTAATCATGATTACAATGTTCATTAGCTCGATGTGCTGTACTGTAATGTAAGCTTCCAGGTTTGATAATTTTCTCATGATGATAAGAAGGGTGTTAACCATTGCAAATCCGGAGAAAATTGCTCCCGCTACGAAGTATGGCGGAAGGATAGTTGTGTGCCATCCCGGTATAACCGAGGTAGCAAAGTCAAAAGATACGATGGTGTGTACCGAAAGTACAAGAGGGGTTGCAAGACCTGCAAGTACCAAAGATACTTCCTCAAAACGCTGCCAGTCTTTAGCACGGCCGCTCCATCCAAAGCTTAATATTCCGTAAACCTGTTTTGTAAAAGGTGTAATTGCCCTGTCTCGAAGCATTGCAAAATCGGGGAGCAAACCTGTCCACCAGAAAACCAGTGATACCGAAAGGTAGGTTGAAATTGCAAATACGTCCCAAAGTAGCGGCGAGTTAAAGTTAACCCATAACGAACCAAATTGGTTGGGTATAGGCATAACCCAATAGGCTAACCAAGGGCGGCCCATGTGGAATACAGGGAACATTGCTGCCTGTATTACCGAGAAGATGGTCATTGCTTCCGCAGAGCGGTTAATGGCCATTCTCCATTTTTGGCGGAACAATAGTAGCACCGCAGAGATAAGCGTACCAGCGTGGCCAATACCTACCCACCAAACAAAGTTGGTAATATCCCAGGCCCAGCCTACTGTTTTGTTTGATCCCCATGTACCAATACCTGTACCTACCGTATAGGCTACACACGCTACGCCCCATAGAAATGCAGCAAGTGCAATAGCAAAGGCTATCCACCATTGTTTATTGGCTCTGCCTTCTACCGGACGTGCAACATCAACTGTTACATCGTGATAATTTTTGTCACCTATAATTAAAGGTTTTCTAATGGGTGCTTCGTAATGAGACGACATATTCCTTTTATTTGTTTCTATTAATTTATTTTATACTACTATGTATTCCTTACTTTAACGTGGTAGAATACATTAGGCTGCGTGCCAATGTGGCTAAGCAGGTGGTAAGCCCTTTCATCTTCTTTTAGTCTTACGATAGGATCTTCCTTCTCGTTAACATCGCCAAATACCATAGCTCCGGTACTACATGCTGCAGAACATGCACAAGCATCGTTAAACTCGCCTTTGGCAACTACTCTCCCTTCGCGTTTAGCCTTAAGGATAACCGCTTGTGTAGACTGTATACAGAAAGAACATTTTTCCATAACACCCCTTGAACGAACGTTTACATCCGGGTTAAGTACCATACGGCCAAGATCGTCATTCATATGATAATCGAAGTCGTTGTTTTTGTTGTACAGGAACCAGTTGAAACGACGTACTTTATACGGACAGTTGTTAGCGCAGTAACGGGTACCCACACAACGGTTGTAAGCCATGTGGTTCTGGCCCTGACGACCGTGCGATGTTGCTGCCACAGGGCAAACAGTTTCGCAAGGAGCGTGGTTACAGTGCTGGCACATTACCGGCTGGAATACTACCTGAGGGTTATCCGCAGGGTCTTCCATGTTACCAAATGTTTCAATAGTATTCATTAGGCCTGTAGTACCTTCTTTAAGCTCTACATCGCCTGCAAAAGTATCCTGAGATGAGTAATACCTGTCAATACGCAACCAGTGCATATCGCGGCTTCTCCTTATTTCAGATTTACCAACAACCGGTACGTTATTTTCTGCGTGGCATGCAATTACACAAGCACCGCAACCTGTACAGGCGTTAAGGTCTATCGATAGGTTAAAGTGGTGTCCTGTAGTCCTGTCAAAAGATTCCCAAAGGTCGATAGACGCAGCTGGTACTTCTTTATGATCGTAAGATACTACCGGCATGATGTTCCACTCTTCAACCGGTTTATTATTAAAGTCGGCTAAGGTAGCTTCTTTTACGATATCTCCCCTACCCATTAATGTTTTTTGAAGCTGAACGCAGGCAAATTCATGCTCGCCATCCGTTTTTGTAAGCTTGGCATTTTGGAAAGAGTTAAAGTTGCTGTAAAGCGTGTATGCATTTACACCCACTATCATCTCTTTTTTCATTGCCGCTTCGCGACCGTAACCAAGTGCGATACCTACAGTACCTTTTGCCTGGCCCGGCTGGATTATTACCGGAACATTTTGAAGTTTTACACCGTTAACCTCTACAGTAACCAAGCTACCGTTAAGGCCACCGTTAGCCACATTCCAATTTTCAAGGCCTAATGCATCGGCATCGGCTTTGGCAACAGTAACATAGTTATCCCAAGATGTTCTTGTAATAGGATCCGGAAACTCTTGTAACCAAGGGTTGTTAGCCTGTTGGCCATCTCCAAGACCTGTTTTAGTATAAAGCACAAGCTCTAACATACCCGCAGCAGGCTTGGCAGCAGCAAGGGCCGATGCGGCACCGCTGTAGTTAGCACCCAATGCAGCAGTTGTTGTTGTAGCAACACCGGTTAAAGCAACACCATCATGAACCAACTGGTTCCAGGTTTTGCCACCTGTATAAGCCGGAGCAACTGTTTTAAGGTAATCGTAATAGGCTTGTGGGTTTCCAGACCATGCAAGTAACGCATCCTGGAATTGTTTTGTATTAAACAACGGACGGATAGTTGGCTGCGTAACAGCATAATATCCTTTAGCAATGCTTACATCTCCCCAAGACTCAAGGTAATGAGGGGCAGCAGCAGCTACAGTTGTTTTAGAAGCAGTTTCATCTTCTTTAAGAGAGAAAGAAACCGATAGTTTTACTTTTTTAAGCCCTTCAACAAAATCTGCACTGTTTGGCAGGGTGTATACAGGGTTAACATTGTTCATGATAAGCGTATGTACCGTACCGGCTTTCATATCTTTCACTAACTGTGCAACTGCTTTAGCATCGCCTTTTCTAACATAACGTGCACCGGCAGGGTTAAATGCTGCAGAAGCAAGGGCATTGTTAATTGCAATAGCAAGAAGCTGTGCATTAACATCATCCAAACCTGTAACAAATACACCTTTAGATCCGGCAGCTTTAAGCTGGCTTGCAGCCTGCTCCACCGCTTTTGCATACGTTTTGTTTACATCGGGCACCGCTACAGAAGAGCCTGTAACAATGTTATATATTTTTACAAGAGCATATTTTTGCTCAGTAACAGTCAAAGGAATACGCTTATCAGCATTAGCACCTGTAAGAGACATGTTAGACTCTATCTGGATGTGCTTAGACATTTTACCGTTTTTATTAGGTATACGGCCCTGGGTGTAACCAGAATCGTAGCCACCACCCTGCCAGTCGCCAAGAAAATCAGCGCCAACAGAAACAATAACGTCTGCTTTTAAGAAATCGTAATCAGCAAGTGCTCTTTCGCCATAGACCTGTTGGAAAGCATCCAAAGCCTCTGATGAAGAAACAGAATCGTAAACTACATGCTTAAAGCCCGGGTATTTAGCACCAAACTCGGCTATAATTTTATCTGTAGACGGGCTGGCAAGTGTACCTGTAAGTACAACAACCGAACCTGCACCTGCAGCAGCCTGAGAAAGGCCTGCCGCAACTTTAGCATCTACCTCCTGCCAAGAAGCAGGTTTGCCAGATACCAAAGGCTGTTTTAAGCGCATGCTGTCGTATAAAGAAAGTACCGATGCATGAACCCTACCGTTTGCAGCCACTTTAGAGCCTGCAAGGGTATTATTTTCAACTTTTATGGGGCGCCCCTCACGGGTTTTAATAAGTATGTTGGCAAAATCAAAACCATCTGCCATTGTAGTAGCATAGTAATCAGCAACACCCGGGATTATTTCTTCCGGTTGTACCACATAAGGTATTGATTTAATAACCGGGCCTTCGCAGGCTGCCAAAGATGCAGCAGCAGTACTAAACCCTACATATTTTAAAAAGTCACGACGGCTTGTAGATGATGATGACAAAGCTTCTTTGTCGCCAAGAAAGTCCTCAGTTGGAATTTCTTCAACAAACTCATTGTTTCTCAGCGTCTCAACAATAGAGCTGTTTTCATTTAGCTCTTCAACACTTTGCCAGTATTTTTTGTTTGATGCCATGTTGTATATAAATATTAGCTTCTTATAAATTGATTAATAGTGACATTTACCACACTCAGTACCACCCATATTGGCAGCAGTAAGTTTTTGAACTCCATATTTCTTGGCAAGTTCGTCGTGGATTTTCTTGTAGTAGTCATTGCCTTCTACTTTAACATCAGTCTCGCGGTGGCAGTTAATACACCAGCCCATTGTAAGTGGTGCATTTTGCTTCATAACCTCGAAAGTTTCAACAGGGCCGTGGCAAGTCTGGCATTCTACACCTGCAACAGATACGTGTTGAGAGTGGTTAAAGTAAACGAAGTCCGGAAGGTTGTGTATCCTAACCCATTTAACAGGTTTTTGTTTTCCGGTATATTTTTGCGCAGCTTTATCCCACCCTACAGCGTCATACAGTTTTTGTATTTCGCCAGTGTAGAATTCTTTAGAATGATCTACGTATAATGAATCTTTATCGCCTGCAAATTCAGCAATATTCTTATGGCAGTTCATACACACATTAAGTGATGGAATACCCGAATTTTTACTTACCCTTGCAGCAGAGTGACAGTATTTACAATCAATACCGTTATCGCCGGCGTGAATTTTGTGCGAGAAGTGAATTGGCTGTACCGGCTGGTAGTTTTGATCTACACCTATTTGCATGGTATAACCATAAAGGAAGTAAGCCCCAGACAGCATTAGCAATATAACCGTTACCAATACAAGGAACTGGTTTTTAGCATACGCTTTCCATAATGGTAATGTAGGTTCGTTTTCTACAACTACAACACCGTTTGCAGCAGCAACCCTTCTAAGTGTTTTGTTTACCAAAACAAGCATTACAATTAATACTACAAGCACCAATACAAGCGCACCCAATATTAAAGTGTTTGAAGAACCACCATTACCTTCGCCACCCGCCTGAGCAGTAGTTCCACCTCCAGCAGGAGCAGCAGCAACCTCTTTAGGCTGCGACGTATACGCCATGATGTTATCAATATCCGCTTCAGCAAGCTGAGGGAACGCAGTCATGGTAACCCCACCGTTGTCTGCAAAAAGCTTTACAGCCTCAGCATCGCCCGATTTGATCATCTCGCTACTATTATGAATCCACCTGTAAAGCCATGCTTTGTCATGCTTATCTGCCACACCCCTTAAGGCAGGGCCCGTAGATTTAGCATCAAGCTTGTGACAAGAAGCACAATTGGCATTAAATAATTCTTTACCCTTTACAGGATCGCCTGCACCGGCCGGGGCCGCTGCTGCGTCTGCTGCAGGGGCAGCTGCTGCTGCCGGAGCCGCAGCTTCCTGGGCAAATGTAGAAACAGAAAAGCATAGCGAGAGCGCCACGCAAAACAATAAGATTCTTGAAATCGAAGTATGGTTACCCACTTTTTTCATATTAAAAATGATTATCGACATATTTTGGTATGATTTTTATTGGAGTATACTATGTAAATACTATACTTTTTTAAAAACTTCCACAAAAATACGACTTAAGAATTATTCTCAAACCTTAATTAAATCTTAAACCATAATTTATAACAATTCTAAATAAATCGCGTTATTACACGTAAAATAAATAGTTGTACATTTGTATTAAACTTACTTAATAATGAGAATTTTAAGAATCACGCCGCTACATTTTGCAGTACTTTTCTGTACTGTTATGGGTGGTAGCGCCATGGCACAAACTAACACGGTTACGGTATCTCAGGATGCCAAATTTGAAGAGCTTTTAAACGAAAAGCGCAAAATTAACTCGTCTATAACGGTAAATGACCGTTATAAACTACAGATTTTTTATGGTGCAAACGATAAAGCGCGCAAGGCTTTGCAGGATTTTAAACGCGATTTTAAAGACCTGGACGGCACTATTGTATTTGAAAGCCCTACCTATAAAGTATGGGTTGGCAGCTTTAGCTCGCGCATGGATGCCGAGCGTAAACTATCTGAAGTTAGAAAAAAATATCCTAACGCCCTGTTGGTTAAACCCAACAAATAAGAGCGCTTTATAACACAAAAAGTCCCGCAATTGCGGGACTTTTTTTATGTATATTATTTTTGCAGCAATAAAAACGAAAGGCTACCCGTTAAGGCAGCCTTTACTGTATGTTATAGTCTTATTAACTATTATTGAAAATCAGCCGGTGTAACACCTTCGTTTATCTTAGCTTCAACCACGGTAAGATCTAACTCTATACCAACATTCATGCTTACTTTGTGCGGCACTTTAATGCCTTTTACATCTTTATAATCGCTATAGTAAGTAGTTTGGGTAGCTTTTTTACCGTCCGGGCCTTCAGCCTCGTGAGCTTCGGCAATTTTGTAACCTGTTTTTACATCATAGTAAAAAGTAGTGGTTCCGTTTTTAACAGCATAAGCATCGGTACCGTTAATTGACTCTATACCTGACAATTTAACGTCTTTTTTAGACGCAAGGGTTAACTCTTCGAAAGGTACAGCGCTTGCTTTCATTTCGGCAAGGTCTTCGCCTTCAAGCTCAACTTTTTGGCCTTGTTGTACCATATAGCCTCCTTTTTCGTTAACTACCTGTTTCATCATGCTCATACCCATAGCTTTCATTTCTACAAGCTGTTTGTTCTCAACAGATACTTTTGTAGTAAGCTCAAGTGGTGTGCCCTGTACAGTACCTGTAGATTTAGTGTAGATGGTTTTAACCGCTTTAAGCGCTTTTTCTCCACCAACTGCCTTAATGTAACCATCTAAAACAGTTTTAGCCGTTACACCAGCAGGAACCGGTTTGTTAACCGTTGGTTTTTCTGTAGGCTTGCCAAATTTATCAAAGTAGTTAACCGGTATTTTGCTTTTTTCAAGACCCGGTAACACATCTGCAGCTTTACCTACAATTACTATCCTTGATTTATCTGCTAAAAAGAATTTGTTAGCAGCAGCCTTAACATCTTCCGGAGTTACTGCATTAATGTTTTTAATGTAGTTTTCGTAAAAATCTTCGGGCAGGCTTTGTGTTTGTGTAAGCAATGCATAACGGGCTACGGTAGCCGGTTTTTCTATCTGCATAACAAAGTTACCAACGTATTTTGCTTTAGCATTTTTAAGGTCTTCGGCACTAACCAGGTCAGCACGCATTTTTTTAAGCTCGTTAAGTATCTCTACAACCGAACTGTCTGTTACTGCATTTCTAACCGATGTAGATGATGTAAATGCACCTACATGCTTGTTACCGGCAATAGATGAGTAGGCACCATACGTCCAGCCATGAGCTTCACGCAGGTTAAGGAAAAGCCTTCCTTCGCCACCACCACCAAGAATCTGGTTAGCAAGAAGCGTAGCAAAATATTCTTTATCCGTCATTTTAAGGTTAACCACGTTGATTACAGAAATTTCTGACTGTACTGCGTTTGGCATATCAATAAAGTTTACCTGCGTGTACTGTACATCCTGAGGATCGCTGTAAGCAACCGTTGGGGCAGTACCTGGCTCCCAGGCGCCAAATAATTTAGTAACCTGTTTTTTAACGTCTTTTAGTTTAACATCGCCTACTATAACAAGGTATGCTTTACCCGGAACAAAATACGTATCGTAGTTTTGCACCACATCGGCAAGGGTAACATTGTTTAAAGTAGCCTCGCTTACAAATTCGCCACCAGGGTGGTTTTTACCGTAAGTAAGTACATCTGTAACCCTGCGGGCAACACTTTTAACGTCTTTTTCTTCAGATTTTAAACCTTCAAGAATTTGCGCTTTTTGTTTATCAAACTCTTCCTGAGTAAATACAGGGTTAAGGGCACCATCGGCCATTAGCTCTAATATCCTGCCTGAATATTTAGATAATCCGCTGGCAGCAGCGCCGCTATCCCAAAACCTGATATCGGCCCCAAGGTAATCTACCTCTTCATTAAAAGCGTTTTTAGACATTTTTTTAGTACCAGAGCCCATAAGTGCGCTAACCATATCGGCCACACCTTTTTTGTCTCCCTCTGTGTAAGGAGCATTGTCTAAGCTAAGGTTAAACGTTACCCTTGGCAGCTTGTGGTTTTCTACCACAATAACTTTAAGGCCGTTTTTAAGTGTAAAAGCCTCTGGTTTGCCCACGTTTACCGTTGGCGATGGCCCCGGCTTGGGCATAGGTCTGTCTTGTGCATGCATAGCTGTAGTAGATAAAAACAAGCCTGCTAATAAATATATAACTTTTTTCATGATTTGTTTTAATGCTTAGTTTTGTGCTTTGTCTTTAGCTGGTACGTAATCTAATACCAATCGTTGGTTAGTGCTAAGGTATTTTTTAGCCGCTTCTCTAATATCTTCCCTTGTAATACTACGGTAAATATCAATCTCGGTATTAATAAGGTTAACATCGCCATACAACAGGTAGTAGGTAGCAAGGTTATCTGCAACATCTTCCACACGCGAATTGTTGTTTACATAACGGTTTTCTATCTGGTTTTGAAGTTTAGTAAACTCTTTTTCAGATATAAGCTCTGTTTGTAACCTTACAATTTCGGCATCGGCTTCTTTAAGTACCTGCTCTGCCGTAAACGGCTGCATTGGTATAGCATAAACAAAGTACACACCGTAATCTTCCTGGCTGTAGTTAAACGCGCCAATTTGCAGTGCCATTTTCTTTTCGTCTACAATTTTTTTGTACATTCTTGAGCTTTTACCATCGCTAAGTAACGACGAAACCATATCTAACGTACGGGCATCTTTAGTGCTCATTGCCGGTGTACGGTAAGCCGTAACCACCATTGGCAGCTGAATGTTAGGATCCTCATAAGTAGCAGTAAACTGTTTTGTTATTGGAGCCTCTTCAAATTTTTGGCGGGTAACCGGCGTGCCTTTTGGTATAGCACCAAAATATTGCTTAACCCATTTTTTAGTCTGGTCTACATCAAGATCTCCTGCAACTACAAGTACTGCATTGTTAGGAATGTAGAATTTTTTGTTGAATGCCTGGAACTCTGCAAGGGTAGCAGCATCAAGGTGTGCCATGTCTCCAATGGTAGTCCAGCGGTACGGGTGTACCTTAAACATATTTTTTTTAACCTGGGCCAACATTGCGCCATACGGCTGATTGTCGTACCTAAGCCTTTTTTCTTCTTTAACAACTTCGTTTTGGGTATCTACACCAATTTGGTTAATAACCGGGTGCATCATCCTTTCGCTTTCCATCCAAAGGCCCAACTCAAGGTTGTTTGATGGGAACACTTCGTAGTAGTACGTTCTGTCATCAGTAGTGTTGGCGTTATTGTTACCGCCGTTGGCCGTTACAATTTTAAACCACTCGCCTCTTTTAATGTTTTGTGTACCTTCAAACAACAAGTGCTCAAAAAAGTGTGCAAAGCCGGTCCTGTCCGGAGCCTCGTCTTTAGCACCTACATGGTACATAACAGAAGTAACAATAACCGGGGCCGATTTATCCTGATGAAGGATTACATGCAGGCCATTATCTAATGTGTATTCCTCAAATGCTACTTTCTGGGCCGAAGCCGTTGCACCGAGCATCAGGAGTGAACCCAAAGCCATTATAGATTTTTTCATAAAAATTAATAATTATTTTTGATTTAGCTAATTGGTCTGCAATTTCGGTAATTTGTTACAATAATTCTATCTTTTTTTCTGAATTTGAAGTTTTGCAGCCACTCCTATATATATAAGGTGTAAATAAAACCGGCTTGTATAAACCATAGGCAGCTTAACAGCCAAAACAGCACAGCAAACCTTAATAATATACATAATAGCAATTAGCGGTAATATTTTAATGCAACATGTTGACTGATAAATAATAAATTGTATATTTGCAACCTTAAAAATTAATTTAAACCATATTGTTATGTACGCAATCGTAGAGATAGCAGGGCAGCAATTTAAAGTTAGCAAAGACCAAAAAGTGTACGTACACCGTTTGGAAGGTAAAGAGGGCGACGCAGTTACATTTGCGAAAGTTCTTTTACTTGACGACAACGGAACCGTTACTTTAGGCGCCCCGGCTATAGAAGGTGCTTCGATCGAAGCCAAAGTGCTGCAGCACTTAAAAGGAGACAAAGTAATTGTTTTCAAAAAGAAAAGAAGAAAAGGATACAAGAAAAAGAATGGTCACCGCCAGTCTTTAACTCAGATCCAGATCTCTGTAATCAACTTTGGTGGTACTAAGAAGAAAGCCACTAAAAAAGCTGAAGCTGAAACTGCAGCAGAATAATTACTAACAATTAAAAACAAAACATCATGGCTCACAAGAAAGGTGTCGGTAGTTCCAAGAATGGTAGGGAATCAGAGTCGAAACGTTTAGGCGTTAAGATTTTTGGTGGCCAGGCCGCCAATGCTGGTAACATTATTATCAGACAAAGGGGTTCTAAGCACAATCCGGGTGAAAATGTTTACATGGGCAAAGACCATACTTTACATGCTAAAGTAGACGGTGTTGTTAAATTTCAGAAGAAAAGAGACAACAAATCCTATGTTTCAATAGTACCGTTTGAAGCTTAAGACTTTCAGTTAACCCCTTGCGGGTTACACAAAATATAAAGCACCAGTAACCCTGGTGCTTTTTTTGTGCCTTTATTTTTTTGCATGGTTTTTTACAGAGAAAGGCTCCTACCCGATTTTTACAGACCACAAAAAAATACCCTTGCCGAAATAATTTTATTGAAAGATGGTTTGTAGCGAATCTCAAAGTCCGAAAGTGAAATATTAAGCCTTTTTTTGAGGTTTTTGACGCCAAAAAATGTAAGAAAATTTTAAGCCCGGGAACGAAATTTAAAATTTAGAGGATTTTAATCAGGGGATGTTTTAGAACAGTGGAAAATTTTCGAGATTGACAAAGCTTTCAATCCTGAAAGAAAATACACATAAAACTGATTTTATGTTTTGTAAACCTGCCGGTTATAAAGTTAGTAAAAATCCAAGATTTTGAAAATTAGAAACGCATATAAATGAAAAAACCTCCCATAAATGGGAGGTTTTCCGTTGGTCCACAAGGACTCGAACCTTGAACGACTGCACCAAAAACAGTAGTGTTACCATTACACCATAGACCAATAGTGCTTCATTGCGAGTGCAAATGTAACACATATTTTAAATAATGCAAACTTTCAAATAAAAAATTTTAAAAAAAATCACCCAAAATTTCCTGTAAAATCACAACAAAATCATTATCAAATATTTACAAACAACCCAATAAAACAATAAAAAACATAAAGACCGGCAAGCATATTGATTTAATTAATTATTTGACAATTATCCTGGTTTTAATACATGTGTTATCTAAAACAAATCGCCCTCCGGCAACCTCAAGTAAGTAGCCCAATTCTTCGGCACCAGTGCCTCCATACGATTTTTGCCATTCAAGTTGCCCGGTAGCTACTTAAGCCAATAAAAGCATAGTATTTTTTTACTCAACAGTTAAGGATTTGATTTGTAGTTAAATACATTTAATCTGGAAAATAAAAAAAATTAAAAAATATTTTTGGACGTTGTGGCAACCGGATAAAATAGTTTCTTTGTAAGACAATATACCCTTGCTAATCAACATGAACAACCTTTCTTTTAAAAAATGGAATACCCTATTGGGCTGGACTCTTTTTGCCATTGCCCTTGTGGTGTACACGCTAACTGTAGAACCAACCCTTAGTTTTTGGGATTGCGGCGAATATATTTCTACCTCTGCAAAGCTGGAAGTAGGCCACCCACCCGGTGCGCCCCTCTTCCAGATGGCAGGTGCCGTAGTTGCCATGTTTGCTACCAGCCCCAGTAAAGTAGCGCTAATGGTTAATATGGTATCGGTACTATCGAGCGCATTTACAATACTGTTTATGTTTTGGTCGCTTACACTGCTTTTAAAGAGCCTTACAGCCACTTTTACCGATTTTACGAGAGATAATGCCACAATGGTTCTTGGGGCGTCTGCCGTAGGCTCTTTGGCTTTTTTATTTTCGGATAGCTTTTGGTTTAACGCTACCGAGGCCGAGGTGTATGCCATGGCATCGTTGTTTATAGCCATATTGCTATGGACCGGCCTTAAATGGGGCGAAGAAATGCATACGCCGCGCGGCAACAAATGGCTGCTTATAATTTCGCTGCTTATTGGGTTATCATTCGGGGTGCACTTTATGGCACTGCTTACCATACCGTCTATCGGGTTTATTTATTACTTTAAAAACTACAAGACCGTTACGGTTAAAAACTTCATCATAGCCAATATTGTAATGGTGGCGGTACTGTTTTTTGTTTTCGGGTTCCTTTTACCCTACACCCTTGCCCTTTTCGGGAAAACCGAAATCTTTATGGTTAACAGCCTTGGGCTGCCATTTAACTCGGGTACTATATTTGTCTTTTTACTTATTGCTGCCTTTTTTTACTTTGGGTTGCGCTACACTCAAAAAAAAGAACTTCCACTATACAATACCATACTGCTGTGCTTGTTGTTTATACTTATAGGCTTTAGCACCTGGCTTATGCTGCCCATTCGCGCTAACGCCAATGTGGTTATAAACGAGAACAACCCTGCCAACGCGGCCGATGTACTGGCGTATTACAACCGTGAGCAATATCCGCAGCAGCGTACTTTTTACGGCCCTATGTACACCGAGGGCTACGCCGGACTGGACAAAGACAAACCTTACACAGACAGCAAACCCAACTACGAAGCCAACCTTAAAACCGGCAAATACGAAATTGTAAACAATTACAAGAACGCCGAACAAAACCCTGACGAAAGGCACAGCGGTTTCTTGCCCCGCATGGGTGCTACAGATAAAGGTGCCAACTACATGAACTTTGTTGGCCCTCCAAAATTTAAGATCGACCCTGATTACGATTTCTCTCAGGACTTAATGCAATCGGGCATTGACCTTGAAACGCTAAGCGATGAGCAGGCCGGCATGGCCATATCTCAGGCGCGCGGCCAGCTGGAGCAGGTTATAGGCGAATTTAAAAATGCTTATGCCCGTGGCGAAATTGGCAATACCGAGTACGACAAGTTTTTAAACAGCTATAAAGATTACCTGCTTATAGAAAAACCGAGCTTTGGGCAAAACATGTCGTTTATGTTCGAATACCAGTTTGGCTATATGTACTGGCGTTACCTGATGTGGAATTTTACCGGCCGCCAGAACGACGAGCAGGGCCGCTATGGCTACCAGGACGGCAACTGGATAAGCGGAATTGGCTTTATTGATGATGCGCATCTGGGTCCGCAGGAGCATATATCAGATGATATGCGCAACAACAAAGCCCGTAACACTTACTTTTTTATTCCGTTTATCTTAGGCGTTGTGGGTATGATATACCACGCCCGTAAAGATGCCAAGAGTTTTTATGTGCTGCTTGCCCTGTTTTTATTTACCGGTATTGCACTTAAGATATTCCTTAACGAAAGGCCTTTTGAACCCCGCGAGCGTGATTATGCATTAGTGGGCTCTTTTTACGTTTTTGCCCTCTGGATAGCCTTTGGGGTCTACGCGCTGTTTGATGGCCTTAAAAACTATTTAAAGCCCAAAATAGCCGTACCAGTTGTGCTTGCCGCCACCATGATTGGCGCTCCGTTGCTTATGGCAGCCCAAAACTGGGATGACCACGACCGTAGTGGCCGTTATACTGCCCTTTCTATGGCCAAGGCGTATTTAGATTCGTGCGATCCTAATGCCATACTCTTTACCATTGGCGATAATGATACCTTCCCACTATGGTATGCCCAGGAAGTAGAAGGCTACCGTACCGATGTGCGCGTAGTGTGTACTACCCTGTTTGCCCAGGACTGGTACATTGATTCGATGAAACGCAAGGCGCATGAATCTGACCCTATGCCCATATCGTTTACACACGACCAGTATGTAGACGGTACCCGCAACTATATGCTGTATGTGCCACGAACCGAAGATCGCATTAGCGTTAACGATTTTATGAAGTTTATTTCTACCAACGATGAGAGGGCTAAAATAGAATTGAATAACGGGCAAAAAACCAACATTTACCCGTCTAACAAAATAAGCTTCCCGGTAGACAGGAATGCCATTATACAAAACAAAGTGGTTTCGCCACAGCGTTATGATTCTATTGTTAAAAGCATTGATATCGACCTGCCAAAAAGCGCTATCTATAAAAATGCCCTTATGATGCTCGATATCATAAGGAACAACAACTGGAAACGACCTATTTATTTTTCGGGTGGTAATAGCGATGATTCAGAAATTGCCTGGATGAACAACTACCTGCAACAGGATGGCCTGGTCCTAAAGCTGGTACCCATTAAAACACAACAACCTAAAGATGCTACGGCTTTAGACATGGGCTATATAGAGCCCAACGATATGTTTAACAAAGTTTCTAAATGGGATTGGGGCAACAGCGGCAGCCCGGATATTTATGTTGATCCGCAATCGCGAAGAAACAGTATATCCTTCCGCATGACGCTTGCAAGGCTTATGCAGGCACTTATTGATGCCAACGAGCCTCAAAAAGCACGCAAAGTAATAGATATGGCACTTACCAACATGCCGGTAGACAACTATGGTTTCTATTTTATATCAGAGCCTTTTGCCGGTGGCTATTACAAAGTGGGCGATAAAGCTGCCGCACGCAAACTATTAACACAGCTTATAGGCAAATACAAAGGCAGCCTTAATTATTATGCATCGCAGCCTATAAGCATGCAAAACATTAATGCCCGCGATATTGTTCGCGATATAGAACAGTACCGCAGCCTGCTTATTGTAATGCAGGAAAATAACGATGCCGGGTTTTACAACTCTAACAAAAAACAGTTTAACACCTATGTGCAACGCTTTAGGCAATTTGGCCTTGAGGCCGAAAAATAGAGGCAGACATCATTTTTTAAAGATAAATTAACAAAAGCGGCAATGTATTGTAAACATTGCCGCTTTTGCATTGTTGTAATTAGTAAAAAAATGATATTACACTTTTCCTTTGGCAAAAAAATAGTTTCTTTGCATTAAGAATTAATCCCGGAACAATTCACCATACATGATAACATTCAATTTCAAAAAATGGAATACCATCCTCGGGTGGTCCGTTTTTGCCATTGCACTCCTTGTTTACTCACTAACTGTAGAGCCTACCCTTAGCTTTTGGGATTGCGGCGAATACATACCCACCGCTGCAAAATTAGAAGTTGGCCACCCGCCGGGAGCCCCGCTTTTCCAGATGATGGGTGCCTTTTTTGCCATGTTTGCCCCAAGCCCAGATAAAGTTGCGCTAATGGTAAACATGCTATCGGTATTTTCCAGTGCCTTTACCATTTTGTTTATGTTCTGGTCTACCACCATCATACTAAAAAACTTAGTAGCTAAATTTTCAGAGCTTAATAAAGATAACCTTATTGCTATTTTGGGCAGCGCTGCAGTAGGCAGTTTGGCCTTTACCTTTTCAGATAGTTTCTGGTTCAACGCTGTAGAAGCCGAGGTATACGCCATGGCATCGCTATTTATAGCCTTGCTGCTTTGGTTAGGCCTACGTTGGGAAGAAGAAATGCACACCCCTCGCGGCAACAAATGGCTGCTTATCATATCGTTGGTTATTGGTTTATCTTTCGGGGTACACTTTATGGCATTGCTTGCCATACCTTCTATCGGGTTTATTTACTTCTTTAAAAATTATAAAGATGTTACGGTTAAAAACTTCATAATCGCCAACATAGTAATTGTAGCGGTTCTGCTTTTCATCTTTAAATTCTTATTACCCTACACCATGGCGCTTTTCGGCAAGACCGAAATATTTATGGTTAACAGTATGGGCATGCCATTTAACTCGGGCACTATATTTATAATGTTGCTTATTATTGCTTTCTTTTACTTTGGTTTGCAGTACACTAAAAAGAAAGGCCTGCCATTATACAACACTATTTTGCTTTGTACATTATTCATCTTAATAGGTTTTTCTACCTGGATGATGCTGCCTATACGTGCTAACGCCAACGTGGTTATTAACGAAAACCGCCCGAGTGATGCTGCCGAAGTACTGGCCTATTACAACAGGGAGCAGTACGGCGAGCAAAAGTTATTTTACGGCCCAATGTTTTCTGACACCTATAGCGGTCTGGATAAAACGCGCCCGTACGAAGACGAAAAACCTAACTATCAGCGTGATTATAAAACCGGAAAATATGTAATTGTAAACAATTACAAAAACGCCAAGCAAAATACCGATGACAGCCACAAAGGCTTTATGCCAAGAATGTGGAGCCCTGACCATGCGGCTAATTACATGAGCTTTACCAAGCCCCTTGACTTTAAATTTGACCCTACGTACGATTATGTAGAAGACCTTTACCGTATGGGTTTTCCCGTTGATAAAATGAGCGAGGAAGAAGTTGGTATGGCTATGGCCGAAGTAAGGAATAATGTCGAAAAACAGGTTAACGAGTTTAGGGGTGCTGCCCGTAGCGGCCAGGTTGATATGGACGACTATAACAAATTCCTGAACCAGAACAGCCGCTACCTGATTATCGAAAAACCATCATTTGCATCGAACATGCAGTTTATGGCAGAGTTTCAGTTTGGCTACATGTACTGGCGTTACCTAATGTGGAATTTTACCGGCCGCCAGAACGACATTCAGGGCCGTTATGATAACCTTGACGGTAACTGGATAAGCGGTATTAAACCAATAGACCAGATAAGGCTGGGCTCTCAGGACAACCTGCCGTCTGACCAGGAAAACAACAAAGGCCGAAATTTATACTTCTTCCTTCCGTTTATACTGGGTGTTGTTGGCTTGCTTTTTCATGCTAAAAAAGACCTTAAAAGCTTTTATGTTGTGCTGGCATTGTTCCTGTTTACAGGCCTTGCCCTTAAAATATACCTTAACGAAAGGCCTTTTGAACCGCGTGAGCGCGATTATGCCCTTGTAGGTTCGTTCTACGTGTTTGCCATCTGGATAGCCCTTGGGGTGTATGCCATTTACGACGGACTTAAAACTTACCTTGCCCATAAAATATCAGGGCCGGTGGTTATTGCAGTTACCATGTTTGCTGCCCCGGTGCTTATGGCGTCTCAAAACTGGGACGATCACGACCGTAGCGGCCGTTACACAGCACTTGCTATGGCTAAGGCGTACCTTTCGTCGTGCGAGCAAAATGCTATATTATTCACTATTGGAGACAATGACACCTTCCCGCTGTGGTATGCACAGGAGGTTGAGGGCTACCGTACCGATGTGCGTATTGTTAACACCAGCCTGTTTATGACCGACTGGTATATTGACCAGATGAAAGCCAAAGCTTACACATCTGAACCTATGCCGATAAGCTTTACCCACGAGCAGTACCAACAAGGCACACGCGATTATATGCTGTACGTTCAGGGTACTGAGGCCCGTTGGGATCTTGGCGACCTGCTTAAATTTATAGGATCTGAAGACCCAAGGGCTAAAAAAGAGCTTAACAACGGCCATTTTGTAAACTTTTACCCTACCAACAAGGTAAGGGTGCCAATTAATAAGGCAGAGATCATTAAAAACAAAGTGGTGTCTCCGGCATTGTACGATTCTATCGTTCCGTATATCGATATTGATATTAAAGGCGACGCGCTCTACAAAAACCGCCTTATGATGCTCGACCTGTTTTATAACAACAACTGGAAAAGGCCTATTTACTTTACCGGTGGCAGCTTTGGCGATGATGATTACCTGTGGATGAAAGATTACCTTCAGCTGGATGGTATGGTATACAAACTGGTTCCGGTTAAAACGGCGATACCTAAAGACGGCAGCCCGCTGGATATGGGCCATATCGACACAGAGAAAATGTACAACATTATCATGGCATGGGATTGGGGCAACAGCGAAAGCCCTAACATCTATCACGATCCTGAAACCCGTAAAAACAGCATTACTTACCGCACCAACCTTGCCCGCCTTATGGAGGCACTTATAAACGAGGGTAAACGCGATAAGGCTAAAAAAGTAATAGACCTTGCCATGGCTAAAATGCCGGTTGAGTACTTTGAATACTACACCCTGCTGGAGCCTTTTGCTGCCGGATATTACGAGCTTGGCGAAAAAGAAAAAGCAAGGCAGTTACTGGGCAAGCTGATTAAAAAATACCAGGAAGAGCTAACTTTCTTTAGTGGTATGTCGCAGTCTGATAAATCGTCTCTTAAAATAGATATTGCCACCAATATTGAGCGTTACAGGAGCCTGTTGCTTATTATGGAAGAGAACGGCGATACCGATGCTTACAACAAAGCACGTAAAGAGTTTAATGCCTATAACCATAAAATGGGCAACTATAAACGCGAAAATCAGTAGGCAATACACCTATATATTCTTAACTTTGAGATGCAGCACTACGCTGCATCTTTTATTTAATACAATTGGTAACGTATGAAATGGTATTGGGTAAAAACGGGGCGGCTTATAAAAAAGCTCTTTTCTAACTTTGTGTGGGATATACCTTCTGCACAAAAAACCGTATACCTTACTTTTGATGATGGCCCCCACCCCGATGTTACACCCTGGGTACTGGCAACGTTAAAAGAGCACAACATTAAGGCTACCTTTTTTTGCATAGGCGATAATATAGAAAAGCATCCCGATGTTTTTGAACAGGTTATTGCCGATGGCCACAGCATAGGCAACCATACCTTTAACCACCTTAACGGCTGGAATACCCAAAACGAAGCCTACACTGCCAATTTTGCCCAATGCGAGGCTTCCATCCTAAAAAGGACTACTCCTTTGGCAAAGCTTTTTAGGCCGCCGTACGGCAAGATAAAGCGCGCACAGAGTGCCTGGGTAAGGCAACAGGGCTATAAAATTATAATGTGGGATGTTTTAAGCGCCGACTTCGACCAGAGTATTACGCCGCAGCAATGCCTGCACAATGTTACAAGTACAGTAACCGGTGGCAGCATCATAATATTTCACGACAGTGTAAAGGCATCGGCTAACCTGCGTTACGCCCTGCCTAAAGCCATAGAATATTTAAAAGAAAATAAGTACAGTTTTGGGGTGGTAGCTTAGATCTGTTCCTGCACAAGGCCAATAATAGTATTGGCATCCAGCTCGCCAGATTGCCTCCAAACCATTTGCCCGTCTTTATAGATCATTAATGTAGGCAAACCTTTTATCCTTAGCGCTTCGGCCAGTTCCTGGTTTTTATCTACATCAATTTTTATAACTTTGGCCTTATCTCCAAGCGCAGCTGCAACATCGCGTATTACAGGATGCATAGATACCGAAGGCTCGTTCCATTCTGTATAAAAATCGATCAGTACCGGAACCTGGGAGCTAATAAGTTCTCCGAATTTTGACATAAAGTTGGTAGTTTTAACTTACTTAAAATCCTTTATTTTGGTAAATTATTACACAAATATAGCATTTTTACTAAATCAGCATAGTATTTAACCTTTTTTTAGTTCGAGAACTGTAATTTCTGGCCATATACCCACCCTGCCCGGATACGCATGAAACCCAAAACCGCGGTTTACGTACACATAACGCCCCAGATTTTCGTACAAGCCGGCCCATTGTTTGTAAACGTATTGCACAGGGCTCCACTTAATTAAGCCTGGTATCTCTATACCAAACTGAAGGCCGTGGGTATGCCCGCTAAGGGTTAGCTGGTAATTGCCCGGGTGTTTTTTAACCTCATACTCCCAGTGTGATGGGTCGTGGCTCATAAGTATCTTAAAATCCTTCGGCGTTAAGCCAACTGATGCTTTTGCTAAATCGCCCGCCTGTTTAAAATTATGGCCCCAATTCTCTAAACCAACGAGTGCAATTTCCTGGTCGCCTTTTTTAATTTTAATGTGCTCGTTAAGCATCAGTTTAAAATCTATCTGACGGTGCAGGTCTTTAATGGCAGCAAAGTTGTCGTTTTTTTCTTTTTGGGTCGGCCATTCTATGTATTCGCCATAATCATGGTTACCTAATACCGAATATTTACCTAACGCCGGCGTCTCAATGCGTTTAAACGTTTCTATCCACGGGTGCATTTCGGTAGCGTGGGTATTTACAATATCGCCTGTAAACAGAATGATATCGCTTTTTTGCTGGTTAATAAGGTCAATTGCATATTCTATGCGCTCCTTATTATCAAAGCTGCCGCTATGTATGTCGGATATCTGGGTAATGGTAAGCCCGTCGAAATTATCGGGCAGGTCAGGAAACATAACCGTTTGCCTAATAACCTTAAAGTTGTACTTGCCCTTCGTCATACCATACAGCAACGACAAAAAGGGTATAGATGCCAACCCAAGTGCAGTAAGGCTAACAAAGCGGCGACGTTCGGGCAAAAACGGCTGTTTGCTATCGCCCATAAACATCCGTATAAAACCGCCAAACACCCGTATAATATCTTCGCCAAGCATTACAAAAGCAATAATAAGCTTGGGTATAACGGTAATTAGTAGTAGCCCCATAGTAAAGAGCGACTGCTTGTTCTGCCCTTTGCTCCTGTCAAACTGAGTAAAGGCATAAATAATATAAATAATTACTAAGATGGAAACCGCCAGGTACACCCAGTGCACCCATTTGGTTTTAGTGGCAGCTTTTACGGCCTGAAAAGTGTAAACTTCGGCTAAAAGGGCCGCAATAAGCAGGAATATTAAAAAACGACGCATTAAGTGTAGTATTAAGAAACATAGAGGCATCATAAAACATGCCACAAAACCATTGGCAGAAATTTATTACACCTTGTCAGCCTCGGTATACCGTTTGCGGTGATTAATGCCCCACTCTCTAAGCGTTTGTATTACGTTATCTAAGGTGTGGGCATACTCTGTCATGCTATACTCTACCACTACCGGAATAGAGTCGTGCACAACGCGCTGCACCAGGCCATTCATTTCCAGGTCGCGCAGCTCTTTAGAGAGCATACGGTCGGTTATTTTGGGTATTTCGCGTGCCATTTCGCTAAAGCGTTTGCTGCCAAATGTAAGCGATATTATTATAGGCAGTTTCCATTTTCCGCTTAAAACATCAAGCGCATCGGTAACAGGCCGTATCATTCCTAAGCATTGGCCATGCTCTAAGTGTGTTATATCTTTCATACTATAGTTTATGATAGCACTATACACCCGTACAGTACTTACTTTTATATAGCAAAGATACTTACTTTTGTATTGCAAACTAAAAATAGGGCAGTAACATTTAGCAAATCCCTACCATATTGTTAGCATATATTTTAGATTTTGATGCCTAATTTTGATAAACACAAAAGGCACAAACTTTAAAATACGTAACTCTATATACACAGCGCCCTGCGGTTTTTAATAAAAACGGCAGGGCGCTGCACTTTTATAAAAAGCATGGCGGAGCTTCTTATTGTGGTACGGTTTGTTTATTTTTACAGCAAATAATTTTTTCATGTCTCAACAAAAACGACTTTTCCTTCTCGATGCTTATGCCCTTATTTTTCGTGGCTACTATGCGTTTATAAAAAATCCGCGCATAAATTCTAAAGGAATGGACACCAGCGCCATTATGGGTTTTATGAACTCGCTTTTAGATGTTATTAAGCGCGAACGCCCAGACCACCTTGCTGTAGCTTTTGATAAAGAAGGCAGCACCGTGCGTACCGAAATGTACACGGCATATAAAGCCAATCGCGATGAAACGCCCGAAGCCATAAAAATATCCATACCCTACATACAGGCATTGCTTAAAGCCATGCACATACCGGTAATAGAATCGGCCGGGTGCGAGGCAGACGACCTTATTGGCACCATTGCAAAACAGGCCGAAAAGCAGGGCTACCAGGTTTTTATGGTTACACCCGATAAAGATTTTGCACAGCTGGTTAGCGAGAATGTGTTTATGTACCGCCCTGCCCGTATGGGCAACGGCATAGAGATTTGGGGTGTGCCCGAGGTACTGGCCCGTTTTGAGATTGAGCGCCCTGAGCAGGTTATTGATTATTTGGGGATGATGGGCGATGCGGTAGATAACATTCCCGGGTTGCCGGGCGTGGGCGAAAAAACGGCCAAGAAATTTCTGAAAGATTATGGCACTATGGAGAACCTTTTGGCCCATACCCATGAGCTTAAAGGCAAGCTGCGCGAAAATATTGAAGCCAATAAAGAAAAAGGCATTATGTCTAAAAAGCTGGCTACCATTATAACCGACTGTAATGTTACTTTTAACGAAGATGATTACGAGTTAACCAAGCCCGACACCCCAAAGGTAGAGGAGCTGTTTAATGAACTGGAGTTTCGCCGTATGGCAGAGCAATTTCATAAACTGTTCTCGCATGGCGAGGAGTTTGATACCATTGCCACGCAGGGCTACTCGCCTACCCAGACCATCCTTAAGCCTACCCAGCAATTTGACTTGTTTAATGATGGCGCTGCCGATGCCGAAACAGCATCTGACACTCCGGGCTTTTATAAAACGCTGGAAAATACCGATCATCATTACCAAACCGTACAGGGCAATATGGCGGTTAGCCTCTTATTGCGCGACCTGCTGAAGCAAACCAGTGTTAGCTTTGATACCGAGACTACCGATATTTGTGCCCTTACAGCCGACTTGGTAGGCCTTTCTTTCTCCTGGGAAAAAGGCAAAGGCTTTTACGTACCCGTACCGGCCGACCGTGAGGAAGCGCAGGAACTGGTAAATAAATTTATTCCGTTTTTTGAAGATGAGGCTATAGAAAAGATAGGTCAGAATCTTAAATACGACCTGGAGATATTAGGCAATTACGGCATTACCGTTAAGGGTAAATTTTTTGACACCATGATTGCCCACTACCTTATTAACCCCGACATGCGCCACGGTATGGATATACTGGCCGAAACCTACCTGCGTTATTCGCCTATGCCTATTGAGGCTCTGATTGGCAAGAAGGGCAAGGGACAGAAAACCATGCGCGATGTAGAACTGGAATTGGTTAAGGAGTATGCGGTAGAAGATGCCGATGTTACGCTTCAGCTTAAAGAGGTATTTGCACCTGAATTAGAACGCACCGGAACACGCAAGTTGTTCGACGAGATAGAAATTCCGCTAATGCCTGTACTGGCCTATATGGAGCAGGAAGGCATTAACCTTGACACCGGCTACCTTAAAGAGCTTTCGGGCGAACTGGGTACCGATATTAAAGCGTTGGAGCTGCGCATATACGAAGCCGCAGGCGGAAGCTTTAACCTTGGGTCGCCCAAGCAGTTGGGCGAGATTTTATTTGACAAGCTAAAAATTGGCGGCAACAAGCAAAAGAAAACCAAAACGGGCCAATATGCCACCGGCGAAGAGGTACTATCGTACCTGGCTTTAGAAAACCCTATAGTGCAGGATATATTAGAGTGGAGGCAGTTAATAAAACTGCAAAACACCTATGTAGATGCATTGCCGTTACAGGTTAAGCCCAAAACAGGCCGTGTACATACTGATTATATGCAAACCGTAGCCGCAACCGGCCGCCTTAGTTCTAACAACCCCAACCTGCAAAACATACCTATACGTACTGCAAGGGGAAGGCAAATTCGTAAGGCATTTGTAGCGCGCGACGAAAATTACACCATAGTATCTGCGGATTACTCGCAAATAGAACTGCGCATTATTGCTGCGCTTAGCGGTGACCCGGAGATGATCCGTTCGTTTAAAAACGGCGAGGATATTCACGCCTCGACAGCATCTAAAGTATTTAATGTGCCGTTAGAAGAGGTTACAAGAGAGCAGCGTAGCCATGCCAAAACGGTAAATTTTGGTATTGTGTACGGGGTTTCGGCATTTGGGTTAAGCAACCAGACATCGCTTAGCCGTGGCGAATCTAAAGACCTTATAGATGCCTATTACAAAACCTACCCAAGGCTTAAGCAATATATTGGCGAGCAGGTAGAAATAGCCCGCGAGCAGGGGTATGTGCAAACCATATCAGGCCGCAGGAGGTATTTAAAAGACATTAACTCGCAAAACCAGGTGGTTCGTGGCGGTGCCGAACGTAATGCTGTTAACGCACCTATACAGGGCAGTGCGGCAGATATTATTAAAATTGCCATGATAAATATTTATAAAAGGCTTATTAACGAAAACTGGAAAAGCAAAATGCTGCTGCAGGTACACGATGAGCTTGTGTTTGATGTGCATAACTCTGAGTTGGAGCGCATCAAACCCATGATTAAAGAAGAAATGGAAAATGCCTTTACCTTAGAGGTTCCGTTAGAGGTGGATCTGGGCGAAGGTTTGAATTGGCTGGAGGCGCATTAATTTTAGTTGCTTGTTTTACGCACAGTCTGTCATTCTGAGCACAGCCCGCCTGCCGGCAGGCAGGCGCAGCGGAGTCGAAGAATCTCTATTGATATTGAGTTTGTAGCATCGTGGCATTCCCCTCCTTTGGAGGGGTGCCCGTAGGGTGGGGTGGTTATAATATCACAAAAAAACCACCCCGGCTTTCAGCCACCCCTCCAAAGGAGGGGAAAGCCAAGCAGTAATTTGCGACATCTGATCGACTGCCTGTAATATCTCAAAACAATATCCGTTACTATATAGTTCAACGTAATTGGTTTTCATACATGAAAAAAGCATTTTTATCGTTACTTACTTTTATCCTTACCCTGCCGCTTATGGCGCAGCACGAAGGGGCAAAATTTGAAAAGATAGACAGCCTGCTGACTTATTTATCTGTAAATAATAAGTTTATGGGGTCGCTTAGCATACGCGAAAAAGATAAGGTTGTTTTTGAGAAGGCATACGGTTTTGCCGACCTTCAAAACAAGGTAGCTGCCACACCCGAAACCAAATATAAAATTGGGTCGATTACCAAAATGTTTACGGCAGCCATTGTTTTTCAGCTTATTGAAGAAAAAAAACTAGCGCTGGATACTAAGCTGTCGGAGTTTTTTCCTAAGATTAAAAATGCTGATAAAATTACCATTGCTGATATGATGGACCACCACAGCGGTATCTATAATTACACAAGCGACTCTGTTTTTATGTCCGATCCGGTTAAGCTGCGCACCCGCAAAGACATGACCGACCTGATTTATAAACATGAGCCTGCTTTTGAGCCACGTACTACAGCAGCCTACAGCAACTCAAACTATTTGCTGTTAGGCTATATTATTCAGGATATTACTAAAAAAACCTATAAAGAGAACGTTACTACGCGCATCATCAATAAAATAGGGCTTAAAAATACTTATTACTACGGTAAAATAAACCCAAAGAAAAAAGAGGCCTACTCCTACTCTTTTAAAGATAGCCAATGGGCATTGCGCGAAGAATGGCACGAGACCATAGCCGGGGCTGCGGGAGGTTTGCAAAGCACCCCAACCGACCTTACTAAATTTGCTACCGCCCTTTTTAACGGTAAGATCATAAAACCGGAATCGTTAGCCGAAATGAATAAGATGGATTTAGGCTACGGCCGTGGCCTTTTTAACTTCTCGTTTGCCGAGCGTAAATTTGTAGGCCACAACGGCGATATCGAAGGGTTTTCATCTGTAGTTGGGTACTACGCTAAAGATAATATGGCGTTTTCTTTAATTTTAAACGGCGAGAATTACAATTTTAACGATATGGTGCTGGGCATACTAAGCTGCTATTACAAGCTTCCGTACCGCTTTCCTAACTTTAGCATGGCCGCAGTGCCCGATAGCGTACTTAAAAGCTACGAAGGCGTTTATGCCACCCCAACACTGCCGTTTAAAATAGATGTTAAAGTGGTAGATGGCAAACTACGCATTCATGCCGATGAGCAGGGTACTTTTTATGTAACTGCAATAAGCAACACCACCTTTACCCACGATGCTGCCGGTGTGGTTATGGAGTTTACCCCAAAAGGCTTTATCTTGAAACAAAGCGGCACCCAAACGGTTTTCACCAAAAAACAATAGCGCATACTATAACGTAACAGTATTATAGCAACTGCTAAATAGTTGTTAAACTCAGAACATAGTTAATTAAGTTAACCGTGTTTTAAGATTTGGCGGCGTAAATTTGATAGCAAATACTTACTTTTTGATGCAGATCAGGGAGGCTTTTAAATTTATTGTCATGAAACAAATCGTAATAATTGGCGGTGGCTTTGCCGGGGTTAACCTTGCCAAAAAACTTGCCGATGCTAATGGTGTAAATGTTACACTGGTAGACCTTAATAATTACAACTACTTTCCGCCACTGCTTTATCAGGTGGCTACCGGCTTTTTAGATGTAGCCAATATAACCTACCCTTTCAGGAAACTGTTTGCCGGTAAAAAGAATATCCGTTTCCGTATGGCATCGCTACAGCGTATCGATACGGTTAACAACAAGGCTATTTTATCTAACGGAGAATTAAGCTATGACTATCTTGTTTTAGCCACAGGTACCGAGAGTAACTATTTTGGTATAGAGAACATACGCAAACACGGCCTGCCCATGAAAACCATAGACGATGCCGTAAATATTAAGAACTACATTCTCCAAAAAATTGAAGAGGCTACCCGCCTTAACGATCCTGATGAGATTAAGAAGTTAACCACTATGGTAATTGCCGGTGGCGGCCCTACAGGCGTAGAGCTTGCAGGTACCATTGCCGAAATGAAGAAGAACATCTTTAGGAAAGAATATCCGGAGCTGGCCAACCAAAAAGGCGAGATCTATCTGGTTGATGCCCTGCCTACCGTACTGGCACCCATGAGCAAACAATCGCAGGAGTACACCCATAAAACGCTTGTAGACCTTGATGTTAAGGTGCTGCTTAACAAACAGGTTAAAGATTATGTAGACAATAAAGTGATTTTTGCCGATGGGTCGGAAATTGAAACCAAGATGCTTATCTGGACCGCCGGTGTTGCCGGGCGTGTTTTTGATGGCCTGCCGGAAGATATCTATGGCCGTGGAAAGAGGCTAAAAGTTGATGCCTTTAATAAGGTAGACAGCACCACAAATGTGTATGCCATTGGCGATACCTGCATACAAACCACCGATAAAAACTTTGCCGAAGGCCACCCGCAACTGGCTCAGGTAGCCATACAGCAGGGTAAAAACCTTGCCGATAACTTTAAGGCTATGGTGACAGGCAAGCCGTTAGAACCGTTTAAGTATTTTGATAAAGGCAGCATGGCAATAATTGGCCGTAGTAAGGCTGTTGCCGAAATACCAAGCCCCAAGCTTAAATTTAAAGGCTTTATAGCCTGGATGATGTGGCTGTTTGTACACCTGTTCTCGCTTATAAACTTCCGTAATAAAATGCAGACATTTTTTAACTGGATGGTTACCCTGTTTACTAAAGACCAGTCTATGCGTACCATTGTAAGGCCAACGGTAGTGCAGGATAAAAGCTGATTACCCACAATCTACTCCCCATAAAAAACAAAAGCCGTTTACTAATGTAAACGGCTTTCTTATTGTATATCTATTTAACCTACAGTTTCCTGGTAGATTCGCGCTGGCGCAATTCGGTTTTAATAATACGGGTCTGGTATTCCGGGCCATCCTCGCTTTTGTCTTCCAGCCTGTCTATAAGCAATTCGGCAGCAGCCTCTCCAATTTCGGGTCCGTGCTGGCTAACGGTACTAAGGCTCGGCGTAAGCCTGCGCGACCAAACACCATCGGCAAAGCCAATAAGCTGTATGTCTTCGGGTATTTTAAAGCCGCCTTTTAAAACTGCTTTCATAGCCGTTACAGAGGCATGCTCTTCTAAGGCAAAAACACCGTCTATCTTTTTACCTTTTACATCAAAAAACCCAGGGAATTTTTCGTCAAATTCCTCATCGCTGTTTACACGTAAAATAAGCGATTCGTCTATCTTAATATTATTGTCTTCCAACGCCTTAAGATATCCTTCTGCACGCAATTCGCCCACGCTAAGGTTATCTATGTTAGAAACCAGTGCTATGCGTTTGCAGCCTGTTTTAACAAGGTGGGTAACGGCATGCACGGCGCTGTCAAAATCATCTACAATAACTTTATCGCAGTTAACATCTGTAGATATCCTGTCGAACATTACAATAGGTATATCATCGGCAATAGCCTCTTTAAAGTGCTTTATTTCGTGTTCTTTTTGCGTTTCCTGAGATATGGAAAGTATAAAACCATCTATAGTGCCGTTGCTAAGCATATCCATAGTATGGATCTCTTTTTTAAGCGACTCGTTGGTTATACACGTAATTACATTGTAGCCACGCTCGTTAGCTGTTTTTTCTATACCGCTAAATACTTTGGCAAAAAACGGATTAAGAATATTAGGTATTATAACCCCAATAGTTTTAGACCGTTTGCTTTTAAGGTTTACCGCAATATTGTTGGGCTTATAGTTTTTAAGCTTGGCAAATTCCTGCACTTTTATCTTAGTGGGTTCACTAATTTCAGGACTGTTGCTTAATGCTTTGGATACCGTTGAAACGGAAACATTAAGCTCTTTAGCGATTTGTTTTAAGGTAGCTTTTGGTCTCATATCCTAATTATGTTTTGTATGGTAAAGAAACGAAAATTTTACGAAATTCTTATAGTAGTTTTTGATGAAATGCGATTTTTTTAACTATTAAGCATCATTCCATATAATACACTAAACGCAAACGTGTGAGTTAATTAGTACGAATTTAGATAAAACCCGTATTACACTGAATTTTAAAAAGTTAATTATTCAATAAAGTTTGTGGATAAACAAATGTTAAGGCCAATTATTTTACATTATGGTAACTCGTTAATCATCAAACGTAATAGCTTTATTATAAGTTTTAATATTTTATTAAAAGTTTGTTAAACCTGCAAAAATAAGTCGATTTCTTAAAAACCGTTAACAATTATCTGTCGTATGTAAAATTAACTTTGAAAATCTAACAATAAGAATGCAACCACACCACCTATAATTATTTAACCTTAAATGTTACATTATGAAACAGACTAAAGTAGACGTCAAACAAGTTGGCACAGCCAGCAGACGCAGCTTTCTTAAAATCAGCGGCCTTACGCTCGCAGGTACAGGACTACTTCTTGCGGGTTGTAGCAATGATGACGACAACAATACCCCATCTACCCCAAACATGTTGCCGGGCGTTGTAGATGGCGTTTTTGACCTTGGCGCAGGAGATGCAGGTATACTTACCTATGCTTATGCATTAGAGCAGCTTGAGGCCGATTTTTACACAAGGGTAGTAAATGCCAACAACTTTGGTGGCACTTTTAATACCGACGAACAGGCTATATTGGTAGACCTTTACAGGCACGAGGTTATACACCGTGAGTTTTTTAAAGCCGCCCTTACAGGTGCTTTAGCAAACACAGCGGGTACTGTACTGCCAAGCCTGGAGTTTAAATACGATAGCGTAAACTTTAGCAACAGGGCAAGTGTACTTAACACTGCCAAAGCTCTTGAAGATACCGGGGTTGCCGCTTATAACGGTGCCGGACAGTATATTACAAGTGCAGATTATTTATTGTTAGCAGGTAAAATTGTATCTGTAGAAGCAAGGCATGCCTCTGCCATTAGAGACCTTTTAAACCCTAATACAGCGGCTTTTGCAGGTAATGATGTAGTTGATGCCACAACAGGTCTTGACGCAGCTAAAAAACCTTCGCAGATTATTACTGCTGTAAGTGCATTAGATTTTATTCAAACGCCGTTTACAGCCACTTACCTGGAGTAACCTACTAACAATTAAAACACGAAATTATGAACATCATCAAATTTATAGAATCGTTTACTAACGAGGGCGTTATACAAAGCCTGCAAAGTAAAGGATCAAGAAGAGACAGCTTTAACCAGTTTGGTAAAGTAGGCGCAACAGCCGCCATGGCAGCAATACCGTTTTCTATGCTGTTTACACAAAAAGCAAACGCTGCTACCACTACATTTTTAAATACTGCTGCAGATACCCCACTTTCTGCATTGCAGCTTGCGCTTACATTAGAGTACCTTGAAGACGAATTTTACCAAATGGCACTGGATGCCAATGGTTTATTAACAGGTACCGACAGAGATGTTATTGCACAGATAAGCCAGCACGAATCTGACCACGTTACCCTTTTAGCAGGCGCACTTGGTGCTAATGCACCGGCTAAACCAACTTTTGACTTTACAGGCGCTAAAAGCGTAAACGGTGGCGGGCCATTTGACCCATTTGGCGACCTTGATACCTTTTTTGCATTAGCCCAGGCGTTTGAAGATACCGGCGTTCGCGCCTACAAAGGCCAGGCAGGCAACCTAATATCAGACAAAGCATTACTAACTACCGCTCTGCAAATACACTCGGTAGAAGCACGCCACGCATCGCAAATACGCCGTATGAGAGGCCAGAAAGGCTGGATTGTGGGCAGCGACCGCGGTGGGCTTCCGGCTGCTGCACAACCGGTTTATGATGGCGAAGAGAACTTTACCCAAGCTGGCTTTAATACATCGGCTGTATCGGCAACTCCATCTATACCTGCAGGCGCAGGTTCGGAGTCTTTCGACGAACCTATTACAGGCGATCAGGCTGTTACCATTGCAAGCCTGTTTATTGTGCCTTAACAATAAAAATTAAGTTGATTATTGGCTGCCCGCAGGATGTATTTTCTGCGGGCAGTTTTTTTGTGCCCAATTTAAACGAACATGTATTTAATTAAGCACTTTGTAAGAATAGCAAGTTTATTTTGTAGCTTAGTCGCAATCAACTTAAAACCTTACTATTATGAATTTAAAATTACGTTTACCATTTATATTTTGCCTGAATAGATTTGCGTATCTAATTTCATGAAATTTTAAATCCATGAAAAAAACACTATTTACCCTATTACTTATAGCAATAAGCTATAAAGGCGCGGCCCAAACAACAGCCATACCTGATCCCGGTTTTGAATCTGCATTAATAAATCTCAATATTGATAGCGATGGGATTGTAAATGGTCAGGTTTTAACCAGCGATTTAGAAACCGTAACAGAATTGGATCTTGATTTTTGGCTTGGAAATACTCCTGCTATTTATAACCTCAGCGGTTTAGAAGGATTTAGTAATCTCCAAGAACTTACGATAAATCAAACAGAATTATCCTCAATTAATATCAGCCAATGTAGCCAACTGCAGAAATTAGAATGTAGTGGTAACATGCTTACAAGTATTGATGTATCTCAAAACCCGTTATTAGAAGAGCTACGTTGTGGTAACTATTCAGATCTTGGATATAGTAATGAAATTGTGGATATAGACCTTAGTAATAACCCTAATATTCGCATACTTGATGCCTCAACGATGAACACGATAGATAGAATAAACCTTAAAAACGGTAATAACAACAGTGACATGAAGCTATATGTGGGATTTGACTTTGATGAGCCTACCGGACCAGATATAATTTATAACACTGTGTGCATTCAGGTAGATAATGAGGAGTTAGCTCAGAACTACCAATTCCCCTATTCTGAATGGGAGGTAGATAACTTAGGCACTACAGTTAATTTTTCTGAAAACTGTGTTTTGAGCAATGTTGATGTTGAGAAACATAGCGCAATATCTGTATATCCTAATCCGGCGTCGGATATTGTGTACATTAACTCACAAAATGCAGCCGTAGTTAATGGCGCTGTGCTGTTTGACATTTCAGGCAGGGTGGTAAGGGAATATAAAGTCGTTACTGCCGAGGGCATCTCAGTTTCCGGCCTCCAAAAAGGTATTTACCTGCTACAAATTACTGTTGGTAAAAACATCCAGACAAAAAAGATTGTGATAGAATAACATACTATGAAAAAAACACTATTTACCCTATTACTTATAGCAATAAGCTATAAAGGCGCGGCCCAAACAACAGCCGTACCTGATCCCGGTTTTGAATCTGCATTGATAACTCTTAATATTGATAGCGACGGGATTGTAAACGGTCAGGTTTTAACCAGCGATTTAGAAAACGTGACAGAATTGGATCTTGATTTTTGGCTTGGAAATACTCCTGCTATTTATAACCTCAGCGGTTTAGAAGGATTTAGCAACCTGCAAGAACTTACTATAAATCAAACAGAATTATCCTCGATCAATATTAGCCAATGTAGCGAACTAAAGAAATTAGAATGTAGCGGTAACATGCTTACAAGTATTGATGTATCTCAAAACCCGTTATTAGAAGAGCTACGTTGTGGTAACTATTCAGATCTTGGATATATTAATGAAATTGTAGAGATTGATGTTAGTAACAATCCAAATATCCATATACTTGAAGCTTCAAATATCGGGGAACTTACTAAGATCAACCTTAAAAATGGTAATAACAACAGTAATATGAAGCTATATGTGGGGTTTTATTTTGATGAGCCTACCGGGCCAGATGTAATTTACAACACGGTATGTGTTCAGGTAGATAATGAGGAGCTGGCACAAAATAACCAATTTCCTTACTCTGAGTGGGATATTATTGACTTAGGCACTACAGTTAATTTTTCTGAAAACTGTGTTTTGAGCAATGCTGATTTTGATCAAAATAGCGCAATCTCTGTATATCCTAATCCGGCGTCGGATATTGTATACATTAACACACAAAATACAGCCGTAGTTGATGGTGCTATGCTATTCGATGTTTCGGGCAGGGTGGTAAGGGACCATAAAGTCGTTACTGCCGAGGGCATCTCAGTTTCAGGACTCGAAAAAGGTATTTACCTGCTACAAATTACTTTTGGCAAAAACATCCAGACAAAAAAGATAGTTATAGAATAAACAAGCTCCGTTAATAATACAAAGACATTTAAAGCTTCAGTTTTACTGGAGCTTTTTGTTTAAAAATTCAAGTAGGCATGTTACTATATTAACACACAATACCCTGAAATCCATAAGTCTAAGCGGGTTTTTAATAAGTTGTTTTTAATATTCAAAGTATAGCTTTGCTGTACTCTCTAACACATAAAACATACAATATGAAAAAGTTACTACTCTTAGCACTACTTGCCTTGCCTGCAATGGGCAGCGCACAACTTATAAACGCCGATTTTGAGCAATGGGTTAACCCAATGGACTCTTTTGTTAACCGCCCTACCGGGTGGACTGCCTTACAGCCGGGTGCAATACCAAATCCTGATGCCAATCTTTATCACCTTCCCGCTACCGATGCCTATAGCAACAACTATGCCCTGCGCTTAAGTATTTGGTACGATTACACCAAAGACCTGGCTACGCAAACGGTGCCCATAAACTACAGGCCAGCATCGTTAAAAGGGCATTATAAGTACACCGATAATACGATTATTAAAGACAACGACACTATACCCGACACGGCACAGGTTAGCATATACCTAATTAAGTATAATACTGTTACCGCACAACAGGACACTATTGGCACAGGGGTCTTAGAGCTTGACCAGAGCTTGGAATATACTGAATTTACTGTAGCTGTAACCTATACAAGCAACGAAATTCCGGACACAGTAAAGGTAATCCTGGATCCCTCGTTACTAAGGCGCTACCCAGATGAGGCTGTGTATTCTACCGGCAATGTAACTTCTTTATTTACTGTAGATAAGCTGCATTTAACACAGCCCTCGTTAAGTAGTCCTGATGCACTTAAAGACAGCTTTAAAGCCTACCCTAACCCCACTACAGATGTAGTTCACTTCCCAGGATTTGAAGGCGATGTAACCGTTTACGATGTGAATGGCAGGCAACTGTTACAGCAAGCAGCATCAAAGTCTGGCATTTCTTTAGCGCCATTACCTACCGGGCTGTACATTGTGCAATTAAACGGCAATGATAATAAGGTGCAGTACACCAAAATAGAAAAGTTATAGCATTAAGCCAGCTGAAAGCCCCAAATATGTAAAAACCCCTGAGAAATTAGGGGTTTTTGGTTTTAACGTTATCCGCTAAGATGACAGTAAAAATTTCTTAATACTTTTAACCTTCCCATTATCAATCTTAGTTTTTTGCATGAGTGTTATCAGCCTAACAATCTGCATCTTAAAAGTATAATTTACAGATACATCCATCAGTACAACATCCCAAATAGCACCAGACCCGCCCCAATAATTAATTCCGTTTATCGATTTGATAAAAGCGTCAATATCTTCAGATAAAAGCAATTCAAGAGATTGTTGCACAATCTCAGCTTTGAGCTATTTTATTATTTTTAGCCAACAATTGCTCTAAATCTGTAAGAATCTTTACAAAATTTTGGCTCTCACTAACAACAAGGCCCCTTCGTTTTGCTTTATTTATTCCAAACATACTGCTAATTATATATTGCGCTAATGTATTAATTTACAAAACACAAAAAGCCCCTGATTTCTCAGAGGCTTTTGCTGTGCACCTTATAGTACAAAACTCGAACCATTTGCTAGAAGATTTAAAGCTAATTAGCGATATTTCAGCTACATAAACATATTCTTCATCAGCCGTATTAAGTAAGTTCATTGATTAAACGACAAAGATAATTCAAACGAATAAAGCCATCGTGAGACAATAGTACCACTTGTTAATATCAAAGTTAACGAAAGAGGGCAATCGCCCCTAATTATGTAAAAAAAAACTTTATCTCCACTTTTAGCACTTACTTAATATTTTATTCAAGTACCAATCTAAATTAATTAATATTACTATCTTCATGATTCATAACTTGATAAAGTGCCTCGACATAAGATCAGTATTCCAATAAGTCAGCAGATAATGGATTTCGATAATCCGCCACAACCTTTGTTTGTTTGGCCGGATAACAATTTATTTCCTTTAAATCTAAAAGATTCGGCAGAAAAGCGAACGGTACTGCAAGTAGTGTTAGAAGATATCGCAGTGAGTAATCGTTATTTGGTGGTAACTGGATTTACCTCGCTAGCACATATTATTGAATTGTTTGGTGGTAAGGTTAATTTCGACAGCTTGCAGGATGTACGGATCATATTAGGTTTTGAGCCCGAACTGCGTGAGCGCAAGTTATGGAAGAGTGCGGAACTGGATAAGGACGTTAAGGAGTATTGGGCGGGTCAGCATTATTCTTTGTTAAACGGCGGAGTTGTAATCAAGGTAATTGAACTAATCAAAGCTCAGCGGATATGTTTTCGTTTGTCGGATGGACTCCATGCCAAAATTTATATAGGTGATCTACATGCAATTTTAGGGTCCTCTAATTTTAGCAAAAACGGTTTAACCTTCCAAAATGAAGCTAACATTAGACTGGCGAACAATCCAATGTTACAATTAGAACATGAGCAATATCAACATATAAAACAAATTGCGGAAAATTATTACCAGCTCGGCAAACCTTACAGTGATACCATTGTTGAGTTATTGACAAACTTACTAAAACTAGTAACTTGGCAAGAGGCGCTGGCACGAGCGATTTCGGAAATTGTAGACAAACCATGGCTGAATGACATCCCGGAACTTTATAATAAACTTAACAGCCTGAAATTATGGCCTTCCCAGCGCTTAGGTCTTGGACAGGCTATGTATATTTTGCAAACACAGGGTTGTGTACTAATCGCTGATCCGACAGGCTCGGGTAAAACAAAAATGATAAGTACACTTCAATTAGTACTTTATCACTGGCTTTGGGAAACAGGTCGGCGTAATAAATCTTATGCAGTTACCATTTGTCCGCCCTTGGTCAAGGATAGTTGGCATAAAGAATTTGTAGATATAGAATTTTCGCAAAGCGGACAGATATCTATGGGAGCATTAAGTTATACGAAAGGGATTAGCCATGGGACACATTTAAAGGAAATCCGCAATGCCAACATTCTTGTAGTCGATGAAGCGCACAATTTTCTAAACTTGAACTCCTTTCGGAGTATGAGTGTAGCGGAACATACTTCTGACAATATTATCTTGGCCACTGCCACCCCGATTAATAAAAAGCCGAAAGATTTAATGAGACTTATTGAACTGCTGGGTGTAGATAATTTGGGCGACCAGGAACTGGACGACTTTAAAGCGCTTAAACGACAGCGCCACATTAATAGTAATTCTCCGCAATTTGCTGCACTTAAGGCTTATATCGAAAAATTCATTGTCCGCCGTACTAAAACACAGCTTAATAAACTTATAGACCGTGAGCCTGAACTTTACGTCAACCGGAGAGGTAATCGCTGCCGTTATCCTGAAAATGTCCCTCAGACCTATAAGACAGGCGAAACAATAGAGGATCAGCGCATAGCCCAAGGGATTAACAGGCTTGCAGGAGAATTGAAGGGATTGATATATTTGCAAAGAATCATGAAGCCTGATGACTTAGAAACCCAAGACGAGCAATACCATATAGATTTGCGGTTACGAGCTGCCAAAGCTTTATCTAAATATAATATCCAGGCGAAAATGCGCTCTTCCAAAGCCGCTTTGCTTGAACATCTAAAGGGTACCGATGCCGCACTGGAAGAATACAAATTCAAGTCGGGCAAAGATAAGTCGGGTAACGTCATTGCCACCATCGCCAAGATTAGCAAATCATTGCCGAAAAACCAGCTGCAACAGGTCTGTCCAGAATGGCTAACTGACATGGATTCCTACCAGCGCGCTTGCCGCGAGGAGGCTGCAATATATGAGGAGATCGCGCAATTATCAATTAAGCTAAGCCTTTCAAGGGAATTAAAAAAAGTCGGTGAACTCCTTAAACTATTTAAACAGCATGCTTTAGTACTTGCGTTTGATAGCACAGTACTAACACTCGACTTTTTGGGAAAACTGATTCGCACTCACTATCCTAATAACGGCATCGACCATTACGTGGTTACTGGTGCCTCCACTAAAACAACAGTGACAAGTATCCTTAAAAAGTTTGATTTGGGTTCTTCAAGTGAAAATATCCTTGCGTTGTGTTCGGACTCTATGGCTGAAGGTGTGAACCTCCAGCAAGCCTCGGCTTTAATGTTCCTTGATATGCCGAGCGTTTTGCGGATTGCTGAACAACGTATCGGTCGCATTGATCGGCTTGACAGTCCGCACGCCAAGGTCAAAGTTTACTGGCCGCTGGACAGCGCCGAATTTGCACTGCGTTCCGACAAGCGTCTCATTAAGACTTCTTTTGATACTGAAAGTCTGATTGGATCGAACTTCACCATACCCGATGAGATCATGGGACAACACCTGGACGAGGTCATTCGTCCAGAAGAAATGATCCAGGCGATAAAGGAAAATAAAGATCAAGAATACTTATGGGCGGGAGTTCAGGACGCTTTTACTAGTGTCCATAAACTTTATGAAGGAGATGACACTCTAATTGACCTTAAAACCTATGAAACCTGGAAAAATGTAGATGCCAGCGTAAAAGTAAAACTAAGTATTGCCCGTTCACAAAGTCCATGGATCTTTTTGGCGGTGAAGGGAACCAAAGTTATATCACCGCGGTGGTATTTTATTGATGCTGATGAAAAAATCTCTGTTGAACTCGGCGAGGTGTGTTCACAATTGAGGCATCACATGACCAGCACCGAACATTGGGAAATGAATTGGTCGGATACCGTACAGCAAGAACTTAATCGTTATATCAAATTACTCCTGGATAATGAAATCAATATGCTGCCCAGCAAACGTAAAAGAGCAATCGAGGTCGCTAAGGTCATTTTAGGCAAACAATTGAAACTAGCTGATAAGAACCTGCCCCGTCGGAAACTAATCAGGCAAGTGCTGGAAATGTTTGAACCTCGAATTGTTAACGAAGAGTATAACATCGATTATTATCATTTTTCACAGCAGTGGCTAGACATTTTTACTCCGATTTTGGCTGAAAAAAAGCGGCAGCAAAAGAAAAAAGACAAAAAAGTGTTATCCCTTCAGGATCTGAAAAGCGACAAATCCATTGAGCTGACTGACATACAACTTCAAAAGATACTTGATGAGGCTCCGCTGATTATTAATATGTGGAACCGTGTCGCTTCGTGCATAATTGGCGTACCAAATATGCTTTAAAACATTAATAAAACAGCAATGTATTCAAAATGTGTCGGTTAAGAATATTAAAATTACAATGGGAAATTTAAGTTGTCGATTATCATTCAATTAGATGTTAAATCAATACCAGATGGGAGATTACCCTAATACTTCATGTTGTTTATAATATTATAACAATACTATTCGCCAAGTAATTTTTTTATATTAGTGTGAAGAAAGTTGTTACAAGTTGTAAAAGAAACATCTTTTATATTGCATACAGCATCTCTAATTAATGGTAACATGGCTGGAGAAAATGGTTGGTTATTGAATGATGTAAAAGGCCCATCCGTTTCCAGCAAAATTCTTTCTATAGGGATTTTCTGTATGATTTTTTTTCCGTTTGCTGATTTTGTCATATTATAATTCACTGAGAAATAAAAACCATAAGAAAGTGCCCTTTCCAGCTCTTTGAGCGACCCAGAATACCAATGCATTATTACTTTTCCCGGATAATTATTACCAATTGTTGATATAACTTGTTCTTCAGCCTTTCTGGAGTGAAGTGTCAAAATTTTATTTTTATTGTCGGCACAAACGTTAATTATCTTTTCAAAAATTTTGGCTTGTTGCTTAAAATCTTCAAGGCCTTTCTTTTGATTGTCTAATCCGATTTCTCCAATATATCTGGTTCTGTCAATCAGGTCAACAAATAATGCAAGTTGATTATTATATTTTGCTGCAAGTTCAGGATGATAGCCCAAAGCAGGGCGTATATACTTATAACCCTTACAAAGCTTTTCTGTATTCAGAAACAATTGCGGTAAATTGGTTACTGCAATCGTATAAATTTTTTCGTTTTCAATTGCCCTGGCAGTTTGGTCAGGCATTGCTGTAAGGTCTAAATGAAAATGGGTGTCAAATAACATTTTAACTATCTAAAAAAAGTTTAACTTCATCCATTCCGCGTTTATAAACAGAAACATATTCTAATAATTCAGCTTCTGAATTATACGGGATTTGACCGGATCGATTTATTTGCAAAGCTAATGAATGTGGTTTTGTAATTGTTGTTAAATTCTGTAAAGCCAACTTGAAAGCACGATAGTCAGAACCTTTACGGTTTCGTTGTGAAGGCGGTGTGCGCCTAATATCACCAATAGCATAAGTGGTTTTAATATTTCCTGCCCTGTTTTCAGCAGCCTGTCTGATTATGCAGGGCACACAGTATCCACAATTAAGACCTGGAGGCATACCGGCATAGCGACTGTTTTCAGGATGGGAGCATGATATAGTTTCATGGTCATGTGTCATCAAAAAAGCTACATCTTTACACTCTACCATCATTTCTCCTTTCGTTTTAAAACGATAAGGGTTAGTGATTTTGTTGCGAATTCCTAGTGTACTGATAATTTTATTTAACCCATCCACAAAATACGGGTGAGTAGTACGGGTACTGTGGCTACTTAAACGAGTTTTTGTTAGAGGTATGTTTAAAGAAATTAAACCATTTTCGGGAAGGATCATTTCAATTGTATCACCTAAACAATTTGCACAAGTTAAGCCTAAACATATGAAAAGTAAGGAACGGGCTCGGGAAGAATTTTCTTTCTCAGCCAAAATGTTTTGCTGATTCGGTTGAACATAAAACTTATGCCCCTTAAATGATCCTTTTCCAAATTTTGTTTCCAAAGCATTATAAATCTTTACTTGCGTGCTACTTTCAGTACCAGTTTTATAATGACTGATAAAGTAGGGTTTTTCGTTGTCGCTTAAAAGGTCAACAGCCCCAATGAAAGAGTCTAGTCCCCCTGACAACAGTGAGACTTTTGTGTAATTTTCCGGATTCCGGACCAACTGGTGCTGAAATGTTCGGATAGTTTCGTTTTGCCTAAATTCGAAGGCCCATTTATCCCCACTGAGAAAACCGATATAGTTCTCAAGCATCTCCTTAACGCTATCCCACAAAGCTTTATCGTTCACAGGAAAATAAACAGTCAGGTATCTGCTCCACCCTTGAAATCCATTAGTTTGCCTTGAAACCGTTTGATCAGCAGTGTAAATTGCCAGTGCAATATGTAAAAGATCATATGCCGTATTTTCAGGCGTAAAACCTAACGTCCTTAAATCATCATAAATGTGGGATTTGAGCATTTTGTTCAGATCTAAAGGGTCAAGTGATAGTGTTGTTACACTTTCATTATTACCAGGAACTATTTGGAACGTATCTGCATTGTTATGCTTTACAATTATATGTCTTTTACTCATAACTCTAGTATTGAATATGCGGTTTGAAATATTTCTTCTATTATAGTTTCTGTACTTTGATTATCAACACTTTCTGTAATAGACACATCCTTATATTTTTCCACGGTTTCGTTTATAATAAATTCCCTTACTTCTTTTTCTAATTTGATTGCTTCTCGCTCAGATATATTTCCTTTTTCAATTGCACTGCCTAATTCATACATCCATTTGGTGAAGATAAAATTCCCTACATATTCAATTAATGTTTCTTTTATTAGTTCAGAAGTGAGGTTATCAAGAGTATTGTTCACATCCCCATTTTCCAATAGCTTCGTGTATAACGAATCTAAAGTTTCAATTAGGGCCTCACGCGCTATTGCTTCATCATTTGTTGACCCGTTTGGAGCGATTGCATTAACAATACCTGCGCAAACTTCTTCTGCACTTTTACCTATCAAATTTTGAAGGCCGTAACTGGAAAAGGTATTGGTTGCACCTGAAGAGGCTAGAGAACCCAAAAAGCCACTATACAACACTCCTGTACGTACGCCTTGCGCTGAAGCCTTAGTGGCACCTCGCGCGCCTCCAAGACTTTTAACATAATTACGGGATGCTTTTTGGCGTGACGAACCACCAGTACCATTCGTTAGCCTTGTTAATGCACCTTTTGCCTGACCCCAGTTTGAAGATTTATCTGGTAATACTATAGGACTATTGGCTGTATCTTGTACTGGGTTATTACTTGGCATTGGGTTCTCAGCAGGAGGATTATTATCTCCCGCTGGGGCAGTAGAAGAAAACCAGTCGGGTAAAAGTGGTGAAGAACCACGAGGTCCACCATTTGATGCAGAGGTTCCCATACATTATTTGAGTTTTTGTTTTGCTGCAGTTTTTAATGCTTTACTACCAGACAAAGTCCATTTCTTTAATAAATCTGATAATGCTTCACTATGTGAATCTTTTAAGACGCTGTCAGCGAGTGTCGCAGTAGTCATCGGTAATTTGCTTTCTGGAAATGCATTTAGAAAAGTAATTAATTGAGATTTTAATTCTGGCTGTTCTCTACTTATGTCAAAAATCAATTTTAGTGGCGAATTTTCTGATGATAAATCTTCTTCTTGTCTGACTTTCTGTACGAGCACTTCAAACAATGACGTCACTTCTCCTAAAGAGAGGTTTTTCACCGTCTTAATTGCACTCAATCTTAGGGATTTTGATTCTCCGAGAAGCTTTTGCAGAACTTCCTGAGCTGCGGGCGTCATCCTTTGAAGATTTAAAGTTGTTGATGCTAATTTTTCTCGCGAAAAATAAAAATAAGGTTGTAAATTTTCACTTGAAATTTTTGGCGAACTATTAATCCAGTCAACAATCCATGAATCTTCACTTAACAACTTTTGATCAGGTGAAAGATTGGCAGTCTCTGTGTTTTTTTGAATATCACCTGAATGCTCTAATATCTTCAACAAATCAAGTTTGCCATTATTATGTGCTTGCAGATCATGAAATCGAGCAAAAGTTTCAGGTTTAAAATACTCCAATAACATTAATTTGGCAAGAATTCTCTTTTTTAATTGAATTCCTTTTGCATCCGCCATACTGATACGAATTAGCATCGTATTAAGAAATCGTTTAGCTTGTCTCGGATTTCCATTTAATCCAACGCTTAAAACAGGGACGATCTGAGAACAAAGGGCAATTGCGTCATTAAATTCCTCCCCTGTATTTGCAAAAAAATCCCCTATATTACTTTGATCAAAGACGAAATCGAAGCCTTTTGTTCTTTTTGCATTAATAATACCTTGTCGTGCTGGCTCAAAACTTCCCGATGGGCAATACAATTTCGAGAAAAGCAAGTTAATGTAAGTTGTGAGTTCAACAGTATTTAGAGGTGGGATTCTGATTGGATATTGGATTAGCTTTTCAAGATAGTCTCTTCCAACTTCCATGTTATCTCCTGGGACTTCAGGAAAACGACGTCTCACAGAGTACTTTATTAAACGCTCGTCAGCACCAATTACAAAAGCAGTTTTTTTGGTAAACAAAAAAAGCTTTATTGCCTCAAGAGTACCAATTACCGTATCAGGAGAGCATCGATCTAAATCATCAATGAACACTATTATCTTATTGATTTTTGTTTCGTCAATCAGATTTTCAAAATTTTTATGGAATTCCTGAATATTACTTCGTAAAGTTTCATCCTCATCTTGTTCTGGCTTTTCTTGTCTTTCATTTATATATTTTTCATAATCTGACTCCTTTAGTTTCGTTAGCGCATCTGTAACTGAAACTCCGGCTGCTCCGAGAGGCCCTAAAGTCAAATAGCTTAAACCATATTTTGCAGTTGATCCTGCCACTTTAATCCAATCGATTCGTTTCAATAATTTAGCAGCATATTTGAGGGCTTTATCGGTAAATTTTCTTTTGGCAATTATTTCGTCAACAATTCGACCCATCAAGACAGTTTTGGCATCTTCATAACCCTCAAACAACCATCCGTTAAATTTTATAACTAAAATATCATCCTGTCCTTCATACTTCGCTTCAGTCATACGCATAAGGCTTGACTTGCCGCTTCCCCAATCTCCATATATCCCAATGCTGCATGGTAATAAATCATCATTATCGATAATACCTGTTACTGCTTTAATTAAATGACTATAGTCAATATAATCTGCTAATGATTCATTATCACTCCACATAGCTTAAATTTATAGATTGTTAATACTTAAAATATTCCTAAAAGAAAAATACATATAGTGTGTATTACAATATTACAAAATATGTTAACACAAGCCTTATTTAAAAGTTTATCATATTTTATTTTAGATGATAAACATATAATAATTAAAGTATTAAATTTTACGGAAAACCGTAAATTATTTAACTTCACTTACTTCGAAGCATAAAGTAATTATTTATATACAAAATGTTTATGCAGATTGACACTGTAATATAATTTAATTACTTTGAGCTAAGTCATTGAAAAGATTGGTAGCATTGCCCGAACAAATGTCGAACTATTTTGAGGAGGATTTGGAAACAAATTTGCAACTTCCCAGCTAAATTTCAAACTATCGATTACTATCTTCTATTACTATATATCTTGGTGGTATATGCGGAATAAAGTTACACATTCTGTTATTTAAAAACTTTGAATAGTTTTCTTGATTGCGCTTGATCAATAATGACGATTTAATCGCATTAATATTTCAGGACGAGATTTACTAAGCAATGGTGATTCATTTGATGGGCAAAGCAAAATGGCATTTTACTCAACTTTTGTTTTGTGTAACCAAACTTTAACATCATAAAGGGACATATATTTTGCATTTAAATTTGAACAAATGGACGTTCGCTTCTTAAGACTTACCAGTGGTTTTCACCCGCAATAGTCAACATTTACCTCTATTCACAACTAGTATTATATTTGGAGATACAAATTTATTCAAGTAGTGTAAATAATCTAAAAAATACCTATTAATAGGTATTTTATGTTAAACAAAAAAAAAATATATTAGCCTCATAGTCAAACATATAAACCTGATAAGTATTTATCGTTTGTGGTTTTGTATTAGTAGTAGCCGCTTTCAAGTGCTCGCTCCCTTTTTACAACTTATGAATTTGACAATAACAAATAAAACTATCAAACAAAGCACAATCTTCCTGATTAATTAAATATAGTTACTAAATCCATTTTGCAATAAAAATCATAAATAGATAATATTCTGATGATATAGTATATACTTATCTTGTTAACGGAATCACAAAAGAAACTAAATCTTATTCGCACATCATGGTTATCGAAAATGAGGAACTCCTGAACAGTCTCCTGAAGATCGTCCGCAAATACGAACTAACAGAACTGGAGAAAGGGCTGCTTGAACTACATAGCGGTCAATACCCGATCCGCGCCGCTTTCTTGGGCGAATTCAACGCCGGGAAAACGACCATCATCAACGCCGTATTACAACGTCAATTGCTACCGGCATTTGACGTACCTACAACAGCTTTGGTCACTGAGATCGCACAAGCGGATAAAGACCAAGCTTTCGTGATTAGTACAAGTGAAAATGGCCAAGAAAGTCGGTCACCGATCAGTTTTGCAGCGCTGGCCGATCATATCACAGACACTGACATGAATAAGAAAGTCTTTGTCGGCTTAAAGGACTTATCGTTTACCACGCCTAACCTCTTACTAATTGATACACCTGGGATTGCCTCTATCAATGAAACGCATGACGATATCACTTATGGTTATTTACCACAAGTGGATATCGCTTTTGTCGTGATTAACCCCAATTCAGGTGATCTTCCCCGTACGCTAATCAATTTCCTGAGTCAATTTCCACAGGACTTACTGGATAAGATCTATTTTGTAATCTCCAGGGCCGATCAGTTGCCAGGTAAGGCCTTGCAAGAAGTAAAGGAAAGAGTTACAGTTTCGCTTCAATCCTTTATAACAACCCCTAAAGTGCTTTCCGTATCTGCCAAAGAAGCGTTAGCTGCAATCCATGGTGGCGACACATTGAACGAAGAACAATATGCCGCTTCCGGTATCGCAGAACTTCGGAATATCCTGGACAAGAAGCTACCGCTTTATTTACAAAATATCGAAAGAAAACGATTGGCTACATTGCTTGATGTGGAACGAAAACATTTGATTAGTTTGTTGGAAGCGCGTCAGGCAGCTTTAGACTGGAGCCAAGAAGAACTACATACAACCATTACCCAACACAAAACAGAGATTGGTTTACTGGAGAGACAAATCGAAGACTTTCAAAAAAGCTTTAAGCGAATCAAACAGGATACGACCAGCAAAGTCGGAAGTATTGTCACAGAATTTACCGGGTTAATCGGTTTTTGCTTGGCCCGTCATGAACCTTACGACGACTTGGTTTCAGGAATGACGGACGAGGTTCGGCAAAATATAGAGCTCGGCATGGCTGATCTTAAAACGATCACCTTTCAGGGTATGGGCGGTCATTCGGTTAACATGGATTCTATTCTTAGAACGCTGATTGAAAGAGAAACTTCAGGCATACGCGAGATCGCAGACCTGGTTACCAATGCAACTACTTTTGCGTTAACAGCTTGGGTGGTTCCAGGCTCCTCAGCTTTCATCAACACCGGGGAAGCAATCGCTGGAACAAGCGTGTTGCTCGCCCAGGAAGCTGACCAGGTATTCAACAGCGATAAAAATCTGGTTAACAAAGGTTTCCTAAAAACATTTGGCCGAATCGCTGGCTCTGTAGGAAAGATGGTCAAAGAACTTAACCCGTTGGAAAAGGTAAAATCTGCGGTATTACCCCAACTATTGAATCCTAAATTGTCCAAAGCATTGACCGGGAAAGTGAGCAGCGCCGTGAGTCATATTTTTGATCTGATCGGCCATGAGTTAAATAAAGAACTGCAATCGCAATTTCTCGACCCGCTTAAAGCCAAAGAAGAATTATTAGCAGGGGTGGAAAAAGCGGTACGCCAAAAACGACAAACCATCAGTGAATCTGCGGAATTATTGGCAGCAGACCTTGACTATTTAAAAAAGAACACCTGAGCCGATTATGGAAAATCTAACCAACTATTTTCTGCAGCTGGAATATTTTAAGCGTCTGCGTTTCGAATATATGAATATTCTGGAACGCATCGGTTACCGCGATGGCAGCGCCTACGACGCTCAAACCGAATATGATCAATTCTCAGCCGTGCAAGCGAAACTTCAGCAAAATTTCATAAAAATATCGACCAACGATTTGCCATTGGTCATTGGGATCGTTGGAAGTTTTAATACCGGGAAATCGTCCCTGATCAATAGTTTGATCGGCTCGGAATTCCTGATCATGGCCGATAAGAGTGCCACACGAAAGATCACGATCCTTACCTACAAGGACGGGAATACGTTCCGAATCTTTCAACATGATAAAGATGGCACCATCCTAGAGATCAATTATGAAGCATATATCCAGACGGGCGCTCATCAGCACAAGGGTGCATTAGCGGGCGAAAGCGATGACAATGTCAGTCATTTTGAAGTCCAATATCCTTGTCCTTTTATTAAGGATTTCCAGATCGTTGATACGCCCGGTTTTTCATCCATGTCGACTCGGGATGATGAAATTACGCGTGATTATTTGGATCAAGCCGATTTGTTGCTTTGGACATTTGATGCTGGTAAGGGCGCCGTAAATGATATCGAGCTTGGCCTGCTCCGGAATATCAAAAATAAACGGGTAATTGCAGTGATCAACCGCATCGATGACCTGGCACCCAGCCAGCGGGCGCAAGTTATTTCAAAAATTAGCGGCGACTTTTCGTTTTACCTGGTCTTTCCCTATTCCGCATTAAATGTATTGACTTACCAACAGGATCTCACCTACAACGCTGGTGTCAAGAAAAAGGCGCTCAAAAAAATGAGTGATTTTTTAGATGCAGGGAAAGACTTGAGTATGAATTGTGGTGATGGGTTTATCAGTTTAAAAGAACAGGACCAGGTCATTTACCGGGAGCCACTCCGGGACATCGATGAAGAAGATGAAGCCTTAGTCTATTACGATTCATTGATGGAAGTGTTAAAAGAGATACGTACCGAAGTAACGCAGATCAAATCCGATCAATTTGCGGATGAATTAGCACTATGGGCCGCCCAGGAAAATGGTTTTTGGACAGAAATGCTCTATTATGCTAGAGAGAAAATGGATGAGCAAACGGAAGAATTGGAGCATCTCGATGCAACCTATGAAGCTGTTAAAGAATTAGTCAGTGAACGAGCCGAGGTATATTACGAGGACTTAGTTGAAGAAATTCTCAACCCTGTTTTCAATGAACTTTATACTATTGACTATAAAAGTGGTGGTTTTTTGGAAAGCGAACAGTATTGGCTTCGCAAAAAACCGAACACAGAATCCCGCCGACAGGCAGTAATCGATATCATTAACAATGCCTTTGATTCTTTTTACAATCAGTTGGTCGATGATTATATCGAGTGTCTTGAAGAGCGCGGGGTGGATGTGAAGGATAACGAGTGGCTAGTTTTTTCAAAACACCTGAAAGAGCGCTTTGCACATTCCTCTTACTATGGTGTGATCGGCAACTTTTTACTTACCATAGATTATCATCTTGGCATAAGCCCGGCTGAAACCAGGAATATCTATCATGAAAAGCTGGAACTGATCATGTCTTATACTTATATGCATGATTTTACTATAGCATTTTTGAATTATATAGCCGGAGATGTGATTATCAAACTGAAAAACCAACATGTTACTTTTTACGAGGAGCTGGCACAATTTGAAGCAAAAATAAACGAATTATTGGATGAATAAGATCAATCAAAATTATAGCGAACAGCAAGAGTTGCTTTTGCAATTTTTTGACCTGTTAGGAGAACAGGGTTTTGTCCCTTGTACTTCAGGTAAAAACAATTACGATGAGCAAAGCTTACAGGGTTTCAAGTCGAATTTGCTACAACAAAAGTTTATTGTCAACGTCTGTGGTCAGATCAAAGCTGGTAAAAGCAGCTTTTTGAATTACCTGCTATTTGAGGGCCGCCCGGTGCTCCCGGCTGCACCGACACCCTGGACGGCCAAACTCACACAGATTACATACCGCGATCAACCCGGGGCAGTCATTCATTATTTTTCCAAATCGGAATGGGAGGCGCTCAAAGAAATGGCTGTAACCGACGAAGCGGGCAAAAAGATGAATTATTATGATACCTATCTCGGGCCGCAACTAGAAAAGTCGGCCTTAAAAGGCGTTCATGCACGCGAATATATCACAGAAAAGGGACGAACTGACACTACCGATAAATTGGATTCACTGGATAGCTATGTATCAGGTGAAGGCGTCTTCACCCCTTTCGTTAGTAGTATCGAACTGTTTACGAACAATGCGGCCTTAAGAAATGTCGTGATCGTTGATACACCCGGTATCAATGATAATAACCAACTCCGCTCGCGGGTCGCGACTGACTTTATCAATCAATCTTCTGCCGTACTTTATCTTTTCCACTCCACTTCGCCCATGCACCGGACGGACTACGACTTTATCGACAAGTACTTATCTGATATACCCGCCACACGGCTGGTTTTTTCGGCGTCCAAGTGTGATTTGGTCAAAGATCCAAAAGACATTGCAGCGCATATCGAACTGAATATGAAAAATGACCCCGAATTTCAGGAACGTCATTTATTGGACGGGCAAAAGGTCCATCCATTTTCGGCGCTGGCCGCATTGATTAAAGACAAAACCGATAACGGTATGGAGCTCACTGAGGATGAGCGATTCTTCAAAAAGAAAATACAACCTGAACTAATTGCAGCCAGGGGCTATATCGATGAATTCATTACTGCGATCGGCACAAACATCATGAACGAAAAAGGCAGTGCCGTGTTGGGTGACGCAGCCGCTAAAATTCTGGCCATCGGTAACGCAAAACTGGAAGGCGAGCGGATCCTGATCACCCAAAAAGAAGCGCAGATTAATGATGCTGAATTAGGTATAGACGGCTTGAACGCCCGTATTAAGCGGATCGAAGCGGTGAAAACAAATGTTGACGAACTTTTAGCAGGATTCGAAAAACAGAAGGAAAAGTTATTTGAAGATATCGACGCTGAACTCATGGCTCTGCATGAAGATGTTGTCCGGGATGCGGCCGCCGAATATGCGATCTGGGTAACCGAGGTCGGCGTAAATAAGGCGATTAAACTCAGCGCGCACGAATTTAAACATATTTTGTATGTGCGATTGCGGAATGCCGTTCGCGAGGCCGAGGTCATGAAATCATTCAAGAAGCTGGAAGAGGAACAGAAAAAAATCAAGGAGGAATTGGTTTTGGAGACCAAAGAAGTATTCCGGCGTAAGCAAGACTATTTGGTGACACCTGTTTTACCGATTACCAAAATGCTCCAGGGCGCATTGACGACCTTTACCGATATCAAAAAACAATTGGAAGCCGCCAGAGTGCGTGCTTACTGGTTTTTTATCAATCGCGAAGAAACCCGGAATAATCTATTGGAATTGGCGACAGATCTTTTTGAACAGGTTTCAAAAGAATTTTCAAGCACCCTACGGGAAAAAGTGCACGAAAAGGTTGATGATTTTTCCAGCCAGCTCGAAGGAGAGATCACGGCTTATTTCGAATCTTTTAGTGCAGGTCTGGCAGAGTTACAAACCAATTTTTCCTCCAAAAGTGAATTGGCGAAAACCTATGCAACCGAATTGGACGAGTTTAAAAAGAACCTGTCCCGGTTGGAAAAAATCTTCGAAAATATCAAAAAACAGATTGCCGATAAAATTGAGTAACTCTAGTGATGGCCATGAATAATCTTATTTACCTCAGGTGCAATACGGAAACGGTTATTTTCAATAACGTCAGGTATGGCACTGGGCAAGTTTCCGAATTCTTAAAGTTTTTTCCCGGTGAATTATGGTATGACGACCAGGGTTTGGTCCGTCAGTTCTCCCTCAAATTTGATAATGGTGATGTGGGCAATTTCTTTTTGATGCCTCTTACGCCGGATCGTGACAAATACGTCCGGGCCATCGTTTCAGACCTAACGGAGTTCGGGCTCAAAATGACCGCCAATGCGATTTTCAGTGGCGGTGCAGTGATTGTAAACCTCGCCAAATTCTTGTTCGAAAAATATGGGAAAGTGGTTTTAGCGGATGTGATCAACCGTCAAGCAACCCAACCAATGGGTTATGTAGCGATCGATAACCAGGAAGTCGTCTTTCAAGATCCCAAATATGTACAGTCAGCTGCCATTTTGCGCGAATTGCTTTTCTATGTAAAAAATGATTATGCATTCGATGTAGTTTACCAGGTTAGCCGGGATATGGCGAATTGGATACCTGGCATTATTCGCGCAAGAAAGTCGGTCGAGGTGTTTTTTACCAATCGCCAGGTGACGGGATATTTACGGGTCATGACCGGTCAGCGACCGGGGCGTGCTTACCGGGTGGATGCTAAAAAATCATACGCTGTTTTCTGGCAGGAAAACGGTCAATACTGGGATTTACTCGAAATTAAAAGTTAACACTCAATACCATGGAAAACCAAGCATTCGAAAATCACGACAAATCCGGTCAGCGAAAAAAGATGGCGGATGAAACCCTGGCGGATCTGAACAAAAAGGGCAATAATAAATTTACCCTTTTATTAGTCGGGCGCACAGGCGTGGGCAAGTCCAGCAGCATCGATACCTTGTTAGGTAAAGAAGTCGCCAAGGTCAATGATTCAAAGCCGGAAACGATGAAGGTGACCAAATATCCGGGGCAAACCAATGATATTAAATACGACATCATTGATACGCCGGGGCTTTGCGATGATTTTGCCGTTGCTGGTCATGACGAAGCTTATCTGAATCAGATCATCGAAAATGTGAAGTCTTTTGACTTGATGTGGTTTGTGGCTTTTTTTGCAGACACGCGCGTTTCGGCGGACGAGATGAGGGCCATCAAAATGCTGCACAAAGCTTTTGGCAAAGCTGCCTGGGACAAAACAGTGCTCGTGCTGACCTTTTCGAATTCCTTTTTTCCACCTGCAGACTTTGCCAAGAAATTAGAAAGCAGAACAGAAGCTATACAAAACGAAATTGGTAAGCATTGTAGCATAACCCTTGCCCCGGCCATTCCTTCCGTGGCGATCGATAATGCCATCATTACCAATCCTGACGGTCAAGAATGGCTGGGTGAGTTATATACAACGATCATTGAACGGATTTCGGCCAATGCAGCTTTACCGTTTATCATGGCTACCGCTTCCCGTCTAAAGGTAGAAAAGCCAGATAAATTCGTACTGAAAACCGCCTAAATTGCCAACAACAGGGAGTCTGCATCTTGAAATCTTTGTGTAGATTTTTTGCTTGAAGTTTGAAATAGTCAATAGTGTTTATAATATAATCCATTATTTCAAAGATTATTATCCAGAGATTTTCCGTTCGTATACTTTGGTTTGATAATAAGCTCTGAAGGTTATATAATATATTTATTGGTTGATGAAATCTTTGCACGAACGAGCAGTCATACCGAAAGACCTGTCGCAATAAAAAAAATTTCATTCAGACTATTATCATAATAGTAAAAAAACTGATTTGTTACAGATGTTGAGGTTTTAACCCTAGGCTTTGTGATAATTCCAATGGGATTCGACCCGTTAATTGCTAATTTTCAGAAACTTAGTTAATAAATTATTTTGTTGTTAACATTTTTTTAATAATTTTATATTCACAAAAACCCCATGCTTATGAAACTAAAAATCATATTTATCACAGCGACATGTCTCATGTCATTAGTGGCTATGAGCCAAAATCATCTATTGGTGTATCATGGATCAGGAGGTACAACCCAGGTTTTTGATGCGCAAAACCATAGTGTCGTTAATCCATCCGTCAGGCTGGAAGAAGGACAGACTTTTACAATTACTGTACTCAACCCCAATCCGGCTTTGTACAGTTACAAATTAAAAACAGCTGATATTGAAGTTAAAGCAGAAGAAAAAGAAATTACAGATTTATTGTCTACCTTCAGTACAATTTTAGGTAGCCGTGTTGGGAATAGTGCTGTTGCCGCATTCCTAGCACTGACACCGCTTCAAAAATACCACGTTATAATTAAAGAATTATCAGACGCAGTAGATCTGGCGAAAAAACACATAAAAGACTCGGATGTTGCCGAGTCTATAATTCAAGCGCAAGCTTATGATAGTAATGTGGGTTTTCGAAAAGCCGTAAGAGACATCGGTACAATGCCTAACGGACAATATAAATTTAACAATCCTAATCTCCTGAACGATCTCAATGCTTTAAGCGATTTATCGGGAGTAGGAACTCTGGAGAAAGAAGCATTCAGGCTTTTGAATAACAGCCTTGTCGAGAAAATAAACGAAATTAAAAAACAAGCCAATCCTGCTACTACGCTAACAGTATGGACAGAAACTTTTAAAGTAACTGAAAAGACTACTCAAATTTCAATTGAAATTGAAAAGATTGACAAAAATAATACGTCACTTGTACGTGACGGAAACGGTGCTGCACCCTATATACTTAATGTTGCTCTCATTGAACCTTATTTTAAAAGGGCGACCCTTGAGTTGGTGCCGGTTGCAAGCATAACACATTCTAATTATTATAATGAGTTTTATCTTGAAAACAATGTTGTAAGATCACGCGAGCGAAGCAAAACAATGTTTAACACAGGAATTATACTTAACGTGAATATTGCGAGGTTCGGCGTTGCAAAAGAGATGGCTGTAGGCATCGGGCCAGGATACAAGTTTAGTGCTGAAGAAAATGATTTTGAAAATTTATACCTGTCTGCACTTTTCAGCTATAAAAATTTTCTGCGTGTAGGCGTTGGGTTTGGATTTTCAAAGGTTCCACGTGATGACCTTAAAGGCGGTGTTAAGACAGGTGACCTGCTACCGGCTAATATATCAAACCTTGATGACCTTATTCAGTATGAAGAAAAACCGGGCTTCTTCTTTACCATTTCGTTTGCCGGCTTAAACCTTACCAAGAAAAAATAATAATAAACAATAGTACATTATGAATTCACTAATAAAAATTTTCAGCATCACCTTATTGGGATGTATGCTTACAGCATGTAATGACCGCAAGATTGGTGCTGACGATGAAGCAATTGTCATTGATTCAGCCAGCAACATAGAAGTTGTGGCTCCTGATAGTGTGGGCCAGGCCATGGTTGAGTCAGCCATGAAAAATTATATAGAGACAAATACAGATTATAAGCTTGACACCATTTCTTATGCAAATCTAAACAGCCAAAGAAATTATAAGGCGCGCCAACTGCAAAGAGAACTTATGAGAATACTGCCAAAAATAGATTTAAAGACTGGGAAAGGCGAAGATGAAGTGACCCGCACCTATTATATTATTGAAGGTGATATTAGAGTAGATGATTATGAATTGCTTTTATATTGTTATAAAAGATTAAGTTCAAAACAAGAACAATTGCAGGAACGTAATAAAAGCGATAAATTAACTGTGGCCACGACAATTACCGGGCAAGCTGCCATCTGGCAACCTGGAACTGTTTTGAAATATTTTGTAAGCCGCAGCTCATTCAGTACCAAAGCTAAATATGATGAAGCTGTGCGTTCTATGCAAATTGCAACCAAAGAATGGGCTAAGGTCTGTAATATAAAATTCCAATACCTGCCTCAGTTAGATAACCGATATGTTGATTTGGAAGCATATCCCGAAAATGCACTATTTATGGTACGCGAGGTAAATTCTCAAGGAGAATTTTTGGCGCAGGCATTTTTCCCGCATTATCCGAAATATAACCGAATGCTTTTGCTGGATTCAGGTTTTTTCACAACTACCATAAGCAGGGTCGGCATTCTAAGGCATGAAATCGGACATGTCTTAGGGTTCAGGCATGAACATATCTGGCTGCAAGATGGCTCTTGCCCCGGAGAACAAATAATTGAAGATGCATTGGGAGCCGAAGCTAAAACATTATATGATCCCTACTCGGTAATGCACTATCCTTGTGGGTTGAATGTAAACAATACACAATTGCTTTTAACAGACTTTGACAAAAAGGGCGCTTTACTCGTATATCCCTTTTAAATTATCAACTAAATAAACGTAAAAAAGGCAAAGCAGATTCTTCTGCTTTGCCTTTTACTTGTGGAGAAGAAGGGATTCGAAAGTGCCGACCTAAACAATTTTATTATTTATTTCTGTAGACTTTATAAATGCAGTAAATAATAAAGTCTTGGAGTCCTTGATGCCGAAAAAACTATGAATTATTATTTGGTTCACTTTCGATAAATAGTAAACGTAATTCTATAACTACCGCATTGTTAGGTAACAATCAGATTAATTTACACAGCATTGCAATTAGAATAATCACAGTCAATTAATAAACTATATTTTAATTTCATTAAAAGAGTTAAACTAGGCACAAGAATCTTAGAAATTAAAAGAAATTCAATTGTTTAGCGTACATAAACCGAACACAATTGACTCCTTTTCCGATTAAAACTGACCACTGTTTATATTGACCTATAATTAAATATCATCTTAATGAATTTGGAGGAGAGGGGGTCAACATAATTAAGTAGTCCACCCTCACCAATACCAATTTTAGATTAATAAAGAGATTTACTAATAATAGAATATATAATCCGTAGAAGAGTATTGATTTAAAATAGAGTGACGCCATTAGGCAGCTAATGGCGTCACTTGTCTTTATTGTGCACCCTATAGTACAAAACTCGAACCATTTGCTGGAAGATTTGAAACTGTTATGTGATATTTTAGCAGATTAAACCTATAAAAACCAGTGAGACGATTATAAGGCAAAATTGACTAAAAAAAAACTCTATAGAGGGGTTAAAACCTTCTTGAAAAACGTGACTTTAAAGCTATTTTCAGGCTTTAAAAAGTAATGTCATGATTATGCCATAGGTGAAGTCAGGGGCAATATATAATATGTGTTTCAGCGAAACTGGTCGCTCGTTTCGCAAATAGTGCGTGTTATCTTTATAGACTAATATTGAAATACTGCTGACTTAAGTATAAGATGAACTCTGAGAAAGAAAGATACTCTCGCCATGTGCTTCGGCTGACATTAACACTATAGGTATCATTGTCAAGCCTGGTTTGGACGGTACCTTCATTATAAGTACCAATTGTTTTTAATCCCTGTTCCATTGCTAAAACTTTTTGTTCTACAACGTCGCCAATATTCAATACAAAACGAGCATTAGCGATAAAGTAATCCTTGTCCACTAATGTATCATGTTGCTCTCTTAACAAAACACATAAGGCATATCTACTTTTATAATCTTTTGCCGCTTTTCCTTGTGTGCGTGACATCTTGACAGTTTCATTATGTGCAACAGTGCTTTTAATTTCCAGATAAAAGGGTTGATTTCGGGGATGAAGAATTTCAAAATCATACCCAACATCAGGATTTTTAATATCCAAAGTCTGTATTTCTGAAATTGCTGCTTTAAAGGCATTTTCTGCGGCATCTCCTACTGCTTTTCGCCATTCTGCATCTTCCGCTGCCTGCCTTATTTCGTGAGCAACTATTAGAAGTTTTGCCGTTCCTCCAGCCATCTTAGATGCATTAATCAATAAATTGATTTCCTTTGCAGACATATCTAGTTCAGCTAATGCTTGAATTTCCTCTGCTGTCTTATCAATCTTAGAAAGAGCTATTACCATTTTACTAACTTCTGGGCCAAATGCCTTTACATATAATATTGGTCTTTCCTTTTTAAAATGGGGGAAAAGTTTTCCTCTTTCTTCTTCGTTTTCTCCGAACCAATCATTGAGACTATGAAATAGAGGGTTAAGTTCTGCCCCAGCTTCAACTTTCTCTTGTATATCATGGGCAATGAACAATTCATCAAGTGGTTTGGTTAATATATCTGCAGTTGTCCATGGCAGGGACTCGACAGTAATTTCATTGTCAATCAGCAAAAATTTGGCGTCACCTTTACCTAGATAGGTGGTATAAAGTATTTTGAGGAGATCATCGAATTTAGCTTTCTTATCTTCTCTAAAGATAGTCGACTCAAACTTTCTAAAATTTCCATTTTGCATAGGAATTATTGCATTGGTAGTTAGCAGGGCTTGATAATCCGCAGTCCTGTACAAAATTTCGATCATGGTGTTCAACCATGTATATGCCGAACTATTATCATCTTGAAAATAAGTGTTGCAGAAAGTCTTAAATGTCTTTTCATTTTCTATCAGCCAGCACACGTATTTAATAGAAGCAGTTTCGGCAGACCCAAAACTGAAGTCTTCCATGTCGTCAACCATCTGTTTTTCAGGAACTATTTCTGGGAGTAACTGTCTCAGTTGTAGATACCATTTGTTTCTCTCTTTGGAAAGGTCATTTGGGAACATGCTTACCAAAGTAAAAACTGCTTTATATTTTTCAAGATTATCAGCCGAAGGTGTTAACGAACCAACGTATGTATTTATTCCGGTAAAATATGCTTTCCTATCCAATACATCGATGCCTTCTAATTGTTCTATATCTGGGTGTACCAAAATATCATATACCTTTTGGCCAAGTGTGTCCCCAATGTCCTTCATTCTGCTACTGAGAATATTGTCTTTACGCACCGCTTCTTTTTTATTAATTTCTCCTTTCGTGTTTGGGTAGATAGGATAACTATCAGCAAGATCATGTCTGCCAATACGATGCAGAAAGTTAATAAGTTGGTTTAGCCATTGAGTTTTAGTTTCATTTTCGCTCAACTTAAGAGTTTCTAATGCACCGGGCATAATAATATGTTTAAGTAAGTCTTCCTCATTAACCGAAATGTTTATTTCCCAATTTTCGGAGTCTTGGAAATAGATTCTCTGCCAATCTATGAAAGTAGCTTCCTCAGGAAACTGGTTATGAAAATATTTTGCGGCAAGCTGATAAAATTCCAGATTATCTTCCATCTTCTCAAATATTCTTGGAATTTTTGCCTTAGGAAGTGATATTGCCAGTCCAGCAGCAGAAACTAGCAAATGGTGTGTGGTAAAAAAATCTCTTAACGGCTTTTGAATATTTTCTGTGTACCATGTATCAGAGGTATATTCGATTTTCTCTAGTGGCAGTCCACATTCACTAAGTAAATATAAACCTCCTATAGGTGCGCTTTGAAGAATACTAAAGAATTTTATTACAGAATCACGATAACAGATAAATACGTCTCTGTTAGCATCAGCGGTTGTATCAATGCGGTTTTCATTATCCTTATAGGTCCTTATTCCATCCCGTGGCTCAGATGGAAGAAATTCACTTGAATGAAGCATAAAAGGAATATTCCACGTTTCGGTACCTACTAATGGAAATTCTTTATATAATTTGATTTCCTTCTCAATCCTTTGTACCACCCAGCTTCCATCTTTGTATTTTGCCGGGACTGCTATAGTTAAGTTATTATTACTGTAATGAATTAATCCCTCTCTGTAACCTTCAACTTCAATTGAACTTTCCTTCAACTCTGAAAATAAAATACCGGAATAAATTTCTTCAGCTGGTGACAAAGAATATGTTCTAGTGTTTAGTTCTGTTTTTACCGCTAACGAACCTATCCCAGATCTTTCGGTTGTAGAATTAATTAAAAGTACAAAAGGTAGATTTCTAGTAAAATCATTTAAACTTGTCTGTGCTAAAGCAAGGGAATCTAAATCAAGTTCATAACTATAAATTGTAAATATGCTTTCAGTGAAATCTTCAGCATTGGCTTCAAAAAAAGAATTTATCAAATTAAATACTTCATTTAATGCTACTTCAAGATCGTTAAAATTATCTGATCTACGGTCTACTGGAATAGTGAAATTTACTAAACCATTTTTACCCTGCAATAAACCTGAAACTGTTACTAAGTGATTCAACGCATGCGTGGTAACAAAGCCAGTGCCAAACTTGCCAGTCTTGCCGTCACTATTGTCAAAAGACTTTGTACTTGTCCGTCTCACTAAGGCTAAGAGGTCATTTAAAGTAAATGAGACACCATCATGTGAAAAAGTTATCTGATTGTCAAACAACGTGATGCTTACATTCACAGTTCTATTTTGAACAGTCCCTTCTTTGTGGGCGCAATCCTTCGCATTCTGCAGAAGTTCCCAAACCCATCGTCTCCTTCGATCTAATGGCACGGTTTTTAATCTTTCAAGGTCCTGTAAAATAGCTTTTATCTCACTTTTTTTTCTGTCTTCATCTAATGCAATATCGACAGCGCTTTTTTGCAAATTTTCACTCATATTCACAATTGTTGGGTAGATTTATACACAGGTGAAACAAATCGTCTACTGCCGTCTCTCCAATAATAGTCAGCAAAAAGTAGTATTTTTGCCTAGCTGATGGAGTTTAAATTTGGACGTTAATTATGTTCTTTGATCTAAGCAAATATAAATAAAAGCCATTAACTATCACCAATTTTAATTGTTGCTATAATCAATCAATTTAAAGAAAATTGATAGCGAATTGATAGCGTTAAGTCAGCAATAAGATTTTACTATGTATCTTAGCATTCTATAAACATTGCAATGGATCTAGTTAACAAATTTTGGAATTTTTGCCACACTCTTCGTCATGAGGGCGTTGACTACAGTGACTACATAGAAGAACTCACATATTTAATCTTTTTAAAGATAGCAGAGGAACGTGGAATTGCTATCCCTGAAGGTTGCTCATGGAATGATCTAATTGTGCACGACAAGGAAGACTTATTGATTAAATATAATAAGGTTCTGAATGAGCTTAGTATGGAGAAAAGTATACTTGGTAATATTTTTAGCCAACCAATGGCTAAAATACGAAGTTCCAAAAGTTTAAAACGACTATTGACCCTTATCGATGAAGTTAACTGGTCTTCCTATGATGAAGACGTATTAGGTTCTATGTTTGAAGGTTTACTAGAAAAGGCGGCTAACGAAAGTAAAAAAGGGGCAGGGCAATATTTTACTCCAAGACCTCTAATTGATTCAATTGTAACCGTTATGAGGCCTGATCCATTTGAATCTCCAATATTTAAAATGTCAGATGTCGCATGTGGTACCGCAGGGTTCATAATTTCAAGCTATGAATGGATTAAGAAGAAAAATTCAGTTAAGGCGCTATCCGAACAAAAGCTATCCAAACTATACAATGACACTTATTTTGGGCAGGAACTTGTGACGAGACCACGTAGAATGGCACAAATGAATCTTTTTTTACATGGTATCAGTCCTAACATTAAACTTGGCGACACCATTTACGAGCCTTTTGACAATGTTTTATATAATTGTATTTTAACAAATCCCCCTTTTGGCAACAAAGGATCTAACCAAATACCGGAACGAAAAGATTTTTCTATCAAAACCAGCAATAAACAACTGAATTTTATACAACATGTTATAAGTAGCCTAGTACTTAAGGGCCGTACTGCAATTGTGCTACCAGATAATGTTTTGTCGGATGAGAAAGCAGTTGAGTTATGGAAGGTAATAATGCCTGAATGTAATGTCCACACCATTCTCAAACTTCCCAATGGCACATTTTTGCCTTATGCAAATGTGAAAGCAGTAGTCATTTTTATACAAAAAGGTGTCCCTACCAAAAATATTTGGATTTACGATGCGCGAAGTAACGTAGAAAGCATAACCAAGAAAGGGCGTCCGCTAACGCACGATCACTTTAAAAATTTTATTAAAAGTTATGGCGATGAACCAAACGGAACCGCTAAACGGACTGAATCGGATTCTGAACAGAGATTTCGTAAGTTTACAGTTGACCAAATAGCAAAAAGAAATTATAATTTGGACATTAACTGGATATCGGATAATCAAAATCTGGAAAATGAATATTTTGAAATAGAAGACATTACAAGCGAGGCTATAATAGAACTCGAAGCAATAATTGAAAGTCTCAAAGAGTTATCTAACATGTTAGAAAATAATAATGAGTAAAATTTTACCAGAAGGCTGGGAATTAGTTGAAATTGGTGATTTCTGCAATATTTTTTATGGCAAAGGTTTATTGAGTAAGGATTTTATAGACACTGGTTATCCCGTTTATGGGGCTAACGGCGTTATTGGAGCATATTCGCATTACATGTTCGATCAACCTAAATTACTTATTTCTTGTCGAGGATCAATGAGTGGAGTTACACATATAACTGCTCCAAAATCTTATGTGACCGCAAATTCAATTATAATTGAGTCTTTAGTCAGAGAAATTACTAATGAGTACTTACAGTTCGCTATAAATTCCGCCGATAAAAGCAATATTATCACAGGTTCAGCGCAACCGCAGATTACAATTCAAAATTTAAAACATCTCACAATTCCTATTCCATCAATTGCAGAACAGGGTCAGATAGTTAATACGGTAACTAATGCTTTAAAAAAGATCAATTCATATAAATCTATTCGAGAGTTGGTACCATTGCTTGTTAAGAAAATACGAAAAAAAGTTATCAACGACGCAGTAAAGGGAGATCTATCGAAGGTATGCAGAAACAATTCGGATACTTTGCAAACTGGGTACGAATTAATAGAAGAATTAAAACAAGTTAGAATTGATGGTAACCCCAAAACTAAATTGAACGAGAAAGCCGTACTAGATTTAACGACAGAGAAATTGCCGGATGCTTGGGTTTGGACACGATTATTAAACATCGCCGACGTAATTGGAGGAGTTACTAAAGGTCGTAAGCTAAAGGATAGGGAAACTATAGTTCTTCCGTATTTACGTGTTGCTAATGTTCAAGATGGATACTTAGATTTATCGGAAATTAAATATATAGAGACATTAACAAGTGATCTGGAAAAATTTAGGTTAGAAAAGGGTGACATACTATTTACTGAAGGAGGTGACAGAGATAAATTAGGTCGTGGAACTATATGGAATAATGAAATAGAAGACTGCATTCATCAAAACCATATATTTAGGGCGCGTACAAATCCGAGCTACATCAACCCAGAATTTATAGGTATATACACCAAGTCAGATACTGCCAAAGAATATTTTTTTTCAAACGCTAACCAAACAGTAAATCTCGCTTCTATCAATTTAACCGCCTTATCAAATATACCTATTCCCATTCCTCCTATATATGAACAAAATTACATCTGTAAAAAAGTTAATAACTTACTTGAGCAAATCAATATAATTACAGAAAAGCATAGAAGATTTTGCGATTTAATTGATCGGACTGAAAGAATGATATTAGAAAAAGCATTTAATGGTGTATTTTCCGAAAAAATTGATGTACATAATGATGCAAAACAATTAATTGAAGAAGCAAAGCAATTTTCTATCAATTACAGACAAAAAAAAATCACAAATAATACAATGCTCAAGCAAAGATTTTTAGATGTGGCCGACCAAAACGCAAATAAGATTGAAATTACAGAAGTCGTAGTAAATGAAATAAATATAAAACACGAAGCTACTGAAGCTATTATCAATAATGAAGCTAACAAGATGATCAAAAGTAAACCCGTTGAAACATATAATGAATTAGTCGAGCGGCTGGAAAATTTAGGCGGTGAGGCTTATCCTGAAGCACTTTTAATCGCGACATCGTTGGAAGAGGATATTGACTTATTCTATGACTTATTAAAAGAAGCTAGAGATCAAAATGCAATAACGGTCCCGATCGGACATACCGGGGTTATTAAAACAATTATTGTATGAGAATTATTGAACTGCATATTAAGAGTCCCTGGAAAAATTTAGACGGCTTTAGCGTTACATTCAATTCTAGTAATGATATCGCTGTATTGTTAGGTAAGAATGGATCTGCAAAAAGCAATTTGCTTGAAACGATAATAAAGATATTTAGAGACATTGACCTTAGATACCCGTCACCATTTGCATACTCCATGACTTATACGATCAATGGATGCAAAGTGAATATCGAGACGGAAAAGGGAAAACAAGCAAAGGCTAAAGTCGATGGCGTTACAGTTTCTTTTTTGGAGTTAAAAGCTTCTTGGGTCCCAAGATATATAGTTGGATACTATTCGGGTGCATCAGATAGATTTGATGAACTCTTTCAAATTCATGACAAAAATGCATTAAAAAGTACCTTGCATCCAATTAAGCCAGGCGAGAAACTTTCTTTTAGAACTTTTATTTTAGCTAGACCTGTGCACGGGCTGTTTGCTCTGCTTTCATTCTATCTTTCTCATGACAAAGAGATAGTAAGTTTTTTGGAAAGCTACCCAAGGATTGAGGGATTTGACTCAGCACTTATTACAATTAAAAAACCGACATGGGCAAAAAAAGGTTCAACAGCTGATGATTTTTGGGGTGCAAAAGGACCTGTAGGAGACTTGCTTAATAGTATTCTTAAACATAGCATGGCTCCATTTACTAGGACAGTTACTGTCAATACTGATTTTAGACGCCGTGAAAGGCGGGAATTAACATTTTTGCACCTTCCAGATCTTAGTTCCTTGCATGACCTTTCTGCAGAATATGGCAGTGATCCACGTGCATTTTTTCAAGCTTTGGACACTATGAGGCTTAGCGATTTGCTAGAAGACTTTAAGGTAAGAGTGAAGGTAAAGGGTGCCAATTCTGCAATACATACCCGACAACTTAGTGAAGGTGAACAGCAATTGCTAACTGTTTTAGGTCTTATGCGGTTTACACAAGATGCAGGATCATTATATATCTTGGATGAGCCAGATACTCATTTAAATCCTGCATGGGGATTAGATTATCTAGAGCGATTACGAATTATTGGAGGTATTAACAAAGACAGCCATACAATAATTGCCACTCACGATCCCTTATTGGTTGCTGGATTACTGAAGGAAGAAATTAAGGTTTTATCGCGTTCTGAGGCAGGAAAAATAACTGCAACTGAACCTGAAGAAAGTCCACGTGGAACGGGTGTCGCAGGAGTGTTAACCAGTGAACTGTACGGATTGGAAAGCCAATTAGATAGATTCAGCTTAAAAGTCTTGAAAAGGATTTATGAAGTGTCAATGCTTGAGAACTACCCTGCGAAAAATAAGCATTTACACCGTCTGCGTAAAATTGTACCTGGACTAAATGCAACTGATATTTCGCCTGATCCGTATCGCAACATTGCCAAATTGGCCTACAAAGAAGCCATCGAATTGGTCATTAATTCCGAAAGTAATAGTGAAGTAAAAATAAAAGCAATCGAAAATTTGTCTGCATTGCTTTATAATGCCGCTAAAAAAATATAATATGATTTATATTAATCCTACTCGTATTATAATTCCTCCTGAATGGGATAGTAAGATCAAAGAACTTAAAAAAGAACTTTTGCTGAAGGATGAAGATAAAAGAACTGCTTTTATTAATAGTAAAAGAGAGGAATCTTGGGGCCATCCAGATATTCTAAATTCTCTTCGAAATGTAGTTGGTAATAAATGCTGGTATTCTGAGGTAGACCTGACTGGAGCTGATCCTAATATAGATCATTTTCGACCTAAAGGCAAAGTGAAAGAAATAGATGTCGATTCTTTATCTGCCACGAAAGATGAATGTACTGGTTACTGGTGGCTTGCGTTCGATTCCGCTAATTTTAGATTATCAAGCATGCATACCAATCAAAGACGGGTAGACGAAACTACGGATGGTGGTAAATGGGATTTTTTTCCAATCGATGGCAAGAGAGCAATAGAAAAAACTCAATTGGCACTAATAAACGAAGCTGTTTTACCATTTGATCCTTGTTCCGCTACTGATGTGTCATTAATGTGGTTTGGTCCTGATGGCAAACCTGGTTTTAAAGATTGGAGACGTGTTCCAACTCTTCATGAACAACGAAGGTTGAAAGTAACAGTGTGGTTATTTCATTTGGATAAATTAGAACTAGCTACTAAAAGAGCAAATGCAATGGAGGAGATTAGGACTGCATTGCAAAGTGCAGATGCCATCTACCAAATTTGGACTCAAAAGGGACAGGGTGCCACTGATCAAGAGAAAAATTTTTTCGATAGGGCGCTTGCAGATATTAAGAAAAATGTGAGCGACGAGGCTCAATTTGCTGGTGCTAAAAGGTGTGCCTTACAGATAGCGAGGTCGGAATACTTATGGATGGAAGAATATTTTTAGTAAGAGACTTAAAAACATTACTCGAAAAATTTGTGGATTAGCCTTATAATTAATTTCGTAGTATAGTCTTCTCCCTTAACTATGGCAATAGATAAAAACCTAACAGCATTCCGCCACCGCAGTTTTAATCTGTATGATACTGGACGCGATACAAAAACTCGAACCATTTGTTGAAAGATTTGAGGCTTTTAAGTGAAGTATTAATCATCTGAAAACAACGTAAATCCTTGTTTTTTTTTAAGTTTATAGTGTAAGAAATTATTTTGAACATCGACCTTTGTTAGTTCTATGAATATTACCGAGAATAGTTCAAGATGTAATCTTTAAATTATTTCGAAATCTCATCGTCCTCAAAATCAAAATCAAAATATTGCCCAGTTCCGATATGTTCAATATCATTTATTCTGTCTTTCGGGATTTCCTTTTCCTCAATTAAATATTGATATTCACTTATACGACTATAATTGGTAATGCTATTCATGAGATATTGAATGTAATAACTCGAATTATATTCGTCGAGGTTTATTGGTTCTAGCGTCTGAATATATTTTTTAAATTCGTCATTCATTCCTTCTTTACTTAAAAGGCTAACAATTATTTCTTTTTTAAAATTGTTTTCTATTTCAAAAGTAAATTCTTTAGCCATGAATATTTTGAAAGCTTTTGAACCATATCTAATATCGTATGTGTAGGTTCCCAACTTGCGAGCACGATCCCCGATAATTTCATATAATGAATTTACTATCGTCCCAATTGTCTTTCCTATAAATTTTTTTAATCTTTTATTATTCTCTATCCATTCTTCTTTTTTGTATGGATACAAAGCTTCATCATCTTTTGAGGTTTCCAGCTGAAGTTCATTAACTAGAAACTCCTGAAATGCTTTCTTGTCGAAATTGGGCTTATTTATAGATTTTTTGTTAAACCTTTCATAACGGTATGAAGTGTAAAAATCTCTAAGCAGACTCAAAAATTTAAAGTGAACTTTTCCCAATTTTATACTTTGAATTTTATTTATTATCTCATGCAATATTAAGTGATTATGTGTAATTAAACTCTTTTCAAAGTCTAATTGATTAATGCTTTCGCTATGTTCTAAAAGAATGATTGTTATTTTCTGGAGACGCTCAATTCCAATTGCTAGATTATATAATAATTCGAAAATATCTTCTTCGTGGTGAATGTACTCGATCGTGTCCAGAAAATACAACGCATTATAAATAAGTGTTCCTGAAATCTGCAATTCAGTGCCTAACCTGAAGTTTTTCCAAAAAAAGTCAGGCTCACTTAAGCTTTTATATTTATCACTCATACTGGTTTATTTTAAGTAAGAAGTTCAAGATTGCTAACTAGTTTGTATACCCTATTCACTGTATCTTGATGCAATATTAAGTTGAACAATTTATGTTTTTAGATCATAACTCTTTAATTTATTTTCAGTTATTGTTTCGCTTTCCAAATTGTCGAAAATTTTTTCTATATAATACTTATCAAAAAAGGTTGGAAATTTCTTTAAAAATTATATCAGAATTACATGCTCAATGATTTAATGCAATTCGTTTGAATTGCATTTACCGAATTCATTATGTCTGGTACAAATCAATATTATATTATACATAATTTTACCAAGTCGGTGATATAATGTTTGTGTAAAAAGATGGTTTCAATACGCTTGCATCTAATGTTTGGGATAGTTAATTTTTGTTACTTATCGCCGCATAACTTCTTAAATTCATCCCTTACATCTTCAAACGTGGGCGCACCAATACTTGATATTTTTTTATAAGAATCTATTCCATTATCCGTTGCCATTGCACTCCAAAAATACTGGTGAACTTTTTCTGCACTAACCTGCTCATTTAACCTCATCCTAGTTAAATTTATTTTTCTTTTGATTTTTACATCCGCTTTCGGATTTGTTTCAGCTGGAATTAATACATTTTCTTCTAAAAATCTAATTAATTCTTCTTTTGTTGCATTCATACTATTTAAAATTAAGTTCTTGGATCGCCGTTTTATTCGCTTGCACTTTTAAATAAATTCAATATCAATCCCTAAGTGACTACTTATTTGTTCTTCAGTGCAAACATTCGGTTTCATACCGCTTATTCATAAATATGGAGTAAAATAAAAAGTTTCTGAACCTATAATACGCCCATTAAAGTTAAAGAAAATATTGCCAATTTATCTTAAATTAAAACATAAGATAATCCATGACAATTATTTTTTTGTAGCTTGAATGAACAAATTGCCAATGCCATTCTTTCTCATTTTGATATTTTATTGTAAATTTAACTAGCAAGAACAACATCTTTAAAAAAATAAAGTAAACTGGAAAATCATTTAGGTCTCATCTTTATAATACCCGCAAGCTAGCAGCTAATAATTCCAATCCATTCCGATAATCTTAAATTACTTTCCACAATATGTTGTTCAAGTTGTAGTGTCGGACTAGCTACAAAAGCTTAGTTTTTGATTAGGCAGTGAAGTACACTAAAATTTAAATCATTCCGTGCTTAGCAATAATATCATGAAAATTCTCATCTACGACTGTAAGATTTAGATTTTAAAAAGCAAGCTGTATTAAAATTATCACAAGTATAGTTGTAAAAATGAATAATCTTTAAAAAAGGTTTTGCACTTAGGAGTAATTTATGATGTTAAATTTAAAAATCAAGGTATGTATGATCAGACTAAATCGGCTTATTTATATATCCGGGTTAGTACAGACGAGCAAAAAAGGAAAGGATATTCCCTGCCCGAACAGGAAGACCGGTTATTAAAATATTGTGCATTCAACAATATAGAGGTAAAAGGTATTTATCGCGAGGACTTCTCGGCCAAAAACTTCAACAGGCCTGAATGGAAAAAGTTAATAACGGTAATTAAAAACAAGTCAAAGGAAGGCAAGAGTATACTTTTCATAAAATGGGATCGGTTTAGCCGAAATATTGAACTTGCCTATGAGATGATAGGAATACTTCGAAAACACAGGACAACAGCAATGGCTATTGATCAACCTATAGATTTTTCTGTTCCTGAAAGTACGGTAATGCTTGCCGTTTACCTATCTGTACCGGAAGCAGAAAACAGCAGGAGGGCTCTAAATACGGCAAATGGTATTCATCGGGCAAAACTAATGGGCAGGTACCCTAATAAAGCTCCAATAGGATACATCAATCTGACGCTTGTTGACGGCAGAAAAATTATTGCTCCTAAACAGCCCGATGCAGAAATTATAAGCTGGGCTTTCCATCAGCTTGTAAAAAATATCCATAAAATAGAGAAAATCCGCAATATGGCCTATGATAAAGGCTTGAAATGTTCCCGATCGCATTTTTTCAGGATTATACATAATCCTGTTTACTGTGGACTTATCTCGGTAAAATTCAATTCAGAAGAACAGCAAATGGTAAAAGGAACCCACGATCCATTGATATCGGAAACATTGTTTTATGAAGTCCAGCATATCATTAATACAAAAAGAAAAGTTACTGCTAAAACGGATATTCTCAAATCGACATTTTTTCTAAGGGGATTTTTAACATGCCCTCTTTGCGGACGCAAACTAAGCGGAAGCTTTTCCCAAGGGTCTACAAAAAAGTATTCATACTATCATTGTCAGGGAAGTTGCAAAACAAGAATTAGCGCCCCTTTCCTCAATGATTGCTACCAACGCAAGCTGCAACAGCTTGTGCTTTCAAATGGAGCAATTGGGTTATTAAAAATTATTTTAGAAGACTGTAATACAAATTCACAAAAAGCAAAGTACTTACATGACCAAAATATGGTGATAATAAAGCTAAATGAGGAGAATTCAATTCTTTCCAAAGCCCGGAAGTTATTTGTAGTGGATACACTGAAATATGATGATTATAGCGAGTTAAAAAAAGAGAGCCTGGCCAATTCTAAATGCTTGAAAAGTGAGCTGCAGGACATCAATATCAAATTAAAGAGCATTGAAGAGCAAAGCCAATTGGCAAGCAAACCATTTGTAGATATCTTTAAAGGTTTCTCAAGTTTGGATACAGCAAATAAAAAACATCTTGTCAATCTAATCCCTCCTGTTAAGGTTAATTTCCAAACAGGAGACATTTCTTTGGAATTGAACGGTGCACTATCAAAAATATTGACATCAAAAAAACACAAAAAAAAACAGTGAATATGAATTTTATAGATAGAAGGATTTCAGTTGATCGGGCAATAGCGATGTTAGCGAAAAATGGTATCGACGTGGATGATGTTGAAGCGGCTGTTATATTAGACTTTCTCTATCTGATATCGAAAAATCGCAATAAGCCTGAAGAGGCGAAAAACGCCGAAACCCTAAAGAGAAATCGAATTTTGGAAAAATGCCGTAAAACCACCGTAAAATAAAGGGTTTTAAATGGTTCTTAAGACTGTAAGAGTTTTAAACAGTAAAAAAAATCGAACTAAAATGACTAGACAGTAACTGTTTGTGTCATAGATTTTTATTGTCAAAAAAAAAGGAGATACTGTTTAATAGTATCTCCTTAAGTGCGGGTGATAGGACTCGAACCTACACACCTTGCGGCACCAGATCCTAAGTCTGGCGTGTCTACCAATTTCACCACACCCGCGGGTATACTAAAATAGTATCTTGCGTCATTACAAGGGTGCAAATATACAACTTTGTTTTAATAATCAAAGAAAAGATTTAAGAAAGTATAAAGCATAAAAAAAGCCCCTGAAAATCAGAGGCTTTTGCGTTATGCACCTTACAGTATATAACCCTAACTATTTACAGCAAGATTTTAAGACCTTATAAATTATATACTATTGGTGTAATGTTACTATTTACTTTAAGTCCTTTTTTAAGCCATAATAACTACATGTAGCTTTATTGTTTAATAATTTTTTTGCTCACGGTTCCGTTATTTGTATTAATCAGGATGCTATAAAGCCCTTTGCTGAAATTTGTAGTAGGCACTTCTGAATCCGAAGCAGCCCCACTATAAATTAATTGACCCAGCGTGTTGTAAATGCAGTAACCCCTGATTTCCAATTTACCACCCTCAACATTTTTAATATAAAGCTTGTCTTTTACCGGATTTGGATAAAGTACTAAACCGAAAGAATCGTTATTAAAATGGTCCACGTTTAAAATCGTATTGGTATAACGCGTTAGCGCGAAATCCATGCTGACGCCATTGTTAGCCGACCCTGCAACAACAACCTTGTTATCCGATTGCAATCCAACAGCAAAAGCAGCATCATAACCATCATAAAATGAAGTGGTAATACCATTTTGACCTCCGAAATCGTCATCAAAAGTACCGTCGGCATTAAAGCGCTTAATCATAAAGTCGCAGCTTTCCGGGGCCTCGCCAGGCATTTTAAGGGCGACTAAAAATTTGCCATCGGGCTGTGGAAGCACAGAAGTTACCTGTGAGTAATCGCCACTCAAATCTGACGTTAAAATTCCGGCTGTTCCGTACGCAGGGTCAATCGTGCCGTTGGCATTGTATCGAACCGTAGAAAAATGGGGTCCATTTGATACTCCTGCTATAATTAATTTACCGTCTGGCTTGATAGTGCCCGCATACGGAAAATAAGTGTATCCAATTAAAGTAGTCTCTTTTCCACCAGTACCAAAAGTAGTGTCGAGGCTCCCGTTTGAATTTATTCTTGCCGTTGATAGTGTTATGCTTCCATTATACAAATTAGGATCTGATGATGAGCCGAAAAGGATAATCCTGTTGTCTGGCTGAATAAGTATAGAGGCATTGCCATAACTGGTTTGTCCAAAAAAAACGAGCAATTGCCCATCAGTACCAAAGTTTGCATCTAATGTGCCGTTACTATTATATCGAGAGATAATAAACCCGTTTACCCCCTCCAGCGTGCCACCTCCCGCAACAATCATTTTTCCGTCAGCCTGGAAAACTATAGAAGAAGGGGTAAAATTGAGTGCGTTTTTACCATTAATCCCAAAAGTCGCATCAAGGCTTCCATCAACATTGTACCTTATCAGTTCGCCAAAATAGCCGGGCGTTGAATAAACCGAATATACATTACCCAAAATTATTTTACCGCCAGGTTGAAATGATGTGGCAGTAACCTGGTTTAGGTTATCGCCAAAAACCGACACTACTTTACCAAAATTCCCAAAAGTAGTATCAGGGCTTCCATCGCTATAGTACTTTGATAAAACGATATCTTTATAAAACGAGGTGTTTCGCTCCTTGTGTTCAGTAGTTCCAACAGCAATTAACTCATCATTTGGCAATACTACTATATGGCTCAAAAAATCGTTGCCTTTTTCAAAAGCAGTGGTTACTTTTCCATCTGCATCCAATAAAACGTCGGCCATACCATTGCTATCATATTGGGCTACAGCAAAATCTACATGACTAAGATCCAGCGACTGTGCTTGTCCTGCTACAACTATTTTACCATTTGGCAGTACTGCTGCAGCTTTTGCTTCATTCAGGCCTGTACCAAAAGTTGTCAGTACGGTGCCACCGGTTCCAAAAGATGTATCCATAGTTCCGTCGGCATTATATCTCCTGATTAAAAAATCGGATGACGGCGACAGCGATACCGGATTAATTACTAAAAGGTATTTTCCATCCGGCTGTATGGCAACAGAATTTGTTTGATAAAACTGTTCATTTGCCGTTAAAGGCGTCAAAACACTGCCATCGCCGCTAAAAGAAGTATCCAGGCTGCCATTTGCATTGTATTGTAGTAAGGCAAAATTTACCCCTACAATTCCTGCTATCTTTATTTTCCCGTCGGCGCCAATTGATAGTTGCTTTGCGGCACCTGAGGTACCGGCTCCAACGGATGTAATCACTTTACCATCAGTATCAAAACCGGTATCTAAAGTACCATCGGCAGTATATTGGGCCACTGCTATTTTAGAGTTTACCGTAGGATATTTACCTGCAATAACAAACTTACCATCAGGCTTTAATGCAATACAAGACGGCCAGCTGTTTCCTGTTCCAAAAGACAATACAACCTGTCCGTTTGTACCAAAGGCAGAATCTGGCATTCCATCTGCTGTATACCTTTCGATACCAATAGCATCTGGCGAGTTAAAATCTAACTTTACCGCAGTAACAATAATCTTACCATCGGCCTGCACAATTAAACTGTTGCCATCATTTATAAAAGAAGCCAACGCAGTGATAATCTTGCCATTCGTACCAAAAGTACCATCAATATGTCCGTTTGCAAGATACCGTGCAATTACTACCGTAGAGCTAATACCATTCATTCCCGTAGTTCCCAACACAATAATCTTACCATCAGCAAGCACATGGATGGAGCGAATAATACTACTGTCGTTATTAACTTCCATAAAACCAGTCAATACTTTTCCGTGCACACCAAAACTAACATCTAATGATCCGTTAACATTGTAGCGCGCTAAAGCAAAATCATCTTCGCCATTACTATTAAGGCTGGTTCCGCCAACTAAAAATTTGCCATCGGGCTGAAAAGCAATGGCATACGCCCGGTTTTCATTGGAACCAAAACCCGTGACCGTTTTTCCGTCGATTCCAAATGCAGCATCTGTTTCGCCCGATTGAGGCAGCATCTTCAGGGTTGAAAGCAGGAAGAGAAATAGTAGTTGTTTTTTCATAATAAGATTTAGGTACTGATAAATTAGATATCAGACCCGGCTAAGGTAGTCAAACCCGACTTAAATTACTCAAAATCAGCTATTTTATTATACACAACCATTTATCCGGATATAATCATCAGGAACCAATGAACAATTAGCACAATGCCTAACATGTAGTACAAATAGTACTAATTAAGGTTTTAAGTTCGCAATCATCTTAATTAAAGCTAATGTTTTTCTCACAAAAACACCTGTTAATCAAATAACTAAAGGTGTCATCAAAAAAATAAATAGGGAATTTGCACGGTTGTTTAATTTGAAACCGGAGGAGAGATAAACAAAAAAAGCCCCTGAAAATCAGAGGCTTTTGTGTTGTGCGGGTGATAGGACTCGAACCTACACACCTTGCGGCACCAGATCCTAAGTCTGGCGTGTCTACCAATTTCACCACACCCGCAGGCAGATAATGTAACCGATAAGCGTTTCATTATTACGGGTGCAAATATACAACTGTTTTCCAAATTTCAAATTAAAATTGTAACTTTTTTTAGTTTTATTTTTTCGTATTTTTGATGCTCAATCGTATATCTCTAATTTATAATGGATAACATAAAAAACTATGTCGGCCAAAACAAAGACCGATTTATAAATGAACTTATAGAATTGCTTAAAATACCGTCGGTTAGTGCCGATAGCGCCTATTCTCAGGACGTAATAAACACTGCCGATGCCGTTAAGGCCAGCCTGGAAAAAGCAGGCTGCGACCACGTTGAAATTTGCGAAACGCCCGGCTACCCTATTGTTTACGGCGAAAAATTTATAGACAAAAACCTACCAACCATCTTAGTGTATGGCCATTATGATGTTCAGCCGGCCGACCCGGTAGAGCTGTGGTCGTCTCCGCCGTTTGAGCCTGTTATTAAAAAGACGGACCTTCACCCCGATGGCGCTATCTTTGCCCGCGGTGCGTGCGACGATAAAGGCCAGATGTATATGCACGTTAAAGCGCTGGAATTCATGGTACAAACCAACAGCCTGCCCTGCAACGTTAAGTTTATGATAGAGGGCGAAGAAGAGGTTGGGTCGCCAAGCCTGGCCTGGTTTGTAGAGCGCAATCAGGACAAATTGGCTAACGATGTGATACTTATATCGGATACCGGCATGATATCTAACACGCAACCCTCTATTACTACAGGACTTAGAGGCCTTAGCTATGTAGAGGTAGAGGTTACGGGCCCTAACCGCGACCTGCACTCTGGCCTGTACGGTGGTGCTGTTGCCAACCCTATTAACGTGTTAGCCAAGATGATAGCCCAACTGCACGACGAAAACAACCACATTACCATACCCGGCTTTTATGATAAGGTTGAAGAGCTTAGCCGCGAAGAGCGCGACGAGATGGCTAAAGCGCCTTTCTCTCTCGATGCTTATAAGCAAGCCCTTGATATTGAGGATGTTTACGGCGAGGCCACCTACACCACCAACGAGCGTAACTCCATCCGCCCGACTTTAGATGTTAACGGAATTTGGGGTGGCTACACCGGCGAAGGTGCTAAAACCGTGATTGCCAGCAAGGCATACGCCAAAATATCGATGCGCCTTGTACCGGCACAGGACTGGAACGAAATTACCCAACTTTTTACCAAACACTTTACCAGCATTGCCCCTAAAGGTGTTACCGTTAAGGTTAAGCCACACCACGGCGGGCAGGCGTATGTTACTCCTATTGAGATTGTTGGCTACAAAGCCGCAGCCCTGGCGTACGAAGAAAGCTTTGGCATTAAGCCCATTCCGGTACGCTCCGGAGGCAGCATCCCGATAGTGGCATTGTTTGAAAAAGAGCTTAAAAGCAAGACTATTATGATGGGTTTTGGCCTTGATAGCGATGCCATCCACAGCCCTAACGAGCATTTTGGCATCTTTAATTACCTAAAAGGTATCGAAACCATTCCGTTATTTTACAAACATTTTACCGAGCTTTCTAAGTAATTTGTGCTTGATATTTCACTTTTGGATTACAAGATACAGTAAAATATAGCGGTTAATCTGCAACTAAATCTGCCCCAACAAGGCAGATTTTTTTATGCTTTTACCTCAAAATATACCAATCGGTATATTTTTTTAAGTCTCAAAAGTGCTTTTTATTTTTTATACCAATCGGTATATTCCACTACTTAAATCTTCATCAAAAATTTTCATCAAAATCTTCATCACAAAAAATATTTTCAAAAAAAATTAGGTCGGATACATTTTTATTCTACATTTGTAGAAACAATTCTAAAGTTGTAGAACATGCAATTGACAAAAACCGAAGAACAGCTAATGCAATTATTATGGAAACTGGAAAAAGCATTTATGAAAGATCTGCTCGACCTCTTTCCCGATCCTAAGCCTGCCGCGACAACCGTGGCCACGCTTTTAAAGCGAATGACCGATAAAGGCTTTGTAGGTTATAAAGAATATGGCAAGAGCCGCGAGTATTTTCCGGCTGTAAAAAAATCCGACTACTTTTCTAAGCAAATGAACGGCATGATCAAGAATTTCTTCAACAATTCGGCATCGCAATTTGCCTCGTTCTTTACCCAGGAAAGCAACATGACCAGCGCCGAGCTCGAAGAACTTAAAAAAATCATCGATTCTGAAATCAAAAAGAAACAGCAATGACAGATTTTTTATTAAAGTCAACCGTAAGCATGACGCTCCTTTTAGGAGTGTACTACCTGCTGCTACAAAAAGAGCGGCTGTTTATATTTAACCGATTCTACCTGTTGTTTGCACTGGCATTCTCAATAGCGTTGCCTTTTATAACAATAGAAGTTTATACCGAATATGAGCCTGTTGTAACTCCTGCAATGGCAACGCAACATCTAACTTATGATGTCCCAACAACGGTAGCGTCACAAATAGTAACCGAAGCCCCTATAGACTACCTGAGTTATCTGCCCTGGCTTATCTACGGGTTGATAACCTTGGTGTTAGCCTTAAAATTTACAGGAAACATATGGCATTTTAAAAAGCTGGTATCAAAACATCAATCACAAGATCATGATACTGCAACGCTGGTGTTGTTAGACAAAAAAGTACTGCCGCATACCTTTTTAAACTATATTTTTATAAGTAAAGAAGAGCACGAGTGCAATATAATTGAAGAAGAATTATACCTGCATGAGCTGGCACACGTTGCCCAAAAGCACACGCTTGATATTTTGTTTATAGAAGTACTTAAAACCATACTATGGTTTAACCCGCTGCTGTACTTCTACAAAAAAGCCATACAGCTTAACCACGAGTTCCTGGCCGATGAAAGCGTACTGCAACAGGTAAATAATGTTGCATCGTATCAGCAATTGCTGCTTATTAAAGCGTTGCCACCCACACAGTACCAGCTGGCAAGCAGCCTTAATTTCTCTGTCACTAAAAAGCGTTTCAATATGATGACAAAAGCCACAACCACTAAATCTAAAGCCTTACTATTAAAGTTAGTATCATTACCTGTTATTGCCGGCATGGTTGCCCTGCTGTGTATAGAAACCGTTGCGCAGGTTAACCAACCTGCCGGTACCCGGAAAAAATCCCAAACCACTAACATTAGTGACAGTCTTACCGAAAAAGATATAAAGCGGGATAAGTACTTCTCGGGCGTTCGTGTAATTATTACTGATAAAGAGAGTGATATTTATATTGATAAACCCTACGAACAACTTACGCTTGAGCAAAAACGCAACTACTGGTTTATTGTGCCCGATGCAGCCGTAGCCAAACAGCCCTCTACCAAAGAATTTGAAAGCTGGAAAAACAAAAACCAATTTGCCTTATGGATAGACGACAAAAATGTAAACAACAAAGTGTTAACTAATTATAAAGCGGCGGATATTGCATATTTTACAGGCAGCTCTGTATTTAAAAATGCACGTACAAAACAGCATCCACAGCCTTATCAGTTTCATTTGTATACACCGGCCTATTTTAAAAAGTACATTCAGCAACGCGACCATTACAGCGGCGACGAATATAAAGTAACGTCATTTAACAACAACATGAACAAGCCGGAGTATTATAAAAACACAAAATTTTACATTATTAAAAGCGATAACACTGCCATACCCAAAGACTATGCAGGCCTGACCGATTCCCAAAAAATGAACCTACCGGGCTGCGACGTATCTAAAAAGGGGAAAATTATACCTGCGGTAGAATACTGGATGATAAACGAAAGCGGTAGATCATTAAGCTGGGAAGAAGCTAAGGCAATATCCGGCATGCCCCAAATTCCGGAAAAGGATATAAAAAGCACACGACACAAAGACAGTGCTAAACATAACTAATAGTTGAAGGATAAAGCATCAATCAAAATTTAAAACTAACAGCAATGATGGATTTCCTTATAAAATCGACCCTCAGCATGGCCCTGCTGCTGGCCGTGTACCATGTGTTCTTGGCGCGCGAAAAAATGCACCGCTTTAACCGGTTCTACCTGCTGTTTGCCCTAATGTTCTCGTTAGCAGTGCCTTTTATAAGCTTTACCATTTATACAGAAGCAGTTGCCCAAGCCCCCCTGCCTGCCCGGCCAATCGAAATCCAAAACTTTACGATTGCACCAACACCTCAACAACCTGTAGATTATACCATGCCCTTACTTTTGGCTATATATGCGCTGGTAACTGTGGCACTGGCACTTAGGTTCGCAAAAAATATACGCCACTTTTTAAGGCAGGTCAACCATAATCCGTCGCGGCCGCATCAAAATGCTACACTGGTGTTGATGGAGGGCAACGTAATTCCGCATACGTTTCTAAACTACATATTTGTGAGTAAAGAAGACTACGAACAGAACACTATAGAGCAGGAACTGTATACCCACGAGCTGGCGCACGTTAGGCAAAAACATTCGGTCGACATACTTTTTATAGAAGTGCTTAAAACCGTGCTGTGGTTTAACCCACTGCTGTACTTCTACAAAAAAGCCATACAGCTTAACCACGAGTTTCTGGCCGATGAAACCGTTGTTAACCAAAGCAATAACATAGTAATTTACCAACAACTGCTGCTACAAAAGGCGGTGCCCCAAATGGCATTTCAGCTGGCAAGCAGCCTTAATTATAGTGTAACCAAAAAACGTTTTATGATGATGACAAAAGCCACACCCAAAAGCAAAGCGCTACTGCTTAAGCTTGCCGCCCTGCCGGTAATTGCCGGGCTTATTTATGCACTTTGTACCCAAACCGTTGCGCAAACCTCGCCCATTATTAACACTACTGTGTTTGTAGAAGAGCTACCCGCTTCACAACAAAGCAGCCACGCCGCTACAAACAAAGTCAAACGCGACAGTTATTATGCCGGTGTACGTATTGTGGTAAAAAACGATAAGCGCAAAACACTGATCGACAAGCCTTACGAACAGCTTACCGAAGCCGAAAAAGATAAATACCTTATGGATGTGCCTGGCCCTACGCAAAAAAAACAGCTTACCGCTAAGCAGTACGCTGATCTAAAAGATAGCACGACCTATGGCGTATGGATAGATGGCAAGCGCGTAGATAATGCAGTGCTCAACAAGTTTAGTATTACAGATTTTGCCTTTTACTATGGCAGTGCCGTGTATAAAAATGCGCAGACAAAGGCTAATCCGCAGCCGTACCAATTCAATTTATACACGCACGATTACTTTGATGCCAACCTTGAAAATTCGTATAAAAAATTTGGCAGCGATACTTACACCGTAGTTACCGGCAGCTATTCAGCCCCAAAAAAGGCAACCGATAGTAAGACTAAAGCCGAAGCTGCTCCGCCCAAAATCGCGGAAGGTTTTACAAATACCACCGACACCGTTAAAGATAAGGCCGACGCCGAAGCCCGCAGGGCCAGAGTTTTTGCCGAAAGGGCTAAAATTATGAAACAGAGGGAAACCCTTCTTGCAAAAAGAGATTCTTTAAAAGGTAGTAGAAGAGAAGTTTTAGACGGTGCCCACGTAGAAAAGGATAGCGCCAAGGCTCAAAGAGAAAGGGCAAGAGCCGCAAAGTCGGCAAAAAAGTCATAACTATCTGGCTTTAAACACCTAAATGATCCGATTCTGCAATTAAAAAGAAACAGCAAATGACAGATTTCCTTATAAAATCGACCCTTAGCATGGCCCTGTTGTTGGCTGTGTACCTTGTTTTTTTAGCGCGAGAAAAAATGCACCGCTTTAACCGGTTCTACCTGCTGGCAAGCCTTGTTTTCTCAATAGCATTGCCATTTATCAACATCCGGTTCCAGAATGCAGCCATTGCGCAACCCATTAACGGGCTAACTACCATACTGCTGTCGCCCCTGGTAATATCTAACGCCAGCACCAACTACCTGCCTTACATTGTGTGGGCTATTTATGGGGTAGTAACGTTATTGCTGTTGGCGCGCTTTGCCAACAACCTGCTACACTTTAAAAATAAGGTGAGCCACAACCCTACCCTGCCGTACAAAGGTGCCGTACTGGTGCTGGTGCCAGACAATGTATTGCCGCACACGTTTTTAAACTACATATTTATCAACAAACAAGAGCACGAGGCTATGGGTATTGAGGGCGAACTCTACACCCACGAGCTGGCACATGCCTACCAAAAACACACCTTAGATGTGCTTTTTATAGAGCTGCTTAAAACCCTGTTATGGTTTAACCCCTTACTCTATTTTTACAAAAAAGCCATACAGCTAAACCACGAGTTCCTTGCCGATGAAACTGTGGTAAATGCCTCATACAATGTTATTACCTACCAAAAGCTGCTTGTAGAAAAGGCCGCCCATAGCGTTACATTTTCTTTAGCCAGCAACCTCAATTTTGCTATAACTAAAAAACGTTTACTTATGATGACAAAAACCACTCCACGCCTTTTAGCCACGGTTAAACAACTGGCTATTGTGCCCTTATTTGCCGGTTTAGTACTGGTATCGTGTGCCGATGAAACCACAACAAAAGATGTACAACAGACAGTGCCTGAAAATCAGGATGCAGACAAACCCGGCACAAAAGAGGTATTGACGATAGTACCAGACAGCGTTACCGCAAAGCACAGCGGTGCCGTTATAAATTCGGCTAAGCTTACAAAACAGCCCGAATATCCGGGTGGCATGACTGCTTTTTACCAATATGTGGGCAAGAACTTTAAAGTACCCGAAGAGCTAAACGGCAACTTTAAACTCTATGTATCGTTTGTGGTTGAAAAAGACGGATCGTTAACCGACCTTACCGTGTTACGCGACGGTACCGGCCACGGCGCTGCCGAAGAAGCCATTCGTGTTTTACAAGGCTCGGCCAAATGGGCACCGGGCGAAGTTAACGGACAACCGGTAAGGGCATCGTATCAACTGCCGATAAGCCTTAATGTAAAAAATTAATTTTTTTGAGTTTAGTGATAAGAGATCTGCCCGCCGTGGCAGATTTTTTTATGCCCTAAACCAAAACATACCAAGCCGTTACAACATCGCATTAAAAAACACGTTACCTTTGTATTGCCTGCCCTAATCAAGCAGTTTAATAAACATCATCAATCATCAAAAACAATCATCATGTTAAAGCGTTTTTTTATTACCTGCTCCGGGGCAGATAAAAACATTATCTATTCCTGTTCTAACGGAGAACAAAACAAGTATGCCGGTATTGGCGCCACCGTATTTTTTACCGCACTCCTGGCCTGGATAGCCGCCTCTTATGCCCTTTACACCGTTTTTGATAATGTATACACCGCCACCTTTTTTGGGCTGGTATGGGGCTTGCTTATCTTTAACTTAGACCGTTTTATTGTGTCTACCATCCGCAAGCGCGATAAATTTGGGAGTGAGCTGCTACAGGCTACCCCGCGTATTATCCTTGCCGTTATTATTGCCATTGTTATCTCTAAGCCTTTAGAAATTAAGATTTTTGAAAAGGAGATAAACACCGTTTTGCTTAAAGAAAAAAACGATATGGCCCTTGCCAACAAAAAGCAGGTAGCCAGTTTTTTTAAGTCGGATCTCGACAAGAACAAGGCACAGACCGATAGCCTTAAGGCAGAAATCATAAAAAAAGAAAAGGAAGTAAACGCCCTTTACGGCACGTATATTACCGAAGCCGAGGGTACCAAAGGCACCATGAAGTTAGGCAAAGGCCCTGTGTATAAAGAAAAGCGCGACAAGCACGATGCTGCCCTTAAAGAGCTGGAGGCCCTACGCAAAACCAATACCGATAAAATTGCCGCTAACGATAAGCAGGCCATTACCCTGCAGGCCGACCTGGATAAAAAAATTGCCGATACCCAGCCGGTTATTGATGGCTTCGACGGACTGATGGCGCGTATTAATGCGCTCAACAAACTGCCGTTTTTGCCATCGCTGTTTATTATGCTGTTGTTTTTAGCTATCGAAACATCGCCTATTATAGCCAAGCTGCTTTCGCCAAAAGGCGAATACGACTTTAAGCTGGAAGATACCGAGGCCGCCGTTAAAACCAACCTGGCACAAAACAACCACCAGCGCGAACTGCTTCGCACTACCGATGCCGGCATTTATGATGATGTGTATGGCGAAATTAGAAACGACCGCGAACTCTACAACTACAAGAAAAAGAAAGCCATAGAAATGCTCGAAATGCAAGCCGATAAGTTTGCCGAAAAACAAAAGGGTGTGATGTAGCCACGCAAAGCATTTCCGCGTGATGGTCGTAGAGACGCCCCTATAAAACACAAACAGCCCCGCAATGCGGGGCTGTTATATTATAATCGTAATCACTACGTAGTATGGCGTTCGCCTATTTTTATCGACATCCAGGTAACTTCCATCACCTCGTTATCGCCTACGTAGGCCTTACCGCTTTGCTTTATAATTTTTTCGCTCATGCGGATGTTCTTAATAACATACTTAACCTCCTGGTTAAACGGCACCCCGGCAAAAAATTGCGCCGACTCTATTTGTACCAGTGCAAAAATACCATCGGTAATGCCCAGCAGGCGTATGCCCGCACCACCGGCCTGCGCAATCGACTCTATAAGTATAGTGCCCGGCACAGAGCAGCAATCGGTAAAGCTGTCTTTTAGCATCGTCTCGCAGGTTTCAAAAGTTTTTACCGCCACGATCTCTTCCATGCTTACGTGTGTAATTTCATCCACAAATAAAAACGGTGCGCGGTGCGGTATTAATTCTTCTATATTTTTGGCCATAGCGTTTATTATTAAAAAGCCCCGCGTTGCAGGGCTGTGGTATTATAAATAAGCTAATATCTCTTTTTTAAAGGCATCATATTCGCCTTGCAATATCAGCCCGTTATCCAGTAACTTTTTGTAGTTCTGCAATTTATCAAACAGCTCTTCTTTGCTTAATGCGGCAAGGCCCTCTTTAGCAGCAGGTGCTTGCGGCGCAGGCGCAGGAGCTTCAGTATATACCGGTGCAGGTGGTGCCGCCGGCATTATCTCGGCAAAATCGTTAACCTCTTCGGTTTCCATTTCTTCAATTTCCTCTTCAACAGGCTGTGGCTCTTCTGCAACAGCAGCAACCGGCTCAGGCTCAGGCTGGGCAACAGGGGCAGGCTCTTCAAAAACAGGCTGTGCCGGTGTTGCAGCCACGGCAGGGCCTTCTTTTAAAAGCTCCAGTTGCTCTTTGGCAAACGTGTATATTTTACGTGCCTGTGTTTTAGGTATATAATCTATAGAAACAGTAATATCTGTATTGGTGGTAAACGAGAACTCGCTGCCCAAAATATTTTCTTTTACAAAAGCGCCGCTAATAAGGCTCCACGGATAATCGGTAAAATCCATCGAAAGCCCAAGGTTTTTAGGCTTACACATAATAATACGTTTGTTGGTAAGCACAATACTATCCGGAAAAACAGTAATGGCAGGCTTTTTTTGTACGCCAATATAGCCAACTTCCTCATTTTTCATGAGCAGGTCGCTTAGTTTAGAAGTTATTTTTTCTATGGCTTTAGGGTCCTGCTCCTCGTTAAGGAAATTTTTAATATGCTCTTTCATAAATTAAAAAGTAATTGAAGTTTCAAAGTTACCAAAGTGGTTTTAATTTCCTAATTATCTTTATGCAAAATTTCTTCGCGGCCCTTTTTTGTCAGGCTGTTAAACACCAATTCGTACGAATGGTCTATCAGTTCGCGCAGCACCTTAACCGGCACATCGCTATTAATGGTTACGGTGTTCCAGTGCACCTTGCTCATGTGGAAGCCCGGCACTACCCCGCTGTACTCTTCTCTAAGCGCTACAGCACGTTCGGGGTCGCATTTTAGGTTAACGGCTGCCTTGCCGCTCTCCCAATTACTAAGCGACGACAGTGCAAACATCTTGCCACCCACCTTAAACACCAGCGTATCTTCATCAAACGGAAAATGTTCGGTTACACCTTTTTTAGAAAGGCAGTAGTCGTAAAAGTCGGTTATTGTCATAAAGTTTTTAAAGTTACAGAGTCTCAAAGTTGCAGAGTTTTACTTACCTATTTCGCCTAAGTGGGTAAACTTAAAGCCTTTTTCATATTTAAGTCCGTAGCCAAAAAGGCGGTCCATGCTGGAGTGTGCAAACAAAATAACCCCGACAAGCTGTAAAGTTGGCTGACCTGCATACACACCCGCAATATACAGCGCAATTGCCACACCCTTATGATGCGCAAGGTTGTACGCCCACGCCCCGGCTTTTGCACCAAAGGCATACCCCAGCATAGCAAAATCGGGCACTAATATAAGTGCCGGAAACCACCACCACGCAAACGGCAGCAGGCTAAAAAGGTAAATGCCGAGGCTGAGCATAGCGGCTTCTTCAAGCTGTATAAGGGTTTTCATGGGAGTAAAGTTAGGGAGTTGCAGAGTTTCAAAGTCGTAAAGTCGAAAGTCATAAAGTCCTGTCTGACAATCTAAAAATCCAAAAATCTAATCCTCCAGCAATCCATAAAGTACCGGTTTACTGGGGCTGGCATCATTTTCAAAACTTGCTATTTGCAGGTTTAGCAGGTAGGTGCCATCGGGCACGGTGTCCGGAATAAAAACCATTTCGGTTATGGTGGCGTTGTGGCGGGCATCGGCATTAAGGGTGTCTGTATTAGTAACATTCCAGAATGCTTTGTGCGCCAGCAGCAGGCCTTCGTCTTTTTCTTTATCTACACTGGGCAGGTCGATTAGTAAATGATCTATCCCGCTTTCGCGGATGAATGCCGCGGCATCGTGGTGCAGGTACGGCGGATTGGTGTGGCTGTAGTTTTTAGACTGTTTAGCGGCCTCGTTGGGCAGCGTACGGATAACTATCGCCTCAACAGTTTTCCCGCCAAGGGCAGCCTCTATTTGCGCTTTAGAGATAACCAGGTCGTCTCCCACCGCTTCCGGCTGTACCGAGATTACCTCAGCCACAAAAAAGAACGTTTTTAAGGCCTTATTGATGCTATAGAACGCTTTAGTAATATGCCCCAGGCACTCGGTATGGGTGCCATGTGCATGCGGGTTAAAAAAAATGTTATTAAAATTGGTAGACGACCCCTGGCCGACTTTACCTACCCAGTCGCCCATAGTAACCGGTGCAATAACCGGCTGCTCCAAATACCACGCAATGGGGTTGTGCCCGCTGCCGGTAAGAGGTAACGAAATGTCTATAGGGTTAGAGAGGTCTACAGTAAATGTAGTAGTGTTATAATCAATGGTAGCTTTCATATACTCTTTGTGAAACTTTGTGCCTTCCCTGCCTACCGCAGGCAGGTTTGCGAAACTTTGCGTTATAGCTTAAAAGACGTTAGTCCAAATTTATAAAAAACAAATCGCTTGCAAGGCCATCGGCCAGGAACTTTCCTTCGCGGGTGGTTTTTAGTACGCCGTTTTCAAGGCTTAGCAGCCCTTGTGCAATGTATTGGGCAGCTTCTGTAAGCAGATATTTTTTATACAGGTTGCCAAATTCCGCCTCTACCCGGTCTACCGATACGCCCCAGATGGTGCGCAGGCCCGTCATAACATACTCGTTATACCGGTCGGCTATGGTAAGCTTTTCTTTTTCTGATGGAAATTCGCCTGCCTCAATCGCCTTTAGGTACAAGGCATTGTTGGCAATGTTCCAGCTACGGTACACGCCATCATAGCTGTGCGCCGAAGGGCCAATGCCAATATATTTTTTACCCAGCCAGTAGGCCGTATTGTTTTTAGAAAAGTAGCCCTCTTTACCAAAGTTAGAAAGCTCGTAATGCACAAAACCGTGTTCTTGTAGCGTATCTACCAACAGCATAAACTGCTCCTGCGCCACCTCATCACTCGGTTGGGCAATGGCGCCGCTTTTTACAAATTTGTACAGGGCGGTTTTAGGCTCTACCGTAAGGGCATAGCTGGAAATGTGCGGAACCCCAAATGCCAGTGCCTTATTTACATTGTGCAGCCACCGCTCATTACTCATTCCCGGGGTACCGTAAATAAGGTCGATGGAAATGTTATCAAAATGCTTAACGGCCTCGGCCAGACAAGCTTCCGCCTCAAGCGCGTTGTGGGCGCGGTTCATAAGTTTGAGGTCTTCCTCAAAAAACGATTGTATACCAATACTCAGCCGGTTAATGGGCGAATTTGATAATTCAACAATCCGGGAGGGCGAAAGATCGTCGGGGTTGGCTTCAAGGGTAATTTCGGGGTTGGCACCCACCGTATAGTTGTGGTACACGGCAGCTATAAGCAGCTGTATTTCGGCATTGCTTAATACCGATGGCGTACCCCCGCCAAAGTAAATGGTTTCTACGGTCTGGCCGGCAAACTCACCTTTACGCATGGCAATTTCTTTTGCAATGGCCAACACCATTTCGCCCTGCTTTTTGGTAGAGGTACTAAAATGGAAATCGCAGTAATGGCATGCCTGCCTGCAAAAAGGTATGTGTATGTAAATGCCTGCCATGCTATTTTGTTGTTTGCAAAGATAACGGTATTACAACCAATAAAAAAGCCGGGACAAATCCCGGCTTAGCTATTTTTATTGAGGCTGTTAATTGTTATCGTAAGCAGTTTTAAAGCTTCCGTTAGTTACAGTAATGGCCTGGCCCGTTGCTGGGTCTGTAGCCGTAACACTAAATGTGCCCTCTATTATTGTATATAATGTACCCGGGGTAATTTGTGTTATGGTAAGGGTACCGCTGTTTATGTCTGTATCCAACGCATATCCTTCAGCAGGGTTAAAGATGCCTACTTTTACTTTATTAAACGCCGAGTCGTTATTAAATACATACGTGCCGGTAGCTACCTCATCAGTATTAATAACCAATGTAAGCTCGTATTTATCATCGCTTACGTTAGAAAGTTCAGCTTTACCAGCAAGGTCAAACGACTGGTTAGACCCTGTGCCGTACCAGTTGGTGCCGTTTATGGCAGCATCAAAATGCAGGCCTGCCACCTGTGGTTGCTCTTCGGTATACACCACCTTAAAGCTACCCGAAACGGTATTAAAATCAGATGTAATATCATATTCATCGTCAAATACTTTTCCAGAAAAAGTACCTTCAATGGTTTTGTTCTCTTCGTCTATTTCAATTAAGGTAAATGTAAAATAGTTCGATTTGTTGTAGTAATAGGCTGCCTGCCAGTCAAAACCGTTAATAGCCAGCGCTTCAACCAAATTGCCGTGTTTGTTAAACTCAATTTCTACATTCTTTAGGCCGTCGGCAGTAGTAGCGCTTACCGCGAAATGGTCTTCAACGCGAACAGCCTGCAGTATGGTAACCGGTACCACCTGGCCATCGTAGCTGTAATCAAAATGTTGTTCAATCGGGGTTGGGTTGTTGTTATTGTCTGTAGATGAGCTATCATCGTCTGAACACGATGCGAATAATGATACGAACAGCACAAGCACAACTGCCTTTAGTGCATAAAGTTTTTTCATGTTAAAAATGGTTACGTTAGTGGCCGCGAAAATATAACTATTTTTTAACCAACACGTAACAAACGCAGTAAAATAAGGCTAAAGCAAATACTAAACCGTTATAGCTAACTGGCGCAGGCCCTTTATTTTACTTTACCGGGGTTTTGTTTTATAAAAGCATCCCAGCCGGTGTAGCTTTTGCCCGAAACAGTGGGCTTACCTGTATTAAAATGGTGGCACACGGCAGCGGCAAGTCCGTCGGTACTATCCAGGTTTTTGGGCAGCTCTTTAAGGCCTAACAGCTGTTGCAGCATTTTTGCCACCTGCTCTTTACTGGCGTTACCGTTGCCGGTAATGGCCATTTTAATTTTTTTGGGTTCGTATTCGGTAATGGGTATCTGGCGCGAAAGGCCCGCTGCCATAGCAACACCCTGCGCCCTGCCCAGCTTAAGCATAGACTGAACGTTCTTGCCAAAAAAAGGTGCCTCGATGGCAATTTCGTCAGGATGATGGGTATCTATAAGTTCTATGGTACGCTCAAAAATTACCTTAAGTTTCATGTAATGATCGTCGTACTTGTTTAGTATAAGTTCGTTAAGCTGCAAAAACTGCATGCTTTTGTTTACCACTTTTATGAGTCCGAAGCCCATAATGGTGGTGCCGGGGTCTATACCTAATATTATGCGTTCGTTTGCCAATTTTATTTCTTTACTTTTGCAGGATGGTTGCCCTACCCCGCAAAGCTAAACATTTCCTTGTTTTTATAGCCAAACTTTTAGTTGTGGGCGGTGCATTTTATTTTATATACAACCGCATTGCCAACGATGAGAATTTAGACTGGCAACACCTAAGCCACGCCACCCAGCAAAAACACGCCGGCTGGCTTATTTTCGGCATCCTGCTTTTTACGTTTTTAAACCGCTTTTTAGAGATCTTTAAATGGCAAAACCTTGTTAATAGTTTTGTGCCGCTCTCATTTGCCCGTGCTGCCGACCAGGTTTTTGCCGCCGTTACCGCAGGTGTGTTTACCCCCAACGGAGTAGGCGAATATGCCGCCAAGGCACTCTACTACAAAAAAGACCAGGCTAAGCAAATTGTTTTTTTAAACCTTATTTGCAATGGCATACAAATGGTTATTGCCATAGTGCTGGGCCTTGCCGGGCTAATTGTTTTTAACGCCCTGTACAACGTTGTACCCACTACATTACTACTAATTATTTTAGCCATACTGGCCGCCATTATAATTACCGTGTTTGCATCGCGTAAAATAACTATTAAAGGCTACTCGCTGCATTTGCTGTTTACCAAAATAAACGAGCTGCCCAAAGCCACCCACCGCAAAAATATGCTATTGGCCACCGGGCGCTACCTTAGCATTATACACCAGCACTATCTTATATTTTTAGCATTTGGCGTGCATTTGCCCTATCCGGTAATGATAAGCGCTATTGCGGGCGTATACTTTTTAGGGTCGGCGCTGCCTAACTTCCAGTTTTTAGACTTTGCCGTAAGGGGCAGTGTTGCGGTATTTTTCTTTGGGAAAATGGGCGTGACGGAATGGATCGTAATTTTTGCCGCCACCCTGCAATGGCTGTTAAACATTGTAATACCGGTAACTATAGGCAGTTATTATGTATTGCGGTTTAAATCGGTCAGAGCCGAAACTACTGCGGCGCCACATCAAGAATAACAGGCAATATAAATTGCGATGTTACCGGTACGCCTTCCTTCTGGGCCGGTTCTATTTTTGGAAAATCTATCAGGCGGGCCTTTAAAATACTGTCAATCTTAACCGTATCGTAGCTTACGCTGTCTTTGGGGAATTTAGGTTCGAATTTTAAAGTAGCATCCGGGTATACCGTAACCATAACCTGTATGGTATCAATTTCAGGATAAAGCAGTGCAATGGTATCGGCTCCCAGTTTTTCCTGCACGAGGCGCGTCATGGCCGAGAAAAAACACTCTTTCTTAAGGTTCTTATCGGTTATAACATCGCATTCCGGCAACGATGGGTAGCTGCTTACCTCTTTCCAGTTAATTTCCTTTAGGCGCTGTTGTAACAGTTCGTTTTCATCGGGCACCTGCTTATCAAAATACTGGCAGGAAACCACAAGCAACGGAAATAATAAAAGGAAGGTTTTTTTCATTAAACGGGCAATTGTACGTGGTACTATCATCCAAAAATAAGGAAAATTTATTTAGTGGGGATAATTTGGGGTAAAATCGCAGGAAGAGGACGTTTGTAATCAGGTTAAATGAATACCATTAATTCCCTAACGGGAAAGATATTCTGCACTAACAAGCTATTTCTACCGAAATTATTTCCCTAACGGGAAAAGGGCAACACACATATATCCCGTAGGGATTATATTTCGGTAGGAATAATTTATTTATAGCGAACCTATTTTCCCGTAGGGAATTAATCATAGATATATACCGCTCCTCCGGAGCTCAGGACATACGCTTATTATAACTGCTATAGATATGCCGCTCCTCCAGAGCTGAACACAAAAACATTACACACTTATTCGTATCTTAGATGTAAAACCAATAGTATGAAAGAATCACAACCCGAATTATCTAATGCCTATAAAGCCGTGATGGATGATATACTAAAGCGCCACAATGAGAACAACATTAACTATACATCTTGGGAGGAGTAAAAAAGAACTTACTTAAATAGAAAACTTTACCCCATAAAAAAAGCCTTTCGATTAAACGAAAGGCTTTCCTTTTTACTGGCGGTCTGGACGGGACTCGAACCCGCGACCCCATGCGTGACAGGCATGTATTCTAACCAACTGAACTACCAAACCAGTGCTTTATAGCGGGTGCAAATATACATTCTTTTTTCGCTTTCCCACTATTTTTTTCAACTTTTTTTTATGCCCTTTAAATCAAAAAAGCCCCCCAACTAAATGGAAAGCTTTTCATTGGTCTAACTACTAAACCTACCACGCCAGGCGTGGCATAAACAACACAACTAATCTTAGATATTTTGGCAAAAAAAGCCTTTCGATTAAACGAAAGGCTTTCTTGCTTACTGGCGGTCTGGACGGGACTCGAACCCGCGACCCCATGCGTGACAGGCATGTATTCTAACCAACTGAACTACCAAACCAGTGCTTTATTGCGGTTGCAAATATACAACTCCTTTTGATTTCTGCAAACGTTTTTACAACAAATGCTTAATATTTTTTATGCCATTTACCCAAACTTTTGTTTTTCAACAAGGTAGGTGGTTAAAATTTTTTCAAATTTTTCGTCTACCGAAACCGGCACATACTTAATACGGTACTGTATGCAGGTATCGGCTACCTTTTTAAAGTAGGCCGCCACCAGTTTTTCGTACTCTTCTTTTACATTTTCGGCATACAGGTCAACCTGTTCGCCACTTTCCATATCAATAAATTTACGCGGCGTATTATCAAAATCAAAGCTCAGCTCGGTTTTTTTATCTATTACATGAAACAAAACCACCTTGTGCTTATCGTGCTTTAAATGCTGCAGGGCTTCAAAAAGCGCCTCATCGTTACCCGGCTGAAACATATCTGTAAACAGGATTATCATCGACCGGCGGTGCATTTTCTGGGCAATCTGGTGTAAAAAAGTGGTGGTATCGGTGTTTTTTGCCGCTACCGGGGCCGTAAGTACCCCTTCCAGCTTGTCTATCAGCATCCTGTGGTGCCTTCCGCTGCCTTTTTCGGGGGCGTAAAACTCGTAAGTATCAGAATAAACACTTAGCCCCACGGCGTCGCGCTGGCGCTTTAAAAGATCCATTAGCACGGCCGAAGCCAGCACAGAGAAGCCTATTTTATTTTCGTAAAACTGCTGCCCGTCTTTTAGCTTTGGGTAATGCATAGACGATGAGTTGTCTATAATTAAATGGCAGCGCAGGTTGGTTTCCTCTTCATAACGTTTAGAGTACAACCTGTCGGTACGCGCATACAGCTTCCAGTCGATGTTTTTAGTGCTCTCTCCGGCGTTGTACACCTTGTGCTCTGCAAACTCTGCCGAAAACCCGTGAAACGGACTCTTATGCATGCCCGATATAAAGCCCTCCACAATCTGGTTGGCCAAAAGCTCCAGGTTGGCAAATGCCGATATTTTTTCTAACTGGCTATCAATCTTCATTTCTCAAAGATATTGAAACGATTTGAATTTTAAAAAGAACGCTGTAATTACTTATTTAGCACCCATAAAAAAGCCGCGCTTGCAGCGCGGCCCACACAAAAAACACACATTAAATAATTTATGGAAGCCAGGCCTGCACCTTTTGCACTATAACATCCTGCCAGCCGTTACTGGTGCTGTGGCCCGAGCAGGTAGCATCGGTAAAGCCGTAGCTTTTGCTTTTTACCGATGCCGATATTATATTATCGTAAATAGACTGCCCGTAGTTGCTCTCGTACGGTTCGCCGTTGCAGGCAAAGGCCAGTACGGGCGATTTGATGTTCTGGGCCGTTTCTAACGACGACGACCCCATTATGGCAATAAAGCCCTTTGTATCGGCAAAGGTGCCCGTACCCCACGCCGAATGCGATATAAGCGCATTGGCGGCATAAGAGCTGCCACCCAAAACAATATCGCTGCGTTCCAGTCCAAATTCATCGGCTATATCAGTACCCACATCGCTAAGGTCTTCGGCAAGCATGGTGGCATTAGAGGCCCAATTTTGCCAGTTGTCGCCTACGGGTGGTTCATCCCTGTAAGCCACTATGGCTACCATGTAGCCGGCATCGGCCAGTTTCCCCGCAAGGGTAATAAGATAACCATCGTTAAGGCTACCTTCTGATGGGTCTAACGGATCGTTACCGCTGCCCAACGTAACAATGCCCTTATAATTTTCTGAATTTGGTTTATAGAAACTACAGTCCAGATTGGCAAATTGGCGCTCTATAGTGGTAAAGCCGGTTTGTGCTACGGGTGGGGTATCTTCTTTAACGCCACCATCATCATCGCCCGAACACGACCACAGCAGGCAGGCCGAAAACAACATAAAGCCCATTATAATTTTTACATGATTTTTCATTTTTCGTTCTGAGTTTTTAATTAGACAGAACGAATGTAGCCTGAACCTGACGGATACAAAACCCAAAATATACCAACAGCATTTTAAATATACCAAGGGATATTTTATATTATGATAAGGCACAAAAAAAGCCCCAACTTGCGTTGAGGCCTTCTTTATATTTGATCGGTCAGGGCTTATAGCAAAGCGTCTATTGCGTTAGTGTAGGTTTGCTTAGGAGCAACACCTACCTGGCGGCCAACTACCTCTCCGTTCTGGAAAACCAAAACAGTAGGTATGTTCCTGATACCGTATTTTGCGGCAAATTCCTGGTTAGCATCTACATCTACTTTACCAACCACGGCTTTACCTTCATATTCTTGTCCAATTTCTTCAATGATCGGGCCAACCATTCTACATGGTCCGCACCATGCTGCCCAAAAGTCTACTAATACCGGTTTATCTGATTTTAATACTAACTCTTCGAAAGTAGCATCAGTTATTGCTTGTGCCATAATATTTTTGATATGTTATTGTTAATAGTAATTGCGCTAACAAAATTAATAATTATAATCTAAATATAAAGTTAAACCCATAGCTTTTGCCTATAAGCACATAATTAAATACTATTTGCTAATTAAGCTTAAAGTTAACTTGCAGCTTATCAAGCTCATGCAGTAATTCAGTCGAAATTTTTACCTTTAACTTACGGCTTGGCATAGATAGTTTGGTAACCACCTGAATATCTTCTACATCGGTCATAATATTCTCGGCAACGGCTACCTCGTCAAATTCGCCCTCTTCAAATTCATCTACGGGTTCTTTTACGCTTGGCGCGGAAGCCACCTCTACCTGCCGTTTAACCCGTTCGAGCTCCATAACTTCAAAAGTAACCTGGTTATCGCCCCTGTTGCCGTTAAACAGCGTAAACAGGTTGTTGATAAGCTGCTCCTGCAATTCGGCTACATTAAATTGTATGATAAGCTTTTTGGCAAACGCCCCCAGTACATCCTGAAGGTATTGTATGGCAACAAACTGAAGCCTTGGCTCGCCTTTTTTCCCTTCCTGGTTGGTCCATCCCTCGCGCACCATAACCTTCATGTACGTAAAGTTATTACCTATTAAAAAGTGCCTGAATTTAAGGTACTCCTCGCCGTATATCCTGAATTCGTAGCTTTCGTCATACCCTTCCAGCATAAACGATGCCCAGCCCTTACCATTCTTGGCTACCCGGTGCTGCACGTTAGAGATGATACCCCCAAAACTCAGGTTTTTGTTTACATGCTGCTCCAGGTTTTTAAGCGCCTCGAGCTTTGCATTGCAAAAATATTTCATTTCGAATTTATAATCGTCCAGCGGATGGCCCGATATATAAATACCCACTACCTCTTTTTCGCGGGCCAGTTTTTCCATCGTGCTCCACTCTTCGCAGGGCGGTACAACAGGCTCAGGAATCTGCACTTCGCTGGCTTCGCCAAAAAGGCTTACCTGGCTGGAGTTTTCATTCTCCTGAAATTTAGAACCGTAGCGCATGGCCTTTTCTAAAAAGGTAATATTCTCGCTGTTATCCATGTGGAAGTATTGCGCGCGGTGTGTACTATCAAAACAGTCGAAACCACCGGCCAGTGCCAGGTTTTCGAATGCTTTTTTGTTGGCCGCCCTTAGGTCCAGACGTTTTGCAAGGTCGAATATCGATTTGTAATGCCCCGTTTTGCGGTTTTCTACAATGGTGGCCACCGCACCGGCGCCCACACCTTTTATAGCACCCATGCCAAAACGCACGGCATTGCTATCGTTAACCGTAAATTTATAGAACGACTCATTAACATCGGGACCCAAAACCTGCAGCCCCATGCGCTTGCACTCTTCCATAAAAAAGGTTACCTGCTTAATATCGTTCATGTTGTTGCTTAGTACCGCCGCCATATATTCGGCAGGGTAATGGGCTTTTAAATATGCTGTTTGATATGCCACCCACGCATAGCACGTAGAGTGAGATTTGTTAAACGCGTAACTTGCAAATGCCTCCCAGTCTTTCCATATCTTTTCGAGCATTTTGGCATCATGCCCCTTTTCTGCTGCCTGGGCAACAAATTTGGGTTTCATTTTATCCAGTACGTCTTTTTGCTTTTTACCCATTGCCTTACGCAAAACGTCGGCCTCACCTTTTGTAAAGCCGGCCAGCTTTTGCGACAGTAGCATTACCTGCTCCTGGTATACCGTAATACCATAGGTTTCTTTAAGGTACTCTTCGCAGGCATCAAGGTCGTATTTAATTTCTTCCTCGCCGTTTTTACGGCGCACAAAGCTGGGAATGTACTCTAACGGACCCGGGCGGTACAGGGCGTTCATGGCAATAAGGTCGGCAAACACGGTAGGCTTAAGGTCTTTCATGTACTTTTGCATACCGGGCGACTCATACTGAAACACCCCTACGGTTTCTCCGCGCTGAAAGAGCTCGTATGTTTTTACATCGTCTATCGGAAATTCTTCCGGATCAAGGTCGATGTTCCTTTTATATTTAACCAGTTTAACGGTATCTTTTATCAGCGTAAGGGTCTTTAACCCCAGGAAGTCCATTTTTAGCAAACCGGCACTCTCTACCACCGAGTTATCAAACTGGGTAACATACAGGTCGGAGTCCTTAGCCAGTGCCACCGGTACGTAGTTGGTAATGTCCGACGGGGTAATGATAACCCCGCAGGCGTGGATACCCGTATTACGCAGCGACCCTTCAAGTACTTTTGCCTGTTGGATGGTCTCGCTGGTAAGGTCGTTACCCGTAGCCATAGCAATAAGCTCTACCACCTTTTCATATTCTTCAGATCGTAGTGCCGCTTTTAACGCCGCAGGATCTAAACTAAATATCTTGGCCAGCTTAAGGTTAGGTATAAGCTTTGCAATTTTATCGGCTTCAAATAGGGGTAAATCCAGTACACGGGCAGTATCGCGTATAGACGATTTTGCCGCCATGGTACCGTAAGTAATAATTTGCGCCACCTGGCTGGAGCCGTATTTATTAATAACGTAGTCCATAACACGGCCACGGCCCTCGTCATCAAAGTCGATATCAATATCGGGCATCGATACACGGTCGGGGTTCAGGAAACGCTCAAATAGCAAATCGTACTTTATAGGGTCTATGTTGGTTATTTTAAGGCAATACGCCACAACCGACCCTGCCGCCGACCCCCTGCCCGGCCCAACGGAAACGTCGAGGTTTCGGGCCTCGGCAATAAAATCCTGTACGATAAGAAAATATCCGGGGTACCCACTGTTTTCAATGGTTTTTAATTCGAAATCAAGGCGTTCGCGAATGTCATCGGTAATAACGCCATAACGCTTTTCGGCACCTTTATAAGTAAGATGCCTTAGGTAGTTGTTCTCGCCACGCTTGCCACCGTCCTGCTCGTCTTCGGCTATTAAAAACTCTTCCGGAATATCAAATTTAGGAAGCAATACATCGCGGTACAGCGAGTAGGCCTCTACCTTATCTACAATTTCCTGAATGTTTACAATAGCATCGGGCAGGTCTTTAAACAGCTCCTTCATGGCATCGGCCGGCTTAAAGTAGTACTCGCTATTGGGTAACCCAAAGCGGAAACCACGGCCACGGCCTTTAGGTGTAGCCAGCTTTTCGCCATCTTTAACACACAATAAAATATCGTGCGCGTGCGAGTCGCCTTTTTCTACATAATAGGTATTGTTAGTGGCTATAAGCTTAACGCTGTGCTTGCGCGCCAGTTTAACAAGGGTTTCGTTTACACGGTTCTCGTCTTCCTGCCCGTGGCGCATAAGCTCCATATAAAAATCGTCGCCAAACTGGGCTTTCCACCACAAAAGGGCTTCTTCGGCCTGGTTTTCGCCAATATTAAGCACCTTATTAGGGATTTCTCCGTAGAGGTTGCCCGACAGTACAATAATATCCTCCTTATACTGCTCTATAATTTTACGGTCTATACGCGGCACGTAGTAAAAACCTGCAGTATACGCTATAGACGACATTTTTGCCAGATTGTGATAGCCCTTTTTGTTCTTGGCCATCAACACGATCTGGTAACCATTGTCTTTACGTGATTTATCTTTATGGTCTTCGCAAACAAAAAACTCAATACCTACAATAGGCTTAACAACAGTCTCGGTAGGCTCTTCACCAGCCTCTATTGCCGCTTTGTTTTTTGCCTCGGCAGCTTTGTTATGATTAAAGGCGGCACTCACAAAATGGAAAGCCCCCATCATGTTGGCATGGTCTGTCATGGCAACGGCCGGCATCTTTAGCTTTGCGGCGGCCTTAACCAGATCTGGCACCGATATAGTACTTTGCAGTACCGAAAACTGCGTGTGGTTGTGCAGGTGCACAAAACTAACATCGGCCAGGTTTTGGGTAACCACCGGTGCCGTATATTCAACAGCCTCTGCCCCTTTAAGTTTTTCAAGGCGTTTGCGTACCTCTTCGCTGGCCTGTTTAAGGTTTATGTGCTTAAGCCCGATTAACTGTATAGGCTGCGGGTTGGCAATCCTGAAATCGTGAAAATAGGTTGGCGGCGCATCCAGCTCTTCTTTAGTAAAAATTTCTCTTTTTAAAAGCTCCAGAAAGCAGCGTGTGGTAGCCTCAACGTCGGCAGTAGCATTGTGGGCCTCGCCAAACGGCTCGCCAAACAAATACTGGTGCAGCTCTGTAAGGGTTGGCAGTTTAAACCTGCCCCCACGCCCGCCGGGTAGTTTTAAAAGGTCGGCTGTAATTTCGGTACAGGTATCCAGCACCTTCATGGCAGCAAGGGGCGACTGTACACCGTGGCGGTGAAACTCGCTGCCCATAATATTAACGTCAAAGCCAACATTCTGGCCTACTATAAATTTAGATTTGCTTAGCGCGATATTAAATTTTTCCAGCACATCGGCCAAGGCAAGCCCCTGCTCCAAGGCAAGATCGGTACTAATACCGTGAATACGCTCGGCATCATACGGTATATTAAAACCATCGGGGCGCACCATATAATCCTGGTGCTCTATAAGGGCACCCATCTCGTCGTGCAGCTGCCAGGCTATTTGTATACAGCGGGGCCAGTTATCGGTATCGGTAATTGGGGCGTCCCAGCGCTTGGGTAATCCGGTTGTTTCAGTGTCAAAAATCAGGTACATACAACTATGGATTTTAGGGTAATTAGGGTAAAGGGTAAGCCTTTGGGCTTAGACATCAAAAATACGCTATTTTACAGAAATGTAAAACACAAAATTGTTAACAGGCTGAGAAGCCATTAATGCATTATAACCACCAAAGGCTTTAATTGCAAGGCAATCAGGACAATTGGTTGTTTATAAGTTAGGCACAATAGATAATAACCTCACCCCCAACCCCTCTCCGAAGGAGAGGGGTTGGGGGAAACGGGTATAGTTTGCAATTTACATACGTTAGCATTATAGCGATGCCCCTGACTTTAGTCAGGGGTTATAAATGCAGGCCGCATTTTTGGCTTTAGCCGAATTTGAACACATTTAGAGTCCTCTCCCCCAACCCCTCTCCGAAGAAGAGGGGAGCTTGGAAACGGGTATAGTACGGCATATCAAACACGCAATTTCATTATAACGATGTGTTGCCCCTGACTTTAGTCAGGGGTTACAATTCGGGCCGCGTTTTTGGCTTTAGCCGAATATTACCGGCTCCCACCATTGCGTAGAGACCTCACCCCCAACCCCTCTCCAAAGGAGAGGGGAGCTTGGAAACGGGTAAAGTACGGCATATCAAACACGCAATTTCATTATAACGATGTGTTGCCCCTGACTTTAGTCAGGGGTTACAAATGCAGGCCGCATTTTTGGCTTTAGCCGAATTTGAACACATTTAGAGTCCTCTCCCCCAACCCCTCTCCGAAGGAGAGGGGAGCCTGGAAAAGGGTACAGTCTGGAATCTATACGCTTAGTATTGCAGCAATATGTTGTCCCTGACTTTAGTCAGGGGTTACAATTCAGGCCGCGTTTTTGGCTTTAGCCTAATATCAACTCCTCCTACCATTGGTTAGAAACCTCACCCCCAACCCCCTCCAAAGGAGAGGGGAGCCTGGAAACGGGCACAGTTTGCAATTACATACGTAAGCATTATAGCGATGTGTTGCCCCTGACTTTAGTCAGGGGTTATAAATGCAGGCCGCGTTTTTGGCTTTAGCCGAATATCAACTCCTACCACCATTGCGTAGAGACCTCACCCCCAACCCCTCTCCGAAGAAGAGCGGAGCCTGGAAACGGGTAAAGTTTGGTTGTTTTTTCCGGTAATCTACGTATCACAGACGATCGGGTGTAGCCGCCCCCTCTCCTTAGGAGAGGGAGTTGGGGTAAGGTTAAAAAAGGAGAGAGAAGCCCGGAACGCAACAATCCGGCAATTTGATGATAAAAGTAATTATGCACAATCAAAAACAATTGAGTGTAGCTGCCCCCCCCTCTCCTCCTATGTTTGCAGTGCTAATAAATCAAATTAGATTTGTATAAATTAAAGTGAAAAAGAATGAGAGCCGTTTCTCTCAGAAATAACTCATTGAAGTATATTGATCCGAAGATATCGCCTCATTCTTTTATTATCTTTTAGAGTCTGAACAGAATGTAAGGAAACAGGCAAACCTGTTATCCAGAATATCCAGCCAGGAGAAAAGACGAAGGGAGATTCATCACTTTTATAACTATAAATATTAGTAATGGAGGCAGTAAAACAAGTATTAGGCGTAGATGTGGCAAAAGATGAACTGGTTGTTACCTTAGGCCGGATGTTGGCAG
>NZ_AUGP01000018.1 GCF_000422725.1 Flavobacterium subsaxonicum WB 4.1-42 = DSM 21790
CGCAAGGGGCAGGGAAGAACTTTCTAAATAAAAACAATTTTTCTTTATCTCAGTATGTTAAGATATTGGTTTACGGTTAACAGTTGGCAGTTGTCAGATTGTTATCAATACACCTATTGCCCAAGGCAATAAACCTTTTAAGGTGATTATTGCGGCGGGGCTCACCTCTTCCCATCCCGAACAGAGAAGTTAAGCCCGCCTGCGCAGATGGTACTGCAATTTGTGGGAGAGTATGTCATCGCCTTTCTTTTGAAAAGCCCTATCCAAACGGATAGGGCTTTTTTTTGTGCCTAAATTTTTGGGAAAAGTATCCCAAAGCAGGAGATCGATGCTGCTTAAGATTTTAAACTATGTAACATATCTTTATGCTCCATCTACTGTAGGATAAAGACTATCGTAATTAGTTGTCTGTGTTTCCTTTGCTGCTTATAATTACATTTAAGTGTGCAATACGGAAGCAATTAAGTTGTTAAATAGATATCAACAATTGTCTTTTAAGACGATTTTAGTAGTATTCCACTTTCTAAAACCAACTTTTTAAGTGTATTGTTGTTGTTGCATTGTTATGTATTTAGTAGTATTTTTTTTATATTCTTATTATTTCAATGTTAGATTAAAAATATAGTTATAAAAGATGGAATATTTTGCGATATTGGAAATATCATAATTATAATTATTATTTAGATAAAATTTAACTAATATTGGCATATATTTTTACTTAATAAGTTAAATGGCTTAAGCAGGTAATTATTTTGCAAGTTATGGGGAAAAACTACAATACAATTAGATTGCGCTTTTCGTTACGTTTAAATTTATTAATCTGCATGCTGTTGCTTTCGGGATTTACCGCAAGTGCCCAGTTGTCAGATTTTGAAGTAAACATAGCAACTACAGATGTTACCTGCGCAGGTAACGGTACAATGACTTTTACAGTAAATAATCAAACACCGGGTTCTACTTTAGAATTCTTTGTGTATTTACTTCCTAATACAACTTCATCTGTAGCCAGTACAAATAATTCATTATCTATCAATGGGCTTGCAGCAGGAAGCTACCAAGTGGTAGCAGTTCAAACTTTGGGGAGTGATTCTAATAATTTCACTATATCTCCTGTTGTAATTGATAATGAAGTTGTGCCTATTACATTTAACATATCTACAATAGCGCATAACTGCGATGCCGGTGGCGACCTTATCGTAAATGTGCTTACAGGAACAGCTACTTTATTTGAAATTTCTGCAGGCCCAGTAACAGTTCCGCCACAAGCGTCTAACACATTTACTGGTTTACCAGAGGGGCTGTATAATATTCGTGTATTCGACGAGTGTGGTAATGGTACTGTAGTAACATTTACTGTAAATTTTGATCCTGCACCTATTACAATATCACAGCCAGCATACAATACTACTTCTACCGGAGATTGTAATACGGTAACCGTTACTAATAGTATTAGTTACCCGGAAGGTACAGATATAACATATCCAGTAACGGTACAGTACACTATATATCCTTCGGGGGGTGGCGCACCAACAGTTTCTACACAAACTTTTAATAGTGGTTTTCCAAATATATTGGAGTTTAGTGATGTATTTCCTATTAATGCTGCCGATCCTTACTCTTACGACCTACTTATAACTAATGGTTGCGGAAATACATTTTCTTTAAACAACTTGGTTGTTAATCCTACGCCAACAATAAGTTTAAGCAAGATTCCTTTGCCATGCGGCTTCTATTACATAAGTGCCACGGCATCTCAGTATACACAAGAGTATACTGTTACGTTTATAGATCCGCCTGTAGGTTTTACACCATCAGCATACAATAGTGGTCATCCCGGCCCTTTCGATACTTCGAATATTTTATACGGTGGCGAAACACAGGAAGTTCCTGAAGGTCTATATAAAGTACAAATTACGGATATTTGTACCAGAACGAGTGCTGTAGCTACACTTTCAATTATAAATAAAATACCTGTGCTGTCTACAAGTGGCACTAATAGTAGCTGTAATGAAAATGCTGGCAAAATAACTATTGCAATACCGGACAGGGCTATAGTTTTTGCCGAAATTGTAGTTGCACCTGCTGCTTATGAGGCAATGTTTGCCCTTCCAAGTAATGTTTCGTCTTTTATAAACGCTGCGGGCAAATTGATAGTTACTGATTTACCTGTGGGTACTTATAAGCTTAATATTACTGACGAATGCGGACATCCTTATGAGGACATAGAAGTAATTGTACCGCCTTTTACTGATTTGCCGTTTGTTGCAACTGCCTATGCAGATTGTAATGTGGGTATTGGTGCGGTAAGGGTAAATAGCGGTAACGGAAAAATTACACAGTTAAGTATAATACAGGCTCCGGCTGCGTTTGGGTCTGTTCCGCAAAATGTGTCGGGTAATATAAACTCATCAGGTGTATTGCTAATGGATAGCCTTCCTGTAGGAGATTATGTATTTCAGGGTACAGATGTTTGTGGCGATGTAAAAACAGTACCTGTAACCATTACAGGTTACCAGCCTTCAGGCTCTGCAACTTTCACATTTAGTCCGTATTGTAATTCGTTTGAAATTACAATGTCTGATGCAGATGCATCTTCAAATGCCCCTACGTATTGGCTGCAAATGTTGGTTCCGGGTACAACAGACCAATGGATGCACCCAGATACAAGCGTTGTTTACGCAGAGGGTACTATGCCAAATGCTACTAATTCTCTTACCCTTGTTAATAATTCAGTTACTACCAACTTGCAGTATTTTGGTACATTCAGGATTGTAAAAGCATTTACAAGTATTGGAAACGGTACATCTAACAAACTTTGTATAGAAGTTTTAGGCGATAGCTTTGATTATCAATATGCAGTTACAATTAACAACGTATACGATGTTTCTTGTTTGTCTCCCGGCAATATTTATATTGAGGCTACGGGCATAGCCCCATTATTATATCGTATTACAGAAATTAATGGAGTACCCACTATTATAGAGAATGGTACCAGCAATATTTTTTCTGGCCTTTCTGCAAATGTGTATACCTTTCAGGTAGAAAATGCATGTGGCGAACAGGAAAGTATTACAAAAAATATTAGCACACTGCCAGATCTTGTGGAAGTTACACAACCGGATAATATTGCAATTTGCAGAGACGGTAACGAGGCGGTTTACCAGGAGTTTGACCTTTCGTTGCAAAATGCTACTATTTTAGGCTCTCAAAGCCCAAATAGTTATACAGTTACTTATTATGCATCTCAGGCTAATGCCGAAGATGAAGTTAATCCGTTGCCTTACTTATACACAAATACAAGTAACCCACAAACAATATATGCACGAGTGGTGCATAATAATGTACAGCTATGCAGCAAATTTGTTGAGTTTAAAATAGAGGTGGCACTTAAGCCGCAGTTAAATGTTGATGAAGACAGGTTTATTTGCGATACCGAAGATCATATCACTATAGGTGTTAATGCAGGTTTTGATGCTTATTACTGGCCTGCCACACAAGAAACAACATCATCCATCAATGTTACCGAGCCCGGATCTTACACGGTTACTGTTACAAAAAATTACGAAACCGGCCCGTGCTCATCGGATGCTACTATTATTGTAACGCCTTCCATCTCTCCGGGGCCTATTACAGTGGTTACAGAAGACTGGACCGATGATTACAATACTATAACAGTATTTGTTGATGGAGGCGGTACGTATGAATATTCTCTTAATAATGATGATTACCAGGAAAGCCCGGTATTTACAGACCTTTCAGCCGGTGTTTACACTGTATATGTTAGGGATATTGGTGGCTGTGGTATTAGAGAAAAGGAAGTTGCCTTGTTAAACTATCCTAAATTCTTTACGCCTAATGGAGATGGAGTTCATGAAACATGGAGAATTCCTAATTCCTACTACGAGCCGGGCATGGTGGTATACATATATGATAGGTTTGGTAAAATAATAACTTCTTTAAGCTATAAAAACACGGGGTGGGATGGTACTTATGATGGTAAGCAATTGCCATCTACCGATTATTGGTTTATGGTTAAACGCCGCGATGGCCGTATCCATAAAGGGCACTTTGCAATGGTGCGCTAAAAGTTGTAGAATTTCTACACATAGTTTGTGTATTTCCACATGTAATCTCACAACAAATAAAATTTAAAAATAAATTAAACCTCTGTAAATCAACATTTACAGAGGTTTTTTATTTATGTTGGTTTTGTGGTATGGTTATTTCATATATCTTAAACAGTTAACCACACTAAAACCTCCAGACCATGAAAAATTTATTCTTAACCGCAGCATTAGTTTTAGCCCTTGGCGCAAATGCAGCTTCAGTTACACTAAATACAACTTCGTTTACCTTTCAGGTTAACCAGGAAAAAGAATATAAAAAAGTAGACGCTAGTGCGGTACCTGCGGCTATATTAAAAGAAATAAGCACAAAATACAGTGGGTATGCCATTACCGATGCTTATGCATCTGAAGATGGAGAATACAAACTGGTTGTTGCTAAAGATAAAAAAACGGTAACCGTATTTTATACAAGCACGGGAGAGTTTGTTAAAGAAGCATAGTAAGGTGATTAAAACATATAGTAAGGTGATTTGAAGAATTTATTCTTCGATAGAAGGAGACGGAAGCGTCTCCTTTTGTTTTTGTTAACATTTTACAACTCGTAAAAACCTTACATTTGTAGATATTATATACCCCAAATGAGTTCGAAAATCCTGGTAATTGACGATGATACTGCTTTTTGTGTGATGCTTAAAACATTCCTTCAAAAGAAAGGTTTTGAAGTGGTAAATGCTTTTAATGCAGAACAAGCTCGGGAAGAAGTAAAAAATAACACCTTTGATGTTGTATTAACCGATATCAGGCTGCCCGATAGCGATGGCCTTGATGTGCTTAAACATATCAAAGAAACATCGTTGCATACCCCGGTAATTTTGATGACGGGCTATACCGATATTAAAACTGCCGTTAACGCCATGAAACTTGGCGCTTTTGATTACGTAGGTAAACCCATTAACCCAGACGAAATTTTACACATTATTGGCCTGGCGCTAAATAAAAAGGCCAGTAAAAGCACTAATGATGATACCGTTGCTCCTAAAAAGATAGTAGCTAAACAGGCTGCTGATGTTGCCTTTGTAAAGGGCATAAGCAACAACTCCGAAGAATTACACGAACACATAAACCTTGTTGCCCCAACCAATATGTCGGTACTTATTATTGGCGATAGCGGCACGGGTAAAGAATATATTGCGCAATCTATTCACCAGCAAAGTAAAAGGGCGGGTAAGCCGTATATTCCGGTAGATTGCGGTGCTATACCTAAAGAATTGGCATCGAGTGAATTTTTTGGCCACCTAAAAGGATCATTTACCGGTGCGGTTAACGATAAAACGGGCCATTTTGAGGCTGCTAACGGCGGTACGCTGTTTTTAGATGAAGTTGGTAACCTATCCTACGAAGTGCAGGTACAATTGTTACGTGCCCTCCAGGAACGTAAAATAAAACCGGTGGGCAGTAACCACGAAATTACTGTAGATATTAGGGTAGTTGCCGCCACTAACGAAGATTTGTATGAAGCTGTTAAGCGTGGCGACTTTAGGGAAGACCTTTACCACAGGCTTAATGAGTTTTGTATTAAAGTGCCCCGCCTTGCCGAGCGCAAGCAGGATATTATGGTATTTGCCAATCACTTTTTGGCTCAGGCAAATGTAGATCTCGAAAAAGAGATTGAAGGCTTTGACCAGGAGGTTACCAATTTATTTAAGAGCTATGACTGGCCGGGTAACCTGCGAGAAATGAAAAACATCATCAAGCGGTCAGTTTTGCTTGAAAAGTCGGATATGATCCATTTAGAGGTATTGCCTCCTGAGATGCAGCAATCTTCGGGTACGGGCAGTATTTTGGCTAACTATACCAAGGATAACGAAGAAGAGGCTATTAAAAAAGCTTTGGAAAAGGCCAACTACAATAAATCTAAGGCGGCAAAATTATTGGATATAGACCGTAAAACGCTCTACAATAAACTTAAGCTATATAATTTAGATTTATAACCTTAAGCAATTTCGCGCTGAAGGCTGTAACACAACACATCCATACGGCCGCAAATATCTTCTATATAATCTTTTATATTAATGTCGGCATCCAGAGTGCTGTCTTCCACCGCTAAAAGCATATCGGCAATAGAATATACTTCCATCTGGCGCAGCATGGGTATCATTCTGTGGGCGGTTTGTGCCAGTTGCTCCTCATCATTATCGTCTAAGGCAGTTTTTAATCGCAGGCAGTTTTCCTGGGCACTTTCTATAAAAGTAAGTACTATGGTTTTTAGCGATTCAGGATCGTTATTGGTAAACTGCGAAAGGCTGTTAAGGCTGAATAATTTACCGGTTAGCCTGTGCTTTGCCGGCTGAGCGGTTGCTATTACCGTATCGCCAAAAATTTTAGAGATAAGTGCCAATAATTGCTCCAGCTGTATAGGTTTAGGGTGGTGTGCGGTAAAGCCTCTTTTAATATAATCGTCTGATGATAGATCTCTCTTGCCGGATAGTGCTATAACAGGCAATGCCGCTATAAAACTATTATTGTGGCTGCGAACCATCTGTACCAGCTCAAAACCATCTTTTACAGGCATTTGTATATCGGTAAGTATAATATCAAACCTGTTTTCTTCCAATAGGCGCTCTACAGCTACCGAATTTATCTCAGCTGTAACCTGCACCGGATAATTTTGCAGCAACTCTTTCATAAGTGTTAGCTGTACATTATCATCATCTACCACCAATATTTTTTTACCGGCCAGGGCAGGGTAGCTGCTTGGCTGTGGCGGCAATGCTTCGGTCTCAACAACATTTCGGGCGGCAACGCAGGGCAGGGTAATGGTAAAGATTGATCCCTGACCTTCGGTACTTTCCAGGGCTATGCTGCCATCCAGCAGTTCTATAATCCGTTTAGATATGGTTAGGCCAAGGCCGGTACCGCCAAATTTTTTCTCGATACCATCATGTGCCTGGGTAAATTCTTTAAATACCGCAGCGTGTTTCTCTGGCGCTATGCCAATACCGGTATCCAGCACCGATATTACAATATCAAAGCCTTCAATTTTTGCTGTAACCTCTACAGATCCTTCGTGGGTAAACTTAATAGCATTGCTAATAAGGTTGGTAAGTACCTGCTTAATACGGTAAGGGTCTGATATAAAATTGGCGTTAAGCTCTTCTTCCACATCCCAATTAAGCTCTATGTTTTTTTCTAACGCAATGGGCTCTAATATACGTGCAGCCGACTCTATTACGGTTTTCATATTAAAAGCCGTTTTTTCTATAGTAATGCGGTTGTTTTCAAGTCGGGAGAAATCAAGCAGGTCGTTAACCAGCTTTAAGATATAATTGGCCGACTCTTTAATATTAGCCAGGTATTGGTTTTGCTTAGGCGATACCCCGGACTCTTTAATAAGGTTATGAAAGCCGATAATGCTCCCCAGTGGGGTTTGCAAATCGTGGGTTACCGTGGCCATAAGCATGCTTTTGGTGTGCAGCAGCTCCTCATTCTCAATATTAAGCATTTCGAGCTGCTTACGGTAATTTTGGTTGCTGGTAAGATCGCGTATAATTATAGAGGCAAAAACTATTAAAAAAAACAGCGTAGCCGCGCCCACCCATGCCATGGTTTTTACCGTGTTGGAAAGTGCCGACTGCGATTGCTGTATTTTACTGTATGATTTTTGTACAAACTCATTTTCTACATCGGTAAGTATAACCCGTAGCTGATCTGATATTATACGGTTCTCGTCAAGCAGTTTTTGCTCTTTGCGGTACAGCTTAAAGCGCAATTTGTTGTCTTTAATAACAAGGCTGGTAAGCACTTTTTCGAACGCCATAGCAAGAGAGTCGTTACTAACAGGCAGTTTGCTAAGCGAATCGAGTTGTTGTGGGGTTAAAAGCGAGTTTACAACATTGCGCCATTCTGATTGTTTGGTAGACCGAATGGGTTTAATAGAACTCCATATAGAATCCTTAACCTCATAAATGCCATAAATAGCTTTGGTAAAAGTATTATCGGCAGAATAGGTTTTGCGGTATTTTATAATCTCTGCAATGCTGTTTTTTTTACGGGCAAGCAGTAGTTGTATGGAGTCGAATTTTTGAACCTGGGCGCTGTCAACATCTTTTTTAATGGCATTAATCTCGTTGTTAATGCTGTCGGTAAGTTGGTTGTAGCGATTAAGGTCTTTGGCCGACCCTGTAAGCATATAGCTACGGCCCACGGCTTCAGAAGAGTATAGGCTGGCAATAGTGTTGCTTATTTTTATAATTTTATTGTTGTCCTGCCCGGTGTTAGCGGGCAGGGCAATTTTTAAAATTTCTGTATAAACAAACCATACCGAAACTACAGCTGTGGCAAACAGCAAAAAGTAGCCGGCAATAACTTTATATTTTATTGCTTTAGGTTTTTGTACCATGCTATAAAATTAGCAATTTATATGTTACCATAAACGGCACAAAAACTATTAAAGTATATAAAATTATAAGTGGTGTTAGCTTCTAACAATAACTCTTAAAAAGCTAACTTCGTCTTTAAGATGCTGTACTTCGGCCCTAAGGCTTTCTACAAGAATGTCGTACACTTCTTTGTTAGTACTATTAAAGTTTGCATTATCTGCTTGCTGGTTTTCGTTCAGCACTCCGTTAAAAAGATACATGATGTTAATATCCAGAATGCGCACAATTTTAAGAAGTTTTACAACATTAAGCCTCCTGTCATCTTTTTCAAGCCTTCCGTAATTGCTTTGTGTAACATCCAATTGTAGCGCCATGCTTTCCTGGGTAATTCCTTTTTCTTCGCGTAATTTTTTAATTCTTTGACCAATCACATTCATTTCTTAGTAATTTTTTAGTTGAATAATTTAGTTCTGGATGGTATTGATTTGTTGGATGCGTACTATTTATTTAATTTTTTATTAGCCTATTTATAACTATAATTTGGCAAATTAGTTTTTAACTTGGCTATGTGGTAAAACACAACCTTCACCCTACTTACTTATCACTTACTTTACTTAATCTCAATTTTAGCTGTTTTGCCTTAATCGGTTAGAACAAGTGTAGCGTTTTGTACTAATCATGGTATAAAAGTAGAAAAGTTATCCGCTCGTCAAAATAGAGGTTGAAATTATTCGATATAATGCTTACTTTATCCGTTAAAAAACAAATAAAAATTAAATATATAGTTACGTTTTAATAGTTATACTTTAAATATAAAAATTACCCCCACAAACTAAACAGAAGAGAGTATGGATATTGAAATTTTGGTTTATGATAACCAGCTTGGTTATTATGATTTGCTTCGCGAAGAGCTGCGAATGGGCTATGTTTTTACCCTGCATCCATCGTATACAGATGATAGCCCCGTTAAGCATGATGCCGTTATTTTTTTTCTAAATGATGGTATCGAGCTTATAGACCTTGCAAAATTGTATGATGAGAAACTACCCTTTATATTGGCGTCGACCAAAATAACCGGAGATGGCTTACTTAAAAGAGAAAATTTGTTTACTGTAAATCTTAACCTAACCAAAGATGCTTTGGTTAAAGAATTTAAAAAAATACTGGATGGTATAGCCAACCAGCTTATTTTAAGTGAAAATGCCCTGTAATTACAGGGCATTTTTTTTGTTTTATTGGGCAATAATAGCCCTGGAAATAACAATTTTCTGAATTTCAGATGTACCCTCGTATATCTGGGTAATCTTGGCATCGCGCATAAAACGTTCTACGTGATATTCTTTAACGTAGCCATTGCCACCGTGTATTTGTACGGCCTCAATGCTGGTATCCATAGCAGTTTGCGATGCAAATAGTTTTGCCACTGCGCCACTTACATCATAATTATGGCCATTATCTTTATCCCACGCTGCTTTAAGGCAAAGGTGGCGTGCAGCCTCTATGGCCACATACATATCGGCAAGTTTAAAGGCAATAGCCTGGTGGTTGCAAATTTCTGTGCCAAAGGCCTTGCGCTCTTTACTATATTTAAGAGCCAGCTCGTAAGCACCTGATGCTATGCCCAATGCCTGAGATGCAATACCTATACGGCCACCGGCAAGGGTTTTCATAGCGAATTTAAAGCCAAAGCCGTCTTCGCCAATTCGGTTTTCTTTAGGAACCTTAACATCGGTAAACATAAGCGAGTGTGTGTCGCTGCCACGTATACCAAGCTTTTGTTCTTTAGGGCCTACCTCAAAACCGGGCATGCCTTTTTCTATAATAAGGGCATTAATGCCTTTGTGTTTTTTTTCTACATGGGTTTGTGCAATAACCAAATACACATCGGCAGTACCGCCGTTGGTAATCCAGTTTTTGGTGCCGTTAACAATGTAATGGTCGCCCATATCTACAGCCGTAGTTTTTTGAGAGGTAGCATCGCTGCCCGCCTCTGGCTCGCTAAGGCAAAAAGCACCTATAATCTCGCCGGTTGCCAGGCGGGTAAGGTATTTTTGTTTTTGCTCCTCGGTACCAAAAGCCTGAAGGCCCCAGCACACTAAAGAGTTGTTTACAGACATAACTACCGAAGCAGATGCATCTACTTTAGAAATTTCTTCCATGGCCAGTACATAAGATATAGTGTCCAGCCCGCTGCCACCATATTTAGGGTCTACCATCATGCCCATAAAACCCAGTTCGCCCATTTTTTTAATTTGCTCTGTGGGAAAAATTTGTTTTTCGTCGCGTTCTATAACACCCGGAAGCAATTCGGCCTGAGCAAAATCTCTGGCGGCCTGTTGAATCATCAGGTGCTCTTCGGTTAGTTTGAAATCCATAATTAATAAATTACTTTTTTGTTTTATTCTGTCCAAATGTAGTTATTTAATGGCAATAATTCAAAATGAATGATTATTTTTAGCCCATGATTACGAAAAACTACAACGTTATAGGAATTATGTCGGGAACATCGCTGGATGGGACTGATTTAGCACATATTACATTAACCTTTGCCACCGGCGGCTGGAGCTTTAAAATTCATGAAGCGGAAACGGTTGCTTATTCTAACGAATGGGTAGGCCGGCTTAAAGCTGCCATAGATTTTGATGCCGCCCAACTGCAACAACTTAATGAAGACTACACGGTACTCTTAGCCGATATTATAAACCGTTTTATAGCCACCCATGCAATTGATAAAATAGATGCTGTGAGTTCGCACGGGCATACCATATTGCACCGGCCGCAGGATGGCGTTACACTGCAAATTGGCAACCTGCCTAACCTTGCCCAACTGATACAGCAAATTGTAGTATGCGATTTCAGGGTGCAGGATGTGGCACTTGGCGGGCAGGGCGCTCCGTTGGTACCTATAGGCGACAGGCTGCTTTTTGCTGATTATGCCTACTGCCTAAACCTTGGCGGTTTTAGTAATATATCTTTTGAAGAAAACGGCAACCGCATAGCCTTTGATATTTGTCCGGTTAATACGGTGCTTAATTTATATGCCAATCAGTTAGGGTTTGATTATGATGATGGGGGGCGCATTGCTCAAAGCGGTAAACCGGTACCCGGATTGTTGGAAGAGCTTGATGCGTTAGATTTTTACAGTGCCCCGTATCCAAAATCGTTAGGGTTTGAATTTGTAAAGCAAACCGTGCTGCCACTAATAGGCAAGTATACAGCAAGTGCGCAGGATATTTTGCACACCTTTACAATACATGTTGCAAGCCAAATAGCCAATGTAATTAAACAAAAAAATGTAAACGGCAGCCTGCTGATAACTGGAGGCGGAGCCTACAACACTTTTTTGATTAATACATTACAGCAATTATTACCGCAAACTAAAATTGCAGTGCCCGATGATAAAACCATACAATTTAAAGAGGCACTTATTTTTGCCTTGTTAGGAGTATTACGATTAAGGGGAGAGGTAAATGTACTGGGCAGTGTAACCGGAGCTGTAAAAGACCACAGCTCGGGTAAAATATACTAACTATAGTATACCTAATTTTTTAATGGCTTCAATAAGGTCGTGGTCATCGCCGCCTTTGCCTTGCAGCAGCATGTTTTTCATGTGGGCCTTTCTTTTTTCTATGGCACTAAGCGATAGCGGCACATAGTTGGGTATGTTCTTGGTAAGGATACCTTCAGACAGGCGCATTAAAATTTGCTTATCATAACTGTCCAGGTTGTAATTATCAAACACTTTATCTTTAAGCGATTTTACAATTTTATGGCTCAGGTAGGTGTCTCCCGAGAAAATTATCTGGAACGCGTTTAAAAATTCGTCTATATCAATATCACTTTTGCACAAAATGCCCTGCGGGTTAATTTCTTTAATAAGGCGGTCTATTAAAGCAGCCTCGCTGTGCATGGTAAGTATAATTATAAGGCAGTCTGGTATGGTGTTACGAATAAGCACACCAAGGTCTAACCCCGAAAATATTTTTTGTTCCGGATAGGGTGGCAGGCTAAGGTCCAGGTAGGCAATATTAATTTTAGTGCTGCTATTGGTAATTATATTATACGCTTCTTCGCAATTAAGCGCTTTTATAAAGCTAACATTGTAGCCTTCAAATTCTTCTTCAGAGAGAACGTTAACGTAGCCATTAACCGTCATCGGATGGTCGTCAACAATCAAAATATTTAAATCTTCAGCCATGGCAAAAAATCGTAAAAAATACAGTTTAACAAAAATTACGGTTTTCCCGTAAAATTAATAAAATTAGATTATTTAAATTGCCGCAATTTTTCTTAACATTTTTTTGTGTGCAATACTCTTATCTAATCATAGACAACGATACCGCAAATGTAAAGGAAACGCTTCGACAGTTTGAAGAATTTCCTGAATATTTTTGCGTGGGTGTGGCTGATAATAAGGGCGATGCCATAAACAAAATTTTAGAAACCCAGCCAAGTATAGTATTTTTAGAAATTAACCCTAAAAATAAAAAGGGTAACCTGTCTTTATCTCTAATAACAGAGTTGCACCAGTATTTAGATGTGCTGCCGCAATTTGTAGTACTTACAGAAAGCCCTAAATTTGCTTTTGAAGCCATAGGTGCCGGTGTGTTTGATTACGTTTTAAAGCCACTTAATAAATTCGACCTGCGCAAAACGCTTTTAAAATTCCAGAAAACAAATCAGGTTGCTGCAAATACAACCATTTGTATAAAATCGTACGGAGATTACCAATTTATAGCGCTTAGCGATATTGTGTATTTAAAGGCAGATAACAATACAACCGACTTTTATTTGCAAAACGGGCGTAAGCTTACGGCTTATAAAACCCTTAAGCACTACGAGGCTAATTTACCATTCTTCTTTTTCAGGATACATAACAGTTATATAGTAAACAGTAATTATGTATCCAGAATAAATACAGGTAAGTCTTTATGCTACCTTAACAATAGCGATCTTTCTATCTCATTTTCTAAAACTTTTAAAGAAAATATAGATACCCTTATAAGGAGGATTGCCCCGGAATATTTATAATATAATCATTCACCCTGCAAATCGGTCGAGTTACTCACATACAGGGGGTAGTTACTAAACACGTTGTAAATCACTAAACTAATTACCGGTTTAGTACGTAGTTTTGCTTCAGAATCAAACAGGAAAACAAAACTTGATTATCTAAAAAACGAATATTTACACACTTTACAACAACTTTAAAATTTACTACCATGAAAAAATTTATCCTTACATTAGCTCTTATTGCAACTCTTAGTGTTTCAGTTACTTCTTGCTCTACAGATGATAGCGCATTAGAGCAAACAACATCTGCCGATGGCGGACTTTCAACTGGTAACGGCGATGTAAACCTTCCAAGGCCAACACTTCCAAGAACATAATAGTTATTACATAAAATATATTTATTTTTGAGGCGATGGTACAAACTACCATCGCCTCAAAAATTTTGAATAAGTACCAAGTTATATTACTCCTAAGTTTTTTTTTTATAATTATTTCCTGCGAAAATTCCAGGAAACAAAAAAGGATATTAAATGCTGAGGCAGAAAAATTATTAAATCAGGCAGATAATACTACTTTAAATAATGCTCAAAGGGTTAAACTGCTTGATTCGGCTTATTCTCAGTTTGAAGGAGAAGGACACGACTCACTATCGGTCAAATTTTACCGGAATATTGCTTCATCCTATTATAATGTATATCAGGTTCCGAAATCTATAAAAGCCAGCCGGAAATCGTATCAGTTAGCGTTAGCTGCAAAAGATACCTTTGGAATGGCGAAAGCCCTTTATATTTCCGGAGTAGCCTTTTATGATAACAAAAATAAAGACAGTGCCTTTGCTAAATACAACCAGGCCGAAAAGCTGTATGAAAAGCTTAATAACCCTGATGTTGCCGGTGTAATATTATATAAAGCCTATATATACTATGATATTGGCGATTATGTTTTATGCGAAACTGAAGCCGTAAAAGCTTTACGGTTATTCAGGATAAAAAAATGGAACCTCGAAATACACAATGCCAATAATTTAATTGCCGCCGCTTTAGATGGGCAACATAACTACGAAGGGGCAATTACATACTACAAAGCGGCCTTAGATCAGTTAGAATATTTTAAACAGGATGGCTATAGCGATGATATGATAGCCGTATACAGGGCTTCGTGTTTAAATAATATGGGGCTTGTTTACATAGAAATGGATGAACCGGATAAAGCTGTTGCTATATATAAAGATGTTTTAGCCTATAATAATAAAGCGTACACCCCGGGCTTATATGCGCGGCTGCTTAATAATTATGCCGCTGCTAAATTAAAACAAGGCGATTTTACAGGCCTGCCGGGCCTTTTTTATAAGTCGTTAAAAATAAGGGATAGTATAGGTGTAATGTCTGATGTTATTGCCAGCCGTTTTAAGCTGGGCGAATATTACCTTGCGCGCAAAGACACATCTGTAGCCGTAAGTTATTTTAGGGGCGCCTACCGCGAGGCTAAAACCATTAAAAGTAGTTACGATATTTTAAAAACCCTAAAAATACTGGGCGAGGTAGATAAGCAAAATAATGCATCTTACACAGACCTATATATTCGTGTAAACGATAGTATACAGGAGAAAGGCAAAGCCGACCGTAACAGGTTTGCCCGTATAGCTTACGAGACCGATAGGCTGGAGAGCGAAAAAGAAGAGCTAAACCGTAAAAATACCTTTATAATAGGAGTATCTGTAGTTATATTGTTGTTTGTGGCTGCAATATTTATAATCTATTACCTTAATTCCCGTAATAAAAAGCTAATGCTTATACAAGAGCAGCAAAGGGCAAACGAAGAAATTTACCAGCTTATGTTCGAACAGCAATCTAAAGTTGATGCCGCCCGTGCCGAAGAAAAAACCCGTATAGCAATGGAACTGCATGATGGTATTTTAAATAATATTTATGCCGTTAGGCTTAATCTGGAGTTTACTAACAGAAAAACCGACCAGGAAAATATAGATAAGCGTAAAGGCTTTATAAAAGAACTGCAATTGGTAGAGGGCGAGATAAGGGCAGTATCGCACGAGCTAAGCCGCAACGTGATTTTTGAGCAAAACCAAAGCTTTGAGAGTATATTGGGTTTTATGGTAACCTCTCAAAAAAACACTTTCGGTACCGAGTTTGAGGCACTTATAGACCGCGATATAGATTGGGAAAATATACCCAATACCAGTAAAATAAACGTTTACAGGATTATACAGGAGGCATTGCAAAATATAAATAAATATGCCGAGGCACACCATGCTGTGGTTAACGTAATTAAAGATAAAGACACTATAAAAATTATGGTTACCGATGATGGTGCCGGCTTTGATACTGCAAAAGCGGCTGGTGGCATTGGCCTTAAAAACCTTAAAAAACGCACTGAAGCACTCAGTGGCACTATAAACATTGAGTCGGAGCCGGGGCACGGCACAGTAGTTTCGGTTAGTTTTCCACTATAACAGTTTTTGTAACAAAAAAATAAATATTTGAGAATTATATCTTTTATATATTTGCATCGGTTATAAAAAACACAACAAAATGAAAGATTTACTTAGTAAATACGAAAATAAACAACCTGAAATAGTTTTTAACTGGAAAGATACTGAAACCGAGGCCGAAGGGTGGACGGTTATTAATTCGCTTCGTGGTGGTGCTGCCGGTGGTGGTACCCGTATGAGAAAAGGCCTGGATATGAATGAGGTACTTTCTCTTGCCAAGACCATGGAGGTTAAATTTACCGTATCCGGCCCAGCTATTGGCGGTGCTAAATCGGGTATTAACTTTGACCCTAACGACCCTCGTAAAAAAGGTGTGTTACAGCGTTGGTACAAAGCGGTTTCGCCATTACTTAAAAGCTATTATGGCACGGGTGGCGACCTTAATGTTGATGAAATTCATGAAGTGATACCAATGACCGAAGAGTGTGGCGTTTGGCATCCGCAGGAAGGTGTGTTTAACGGCCACTTTAGGCCAACCGAAGCCGATAAAATTAACCGTATTGGCCAATTGCGCCAGGGTGTGGTTAAGGTTATCGAAAACCCTTCGTTCTCGCCAGATGTTACCCGCAAATATACTATTGCCGATATGATTACCGGTTTTGGCGTTGCCGAGGCTGTACGTCATTTTTATGCTACATACGGTGGTAATGCCGAAGGTAAAAAAGCAATTGTACAGGGATTTGGTAATGTAGGCTCTGCTGCAGCATTTTACCTTGCTAAAATGGGCGTAAAAGTTGTGGGTATTATAGACCGCGATGGTGGCCTTATTAATAAAGACGGCTTTAGCTTTGCCGAAATAAAAGACCTTTTCTTAAATAAAGACGGTAACAAACTGGTTGCCCAGAATATGATTCCGTTTGAGGCTCTTAATGCTGAGGTTTGGAACATTGGTGCCGAGATATTTACGCCATGTGCTGCATCAAGGTTGGTAACAAAAGATCAGGTTGATAGCATGATAGCTGCCGGATTAGAAGTTATTTCTTGTGGTGCTAACGTTCCGTTTGCAGATAAAGAAATTTTCTTTGGTCCTATTATGGAAGCTACAGACAGTAAAGTAAGCCTGATTCCTGACTTTATTTCTAACTGCGGTATGGCAAGGGTATTTGCTTACTTTATGGAGAAAAAAGTATTTATGACCGATGAGGCTATTTTTAACGATACATCTGAAATTATTAAGAAAGCCATTGTAAACGTGCATGCGCAAAACCCGAATAAAACCGGCATTAGCCAGGCTGCTTTCGAAATTGCACTAAAGCAACTGGTGTAACTTATATAAAATAACACTATTTTTAATGACAGATTTAATCTGTCATTTTTTTATTATGACCTATAAAGAAACCACCGAATGGATGTTTAGTCGCCTGCCTGTCTATCAGTTACAGGGCGCATCGGCCTATAAAAAAGATTTGGGCAACACCTTATTACTGGCCAAACACCTGGGCAATCCTGAAAAAAAAATTAAAGCCATACACGTTGCCGGTACCAACGGCAAGGGATCGGTGTCATCCATGCTTGCGTCTATTTTACAAGAGGCAGGCTACAAGACCGGGTTGTACACATCGCCTCATTTAAAAGACTTTAGAGAGCGTATTAAGATTAATGGACAGGATATATCCGAAGATTTTGTAATGCGCTTTATAGCCGCTAACAAAACGTTTTTTGAGGCGCAGGACCTAAGCTTCTTTGAGATGACTGTTGGCCTTGCCTTTGATTATTTTGTAGAAGAAAACGTAGATATTGCAATTATAGAAACGGGGTTGGGAGGTAGGTTAGATTCTACCAACATCATAACTCCTTTAATATCAGTAATTACCAACATAGGTTTAGATCATACTTTTTTTCTGGGTAATACGCTAACGGCTATTGCCGGAGAAAAGGCCGGTATTATCAAGCCGGGCATACCAACGGTTGTAGGCGAATATACCGCCGAAACCAGGTCTGTTTTTGTAAATAAGGCTGCTGAGGTTGATGCGCCGCTCTATTTCGCGTCTGATGAGGTGCTTGAAGACTATGAGTCAGATCTAAAAGGTGATTATCAACATCATAATAAAAAGACCGTTTTAAAGGCTATAGAGCTGCTACAGCCGTATTTTCAAGTCACTACAGAGCATGTAAATACAGGGTTGCTTAATGTTGTTCGCAATACAGGGCTTTTAGGGCGTTGGCAGCAATTGCACGAAAATCCAACGGTTATTGCCGATACGGCGCACAACCCACACGGACTTTCATCGGTAATGCAGCAGGTACAGGAGCAGAAGTACGATACATTAAGAATAGTTTTTGGGGTGGTTAACGATAAAGACCTCTCTGAAATTTTGCCATTATTGCCTAAAAATGCTGTTTATTATTTTACCGAGCCAAATATTTCAAGAAAATTAGATAAAAATATTTTGCAGCAATCGGCAACAGAATTTAATCTTAAGGGTAATGTATATAATTCGGTTGCAGAAGCTTATGATCAGGCTATGGCAGATGCAACCCACGAGGACTTTATATACATAGGCGGAAGTACCTTTGTTGTTGCAGAAATTTTGTAAATAAAGTTTGCAGAATTAAAAAACAGTCTTATATTTGCACTCGCAATAAGGAACTAAATATAGCGACAGATTGCGAGATTAGGGCGATTAGCTCAGTTGGTTCAGAGCATCTCGTTTACACCGAGAGGGTCGGGGGTTCGAATCCCTCATCGCCCACCACAATTAAGCTTTATATCATTATAAAGTACATTAAAACAATGAAAACCTGCAAGTTACGGCTTTGCAGGTTTTTTATTTTTACCCCTGCACCATCAAAATTTTCAAAAATACACAAAGTTTTTGTGGCAAATCTGTGGCAATTTAAAATTGCAAAAAAAAATGCCACAAAAAATGCCTTAAGTTTTTGATTATCAACATGTAAAGCTGCTTAACGACTTGATTTGAAAGCACTATAATTCGACCTTTATTAATTTTTTAAAACGTTGAATTTATGTTAGAGAACAGTTTCGGAATCACCTTCTTTTTGAAGAGTTCCACAAGTAAGACAAATGTTAGGTATATTTACCTTAGAATCACAGTAGATGGGATACCCAAAGAGACGTCTACCAAACGCAAATGGGTAACAGACCGCTGGGATCAAAAAACAGAGCGGGCTACGGGCGGGAAAGAGGATGCAAAAAATTTAAATTTCTTCCTTGATGCAATGCACATGAAGATCCAACAACACAAAAGCGAGTTAATGCTTGCAGGCCAACTACTCACGACCCAAAAGCTGATGGATTTTGTAATGGGTAAGAATGTTTCTAAGGCAACAATCGTTCAGGAGTTCCAAAAGCACAATGATGAATTATTGGCTTTAGTTGAAAAGGGCGAGTACGCCATAGGTACGCATGTGCGTTTTAAAATTGCCAAAAAGCACCTCAAGGAATATCTGCACTACAAATATAATGTTGAGGATATGGATTTCCGTGAGCTTAATTTTGAGTTCGTAAAGGATTATGAGTTTTACCTAAAAACGGTTAAAAACATCAGCCACAATACAGCGGTGAAGTACATTACCAATTTTAAGAAGATTGTATTACTCGCCATTGACAAGGAGATTATAGCAACTGACCCCTTCAAGCGGTTTAAGGCAAAGAAAATAAAAATTCATAAAAAGCCGCTTAGTTCCTATGAACTTGCACAATTGGAAAACCATACTTTTTTTACCCCACGCCTTGCTACGGTACGGGATATTTTTGTTTTCCAGTGCTATACAGGGTTGGCCTATATCGATGCCTTTAACCTTAAGAAATCGGATATAAAGTCAGGGATAGATGGCGAAATGTGGATTATTACCGAAAGGCAAAAAACCGGTAGTAATATTAATGTACCACTTTTGCCGAAAGCGAAAGCCGTCATGGAACGCTACAAAGACCACCCGCTTTGCTTACAAAGAAATTCTGTGCTGCCGGTAACCTCCAACCAAAAGATGAATGCCTATCTGAAAGAAATAGCTGACCTCTGCGGCATAGAAAGCGTCCTGAACACCCACAAGGCCAGGCGTACTTTCGGAAGCACTGTAACGCTCAATAATGATGTGCCAATCCATGTAGTAAAAGAGTTGCTTGGGCATCAATCGGTAAAGCAAACTGAAGAGTATGCTATAACTGAACAACAATCCGTTGGAAGGGAAATGAAGCAGTTACAGCAGAGATTACGTCAAAAAGCTGAATTGCCGGATGCCCCACTGCCACCAGATGTTTTAAGAATGCAGGAAGAGATTGTTTCTCTGAGAAAACAATTAGGAATGGACAGTTCTACTAAACCTGAAATCAAAAGTGTTCTCAGGATATGTAAATAAGTCTTTGCAGGCTTGTTTAAGTTTCGTGCATTTAATATTTTTTTGTTAGCCAGGGTAAGTAATCTCTAATAATTTCAGTTAAGGAATTATGGGTTTAAGCTGTAGTAGTAAAATTAGTATCATTTTTTAATCAGTTGAAAAATACCTACATATAGGTATTTTTCAACTGTTAATTAGGTCTTAATTTTATGCCGTACCTATTTGAATACTAATTAAGTAATTTGTAAAATTCTTAAATAAACCTCATCAACACAACCATGAAAATAGCAGCAACAATTACACTTTTATTATCTATAGTTATTACGTATGGACAACAAAATATCGTTTATCAAAACGGTCAAATACCTTCAATAAAAATTGGAAGTCCAATAAAACTTTTGCTACTGGCTCAAACTGAAGAATCAAAATTTTTCTTGAGTGATAAAAAATTTGAAATTCGTATTGGTAACAGTATAATGAGCTCTGATAAATATAAAGTTTCGTCGGTCGACAATACTAATTTTATAGTAGAGTTTAATAGTCCCGAAGAAATGGGACTATTAGGCCAAAACAAAGATTTGTTATTATCTAATGGAGTTAAAGACTACAATTTGAAAATTAGTTTTTACGCAGACCCTCCTGTTATGAAAAATATGCGTTCGTCCAATACGCAGAATACCTCAACCATGATATTTTATAATGATATCGGCGATTATCAAGATATTATTATTGAAGTGGATGATGTGACCAAAGTAAAGAAGATAAAATTTACAGATGGAAATTTACAGATCAAGGGATCAGGTAATACTAATGAAATTGACTATTCGAATTCGGATTTTAGGACCGATATTCCAAATAATCTAATTTATATAAAGGCAAGCTTAAAAAATGTTCAAAGCCTTAGTTTCATAATGACTTATTTAGACTCGAGTTTTAATGATACTCCTACCAGTGAACAACTCGTGCCTAGAGATATAAATTTTCTGGCCAAATACCCCGGTGGAGCTATGTCAGTCACCCCCAAAATATTTTATGCGGACGATTTCAATATTGAAAATGCGACTCCAGACCTTACTCTTGATTTGAGTTCTTCTGGACGTGACGGTTTAAACTATGATTTTTCTTTAGTTAACAGCATAGCAGGTTCAAATCTTCCTTCACAAAACATTAATATAAAAAGCTTAAATACGAACAGGGCTTCTTATAATGTAGGTAAACCAATTATAGTTTCTCTTCCTACCACTATCACTACAGGGCGATACATAGTTATGGCAGCTCCGGGCGGAAATGTTATTAATGCATTGCGCAGTGAAATTGTAGTTTTACCCCAACCGTCTATTAATGGTATAGTCGTGCGTAATGCTGTTAATAATAATGAACTGGTACGAAAAAAAGGAAACACTTATACCATAACTGTTAAAGGTCCAAAATTGCAGCAAATGCAAGATTTAAAATATTATATGGTATGTAAAACCAATCCATCTGTAAAGATTTATTCCTTAACACCTGATGCAGCAATTTTAGAAGATGCTGTAAATATAACTCTTAATTTTGGAGATGATAATTTTCATCTTATCGATGCCGGAGATTACGAGATAAGGATAGCAAGGCGGGTACCGGGAGGCTTTGAAAAAACTTACTTAAATGACTATACCATTAAAGTAGTTTACCCTAAACTTATGGCGTCTAATCAGACTTTGCCTGATTATGTGGGATTAAGTAATACAGCTGTTTTTTATGATAGTAAAATCTTTTTTAAAGATGAAAAAAATGGAAAAAGAAAACTTTTAAAGCCTGAAAGTCCCATAATATTGAAAATCAAACCCTCACCTGAAATTGTTGAAAAAGGGCCACAATACCTTAATGTGGAGGCTGTTTATTACCAATCAAATGGCAATAAAACAACGGTTACTTGGACTGAGGGGGATTCCAATTCGTTAATTGTCAAAGATCAGGATGTTACATACAATTTAAAAGCAGCATTTAATTTACAAGATAGTGAGCCATTAAATATTGGTGAAAAAATCGTAGTTAGCGTAAGACATTCTCCCATCGTTTACGGGAAAAATAATACAGATGAGAAACAGACTTTCATTTATTATAGAAAGGATAGTTTTATCGAACGAATAGGTTTTACCGCTTCTTTGCCACCTTACATAGCCGTTGGGCGAAGAGTTTCAAAAAAAACTGTAGTAAAAGATGATCAAGGAAATATTACAGATGTAACATTTGATGAAAGTAGTAAAAAGTTCCAAATGCAAAACTTAGTGCTTAATGCAGGAATTGGATTTAAATTCAGGTTTAAGAAAGACAACTACGAGCCTTCAAATTTTGCCCTAGGCGCCTATGTTATGGGGTTAAACTTCGCTGATTCTGATAATAGCGACGACCAATTAAACAATCCTGAAAGCAATGATTTTGTTAGAAACAGATCGTTTAATGCAATGATATTAGGACAATTTGACATTGTTAATTTAGATGTACTTAACGCAAAGATACCTGTATACCTCGGGCCTGCATATATTTTTGATCCTCTTGACAACGGATCTAAATTTGCTTGGGTATTTGGTTTAGGTATTGATATTACTATAGGCGATTAGATTTATAAATTGATGATTTTAACTACAGTATAGGCTGTATCGTTTTTAAACAATGGCCTGCCTGTCAAATACCATTTCAGGTAATAAAGGTTACCGTCTTTTAGTTTATGGATCACGTCCGCACTGTCTATAATTTTATAGGGCATCTGTACCGAATGTCTTTCAAACAATTTTTCAGCACGGTCATACATTTCTGAGGCGATCTCGTAGAAATTTCCTTCCATGATAATAGTCAGTATATCGCTCGTTTTGCCTGCTGTATTGGATTCATGCAAGGTGACAGCAGTTACATCCATTAAAACCTTAAGGTCATTGATCAGTGCTTCAAATTCTTTTTCCGGTGGAATTACAATTGCATCCATAATTTTGATTTTTACCTGTTGAACATTCTTTTAAATTTGTATTTTTGTAATGACCAGCAAGTAAAAAAGACTTTAAGGTGTACCGAATCAATTTGTTGTGTATGGTACATTTTTGACCATGTATTTTACATCTTGGAGAATAACACACCTAAATATTACCTTTGACTTATGAGTACTACAGCAAAACCAAACCATATAGGACGTAAAATCAGCCGTATCCGTGAACTTCGCGATATGAAGCAGGAGGCTTTGGCGTTGGCTTTAGGAACGAACCAACAGGCAATATCCATTATGGAAAATAGTGAAACTATTGAGGAAGAGAAATTAGTAGAGGTTGCAAAAGCTTTGGGCGTTAGTGTTGAAGCTATCAAGAATTTCTCTGAGGAAGGAGTTATCAATTATTTTAATAATTTTTATGATAATAGCCAAGGTACTGTAGGAAATTATCACTGTACATTTAATCCCTTAGATAAGCTAATAGAGGCTTATGAGGAAAATAAAAAGCTTTACGAGCGTTTGTTGGAAGCAGAAAAAAATAGAAGATAGTCTCGTAAGAGCTTATAAATAAAATAGCAGCTTAATGTGCTGTGAATGATAGAGACTGCTGAGAGGCGGTCTCTTCTTTATTTAAACAATAAATTTATCATAAGGATATTTCTAATAAAAATGTAAATTTCCAGAAAATTAAAACATCATGGATGTCGCCAAACAGTTGTACGCAATAGAAGAGATAAATGCAATTTTTGAAAACAAAGGGTTTGATTTTACTTTCGAGCAACTGTTAGAAAGCAATGACGATGATATTAACTGGTGGATTAATCTAAGCTATGATTGGAAAATAATTATAGTTTATAATCACCATAGAAATTCTACAACCAGTATAAGTAAGATTAACAACTTTGATTCTATAATCACTACGATTAATAGCTGTAAAAAAATTAAATTAAAAAATTTTTTAGCGGAATGTAAACTTATGACAATATTTCATTGCAGCTGCTATGAAACATATTTTATACAGGATTTAAAGCCAATCTATTATTTGGTAAATCTTGAAAGGCTGTACTGTCAAGGTTTACAAGTTATCAACGAACAATCAATTTCATCTTTAAAAAATCTTACGTTTATAGACTTTAGAGGAAGCAATTTAGATTCTCTGGAAATGTTGGCAGAAATAAAGGGTTTAGAAGATTTATACATTCAACGTACGGAAATAAAAAGCCTTAAGGGTATTGAAAATCTTACCTTCTTAAAAAAGATAAATTTTAGTAATACATACGTTGATTCAATAGAGTATCTAAAGAATGCCACTAAATTAGAATATCTATCCTGCTTTCAAACATATGTTTACGATTTAGAACCTCTAAGAAATCTACAAGAACTTAAAACTATTTTCCTCTATTCAACAAGAATTAATAATCTGGATGTGTTTCAGCAGTTTAAAACATTGATAGCATTAACATAAGTAATACAGGAGTAGTTGACTTACTGCCATTAAGTAACAATATAAATTTGTATAAAGTAGCCATAAAAGGGACTTCAGTACCAATTGAAAATAGTGATAGACTTAAGGCCTTAATACCTACTGTGGAGATTGATAGAGGAGAACCTAAAACAAACGGTTTGGTTAGGACATTTCGACAAACAAGGTAAAAGAGTTTAAATATAAAAGCTAATATAACTACAATATTAAAAGCAATATGAGCCACTTCCTCGATAATTTTACAGAAAAGGACGTTAAGAATTTAGCAACTAACTAATTGCTTTCCTACGATTTTAATCAACTTGAAAACATAACGGATAAATGGGGATTTTTTCGACAGATATACATGGAGAATATATCGGGAATTTTGCAAACATCTGAAAATGATATTCGCAAGTGGGATCAGGCTTACTTGATAGATTGGCTGAGACATTTTTCACCAATTGAGAAATCTGCCTGGAATTCTATTCGCGGAATCGGCGGTATTGTATTATATCCGCAGTTTCCTGTATTTAATTTCTTCATTGATTTTGCTAATCCGTATTTAAAAATTGGATTAGAACTGGATGGAAAAGACTATCATGACCCAGTAAAAGATTTAGAAAAAGATAAGAAACTTGGCAGATTAGGCTGGAAAATTTTTAGAGTAACAGGTAAAGAGGCTAATGCAGATTACTTGACCAATAATGAATTGGACGAGCGAGGAATTACAGGATTACAAAAAAAGGAAGCTATTGAACATTGGATTTTAAACACTTGTGACGGGTTGTTAACGGCAGTAAAATACTGGTACTTTTCAACACAGGAGGAGAAAGAAAAGAATTTTTGTTTCTATCTAAATCCGGAAGAAGATTCTGAGGATTATTATAGTGAAGAGAATGACGAAGAATTGGAAAAAATTGACTTCCATTCTTTGGCAAAATATACTTTAGAAAAGCATAATCTGGTGAAGTTTATAATTTAAGATTCCAAATTAGTTAGATACAGGTTCTAAATGTGCTCGTCGGGCTTAATTAAACTCAAGTTGCTATCAGTCGATATTTGAGGCTACATTTCACGTCAATGAATCTATGAATCAGGATATTTTCAAATTAGGATTTGTTGTGTAGCCTATCATGGCATACTTTACAAACTGAAAGCAAATCCTCTAACTTTTCGTCAAATAGGTTCTCGTATGTGAGGTGATGAACTTCTTCAGCCGCACTTATTTTGCACACCTGGCATAAGTTATTATCTATAAATAATGCTTCAGTTCTTTTTAATTTCCATGCATGTGAATTAAGGTAGTTATTATATTTACCATATTTCGAAGTATCAAAATTTAATTTCTTGACACATTCCCGTAAATAGATACTTTCCCTGCCTCTCTCTTCTTTCCATTTTTCGAAATTATGATAACTAAATTCAGATCGGATTTCCTCAGAATATTTTTTTAAACTTAATGGTTTGTTTCTGTCAGTGCAACCTCCACAATTCAAACATTGCCTGTGCAATCTTTTTCTCGTATGATCTAAATGTTCAATTGTAACTATTAAATATGATTTCTTACAACAATCTTCAATTCTTATAGGTTGTAGATATAAGCAATCCGAGCATCTAAAAATGTCATGGAAATCGTGTTCAGATTTAAAAATAAAGTTCAAGCTGTTACATCTTATGCACTTTATCATTTGTATAGTGTTAGAAAATTATGAGCTAAGACTTTTCATCTGTTCCGCGTTTCTCAATTTCCTTTCTCATTTCTGCAATCAATTGTTGTTCACTAGGTAGGTAAAGCTTATATTCACTTGCAATTATCGTTTTATTATCTTCCGGCAACGATATTTTTACAACAGCATTATTCTTTTCAGCACACAATAATATACCTATTGTAGGATTTTCAAATTCCCGTTTTTCATACCTGTCGTAATAATTTACATACATCTGTAATTGACCGACATCTTGATGGGTAAGTTTATGCGTTTTTATTTCAATAATGACAAAGCACTGTAAAAGTCGATTGTAGAATACTAAGTCTATAAAAAATTCATCTCCTTCAATATGCAATCGCTTTTGCCTTGCTAAAAATGCAAAGCCGTTGCCTAGTTCAAGCAAGAAATCATGAAGATGTGTGATGATGGCTTGTTCTAAATCTTTTTCGTAATATGATGCTTCCCTATGCAATCCTAAAAACTCGAGGTACATAGGGTCTTTAATAATTTCCTTTGCGTCAGAAGGTTGTTTTTCATTGCGGGCTACAGCTAAGACATCTTCCTTGTCATTACTTATAAGTAGTCGTTCCCATAGACTGCTATGGATCTGTCTTTCTAACTGGCGGGTTGTCCAATTATTTTTTATAGCTTCAGCAATATAAAATTCTCTTTTATCATCAGTATCAAGTCGTAACAGCATTTTATAATGTGTCCATCCCAATTGCGAACGCAGTGCGTTCGCAATTGGAAAAGTTCTATAAAACTGGCGAAAAAGCTCAACCTGCCTCTTAGAAAAACCACTTCCATATTCTGGTTCTAACTGTTGGGCTATAAATTTTATAAGATAATCCCCATAATCCGCCCGGTCTTTTCCCTGCTGCTCTTCTTCGAATATCCGTCTACCAATGTGCCAGTACATTAACGTGCGTTCATAATCTACCAGCCGTATAGCCTTATTCTTAGCCTCGGAAATAATTGTCTTGATATCTGTTACCAAAGATTGATTTACAATCATTTTCTTAATTTTATAAGTGATGTAAATTTATAAAAACTATTGAGGGCGATGCTCTAAAAACAAGATTAATTGAATCGTTAATAAAATTGATGAACAGTAGTAGCTCAATAATTGGGCGAAAAACTTCAGAAGAGCCGTCCAATTTTTTTTTCGCCTATTAGAAAAGAGCATTCACATTTAGCTTTTCAATATCTATTAAATTCACATGGATTGGAGCAATGGGAACATCTAGTTTAGCTCAGCAAGAGGCTGACCCATCGTTCGATGAATTAATTGAAACTGATAAATTAGTCCAACATTTTTCTCAACTTAATTCATAGTTCCTCATTTGCATAGACCGTATCATATAAAGACTATTCTATCTTTTTATAAAGTTATTCACCTACATAGTGCTGGTGCTGTAACAATTGTAACAACGTGGGCGTGCCATCGTCGAACTTTCGTCTTTACCGCACCTATGACAAACATTCTCTTCATAAAAATGGTTTTGAAAATTGCTCCAGGTCTGATAGCAACTAAGGCAGTACGGTGCTCCAGGATCATAGGCTATTGAACTTTCGCAACGGATACAAAATCCCTGCTTTACACTTGCAGTCTGATAGTGCTTTGGTGCCGTAATATTTTCTGTCGGAGTTCTGAACGAATTATTGAATACTTTGCGTTCTGCCGACTGCATGATTGACCTTACTTCTGCCGTTGCTTTAGTGTATATATTTTTATCGTTTAGAGCATCGATCAATATACCCATTTCGCGATTGGTCTTTTCAGAGAACTGGTACATATTCATGGATGTAATTACCATAGTGTTCTCGTTATAAAAGCACTTCGCATGCAGATTTTCAAAGTAATATAATTCCACGCCTTTCAACTCTCCAATAAGTGCTTTTTCATTAGGGCGCAAGTCATCTTTTCCATAAATGATCTTTATTAGCACCTTCCTGTTTGAAGCATCCTTAAGCCGTTCAAAAAAAGTTTTTGAAAGCTGTAAATAAGGTGAGACTAAAACGAGTTCCGAAGTTGCATCGATTATTATGTCTTCAATATGGTGGGAAGTACCATTTGTGGTTAAAAAATCTGCCATGAGGTTATAAGTACAAGTGTTTGGTTACTGCAATTTTATTAATACTAATCGTATTAAGCAAATTTATATCCCATCAAAATTTAGTGGGGATTGGAATCTTCTTAAAGCGGTTATAACTTTGTAAGGAGACAGTAAGTTACTGCCTTCCAGATATGTTTACTTGTTCTCATAAATAATGGATCTAAAGAACTATATTTATAACACCATATTAAATTGTAATAAATATGTTTGTAATTTTTATACTGGCAATATTAGGTTGATAAAAGAACAATACTTGATACCCAATACTTGTGCATTTAAAGTTATACGAAGTAAACAAAAAGCTTTTTAGACACAAAAAACCAATCACAATTATTATGACTGATAACTTAATTTTTAACAAGAAATTTTTTTGCATAATAGACCGGGATAATATTGATTTGGGAGCAGTTATATCAAGTTACGTTTGTAAAAGGCAAGAATTTACTCCGATCTTTGAATTTTCTAATGTTACAGATGCCGATCATCAAAATTCAGAACAAGATATTGACGAGCATAGCTTTAGCAGAAATAGATCTAGACAGTTCAACATCCAAATTAAGAATGCATTGCAAAGGACTGGGGAAATACAGTATTTAATCCTTGGTGGGCTTAGTGATGAACAAAAAAGCTATCTAAATTTTGTAAACAATTATAATGTTTTAGAAATTAACAGTTGTTACGAAGCAATGGCTATTCTCGGCCCGATTACAGAGAAATATAATACACTTAGTTGTCCACCACATGCTGTATTGACTGGACTACATGTAGCTCTTAATAAAGGGATGGCACTTAAAATTGAAGAAAATTCCTTGACACCAACTTATGAAAACGCTTTTGACAGTGGTCTAATCGTTATTGAAAACATCCAGAAAACATCTTGTGTCATAGCTGTAAATTACGCTTTTAATATATCGGCAGATGTAATGATAATATCCGAGCCATCGTTAAATATCCGCGAAATAAAAGATCTTATTGAAAGATGGCGAAAAGGTGATGGAAATGCCTATAATGATTTAAGTGTTGCATTATATAAGTCATTTGAAGATGTTGATTTTACTAATTATAGATACTCAACTTTTTTTACTGTAGGGGCACCATATGCATTGATATTAAAAAATTTAATTCTTTTTACCCACGTGCATTTGCGCTTAAAATGTGACTTTTTTATTTTTAACTGTATTCATTTTGAAACAAAGGAAATGACTAATAGTGCTATAGTTTTTTCACCGCTTGAGTTTAAAGACGAGGAAACTGAATATATTATAAATATACTTCAGCAAAGAAACTATTATGTTAAAGAACTTATCGGTAAACAAGCGTCAGTTTATCAAATAAACAATCATGTCAAGGAATTTCCATTTGACCTGTTACACATATGTAGCCACGGCGGCGAAATTAGTGGATACAGCGTCTCAAAACAATTTACTGACCGTGACGGTAACCAACATTCAGTAGAATTTGATGAAGTAGTTAGTTTCGCCCCATCTCACAATGAAGAATTGATTCCCGTTACCGTTAAGGTACTACCTAGGCGTTTTAATGACCTTGTCTGGGGAAGCGAAGCTATGAAAGCAAATAATTATCCTCATCATGTTTTTGTTGATATGTATCAAGCAATAAATGATGTCCAAAAAAGCGAAAGGATTAAAAAAGCAATTGTTCCTAACTCTTGTGCTATTAAGTGTGTCGATTTTTATTATCAAGCTGTATTTGATTCTATCGCTTTGATGCGTTCACCATTTGTATTTAATAATACATGTTGGTCTTGGATCGATATTGCAGATTCTTTCCTAGCTGGAGGATCCAGAGCATATATTGGTACTTTATGGCAAATTGATAATGCTATTGCCAAAGAAGTTGCCGAACAATTTTATGAGCGGGTTTTCGATGACACAATTTTAAGTGCACTATATAAATCTATAGAGTGTACTAAAGCGACTAACAATCAGGATATTTACATAATTTGGGGTTTACATTTTTCTACCTTAACAACTAACCCTGTAATTGAGAACCCTAAGCTAAATGTAGCAAGAAGACTTCTAAATTCTCTATCTGACTGGAAAATAAAACAAAGGGAAGCTTCAATTGATTCAAAAAATGCTATCCAATCACTGATTTTGTGGACTGCAACAGAGTTAGCCCACAATTATCTTGACGAGACGAAAATGCTTATTAAAAATTCACCTTACTAAAATATATTAAGTTAATTTTTAAATATCGGAAAACGTAAATTCTTACTATCTTTAGAGTTCTAATCCTCGATATATGAAGCCACTAATTCTAGAATTTATAGAAGCTGCAACTGAACCAGATTTAGATTTTTCTATGATTGAATATAATTATGATTTAAACCTTAATGTTAATAAGACTACTGGACTTCCAGCTGTACAAATGCCAACTTTAAGCACTTCTACAGGCACTAAAATTTTTGATGAAGTTTCTGATTCTGATGATAGCGAAGCATTGACAATGATGGCAACAATGACTGGAACGTTTACGACTACCGAGGGTTCTGACAGTGATCCTCGTAATTTTACGCATTTTACTACAATGATAACAATGACGACAACAAGGACTATGCTTGAGTCATCTGATACGGACTAATCTTTATGATATTAATTATTACTCACAAAGAAGATTACACTGCTGATTATCTTGTAAATATTTTGAATGAGCGAAAAATCCCTTATAAAAGATTTAATTGTGAAGATATTTTAAAAACCCCATTTTCAGTGGATTTTCAAAGTGATTACCTACTTGATATCTTAGGTGAAAACACATACTATTCCGTGTGGTTTCGTCGAGTAAAATTACCTGATTTTCCAGGTATTAAAACTCATGAACATTTTTATCTTCAAAGAGAATCTGAAGCATTTCTTAAAAGTTTGTTTAGTGTAATTGAAGCTAAGTGGCTGAGTAATCCATTCTCAGTATACCAAGCTGAACACAAACTTTTACAAATAAAAATTGCAAAAAAACTAGGTTTAAAAACTCCAAAAACCCTCGTTACAAATTCGAAATTAAAGTTACAAGAATTTTTCAAGGCATGCGATGGAGATATAATTGTGAAGCCTATTGGACAGACACGAATATCTTCAACTTATGGTACCGAATTTATATATACCAGTATTGTTACAAAAGAATTTATAACAAATATTGACGACTATGATTTAACCCCTTGCATATTTCAGGAACATATAATTAAAGCTAGCGAGATAAGAGTGACGGTTGTAGGAGATAAGGTTTTTGCGGCTGAAGTAGATTCGCAAATTGACCCTGCTACTAGAATTGATTGGCGAAGAAAAAATATTAAATTTTCAACCTGTGAACTGCCCGATGAAATTAATAATCTTTGTGTTAAACTTGTCAAAGAGCTAAGCTTAAATTTTGGGGCGATTGACCTTATTAAAACACCGGAAGAAGATTATATTTTTCTCGAAATAAATCCTAACGGACAATGGGCTTGGATTGAACTCGAAACCGGATTACCGATATCAAATGCTATAATAACTTTTTTATCAGATGAAAAAAATTCGTAACCTATTCAACATTATAGGTGTCTTTGAAGGAAAATTTATAAATAGTGCCATTCCGGATGATGTGACGGCATATGCTGATCAGCCAGACGAAATAAAAAGCTCTGTACATATGGTTTACCTGCAAGGCTTATCTAACGATGAGGAAAATAGATTAAATCTAATAGAAAGCAAATCTTCTCAGCTGGTGGGGCAAACAGGGGTGATCTTTTCTTTGCTAAGCCTTTTTGTACCAATTCTTATTGATAAAATTAGTGATTTCCCATTATACATAAAACTATTGCTACTTTTGCTTCTATTACTGTCGTTATCATTTTATATTTTAACCATAAAAAATGCGTTAAAAAATTACAATCTTAAGCGATATAACTATAGTAATCCGGCACCCGCCAATGTACAAACCTTCCATCAAAAAACTATAGCGGAATTTAATTCAGAGGTTATTAGAGACCTGTTATACAGCCTGCATAGAAATAAAGAAATAAACAATCGAAAAGCAACTAGCTTAATACAGTCTTACATTTCTTTCCGGGTAGCAAACATTCTTACTGCAATATTGGTAATCTTACTATGTAGTATATTGTTACTTGGAAAGCAAAATACAAAAGAATTGGAAAATTGCAAAAATAATATTATTATGAGCATTTCATCCCACTATTGAGCCAGCAACAGTGCAAAAAGAGATTTGCAAATATACTTGTAAAAATATAAAAGAGGTATTTATGAATACTATTACCCAAATAGAGAATGCTTTAAAAGGAATTAATCAAGCGAGTTTTCAAATCTTAGTAAATCACCTTTTGCACTTGCAAGGAAATAAATTTATTGGGGCTCCAGGCGCAGTTGTTGGAAAAGAGAAAACAAGTAAAGGCACCCCAGACTCATTTTTTGTAAATGAAGATAGATACGTTTTTGTTGAATGTACAACTCAGGAAAGATTAGGAGAATCTAAATCTTTTTTTGAGAAACTTGCAAAGGACATAGACCATTGTTATAAGGAAGAGGTAACAACAATAAAAAAAGAACAAATAGAGAAGGTCATTTTAGCTTGTAATGAAAAGATAAGTGTGGAGGAATATGATCGACTAAACACTAAAGTGAAATCATATAATTCTGACACAAAGTTTGAGATATTAACCATTCAAAATTTGCCGTTGCTCATATTTGATATTCCCAAATTAGCTGATGAATACCTCAATATTCCAATTATTAAAGGAGACATTTATACCCTTGAAGAGTTTCTCTTAAAAACAGAAAAAGGCTTACAACCTTCGCTTACAAATGAATTTATTGGCAGAGAAGAAGAACTTAAAAATAGTATTGAAATTTTAAAGAATCACGACATTTTACTATTGTCAGGTGGTGCAGGTATAGGGAAATCTAAACTGGGAGTTAAGATCTTGGAAGAATTTTACAAAGATGATTATGTTCCAATAGTTATCCAAAGCTCAGGGGTATCTCTATGGGATGATTATCAACATCTTTTTTTGCCCGGGAAACAGCATGTTATTTTGTTTGACGATGCCAATAAATCTATTACAAATCTAAATTATTTGCTCAGTAAATTAGAAGGGTCACAATCTTATCACGTAAAAGTTGTAATTACATCTAGGGATTATGTGAAAAAACAAGTTTCCTCCGCACTTGATAATTATTTATATAAAGAGTTAAATATACCTGAATTTAAGGACGATGAGATTGCGAAAATAATTGTTTCTGCTTTACCTAATCTTCAACATCATAGCGATATAAAACGAAAAATCGTTGATTTAGCAAAAGGGAATGCGAGAGTTGCCCTAATGGCGACCTATTCGGTCACTCCTGATTCGGAAACTAATTATTTAGACAGCCCGGTATTACTGTATGAAAAATACTTTAAGAAAATTTCTGAAGAGGTAGGTATTTTCAATAACCCTATAATCCTAAAATCTCTCGCAATTGTATCGTTTTTTGGTGTTGTAGACAAGAACAATGAAGAATTGAAAACAATTCTATTTATAAAATTTGGAATTGATTGGAATGAATTGTGGACAGCTATAATGGAACTTCATAATAGTGAAATATTGGACGTTTATGCTGATGAGATTGTTAGAGTATCAGACCAGGTACTGTCTACATATGCATTTTATAAATGCTTTGTTGACGACAAGTCTGCGGTTATTAATTATGCAGAATGGATTGCTGTTTTTGTTGAGAAATTTTCAAGCAGAATCCGTTCAACACTTGTAGATGCAAATAACACATTTGCTTATCATCACGTAAAAGGTTTGGTATTACCTCATCTAAACGAAGTATTAAATCAAATAGGTACTGATGGATTATTGTATGCTTTTTATGACTTATTTTGGTTTTATAAGGGGCGCAATTGCCTGTTATACTTAAAAAAGTGGATAGGAAGCCTTCAGCAAGAGCAGTATCCTCAAGTTTTTAATTTTGGCTATGTCCATAATGACCATACCTCAGCTACGAAACATTTTGAACTTTTAAAAAATTTTTGGAATCATCCTAATGAGTTATTGAAGCCTTCACTGGAACTGATGCTTACATTATTAGATAAACAACCAAGTCGACTCCCAGAAATTTTAAAATTTCTTCACGAAAACTTTAATTTTAAGGTGCAGGATGTAGAAAGCCAATACTTACGACAGAATGTGCTATTAGATGTTTTGATAGACAGTAATCTCAATGATCACAAAAAATTATTGGCAAATGGTATTTTTCTAAACTTGGCTGAAGCCTTATTAGGTTGGCATTATACCGAATTTGGTTCAGCGAAAGGTCACGCGTTTACCATTTATAATTTTGACTTATATAAATCAGATAAATTAATGGGATTGAGAAAGCGTATCCTTAATAGATTTTATGATCTGTTTATGCCAGAAGATGAACAATCGAGAAAAATTTTGCAGCGTATCATTAATCCTGATGGGGATATAGATAAAAGTATTTATATAGATGAGCTACCACTTTATCAAACAATCATTGCTGAAAAGTTAGATAGTACTCAGTATGCTGACTGCAAATTTGTCAGTGTGCTTGGTAAACATTTAACGAAAGCAGGAACGCCTTATCCTCAAGATTGGGATGATTTTATTGAATCTGATATAAGGAAGTTATACAAATTTTTAAAGCCGGATTGGGAGTATAAGGATGGAAAATCCATAGATGAATCTGAAAAAGAAAAGAGAGAAGAACTTAATGATTTTGTAAAGAGAAATGATTGGAAAGAAATCGAGAAATTTCTTTTAGATGTAGATACTTTGTTTAAACAACAAAATGATAACCATAGTTGGCATATTGAATCTGCGGTCACAGATATTTATGCATCTATTGCAAGAAAAGATAAAGGTGAGTTTGACAAGGCTCTAAGACTTTATTTTAGTAGAGAGGTATCTTTCCAATTGCGGAGCAATGTTTTAAATATCGTCCTGCAAGAAGATATTATGACTGGTGAGGAGTTTATTGAAATAATGAATGGATATGAGCTTAGGGAAAAGTTCTTCTGGGAGTCGGCATTAGTAACAATGCTGCCAGCGGATCAGATTAACAAATCTTTCTTGATTCTTCTCATTGAAATATTTAACAAAACAGATGAGCGTCTTTACATCCACAGAATGCTTGATTATCTGAAGTATGAAGCAGTATTCGAAGATTATAAAAAAGAAAAACCAGAATTAGAGAAGCATAATATCATTACCTATCTGACCAGTATCGTACTAATTAAAACACATAAAACCAGGCGTGATTTTGGATTTCATTTTTGTTCTGAATGTGTGCAATATTTTGAAAATCAAAATCAAATGCTAAGGGATGCATTTTGGGCTCAATATGAAATAGATTCTCATTTTGATTATGACGGTAAAGAATTAAAAACACTATTAGACATTAATAAAACATTCATAAATGAGAGCTTAAAAAGTGATATTATAGGGTTAGATTATTCATCAAAAATTAAGTTGAGAGATATTAATACAGATTTCATCTGGGAATATGAGGAATATGAAGAACTGATTGAAGATATATTGTTGATAATTTTAGACAAAGTTGAACATACATATTTCGTAGAAGAAGATATTTATTCACTGTTTAAATTCAGAAAGGCCGATGAGTCTAGGACGAGTAAAGTCAAGACATTAATTATAAAACTAACACAAAAATATTGTAATAATGATAAAATAGTTTTGATGTTAGCAGAAGTTGTTTACAATTATTATAGAGATTGGTTTGTAGAATACTTTAAAGAATTTCTTGTGCTAAATAATGATATTGAAATTACAAAAAGAATCAGTTTCGATAGAAGCGCAAGTACTACAGGTAGTTGGGTTCCCGTATACCAAAAGAAAATCGAATTCTATGAAGATATATTAAAGATGATTAATTCTTTACCTAATATTTTAGATTATTCTGATCATATAGACTACTTCGAACAGAAAATTATTTGGAAGAAAAAGGATATCGAAAGAGAACAGAAAAGGGATTTTATGGATGAGTTTTATTAATCAAGATCATTTTTAACCATCATATGATTAGGAGAAGACTTGGAAAAAATCATCTCTCTTTTTGAAGAAAAGAAAAACTATGTAAAAGATTATTACAAGCGGAAAAAGATAAAGTAGCTTACTTAGAAAAACTTATGAATAAATAGTAACTTCGTGTTGCTGTGACTGATGGAGACCGCTGAGAAGCGGTCTTTTTTTATATTGATTAGATTTAATTTCTTTACGGTTTTCACTTCCGTTTATATTCGATACTTTAGCAGTCATAAATTCCTTATTTAAAAAACAATCATACTTGCTTGATGGCAGCCGAACAAAAACAAAAATTAGAACAACAACTCTGGAATATTGCCAATACCCTTCGTGGAAAAATGGATGCCGATGATTTTAGAGATTACATATTAGGTTTTATTTTCTACAAGTACCTGAGTACAAAAATGGATTTATATGCCAATACCATCCTGAAACCGGATGGTTTGACTTTTCAGCAAATTGAAGGGCATGCTGAAGAAGAGGCTCTACTCGAAGAAATTAAACAGTTAGCACTAGACAAACTGGGCTACTTTTTATTGCCGTCTGAATTATTTTCGGAGTTGGCACGAAGAGGTAACACCGGCGGCAAGAACAATTTTATTTTGGGCGATTTAGCTAAAGTACTTTTGCACATTGAGCAAAGCACCATGGGGTCTGAAAGCGAGGAAGATTTTGGCAACCTGTTTTCTGACCTGGATTTAACGTCGCACAAGCTTGGGAAATCAGAGGCAGATAAAAACGAACTGATTGTAAAAGTGCTGGTGCATTTAGACGAAATTGATTTTGATTTAGAAAATACCGACAGCGATGTACTGGGCGATGCCTACGAATATCTTATAGGCCAATTTGCGAGCGGCGCAGGCAAAAAAGCAGGCGAATTTTATACGCCGCAGCAGGTAAGCAGCATTTTAGCGCAACTGGTTACGGTGGGCAAAGACCAGCTTAAAAGCGTATACGATCCTACCTGCGGCTCGGGGTCGTTGTTACTGCGTGTAGCAAAAGAGGTAAAAAACGTAAGTGCTTTTTACGGACAGGAAATGAACCCTACCACCTATAATTTATGCCGCATGAATATGATAATGCACGATGTGCATTACAAACGTTTTGATATAAAAAATGAAGATACGCTGGAACGCCCGCAGCATTATGATATGCGTTTTGAAGCCATTGTGGCTAATCCGCCGTTCTCTGCAAACTGGAGTGCAAGCCCGCTGCACATGACTGACGAACGCTTCTCTGCATACGGCAAACTGGCCCCGGGCAGCAAGGCCGATTTTGCTTTTGTGCAACACATGGTACACCAGCTGGCCGATAACGGCACCATGGCTATTGTACTACCGCACGGCGTGTTGTTTCGTGGGGGTGCCGAGGGCCACATACGGGAGTATTTGATACAGGAAAAAAACTACTTGGATGCCGTAATAGGCTTACCCGCCAATATTTTTTACGGCACAAGTATACCTACGTGTATTTTAGTGTTGAAGAAAGAACGGCAGCACCCCAATGATATTTTGTTTATAGATGCAAGCCAGCACTATGATAAGGTAAAAACCCAAAACGTGCTGAGCACCGCGAATATTGCTAAAATTATTAGTACCTATACCGACCGCACCACCGAAGCTCGGTACAGCCATGTGGCACCGCTTAGCGAAGTGGCCACTAACGATTATAACCTGAACATACCGCGCTATGTAGATACGTTTGAAGAAGATGCCGCCATAGATTTAAACGCCATAACCACCGAGCTGCGCCAACTGGCAACACAGGGCGCCACTACCGATGCTACAATTGCCGCTTTTTGTGCAGAATTAGGAATTGAAACCCCATTCTAATGAGTACAGCAATTTTAAAAAACGAAGAGAAAAAAGCTTTGGTGCCGCAATTGAGGTTTAAGGGATTTGAAGGTGAGTGGAAAGAAATTTTATTAGAAGATTTTGCTAAGCGAGGCTCTGGACACACACCAAATAAAAGTTATTCAGAATATTACAATGGCGATATTAATTGGATTTCATTAACTGACTCTAAAAAACTTGATAACGGCTACATCGAATTTACTAATACTAAAATAAGTCAATTAGGACTTGATAATTCATCAGCTGTTCTTCATCCAGCAGGTTCAGTACTACTATCAAGAGATGCTGGTGTTGGTAAAAGTGCTGTAATGAAAAAGTCTATGGCTGTGAGCCAGCATTTTATTGTTTGGACTACAAAGGAAAACGTTTCCTCTAATTGGTTCTTATACAATGTTCTGCAAATATTAAAACCCGAATTTGAGAGAATTGCAATTGGTAGCACTATCAAAACAATTGGTTTACCCTATTTTAAAAAACTAAAAATAACTGCACCTTCATTTCACGAGCAACAAAAAATAGCGTCTTTTTTAAGTGTGGTCGATGAAAAAATACAACAGCTTAGCCGTAAAAACGAACTTTTAGCTCAGTACAAAAAAGGCGTAATACAGCAATTGTTTTCGGGTGCCTTGCGGTTTAAAGATGCCAATGGAGCGGATTATCCGGATTGGGAGGAGAAAAAGTTTGGGGAAGTTGCAAGTAAAAAATCTTCAAATATTTCCGCAAATAAAATTGAAGAAAATTTTGGTGATTTTATTATTTATGGGGCTTCAGGAGTATTAAAAAAAGTTGATTTTTATAAAGAAGAAAACGATTATATCAGTATTGTAAAAGATGGTGCTGGAGTTGGAAGGTTATTATATTGTAAAGGAAAATCTTCTGTGTTAGGTACAATGGAAATTATAAGCCCAAAGCAAAGTATTGATACATATTTCTTATATTGCTTACTTTCAAATATTGATTTTAGTAAATATGTTACAGGAAGTACTATTCCGCATATTTATTTTAAAGATTATTCTAATGAAGTATGTGGCATTCCATCCCTACCCGAACAAAAAAAAATCGCTGCTTTTTTATCGGGTATCGATGCTAAAATAGCACATACCGGCCAGCAAATGGCGAAGTCGCAACGCTTTAAAAAAGGGCTGTTACAGCAACTGTTTGTGTAGTTATGAAAGAGATTATAGACATAATAGCATCAATAGAAAACAGCAATGTTTTTACTAACATCAAACCAACCGAAATATACAATGAAGGCTGGATGACGCGGTTATTGGTTTATTATTCTAAACAACAAAATATTACATTAAAGGAAATTGAATTTTCCAAAATAGAAAATTGGACTTCGGAAGCATTACTTTCCAGTCCTTTTGTGGGTGTTTCAAAAGCTAAGGAAGGCTATACTCATGCTGATATTGCGTTAGGCAATTTTGATGTAAATTATAAGCAAAATGGCGAAGGAAGTGGGAAAATAGTGGTAAATCCAAATGCTGATACCTTTGGCATTATTGAAGCTAAAATGGGAAGTCCATTAAGTTCATTCACAACTAATGCTGAAAATTATAATCAAGCAAGCAGAACAGTTGTTTGTATTGCTGAAAATACTAAATTAGATTGTAAAACTTTTTTCTATGTTGTTCTTCCGGCTACTAAGGCAGTTAAAAAAAACAGAGCCGGAATATCGATTAAAGATTTGGTAGCAAGTGAGAAAATCAAAAATGAAATACGCCAAAGATTTGAACATCATAATTTGCATAACAGTAAAAAAGTGAATGAAGATGAAATCCTTTGTAAAGTAGAAAAGTGCACGGTAGGTATAATTACTTATGAGGAATGGATTGAGTTATTTACAGAAGAAAAAATAAATAAAACTTTGAATGAGTTTTATGATAAATGTAAAACATGGAATAATATAAAATGAGCCACCAATCAGAAGCCGTATTAGAAAACAACTTAATCAAGCAATTGGCAGGTTTAGGGTTTACATCTGTAAAAATTGAGGATGGAACCGTTTTAGTGGCTAACCTAAAAAGCCAACTCGAAGTGTTTAACCAAACTACATTTACGGCTAAAGACTTTGATGCCGTTTTAAATCATTTGGCCAAAGGCAATGTTTTTGAAAAGGCTAAAACACTGCGCGATCGCTTTCAATTGGATAAAGAAGACGGCACCTCGTTTTACGTTCGGTTTTTTAATTCCGAAGACACTAACCAGAATTTATATCAGGTTACCAACCAAATAAGCCTGGAGGGCAGTTACAAAAACCGGTTCGATGTAACGCTGCTGGTCAACGGCTTACCTTTAGTTCAAATAGAACTAAAACGATCGGGAATAGAAATTAAAGAAGCTTTCAACCAAATCAATCGCTACCAAATGCATTCTTTTTGGAGTAATCATGGCTTGTTTCAATATGTGCAATTGTTTGTAATAAGCAATGGTGGTAATACTAAGTATTTGGCCAATAATAAATTACAGTCGGTTAAGCAAACGTTTTTTTTGGCAGATAGTGCCAATAAAAATGTTACCGATTTAACCGCTTTTGCGGCGGCATTTCTTAACCCAATGCATTTGGGTAAAATGATAGCGCATTATATAGTGATTAACGAAACGCATAAAGTGATGATGGTGCTGCGGCCCTACCAATACTTTGCTACCGAGGCGATTATAAATCAGGTTAAAAACACTAATGATAACGCTTATATATGGCACACTACCGGGTCGGGCAAAACCCTAACATCGTTTAAGGCCAGCCAGATTTTAGTAGACTTGCCCGAGGTACACAAAGTTGTTTTTGTGGTAGATAGAAAAGATTTGGATTATCAAACCATGAACGAGTTTAACGCCTTTAAAAAAGACAGTGTTGATGTTACCGATAATACGCAATCGCTGGTGCGGCAGTTAACCGATAATACTAAGTTGGTGTTAACGACGATTCAAAAATTAAACAATGCTGTATCAGACCGTTTTGCCGGTAAAATAGAAGCCCTGCGCCACAAGAAAATAGTGTTTATTTTTGACGAATGCCACCGTTCTCAGTTTGGAGAAACCCACGGGCGCATTACCAAGTTTTTTGATAAGAGCCAGTTAATCGGTTTTACTGGCACGCCCATATTTGCAGAGAACGCTTCAAAAAATGATTTTGGAAAACGAACCACTAAAGATTTGTTTGCCAACTGCCTGCACAAATATGTAATTACCGATGCTATTCGCGATCAAAATGTATTGCGTTTTGGTATAGAATATGTGGGCAAATACAAAAATAAGAGCAACACCTTTATTGATATTGAGGTAGAAGATATAGACCGGCAGGAAGTTTTGGATTCAGACAAAAGAATCAACAAGATAGTTGATTATATTATTGCCTACCACAATCAAAAAACCTTTAATAAAGAGTACTCGGCACTTTTAGCTGTGAGTAGTATTGATAATGTAATTCAGTACTATGATCTTTTTCAGGAAAAGAAAGAAGCCGGAGAACATGATTTGCGTATCGCTACCATTTTTACATATGGCACTAATGAAGATTCAGACGAGGCAAAGGATTTTCTGCCTGGTGACGAGGTAGATTTTGATGTTTTGGCAGAACCTCGAACATCTTATCAATCAAAACGTACCAGGGACAAATTGGAAACTTACATTGGTGATTACAACAAAATGTACAACACAAGTTTCTCTACCAAAGACAGCCAGCAATTTGAAAATTATTTCAAAAATATTAGTAAACGCTTAAAAGACCGTGAGAAAGAAAACTTCAACAGCGAGCAGGATCGTTTGGATATTGTAATTGTTGTAAATATGATGCTTACAGGTTTTGACGCCAAAAAAGTGAATACACTTTACATTGATAAAAATCTGAAGCAACACGGGCTGATACAGGCGTTTTCACGCACAAACAGGATCTTAGGAGAGCAGAAGTCGCAAGGCAATATTTTGTCTTTTAGAAATCTTAAAAAAGCCACTGATGATGCAATTACTTTGTTTTCAAACAAAGATGCAATTGAAGTTGTTACGATGCCCGATTATGAAACGGTAGCGGATAAGTTTGATGAAGCATTAAAATTGTTGAGAGAAATAACGCCAACCTATCAAAGTGTAAATGATTTAGAAAGCGAAGAAGATGAGGCGCAATTTGTGCAGGCTTTTAGGAAATTAATGAGAGCACTGAACGTGTTGCAATCCTATACCGACTTTGATTGGGAAGATTTACCGATTGATGAACAGGAGTTTGAATACTATAAAGGCAAATATCTTGACTTGTACGAAAAAGTAAAGCAAGACAATAAAAAACAAAAAACATCAATATTAGATGATATCGATTTTGAATTAGAATTACTTCACAGAGATCAAATTAACGTGGCTTACATCTTGAAATTACTGGCGCAATTAAAGGAAGCTAAAACTTCATCTGCCGCAGCTGTACAAAGGAAGGCTATAATTGATTTATTGGGTGGTGACATACAACTAAGAAGCAAACGTGAGTTAATTCAAAAATTCATTGATGAAAATATGCCTTATATTAAGGATGGTGATTCTATTGAAGATGAATTTGAAAAATTTTGGCAAGAACAAAAAGTTTTAGCATTAGGAAAGCTATGCGAAGAAGAACATTTAGATAAAGCTCAATTCAAAGCATTAATTGATGCTTATATCTATAGTGGTCGAGAACCCATAAAAGATGAAGTTTTTCAATGTCTGGACAATAGACCCAGCGTTTTACAGGCTCGTACAATTGGTGATAGAATTATTGCGAAGATGAAGGAGTTTGTGGAGGTTTTTGTTAGGGGGATGATGGCATAATTTTTTTAAAATATTAAAAATTCAATATAACAATCTATAGTGGAACCATTTCATAAAAAGTTGAATAAATAAAATAAACAGAGTAAAGCATTAACCAAATTATTGTATGAAAATTAAAATTACTTACTTAATTACAATCACGTCTTTGATATTATTTTCATGCGGTAGCAAAGAAGAGGAAAAAGGGATAAAAAAAGAGGTAACTGAAGCTAAAAAAGAGGGCAACTATATTTCTAAAAAATGGAAGAGCACTAAAGAGATATTTGTTGAGAGTGACTCTATAATAAGTGCTAGAAAGGCTTCTTATTTTGCCAATCAAAGAAAAAAATATCCTGAATATTTTAGTGTTCAAAAATGGTTTGAGTCAAACCCCAAACAATTATTAAATTTGAAGGGGGATTACTATAAAATGCTAAAAGGAGCTGTTTTGGATGAGGGTACAATCATTCATAAAGATCTGACTTCAAAAAGTGAATTTGGTACTTATAAATATTTATTTGTTACCGAAAAAGCATATTTTATTTACGATTTATCCTATGAAGATAATAAAATAGAGTATAAAAGTGTACGGAGAATTCAAAAAGGATTTGGTAAAGAACCTATGCACGACTTAATTTTTGACAAACATTTAGATTTAGAAAAAGAAGTTTTTCAAGGTGAAGTTAAACAAGATTTGTTTACCAAGAACGGACATCTCTTCTTTGAGTATGAAAAAAAGGTTAACGGAAATTCTGTGACTAATACAATTGATTTAGGAACTGAAAGAAAATTTTAATTATGAAACATTTTATACTTTACCTGTTATTGTGCTTCATATTAGGTTGTTCTAATAAAAAAGAAGAAAAAAAAGAAAATACGATCGGGAGTTCTTTATTAGGAAGTGAAATAGTTAAGGACACTGTCCTTAATGCAGATAACTATTCTACAGAGGCTTTAAAAATTTTGGAAGAACATAAGAAAAATTTGAAAACACTTTTACCTCAAATGATCTTAGCTGAAGTCGAAATTTATAAAAAAACTTTAGATCAAATTGAGAAAAAACCTGCCAAAAGTTACACTTTGGAAGAAACTAATTTTTTAATAAATCTGGAGCGTCACGGAGCAGGTATCAGCATATTAAATAAAGAAGTGGAATTGAATCAAATTTATTTCCAGTTATTCAATGAATTATCGCTATTGAATGAAAAATATAAAAATATTCTAACTCAACAGGAATTCACAGATTTTTATGATGCAGGGCCAATTGTTTTGGCGGAAGAAGTGATGATAAAGGTTGACGAATTAGTGAAAGATGAAAAGATAAGGATTGTTACAGAAGAAAGAAAAGAGAATATTGATATGGCTTTATCTTTCGTTGCAGTAATACCTGGAGCATCTAGTTGCAAAGGAATAGTTGGAGGATTAACGCAGGCAGCTAAGATTTATAGAAGAGGCGTTGATTTACCCAAATCGGCAACTCTTTTATCAAAAATACCTTTGAAAATAATGAATGCTAAGATTGCCAATTTTGTTTCTATAACCTTTAAAAATGATAAAATAAGGTCTAAAACTGCAAATGTATTAGGTTATGGCTCAATGGGAATTGGTAAAACAGCTTTTGTTGTAGACAAAGTTTCTTCATACTTACCTCCCGATCAGGCAGGAGAAATGTTTAAGGTTTTAGAGAATAAAATTAATGGAAGAATTGGTGATTTTTCAGATGGTATTCTAGCGGTTCACTTGCAAAGAGTCCGAGATATTATAAAAATCAATAAGGCACTTATTTCTGATAGTATGGACAAAAAGGTCTAATAAAAAATGATTATCCAATAGACTAAATCAACAGTGAGATTTTGACTGTGCTTTTCTGCGCAGTGATTAACAAAAAATATTTTGAGTGCAATATTTGAGTGATTGAAGATGACTACAATATTCTACCATGATCAAAATACCTTTCAAGGTGCTATAACATAATATATTTTTAAATGGGGAACACAATCGACTTCCATGGATTTGCCAGTGAGTCAAAGTAGTGCCCCCTACTATCTTGAATAGCTGGAAATCTAGGAGCCTTATTAACTTTTTTACTCCGTTTAATGAAGGTAATTTACTTACAAAAAGAACGGCAGTTACACTAAAATTCTCTATTTATGAATAGTATACATAAGCCCATATATAGCCTTCGAGAAATATCACAGTGGACAATAAATAAATCTGTTTCACTGCCGAATATACAACGAGGTTTCGTTTGGAAACCTTCCCAGATAGAAAACTTATGGGACTCAATATTGAGAGGGTATCCTTTAGGAGCTTTTGTTTTTTCTGTAAATGGTGATAAAGCTTTAGAACTATTAGATGGGCAACAGCGTTCCACAGCTATATGTTTGGGATTTGGCAATGAAACTTTTCGTCATTCAATTAAATCATTTAGCGTGTTTATTGATTTGATTGAACCCGATTATGATGATGAAAGGAAGTTTATTGTACGCGTAATTACTCGATCTCATCCTTGGGGCTATAGTAAGAATGATAATTCAAAAACTTTGAGCGTAGAGGCGATAAGGAATGCAATGAATAAAAATTACGGAGATTCAGACCCTCTCGTATCAGATTTGGACGATTTTTTTCCCGCAGACGCAAAATTTCCCTTACCACTACCTATTTTTATTACAGCCGCAATAAATAATCGAGATACTAGCGAACTGATAAGTGATATTCTTAACTGGAAACATTTTGAAAAAGTTAAATCTAATTGGAACAGTATAAATAATTTAGATGATACACAGGTTCTTCAATATGTTGTAACTAATCTTACTCGTATTTATGTTATAGTAAAGAAAAGTCTCGGAAATCAAAAAGTACCAGCTTTATACCTGGATTTAAATGATCAAACAAACAATAATATTACACATTCCAATGAAGAAATAGCTGATGAAATTGAAACAATGTTTGTTCGATTGAATGCTGGTGGTACACCCTTGACGGGAGAAGAATTAAACTATTCAATATTAAAAGCACATATTTCTCCTAGTACGCAAGAAAAGATAGAAGAAGCCTGTAAATTACTCTTTAAACCTTCCAGATTTATTACTATAGCATACAGACTTTATCAGCATGAGGATAAAGTAAAAGGAAGAGGAGATGCCCTTACAATGCGCATAAAGCCTAAACAATTTCAGAGAAACATTATAGGTGAAAAAAACGCAAAAGAGTTTGAAGACTTTCTTGTTCAGATAATAGGGCAAAAAAAATATAACAGGGAATCATTAATTGATTATTTAAAGAGCGTACTAGCATACTCTAATAAACAAACATATGCATTACCTTATTTATTATATAATAAATTGTCTGATGTAGCCCCGGAGCTGATATTTCTTCTATTATATAGGATTAAAAATAAGGGCGATATATTTATTTCAGGAGATAAAATTCATCGAAAGGCGTTGGGAATGCTATGCCTTATGTTATGGACAGGAAGGGGAATCAACAACAAGGATCATTCTAAATTACTCCAAAACATATGGTCACTAGCTGAATCAGAGTCTCAAATCGATTTTTGGTCATCAAAGACTATGGAAAGAGGACGAATAGATGATAATCTTTTAAAAACTCAACCTTTAGATGGTGAGGAGGGCATAAGGAAAATCAAAAGTTATAAAATTACTGAAGATTTTAATATTATAAAAAAGTATAATAATACTCCGTATGAACATTTTATATGGAAAGCTTTATTTAATAAAGATTTACTGCTTTATAGTCAAAGATCTTTTTTAGAAAATTTTTTTAAAACAGCCCAATATCAGCTTGATGACACAAATTTACCCTTTGATTGGGATCATATATCTGCTTTAAATCTAATAAAAAGAAAACAGTATATACCCGAAGCTTTAAAGAATTGCTATCAAATGATAGGTAATTTTAGGGCATGGCCATATGCATTAAATCGCATGGATAGCGATAATACGCCTGCAAGAAAATTGCGACCATTAGACAAAGGGTATCATTCAGAAAAAGAAATATTACATGAAAAACATAAATGGATAAGCTTCATAGAAAGACATCAAACAGTGATTAATCACATAGATCAATTAGATGATAAGTTATTAGAATGGTCGTTTTGTGAAAAAGAGTGGAATAAGTGCGAGATTGATAATATAAAATTAGATTGGAGGAAAATAGTAAAGCTTATAATGTCTAGGAATTTAAATATATTGGAACACTGGTACGCAGAACACTTCATAGAAGAACTTATCCCATCAGATAATTTGAGCATAGAAACTATGCTAAATAAACAACGTTGGAGAACGTTATCGAAAGATAACTATAAGCCTGTTAATGATATTTTTAATATGGAAGATGATGTGAACTGGTTGAGTTCTTCAATTGCTATAGGGACAAATAAAATTAATTTTTACTTATATTTTACCAGAAGCAATAATCCATTTAATTTACTTAAAGAAAAGGAAATAAAATTTGGAATCTATGATGGAAAAAATACGGTTATTAAATTAGCCAAAGGAGCACAGAACTATCTAAATAAGGAACATATTTGGGTAGAAAATAATTTTACGTTATTGTCAAATAGTATTAAATCTTACCAAATCTTAGGATTAGAGATTAAGGAATGGTTACAGAAATTATCGTTCCCAAATGATATAGAAAGTGAGCTGCTCCAATTTTTACACTCATGCTTTAGTTCTAAAATTAAAAGCTAGGACAGTTGCATTATTTTTTAAAAAAAACTTTTTGTTAAGTAGTTTAAATTATATTTGTATTATTGATGCAGTGTATTAGTCGATATAGGGCATTCATTTTTTGTGAAGCAGGAATGCTTTATATGGATAGAAAAGACATTTTGTGGCAATTTCATGGCAGTAATGCTTTTTGAGATTCTAAATACATAGGAAAGACAAGGGGTTAGCATATCAGTTCGAATCCCTCATCGCCCACCACTTACAAACTCTTCAGTTTTTACTGAAGAGTTTTTTGTTTTTATATACTTTTTATCCGACTCTTTTTTGATTGGTTAAATCGGTAGATTTCCTGTTTTTAGCCCTTAATATTTCACTTTTGGACTTTGTTTTCGAGCAATTTTGTGGCAATTTTATGCAGCTAAAAAAAATCGCGACAGAACACCCTAAAAAAGTAGCCGCAATGGATGATATTTTCGAAATTTATAAACAGGCAATTTTAAGGCTCTGCCCAAATTGTACCAACGCAGAATGGCATTACTTAAAAAGTGGCTTAACCGTTAAGCATTATAAAGCGCGTGAGCTTTTTATCGAGTGGGGTAAAAATGGCCACCAGCTTGGCTATATTGCAAGCGGACTGGTTAGGGCGTATTATGTAAACGATAAGGGCGTAGAGGTCTCGGTTATGTTTGCTATGGAAGGCGGATATGCTACCGATTATCCTTCTTTACTAGCCGAAACACCCAGCCGGTACAATTTTGAGTGCCTTGGGCCAACCACTATTGTAATGCTGTCTTACGGGCACATGCAGGCCGGCTACCGGCAGTTTGCAGGTTTAGAGCGCTACGGCAGGCTAATTGCCGAAGAGGTCTTAAAAATGCTGCAAAAACGCGTACAGAGCTTTCAATTTGAAACCGCCGAAGAACGTTACCTAAACTTTATAGCCCAAAACCCGGCACTGTTTAACCGTATTTCGCTTACCCACCTGGCATCCTTTCTGGGTATAGAGCGGCCTTCGTTAAGCCGTATTCGCAGTAAAATTTCCCGCGGTTAACTGCTTTGTAACATTTGTTACAGGCTGGCCCCAGGTAAGTATACGACCTTTGCCTAAAAACAAAGATCATGAAAACAACGGTTAACGCGGTTATCAACCTGCATAAAATTTTAGTGTCGCCCATAGTGCTGTGCCTAATGTGGTACTACGATAACTGGAGCCCGGCTGCATTTTTGTACCTTGGGCTGCATGGCACCTACACTTTGCTGTGGCTTATAAAACAAAACCTGTACCCAGATAAACGTTTCGAACAGCAATTGCCCCTAAAGGTTGGACTGCTAACGCCCTTTTTGCCCCTGGCGGGTTACTACCTGGCGCCGTACCTGCTTATATCGCAACATACCATTGTGCCCGCATGGGTGTATGCCGTGGCGCTACTTGTTTATACGTTAGGTATCTTTTTGCACTATGTAAGCGATGCCCAAAAGCATTACACCTTAAATCTTAAAAAGGGCCTTATTAAAGATGGCTTGTTCAGGTATACCCGTAACCCTAACTATTTGGGCGAAATACTAATATACGGTGCCTTTGCACTGGTATCCTGGCATTGGCAACCCTTGTTAATACTGGGAAGCTGGGTGGTGTACTTTTTTGTGAATATGACTAAAAAAGACCGCTCTATGGCACGCCATGAGGGTTTTGCGGCGTATCGTAAAAAAACGGGCAAATTACTGCCTAAGCTGTTTTAAGTTGTAAACTCAGGTGAAACTAAAAGGGGAAGGCAATTTTTTCGGAATCGGGATATACTATAGCATCACGTAACCTTCAGGCAACTTTAGGGCTTATTCTTACTCCACATGACTATTTCTTCAGCAGCTCATTTAGTTTTTTACGGGTATCGGCCACTTCGGCAAGGGTAAGGGCTTTTTTGTACAGTTCTATGGCTTTAACCTTATTGCCTTTTTCTTTATAAAGGTCGCCTAAAGAGTCGTAAACGTTGCTGTTTTCCGGGTAGTTAACGGTATTCATTTTAAAAAGGTATTCGGCTTCGGTATAATGCTTCATGCCCATTGCCTGGTAACCTAAAGAATTTGCCATGCCATCGGGCACCATTACTTTATAGCCCAGGTGTTTGCCCATTTGCTCATAATGCTTTTCTATGCGTTTTACTACTGCCATATCCAGTTTAGAAAAATCATCAGGGGTTAACTTCAGTCGGTAAAAATCAAAAATAAAGCGCAGGGCATCATATTGCGCTATAAGCGGAACGGAACCATGATCGTCATCATTATAATATTTGTAGTTGTATTTTCCACCTTTTAGTCCCCTTGCTTTTAAAACATCATTAAGCTCTACTATAGCCCTTATGTGCATGGTGTTTGGCGTGGTGTCTTTAGCTACATTGTTTATATCCATACCCTCGGGCTGGGTGTTGGCTGCCGCCAGATAAAGCGCCCTGCCGGTAAAATCCTGTTTAGCCAGTGCTTCCCTCGTTTGGTTTAAAAGCTTTTTATCATCCCAAAACATGCTGGGGTCTATGGCAATGTAGGCGTTAAATAGTTGGGTGTGGTGTATTAGCGTATTAACCACCATTAGCCCGCCAAGCGAATGCCCCACCAAAACGCGGTAAGGCGTAGTTGGGTAGGTAGCATCAATATAAGGCATCAGTTCTTTTTCTATAAAAGCGGTAAAATTCTCGCCACCACCAGAAACCTTTGCCATTTCGGGCGACATAAACTTCGCGTTGCCATTGTGGGTAGGGGTAAGGTCGCGTGTGCGGTTGGTGTTTGTTATGCCTATAATAATCATTTCGGGGCACAGCGAGTTGCCATTTACCGCGCTTAGCTGGTGCACCATACCGCCAACCGAATAAAAATGGGCATCGCCATCGAGCAGGTAAATAACCGGGTAGCGTTGCCCGGCTTTAGCACCATTGGGTACGTGCACCCATATTTTGCGCTGCTCATTCAATATTTTAGAGTTAATACTGTCTATAGTGCCAATTATAATTTTATTATCGTGCTGCGCCACGCATAGTGCAGAGCAAAAGAATATAAAAACGAGTGTAAAAATAGGTTTCATTGCGTTGAGGTGGTTTGGTGTAGTTATCCGGATAAATATAAGGCAAAATAGTATCTGATGCTGAGGTATGATCTGTACTAATTAATTAGTGTTTTCTTAAATCAAAATTGATTCAAAAACCAAATTTTACTGCAATTTGTATGCTTTTTTAACAATTAAGGTAGGGAAATTAAGTTGTTGCTTGTTTAGTTAAAAAACCAACCACTTATGAAGAAAACATTACTTTTTGCCTCGTTGCTGGCGGCAATGGCACTATCTGCTCAGGATTATCAATGGCAATGGGCCAAACGCGGTGGCGGCGTAAAGCTGTCGCCAAACGAAACCAGTATAACTTATAACTTTGATAGCGAGCAAATACTAGACATTGCTGTAGACAGCCAGAACAATTACTACTATCTGGCATTTATGACAGAGCAAAGCACAGAGTATCAAAACATACCGGTAACGGTATACAATTCGATTCCGCAAGCCACAGGCTCTACCGATATTGTTGTGTTTTCTACCGATTGCGAGGGTACCTTTAGATGGCTACAGGTTATAGGTGGCGGCAGTACAGACTATGCTTATAAAATACAATTAGACAACAATGGCGGCTTGTATATTGGTGCCAATGTTCTTAACCTGTCTAATTTTGGGCCGGAATACCTTCCGCCGCATTTTAGCGCCGATGATGCCCAGCCACTTTTAGACCCCAATGACGCGCAGCCACAAGAGGGATTTAAAACAGTGGCCCTGCTAAAATACAATACCAGCGATGGTGAGCTGGCATGGCGTGTAATGCCACAGGGCAACGTTACAAGCACGTTAAGGTTTGGTAGCATAAATCAGGTAGCGGTAGATTCAGATGGTACCGTACACACCCTTATAGGCTTTATGGCGGGCACGCACCTTAACGGTGCTATTACAGTGCCGGCAAGCTTTACAAACATTTTTAAATATTATATAGTTACCTACAATGCGCAGGGGGTGTACCAGGGCAATGTACCCTTGCCTGTAGAAGGTTACCTACTGGAAAACAATACCGAGTTTAGGTATGATGAAAGCCTGGACCGCTACTATATTGCGGGCTTTAGGACCAACGGAGATATTTTTATGCTCCAGCCCCTTTCTTTAAACGGAACAGAGCTGCAGGACCAGGCTTACGTAATGGCTTTTAACGGCTCGGGCACTAACCTTTGGGTTAAAGAAATAACCTCGCCGTCCGAGTTTAAGGATAGCCGCATTTACGACCTGAAAATAGACAGCGACTCATCGCTATACCTTACGGGCAAGTACTTTTTAAATGCGCCGTTGGGGGGTGTGGCATTTGGCGACTATAATTTTTCGACCTTAGTGCAGGGCAATGTGCCCTATGTGCTAAAGCTAAATACATCGGGTGCCGTACAGTGGATGACAACACCGTCGGGCTACACGGTAGATATTTTTTCAGGATCGCACTACAACTACAGCCTGGTAATAAACGGTAACGAAATTGGGGTGGCCACCCAGGCAACTAACGAAATGTGGGGCAACGTGTCTGTAAACCTTCCGGCAAACCACAGGCCAGACCCCGGGTTGCTTAGGCTTAACAAAAGCACAGGCGCGGCTATAGACTTTCATCTTATTCCGGGTATTGCAGGTTACGATGATGCACTTACAGCCATTACCGCAGATAATGATGGCAATTATATAGCCGGTGGTTATTTTTATTTCGATCTTTTTACCGATGAAGATGATAACGTGCCTACCCTTACTAAAGTTCTTGGTGTAAACAATGGTACCGACTTTTTTATAACAAAACTGGCATCGGGCCCCTGCGGCATACCGGCAGCAACCAAAGATATTAGCTATAATGAGGTAAAGGTTTATCCAAACCCAACTTCAGATATTGTAAACATACAATCAGAAGCAGCATTAAGCAGTTACGAAGTTATAAATATGTTAGGGCAGGTGCTTTTACAAGGCAGTTTCTACGGGTCGCAAAACACTATTTCTATACAAGGCTTTAATGCCGGCACATACATCATCAATATAAAAACCGCCGACAACGCCATTATAACACATAAAATAATTAAAGAATAACAGAGAGGTATTTAAGCATAAGCTAAAAGCTTCAGTAAAAACTGAAGCTTTTTAGTTTTTATATCTTAGCATTTCGATATAAATTATCCACAAGTAACTATGAGCAGCCACAACCCAACAATTAACGGGCACTTAGATATAATAGTAAGCAGCAACGAAGACGAATTTGAAGGCAAGAAAGAAAGCCGGAACGAAGTTTTAATTCACGGCAACCCCGAAGGGCTCCGCTCGTTAGCTAACCTCTTATTTCAATTAGCCGATGCCGACCAGGAAAGTAATGCCGATCTGCCCGTGGGCGCAAGGGAGCACGAGCATTTGTACCCCGGCTCAGAGCTGTCTAAAACTTCGGTAACCGTTATCGTAGGCCGTTTAGATGCCAAAGGTACGGGTACATTTTATGAGCGGTATAGTGCCAGGTAACTACAATTAAATAGTATCTTGCTTACCCTATCTCATAACAAATGAAAACTACTGATGTTATTATAATTGGTGCCGGTGCAGCCGGCCTTATGGCTGCCTACACACTGGTTAAAGCAGGTAAAACCGTTACGGTGCTCGAAGCCCGAAACCGCATTGGCGGGCGCATACACACCATAAGCAACAAGCAATTTTCTACGCCTGTAGAGCTGGGTGCCGAGTTTATCCACGGCGATTTGCCGGTTACGCTTAACCTGCTTAAAGAGGCAGGTATTGGCAGTACCGATGTTGGTTTTGAGATGTGGCAGCACCATAACGGCAAGTTTGAACAAAGCGATGAGTTTGTTGAGGGCTGGGGCAATTTTCTGGAAAAGCTGAACCAGTTAGAGCACGACATGCCGTTAAACGACTTTTTGCAACAAAACTTTAGCGCAGAAGAGTATGCTAGTATGCGCACCCAGATAGAAAACTATGTAGCCGGATATGATACTGCTGATAGTACCGATGCCAGTGCGTTTGCCCTTCGCAACGAATGGAACCACGAAGATGAAGATGCCCAGCACCGCGTTAACGGTGGCTATTGCACCATGATAAACTATCTGGCCGATACCTGCCGCAATGCTGGTAACGATGTCCTTCTGAATGCTGTAGCGCGGCAAGTTATTTGGAAAAACGATGCCGTAACGGTAACAACTACTAATGGTAATAGCTATGTGGCAGGCAAAGTAATTATTGCCCTGCCTTTGGGCTTGCTACAGGCCCCTAAAGATGCCGAAGGTGCAATTACTTTCAGCCCGCCGCTTGATGAGCAGGAAAAGGCCATTAACAACATAGGGTTTGGGTCGGTTATAAAAATATTGCTGGAGTTTAACGATGTGTTTTGGGAGAGCGATGCCGTTACCCAACTTACCGGTGCCAATTTATCTACTATGGGCTTTTTATTCGCCAATGATGAGATACCCACGTTCTGGACACAGGCTCCGGCCCATAGTCCGCTACTTACGGGCTGGCTTGGCGGCCCACCGGCGTACGATAAAAAAGATATGCCGGATGAAAGTATTATGCAGTTAGCCATAGCATCGCTAAGCCGGGTCTTTAAAATTGAACCTGAAGCATTACACAATAAATTGGTTGCCTGGAAGGTTGCCAACTGGACGGCCAAAGCCTACACCCGCGGCTCTTATGCTTATGATAAAGTAGAAAGCCCACAAGCCCGTAAAATATTGCTGCAACCCGTAGCAAACACCGTATACTTTGCCGGAGAATACCTGTACGATGGCCCTGCTATGGGCACCGTTGAAGCTGCCCTGACCAGTGGTAAAAATGTTGCTGAAAGTGTATTAAAAAACAAACAGTTATAATGCTTTGCGAGCCTTTGTGCCTTCTTTGTGCCTCTTTGCGTAAATAATAATTTACTTAAAATTCTTTAAAAAATCTTCTTTATACGTAGGCGATATCTCTACTTCGGCACCATCTTCAAGGGTAATGTAGCCACCTTTGTTGTAAAGTTTTACAAAGTTGAGGTTAACAATATGCGATTTATGCACCCTTAAAAACGGCAGGGGCAGCATCTCGTTAAAATGCTTTAAAAAACGGCAAGCCATTTTTTTAGACCCGTTGGTAAGGTAAAGGTCGGTAAAATTGCCATTGCCTTTCAGGCGTACGATCTCTTCCATTTTTACAATTTCAAACCCCTCCATTGTAGGCAAAATAACCTGTTGCTTCTCGGCTTTAGGCTCCCTGAAATTCTCTACAATAATCTTATTGCGGTTAAACAGCTCTTTGTTTATAACCTGTTGCTGCACCTTATTAACTGCCACAATAAGCTCTTCGATACTAATAGGTTTCAGCAGGTAGTAAGCGGCACTTCGGTTTAGCGCCTTTAACGAATATTCCGAAAAAGCAGTCACAAAAATGGTCTCAAAAGTTAGGGTGCTACAAGCCTCCAGCACATCAAAGGCATTGCCAAAAGGCATCTCTACATCCAGAAAAACCAGATGGGGCTGCAATTCGTGTAACAGGGGCACAGCCTCGCGGCTGTTTTGCGCTTCGCCTACAATTTCCACCTGCGGGCAGTATTTGGTAAGGTAGCTGCGCAGCACTTCCCTGGCGGCAGTTTCATCTTCTACAATAACGCTTCTTATTTTTTGAAAGCTCATCATGGTTTATTTATAATTGGGAAAGTAATTTCTACAATAGTGCCTGTTTCCGGTGCCGTTTTCTCGGTTACCGTAAAGGCCATATTGGTTTTATACAGCTCGTTTAACAGCGTCATGCGCTCTTTGGTATTGGTAAGCCCGCGCGAGTTGTGCGCCTTTTGGTTGTGCGTTTTTAGCTCGCCGCTTTTGGTGGGGCCAATGCCATCATCATCAATGGTAATCAGTATTTTTTTGCCGGCAAGCTCCACCGTCATTTTCAGCACGCCTCTTTCCTCTTTATAGCGAAGTCCGTGCCAAATGGCATTTTCCAGGTGCGGCTGAACGATCATGTTGGGCACCCAGATGGTATCGGGATCCAGCTTTTCGTCTACCTTAATCTCAAAACGGAATTTATCTTTAAAGCGCAGGTGCTCCAGCTCAAGGTATTTGGTTAAGTTCTCAATCTCATTGCCCAGTGTAACAAAATCTTTGTTGGAGTTTTCCATAGTGTTGCGCATCAGGTTAGAGTAGGAGGTAAGGTATTTATTAGCCTCAAGCTCGTTATTCTGGGCAATAAACTGGTTGACACTATTAAGGCTGTTGAATATAAAATGCGGGTTCATCTCCCGCCTTAGCGACTGTAAGGCTATCTCTTTATTCTTGGTTTTGATGGAATACAGCGCCTTAACAATAAAGGCAAAAAGCAGCAAAAGCAGCACCATAAAGCCCAATAACAGGTAGTTAAACGTGTTTTTACGGGTAATAAGCTCGTCTTTAAAACTCTTCTCGGTTTCCAGCCTGCGTATCCTTTCTTCGGTAACCCTAAAGGTCTTGGCATCGGTCAGCGACGTATCCGACAGGATAATGCGGTCGAGATTTTTAAAAAATTCCTCATACATTTCCATACTGGCCTTATCGTCTCCCGTAGCTTTATAATGGTCAATCAGCAGTATTACAGTCTCTTTTGCCTCAAAGGTTTTACCGTTGGCCGATGCAATTTTATACGATTCTTTTAAGGCATTTACGCCGTTTTCGGCATCATCCATCTTAAAATAAATCGAGGCAAGATATTGCAGTTGTACAATCTGGGTGTTGTAGTTTTTTAAGGCTTTGGCATCTTCCAACAGCTCTTTAACTACGGTTACAGCCTCTTCGTAGCGTTTGGCGGCAACATGCAGTTTGGCAATTTCGCTGTATATTTTAATGGCCTTTACAGGATAGTTCTTGGCCTGCCCCAATGCCAGCTCATAATTTTGCAGCGTAGCCGTGGTATCGCTGCCTTTTAGGTTAAGGGCCGCCAGTTGCATGTAGGTATCGGCTACTTCGGCTTTTTTACGTTGTTTATTGAGCAGGCTTATGTTTGCGTTTAGGTAGCTTTCTTCAATTTGGGGGTTACCCTGATTTTTTAGACGGTTGTAGTCGTTTAAGTTTAACGTCTTAGCTGTTTTATCTATAGCGGTAGTTGCGGCGGCATTATAGTTTTGGGCGGCAGCACGCAATTTACCCTGATGCTCCTGCACCCTTGCAATTTTGCGCATCATTTTTGCGCGGCCGGCAATATCGTTAGCAGCCGTATAAATTTCAAGTGCTTTAAATAAGTATTCCTCAGCCTTAGGCAAATCATCCTTATCATCAAATTCCTGTGATAACAGCTCGTAGTTACGGGCAATTTTAGAGTTATCGTTCTCTATTAAAGAGCGTTCTAAATCGGTGGCTGCCTTTTTTAAGTTGGCCGGGGTTTCCTTCTTTTTGGGTTCCCCGCCCTGGGCTTTAACTGCTGTCGAACTCAGTAAAAGCGATAACATTAGTAGTAATATAGCGGTAAAGCGGCGCATGCAGGTAGTATTAGTAATGTAAAGTAAATCAAATTTACACGGTTTTCCTATTGCTTTTACCAAGTCAAAGGCTCGTTTCACCACTTCTGCATAAAACGGCCTCAATAACCCAATACATTTGTATCAGAATTAAGATGTAAAACTAATTAATCATTTAAAAATATTTATCATGAAAAAACTAATCGTATTAACAGCCCTTGTACTTACTGCAACTTTTAGCTTAACAAGCTGTGGTAAAAAAGAAGAAACTGCAACTGAAACTACTACAGATACTGTAGTTACTGAAACTGTTGAAGCTCCTGTAGCTCCTGCAGCTGATACTGTAAGTACTACAACTACTGTAACAACAGACACTGTAACTGAGAAAAAATAATCTTTAAAAAATATTTATCATGAAAAAACTAATTGTATTAACAGCCCTTGTACTTACAGCAACTTTTAGCTTAACAAGCTGTGGTAAAAAAGAAGAAACTACAACTGAAACTACTACAGATACTGTAGTTACTGAAACTGTTGAAGCTCCTGTAGCTCCTGCAGATACTGTAGCTGCTCCTGCTGCAACAGATACTGTAGCTGTACAAAAATAATCAGTTATACTGTTATAATTTAGAAACCCTTTAGCGAAAGCTAAGGGGTTTTTTGCATTATATAACTTTTTTTGTTTTTTCTTAAAAAAAATAAAATTACTTGTTAAACCTTTTGCTTTAGTTGTAGTCTTAAATGCAATCAGTCGGCTAAAGGTGTTTTTCTTTAGGCCGTATAATAAACACACAATATGGGAATAGGTAATCAGCTATGGTCGCGCAGAAAATTTGTAACCACCCTAACCGGGGCAGGTGCAGTTATAGTATTAAATCCGCCCCTTATGTGGGCTTTTGAAAACGAAGACCCGCGGGTGGCTGCCATTGTAGCCAGAACAATGGGTATAGACACACACAATCATGTTGACGTTCCGCTTAACGCGGATGAGCTTCCCGGCCCAAAACTGGACCTGGCTGCGGAGATGAAAAAATCGGGCCTTTCGGCAATATGCGCCACCTTTGCGGTAGATTACCAAAAGCTGACCAATCCCGGCGATGCCTATAACCGCTTTATAAGCGGATTGGATGCTATGGATGCGGTGTTACAAAGCAATAATATTAAACGCTCTTTAAATTTAGCCGACGTAAAAGCGGCCAAAAAGAGCGGTACACCAACCATTATACAATCGGTAGAAGGATGCCACTTTTTAGAAGGGCAGGCAAGCAGGGTACAGGTTGCCTACAACCGTGGCCTGCGCCATTTAGGATTGCTGCACGATAATGATGCCTCGGTTCCCCTGGGCGATGTATATACCAATACCGCTAAGTATGGCGGGTTAACTGCATTGGGTGCTGATGTTATTAAAGAGTGTAACCGCCTGGGTATTTTAATAGACCTTGCCCATGCCAGTAACGATACCATTAACGCGGCATTAAAGGTAACCACCAAACCAGTGGTTATATCGCACACGGGCCTTGATACGCAATTGGGGCAAAACCCTTTTATGGCTAAAATGATGAAGCCAAGGCTTATTAGCAAAGAGCAGGCTAAAATTGTGGCCGGTGCCGGTGGTATTATTGGGGTGTGGACACATTTGGCCGAAACCCCGCTGGAATATGCCCAAAACGTGCGTGCTATGGTAGATGTTATTGGTATAGACCACGTAAGTATTGGTACCGATACAAAGCTAACCGCATCGTACAGGTCGCCTAACGATCAGGGCAGGAAGCCGGATGGCGATAAGCAGGGCCCTCCTCAAAATAAAGAAAAGGGTGGCCCCGAAGGTGGAAAGAAAGAAGAAGGCAAAGGCGGCGGCAGGGTTGGCGAACGTACCAACGAAGCGTGGAAAGACCAAAAGGTTGGCTTTTATTACGCCGTGGTAGATGCCCTGCTAAAAACAGGCTTTACCGAAGAGGATATTGCCAAATTTGGCGGCGGTAACTTTTGCCGCGTGTTTGATGCAGCTACTAAAGGATAACAAATTACAACAGAAAGCTTCAGTTTTTACTGAAGCTTTTTTATTACAGATCAGTAAGGGTTTTTGATTGGTATGCCAATTTTTTATTTATGTTTGCAGCAACCATCCAATTAGAATAATAGTTATGAAACCAAACAAATTATCAGACCTGACCCTTGAAGAATTAACCAAACAAAAAAAGCAGATGTCCGGAATTGTAGGCGCCACTATAGCGGTACTGCTTATTTTTCTTGGAGCCATGATTTTTTTAATTTACAGGAAACAAAACTTAACGTTGCTGGCTATTTTGCCTTCTGCCGGTTTAGCGCTGTTACCGGGCGTAATAAGGCTAAACCAGCTTAACGCCGAAATTAAAGCGCGCGGAGGTAAGTAATTCTACAGTTTGAGATTTTAAAAATCCTCCACAACTTCAAAACCCATCATTTCTCCCGTTAAGGGATGTGTAAATTCAAGAAAGGCGGCGTGTAAATGTAATCTTTCGGCAGTGGTTCCGTATAAGGCATCGCCAACAATAGGTGCGTTAAGCCCCAGTTCGTGGGCGGCATGCATGCGCAATTGGTGGGTGCGCCCGGTAAGTGGCCAAAAGTGTATTTTAGTAGTGTTCGCGTATTTTTCTATTACTTTCCATTTGGTAATTGCTTTTTTTCCGAAGTCGAAACACACCAGCTGCCTCGGCCTGTTGTCCAGGTCGCCACGCAGGGGGAGGGATATTTCGCCTTCCGTTGCTTCAATAACTTTAGAGAGCAACGCGGTGTAGCGTTTGGTTACCGTGCGCTTTATAAACTGCCGCTGAATATGCTTGTGCGCTTCTTTGGTTTTGGCGACCACCAGTAGCCCCGATGTTGGCATATCCAGCCTGTGTATAATAAGTGGCTCAACAGTACCCAATGTGGTCTGAAGCCTTGTATACACCGAGTCCTGTATTTGTATACCGGGAACTGATAGCAAATCGGCGGGTTTGTTAACCACCACAAAGCTATCGTCTTCATAAATAATTTCGAGTGTTTTGCCTTCGCCCGTGTTCTTTAAAAGCGGGTTATCGTCTAAGGCAATGCCTTCCAGCATATGTTCCAGTATGGGTTTGCATTTGCCGGTGCAGGCGGGGTAAAACTGTTTGTGTTTCCGTATTTCCGATTTTGGCGGTACACCCCACCAAAACTCGGCCATTGCCAATGGCTTGTAGCCGTGTAAAAAGGCTTGCTGCAACAGCTTGGGTGTGGCGCATTCTCCGGCGGCGGCGGGTGGCTTGCCAAAAACGGTATCGCTAAAAATAGCGTATAAGCTTTTCTTTTTACGGTCTTTGTTTAAAAACACATACTGCTCAAAAATTTGCTGCTGCAACGCCGCCGATTTTTCTTTGCGTTCTTTTTTTAAGGCTTCAATATCAGTATCAAATTGTGCCATTGCTACTTGCAGCCTGTCAATGTGCTGCTTCCATTTATCCAATAAAACAGCATACAGGTGCTTATCGTATAAACTATGGCGCACTAAATAGGCCTCAAAAAAAGCATAATCCAATTCGGTCAGGATGGTTTTTTGTTCGGTGCGAACGTGCTTCCGTATTTCTTTATTGCTTTTTAACTGGTTTTTAAGGGCTGCTATTTCTTGGGCCGACTGTACGGTTGCCTGTTTCAATTCCTGCTTAAGGCCTGCGTAAGTTTCGTTAGCCTCTATAATCTTAACCTGTTTGTTAATGGTGTTTAGTAGTTCCTGACCTTGTAAAAAGAAGCTATCTTCGGCCAGCATATCAAAAACCGGCGGCACAAACTTTTGATGCGTATTAGAGCCGGCCAACTTACCAGAAAAAGCCGACAGGTACCCTAATTTACCCTCGGTATCTTCAACAACCAAAACGCCAAACATTTTGCCAACACCCAATTCCTTATCCTTTTCGGTAAGCCCAAAATTATGGTCCAGGTCGGTTTGCGTTTGTAAATAGTGTTGCAATTCGGCCGTGGCAATTTTAGTCAGCGTGTGCGGTTCATAATAAAACGGAAACGTAAAACGCTGCGGCAACGCTATGCCGTTTATGGCATTTGCAGAAAAATAAGTAATGCTGTTTTGGTTGATATTCGCCAACGCTTTGAGGTATTGTTTTTTGTAATGCGAAAGTAGTAGATATTTATGTGTGCGTTAAGTGTAAGAGAAACAATTTATGTTATTTTAGCTGCAAACTATTAACAAATAAATTTGTGAAAAATAAATTACTTATTGTTTGCTGCCTATTTATGCAGTTTGCTTTTTGCCAGGAATCTACCTGGACGCTCGTACAGGCCGGAGAAGACATCTACAACGGGCAGCTAGAATCTCAGGATTGGCCAAACCGATGGGATTTAGAGTCGCTGGATATGAAACCTGTAGTTGGCGGTTTTCTTACCTGTGGGCATTATAATGATGAAATATTTGACTCTACAGATGGCAATGTATACGATCTTACAAATAAAAATGGTGCTTATCTTGCAAAATATAACTTTGATGGCGAGCTACAATGGTTGGTGCGCACAGAAAAAGCAGCCGATGAAGAACGGAATGTAATTATGTCTATCGCTACAGATTCTCAAAATAATATTTATATAATTGGCCATTCTGATGGCACCTTGTATGATACTAATGGTAACTCGCAAGCAGTATCGCCTCAATGGCCGTCAGGTAATTCGTCGTCTTTTCTAATGAAGTTCGATGAAAATGGCGGGTTTTTATGGAAAACGCTTATTTACAGTGTAGAGCCTAAACGTGTGGCTATAGATAAAGAAGACAATATTGTTGTTTGTGGCAGCTTTTGGGGGCAGAACGGAGCAGAACTATTTCATAATGACCAATATGCAGGAGAATATACAAATATTACTAACAATGATGTAAACTATTATATTGCTAAATATGCCCCTAACGGAATGCCTTTATGGGATGCTGGAGTTTACATTGATTCTGTTAATGCAGAATTTCTTGAGGGTATAACTTTTGATGGCGATAATAATATTTATCTTAATGGTATATTTGAAATGAACCTTAAAGTTTATGATGCAGATGAACAGGATTATATAGAAAAAGTCTGGTCTAACCAATATGGAGGAAGCATGTTTATTGCAAAATATACACCTGATGGCGATGGGCAATGGATTGTTAATAGTGATCAGACATTATTATCTAAAATAATTACCAATGATGATGGCAGCCACTTTGTTACAGGCAGTAACACTGTTAATTATAGTAGTGAGTCGCAAATTATGACTAATGCAGACGGTACGATAATTACCCAAAGCGCCTATGGTCCGTATTATTTTGCTAAAATAAGTACAGAGGGTAATTGGGAGTGGGTTACAGGCTCAACCGGCACTTATTCTGGCGGAGGTCAGGATATGGTTAAATATAACGACAAAATAAGTATAATTGGTGCTCTTCTAAGTAATGCGTTTAATACCCCTGCTACCGGAGCACTATATGGAACTACCGGTTTTAGCCCAATTACTATTAATGCTGACGATAGTTTTATAGCAACGTATAATCTTGATGGTAGCCTTGTTAGTATTAGTAAAAGCGGTAATAATGTACATAATTTGGTGGGAAGAAGAACATCAGGTTTTATAAGAGGGGAAGATGACGCTTTCTATGTTCAGAGAAACTTAGGTTTTTTAATAGATGGTGGCCCACACACTTTCTATGGGCAAACTATTGGTCCTATATCAGGAACAGATGCTACAATTACAAAATTTTATGAAGCCGACGGCGAAATGGTAATGTCTGCTAAAGAATCAAATGGCATTGGGGTAGTAACCCTTGCTCCTAACCCAACCGAAAAAGATTTTATTATTACCTTTAACAATACCTATGCACACGTAAATTTAATTATAACTGATATTTCCGGTAAAGCCATACTGCAAAAAGACTATAATAACGTTAGTCAGGTTCCTGCCGAAATTATTGGTTCTGCCGGAGTTTACTTTGTAAAAGTTATTGCCGATGATAATTTACAATGGTTTAAGATAATTAAAAGATAGCAACTCTAAACCCGTATAAAATACGGGTTTTTTTATGGATTGTCTTTTCTGTAAGGTAATATTTTCTGCTAAAAGTGTGCCAACGGTTGGGCTTTTTATCCTCATAAAAACATACATTTGTTAGTTATTGATTACCTATAAAAACATAATTGTATGGATTATGATAAATTTATTTTCTGCCTCGAAGCTGTAGACGATGTAGAAACAGAAACCACTACAGTAGTGGTTAAAAACTTAGAACAATTGGCGTTTGAGCAGGGTATAGACAGCATTTACAAAACCTGCGATACCATTGAGGGCCTGGAAGAAAGCCTGAATGCCTTGCTCTACGAAGATCATAATTTTAAGAATTATGAAATTATTTACCTGGTTATGCAGGGCGAAGAAAACAACATTGAGCTTAACGGATATTACTACAGCTTAGAAGAAATAGCCGAACTTTTTGAGGGCAGGATGAAGGGCAAGATTCTGCATTTTGCCAACGCAAAGGTGCTGGACTTAACCGAAGAAGAAGCGCAATATTTTTTAGATATTACCGGGGCAAGGGCTGTGTCGGGCTACGGACTGGCGTTTAACGAGGTTACCAGCAGTGGCCTTGATAAAGCTTTTTTTAGCCTGTGCCAGGACGAGGATGATGTGGTGGAAATTGTAGAAGAACTGCACGAAAAACATTATACCCTTTGCAAAATGCTGGATTTCAGGTTGTATTATTAGCCAATATAATTGTGTTAAAATAAATTTTGTTATACATAATTAAAACTTACATTGCGCTCTTAAATTAAATATTAAATGAAATCGTTACGACTATTTGTAGTGTTGCTTGTATTAGTAACCACTAATTTAAGGGCTCAAAGCGGAATTGTATTGTCTCATAGTATAGGTAATGACCTTTTGCCTGATGGTAAAATATTTGCCTGCTCAGGTGGTGGGTTACGATGGGCAAGAACCTTTGTGCTTGAAGATTTTGGAATTGAGCCTGATAAAGATTTTGTAATTACGTCAGGAGATATGGGAATTCATTCCGTTAGCAGTTTTGATACCAATATAAAATTTAATATTTACATTATTGACCAAAATTTTCCTGAATCTTTACCAAGTGCTACATTATTAGGTAGTAGTCAGGTATATCCACTTTATTATTCTTCGGGTTTACCCCAAATAAAAACAATAACATTTGATACGCCGGTAACCGTTCCTGCCGGTACAGAGATTATACTTGTAGAGGTGGAGCAGGTACAGCTTTATGGTAACAGTAGCCCCGCGATATTTGCTGCATCTACCGCCGAAGATAATGATGTTTCCTGGTTTAAAAGTTGCGTTGCACCCGGCTATATGGATACCGTTGATGTTAACTATCCTGATGCAAATTTTTATATTACTGTAACAGGAGATATTACTGCCAGTACAGAGAATTTTGTGTACAATTATATTGATGTATATCCTAATCCTGCAAGGGATAATATTAATATTAAAACTCATAAAAATCTGAAAAGTTATGAGATAACAAGTTTATTAGGGCAGGTATTTACAAAAGGAAGTTTTCAGTCTGGCCAATCGATAGACTTAGGAAATCTTAATACGGGAGTGTATCTTTTAAGTATGTACGCAGATGATGGGAGCACAATAAGCAGGAAAATTGTAAAGGAATAAAATTATGGAAACATCAGATCTTGATAAACTTATAGAGCGATCTTTAGCTATTCGCGATAAATACCACGAACTGGAACTGGAGCACCACGGCAGTAAATGGACGGTGGAAGAAGATGCCCTGGCTTTTTTAACCGATGCCGGCTTAGTGGGCCGCCTGACTATGAGCCAGCAGGGCCGCTGGCCGAAAGGGGAGGGCACTGTACCCGAACTTAAACACAAACTTGGCGAAAGCATGTGGTGGCTTATGGTTTTGGCCGATAGGATGGATATTGACCCAAAAGAGGCGCTGGAGGCGTTTTTAACCAAAACCGAAAAGTTATTCTAAATACAAAAAGCTTCAGCGTAAACTGAAGCTTTTGTTTTAGTATTCAATAGTATATCTAATTAAAAGACTGCCTGAACTCTAAAGGAGAGAGGCTGGTTTTTGTTTTAAACAGTTTGCTGAACGACTGCGAATGTTCGAAACCCAGCTCAAAAGCAATTTCGCCTACTGTCAGGTTGGTGGTAGACAGTTTTTCTTTGGCCTTTTCTATCAGCTTGTCGTGTATGTGTTGTTGCGTGCTCTGGCCGGTTAGCACCTTTAGCAGCGCACTTAAATAACCGGGAGAAGTGTTTAGCGTCTCGGCAATGTAGTGCACGGTTGGCAGGCCATTGGTGGCTAAGGCATCGCTGTTAAACGATTCGGTTAGCAGATTTTCCAGTTTGGTTAATATCTTATGGTTGGCCGCTTTACGGGTAATAAACTGGCGGTTGTAAAACCGTTCGGCATAGGTAAGCAACAGCTCAAACTGGGCAAGCATAACATCCTGGCTAAAGGTGTCTATGTTAGAGCGGTACTCCTGCTGAATGTTTTGCATAATGCCTGCCAGTATAGTCTCTTCTTTTTCTGAAACATGCAGCGCCTCATGCACCGAGTAATTAAAAAACTCGTACTTTTTTATGGTTTTAGCCATGTTGGTATTCCACAAAAAATCTGGGTGAATAAGCAGGAACCATCCTTCGTGCCGCGACTCACTGTTAGATGCTATAGAAAAAATCTGCCCCGGCGCTATAAAAAACAAGATGCCTTCATCAAAATCATATTCCTGCTGGCCGTACCTCATTTTGGCGTTTACACACCTTTTAAGCGCAATAGAATAAAAATCGAGCATCAGGCTTTTAGGCTCGTCATCGCCCAAAAATTTCATGCTCTCAAAATTTACCACACTAATTAACGGATGCTCGGGCTTGGGCAAACCCCTTAACTGGTGGTATTCGCTTATCGTTCTTATCCTGAGTGGTTGTGTGCCTGCCATAATTAAAGGTACTAATTTTGTTTAAAAGCTGTAGCAAATTCTTTAGCAAAATCGGCCAGTTTTACCTTGCCCATAACGGCAGGCCTGTTGCGTACATAATCTTCAGATAGTAAACCTGTATAAAGGCTACCATACATTTCTACCAGTCCGGCAGCAATTTGCGGTGCCATACCAATGCTTGTAAGGCCATTCAGCGTTTCTTCGTCCGATATTAAAACCCATTGTAAGTCGGGCTTGCCAATAGCAGCACCTAAAATAGCGGCACTCTCATGGCCGGTAAGTTCTTCGCTGGCTACGTAGCGCACTTTTCTGCCGTCAAAAGGCGTTACCAATTCTTCCGCTACAGCGGCAGCAATATCAATGGGCGAAACCCAGGGTATCATTCTGTCGGCACCATAATTTGCTGCAATAACACTTGCATTCTTAATCATATCGGTATAACCGTATAAATTGTAGTAAAACGATACCGGGCGCATGTGCGTAATGGCAACATAGGCCGGTAGTGCGTTGAGTATCTTCTCTACATTATGGGCTCCAAACAAAATACCCGACCCTTTTTCTAAATGCGCCCCAATGGTGCTAAGGTTAACCACACGCTTAACGCCCGACTGGCTAATGGCCTGTGCATAGTTAGTGCCAAGGCCGCGGTAATAAGCAAGCAGGTCCAGGCTGTGGTTAAAGTAATTGTTGGGCGGCACCATGGTGTAAACGGCATCGGCACCGGTAAAAGTTGCAGTTAAAAAATCAACATCTCGTAAAGAGCCAATGGCGGCGGTTGCGCCAAGGGCTTCAATATCTGCTTGCCTTTCTGCATTACTGCTAATAACAATAACGTTGTGGCCCTCGCTAATAAGTTGTTGCGTAAGGGGTTTGCTAATGTGGCCTATAGAGCCTGTAACTATAATTTTCATAATTCTGTTTATTTGATACTGCAAAGTTGCGCAACAATAAACAATCAGATGTAGGCTAAACTACTGTTGTTGTAGCCTAATATAATATTGGGTCAATATTGCTTATAGTTTAGCCTTAAGTACTTTAGCAGCCCTTGTATAGCCACCATCGGCGCCATCTACAAAATGAATGTGGCCATCGTCCAGGTTTCTGACATAGCACGACATTACCGATGCACTACTAATATTAAGGCCGTAGATAATTTCGCCATCGTTTTCCATTTGGTCTAATAATTCCTGTAAGGAAGCACGTTGTTGTGCGTTGCCCGATATTACCGTGTTTATTTTACCGTCGATTACAAGCGTGTCCGACATTTCTACCATGCTTTTAAGGTATTCTTTGCCGCCGCGGGTATTAAAATAAATGTGCCCGTACAGGCTAATAAACCAGGTGCGAACCAGTTCGAACCACTTTATTTTGCCCAGGCGGGCACGCATCTCTGTACTTAATTTATTAAAGGTGCTTTGAAATTTTAGTTTGGCTACCGATATAGGCTGGCGCTTTTCGGGCGTGCCATACAGGTCGTCCATCTTTTGGAGCACTTTTTTAAATGCCTCGGCCTGTCCGTTTACATTTCGTGCCACAACCAGCAGTGTAACAATTTCTTCCTTATCCTCAGGGGGTGCAATTTTATCCCAACGGCATTGCATGCCACTAAGGTCGAGTTCTTCATTATTGGGCTCATGGCCCGATAGCAGGTAGTTTTCGCCTTTAATGATCTGCTCGGCATAATTTAGTCCGTTACCCAAAACAATAGGAATAGAAAATGATACCGAACTGCTGAATTTTGCAATATGTATCTTATGGCCTTCGGTATAGATATCTTTAACGGATACGGTACCCGTTCGCAGGTCCAGATTAAAATTGTTTAGGGTGTTAATGCGATAAAGGGCAAGGGCCGGCATAACCTTAACTAATACCTCGGGCGGCACAATAAACGTGGCACCATCTCCGCCGAAAAAAAAGGGCACGGTAATATTCATGCCATAAGCAATATTAAGCACCGTAACAATACTGCCGGTGGCAATAAGGTTAACATCCTGATGGCGGCCTGTAAGTGTTGCCTGGGTAGAGCCGGTAATATCTGTAATAATAACATGCCAGTCCTGGGGCACGGCACTAAACAGGTTTTCTTTAATTAAAAGGTCGCTTAGCGGTAGGGTGCTTAGCGGCAGGTTAGCATAAAAATGTTCGTTATCAGTAATAGTTGGCATCTGTGCAGCTATGTTTTATCGCATATAAAAATAAGCAATTAGCAGTAACTTAATTCTTAAACAGCTGTTATTATTATGTTTAAGGTTACAATAGTATATAACAAAAAAGAGAGACCGCTAAGTCTCTCTTTTTTAGAAATAAGTGTGCGCTTAATTAAGCTGCAACTTCTTTAATAAATTCGCCATTACTTTTAAAGTAAGCAGCTACGTCTTTACCATCTTTGGTAAGTACTAATTTATATTGGCTACCGTCTTCGGCTACAAGGGCTTCCACTAACGAAAATCCTTCATATTTAGCAACGGCTGGTTTAAGTACGTCCATTGCAATTTCTGCCTGCGATATTTTTTTAAATGCTTTATCGTCCTGATTTGCTGCTGTTGCCGGTGCTGCCTGGTCTGTGCTCATGGCTTGTGCCGGAGCTGCCTGGTCTGTGCTCATGGCTTGTGCCGGAGCTGTAGTGGCAGTAGTTTGTGCAGCTGTATTAGTGGCCGGTGATTGAGTTGGTGTAGTTTGAGTTTGTTCTGGTGTCTGTGCAAATGATGCTATTGAAAGCATTAAAGCTGCTGATAAAAATAAATTTTTCATGATATTATATTTATTGTGTTTATACTAATACATACTGAAAGAACCGTACCATAACTACCAATGCCTACTTTCTATCCGTTATTTTGTTGTTTTACAGGTTTTTATGTTTTTTATCGGAAATTCCCAATTTGTAGAAGTCCACATTTTTTGGGGAATTATCCACAGTAAAATGGCATGTTTATGGGTAATTTAGATGGTATATAGACCTAAGATTATTTTGTGGGATATAAAATACCTATTAATGGGTATATTTTTGTGGTATCATTACTTATACATTTACATTGCTTTTAGTTTGCTGATTATAAGTATTTTAATATTTTTTTTTAACTTAAAACACCTTATTAGGTTTAAAAATAATTTTATGGAAAACCAGGAAAATACATTTCATGCCGGTATTTGTATGGCGGGGGCAGTATCGGCCGGGGCGTATACCGCCGGTGTTATGGACTATATACTCGAATCGCTGGAGCATTGGGAAAAAGCCAAGCAGCTACAGCGGGAAGGGAAGCTTACCGGCGTGCCCAAACATAATTTTATAATAGATGTGCTGGGCGGGGCTTCGGCCGGTGGAATGACGGCTGCTATTACCGCCGCTGCCGTACAGCAGGACTTTGAAGCCGTAACGCAGGATAATGTTGCTGATGCCGCCATAGCATCGGGCAATGCGCTGTACAACTCCTGGGTAAACTTAAAAGAAGATGCAGGCAGGGATATGATGGATTACATGCTCTCTACCGATGATATTTTAAACGATGCATTTAACAAGTCTAAAGAGGTTAGGGCGGGTTTTAATTCGGCTTTTGTAAAAGACCTTGCCAGTGCTGTTCTCGATAAAAGGGTTACAGAAAGGTACACGCGCCCTTATATTTCGGCCGACCTGGATATTTTTACAACCATTACCAACCTTAGGGGTTTTGCCTATAAGGTAATTTTTGATACCAGTACAGGAACCAGAGAGCATCGCATGAAAATGCACCGCGATTACGCCTTTTTTAAGCTAAGCGATACCAAGGCCGAAGAGCCGGTTACAAGAGATGTTGATATTAAAGAAACTACAGCTTCTACAGAATTGCCCAATGATGGCCGTATACCGGTAAACTTTGCTACCGGAGAAAACACTGATGTTTTAAAACAGGCCGCCATGTCTACAGGCGCGTTTCCGGTAGGGCTGGAGAGCAGAGACCTGAACAGGAAGAGCAAATACATTCAGCAAAATAAATATTTGAACCTTATTTTATCTGGGCAGAATTCTGATAAGATCCAGTACGATTTTCTGCCTGAAGGCGATGACTATCTATCTTTAAACGTAGATGGTGGTGTTATAAATAACGAACCTTACGAGATTACACAGCAACTGCTGGACGACAGGCAAAAAAATACTATTACTGATAATGCAGCCCGTTTGGCTTATACTCCTAAGACCAAAGCGTCGGAGTTTGACTCTGTCGTGCTTATGATAGATCCTTTTCCTAACGACGAAGAGGCAGAAGCCACTACTTTTGTACCCAAAAAGGCATGGATAAACGTACTGCCGTCTATACTTTCGGCCATGCGCGGCCAGCTGATGATGAAAGACGACCAGGTTAAAAGGGCTTACCTAAGCGATGATTATACGCGCTTTCTTATAATGCCGGTACGCGAAAAAGAAAAGTACACTATTGCATGCGGGTCGTTGGGTGGTTTTGGAGGGTTCTTCTCTAAAGATTTCCGTAAGCACGATTACTTTTTAGGCCGCCGTAACTGCCAGTATTTTTTAAAGAAACATTTTACAGCTCCGCAGTCAGCGGGTAACCCTATATTGAAATTTGGTTATGAGGGTGTTGATAAATGGGGTATTGTAAATGGATACCTGGCACTATTGCCCGATTTGCGTGTTGTTGGAGATGAGGTTAATGGCTATAGCCTAACCGAATCTAAAGAAGAGGTTTTATATCCATATCCTCAAATTAAGCTTAGCTATATTCTTGGCCTTAGAGATAAAATGGAAAAGCGTATTAAGTGTGTGCTGGATAATGTACAGAATTATGAGGGCAGGGTTGTGCGTAACCCTAATGGACCGCATCCATCCGGAAGTGCTATCCTGACAAGGATACGTAAAAAATCATGGTGGGGCAGAAGTGTTGGATATTTGAAAGGTAAGGGCACAGATGCTTACCTATGGCTTGGAAAAACACTCGGTAAAGGCCCCGCAGCCGAAATGCTTATAGATGCCATTATAATAGATATGGAAAAACGCGGTTTAATTAATGACGATCATCCAAAGGTGTAATGTCTTGTACTACATATAAACAAAAGGCTCCCAATAGTATTAGGAGCCTTTGTTTATATGTAGAAATGAAGGGTTATAGTAAATCAAGTGTGCGCTCTAAAGCCATACCTCTCGACCCTTTTATAAGTATATTTTTATTGATAAATTTTACATCGGCCAGGTAGTTTTTAAAATCATCAAATGTTTTGTAAAAAAACAAATGAGGCTGCTCGACCCTGTTGTTGTAAAAATCGTTACCAATAAAATAGGTTTCAATATCCGTTTCCGGAACAAGCAGGCCAACTACTTTGGCGTGCTCTTCAGGGCTTTCGGGGCCAAGCTCAAACATGTCGCCCAATATGGCTACTTTGCCGGTAGCGTCTAATTGGGCAAAATTAGCAACAGCTGCGGCTATGCTGCTTGGGTTGGCATTGTAGGCATCCAGTATTATTTTGTTACCGTTTTTTTCTAAAAGTTGCGAACGGTTGTTGGCCGGTATGTACGCTTCTATTGCCTCTTTAATACTGCTGTCTTCTACCTTAAAGTAGTTGCCAATAGCAATGGCGGCACTTATGTTGGTAGCATTGTAAATGCCAATAAGGTGCGATTGTATGGTTTGGTCGTTATAATACAGCCTAACCATAGGGTTGGCGGTTACATCGTCAATACGCACATCGCCATCATAACTGTCGGTTGCAAAGGTAAAGCGGGGCAGGTCTTTTGTTTTTTGATTTTGGGTATCATCATCAAGATTAACAAAAGCCATCTTGGTGTTTTGTTCAAGGTAGGTGTACAGTTCGCTTTTGCCTTTTATTACACCTTCAAAACCACCAAAACCTTCCAGGTGGGCCTTACCAAAATTGGTAATGTAGCCAAAGTTAGGCTCGGCAATGGTACATAAAAATTCTATTTCTTTTTGATGGTTGGCACCCATCTCTACAATGCCAATTTCTGTAGCGGTAGTAAAAGACAATAACGTAAGCGGAACCCCAATATGGTTGTTGAGGTTGCCAACGGTAGCTTTGGTATTATACTTTTTTGCGAGTACAACATTAATAAGTTCTTTGGTGGTGGTTTTGCCATTGCTGCCGGTTAGGGCTATTATTGGCAAACCCAATTGCCTGCGGTGGTATTGCGCAAGTTGCTGTAGTGCTTCAAGGCTGTTGTTTACCAAAAGCATTTTATCGCCGGTTTTATAGTCGGCATTGTCTATAACAACATATTTTGCACCTTTTGCAAGGGCTTCCTGTGCAAAAGTATTGGCATCAAAATTATCGCCTTTAAGGGCAACAAATAACGAGCCGGGTTCAATTTTACGGGTATCTGTAGCAATGCTGCTGCACTCTAAAAAATAATTGTAAAGTTGGTTGGTTTCCATACAAAAGGTAAAAGTATATAAAAAAATAAAAGCCCTAAATTAGGGCTTTTATTGATAATTTATATTGTAACAGAAATTTAATTTCTTGCAGTTTTTCTGCTGCTTTTTGGTCCTACTTTAGACATTGCACACCTAAAACCAATGTAGTCGGTTGCCATATCCTGAGGGAAGTACCTTCTTTGAGCCGGGTCTAACCAGTAAGCCCTGTCTCTCCAAGAGCCACCTTTAAATACCCTTACGTTATCGTTAATAAGCGTAGTTCTCTTAGCAGATTTATCGTACTCTCTTAGCATGTTACCAAGGCTGTCTTTAGCAACAAGGTGTTTAGGAGAGTCGTACATCCTTTCGGCATCTGTTAAACCGCTTGTTTCCTCATCGGTTGTACCAAAGTCGTAGTAACGGGTAGACTGCCTGTCGCCGTCTCTGTAGTTCCTGTTATCGCCTTTGTTGTAGTTTTGCCTAAGGTAGGTATCTTCTTTAGTAATTTGAGTTTGAGCAATTTGTCCAGGAAGGTTTCTGTACTGTATTCTACCATTACTTAAAGTATCGTACTCAATAGTTTCGGCAGTTACAAGCTCAGCACGTCCGTCTTCGCCAATTTTATTTTTCATGTAAACGTTACCCCTGTAGTAGTTAAAGTCGTTAGCTTCATCATCAACTATAGGGCGATAAACGTCGGCAACCCACTCAGCTACGTTACCGGCCATATCGTATAAACCAAAATCATTTGGTGGGTACGATTTAGCAGGGGCAGTAATATCAGCATTGTCATCAGACCATCCTGCAATTCCGCCGTAGTCACCTTTACCTTGTTTAAAGTTGGCTAACTGGTCGCCTTTAGTTTGTCTTTTACCGTTACGTGTGTACTGGCCTTTCCAAGGGTATTTTTTGTTACCTCTGTATAAGTTGTACTCACGGTTACCCACAAGGGCAACAGCAGCATATTCCCACTCAGCTTCGGTTGGAAGCCTGTATTCCGGTAAAATTAAGCCAGAAGTTCTTTGGGCATAAACGTTTTTAGCATCTTCTTTATTAGCAAGTTTATTTCTTGGGCCTTTAAGCACAATTTCTTCGTTACCACCGTAGCTTTTTGTAGGGCTTTCAAGGTAAGATTCTGTACTAAAAGTGCTTTCTGCAGTTACATCAGTAAGTTTAGCGTCCCTTTTAAGGTAGCCTTCCTGCTCAAGCGTATTTTCGTTAACACGGTCTGTTCTCCATTTACTAAATTCAACAGCCTGGATCCAGTTAACACCAACTACAGGGTAGTTAGCATAGCCCGGGTGCCTAAGGTAGTTGTTAGTCATGGTTTCGTTATATCCAAGAGCGCTTCTCCATACAAGAGTATCGGGTAGTGCGCCTACATAGATATTTTTGTAGTTTTCTTCTGTAGGAGGGAAAACTCTTTTAAGCCAGTCAAGGTACTCCATGTACATAACATTGGTAACCTCAGTTTCGTCCATAAAGAAAGACTGAACGTGCTGTTGTGTTGGAGTGTTGTTCCAATCGTGCATAACATCGTCCTGAACTTTACCCATGGTAAACGTTCCGCCTTCTACTTCAACCAGTCCAGGAGCAGTGGTTTGCGGTTTGTACCTGGAATTGTGCTGGAAACCACCTTTTCTGTCATTGATTTTCCATCCCGTAGCAGATGAGGTGTCGCCACCTGCACCTTTTTTGCTGCAGCCGGTAAAACCCACTGTTACCGCCATTGCAAGCAACACTCTTAAAGCCGTGATTTTGTTAACTTTCATCTTTCTGTAGGTAAATAAATTTCGTGGCGCAATATAATAATTAACCATTAAACTGCAACACGTTTTTAAAATTTTTAATAAAATTCCAAAATTATGTTAAATGTGTCTTTTAATAACGCTGTATTTAAAGTAATATTGCAACTTGTATCACAAAAAAAAATTACGCTCCTGTAATATATTGGCCGTATCTGCGTTGTTTGAATAATGAAAAATAGGTTACTTTTTTTTGCTTTGCTATGTTTTTTGGTGTCTTACGGGCAGCAAAGAACCGAGGTTGTTTTAAACTGGGTAGATAATGTATCTTCTGCTGTGGGTACATCTACCATTATTATGCCCCAGTTTACGGGCGGTAATATGGATTATAATGCCGATAAAAAACAACTGTTTTTTGTGTCTTCTGTTGCTGTTGGCGCTCCTGCCAATGCAAATTCGCTGCAATTATCTAACATAATATACGAGAGCATTACCCGCGAGCAGCTGGGCGGGCTGTCAATATCTGCCATACCGGCTACAGAAAGTGCCGTGCTTAGTTCTTATTTAGCGCGTGAGCAGTGGTATGTAAACCTAAAGTTATCTCCTATAATAAAAGATGGGGCTGGTTTTAAAAGAATCAAGTCGTTTTCTTACTCCTATATAACAGATGCATCCGGCAGTGCTTTGCGCGGTGCCTTAAATACCACTGCAGTTAGCAACTCTGTGCTGGCATCCGGAGACTGGTACCGTTTTTATGTAGAAAAATCGGGTGTTTATAAATTAACCCGCAGTTTTTTATCATCGCTGGGGCTGGATGTTAATACAGACCCCCGTAAAATAAAAATATATGGTAATGGCGGGCGTATGCTGCCGCTGCTTAATAGTACCGATTATCCTATGGACCTGGCCGAAAACGCGGTTAAGTTTGTGGGCGAAGAGGATGGTAAGTTTGATAACGCCGATTATATTTTGTTTTATGCAGAAGGTGTAGATAACTGGAATGCTGAGAGCCAGACAAACAATAACCTATTTGCCGATAAAACCTATTATTACGTAACCACGGTGGGTAATACAGGTAAAAGGATACAGCAGGCTATACAGCCAACGGGTACGCCCAATTTACAAACCGGTAATTTTGACGAATATCTTTTTCATGAAGAAGACCTTGTTAGTATTGCAAGGCTGGGCCGTAAATGGCACGGCGAGCAGTTTAATGTAGAGAATTTACAGGAATTTGACTTTAAATTTCCAGATGCCGAGGGGCCAATTACCGTAAAGGTTAGTGCGGCTGCCAATGCTACCACCGCAACATCTATGGAGGTTAAGGCTAACGATGCTACTGTGGGCTCGTTTTCTTTTCTGGCTAATGGTGATAGTGATATTGCTGCAAGAGATGGTGCCTTTACCGGTACATTTACCGGCAGTGGCGATATTACTATTGCGCTTAATTATAGCAATTCTGGCAATCCAAGTGCTAATGCGTGGCTGGATTATATAATATTAGAAGGTAAAAGAACATTAAAAGGCAACAGCAAGCAGTTTAGGTTTAGGCTTAATAGTGCCGATGACGACAACGGGGTTTTACAATATAATTTTACTAATGCATCCGGTATTGCCGAAGTTTGGGATATTACAGATATTTATAATACAACATCAATAACTAATACCGGCGGGCAGGCTAATTTTTCTTTTAAAGCCAACAGGGGCGAGATAAGGCAGTATATAAGTGTGGTGTCCGCCGATTATTATACGCCATTGCGCGATACAAAAACGCGTGTGGCCAACCAAAACTTAAAAGGCACCGTGTTTAATAATTCGCAGGGCGTATTTCAGGATGTAGATTATATAATTGTAACGCCCGAAATTCTTAACGCATCGGCCGAGACACTGGCTAATTTGCACCGCACCGGTTCGGGTTTAAATGTTAAAGTGGTAAACCTTGAGAGTATTTACCAGGAGTTTTCGTCGGGCAAGCAAGACGTTGGTGCTATACGAAATTTTGTAAAATACGTTTACAGCAATGCTTCTACTACGGCTAAACGAATAAAATACCTTAACCTTTTTGGCGATGCCTCTTTTGATTATAAAAACCGCATACCTAATAATACCAATGTAGTGCCTACTTTTCATGGGTTTGGCTCTGGTGTGCCCGACTATAGCGAGGTGTTAACGTTTGTTTCAGACGACTTTTACGGACTAATGGATCCTACCGAGGGGCCAATGACGTCTAACGACGGCCTTGATGTTGCGGTGGGCAGGATGCTGGTTAATGATAAAACCCAGGCAGACCAGATGGTTGCCAAGGTTGCCGAATATATGGGGCCTGAAGCTTACGGAAGGTGGCGTAATGAGTATATTATGATATCTGATGATGTTGATGCTACGAGCGATGATTTTGTGCCAACGTTAGAAGATGTTGCTCACGATGTAAATACCTACCGCCCTTTTATAAATGTAAGAAAGGTGTATACAGATGCCTTTGTGCAGCAATCAGCGGCAGGCGGGTTTAGGTATCCGGAGGCGCACGATGAGCTAATGCGGAATATAAATAATGGGGCATTGGTGGTTAATTATTTAGGGCATGGTGGCGAAAATGGTATGGCCGGCGAGCGTATTTTTGAAATAAGCGATGCTCAAAAGCTTACCAACAGGTATAAATACCCATTGTTTATAACGGCAACCTGCCAGCTTACCAAGTTTGATAATCCGTACAAAACAACGGCCGGCGAATATATTTACTGGAATACCAGTGGCGGTGCTATTGCCATGATTACTACTACAAGGTCTATTTTTATAAGTGTTGCGTTTAGTTTTAATAAAGACCTGTCCAGGCTGTTGTATAATTATACAGATAATACCGGGTTAGATTATCCTACAATGGCCGAGGCGTTAAGGCGAACCAAGCTGGTATCGTCTCAATATGTAAGGTGTGTGTCTTTTATTGGAGACCCTGCCCTTAAACTGGCTATACCTAAGCCAAAAATTGTGCTTACTACAATTAACGATGTGCCTGTTGCCCAGTCTACAGATGTGTTGCAGTCTTTATCTTATGTTAAGCTGGGTGGTCGCGTTACAGATGGTAATGGCAGCCAGCTTAGTAATTATAATGGCGAACTCGAGGTTAGCGTTTTTGATAAGCCTACGGCGCGTGTAACGTTAGGTAATGATGGAACTTCAAAAAATATAGGTACGCAGCTGAATCCTATTATGGTTCCGATAATTAATAATTTTAGTACCCTTGGCGAAACTATTTTTAGGGGCAACGTAAGTGTTACCAACGGGCAGTTTTCTTTTGGGTTTGTAGTGCCGCGCGATATACGTATACCGGTAAGCGAAGGGCGCGTTAGTTTTTACTCTAAACGCAATAATGTGCTCGAAGATCAAACCGGCCAGGATACCATTATTAAGATAGGTGGTGTAAATATTAACGCAGAGGTAGATAATATTGCGCCAACTGTAAAGTTATATATGAACGACGAATCGTTTGTGGCAGGTGGCATAACTAACGAGTCGCCTATATTGCTTGCTTTTCTGGCAGATGCCCACGGTATAAACACTGCCAGTGGTATTGGCCATGATATTATAGGGATACTGGATGGCGATGAAACCAATCCGTACCTTATGAACGACTATTACGAGGCATCGTTAGACGATTACACAACCGGTACGGTACGTTTTCCGTTTGTTAACCTTGCCGAAGGGCTGCATACCCTTACCTTTAAGGCGTGGGATGTTTATAATAATTTAGTAACAACCGAGATTCAGTTTGTGGTAGCCAGCAGCGATGAGCTTAAGCTGGAGCATGTGCTTAATTATCCTAACCCGTTTGTAAGTTATACCGAGTTTTGGTTTTCGCACAACAGGCCGTTCGAACTGCTTGATGTTCAGGTGCAAATATTTACGGTAACCGGTAAAATTGTAAAAACCATTAACCAGAGTGTTACTACAGATGGCTTTTTATGCCGCGATATTAAATGGGATGGACGAGACGATTTTGGCGACAAAATAGGCAAGGGAGTTTATGTTTATAAGCTCACTGTTAGGTCGTCTTCTACCAATAAAAGAGCAGAAAAGTATGAAAAACTTGTTTTGCTGTAAAAAATAGTATATTTGTGACCCTTAAATTATCAATAACAGAATGAAAAAAATACTTTTTATTGCCCTGTGTTTTGTAGGATTTCAATCGGCAAAAGCCCAGGATAACGATCGGGTAATAACTACGGGTGTACCGTTTTTACTTATCGCAGCAGATGCCAGGGCCGCCGGTATGGCAGATCAGGGTGTGGCTACATCTACAGATGTTTTCTCACAACAGTGGAATCCCGCAAAATATGCCTTCGCGCTTAAGTCGCAGGGCCTTTCTGCAAGTTATACGCCTTACCTTACCAGTATTGCTAACGATATTTCGCTTGGGCAGGTAACGTATTACAACAAATTCGACGAGCGTATGGCCTTTGCCGGTAGCCTTCGTTATTTTGGACTTGGTGATATTGAATTAAGAAACAGCCCGGATGATATTGGCGTAACCAGAAGGCCAAGTGAGCTTGCGGTAGATTTATCGTACTCGCTAAAGCTTGACGAACGCTTTTCGATGGCAGTTGCGGGTCGTTTTATCAGTTCTAACTTAAGGATTCCTGAAACATCGGGTGGAAGCTCTGATGCAAGTGCGGCTACATCATATGCGTTTGATATCGCAGCGTTCTACCAGTCTGAAGAAACAGCTTATGCTGATTTTGATGGTCGTTGGAGGGCAGGTTTCAATATGCAGAACTTAGGTCCTAAAATCAGTTATGATAATGATGATACAAGCGACAACTTTTTGCCATCTAACCTTAGGCTGGGTGCAGGTTTCGATTTTATTTTCGACGAATACAACACCGTTGGTGTAAACGTAGAGTTCGCAAAACTATTAGTGCCAACACCTCCGGCTACTATAGCGCCCGATGTTAACAACGATGGCGAGGTTACCGATGAAGAGCAGGCTGCTGCCACAGCAGAATACCAACAGAGGTTGCAGGATTATAACGATGTTAACTGGGTATCTGGTATCTTTAAATCGTTTGGCGATGCGCCCGATGGCCTTAAAGAAGAACTAAAAGAAATTACTTACTCTATTGGTGCAGAATATACGTATAACAACGCCTTTATGTTCCGTCTTGGTTATTTTAACGAAAATGAGCTAAAAGGAGCCCGTAAGTTTTTCTCTATGGGTGCAGGTTTTAAATACAATGTAATTAAAATAGATGTGTCTTACCTGTTCTCTGCTTCTAAAGTAAGAAACCCGTTAGAAAACACACTTCGTTTCTCGCTTACATTTAACTTTGGCGACGACTGGGACGAGTATTAGTAGGGTAGAACTTTTCCGGGTTAAATTAATCGGGGGTAGTATTACAACATAAAACAGTAAAGGAGATTTAGTTTTAAATCTCCTTTACTGTTTTATAACATTACGGTTTTAAAAATAAATAAAATACTTGGTTTAAATTTTTTAGTTATTAAATTGAAATAGTATTTTTGCATTTCGCAAATTAGTGTGAGGAAACTTTTTGCGTATCTCTAAATTTTTTATTTACACGAGCAACATAATTGAGCAATGAAAGAAATCACAAAAGAAGTCTACCTAAAATGGTATGAAGACATGCAGTTTTGGAGAAAGTTTGAAGATAAACTTGCAGCTTTATACATTCAGCAAAAAGTTAGGGGTTTCCTCCACTTATACAACGGCCAGGAAGCAGTACTTGCAGGAGCACTGCACGCTATGGACCTTTCTAAAGATAAAATGATAACTGCTTACCGTAATCACCCGCAACCAATTGGTATGGGTGTAGACCCTCGCCGCGTTATGGCAGAGCTTCTTGGTAAAGCAACCGGTACCTCTAAAGGTTTAGGTGGCTCTATGCACATATTTTCTAAAGAAAAAGGTTTTTATGGCGGCCACGGTATCGTTGGTGGTCAAATTCCTCTTGGAGCAGGTTTGGCTTTTGCCGATAAATATTTTGAAACCGGTGGTGTTACCCTTACTTATTTTGGTGATGGTGCTGCCCGCCAGGGATCGTTACACGAGGCATTTAACATGGCAATGCTATGGAAACTGCCTGTAGTATTTATTGTAGAGAATAACGGTTACGCAATGGGTACCTCTGTAGAGCGTACTGCTAACCACACCGATATCTGGAAACTGGGCCTTGGCTACGAAATGCCATGCGGGCCGGTAGATGGTATGAACCCCGTTAAAGTTGCCGAAGCTATGAGCGAAGCGATTGACAGGGCACGCCGCGGAGACGGGCCAACGTTTTTAGAAATGAAAACGTACCGTTACAGAGGCCACTCTATGAGTGATGCACAACATTACAGAACTAAAGACGAAGTAGAAGAGTACCGTAAAATAGATCCTATTACACAGGTGCTTGATATTATAAAAGAAAACAAATACGCTACAGACGAAGAAATTGAAACAATCGATGCAAGGGTTAAAGACCTTGTTGCAGAGTGCGAACAATTTGCAGAAGAGTCTCCGTACCCGGATCTTAGCGTTATGTACGACGTTGTTTACGATCAGGAAAATTATCCTTTTTTACCACATAAACTACAATAATAACCATGGCAAAAATTATTACCATGCCACGCCTTAGCGATACCATGACTGAGGGTACTGTGGCAACGTGGCTTAAAAAAGTAGGTGACACCATAAGAGAAGGTGATATACTTGCAGAAATTGAAACAGATAAAGCAACTATGGAGTTTGAGGCATTTGATGCCGGAACTTTATTATATATAGGAATCAAAGAGGGCGATACTGCCCCGGTAGATAGTGTTCTTGCTGTTATTGGTAAAGAAGGCGAAGACTACCAGGCGCTTCTTGACGGTAAAGGCGGATCATCTGAAGGTGCTTCTGATAAAAAAGAAGAAGCTCCTAAAGAAGAGAAAGCTGAAGCTAAAACCGAAGAAAAAGCGGCTGAACCTAAAGCTGAAGAAAAACCTACAGAAGATAAAAAAGCAGCCCCTGCGGCATTGCCTAAAGGTGTTGTTGTAGTTACTATGCCTCGCCTTAGCGATACAATGACCGAAGGTACTGTGGCTACATGGCTTAAAAAAGTAGGCGATGAGATTAAAGAAGGCGACATTCTTGCTGAGATAGAGACGGATAAAGCTACTATGGAGTTTGAATCGTTTAACGCCGGTACTTTATTGTCTATTGGTATTAAAGAAGGCGAGTCGGCCCCGGTTGATAGCGTTCTTGCCATTATAGGCCCTGCAGGTACAGATGTTAGCAATATTGGTAAAGGTGCTCCTGCTGCTGCCGAAAGCAAAAGCGAAGACAAACCTGCCGAAGCTAAAGCTGACGATAAAAAAGAAGAAACTAAAGAAGCTCCTAAAGCCCAGGAGGCTGCCCCGGCAGCATCTAACGATGGCGGCAGGGTGTTTGTTTCGCCACTTGCCCGTAAAATTGCCCAGGATAAAGGTGTTAGCCTTGACCAGGTAAAAGGATCTGGTGAGAACGGACGTATAGTTAAAAAAGACATCGAGAACTTTACACCGGCTGCCGCCGCTGCTCCTGCTAAAGAAGCTGCTGCATCTGCACCGGCTAAAGAGCAGGCTGCTGCTAAACCGGCTTATGTGCCAACTGGCGAAGTTGCTACAGAAGAGGTTAAAAACAACCAAATGCGTAAAGTTATTGCACGCCGTTTGGCCGAATCTAAATTTACTGCACCGGAGTACAGCTTAACGATAGAGCTTGATATGGACAATGCTATGGCAAGCCGTGGTGTTATAAATGCAGTGCCGGATACAAAAGTGTCGTTTAACGACCTTGTTATTAAGGCATGTGCTATGGCGCTTCGCAAGCACCCACAGGTTAATACCCAGTGGAAAGACGATGTTACCATTTACAACAAACACATAAGTATTGGTGTTGCCGTTGCTGTAGAAGATGGCCTTTTGGTGCCGGTACTTAAATTTACCGATAACATGAGCCTTTCTCAAATTGGCGGTGCTGTTAAAGACCTTGCCGGTAAAGCAAGAAACAAAAAACTTGCTCCTGCCGAAATGGAAGGCAGCACGTTTACAGTATCTAACTTAGGTATGTTTGGTATCCAGGAGTTTACTTCTATCATCAACCAGCCTAACTCGGCTATACTTTCGGTAGGTGCCATTGTACAAAAACCGGTTGTTAAAAACGGGCAAATTGTAGTGGGTAATACCATGATGGTTACTTTAACCTGCGACCACCGTACTATAGACGGCGCAACGGGTGCACAGTTCCTTCAAACACTTAAATTGTACATAGAAAACCCGGTTACTATGCTGGCATAAGCCACACTGCAACTGGTATAAAAATACCCGTCCTGATTTTTTCAGGACGGGTATTTTGTTTAAAATAAGTATGTTTGTAATTACAAACTACGTGGTATGGGCAGATTTAGAGAATTGTTTTTTGGCGAATTTAATAACCTAAGCAGGGCATTGCTAAAACCTGGGCGGGTAAAGAAATTACGTCTTTCATTTCCTGATAACCTGAATGATCATGGTGCTGAATTTTTAAAATTCACAAAGATACGATCGTTAAATATTCAGACGAACATTTATCATGCGCCTTATCTGCCAAAACAAATCGGGCAGTTAAAAACGCTTACAAAGTTAAGCATCCTCAACGTGCCTTTTGAGGAGTTTCCTGAATGGATACCGGGTTTAACCAATTTAGAATATTTAATGGTACGGGGTTGCGAAATTACAGAGATACCTCCCGGTATTAAAAACCTGCAAAAAATAAAAGTATTGCGTATAGAAAATTGCGAGGTTACCGCATTGCCTGTTCAGCTTGCAGCAATACCAAATCTAAAGTATTTATCGTTAACCGATACCAGGATTAAAAAGTTGGATGTTAGCAGCCTTCCACCCAATCTGGAAACGTTAGGCATTATTATGACATTAATTAATACCGATGAAAAGTTTAGGATAAAAGAACACAAACCTACATTAAAATTTGATTGAGTATTAAAACACAAAAGCCGGCAGAATATGCCGGCTTTTGTGTTTTAACGTATGTTGTGCCTTAACCGTTATAGCCAACGCGGTTGGCAATCTTGGCTACCTTCCAGTATCTGATAATGTCAGACATTAAGAGTTTGTACTCTGCATAGTCGTTAGGCTTTGTAAAATAACCCTGAATAGAAAGTCCGTAGGCTTTTTTCATCAGCTCCACATTATCTCCAGATGTGGTTAAAAAAATGTAGGGTATGCATTTATCATTTAAATCCTGGTCTTCAAATATTTGCTGCCTCAACTTAAAGCCATCCATGCCTGGCATATTAATATCAGAGATAATTAAAAAAGGCGACTCTGATGCAGCTCTCAGATAGCTTAGCACTTTAGAGCTGTCGTCGATCATCACAATTTTATTGTTATAGCCGTTATGCGCCAGTACCTCTACAATTATTTCATTCAAAAACTCCCTGTCTTCGTAATCATCTTCGATTATTATTATATCGCCATTTAAATTCATTCAGTATTGTTTTTTATTCACTGTAAAGATAATAATATTTTTTTATTTACTTATTATGCCCTGTTATGCAGCATAGGCAGCCCTTATAATTTGCCATAAACAAATAATATTCTGCGTAACTTTGCAAAGGTCAGTAGCGTTTAAATCATCAATAAAATAGTAATGGATTTATTTGGTAACGAGGTAACCAGCACCCATAATTTTTTGCCCAAAGACGGTACTGTAAATTATTACGGCAAGCTAATGCCGTTTGATAAAGCCAACCATTACTTAAAAGTGCTGCTTGAAACCATTGAGTGGAAAAACGACGAAGCCGTTATTTTTGGCAAGCACATTATTACCAAACGCAAAGTGGCCTGGTATGGCGAACTTCCGTTTGAGTATACTTACAGCAATACCACCAAACAGGCGCTACCCTGGACGCCCGAACTGTTAGAACTAAAAGCCATTATCGAAGCGCAAACCGGCGAGACATTTAACTCCTGCCTGCTTAACCTATACCACGACGGTACAGAGGGTATGGCGTGGCATAGCGATGGCGAAAAAGACCTTAAAAAGAATGGTGCTATAGGTTCGCTTAGTTTTGGTGCCGAACGCAAATTTGCATTTAAACATAAAGAAACTAAAGAGGTAGTTGCAATGGTGTTAGAGCACGGCAGCCTCCTGGTTATGAAAGACCAGACCCAAACCCACTGGCTGCACCGCCTGCCGCCCACAAAACTGGTTAACAAGCCAAGGGTAAACCTAACGTTTAGGACAATTGTTTAAAATGATGGCATCAGGATTATGAATCCTGCGCTCGTAAAAATAGATGTCTTACGCCCTGCCTCTTCATCTTCTAAAGTAAAACGGTCGTAGCCATTTTTTTATTACTTTAGCTAAGTAAACAAACCTTTATGAAAAGAACATTCCTTCTTCTGGTGGCTTTGGGCTGCTCGGCATTATCGTGTGCACAAAAAACGTCGGCTAAAAATTATAAGGTAGACGAAAAATCGGTGGCGGCAACGCTTAAGTTTTTGTCGGCAGACGAGTTAAAAGGCCGCGAAGCGGGGAGTAAAGGCCTGGAGCAGGCAGCACAATATTTAGAAGATGTTTTTGTAAAAAATGGGGTTAAGCCTTATTTTGCTACGTATAAAGATACGCTTACCAATTTCGAGAAACCTACTTACAATGTAATTGGTTACTTGGAGGGCACCGACCCAAAACTTAAAAATGAGTTTGTGGTTTTTGGTGCACATTACGACCATATTGGTACAGAGCTTAAGGCAGCTGTGGGGGCTGATAGTATTTACAACGGTGCTAACGATGATGCCAGTGGGGTAACTACGGTAAGCGAACTGGTAAACTATTTTGGCAAGACCAAAAACAACAAGCGCAGTATTTTGTTCTGCTATTTTTCGGGGGAAGAGAAAGGCCTTTTGGGTTCGCAAAGCCTTGCGGTAAAGCTAAAGGCGCAAAACTTTAACCTGTATGCAATGCTTAACTTTGAAATGGTGGGCGTAGCCATGAACCGCGATATTATGGCTTACCTTACCGGATACGGAATGAGCACCATGGGCGACAAGATTAACGAATATGCCGGTAAAAAACTTATTGGCTACCTTGATGTGGAGATGAAATACCAGCTGTTCCGCAGGTCAGACAACTACTCATTTTACAACGAATTCCAAAAACCATCGCAAACAATATGTACCTTTGACTTCGAAAATTTTGCCTACTACCACAAGGTAGAAGACGATTTTGAACACATGGATACCAAACACATGACGTTGTTTATACAGGAGATGATTCCGGTTACCGATAAAATGGTAAACTCCAAAACAAACGATATTGTAATGAAGAAAAAATAACAATGAAAAATATTATTATTACCGGTACCAGCAGGGGCATAGGCTATGAGCTTGCCCTTCAGTTTGCTGCTGCCGGGCACAACATACTGGCCATTTCGCGTAAAACGCCACAGGCACTTTTAGAAAATGCTAATATTACATGCCTGCAACTGGACCTTGCCGAAACCCAGAACGCCACCGCTGTAAAAGAGATTGTACAAAATACATGGCACAGTGTAGATATTGTTATACACAATGCCGGGGCTTTGATCTTAAAACCTTTCGGCGAAATTTCTGCCGAAGAATTTGAATACATCTATAAAGTAAACGTATTTGGTGTAGCGGCTTTAAACAGGGCTGTGCTGCCGTTTATGGCTAAGGGCAGCCACGTGGTTACCATAAGCAGTATGGGCGGCGTACAGGGCACCATGAAGTTTGGCGGGCTATCGGCCTATAGCTCCAGCAAAGGGGCGGTAATTACCTTATCAGAACTTTTGGCCGAAGAATACAAAGAGCAGGGTATTGCCTTTAATGTGCTGGCTTTGGGCGCTGTTAATACAGAGATGCTCCAGGAGGCTTTTCCGGGGTATGAGGCTCCGCTTTCGCCTAAGCAAATGGCCGACTATATTTATAATTTTGCCTTAACCGGCAATACTTACTACAACGGTAAGGTGCTACAGGTAAGCAGCACTACGCCATAAATTTTTATAAGTTTGACAGACGTATTAGCACGCTATTTGCCCGAACATGCTGTTGCGCCACTCTTTGAGCTCATAAAGCTGTACGGCGTACACCTAAAAATTGTAAACGACCGCGTTACCCGCCATGGCGATTATCATCGCGATGCCAGCGGGTACCACCGTATTACGGTAAATGCCAGCCTAAACCAATACCGTTTTTTAATTACGCTGGTGCACGAAATTGCCCACCTTGCCGCTTTCGAAAAATTTGGACGCAATATTAAACCCCACGGCGACGAGTGGAAACTTACTTTTCAAAGACTTATGGTACCCTTTATACGGCCCGAGATTTTTCCCGGGCATTTGCTGCCGTTGCTGGCAAGGCATTTCAGGAATCCTAAAGCCAGTAGCGATACCGATGCTACACTGTCTTTGGCGTTAAAGCAGTTTGACGAAAAAACGGATAAAAATTATATTTTCGAAGTTCCGTATGGGGCGTTATTCCGCATACACAACGGCAAGGTCTTTAAAAAAGGGGCACAACGCATAAAACGTTTTGAATGCCAGGAAATAAGTAGCGGCAGGGTGTACCTTTTTAACCCTAATGCCGAGGTAGAATTATTGCCGTAAAATTTGTAATACTTCTTTATTTTAAGATTTTGATTAACAACAACGCAACCTTTTAAGTTTTTTTGCGTCTCCTATATATATGTGGTGTATAAGATGTTAGAAATATCGTTTTCGTAAGTAGGGTATTGGCAGTTATAACTGTTATGTTAAATTTAAGAAAGTTTTTCTTACCCAACTTAAACCACTATATTTATTGCAAAATCTCCCCTATATGAAACAAACTTTACACGCCAAAACGTTTTTTACACTATTGTTTTTCCTGCTCTTTACAGCAACCTCTTTTGCGCAGCTGGCTAACTTTACCCTTACGGCCACCCCAACCCCGCAAACCTGCCTTGGCAATGGTACCCTTACATTTACAGTTACAGGCACCACACCGGGTGCAAGTATAGATTATAACGTGTATTTACTGCCCAATACCACCGTTCCTGTGGCTACCACAACCACCAATAATGTTGTGGGCTTAGTTGCCGGTAACTACCAGGTTGTGGCAACACAATCTTTAGGGGGGCAAACCAATACAAGTACAGCTACTGCAACTATTATAAACAATGTAGTGCTGCTTACTTTTACGCCGGTGCCCACCCATGTGCGTTGTGGTAACGATGGTAAAATAACCGTAAACGTGTTAACGGGCACCGCTGTTTCTTACGAAATTAACGCCGGCCCCGTAACCGCACCCGCACAGGCATCTAACGTATTTAATAACCTGCCAACAGGCCTTTACCAGGTTAGGGTTTTTGATAACTGTGGCGAAGCCGTTGTAGTTAGTGTAACGCTTATACAATTAACCACCAACATTAATATAGATCCTGTAATCTTTCCGGGTGGCGAGCTGCCATCGTGTACTACCATAAATATTCAGCACCATTACTATTGCCTGCCAAGCCAGGATATATTTTTTCCGCTAACGTTTCAGTACACAGTAACACCTCCGGGTGGTGGCACACCAATTATAGTAACACAAACCGTTACAGCCGGTGGAGACGATAACCAAATTGTAAGTACAATACCTTTTTACCATAACCAGCAGTATACCTACAATTTAAAAATTACCGATGCCTGCGGCAACGTCTATACAAAAAACAATAATATTGTAAACCAAAAATTAACGGTGGCGGCTATACCCGCCTACCCAAATTGCGATGACCAGTATTTTCAAGTAATACCTAACAATTATTTTGGGGCATTTACGCTAAACTTTACATCGGCACCGGAAGGTTTTGTGCCTGCCGATTTTAACGATGACTATCCTAATTATGCTAACGGAGATGAAGAGATATTTTTTGGCGGTGCCGGCAATGCTGTACCCAGCGGAAGTTATACTGTTGGCATAACCGATAGCTGTGGGCATACCGCTACATTTACTTTTGAAGTAGATCCGCCGGATGTAAACCCCATTATAACCGTTGTTGCACTTTGTGGCAGTACCACCGGTACTGTAACCATTTTGGTGCCGGGCAGGTTTATAGAAGCTATAGAAATTACGGCAGGCCCTCCGGGTTTTACAGTACCGCAGGATGTGCTTGCTTTTGTTAATGCCTTTGGTGCTTTTGAAATGGCTAACCTGCCACTGGGTACCTATGTTTTTGAATTTACAGATAGCTGTGGCGATGAGTATACCGAGACTATTATTGTACAGCCCGGTAACGGAGGCCCTAATGTTAACGTGGCACAGCACCCTGGCTGTGCAGAGGGAGAAGGATCGGTACGCCTTTCGGCGGAAGCCAGCTTTGAAACCGTAATTATAACACAAACCACAGCGCCGGATTTTAACCAGCAGCTTCCGTTAGATGTATCGGCAAACATTGCTGCTAACGGTGCTTTTTATATGAATTCTTTACCCGCAGGTACCTATACTTTTTTTACTGTAGACGAATGTGGTACCACGCGTACCAAAGATGTAGTTATAGAAGGTTACCACGAACAAATTAATAACTTTACCATAGAACCGCATTGCGGCTCTTTTTACCTTAATGCACAACATTTGTCTAACGGCTACCTTGAGGCGTTTTTTCTTCAAAAATATAATACGGTTACCGGTACATGGGGGCATCCCTACACAGGAGTTGCTTATACAGAGGGTACGTTGCCTGCACTGGCTAACTCGCTTACCATACTTAATAACCAGCTAAATTTAGACATACAGTCTACAGGCCAGTTCAGGGTATTAAAAGTATATTATGTATATAGCAACGGTGTAATAACGGTTAGCCGCTGTATAAAAGAAGTGTATAATTTCGAATTTCTTGGCCTGCCTGTAATTACAAATGTATACGGTTTTCCGTGTACTAATGGCCTTACAGAGGTTATTGTAGAGGTTTTTGGCGTACCGCCGTTTAATTACTCTATTACTACTAAAGATGGCCTTCCGTTTCCTGTAGATAATGGCAGCTCTAACCTTTTTGCCGGCCTTGCCGAAGGTTTATATAATTTCTCGGTTACAGACGATTGCGGCAATATAGTAAACCAGGTGGTAGATATTAGCGAGCTGGACGAATTTGGAATTGAGCAAACCGGCACCTGCGAGGGCGACCCTATAACGCTTGCCATACCAGAGTTCTCGTTTGTTTCGTACCAATGGTATGCACAGGATAACCCCGGTGTAATTTTAAGCACTACAGGTACGTTAACCTTCCCGGCGTATAATTCGGCTACAGATGCCGGTAACTACGTTTTGGTTATAACGTCTACTAATCCTAACTCATGCCTTAACCAGACCCTTATTTATCCGCTATTGCCAAACATACTGCCCAATGCAGGTACAGGCACGGCTGCATCATTTTGTAACGATGGGTCGGTTATAGATCTTTCTACCTACCTTACTGCACCTTTTGATGCCGGCGGTATATGGCAAAATGTTAGCAGTGTTGGTACCCTTACCGGCAGTATGCTAAATACGAGCGGTGTGGCAGCGGGCACTTACGAATTTAAATACATCGTTAGCGGTACCTGTAACCTTTCAGACGATACTACCGTAACAATAACCATAAAAAACATTCCTTCTGCCCCGGTTGTAACACAGGTGGCAAGCTTGTGCGAAGGTGGCAACATACAGCTAATTGCTACAGCGCCAAATGGTGCTATTTACCAGTGGACGGGTCCTAACGGCTTTACATCGTCATTTGCCAGCCCGGTTATAAATAACGCAGGCGTAGCGGCATCGGGCACATATTCGGTTATGGTAACGATAGATGGCTGCCCGTCGCCTTTAGCGTCGGTTGCAGTAAACGTTAAGCCGATACCGCAATTTACATTACAGGGTGCTGCGCAGCTTTGTAATGGGCAGTCTACCGTGCTATCGGTTGTACCTGTTAACTTTACACCAAATCCGTCAATAGTATACACGTGGTATCATAACAGCATTGTACAGCCCGATGCTACCAACGGCGATGTAGAAATATCTGAAACCGGCGTTTATCTTGTTATTGTAAATAACGATGGCTGCACGGCTGCCCAGCAAATAATAGTTTCGCCTAACGATAATGCTTTTGATATAACTGTTGAAGGTGGCTGCGTTAATTACGAATATATTATTAGTGTTACCAACCAGGACGAACTTGGCGATACTGCCCAGTACAGCTGGACAGGCCCCAATAACTTTACATTTAACGGGCCTGAGGCTACCATTACTAATTTTACTACGGGAGATTATATTGTAACAGTTGTAAATGCCGATGGCTGTATAGCCACTGCAACGCTGCCTATAGAAAATACAAGTTGTATTATACCAAAAGGTATATCGCCTAATGCAGATGGCCTTAACGATAGCTTTGATCTTTCTAACCTTGATGTTAGGCACTTAAAGATATTTAATCGCTATGGTTTAAAGGTTTATGAAAAAGCAATGTACCTAAACGAATGGTATGGCCAGTCGGACAAAGGCGACCTGGTTACCGGTACGTATTATTATGTAATAACCCTCTCTGCCGGTAAAGAAGTTACCGGGTGGATATACCTGCAGCGAGAACTGAATTAAGCCCTACACACTATGAAAAAATTATTGTTTCGGTTATGCACAATCCTGTTATTGTGCATAGCCCAAAGCTCTTATGCCCAGTTGGCACCGTTTACTATTGGCGTTACTGCTACACATCAAACCTGTTTAGGCAATGGTTCGTTAAGCTTTACAGTTAACGGCACAACCCCCGGCGCATCTATAGAGTTTGAAGTTTACTTACTGCCCAATACTACTACGCCTGTTACAACTGTTACGGTAAATAATGCCCAAAACCTTGTTGCGGGTAATTATATGGTACTGGCAACCCAAACCTTAAACAATACGTTTAATACTGCCACAGGCAATGCTACCATTATAGATAACATAGTGCCGTTAAGCTATACAGCGGAAGGCACGCTTTGTGGCACTACTGGCACAATAACGGTTAATGTACTATCTGGTACTGCCATTGGCTACGAAATTATTGCCGGCCCTGTACTGGTGGGGCAGCAGGCCTCTAATGTTTTTACCGGCCTGCCGGCAGGGCAGTATCAGGTAAGGGTTTATGATGCCTGTGGCGATGCCTTTGTTACCACAGTGCAATTGCAGACAGCCCTTACGGGTATAGATTTTTTTGGGCAGGAATTTCCGTACGGGCAATTGCCATCGTGCAATACTATAACGGTAAAGCATAGTTTTAGTGCAGTGTTAAACGGAGCACAAATTTTGTGGCCGCTAAATTTCGAGTTTATTGTGCACCCACCCGGCGGGGGTGCTAATGTGGTGGTTACACAACAGGTAGAAATGGGCACTGTGCCACAAATAAACTTACTGTTTACTGAACTGCCTTTTTATAACGATCAGGAATATTCTTATGATGTGGTTATAACCGATGCCTGCGGCAATGAGTTTGCCTATAACGAATTTATAATAAACCGTAAGTTTGATTTTGTGGCAGGGTTAGAAACCGATAGCTGTAATAATTTTTATTTTGGTTTTATAATGGCTAATTACCGTTTGCCGGGTAGTATAGCCTTTACCAACGCGCCTGCCGGTTTTAACCCGGGGGCATACAATACATCGTATCCTGCAATTACTACAGAGGCTCTTATGTATGGGTCAGACAGCAACCCGCTGCCTTACGGCGATTATACCATACAAATTACCGATGCCTGCGGGCGCACAGCTACGCACGATATACAAATTCTGGGCGAAGGCATACCACTGGCCACCGGTAGTGTAGAGCAGGCAACCTGCCAGGGCGTAATATATATAAAAACTGCTTTTAATCGTAATATAGTTTCGGTGCATATTGTGGCGGCTCCTGCCGGATATGCTGTTCCGCAGGATGTATCGTCTTACATAGATGGTTTTGAATTTTTAATTGGCAATATGCCCTTGGGAGATTACGTTCTTGAGCTTGTAGACGAATGCGGAAATTCTCATACTATTCCTGTTAGTATAATTGCCCCGCCTGTAAATTATAATGTTTTTTCGGGGCAGGCCCCGGGATGCAATGTGGGCGAGGGCAGTGTTGTGTTATTTATTACAGGCAATGTATTAGATACGGCATCTATTACGGTAGCGCCGGATGACTTTGGGCAATTGCCTTTTGATGCCTCTGCGGGTATTAGTGAGGATGGCAGCGCTGTTTACCTTAATTCGTTACCCGCCGGAACCTATACTTTTGAGATGACAGATACCTGCGGAAATTTAAGAACCACCACTTTGGAGATTGAAGGGTATGAGATTTTTAATAACAATACCCAGATAATACCCAATTGCGGATCTTTTGATATCGATCTTGAATTTAGCGATAATACGCAGAGCTTACCGGTAACATTTTGGCTGCAAAAATTTAATGAGGTAACCCAGCAGTGGGAAAACCCTTTAACGGGGCAGCCCTTTCCGGGGTTTTTTAGTCCGCAAAATTCGTATCAGCTATTTAATAATCAGTATAATGCCAACAACCCGTTTACAGGCACATTCAGGATCGTTAAGGCTTTTTATGTGCTGCCTAATGGTACTAATTATACTGCTGCGTATTGCACTAACCAAATATATACTTTTACCTATACCGGCAAGCCTCAAATTACGGCTGCCTATGCCTTTCCGTGCGATAACGGCCTTGCCGAGGTAATTATAGAGGCTACAGGCAAAGCACCGTTGCAATACAGTATTACTACAAAAAACGGACAGCCCTTTGTGGTTAATAATGCCGGATCTAATGTGTTTTTAGCGTTAGAAGAGGCTGTTTATAATTTTCAGGTTACAGATGCCTGCAGTAACGTAATTAATATACTGTATGATATTACAACACTAAACCCCTTGGAAATAGAGGGAGATGGCTTTTGTACCGGCGGAATTAGCTATTTAACGGTGCCGCAATATACTTTTTTAACCTACCAGTGGTGGAAGGAAGGTAACCCGGGTACTATATTAAGTACCACTAATACGCTGGATTTTCCTGCTTTTATCCCTCAGGACGATGCCGGTACCTATATGCTGCACATTGTATCTACCACACCGGGCTCTTGTATAGATATGGTACTGCAGTATACAACACCATTACAGGTGCCACAGGCGGGTAATGATGCTACTATTGCCTTTTGCAACCCTGATTTAAGTATCGACCTTTCGGCGTACTTATCGGGCACGTATGATGCCGGTGGCACATGGCAAAATGTAAGCAACGCAGGCACGCTTACAGGCAGTGTATTTGGCACAGCAGCGGTTCCGTCCGGTACCTATGTTTTTAAATATATTGTAAACCGTTGCGATGGTACCGACACCGCACTGATAACGCTGGAAATTGGTAACATTCCGTTTGAGGTTGCAATAGAGGGCAGCTGCACCGGGACCGACTTTGTTTTAGGCATTACTAACCTTGCCTCTTTAACCAATGTTAAAACTATAGTGTGGTCTGGCCCTGCCGGATACAGCTATACCGGTACCGAAGCTGCTATTACAGGCCTTGCTCCGGGCGATTATAAGGTAACCGTTACTAATACAGATGGATGTAAGGGTACGGCAACGCTAAATGTGCCCAATACCGGCTGCACCATAAGCAAAGGTATATCGCCTAACGGAGATGGCCTTAACGACAATTTAAACCTTGCCGGGCTTAACGTTAAATACTTAAAAATATTTAACCGCTATGGCCTGCAGGTGTACGAAAAAGAAAATTACATAGACGAATGGTACGGCCAGTCTAATAAAGGCGACCTTGTTACCGGTACCTATTTTTATGCCATTACCCTTTTAGATGGCAAACAGGTAACGGGCTGGGTATACCTGCAACGCGATATGCACTAACTTACACTACTACTTTTATAGAGAAAGGAGCTTGGGGAAACCCGGGCTCTTTTTGATTTTGGATGTTTTGGCTTTCGTTGAAAGGCAGTCGTAACCTCACCCCAACCCCTCTTTAAAGGATAGGGACAGCTTCACTTAACCGTTTTGGATTGTGTTAAAATATCAGACGATTTCGCAAACTGTACCCGTTACAGGCTCCCCTCTTCTTCGGAGAGGGGTTTGGGGGAGAGGACTAACGGCAATTTTATTATAGAAATCAGTATAACACTATCTCGTTTGCCGCCGCGGTTGTGGCACAACTCGCTGTGCTCTCTTTTCAGGAGCCGATAGCTATCGGGAGGAAGAGAGGACTATTTTACCGGCAGGGCATAAAAAAAGCTTAGGGGTTACCTAAGCTTTATCGTTATTATGGTTGTGGTGGTTGTGATTCTCTTCCTCTTCGGCAAGCAGGCTTTCGCGTACTTTTTTAAACAGGTCAGACGAATACACAAACTCTACGATCGATTTATTCCTGGTTTCCAGTATCTGCTCGTTATCGCCTTCCCACTCTTTAAGTCCGTTTTTTAAGAAGACGATCTTTTCGCCAATCTGTAAAACCGAGTTCATATCGTGGGTGTTGATAACCGTAGTAATGTTATACTCTTTTGTAATTTCCTGCACCAGCTCATCAATAACAATCGATGTTTCTGGGTCAAGGCCGGAGTTGGGCTCATCGCAAAACAAATACTTGGGGTTGTTTACAATGGCACGGGCAATGGCTACCCTTTTTTGCATACCGCCCGATATTTCGTTAGGAAATTTGCGGTTGGCATCTTTAAGGTTAACGCGGTCTAACACCTCGTTTACACGCGATTTTATCTCTTTAGTGCGGTTGTTGGTAAACATACGCAGCGGAAACGCCACATTTTCTTCAACCGTCATCGAGTCAAACAGGGCGCTACCCTGAAAAACCATTCCAATTTCGGTTCGCAATGCCCTTTTTTCATCGGGCGACAGTTGGTCGTATATCCTTCCGTCAAACGAAATGGTACCTGCATCTGGGGTATGTATGCCCAAAAGTGTTTTAAGCATAACGGTTTTACCGCTACCGCTTCGCCCAATAATAAGGTTGGTTTTACCGGACTCAAAAGTGGCCGAAATACCCTTAAGTACTTTACTGTCGCCAAATGATTTTTCAATGTCTTTAATTTCTATCATTAGCTTAGTAGTATTTGGGTTAATAGATAATCGATTAAGATAATTACCACACAGCACCAAACAAATGATGTTGTACTGGCTTTACCTACTTCGAGTGCGCCACCCTTCATGTAAAAGCCATGAAACGATGGTATGGTTGCCAAAACAAACCCAAAAAGGAATGTTTTAATAAATGCGTATGCTATGTGGAACGGTATAAAGCCCGACTGTATACCGGTAATAAATTCGTCGCTCGAAATAAAGCCGCCGTAAACACCGGCTAACCATCCCCCAATGATACCTAAAAATATAGATACCGATATTACGAAAGGGTACAATAACAAAGCAATGATTTTAGGGAAAACAAGGTAGTTAAGCGAGTTAACACCCATAACCTCTAACGCGTCTATTTGCTCTGTAACCCTCATAGTACCAATACTCGATGTTATGTAAGAACCGGCACGACCCGCCATAATAATAGAAATAAAGGTAGGGGAGAACTCTAATATAACCGATTGCCTTGTTGCAAATGCAATAAGCGATTTTGGTATAAGCGGGTTGGTAAGGTTAAGTGCTGTTTGTATGGCAACAACACCTCCTATAAAGAAAGAAATAAAGGCTACTATAGCCATAGATCCTACAATAAGGTCGTCCATTTCCTTAAATATTAAGGGCTTCATAACCACCCATTTGGTTGGTTTGTTAAAAACCTCCTTTAACATAAGGAAATATTTGCCTATCTGGTTTAATATCTTGATCATTTATTAGCGGGGAAAATATTGGCTAATGTACCGATTTGTATTCGGTTTACATTATTAGTTAATAGTTTTTTAATACTTTTCTGCTTAAAAAATCTTGGCTTTCATCTTCTTCCAACGGTAGGCTTTAATAAATTTAGCCTGCTCTGCGGTTACCAAAAGCGGCCTTTTTTCGGCTTTAGCCTTTAAAAAACCTTTAATGTAATCTATAAAAAGCAGCGGCTTGTTTTTGCGCATGGCAAGCTTGGCGCCTGCAATGGTAGTAATTAGCAGCCCATAGCCCAGGGTGTAAAAGGCCTCGCCCTGTTTGTAGCGCGCCGCTTTGTTGTAGTTGGCCCCGGTAGGCTTAAGGTGCTTTACCTTTAGGCGCTCTATGGTAACCACCTGCCAACCGTAAAATTTGGCCAGGAGCTCATCGGCCGTATCCCAGCCCATAGCGGTGCGCAGGCCGCCCATTTGCATAAACAGTGCCTTGCGGTAGGCTTTAAACGCCCCACGTATGTGGTCCTTATCAGTAAGGCTCTCAATAACCCAGTCGCCATTCTTTTCAATATAGGCAAAACCACCCACCATACCTATCTTCTCATCTTTTTTAAACTCGTTTAAAACGGTCTCAAAATAATCAGGGGGTAGTATCAGGTCGGCATCCAGTTTAACTATAATGTCGTAATCTTCGTCAATAGTGGCATAGCCGGCAGTAAAAGCCTGTATAACCTTGCTGCCGGGCATGTGTACGGCATCGCTTTGCTTGTTTACAAGGCTTATCCACGGGTATTTGTGGCTAAAGGCAGTAACTATTGCAGCAGTGCCATCGGTACTGTTATCGTTAACCACAACCGCTCTTGCGGGCAGTAGGGTTTGTGCCGCAAGCGACTCCAGAGTTACGCCCATAAAGGCTTCTTCGTTGTGCGCGGGTATAATGGCGTAGTATTTCATGTTTTTGTGTAGAAGTGCATGCAAATATCTTTATTTTTGCGTTACCGGAAAAGCGAAACCTTGGATAAGACTGTTTTTGTAATTATTGTAACCTACAACGGCGCCCGCTGGATAGATAAGAACATCACTTCGCTGCTGCGTTCCACCTATCCTGTGCGCATTATTGCGGTAGATAATAACAGTACCGATAATTCGGTCGCGCTCCTAAAAAAGTACCCCGAAGTGGAGCTTATCCAGAGCCCCGAAAATTTGGGTTTTGGCAAGGCAAATAATATTGGTATGAAGTGCGCTTTAGAGCTTGGTGCCGATTATCTTTTTTTGCTAAACCAGGATGCGTGGATTTTTGACAAAACTATCGAAAGTCTGACTCTAAAAGTGAAATATCAACCCCTTTTTGGCATTATTAGCCCTATGCATTATGCCGCAAATGAGTTAGATCTGGATGCTGCTTTTGCCACCTATTACAGCCGAAAAACAGACGAAAAGAATAACGTTGCCACTGTGCCGTTTGTAAATGCTGCCGCCTGGCTGGTTAGCCGCGCCTGTATTGAAAAGGTAGGCTACTTTGAACCGCTTTTTGGCCACTACGGCGAAGATAGAAACTACTGTGACAGAGTGCTTTATCATAATTTTTTGATTGGCATTGATGCCGATGCTAAAATTGTGCACGACCGCACCATTACCCGAAATTTTAATAAAGACCTGATACAGAGTAGATTTAAGATACTCTCAACACTTATAAATCCGAACCACAGCTTTGCAAAAGCCTGGTTTTTAGGCTTGAAGGATGTTGCAGGCCTGCCCAAATACTTTACTAAATTTTATGGGATACGGAAGGTTATGAGTTTGTTTTTTAGTCTGTTATGTTATTATATTGCTGCGATTTTTAAGATTGGGAAGCTAATAAACGCCCGTAAAAACGCCCAATAATGGAAAAGGAGAAAGTAGCCCCGTTGCAACAGGTTGTGCTTTATGCTATTATAAATTATGCGGGTACTGCTATTGGTATAATCTCGGCGTTGTTTATTTATCCGCTGGATTTCAGGTTTTTAGGTACGGTTAGGTTTGTAGATAACATATCGCAACTGCTGTTTCCTATCATGGTGCTGGGCGCGAGCCATGCCCTTATAAAATTTTATCCGGCGCTGGATGAGCGCCACCGCAAGCAGCTGTTTAACTATAGTTTGCTGTCGGTCAGTGTTATAAGCCTGCTGGTGTTGGGCGGAATCTTTGGATTTTCTGCAATGGCTGATTATAAGGACAGTATGTTGCTGTACTTTGCGTTTCCGGTAGCGGTGGCCCTTGCATTTGTAGAGCTGTTTAAAAAGCAGGCGCAGGATTTACAGAAAATTGCGGTGCCCACCCTGTACGAAAAGATCTTCCCTAAAATAGCATTACCTGCCATTTTCTTGTTGTTGATAGGTGGTTTTGTGTCTGAATATCAGTCGTTGGCGTTGTATGCTGCCAGCTATGTGCTTATTTTTATACTTACGGGTATCTACCTTTTTAAGCGCTTTAGCCCCGGTTTTAACTACCGTTTTAAAACACTTTTTGGTACTATATCTCGTAAAGACTACTTTAGGTACAGCCTGTACTCATTTGCGGGTTCATTGGGGTCACTACTCGCCTTTAGGATAGATGGTATTATTATCTATAACCTTATCTCTGAGGAGGCTAACGGTATTTTTAGTACAGCTGTAACACTGGCTTCTACCTTGCAGATACCCGCTGTGGGCATGTTTGCTTTGTATGCGCCCATTATTTCTACCTATCTTAAAAACAATAACTTACCCGATCTTAACATCAAATATAAAGAAATTGCCCGCCTGCTCTTTTTTATAGGTGCGGTACTATACAGTTGTATTTTTCTTGGGATAGAAGACCTCTTCCGCATCCTGCCTGCTTATGAGAAGCTAAAAGACACCATCCCAATTATTATTGTGCTGGGCTTTAGTGTATTAATAAATATGGCTACGGGCTTTAATGGCGAAATTATTACCTATTCTAAGTACTATCGCTTTAATCTGGTGGCTATTTTGGTGCTGATATTGCTTAATGTATCGCTTAACCTCTACTTTATTTATTATACCAACACGGGGATTATGGGTGTTGCTTATGCCTCGTTTTTTAGCATGACGTTATTTAACATCTCTAAACTGGTGTTTATCTATAAGAAATTCAGATTATTACCTTTTGATAAAAGCTTTGCCAAGCTTGCAGTGGTGTTTGTATCATCGGGCATCGCAATCTATTTTTTACCGAATTTTGAGTCGCACATCATTAACCTTATCTATAAAACGGGATTGTCTATCCTTATAAATGTTGTTGTGGTTTATAAGCTAAGGCTTGTTTATCAGGTTAATATCTGGGCTGATAAGGTGTTTGCTAAGATTGGCCGGTAATTTAATCGTTTTTAGCTCCGGAGCTCTATTACTCTTGCTTTCAAATTGCTATAAATATGCCGCCCTTTCAGGGCTTTAGCATACGTCAACAAAAAAGCTCCATTATTTCTAATGGAGCTTTTTGTATAAATGGGTGTAGTAAACTTATATTTTGTACACTATAGCATTGATATTCATACCGGCACCAACCGATGCAAACAGTACAATATCGCCTTTGGTAAGCACCTGGTCGTCTAACTGGCCTTTAAGCATAAGGTCGTACAGGGTAGGTATGGTAGCCACACTGCTGTTGCCCAGTTTATGAATGCTCATAGGCATAACACGCTCAGGGGTAACCATATCATGAAGTTTGTAAAAACGGTTCACAATAGCCTCGTCCATCTTTTCGTTGGCCTGGTGTATTAGTATCTTGGTAACATCTTTAATATCTATACCGCTGGTTTCAAGGCACTCTTTCATGGCTTGCGGTACGCGGTTAAGCGCGAATTCGTATATCTTACGTCCGTACATTTTTATGTAACGGATGTCTTCATCATGGTCTTTGTTGTACGAGTTGCCAAAAAACAGTAGATAAGCCTCATCATACGTGTACGATGCTGTTTCGTGGGCCAGTATGCCACCTTCGTCATCCGTGCCTTCAATAATACTGGCGCCGGCACCATCGCTATAGATCATGCTATCCCTGTCGTGCGGGTCTACCACGCGCGATAAAGTCTCAGCACCTATAACAAGGCAGCGTTTAGCCATACCCGATTTTATGTACGATTGTGCCTGTATAACACCCTCAAGCCAGCCCGGGCAGCCAAACAAAATATCGTAAGCTACACATTTTGGGTTCTTTATCCTAAGGCTGTGCTTAACCCTGGCAGCAAGGCTGGGTACCAGGTCGCCTTGTATAGCACCTGCTTTTACATTGCCAAAATTGTGTGCAAAAATTATATAATCAAGTGTTTCCGGATCGATGTTGGCATCTTCTATAGCCCTTTGCGCTGCAAAAAAGGCAATGTCTGATGTTACAAGATCGCTCTCTACATAACGGCGTTCGTCTATACCTGTAATTTGCCTGAATTTATCTGCAACCACCTCGTTAGAATACGTAAGGGGTGCACCTTTCTCGTCTAAAAAAACATGTTGGGCAAAATCAGCATTCGCAACTATACGGTTAGGGATGTAGCTCCCTGATCCGGTGATTTTAATATTCATTTCTCAGAATCTGGATTTGTTTATTTACAGGCTAAATTAATTATAAATAACGTTAAAACAATGCAAAAGTACTATGCTTGCATATAAATTATAATTTGCTCAAATATAAAACATTTGTTCTAATAATATAGCAAAATTATGATGGGTATATTTTTATTTTCATAACTGTAGCGATAGATTGGGCACGCGTCTTAATTTTTTCGGAATTACTGCCTGCAAACAAGGCGTCGGTTGTGTTAAAAAAATGACCCAACCATACATCAAAATGCGCGTTGGTTAGCTTTTCTTTCCCGTTAAGCTCAAGGTGCAGTTGCATAACATTGGTTTTGTAGCCGCCGGTAGCAAAAAGCACCTGCTCCCAAAAACTGACAATATGGGGCAAATGCGCGGCGATATCTGTTTTGGCAACATCGGTAAAAATATAGTTTATGGCAGGGTCGGCCAGGAGCCTGTTATAAAACTCGCTCATAAGCAATTCGAGATCGGCCCTGTTTTCAATGTCTTTCATAATTCAAAATTTATTATTTGTCCTCACCCCAAACCCTCTCCGAATGGAGGGCAGCTACACTCTTACGCTTAGCGTTATCAATAAAGCGAACAATATCCATCGTGACTCCCCTCTCCATTATACAAAGGCTTGGGATAAGGATGTATAAAAAAAGCTGCCCGAAGGCAGCTTTCAAATTAGTTTTCCATGTAAGCCTCAATTGGCGCACAAGAGCAGATAAGGTTACGATCGCCGTAAGCGTCGTCTACCCTGCGTACTCCAGGCCAGAATTTATTTTCGTGAAGATAATCCAGTGGGAATGCCGCTTTTTCGCGGGTGTAAGGTAATACCCAATTATCTGTAGTTAGCATGGCCAGTGTGTGCGGAGAATTTTTTAGCACGTTGTTTTTGTCATCGGCACTTGCCTCATCAATTTCTTTACGGATAGATATCATCGCATCGCAAAAACGGTCAAGTTCCTCAAGGTTTTCACTTTCGGTAGGCTCGATCATTAATGTACCCGCAACGGGGAATGATACTGTTGGCGCGTGGAAACCGTAGTCCATTAAACGCTTGGCAATATCAGTAACCTCGATACCATTCGCTTTAAACGGACGGCATTCTAATATCATTTCGTGGGCAGCACGGTTCATTTCGCCCGTGTATAGCGTGTCGTAATGACCTGCAAGCCTTTCTTTAATATAGTTAGCATTAAGTATAGCGTGGTGTGTAGAGCTGGTTAAGCCTTCTTCGCCAAGCATGGTAATATAACCGTAAGAGATTAGGCAAACTAATGCCGAACCCCAAGGGGCAGCAGAAATTGCTGTAATAGCGCTGTCGCCACCTGTAGTTATCACCGGGTTGGTAGGTAAAAAAGGTACAAGGTGTTTAGCCACGCAAATAGGGCCAACGCCAGGGCCACCACCACCGTGAGGTATAGCAAAGGTTTTGTGCAGGTTAAGGTGGCAAACATCGGCACCAATGTGGCCCGGGTTGGTTAAACCAACCTGTGCGTTCATGTTAGCACCGTCCATATAAACCTGTCCGCCATTTTCGTGTATAATTTTAATAACCTCTATAATAGAAGCCTCGTATACACCGTGGGTAGAAGGGTAGGTAACCATAAGGCAGGCAAGGTTATCTTTATGTAAGATAGCTTTAGCCCTTAGGTCTTCTACATCAATATTTCCGTTTTCGGATGTTTTGGTAACCACAACCTCCATACCGGCCATGTGGGCAGTAGCAGGGTTAGTGCCGTGGGCCGAAGCCGGGATAAGTGCAATGTTACGGTGCTCCTGGCCAATAGATTTTTGGTAAGCACGTATAACCATAAGGCCGGCGTATTCGCCTTGTGCACCACTGTTTGGCTGTAGCGTAGTACCGGCAAAACCCGTAATAACGTTAAGTTGCTCTTCTAATTTTTTAAGCATTATCTGGTAACCTTCCGCCTGCTCAATTGGAGCAAATGGGTGAATGCTGTTCCAGTTAGGGTAGCTTAGCGGCAGCATCTCTGCCGCAGCGTTAAGCTTCATGGTGCACGATCCAAGCGATATCATAGAATGATTAAGGGCAAGGTCTAAACGTTCCAGTTTTTTAATGTAACGCATTAAAGCGGTTTCGCTGTGGTGCTTGTTAAACACATCGTGCTTAAGGAAATCTGATGTCCTGACCAAATTTTCAGGCAGGGCAACCGTTTCGGTAAGCGAGGTAACTTTTTCTGCAGATTTGCCGGTGGCCTCTGCAAAAACAGCAAGAATATCGTTAATATCTTTTATAGACGTGGTCTCGTTAAAAGAGATAGAAACCGTATCGGCATCTACGTAGTAAAAGTTAATTTCTTTAGCTTCGGCAGCAGCCTTAACTTTAGCAGCATCGGCTTTAACTAAAATCGTATCGAAGAACGATGTATTGGTTTGGTAAACGCCCAATTTGTTAAGCGCATCGGCCGTAGTAACGGCGCTTGCGTGTACTTTATCGGCAATGTACTGTAAGCCTTTAGGGCCGTGGTATACTGCATACATACCTGCCATTACAGCAAGCAATACCTGAGCCGTACAAATGTTAGAAGTAGCTTTTTCGCGTTTAATGTGCTGCTCGCGGGTTTGTAACGCCATGCGTAGCGCACGGTTACCGTTAACATCTATAGTAACGCCAATAATCCTGCCCGGCATAGAGCGCTTGTACTCTTCTTTAGTAGCAAAGAAAGCAGCGTGAGGCCCGCCGTAGCCCATTGGTATACCAAAACGCTGGGTAGTACCTACCACAACATCGGCACCCAATTCGCCCGGAGACGTTAGCTTAACAAGGCTTAAAATATCGGCGGCAACAGCAATTTTAATATCTTTTGCTTTTGCATTGGTTATAAACGATGCATAATCGTGCACCTGGCCAAATTTGCCCGGGTACTGAAGTATAGCACCAAAAAATTCGTCAGAAAAATCAAACTCCTCATGGTTGCCTATAACAAGCTCAACACCAATTGGCGTAGAACGTGTTTGAAGAACCGACAGGGTTTGCGGCAGTATCTCTTCAGATACAAAGAATTTAGCTACTTTGTTTTTCTTTTGGTCGCGGGTACGAACATCAAACAAAAGTGCCATAGCCTCTGCAGCCGATGTACCTTCATCCAGCAACGATGCATTGGCAATTTCCATACCTGTAAGCTCAATAACCGTAGTCTGGTAGTTAAGCAGGGCTTCTAAACGGCCTTGTGCAATCTCTGCCTGGTAAGGCGTGTAGGCAGTGTACCATCCCGGGTTTTCGAAAATGTTACGCTGTATAGGTGCCGGTACAATAGCAGGGTGGTAGCCCAAACCAATGTACGACTTGTATATTTTGTTTTTGTTGCCTAACTGTGCTATGTGGTTAAGATACTCATATTCAGTTAACGCAGGCTCAAGGTTTAAAGGGGCCTTAAGTCGGATGTCATCCGGTAGTGTTTCATATATCAATTGGTCGATAGAATCTACACCAATTGTTTTAAACATATGTTGGAGGTCATTCTCCCTCGGGCCAATATGCCTTAAAGCGAAAGCATCTGTTTTCATGTGTGTTGTGCTGTTGTTTTTTAAAGGCACAAAATTAGTTATTTATATTCAAATTAAAATGTTTTTTAGGGGGCGATTTTGTGAATTTTTCAACGCAAATCAGTTGCTATTAGCATATTGATCAATTTTGTAAGATAGCGGCGGTTAAACACGCGGTTTGCTGCTTTTTTTATTGTTTTACAAGCTCTTTTAACGCTTTATCTGCAGTGCTGTATTCAAACAAAAAACCGCTTTGGGTTAGGCGTTTGGGTATAACGTTACGGCTTTTAAGCACCAGCTCGGGTTCGGTGCCAATAATTGCAGCGCCAAACGTTAACAACCCTATTGGGATGTTGATGCCAATTGGTATCTTAACCGCCTGCCTCAGTGCCTTCATAAAGTCGGCGTTGCGAATAGGGGCAGGCGACACCACATTAACCGCACCCTCCATTTTATGGCTGATGATAAACGCCACGGCGCGGGCAAAATCTTCTTCATGAATCCAGCTTACAAACTGGTTGCCGCTGCCCTGGCTTCCGCCGAAGCCTAACTGGGCCAGCCTTTTAAGCGGAACAAATGCCCCGCCATCTTTACCCAGAACTATAGAGGTGCGCAATGCAGTTTGAAGCGTATTTGGCGTATCGGCCTCAAAAAAGGCGCGTTCCCACATTTTGGCAACATTCATCGAAAAGTCGTGGCCAATTTCTCCGGTAGCCTCATCCATCTGCTTATCGGTAGAGTGCCTGTAAATGGTTGCGGTACTTGAGTTTAGCCAATGCTTGGGTGGATTGCTGCACGCATTTATGGCTTTGCCTATAATTACGGTGCTGTCAACCCGCGATGCCATGATCTCGTTCTTATTGGTCTCGGTATACCTACAGTCTACCGACTTACCCGCCAGGTTTATCAACACATCGGCACCCTCCAGTTCGGCTTCCCACCCGGTAAGGGTTTTGGCATCCCAGTTAATGTACCTAACCCCATTCTTGGTAGCCGACTTGCCACGGGTTAGTACCACTATATCATCAATACTATCTTTAAAATGGTTTATAAGTACGTTACCCAGAAAACCGGTTCCGGCAGCTATGATTATTTTTTTCATGATGTTAGTTTTGAGAATATACCAATCGGTATAAAGTTTGTTTGGTATGTTAGAGGCCTATTTTTAAAGACTTAAGATGAGTGCCAATGCAATTATACGATACAGAACCCATGTTAAGCATAAGTAGTGTGGTAATTCCAGAATTTTAACCCTCCTGTAATGTTCTGTAAACATTAAGGCAGCGGTAAGGCCAAACCAACCCAATACTATTATTTGATGGAACGCTATAAATTGGGCAAGCAACAGCATTGGCACCAGCAACAACGACCCCATTATCGATACCGTGATTAAATTGCCAAAGTAATTTATTGATATTTTGGTGTCTTTTTTAATGAAGAACATTCCCTGAAATGCTACCTGGCCGGCAGCAAGCAACAACTCGCGGTTAAAACTGCCCGCGGGCAGCATAGTAATTAACCCGGAATAGTTATAAAGTGCAAAGGCTGTAACCAATGTGGCAAAAATAATATAGGCAATGCGGTAGCTGTAATTAAAATCGGGGACGCATTGCAGCGTAGCATTACTCTTTTTATTTGGTATGATTACTTTACGGTTGTACGATATAAACGAGTATAGTTTTTTAAGCATATAATGTACTGACTTAGTAGTGCCTATTTTTTCTATTATGGGAAAAGAGTTTCCTATAACTTTTAAAAGGCTGTCTATGCCATAAGTTACCGTTTTATTGTGGTTGTCTACAAGGGCAATTTCGTTAGCTGCGCGTTGCACATCTACATACAGCATTTCGCTATTGGTTAACTGGGCATAGGGCTTACGACCGTTGGCGTCCAGCATTCCGGTTTTTATAAAGCCGGTGGTATACACGCTGCATAGCGGGCAGGCATCATCATACAAAAGTGTTTGGTTGGCAAGGGTTTTCATGATTCATGTTGGTTAAAATGTTGATTACTACGATAGGTTACATACACAAAATAGGCCGCAATACACATGGGTACCGGGAAAGCAATCACATTGGTAAGCCCCATATACAAAATATCGCTATAAATAGGATTTTGCAAAATTAATACTAAACAAATAAGATCTGATATTGCCAAAAGCCAATATATAATTAGTAGCCATTGTAAAGATGGGGTTAGTACTTTATAGAACTTTACAGTGATTATTAATGCGATGATAAGCTGCACAGGCCCTAAAATTAATTGGAATAACATGCCTACACTGGGAGATAGGTATAACAGCACATTAAGGCTAAAAGCTATAGAATTTATTATGTGTAATATTCGTATCATCGTTTTATAAGTAAATATTTAGTAATAGAGAAAGTAGTATAGCCAGAATAAAAGGCAATGAACATTGGGAAGACAAACAATACAGAGCAAATAATTATGCCCGGGAGTATCATAAAAAGATTATTTGAATATTTAAAGTCGTAATTTTTTGCTATTGCTGCTCCTATACAAAGAGCTACAATTAAAATAAATGCAGTGAGCACCATAAGCCAGTATTTTTTTAGCATTGCCCTGTGTTTATTGTCCAGTTGGGTTTTATACTTACTGGTTATAATGCTTGCTATTATTAATTGTATAATAGCTAAAGGTATTTGTAATAGCATCCCGAAATAAGGAATAATATATACTACGGTTGTTAAACCCAATGCGACTACGTTTATTTGATGGATACGTTTCATAGCTTCTCCAGCTTTGCTTTAATAAATAGTAAAACAGACATATAGGTTGCTAAAATTGGTGGCATGTACACAACGTTTTCCCAATTGGTTATTATCCAAAGTATAAAGAATAGTGCTACTCCCAGTAAGTAAATAAGGTATATAGGTTTGCCATTAGTTTCTATGCATAGGCCAATACCCACAACTATATGAAAAGCACCGGTAACCATTGTAAGCAGCGCTCCTATCATCCAGACAGACGATGCAAATAGCCACCCTGCAAGCAGCAGGATAGGCGGTATGCCGGTTATAAAATAGTTCATTCGGTTAATGTTTTTCATATTTATTGTTTTAAACTTTCAGAAAAAAATGAAACATTTTTATGCTTTTATATCTGTGAATTAGTTAGGTTAATTAAACTTTAGGCTGGAGTGTTTTTTCTTTTTGCCTTTCAATATAAATAATATAGGTAAGGTACAGGGCCAATGCAGGTGGCAGTGCAAAGATGTAAAAATTGGTGCCTAAAAATTCCCACAGTATAAAGAACAAGCCCGTTATAGCAAAGTAAATGTATAATAAATTACTGCTGTGCTTAGAGAGCATAAACAGTGCAATAATTACCTGTACAGCACCCGTAACAATCGAGGCAAGTGCGGCGTGAATTAAATACTCTTCATCCGTAAGGCCTAAAAGGCCGAATAAGATAGGGCCAATAACTACAATAAAATTAATAATGCTCGCTGCTTTCATGGTTGGGAGGTCTTTAAACTTTCAAAAATAATTGAAATATACAGATAAATTTTTTTACTTCATAATTTTAACCACCAGCCTTGCCAGCCAGTTGTCTTTAAATTCGGTTACTTTTTCCAGCATATTATCGGCTTTAAGTACAAAGTCGTACAGCTTGGTGGTTTGCTCTGTAAAATGTTTGGCTTCTGCCGATGTGCCCCCAACCGATGTAGATACTTCTTTTAGCACCTTAAGTGCCGGTTTAATTTCGCGTTTGCTGCGTTCCTGGGCAATTTTAACGGCCAGTTCGTCCAGGTCTTTTTCCGATGTAAAAAACTCACGTCGTTCGCCGGGCTTATACTCTTTGTAAATAATACCCCAATCCATTAAAGCCCTAAGGTTCATGCTGGCATTGCCGCGCGATATTTGCAGCTCTTCCATAATGTCTTCCATGCTCAGTGGCTCGGGTGCTATCATAAGCAGGGCGTGTATCTGGGCCATCGTTTTATTTATGCCCCATTGCGAACCCAGTGCCCCCCAAGTTTGTACAAACTTATTTTTTGCTTCGCTAAATTCCATACATCAAATGTATAACATCTTATTGAACTTTCAAAAATAAATGAAACTTATTTTTACTGGAATTTTGTAATTACCCTAAAAACCATAATTCTTGGCGGTTTTTTAATAAGCAGTTCATAATGGAATGGTAGTAGCTTTGTTAAAAGATAATCAGTTAGTGTAATTAAGCACTGCATACGGCCTTTAATGCTAAGAGTAATAAGTGTTGTTTTTGTATATAGTTTGCCACCTAAGAAGTTTTCTTGGGTGGTTTTTTTCTCAACTACTGTAATAGTACAGATTAAGACAGATGGTAAGGTGAAAGGACTTAAAAGTCAAAACATGTCGCTTTAATATGCTGATTTTAAGATTTTTATAAATACTATGTCGCTGTATTTACTTTATAATGTCACTTTTTTCTCAACGTTAATATTTTAGCAACTATGCCCTTGTGCAATTTTTTTATCTAACGTTGCGCTTTATTATAATTCTTTAGATTTTAAATTATAACCTAAATATTAGTACTGCTATTAATTTCTCAGGTTTAAAAAATAATAAGCAGTAAAACAATAATGTAAATAGTAGTGTTTTTCTTTCCCGAGATTATCACTTTGTAGGGCTTGTTGTTCTATAAAAGTGCTTTATTTACAAATTAGTTGGTTGAAAAAATGCTGCCGGGCAACCGGCAGCATTTTAATTTTTATAAGTTCGGTAAGTTATATCCAGCCGTTTACAATTGATTTTTTGATCATTTCTGACACCGACTTAGAGTTAGTTTTTTCCAGCAGGTGCTTTCGGTGCGAGTCTACAGTATATTTAGAAATGTTGAGGCGGCAGCTTATCTCTTTACTTATAAGGCCTTCGAGCATTAGTTTGAGCACCTGCTTTTCTCTTGGCGATAAAATACCTTTAGAAGGCTTGTAGACCGATTTTACCACAACATCAAAAAAGCTGGGGCCATCATCGAGCGCCACAAAAGAGAGCATGGGCCGGTTGTCTTTTTTAAGGTGGGTAATGTTGGCATTTACACCAAAGGTAAGTATGGTGTTGCTGGCCTTATTGTAGCCTACTACTATCATTTGATTGAGTATACGCACATAGTGCCCCTTGGCATGCAGCACCCTGAAATCGTATTGCAACTTGTAATTAAAACGTTCGCGGTAATGCATAGGCCTGAAAAAGTCGGCAATGGCTACCTCAAAATTAAGAATGTGGGCTTTGTCTTCTTCATGTATCAGGTCGAACATTAGTGGGAAATCAAAATCATCGGCATCATAGCCCAGCACGTTTTTTACTTCGGGGCTAATCATTTCAAAGCGCGATTCTTTAATGTTAAGTATCCAGTAAAAGCTTGGCCCGGGCTGAAAACTCAGTAAATACCTTTTGTGGGCTTCGATCTCTATGGCATGGTCTTCCCAGTTATCATTAGATACTTTTTCGTGAATTAATTGTAGTTGTTGGATGTAAGGTGCTTTCATAAGTCTTTAAGTTAAATTACTGAATTTAAGTCAAGTACTTTGTGAAAGGTATGGAAATTTCTTAATAAATTGTTGTGAAATGTAATGTTTTTATGTTAAGTATTATGCATGCCGTCTAATTGCTTAGTAATGCAAAATTATACTCAAAAAAGAACCCCGAAATTGAAAAGTTTCGGGGTTAAATATATCTAAGAATCTAATTGTCAGAATATCTGATAGTCTACAAAAGCCCAGCCCTTTTTAGTAGTGCTTCGGGTTTAGGCTCCTGGCCCCTAAAGCGTTTGTACAGTAGCATAGGATGTTCTGTGCCGCCTTTAGAAAGTATATTTTCTTTAAACTTAGTAGCAGTCTCTTTATCAAAAATGCCCTTTTCCTGAAAAAATTCAAACGCATCGGCATCCAGCACCTCAGCCCATTTATAGCTGTAATAACCTGATGAATAGCCACCCTGGAATATATGCGAAAATGCCGTGCTCATAGCATTTTCTTTAACTTCCGGATACAGTTGCGTAGCAGCAAATTGTTCGGTCTCAAAAGCCTTAACATCGGTAATGCCACTTGGATCGGCGCTATGCCAGCCCATGTCCAACAATCCAAAACTTAGCTGGCGCATGGTAGCAATACCCTCCTGAAAGCTTGCGCTCTCTTTAATTTTGGTAATATATTCCATTGGTATAACCTCGCCGGTTTGGTAATGATGGGCAAACAGGGCCAGGGCTTCCGGCTCGTAGCACCAGTTTTCCATAACCTGGCTTGGCAGCTCTACAAAGTCCCAATACACGCTGGTGCCGCTCAGGCTCGGGTAAATAGTATCGGCAAGCATGCCGTGCAGGGCGTGGCCAAACTCATGGAAAAGCGTAGTAACCTCGTTAAACGTAAGCAACGATGGCTTAGTTTCTGTAGGTTTGGTAAAGTTGCATACAATAGATACGTGTGGCCTCTCGTTAACGCCGCTTAAAACGTACTGCGATTTAAACGATGTCATCCATGCGCCATTGCGCTTGCCCTTACGGGGAAAGAAATCGGCGTAGAAAATAGCAACCAGGTCGCCGTTTTCGCCTACTACCTCATAGGTGGTAACATCTTTATGGTATTTATCAATATCCTGAACCTCTTTAAACGTTAGCCCATACAATTTACCGGCAATAACAAACGCACCGTTAAGCACGTTTTCCAGTTTAAAGTACGGTTTAAGTTTCTCGTCGTCCAGGTTAAATAATTTCTGTTTTAGTTTTTCAGAATAGTAGGCGCCGTCCCATTTTTCTAAATGGTCCAGGCCGTCAAGTTCTTTTGCAAACGCAGTAAGCTCGGCAAATTCTTTTTGGGCAGCCGGTTTGGCTTTTGCCAGAAGATCGTTTAAAAAAGTTTTTACTTTCTCCGGACTTTCGGCCATGCGCTCTTCTAATACAAAGTTGGCATGCGAATCATAACCCAATAACTTAGCGCGGTCGTAACGCAGTTTAGCTATTTGTAAAACTATCTGTTGGTTATCGTGCTCATTGCCCTGAAATGCCTTGGCACCAAAAGCAATGGCCATTTCTTTACGAAGTTCGCGGTTATCGGCATACGTTAAAAACGGAACGTAGCTTGGGTAATCCAATGTAAACACCCAACCTTCTTTTTCCAGGCTGGCAGCTAATTCTTTAGCGGCCTCAACAGTTCCTTCAGGCAGGCCTGATAAATCAGCCTCGTTAGTAATGTGCAATTGGTAGGCATGAGTTTCGGCCAGAACATTCTCGCCAAACTCCAGGCTTAGCCTGCTAAGCTCTTTATCAATATCGCGCAGCATGGTTTTTTTATCCTCTGGCAGGTTGGCACCGTTACGGCTAAAGCTTTTGTACTGCTTGTCTAAAAGCGTAGTTTGCTCAGGCGTTAAATTAAGCGTGTCTTTTGTATTGTAGACTGCTTTAACACGTTCAAATAAGTCTTTGTTAAGACGAATATCGTTGCCAAAATCAGATAGCAGCGGAGAAACCTCCTGGGCTATCTTCTGGATATCATCGTTAGTTTCCGCCGAATGCAGGTTAAAGAAAATACTCGAAACGCGCTCCAGCATATCGCCGCTAAAGGTCATTGCTTCTATAGTATTTTCAAAAGTAGGAGCCTCGGGGTTGACCACAATAGCATCAACTTCTGTACGGGCTTTTTCTATACCGGCTGTAAAAGCAGGCATAAAATCTTCGGTTTTTATTCCGCTAAAAGGCGCGGTATCGTGTTTGGTTGTAAATTTTTGTGTGAGTAGGTTCATGGTAGTGTTTTTAGATACGGCCATAGTATTTACGTATCTCTTTAGTAATAGATTTAAAACTGCTGCGGTTGTCAAAAACCGTTACAACTTCAATTTCGTCATTTTTAATTCTGTATAAAAATGACGTTTGCTTAGTAACAATGCAAAGGTAAAGATTAAAAAAATCAGTTGATTTTATGCAACTATACGGATAAAGTGAAACCTGGTCAAGTTTCTCGTCAAGAATCTGCTTAAAATTATCCTTAACCTTTACAGACCATTCTTCAATTAAATAGTTTAGTAATTGTATAAGCTTTTTTTCGGCAAGTGGAGAAAAATAAAAATTATATCTCAAGGCAATCTTTTCTTAAGATCCTCCCAAGAAATACGTTCTCCCCTGTCAAGCTGTTCAATTCCATATTGAATTTCCAGCTTTTGGTCTTCGGTAAATTCATCGTAAAAATCTTTCTTCTCTTTAGTAAGAAGTTTGCGTACTTTTTCAATCAATTTAGAATCTTCTAAATCAAGTATCATTTTTGCTAATTCTATTTTAGACGCCTGAATATCCATTGCGAGCTTTTTATCAAAGTTACAAAATTTAAAAACGCAAAACAGGGAATTTTATTCCCTGCTCCTTAAACCTTCACTTGCCTTATTAACCGCTTCTTTAAGGCTTAGTTTATAAGCAATAATTTTTGCCTGTACCAGTTTATCGTGGCTGCCCAGTATTTGAGCGGCAAGTATACCGGCATTTTTAGCGCCGTTAAGGGCTACCGTTGCAACGGGTACCCCACCAGGCATTTGCAGTATAGAGAGTACGCTATCCCACCCATCTATAGAGTTGCTTGATTTTACAGGCACCCCAATAACCGGTAGCGGAGACATACTGGCTACCATGCCCGGTAAATGGGCTGCGCCGCCTGCGCCCGCAATTATTACATTAATACCGCGGGTGTGGGCGGTGGTACTGTATTCGAACAACTTCTCTGGTGTGCGGTGTGCCGAAACAATATCTACCTCGGTTGCTATGCCAAACTCTTTTAATATATCTATGGCATCCTGCATTACCGGCATATCCGATATGCTGCCCATTATAATTCCTATTTTCATTTCTTTATATTATTTAGTTGTTGGTTGATGGTTGTTGGGAGCTTCGCATAACCGAATCAACAAATTACCAAATCCACGCATTATTTTATAGATTCTTCGACTTCGCTGCACTGCGCACAGAATGACAGGGCCTGTAAACTGATCACTGTAAACTGCGACTGCTTACTGGCTTATTACGCGTATAGTGCTTTTAACTTCCTGTGCTACTCGTCGTGCCTCGGCAATGTCTTGGTTTACTATGGTAACATGCCCCATTTTTCTAAAAGGCCTTGTTTCTTTTTTGCCGTATATGTGTGGTGTAACACCATCCTGACCTAATATTTTCTCGATGTTCTCGTAAATAACGTTGCCGCTGTAGCCTTCTTCGCCTACAAGGTTTACCATAATACCGGCCACTTTACTATCGGTATTACCCAATGGCAAATCTAAAATGGCGCGCAGATGCTGCTCAAATTGCGATGTATAACTGGCCTCTATAGAATAGTGTCCGCTATTGTGCGGCCTTGGGGCAACCTCGTTAACCAATATCCGATCGTCTTCGGTCTGGAACATCTCTACAGCAAGTAGACCAACATGGTTAAAATGCTCCGACACTTTAAGGGCAATGGCACGGGCGTTTTCGGCCACGGCATCGTCTATACGAGCCGGGCAAATAACATACTCTACCTGGTTGGCCTCCGGGTGAAATTCCATTTCAACCACAGGGTAGGTTTTAATCTCTCCGCTTGGAGTGCGGGTAACTATAACGGCAAGCTCGTTCTTAAACGGAATCATAGTCTCTGCAATGCACTGCACATCTGGCAGGCCATTAAAGCTATCGCTGTTGCGAATAACCTTTACGCCATTGCCATCATAACCGCCTTCGGTGCTTTTCCAGACAAAAGGCAGGGCAATCTCGTTATTAGCTACAGCAGTTTTAAGGGCGGTTACATTTTCGAACCTTTTGTAAGCTGCAGTAGGTATATTATTGGTGGTATAAAAATCTTTTTGTGTGCCTTTGTTCTGTATAAGTCGCAATGTTTTTGGCGATGGGTACACTTTAATACCTTCGCTTTCCAGTTTTTCCAGAGCCTCTATGTTTACAAGCTCAATCTCAAAAGTAAGCACATCTACCTGTTTGCCAAAGTTGTAAACAGTATCAAAATCCATAAGGCTGCCCTTAAAAAATTTGTTGCTGCCTATTTTGCAGGGCGCTTCATCGCTGGGGTCCAGCACATAGGTTTGTATGTCGAATTTACGGGTTTCGGTAAGCAGCATTTTGCCAAGCTGGCCGCCGCCTAAAATTCCGAGCTTAAAATCAGAAGAAAAATAGTTCATTATAATAGCGTGTTTGCAGCGCCAAAGATACTTAAAATTATTGTTTTGTTTGCGGGCGATACACTAACGAAAGTACACCGGTTGTATAAGTTTTGCTTTTTACTAATTCCATATCCAGCCATTCTTTATCGTTGGGTAAAAAACGCATCCCGTTACCTACAAATGCCGGGGCTAAAGTTAAATGGTATTCGTCAAATAAATTTTGCGCCGCCAATGCCCTGCATAAAGTAAGGCTGCCCCATACTATAATATCTTTACCGGGTTGTTCTTTTAGTTGTTTTACATAAGCAACTGCATCATGGTTTACTATGGTTGCAGGCTGCCATTTGCCCCAGGGGGCATCTTTAAGCTTTGTTGAAAAAACTATTTTAGGGGTACTGTTAAGGGCGGGGGCTACGGCTTCTTTTTCAGGGTCGGCATCGGGCCAGTACTCTAAAAACATTTTATAAGTGTTTGCGCCTAACAATATGGTGTCTATATTTTTCATCAGCTGATCTTCTTCCCAACCGGTATTGTATTTTGGGTATTCAAAAAAATTTGTAGTGCCGTTACTGTCTGATGCAAAACCATCTGCCGAAATCCACTGCTGTGCAATAAGCTTTCTCATAACTCTTTATGTTAAAATTACTTCGGTTAAATTTAGCAAATCATATAATATACCTTATTTAAAGGTTAGTGAAAGTTTTGCCTGGGAATAGAATAATTTCTGTAGTACTTTTCACTTAAATTTAGCATTTAGGGCAAGGGCTTATGTAAATTTATATTTGTATTTTAGAGGTTCGATAAACTTTAGGCGCATGTTGCCTGACTAAAATTCCCCAAACAATGAGATTATCTGTAGAAAGAAAACCCGTTAAGGTACTGCCGGATACAAAGCGCGTAATTGCCCGCTACTTTTTTAATGGCGAAGAGCGTGCCGTAGAGCTTATAAAAAAAATAATGCAGCTGGATAAAGAAGAAACCTTTGCGCTTATATCGCCCCTGCTACAGGATTTCTCTAAAAGGCACCGTAACATTACCCGCAAGCTGTTGCGCAATGCAGAGCGTGTAAGAAAATATGTAGTGGCAGCAGGCTTTGAGTTCGAAAAACTCGACGAATACTGCAAGCTGCTTATTGGCTCGTATTTTACACATGAGTACAGTATTGAGTCGGCGGCATTTTTTAACCCGTCTATTATACCCGACCCCGACCAGAGTAACCTCGAAGAAGGCCAGTTAAGGGTAATCATCAGCTTTAGGGCTGTGGGCGAGGGGCACGTATCATCAGTAGTGTTCAGGCGTGCCATGATCGATAAAAACAGCGATATAACTGTTATACCTGCGGGTAATTATATAGATGAGGCCGAAAAAGTACATAACGTTATGTACCAGAAAAGGCTGTTTCTTAAAAAAGCAGCTGAAGCCGATATTAACAGCGAGTTTATGCATTCGGTTTCAGATAAGCTGGAGGATCGTTTTAATTACGACCAGCTTAAGCAGCTTATTATAGAGGCCAAGCAGCAAACTGATGATGTTAAGATATTAAGGGAGTATAACCTTATACTGGCGCTATCTGACAGTTACAGGCGCATTACCTTTTCTAAAGATACCGATATTAGCGACAGGGTTATTTTTCCGTTATCCGACTTTGAAAGTAAAGGTATAGAGGATGCCCGTTTTGTATTGTTTACCGATGAGAATGGCAAGAAAACTTACTATGCTACTTATACCGCTTATGATGGTGTACACATTATGCCCAAGCTGCTAAAAACCTACGACTTTTACGATTTTAAAACCAGTCCGTTAAACGGGGCAGGGGCAAAAAATAAAAACCTGGCGTTGTTTCCTCGTAAGATAAACGGCAAATTTGCCATGCTTTCCAGGATAGATGGGTGGAACAACTACTTAATGTATTCTGATAATATTAATGAGTGGGAAGACCCAATTAAAATTCAGGGACCGGAATATCCGTGGGAGTTTGTACAGATAGGCAACTGTGGCTCGCCTATAGAAACACCCGATGGATGGCTGGTAATAACTCACTCTGTAGGCTCTATGCGCCGTTACAGCATTGGTGCGTCGTTACTGGATATAAATGACCCTTCTATAGAAATTGGCCGTCTTAAAGACCCGCTTATTGTGCCTAACCCGGATGAGCGCGAAGGCTATGTGCCTAACGTAGTATACTCGTGCGGCTCTATAATTCATAACGACGAACTTATTTTGCCTTACGGATTATCGGATCACAGCTCTGGCTTTGCTACTGTTAAATTACAGGTTTTACTGGACCGACTTAAAACGGGAGGATGATAACCAACAATAATAAATAATTAGTTACCCTGATGTTATTTTGCTAATAGTAAATAATATCAGGGTAATTTTTTTGATACGATAAAAGTGCGCTGCCTGTTAAGTTTTATGAAATATTTGAGAACCGTAAGCTTAGCCGTTTAGCAATCGCAATGTACCTTTGCACTACTAAATAATACATTACACAAGTGGAGGAGTCAGAGTCGGTACCTGAAGTATCAGGTTTTTTTGGCAAGAACCCCGTTTTAAAAAACAGGGAATTTTTATCTTTTCTAAGCATACGGTTCGGGTTGCTTTTTAGCCTGAACATGCAGGTTACCATAATATTTTACTGGGTTTACCATTTAACCCGCGATAAGTTATCGCTGGGTTTTGTAGGCCTTGCCGAGGTTATACCCGCAGTGGGTTTCTCGTTACTGGCAGGCCATTTTGTAGACCTTAACGAAAAGCGCAAAATGCTTATGTTTTGCATTATAGGCTACATATTTTTAGGGGCAAGCCTCTTTACCCTGACCACGCCGCTCTCTTTAGGCGAACTGGGTATGAAAACCACCTTATATCTTATTTATTTCTTTGTATTTATCGGGGGCATTATACGCTCGTTTATGGGGCCATCGGTGTTTTCGCTGTTTGGACTTGTGGTGGCCGACAGAAAGCTTTTTCCTAACGGTACCAGCTGGAGCAGTATGGCGGCGCAAACCGGCGGTGTACTCGGGCCACTTGTCGCCGGGCTTATGATTGCCTTAGATGGCGTTATACTGGGCATGTTTACAGTGGTTATCATTCAGATACTATTACTCTTCCCCATCCTTCATATAAAATCGAAACCCATATTAAAAACCGAGAAAGAACCCATACTGCAAAGCCTCTCGCAGGGTATTAAGTTTGTGGTTAAAACACCGGCACTATTGGGTGCGCAGATGTTAGATATGTTCTCTGTACTGTTTGGTGGCGCGGTGGCACTGCTGCCCGTGTATCAGGTAGAGATACTGCATACCGATGAGGTTGGTTTTGGATTGCTACGCTCTGCACCCGGCATAGGGGCATTGCTTACGCTTGGGCTACTGGCATTTTTGCCGTTGCGAACCCATCCGGGTAAAAAGCTGTTTATAGCCGTTACGGGCTTTGCACTGTCTATAATAATATTTGGGCTCTCTACCAACTTTGTGCTGTCGTTTGCTATGCTGTTGCTATCGGGTATGTTTGATGCCGTTAGTGTAGTAGTGCGCAGCACCATATTACAGCTTGTAACGCCCGACCATATGCGTGGGCGTGTGGCTGCCGTTAACACCATGTTTGTAAGCTCCAGCAACGAGCTGGGCGATTTTGAAAGCGGTGTTATGGCACACTGGCTGGGCACGGTTAGGGCTGTGGTAATGGGCGGCTGCCTAACGCTTGGTGTGGTTGCCGTTACATTTTTTAGCGCACCGCAATTGCGTGAATTTAACTTTGACGACGAGGAAAAAAAGAAGGCATAAAAAAAGGCCCGTACTTTTGGTACGGGCCTCCCCCAAAAAGAAGAAAGTTGTTTGTTAATTGTACTGATAAAACCCCAAAAAACTTTTGCTCTTTGCTTAAATAAATGGTATAATAAATTTAAGCGAAGCATGCTATTTTGATTGCTTATAAGAGCATTACTAAAGTATATAAAATAATAATTGAATAATAATAACGCTCGATTTTTATTGAATTATCATAAAGTAACCTTTTAAAAACAATTTCTTTAAACTGAATTATGCTTATTTATTATTTAACTGAGAATTGTGAGTTAAAAGTTTATAGTTTTAACTACATCGTTTTAGTTGGTGTTTAAGAAATATCCTCTTAAAATTGTTGCTGTTCGTCTAAAATAGGTTCAACGGCTACAAATTCCCTTTCAGATTTGCTAATTACGATGGTTGCAACACCGTTGCCAATAAAGTTGGTTATGGCCCGTGCCTCACTCATAAACTTATCTACTCCCAATAAAAAAGCCAATCCTTCTACCGGTATTTTGCCAATTGCGGTAAGGGTAGATGCCAGTACTATAAAGCCACTGCCGGTTACACCCGCGGCACCTTTAGAGGTTATCATTAGTAATCCTATAATGGTAAGTATCTCGGCAAAAGACAAGTGCACATCATAGAGCTGTGCCAAAAATATAACCGACATCGATAAGTAAATCGACGTTCCATCTAAATTAAACGAATATCCTGTGGGTACCACCAATCCTACAACAGGTTTGCTGCACCCCATTTTTTCCAGCTTTTCCATAAGGTTGGGCAACGCTGCTTCTGATGATGAGGTGCCTAATACAATAAGCAATTCGGCTTTTATGTACTTAAGGAAACTCCAGATGCTCATTTTGTAATAGCGCATTATGCTGCCTAAAATAACAAATATAAATATGGCCATGGTTACATAAACGGTTAACATAAGTTTGCCCAGTGGCAGCAGTGTATGCAGCCCAAATTTACCGATAGTGTACGCCATACCGCCAAAGGCACCCAGTGGCGCCAGGTACATAACCCACTTAAGGGCCTTGAAAACGTAGCCACTTAGTTTATAGAGTACAGCAATTACAGATTCGCGCTGTTTTAAATAGTTTACAATAATGCCTACTATAATTGCCGCCAGCAAAACCTGTAGTGTAAGGTTATCCATAAAAAAGGTTAGCCAGTTAAACTCTTTTGGGGCTGCTGTAGTATATTTCGTGGCATCTTCCATATCCAGGCCGGTGCGGTCTATTTTACCGGGTTGTATAAAATAGGCTACGGCTATACCAATGGCGAGTGCAAAGGTGGTAACAACTTCAAAATAAAGCAGCGCCTTTATGCCAATACGCCCCACTTTTTTAAGGTCGCCCATGCCGCTTATGCCTAAAACAATGGTTAGGAAAATAATGGGCGCAATAAATACTTTGATAATACTTATAAAAGCATCGCCAACAATTTTCATCTGCATGCCTTCTTTCGGATGAAAATGCCCCAGCAATACACCGGCTATAATGGCAATCAGTACCCAGAAGGTCAGGTTGGTGGTAATAGTATAAAGGAGGCTCTTGTTAGGCTGTATCTCGTTATTGGGATTTAATTTCATAAACCCGAAGATAACAATTTTTAGCAATTCGCAAATGTTTGCGTAAATGGGGGCTGAATTATTTATTGATCTTCCTTAAAATATCTTTTGCCGCCGCAACATAAGCGGGTGAATGCCGGGCAGCATCTTCAGAAAGTATGCGGATAAGCTCGGGATAGATCCAATCGGTATCTTTACCTATTATATAGAGTGTACGCATGGCATAGGCCTTGGTAGCAACTTTACCGTTGGGGTCAATCAGCCAGTCAAAACACGCCTCGGTAATTTGCTGTAATTGCTTCTCGGTTATAAAATTTCCTGTTTTTTGATGTTGCGTTACCGCGAACAGGCAAATTTTAGAAGTTGACCGCATGGCACCTTCATGTTTGTAAATAGCCAGCGTAACGCAAAAGTGATTGAGATAATCTGATAACCATGTAATCTTTGCTTCCATAACAAGCTCTAAGATCCAGCAGGCTTTGTGGTGGTTTTTATCCGATGGTGCAAGCGCTATGGCAAACAGTTCCGGCAGCAGGGCAGGGTTGTTTAATATTGCACCCGAAAGGGTATCGCGTATGGGGCGATGGGCGGTACTATTGGCCACTCGGTTGTAAAAGCTATTTTGCATAGGTTAAAACAGATACCGAAAAATACAAATTATGGCTTATAATTTACCCGATGCATACAAAAAAAAACGGAACCTTTGTGGGGCTCCGTTTTAATAGTAAAAATAATTGGTTGGATGTATTTGTATAATACATGCGCCTGTTGCAATGTGCATTAGCACACGTAAAAAAAATGTATTTGTAAATTGCTGTTGCCTGTAGTAAGCAGGTAACAGTTTTTTACCCCGATACAAATGAAACTATAAAAAAGGCTTAAAATTGTTAAAGAATTGTTAAGTGCGGAAAGTCCGTAAAGGATTTTATACAAAAAAAGAGCGGAACCTGAGTTCCGCTCTTTGCAATTTAATTAACTAACACTACTTATTGTTTAACAAACATCTGGGTGGCCTGGGCCTGCCCGCCGTTTAGTTTAATTATGTAAGATCCTGCTGCAAGGCTACTAACGTCTATAGTTGTTTGCGTAGCGTTTACACTGCCGTTTATTAACTGTTTACCTGTAACATCATAAACACTATAGGCTTCAAACGCTGCATTTGCAGGAAGCTGAATGTTTACTACGTTGGTAGCCGGGTTAGGGTATAGTACAAAATCTTTATTGCTGTCAGGGTTGTTTACACCGGCAGTACAATCTGCTTTCCACGAAACTATAACCTCATTACCGGCGGTGCTGCTTGTAGCATCAGAGCAAACTGCCGGTGCAGCCACTACGTGATAAGCTCCCGGTTCTGTAATTACATAAACGACTTCGTTGGCGCCTGCTATAGGCTCTCCGTCTTTATACCATTGTATGTTGCTGTCGTATGGGCTGTTTAATGTGTTTGTAATGGTGTCGCCTTCGCAAATCAGGTAAGAAAAAGTAGCATCATCAGCCACTACACCTTCGCTAAATTCCATCAAAAAAGTTAACGAAGCCCAGTTGTAGCTGTCGATTTGTATAGTGTTAGATTCGTAAGTTTCGCCATCCTGTGTAACAACCAGTTTTAAGATAGCCTGGTCGTAAGTATACCAGTCATATGTAAACGACGGAGATGTTGCGCCTTCTATAGGAGCAAAATCATCATCTAAAAACCAGTATTTAAAGTACCATTGGTAGGTTTCATACGTTTGGTTGTTGGTTATGCTGGCAACACTATTTGTAAAAGGGCACATCATAAGGTTTTCGCCGGCAATTACAGGAGCAACAACCTCAGGAGGGGTGCCACAGTTAGGGTTGTTGGCAACCGTTATAGGTAGTGTAAAGCTTACACTGGCCGGGCAAAAGCCTGGTGCAGCACTTGCATGATAAACACCCGGTGCCGTAATTACATAAGTCTGCGCAGTAGCACCGGCTATAGCAGTGCCATCTTTAAACCATTGTACATTGGTATAAGGGCTGCCTATAGAGTTAGTAATGGCCCCACCTTCGCATAATAAAAAGCCACCGTTGCCATCTTCGCTAACGGCATCGTTGGTAGAGTGCATTACGGTTAAGCCTACCCATGCATAGCTGTCTATTTGTATTGCGTTAGACTCGTACGTTTGGCCATTTAAAGTAACAACTACTTTTAATAGAGCCTGGTCGTAGGTCATCCAGTCATACGTAAAAGATGACGATGTAGCACCTTCTATAGCCGCATACTCGTCGTTTAAAAACCAGTATTTATAATACCACTGGTAGGTTGTGTAGGTAGTAGAACCTGTAATTGTTGCGGTGCCGTTTGTGTTAGGGCACAGCAACAGGTCGCCGGTAATTACCGGAGCCTGTGCAAAAGCAAAGGGTGCGATAAGAAACAGGCATGCAAGTAGAAAATTTTTCATAGCGTTTTGTTTATAAGTTATTTTGTGTGTTACGGCAGCCATAGCACTGCCGAGGATAAAATTACTTATAAAACCCAACGCACGTGTATATTACATAGTGATAAAGCGTGACAGGGAGCGTGACATTTTGTGACACTAAAAGCTATAGCTTAACGCTACGTTGCCGTAATAGTTTACCGGTAACCCGGGGTAATAATAGCGGGGCTGTGCGCCGTTAACGCCTGTAGCATTAACCAAAACCATACCCGCATAATGGGTATTGGTAACATTATTTACCCCTGCAGAGATGTGCGATGTTAGCCCTTTTAAGATCTCGAACCTCCAACCGGCTTTTGCGTTTAACAAGTTATAGCTGTTGGCGTAAAGCGAATTGGCATCGTTAAGCGGAATGTCGTCCACGTAATAATAGTCGGCACTAAGGTAAAGCCCAAAGGGAGCCAGTAACGTTATGCCACCATTAACTTTATTTGAAGGAACACCCGTTAAATCGTTACCGCTGTAATCAACATCGTTATTTATAAACTCCTTAAATTCGTAATGGCCAATCGAAGCCGCCGCATACGGTTGCAAGGCAAAATCTGGGCTTATTTGCCAGTTGTAGTTTACATAAGCTTCTATGCCCTGGTGCAGCGTTTCGCCGGCATTAATGCCAATGTACTGGTCGTCGCCTACACGTTGTGCCACCAACAGGTCTTTTATTTGCATACGATAGGCCGATAACTCTATATACAGGTTTTTGTTGGCAAGGTAAAATTTGCCGCCCACCTCAAAATTATAACCGTTCTCGGGTTTAATATTTGGGTTAATGGTACCATCTGCTGTAAGGGTTTCTTCTATAGAGGGTAACGAGAATCCACGGCTTACCGATGCATAAATAGTTTGTAATGCCGATGGTTTATAAAGTAACGATACCTGTGGCGACCAGATGCCGTTGTAGCTGTACTCTTCGGATGAAGTGCTTTCGGCAGGGAAGGTATTATCTAAACTAAACTGGGTTTTGTTGTAATTAACACCTGCCTGGATCTCGAACTTTTTAGTAAGCTGTACGCGAAGCTGCGCAAAGGCGTTAATAAAATCACGGTCCTGCTCGGTACCGGTTATCCTGTTGCCCTGCACGCTGCCGTTGCCGTTGTTGTCCTGGTATAGGTTCTCAAAGGTGCTGCCCTTAAAACCGTCTTTAAAATATTCCATGCCGGCTATAAACTGCGCTTTGGTAGCGCCTACCTTAAAATCGCCAAAAAACTGGGTGCGTGCGCCATAAGCCGTTGTGTTTTGGCTAAGGATATCAAACGGACGCGGTTCGTAATTTTCTTTGGAATTTACAAATATCGAGGTACTGTTTTTTAACCACGATGTAGCTTCCCAATCATACGCCAGACCGCCCAGGTACGAGTCGTATTGCTCATAACCTTTAGATGCCGCCCATGTTGGTGCCGCCGCCCTGGGGTTGGTATCAAAGCTGGTTTGGTTAACAGAACTGGGTATAAACGCTTTCATGTAGGTATAATTGCCAAAATACGTCAGCTTGCTTTTCTGGGTTCGGAAAAGCTCTCCCGCAAGGGTAACGCCTTCGCGGTTGTAATGGCTATTATCGCGGTAGCCATCAGTTTCCAGTTTGTGGTAGCTTAGGTTTAAGCTGGCACTATCGGTATTAAGGCTGTAGCCGATGGTGTTTTTTACTAATCCATACGACCCGTGCGTACTGCTAACATAGCCACGGCTGCCGTTGACCGATAGTGCCAGTTTTGGCGTAAGCAAAATAGCACCGCCAAGTCCCGCGCCATATAAACTGGAGAGCGGGCCCTTTATAACCTCTACCTGGTCTATAATTTCGAGGTCTATGTCTTCTATAGTGGTTTCGCTGTCGCCCGATGTTAGGGGTATGCTGCCATAAAACGCACGGATTTTATTGGTGCCGTAAGGAGTTCTCGCACCAATACCCCTAATGGATATCCTATTTGTATTAATACCACCCGATTGCATAAAAACACCGGGCAGTGTGTTGAGGATGGGAGAAATATCGGATAAATTATTGCGCTGTATTTGCTCCGTTGATAGTATACTTACAGATGCCGGGGCATTGAGCAGGCTATCGTTAATGTGGTAACTGCTTATAACAACTTCTTTTAAATTATTGTTTTTGGCAATGCTGTCTTGTTGAGCAAAACTGTATTGGCAAACAAATACTATAAGGATTAAAAATATTTTTTTTGACATTATGTTTTATATGTCGCTCCTCCGGAGCTGTTAGTGTTGTGGGGTTTTCCTGCTATAAATATACCGCTCCTGCCGGAGCTTTTAACAACAGCATTACAATAAAAATCCTGCAGAGATGAAGCTGCAGGATCTAAAAAAATAATTAAAAGCAAGATGAATAAATATTATTTGTTGGCGGTAACCTTCCAAAGGGTGTTGCCGCTGTCGTCGTTTACTAATAAAGAGCCGTCGTTCATAACGGTAACATCTACCGGGCGGCCATATACTTTGGCTTTATCTTCGTTAGATACAAAGCCGGTTAAAAAATCCTGTGGCGGCCCACTTGGCTTACCATTTTTAAACGGAATAAATATTACCTTATAACCACTTAGCTTAGAGCGGTTCCACGAGCCGTGCTGTCCGCCAAAAGCACCGTTTTTATATTGCGCCGGAAAAGCATCTTTGTTATAGAATGCCAAACCTAACGTAGCGGTATGCGGCCCAACGGGTACATCGGGCACAATGGCTTTAGCTACCAGGTCTTTGCCGGCACCCTTCATACGCGGGTCGGCAATTTGCCCGTAATAAGAGTACGGCCATCCGTAAAAACCACCTTCTTTAACGCTGGTAATATAATCGGGCACTAACTCATCGCCAAGCTCATCGCGCTCGTTAACGGCAGTCCACAATTCTTTATTGGCCGGGTTCCAGTCCATGCCCACGGGGTTGCGCAGGCCGCTTGCATAAACACGTTCGCCGCTACCGTCGGGGTTAATTTCAAGAATGTTGGCACGTCGCACCTCGTTATCCATACCGTGTTCTGCAACGTTACTGCCAGAGCCTACTGATACATATATTTTAGATCCATCGGCATTAGCCAAAAGGTTACGGGTCCAGTGGTTGTTGTAGCCACCGGCAGGCAGGTTAAGTATTTTCTGGCCTTTACCGGTAATTTTCATATCGCCGGCCTTGTAGGGGTAGCGGTACAACCCATCGGTGCATCCTACATAAAAATAATCTTTTAAAATAAGGAGGCCAAAAGGCTGGTTAAGGTCTTCGGCAAAAACAGCACGGGTTTCAAAATTGCCATCTTTATCTTTATCACGAAGTATAGTTATCTGGTCGGCACTGTTAGACGTGCCACTTTCGGCAACAAAAATATCGCCGTTAGGAGCAATGTACGTGTTACGCGGATTCTTTAAATCGGTCGCAAATTTGGTAACCGTAAAACCTTCGGGGGCTTTAGGGGTGGCGCCTTCGGGCCAGTCTTCCATTTTGCTGTTTTTTGTAACCGATTCAGATGTAAACGGTGCAACCAATACCAAATCGCCAATAGCGGTTTTAACGGTAGTGCTGCCCTCGGCCTTAGCCTCTTGTTTTTCTTCTTTGGTTACCTGTTGTTTGCAGGCGGTAAGCGATATTATGCCTAAAAGGGCAAGTGCAATGGACGAGTTTTTCATAGTGGTAATAGTGTAAAATTGTAATTGTACCCCAATTTACCCATTTCCTGCCGCTTTAGTTTGTTAACCCCCTGAATATTAAAAAACATTTAACATAGATAAAATTGTAACAAAATAGGGGGGTACCTGTAAAGTGCTGTTGCTGTTTTAGTATATTTGCAAACTATACTTAAACCATAACCACGTAGTGATACAGCTTCACGACAAGCATTTTGTGCCTTTTATTGCTGCTGCAGATATTGATGCAGCACTACAGCGCATGGCTAAACAGGCCCAAAAAGACCTGGGGGGCGAAGTGCCTGTGTTTATAGGGGTACTTAACGGTGCCTTTATGGTAGTGGCTAATTTTGTAAAGCATTACACCGCCCCGTGCGAGGTTAGCTTTGTAAAAATGGCATCGTACGAGGGTATGGAAACCACCGGCAGCATTAAACAGCTTATTGGCTTAAGCCAGAGCCTGGAGGGCAGAAGCGTGGTGGTTATAGAAGATATAGTAGATACCGGCAATACTATAGCCGAACTTAAAACAATTTTTGAGGCGCAAAAGGTTAAGCAGCTTACCATTGCCACGCTTTTTTTTAAACCCGAGGCCTATACTAAAAGCATACCATTAAATTATATAGGTTTCGAGATACCCAACAAGTTTATAGTAGGCTACGGGCTTGACTATGATGGGCTGGGGCGCAACCTGCCGGAAGTTTATCAATTACAACAATAACAATTATATTATACAATGATCAATATCGTACTTTTTGGAAAACCGGGTGCCGGAAAAGGCACACAAGCCGAATTTTTAAGAACAAAATACAATCTTACCCATATTTCTACCGGAGACATTTTTAGGTTTAATATTAAGAATGAAACCCCGCTTGGCAAAGAAGCCAAATCTTTTATAGATAAAGGCGAGCTGGTACCCGATGCACTTACCATTAAAATGCTTCAGGATGAGGTAGAGAAACACCCGGGTACTGCCGGATTTTTGTTTGACGGCTTTCCGCGTACGGTGGCCCAGGCCGATGAGCTTGATGCTTTTATTATATCTAAAGGCTGGCAAATTACTGCTACCATTGGCCTTGAAGCGGATGACGATGTACTGGTGGCACGCCTTTTAGAGCGTGGCAAAACCAGCGGCCGTGCCGATGACCAGGACGAAGCCCTTATACGCAACCGCTACCAGGAATATAACGAAAAAACTGCCCCTCTTATAGAATATTACAAGAAGCAGGGTAAGTACTATTCTGTAGACGGTATTGGATCTATTGCAGATATAACCGAAAGGTTAAGCCTGGTAATAGACAAGCTTAACTAAAACCGCACCCATTGGAAATAGCCATAATATTTTTTCTTATATTACTTAATGGGGTGTTCTCGATGAGCGAGATCGCACTGATCTCTGCCCGTAAGAACCGCCTTGAAACTGCTGCCAAAAAAGGCAACGCCAGTGCGCAAACGGCACTGGACCTGGCCAATGCGCCAAACAAATTTTTAAGTACGGTACAAATAGGCATAACGCTTATTGGTATTTTAACGGGTATATACTCCGGCGATAAGGTTACCGATGATGTAAAGATTTTTGTAGAAAGCTTTGCCATACTTAAGCCGTATGCCCCCAATATATCTGTAGGTATAGTGGTGGTTATACTAACGTTTTTTTCGTTAGTGCTGGGCGAACTGCTGCCTAAAAGAATAGGCCTTAACTACCCCGAGGCTATTGCCAAGGCGGTGGCACTGCCCATGAAGTTTATATCTATTGCAACGGCACCCTTTATATGGCTGCTTACATCGTCTACCGATTTTTTACTAAAGATATTGCGTATTCGCCCTACGGCAGATGGCAAGGTTACCGAAGAAGAAATTAAGGCAATTATTAAAGAAGGTACCGAAGGCGGAGAGGTTCAGGAAATTGAACACGATATTATGGAGCGCGTTTTTCATATTGGCGACCGTAAGGTTAACTCGTTAATGACGCACCGTAAATCAGTAACCTATCTTTCTACTACTTACACCAAAGATAGTATAAGAGAAACCATGCTGGAAGAGCTGCATTCGGTTTACCCCGTGTGCGAGGGCAATAGCCTGGACGATGTTATTGGCGTGGTGCTTTTAAAAGATATTTTTGCTAATTACGAAAAAGAAAACTTTAGCCTTAAAGACATTAACATAGAGCCGGTTTACCTTATAGAGCATACAAGTGCCTATAAAGCGCTGGAAATATTCAAAAAAACCAAAGTGCATTATGCTTTGGTAACCGATGAGTATGGTGTTTTTCAGGGGATAATTACCCTTAACGATATTCTGGAAGCCCTTGTAGGCGATGCCTCTGATTTTTATGATGATGAGTTTCAGCTTGTGGCGCAGGAAGATGGTACCTGGATGGTAGATGGGCATTATCCGCTACACGACTTTTTAACGTATTTTGACCTTGATGAACTTACTAACGAATACGAGGTTACAACCGTAAGCGGCCTGATAATGACCGAGCTTAGCTACATACCTAAAGAAGGCGAAAAACTGGCATGGAACCTTTACGAGCTTGAAGTTATTAAAATGGATGGCGTTAAGATTGATAAGGTACTGGTTAAAAATATTAAAGAATAAAACAGTTTTCAGTAGCAGTTAACGGTCACAAAAACAATAAATAGCAAAACGCCGGGATATATTCCCGGTGTTTTTTTTTAGCTATAGGGCTTATCGTTTTAAATTAGATAATGTTAACCAGATGGAGTTGCTTGATGGTGAATAGTTTGTCGCAAATTACCCCCATATTTGTCTTAAATTGTACCCTTATTATTTAAGCCTAATGTTTAATTTTAGTATTATGAAAAACTTAAGCTACAACATCAGCATAGCAGCAAGCCCACAAAAGGTATGGGATACCATGATAGGGCAGGAAACTTATAAAATTTGGACCGACGCTGCCTGGCCGGGGTCTGACTTTAAAGGCGAATGGAAGCAGGGTGAAAACCTGCACTTTGTTGGTCAGGATGGCAGCGGCACGTTAGCTACCGTAAACACTTTTGATAGGTATAATAAAATTGTGCTATTGCATATTGCTATGTTAAAGCCCGGAAGTGTAGTAGATACAGAAAGTGAATGGGCCAAAAAATGGATAGGTAGTGTAGAGGAATATGCTTTTTCTGCAAAGGATGGCATTACTGAATTGACCGTTAACATGAAAATATATGAAGATTGGGAAGCCATGTTTAATGAGAGCTGGCCTATAGCCCTGGCTCGCTTAAAACAAATTTGTGAAGATTAGTTTATAATCTACTCGTAATTAGTGCTGAATAATATGTGCGAATGAATAAAAAACCTGCTAATTACATTAACAGGTTTTTTTATGTGGAGTGAGCGGATTTCTATTGGACACAAGGTGCCTGTTTTGCTTTTTTGAAACGATAAGGTGAGATATTTGGTAAAAATAAACGCGGAAATTGAAACAGAGTTCTCTCGTTTGAACAAAATGAAGTTATGAAAAAATACTCCTGCAAAAGTAGTTGTGCAAATGGCAGTATTAATCTATAATTATAAAATCCAGTCCATACTCACGATGCTTTTTAACTGCTTTTTTGAAAGTAGCTGAAAAACCATGAGTTTTGGTTAATTCAATATATTTTTTAATTTCTTCCTCAGTGCATCTGCATCCAAAAGTTATTTCTACTAATGCTGGTTTTTTAAATTGATGAAGTCCAACATCATTTGTTTTTAAAATTCTTTGCTCTTCTTCATATTTCCAATGGTTTGATTTAGTTAAAATAAGTGATTTCAAAATATCTTGTCTGTCTCCTAAATGATTGTAATTTGGATATTCAGATTGATAATTAACAGGTAAAGGGAAAACAAAAAAATCTGGATCTTTAAGGGCATCGAATCTTAGACAAACTCCTTTGTGAGCATTGCTATAATGTGACCACAATAAAAGATTTGATTCATTTCCGGCAAAACAACAAACACCATTCCTAGCTATAATATTTGTAATGGAATCATTTATTATTTTCCCCCATCTTCCAGGTATAGTTGTTGCTTCTTTAGCTAATTGTGCTACTTGTAAATCACTAACTGCAGGTGGTACTGTCCGTCTTATTAATTGTTTAATTTCTTCTTCATTATTGTTGCCATCAACGACAATTTGACAATCGAAAGGGTCATTGAAATCTTGAGGGTTAGAAAACCATAAAGAATTATTCTCTAAAATTTTTTCTAATTGTTCAAGTGTTCGATATTTAAAGAAGTATTGCGGTATTTGTTTTTGTAATATACCTAATTTGACTAGTTCGGGTAATGGTAGGTTCATGTTCTTCAGTATTGCTCGTGACTTGTAATTGTTATAATTTATCGTAAAGTTTTACAATACTACATAATATAGGGATACCGCTATTGAGGATATCCTTATATTGTGTTTTTTCTTTCTAAAAAAAGCTAATCCCTTATAAGAAAAAAAGCCTTCAGTTTTCACTTCAGGTTTTTAAAATTACCAGCAATCAAACCCGGTTATTCTCCCTAACATAAAAAGTTTAAAACACTACACTATTTTTACTAAAATCATGGTAAAATAAAACCGTCCACTTTTGGTCTTGGGCCTGCTGTTCCCATTTTTGGCGTAATTCTTTAGCGGTTTTGCCATCAAAATCGGATTTATAAGCAATGTAGAATTTCAGGTAACTTATTTGCGGCAGGTTATCGGCACCATAAAAAGCGGTGGTGCTGTCTTCCTTAATCCAAAATACCTGATGAAAAGGCGTGTGCCCACCCGTAACTTCAAAAGTAATATGGTCGCCAATAGTGCCCTTATCGTTGGCCATAAATACAAGGTTGGGCAAGTCGGCAATCTGTTCTAAAATTTCCTGGTTAAACGAGTGGCTGCTTAACTGCTCCAGCGCATATTTAAGTTCGTTTTGCTGAAGATAGATCTCCGCGTTAGGAAAGTTGGAAATAAACGCGTCGCCATCCATATAGCCCAGGCCATCTACATGGTCTTTGTGCAGGTGCGATAGCAGTACTTTGGTTATATCGGTCGCGGTATATCCCGCATCTTCAATAAGGGTAATAATTTGAGGTTTCCCATCCTTCATACAGCCCAGGCCGGCATCTAAAAGTAAAACATCGTTGGGCAGTACAATTAAAAAGGGGCAAACCGACATTTTTAAAAGATCGGGCCCCGCAGTTTTTACCTCTTCGCGGGTTATGGGGGTAAAAATTTTGTCTTTGGTTACGGTAAAAATACCTTCGTTAAGGGGGATAATCGTCATGCATTACATCTTTACTACAAAGTAATAGATTATGACTGAAACGGCATGCTTTGCAGGCTGAAAAATATCATTGTTAAAGTTACTGCTGTTTTTATGGAAGCTTTGAGATTAAATAAAACTCGAAATTTTCACTAAAAAATTTTTTTACTAGATGTGGAAATCATTAATAAATGTTAAATTTTTTTTTATAAGTTTGACGACAAATAATTAACAACAAAATAAATAACCTAAAAATGAAAAAATTATTACTTCTGTTTGTTGGTGCTTTATTGCTTGTATCTTGCAAAAAAGATCCGGGTTCTGTTAGCGGTAATGTATACTACAAATTTAACGAATTTGTAGGGAACAAGCCAGATGCAGGTACAACTGTTAAATTGTATAACCTTGATAAAGGAGCAGAGCCGGCAACTTACGAAACAACTTCTGATGTACAGGGCAACTACAAACTTGAAAACGTGGTTCCCGGAGATTACTTATTATTGGTTAGATCTAAAACTACTACAGCTGAAAATATTGAAATATATAACCAGTTTGCTGCCAACTCTAAAGAGTTAAAAGAACTTTTTGGGGGTGATTTGGATAAGCTGAATAAAGAAACAGAGGAGCTTGCCGCAATAGAAAAAAATAAACTGGAAGCTTATACCAATGCGCTTTCAAGCCATGACCAGGGTGATAAGTACCTGAATGACTATGCTAAATATTTAAAAGAAGGCACGGCGAAACAAAAATCTATATCAGATAAATTACCTACAGCTTTAAAAAGCCTGGTATCTGCTGCTACAGGTTACGACCAAAAAATTGAGCTTAAGAAAATTACTGTTGAAGAAGCAAAAAATGTGCAAAACAACACTGATTTTGGAGTAACATATAAATAATATTTGCAGTAACTATAAAAAAGGAGATGTTAAGCAGCATCTCCTTTTTTTATTGGCTTAAGAATAAAACATTAAGTTTCATTAATATAAATACAAAGAGATGTCTGGAAAGGCATAATTATTATTCATAAAAATACCTTACTTTTGCAGCTTGTAAAGTTTCAATGTGCAGTTGAAGCCCGAAACTTTCAACTTTAAACAAAAAAAAATGACAGAAGGGAATTTTGTAGATTATGTAAAGATATATGTGTCTTCCGGTAAAGGGGGCAAGGGATCTACACACCTGCACAGGGAAAAATTTATTGAAAAAGGTGGTCCCGATGGTGGCGATGGTGGCCGTGGCGGACACGTTTACCTTGTTGGTAATAAAGGGTTATGGACACTTTTTCACTTAAAGTTTGCAAGGCACATTAAAGGTGGCCACGGTGGCGACGGCGGTAGCGCACGTAGCACCGGTGCCGATGGCGATGATAAATTTATTGAGGTTCCGTTAGGAACGGTGGTGCGCGATAAAGAAACGGGCGAAACCCTGTTTGAAATTACTGAGCATGGCGAGAAACAAATTGTAGCCAAAGGTGGTAAAGGTGGTTTGGGTAACTGGCATTTTAGGAGTTCTACTAACCAGACACCGCGTTACTCGCAACCCGGTATGCCGCCCGAAGAGCGCGATATTATATTGGAGCTTAAAGTACTGGCCGATGTTGGTTTGGTGGGTTTTCCTAATGCGGGTAAATCTACGTTGCTATCGGTGCTTACTTCTGCTAAGCCAAAAATTGCCGATTATCCGTTTACTACACTTAAACCTAACTTAGGTATAGTATCGTACAGAGATTACCAGTCGTTTGTAATTGCCGATATACCGGGAATTATAGAGGGTGCTGCCGAGGGTAAAGGCTTGGGCCATTACTTTTTAAGGCACATAGAGCGTAACTCGATACTTATTTTCCTTATTCCGGCGGATGCCGATGATATTGGTAAAGAATACGAAATTTTGCTTGACGAACTACGCCGCTATAACCCGGAAATTCTGGACAAAGAGCGCGTAATTGTGATATCTAAATGCGATATGCTGGATGATGAGCTTAAAACGGAAATGAAAGCCGGACTGGATGTTACTTTTAAAAACATTCCGTACCTAATGATATCTTCGGTTGCACAACAAGGTTTGGTGGAGTTAAAAGACAAACTTTGGCAGATGCTTAATGTAGAAGTTGAGTAAGATTTTTTGAAGAGACGTTTGATAATAGATGAAAGATAATAGAAAGCCGCCTTATTAGGGCGGCTTTTTGTGTTTTATATGGACTGTATTTTATAGAACGCGGATAACACGGATGCAAGCAATCGCGGATTTAGGCGGATTTCTTAAAGACCACCCATATCTTTACTCAATACAGCAATCGTGGCATTCCCCTCCACAGGAGGGGAATGCCACTCAGTATATGTAATACTTTATCCCCGCCGGTACCATTTAGGCAGGCGGGTTCAGTATATAAAAATTACCTCTCTGCCGGTATCCTCAAGACCTGCCCCGGGTAAATTTTGTCAGGGTCAGACAGCATGGGTTTATTGGCTTCAAAAATGGTGTTGTATTTTTGTACATCGCCATAATATTTGCCTGCAATTTTAGAAAGCGAGTCGCCACTTACAACCGTATAAAATTGAGATTCGGGTTCGCTTACCGTAACCCTCATAAGGTTGTTAACCGTTTCTACCCCGCCAATGTTGCCAACTGCAAGGGCAATTTTTTCGGCGTCGGCCTGTTTGTCTACTTCGCCCTCAATAGTAACCGTTTGCCCCTTTGTAGCAATGCGAATGTTTTTATACACCAGGCCCAGCTTTTTAATAAAAGCCAGTAGTTCGGCGGCTTTGGTGTTCTCTGCATCGGCGGCGCTCAGGTTAATGTTGCCCAATACCTGTGTGCCGGCTTCTTTGTTAAATGTTATAGTTGCCATAGTAATAGTTTTTTTGGTTGATAGCAAGTTAGCAACATAATAAGGGTAGTTTCTTAATACTAATACAATTAAGATATCTTTAGCCTAAAGGTGGCAGGCTATAGTTAGTTATAGCGTTAAAAGTTAAGATAGTGTTAAGTATAAATCAAATTACAGTATATTTGCACTGCAAATTATGTGGGCAACTTACTATCTCCCAGTTAACTATGTTACCGCTATGAAGTTACAATTTAAAAGCAGGCTTGTAGTTCTCCTTATAAGGCTACTGCTTGTATATGTGGCATTTATGCTTTGCCGCGTTTTGTTTTATACCTTTAATGATACCCTTATAGACCCGGTTAGTGCCACCCCAATGTGGAGCCTTATTAAAGGCAGCCTGATGTTCGATACCGTTTCTATAATTTATATTAACCTGCTGTTTATCTTTTTGTCGCTTATCCCGTTAAGGATATCCGGCAATAAAAAATACCAGAATGCCACTTTTGCGGTATTTATGGTATTTAACGGATTAGGCCTGCTGGTTAACGTAGCCGATATTTTTTACTATCCGTTTAAACAGGCGCGTATAGTGTTAGGCGATTTTGTATTGCTTAAAGACGACAGCTTTTTACCCTTATTAGGCGATTTTGTGGCCGACTACTGGTATGGCTTCCTGTTCTATTTTGGGCTTATTGCCTTGCTTTGGTGGGGGTATAAAGCGGTTGGGCAAAAGGCTCAGCCAAAGGCAAGCAACAGGCGTTTTTATTTAGAGCATGCTGCATATATTGTTGTAATGGGGGTGCTCGTAGCCTTTTTTATAAGAGGTGCTACTTTCTCGGCATCATCGTATCCTATTACTATGAACGATGCCTTTTTGTATACCGAAAACCCTACACATACATCGGTAATACTCAGTAACCCGTTTTGCATACTGCGCACCATTGGCCGATCTAAAGATGTGCCTAACTTAAAATATTTTGATGAAGCCGTTGCCCAGAACATGGCACCAACCACCCATACCAGCATGGATTGGGATGCGTATGATATAGACCGTAACACCAACGTTTTTGTTATAATATTGGAGAGTTTTGGCAAGGCGCACATTAAAAGCTTTTCAGACCAGTTTAAACCCGGCCAGGAAACCAATACGCCTTTTATAGACTCGATAATGCAGGAGAGCTACGTGTTTACCAACACGTTCCAGAACGGGCGCCGCTCTATCGATGCGCTGCCTGCCATCTGGGCCTCTATACCATCGTTTAAAGACCACTTTTTATCGCTGCCCAATTCGGTTGCGGCTTATCATGGCCTGCCCGAGTGTATGGACGAGATGGGCTACCAGACCGCCTTTTTTCATGGCGGGGTTAAAGAGTCTATGGGATTTGTATCGTTTGGAAAAACTACGGGTATTAAGAATTTTTACTCGCGTGAAGAATACGAAGCCGAGAATGGAAACGGCGATTTTGATGGCAAGTGGGGTATATGGGACCATAAATTTTTGCCCTATGTTCATAAAAAGCTGAATGGTATGGATAAGGCGCAAAAGCCATTTTTTGCAACGCTTTTCACCCTCTCATCGCACCACCCTTACAGCATACCTGAAGGGATGGAGAATAAGTTTACCGAAGGTACGCTGCCCATACACCGTGCTATAAAATATTCAGATTATGCGTTGGGTCAGTTTTTTAACAGCATTAAAAACGAGCCGTGGTTTAACAACACGCTGTTTATTATTACAGCCGACCATTCATCGGGTGCAGACAGCCCAAAATTCAACAAACAGCCGTATGAATACAGCATACCGCTAATGTTCTTTAAGCCGGGCGGCAAATTTAAAGGCAAAGACGATAAGGTTATGCAGCACATGGATATTATGCCAACCCTGTTGGGGATGCTGGATTATGATAAGCCGTACTTTGCTTTTGGTACCGATCATTTTAATAAAACCACAGCTAAAGACCATTTTGCAGTCAACCACTCCAACGGGGTATACAATTGCACCACAGATGATTTTTGCTACATTTTTAACGAGAAAGATGTGATTACCAAATTCGCTTATAAAACAGATCCGTTAGGCAAACATAATCTTATCTCTAAAAAAACAGCTAAAGACGAGGCTACCATCCGTGCCTTAAAATCGTTTTTACAGGAATACTCTATCCATGTAAACAATCGCGATTATTTGCCTAAAGGCGAAAAGCAGGCTAAGGCGATGGCGTTGAATAAGTAGGTTTACTTCTAAAGTCATAAAGTTGAAGGTCATAAAGTCGAAAGTCATAAAAGTTGTAATGTCATATAATTATGTGGCCTTGACATTATGACTTTCGACATTATGACTTAGTGACTCTTCCCTAAAAAGTGTGACATGCTTTTATTTATATCTTCTAAATTTTACCAAATTCGTAAAATAAAGTATCTTCGCGCTGCTTAATTAATAATTATTGATAACGATTATTAGGTAACGCAGCTATTAACTTTATTTTTAACCTAAATGAAAAAACTAATTTTATTCCTTACCATGTTTGTCATGGTACTACCGGTAAGGGCCGATGAGGGCATGTGGTTCCTTATGTTCATTGAGCGCCTTAACCATAGGGATATGCAAAAAATGGGCTTACAGCTTACAACCGAAGAAATTTACAGCATTAACCACCACAGTCTTAAAGACGCGGTTGTGCAGTTTAACGGTGGCTGTACTGCCGAACTTATTTCTAAAGACGGCCTTGTGCTTACTAACCACCACTGTGGTTATGAGGCTATTGCCGAGCTAAGTACTCCGGAGGCTAACTACCTTAAAGATGGCTACTGGGCACCTAATCGCAAAGCCGAATTAAAACCAAGCAGCCTTTATGTTAGGTTTTTTGTGCGTATGGACGATGTGTCTAAACGTATTCTTGGCAAAGTAAACGCGAATATGACTGAGGCTGAAAGGGAAAAAGCCATCAATCAGGAAATTGCGCTTATCGAAAAGGAAAATAACGAGGGTGGTAAATACACTGTATCGGTTCGTCCGTTTTTTCAGGGTAATGAGTACTACTATTTTGTATACCAGGATTATAAAGATGTTCGTTTTGTAGGCACACCGCCAGAGAGCATTGGTAAATTTGGTGGCGATACCGATAACTGGGAGTGGCCACGCCATACGGGAGATTTTTCGATGTTCCGTATCTATGCCGATGCACAGGGCAACCCTGCTGAGTATTCAGAAAACAACGTTCCGCTTCATCCTAAGCACCATTTGCCTGTAAGCCTTAAAGGTGTTCAGGAAAATGATTTTGCCATGATATTGGGCTACCCGGGCCGTACCAACCGTTGGATGCCAAGCGGTGGTATAGAGCAAAACGTTAAGTTTGCCTACCCTGCATGGGTAGAAGCCTCTAAACTGGGTATGGATAAAATGAAGGTTCACATGGATAAAGATGCCAAAGTGCGCCTTGAGTACGCGTCTAAATATGCACAGGTGGCCAACTACTGGAAAAACCGCCAGGGTATGATAGATGCGCTTACCAAACATAAAACGGCGGCTACAAAATCTGCCGATGAAGCTAAATTTAATGAGTGGGCCAACAAGCCGGAAAATAAAGAAAAGTACGGTACTGTTGTAGCTACGCTTAACAACTACTATTCTAAAACTAACGAAAAGGCACGCCACGATAACTACCTTACAGGCCTGCTTCGTACCAGCAACTATGCAGCTATGCCGTACAGCATTGGCCGTGGTTTTGAAGCCTATGTAGCTGCCGACGCTGCCAAACGTAAAGAAATGCTTCCGGACCTTGAAAAAGCTGTAGCAGAAACTTTTGAGAGCCTTTACCTGCCTATAGAAAAAGATGTGCTTACTGCGCAGCTGCACCTGTATGCTACAAAATCTACAGGCTATGCAATTGCACCGTACGTAGACCAGGTTGGTAAAGCCAACAATTACGACTATACCAAATTTGTAAATGAGGCTTTTGACAGCAGTATTTTTGCATCGAAAGAAAAAGCTATGGCGTTTTTACAAAACCCAAGTGCCGATGTACTTAAAAACGACCAGCTTTACAGGTTATCATCAGATCTTTTAACCAAATACAGGGCTAAGACAGATGAGCAGGCCAAGCTTGATGCAGAGTACTCTAAATCGTTCCGTTTGCTGGTAGAAGGTTTAAGGGAAGCGAACCCGAATGCTAAATACTATCCTGATGCTAACAGCACACTACGCCTTACGTATGGTAAAGTACGTTCGTTACCTAAAGACAAGCGTAACGATGCTAAAAAGAACTACTACACTACATTACAGGGCGAAGTTGCAAAATACAAGCCTAACGATGAGGAGTTCGACCTGCCTAAAAGGTTAATGGAGCTTAACGATAAAAAAGACTTTGGCCAGTATGCCGACAAAAAGGGCTACATGCCGGTTAACTTCCTTACCGATAATGATATTACAGGTGGTAACTCGGGTTCGCCGGTACTTAATGGTAAAGGCGAGCTTATTGGTATTGCGTTTGATGGTAACATTGAGGCCATGGCCGGCGATGTTATTTTTGACAAAGACCTGCAGCGTACCATTAACGTAGATATTCGTTATGTGCTTTGGATAATCGACAAATATGCCGGTGCCAAACACATTGTAGATGAAATGACTTTGGTTAGATAGTCTTTATCTTAGATAATAGATGCAAGATAATAGATAATAGACCGCTCCTGAAAAGGGGCGGTTTTTTATTTATACCGCATTATATACGAATGTGTATTTTCATCAAGAATTACAAAATCAAGACTTAAATATAAATTTAGAGCTTTATTCGTTTTTAGTACGCTTAAAGTAACCGGTAAATTTTTAGAATTGGCATTGGATAAAATTTGTGAAATAATTGCTTTACCAATGCCCTTGCCCTGAAATTCAGGAGCGATTTGTATCTGTATTATTTCGATGGCATCAATATGTTCGGCTACTTTTAAAAGGCCTACGGGCGTCGCGTTAAGCAGAATTATTTTGGCATCATCAAAATGGTAATGTATGCGCTGCAGGTTATTTTCGGTGGTTGCTTCCAGCCCGGAACTAACAAGGTGCTCTGTCATGGTTTGCTCCCGTAGTTGCAGCAGGTAAGGTATATCTGCTTCAGATGCTTTTTTGTAGGTTATGCTTGTTTGTTCCATCTGGTAACTGGGTTTAGCAACCTGCAAGGCCTATAAGACCTTGTAGGTTTTATTTTTCTGAATTTAGTTAAACCTACAAGGTTCTAAAAACCTTGCAGGTTGGGCGGGCGGTATGTAGTCGTGGCATTCCCCTCCTGTGGAGGGGAATGCCACGACTGCTTCTAACCAAATTGATTCAATACTCTATATATATTTGGTGCTCTGTCCGGCACCAATTAACAACTTTACCATTCGCATCAAATTCTAATGAATAAAATATAATTAATGTTTCGCTATGTTCTTCGTTTATATTTATAAATATTCTTTCGGGAGAACTTTCTTCTGTAAAAGGTAATGTTATTAATAATTTCGGATAGTAATTTCTGCGCTTTTCTTTTACCCTGAACTGCTTTTTATTTACAGAGTCGGTGTTCAGTTCAGCCATAGGAGAGTCGAAATCATATTGACTTTCTGCATATGTTTTCAACAGTACAAATTTCGCATCAGTTTTATGGTTAAGACTTCCAACATAATTAGGTGCTGTAAAAAAATAGTTAGGATGAACATCTAAAATATATTTAAACACGGTTATTTTCTTTTTTACAGGAAAAGAATCAAGCACTGTGGTACGGTAAAAATCAAAAGCCAATTGCTCATAAAAAGGAAATTTTGCCTGTGCCATTGTTATGGACGACTTCAATATGAATAATAGGCAAATTATATTTTTTTTCATGATCGAATTTTATTATATAAATTTATTTCTCCACCGTTTTAACCCTCTCACCCTTAGTATGCGCGCTAAACTCGGGGGCATACATGCTTTGCAAGGTGGTGATGCCGTTGCTAAATTCGCCGGCATTGTTAACGCGCACATCATACTCTAACACGTAGGTGCCTTTGTTTATGTTGTCGAAAAAGAAATGTGTGGCGGCATCTCGGGTGCTGCGGTAATACCCAAGTCCGTCGCGGTATTCGTAGTTGGAAAGCACATCTACCGGCTCAAAGGCCGAAGCGCGCATGTCTTTTAAATGCACAAACTCAACGTCTTCTTTAATGGTAAGCACCAGGCGCACGGTTACCAAATCGCCAATTTGCAAAGGGTTGCCTGGTGTTATGCGTTGCAGCTGCTCGCCATCAGCGGTGTTCTTTTTAAGGTACAGTTCTTTGCTAATATTCATAATACCTTCCTGGGCAGGTTTAACCTTGTCCAGGTCTTCAAAATACTGCCAGTAAAAACCGCCATAGCCCGGCACGGCCCCTTTATTTTCTACCGTAAGGGTAGCCATGTCTGTAGTAACCTCGTTGGGTTGCCAGTTCAGCTTTATGTAACCGGTGCCCGCCTCGGTGGCGCTTTCGGCCAGTTTATTGTCGAATACTTTCTGGTCGCCCAGTTTAAAAGTAGTGCTTTCTTTAACAGATAGCCAGTCCGTACCCTGTAGCAGCAGCGCATACACCGCTTCGGAAGTCGACTTGGTAGTGGGCCAGTTCCTGTTTTGTTTCTGCTTCAGCAGCCATACCTTCATGGCGTCCACACTCTGGGTATCGTTAGTAACTTCGGCAAAAGCCTCTATAAGCAGCGCCTGGGTTTCTATTGGGGCGCGGTACCAATACCAGCCACTTTTATTCTCTATCCAGTACATGCCCTGCTCTTCGTTAAGGGCGCTGCTTTGTTTAAGGCTATTGATTATTTTTTTTGCAGTGGCAGTCTCGCCAAAACGGTTAAGGGCAAGTGCCGCCAGGCCTTTTTCGTATAACGAATATTCCAGCCAGTTTGTTTTGGTGTAAGCAATGTAAGGGGCAATAGCCTTAGTAAGCGAATCGGTCAACTGATGTTGCTTTACATAAAAACTACGGGTATATAAGTAATGTAGGGCAGAAGAGGGATAGTTAAGTGTAAAAGTACGTTTGCCCCTTAATTTTTCTAAATTTTTATACTGCTCCAAAAACAGCTTATCTAAATAGTCGATACTGTATTTTGTAAGCACATTTATATTGGCCTGATTGGATGGTGTAATGCCCAGTTTGTTAAGATGCCCAAAACCTGCCAATATGTGGCGGGTTATATATTCGTTATCTGTACCGCCCTCAAACCACGAAAACCCACCCAAACCCGACTGCTTTTTTGCCAGCTTATCAAAATTAGCATCAAGGCTTTGTTTCATTTTATCGAGGTCGAAAAGCAATGCCAGTCGGTTCTTTTTTTCTTCTTCGCTTTGCGCATCCAGCAACCACGGCGACTCGGCCAGTATAATCGATTTTAGCTCTTCGTTCTGCTCCAGTTTAGAGAGGGGTTTATCGGCCTTGCGCCATGCCGCAAATACCTGCGCAATTTTAGGGTTGCTGTTTATAATGTGCGTAGCAATAGCATTGGCGTAGTAGCGGCTAAAAACCTGTTCGGCACACTCGTGCTCAAATTCAATTAGGTACGGTAGCGACTGTAATGCCACCCACGCCGGGTTGCTGGTGTACTCCAGCGTTATGCCCTGATGCCTAAGCGTGGCCGATGTGTTGTTCTTTAAATTATTAAACGTGTAGCTTTTGGTGCTGTTGGCCTTAACCCAAAGTGGCAGGCTCTCTGTAACCAGCATGCTGTTGGTAAGCACGGGCAGTATGTTCTCTTCGCCATCGGTAAAGTCGCCGGCCTTTGCCAGTACCTTATACTGCACGCCCTGCAAACCGGTAGGCACAGCAATTGTCCAGCTTACGGTAGTACTGCCATTGGCGGCTATGGTAAATGGTTTTACATTATCGGTATTACGCATTTGTACATCTGCGGGCTGCATGGTAACGGCATCAAAAAGTTGCAGGATGGCGTTGCCGGTTTTGGGTTCGGCAGTCATATTAGTAATTTTTGAAGTAAGGGTAATGGTATCGCTTTCGCGGAGAAACCTCGGCATATTAGGCACCACCATAAGGTCTTTTTGCGACATAAAAGTATTTTCGAAATATCCTGATACCGCATTTTTATTATGGGCCACAAGGCGCAGTTTCCATTCGGTAAGCGACTCCGGGGTGGTAAATGTAACATTTATGTTGCCCTGTTTATCTGTAAGCAGTTGCGGGTAAAAAAAAGCAGTCTCGTTAAAATTTCTGCGGGTCTGCACCTGTTTTAAGGTTTCGAGTTCTTTAGTGCCCTGCTTGGTTTTTATAACTATAACGCCATTAGCACCGCGGTTGCCGTATATTGATGTTGCCGCCGCATCTTTAAGCACGGCTACATTTTCTATATCGGCGGTGTTTATTTTTTTAAAGGCATCTGCCGATAAAGGCACGCCATCTATAACATACAATGGCTCTGCATCGCCATTAATAGTTCCTAATCCTCTTATAACAATTGATGATGAAGACCCCGGCGACCCGGAACCGGTAGAAATATTTAGCCCCGACACCTGGCCCTGTAACGACTGTATAAAAGAATAGGGGTCGCTATTGTTTTCTATAATAATTATTGAACTGTTTGACAGCGCATACGAGAGGCTGGAATAACCCTCTACAGCAATACTTTTAAGTTCAATACCGCCTTCTTTCATAACAATGTTTATATTTTGGTCGGCTACCTGTGCCGTTACTTCGTGCATGCCAATGTATGAGAAAACAATAACATCGTTTTTATTTACGCCAAGGGTGTAAATCCCGTCAAAATCGGTTTGTGTAGCTATATTAGTGCCTTCTACCTGAACAAATACACCCGGTATTGGCATACCGCTTTCATCGCTAACTACACCTGTTAACATAAAAGCACCGGTAGTTTTGCTGCCATCGGCTTTATTGGCATTATAGGCAAGGTAAATGTTTTTAGACTTATTAATATTAAACCCAAACGTATTAAGCTGGTGCTCGTACCTTGTAATAAACGGTGTGTTTTGGTAAACATAACTATCAGAATTAAGGCTTATGGTATTTGTTGTTTGCAATTGCCTGTACTCCGGCCTATAGTTGTAAGATACGTTGCGGTGTGGCAAGTAAAACAGCCAGCGGTTTTTTTCGAATTTGTCTAATGAGGCATCGTACATAGAGGCCAGTACCTCTGCCGGCATATTGCTGCCTTTAATGGTAAATGTCCAGTTTTGAGGTTTGCCGGGCTGTAATTTATCGGTAATGGTGCTGGATTCTATTGTTATTTTATCTACAGCATCATAGTCAGATGCTTCTATATTAGCTTCAAACAGCTGGTTTTGCCATACGTAATCTATGTTTATAAAGTTTAATTTAGATGTTGCACTGTGGGGTACCTTAATTACCTGTTTTTGCCCTTTGGGTACATAAATTGTTTTTTGAAAGTGTTTTTGCCCATCGTAAGCAGTAATGTTAACGTAAAGGGGCAGGGCGCTATGCAGCTGTACTGCGGCAAAGCCATCTTTCCTCAAATTTTTATTAAGGGTCTGCGTTTCTAAAAGTTCCCCGGTGGGTAATGATGGGTCCTGGTCTTTTTGCAGGGTAAACTCGCTTTTTGTGATGATCTCGTTACCGCCCGAATCTTTTGCCGAGAAAACCACCTGGTACCTGCCGCTATACCAATTTTCAAGGTTTTGAAGTGTAATGGTTTTTTGCGTTGCCGTATTAACTAAGCTATCGGCAACTATGCGGTCGTAAACAATGGTGTCGTTATTAGATTGTTTATACGGCAGGTAAGGGAAAGCTTCTTCAAAAACCGATCTTGGTATGGTTTGCAGTTCGGGTGCGCTCCAGGGCCTACTTCTCAATAAATTATTTACGGGCACTATCTTGTAAATTTTTACATTGCCCTGGGTGGCTAAAAACTGCCCGTTAAGATTTTGAGAGTTAAGCGTTATAACCCTGCTGTCTTTATTTTTTGGGTTGATAACCTTTTCTGCCAATATAGTAAGGCTTAACGAGTGGTATCCGGCATCTAAAGTACCCTCGCTGTTGTGGGTTTCTCCATTAGTGTCGCTTACGTTTGTATATATGGTATACGTAAAAACGGGTAGCCCGGCAGGATCGTAGCCCGGGTTGGGCAGGGTTGTAAAGTTTATTTTAAACGAGCCATCGGGCAGGGTTGTTGTTTTGCCGCTCGTAATTTCGGCATTATCATAGTCGCCGTAACCGCGATAGTTTGTATAACTGCTCCTTCGGGTAATACGGTAAGTAACTGTTGCCCCCTGTACGGGTGCACCGCTAAACGATTTGGCTTTGCCGGTAAAGGTTACCTCCTGGTTTACCCTAATATCTTCTGTAACATCATCAAAAGCAATATCAAAAGTTGGCCTTTTGTATTCTTCTACCCTAAAATATAAATCGGCTTCATTAAATTGGATATTATCCCAAAAAGGGTGTTCGTCTTTGCGCTTGTTGTATTTTGGGTCGTCTTCGGGTTCATCGTCTTCATCGGCCCTTATAGAAAATTCGCCCAAATTTGTGTTTAGAGGAAGCACAAACTGCTCTGTAAAAGAGCCAAACTGGTTTGTTTTTAAACGGAACGACTTAAACTTTTGCCCAGATGTTTTATAAGCACTAACCGAAACATACACATTAGGCACCACGCTGTTTTTACCCTTTTTGTACTGCAGCACAATACCTTTAAAAAATACGGTTTGCCCGGGGCGGTATATGGCCCTGTCAGTATAAAGCTGTATGTTGGCTTCAATCTCCTCGTCTTCGTCATCATACCTACTGCCGCCATAAAAATAATGATTGTACATTGTGCTTAAGGTATCGCCCTTGTATACAGTATATACATCAAAATTGCGGTAGTAGCCGCTAATAGTTTTGCCGTTTTTATCTTTTTGCTTTTTAGGCTTTTGTACAGCAATGTTTACCCGGCCTTCTTTATTGGTAGTGTGCTTTTTGCCTTCCATAATAATAGAGGCACCGGCAAGTGGGGCACCGGTCTCTATATCGGCAACCTGGTATAATGTTGTTTTACCCTGTTCCTGCTCTATAACCGTAGTTTGTGTGGACTGTAGTATAGCCAGGGTTGGGTTGTTGGTATTGTCTGCTTTGTTTATAATTACGGCATAAATGCCTTTTGGCAGGCCGGGTAAAATAATCTCGGTTTCATATTCAAAGTAATCTTCTCTATGCGGCAGCGTGTATACCTTTTGTAAAAAAGGTTTTTTATTGCCCATTAGTTTAGAATACAATTTGCCGGTAGCAGCATCTTTACTGCTTATTTTATAAATGCTAATAGAAAGGGTATCGGTATTTTTAAAACTAACCCTGGCAAGTATGGGCTTGTTGGGTACCACAAATCTTTCGGTTTCCAGCCGTATTATTGTATTTGTAATCTTACTTTTGAGTTGAAGAGCCTCGTTGGCGGCATCGTTTATACGGGTATTGACAATAACATCATCAAGCAAGGCAAGTGCTTTAATATTATAGTCAGGGTGCTCTTTTTTATAAGCCCCGGATTTATATAGTTTTGCCAGTTCGAGTTTTGCTCTGTAGGCAAAGGTGTTGTTGCCCCAACTGTCTATAAGCTGCTGCAATGTTGCATGCAGCAAGTTATCTTTATACCTGTAAAAGCTGCCTGATGCACTTACCCTGTCATAACTATCAAAAAAGCCGCTGTCGTACACTAAGGTTAATCGGCGCAATGTGGCGCGGTACAGGCTGTTGTAGTCTTTTTTTGAAAGGTAAAAAGCCTCTAACTGTTTGCAAAAAGCTATTTTATCTTTAAAGCTGCCATAAGAGAGCAGCTCGGTATCAATTTTTAAAAATTCCTGGGTAGTACCTAAATAGGGTGCTTTTATGGTGCTTTCTAATTTCCTGTCGTTCTCAGATGGACTCAAACGCCCCTCGGTATATTTTTCTGCTAAAAAATCATATAACGATCGGTTGGTTTGGGGCGACATAGGGTTAAATTCTATAATGGCACTGTACCGCTCTAACGGAATGGCATAAAGTACATCGCGGTTTTGCAGGCTGCGCAGGTAGGCAGCGCTTATCTGCTCCCTGAAAATGTTGCGCGGCCACACAGTAAAATCGCCGGTAAGGCTGTCTGTAGGGGTTATACTGTTGATAGCCTCTTCGTTACGCTCGTAAATATCGGCAAGCATGCCGGCATACAGGCTTTCTAAAAAAGCGGCCGTACCTACAGATGCTGTTTTAATTTCGGTCTGTAGGTTGGTAATTATTTGTATTTGGGCATCTTCCTGCAGGGTTTGCATGTACCTGGACCTGAAAAAAAATGTTTTAAGCAGCTGCGGCTCGTTATTGTCTTTTTTGGCAAGGGCATAAATAGTATCGGTGTAAGCGGCAGCGGTTTGCACAAGGCCTTCGGCTTCAGCCTGCATTACTTTTTCCCACTGCGGTTTATAATCCTGGGCGGTAAGGGCAAGGGTAAAAAATAGGGCAAGGGTTAGTAAAAGGTGTTTCATTGGTGGGGTTATTGGTGGGGTTATTGGTGGTGGTAATTTACTGCTTTTTTGTTTTGGATGATTATAGGGGTTCTACAATCATTTTATTACTTTTGGTGTGCGCCAAAAGTATAGATAACTTTGGCAGGCAAAAGGTTGGGAAACTGCTTTAACTTCTTAACTTATACACATTAAAACACTCTTATAAAAATGCGTACACATTTTATAGCTATAGGCGGCAGCGCCATGCACAACCTGGCCCTGGCCCTACACCAAAAAGGATATAAGATAACCGGCAGCGACGATGCTATTTTTGAGCCCAGCCGTACCCGCCTTGAAAAGCGTGGGCTGTTGCCCGAAGAACTGGGATGGTTTCCGGAAAAAATTACAGCCGATATTGATGCCGTTATTTTGGGCATGCATGCCAAGGCCAACAACCCCGAGCTGCTTAAGGCGCAGGAACTTGGCCTGACCATTTACAGCTATCCTGAATTTTTGTACGAACAAAGCAAGAACAAAACCCGCGTGGTTATTGGTGGCAGCCACGGCAAAACCACCATTACAAGCATGATTTTGCATGTTATGAACTACAATAACCGCGAGGTTGATTATATGGTAGGGGCACAGCTGGAAGGCTTCGACACGATGGTGCACCTTACCGAAGACAACGATTTTATTGTTTTGGAGGGCGATGAGTACCTGTCGTCTCCCATGGATTTAAGGCCGAAGTTTCATTTGTACCAGCCCAACATTGCCCTTATTAGCGGCATAGCGTGGGATCATATAAACGTGTTTCCTACCTACGAGCATTACGTAGAGCAGTTCGAGATATTTATTGCCAAAATTACCAACGGCGGTATTTTGGTGTATAATGAAGACGATACCGAGGTAAAGCGCGTTGCCGAGGCTGCAACCAACCCTATCAGGAAGCTTCCATACACTACTCCTGCCTACACTGTTAAAGATGGCGTTACCCTGTTAGAAACCCCAGAAGGCCCTATGCCTATTGAGGTTTTTGGCGCGCACAACCTTAACAACCTTGCCGGTGCTAAATGGATTTGCCAGAATATGGGTGTAGATGAAGCCGACTTTTACGAGGCTATTGCTACTTTTAAGGGGGCCAGCAAGCGCCTTGAAAAAATTGCCGAGAACGGTAAAAACGTGGCTTATAAAGATTTTGCACATTCGCCCAGCAAGGTGGCTGCAACAACCAAAGCGGTTAAAGAGCAGTACCCTGATAAAACCCTTATTGCCTGCCTGGAGCTGCATACTTACAGCAGCCTTAACGCCGAATTTTTAAAGGAGTACGAAGGCGCCCTTGATGCTGCCGATGTGGCCGTGGTGTTCTATAGTCCCGATGCGGTAAAGATAAAACAGTTGGAAGAGGTTACTTACGAACAAATTGCCCAGGCCTTTAACCGCAAAGACCTGATTATTTATACCAACCCTGCCGCGTTTAAAGAGTACCTGTACCACCTTAAATACGATACCGAAGGGGTTGCCCTTTTGCTTATGAGCAGTGGCAACTACGGCGGCCTTAATTTTGATGAGGTAAAGACGCTTATTTAATTTCTTATGGGATTATTTGATAAATTTTTTGCTAAAAAGCAAATTGCAATTAATTCTAACCATGATTTTTGGCAATGGTTTCAGTTAAACGAAAAAGCTTTTTTTAAAGCTGTAGCGCAAGGAGACAATATTCAGGAACTATTTTTTAGTAAGCTTTCGCCAAAATTGGACGAGTTAAAAAGCGGTTTCTTTTTTTTAACCGGTATGTTTAATACTACTACGGCAGAACTTGTGCTTACAGCAGATGGTAATGTAAACAACATTGCATTTGTAGAAGATCTGGTTGCCAGCGCCCCTGTAATTAACGGATGGAAATTTACTGCGCTTAAGCAGGAACACGCTATCGAAAATACCTCTATAAAAATGGCGGGCTATGCGTTTAATGATAATACGTTAAGCTTTTATGCTAATGTAGATGAGAATTATCCTGATGAAATTGCAGTTACCATTGTCCACAACGATTTTAATGAAGATTGCAGGCTGGAGATAATTAACGGTACCTACCTGTTTTTAGATTATTATTTAGGCGAATTGAATTTTGCCGTTACTATAGATGTGTTAGAGTTTGCGCAAAAATCTGATGCAACAGCAGAGTTGGTACCGATAGAAAAGCTCAAGAGTTTTTTAAAGTGGCGGGAAAAAGAATTTATAGAAAAGTACGACGGTGTAAGGCATGATACAGATAATGATAGCTATTCTTTATTTGAAGCCAACGCAGAGCAGGAAAATTATAGTATTGCTACCATGGATACCGATTTATTAAATTGGAATGCAAAAGCTTCTCATCCATGGATAGGTACAATGACACTTAAATATGATGAGGCCGGTATGCCCAACGAGGCAGCCAGCGCCCTTTTATATGAAATTGAAGAACAACTATTAGCAGAGCTTAAAGATGTTGACGGTTATTTGTACATAGGCCATGAAACTACCCAGGGCACAAGAGAAATATATTTGGCCTGCAACGATTTTAGGAAGCCTTCGAAGGTTTTTTATACTGTAAAAGAAAAGTATTCAGGCAGGATTACTATTGCAACCGATATTTATAAAGATAAATACTGGAAATCGTTTAACCGCTTTATAGAAGGGTAAGTTGTTTCAGGTTTTTAAGCAACGTGTACAACGTTTGGTTTTATCGTAAGAGTAAGTAATCCGAAATTTTTAGTTAAATGTTAAATATTGAGGCATTTATAATAAACAAAAGCATTTGTAGTTTTTTAAGTACAAATCAATCAAATCCCTTATTATGAAAACGTTACTTGCTCTTTTGGCCGTTTCGGCCACCTTATTGTCGTGCTCTGATGATAACTATAATGCCGACGATGATTTTTACGGACTTAAGTCCGGTAAAGTTTTAGTATATAAAAAATATACTGTCGACGAAAATGGTGTAGAAACCTACACCAACAAAATTGATACCGTTACAATAGACGGGCAACAGGATATTAACGGCCTTAGTTATTACAAGTTTCATCATAAAGTGTATTATAACAATGCCCTGGAAAGCGAAAGCAATGACTACAGGAGGGTAGATGGCGATGGCTACCTTGTAGATGAGAACAATGTTGTTATACACCCCGGCTTTGAGACAAATTATGTGTTTACCGAAAATCTTGAATCGAGCGGACAACCATTGGGTACGGCTGTATACCAGCTGGGCGACATTGGCGAATTTGCCCTGCAAAACAGCACCTTTGCAGTTTACCGGTACATAGGCACAATAAATCCGGTATCGGGTAGCATCCCCGCAGGCGTGGGCATGGAAAGAGATTATGCAGCATCTCTTGGTGTCGTAAAATTCAAGACCCGCTACCTGGCTTCGCTGGCCTATTTAGAAGACCGGTTGGTTTCATACCAAAATAACTAAAATTACAGGGGGCGCTTTAAGCGCCTCTTTTTATATGGCAAACCCAATCACAACTTAACATCTGCGAAAATGGATTCGTGAAAACCTGCCTGCCGGCAGGCAGGTTCGTTTCTAAAAACAGCCTAAAAATCTTTGTGAAACTTTGCGGCTTCTTTGTGAAACTTTGTGGAATTTGATATTGGATTTTTGCGAAACACAATTCGTTAAAATCTGTGAAAACCTGCCTGACGGCAGTCAGGTTTGTGTCTAAAACTTGATTAAAATTTTTGCGAAATATTTAAATTGATATCCTTTAGAAATTACATTGCAAAATTACCACACAAAACCATGCGTAGTACTGAAGCGGTTGTTGCAGTAAAGTGCTAAAATTTTTCCGAAACACAATTCGTGAAAATCTGTGAAATTCGTGTCTAAAAACATCCTCAAAAAATCTTTGTGAAACTTTGCGAAATTTTTGAATTGATTTTTTCCTGAAATTCGTGACCTAAAAATTTTCAAAAAACACCTCCCGAACCACACCTTCAAAATTGTGTGCATTTTTATCGAATCTCAGAGTCCGAAAGTGAAATATCAAGCACTTTTTGAAATAAAAACGTAAATAAATTCTTATTTTTTGTATCGGTAGTGCCCCGTGATTTTATACTCAAAAAGACAGTCGTCTAAATTTTGACCGTAGCCAATATTGTGCACCATCTTAAACCGGCCACCGGCTCCCTTTTTATTAACCACCACACCAATATGCGGATGGTTGCTGGGCAGCATCCAGGTAACTATATCGCCTGGTTTATAGTCGGTTGCGTTGTTGGTAACGGGCAGGCTCTGGCCTTTACGGGTAAAAAACACCTGTAAATTAGGTACACGGCGGTGGTCTATATTGGTGTCAGTCGACTTTAACCCCCACGCTTTAGGGTATTTAGCAAAGTTGGCAGCCATATCCTGGTGCACAAGTTGCTGTAAATCAGCACCCACTTTACGGTACGAGCGTATAACTACATCGGTACACACGCCCACGTTGGCGGGTACATCGCCATTGGGGTATTTTATCTTAAAGTAAGAGCCATCGTATTCTACTTTGTCCTTGGTAATCAGGAGGGCAGCATCGCTAAGCTGCTCGTAGTAGTCTTTAGTTGGGGTGGGAGATATAGGTGTAAAGCATAGTAATAATAGCAGTAGGAAGGGTTTCATAATCAGGTGGTTTGCTATCAAAACGTAAGAATATTAACGGTAGTATTACAACCATAAGCAAATTTGTTTAAATTCGTACCGATACACCACCACTACATGGAAGACAACACTACCTTCTCGATAAAATACTGGGCCGAAGACGACCAACCCCGTGAGAAACTGATGATTAAGGGCAAAGCCGCCCTTAGCGATGCCGAACTGATTGCCATTTTAATAGGCTCGGGCAGCCGTAACGAGAGTGCGGTAGAGCTGAGCAAACGCATTTTGGCGAGTGTAGATAACAACCTTAATGCGCTGGGCAAGCAGTCGTTACAGCAGCTTATGAGCTTTAAAGGCATTGGAGAGGCTAAAGCAATTAGCATTGTCGCCGCTATGGAATTGGGCCGCCGCCGCAGGGATGAGGAGGGCATTGACCTTAAGAAGATTACCAGTAGCCGTGCGGTGTTCGAGATCATGCAGCCCATTATTGGCGAGCTTCCGCACGAGGAGTTCTGGATTATCTATCTAAATAACTCAAATAAAGTGATTTACAAGAATCAATTGAGTAAGGGTGGATTGACGGGCACAGTTGTAGACGTACGTTTGGTGTTTAAAACGGCTTTGGAACACAATGCTGTGGGTATTATACTGGTACACAACCACCCAAGTGGTATTTTGCAGGCCAGCGAACCCGATAAACAGGTTACCCGCCAGCTTAAAACGGCCGGCCACTCGCTGGATATCAAAGTATTAGATCATGTTATTGTTGCCGAGAAAGGCTACTTGAGCTTTGCCGATGAAGGGATGATCTAAAAATAAGTTGTAAAGCCTTAAAGACGAAGGTTTTAAAGTAATCCGGTCTTAAAGTTCAAAGTCTATTATCTATTATCTGAAATCTCCTCTCTAATTAAACATCTTCCTGTATTCCAGGGGACTAACATTGGCTTTTGACTTAAAAAGCTTACTGAACGACTGCGGATATTCGAACCCTAAGCGGTAGGCAACCTCGCTTACCGATAGTTGTGTGGTTGTAAGTATCTCTTTTGCCTTCTCTATCAGTTTGTTATGTATGTGCTGCTGTGCGTTTTGCCCGGTGTGGGTGCGCAGCATATCGCTAAGGTAACTGGCAGATACATTAAGGCTGTCGGCCAGGTGTTTTACTGTGGGCAGGCCGGTATTTTGTGTGTTATTAAAATGATTTTCAAGTAGTTGTTCCAGTTTTGTAAGCAGGTCGTTGTTTACGTTTTTACGGGTTATAAACTGCCTGTTGTAAAAACGGTTGCTGTAATTTAGCACCAGCTCTATGTGTGATATTATAACATCCTGACTAAAACTGTCTATATTGCTGTGGTACTCCTGGGCAATGTTGCTAAAGATACCCTCTATCATAACTTCTTCTTTTTTAGACAGGTACAGTGCCTCGTTAGCCGCATACGAGAAAAAATCAAAGTCTTTAATGTTCTTATCTAAAGCATAACCCCTTAAAAAATCAGGGTGAAAAATCAGCATGCTACCGTCTAATGGTTCATAGCCCGGCTCGTTTTGGTAGCATATCTGCCCGGGTGCGATGAAAGACATCATACCCTCATCAAAATCGTAGTAGTTCTGGCCGTACTTTACCTTGCCTTTGTAGTCTTTTTTAAGCGCAATCATATATACATTAAGCACCAGGCCGTGCTCCAGTATTTCTGAATGCGATGCTATATCGCTGAAATTCACAATACTAATCAGCGGATGCTCGGGTTCCGGGATTTGCATAACACGGTGCATTTCAGATATTGAGTTGAGTATCAGTGGGCCGTTTATTGGTTTTTTCATGATGTTTATTTTAAGCCACGAATTACACAAATTTACATAAATATCAGTTAACGTACTGTGTTGATAATCTGATTCTTAGTTGGGTAATTCGTCTAATTGGTGTAATTCGTGGCTAAATTTTTATTTACAATGTTGCCATATCTATAGATTATTCAGATTTATGAATTCAAATTTCAGATTCATAAATCTGAAAATCAATTTGTTATTTGAAATTTTCTATTCGTAATTCATCATTTGAAAAATTCGTAATTGAATTAAAGGCTTACCATTGTCATTCCCCAGTCATCATATCTGTTACCCGTAGCTGTACCAAGCGGAATAATACTCTCAAGTCGTTGTAAATCAGAAATAGTAAGTTCTATATTGGCAGCGGCAATGTTCTGCTCCACATATTTAACACGCTTAGTACCGGGGATGGGCACAAAGCCTTTACTAACCGTCCACGCTATGGCAAGCTGAGAAGGGGTTATACCTTTTTCGGAGGCCAATTTGTTAAGCTCGTTCAATAAATCGATGTTCTTGTAAAACTGATCGCCCTGGAATTTGGGTATCGACCTCCTGAAATCATTCTCAGGAAAATCGTCCGGACTTTTAATCTCGCCCGATATAAAGCCCCTACCCAGAGGCGAATACGGCACAAAACCAATACCCAGTTCCTTAAGTGTATCTAAAATGCCCTCTTCTTCCACGCTTCTTTCAAATAATGAATATTCAGATTGTAAGGCAGTTAGCGGGTGGATAGCGTGTGCTTTCCTTATGGTGTCAGACGATACTTCCGATAATCCGATATAGCCCACCTTGCCCTCTTTAACAAGGTCGGCCATAGCACCCACAGTTTCTTCAATAGGGGTGTTGGCATCCAGGCGGTGCATGTAATAAAGGTCTATATAATCGGTACCCAGGTTTTTAAGGGATCGTTCCACGGCCTTGCGCACATAGTCTTTAGTACCGTTAATTTTCCAGGTAAGCTGCTCGTTATCATCTATCTCCCAGGCAAACTTAGTAGCTATCTGGTAGGCATCCCTGTTACCTTTAATGGCTTTGGCAATAAGGCGCTCGTTAAGCAGCGGGCCATACAGGTCGGCGGTATCTAAAAAGCTGCCGCCCAGCTCTAAAGAGCGGTGAATGGTTGCAATAGCTTCGGTTTCATCGGCTTTGCCGTAAATATCGGCGCCTGCAATTGGGGTCATGCCCATACAGCCCAGTCCTATGGCGGGCACTACAAGTCCCTGTTTACCTAATTCGGTTTTTTTAATGCTCATAATCTATTTTTTAATGATTGATTTGCTAATAGTTGCATTACAAAGGTCGGGCACAAGGGGCTTCCTAAAAATAACCATATTAAAGGTAATTGTATCCAAAATGAACTAATAATTATTGAAGTTAATACGAATTAAAAATTTTTGTATAATTGCTTTTTAAATAATTATACCACTTTATTGTTAAGGTTATCCTTAAAGTACTATGCTTTTGTTAATCAATTAGCGTAGGCAAAACCTATACAGTAACTTTAAATAAAAAAGCTATGGATACGTATACGATGACCTTTAAATACGATGGGGAGTTTGATCTTCCTAACGATCCGGAGGTGCGGGACAGGAAGGTACCCAATATGGTGTTGGAAAAGCTGGAGAAGAACGAATTTGAGCTGGTAGATTTTAACCTGACCGAAAATTATGATAATACCCAGGCCGAACGCTACATAAATAACCCGGAGGTGCACCGCTCTGTTTTAGAGATAAGGCTGGACCTGAGCATACGTGCCCTAAAAAGCCGCGAAGCTATATACGATTGTTGTGTTAGGGCTATGCAGCAGGGCAAATTGCGCCTTGCCCGCGCCTTTGAAAACGAGAACGAAAAAAAGGATATATTGCAAAGCATCATAATATTCGACATGAAAACCCGCAGCAATGCAGTTAGTGCCTAAAGCAAGTTTGCTGTTTTATAATAGGCACACATTTATTACCTTGCAGTCTTATTACACACTGAATGATAAGTACTCAAAATATACGCTTTGCCTACGGCAAAGGCGCACAGTTTAATTTTCCTGACATTACCGCACAGGCGGGCCAAAGCCTGCTTATAACCGGTGGGTCGGGCAGGGGCAAAACCACATTACTCCACATTTTGGGCGGCTTGCTAAGGCCGCAATCGGGGCAGGTGCTTATAGATGGCACCGACCTTGCCTCGCTATCCGAAAATAAATTAGATCGCTTTCGCGGAAGCAATATTGGGCTTGTTTTGCAACAGGCCTATTTTGTATCGTCTTTAAACGTTTTAGAAAACGTGGTGCTGGCCTCCTGGCTGGCTACCGGCAAACAAGCTACAGATAAGGCAAAGCAACTCTTACAGGAGCTCGACCTTACAGACCATCTTCATAAACTACCATCGCAACTAAGTATTGGTCAGCAACAGCGGGTATCTATTGCGCGTGCGCTTATCAACCAGCCCAAACTGTTACTGGCCGATGAACCCACCAGCAGCCTGGACGATGAAAATGCATTTCGCGTAGCCGATATGCTTTCGCACCTTGCCAAACAATACGGTAGTGCACTGGTAATTGTAACGCACGACCAAAGGTTAAAAGACCGTTTTCCTAACCAAACATCCTTATAATGATTACTAAAATAGCCTGGAAAAACATTTGGTTTAAGCCTCTTAATACGGCACTGAGCATAATTTTGCTTACTGCCAGTGTTGCCATTATTACCCTGCTTATTTTGCTGGATGAGCAGTTCGAAAAGAAATTTAACTCTAATATAGACGGTATCGATATGGTGCTGGGCGCACAGGGCAGCCCATTGCAATTAATACTATCATCGGTCTATCAGGTAGATGCCCCAACAGGCAATATAGATTATGCCGAAGCCAAAACCTGGATGCACAGCCCTATGGTTAAAAGTGCTATTCCGCTGGCGTTTGGCGATAATTACCTTGGTTATCGCATTGTAGGTACTACGCCAGAATATCTGACTAAATATGGGGCTGCCCTTAATGAGGGTAAGGTGTTCGATAAGAATTTTGAAGTGGTGGTGGGCAGCGCAATTGCCCAAAAACTGGGTGTTAAGGTGGGCGATAAATTTTTTGGCTCTCATGGCGATGCCGCCGAAGGCGAACTGCACGAAGACCATGCCTACCATGTTACCGGTATTGCCGCGCCAACCGGCAAGGTGGTAGATAACCTTATACTTTGCAATGTGCCCAGTGTTTGGGCCATGCATGATCATGGTGAGGAAGGCCACGGTGAGTCGGCTGAGGGTGGAGATTATCATGAGCATGAAGGCCATAACCATGAGGCTGTAGCCAATGGCGAGGCGCATGGGCACGAAGGTCACGATCACGATGCCCATGCCGAAAGCGAAGAGCATCACGATCACGAAGAAGTTATATCTGAAGAAGGTAAAGAAATTACCGCTGTACTGATACAGTTTAGGGGCAAAATGGGTTTTATAACCTGGCCAAGGCTGGTGGCGCAAAACACCAAAATGCAGGCAGCATCGCCCGCTCGGGAAATCAACAGGCTTTTTACCCTGTTTGGTATTGGGTTAGATGCCCTGCAATACCTGGCCTATGGTATTATGCTAATAAGCGGTATTAGTATATTTATTGCTCTTTACAATACTTTAAAAGAACGTAAATACGAATTTGCCCTTTTGCGCGTTAATGGTGCAAGCCGCCTGCAATTACTACTTTTAGTGCTTATAGAAAGCCTTTTGCTATGCATAACGGGCTTTGTGTTTGGTACAATTGTTGGTAGAGTAGCGTTGAGCCTTATTTCAGGATCGTCTGAGTCGGAGTTTAAAATATCGTTTAACCCCCTTGAGTTTGTTTGGGAAAAGGAAGGATATTTGCTGGGGCTCACTATCTTTGTAGGGATTTTAGCTGCCGTTATACCGGCGGTTAAGGCATATAGTTTAAATATATCAAAAACTTTGGCAAATGCGTAAAACGTTTTTATTAGCATCGCTTATCATATCAGGATTTTTATTGGTATCCATGGCATCGCCGTTGGGTACAGTTTCTACTACCAATACCGCAACTACTGCACTGGCTTCGGGCGATACCCTTACCTGGAAATTGCTGGCCCAGATTAAATACCTTAAAAAGCCGAGCAAAGATTACCCGGAAGGGGTAATGTTCCCGGTTATAAACCCTACGCTTAAAGCTAAAAATGCAAAGCCCATTTTAATGAGCGGCTTTATTATACCAATAGATAATAAAACCTATGCGCTTAGCAAGAACGTGTTTGCATCGTGCTTTTTTTGCGGGCAGGCAGGTCCGGAAACCATTATGGGTATTAAGTTCAAAAATCCGGGCATGAAGCTTAAAACAGATCAATATGTTACACTGCAAGGCAACTTTAGATATAACGATGCCGATGTAGACGACTGGATCTACCACATTGAAAATGCCGTTATTGTAAGCAAATAACACATGAAAATTGCCAATAAAAAAGCTGTTTTTTTTGATCTCGACCACACCCTGTGGGATTTCGAGAAAAACTCGGCACTTGCTTTTGAAGAGCTGCTGCCTAAATTTGGCATTGCTGTAGATGCTGCCCAATTTAATGCGCTGTTTTCTCCCATAAATGTAAAGTACTGGAAGCTTTTTCGCGATGGCGAAATTACCCAGGCGCAGCTTAGGTACGGCCGCTTAAAAGATGTTTTTACTGCCATTGATTATGATGTTGATGATGAGATGATTGCCAAAACGTCTCAGGAGTATGTAAGGCTTTTGCCTACCAATAATCATCTATACGAAGGCGCCATTGAAATTTTAGAATACCTAAAACCCAACTACAGCCTGCATATTATTACCAATGGTTTTCATGAGGTGCAGGCCCTGAAGATGAAAAGCGCCAATATCGACCATTATTTTAAAACCATTACCAACTCTGAGATGGCCGGCTGTAAAAAGCCCGACCCCGCCATTTTTGAGTTTGCCCTTACTGCTGCCAATGCTCAAAAAAGCCACAGCATTATGATTGGCGATTGCATTGAAGCCGATGTACAGGGTGCTTTAGACTGCGGCATCGATGCCATTTATTTTAACGAACACCACCTGGAAACCCAGCCACAAATAACACAGGTAAACCACCTGCTCGAATTAAAAAAACTGCTGTAACAAATTATGAAAAAAGCCTTAGTACTACTGGCCATATTGTTTTCTGGATTTTGCTTTGCACAAACCGAAAGCGTTAACAATTACAAATATGTAATTATACCCGAAAAATTTAGCTTTCTTAAAGAAGCCAATAAATATAACCTTAACTCGCTTACCAAAATGGTTTTCGAGAAATACGGGTTCACTGTATTTTATACTAACGACCAAATGCCGTCTGACCTTGCCCTTAACAAATGTGCTGCCCTGTACGGCGATTTGTTAGACGATTCGGGTATATTGGCTACCAACCTAAACATTGTTTTAAAAGATTGCAGCGGCAAGACCGTTTACACTTCAGAAAAGGGCAGGAGTAAAGTAAAAGATTTTAAAAAGGCCTATTACGAAGCGTTAAGGGAGGCAGCAGCTTCTATGGCAGCACTAAATTATAAATATACCGGCCCTGCTACAGTTGCCCCGACGGCTATAGCTTCGCAACCTGCATCTCAGCCAACAGTGGCACAAAGCCCTGCCCCGGTCGCCGAAAACCTACCGGTTAACAGCTACAACCAGCTTTTTGCACAGCCTATTGCTAATGGCTACCAGTTGGTAGATACTACTCCTAAAGTGGTGGTTAAAATGTACAAAACATCGCAGGCAGATTATTATACTGCGCAAGGCGATACTAAAAATGGCGTAATATTCAAAAAAGGCAACGACTGGTTTTTTGAATACTACCAAAACGATAAACTGGTATCAGAAAAGCTGAATATTAAGTTTTAAGTTTAAAAGTTGCAAAGTGGCCGAGTTGCAAAGTAACAAAGCCAAAAGAAATTCATGAAAAAGCTACCTGATGATTGCATTAATACAGTGCAACAGCAGGTAGCTTTTTTATTTCTTAATGGGTTTTAAAATTAGACTTTGCAACTCAGCAACTCAGCTACTTTGCAACTCGCTTTCTAATACCCATACTTCCCTTTCCATCTGTTCTTTAAAAACTCGCGGGTACCGTTTTCACGGGAATTATTCCCCGGGTCGTAAAAAGCAGTGTTGCTAATATCATCGGGTAAAAATTCCTGTTCGGCAAAATTGTTAGAGTAGTCGTGGGCATACTTGTAGTCATCGCCATAGCCAAGTTCCTTCATAAGCTTGGTAGGGGCATTGCGCAGGTGCAGGGGCACAGGCAGGTCGCCGGTTTGCTTAACTACCTGTTGCGCCTTGCCAATAGCCATATAGCTGGCGTTGCTCTTGGGCGATGTTGCCAGGTAAATAGCACACTGGCTCAATATAATCCGCGATTCAGGATACCCAATAGTACTCACTGCCTGAAACGTATTATTAGCCATAATAAGCGCCGTAGGGTTGGCATTGCCAATATCTTCAGATGCTAAAATAAGCATACGGCGTGCAATAAATTTAAGGTCTTCGCCGCCCTCAATCATCCGGGCCAGCCAGTACACCGCCCCATTAGGGTCGCTGCCGCGCATCGATTTTATAAACGCTGAAATAATGTCATAGTGCTGCTCGCCTGTCTTGTCATACAAAACGGTATTTTTCTGGGCCAGCTGCATAACACGATCGTTGGTAATTTCTACATCATCGGTCTCGCTGGCATTAACTACCAGTTCAAAAATATTAAGCAGCTTTCGGCCATCCCCACCCGATAACCGTATTAGTGCCTCGGTTTCCCTAAGGTCAATATTTTTAGTCTTAAGATATTTATCAACATCAATGGCGCGGTGCATTAATGCCTCCAGATCATCTTTAGTAAAGGGGTTAAGCACATACACCTGGCAACGCGAAAGCAGTGCGGGTATTACCTCAAAACTCGGATTTTCTGTAGTAGCGCCAATAAGTGTTACCCAGCCTTTTTCTACCGCTGCTAAAAGCGAATCCTGTTGCGATTTGCTAAACCGGTGTATCTCGTCTATAAATAAAATAGGATTTTTGGTAGTAAACATACCGCCACTTTGCTTGGCCTTTTCTATAACCTCGCGCACATCTTTAACCCCAGCGTTTATGGCACTTAGCACATAAAATGGTCGGTTGCTCTCCTGCGCCATTATCTGGGCAAGGGTAGTTTTACCGGTGCCGGGTGGCCCCCAAAGTATAAGCGATGGTATAATGCCACGGGCAATCTGGTGGGTTAATGATCCGTTAGGCCCCACAAGGTGTTGCTGGCTAATGTATTCAGATAAATGCTGCGGGCGTATGCGTTCTGCCAAAGGTGCTTCCATACCGTAAATTTACGTATTTTGAATAAACGGCCTTAAGGCTGCGCCCCATAAAGTTTTTATAAAATTGGTGCCCCTATATATCAACAGACTGCGATATTCTAAAAAATAAGATATTATTTACAATTTTAACTATTGAGACTGTAACAATTTGGCGTTTAGGTTAGTCTTATAATAAAACAACCCTTCTGTCTATGCCACACCATTGCTGTAAACGCCATTTTAATTCATTATACTTTTTTATCGTATTATTCCTTTTTCCGATACTTGCAATTGCCCAGATAAAACTTACGGGCACTGTAACCGATGCCGACAATAAACCCCTCGAGTTTGCCGAAGTGGTATTGCAGGACAGTACCTTGGCTGTTGTGTCGTCGGCACTATCTACAGATACCGGCACTTTTTTTCTCACTGCAAAACCCGGAAATTACACCCTGCGTATTCTTTTTATGGGCGAAGAACTTTACACCAAACCTGTAGCTCTTATGGCAGACCTTAATCTCGCCCCCATACAACTACAAGCTTCGAAGCAGTTGGATGAGGTGGTGGTAGAAACCAAAAAGCAACTGGTTGTAAAAAAGGTAGACCGGCTGGTGTTTAATGTAGAGAATTCTATCTCGGCCAGTGGCGGCGATGCGCTCGATGCCTTAAAGCTTGTGCCACGCGTTAAGGTAGAGAACGATGTGGTTTCTATAGTAGGCAAGGGCAGTATAGCCGTAATGGTTGATGACAGGCTGATGCGCCTTACCGGCGATGAGCTTACGGCATTTTTAAAATCAATAAAGTCAGACGATATTAAAAGTATAGAGGTTATAACCAATCCGCCTGCAAAATATAGTGCTGAAGGTAACAGTGGGCTTATTAATATTAAGCTTAAAAAAACAAGGCCTGATACCTGGAATGCATCGGTATTAAGCTCGTACAGGCAAAATAGTTATGCAACCGGATCGGGCAACGTTACGTTTAACTACCAAAAAAATAAGTTTACATTGCAATCGTCTGCCGGGTATACTAACGGTGGCAACAAACGTACTGAAGATGTAGAACTTGTTTACCCGGATTATAACTGGATGGAAAAAAGTAAAGGCAAAAACACCTATAAGCCCGTTAGTGGCAGGTTAGGCATTGACTATAAATTTTCGGGTAAGGTAACTATGGGTGCCCAGTATATTGGCAGCCATGGCAGCAATACAACCAACGAAAATTTAAAGGTAGATTTAGTAGACAGGCAGTCGGCAATGCTGGATTCTATTATACAAACCCGCGGCAACGCGATTAGTAAAACCGACTATAATTCTATTAACTACCACACCATTTATACTATAGATACTACAGGCGTAAAGTTGTCTTTTGATGCCGACTATTTTAATTATGTTACCGATAACGACAGGCGGTTTGCCACCAATAATTTTTATAACGATGGTTCGCTTATCCCAAATTCGTATCAGGCGGCCAATAATATAGGTAGCCGCGAGGTAGATAATTTCTCAGCAAATGCCGATATGGAACATCCGCTTAAATGGGTCAATCTTAATTATGGGGCAAGGGTATCATATACCAAAACACAAAATGATTTTGCTTTGTATGATCTTAGCGGAGGTTTCCCGGTGCAGGACCTAACACAAAGCAACCAATTTATATTTAAAGAAAATACGCAGGCTGCATTTATTGATGGCAATAAAGAATTTGGCAAATGGGAAGCCAAGGCCGGCCTGCGTATGGAAAATACCCGCACAAAAGGTACATCCATTACCACGGGACAGCAAAATGTAATACAGTACACCCGGTTTTTCCCTACAGCTTATCTGGTGTACAAACCTAACGAGAACCATTCGGTATCGGTAAGCTATGGTAAACGCATAGGCAGGCCATCGTACGAATTTTTAAACCCTTTCCGGATGATCATGTCGCCGTATTCGTATTCAGAAGGTAACCCGTATTTAAAGCCATCGTACTCGCACAACATAGAACTGGAGTATGGCTATAAAGATTTTTATACGGCAACGGTATATTTCTCGGGTTCGCGTGGCGGTTTCGAGCAGGTAACGGTAGTAGACCCGGTAACCAGCGTACAGCAGTACATACCCCAAAATTTTATAACCAACAATACGGTAGGCTTTAATCAATACCTGGCGGTAGAGCCATTTAAGTGGCTTAAGACTAATTTTAATGCCGATGTATATTTCTCTGAAGCAAAATCGACTATACCCGTTACACTACAATTTTTAGATGGCTGGAACGGCGTATTCAGGATAAATAATGACTTTATCCTGAATAAGAACAAGACCTTTTTGTTCAATTTTAATTATTCCTTTGTTACACGTGGTGTAGACAATCTGGATACTAACAGTGCCACAACCCAGCTTAACGCAACATTAAAATTATTTCTGCTCAACAAAAAACTACAATTTACACTCTACGGGAATGATGTTTTAAGAACAAGTATGATGACTTACAGCGGATTTTCGAACGGGGTTAGAAACACCTACGCCAATTATAACGACCAGCGTAATGTGCGCTTATCAGTGCTTTATACCTTTGGTGGCGAACTTAAAAATGCCGGCCAGCGCGAAAGTAAAAACAGCGACGAGCAAAACAGGTTGTAAGCTTATCTGACAACTAAAACTGCCATTTTAACAGGAAAATATTTTTGGTTGGCTTTTTGACGTGCCTTTATGCATGAACAATAACCAGGACAAACATATTCAATTCTCCCCATCGGTAGTGCTGTGGCCACTGGCCGCTATACTTGTACTGTGGACAGTATATTGGGTGGAAGTAAAATTTCATATATATCTTTCAGATTACGGAATATTGCCACGTACCCTAACCGGGCTGCGCGGCATAGTGCTAAGTCCGTTTTTGCACGGCAGCTTAGAGCATTTGTATAACAACTCCATTCCGCTATTTTTGCTTATTGCAGCCATGCGCTTTTTTTATCGCAAGCAGGCATTGCAGGTAATAGGCTACGGCATATTGCTCTCCGGTTTTATAACATGGCTAATAGGCAGGGGAGACTCGTACCATATTGGCGCCAGCGGGCTAATTTATGTATTGGTAAGCTTTATCTTTTTTAAAGGTATACAAACGGGTTATTACAGGCTGGTGGCTTTGTCTATGCTTATAATTATGCTATATGGCAGTATGATATGGTATGTTTTTCCGGGGGTGGAAGACGGCATTAGTTGGGAGGGCCACTTGGGCGGACTGATATCGGGTTTTTTGTTTTCTAAAGCCTATGATACGCCTGAATATAAAAAGCAACCTTTTTATGCCTGGGAGCAACCGGACTTTGATCCTAAAAAAGATCCGTTTATGAAACGCTTTGACGAAAATGGTAATTTTGTAAACCCACCTAAACCCGAAGATATTGAGGTTATAGATTACGAAATTATACAACCCTACCCGGGCTACCGGATTGTATATACTTATGTAGAAAAACCGGCTGGCGAAGAGAGTAAGCAGTAGGCAGTTGCAGTGGGCAGGCACTTCAGTTAGTAAATAAAAAAGCAGTACACTTTAAAATGTACTGCTTTTTTATATCTAATTATCATTCCTAATGAGTTGAGAAAACTCTAAATCTAATAATCTAAAGATCCAACAATCCAATTATCTAAACCTATCCTCGTTGCCTAACTGTTTCGTATAAAAATGCGCCACAGGCAACCGATACGTTTAGCGAGCCTATGGTACCAAACATTGGCAGTTTGGCTTTCTCGTCTACAATTTTAAGTACCGATGGGTTAATACCACGGTCTTCGCTACCCATAATAATAGCCAGGGGCTCGTTAAGGGTAAGGTCGTATATATTACTGTCGGTTTTCTCTGTAGCGGCAACGGTTTTAATACCCGAGCCCTGCAGGTGGAAAATAGCATCTTTAATATGCTCTACTTTACAAATAGGCACATTAAACACAGCACCGGCCGATGTTTTTACGGTATCGCCGTTAACAGGCGCAGAACCTTGTTTTTGGATAATGATGCCGTCTACACCGGTACATTCGGCCGTACGGATAATGGCACCGAAGTTACGGGCATCAGATAATTGGTCGAGTATTAAAAATAGCGGAACCTTGCCGCTTTCTATAACCTTTTCTACCAGGCTTTCCAGGTTGTGGAACGCAATAGGGGCAATGGTAGCCACGGCGCCCTGGTGGTTGTTAGGTGTAAGTCGGTTTAGTTTTTCTACCGGCACATAGCTAAAGTTTACGCTCTTTTGCTTCATGGCCTTCATAAGGTCTTTCATCAAATCGCCCTGGGCATCTTTCTGAATAAATACCTTATCTATTTCTTTACCTGCGTTTATGGCCTCTATAATAGCCCTTATTCCAAATATCTGGTGTTCTTTTTCCATGGGGCAAAGGTATAAAAAAACCACCAGTGTTAGCCGGTGGTTTTTATAGTGGTTTAAAAAGTTTATTCTACATCCCAGAAAATATGGGTAGAAAGGCGGTTACCGCCAATTGCGGTAGATGCAGCCTGCCAGTTTGTGTTATTTACAGTCTGCTCATTAATAGCATATGTTAAACGTACAGGCACCGCGCCATCGGCAGCAGCTACTGCGCCGGTTGCGGGCTCAAGGCTTGGTACATCCAGCCTTCTCCATTCGTTCCATCCTTCAAAAGGCCTGTTAAATAGGGCAATCCATTCCTGTATACCTATTTTTTGTTTCCAGTCGCCATCGGCTGTAGCATAAGCTACTTCCGGTTGGGCAAGATAGGCTTCTACGCCATCCACACCCCAAAAATCAAAAGAAGCGGTAATGGCGGCCTCGTAATATTCTTCTGCAGTTCCGCCAACGCTATAACCACGTGCAGCGGCTTCGGCTAAATAAAAATTAACCTCTGTGGCTTCAAATAAAACCCCAGGTAAATCAGGTGCTTCAAATAAAACGCCCGGTGCAGAAAATTCAAAATAATCGTTAGATCCACCGTTAACACCGCCCACATATTCGCCGCCACGCTCCTGGAAATATACAGTACGCCTTGGGTCAGACAGGTCATTCATCCTATTTACAATAGTTTCAGATGCCACATAGTCATTCCTGTTACTTGCAACAAGCTGCGCATAGATAGGGTTGTATATTGGGGCTGTTGGTGCGTAATTAAAAGTAACATTCTGGTCGTTAGTTAAAATAACACCATCGGCCACGGCACTCTCAATGGTAGATTGTGCCAACCCCGGATTAACATCGGCAAGGTTAATGCCCAGCTTTACTTTTAGTGAATTACCAAATAATCTCCATCCTGCAACATCGCCTCCAAGTAAAATATCGCCACTTGTAAAAGTACCGGCACCTTCATCAAGGTCTGTTAAAGCAGCATCAAGACGTGTTATAAGAGCTGGGTAAATTGTAGCGTCGTCATCATACTTAGGTAATACATTTAATGGGTTTAATGCCTCAGAGTAAGGTATATCTCCAAAAGTATCTACCAGTAGCTGAAATGTGTACACTTCTATAATTTCTATAATAGCAAGCTCATTGGCTCTTGTAGCTTCGTCCAGGGCTTCGTCTGCTACAATTACTTCTTTGGCAGATTCCAGGTTGCCCAGTACATCTCTGTACAAGTTATTCCACAAGTTGTTGGAAATATTCCTGGTTACTACGTTGTAACGAGATTCTTCAGGATACTGTGTAGAGGCCAGGTACTGCACATAAAACCTGAATGGGTTAAGGTTAACATCTGGCGTTGTAGACTGGTCTGCAAGTTCTCTTTGCGCATTTGCCAATAGTGTTTCGGCAGCAACATCATAAGACCTGTCCTGGTTATCGTTAAAATTAGGGTCATCACTCGTACATGCGGTAAGTAAGAGTAATAAGACCGATGTGGTATAAAATATCTTTTTCATTAGAAGCTTGCTTTTAGATTGATTGAGTACACTTTTGTAGATGGCATAACACCCGATTGATAACCCTGAACGTTACCTGCAGATGCTCCTGCTTCAGGATCGGCATACGGCAGGTTTTTGTGGATGATCCAAAGGTTGTTACCTAAAAAGCTTAGTGAAAGATTGCTGAAAGCAGTTTTTTCTAACACTTTACTTGGAAAAGAGTATGATAGGCCAACCTCTCTTAATTTTACATAAGATGCATCATAAACAAATGCCTGGTTAGGGCCTGAGTTGGTGCCATATGCAGACCCAACACCGTTAGCTTCTATCCTGCTTGTGTTTGGTGTGCCATCTTCGTAAACACCCGGTAGTATAATACCACCACCATCGGCCACAGAGTTACGTTTAGGGTTTCCAAGGTCGTTATTTCCGGCAGTTTCCGGGTATAAACCTGTATACAGTCCGTAAGCCTGGTCAAGAGAGAACACATCGCCACCGTGCTTAACATCTATCAGAACGCTTAATGATATGTTTTTGTAGGTAAATTTGTTGTATACACCACCAATCCAGTCGGCCTGTATGTTACCAATAACCTGGTCAGATTCGGTTAAATAGTAACCGTCTTCGTCTACCACTTTGTTGCCGTTGGCATCAAAAACATAGCCTGTACCTCTAAGTGTACCATAAGGCTGGCCTACAGTTGCATTTAAAGATACACCATCCTGAAAAGTAGCCAGCTGAAGGTTTTCTCTTCCCTGGTTTAAAGATACCATCTCATTTTTGTTTTTAGACCAGTTTACCCTTACATCCCAGCTAAAATCGTTGGTTTTTATAGGTGTACCGCTTAACGATACCTCTATACCTTTATTTTGTAATTCTCCTGCATTAACCTGAGAAAAGCTGTATCCGGTAGCGGTAGATTGAGGAACGTTAAACAACTGGTCTGTAGTGTTGGTTTTGTATAGTGCAACATCTAAAGCCAAACGGCTGTTAAACATACTTGCTTCAAGACCAACCTCTGTTGCTTTTTGCTTTTCCGGCTTAAGCGACTCAAAGTCTACATAGGTAGTACTGTTGCCAAATAACAGGTTGCCATCTAAAATGCTGTTGTTAACACGGGCGCCAAGGCGGCCTGCAACAGGGTCGTTACCAACAATAGCATAGCTGCCTCTTAGTTTTAATAAAGAAAGCCAGTCTTGTTTAATAAATTCTGATAATATTAAGCTACCACCAATAGAGTAGTAATCGTAAGACCTGTTATTAATAGAAAGTGCTGTAGACACATCGTTTCTGTACGATCCTTCAATATAAATCCATTTGTTGTAGTCTAACGATAACTGACCGTAGAAACCTTGCTTTTCGTAGTTAATTTCTGCCTCGGCAGGAGCTACAAACGAGTTTGAGTTAGCTAACGTAAACAAGCCCGGGGCTACAAGCCCACCTGTGGTAGAACCATCAAACGAATCTAATTTAGATTTTATGTAGGTTGTACCGGCAAGAGCGTGCCCACCAACTTTTCCCATCTGAAAATCGTAGTTAAGTATAAAATCGTAGGTTGTTTGTAAAAAGTTACGGGTAAATAATCTGTAACCCGATGTTTCATCTAAAGCAGAAAGGCCAAATTCTGCGGCAACGCTGCCTACTTCTTTGCGCATTTCCTGCCTATCGTTAGACGAGTCTACCGTTACACGGCCCAAAATATTAAAATCATCGGTAACATCATAACTAATATTACCACCGGTTAATAAACGGTTGTGGTCGTCGCTCTGGTAGTTTCTGTATCGGCTAAAATACGGGTTATCCCAATAAAGTGGCGCTAAATCGCCTCCTACAGGGTCAGACATGTTCCAGGTAATATTTTGGCCTGTAGCATTGTAAACATCCCTAAGTTCTTTTACATCTACGTTAGTTTGCCACCATTGCCTAAAGCTACCAAGTATATTATCGCCATAACCAACATTGTTACGGCCCTTTGTAGTTTGATCTGTAAAGTTGGCAAACGCAGTTAATTTTACTTTTTTGCTTAGCTGATGGGTAAAATTACTGTTTATGTTGTTTTTGTTTAACTGGCTGTTTGGTAAAATACCGGTTTCGTAGTTGTTAGAAAAACCAAAGCTATACGTTGTTTTTTCGTCTCCACCACTGGCGGTAATACTATTCTGGGCACCAAAAGAATCCTGGAAAAAGGCTCCCGGATCGTTATCGGCAGCTTTCCACGGTGTAGCCCTGCCAAAATTGGCACTGCCCGGTGCAAAAGCATTCCATTGGTAAACCGATAGGTTAGGATCAAAAGCATTACCGTAAGATGCATCTGCGGTAGTGTCTACCAAAAGATCGTCTACACCATCGCCATTAACATCTACATTACTAAAGCTGTCGTTACCGCCACCATATCCATTAGCACCATATTGCTTTTGGTATTTAACAAAGGTGTCTTTGTTATAACGGCCAACCGATGTGGTTGAACTGAACGTTACCCCAAGGCCGGAGTTTGTTTTGCCTTTTTTAGTGGTAATCATTATCGCACCGTTAGATGCCTGGCTACCATAAAGAGCTGTAGCTGCTGCGCCTTTTAGTACCGTAACCGATTCGATATTGTTTGGGTCAATATCCGATGTAGAGTTACCATAGTCAAATCCGTTTCTTGAGTTGGCGGCATCTGTAGTATTAAGGTTGGAGTTGCTAATGGGCACACCATCTAATACTATTAGTGCCTGGTTGTTACCCGTAATACTTTTTGTACCACGCAGCACAATGTTGGTTGAGCCACCAAAGTTAGAGTTGTTCCTGATTTCAAGACCTGCTACTTTACCGGATAAATTGTTGATAAAGTTGTTTGTAGGAACGGTATTAACTGCAGAGCCATCAATTTTTTGAGACGAATAACCTAACGATTTTTTGTCTCTGGAAATACCCAGTGCGGTAACCACCACACCCTCCAGTTCTGTGGCAGCATCTTTAAGGGTAATAGATACGGAGCCCGCACTTGCCGAAGCTTCCTGTGTTTGCATGCCAACATAGCTAAATACCAACACCTGCGTTGCAGTTGCGGCTACGGCAAATTTACCGTCAATGTCTGTTTGTGCACTTACGGTGGTACCTTTTACCACCACATTAACACCGGGAATAGGAAAGCCACTTTCGTCAGAAACGGTTCCTGTCACTGTTCTTTCCTGCGCAAACGAAATTTGCGCCGTTAGCATGACAAGCAATGCTAAGAGGACCTTTAACTTTGTTTTCATTTAAATGTTATTATGTTAGTTGTATATCAAATGTCTGATATAATCTTAACGAAATCAAGTATTTTATGATAATATTTAGATAACTAACCGATAAATGTTAAATAAAAACTTAAAAAAGTGTTAAAATGATGCTTTAAAGCTTAGGTGAACAATTGAGTTGGAAAGTTTAATTGCCTGATCTTTAGTGCTGCCGTTTGCATAAATAATGTTAAACAGTCCGTTGTTTGTTAGAAGGCCAAAACCAAAACCAAGGCCTAAAAGCCCCTCTTTAGTGTTAGAAGTCTCATCCTGAAAGTAGGCATAGTCTGTAATAGAGTGTATGTACATATTGGGTGCAAGTACATAGCGATATTCGGCCATTAGGGCTGTAACCATATTGGCTTGCAGGCTGTTCTCGTTAAAGCCGCGAATAGAGTTTATGCCACCAAACCGATACAGCTCGTTAATTATATAGGTGTTGCTTTGCAGGTAATAAGTTTGATTTTTTATGTTAACAATATTTTTTTTGTTAAGGTAGAGGTTATGCGAAAAAGCTATCTGTGCAAAGTACTGGTCGCTGCTATCGGTCTTGCCGGTTCGGCTGCCCACACCACCTTTAATACTGAGCGATGTTTTTTGCGGAAACAAAAAATCATCTATATTATATTCGGCATATTCGTAGGTAGATGTAAAAAACGAGTTGCTGTAATCGCTGAGGGTGCTGCTGTTGAGGTTTTGTATATCTACCGATTCAGTTTTTTGATATCCGGCATATAATTTGGAGTTATAGGTAAAATAATATCCCAGGTTAACATCGGTAACTGTGTTCTGAAAAGTGCTGTCCTGCTTAAATATCTTAAGGCTACCCTTGGCGCCAATAGGGCTTTTAAACATATACGGCAACTCTAAAGATATATTAAAGGTAGTCTGGTCGTTGCCATCACTTTTCCAATACAGGTTAAATTTTTCGCCGGTATTAAGTACGTTGTTAAGCAGCAGGTCTAAATAACCATTAAATTTTACTTTGCTGTTATCATCATTACTAAAACCTATAAAACCATCAAAAGTATTGGGGTGTGCCTTTGCCATGTATACATATACTTTGGTGGTGTCTTTTTTAAAGAGAATCTCGGGGTAGCGGGGTTGGGTAATAAAGCGCAGGGCATTAAAATCGTTATATACGCGTTGCAGGTTTTCTTTATTAAACGTCTTGCCGCGGTACTGCCTTAAAATATTACGGCGAATGCCTTCAGGAAATTTGGGGTAGCCCTCCAGTACAATGTCATCTAAAGTACGCAGCTTTTCTATGGTAACCACCAGGCTGGCGCTAAGTCCGGAATTTGTTTTGCTATAATTGGTAAGCTGTAGCGAACTTAAAGAATAGCCTTTCTGTTCCAACAGGGCTATGTTGCTGTTCATATAACCCTCTACTTCGGGCAACGTCATTACAACCGTATCTTTATCTATATTGAGTAATGTTTTTTGCTCTGCATTTAGCAGGCCTGTATATATATGTATGTTTTTAATTTTTTGCCCAACGTTAAAGGAGTATACAAAAGTAGAATCGTTGGTTTTTAAATAGGCCAGTTCGCGGCTTTCTAAATAGCCGGCCTTGTATAAATTATTAGATAATAATTTGGTTGCATCGGCAACGCCTTTGGCGTTTGTGTGTACTTTATTGTATGAAACAGAATCTATTATTTTGGTTTCTGCGGCATCGCGGCCCTCTACTTTAAGGTAAAAGTTTTGCGCATTTGCTGTAAAACTTACAAGCAGAAACAGGTATATGTAAAAAAATATTTTCAATGCAATGGGGTTACTGTGCAAATAACGCAAAAAACCATTAAAAAATATACAGATGGCAAAAGCAGTTAGAGTAGTTTGAAAATTAATGTTTTAAGGTTTGTTTTATCAATTTTAATTTCTACATTTGCAACCCCGTAAAAAGCGGGTTATTTAAACATAAGAAATTTTTAGTATTAATTATGCCAACAATTCAACAATTAGTAAGAACAGGGAGAGCCCAGATAACTAAGAAGAGTAAATCGGCTGCTTTAGATTCGTGTCCTCAAAGAAGAGGGGTATGTACACGTGTTTACACTACAACACCAAAAAAACCAAACTCTGCAATGCGTAAAGTAGCAAGGGTTCGTTTAACAAATGGTAATGAGGTAAATGCATACATTCCTGGAGAAGGCCACAACCTACAAGAGCACTCGATAGTATTAGTTAGAGGCGGAAGGGTTAAAGATTTACCGGGAGTAAGGTACCACATTGTACGTGGCGCTTTAGATACCGCTGGTGTTGCCGGAAGAGCGCAACGCAGGTCTAAGTATGGAGCAAAACGTCCTAAACCAGGACAGGTTGCTGCTGCACCCACAAAGAAGAAAAAGTAATTTAAAAACGTTTAAGAAAAAGACATGAGAAAAAGACAGGCCAAAAAAAGACCGCTTTTACCAGATCCAAGGTTCAATGATCAATTAGTTACACGTTTTGTAAATAACTTAATGTGGGATGGTAAAAAATCAACTGCTTTTAAAGTATTTTATGATGCTATTGATATCGTAGAAGCTAAAAAACAGGATGCAGAGAAATCATCGCTTGAAATATGGAAAGATGCATTAACTAATGTTATGCCTCACGTAGAAGTACGTAGCCGTAGGGTAGGTGGTGCTACATTCCAAATTCCAATGCAGATTCGTCCGGACAGGAAGATATCTATGGCAATGAAATGGATGATTCTTTATGCAAGAAGAAGAAATGAGAAATCTATGGCTCAAAGGTTGGCTTCGGAAGTTTTAGCTGCTGCTAAAGAAGAAGGTGCTGCTGTTAAAAAGAGAATGGATACTCATAAAATGGCAGAAGCTAACAAAGCATTCTCTCACTTTAGATTTTAATTCATAAAGAAAGAAAAAATTTAGAAATGGCTAGAGATTTAAAATATACAAGAAATATAGGTATTGCTGCTCACATTGATGCTGGTAAAACAACAACAACAGAGCGTATCCTTTTTTACACTGGTAAATCACACAAAATTGGTGAGGTGCACGATGGTGCTGCAACAATGGACTGGATGGCACAGGAGCAGGAAAGGGGTATTACAATTACCTCTGCAGCTACTACATGTACTTGGAATTTCCCTACTAACCAGGGAGTTGCATTGCCTGAAACACTGCCTTACCACTTTAATATTATAGATACCCCGGGACACGTTGACTTTACTGTTGAGGTAAACCGTTCTCTTAGGGTTCTTGATGGTCTTGTTTTCCTTTTTAGTGCTGTTGATGGTGTTGAGCCTCAATCTGAAACTAACTGGAGGCTTGCTGATAACTACAGGGTGCCGCGTATGGGCTTTGTTAACAAAATGGACCGTCAGGGTTCAAACTTCCTTAATGTTTGCCAGCAGGTTAGAGATATGCTTAAATCTAACGCGGTAGCTATAACTTTACCAATTGGTGAAGAAGAAGATTTTAAAGGTGTTGTAGACTTAGTAAAAAATCAGGCTATTATATGGCATGATGCTACTTTGGGTGCTACTTTTGATATCGTGCCTATCCCGGAAGATATGGTAGATGAGGTTCGTGAGTACAGGGCTGCCCTTATTGAGGCTGTTGCTGATTACGATGAGTCTTTAATGGAGAAATTCTTCGAAGATGAAAACTCAATTACCGAAGACGAAATCAATAACGCTTTAAGAAAAGCTACTATTGATATGTCTATCATACCAATGATTTGTGGTTCATCATTTAAAAACAAAGGTGTTCAGTTTATGCTGGATGCGGTTTGTAAATACCTTCCATCTCCAATGGATAAAGAAGGTATTACAGGTACTAACCCTGATACTGATGAAGAAATACTTCGTAAGCCGGATGTAAAAGAGCCGTTTGCTGCTCTTGCATTTAAAATTGCTACAGACCCTTATGTTGGTCGTTTAGCATTCTTCCGTGCTTACTCTGGTCGTCTTGATGCTGGTTCTTATGTGTTAAACACACGTTCTGGTAACAAAGAAAGGATATCTCGTATTTACCAGATGCACGCTAACAAACAAAACCCAATCGAGTACATCGAGGCAGGTGATATTGGAGCGGCAGTTGGATTTAAAGATATCAAGACCGGAGATACTTTGTGTGAAGAAAAGCACCCAATAGTATTAGAAAGTATGGATTTCCCTGCACCGGTAATTGGTATTGCTATTGAGCCTAAAACAAAAGCTGACGTGGATAAAATGGGTATGGCTTTAGCAAAACTTGCTGAAGAAGATCCAACATTCGTTGTTAAGACTGATGAGGCTTCTGGCCAAACTATTATTTCTGGTATGGGTGAGCTTCACTTAGATATCCTTGTAGACCGTATGAGGAGAGAATTTAAAGTAGAAGTTAACCAGGGGGAACCTCAGGTAGAGTATAAAGAAGCGTTTACAAGATCGGCTCAACACAGAGAAGTTTACAAAAAACAATCTGGTGGTCGTGGTAAATTTGCCGATATCGTGTTTATTATTGAGCCTGCAGACGAAGGAGTTGTTGGTCTTCAGTTTATAAACAGTGTTAAAGGTGGTAACGTTCCTAAAGAATATATTCCATCTATCGAAAAAGGCTTTAAAGCTGCTATGAAACAAGGTCCTCTTGCAGGATACGAAGTAGATAGCTTAAAAGTTACTTTGTTAGACGGATCTTTCCACCCTGTGGATTCTGATGCGCTTTCTTTTGAATTAGCTGCAAAAATGGGTTACAAAGAGTCTGGCCGTGCTGCCGGTGCTGTTATCCTTGAGCCGATAATGAAAATGGAAGTTATCACTCCGGAAGAAAATATGGGTGATATAGTAGGTGACCTTAACCGTCGTCGTGGCCAGGTTAATGATATGGGCGACAGAGCTGGTGCTAAAACCATCAAGGCTTTTGTTCCGTTATCAGAGATGTTTGGTTATGTAACTACGCTTAGAACACTTTCATCGGGTAGGGCAACTTCTACAATGGAGTTTTCTCACTACTCAGAAACGCCTTCTAATATTTCAGAAGCAGTTATCAAAAAAGCAAAAGGAAACGCTTAATCTAAAAGAAAATGAGTCAAAAAATCAGAATAAAATTAAAATCGTACGATCATAGCCTGGTAGACAAATCTGCCGAGAAGATCGTTAAGACTGTAAAAAGTACAGGCGCTGTGGTAACTGGTCCTATTCCGTTACCTACCCACAAAAAGATTTTTACCGTACTGCGTTCTCCGCACGTAAACAAAAAATCAAGAGAGCAGTTTGAAGTTAGCTCATACAAAAGGCTACTTGATATTTATAGTTCTTCTTCTAAAACTATTGATGCCCTAATGAAATTAGAGCTTCCAAGTGGTGTAGAGGTTGAAATAAAAGTCTGAGTTATTTATTTAACTTGTAAAGATCTCCAAAGCATTTTTGCTTTGGAGATTTTTTTTATGCCTATAATAACGCTGTATTGGCACGGTAAAAGCGGTGGTTTTTTTATTTAGAATTAAATAATTTACGTTTCTTTAGATTTATTTCTTGTAACTGTTTGATAATCTAAATATAATAATTACTTTTGCACCCCTGTTTGGAGTATTCTAGTTATTTCAAATTGAAGGGAATTAATAATTAATAACAATAATTTATGTCTGGGTTAATTGGTAGAAAAATCGGCATGACCAGTATTTTCGATGAAAACGGAAAAAACATTCCGTGTACAGTAATCGAAGCTGGACCATGCGTTGTTACCCAAGTCAGAACCAAATCGGTTGACGGGTATGAAGCGTTACAACTTGGTTTCGATGACAAAGCAGAAAAACGTGCTACTAAAGCGGCTGCAGGCCACTTTAAAAAAGCAGGTACTGTAGCTAAGAAAAAAGTCGTTGAGTTCCAGTTTGAGAACGAGTACAAATTAGGTGATGTTATCGCTGTAGACGTATTTGCCGAAGGCGAATTCGTAGATGTTCAGGGTGTGTCTAAAGGTAAAGGTTTCCAGGGTGTTGTAAAACGCCACGGTTTTGGTGGTGTGGGTCAGGCTACTCACGGTCAGCACAACCGTTTAAGGGCGCCGGGTTCTGTTGGAGCATCATCATATCCTTCACGTGTATTCAAAGGGATGCGCATGGCAGGAAGAACAGGAGGAGACAATGTAACAGTACAAAACCTTAGAGTTTTAAAAGTAGTGGCTGATAAGAACCTGCTTGTAGTTAAAGGAGCAATTCCTGGACACAAAAACTCTTACGTAATCATTCAGAAGTAATGGAAGTAAAAGTATTAGATATCAACGGAAAAGAAACTGGCAGAACGGTAACCCTTTCTGATGCAGTATTCGCAATTGAGCCTAATAAACATGCTGTATACCTTGACGTTAAGCAATATTTGGCTAACCAAAGGCAAGGTACCCACAAAGCTAAAGAAAGAGCTGAGGTAACGGGAAGTACACGCAAGATTAAAAAGCAAAAAGGTACCGGTACAGCTCGTGCAGGTAGTATTAAGAACCCTTTGTTTAAAGGTGGAGGTACCATCTTCGGCCCAAGGCCAAGAAGCTACTCTTTCAAACTAAACAAAAATCTTAAGCGTTTAGCAAGAAAATCAGCCTTCGCTCTTAAAGCAAAAGAATCAAATTTAGTGGTAGTTGAAAACTTCGAATTCGAAGCTCCAAGCACTAAAAATTTCATTAACTTTTTGACAGCTTTAGGGTTAGAAAATAAAAAATCTCTAATTGTGTTGGGTGATACAAATAAAAATGTATATTTGTCCTCACGCAATTTAAAGACTACTAGCGTAGTAACTACTTCAGAATTAAGTACTTATGCAATTTTACATGCAAACAGTCTGGTTCTTTTAGAAGGTTCGTTAGAAGGAATTGAAGAAAATTTAAGCAAATAATAGGCCATGAGTATCATAATTAAACCTATCATTACCGAAAAAATAACCAAAGACGGCGAAGTTTTTAACCGTTTTGGCTTTATTGTTGACAAACGTGCTAACAAGATACAAGTAAAGAATGCTGTTGAGGCAGCTTACGGAGTATCTGTGGTTAATGTTAACACTATGAATTACAGGGCTGATAGATCGGTTAAATACACTAAGAGTGGTTTAATCACCGGAAAGACCAATGCTTACAAAAAAGCAGTCGTTCAGGTTAAAGAAGGAGAAACAATAGATTTTTACAATAATATCTAATAGAACAACATGTCAGTTAGAAAATTAAAACCTATTACCCCGGGTCAGCGTTTTAGAGTTGTTAATAGCTTTGACACTATTACAACTGATAAGCCGGAGCGTTCTTTGATCGCACCGAAAAAAAACTCAGGCGGTAGAAATAGTCAAGGAAAAATGACCATGCGTTATACAGGCGGTGGTCACAAACAAAAGTATCGTATAATCGATTTTAAAAGAACTAAAGCCGGAGTTCCTGCTGTGGTTAAAACTATCGAGTACGATCCAAACCGTTCAGCGTTTATCTCTCTTTTGTTTTATGCAGATGGTGAGAAAACGTATGTTATTGCACAAAACGGACTTCAGGTTGGTCAAACCGTAACTTCTGGTGTAGATGCTGCTCCAGAAATTGGTAACGCTATGCCTTTAAGTAAAATTCCTCTTGGAACTGTTATATCTTGCATCGAACTACGTCCGGGCCAGGGTGCTGTAATTGCGCGTAGTGCAGGTACATTTGCTCAACTTATGGCAAGGGATGGTAAATACGCTACAATTAAAATGCCTTCTGGAGAAACAAGATTGATCTTGTTAACTTGTAGTGCTACAATTGGAGCTGTATCTAACTCAGACCACCAATTAATCGTATCTGGTAAAGCAGGTAGGTCAAGGTGGTTAGGAAGAAGGCCAAGAACAAGACCAGTAGCGATGAACCCTGTCGATCACCCAATGGGTGGTGGTGAAGGTCGTTCTTCTGGTGGTCATCCACGTTCAAGAAAAGGTCTTCCGGCTAAAGGTTACAGAACTCGTTCTAAAGTTAACCCGAGTAATAAGTATATCGTAGAACGTAGAAAGAAATAATAAGTAAGATATGGCACGTTCATTAAAGAAAGGACCTTTCGTTCACTATAAATTAGAAAAGAAAGTTCAGGAAAATATCGAGAAAGGTAACAAAGGAGTTGTTAAGACATGGTCTAGAGCTTCGATGATTACTCCCGATTTTGTTGGGCAGACTATCGCAGTACACAACGGGCGCCAGTTCGTACCGGTGTATGTTACAGAGAACATGGTAGGTCATAAATTAGGAGAGTTTTCGCCAACGCGCTCTTTCAGAGGTCACGCTGGTGCTAAAAATAAAGGTAAAAAATAACAGCAATGGGAGTTCGTAAAAGAGAAACTGCAGATGCAAGAAAAGAGGCTAACAAGTCTATTGCCTTTGCTAAGCTAAATAACTGCCCTACTTCACCTCGAAAAATGCGCTTAGTTGCAGATTTAGTAAGGGGCCAGAAGGTAGAATTAGCTCTTAATATATTAAGGTTTAGTACAAAAGAGGCTTCTCGCAAGCTTGAAAAACTGTTACTTTCTGCTATCAACAACTGGCAGCAAAAAAACAGTGAGGAGAGCCTTGAAGATGCCAAACTGTTTGTAAAAGAAATAAGGGTAGATGGTGGAGCGATGCTAAAAAGGCTTAGGCCAGCACCTCAGGGCCGTGCCCACAGGATAAGAAAACGTTCTAACCACGTTACTATCGTGCTTGGAGCTATTAACAATAACACACAAAGCAATTCATAAATGGGACAGAAGACAAATCCAATAGGAAATCGCCTTGGTATCATCAGGGGTTGGGATTCTAACTGGTATGGTGGAAACGATTACGGCGATAAACTTGCCGAAGATCACAAAATCAGGAAATATATCCATGCCCGTTTATCTAAAGCTAGTGTTAGTAAAGTAATAATCGAGAGAACACTTAAACTTGTAACCGTTACTATTACTACTGCCCGTCCCGGTATCATTATCGGTAAAGGTGGTCAGGAAGTAGACAAGTTAAAAGAAGAGCTTAAGAAAATTACTGACAAAGAGGTTCAAATCAACATCTTTGAAATTAAAAGGCCAGAACTTGATGCTTACTTAGTAGGTACAAGCATTGCCCGCCAGATTGAAAGCCGTATTTCTTACAGAAGGGCTATTAAAATGGCTATTGCCGCTGCAATTCGTATGAACGCAGAAGGTATTAAGGTAATGATTTCAGGTCGTTTGAACGGTGCCGAAATGGCACGTTCTGAAATGTTCAAAGAAGGTAGAATTCCTCTATCAACTTTCAGAGCGGACATTGATTATGCATTAGCTGAGGCGCACACTACTTACGGTAGGATGGGTATCAAGGTATGGATAATGAAAGGTGAAGTTTATGGAAAAAGAGATCTTTCTCCGTTAGTAGGTATGGATAAAAAACAATCTAAATCTGCAGGATCTCAAGACCGTAATGACAGACCACAAGGCGGAAGGCCGGGTGGAAGGCCAAACGGTGATAAGCCTAACAACCAACAACGCAAAAGAAAGTAATTATTTTAAACTAAAGAAAAATGTTACAGCCTAAAAGAACAAAATACCGTAAGGTACAGAAAGGTAGAATGAAGGGCGTGTCTCAAAGAGGTCACGAACTTTCAAATGGTATGTTTGGTATAAAATCTTTAGATTCGTCTTTTATCACTTCCCGTCAAATTGAGGCTGCCCGTATCGCGGCAACCCGTTTTATGAAAAGGGAGGGTCAATTGTGGATTAAAATTTTCCCGGATAAACCTATCACCAAAAAACCTCTAGAGGTACGTATGGGTAAAGGTAAAGGTGCAGTTGAATTTTGGGCTGCCGTTGTTAAACCAGGACGAATTATGTTTGAAGTAGGAGGAGTTCCTTTATCTGTAGCAAAAGAGGCATTACGCCTTGCTGCACAAAAGCTTCCTGTTAAAACTAAGTTTATTGTTGCTAGAGATTTCGAAGCATAATTAAAATTTATTATGAAACAATCAGACATAAAAGATCTATCTGCAGCTGAGTTACAAGGTAAACTTGGTGAGTTACAGAAAACATATGCCGACCTAAAATCAGCCCATGCCATATCTCCAATAGAGAATCCTCTACAGATAAGAACCCTAAGAAGGTCTATCGCGAGAGTGGCCACTGAGCTAAGCAAAAAGTTACAATAATTGTAGTCTGCTGAAAGATGGAAGAAAAAAGAAATTTAAGAAAAGAGCGTATAGGTGTTGTTACTAGCAACAAAATGGAAAAATCCATAGTTGTTTCTGAAACAAGAAGAGTAAAACACCCATTATATGGTAAGTTCGTGTTAAAAACAAAGAAATATGTTGCACACGACGAAACAAATGACTGTAATATTGGTGATACAGTAAAGATCATGGAAACACGACCTTTAAGTAAAACAAAATGTTGGAGGTTAGTTGAAATCATTGAAAGAGCGAAGTAATTATGGTACAACAGGAATCGAGACTAAAAGTAGCAGATAACACGGGAGCTAAAGAAGTTTTAACTATCCGTGTATTAGGGGGAACGAAAAGACGTTATGCCTCTGTTGGAGATAAAATTGTGGTATCTATTAAAGATGCAACACCAAACGGAAACGTAAAAAAAGGTGCTGTGTCTACCGCAGTTGTTGTACGTACCAAAAAAGAAGTGAGAAGAGCCGACGGTTCATACATCAGATTTGACGATAACGCTTGCGTTTTGTTAAATGCTGCTGGTGAGATGAGGGGAACTCGTGTTTTTGGTCCTGTAGCAAGGGAACTTCGTGAAAAACAATTCATGAAAATTGTATCATTAGCACCAGAAGTGCTTTAATTGTTAAAAAGATGATAAAGCTAAAGATAAAATCAGGAGACACGGTAAGAGTAATGGCCGGAGACCATAAAGGTTCTGAAGGTAAAGTACTTCGTGTTCTTCGTGAAAAGAACAAAGCGATCGTAGAAGGCGTTAATATGGTGTCTAAACACACTAAACCAAGCGCTAAAAACCCTCAGGGTGGTATCGTTAAGAAAGAAGCTCCTATCCACATTTCTAACATTGCACTTGTAGACCTTAAATCTAAGGATACTACAAAAACAGGTGTTAGGAAAGAAGGAGATAAGAACGTGAGATTTTCAAAAAAATCTAATCAAGTATTATAGACATGGCTTATATACCAAGACTAAAAGAAGAATATAATAGCAGGGTTGTCTCTGCTCTTAAAGAGGAGTTTGGCTACAAAAACGTAATGCAGGTTCCAAAACTTGAAAAAATCGTTTTAAGCCGTGGCGTTGGTGCAGCTGTATCTGATAAGAAACTTATCGATTATGCAGTAGACGAGTTAACAAAGATTACTGGCCAAAAAGCGGTTTCTACTATATCTAAAAAAGACGTTGCGTCTTTCAAACTTAGAAAAGGTATGCCAATTGGTGCTAAAGTAACTCTACGTGGCGAAAGAATGTATGAATTCCTTGACAGGCTGGTAACTTCTTCACTTCCACGTGTAAGAGATTTTAGCGGAATTAAGGCTACAGGTTTTGACGGTAGAGGTAATTACAACCTTGGTGTAACTGAGCAAATCATTTTCCCTGAAATTGATATTGATAAAGTTAACAAAATATCAGGTATGGATATTACTTTTGTAACATCTGCACAAACCGATAAAGAAGCGAAGTCATTATTAGCAGAATTAGGATTACCTTTTAAAAAGAATTAAGTTATGGCTAAAGAATCAATGAAAGCCCGCGAGGTAAAAAGGCAGGCTATGGTAGAAAAATATGCTGAGAAAAGGAAAGCTTTATTAGAAGCTGGAGATTACGAAGGATTACAAAAACTACCTAAAAATGCTTCTCCGGTACGTTTACACAACCGTTGCAAACTTACAGGAAGACCAAGAGGGTACATGCGTCAATTCGGTATTTCACGTGTAACTTTCCGTGAAATGGCTAATAATGGATTGATACCAGGAGTTAAAAAAGCCAGCTGGTAAAATAAAGAATTATAAATTGGTTTCAGGTTCGGCCCTAACAGGCCGAAAACCGTGACCGCAAATTAATACAAATGTATACAGATCCTATTGCCGATTTTCTAACAAGGATTAGAAATGCTGTGAGAGCTAACCACAAAGTGGTTGAAATTCCTGCATCAAACCTTAAAAAAGAAATCACCAAGATTTTATTTGACCAGGGCTATATTTTAAGCTACAAATTTGATGACAACGCTGTACAAGGCAGCATCAAAATAGCTCTTAAGTATGATAAAGATACTAAAGAGAGTGTAATTAAAGATATCCAGAGAATTAGTAAACCGGGTTTACGTAAATATGCAGGTGCATCTAACCTACCTAGAATCCTTAACGGATTAGGTATTGCTATTGTTTCTACATCAAAAGGATTGATGACAGGAAAACAGGCAAAACAACAAAATGTTGGTGGTGAGGTAATTTGCTACGTATACTAATAACAAAGACTTAGTACTATGTCAAGAATAGGTAAAAATCCAGTAGCAATACCAGCCGGTGTAACTGTAGAGGTTAACGGTAACATTGTTACTGTAAAAGGTAAAAAAGGCCAACTAACTCAGGAGTTTTCAGATGTATCTGTAAAAATCGAGGATGGCCAGGTTTTAGTAGAAAGATTTTCTGATCATAAAGACGAAAGATCTAAACACGGTTTATACAGATCTCTTATCAATAACATGATAATTGGTGTATCTGAAGGATTTACAAAACAATTAGAACTTGTAGGTGTAGGTTACAGAGCGTCTAACCAGGGTCAAAAACTGGATATGGCACTTGGTTTCTCTCACAACATCGTTTTAGAAGTTGTATCTGAAGTTACTGTAGAAACAGTGTCTGAAAAAGGAAAGAACCCAATAATAAAATTAACATCGTTTGATAAACAACTTTTAGGGCAGGTAGCGGCAAAAATTAGAGGTTTCCGCAAGCCAGAGCCTTACAAAGGAAAAGGTGTTAAATTTGTAGGTGAGGTATTAAGGAGAAAAGCAGGTAAATCAGCTTAAAAATTAAGACTATGTCATTAAACAAATCTGAAAGAAGACAAAGAATTAAGTTCAGAATCAGAAAGATTGTAAGCGGAACTGCTGCTCAGCCAAGACTTTCTGTTTTCAGGAGCAATAAAGAGATCTATGCACAAATCATAGACGACGTAAACGGTGTAACTTTGGCCTCTGCTTCATCAAGAGAAGCAGGCATCACTAAAGGTACTAACATAGAAACTGCTTCGGCGGTAGGTAAACTTATCGCAGAAAAAGCTTTAAAAGCTGGTGTTGAGACTATTACTTTCGACAGAGGTGGATACCTTTACCACGGACGTGTTAAATCATTAGCTGAAGGCGCAAGAGAAGCCGGGCTTAAATTCTAAGAAAAATTATGTATCATAATTATAAAAACGTAGAACTTGTAAAACCAAGCGGTCTTGAACTTAAAGATCGTTTGGTAAGTGTAAATCGTGTTACTAAAGTTACAAAGGGTGGTAGAGCTTTTGGTTTTTCTGCTATTGTAGTTGTAGGCGATGAGAATGGTGTAGTGGGTCATGGTCTTGGTAAATCTAAAGATGTATCTGAAGCTATTGCTAAAGCAGTAGAAGATGCTAAGAAAAACCTTGTAAAGATCCCTCTTTCTGGACAGTCTGTTCCACATGAGCAAAAAGGTAAATTTGGTGGTGCACGTGTACTGCTAATGCCTGCTTCTCATGGTACTGGTGTAATTGCTGGTGGTGCTGTACGTTCGGTTCTTGAGTCTGTTGGTATACACGATGTATTATCAAAATCTCAGGGTTCATCTAACCCTCACAATGTTGTTAAAGCTACCTTTGATGCCCTTCTTCAAATGAGAAGTGCTTCTACTGTTGCAAAACAAAGAGGCGTTTCTTTAGAAAAAGTATTTAAAGGTTAATCCACAGGAAATCATGGGAAAAATTAAAGTAAAACAAGTAAAGAGTAAAATCAACTGCCCTCAAACGCAGAAGCTGACTCTAGAGTCTTTAGGCCTTCGCAAATTAGGTCAGGTTGTTGAGCACGATGCAACTCCTGCTATCCTTGGAATGGTAAACAAAGTTAAACACTTAGTTTCTGTAGAAGAAGCTAACTAACAATAACAGGAAATGGATTTAAGTAACTTACAACCGGCTGAAGGTTCAGTTCACAATAAAAACAAAAGATTAGGCAGGGGCGAAGGTTCTGGTAAAGGAGGCACAGCCTCTCGTGGCCACAAAGGAGCTAAATCGCGTTCTGGTTACTCTAAGAAAATAGGTTTTGAAGGTGGCCAGATGCCACTTCAAAGACGTGTTCCTAAGTTTGGTTTTAAAAATATCAACCGTAAAGAATACGAAGGAGTTAACCTAGATACACTTCAGGCTCTTGTAGATAATGGTATCGTTACTGATACTGTAGATTTTACAGTGTTTGTAGAGAATCGCCTAGCTACAAAAAATGAACAGGTTAAGATTTTAGGAAGAGGAGAGCTAAAGGCAAAACTAAAAGTAACTGCCCACAAATTTACTGCTACTGCTAAAGCTGCTATCGAGGCTGCTGGTGGAGAGGCTGTGAGTTTAAGTTTATAATCCCTATAGCCTTATGAAAAAATTTTTAGAAGCATTTGTCAATGTCTGGAAAATAGAAGAACTAAAAAATAGAATTTTAGTTACTTTAGGTTTATTGCTTGTGTACCGTTTTGGTGCACACGTTACCCTTCCTGGTATTGATGCTACAGGGCTAACAAATTTATCTAAACAAACCCAAGGTGGTATAGGCTGGCTTATCGATGTATTTACAGGTGGTGCGTTCTCGCAGGCATCTGTATTTGCATTGGGTATTATGCCCTACATTTCTGCCTCTATCGTAGTACAATTAATGGGTATTGCGGTGCCTTACCTGCAAAAATTGCAGAAAGAAGGAGAGAGCGGAAGAAAAAAGCTAAACCAAATAACACGTTGGTTAACTATTGCCATTACACTGGTACAAGGCCCCGGTTATATTTATAACCTTTACAGGACTTTGCCAAGTGAGGCGTTCCTATTACCGTCAGACTCATTCCCATTCTTGTTCTCATCTGTAGTAATTCTTACTACTGGTACCATATTTGCTATGTGGCTTGGTGAGAAAATTACAGATAAGGGTATTGGAAACGGTATATCATTACTAATCCTGGTAGGTATTATAGCAAGAATGCCACAGGCGTTTATACAGGAATTTACTTCTGTAGTAACAGAAAACAACGGAGGCCCGTTACAACTGCTTCTTGAAATTGTAGTTTGGTTATTTATTATTATTGCTTGTATCTTAATGATCATGGCGGTAAGAAAAATACCTGTGCAATATGCAAGGCGCACCGCTTCTGGCGACTTTGAGCAGGACATGTTTGGCGGCAACAGGCAGTGGATACCTTTAAAGCTTAATGCTTCGGGGGTTATGCCAATTATCTTTGCCCAGGCAATTATGTTTATACCTGCTGCATTAGCAGGGCTTTCTAAGTCTGATGCGGCCCAAACCATCACATCGAGTTTTCAAAATGTGTTTGGTTTAGCCTACAATGTAGTTTTTGCGTTATTAATTATAATTTTTACGTACTTTTACACCGCGATTACGGTGCCTACTAACAAAATGGCTGATGACCTTAAAAGAAGCGGCGGATTTATACCAGGCGTAAGGCCAGGTGTAGAGACCGGCGACTACCTGGACAGGATTATGTCGTTAATTACGTTCCCCGGTTCGTTATTCTTAGCGCTTATTGCCGTGTTCCCGGCAGTTGTGGTAAGCTTTGGGGTTCAGTCTCAGTGGGCTTTGTTTTATGGTGGTACATCACTGTTAATTATGGTCGGGGTTGCGATCGATACCATTCAGCAGATAAATTCTTATCTATTGAACAGGCATTATGACGGTTTGATGAAAAGTGGTAAGAATAGAAAAGCAGTAGCTTAACAATTTTTATGGCAAAACAATCAGCAATAGAACAAGACGGATCAATAATTGAGGCATTATCAAATGCCATGTTTCGTGTAGAATTAGAGAACGGGCATGTGGTAATTGCTCATATTTCAGGAAAAATGCGAATGCATTACATCAAGCTATTGCCTGGTGATAAAGTTAAACTGGAAATGAGCCCTTATGATTTGTCTAAAGCAAGAATTACTTATAGATACTAATAGCTATTAATAATGAAAGTAAGAGCATCAGTTAAAAAAAGAAGTGCCGAGTGCAAGATAGTGCGCAGGAAAGGCAGGTTATATGTTATTAACAAAAAGAATCCTAGATTTAAACAAAGACAAGGATAATTATGGCAAGAATTGCAGGGGTAGACATACCTAAAAACAAAAGAGGAGTTATTGCTTTAACCTATATTTTTGGTATTGGTAACAGCAGGGCTAAAGAGATTTTAGAAAAAGCTCAGGTTAGCGAAGATAAAAAAGTTCAGGAATGGAACGATGACGAGATCAGCGCCATTCGTGAAGCTGTTTCTTACTTCAAGATTGAAGGTGAACTTCGTTCAGAAGTATCTTTAAACATCAAACGTTTAATGGATATTGGCTGCTACAGGGGCATACGCCACAGAGCTGGACTTCCACTTAGGGGCCAACGCACCAAGAATAATTCAAGGACAAGAAAAGGTAAGAGAAAAACTGTTGCTAACAAGAAAAAAGCAACTAAATAATAAGTAGCAATGGCTAAAGCGAATACAAAAAAACGTAAAGTTATAGTAGAATCTACTGGCGAAGCTCACATTAGCGCAACCTTTAATAACATTATTATTTCTTTAACCAACAAGAAAGGTGAAGTTATTTCATGGTCTTCTGCAGGTAAAATGGGCTTTAGGGGTTCTAAAAAGAACACTCCTTACGCAGCCCAGATGGCAGCTGAAGATTGCAGCAAAGTAGCTATTGAAGCTGGTTTGAAGAAAGTAAAAGTTTACGTTAAAGGCCCGGGTAACGGCAGGGAATCTGCAATAAGGTCTTTACACAATGGAGGAATTGAAGTTACAGAGATTATCGATGTAACGCCTATGCCACACAATGGCTGTCGTCCTCCAAAAAGAAGAAGAGTATAATTAAATAGTATAACCACGAACGGGAGTACGGATTATCGGAGGATGAGACCTGAATTCATAATCCCCTGTTCATTAATTTTTAGAAATGGCAAGATATACTGGTCCACAAACTAAAATCGCCCGTAAATTCGGCGAGGCGATCTTCGGAGATGACAAATCTTTCGATAAAAGAAATTACCCACCTGGGCAACATGGTTTAGCCAAGAAAAGAGGTAAAAAATCTGAATATGCTGTTCAGTTAATGGAGAAGCAAAAAGCTAAGTACTCTTACGGTATTCTTGAAAAACAATTCAGGAACCTGTACGAAAAAGCTGCGGCCACTAAAGGTGTTACCGGCGAAGTACTTTTACAGCTTTGTGAAGCAAGATTAGACAACGTTGTGTTTAGGATGGGTATTGCGCCTTCTCGTAGGGCTGCAAGACAAGTCGTATCTCACAGGCATGTTACAGTAAATGGCGAGTTGGTTAACATTCCATCTTACCACCTTAAGCCCGGCGATAAAGTGGCTGTTCGTGAAAAATCGAAATCTATTGATGTTATAGAGCAATCTTTATCAAATTCTTCTCATGTATATGAGTGGATTACCTGGAATAACGATACTAAAGAAGGTACTTTTGTTAGCGTACCTGCAAGGATCCAGATACCGGAAAATATCAAAGAACAACTAATCGTTGAGTTGTATAACAAATAATAATTGACATTAGTCGAAATATGGCAATATTTAATTTTCAAAAGCCCGATAAAGTTATCATGATCGATTCTACGGATTTTCAGGGGAAATTTGAGTTCCGTCCCCTGGAGCCCGGTTATGGATTGACTGTTGGTAACGCACTTAGAAGAGTTTTGCTTTCTTCATTAGAAGGTTATGCAATTACTTCAGTTCGCATTGAAGGAGTAGACCATGAGTTCTCCACAATACCGGGGGTTGTTGAAGATGTTACAGAAATAATCCTGAACTTAAAACAAGTTCGTTTTAAACGCCAGATAGAGGATATCGACAACGAAAGTGTTTCTGTGTCCTTTACAGGAAAAGACCAGCTTACAGCCGGCGATTTCCAAAAGTTTATTTCAGGATTTCAGGTGTTAAACCCTGAGCTTGTTATCTTTAACATGGACAGCAAAATAAACATTAACCTTGAACTTACTATCGAGAAAGGTAGAGGTTATGTGCCTGCAGAGGAGAACAAGAAGCAAAACGCAGCTATAGGTACTATTTTTACAGATTCTATCTTTACCCCGGTAAAGAATGTAAAATATACAATAGAAAACTTCCGTGTGGAACAAAAAACAGACTATGAAAAGCTGGTTTTTGAAATCATGACAGATGGTTCTATTCATCCTAAAGAAGCGCTTACTGAGGCAGCAAAAACACTGATACACCACTTTATGCTGTTCTCTGATGAAAGAATAACACTTGAGGCCGATGAAATAGCACAAACAGAATCTTATGACGAAGAGTCGTTGCACATGAGGCAGCTTCTTAAAACCAAACTGGTAGACATGGATCTTTCTGTTAGAGCATTAAATTGTTTGAAAGCGGCTGAAGTTGATACATTAGGAGACCTGGTATCGTTTAATAAAAACGACTTAATGAAATTCCGTAATTTTGGTAAAAAATCATTGACTGAGCTTGATGAACTTGTTGCCTCTAAAAACTTACACTTTGGAATGGATTTAACGAAATACAAATTAGATAAAGAATAATCCGTACCGCAAAGGTTTAGGTTTAAATTACAATCAGCAATGAGACACGGAAAAAAAGTAAATCATTTAAGCAGGCAGTCAGGGCATAGGAAACTTATGCTTGCAAACATGGCCTGCTCTCTTATAGAGCACAAGCGTATTAATACGACTGTGGCTAAAGCTAAAGCGCTTAAACAATATATTGAGCCTTTAGTTACAAAATCTAAAGCAGATACTACCCACAACAGGCGTATTGTATTTGCTAACCTTCGCGACAAATATGCGGTTACAGAACTTTTTAGGGAAGTAGCAGCTAAAGTTGGCGATCGTCCGGGTGGATATACCCGTATAATTAAGCTTGGTAACCGTTTAGGTGACAACGCTGATATGGCTATGATCGAACTGGTAGATTTTAACGAACTGTACAACGCTACAACTAAAGAAGCTAAGAAAACTACGACACGTCGTAGCCGTACTGCAAAAAAAGCTGATGCTCCTGTAGCAGAAGCTCCAGCAGCTACCGAAGCTCCTGCTGTTGATACAGAAGAAAATAAAGAAGCTACTGAATAATCATGCAAAACTGATTTTTCAATACTAAAAAAAGGATAAACTGTATAGTTTGTCCTTTTTTTTTGCAATCCTTAATCGTTTTAGGCAAAGGTAAATGCAAAATTTGCCACAGGTTTTCCTATCACGATTTTTTAGAGTAAATTTGCACCCAGCACAACAACAAACTACATAAATGAAATATACTAACAGGAACAAGGCAATTCTTCTTTTGGCAGACGGTACTATTTTTTATGGCAAGTCCATAGGCATAGAAGGTACTGTTTTTGGCGAGGTTTGCTTTAACACAGGCATGACCGGCTACCAGGAAATTTTTACTGACCCATCTTATTTTGGGCAAATAATGGTGGCATCTAATGCCCATATTGGTAATTACGGTACTAATGAAGAGGAAGTAGAGGCTGATAAAATAATGATATCGGGCCTTGTTTGTAAAAACTTTAGCTTTAACCATTCGCGCGTTAACTCTAACGAGAGCTTAAAGCAATATTTTGAAGAACAAAACCTTGTAGCAATATCTGATGTTGATACCAGGGCGCTTGTAAGCTACATTCGGGATAATGGCGCAATGAATGCTGCCATTTGTACCGAAGAGTGTAATATTGATGAGCTTAAAGCTAAACTGGCGCAGGTGCCGGATATGAAAGGCCTTGAGCTATCATCTAAAGTATCGACTAAAGAACCGTATTACATAGGTAACCCGGAGGCTAAATATAAAATATCGGCACTGGATCTTGGTATTAAAAAGAACATTTTAAGAAATATGGCTAAGAGGGACTGCTACATTAAAGTATTTCCATACGATGCTACTTATGATGAGCTTAAAAGCTTTAACCCTGATGGATACTTTTTATCTAACGGCCCCGGCGACCCAGATCCGCTTTTAGTGGCACAGGAAACTGCCCGCCAGATATTAGATAAAAACGAGCCTGTTTTTGGTATTTGCCTTGGCCACCAGGTTTTAGCCCTGGCTAATGGTATACCAACCTACAAAATGTTTAACGGCCACAGGGGCATTAACCACCCGGTTAAAAACCTGCTTACCGGCGAGGGAGAAATTACCTCTCAAAACCATGGTTTTGCCGTAAACAGGGAGGCTTTAGAAAAGCATCCTGATTTTGAAATTACGCATGTGCATGTTAACGACGGTACTGTTGCCGGTATGCGAATGAAAAACAAAAACTGTTTTTCTGTACAATACCACCCGGAGGCAAGCCCGGGCCCGCACGATGCATCTTACCTTTTTGACCAGTTTATATCGAACATAGAAAACGGTAAACACAGCAATTAATTTAAGAAGATAAAAAAATAAACCAAAAAACAATTATGAGCATAATTATTAAAGTTCACGCCAGGCAAATACTGGATTCGCGCGGAAATCCTACAGTAGAAGTTGATGTTATTACAGAAAACGGTGTTCTTGGAAGGGCAGCAGTTCCTTCAGGAGCTTCTACAGGAGAGCACGAAGCAGTAGAGCTTCGTGATGGAGGTAAAGCTTACATGGGTAAAGGTGTTTTAAAAGCAGTTGAAAACGTAAATACTACACTTGCTGCCGAGATAGTGGGTATGTCGGTTTTCGAACAAAACCTTATCGATAAAACCATGATTGCCCTTGATGGTACAGAAAACAAATCTAACCTTGGTGCTAACGCTATTCTTGGTGTATCTCTTGCTGTGGCTAAGGCTGCTGCTAACGAGCTTGGTATGCCGCTTTACCGTTACGTAGGTGGTGTGTCTGGTAACACGCTTCCGGTACCAATGATGAATATTATTAACGGTGGTTCGCATTCTGATGCGCCTATCGCCTTCCAGGAGTTTATGATTTTCCCTGTAAAAGCTACAAGCTTTACCCACGCTATGCAAATAGGTACAGAGGTGTTTCATAACCTTAAAAAAGTATTGCATGACCGTGGCCTAAGTACAGCTGTGGGCGATGAAGGTGGTTTTGCACCTAACTTAGCCGGTGGTACAGAGGATGCTCTTGATACTATTAAACTTGCTGTAGAAAAAGCTGGTTACACTTTTGGCGGCGACGTTAAAATTGCTTTAGACTGTGCTGCTTCTGAGTTTTTTGTAGACGGTAAATACGACTACACTAAATTTGAAGGCGAAACCGGTAAAATAAGGACTTCTAAAGAACAGGCAGAATACCTTGCCGATCTTGCTGCTAAATACCCAATTATCTCTATTGAAGATGGTATGCAGGAAAATGACTGGGATGGCTGGAAATACCTTACTGAGCTTATTGGCGATAAAGTACAATTAGTTGGAGACGATTTATTTGTAACTAACGTAGAGCGTCTTGCTAAAGGTATCGACTTAAATATTGCTAACTCTATACTTATTAAAGTTAACCAGATTGGTACCCTTACAGAAACTATTTCGGCTGTAAACATGGCACATAATGCAGGTTATACATCTGTAATGTCTCACCGTTCGGGCGAAACCGAAGATAACACTATTGCAGATCTTGCTGTGGCACTTAACTGTGGCCAGATTAAAACCGGTTCTGCTTCTCGTAGCGACCGTATGGCAAAATACAACCAATTGCTTAGAATTGAGGAAGAATTAGGCGATACTGCTTATTTTCCTGGTGAAAAAGCATTTAAGGTTAAACAATAATCTGGATCTTTTTTAGATACCTAAGGGCTGCCGATTGGCAGCCTTTTTTTGTTATAAAGATTTTAGAAGTGTAGATGCGTGTTATGGAATTACCTGTAAAATAGGGTGGCGGTTATCAATTTGCTATCGAATTCTAAATAACAGGCTTCAAATTCTAAACAGCCCCTGATTTATCCAACTCTAAACAATACATTTGTTATTGATTAAGAAACTGCTTATGAAGCTTTTAAAATTGTTGCCGGTACTTTTACTTTTCGTCTGTTGGCCGGTATTATCGCAGGATAAGGTGTTGGATAGCCTAAATGCCAGGCTTAGTACCGGCATTAAAGGTGCCGAAAAGGTGGAGACCCTTATTGCTATTGCCAACATGTACGAAAGCGAACCTGATAAAATGCTGAAGTTTGCTAAAAAAGCCCTTGATGCTTCTGTAGATGCTAAACTGAATGATAAAAAAGCTGATTCCTGGCTTACTATTGGCAATGCTAATATTTTGCTGAGCCATTATACTAAAGCGCTTAAAAGTTTTAATAACTCTCAGGTGCTGTATGAAGATTTACTGAAGGCTTCGGGCAAAATGGCTACAGATGATATTAGAATAGGGCTGGCAAATGCTTACGGCTGTATTGGCATTGTTTGTTCTGAACAAAATAATTATGCCAAGGCGCTGGAGTATTACTTTAAGTCGTTAAAGCTTTATGAAGCCACTAACCAACAAGATGTTGCGGCTATTATATACAACAACATTGGCAATGTATACGAGGCGCAAAAAGATTATACAAAAGCCCTTGAATACTTTAATAAGGCACTGTGGATTCAGAAAAAACTGGACGATGGCTCTACTGCAACAACCATTACAAACATAGGTAAAACATATCTTGCAAAAAACGATGATGATAAGGCTTTAGAATCGTTTACCGAAGCAGAGTTACAATTTAAAGAGCACGAAAACAGCCGTGGCCTTGCAGAGCTTTACAATAACATCGGTAATTATTATAAAAAGAAAAATAATTATGCCGCTGCCGAAAAGAGTTATCAGCAGGCGCTAAGCATTTTTAACCAGACGGGAGAAAAGTATGGTGCATCGGCGTCATTGGGCTATTTAGGAACTATCTACGCGCTTCAGAATAAAGATAAAGAGGCTATTAAGTATTTAGAGCAATCATCGGCCTTAGCCGAAAAAATAGGGGTACCGGAGCAGGTAAAAGAGTCGGAAAAAGCCCTTAGCGATATTTACGAGCGTATGGGCAATACTAAAGCTGCCCTAAAGCATTACAAAAAGTACAGCGCCGCTAAAGAGACCACTGCCAATATAGATAATATTAAAAGTATGGTGCGCGAAGAACTTAACTACGAGTTTGAGCGTAAAGCATCTCTCCAACGTGTAGAGAACGAAAAAAAGCAGGTTTTGTTTGATGAACAGGCCAAGAGGCATACTCAGCAAATGATTTTTACGGGTCTATCGGCATTGTTGCTGTTTGGTATAGCTTTTTTGGTATACAGCAGGGTACAGTTAAAAAAAAGGCTGACTCTGCAAAGAGACCTGGCTGAGTATGAGCAAAAAGCACTGCACCTGCAAATGAATCCGCATTTTGTGTTTAATTGCCTGGGGTCTATCTCCAGCTTTATTGTACAAAATGGTACTGATTCTGCTATAAAATATCTTTCTAAATTCTCTAAGCTTATGAGGCTTACGCTGGAGTATTCTAAAGAATCGCTTATACCAATAGATAAAGAAATAGAAAGCCTGCAGAATTATCTTGAACTGGAGCAGCTGCGTTTTAACCGCATGTTTGAATTTAGTATTACAAAACACCCGGATATTGAAGATGATATGGCTATACCACCATTACTGCTTCAGCCATTTGTAGAAAATGCCATAATTCACGGCATTGTTCCTAAAAAAGAAAAAGGCAATATTTATGTAAATTTCGGCCTTGAAAATGATAAACTGGTTTGTACCGTTACTGATGATGGTATTGGTATAAACCGTTCCAGAAAATTAAAAGAAAACTCGGTTACGGTGCATAAATCTATGGCGCTGGAAATTACCAGGAAAAGGCTGGAGGTTATTCAGGCGGTAACATCAAGGCCGGCGCAAGTAGAAATAAAAGAAACAAAAAATACCGAAGGATTTCCGTCGGGAACCAGGATTATATTAAATTTACCGGTGCAATACGCTACAAACTAATATGATAACAGCATTACTAATAGACGACGACAGCAATCTGCGTAATGGTATGAAGGGGCTTTTAAGTATGTATGCCCCCAATATTAATATACTGGGCGAGGCAGATAGTGTTAAGGGTGGTATTACCGCCATTGCAGAGCACAGGCCTGATGTAGTTTTTTTAGACATTCAGCTGGGCGATGGTACCGGCTTTGATATTTTAGAGCAGCTGGCTCAAAAGCAGGGCAAACTTACATTTCATGTGGTGTTTATAACCGCGCATGAAGAGTATGCTGTAAAGGCCTTTAGGTTTAGCGCGCTCGATTATTTGCTTAAGCCTGTAGATCCGGAAGATTTGCGCAAGGTGGTAGATAAAATTACAAAAGTACTGGCTAATAACGATAGTTATGCGCATATAGATTTGCTGTTAGAGAACATTCGTAAGAAAGTAGATAAGTTTAAGCGTATAGCCCTGTCAACGTCAGATGGGATACACTTGTTTGAAGTAAGCGATATTATACGGCTGGAATCTCAGGATAATTACACTAAGTTTTATATTAAAGACAATAAACCGGTGCTTATTGCCAAAACATTAAAGGAGTACGAAGACTTACTATCAGAACAGGGTTTTGAGCGCATACACCAGTCGCACCTTATAAATTTGGCTTATTTAAAATCGTACATAAAAAAAGATGGAGGCTATGCTGTAATGGCCGATAATAGCCATTTGCCTATATCGCAAAGAAAAAGAGAGCGTTTGCAGGAGCTTTTAAAATCGCTTTAATGCGAATTCTAAGTCAACCCTGTCAAATTCTAAGTCATTTAACAATTTTATCAAATATTTAATTAGATTTGAACTTTTTAACCGAGGGAATACTGACTATGAAAACTACCATGTTTTGCTTCTTTTTACTTTTTACTGCATTAGCGGGAGCACAGGTTGTAACTATTCCTGACGCAAATTTTAAGGCAAAATTACTATCGGCTACAACATCTAACAATGTGGCAAGGGATGAGTACGGAAATTCTATTGTAATAGATGTTAACGGAGATAATAACATACAGCAAACCGAAGCACTTTTGGTGTACAAACTTAAAGTAGAAGAGGCTGCAATTTCGTCGTTAGAAGGGGTGCAGTTTTTTAATAGTTTGCGCGAACTTGAGTGTAACGAAAATAACCTTACGGTTTTAAATGTATCCGGGCTTGATTATTTAGAAGCAGTAGAATGTGCAGACAATCAGTTAACAGAACTGGATTTTTCTGAAAATCCTTCGCTTACAGAATTAATATGCAGCAATAATAACCTTACATATATTAACCTGAAAAATGGGGCACTGCACTCTGCTGCAACCACAGGTATTAATGAGTGGAATAACAATCCGCTTGCGTTTGTTTGTACAGACGAAGGCGAAGCAGCTATTGTAAACACTATTGCCGCTGCCAGCGGTTTAACAGATGTTAATACTAATGGGTATTGCAGCTTTACACCCGGTGGTGCCTATAACACCATAACAGGATCTGTAATTTTTGATGCCGATGCCGATGGCTGCGATACAACCGATGTCCCACAAAGGTTTATGAAAGTACATTCTACCGATGGTACGCAATCATGCATCACGTTTACCAGTGCAACGGGCAACTATAAATTTTATCCATACACGGGTACATATACAGTTACACCTGAGTTTGAAAATAATTACTTTACGGCAACACCTGCATCGGCCACAGCTGCATTTATGTTATTAGATAACTCTGTGCAAACCCATAACTTTTGTGTTACTGCCACACCCACAGCCTACAGCGATGTAGAAATAGTAATGGTACCGATAGTACACGCTGTGCCGGGCGAAATGGCCAGCTACAAAATGGTGTATAAAAATAAAGGTAACCAGGTAGTTTCGGGTGCGGTTAGCTGCACATGGAATACAGCACTTTTTAACAACGTTAACACTATACCTGCTGCGGATTACGCCGGTATCTCTTTGTACTCATGGAATTATACCAACCTTAAACCGTTTGAAAGCAGGGAGATAATAATTAACCTTAATGTAAATGGTTCGTCAAACAATCCGCCGGTTAATACGGGCGATGTTATAAGTTTTACGGCTATGGCTCCGGTAGGTACAGATGCCTTGCCGGCAGATAATAATTTTGTATTTAACCAAACGGTAGTGTCTGCTACAAACCCTAACAATATTACCTGTATAGAAGGCGAAACACAGGCAACATCAGATATTGGAGATTACCTGCATTATGTAATTAATTTTAAAAACACGGGTACGTCAACGGTTCAAAACATTGTAATTACCTATCCGGTAGACCAGGATGATTTTGATATTAACACGCTGGAACTACTTAATAGCTCATTACCGGTAACAGCAACTATAACAGGTAATAATGCCGAATTTGTTTTTCCAAATGCCAACCTTATGCAAGGCAAACATGGCAATCTTTTAATTAAGGTAAAAACCAAATCTACTATAACACAGGGTACCCATGTAGCGTCGAGGGCAAATATTTATTATGATTATCAGCAGCCTTTAGAAACTAACCTTGCTACCACCGTTTTTGGCGAGTTAAGCACCGGCAATTTTGAGGTTGATGCATCTGTAAAAGTATATCCTAATCCTGCAAAAGATACTGTTATTATTAGTGCTGATACAGCCATAACGTCTATAGAAATATATGATATTCAGGGCAGGTTGCTACAGACTGATATGCCTGATAATAATTCGACTACATTGAATATAGCTAATAGGGCAACCGGAATTTACTTTGTAAAAATTACTACCACAAATGGCAGTAAAATAGAGAAGATAATCAAGCAATAAGTTTTAATTTTTTATTTAAATAGTTTTAAGCCGCGCAATTGCGCGGCTTTTTTATTTGTTAAAAATGTAAGATTTTAATTAGGGGATTTTGTTTTTAGATTGTTTTATAATAGCAAGGCCTTTGCATTACTAATAAATAGCCAAATACTAATTAAAACATGAAAAAGAAATTACTTTACTTATTACTATTGGTTGCGGGGGCTGCACAGGCTCAGGATGTAACTATACCCGATACTAATTTTAAAAACAAATTGTTGCAGGCAGATATCGACAATTTTATTGCATTGGATGCCGTAGGGAACCGAATTAAGATAGATGTAAATAATGATGGTGAAATACAGCAAACCGAAGCGCTACTTGTATACAAATTAGATGTTGGCCTTTCTAATATAACATCTTTGGCAGGTTTAGAGAGCTTTGTAAATTTAAACTATTTAAACTTTAGGCACAACCAAGTAACATCATTGGTGCTAAACCTGCCTAATTTATTGCAGGTTAGTACAGAATCCAATCAGCTAATAAGTTTGGATGTTACCGGGTCGCCATTATTAGAATCTATTGTTTGCAGAAATAACCAGTTAGCATCATTAGATGTGTCTTTACTTTCAAATTTAAAAACGCTTTTTTGTAACAATAATCAGCTTATAACATTAAATGTTTCCGGTTTATCAAACTTAGAATATTTAGAATGCAGTAATAATCAGTTAACGGTATTGGATGTGGCTACGCTAACATCTCTGGAGAGTCTTTTTTTTAACTACAATCAAATAGCAACAGTTACTATTGGCCAGTTAACTAACTTAACAACCTTAGGCTATTCCGGCAATACACAAATGGTTAATTTCGATCTGTCTCCTTATATCAATTTAACCGTATTATATTGTAGAGATTTAGGTTTAAATTCGTTAGATCTAACAGGTTTTACTTCATTAACTGCTCTGTATTGCTCGGGTAATCCGTTAACATCTTTAATTACTAACGATTTAACCAGCCTTAGTTTTTTGGAGTGTAATAATACATTGCTAACAGAGCTTGACTTAAGCCATTCACCCGGTCTGTACTATTTACATGTAAAAAATAACAGCCTGCTTACCTTTATAAATTTACATAATAATGGTTTAATAGAGTACCCATTTGAATGCCAGTTTCAAAACAATCCTAATTTACAGCTTATGTGTGTAGATGAGGGCGAAGAAGAGGTTATGCTTTCTTATTTCGAATTTCACGAAGTTGTGCCACCTTACATAAGCACCAATTGCGCGGCAGAGACTAATGAGATTTATAATAGCATTGCAGGGCACTTAACCTTTGATGTTAATGGCAATGGTTGCGAAAGCTCCGATCCGGTTGCGCAATATACCAAGGTAAAAATTTCTGACGGTACTACAGAATTTATTAAGTATACCAATAACTATGGTGATTATTTAAAATATGTGGGTTCTGGAAATTTTACCATTACACCAGAGTATTTTAATGATGTGTATGTGGGATTGCCGGTATCGGGTACAGTAAATTTTGCCGATATGGATGGCAGTGCCTACCTTCAGGATTTTTGTATTGTGCCTAATGGCGTACAAAATGATGTAGAGGTTGTTATTGTAGAGCCAATACCGGCGGTGCCGGGTTTTGATGCTCAGTATGCCATAGTTTATAGAAATAACGGCAACCAGCTGGCCAGTGGTAGTTTAAGTTTTACGTATGATGATGCAGTGCTGGATTTTGTGTCGGCCTATCCGGCGGATGGTATACAAGCCAATGGCATGGTTATCTGGAGTTATAGTAATTTACAGCCTTTTGAGAGCAGGTATGCCTGGGTTACCCTAAATGTAAACAGTTCTACCGAGACTCCGGCTGTAAATATAGATGATGTGCTTAGTTTTAATGCCGTGGTTACAGCGCAGGATGATACACACCCGGATGATAATAGTTTTGATATAAACAGTGCTGTAGTGGGGGCTTTTGATCCTAATAACATTGCGTGTCTTGAAGGCGATACCGCTACACCCGATGCTATTGGCGAGTACCTGCATTATGCAGTAAATTTTGAAAATACCGGTAATGCCAACGCTAATTTTGTTGTAGTAACGCAGCAATTTAACCCGGATGAATTCGATGTTAATTCGTTACAGCTTATAAGCAGTACCCACAATGTTGCAACTTCTATAAATGGTAGCATATTGGAATTTAGGTTTGAGGCCATTAACCTGGCGCCTAATGCTATGGGTAATGTAGTGTTTAAAATAAAAACACAGAGCTCTTTACAAACGGGCGATAACGTAACAGGACAGGCAGCTATAGTGTTTGACTATAATTACGGGCTGTATACCAACCAGGCAGTTACAACATTTAAAGAGATGTTGGGTGTAAAAGACTTAAATAAATATAACAATGTTTGGATATATCCTAACCCAGCAACAAGTGCAGTAACTGTAGAAGCTAACGATGGTATCAAATCTATAGAGATGTACGATTTACAAGGCAGGCTGCTACAGGCCATAACCGCTACTGCCACCCGTACAAATATCGACATATCGTATAGGCCGGCAGGTGTATATTTGCTAAAAATAAGCACTGATAAAGGTGTAAAAATGGCCAAGGTTATTAAAAACTAAACTACCTTAGGGTTAACATCCTCAATTTTGAATAATTAATAAAAGTCAACATCCACAAGGTGTTGACTTTTATATTATATATACTTATTTAGCGATTATATTACATAATTTTCTTTATAAATAAATAGTAATTTATTAAATTCGCAGGAACATATTTTTTCCGAACCAAAATAAACTAAATACAATGTCAAATATTGCAATATTGGAGATTGATGGCAAGAGATACGAGTTCCCTACTTTTGTAGGTACAGAAAATGAATTGGCCATTGATATTGAGAAACTACGCAGCGAGACCGGTGCTGTTACAATGGATCCGGGCTTTAAAAATACAGGTGCCTGCAAAAGCGCGATTACTTTTCTTGATGGAGAAGAAGGTATACTTCGCTACAGGGGCTATTCTATAGAGCAGCTTGCCGAACAATCTAACTTTTTAGAAGTTTCTTACCTCCTTATTTTTGGCGAATTGCCAACCGCTGCACAAATTGAAAAATTTGAGAACGATATAAGAAAATACACCCTTGTTAACGAGGAGATGAAAAACATCATTGATGGTTTTCCTAAAAACGCCCACCCAATGGGTATCCTTGCATCGTTAACCAGTGCCCTTACTGCATTTAACCCTGCACCGGTTAATGTAGCTAAAGAAGACGAACTTTACGATGCCATTTGCAAAACTATGGGTAAATTCCTGGTTATTGCTACCTGGACTTTCAGGAAAAACATGGGCTACCCTCTTAACTACTACGATAACACTAAAGGTTATGTAGAAAACTTTATGAGGCTTATGTTCGAACTTCCTACAGGACCGTACCTTCGTAACGAAACTGTAGTAAACGCATTAGACAAATTGTTTATACTGCATGCAGACCACGAGCAAAACTGCTCTACATCTACAGTACGTATTGTAGGTTCGTCTCACGCCGGCCTGTTTGCTTCTATATCTGCAGGTGTATCGGCACTTTGGGGTCCGCTTCATGGTGGTGCTAACCAGGCAGTGCTGGAAATGCTTGAAGAAATACAAAACAACGGTGGCGATGCCGATAAATACCTTGCAAAAGCTAAGGATAAAGATGATCCGTTCCGCCTTATGGGCTTTGGCCACAGGGTATACAAAAACTTCGACCCAAGGGCTAAGATCATTAAAAAAGCGGCCGATGATGTATTGGCAGAGCTTGGTGTTAACGACCCTATTTTAAACATTGCCAAAAAGCTGGAAGAAGCCGCTTTGCAGGATGAATACTTTAAATCAAGAAACCTGTACCCTAACGTAGATTTCTACTCGGGTATTATTTACAGGGCATTGGGTATACCAACAGAAATGTTTACTGTATTGTTTGCTATTGGCCGCCTACCGGGCTGGATTGCACAATGGAAAGAAATGCGCGTAAACAAAGAGCCAATAGGCCGTCCGCGTCAAATATATACCGGTGCCCCGCTACGCGATTTTGTAGAACAGAGCGCAAGATAATTCTGTAAAGAATAAAATTATAGCTAAGCCCTGCCTTTTGGTAGGGCTTTTTTTGTTTCGGGATACTCTTAAAGAAACGTTAATTGCGGATTTCCCGTAACGCGAATGAGGAAAATCGTAAGGAAATCATGTAATTAAGTTGTAAGATTGTACGACTATGAGATATACCTTGCTACTATTATGTGTTGTTTTGTTTTCCTGTTCTTCTGCGAAAAAGGACTACAGTGTTATAAATGATTTTTTAGATACAGAACTCAATACTGTAAAGTATGATACCCTTTTTGTAAAAATCAAGGCAATTGACCGAATTGAAGGGCTTAAAAAATATGAGCAAGCGTATAAAGAACGTAACTATGGTACAGATAAGCTGCGGCAAATGTGGATAAACCCTCCACTAAATCCGTGGCCAATAGACAGTCTTGAACTTGAAGGTCTCAAAGTACAACTTTTAAAAGATGAAAAAAAATTATGGAACAAAAGTGATTTTAGAAACAGGGGTCTTATTATGACAGAGTCTGCTGTGCATAACGATAAGGAGTTTTTAAGGCATCACTTACGTCCAGACAATTATGTGCTTAATATCTCACGGCCTTTTTATGATAAAAAGCAATTGTATGCCTTTTTTCTGTACTATCATAGTCCCATATTTGGTAATGGGTCAAGCAGTACTTCGGGTTTAATTGTTATGAAAAAAACAAATGGCAAGTGGGTACAAGTTTCGTGGATTGAAAATGAAGTGTATTATTAATAGAATTATGAACTACTTAATTATAATTTTAGCGTTTATACTTGCGCTACCAGGTGTAGCTCAAACTAAATTTTCTGAAAATCAGATAAAAATAATTAATGTTGAGCTTAACAGGCAAAAAAGCGTTTTTTCCAATAAATACGATACTAAACCTATTATAGGAGATTCTATACTTGTAAACAGGGCAGTAATTAAAAATGATAAAAGCCCCGACGATTTAAAGCTTTGGCTTGAAAACGTAAAAGCAAAAGGGCTTACCGCATCAGATTATATTGATATTTTTGGGAAAGACAGTTTGGATTTGTATGATTTAAATGTTGAGCGATGTGCGGAATGGACCCAGGAAGCTTTTCCAAATTTAAAAGTGTCTATTTACTACGAGGGTAAATATAAAGATACTAATACCGGTAAGGCAAAATCATTAATGGCTTTTAGCAATGCAACTACTTTGTTTTTATCTGTACCTCAAATAAGAAAAGATCAAAAATATGCCCTGATCCAAACATCAAGCGCAAAACACGGCGGCGTATTGAGTATTTACAAGAATACACATCAGGGCTGGGAATTATATAAAAATGTGATTTTATATTATGAATAAAACTACATCTTTTTATGATATAAAGATTCCTTACAATTAAGCTTCGCAATTTGCGGGGCTTTTTTTGTTTTAAACTGTTATAATAGCAAAACAGTTACCTCGCATCTAAATAATTGCACTGTATTTGCATTTGTAATAAATAAAAAACTATTTTTATGCGTCTAACCAACAATTACTTACGCTATGAAAAAACACTTTACCCTTGCAGCTTTGTTGCTCTTTTCGTGTGCTAAACTTTCGGCACAAAACATTAAGTTAGTTTCAGATAAAGCAAGCCAGATCGTGCTTAGCAATTCGGCTAATCCAAATTCAAGCTTTCAAAAAACGGTAAATGGCGTGGCTTACAAAGATTTTAAAGATGTAAAAGTCTTTACCATGCAAAAAGATGCCCCGGCATTGCCTGCTTACCGCAGTTCGGTCATCATCCCCGATGGGGCCAATGTAACCTTAGAGGTATCTTATGACAGCTATATAGATTATACTGATGTAAATATTTTGCCTTCTAAAGGTAGTCTTAAACGCAATATAAACCCGGCCGATGTGGCTTATGGTTTTGGAGCAGCCTACCAGCAGGATGCTTTTTACCCGGGCAATTTAGCAGAAGTTAGCTCGCCTTACACATTGCGCGATACAAGGGGGGTAACGGTGTCTTTTTATCCGTACCAATACAACCCGGTTACAAAAACGCTGCGGTTGTATAACAACATTACGGTTAAGGTACTTTCTAACGGAGGCAGCACCCGTAAAAATATAGCGCCTACAGCGGCTTTTAGTGCAATATACAGTCAGTACTACCTAAATGCAGGGCTTTACAATCCGGCTCCGGAGGTAGGCGAAATGCTTGTTATTGCACCTGAAGATTACCTGGAAACCCTTTCAACTTTTAGCGAGTGGAAAATCCAGAAGGGTATAAAAACAACCACGGTAACGTTAGCCGAGGCGGGCGAATCTCCGGAAGAAATAAAAGAATTTATAGCTGAATTTTATCAGGATAACCCGCAATTGGTGTATGTGTTGCTTGTAGGCGACCATGAAGATTTGCCAACGTATAGCTATGGCTACAGCGGGTCGGAACAATTGTACAGCGACAGCTACTATGGTCAGCTTGAGGGTGATGATTACTTTCCTGAAGTGTTGGTTGGGCGTTTCTCGGGCACGGTGAGTGATGTTAACGTTATGGTTAACCGTACGTTAGAGTATGAAATTAATCCGCTGGAAGGCGACTGGATTACTAAAGCCGTAGGTATTGGCTCTAACGAGGGCGACGGCTATGGCGATGATGGCGAACCCGACTGGCAGCACCTTAGGAATATAGGCGATAAGCTTACCGAGAAAGGCTATAGCTTTATTTACGAATTTTATGATGGCAGCCACGGCCTTAACGACCTAACCGATAGCCCAAGTGCTACAATGATATCTGATGCGGTTAACGATGGTGTGGGACTGCTTAATTATACCGGCCACGGGGCACAGGATATTTTTGTTACAGGATCTTACACATCAGCCGATGTAAATGCATTGGAAAATTCGGGTAAATATCCGTTTGTAATTTCGGTGGCATGCAATAACGGTACGTTTGTAAACGGGTCATCGTTATGCGAATCGTGGCTAACCGTACAGCACAATGGCGCTCCTGCCGGTGCAGTTGCGGCCTGCGGATCGTCAATTTTAATGGCGTGGGCAGAGCCTATGCAAACACAGGACGAAATGACCGAGCTTATTGTGGGCTCTGACCCTGATAATGTAAAAACTACCCTTGGCGGCTTGTTTTACAACGGCCAGCTTAGCATGTTAGAAACCTATAATATGAGCACTACAGCTGTAGAGGTTATGCAGACCTGGGTGTTTTTTGGCGACCCATCGGTAGTGTACCGCAATGCACCTGCCGAGGCTCTTGTGGCTACACATGTAACTACTATACAACAAGGAGCAGAATCGATTACTGTGTATTGCGAAACTGTGGGAGCTTTGGTAGCCATTACACAAAATGGCGTAATTATAGGCACCGGTGTTGTAGAAGATAACGGGCAGATAACCATAGAACTTATTAGTTTTGAGGCAACAGATGGGCCATTAACAGTTACGGTTACCAACCAAAATTACATTCCGTACCAGGCTGCGGTAGTTGTAAGCACGCTTTCAACAGATGGTTTCGCCGTATCAAACCTTGTGGTATATCCTAATCCGGCTAAAGACCATGTTACAGTAGGTTTTGCAGCAGCGGGCACATCTCAAATTGAAGTGCGCGACATTAGCGGCAAGCTGTTGTATACATCGGGAGCTATTACTGCTGAAAGGCATACAATAGATACTTCGGGCTATGCATCGGGTATTTATTTAGTATCGGTAAACAGCAACGGAAAAAAACAAACGCAAAAAATTATCATTAACTAATAAAGCAGCCACATCAATACATTTTTAGTATTTATTATGACTATGCTATTAAAAAAGGCCTCTACATGAGGCTTTTTTTTATATTTGTGCAAAATATAAGCCATGCTGCATATAAATGTAACGAACGAAACATCCCGATTGCGGTCGGTTATACTGGGCACTGCCGAAAGCAACGGTCCAACGCCTGCTATACATGAGGCATACGACCCAAAATCGCTGGAGCACATACTTGCGGGTACCTATCCTGTGGAAGACGATATGAAGGCAGAAATGGCGGCTTTGGTAGCGGTTTTTAATAAATATGATGTTACGGTATACCGGCCTCAGATTATTGAGAATTACAACCAGATATTTAGCCGCGATATTGGTTTTGTTATAGACGATTACTTTATAAAAGCCAATATTTTACCCGACAGGGAGAGGGAGCAGGGCGCAATAGAATATATTGTGAGCCAGATAGACCCGGCAAAAGTTATTACCCCGCCCGAAGAGGTACACATAGAAGGTGGCGATGTTATAGTGTGGAACGACCATATATTTATTGGTACCTACAAAGGCAGCGATTACAAAGATTACATAACGGCGCGCACCAACATGCACGGCGTAAATTTTATAAAAGAGCTTTTTCCGAATAAAATTGTAAAGGAGTTCGACCTGGTTAAATCACGGATTGAGGCGCGGGATAATGCGCTGCATTTAGACTGCTGTTTTCAGCCCGTAGGTAAAAACAAAGGTGTAATTTATAAGAGCGGATTTCGTGAAGAGGCAGATTATATGTATCTTGTAAACCTGTTTGGGGCAGATAACCTTTTCCATATCGACAGGGAAGAAATGTATAACATGACCTCGAACTTTTTTTCGATAGACAGCGATGTTGTAGTTATAGAAAAGAATTTTACACGGTTAAAACACTGGCTGCAAAGCAACGGCTTTATTGTAGAAGAAGTGCCGTATGCCGAGATATCTAAACAGGAAGGTTTGCTAAGGTGTTCTACACTACCTTTGCTAAGAGATTAATTTAAGTTGAAAATGAAACAGATTACAGATACTATACTAATGATTCGCCCGGTAGCTTTCAGGATGAACGAGCAAACCGCGGTAAATAACTACTACCAAAAAGTTATAGACAGCCTTTTGCCGGCTACGGTAAACGCTAAGGCCCAGGCCCAGTTTGATGCTTTTGTAGAAAAGCTTAAGGCCGTTGGCGTTAATGTTATTGTAGTAGATGATACCGTAGACCCTGATACCCCCGATTCGGTTTTTCCTAACAACTGGGTGTCGTTCCATGAAAATGGCGATGTGGCTTTATACCCAATGTTTGCCGAGAACCGCAGGGCAGAACGCCGTGAGGAGTTATTAGACCTTGTAGAAGACCATGGTTTTACCATTAATAATATTGTTGATTATACCAGCGCCGAAGAAGATGGTTACTTTTTAGAAGGTACCGGGGTTCTGGTTCTGGATAGGGAACACCGCAAAGCGTATTGCGCCCTTTCGCCACGTGCCGATGAGGAGCTGATGATTGAGTTTTGCGAAGATTTTGAATACAACCCCGTTATATTTGAAGCTTTCCAAACGGTAGATGGCGAACGCCTGCCTATTTACCACACTAATGTAATGATGTGTATTGGCAGCACTTTTGCTGTTATTTGTGCTGATTGCATAGACGACAAAAAAGAACGTAAAATGGTTCTTGAAAGCCTTAGAAAGGATGGCAAGGAAATTGTATTGCTAACCGAAGCGCAACTAAACCATTTTGCAGGTAACATGCTGCAGGTACAGGGTGCTAATGATAAAAGCTATTTGGTAATGAGCGATGCTGCAAGGCAGATACTTACTAAAGACCAGGTGGGCAAGCTGGAAAAGCACACCGAAATTTTAACGGCAAACCTTGATACTATCGAAGCTTGCGGCGGCGGAAGCGCGCGCTGCATGATGGCCGAAATATTTTTATTAAAAAAATAATATGCTCTCTAAAAAAACTAAGTACGGATTAAAAGCACTCATTTACATCGCCAGGCAAGACCCGTCGGTGCCGGTGCTCATATCTGATATTTCAGAAAAGGAACAAATACCTAAAAAGTTCCTTGAGGCTATATTGCTCGACCTTAAAAAGTTCGGTATCCTTGGTTCTAAAAAAGGCAAGGGTGGGGGGTATTATTTGCTAAAAGACCCTAAAACCGTTACAGCCGCAACATTAATAAGGGTTTTAGATGGCCCTATTGCCATGCTACCGTGCGCAAGCCATAACTTTTACGAGCGTTGCGACGATTGCCCGCACGAGGAAAAATGCTCGCTAAACCATTTTCTTATCACCGTACGCGATAATACACTGAGTCTGCTTCAGCAAAAAACACTGCACGATCTAACAGTGTTGTAATGTTTTGCAGCAACTAATTAAGGCAGTCTGTCATTCTGAGCGCAGCGCAGCGTAGTCGAAGAATCTCTTTCAGACACGAATTTCGCGAATTTTTATAAGTAATTAACAGCATTTCCTTTTAAGGGCTAACGTTCAATAGCATTCGTGGTATTACCCTCTTTTGGAGGGGTGCCCGTAGGGCGGGGTGGTTCTATTCAATATAAATACTTGTTTTTAAGTCGTTAACCACCCCGGCTTTCAGCCACCCCTCCAAAAGAGGTGAATTCCAATCTGTATTCATTACCCGTATTTTTCCCTCCCTCAAAAAAAATATTTTAAATAAGTCTATAAGTTCTATAGGGTAATGGTTATATTTGAAAAATATTTTTACCATTACCGGCAACGCCGCATTTTGCAGCAGCCAAGAGCCTGAAGAATAATGAAGGAGAAACTAAAATACCTGAATAACGAAATAAAGGGGATGGCGTTGGCCGACTCCATTCCGTATATCATAAAAAACTTTGAAGGCAAAAAGGTGTTTTCTACCTCTTTTGGTATAGAAGATCAGGTGCTTACCCATTACATTGCCCCGTATGCTGAGTTTGTGTCGACTTTTACACTCGATACCGGCCGCCAGTTTAACGAAACCTACGAGGTTTTCCAGAAAACCCAAAACAAATATCCTAACCTGGATATTGCCACATTTTTCCCCGAAGAACAGGATATTAAGGCCTATGTGGCTTCGCAGGGCATTAACGGCTTTTACAATAGTGTAGAGAGCCGAAAGGAGTGCTGCCGCATACGTAAGGTGGTACCGCTGCAAAAGGCCATTAAAGGGGCTGATTTGTGGATTACCGGCCTTCGGGCGGAACAATCCGAGAACCGTGAGCACATGGACCTGCTGGAGTGGGATGAGGCCAACCAGCTTGTAAAATTCAATCCATTGTTACTCTACACCTTGAAAGAAATTGAGGCTATCGTAAACACGTATAACATTCCGCTGAACAGCCTGTATAAAAAAGGCTATCTAAGCATTGGCTGTGCGCCCTGCACCCGCGCCCTTGCCGAAGGCGAACCCTTTAGGGCTGGCCGCTGGTGGTGGGAAGACGGTAAAAAAGAGTGCGGCCTGCACATACACACTGATAAAAATTATTAAAAATGACACAACATACTAACCCCTATACGCACCTGCAAACGCTGGAAGATGAGAGTATTTACATTATCCGCGAAGTGGTGGCGCAGTTCCAGAAACCTGTACTGCTTTTTTCGGGTGGTAAAGACTCTATAACTTTGGCCCGACTGGCGCAAAAGGCCTTTTACCCGGCCAAGATTCCGTTCCCATTTCTGCATATCGATACCGGGCACAACTTTCCGGAAACTATAGAATTCCGCGACCAATTGGTTGAGGAGTTGGGTGTAGAACTGATTGTACGTTACGTTCAGGACAGTATCGACCAGAATAAAGTAAAGGAAGAAACCGGTAAGCACGCTAGCCGTAATGCCCTGCAAACGGTAACGCTGCTGGATGCGATAGAAGAATTTGGCTTTGATGCCTGCATGGGTGGTGCCCGCCGCGACGAAGAGAAGTCGAGGGCTAAAGAACGTATTTTCTCTGTGCGTGATGATTTTGGGCAATGGGATGCCAAAAAACAACGCCCGGAATTGTTCAACATCTTTAATGGTAAGATCCATTTTGGCGAGAACGTACGCGCTTTCCCAATAAGCAACTGGACCGAGGAAGATGTGTGGAATTACATTAACCATGAGGGTATTGGCCTGCCTACCATTTACTTTGCGCATACGCGCAAGCTGGTTAAGCGGGATGGTGCTTTTTTGGCCTTTTCTGATTACCTGAATTTGGTGGATACTGATGAGATAGTAGAAACCGTGGTGCGTTTCAGGACTGTGGGCGACATGACGTGTACCGCAGCGTTTGTGTCCGAAGCATCGGCAATTGAAGATATAATGTACGAAAACAAATCCTCTAAATCTTCGGAGCGGGGTGCGCGCATAGACGACAAGCGAAGCGAAGCGGCACTGGAGCAACGTAAAAAAGGAGGCTATTTTTAAGATATGGATTTACTAAGAATAAATACAGCGGGTAGTGTAGATGATGGCAAAAGCACACTAATTGGCCGTTTTTTGAATGACAGCCATGCCCTTACAATAGAACAGGAAGAACTTATTGCCCGTAAAACCAAAGAAAAAGGGTTGGATGACCTTGATTTTTCAGTCATTACCGATGGACTTATTGCCGAAAGGGAGCAGGGCATTACCATTGATGTGGCGCACATTTACTTTTCGAGCGCCGAGAGGAAGTTTATTATTGCCGATAGTCCGGGCCATGTAGAGTATACGCGCAACATGGTTACAGGTGCTTCAAATTCAGAGGTTTCGATAATACTTATCGATGCCCGTAAAGGATTACTGGAGCAAACGCACAGGCACTATTTTATAAGCAGCCTGCTGCGGTTAAAAACAGTGGTGTTCTGCATCAATAAAATGGACCTTGTAAATTACAGTGAAGATGTGTTTTTAAACATCGCGTCGGAAATCAATAAAATGACGGCACAGTTTGACCATACGCCTGATATTCATGTGCTGCCCATCAGTTCGCTTAAAGGCGATAACGTGGTTAACTCGTCAAATAATACCGATTGGTATAAAGGTGATACCCTATCGGGAATACTCCATAAAATTATACCGAACGGTATAGAAAACGAAGAATTTGCTTTAGATGTGCAGCAGGTATTGCATGTGCAAAACAGGGAATTTACTGATTACCGGGCTTATGCAGGGCGCATTATCAGTGGCAGGCTTGCCGTGGGCGATGAGGTTACGGTGCTGCCATCGGGAACAAAAAGTGAAGTGGCAGAGATACGTAAGTTTACCAGTACGCCCACATCGGCCAATGCGGGCGAGTCGATACAGCTTCGCCTTAAAAACGATGTAGATATTAGCCGTGGCATGATGCTGGTTAAAAAACCTAACGAAAAGCTGCTATCTAAAGATATCAACGCCACCTTGGTGTGGATGGACGAGAAACAAGCTTCGTTATCAGGTAAGTACATTTTACAGGCGGGTACACGTACCGCAGTTTGCAAATTGCAGGCTATTGAGGCAGTTATCCCACCCGAAAATCCATCAGAAACCTACGAGGCTTCGGCTTTGAAACTGAATGATATAGCCAAAGTGCAGCTAAAGACGGCTGCCCCGGTATTTTTAGACTCGTTTAAAACCAACAGGCTAAACGGTGTGTTTATTTTAATAGATACCCAAACCAATAATACCGTTGCCGTTGGCTTTGTAGAATAATCTTATCCCAAATAGTTTGTATAGTGTTAAAAAGCATGAGGTTAGCGCCTTGTGCTTTTTTGTTTCTTATTGTTATGCTCCAATAAAGCCTCTCAATTTTTTGTCTTTATTAATCTGGTACATAAATGTACCTGTAGAATCTCCGTTTTCATATTCAATAAAAAGCACTCTCCTGCCAATTCTCTTTATATAATGATCAGATCTGTCGTCAAACAATGTGCTTTTCAAACTATAGTACATAGTTTTTACCTTCCTGCCGTATACTATAACATAATCATGTTTAGCAAAGTTAAGTGATGACTTGCAGGCAGAACCAATTTTGGCTGTCCTGGAATTTATTTTTGAATATTGTTCAAAATCTTTATCTAAATGAAGTACGACATAAGCATCCGGGCGAAATTCTTTATCGCCTACATACGAGCAAGTTAAGTTGAAATCCAGATTTGTTTTATGAAAAAAGACAATTGTAAAACAGGCAAATAGTAAAGACGTTAATAATATATAATACAATTTTTTCATCTTTAAAGGTTATAACTATCTGATATTGTTTTGTTTATAAATACGACTGAAATCTATGTATTTATTACTTCGGCAAGTTGATGTTACTAAAATCTATCCCCTCTACAATATTTACTATAGAGCTGCTAATGTACTGTACACCAATGGCAATTACTATAAAACCAATAATACGCGATATGGCAACAATACCCGATGCTCCCAGTATACGCGACAGGTAGTGGGCACTGCGCATTACTAAAAATATAACGGCAGCTACGGCAGCCATTGCAACACAGGTAATTATCTGTTCGTCTATTTGCTGGTAGTCCTGGTGCATGGCTATAAGTAATGATATTGAGCCCGGGCCGGCAAGCATGGGTATGGCAAGCGGGGTAAGGGCAATATCGTTACGTTTTTGGGCATCGTTCTCTACCTCTTTGTGTACGCCGCGGCCTTTGGTGAATTTTCTATTCAATAACGAGAAGCCTGAGTTTACAATAATAAACCCGCCTGCAATACGCAGAGCATCAATACTTATACCAAAGAATGCCAAGGCATATTGCCCAACAAAAAATGAGATAAGCAATATTATGAACACGTTTATAGCTGTCCAGAACGATATGCGCTGTCGTTCGCGGTTGCTATCGTCCTGGGTTAGGCCCACAAATATAGGCACAGCCCCAAGTGGGTTGATTACAGAAAAAATGGCTACGAAAATTTTTATGAATAATTCCATAGAGGGTTGGGTAAAAGGTTATGGTATAGTTGGTTGTGTTGTATTAGTGGTGGCATCCTGGTAATAACATATAGCAAGCTGCGGCAGTATGGAGAACATAACAGTCTCGTAACCGGCCTGTTCATCGGTACTTAAAGCTACCATATAACAGTTGTTTACAATGCCTAAGTACGTGAACAGTGGCGAAAACAGCGTGATGCCCACTTTGTGGCGGGTGTTGTCGGTAATATCGGTGTTTACAATGTCGAGCTTGTATCCGGTAAACGGAAAAAACGTGGTGCCCAGCACATCGGACAGGCGGTAAAAATTGCCTTTTAACTGTGCTACATAGCTTTGTGCGGCCATGCCTGTAAGGAAGTGAAGCTGTTCTGCCTTTGGGTTTTCAGAGAGCAGTTCTCTAAAGGTAGGCTTCGGATTTTCTTTAGAATTGAACAATTGCTGTTGCATAAGGTACTCTTTATAAGTATCTTCAAAGATATACCTGTCCCAGGCAGCAGTAGCGGAATTATCTATAATCACACGATAAGCCAGGCGTATTTTAGGGTAAGGCATACGTCAAACAAGTGTTACAAAATTCTATAAAAAAGAAAAGAGAGAATAAATCCTCTCTTTTCCAAATATACAAATAACCAACAATAAAATGCTCTAAAAACCTTACTTAACCAGCATTTTTTTACTTTCTTCAAAACTACCGTTTTGGTTTGTTATGCTAACTTTATACAGGTAATACCCGCTGGTCAGGCTGTTACGGCTTAGGGTAACATTGTTTACCCCGGCACTCATGCTGCCGTTATAGGCCGTAGCCACCTGGCGGCCTGTAAGGTCGAACACCGTAATATGCACCTCGCTATCGTACTCCAGGTTGAGTGGCAGGGTAGTAGCATCGGTAAACGGGTTAGGGTAGTTTTGCTCCAGCCTGTACTGCGCCCTTGTAAGGTCGGCGGTATCAAGGGTAGGGCCATTTACATAGATGGTGTGCTCCAAAATATAACCGTTAGCTACTGATCCACTTACTGTTGCAAGCTCTGCGCCGTTGTTGTCATCGCTAAAAACATTATCGTCATCATTATACGTATAGCCGTTCATGCCTTTGGTGTAACCGTAATCGGTGGCGGCGTTTACCATAGCCACGGCGCTGTTGGTACCTTCGGGGAATGATATCTGCGTGATTAACAACGATGTACCTGCTGCGTTATACACATGAACGTGTATATGTGTAGCGCGGCCTGTATACCAACCCGGGAAAATTGAGGTAAAACCTATCACCCCGTTAGCGTTGGCAGACTGCCGGCCCCTTAAAAAATGTACCGATGTATAGTTGGTAGCCTGCATGCCAGTGCCACCGTATTCTGAGTAATTGCCGTCTTTATCGCAGTGCCAGATGTCTACAATGGCATCCTGTAGTGCGGTGCAGTTGGCATTCTTGTTCATAATGTTAATATTGATGGTAAAGGCAACCCCGGTCCGGCCATCGGTAATATCTACGCGCTCCCAATTTGCCGGTGTAATAGTGGGGAAAGGCCCCGCCGTTTCGGAGGGAGAAACCGTGCAATTATCGGTTAATATTTCACTTTCGGATTCTGGTTTCGCGTTTATTTCCTTCAAAATAGAAGGTGCCGCCACAGCCATGCCCAAAAAGCCAAGACTGTTCTTTAAAAATGCTTTCCTTTCCATGCTAATAATTGATTTTGGTTAAGCAAACATACAACTACTTTAAAGCTAAAAATGCAATTAGAGGTAAACGGCTTTTTTATGACGGTAAACTACACTTTTGTTAAAATAATTTGTAATTTTTCCGTTATTATGATTCACAGGATGCCTGTAAAGGGACCCTGTGTTAAAATATTAATCATCTCTAATGTCAATTTATGAAGAAACTACTATGCTTACTGCCGCTGTTGTTACTGGTTTCGTGCCTTGATGCCACCTACGTTACCCAAACGTTCGAGTTTGAGGGCAACCGCTGGCCTACTACCGATGCGAAGACGTTTAAGGTTAACCTCGAAAAAGACATGGAGCATGCCACCATCAAGCTGGTGTTCTCTCATGTGTTCGAGCCGCAGTACGCCAGCGTGCCTCTTTCGGGCACGCTTACCCTGCCCTCGGGCAAAACCGAAGCCATCAACCTTACCCTTCAGCTTAAAGACCCACAGGGTGCCCCGCTGTCTGACTGTGCCGGCGATGTGTGCGACCTTACCGCTGTTATTAAAGAGGGGGTAAATTTAGAGAAGGGAGTTTATGAGTTTACTGTGCATAACGATTTTAACGGCCCCTACCTGCCTAATGTGCTGGCGCTCAGTTTTACGATAGATAGTAGCAACCACCCGTAAGTGCTAAGCGGTAAATGTATTAAGGGGTACTTCCAGCAATAAAATAATGGCATTGTCAGATAATGCCTCAATATCAGCCGCATCAGTTTCCCAAAGGGCAAGGGCATCACGCTCTTCCAGCAGGCGGCCGTTAATCTCAAAAGCACCGTTAACCACAAAGGCAAACAGCCCGTTAGCGGCATTGTTTACAGGGTAAAGCACCTCGTTACGGCCATCAAAAATGCCCATATAGCCACAAATGCCCAACTGCGTAAAAGGGTGCAGGGTGTTACGAATGTCCAGGTTAATATGGCTTACGCCGAAACCCGCGCTGCCGTTGCTTTTAAGGTTGATGTACAAAAAGTTGATGAGGTCGGCCTCATACGGATTACTAAAAGTTACCGTAGTGCCTTTGGAGTAAGGCGATAGTACCACTGCTTCGCCCGGCACCAGTTCCTGCTCTTTGGCACCCAAACTATAGTGCAATGCCCCTACGAGTGGAATAACCAGCATTGCCGTGTTGTCGTCCAGCTTTCTGGTAATGGCGGTAAGCGGGGCAAGGGTTTCATCATTCACCACCGTTAACGCCCCAAAGGGTTTGCGGGTGGCATCGGCGTAAGCCCCAAAATTTAAGGTGGCTATAACGCGGTGCCGGTCGGTTTCTATATGGCCGCGCTGCTTAGCGGTATAAATGTGGGCGGGGCTCTGGTGTATCATAACAGGTTCTTTTACACAAAATTACCCATTTTGCCTTTACGATTAATGGCTGAGCGGTAAACACAGTTTGTTGTGAGGTGAAATTTGATAACACTGAATTTAATAGATTTTTAAACAGGTTATACGGTTGCTATCTTTACATAAAACAAATATTTACTATGACAGCACACCAAATTAAATCTGTAGCAGAAATTATTAAATTAACAGCTGCGCAAGATACTATCGAAATTGAAAATAGATATTATCACAAATCTGACCTTCGATTATTTTTTGATGTAAGCCATGATTCGCATAAAGATGGTTATGTCTTTAGTTATGAGGTTGATAGCTTGGAGGATGTGGCTAATATTTTTATTCAGATTAAAAAGTTTGATTTCGAGACGGTCATAGATTATTTAAAGCCGAAAAAAGTCTTAAAAGATTTTGAACAAATTTATATGCATTCAATCTATTGTGTAAATCTAGTGTAGTTAGTTTTTTAATACCTTTAAAAAAAATACCGTTTACCAAATGAGGGCATTGTTGTTACTGCTGTTGCTAAGTTTTTCTGTAAGTTATGGGCAAACCATATCGGGCTATGTTTTTGATGAAGCCGAGAACAAACCTATGGAGGGCGCTTTTGTGTACATAGATGGCACCACCATTAGCGCGAATACCGATGCTAAGGGTTTTTTTAGCATAACTACCGGCCATAAGTACAACGCTGCCCTGATAATTACTTTTATGGGGTTTGAAACCCTGCGTATAGAAGACCCTTACAAATACGGTAAGCCGTTTAAAGTACTGCTTCGCGAAGATGCCATTATGCTTAACGAGGTGGTTATTAGCAAGGGTGGGCCCTTTACGCGCAAGCAAATGCTGCGTGCTTTCCGCAGGCAGTTTTTGGGCAACCGTGGCGGGTCGCGCTGCAAAATAGAGAACGAGCAGGACATTAACCTGCATTTTAATACCACTACCAACACGCTGGAGGCCACTGCAATTAAGCCGCTGATTATTAAAAACAGCTATTTAGAGTATAAGCTGGCGTTCGACCTGGAGGGATTTCAGGCCAACTACGGCTACACCACCCTGGAGGACGATGCCATACGGCAGAGCTACTTTGCAGGCACTACGTTTTTTACCGACCTCTCTGAAAAAGGCAAGGCCGATAAAAAACGCAAGGAGGCCTACATAGGTTCTCCGGTACATTTTATGCGCACTATTGCTGCCGGCGACTGGCAAAAGGAAAAGTACCAGTTGTATGCTGACCGTATTCCGGTAGACTATACAAGCTATTTTAAGGTGACCGATACCGCCAATTACAAAAAGGTGACGCTGATTGATATACCCGAGAGTGTAAAGAACACACGTGCTGCCATAGCCAGTAGCGGCATGAGCTTTATGAAGAAAAAGAACCAGTCTAAGTATGGCGATGTAAAGTTCGACCTTATGCGCAACGGCAAAGAGCAAAGTACCCTGGGCTTTAACGAGGGCTATTTTTATATTGACGAAAATGGGCTGTTTTTCCCGCTGTTTGAAGTGATTTTTGGCGGCTACATGGGCGAGCTTAAGGCAGGCGACCTGCTGCCCGTAGATTACAAATACGAGCCGTAGCTATGTTATAGTTAGCCTAAAATGTACGTATATGGGCATGCTTTTTGGTATATTTACTTAAAATACACAGCCATGGAAACTAAAAAAACACTGGTAATGGGCGCCTCTACAGAGCCCAGCCGCTATGCTTATAAAGCCGTAAAAATGCTGCAGCGCTTTGGCCACCCCGTAGTGGCTATGGGCAAAAAAGAAGACAACCTTGATGGTATTAAGATAGAAAAAGGCGCAGCCCCTTTTGATGGCGTAAACACCGTTACGCTGTACTTAAACCCTATGAATCAAAAACCGTATTACGATTATATTCTTGGCTTAAAACCCGAACGCGTTATTTTTAACCCGGGTACAGAAAACCCCGAATTATATGCGCTGTTGCGCGAAAACGGCATTGGCATAGAGGTAGCCTGTACGCTGGTTATGCTTTCGATAAACCAATATTAGCCACCGGTTTTTTACTGATGCACAGTAGCAGTAAAAAGGTTATCAGTCCGTTAACGATGATCAGTTCGGTATCAAAAACATAATCGCCAAACAGGCTGGCAGAATTTAAGCTTATAGCCAGTGTTAGCAGGGGCGATGCTATGCACACAAACGGCACGAGTTTGTCGCGCACGGTAAGGTTTTTCATAAACAGGCCAAAGCAATACAAGCCTAATAGCGGGCCGTATGTATAGGATGCTATCCTGAAGATCATGCTTACCACAGAGGCATTGTTAATGGCGTTAAACACTATAATTACCAAAAACATAAGCAGCGAAAAGGATATGTGCACAAAGTGCCTTGTTCTTACATTGTTGGTTTTGGCAAGGTTCTCGGCTTTGTCCATCCCTAAAAAGTCGACACAAAACGATGTGGTTAGCGCCGTCAGGGCACTATCGGTAGTGGCAAAGGTGGCAGCGGTTAATCCTAACAAAAATATTACTGCCGGAATTATGGTAAGGTGATTAAAGGCAATTTCAGGAAAAAGCAGGTCGGTTCGCGGCTTGCCCATTTCGGTAGGTACCTCAATACCGTTCTTGGCGGCATAAATGTAAAGCAGGGCACCCACACCTAAAAAAAACAGGTTGATGATAACAAAGATACCCGTAAAGGTAAACATGTTTTTTTGGGCTTCGCCAATGTTCTTGCAGCTCAGGTTTTTTTGCATCAAATCCTGGTCCAGCCCCACCATGGCAATGGTAACAAACATACCGCCAACAATTTGCTTAACAAAATGGAAACGGCTGGTAATAAAATCGTCAAAGAAAAAGATCTTGGAGTAGTTGCTTTGCTTAACGGTTTCAAACGCCTGTGTAATGTTCAGGTCCAGGCTGTCGCAAATAAAATAGATGGTAAAAAATACCGATGATACTAAAAAGAACGTTTGTAGCGTATCGGTAATAATAATGGTTTTAAGTCCGCCCTTGTAGGTGTAAGCAAATATCAGCAACAGCGATATTAGCACTGTTACCCAAAACGGAATGGCAAAGGCATCAAACACATAGCGCTGCAACACAATTACCACCAAATACAGCCTGAAAGCCGACCCAATAGTACGGCTTATTAAAAATATCATGGCCGATGTTTTGTAGCTGTAATAGCCCAGCCGGCCCTCTATATACCCGTAAATAGATGTTAGGTTAAGGTGGTAATACAGCGGCAGCAGCACCTTGGCAATTATTATAAAGCCAATGGCGTTGCCCAGTATAAACTGAAAGTACTTAAACTGCTCGCCGTTGGGCGAACCTACCTCTCCAGGCACCGATATAAACGTAACACCGCTTAGCGCCGTGCCAATCATACCAAAAGCCACCAAATACCATTTAGAATTTTTGTTGGCCTTAAAAAACGTATCGTTGCTGCTGTCTTTCTGGCTTACCAGGCGCGATATTAATATCAGTATGCCAAAGTAAACAATTATTATGGAGAGTATAGTTAGCGGTTGCATAGTGTTGTGTTTGTATTACAAAGCAAGCAATTTTTTTTTAAAATCCTACAGCTAATAAAATTTGTGTTGCCACGGGGCGGTAACAAGGCAAAAATTGCCCTCTATTTTGTACCTTTGCACCACTATGGAAATGTCTTCTAAACTACTGGAAAGGGCCGTGGCCGAAATTTCGCAGCTGCCCGGTATTGGCAAGCGTACGGCCTTGCGCCTTATGCTGCATTTGCTTAAGCAGCCCGAAGAGCAAACCCGGCAGCTGGCAGAGGCATTGCACAAAATGCGTACTGATATTCAGTTTTGCAACCGCTGCCACAACATTGCCGATAGTGGCCTGTGCCAGATATGCGCCAACACATCGCGCGATACCTCTATAATTTGTGTTGTAGAAGATATTCGCGATGTTATGGCTATAGAAAATACCAGCCTTTTTAAAGGGGTGTACCATGTGTTAGGAGGCAAGATATCGCCTATAGACGGGGTGGGGCCAAGCCAGCTTAATATACCCACGCTGGTAGAAAAAGTAAAGGCAGGCGGGGTTAAAGAACTTATTTTTGCCCTGAGCTCTACTATGGAGGGCGATACCACTAACTTTTACATTTACAGGCAAATAAAAGAGTACGGCATTACAACATCGGCTATTGCGCGCGGTATTGCCGTGGGCGATGAGCTGGAGTTTGCCGATGAGGTTACCCTGGGCAGGAGCATCATCCACCGGGTGCCGTTTGAAATATCTATGAAAAATATGTAGGCCGCTGCTTACAGAAATTAACACTTATTTAACGGGATTTTTGACGAAAAAATCCTCAAATTTGTATTTTTTCTGAATATTTTAAAAAGAATATTTGTTGGCTGAATTTTCGATAAAAGAGAGCCTCGCAATCATAAATAACCGCCTGTTAAAATATTAGTATATATATTTGCATCTTAATCAGATGGCAGACCCAGGCAAAAACAGCACATTAACCAATGCAAACAACCCTACAAACTAAGATACTTATTACCGGAGGTGCAGGGTTTATTGGCTCTAATTTATGCGACCATTTTATTGCAAAAGGCTGTACTGTAGTGTGCCTGGATAATTTTGCCACAGGGCATAAAAAAAACATAGCGCACCATCTGGGTAATCCGCAATTTACACTTATAGAGGGCGATATCCGCAACCTGGCCGACTGCCAAAAGGCGGTAGCAGGTGCAGACTATGTGTTGCACCAGGCGGCATTAGGGTCGGTACCGCGTTCTATAAAAGACCCTATTACCACTAACGATGTTAATGTGGGCGGCTTTTTAAACATGCTTACCGCCGCGCGCGATGCCGGTGTTAAAAGGTTTGTGTATGCCGCGAGCTCGTCTACTTACGGCGACTCGGAGATGCTTCCTAAAACCGAAGATGTCATTGGCAGGCCGTTATCGCCATATGCTATTACAAAATATGTAAACGAGCTGTATGCCGATATTTTTAGCCGCACCTATGGGCTGCAAACCATTGGCCTTAGGTATTTTAATGTGTTTGGCCGCCGGCAGGACCCTAACGGGGCGTATGCAGCGGTTATACCAAAATTTGTAATGCAGCTAATGGCGCACCAAAGCCCGGTTATTAATGGCGATGGCAACCACTCCAGAGACTTTACTTATATAGATAATGTAGTGCAGATGAATGAGCTTGCATTAGCTGTAGAAAATATAAATGCGGTTAATACCGTTTATAATACCGCTTTTGGCGAACGCACCACGCTTAATGAAATGGTGAATTACTTAAAACAATTTCTTTCCGGCTACGACCCCGCAATTGCCAATGTTGCCATTGTGTACGGGCCCAACCGCGAAGGCGATATACCACACTCTTTAGCCAGTATAGACAAGGCTAAAAACCTGTTGGGCTACACTCCTCAATTTTCAATGGGGCAGGGGCTGGAGCAGGCCGTAAAGTGGTATTGGGATAATTTAAAACCCGTTGTTGCATTTAAATAAATGAAGATAGCAATTATAGGATTAGGCTACGTAGGTTTACCCCTTGCCGTTTTAATGGCAAAAAAGTACCCTACAGTAGGCTTTGATGTTAAGCAAAATCGAATTGATGAGCTTAATAATGGCGAAGACTTTACCAAAGAAATAGAGAGTACCCAACTTAAAGAGGTTTTAAGCAGCTATGCCACCGGCAATGGCCTGCTTTGCACCAGTAACCCAGATGCTTTAAAAGACTGCAATTACTATATAGTTACCGTACCTACCCCGGTTGATAAAAACAACCGCCCCAACTTAAACGCATTGCACAAGGCAAGCGAGGTAGTGGGCAAATCGCTTAAAAAGGGCGATATAGTAATATATGAGTCTACCGTTTATCCGGGTGTTACAGAGGATGAATGTGTACCGGTGCTGGAGCGTGTTAGCGGCCTTACGTTTAATGTTGACTTTTTTGCAGGCTATTCGCCCGAAAGGATCAACCCGGGAGATAAGCTTCACACCGTAGAAAAAATTATAAAAGTTACATCGGGCTCTACACCGCAGGCAGCAATAAAGGTAGATAATCTGTATAAATCGGTTATAACGGCGGGCACCCACATGGCGCCTTCCATTAAAGTGGCCGAAGCTGCCAAGGTTATAGAAAATTCGCAGCGCGATATTAATATTGCCTTTGTAAACGAGCTTTCTAAAATATTTAACCTGCTGGATATTAATACCAGCGATGTGTTAGAGGCGGCGGGCACAAAATGGAATTTCCTTCCGTTTAAACCGGGGCTTGTTGGTGGCCACTGCATAGGGGTAGACCCTTATTATCTTGCCCAAAAGGCGCAGGAGGCAGGCTACCACCCCGAAATTATACTGGCAGGGCGCAGGCTTAACGACAGCATGGGCGACTATGTGGCCTCTCAGGTTGTTAAGCTCATGATTAAAAATGGGGTTATAGTAAATGGGGCGCAGCTGCTAATGCTGGGCATTACATTTAAAGAAAATTGCCCCGATGTTCGCAACACCAAAATTGTAGATGTTATAAAGGCGTTAGACGAATATGGTATACAGGTAACCATTTACGACCCTTGGGCAACCCCGCAGGAAGTATTTGCAGAGTACGGCCTTGTAACCACCAACACCTTACCGGCAACAACGTTTGATGCCCTTGTGCTGGGTGTGGCACATCAGGAGTTTTTGGAGCTCGATCTTAATATGCTTCAAAAAGAAAAATGCATAGTGTATGATGTTAAAGGGGTGCTGGGTAAAAAAGCCCACGGCAGGCTTTAAAAATATACTTCATAAAGTTAAAAAAAACTGTAAGTTTGTGTTCAATAATTTATATAACAATATATTATAAGTAATGAGTAAGATAACAAATATTTGCTGTATCGGGGCAGGATATGTAGGCGGTCCTACAATGGCTGTAATTGCGGCTAAATGCCCTCATATAAAAGTTACAATTGTTGATTTAAATGTGGCGCGTATTGCTGCATGGAACGACGAAAATTTAGACAACCTGCCGGTTTATGAGCCGGGTCTTGATAAAATTGTTGGCGAAGCAAGAGGCCGTAACTTATTTTTTACTACAGAAGTTGAAAAAGCTATAGACGAAGCCCAGATGATTTTTATATCGGTTAATACACCAACTAAAACCTACGGTTTAGGTAAGGGTAAAGCGGCCGATCTTAAATATATAGAGCTATGCGCAAGGCAAATTGCAGCGGTAGCTAAAGATGATAAAATTGTTGTAGAAAAATCGACACTGCCGGTACGTACTGCAGAGGCGGTAAGGAGTATTTTAGATAATACCGGTAACGGTGTTAAATTCCAGATACTTTCTAACCCTGAATTTTTGGCCGAAGGTACTGCTATGGAAGACCTTCTTGCCCCGGACAGGGTGCTTATTGGTGGCGACACCGATGCTGAAGGTGTTGCAGCTATCGATGCCTTGGTTGAGGTATATGCTAACTGGATTCCTAAAGAAAGGATACTTACCACTAATGTATGGTCTTCTGAGCTTTCTAAGCTTACGGCCAATGCATTTTTGGCACAAAGGGTATCGTCTATCAACGCAATGTCTGAGCTTTGCGAAAAAACAGGAGCCGATGTTAGCGAGGTAGCCCGTGCCATTGGCATGGACAGCCGTATTGGCCCTAAATTCCTTAAGGCATCGGTTGGTTTTGGTGGCTCATGCTTCCAAAAAGACATCCTTAACCTTGTGTACATTGCCAAATCGTACGGATTAGACGAAGTTGCCGATTATTGGGAGCAGGTAATTATAATGAACGATCACCAAAAAAGAAGGTTTGCCGCCAATATGGTTAAAACACTTTACAATACGGTATCGGGCAAAAAAATCGCTTTCCTTGGTTGGGCGTTTAAAAAAGATACGAATGATACAAGAGAGTCTGCCGCTATTTACGTAGCCGATGACTTACTATACGAGCAGGCAGGTATTGCTGTTTACGACCCTAAAGTAGAAGAAGCGCAAATACTATCTGACCTTAACTACCTTGAGTCAAGAACACCGGAACAAAACCAAAAAGGTATTACCGTATTTGCAGATCCTTACGAGGCTTGTAAAGATGCACATGCCATTGCAATATTAACCGAGTGGGATGAGTTTAAAGGTTACGACTGGCAACGTATCTACGATAATATGAAAAAACCTGCGTTTGTTTTTGATGGCAGGAATGTATTGGATGGAGAATACTTAAAATCGTTAGGATTTGTATTCCACGTTATTGGAAGGTAAAAAATATACTGTGCAGGAAAAAGCTAACATGAAAAAGATACTTATTACGGGAGGCGCCGGTTTTATTGGCTCTCATGTGGTACGCCGGTTTGTAACCAACTACCCTGATTATGCCATTTATAACCTGGATGCCCTTACGTATGCAGGTAATTTAGAAAATATTAAAGATATTGAAGATAGCAAAAACTACGTTTTTGTTAAAGGCGATATTACCGATAAAGACTTTATAGACGGCCTTTTTACAGAGCACCGTTTTGAAGGTGTGGTGCATTTAGCGGCAGAATCGCACGTGGACAGGTCTATTACAGACCCGTTAGCGTTTGTAAAAACTAATGTTATTGGCACCATGAACCTGCTTAATGCCTTTAAAGACCTGTGGCAAAACAATTGGGAGGGCAAACGCTTTTATCACATAAGTACCGATGAGGTATATGGCACACTGGGTGCAGAGGGCCTGTTTACAGAAACTACCCCGTATTCGCCTAACTCGCCGTATTCGGCATCAAAAGCGTCGTCAGATCATTTTGTGCGTGCTTATGGCGAAACGTATGGCCTGCCGTTTGTAATTACCAATTGCTCTAACAATTACGGGCCTAATCATTTTCCGGAAAAGCTAATTCCGCTTTTTATCAATAACATTATAGAAAAAAAACCGTTGCCGGTTTACGGCGACGGTAAATATACCCGCGACTGGCTGTTTGTAAAAGACCACGCCATAGCAATAGACCTTGTGTACCACAACGGCAAAAACCACGAAACATATAATATTGGTGGTTTTAACGAGTGGCAAAACATAGACCTGGTAAAACTGCTTTGTGGTATTTTAGATACCAAACTGGGCAGGGAGCAGGGCGAAAGCCAACAGCTTATTACCTATGTTAAAGACAGGCCGGGGCACGATTTGCGTTATGCAATAGATGCGTTTAAAATTAACAGCGAGTTGGGCTGGAAACCATCGGTTACTTTTGAGGAAGGCCTTGAAATTACTGTAGACTGGTTTTTAAACAACGCCGACTGGCTTAAAAACGTAACGTCTGGTACGTACATGAAATATTATGACGAACAATATTCTGATAGAGGTGTTAACCAATAAGCTACCACAGTAATGAAAGGAATAATTTTGGCCGGCGGGTCGGGCACCAGGCTGCATCCGCTAACATTGTCTGTAAGTAAGCAGCTAATGCCTATTTATGATAAGCCCATGATATACTACCCGCTATCTACTTTAATGATGGCCGGTATACGCGAAATATTGATAATCTCTACCCCTAAAGACCTGCCTTTGTTCAGGGATTTGTTGGGCGATGGTAAAAAATATGGCTGCCGTTTTGAGTATGCCGTTCAGGCATTGCCAAACGGCCTTGCCGAAGCCTTTGTTATTGGTGCCGATTTTATTGGTACAGATAAGGTAGCGTTAATATTGGGCGATAATATATTTTATGGGTCGGGCCTTGCAAAATTATTGCAGTCTAATAACGATCCTGATGGTGGCGTTATTTATGCCTACCACGTACACGACCCGGAGCGTTATGGCGTAGTGGCATTTGATGCCGATGGTAAGGCAATTTCGATTGAAGAAAAGCCAGAAAAGCCAAAGTCGAACTATGCGGTTCCCGGCATTTATTTTTATGATAACGATGTTGTAGAAATAGCCAAAAACATAAAGCCAAGCCACAGGGGCGAGCTTGAAATTACCGATGTAAATAAATTTTACCTCGAAAAAGGCAAACTTAGCGTTAGCATTTTAGACCGCGGTACGGCCTGGTTAGATACCGGTACGTTCCAGAGCCTTATGCAGGCATCTCAGTTTGTAGAAGTGATAGAAGAGCGCCAGGGCCTAAAAATTGGTGCGATAGAGGGTGTAGCTTACGAAATGGGCTACATTAATGAGGTTGAATTTAGGCAGTTATGCGAGCCATTGCTAAAAAGCGGCTATGGGGTAAAGCTCCTTTCGCTTATTAATACGTAATACCGTATTTAATAAAACATTAAATTAATACTAAAATTTTTACGGTTACAGGTTTAAGTTATAACTTGGCAACGTTAAAAAATTATAGAATAACCATTATTAAAAGCATAAATTTAAACCTATTACAATGAGCAAAGTTACCCATGTTATACTTACAGGAGGCGTTGGAAGCCGTTTATGGCCATTATCAAGAAAAAGCAGACCTAAGCAGTACCTGCCTATTTTTGGAGGGAAATCTCTTTTTGAAATGACTGTAGACAGGAATGTTACTTTTGCCGATAATGTAATTGTAGTGGGTAGTAAAGACAACTGCCATTTAAGCAGGGAGGTTTTAGAAAAATGCAATACAGATTATCTTGATATTGTAGAGGCAGTACCAAGAAATACTGCTGCAGCAATTGCTTTTGCAGCCTTTGCATCAGACCCGGAAGATATTTTGATCATTACCCCTTCAGACCATATTATAGAAAACCCTGAGGCCTACAAACAGGCTATAGAAGAGGCTGTTGCCAAGGCACGCCAAAACTTTATAGTTACGTTTGGTGTGCACCCAACCAAGCCCGAAACAGGCTATGGCTACATAGAGCACAAAGGCGATGAGGTAGTATCTTTTAGAGAGAAACCCAACCAGGTAACTGCCCAGGAATTTATAGACCGTGGCACCTTTTTATGGAACAGCGGTATGTTTTGCTTTAAGGCAAGTGTATTGCTGGAAGAATTAAAAGAATACCAGCCGGCAGTATACGAAAAATCGCTTATTGCATGGCAAAATAACGCCAACGGCAGGCTTGATGAAGCCCTGTCTATGGATATACCTTCTATCAGTATCGATTATGCTGTAATGGAGCGTAGTAAAAAAATCAAGGTGGTTCCTGCAATCTTCAGGTGGTCAGACCTTGGGTCTTTTGATTCGGTTTACGACTATCTTAAAAAAATGGGCCATGCCGTAGACGAGTTTGGCAACATGGTTATTGGTACAGATAATTATACTGCATTTCTTGGCCTTGAAAATACCATTTTTGTACACACCCACAATGCTAACCTTATATTGCATAAAGAGCATTCTCAGGAGGTTAAAAATGTATACGGCCAGCTGGAAAAAGCAAACTCTGATTTGCTTAATTAATTTACCTATTTTTGGTAAATTAACAAGGCAACTAAATTAGATCTATAATTGTTGAAACTAAAAGTTGAGGGTGGCTATTTTAGCTCGGTAAAATGGGGTGGCTACTCGATAGGTATAAGTTTTATTAGGCAAATTTTACTGGTACCTGCATTTATACATGCTGTAGGCAGCCACGAATATGCTTTCTGGATTGTACTGTCATCTATAGTTTTAATGATAAGGGCCATCAACCTTGGGCAGCTGCATTATTCGTCTAACTTAATTAATCTTGGCTATCATAAAAATGGCACTATTAAAGATGAGTTAATTGTAGCACAGGGGGCAAATTACATATACATAATACTACAAATACTATTGGGTGCAGTTATTTCTGCGCCCATATTGCTTTCTGCCGTATCCACATTTCCGGTAACGTACATACTTAATACCAATGGGCACTACAGCCTTTTTCTGTTGGTTTTAGCTAAGATAGTTTTTCAGTATAATAACATGTTTTTGCTGCGTATTTTCGAGCCGCTTGGCAAAATCAAAACTACGATTAAATACCAGACAATTGGCGAGTTGTTTGATTTTGTGGTTACCGTTATTGCCATTTACACAACCAAAAGCATATTTATTACAAGCCTTGCCATATTTGCATCCAACATATTATTTACTGTTTTTACGCTGCTGTACGTAAAAAGCCGGGTGCCTTTTGTTATTCCGTTTTTTAAAGGTGTAAGCTTTATAAAATCGTTTTGGGCGGTAAAAAGATCGTTTTTGCTAACCGGTAGTTTTTTAGTAGAGAAAGTATACGAAAATGGCCTGAACATACTAATACCCAGTTTGTTTGTAACCTCTATATTGCCAGTGTTTACTACAAGCAGGGTAATATCCAACTCGGTTTTCAGGGTATCTAATGCGGCAGTAATACCGCTAATGCCTGATATTCAAAAACAGTTTTCGTTAGGTAACCCGCAGTATATTATTGGCAGAATGGTAAGTTTCTGGAAGATATCTACCTTTGTTATCATTACAGGGGTTACGGTTGTTTTGCCATTAATACCGTACATCTACACCAAATGGACTGGCGATAAGCTGGATCTTAATATGAGTATTGTATGCTATTTGATTATGGCGGTTTCTATCCAAAATTTCGGGATGATAATAAACGAGTTCCTTAAAAAGACAAACCTCTCTAAGCAAATTTTTATTTACAACATTATAAAATCGGCCCTAACGGTAGCCTGCCTTTTTGCTTTTGGGTATACTAACTATTCCGAAGGTTTGGGCCTTGCTTTATTGATAGGAGAAAGCATAAGCCTTATTTATATGCTGGTTATAATGCGTGCTATGTTTAGTACCAACTTAAAAATATCAGTTATTGCAAAATTGCTGTTACCGGTTGTGCTATTCTGTGTTTCGTTGCTGGTTTACTTGCTGTTGCTTAATTATTGGTTATTTTTGGTGTTTAATATCTTTATATTAATAAGTTTTGTGCTTATGGCAAAAAACGTAGAGGCCAATAATAACCTTACTCCCGGTACATGATATTTTTATGCTTTTTCTGGTTTGCACTATTGTACTTTCTGACATATAAATTTGCCGGTAGTAACGATGTGTTCGCTCCATTAAAATTCATATCTGTAAAATATGCAGTATTCAATTTGCCGTTTCTGTTGTTTACGGCGTTCAACCCCAATTCATTCTTAAAGCCCATATTAAATGTATGCGGGGTTTCGCTTTCAGAAGCATTTTGGCAATACACCATAGTGCAAACCGTTGCCTTTTTATGTTTAGTGGCAGGCGTTGTTTTTGCTGATAAAAAATTGGGTGGTTTTTTTAAACCGCTTGCATCTGCTAATTATAATTATAAAAATGTAAGGCTGCTTGCCGTTGTGTTTTTTGCAATTGGTATGGGTGCGTATACTGTGTTCTTGTCAAGAATAGGAGGGTTGGGCTACCTGCTCAATAACATAAATAAACGCATAGAGCTGCAAAGCGGCCAGTATGTTTTGGCACTGTTGCCTTTTTTAACCTTTAGCACACTTATGTTTATGCTGTGTATAAAGCTTAAAAATAAAATGTTTGATAAGGTTATAACGGTTGTATTGGCAATTGTAACCATTTTTGTGTTCTCCAGTTTTGGAGCGAGAAAAAATACCTTAGTGTTTTTGGTAACACTTATAGTAGCTATGCATTACCTACTAAAAAATATCAAAATAAATAAAAAAACATTGGCAATCAGTTCGGTTCTTGGAGTGGGGTTGTTGCTGTACATCATAATTATACCAACACTTCGGTTTAAAGATACAGAGGCAAAGTTTACCGCACGTAACTTTGTGTACCAAACATCATACACCTATATAGATGTTTTTGCTGCTAACTATTTTAATAGTACTACTGCCTGGAACTTTAAAGGCTTTTTTGAGCCTTTCCTGATACCGTTTAAAAAACAGGAAAAATCTAAGTTGCCCCAGATAGACCAGGGTGTATATTTTAATGCGATTGTTGTTAATGGTAAACATTATGAGCCTCCTATGTCCAGAGATGAGGTTTCTAAAACATCATGGCCTGCCGAAAATTTTGGAACCGCCTATGCTAATCTACTGATGCCGGGCATTGTTATTTTCTTTTTTTTGCAGGGAGTGGTTTTTTTAATTACTTATAATTTATTGAGAAGATATTCTTACAACCCTGTGCTTATAATGTTATATTTAATCGTGGTGTTCGACTTTAATTTCAGCAGCCTGCGCATCGCATCTTTTATAAGAATTTTCCCTATAGTATTGCTGGCTTTTTTTGCAGTTATTTTGATGGCTAACGGTAAGGTAAAAGATGGGTGATTTTAGCGAAATCGTAATAATTTAATTTGTAATTATCTAATTGATAGTTAGTTGTGTTAAATTAATGTTAATATTTCACGATTGAATTATTTGTATTTATGGTAAATTTTACTGCAAATAATTGTAATATGTTAAAAATAAATTACGTTGTTCGGTATAATTTTATCAATCAAATGTAAATTCGCTAAAAGCGTTTTAACATTACTAATTGTCATAAATTTAGTTTACTTTTGTCCGGATTCGTAGTAACAAATAATTAAAAAGTCGAGATGCAAAAAGATGCCAAAATATACATTGCCGGACATAATGGTATGGTGGGCAGTGCAATTTGGAGAATTTTATCTGATAAAGGATACACAAATTTGATAGGCAGGTCCAGCAAAGAATTTGATTTGAGAAACCAACAGGCAGTCTCAGAATTCTTAGCTCAGGAAAAACCCGATGTTATTATAGATGCTGCTGCACGAGTTGGCGGTATATTGGCTAACAACGATTATCCGTACCAGTTTTTGATGGAAAACATGCTGATACAAAATAATCTTATAGATGGCGCCCTTAAAAATGATGTTGACAAATTTATATTTTTAGGCAGCTCATGCATTTATCCAAAATTTGCGCCACAGCCGCTTAAAGAAGAATATTTACTTACAGATACCTTAGAGCCTACAAACGAGTGGTATGCTATTGCTAAGATAACCGGTGTGAAAACGTGCCAGGCTATCAGAAAGCAATATGGTAAAGATTATGTAAGCCTTATGCCTACTAATTTATACGGTACCCGAGATAATTTCGATCTTAATACGTCGCACGTGTTGCCGGCCATGATACGCAAGTTTCATGAAGCTAAAGAAAACGGCAATGCCCCTGTAACATTATGGGGTAGCGGTACGCCAATGCGCGAGTTTTTATTTGTAGATGATATGGCCGAGGCTGTAGTATTTGCTTTAGAAAATGAATTGCCGGAGTATTTATACAATATTGGTACAGGGGTAGATCTTACCATAAAAGAGCTTGCCGAAACGATACAAAAAGTTACCGGCCATACCGGAGAAATAATTTGGGATAGCGAAAAGCCGGACGGAACTCCACGAAAACTTATGGATGTTTCTAAAATGCACAATTTAGGCTGGCAGCATAAAATTGATTTAGAAAAAGGAATTGGGTTAACATACAGCTGGTTTCTTGAAAATATAGATAGTCTTAAAAAAATAACACTAACAGAATAGTTTAATACATGAAAACAGCTTTAATTACAGGGGTAACAGGACAAGACGGATCTTATCTGGCTGAGTTGCTATTGGAAAAAGGGTACACTGTACATGGTATTAAAAGACGTTCTTCTTCTTTTAATACACAACGTATAGACCACTTATATATCGATCAGCATGAGCGACATGTAAACTTTAAATTGCATTATGGCGATTTAACAGATTCTACTAACCTTATACGAATTATACAAGAAGTGCAACCGGATGAGATTTATAATCTGGGTGCAATGTCTCACGTAAAAGTGTCGTTTGATTCTCCTGAATATGTTGCTAATGTAGATGGTATCGGTACTTTAAGGATACTGGAAGCTGTAAGGATACTTGGACTTGAAAAGAAAACCAGGATTTACCAGGCATCTACGTCTGAATTATATGGTGGTTTAGCCGAAAATAAGAATGAGAAAGGTTTTTACGACGAGAATTCGCCGTTTTATCCACGTTCTCCTTATGGTGTTGCTAAAATATATGGTTTCTGGATTACCAAAAACTACCGCGAAGCTTACAATATGTATGCCTGTAACGGAATTTTGTTTAACCACGAATCTCCAAGAAGGGGCGAAACCTTTGTAACAAGAAAAATTACAATGGCTACTGCTGCTATTGCATTGGGTAAACAAGACTGCCTTTACTTAGGTAATTTAGATTCTCAGCGCGACTGGGGCCATGCAAAAGATTATGTAGAAGCTATGTGGAGGATCTTGCAGCAGGATGTTGCCGAAGATTACGTTATTGCAACAGGTGTAACTACTTACATTAGAGATTTTGTAACCATGTCTTTTGCCGAAGTAGGCATTACTTTACGTTTTGAAGGCGAAGCCGAAAACGAAACGGGTACTGTAGCATCTATTAACGAACAGGTGTACACAGCTGCCACAGGCCAACCTGTATACGAAGGTTTGTTAGGTAAAACAATTGTAAAAGTAGACCCAGCGTATTACCGCCCTACAGAAGTTGATTTGCTAATAGGCGACCCTACAAAATCTAAAACGCAACTGGGCTGGAAACCACAGTATGACCTTGCTGCACTTTGTAAAGAAATGGTAGCAAGCGATGTTGCTATATTTAAAAACAGCAGGCCGCAGTTGGAGCAATTGGTAGGATAATTGGCTATACTAATATTAATTTTGTAGTCGGTTTTAACGATACTTGCAATGATAAAAAGCACCATAAAGAAATTTGTAATAAAATATTTTGAGAACTTTGCCTACTTTTATAAAAAACTGGGTTACAGGATTATACTAAGGGTTATTTTAAATATTTCGGTAGGTTTTTTAGATGGTTTTGGTTTAGCAATGTTTTTGCCGTTATTACAAATGGTAGATGGTTCCAGCAAAGGCCAATCAAGTAATTTAGGTAATCTGGATTTTCTTGTAAAAGGCATGAATTATGTTGGGCTGGAGATGAATCTTATAAGTGTTCTTATAGTACTGTGCGTATTTTTCTTCTTAAAAGGCTTAGCTGTATATTCAGGGGGTTATTATGAGGTTATAGTACGGCAATATTTTATAAAAAATACCCGCCAAAACCTAACAAGGCTTATGTCGCAAATGTCTTATAAGTCTTTTGTGGTGTCGGATGTAGGTACAATTCAAAACGTACTGTCTGCCGAAGTTGCCAGGATTTCGGTGGCCTACCAACAGTACTTTGGCACCGTTCAGCAGGCAGTTATGGTTATTGTTTACATGATGTTTGCCTTTTTTGTAGATGCTAAATTTGCCGTGCTTATTTGTATTGGTGGTGCGCTTACTAACCTTGTTTATAAAAAGGTATATACTATTACAAAAAAAGCATCCGAAAAACTTACGTTTGAAAGTAATTTTTATCAGGGCCTGATTATACAGTATGTTAATAGCTTTAAATATCTAAAAGCAACAGGCTTATTAGGTAAATACAATCAAAAGCTACTCAATACTATAGAGCATATAGAGCATAACAATACAAAAATAGGTAAACTAAGTGCTATAGTTAGCGCAACCAGAGAGCCTCTTTTAATTGTTGTTGTAAGTGGTGTAATACTATTACAGGTAAATGTATTAGGAGGTACTTTAAGTACAATACTTGTAAGTATGCTTTTCTTTTACAGGGCGCTTTCATTTTTAATGATGATGCAGTCTTCTTACAATGGCTTTATAGCAGTTTCTGGCTCTATGGATAATATTACGGCTTTTGAAAATAAGCTAATGAATAACAAAGAGGCCAATGGTACTGTTAAAATTACCGAGTTTGATAGCGAAATTAAACTGGAAAGTGCAAGCTTTGGTTACAAAGACACTACGGTTTTAAAAAATATAAATATCAGTATTCCAAAAAACAAAACCATAGCCTTTGTTGGCGAGAGTGGTAGCGGAAAATCAACATTGGTTAATGTACTGGCAGGCCTTATTCCGTTAGATAAAGGATCTATGACGGTAAACGGAATTAATAGTTTAGAGCTTGATATCAAAACTTTCCAAAAAAGAATTGGGTACATTACACAAGACCCGGTAATATTTACCGATACCGTTTTTAATAATATTACCTTTTGGGACGAACCTTCACCCAAAAGTTACGATAAATTTAAAATAGCAGTAAAGCAGGCGTCGGTGGAAGATTTTCTGGCCGAAATGCCTCAAAAAGAAAATACGGTACTTGGTAATAATGGCGTTAATTTAAGTGGCGGCCAAAGGCAGAGAATTTCCATTGCAAGAGAGTTGTACAAAGATGTTGATATACTAATTCTTGACGAAGCTACATCGGCATTAGACTCTGAGACCGAAAAGGCAATCCAAAATAATATTGAATCTTTACATGGTAAATATACCGTGCTTATAGTAGCGCATAGATTGTCTACCATTAAAAATGCCGACCTTATTGTTGTTATGAATAATGGAGAGATTGTAGAATCAGGAAGTTTTTCTGAATTGATGGAAACATCCGTAAGGTTTAAAAGAATGACTCAAATGCAGGAACTGTAGGTTTTGCAAACTATTAAATTTAATTAAGTATTTATGACATCGCTTCTGCATAAAATTTTAAATACAAGAACTGTTTTTAGGTTCCTTAACAGCTATAAAAAGAAGGCTACAGCTCAAAATTTTATAAAATACCAAAAGTTATTAAATAAAAGTAAAGAGCAGGTTGCTTACAATGTAGGAGAACCTATTTATAATGGTAACGAATTTTTTAATAACCTTATTTATAAAAATGAGACCTGGCAGGTAGTAAAAAACAGGTTTAACGACAGGTACCTAAAGTTTTTTAATATTCCGCTAACTACAGTTGATACTGTTTGTACAGACAATAAAACAACTATAGATGGCGATAACATGTATTTTAATACCTCTGGTTTGTTAGACGACTGGATTTATTTTTATATAATGGATTATTCTCAAAAAAACTACGAGCTTAGTTTTGATGCTGTATTTAACACTGAGTTTAGAGAGATACAGTTTGGGTTTAGATATTATGATTTTTACAACCGATACAGGTTTAGGATAGAAGATAATCAGTTGCATTTTGATGCGGTGCATAAAGGGCAGTTTTACAACAGCCTGCAAACAGAGCCGTTTAAAATTAATGTAGACGAGGTTTATAAATTTATAATTGCAGTTAAAGACAATAAATTTAGCTTTATGTCTAACGGTAATGTAATTATGACGGTAACAGACGATTTAAAATTGTTTACCAAAGGATCTGTTGCTTTAATTTTGTGGGATGATAGTGGCAACAGTAATATTAAATGCGCCTTTAACAACATTCAGCTTAAGGCAGTTGTGTAACAGCACAACGATGTTTTAATACATTTAACCTATATATTTGATAATTTAGAAACAAAAATTATGAATTTTTTAATCGATAATGCCGGTTTTGTTAATAAAGGAGCTGAACTAATGCTTCGCTCTGTTATTGAGAAAACAAAAGAAAAATTTCCAGGCAGAACCTGTATTGTAACCCCACATAGCGTTGGTGGTATATATTCTCAGGCAATTGGAGAGGGATTATATATTTATCAAAAAAGTAAAATATTAAAATATTTGCCAGAAAAACTTCTTAAAAAAGTTTATTTTGTTAAGCCATCGCAAGTAGATATGCTTTTAGATGCAGGAGGGTTTCAGTTTGGAGACCAATGGGCAGCTATGTTTACAAAAGAATCTAACGAAAGAGCAAGAAGTTATTATAAAACATTAAAAGATGGCGGTGCCAAGCTTGTTTTTTTACCGCAGGCATTTGGCCCATTTACAAATGCACATGCAATTGAGCGCATGCAAATTGTTTTTGAGTATGCCGATATTTTATTTGCGAGAGAAAAAATATCATACGATTATTTGATAAAATTGTTTGGCGAAAGCCCAAAAATTGTTTTAAAGCCAGACTTTACTAACCTTATTAAACCTAAGGTGCCATTGGTTCAGTTTATTGAAAATAAAAGGTATGTTTGTGTAGTTCCAAACCGTAAGATGATTTCTGATACAAGCAAGGAAGTGTCTGAAGGATATGTAGCTTTTTTAACACAAATGTGTCAGTTTTTTATTGATCAGGGAGAAGAGTTGATTTTGCTTAATCACGAAGGAAAAGGAGATGAAGATATTATTAATAAAATACGTCCTCAGTTATCTAAAGAGGTGTTAATGCTTACAGATCTTAATGCGTTGGAGGTAAAGGCAATTATCGGCAAGACAAAACTTCTTATATCGTCAAGATTTCACGGTGTAGTTAGTGGTCTTTCTCAAGGAGTGTGTACCTTTGCAACCGGATGGAGTCATAAATATCCTGAATTGCTTGCAGATTATAAGGTTAGCGAAAATTTGCTGGATATTATGGATGTTGAAACGGCAAAATCCAAAGTAGGAGAAGCTTTAAAAAATGCAAACAGTATTCACCATGTTAAGCCAGAAGTTATAAAAAGCCTTGAAGCCAAATCTAACGAAATGTGGGATCAGGTCTGGAAGCTTAAATAATTAAGATATATAATTGTTGCCTACCTTACAAGAATGAATCGTGTTTCTATAATCATACCCACTTATAACAGAGCGGAAGAAATAATAAAATGCCTTGATAGCCTGGTAAGCCAGACGTATACAAACATTGAAATTATTGTGGTTGATGATGGATCTGTAGATGATACCGAGCAGGCAATAAAAGCATACTGTTTAGATAAGTCTTTGCCGGATGGCAAGTTGGTTTATTACAAGCAAAAAAACCAGGGAGCGCCAACAGCAAGAAACTTTGGATTAAAAAATGCAACCGGAAATTTTGTAGTATTTTTTGATTCTGACGATCTTATGTTCCCGGATCGTATTCGACTTCAGGCAGAGGCAATGACTAAAGAAGGCAGCGATAGCTGTGCCGGCGGCTTTACAGATTCGGCCAACGGTAAAAAATTTATCCCTAATCTTGATGAAAGTAAGGGAGTTATAGGTTCTTTGATCCACTGGAAAATAATGGGCAGCACGCAGTGCTGGATGTATAAAAAAGAGCTTTTGGATAAGCTGGGCGGCTATGATGTTTCTTATGCATGCTATCAGGACTGGGACCTAACGTTTAGGTACCTTTCTCATAATCCTAAAGTTGCTGTTGTAAAAGAGAGTCTTACGCTTTTTGTTAACGATGACCGTAACGACAGGATAACCTCTCAGGTACAATCGCAAAAAAGGCTGCCGCACATACAAAGGTATTACCTTAAGGTGTTAAAGTGGCTGCTAAATAACAATACCAATACTCAAACATTAAATCATACAATATTTATATATGTTAACCAGATTGTTTTTGGTTACTATAAAAACGGATTAAAAAGTAATGCTAAAGAGGCCTTAAAATCTTTTGGCGTTATTTTAAAACAGGCACCGGGCTTTTTGGCTGTAAAGTGCAAAACCATATTATATTATTATTTATTTAGAAGGCTACTACGTGTATGAAAAACTGAATTTAAATTTAATCTATAAAGCTTATGAATGCAAAGCTTACCCTAATAATGCGCTTGGTAAAACACGCTGTTAGACTTGATTACAATACATTTTATTTCAATTTTACATACTTTAAGTTTCAGGATGCTATTAAGCTACCTGTATTAGTATCAAAAAATGCAATATTAAAAGCCACTAAGGGCAGCGTTATTATAGATGGCCCTCTTTATTATGGCAGGGTTGTTATAGGAGGAGGCCATGTGGGCATTTTTGATAAAAGGCGTTCTAAAACAATGTGGGAGGTTTCGGGCACCGTAAATTTTAAGGGCAAAGCCTATATAGGGCGCGGCTCTAAAATAGTTGTAATTAAAGGTGGCGAATTAATATTTGGCGATAAGTTTAGCATAACAGCCGAAACATCTATAATTGCCGCTAAAAAAATTGAGTTTGGCAGCAACTGCCTTTTATCTTGGGATATTTTAATTATGGATTCTGATGCCCATAGCATATTAAATCAGATTGGAGACATAATTAATGCACCCAAAGAAATTATTTTTGGCGATGGTATTTGGATGGGTTGCCGTTGCACTGTTTTAAAAGGTGCCATTATAAGGTCTGGAGATGTTATTGGGGCAGGAACAACTGTAAGCAGGGTGTTAGATGAAGAAAATGCTTTATATGCAGGTGTGCCGGCAAAATTATTAAAGCAAAATATATCCTGGAGATAATAAACAAAAAATAAAGTAGCTGTTAAGCTGCTTACATTAATATAAATTATAGATTAATGAAGCTTTCGATTATTACAATAAATTTAAATAATGCTCAGGATTTAGTCAGGACTATCGAGAGCGTTAACAGTCAGACTTTTCGTGATTTTGAATTTATTATAATAGACGGGGCCTCTACAGATGGCAGTGTTGAAATAATAAAACAAATAGAAGACAGGCTGGCATTTTGGGTTAGCGAGCGCGATAGCGGTATTTTTAATGCTATGAATAAAGGTATTAAAAAAGCCAGCGGAGATTACCTCATAATGCTTAATGCCGGTGATGTTTTGTACGATAACAATACATTGCAAAATATTTTTGAAAGTAATCCTACCGAGGATATTTTATATGGCGATGCTATTTTAGAAAGTAAAGGGAAGATTTTTGGAGAAAAGATTTTTTCTCATCCTATAACTTTTGGTTTTTTTAGAAGAACTTCCATAAGCCATCAGGCAGCTTTTATTAAAAGAGAGTTGCATGACAGAATAGGCTTTTATGATGAAACTTTGCGATTTGCATCCGACTGGAAATTCTTTGTTTTGGCTTTTTGTAAATATGATATCAGCTCAAAATATTACAATAAATTTATTGCGGTTTGTAACTGCGATGGATTAACGTGGAATCCGAAGTATTTTCCAGCAATGAAAATAGAAATGGCTAACGTTTTAAATCAGTATTTTTCAGTTTTTACTGCAGATTATGAGGTTTTAGATAAATTTAAGAGTAAAAGAAATTTCTTTTCTACTCAACTAAATAAAGGTAAATCCTTTATTAAAAAGCTTATCAAATAATATATATGATTACAATCACATAATCTAATAAGAGTTAGTATATAATAGTATTAAGAAATTTTATAATTCGGATGAATTCAGCAATTTGTACACTTTTTGAAGGGCATTATCATTACGGCGTTGCAGTGCTTGCCAATTCTCTTTATAGAAATGGTTTTAGAGGTTCATTATATGCGGGATACAGAGGAGAACTGCCACCATGGGCAAAAAATGAGGAATTGCAAGAAATGCAGTGGTGTAACGGAAAGACATTAAAAGTCAAAGATGACTTTTCTATACATTTTATTCCACTTACAACAGATTATCATTTAACAAATTACAAGCCTGACTTTATGTTAGACCTTTGGAATGGACCTGCTGCTAATGTTGAAAGGATGTTTTATTTTGACCCGGATATTGTAGTTTCTGCTCCTTGGTTTTTTTTTGAAAAATGGGTTACTTGTGGGATTGCACTTTGTGAAGATGTCAATTCTCCTCTTTCTAAAAACCACCCTACAAGATCTGCCTGGCGTAATTATTTTTCGAAAAATGGTATCTTCCTATATTTTAAAGATATTATTTATGTCAATGGGGGGTTTGCGGGAGTTTCATTAGGTAATAGAGGTTTTTTAGAAACTTGGAAATTGGTACAGGAGGCTATGGCGCCTGCAATAGGAGGTTTAAATAGTTCCGCATTTATTAATGGCTCTCAATTACCTGAAGGTGCACAGGGGCCTTTTGCTCCTTTCGGTAAAACAGATCAAGATGCACTAAATGCAACTATTGAGGCATGGGATGGCGAGTATAGTTTTATCACCCAAGAGGGGATGGGCTTTAGGTCTGGCTTGGCTATTTTACCACATGCTTTGGGGCAGCCAAAGCCGTGGAAATGGAATATATTTAAACAGTCTTTATCAGGCAGAAGACCTCGTCTAGTAGATAGAGAATATTGGAAATATGCTGATGGGCCTCTTAAACCACACTCTTTGAAACATGTTAGGGCGAAAAGAAGGCGATTAATCATAGCGGCGGTGGTAGGTAGGTTTTATAAATTGTAGATAGAATTAAATTTATTAAAAACTAAATATGGGAAAATTTTCAGAGCGTTTTTTTTTTGTACTTCGCATACGTTATATAAATAAATACATTTTTATGCTAAGAAAATTGTCTCTTAAAATACAGGGAATGAAAATTGGTGCCTCTACCGTTACGCCAAAAATGAATGTTACTTGGCCGCATCAGGTTAGTATAGGTAATAAATGTAGGTTAGAGCACGATATTTATTTTCATTACGATGGAATCTGGAAACAAGGGCCATCTATCATAATAGGTAATAATAATTTTATAGGTTTTGGCTGCGAATTTAATATTACAAAAAAAATTACAATAGGTAATAATTGTCTTATAGCTGCAGGGTCTAAATTTATAGATCATAACCATGGCACGGCTCTTACAGAGTTAATGCGAACGCAAAAATCTACCGAAGACAAAATTGTAATAGGTAATAACGTGTGGATAGGGGCTAATGTGGTTGTTTTAAAAGGAGTTATTATTAATGATGGTGCTATAATAGCAGCCGGTGCAGTGCTTAACAAAACTGTGCCCGCTGATGAAATATGGGGAGGGATACCCGCAAAAAAAATAGGAGAAAGAAAGTAATTGTGTGACTTTGATTATTACAAGATCTTCTAAAATTAAAATTAAAAAATGAAAATAGTTTTTCTTTGTGGCTCTTTAGAGCCCGGTAAAGATGGGGTTGGCGACTATACTTTGCTTTTAGCAACAGAATTGATACGCCAGGGCCATGCTGTAAAAACTATTGCGCTTAACGACAGGCATGTTAAAACAGATGTATACAGTGTCTGGCATGATAAAGAAACATCAGTAGATGTGCTTAGGCTGCCGTCATTACAAACGTGGAACGAACGTATGATTAAAGCCAAAAATTTTATTGATGGCTTTAACTCGGATGTGTTGAGTTTACAGTATGTGCCTTTTTCGTTTAACGATAAGGGCCTGCCTTTTAACCTAAGCTCAAAGCTTAATAAACTTTCGCATAAAGGTAAATGGCACATTATGTTTCATGAGCTTTGGGGCGGTATAAACAATAGTAAAACCAATACGCTTAAAAACCGGGTGTTTTATTTTTTACAAAAAAAATGTGTTTTCCATAATTTAAATGCTGTTAAGCCATTTTTAATAACAACAAGTATAAGTGCCTATCAAACGCATTTAAAAAAATATAAAGTATCTATACTGCCTCTTTTTAGTAATATAAGATTTTTAAATAACCATCAGGTTAAACAGAATACTGATATACAGGCTGTAAATTTTGGCACATTTTCCGGAGAGCTGGATAAGTTTAAAAACCAGCTAAACTGGCTTAAAAAAGTGGCCGAAAAGCAGGGCAAAAAAATAATTTTCATAACCTTTGGCAGCGGAGGGCAATTTAAGTTACCTTCGCTGAATATGGCAAAAAATATTTTTGGTAACGAAAATGTCTCTGATTTAGGGCTATTGCCGGCACAAGAGATATCAAATATTTTAAGCCGGTCAGACATTGGAATATCCCGTGCTGACGGACTTTTATGGGGTAAAAGTGGTACTACAATGGCAATGCTTGAGCACGGCCTGCCGGTAGTTTTAAAAGGTACAAGGGCAGATCTACAACTTTCGGTATCGGACTTTAATTATCAGGAACATCTTTATTTTTGCGATGATGATTATAATAACCTGCCGCAAAGAACGCATCCTGTAGATGCTTTGCCTAAAGTGGCAAAACAATTATATAACTTATATACCATAAAAAAATAATATTAAACTTATATATAAATGAAATACTATTATCAAGTAGAAGGTGATGTAAGAAATAATATAGGGGATGTATTGCAGGGCATGGTGGCGAAAGCTTTTTTGCCTGCAGATTCTTTGGTTGCAGATCGCGAAGATCTGGCTTCGATAGATAAAGACCAACCAGGCTTTCTTGTTGCAAACGGATGGTATATGCATTCTTTCGACAAATTTCCGCCGCCGGTTAATGTAACTCCATTATATTTATCTGTACACGTTGCAAATTCTGCTTTATTTCAAAGAGCCGAAGTAAGAGAGCATTTCAAGAAAAACGGCCCTGTTGGCTGTCGCGATCATAAAACGCTTAAATTGTTTTTAGGCTGGGGTATACCCGCATACTATTCGGGTTGCTTAACGGTAACCTCTAATGCACGCTCTCCTATAAACGTTTCGGGCAAAGGCGAATGCCTTTTAGTTGATAATGTAGACCACCCTATCCCGGAAAATGTAAAAGTTAAGTTAGAAACATTACTGGGCGAAAAATTAACAAGGGTATCTCATGATCCGCCGGATACTACAGGTAACCTTAAGGAATACGATAAAAAAGCAACAGCCCACATGGAAATGCTGCTTGAAAGATATTGTAAAGCCCGTATAGTATTAACCACAAAAATACACTGTGCACTGCCAAGTCTTGGTATGGGGGCTAATGTAGCGTTAATACACCCGGACCCTACAGACCCAAGGCTGGATACATTGCGTGAGTTTACAGAGATTGTATCGTACGACCAAATCCTGGCAATGACAACTTTTGAATTGCCTAAAGTAGATAAAACGGCACTTGCCAACAGAAGAAATTTTTTAAGCAAAGTAGTTAAGCAGGGGGCAGAATCAATTTCTAACCCTATAAGTACGTTTGCCGAATATAAAAGCATTAAAAGAAGCAGCGCTATTAAAGCTATGCTATACAGGCAGGCTATTAAAGTATTGCTTTTAGTAGGTGCATCGCAACAAATAACACGTGTTTACAAGTCAAGAGAATAATTAATGGGTAGTATGCCAAAAAAAAGAATCTTGCTTTATTCTACCCAGTTAATGGAAACGGGTGGAATAGAGAGCCATGTAAAAGAATTTATTTCTCAGGTGGCTCCTTTAGACAACGTCTTGATAGACTTAGTTGTTTTAAGGGCAAACAACTCTTTAGAGCAAAAGCAAATGCTCAGGCAATACTGTACCCGTACTTTTTTGCCATCCGGTAAAACTATACAGGGTAAACTCGGATTTCTATTGTTTGTGTTAGGGTCGGTATTCACAAAATATGATGCCCTATACACTAACGGGCAGGGCGAAAGCATTAGCCTGATAAAAAAAATGTTCAGGTTTAAAAAATGGGTACACCACCACCATACATCGGGCGATCTGGCCGATCAGCAAACCTGGGGGCCTTCGTATAAGGTGTCTTTAAGTGAGGCAGACACTGTTGTGGCCTGTTCTAAAAAAAATGCCAAAGACATGCAGTTGGCACTTAAGCGCGATGTTATTACAATACCTTGCTTTTCAAGAAAAATTGTATTAGATAGGGTTAAACAACCTAAAGTATCATCAGATAAGGTTAACCTTGGATATTATGGAAGGCTGATACCTGAAAAAGGGATAGACATATTGTGCAGGTTAAGTAATGAGGAGAATTTAAACCATATACAATTTCATATATGGGGAGAAGGGCAAATGTATCCTGCATCTTTTTTTTATAAGTACCCTAATATAAAATACCACGGGCAATTTAACGGTCAGGAAGAATTAAAACAGGTTTTGGTATCGATAGATGGCTATTTACTATTATCTGTACATCCTGAGGGGCTGCCTATAAGCCTGCTCGAAATAATGAGTGCCGGCATACCGTGGATGGCTACTGATAAAGGGGGCATATCTGATATTGCCTGCGATCCGGTAGCTACAAGAGTAATAGAGTCGTTAGAGCCTTACGGCGATTTAAAACAAAAAATTAACCAGTTTGCTATAGATATAGCTGCAGGAAAAATTGATAGAGAAAATCAGGTTGCGCTTTATGATACTAAGTTTTCGCCAAAGGTATTGGTTAAAGAATGGCTAAATGTTTTATTTACAAATTAATAAATTATGATCATTCTTTCTCATCCGGTTGGTAATCAAAATGTAAGGGCTGCTTTAAGAGGTTTTAAAGATGCAGGTATGCTTAGCGCATTCTGTACCTCTATAGCATCATTTCCGGATAGTTTGTTGCACAAAGTAAGCAGCTCCGTAAAGCCTTTACAGGAAATTAATAAAAGGAGTTTTGATGCCGACCTCCAATCTCTAACCTATTTAAAGCCGGGTAAAGAGTTGGTTAGGCTATTGTCTTTAAAAGCGGGTATTTCCAGCTTGGTTGAGCACGAAAAAGGCGCTTTTAGCATCGACAGGATATGCCATAACATAGACCAGTTTACGGCACATAAGGTGTCCGGCAGTAAACTAAACAACATCAAGGCTGTTTATGCTTACGAAGATGGTGCACTTGAAACCTTTAAACAGGCAAAAAAGTCGGATATATTTAGTTTTTACGACCTTCCTATAGGCTACTGGCGTGCTGCAAGAAGATTAATGCAAAGCGAAATAGACTTGAGGCCGGAATGGGCATCTACCATGCACGGTTTTAGAGATTCTCAGCTAAAGCTAAACCGTAAGGATGACGAGCTTGCCCTTGCTGACCATATTTTTGTTGCGAGCTCTTTTACCGCCCAAACGTTGTTAGATTACCCGGGTAGCCTTGCACCAATAACGGTTATACCCTATGGGTTTCCTAAGGTGTATAACAATAAAACCTATAGCAACGATTTTTCTAAGCCTTTAAAAGTTTTATTTGTAGGCGGGTTATCGCAACGAAAAGGAATTGCAAATATATTTGAGGCGTTTAAGCACGTTGGCGGAGATAAAATAGAGTTAACCATAGTGGGAAGAAAACCCTCTACAGAGTGCAAACCGCTTGAAGAAGGTTTGGCAAAATGTAAATATATACCTGGCCTGCCCCATGCCGAAATTTTAAAGCTTATGCAAACACAGGATGTTTTTGTGTTTCCGTCTCTTTTTGAAGGTTTTGGGCTTGTAATTACAGAGGCTATGTCTCAGGGGTTGCCTGTAATTACCACAGAGCGCACCATTGGGCCAGATATTATATCTAACGGCAATAATGGCCTTATAATTAAAGCCGGCTCTACAGAGTCGTTAATAGCGTCTTTAGAAAATATTTTGCAGGACAGAAGCCAGCTAAAAAAAATGGGCGAGGCAGCAATGCTAACAGCAATGCAAAGGCCCTGGGAAAAATACGGACAGGAACTGGCTCAGGCTGTAAATAAAATTATCAATAAAAATTAACCAACCCAAAAAATGCAAAATAACCCTACCGTAATTAAACAAGAACACAAAAGAAGCTTTGGCCTCGATCTTGTAAGGGCAATAGCCATATCGCTGGTTTTGATTGCTCACTTTGCATATAAATTTGAGCACTTTGGTTTTTGGGGCGTAGAAATGTTTTTTGCCTTAAGTGGTTATCTTATTGGGCAAATACTCTGGAAGAGTTTTTCGTCTAACGATGACTGGTCTTTTAAAAGAATACATAATTTTTGGTCAAGGCGCTGGTGGAGAACGTTACCAAACTACTATCTTTTCCTGTTCTTAATGCTTATATTTCATTACTGGCAGCATGGAGTTTTACCATCATTACTGCGCTTTTCATATTATTTGTGGTTTGGTCAAAATTTGCTTTCGGGCAGCCCTGAATTCTTTGGTGTATCTTGGAGTTTATGTATAGAAGAGTGGTTTTACCTGTCTTTTCCAATTGTTTTATTTTTAATAAGTAAAATAAATTTAAGTAAGCGGGTTTCGTTCTCGGTTACAATTTTTGTATTCTTTGTGTTTTCGGTTATAATGCGTCAGTATTTAATCAACCAGGGAGTTAGTCATCCAAGGGGTATTACGCTTGCAAGATTAGATGCTATTTGTTTTGGTGTAATGGTCGTTTTCATCTTTTCTGGTAATGTGGCGCGTAACCAGCTGAAAAAAATATTTTTTGCATTAGGGCTGCTATTGTTTTTTATAAGCTTTTATCTTGTGTACCTTTCGGGCCTAACGTATGATGAAATTAAAGAAAACCAGTTTGTTTTAACCCTTACACCTTTAGCTTTTGCTTTTATGCTTCCATTTATCGAAAACTGGCCGGGATTAAAGCTTAAATTTGTAAATACGGCAATTACTAATATAAGTTTATGGTCTTATTCTATTTATCTTAGCCATATACCGGTGCTTTTTGTATGCTACGAGGTTTTTTCGTTTATGAGAGCCAGTTCGGCAGGTAATTTATTTAGCAAAATTTTGGCATTGGGTTTTACAATAATCATTTCAGCCTTTATATATAAAAAGTTCGAGGTTCCTCTAACTAAAAGAAGGCCAAAAGAGGTAACTAATTCTTAAAATAAAAAGTTGAACAGACTAAATATAAATGCGCAAGGCGAAAGGTCCCTAAATGCTGTTAATGCCAAAAATAAGTCACACGATTTGTTTTTGATCAAGAGGGCTATATGGATATATTTTTTCTTAGTTATATTTGAAGGCGCCATAAGAAAATGGATTTTACCTGCCCTATCTACGCCACTGTTAGTAGCAAGAGAGCCTTTTACCATCTATATTATTATCCTGTCGATAAGGAATAGGCTTTTTCCTGCCTCAATATCACTTCCATTGCTTATCCTAATAAGTATTTTAAGTTTTTTTGCAGCTGTATTTTTTGGGCATCAAAATATATTTGTGGCTTTATTTGGGGCAAGGATATTTTTGCTGCACATTCCGGTAATGTTTATTATAGCCCAGGTTTTTAATAATGATGATATTGTCAAAATGGGCAGAATAATGCTGTGGATTACCTTACTCATGGCAATTATTATATTTCTTCAGTTTTATTCTCCCCAAACGGCATGGATAAACCGAGGGGTAGGTGGTAATGAAAGCGGAGGTGGATTCCAGGGGGCTATGGGCTATTTGAGACCTCCGGGCACGTTTTCTTTTACAAGTGGTACAACCTCATTTTTTTCGTTTGCAGCTCCATTTGTAGCCTTTTTTTGGCTATCTGCAGATAAAATTAAAGTTAACAGGGCTTTACTAATTGCGGCCACTTTTAGCGTAATTATAGCTATACCACTTTCTATAAGCCGAACTTTATTTTTTAACGTTGGCTTGGTACTTTTGTTTACAATATTTATCTCGATTAGAAACCCTGTGTTTTTAACAAGAATCCTGGTTGCTTTAGTGGTAATGTTTGGAGCTTATACAATATTATCGCAGCAGGAGAGCGTGCAAACAGCGATTGAGGTTTTTACGGCAAGGTTTGAAAATGCTAACGAATCTGAAGGTGGTTTAGAAGGTGTATTGATTGATCGTTTCTTAGGGGGTATGTATAATGCTCTTTTTTCTGGTACAAATGCGCCACTTTGGGGATATGGTATTGGTATGGGATCTAATGTCGGTGCGATGCTATTAGCAGGTTCGACAGCATTTCTTTTGCCTGAAGGTGAATGGGGCAGGTTGATTGGTGAAATAGGCATGATAATGGGACTTATAGTTATATTTATACGTATTTCTATGGGCGCCGGTATTTTAACAAAAGCATATTTTTTACTGTCAAAAAAACAGATTTTGCCATGGTTGTTATTAAGTACAGGGCTAATAGTAGTATTGCAGGGTCAATGGGGACAGCCAACTAATCTTGGTTTTTTTGTGATAATAACAGGGGTGTTAATGGCATCTGTTAAACAAAATTAATCGCTTAATTAATTACCGAACTGCATTTATTTAAATTTCATGCAGCTATTTACTATGAAAATAATATTTTTATCTCATCCACTTTTTTTGGGTTCTAATAGTATGCCAAGGTATGCTAATTGGCTTTCTAACGGTATGCGTGCACGTGGGCATGAGGTAGAAATTTGGCAGCCTAAAGCAAGATTTTTTAATTTGCCTGCCCCGCAATCGCTTAAAAAATGGCTGGGTTATATAGATCAATATATTGTTTTTCCGTTTGTTGTAAAAAAAAATATAAAAAAACAGCCTGTCAATACTCTGTATGCTTTTACAGACCATGCTTTAGGACCATGGGTACCATATTTTACTAAATTAAAGCATATTATACACTGTCACGATTTTTTAGCACAACGGTCTGCTATGGGGTCTATACCACAAAATAAAACTGGCTTTGGAGGGCGTATTTATCAAAAATTTATTCGCAGCGGTTATATACAGGGAGAGAATTTTATATCCATATCAAAAAAAACGCAGGAAGACCTGCATTTTTTTCTGGGTAATAAAAAGCCCAAATTTTCTACAGTTGTTTACAATGGATTAAACCAGGATTTTAGCGTACAGGATGCTGCTTTGTGCAGGCATGCTATATCACAATTAATAAATAAAGATGTTTCTGAAGGTTACTTTTTGCATGTGGGTGGTAACCAATGGTACAAAAACAGAGAAGGCGTTATAAAAATTTATAACAGTTTAAGCTTGGATAAAAACTATGGCAAGCTTCCGTTAGTTATGATTGGACCAAAACCTAACCAAAATCTGATTAACGAGCGCAATGCATCGATATTTAAAGATTCTATTTTTTTAATGAGCGATGCGCCCGATGATTTGGTTAAAAAAGCATATAGCGGTGCTACGGCGTTTATATTTCCATCGTTAGCCGAAGGTTTTGGCTGGCCAATTGCCGAGGCTATGGCCAGTGGCTCTTTTGTGGTTACAACTAACGAGGCGCCTATGAACGAAGTTGCGGGCAATGCCGCTCTTTTAATAGATGTATGCCCGGTAGATGCTACGCAGCATAATGCATGGGCAAACAAGGCGGCAATAGATATAATATCGGTTTTGAATAATCCTGAACAAAAATTATCTTATATACAATTAGGTGCTGAAAATGCAAAACGTTTTGACTCTGAAAAAACATTAGATAAAATAGAAGCACTATATAATCAAATTATTGAAGCTAATTAATATGAAAATACTGCGTGTAATAGCTTCAATGAATCCGGAAAACGGCGGCCCATGTCAGGGTATACGCAATAGTATACCTGCATTGCAAAGCCTTGGCGTGTATAATGAGGTGGTATGTTTTGATAGTCCTGATGCCGGTTATCTTGGTAGTGATGATTTTATAATAAATGCTATTGGTCCCGCAAAAGGGCCTTATGCCTATTGCACGGCTTTACAGCCATGGTTGTTAAAAAATATGGCAAGGTTTGATGCTGTTATAATTCACGGGCTATGGTTATACAATAGCTATGGTACCTTTAAAGCATGGAAACATTTTAAAAAACAAAATGCAAATGCGCCAAAGCTTTTTATAATGCCTCACGGTATGTTAGATCCTTACTTTCAAAAGGCTAAAGAGCGTAGAGTAAAAGCTGTAAGAAACTGGTTTTTCTGGAAACTTTTCGAAAACAAGGTAGTTAACAATGTAACTGGTGTGCTATTTACCTGCCAGGAAGAACTACTTTTAGCCAGAGAGCCTTTTGCGCCTTACACACCTAATGCGGAGTTAAATGTAGGTTATGGTATACCTAACCCACCGGTGTTTGATAGCGGTATGCTTACGGCATTTTACCAAAGATGCCCAGAAGTTGCTAATAAACCCTATATACTTTTTTTAAGCCGTATACACAGTAAAAAAGGTGCAGATTTATTAGTATATGCATACAATATACTATACAAACAAAACAATGCTATACCAGCGTTAATTATTGCCGGTCCCGGCCTGGATACAGATTATGGTAAGCAATTAAAAGATATTGCCGGCCCTAATATTTACTTTCCGGGTATGCTTTCTGGTAATTTAAAATGGGGGGCTTTTTATGGTTCAGAGGCATTTATACTACCCAGCCATCAGGAAAATTTTGGTATTGCCGTAGTAGAAGCTATGGCGTGCGCTAAGGCAGTAATAATTAGCGACCAGGTAAATATTTGGCGCGAAATTGAAGCTGGCAATGGCGGTATTGTTATAAAAGATACGCACGAAGGTGCTTTAAGCGGCCTTGAGCAATGGGTAAATTTAGAAGAGAGTAAAAAAGTAGCCATGGGTAAAAATGCCCAAAACACTTTTAAAAAGTTCTTTTCGGTAGAGCAGGCTGCTTTAAATTTAAAAACTATATTTGAGGATATTTAAATGGTTAACACAGATACACATACAGGTGCTTCTTTTTCTCTTAAAAACAGGTTATTACGTGTTTTGTGGGGTATTGTCTATTTTGTGTTTTTTAAATTTTCGCCAAGGCCACTGCATGGTTGGCGCTCTTTTATACTTAAATGCTTTGGTGCTAAAGTTGGCAAAGGAGTGCATGTATACCCCGGCGTAATTATATGGGCACCGTGGAATTTAATTTTAAAAGACCATTGTGGTATTGCAAGTGGTGTTAATTTATATTCGCAGGGAGTTATAACTGTAGGTGAAAAGGCAGTAATATCTCAGGGTAGTTACATTTGTACCGGTACTCACGACTATACAAAAACAGGATTTCCGCTTTATACATTGCCCATTGCAATTGGAGATGATACCTGGGTAGCGGCAGATGTTTTTATACATCCGGGAGTAACTATTGGAAACGGATGTGTAATTGGAGCAAGGTCTGTAGTAACCAAAAATATGCCAGCCTGGATGGTTTGTGCAGGTTTTCCGTGTAAGGTAATTAAAGAAAGAGCAATAGTTAATTAGGCGTAATTAAGATATAAGCTTACTACGTACTTTAGAAATTTGTTAATTATATATAGTAAAATGTCAAAAATTCCTGTAACAGTTATTATCCCGGTAAAAAACGAAGAGTTAAATATAGTTCATTGCTTAAAACTTATATCTGGTTTTGATCAGATTATGGTTATAGACTCTAACAGTACCGATAATACTGCCAAAATTGCTGCAGAGCATGGCGCAGAGGTGCATCAGTTTACGTGGGACGGACAGTTTCCTAAAAAAAGGAACTGGGTTTTACGCAATTTACCTATACGTAACGAATGGGTTTTGTTTCTGGATGCTGACGAATATATTACAGATGCTTTTGTTGCCGAAATACAGCAGGCTATTAAAAACCCTGATTATAATGGCTACTGGATTACGTTTATTAATTATTTTATGGGAAGGCAATTAAAACATGGCGACCCATTTAAAAAACTGCCTTTATTTAGGGTAGGTAAAGGAGAATACGAAAAAATTAAAGAAGACTCGTGGAGCCACCTGGATATGGAGGTGCACGAGCATCCTATAATAGAGGGTAAGGTGGGACAGTTACAATCGCCTATAATACATAACGATTACAAAGGGCTTGAGCATTACATAGCTAAACATAATGCTTATTCTACCTGGGAAGCTAAACGTTTTGTAGCACTGGAAAAAGAAGGTTTTGGAAACCTTACCAAAAGGCAAAAATTTAAATATTCATTAATGCAATCCGGATTTTTGCCTATTATTTATTTTATAGGTGCTTATTTTTTAAAATTAGGCTTTTTAGATGGCAAGCAGGGATACTTTTTTGCAAAATATAAATCATACTATTTTTTACAAATACAAACCAAAATTAACGAACTTAAAAAGATATGAAAAAGAGGATTCTTGTTACTGGCGGAGCAGGCTTTATAGGGTCGCATTTATGCACGAGGCTTTTAAATGAAGGAAATGAAGTAATTTCCTTAGATAACTATTTTACAGGCTCTAAAAAAAACATAGTTCACTTGTTAGATAACCCTTATTTTGAAATGATAAGGCATGATGTAACAGAACCTTTTTTTATTGAAGTAGACGAAATTTATAACCTTGCATGCCCTGCAAGCCCGGTACATTATCAATACAACCCTATCAAGACCATGAAAACATCGGTTATGGGGGCTATTAATATGCTTGGCCTTGCTAAAAGGGTTAATGCAAAGGTGTTTCAGGCAAGTACCAGCGAGGTGTATGGAGACCCGGCAGAGCATCCGCAAAGGGAGTCGTACTGGGGTAATGTTAACCCAATAGGTATCCGTTCGTGCTATGATGAAGGTAAACGCGCTGCCGAAACTTTGTTTATGGACTATCATAACCAAAACAATGTAGATGTAAAAATTGTAAGGATTTTTAATACATATGGACCAAATATGAACCCAGAAGACGGGCGTGTGGTTTCTAACTTTATCGTTCAGGCTCTTAAAGGTGAAGATATTACTATTTTTGGCGATGGGCAGCAAACAAGGTCATTTCAATATGTAGATGATTTGGTAGAAGGTTTTATAAGGTTAATGGATACCCCTAAAGGTTTTACCGGGCCGGTTAATATTGGTAACCCGTACGAGTTTACGATGCTGGAGCTGGCAAAAAATGTTATAGAACTTACAGGTTCGTCTTCTAAGCTTACCTTTATGCCATTGCCGCAAGATGACCCAAAACAAAGGCAGCCGGACATTTCTCTTGCTAAAAAAGAGTTGGATTGGGAGCCAAAAGTTCAGTTAAGAGAAGGTTTGGTTAAAACCATTGCTTATTTTGATACTTTGCTTAGAGAAGAAAATAAGATAGCATAATATTTAAAACAATCAAGATGCAGGTAAATAAATATTTAAAAGTAGTTGTTTACCTGTATTTCCTGATACTTATATATATAACATTTTTTTCGGGTCAGAGGCATTCTGATGATCTGTATGAAAATAACATTAGCTTTAAACTTTTAGAAAGTAAATGGGATTACCTTAATAATTTTGATGACTTGTATGCTAACCAAAAGAGGTTTGTTTTAATAGAAGTTCTTGGTAACCTTATGCTATTTATGCCTTTTACAGCCTCAATATTTGTACTTGTAAAGAAAAAGATTTCTGTATTAGTTTTAATAGCAATTTTGCTTGGGGTGATAATAAGTGTAGAATCATTTCAATACCTTTTTCATTTAGGGGTGTTTGATATAGATGATATTGTTTTAAATTTTACCGGAGGCATGATAGGCTTAACGGTATTTAATTTGTTTTTTAGGAAATATATTTTAAAATGAGGATATTAATATACGGCATTAATTATAGTCCGGAACTTACAGGTATAGGCAAATATACCGGAGAAATGGGCAGCTGGCTGGCTACGCAGGGGCATGATGTGCACGTAGTTACGTCGGTACCGTATTATCCAGAATGGGAGGTTCATCAAAAATACAAAGGCAAGCTTTGGCATACCGAAATTATAGATGGTGCCAAAGTGCATAGGGTGCCATTATATGTGCCTAAACAGGTGTCATCGGTAAAAAGAATAATTCATGAATTCTCATTTATACTGGCGTTACTACCGGTATGGTTTGGCTTTTTATTCAAAAAAAAGGCCGATGTTGTGTTTTGCACAGCACCACCATTTCATTTGGGTTTTTTCCCATTACTGTACTCTAAGCTAAGAGGTGTACCCATGATAAGCCATGTGCAGGACCTGCAGGTAGATGCTGCTAAAGAGTTAGGAATGATAAAAAACAAGGCATTTCTTAATTTAATGTTTTCGTTAGAGCGTTTCCTGTTAAAAAACAGCGCTTATGTATCGACAATAAGTTTGGGCATGCAGCAAAAAATTGCAGCAAAGGGTATTGCTCCCAAAAAACAAATACTTTTTCCTAACTGGGTAGACGAAAATAATATTAAGCCTTTACCAAAAGAACAATCTTTGCGAGCAGAGTTTGGTTTAAGTAATACTGATAAGGTAATCCTGTATTCGGGCAATCTTGGAGAAAAGCAAGGCTTGGAAACCATTATAGAAGCTGCTGCACATTATAAGGATAGGACTGATGTTTACTTTTTAATTGTAGGCTCTGGCGGTGCTAAAGAAAAGCTTGAGCAAATGGTTAAAGAGTCAGGCCTTACAAGGGTTAAATTTTATCCGTTGCAGCCTTACGAAAAGCTGTCTGCATTACTGGCAACGGCAGATGTTCACCTTGTTTTGCAAAAAAAATCGGCTGCAGATTTGGTTATGCCAAGTAAGCTTACGGGTATATTGGCAGCAGGCGGATGTGCCATTGTTACGGCGGAACCGGGTACATCTTTATATGAGGTTGTAAACCAGTATGCTATGGGTATATTAACAGAGCCGGAATCGGCTGTTGCACTAAAAGAAAGTATTGATATTGCTATTAACAGCGATCTTGATATTTATAAAAAAAATGCACGAAGTTATGCCGAAATGTTGCTGAGTAAGAAAAATATCCTTAAAACTTTTGAAAACACGCTCTTAAATGTGTCTTCCATTTAGTTCTTAATTTTTAAATTGTATAGCGTATGGACTTGGTTTTTAATATTAATCAGTTAGGATTAGAGGGGTTAGGGGCTACTTTAACATCATTGATTAGAAATTGCTCTGATAATAGAGAACTTACTTTGTGGTTTTTATGCAATGGACTTTCTGATAGCGATAAAAAAAACATTAAAGCCTTATTAAATGCAGAGAATTATTTAGGTAAGGATAATTATATTGATTTTGATGCTGATGTAGAATTTGGCCATCTTAATTCTTTACACGGAGACAGAACAACTTATGGCCGGTTATTAATGCCAAAATTTGTAAATGCAGATCTGGCTTTATACCTGGATGCAGATCTTGTAATAGAGTTGGATGTATTGCAGCTAAAAGGCTTTGATTTTGATGGTAATTTGTTGGCGGCTGTTTCTGGTTCTACTATTAAATATTCGTTAGATAATCCGTTGTTCATAAATAAACTTAATTGGGATATTAATACCCCTTATTTTAATGCGGGTGTTTTGCTTTTCAATCTACATAAATGGAGAAACGAAAATATAGATTTACAGATTAAAGATATAATGAAAAATTATTCTGACTATCTTGTTTCTCACGATCAAACATTACTTAATGCGCTTTGTGGCGGAGTATTTTCAAGATTACCAAAATCATTTAATGTAACATGGTATCCTGATGCTAAAAAACCTGCCCAGGAAACTGATGCAATAATTCATTTTGTGGGTTCTCCAAAACCTTGGGACTTTTTAGCAGGCAATTTTCATAAAGGTTACAACTTATGGAAATCTTATAATACACCATTTTGGAGCAAACAATATTCATCACTCACGGCAGATAAAGTTTCAAGATTTTGGAATATTAGGCGCAGCTATTTAAGATTGCTTAAAAAGAAAATTAAAGGCTAAGCTCAAAAATTTAATGCTAAGCTAATTTTATGGTAGTGGTCTTTTAAATGTAATATTTATCTGATTTAAAAAAAGGAAAATAATAAGAAAGAATTAGATTTTTATTACAATTTTTAATAATAAAATTCATGACCTTTACGGCAAATATTTTAGCAATTTATTAAAAAGATAAAATGTCGTATACATTGTATTCTAAAAGAATGCTTTAAATTTGCGATTTAACAAAAAAATAGAGTTATATTATTAGTAATAACTACTTTAGATTAAGTAATTAGAGTTACTAAAATATTTAGAAACCGATGCAGCAATATCTTAATAAGATTTCACTGGTAAGATTAATAGCAGATCTCTCTGTTGTAGCATTTACATATATACTATGTATATATATAGTGCAGCCCGATACTTTTCTGGACGATTTTAAAGCAAAATTTTTTCTGCTAATCATACTTCTTTGGGTATGGTTTTTTAGTGGTACGTCTAACAATCTTTATAACGACCACAGGATTAAGCCAGGCTTTTCTATAGAAATATATAAAACGCTTAAAAGTGTATTAATGCTTGGGCTTACAGTAATTATTGTGTCTTATTTTTCGAGATCGTTTTTGCCGGCAAGCTTTGTTATTATGTATGCCGCGGCTTTAATGTTCTTTTTTGGCACAGAGAAATACATCATAAACCGTTTAGTTCTTTTTTTGCGCAAGCAGGGTTTTAACCTTAGGCACGTAATAATTGTGGGGCACGGCAATTCGGCACAGCAATTTCATCAGCTTATTATAAATAATCCTCATTTGGGCTACGATATTTTAGGTTATTTTGAAGACGAACCTAAAGAAACTGCCCTGTGCCCATATTTAGGTACAACTACTAATTTAGGAGCATTTTTAAAAACCAATCGTGTAAACGAAGTTATTGTAGCTACCCCGGGCATAACTATTGGCGAGATAGAAGAAATTACCCATGTAGTAGATAAGGCCGGTATAAGGGTACGTATAATACCCGATTTTCATTTTCAGTTCTATAACCGATACGAGTTTAAACAATTTGGCAACATACCAACCGTTTCGTTACGAAAAGAGCCATTAGAAGAAACCTATAATAAATTTACCAAACGTACTTTTGATATTGTGTTTAGTGGCTTAGTATTGTTACTGGTGTGCTCATGGCTTTTTATAATTATTTCTATATTTATTAAAGTAAACTCTAAAGGGCCGGTATTGTTTAGACAAAAAAGGCTGGGCAGGGACAGAAAAGAATTTTGGTGCTACAAATTCAGGAGTATGCATGTTAACCATGATTCTGATAAAAAAATGGCAACAAAAGGAGATTCTCGTATTACATCGGTTGGACGTTTTTTAAGGAAATCCAGCCTCGACGAATTTCCTCAGTTTTGGAATGTGCTTACGGGTAATATGTCTATTGTAGGGCCAAGGCCACACATGAGTATTCAAAATACAGAGTATCAGGAAATAATAAACAACTATTTAGTGCGTCAGCTTATTAAACCGGGTATTACCGGTTGGGCACAGGTAAATGGTTACAGGGGCGAAATTGAATCGCACTACGATATTAAAAGCCGCGTATCTTATGATATATGGTATCTTGAAAACTGGAGCTTTTTTCTGGATATTAAAATAGTATACCTTACTGTCTGGAATATTTTTAAAGGCGAAGACAAAGCTTATTAACTAAGGTAAATGATAAAAAGGCTGTTTGATATAATTTTATCTGTAATAGTCCTGGCCTTTATGTGGTGGTTAATTATGGTGCTTTATATTTTGGCCACATTTAGCACACACCAAAACGGTTTTTTTATCCAGGAACGCATTGGCCGCTACGGCAAAAAATTCAGGATAATAAAAATACGGTCTATGACAGATGTTGCGGGCAAAAAGCATACAACAACTTTTGGCCGGTTTGCCAGAAAATACAAGTTAGACGAGCTTCCTCAACTTTTTAATGTGTTGGCAGGTAGTATGAGTTTTGTTGGACCGCGGCCAGACCTGCCTGGATACTACGATATGCTCGAGGGGACCGACAGGGCAGTTTTAACGCTTAGGCCGGGCATTACCGGGCCTGCAAGTATTAAATATGCAAACGAGGAAGAGATTCTGTCTCGCGTAGATAATCCTTTAGTTTATAACGATACTATTATATTTCCAGATAAAATTAAGATTAACCTTGAGTATCTAAAGCGGCAATCGCTCTGGTTAGATTTAAAAATATTGTTTTTTACAGTTACACGAAAAAATGCAGATAAGTTGTTTTAAGTAACAGATTTTTAGAACAATATTAACACTTGTTTTTTTACATTTGCAACCAACCCGTATTTCTAAATATATGGCTTCATCAAGAATATGGCTTTCTTCTCCACACATGGGTGGCAGCGAGCTACAATATGTTAGCGAAGCTTTTAGTGGTAATTGGATTGCGCCTTTAGGGCCTAATGTTACCGGCTTTGAAGAAGATTTACAGGGCTATTTAGAAAACGATGTTTTAGTAGCTGCTTTAAGCTCTGGTACGGCGGCCATTCATTTAGGCCTTCTTTTATTGGGTATAGGTGCCGGAGACGAAGTTTTATGCCAAAGTTTTACATTTGCAGCGTCGGCAAATCCAATACTATATCTTGGTGCCACACCGGTTTTTGTAGATAGCGAACCCGATACCTGGAATATTTGCCCATTTTTTTTAGAGCAGGCAATAATTGACAGGATTGCGAAGGGTAAAAAACCCAAAGCTATAATTGCAGTCCATTTATATGGTATGCCATATAAGGTAGATGAAGTTGCTAAGATTGCTGAAAAATATGATATTCCGATATTGGAAGACAGCGCCGAGGCATTGGGCAGTACCTATAAAAATCGAAAATGCGGTACTTTTGGAGATGTTGCGGCACTATCTTTTAATGGTAATAAAATTATAACCACATCTGGCGGTGGAGCATTAGTAACTAAAAGTAAAGATTTAAAAGAAAAAGCAATATACCTGGCCACACAGGCCAGAGAAAATAAACCCTATTACGAACATACAGAGATAGGTTACAATTACCGGATGAGTAATATAAGTGCCGGTATTGGCCGTGGTCAGATGGAAGTTCTAAATAGTCATGTTGCTTTGCGTAGGCAGATGCATGATTTTTACCATTCGGTTTTTGAGAATGTAAATGGTGTAACAGTTTTTAAAGAATATAGTGCCGATTGCATTTCTAATTTTTGGCTTACAACCATTTTAATAGATAGTAAGCTTACTAATGGTGTAACGGCAGAAGATATTAGAATTAAGCTATTAGAAGATAATATTGAGGCCAGGCCTTTGTGGAAACCCATGCATATGCAGCCGGTATTTAAAAAATATCCGTACTACGGAGGCAATTTTTGCGAAAAACTGTTTAATGCAGGTTTGTGCCTGCCATCGGGTTCTAATTTGCAGGTTCAGGAAAAAGAAAGAATTAGGGTTGCCTTGCTTAAAGCTCTTAGGTATAATGCTAAATAAAGGGTTTTAAACTTGTTTTTAAAATAATTACAAAAAATGGTACTATGTTTAATTGGCCGGGTGTAAACTACGATTTAGAAGATTTACTGGAAAGAAAGCCTATTGTGTTAGATGATAAGGCCATAACCGCCCAGCTTAAAGGTAAGGCCGTTTTGATTACTGGGGCTGCAGGTTCTATTGGCAGCGAAATGGTTAGGCAGGTGCTTAAGTTTTCTCCGGGTAGCATTATAATGCTGGATCAGGCAGAAACGCCACTTTATCTGTTAGGCCTCGAAATGGATGGAGAAGTAACACAAACAAAACTGCACACCATACTCTGCGATATTACAAGAAAAGATGCCTTAAAAGAGGTGTTTAAAAAATACAGTCCGGATGTAGTTTATCATGCAGCGGCCTATAAGCATGTGCCCATGCTGGAAAATAATCCGGTACAGGCAGTACTTGTTAACGTATTGGGTACTAAAAATGTGGCCAACCTTGTGGCTGAGTTTAATGTAGGTGTTTTTGTTATGATATCTACAGATAAGGCAGTTAATCCGGGCAGTGTAATGGGGGCAAGCAAATTAATTGCCGAAAAATATGTGCAGGCATTGCATAACAAACTTAAAAAGGAAGATAAAGCGGTTAGTAGGTATATTACTACCCGTTTTGGTAATGTATTAGGTTCTAATGGTTCTGTAGTACCTGTGTTTGCTAAACAGATACATTTGGGCGGGCCTGTTACTGTAACACATCCTGAAATTACGCGTTATTTTATGACCATTCAGGAAGCATGCCAGTTGGTGCTGGAGGCCGGCGCTATGGGGCAGGCATCAGAAATATTTATATTTTATATGGGCAAACAGGTTAAAATTGTTGAGCTCGCAGATAAGATGATACGCTTAGCGGGGCTAAATCCGGGAACAGATATCGAGGTTAAGATAACGGGTTTACGCCCTGGAGAAAAGCTTACAGAAGAACTTATAAATGCTACAACCATTATACTGCCAACTCATAACGAATCTATAATGATAGCAGAAGAACAGCCCATGGATTTTTTGCATGTTTTTGATAATATAGAGGCGATGGTAAAATATGCTAAAAATTATCAATTTAATGAAACTGTAGCGCAAATGAAACAATTATTGCCTGATTTTAGGAGTAAGAATTCGCAATATCAAATTTTTGATAACAACCCTGATAAGCCTTTTTTGTAAAATAATTATATATGTTACAGTACTTTTCTATGTCAACAAAAATACTATCTTTGCTCAATAAAGTAAGCAATATGTGTACTTTACCATCTCGTAAAACCAATAGCAGTCTACAAATGATAAAAAAAATAGGATTACTAATTGTAATTATTTTTGCATTCAGTTCATGTGCTCCAAGAAAAAAAATGGCTTATTTTCAGAATATTGCAGATGTTTCTTCTGATAAATTATATGAAACAAAATTGCAGGCCGATGACTTAGTTAGAATTATGGTAGATGCTCCTGCACCAAATCAGGAACTTGCTGCTCCTTTTAATTTAACTACTCTTTCTCCTACCGCTTCTGGTGGAACATCTGTTACAACAGAGGGCAGAGAGTATCTTATAGATAAAAATGGTGAAATCAGTATGCCCCTGATAGGCAAAGTTAAGTTAGGCGGGCTTACCCGAGATGAGGCGCTATTAAAAATAACAGGAGAAATAAGTAAATATGTTACTAATCCTATCATTAATCTGAGGTTGATGAACTTTAAGGTTACCGTATTAGGAGAGGTAAATTCGCCAGGTAGTTATCCTATAGGAACTGAAAGAATAACGTTGCCTGAAGCACTTGCATTAGCGGGAGATTTACAAATAACCGGTTTGCGAAAAAATATTATGATTATCAGGGAGGTAGAAGGTAAAAAAACCTATGGTTTTGTAGATATAACTAACGCTGATTTTATGAATTCTGAGTTTTACTATTTAACACAAAATGATTTAGTGGTAGTAGAACCAAACAGAATGAGAAGAAATTCATCGGCTATTGGTAGAGAATTATCAATTGTGGTTTCTGCAGTTTCATTGATAGTAACGATTATTACATTTGCAACAAGATAATTTATGAGCGAAAATTCAAAAGATAAATTTGCTGAAATATCATCAGTAAACAATAAACAACTGGATATTAAACAAATTCTTGGGCAGTATCTTTATTATTGGAAATGGTTTGCTTTAAGTGTAATTATATGTTTAATTGCAGCTTACGTACATTTAAGATATGTATCTCCAATGTATAGTATTACGGCTACTATCTTAATTAAAGATGATAAAAAAGGAGGATTAGCCTCAGAATTATCTGCTTTTGGTGATCTTGGCGTTGTAAAAGGTGCTAAGAGTAATACCTATAATGAGGTTGAGCTTTTAAAAACGCGATCTCTTGCAAAAAAAACAGTTAAGGAATTAGAACTTTATGTTTCTTATTTTCAGGAGGGCAGGATATCTAAAAAAGAGATGTATAAAAATGTGCCTATAAAAGCCAGTTTTTATAATACATCTGAAGATTTTTTACTTAAAGGTTTAGGTACTTTTATTGTACAGGTAAAAAGTCCTACTAAGTTTGATCTTTTAGATGCCAAAGAGGTTAAAATCGGAGAATATTCGTTTGGTCAGCCAATTAAAAGACAGCACGCAACAATGGTTATTACCAATACTTTTGGTAAAGATTTTCCTGGAAAAACAACTTATATTGTACGTATAGGTGGGTTAGAAGGGGTTGCTTCATCATACAGAGGAAGGCTGCAGGTATCTCACGGTAACGAAGAAACTACAATACTAACTCTTACCATTGTAGATCCTATAATAGAGCGTGGAAAAGACTATTTAAGTGCAATTATTGACAATTACAATCAGGAAGCCATACAGGATAAAAACGAAGTGGCAAGAAAAACAGATGCTTTTATCAATCAAAGGCTTGACTCTATTAGTCGCGACCTTGACGAGGTAGAAATCGGTATCGAAGGTTTTAAAAGAGAAAACAAGATAACTGACCTTCCAATTGATGCCGGTATTTTTCTTCAAAATAATACAGACTATGCCCAAAGTGCAGTTAGTAATGCAACGCAAATAACGGTAATTGATGTAATGCTTGATTTTTTGAAAAAAAGTACAATAGACGATATTATACCACAAAATATTATGCCTAATAGTGGAGACGCAATACCACTAATTTCTGAATATAATAGGTTAGTATTGGCAAGGCAGCGATATAAGTTAGAAGCAACCGAGCTTAATCCTGCAGTAATTTTTAATAATCAGCAAATTGAGGCCTTAAAAAGTAATATACTCGAAAGTCTTAACAATCTTAGACTTACTTTGCAAATTGCTCAAAAAGATATAGAGCGCCAAGAAGGTATATTTGGCGGCAAAATAGGTAAATATCCTACACAAGAGAGGCAGTTTAGAACAATTACAAGGCAACAAACTGTTATAGAGGCTTTATATCTTTATTTATTACAAAAAAGAGAAGAAAATGCTATTAGTTTAGCTGTAACAGCTCCAAATTCTAAAGTTATAGATGAGGCTTATTCCAATTCTTCACCAATTTCTCCTAAAAGAAATGTCGAATTTTTAAGTGCGTTTTTATTTGGCCTTTTTGTACCATTTAGTATTATTTATGGTAAAAAAATGTTGGATAATAAAATACACAGCAGTAAAGACCTTGAAGATCTTTCTGTGCCGTTTTTGGGCGATGTGCCAAGGGCTGAGTTTAATAACGAACTTATTAGCCAGCATAGCCGTTCTGCAACAGCGGAGTCTTTAAGAATTGTGCGTACTAATCTGGAGTTTATGTTTAACAGTATTCCAGAAGGGGTAGCCAAAACGATATTTGTAACGTCTACAATACCTAAAGAAGGTAAAACATTTATATCGGTAAATCTTGCTGCCACACTTGCTTTAACTGGTAAAAAAGTTTTGTTAATAGCAATGGATATCAGGAACCCTAAATTAGATGAGTATATCAATGTGCCATCTAAAGGATTAACCAATTTTCTTTCTTCTAAAGAAACGGATATTAATAAGTATATATTTAAGCAGGAAGGATTTGAAGAATTTTATGTTCTGCCTCCCGGTATCATACCGCCCAATCCTGCTGAGCTGCTAATGAATAGCAAGGTAGCAGACCTTTTTGAAAAACTAAAATTAGAATATGATTATCTTGTTGTAGATACTGCTCCTGTTAGCTTGGTAACAGATACGATGATATTAGCGCATTATGCAGATACCTTTGTATATGTAACCCGTGCTAACCACTTAGATAAGCGCATGCTAAATATACCAGAAAATCTTTACCGAGAAGGTAAACTGCCGGGCATGGGTATGCTTCTTAACGATACAGGTAGCGAAAAGGGTTATGGTTACGGCTACGGTTATGGCTACGGATATGGCTATGGCTACGGACCGGATATTAAGAAACCTAAAACATGGAAAGACAAATTATTTGGAAAGAAATAAATATTTCCGGATAGGTTTAAATAAAAATTCCCTCTTTAATAGCTAAAGAGGGAATTTTTATTTAGAGCCTGTATCAATGAGGTTGTATCTCTTAGTAGTACATCACTTTTAAAGGCTTCGGTATGGCGCTCATGGTGGGTGTCAGATCCTGTAAAGTCTATCATGCCTTCGTCTAACAGCTTTTTGGCTGTATCTAATACTCCTTTGCCATAATAGCCTGTTACTGATAACAAGTTGAGCTGAAAAAAGCAACCCGCCCTTTTCAGTTTACCATATTCTTCATGCTTAAAATGATAAAATAAATACCTTTCGGGGTGGGCAAGCACAGGTTTATAGCCTTCTATCTGCAAATTGAATATAATATCGTACAGCTGGGCCGGAGGGTTTAAATACGACATTTCTATCAGGACGTAATTATCTTTTAAGGTTAAAAGCGGTTCTGTTTTTAAAAGATTTAAAAATGTATCATCCATCAAATATTCGGCGGCGGCCTTAAAGGGCATTGTAAGTCCCTGCTGATTTAAAAACAGTTTTGTAGCCTCTTCTTTGCCTGTAATGCCAGCGCGCGTGTTATTCCAAACCCCAGTTAATACGTGTGGTGTAGTTATAAACTGCGAAAAACCATACTCCTTAAGGCTATTAATTAGCGTAAGGGTATTATTCTCGTCTTTAGAGCCATCGTCTATACCAGGTAGCAGGTGCGAGTGTATATCGATATAACCATCCGGAATAAGGTCGGCCAAACGTTGTTTTTTGGGTTTGTTAAAAAAGAACAAGGTGTTGTTATTTTATAGTTATCAAACAAAAATAACCATTCCGTTTATAGTTAAAAAACCTGTGCGTAAATTTTATGCTTTTGTAACAGCATTTTTGCTGAATTGGATAGCTCTTATTAATAGTATTATTATTAAAGCAGCCAGGGGCAGTACAATTAAAAAGTGAGGTTTGTTAATCATCCATGCAATGTAAACTGCAATGCACCCAAAGCATATAAAAGCGGTTAATTTTACGGCTTCGTGTTTTTTAGCAAATATAAAATAGAGCAATACTAAAAATAGCGGATTTATAAGCAGGGCGTTGTAATTTAAAGCTATTTCCGCATGGAAGGAGTAGAAGCCAACCGTGCAGAAAAACACACCTAAAAGCCCAAAAATAGCTAATAACGACCTTTGTAAAACCGCCTTGCCAGATAAGTACATTAGCAACAGGCAGGCAAAGGCATAGGTGTAACAATTATTCCATAAGGATGTTTGTTGCTGCGCATTTGCTTTAAAAACGGTAACTGTTGGCTGCGCCAGTGGCCCTGTAGTTAATGTTGTATTACCAACGCCTTCTAATAATTGCTGTGGCAAAAAAAGCTTATACATAATAGCATCGGTTTTATGGCCAAAAATAAGGCTTATGCCAAGGTTTTCGTAAAAGCTGTTGCCCAGACGCTCGTAAATTATTTCGCGGTTGGTTTTGCCTTCATCGGCATTTTTCATTGATATTTTTTCGGGGATGTACTTATTAAAAATATCGCCTACCATAGTAGTACAATTACGGTCGAAAAATTTATAGGTGTAAAATCGCTTGTCTGAATGTAAGGTCGTGCTCAGTTCCGTGGCAATTTGTTGTTTTTGAAGAGGGGAGAGATTTAGTTGTTGCTCAAAAACATCGCGGTTATAATATTGGTAGGTATATACAAAATCTTCGTAAGAACTGGCCGATACAAAGTACTGCAAATCGCCTTTTACAAACTTTAGGTAAAAGTTAGGGGTGTCAAAATCAAAGGTTCCAAAGTTATACACCACGTCCAGGCCAACCAACGGGTCGTGCACCCTAACGGCGGTATGGCCAAAAACGGAATACAACTCGTTACCCGGCCCGCAGGTAATAAGGCTTATAGTGGCTCTGTCAGATAATTGTACCTGAGCTACAAGAGTGTTGGAAAAGAGGGTGGTAACAAGTAAAAGCAGTACAACTTTTAGAGTTTGCATTGGTGTTGGATTTTATCTGCTAAAGATACCTAAATCTACTTTAAGAGAAAAGATGTTAGAGTATAAAGCAACACTCTGATCGCCAATATCGGTAAGTGCATAATCTACAGAGATACCCCTGTATTTAAAACCAAGGCCTATATTGGGCTGAAAACTAAGGCTTGTAGAATTGTCTATTTGTTTTTCATTCTGAAAGTTACCTACACCTGCACGTAGAAAAACAAGGTCCAGATAGCCAAATTCAAAACCGGCTGCAGGGTCTATGCTAACAAAATCAAGGTTAACAATATCGTTAGTTTTGGCAAACTGCATATTAAGGTTTACGGCAGCAAGAAGGCTATAGTCGTAATGAAAGATGAATTTTTTAGACATACCAAACTGAGCTTTTGGCAACGTGATCTCGCTGGTTTCGGGAAGCTCCTGGTTTTGCCCGGCTACGGCGCCGCTTACAGTAGCATACTCGTCTTCATTAATATTCCAAACATTATAAGTGGTGGTAATATCGCGAAGCATTAACCCGAACTTCCATTCGTTTTTAGTCTGGTACTGAAAACCCAGATCGAAACCAAAGCCCCATGAGTTGGCAAACTTGCCAATAACACGGCGAATAACCTTTGCATTAACCCCGTAATTAAAACCATCTAAAGGGGCCGCACGGGCGTAAGAAAGGGTAATGCCATAATCTGCTGCAGAAAAAAGGCTTATACGGTTGTAATCTATATTGCCTTCGCTGTCAATTAATTGTGTGGTATTTAAAATGTCGTCTACCCCAAAACGTATTATTGATACGCCAATGGCACTGCGCCTGTCTTCCAGGGGCATAGCAAAAGCGGCATAATCGTATTGGGCTATATTGGCAAAATAGCTGGCATGCATAAGGGCAAGCTGCTTATCCTGCACGCCTAAAAGGCCGGCGGGGTTCCAGTAGCCTGCGTTAACATCGGCCGTGCTGGATGTAACTGCGTTACTCATACCCAGGGCAGCAGCATCTACACCAATGCTCATAAACTCATTGGAGTATTTTCTAACAACCTGGCTATAAGCAAGAAATGGAGTGCAAAAGAATAAAATAAAAAGTAACTTTCTCAATGCTGTTATTTTGTGCAAATATGACATAAAATTCTCAATTACTAAACTCCAATTCTATTAACTTATTGTGTTAACTTTGTGCTTATAAAAAAAATAGCTGCTATGCCTTTTAAGAAACACGTACCTAACCTTGTAACGCTGCTTAACCTTACGTCTGGCCTTATTGCCCTTGTGTATGCTTTTGATACCAATTGGCAAATGGCTTTTTTATGGGTATGTATAGGTATATTTTTTGATTTTTGGGATGGTTTTTTTGCACGCATTTTAAAAGTACAGAGCGAGCTTGGGCTTCAGCTGGATTCTTTAGCCGATATGGTTACCAGTGGCGTAGTACCGGGCATGATAATGTTCCAGATGCTGGTAGGCATTGCCGATAACCAGGAGGAGTACAACCTTAGCCCCGATAATTTTTATTTAGGCATGTTGCCTTATGTTGGTTTTATTATAACACTGGCCTCTTGCTACAGGTTGGCTAAATTTAATATAGATAAACGCCAAACCGATTCTTTTATAGGCCTGCCAACTCCGGCCAATGCCTTGTTTATTATGAGTCTTCCTGTTATACAGGCGCACAGCGATGGTACCGGCTATGTGTTTTCGTTACTAAGCAATCCGTATGTGCTAATAGGTATTAGCCTTTTGAGTGCCTTTATGCTTAACAGCGAGGTTAGGCTTTTTTCCCTAAAAATCAAATATTTTAATTGGGATACCAATAAAACACAGGTAATTTTTCTTGTAATATCTGTAGTATTACTGTTTTTATTGCAGTATATGGCTATACCGGTAATAATATTATTTTATGTGTTGCTATCGGCTATTATGGGTAAATACAATGCTAAAGCTGCACATTAGACTATGAAACGCGCGCCCGCAAAAAAGCAGGCGGCATCGCCAATGCGGGCCGTAGCAACAACTACGCATAAAAAGGCTGTACGCCGAAAACCCAAGCCTAAAGCTTCTAAAAAAGTTACTCCGGGAAAAATTCTTAAATATTCTTTCCTGCTCCTCGTTATATCTTTTATTGTGGCGGCCGGCTACCAGTACCGTCATGGGTTTTTATACTACCTTGGCTTTAAAACCAACAAGCGTATTGAGGCTATTACCAAAGAAGAAAAAAAAATTGCCAGCCTGCGCCTGTATGAAATTGTGGCCCGGCATAAAGACAAGGTATTTGGTATAGATGTATCGCACTACCAGGGCAAAATTAATTGGGATAGTATAGACCGCACTAAAGGCGAGTTTCCGCTTGATTTTGTATTTATCAGGTCTACCGCCGGAATTGATGATGATACCCAATTTGACCGTAACTGGAGCGAAGCTAAAAAGGGTGGATTTATGCGCGGTGCCTACCATTATTATCGTCCTAATGAAAACTCTCTTAAGCAGGCTGAAAACTTTATTAAAACCGTAAAGCTCGGTAAGGGCGATTTGCCCCCTGTTTTAGATATCGAAAAAATACCCAGCGAACAAAGTATGGACAGCCTTAAAAGCGGACTTAAGCGCTGGCTTGATAAGGTAGAGAAGCACTACGGCGTTAAACCTATTATTTACAGTGGCGAGAGTTTTTATACCGACTTTTTAAAACAGGAGTTTGAAGGCTACAACCTTTGGATTGCCAACTATAGTTTTTTTGAAGACGAAATTAGAAAAGAATGGCTCTTTTGGCAATTTACCGATAAAGGGGGCATAAAAGGGATTGATGGTTCAGTTGATGTTAATATTTATAATGGTAGCCTCTTTGAGCTTGAAAAATTGCGTATACAATAATGCTCCAAAACAATTCTGCTAAATATTTTAGATACGATATTAATGCCCTTAGGGCCATCGCAATTATTGGGGTGCTATTGTATCATTATAAGGTAGAATTATTTTCAGGGGGCTTTACCGGGGTAGATGTATTTTTTGTTATATCCGGTTATTTAATGAGCCGTGTTGTTATTGGGCAGATTGATAAGGGTACTTTCTCGTTTAATGAGTATTTTGAGAGGCGGCTGCACAGAATTGTGCCGGCTTTACTTTTTTTAGTAGCAGTGCTTACTGTAGTCTGTTTCTTTTTTTACCTGCCGGATGATTATAAAGCGAGCCTTAAAAATGCAGCATCCAGCATTTTGTTTTTATCCAATATATTTTACTGGTATAATTCTCCATCCTATTTTGATGCTTCGGCAGATACCAATATGTTTCTCCACACATGGTCATTGTCTGTAGAGTGGCAGTTTTATCTGGTATATCCCTTTGTTTTATTGCTTTTTAATAAAATTTTTAAAAGTAAACGCACTTTTAAAATTGTATTTATAGCGCTCACAATATTTGTGTTTGTTATGTCAGTTATAGTTTCTAATTACAATAGCAGCGCATCGTTTTACCTGCTGCCCACCCGCTCTTGGGAGATGCTTTTTGGCGGTATTGCCTTTTTTGCAGAAGGTAAATTAAGAGGGGCTGTGCTAACAAAAATTATCGCGATAGTAGGTTACTTGCTAATCTTAGCGAGTTTCTTTGCTCTTAAAGAATCACTGCTTTGGCCTGGTTTTTATACGCTTATACCCGTTGCGGGTGCATTTTTGGTAATTATAGCTAATTACAATGACTTTAAAATAGTACGAAATAACAGTCTGCAGTTTATAGGTAAAATATCCTACTCGCTTTATTTATGGCATTGGCCTGTGTATGTTGTAGCTCAGTATTATGGCATCGGAACAGGTTTTGCTGCCGTTCTTGGTTATTGTTTGCTGTCTGTAGTTTTAGGGTATACGTCATACAGGTGTGTGGAAACGTTGCAGTTTTCGGGCAAACGGACTATTGCTACTATTGCAGCAGGATTACTTATCGGAGTATTCTCTATACAATATTTTAATAGCAACAGAATAATGTATAGCAATAAAACACTTGCTATAGCGGCTAATTCGGGTATAAAGCGAAAGCCTTTTTTTAGTCAGTACCGTAAAGATACCTGCTTTGTAGAGTCTATGGCATCTTACAAAAAAAATACCTGTCTGTGTTTTGAAGGTGGTAAGAAAAATATATTGCTAATTGGTGATAGCCATTTAGCGCAGCTATCGCAATCTTTGCGGGAAGAATTTAAAGATGTCAATTTTTTACAGGCAACAGCAACAGGCACATTGCCAACCGTTAAAAGCTACTACAATAAGAAGAAAAATTTAAGGGTATTAATGGATTATGTTTTTTACGAATTTATCCCAAAAAATGCCGGTAAAATAGATGGGGTTATAATTAGCGGTAATTGGGCTGGGCAAAGTGTTGTAGATAAGCAGGCTATTTTGCATGGCCTTAAAGAAACTACAGCCTATTTAAAGCGCTATAAGATTAAGGCAATTGTTATTGGCCAGACCGAACGCTACACCGTGCCTTATCCGGTAATTGCAGCCAGGAGTTATGAATACGGGATTGATAACAACCAATTTTATCTTGACGATTACGCCATTAGTCTCAACAACTTTCTTAGCCCGAATTTAAAAGGAAGTTATGTTGATTTAATTAATACAAGTAGTTTTCCTGCGCTATCGGCCAAAAACCAGACGTACATGCGCGATAAAGATCATCTCACGAAATATGGCGCCGACCTGCTGGTGCAAAAAATAAAACAAGACAGTATAGCTAAAGCTTTTTTTGAGAATACTAAAAAACCGTTCGAAAAGAAGTAATTATTTTGCTTTTTGAACGGTTTTTGGTGTATTTAAAAATTTTCCTGATCTGGTACTGTGGCGTCGGCTTCTTCGCCTTTTGTTTTGTGGAAGTCGATCTTCTTTTTACGAAGCTCAAAGTTTTGGCCAAGGTATACTTTACGTACCATTTCGTCTTGTACCAACTCTTCGGGTATACCGGCTTTAAGGATGCCACCTTCAAACATCAGGTAAGTCTTATCTGTAATAGCAAGAGTTTCCTGTACGTTGTGGTCGGTAATTAATATACCAATATTCTTATCTTTAAGCTGAGCTACGATACGCTGAATGTCCTCGACCGCAACAGGGTCAACCCCCGCAAAAGGCTCATCCAAAAGAATGAATTTTGGGTCGGTTGCCAGTGCACGGGCAATTTCGGTACGGCGGCGTTCGCCACCACTCAATAAATCGCCGCGGTTGGTGCGTATGTGGTTTAGAGAGAATTCATCTATCAGAGCCTCCATTTTGGCTTCCTGCTCCTTTTTAGAAAGGGTAGTAAGCTGTAGCACACTCATAATATTATCTTCGATGCTTAACTTTCTAAAAACCGAAGCTTCCTGTGCCAGGTAGCCAATACCGTTTTGGGCACGCTTGTACATGGGGAAGTTGGTAATTTCCATGTCGTCCAGAAAAATCTTGCCGCTGTTGGGCTTTACAAGCCCCACGATCATGTAAAATGATGTTGTTTTACCTGCGCCATTTGGGCCAAGCAATCCTACAATTTCGCCCTGGTTAACTTCTACCGATATGCCTTTAACAACACTACGGCCTTTATATGTTTTTATTAAGTTATCTGCCCTTAATTTCATTGAGAGTATATTAAATAGTTTCGCCGGCGGCTTTTTCTTCCAGTGCTTCCCAAAATTCGTAAGCGCGGCGTAAATGCGGTATTACAATGGTACCGCCCACAAGGGTAGCAATACCCAGGGCTTCCATAACTTCATCTTTAGTAAGGCCTTCTTTGTGGCTGGTTTCTAAATGATACTTAACACAATCATCGCAACGCAATACTGCCGATGCCACAAGGCCCAGCAATTCTTTGGTTTTAACATCCAGCGCACCTGCCATGTATGCATTAGTATCCAGGTTAAAAATGCGTTTAACAATCTTGTTATTATCGGCCAAAAGCTTATCGTTCATCTTTTGGCGGTAGTCGTTAAAATCCTGTACTAAATCAGCCATTGGTTTCTTCAATTTTAGGTGTTTTGTTCATTCGGCCTGCAATAAGTATGCTTACTTCATAAAGTATAACCAGTGGTATTGTAACAATCATCTGGCTAACAACATCGGGTGGTGTAACTATTGCGGCAATAATTAATATTATTACAAACGCATACTTGCGGTACTTTCTCAAAAACCCTGCCGTTACAAGGCCTAACTTAGCCAGGAAGAAAATAATAATAGGCATTTCGAACACCAGTCCGCACGATATAACCGTGGTTTTAATAAGGCTAAGGTACGAGTCTAAGTCAATATTATTTTCTACAACATCGCTAATTTTATAATTGCCGAGAAAGTTTAGCGATAGCGGCATAATTAAGTAGTAGCCAAACAGCACCCCTAAAAAGAATAATATTGAAGTACTTACTATAAAGCCTACAGCGTGTTTGCGCTCTGTGTCGTACAATGCAGGGCGTATAAACTTCCATACCTGGAATAATATAAAAGGGAAAGCTAATATAAGGCCTGCGGTTATCGAGGTCCATATATCGGTACTAAACTGGCCGTCCATAGTACGGCTCTGGATGCTGAAAGGAAGCTCTGTAACGCAAAAACTTTTATCAAGGTCGTACTTATTAGCCAGGTCGCAAAAAAAGCGGTAGGTAATAAAATCGGCCCTTTTTGGGGCAAATATTATATTATTAAAAATATACTCGCTAAAGGCAAAGGCAACACAGGCGCCAATTAATATTGCAATTGTACTGCGAACAAGCAGCCATCTAAGTTCTTCAAGATGATCCAGGAACGACATTTCGCCGCCCACATTTTTGTTTTTTGCCATTAATAAAATATTTATTTAACTCTATACATTTCTTCAGGAGTACTTACATAATGACAAGAATTCTCAGGGTCATTATCTACTAAGCGCCAAAATTCGCAATAAGAATCATAAGATTCATCTGCAAAAGCTTCAAAATTCATTTTATTAGTAAAAGATATTTTAAAGCCTCCATAAGTATCAACTTTAGCGTCATTTATAACAAGATCGTTATCTGCTATTAACTTCTTAAGATTTACGTCGCGTTTATTTCCATCTATTTTATCCCATACAAAATCAGGCTCATATTCTGTTGACGTGGCTGAATTATAAACATCTGACCATCCAATTAAAATCTTTTTTTCATCAGTAATACGCCAGGCACATTGTATGTGAAGTGCATATTTGTCGTCATCACCTATTACTGCCGAACCTTCATCTTTATTCGTGTTGACTTTAATGCATTCCATATTTCCTGTCCTTGTTGTGCTTGTTATACTTAAGCCTACAAGTTTAGATAGTATATCGTTAAAAGTATCAACCGTAAGTATTTCTATGTTCTCTTCGTTATCTTCAGCCATTATACTATTCCTTCTTTTAAAATATCGTGCAGGTGCAATATGCCCTTATATTCGCCGTCGTCTGCCACTACAAGCTGTGTAATGGCGTAATTTTCCATGGTATTTAAAGCTTCAGATACCATGCTTGCTGTTGTAATTGTTTTGGGGTTGCGCGTCATTACATCGGCAGCGGTAACCCCGGCAATATTATCGCGGTCGTTAAGCATTCGCCTAATATCGCCATCGGTAATAATACCTGTAACCTTATTGTTTTCAACCACTGCAGTAACCCCAAGCCTTTTTTCAGAGATCTCTACAATAGCTGTTTTAATGCTTGAGTCTGGTGCTACCATTGGTTTGTGCGTGCCATCTAACATATCGCCAACACGCAGCAAAAGTTTCTTGCCCAATGCACCACCGGGATGGTACTTAGCAAAATCTTCGCTGGTAAAGTTACGCATTTCCATAAGGCAAACCGCCAGTGCATCGCCTAAAACCAATTGTGCTGTTGTACTGTTGGTAGGGGCAAGGTTTAAAGGGTCGGCCTCCTGACTAACATACGCATGAAGTACAAAATCGGATTGTTTTCCTAAAAACGAATTTTTATTTGCCGTTATGCCAATAAGTGCATTGCCAAAACGTTTAAGTAAAGGTACCAGTATTTTAATTTCGGGGCTGTTGCCGCTTTTAGAAAGGCAAATGGCAACATCATCGGGCTGCAGCATGCCAAGATCGCCATGTATGGCTTCGGCGGCGTGCAAAAATACCGATGGGGTGCCGGTAGAATTAAGGGTAGCAACAATTTTAGCAGCAATTAGGGCGCTTTTGCCAATGCCGGTAATAACAAGGCGGCCTTTAGCGTTGTATATTGTTTGTACAGACTTTGCAAAATCCTCGTCCAGGTACTGCGTTAGTGCGGCAATGCTCTCACTTTCAGAAAGTATGGTTTTTCTGGCAGAGGCCAGTATTGCTTCGTTGTTTATCAAACTTGCTAAATGTTTAAAAAGTTGCGGGATTAAAAGATTTTTGTATCTTTATGTTCTGCAAATTTATGTAAATTACTATAATTGATATAATGAAATCGACCGAAATTGACTTACATAAAGAGTTAAAAAAATATTTTGGTTTTAACAAATTTAAGGGCCTGCAGGAAGGTGTTGTACGCAGTATCATCTCAGGCAATAACACATTTGTAATAATGCCTACCGGTGGTGGCAAGTCGCTGTGTTATCAGCTGCCCGCACTGGTGCTCGAAGGGACTGCCATTGTGGTATCCCCCCTTATTGCGCTTATGAAAAACCAGGTAGATGCTATACGCTCCCTGTCTTCAGAAGCCGGCATAGCCCACGTATTAAACTCATCGCTTACCAAAACAGAGATAAACCAGGTTAAGAAAGATATTACGTCTGGCCTTACCAAACTGCTGTATGTGGCACCGGAGTCGCTTACTAAAGAAGAATACACTGCTTTTTTAAAGGGCGTGCCAATTTCTTTTGTGGCGATAGACGAAGCGCACTGTATATCAGAATGGGGACACGATTTCCGACCGGAATACCGTAACCTGCGTTCTATCATCCGTAACTTGGGCGATGTACCGGTTATTGGCCTTACCGCCACCGCTACGCCAAAGGTTCAGGAAGATATACTTAAAAACCTGGACATGACCGATGCCAACACTTTTAAGGCATCGTTTAACAGGCCTAACCTGTATTATGAAATTCGCCCGAAGACTAAAAATGTAGAGGGAGACATAATTAGGTTTATACGCCTGCACAAAGGCAAAAGCGGGGTTATATACTGCCTTAGCCGTAAAAAAGTAGAAGAAATAGCCCAGGTGCTGCAGGTAAATGGCATTAGTGCCGTACCCTACCATGCAGGGCTTGACGCCAAAACGCGTGCCCGCCACCAGGATATGTTCCTTATGGAAGATGTAGATGTGGTTGTGGCTACCATTGCATTTGGTATGGGTATAGATAAGCCCGATGTTAGGTTTGTAATTCACCATGATATTCCAAAATCGTTAGAAAGCTATTACCAGGAAACAGGCCGCGCAGGCCGCGATGGGGGCGAAGGCCACTGCCTTGCCTATTATGCTTATAAGGATATTGAGAAACTGGAGAAATTTATGAGCGGCAAACCCGTTGCCGAACAGGAAATTGGTTTTGCATTATTGCAGGAGGTTGTGGCGTATGCCGAAACATCGATGTCGCGCCGTAAATTCTTACTCCATTATTTTGGGGAGGAGTTTGACGCCGAAAATGGTGAAGGTGCCGAGATGGATGATAACATACGTAACCCTAAAAAGAAAAAAGAAGCTAAAGACCAGGTGGTTACCCTGCTTGAAATAGTTAGGGATACCAAGATGCTGTATAAGAGTAAAGAAATTGTTTACACACTTACCGGCAAGGTTAATGCCGTTATAAAAGCGCATAGAACTGATGCCCAGCCATTTTTTGGCATTGGTAAAGATTTTGACGAGAAGTTTTGGATGGCTCTTATAAGGCAGGTACTTGTAGTAGACTTTTTATCTAAAGATATTGAGACCTATGGTGTTATTAAGCTTACCAAAAAAGGAGAGGAGTTTATAAAGAACCCGCACTCTTTTATGATGAGCGAAGACCATGACTATAATGATAGCGAAGAAGAAGCTGTAGCAACCGCTGCCAAAGCAACCGGCGTAGCCGATGAGGCGCTTGCCGCCATGCTTAAAGACCTGCGTAAAAAAGTAGCCAAAAAACTTAGCGTGCCGCCATTTGTGGTGTTTCAGGACCCATCGTTGGAAGATATGGCACTTAAATATCCTGTTTCCATAGAGGAGTTAAGCGGTATACACGGCGTAGGCGAAGGTAAAGCCAAGAAATATGGTAAAGACTTTGTAGAGCTTATTACCCGCTATGTAGAAGATAACGATATTATGCGTCCGGACGATCTTGTGGTTAAAACCACTGGAGCTAATTCGGCACTTAAATTATATATTATTCAGAATATCGACAGGAAACTGTCTTTAAACGATATTGCAAAAGCTAAAGGCCTGGCTATGGATGCCCTGCTTAAAGAAATGGAGCAAATTGTTTACAGCGGTACCAAACTTAACATTAAGTATTGGGTAGATGATATTTTGGATGATGAGCAACAAGAAGAAATTCATGACTACTACATGGAAAGTGAAACCGATAGCATTAATGACGCCCTTAAAGAATTTGATGGCGATTATGATACCGAAGAGCTCAGGTTAATGCGCATTAAGTTTATTAGCGAAGTAGCGAATTAGTTGTTGGTTAACGGTTAACAGTTGTCAGAAAAAAAAGCAGCGATGGTAGTACCATCGCTGCTTTTTTGTTTAGATGCACTCTGATTAATATTTTGCTGCATCGACACCCTTATTGTAGCTAATATAAAATTTATCTGCCGATATGTAATTTGATGCATTAACACTTTTACTTTCTCCACATTCTTTACTACGTTGTACAGAAAAGAATTCGCTGCTTGGGTGGTTAGAAATTTCTGAAATATAAAATTCGTTTTGAAACTTTACAGTATTACCGGCACCTACATTGTAAGATATACGGTTGCTAAAAACAAGTGGACTATCGTCTTTGGTATAATTTACCGGACTAACCTGTTTTTTTGATGGATATTTAAGCAGGTTGCAGTTTTTTATCCTCAGCTCATTTATTGAAAATTCTGAAATTATTTTAGATGTTTTTGCTGGCACGCACACAGTTTTACTCTCGGTTACAGCAATTGAAGATCCGGATGAATGTACAATACCCTTTTGTAATGACTGCATACCGAAAAGCGGCACAAAAAGCCCATTTAATTGTACTGCTGCAGTTGTTTTTTTATCGATAGATAAACTTTGTTCGTTACTGGTAGTATAAATACGGTTTTTAAAATAGTCATAGGCAAAATCGTTTAGTACAAAATAACTGTCAGAAAGGTTAATTGTAATGTTTTCATTTGTTTTGTTGTAAAAAATAAACCCTGCATTTCCGGCCTCGCTCCAGAAGTTATAGGTAACCTTACAACTTTCATCTTCATAAATAAGATCTCCCTGTTGATTGGATTTATTGACCGGAGTGGCTTTGTACAGCTGATAATATACTGTTGTAGAGCAAGATGTTGTTGTTAAAGCTATAATAGCGATAAGGAGAAAAAGTCGAAATTTCATTTTGATATTTTTGAAGGTTAATTGTTAAATTTAAGTTTTTTTTAACACATTAACCTATACCCATTAATGGGTATTTTTTGGGATAAAACACCTACTAAAATCCCTTTAAAACTTCAATTAATTGACCGTTGTTAAGGTTCGCTATAATTTGATGAAGCTGCCAATAACTAATAACTTACAACTATCAACTACCCCTCATAAAGCTCCCCACGGTGCGGTTTAAGGGCATCGCGTACTGCTACCATGTGCTCATCGGTTACAACCATAAAGGCAATGGCATGCATGTCATTTAAAATGGTAAACCCTGTAATGTTAAGTGGTAGTTTTTCTATGGTTATAAATTCTTTTAAATGAATTTCGTGATGTTCGGCGGTTTTAGCAGCAGCAGGGCCTCTAAAATCCCATATAAGTTTTATTTTTCTCATTGTAATGCGCAAAGTTTCAGGTTGGCAAAGTTACAAAGTTTGATGCCTGCTTAAATACAGAATAAATATGTATTTTTGGAATTACACACCATAGTAAATGAAATTCAGCTTTTTTAATCTAAAAAATATATTTGTGCTTTTGTTACTGCTCCTGCAAATATGCGGCTATGCACAAACGCCTGCCAGGGTAAAGCCAGCTCCAGCAAAATCGTTGCAGGCTCAGCAAATTCAACCCTCTTTAAACTCAATACCTGCTGTTGCAACAATAGCCGATTTGCGAAACCTGATTGCGAAACCTGACGATGTTGTGTATGTAAAATATCATAGCAATAGCATCGATGGTGGTGGTGGACATTTTATGTGGCGTACTGATGCTATTTTTAAAGACAGTAAATCGTATTTTAGTAAAGATAACGATGGTACGTTAATAAAAGCTAAAAGCGCAACCGGAGGCATGTGGGTTAGGCAATATGATGGCTATGTTAATCTGAGATATTTTGGTGCAAACAGCAAAAATACTAACGAGAAGTTACAGGCAGCTATAGATTTTGCATCGCATAATAATGATAATAATGCACCAACAAAAAGTACCACTGTTTATATACCTAATGGCGGTTGGCTTGTAGATAAAATAGACCTTAAAAATGGTGTTAATATAACAGGAGACTCAAAAGAATTAACAATACTGTATGCTAAAACAGCTGAAGAAGGAGGTACAGAAGTACCCTATCTTTTCGAAGTTCCGTCGGGTCCTGTTAATGTGTCCATTTCAAACCTTAAAATTTTGGGAGGTGTAAAATTCAGGGAGACTGTACCATTTAAAGGTTGTTTTCATTTTAAAGCCAGTGCATCTAAAAATAACGATGGGGGCACGTGGTCGTCATCATTTAAAAATATAGATATTATTGGTTTTAGGGGTAATGGAATTTATTTAGAAGGCGGGGTAACCGGCAATTTGCCAAATCAGTTCCTGCTGTTTGAAATGATAAATGTGGGAATGAGTACAGAGTCGCCCAAATCAAGCTCAGCGCTAAAAATTACAGGGCAGCAGGGGCAGCTAACATTTTTAAATTCGGCATTTAACGGATTTAATAACAACAATACTTTTCATAAAGGCCATGTTGTAGATATATCGTACGGGCCTGGTATAGAAAATTTAGGATCGTACTCGGCGGTGGTGTCGTTTATAAATTCTACGTTTCAGGAAGGCGATCATGGGGTATATATCAACTACGCCGAAAATGTAACCATAGATAATTGCTGGTTCGAGAACCTGGGCAATGCTGTTACAGTTGATGGCTCAGACCACGCCTGTAACAGTATAAACATACTAAATAACCGCTTTGCCAACGCTGCGGGCTATGGGGCATTACCGGTAGTGGCTCCTAATATTTTGCAGGGTGCCTGTGTAACGGTAATAAATTCTCTGGTAACAATAGCAAATAATTACGTAACGGCCAGCGATTTAAACAGCAGCAAAATTACCGATGATTATTTTATAATGGCAACCGGTTTGCCGGAAAGTATTAATCCCGGTGTAGAGGCTTATGGAAATAATTATGCATCGCCTGTTATGGATATGAGTACAGGTATTGTGCCGCGATTAACCAGTATTAGAGATAATATATTAGAATGCGGGCACAATAAAATGGTAGTTGCTAACAACGTGTCTGGCGTAGTAAACATTATAAATTCTACTGTAAATGCGGGTGAAACATTATACATTAAATCCGCTGGCCGCACTATTACTTTTAAAGAAACCAATAGGGGCAACCTGCTTTTAAGTAAAACAGGAAGTCTTACTTTGAACGATGGTGAAGTAGCGGGCTTTACAAAAATGGACGACCCCGATGGCAATCCGGCTGTTTACCAACTTACATCGGTTATAAAAAATCAATAACATAAAAACTTTAATGAAACACTATCTAACTGCCTTACTTTTTGTTACCTCGATAACTTTTGCACAAGATTTGACCTTAGAGCGTGCCAATGGGCTTGCCAAACTGCCGCTTAAATGCCTGCAACAGGAATATCCTAACAAGCTAAGCCAGCTATTAGCTGATGAAACCGAACTTGCCGGGCCTAAAAAGCTGCATCCCGCTTTTTACGGCTGTTTCGACTGGCATTCGTCGGTGCACGGGCATTGGAGCCTCGTGTATCTGTTAAAGCATTTTCCAAACCTTGAAAACAGGCAGGATATCATCAATAAGTTGAAGGTAAATCTTTCTAAAGACAACATACAGCAGGAGGTGGCTTACCTGAGCAAACCTCACGAAAAATCATACGAACGTACCTACGGTTGGGCGTGGGTATTAAAGCTTCAGTTGGAGTTGGAGACTACTAACGAGGCTTATGTCCAAGAAATGGCTGCCAATTTAAAACCGTTGAGCGATCTTATTATACAGCGCTACATAGAGTTTTTGCCTAAATTAAACTATCCGTTAAGGGTGGGAACGCATCCTAACACCGCCTTTGGTATGGCACTTGCATGGGATTATGCCGTGCATGCCAATAACCTGCCGCTGCAAAACAGCCTTCGCGACAACGCACTTCGACTTTTTAAAAATGATGCCGACTGCCCCTTTGCATGGGAGCCCAGCGGTACTGATTTTCTGTCGCCATGTATGGAAGAAATTGCCATTATGCAGCGTGTTATGCCGGAGAAAGAATTCTTGAAATGGCTAAAAGATTTCGCAAAACCATTATTCGATAAAAACTATAAGTGGGAGCCAGGTAAAGTGTCAGACCGTAGCGATGGCCACCTTGTACACCTGGACGGACTTAATTTTAGCCGCGCCTGGAACCTATACCACCTTGCCAAACAATATCCTAAACAACTGGGACATTTAAAAACCCTTGCCGATGTGCACTTAAACTACTCGCTACCTGCTATTGTAGATGGTAATTACGAGGGCGAGCACTGGTTGGCGTCTTTCGCCTTGCATGCCTTTGAAGAGAATGAGTAAATCAGTAGGCAGTCGCAGTTTACAGTAGGCAGTGTTCAGTCGCAGTTTACAGTTAATAAGTGAGTGATGTTATCCTGAGCGAAGTGCAACGGAGTCGAAGGATCTAATAATACATTGCAAAAATTGTGCATTGGCTATAAACAAAAATATTGCTTATTTTTGCCCTATGCCAAGAGAACTTCAAATACAGGTAGCCCCGGAGGTTGCCGCACAGCAGCCTTTACTAACGCAGCATATTGCTAAATTAATGCAGGTAAACCCTGTAGATATTAGTCATATTGCCATAATAAAGCGCTCTATAGATGCCCGCCAGAAAGCTATTAAGATAAACCTTAAGGTGGCGGTGTATTATAAAGAAGAATATACCGAAAAACCTACGCCGCTACCCAATTATAAAGATGTTTCTAACAGTCCAGAAGTTATAATTATAGGTGCCGGGCCAGCAGGCCTTTTTGCAGCTTTGCAGTTAATTGAACTCGGTATAAAACCAATAGTTTTAGAAAGAGGTAAAGATGTGCAGGAGCGCCGCCGCGACCTTAAAGCTATTAACCGCGACCATATTGTTAGCGAAGACAGCAACTATTGCTATGGTGAAGGCGGTGCCGGAACGTATTCTGATGGTAAGCTGTACACCCGTTCTAAAAAGCGCGGTGATGTAGACCGTATCCTTCAGCTTTTTGTGGCTTTTGGTGCGTCTGACGAAATTTTGGTTGAAGCCCACCCGCACATAGGTACCAATAAACTGCCTAAGATTATTGCGTCTATGCGCGAAAAGATACTGGAGTTTGGCGGACAGGTGTTGTTTGAAACCCGAGTAACCGATATTTTGGTAAAAGATAATGAGGTGCAGGGCGTGGTGACCCAAAAAGGTGACACCATAAATGCTAAGAAAGTAATATTGGCAACGGGCCACTCTGCCCGGGATATTTTTGAATTACTCGACCGTAAGAAAATTTATATAGAGGCCAAACCGTTTGCCCTTGGCGTTCGTGCCGAGCATCCGCAAAGCTTAATAGACAGTATACAGTACAGTTGCGATTTTAATACAGGCCGTGGCGAATTTTTGCCACCTGCCCCGTATGCTATTGTAAAGCAGGTTAACGGCCGTGGCATGTATTCGTTTTGTATGTGTCCCGGTGGGGTAATTGCCCCGTGTGCCACCAGCCCCGGCGAGGTGGTAACCAACGGTTGGAGTCCCTCTAAACGCGACCAGGAAACCGCCAACTCCGGTATTGTAGTAGAGCTTAAACTGGAAGATTTTGCTCCGTTTGCCAAATTTGGCGCGTTGGCCGGAATGGAATTCCAAAAAAGTATAGAGCAGCGTGCCTGGCACCTTGCCGGCGAAACACAACGTGTACCCGCCCAGCGAATGATCGACTTTACACAAAGCAAAGTATCGGCAGATATACCAAAAACGTCTTATGTTCCGGGTACTACACCGGTAGAATTAGGCCAGGTATTCCCCGGGTTTTTAACGCAGACTTTGCGTCAGGGTTTTATAGATTTCGGCAAATCGATGCGCGGCTACTTAACTAACGAAGCCATATTGCATGCTCCAGAATCGCGTACATCATCGCCGGTGCGCATACCCCGCGACCCAGAAACTTTAGAGCATGTGCAAATAAAAGGCCTTTACCCGTGTGGCGAAGGTGCAGGCTACGCAGGTGGTATTATCTCTGCAGCCATAGATGGCGAAAAGTGCGCCCTTAAATGTGCTGATTTGGTGTAGGGCTATTGCTTTTTAGGTTCGTCCTGAACAGGTTCCACTTTATTCTATTTAATGTAGAAAACCTTTTTAATACCATCAATATACATTCGGTAAGTTAGTTTCTTGTCATGCAGGCGCTTACTGTATTTAGGAAATATTAGAAAGAACATAAAGATGGCCAGGCTTGCAAGGAAAGTATAAAATACCCATATTAGTGTAAACCGGTTGTTACTTTGGGGGCGCTCAAAAACCGGCCTCAAAATAATATTACTCTTATTATTAATCAAGTTTGATTGCTGTTGTGCTGCGATGAGATATTTTTCTGAGTCTACAGATTTTGGCAGCCTTTCGAAAAGATTTGAAGCGTAATAGTTGTGATTTCTTACCTCCCGATTACACATTTCTGTAAAACCTTTAAACTCATTATCTTTTTGTTTACCCGTAAGCTTATTATAAATAAGCTTTTTAAATTGTATACCGTACCAGTATTGTATAGGTTGTTGCGCATACTGGGTTTTAAATGGCGTTACAAAATACATGGTTAGTATAGTTTTATTACCGAATTTACTTTCAGATATTTCAGAATATTTACGTATTCGGGTGGTATCTATCTCATAAGTGTCTAAATAGTAATAGCGTGCTTTTTCAAACTTCGAAATGCTTTCTACATTATTTAAGGTAATTATTTTTGAAGTGGTAACTGTAATGTACTTTTGTGTAATAATGCCCATCATAATCATGGTAAACATGGCAATTATAGCAATGCTTCCTTCAGACCGTGCATTTTTATATATCAGTATTGTTGTACGCGGGTTTAGCCAAATAAAAATGGGTAACATTGGTAAAAACAAGGGTAGCCATAGTTCCCACAGTTCTTCGTTTATTTCTATACTGTTAAAGTAGATGCTAAAAATCCACCTGAATAGAGCAAGCCCACCAACGGTGTACAATGTGATTTTTAAAAAGGGCGGGAGCAGGTACTTTGCCTTTATTATATAGTTTTCGAAACTCATTTATCGTGAATAGTTTAAACGCCGCATTTCTTGTAAGCCTTCCGGCAAATATAACAGCAAAAATTAATCACGGCTTACATTTCCACTTTATTATTGTATGTACGCAGTAAACAAAAAATCCTCCGCGTGGCGGAGGATTTAGCAGCTTTTTCAGAAATCTATTTTTTGGCTTTTGGCCAAACAAAGCCAACACTTTCGGCAATGGGTTTTGGTGGCATAATGTTGCTGTGTGCTGTTATTTTACCATTTTTAACCGTATAAATTTCGGCGTCTTTAAATTTTAATGTTTTGCCGGTAGCTTTCTGGCCCATAAGGTCACCTCTCCAGGTGCCGGTCCAGTCGGCTATCACTACCACTTCGTCGCCATTGGCATAGTACTTTTCGTTTGTACATTTAAAATCAGGAAAAGCAGCCCTCCACTGCTTATGGTTTAATATAAGGCTGTCTTTGCTCTTGTAAACGTGGGCTTCACCGGTATCGCCATATTCGGTAAACGTATCCCCATAATCTTTAAAAACACCTGCTACATCATCTTTTACAAAAGCTTCATTAGATGCCTTAACAATGGCAATGTTTTTTTCGGTGGCCGGTACGGCTGTTGCTGTAGTATCTGTTGCGGCAAGGTTGGCTGCCGATTGTTCGTTTGGACCTGTTTTTTTGCACGAAACAGCCATAATGCCACACAGTGCAAAAGCCAATAGTAAGTGTTGTTTTTTCATTGGTTTAAATTATTGGTTATTAGGTAAATGTAGTTTATTAAAGCTGTTGTAGCAATACCTATGTATGGGTATTTTCTGTTTAAGAATATAAGGCGTAATTAACGCGGCTATCTTTCATTTTTTTTGAACGATAATTAACATGGCTTCAACGGCTTGATGTTATTTTAGGTATTAAATTTGTTATGATAATCTACGATTCTGGTTTTAATTCTTAAATCTGCAATCTTAAATCTGAACTTAATTATGGCCACAAAAAAAATAATACCACGAGAGCAGCTTACCAAAGCTGATATTATAGATAAATATTCTGACTATTGCCTTATGCATGGCTTTAAGCCAGCTACGGTTTATAAGTTTGCTAAAGAGAACGGTTTTGAAGAAGCCGACTTTTATAAATTCTTTGCATCATTCGATTCGCTGGAGCGTTTTTACTTTGTAGAGATGTTTAACCATGCGCTGGAAACACTGGAGCCATCGCCAACCTATGCCGACTTTGGTGGTGTAGAAAAGCTGAGCGCCTTTTACTTTACCTTTTTTGAAATTGCTACCGCCAACAGGAGTTTTGTGGTGTACAGCCTTAACGAGGGGTCGTCTAAATTAGATAACATCCGAAAGCTTAAAGAGCTGCGTGCCGAGTTTGGCAAATATGCACAGGCCGTGCTGGATAAGCCGTTTGAGCTTAAAAACCAAAAGGCAGATAAATTTCAGGGCGATGCCCTGCGCGAGGCAGCCTGGCTACAGTTTTTATCCATCTTTAAATTCTGGTTGCAGGATACCTCTCCGGGTTTCGAAAAGACCGATATTTTTATAGAAAAATCGGTTAAGGCGTCTAACGACCTGGTGTATAACTCGCCATTGGGCAGCCTTTTCGACCTGGGCAAATTCATCTTTAAAGAAAAATTTACAGCTTAATTACATGAAAAGACTCGATTCTATCCCCACAAATAAGATTGACAGGGTGGCCAAACTGGTTACCACAGGTGTGAAGGTAGGGGGGAATTACCTTAAATATTACGGGCAAAAAATGGTTAACCCAGAGTTAACCAAAGATGCCCTGCACGAAAATAACGCCGCCGATATTTATGATGGGCTTAAAGAGCTTAAAGGCAGTGCCCTTAAAGTGGCCCAGATGCTTAGCATGGAAAAAAACCTGCTGCCGCAAAGTTATGTAGATAAGTTTTCGCTAAGCCAGTTCTCGGTTCCGCCACTATCGGCACCGCTTGTAGTAAAAACGTTTAAAAAGTACTTTGGCACAGAGCCGCACGTACTGTTTGATGAGTTTAGTGCCGACTCTATAAATGCTGCCAGTATTGGGCAGGTACACCGAGCCAAAAAAGACGGTAAAGACCTTGCGGTTAAAATTCAGTATCCAGGTGTTAGAGACAGTATTAGTACCGATATTGCTATTGTAAAGCCCATTGCCATAAGGATGTTTAACCTTCAGGGCACGTCAGACGAGTATTTTCAGGAAATTGAAGACAAGCTTACAGAGGAGACCGATTATGTGTTAGAAATCCAGCAAAGCGAGTTTGTACGCCAGGCCTGCGAGGGTATTGAGAACCTTAGGTTTCCGCATTACTACCCTAAACTGTCCTGCGAGAAGATAATTACAATGGATTGGATGAATGGTGTCCACCTTTCAGAATATACCAAGATGCCGCACTCTCAGGAGGAGCGCGACAGGGTAGGGCAGGCGCTGTTTAACTTTTACATGTTCCAGATCCATAAGCTAAAATATTTTCATGCCGATCCGCATCCCGGTAACTTTTTGGTTGATGCCGAGGGTAACCTTATAGCGATCGATTTTGGTTGCATGAAAAAAATACCGGACAGTTTTTACATTCCGTATTTCGAACTCATACAAAAAGGCGTTTTAGAAAATGATGCTCTTTTTAGGGAAAAACTTATCGAACTTGAAGTTCTAAAAGTGAAAGATCAACCTGCCGATGCCGATTTTTTTGCTGCTTTGTTTAAAGAATTGTTGCAGGTATTTACAAGGCCGTACCAGTCGGAAACCTTTGATTTTTCAGATCCGTCATTTACAGGGGCCATTGCCGCACTAAGCGAAAAATTTGCTAACGATAAGACCCTGCGTAAAATGAATGGTAACCGTGGCTCTAAGCACTTTATTTACGTAAACCGCATGTTCTTTGGGCTTTACAGCCTGCTGGCAGATCTTGGATCGGTCATCAAAATAAACGATTATGAAAAGTACCACCTACAAGGGCAACAAGAGCTATCTGCCGTCTAAGCCTTGTGCTGCCTGCGGCCGCGAATTTACGTGGCGCAAAAAATGGCAAAACAACTGGGATGAGGTCAAATACTGCAGCGATAAGTGCAGAAGGGGATAAAAAAAAGATCCGCATGTGTACCATGCGGATCTTTCTATTTCTTTTTATAATAGTCTATAGACTGCACTACCTTTTCCAGCTGTGCTTTTTGCTCTTCATCATTATAAGAATATATAAAGCATAAGGCAAAACCATCTTTAACTGTAGCCATATAGGTTTGATATATAGATACTCCCTCCATCTCTATAGCAAGATTCATGGCATAAAATTCCCAGCCGTTAACCCTTACTTTTTTGAAATTTTCGTCTATATGCTTGTATTGTACCTGTCCTGAAAGAAGTAACTTTCGGCTTTGAGATAAATAATCTTCTCCGCTTCTTACACCTGGCGCTCTCTTTAAGCTCTCTGCTACAAGCATAAAGCTTGGGTTAAAAATTTCGGCAATGCCTTCCTTATATTGAAAAACTGTTAGTAACGAGGCAGAGTTTACTTCAGATGCTTTTATGGCAGCCTTCATTTTTTCGTTATCTCCAGCTACAAATTCAGCGCCCTCCTTCATCAGCTCTTTAGACTGTTCCTGTGTTTGCACCACCCAATTTTGAGGGATAGCTATCTGGATATCAAAAAATCTGTTTGTGTATCTGTTGTTTTTTACTGCCCCATAATCAAACCCTTCTTCTTCAATAATGGGTTTGTTATTGCAAGATGTTACTACTAAGGCTACAAGTAAAATAAATAAATTAATTTTTTTCATGGTTTAATTGTTGGTGTGGTAAATATATTTAATTAAGGATAAATAATTGGCATCAATAAATATAATAATCCTGACAAATGTTTTTGCAACATAGTTTGTCAAACATTCCAATCAAAAAGTTAAACCACTTCATATCCGCAAAACTTTTCTTATTTTTGAAAGCTATTAGGAGTTTATGACAGAAGAAAAAGTAATACTGGTTAACGAACAGGACGAGCCTATTGGGCTGATGCCAAAAATGGAAGCCCACGAAAAAGCGCTGCTTCATCGTGCGTTCTCGGTTTTTGTGCTCAACTCTAAAAACGAGGTTATGCTGCAACAGCGTGCTGCCCAAAAATACCACTCGCCACTGTTATGGACCAACACCACCTGTAGCCACCAACGCGATGGCGAAACCAACCTACAGGCCGGTACACGCAGGCTTCGCGAAGAAATGGGCTTTACTACAGAGCTTAAAGAACTGTTTTCGTTTATTTATAAAGCGCCTTTTGATAATGGCCTTACAGAGCATGAGTTTGATCATGTTATGATTGGCTATTATGATGCTGCACCCCAAATAAACCGCGACGAAGCCGAAAGCTGGAAATGGATGGCTATTGAAGATGTAAAGAATGATATGCTGGCCAGTCCGGAATTATATACCGTTTGGTTCAGGATAATATTTGATGAGTTTTACCATTTTTTAGAAGAACATAAGATATAGTTGATGGTTGTTGGTTGTCAGTTGTTGGTCTGAACCGAAGCTTTTTACCGACAACCGACAACCAAAAACCAACAACCAAAAACCAACAACCATCAACTAACAACTAATAACTAACAACCAAAATGAGAGTTACCGTTAGCCGAAGCGCCCATTTTAATGCCGCCCACCGCCTGTACCGCAAAGACTGGACAGAGGAGCGCAATAATGCCGTTTTTGGTAAATGCAACAATGCTAACTTTCATGGGCATAACTACGAGCTTATAGCAAGCGTTACGGGCAATATAGACCCGGAGACCGGCTATGTTATAGATATTAAAATACTTAAGGATATTATTGCCGATGAGGTAGAAACACCCTTCGATCATAAAAACCTTAACCTGGATGTGCCCGAGTTTGCTAACCTGAACCCTACGGCCGAGAATATTGCCGTGGTGATCTGGAACCGCATGCGTCCGCGTTTAGACCCAAAATTAACATTAGAGATTACCTTATACGAAACCCCAAGAAATTTTGTAACCTATAAAGGAGAATAAGAAATTATGAGCATTAAATTTTACCCATTAGTGTTTGAACCCATACTGCAGGACAGGATTTGGGGTGGCACAAAACTTAAGACCGATCTTGGTAAAAACATACCTACACAAACTACCGGCGAAAGTTGGGAGCTTTCTGCTGTAAGCGGAAACGTAAGCGTGGTTAGAGAGGGCGAATATGCCGGAAAGCCATTAACCTATTTGCTGGAGCAGTTTCCTACAGAGGTGCTGGGCACTAAAGTGCACGAGCAGTTTGGGGCGCAGTTTCCGCTATTATTTAAGTTTTTAGATGCCCGCGAAGACCTTTCTATACAGGTGCACCCTAACGACGAGCTGGCTAAACAACGCCACAACTCTTTTGGCAAAACCGAAATGTGGTATGTTATGCAGGCCGACCCGGGATCGCGCATTATTGTGGGCTTTAAAGAAAAATCAAGCCCCGAAGAGTATTTAGAAAAACTGGAAAGCAAAAAGCTAATTGATATCCTTAACCAGGTTGAGGCTAAAAAAGGCGATGTGTACTTTTTAGAAACCGGTACCATACACGCCATTGGCGCAGGTATAGTAATTGCAGAGATTCAGCAAACATCTGATATTACGTACCGTATTTACGACTGGGACAGGGTAGATGCTAACGGCAAAGGCCGTGAGTTGCACGTGGAGCAGGCACTGGATGCCATGAACTACAATACCACCGATACTAAAAAGGAATATAATAAAGATGAGAATAAGAGCAATACCATGGTAGACTGCCCTTATTTTACTACTAACTTTTTGCCGCTAAACGGTTTTACCGAAATTAGCAAAAATGGCAATAGTTTTACGGTTTATATATGTACTGATGGAGAATATAGTATTGAGGCAGATAATGTGACATATACCTTTAAAAAGGGCGATACAGTACTTATACCTGCCGGTTTAACTACATATTCGCTTACAGGAACGGCCACTTTGTTAGAAATATACATTTCTTAACAAAAAAATAGGATAGAAATTGTAGTTTTGCACGATAATTAAAAAACAAGAAGACATGTCAAGCGTTAAAAATTTAAAAAAAGATATCAATTTCGTATTAGGAGATATTATTGAAGCAGTTTACCTAACAGAGCTTACAACTACAGGAAAACCGTCTGAAAAATCAGAAGCTATAGTAGATGAGGCAATTAGTGCTTTTGATGCATTAATCAAGCAAGTAAACGCTAAAAAAGTAGAAGATAAAAAAGCGCACTTTAAAAAAATCAACCAACAACTGGAAGAAACTGCCGGTCAGCTTGTTGCAAAGATCAACGCACTTTAATCAAAAAAAATCAATAAAAAGTGCTAAAATAATTTTGGAAATTTAAAAACCACTCTTATATTTGCACCCGTATTGAGAACGCCGGTGTAGCTCAGCTGGCTAGAGCAGCTGATTTGTAATCAGCAGGTCGTGGGTTCGAGTCCCTCTATCGGCTCAATAAAACAACCGCTTCAGGAAACTGAGGCGGTTTTGTTTTTTTATACATTTGCCAACATATTTAATTCTGCACGTATGCTGCTTCCCGCTTTTGATAATTCCGCTATAAAAAACCTCCTTTCGCAAAACCCGTTATTTGTTTTTGCTTTAGAATCTGAAGCTACACACGAGTTTGCCTATGTTAACCCGCTTTTTGTGGGTATAGGCAAGCTAAATGCCATGTACCATCTGGTAAAAGCCATAGATAAGCAAAAACCGGGTATAGTAATTAATTTGGGGTCGGCAGGTAGCCTTACGCACAAGCGCGGCGATGTGGTTTGCTGTACATCATTTGTACAACGCGATATGGACGTTACAGCGCTTGGTTTTAAAAAATATGAAACTCCGTTTGCAGTACACGATCCGGTGCTGTTAAACGGCCTTAAAATTGACGGAATGCCCCAAGGCGTATGTGGCACGGGCGATAGCTTTGTGGTAGACCATAACACGACCGATTATAATGTAATAGATATGGAGGCCTATCCGCTGGCGTGGGTATGCATGCAGGAGCAAATTCCGTTTTTGTGCTTAAAATATATTTCTGATGGTGCCAATGGCGCTGCTGCCGAAGACTGGCCGGAAATGGTTAAGCATGCCGCGGCGGCCTTAAAAGCAGCTATGCAAAGCTTACAGATGTAGTTGATAAAGGGGTTTATTCGTCAATTTTAAATATCCTAAAATTGATAACCTCTGTTGTGTAGGGTTTCCTTTTTCAATTTGCCTTTCCCCTAACCAATCCAACAATTATATTAATCAGTAATAATGGCTGAAGGAGAATAAATATTGCGAAAAGTAATAACGGAAGTATTTCGGCAGAATCATTATAAAACGAATCTTTATAAATGATATTCAAAATTGGTGTTGCCACAAGATAAATAAATACAATGCCTGTAGTGGCCTTAGCGTGGAGTTTTGTGAGCTTAGGGCTTATATTAAGCCGTAGGGTATACAGTATCCAATATATTGCCCCCAAGAAAAAATAGAGCAGTGTAAAGAACACGGTAAAATGAAAACAGTCGATTACAAAATAGGTATCGTGTATATTTATGTCAAGCGTAGTAGTGTTGCTGATTAAATAGTACAGTGTACCCACAATAAAAATTAATAGGGCAGTAACCCAAAAGTAATTATCTGCCCTATGTTTAAATTTTATCTTCAAAGTTTTTATTTTTCTGAAAACTGGCTACTGCACCGGTGCAGCCTCTGCCTTTTTGCGGTCGGCTACATATTTGGTAAGCATTTTACCATAAAGCGATTTTGCTACCTGTGGGGTCATGCTCTTTCTAATAGTATCCAGGTATTTTGTGTTGGCATCCGGAATTTCAGATAAAGCTATGTAAGGACCAGCCTCATATTTAGCATTGTTAAGCGCAAAGTTGGCAGTATAAAGGTAACGCCTTTTTAGGTGCTGATCGCTTTTTAAAGATATACTATCCAACTGGGCTATGTTTTTGCTTTTGCGGGCTTCTATATCCTTTGCAACAAGGTCTAAGTTGGCATCGGTAAGGCGTTTTTTAACGGCAAGAAATTCCTGGTACACTTCCTGGTTTTTAGAGCCGGTTATTTTTGCTGCCGAATAAAACTTATCCAGATACGTAACTATTTTGATATTACCGGGTTCTGCAAAAAATTGCAGGTTATCATCTACAGAGTTGGTTTTAACCCTGTCTATTACCAGATACAGCATCTCCGGAGAGTCCAGCTTTAAGTGGCTCTCAAACGTTGGGCTGCCGTCTATAACTATAGTGTCTATATTTACAAGAGCGGTATCGGCATAGCGTTGTATAAACAGTTTACCCTTTTTAAAACCTTTAATAGTACCTGTAATGTGCACATTGGCATCGGCATGGTTTTCTTCTTTATTACAGGCAACAAGCAGTATAAGTGCAGAAAGGGCAAGCAACGTATTTTTCATGAAAAGGATAGTGTTAAAAAATTTCCGCAAAGTAATGAAAATTATGCTTAGCTACTATTTCGATATATGATTTTATGGAACTAATAATTATTTTTTGTTTTATGAGTCATTATGTTAATGAAGCAGATGTAAAACGGCTGCCATTTGGCAGCCGTTTCTGTAAGGGTAATTTAAAGAAAGCTATTGTTTTAAAAGCTTTTTAACCGTTTTAGTATTTGTGCTTCCTGTTATTTCTACAAAATAAGTGCCGGGTGCAAAAGGCGTGCTGTCTATTTGCAGGCTGTTAGCGGCTATTGCAGAATTAGTATACAGTGTTTTGCCGGTAACATCGTAAATTTTAACCGATGCTATAGTCTCTGTACCTTTGTTAAGAGCAATGGTTATGTTGTCTTTAGCCGGGTTAGGATATACCGAGAAATTAGTTTGATCTACCGCAACAACACTTAGAGGTGCCATAAAATGCGTTTCGAATGTATTGGTTACAATAGCAGGGTTAAAGTCGAAGTAAATACTGGCGTCGTTAGGAATAATATCGCCTACAGCAAAGCCTGCAACCGGTTTTACCCTAAAATAAATGTAGCCGTGGCTGCCTTCTTCGTTATCCTGTTCTGCCGGTAATAGTATGTGGTTAAAGGTCCACACCAAATGGTTATCCTGTCTGTCTAATACAAAATCGTGACTGGCATACAGCATTTCAACCGTGTTCTGGTCTAACTGAGGGTCTAAAACATCGTCTACGCTTACATTAAGGGCACTTGCAGTACCTGTGTTCTGAAAGCGTATCCTGTAGTATAGGTAATCATCATTCGTAAAGTCATCAATTAAAACATCGCGTCCGCGCGATTCGATTATATCGTTAGGGTCGTAAGAGCCAACCACAACCTGTGTGCTTACCGATGTATTGTTTTCCGGGGTTGCATCGTCTTCTAACGGTGTAATAGTAACGGTAGATGTAAATGCATCGTCCAGGTTAACATCCGGTATTACGGGTGTTTGCAGCGTAACTGTAAATGTGCGGGTTTCGAAGGGCTGCAAATTGGTAAAAGGAAGGTCGAAGCCTGTAGGCGATAGTACTGCGCTGCCATCAGATATTGTTGTAATAGTAGCATTAAGCTCTTTTACGTAATTGATCGATCCGGTAGCTATAGCCTGGTTGCCAAGGTTGGAGTATACAATTTGTTCGATATACGTAAAGCCCGGAACCGGCGGCGCGCTAACCGGTATGGTGTAAATGGCAAGGTCCTGGTACGGTGTGGTAATGGTTACAGGAAAATTATAGGTTACTACGGCATTGCCCGGCATAACGGGAATATCAGTATACGATGGTGTTGCAACCGTGTAGTAATCAGTATATTCTGGGGCTATATCGTACTGAAAATCATAAGTATTTCCTAAAACCTCATCATAAATAGTATAACTGCCATTAAAAGAGGTTACGGTGTGCACATTGCCATCATTATTAGCTTCGTATACAAAATTGCCTAATGGAAAACCCATCTCGCCGACATCCTGAACGCCATTGGCATTGGCATCTAAAAAGGCATTAAGGTTGATGCCTGAACAGTCTAAAGCGCCCTGGGAGTTGGTATCCATAATAGTAATGAGTCCCGCTTGGTTACTAAAATTGGTAACCATTATCATATAATATTCGCCGGCAACGGCGCCCGGTATATTAACCTCTTCTGTAGATGAGGCCGAATAGCTGCAATCTACAACTGCCGATGTATTTAAAAATTCCGGCCCGCAAACAGCACCCGTAAATGGCCCCCAGCAAATAAAATCGACATCTATAGGTGTATTGCCAAAGGTGTATTGTTCTATTAAAAAGTTAAGATCGCCGCTTTGGCTTACGGGCATGTAAAACCACGCAGGGTTAGGCTCAGAACCCAGGCACCCGTAACTTTCTACGGATAAAGGATCGGCATTTGGCGAAGCAATAGTATTCAAAAACGGTTCGCCAAGAGCGCCACAAAGCGGATAGGCATTGATACACTCGTTGGCGGTATCCTGCGCAAAGATGGTTTGCCCTATTGCAAAAAGGGCAAGGAGTAAAATTTTTTTCATAGTTGGTAAGATTTTAACTGCAAATTAATAAATTTATTAATACGTTGATAATCTATTTGTTATAATAATAAAAAAAATCTCCCTGCTCTTACAAACAGGGAGATCTCTAAAATTTATTAAGGCTGAAAAAATTATCCTTTAAGCCAAGCTTCTCTAAGTTTAGCCTTAGAAGCGTCGGTAGCCTGATAGCCTTCCATTTCTTCGGTAGGTAATTTTACTTTACCTTTTACGGTTTGCTCTTTACCGTCACGCTTTACTTTTACGCTAATAGCATCACCATCTTTGTAGCCCATGCTACTTGTAATAAGGTCGTAAATATTATCGTAGTTGTAAGCAACATCGTTTATGGCAACAATAACATCGCCCTTTTTAATGCCAAGAGTTGTAAAGAATTCGTTTGGCTCAATATCTGTCCTCACAAAAATTTCTTTAGTTTGGTTTACACCAATAAGCGGCTCTTGCTCGCCTTTAATAAAGGGGTGGCCCGGTTTTTTAATGGTAGTTTTGGTAACGCCCATTTTAGCAAAGTAGGTTTCGTAAGGTATAGGCGCATTGCCCGCAACGTATGTTTTTAAGAACTCGCCCACGGCAGGGTAGGTAAGTGCTGTAATTTTAGCAAATAAATCTTCATCATTAAAAGGCTTGTTACTGCCGTATTCTTTACTCAGGTCGCGCATAAGGCTAAGAACGCCTCTTTGCCCGTTGCTGCTTTCTCTTAGCTGTATATCAAGGCACATAGCAATAAGCGCCCCTTTTTGGTATACGTTAGCATAAGCATCTTTATAGGGCTTTTGCAATACGTTTTTACTCATTTGGGTAAACGGCATGGTATCATCAAAACTTTTAGCCTGTTCAATTTTATCGGCAATGCGCACTAAAAAGCCATCTTCGTCTATAAGGCCCTGCTGCACCTGGAACAGGTTGGCAAAGTATTCGGTAACACCCTCGTACATCCAAAGGTGCTCACTCATTTTTGGCGTGTTGTAGTTAAAGAACTGAATTTCTTTAGAGTGTACGCTAAGTGGCGTAACAATATGGAAAAACTCGTGCGATACTACATCTTTAAGTGTTTCTTCCAGCTGGTCAAGCGGCATCATCTCTGGCAATACCACTGTTGTTGAGGTAGTATGCTCTAAGGCACCAAAGCCCTGTGCATCTTCTTTACCTGCCGAAGAAAGATAGATAAGCACACTGTATTTTTTAGTACTGTTTATAGGGCCTAAGAATTTTTTTTGCGCCCTCATCATGGTTTCCATAACAGGGGTAACATCTTTAGCAGTTACTTTGCCTGTAGGCGAGAACACGCTTATAAGTATCTCCATACCATCTACGGTAAACGTAGTATAATCGGGTTTAGAGTACATAATTGGGTGGTCTACCAAATCAGGGTAGCGTGGCGATGCAAATTCATCTATCTCGTTGCTGGCATTGGTATCGGTTAGCGATGTAGACGCCCAAAGCGTTGAAGGGTGGGTAACGGTAACCTCGTACGGAAGTTCGCCTTTGCCTTCAAAATAGCCTATAAAACCGTGGGTATTAAGCAGTATATTCTGGTTAGCCAGAATGTTGGTGCCCGATGGTGAGAAAATTGGGTCTTCTTTCTCGGTTTCGTTATCAAAAGTATCGTTAACCAGGTAGGTTATCTTAGCCAGCTTTTTGGCACCGGTTATTTTCCATGAGTTATCATCGGCTTTGGTTACGGTAAGCTCTTTGCCTTTGTTGTCAAAAGCCTTAAAGCCTTCTATAAACTGGCCGTAATTATCTTCAGAGTACGTTCCCGGAATAATTTTAGGTATAAAATAAGTAACGGTTTCGCTCTTAAAATCCTGTGGTATAACAGTAACGGCTACTTTATCGTCTTTTATTTCTTTAAGGTCTATGGCAACCTTAATGTCTTTGCTTTTTTGGGCATAGGCAAAGCTGCCCATGGTTAACGCTAAAGCCAGCGTATAAACAAATCTTTTCATAAATTAAATATCTTGTTGTATGTAAGTCGGCCACAAGTGGATTTTGTTACAAATAAAGATAGGAAATTTAAAATAAATACAATTAAAAAGTAAGTTACTCGCCATAAAATACCTCTGTGACCAATAACGTGTTTGGGTCAAAATATATTTTAGCCTCTTCAGACGCGCCAAATGAAGAAGGATAAGACAGGTAATACAAATTCTCTCCGTTGAACGGATAAATGATTATCTCTGCCGATTGTTCGTCCTGAGTCCAGTATTGGAAGTCAAGATCGCCCATAATTTTACGGGCTTCATTTAAAGGCATTCCTACCGTAACTAAATAACAGTTTTGTTCGAACATTCGGCTTCGCGCCTCTAATCTTATAAAGATAACTATTTGGATAAGCACAAGCATAATGCCTATTATGGCAAAGATATTTTTGGTTCTCTTCATTTGCTATTTGTTATTATACAACCTGTATTTTTTAGTATTGCCCCTGATTATAAAATACAAAACCCCTGTTGTAATTATACATAACGAAAGGCTGTCTTCCATATTGGGTGTGTTGGCATAGTAAATAAAAATATCGGCAGCAATAAGCGTTGCAGCCATAAAAAACATAACATTTCTAAACAAAGTAGCCACAGCGGTAATATTAACTTTAGCTTTTTCCTGCGCCGACATAGTATTATATCCGGCGAGTAAATTATACATCTTGCCGTATTTAATGGATATGCCTAAAACTATTAAGAGTATTGCAATTGCCCACATACTGTTTAATTTATGTTATGCTGGTTTTACTAAGCTTTAATTCTATGTTGTTGTTTATTTGCAAAAGATGGAGTATAAAGGATTTTTTGTCTTTAGGAGATACCACTACGCTGTTATACCCCGTAAAGAAAAGCTCCAGCCGGTCTAACGATAACGCGGGGGAGCTTACCCAATTAGAATCGTCGCTAATTTTTCGAATGGATGAAATAGCGACTGTTTGTTTGCTGAATCCACATCTAACAAATAAGTTATCGCCATCTACTACATAATAAGTAGTAAAAAATAAGTGCGCTACAAAAGCCATAGTGACAAGCATTATCAATAGGCCGGGCCATGCACCTTCGTATAACATAACGCCGGTGCATCCGCCCAAAACTACGATAAGTGGTATAACTAACTCCCAACCTATCTTAGATTTGTAAACCACATTGCCTATTTTACCTGTTGCAGTATCCATGTAGAGATCTCGGTAAGTGCAGCGGGAGCAAAGGTTTCTTCAATCTCGGCATATTCCTGTGGAGAGCCTGTTGTGCTGGTCTGGAACAGGTGGTTTAAGCCCGGCAGTTGCTTTGTAGTAACTTTTTTGTTGCCACTTTTAGCAGCTGCCCTTTTAATGGCATCCAGGTTGGCAGTTGGCGGAACCTGTAAATCTTTCTCACCATTAAGAGCCAGTATTGGGCATTTTACTTTTTCTAATGCCGGGTAGGGGTCGTATTTTATAAAGTTGCTAAACCACGGCGATGATACCTCTGCAGCCTGGTTGTCTACATACGGGCCCAATTGATCTTGCGGTACACCTTTAGAAAGTAGTAATGGTTTTAGTTCGTTAGTAAAAACTTCGGTAGCCCTCTTTTTAGCTGTTGCGGCATCCGGGGCTTCTTTAACGGCTGTATACACCTTTTTGTTGATGGCTCCGAGCTTGTTCAATTCTTCCTCGGGCATGCCGTTGGCTTTGCCTATAAGATAGTTTTGAAGCATCAATATCTCATCGCCTGGTATGGCTGTGCCTGCAAGTAGCACTATATAAGCTACATCGGCATTAGCATTGGCAACAATAGGGGCAATAGTACCGCCTTCGCTATGGCCCATAAGCCCGATTTTCTTCTTGTTGATTTCTTTACGGGTTTTAAGGTAATCAAAAGCCGCCTGAACATCGGTAGCAAAATCGTTTGTAGTGCCTTTGGTAAAACTACCGGTAGATGCCCCCGTGCCACGATCATCATACCTTAAAACGGCAATGCCTTTTTTGGTAAGATAGTCGGATAGTATCAGGAATGGTTTGTGACCGAGTAGCTCTTCGTCGCGGTTTTGTGCGCCGCTACCTGTGATTAAAATAACGGCCGGGTAGTTGCCCTCTTTTTTAGGCAGGGTAAGTGTACCGGCAAGGGTAATGCCTGCTTTCTCGTTTTTAAAAGTTATCTCTTCCTCATAATATGGGTAGGGTTTTACAGGCTCCTGCGGACGCTTTGGTTTTTCTGCAACGGCAGGGTTGCGGCTCAGGTCAAGAGGCAAATCGTTACCGCCCTGGCTAAACGTACCTTTAATTACATCGTTCTCTAAGGTGCCTTTATAGCTTATGCCACCTTGCGGAATACCAAAAGCAAGCAAGTTGTTCTCGAAACCAATGGCTTGTATGGGGATGTTTTTAGCACCCTGATCCGGGCTATCCATAGTGGCGGTGTAACCGTTTTCTGTTTTATTAATGTTGATGGTTATGCGCAGCTTGCCGCCCGGAAACACCAGCTGGCCATACCACGGGCCCGAAATGTCTTGGGCAAAAAGGGTTGTTACTGCAAACAGAATAACAAATGTGAATAGTTTTTTCATTTTTTGTGTTGATGATTAATAGTTTAAATAACCAATTAATAGTTTGGCAATTATTTCGGCAAGTAATACAGTAAAACCTAATGCTACCTTTTGTTTTGTTAGTTTAAGGTTGGTTGCGGTTTTAAACCCGTGGTACAATAGCGCAACAAACCATATAAGCGATCCAACGCCTAATATAAGTATTATTACTACGGCAACTAATGCCATAACGCTTGCGCCTATACTTATATTTGATGTATGCGAAGGGTCTAAGTTAGCAAGGCTGTCTAAAATACCACCTATGTTAATTAAAGAGGCAAGATAAATGGGTGCACGGGCAATAAGTGCAACATTTAAAATATCTATAGCCCTTGTTTTTTTATTGATAAAAAGCGCCAGTAGATAAAGCACTATAAAAAGAGTAACAGTATTAATGGCGTTATCTATAAAAGGTTGCCGTAGCGTTACGGTAGTTTTACCGGCAGTGTGCATATCTACCACGCCATCAAAACGTGCATCGAGGTAAAAGCCTAACAGGCAACCCAGGCCGCCTAATATAAGGCCAATAAGTAAAAGCTGTATTTCGGTAAGTTTTTCGTACGGATTGTAATAAATTGATTTCATTGGTTGGTGTGGTGGTTTAGTCTTTTGGGGTGTTGGCCTTTACTTTTTCTATAAGGTCGTCCAGTCGGTTGCGCACGGTGGGGTAGCTAATACCCATTATAGAGGCCATTTCTTTAAGGCTGCCGCTGGTTAAAAAAAACTGTAATATAAAAGCCTGGTCTTCTTCGGGCAGGCGCACTAAAGAGGGGAGTGTAAAGTTACCCGACACCTGTGTGCTGCACGATGGGCAGGTAAGCTGCGATACATTTAAGGTATTGCTACAGCTGGGGCAGGCAGTGGGTAGTTTTGGTTTTTGCATAACATGTGTTGTAATGTTAATGCAAATGTAAATAAAATTAATTTTAAGTTTAATAAAATTAATATAAAAATTCACTTTATTAAATTTTGGTAATAAAAAACTCTCCATAGGGGAGAGTTTTGGGTTTTTAGAATTTTTCTCTAAAATAATATTTTGAATCCAATTCGTCGTCTTCTATACTGCTCAAAGGTTTAGGCTTCGGTTTTTTGGCAGCCGTTTTTTTCTTCCAAAGCTCAAAATTATCAGGCGATAATCTCTTCTTCATAATCTCGGTCACTTCCTTTTCAGATAATCCAAACTGCGTTTTTATCTCTTCAAAAGGTTTTTTTTCTTCCTGGGCCAGCGTAGCAATACGGTCTAACGCTTCCCTGTTTAGTTCTGAGCGGCTACTCCTTTTCATCGCTTGAAAAATTAAATCAGATAATAAATTAGTAATTAATATTGTTTAATCAATATTACTAAAAAATTCGATTAAATGTAACTATGCAGTATTTTTTTACAGAATGATAAAATTAGCGCGTTTTGCTCTTTAAAGTTTAACGATTTTTTAAAGAATTGGCAGATGTAAAACAGATTAGTCAGTTAATTATGATGGATGCTTACTATTGCGTGCTTGTAAAAGGCATCGATCAGGTATATAGGTAGGCCCACAATATAAGCAGTATCTGTAAAGGTAGCCTAACAAGGCGAACCCATTTGGGTAACCCCATACCGGCCCGATCGTTAGTGTACATAAACACATTGGCAGGAAATACAGCCACCAAAAGCACTATAATTCCCCATGCAGCGTAAGTACTTACAGCGGGAATGCATAATGCAATGCCCAGTAAAAATTCGGCAAGGCCACTAAGAATGTTTAATGCTTTTGGATTTGGGAATGAGGGCGGAATCATCCGCGTATAAATTTTGGGCACCCTAAAATGGTTAAGGCCTGCCAATATATAAATTGCAGCCATTAGGTATAAGTGCCAGGGTAATGTCATGTGTATTTGGTGTATTTACCCAAAGTTACATAATTATTGTTTGCTGCGGGTATTAATATTCATAAGTACAACGGCGCTTAATATTAGGGCAATACCCAGCCATTGCAATGGGCTAACGGTTTCGTTTAAAATAAAATAAGCCATAGACACCGATACTGGCAACTCTAAAGACGACACAATACTGCCCAGCCCCAGTCCGGCTTTTGGGAAGCCTGCGTTGAGCAATAGCGGCGGTAAAATGGTGCCAAAAACAGCAAGGAAAATTCCCCAGCTAAAAAAAATCGAAAAATTAAACTGCCCCGGCCAGGTAATGGCAGTAAAGCAAAGCACTACGGTGGTACCACCCATAAGCATAAACAGGCTGCGCTGGGCAGTGGGCAAATGGGTAGCTATTTTGTTGCCGCTAAACATGGTGGCGGTAAACGATGCCGCGGCTAACAACCCCCAAACTAAACCCTGCCAGTTGGGCAAAGCATCTACGTTAGATAAGTTGGCTGCCAGTACCGTGCCGCTTAAAACAATGGCTACGGCAATAATTTTTTTGATTGACGGCACTGTTTTGGTAATTATCCACTCCAGAATAACGCCCATCCAAACCGTTTGCATTAGCAATACTATAGCTATTGAAACGGGTATGTAGGTAACCGACATATAGTAAAATACACTGGTAAATCCCATAGATGTACCCGCGATTATTAGCTGTACTTTATTTTTAAGGGTGGCTTTGGCTAAAGGTTTAGTACCGGTGCCTTTCCGGATGGCGAATACTATGGCCATGCCCAAAAGGCCTAACAAAATTTGAGAAAGGGTAACTTCGGCAGTGGTATAGCCTTCGGCGTAAGCCAGTTTTACAAAAGTAGCCAGCATACCAAAGCTGGTAGCGCCAAGGCCTACGTAAAGTACGCCTTTAAAAACATCGTTTTTCATAATAACAAGTACAGCCTGCAAAGTTAAGGCAATGGGTAAACCTGCTGTTATGGTTTGTAAAGCTTAACAGTTTTGGTGCAAAATCTAATTTAAAATATACTAATTGTATAGTAATAAAGTTATAAAAGTCATTTTGCGATGCTTATAATAAACGCCCAATACTAAATCAACTACTTTTATAGTTATAGGTAAAACCTTACCACCTAACTATATGATGCGCCTGACTATTATTGTATTGCTGCAACTGTTTAGTTGTAGCAATATTGCCACCGAGAGTACTCTTATTGCCGGAAAAACTTCTCCCGTAAAAAATTATACAACGCAGCATACACAGGCACTTGCCTTTTGCAAACAGCAAAATTTTAGCCAGGACTATTACTTTTTAGTCGACTTAAGTATGCACAGTGGCCGGAACCGTTTTTATGTATACGATTTTAAAAGTGGAAAAATAACCAATCAAAATCTGGTTACCCACGGCAGTTGCGATGCTTTTGACGATAACACTACCAAATGGGAAAAGGCCAAATGCAGCAACACGCTGGATAGCCACTGCTCATCTGCCGGAAAATATAAGGTGGGCAGACGCGATTACAGTTCGTGGGGCATTAAGGTAAAGTACTGGCTGGAAGGGTTGGAAGAAAGCAATAGCAATGCTCGTGACAGGGTTGTTGTATTGCATTCGTGGGAATCGGTGCACGATACCGAGGTTTACCCGCAATACAGTCCGTTAAGTTGGGGATGCCCTGCGGTATCGGATAATTTTATGCGAACGCTGGATGTTAAACTTCAGGCAACACCTAAACCTGTGTTGCTGTGGATTATTGATTAACCCTGTCTGGTGTGTTCTTTAGCCTCCTCGATCAGGTCGCTAAGGTGTACTCTAAGGGCACGTACCGAGATGCTGATTTCCCAAAACGAAACCGCCAACGAGGCAAGCAGCAACAGCAGGCTAAGCCCAAACACATAAGCACCCCAGGTTTGAAAACCTGTAAACAGCAGCGCCATAGCAAACACCGAAAAGAATAAACTAAGCACCCCATACATTTGCATGTGTCGTATTAGCGTAAGCCTCAGGTTTAGGTTACTTATTTCTAACAATATGCTCTTGGTCTTGTTTTGCTCGTAGCTTACTTTTAACCCCCGCACTATAGCCGCTATGGTTAAAAACCTATTAGTATAAGCCAGCAATATTAACGATGTGGCAGAGAATAGCAGGGCAGGGGTTTCTATGGGGAGGGTCATTAGTGTTGAGGTTAGGTTGCGATTGCCTGTGGTAACATTTGTAAAAACGGTAAAGCCTTATTATAATCAAGGTCAGGATATTCCAGCCCTAATTTACGAATGTTGTTGTAATAAACCTGATGCTGATTGTAATAGTATTTCTCTGATTGTATAAACCATGCTTTGGCCCCGAGCTTTTGTGCGATGAACCACTTTTCTAAGAGGCGCGCGGTACGGCCATTGCCATCTTCGAATGGATGGATCTTTACAAAAACCAAATGCAACAGTGCTGCATAAAATAGTACTTCAGCAAAAGATAATTCGGTGTCGAGCAAAATTTCCGTATCGCTGTATAGCTTTTGCATTTCAGTCGCTGCGATATCCGGGGTAGCGGCAACATACTCTATTTTGCCGTCATCGGTAATAACAAACATATTGCCTTTGCGGAGTTTGCCCTGCTGGCTTGTATGCAATATGTTTTTAGTGAGCAGTGCATGCGCCTTTAAAATAGTTGCAGGAGTTAGCTTGTTGACTGCTGCAAATTGGTAAGCGCCATACAGGTCGTCTATCTTTTGAGTATAATCGGGTTGGTAATGCGCACCCAGGCGTTTGTGTTTAATAAACGAGTCCAGTTCTATATCTTCCCCTTCAATCTTAGAAGAGAATACTGCTGATACCGATGTATAAAAACTAAAGGTACTTGTGGTAAGCTCGCTTTCCTGCAACGCTTCAAAATTTTCTTTTATAGATGAATCGAAGCTGTCTTTATAGGCTTGTAGTAGAGTGGTGGGGATTATTTGAAATGTTACTGGCATTGAGAAAAGTAAGGTTTTTTATCGGGTAATCCAATTTTCAATTATTATACCTTCTATTCTTTTAAACTCGCTAATATTTTCAGTTACCATTATTAAATTAGAAGAAATAGCAGTTGTGCCAATTAGTAAGTCGAAGTCGCTAATCATTTTTCCTATCTTTCTAAGTCTTGATTTTTCTTTGCCATATAAGTAAATGCAATCTATAATTGGCACGATCGTAATATGGCTGGCAAATGATTCTATGAGTTGAAGATTTTTCTGAACGTTAGAACTATGTTCAGCACCATAAATTAATTCGGCTAATGTAATTTCTGATATGGTAAAATTGAAAATGCCAACTTCATTGAATTTAGTTTCAAGATTGTATTTTCCCCTAAAAAAGTGTACACAGATATTAGTGTCTAAAAGATATTTCATTAAAAATTTTCGATGTCGCGATTATTAACCCTCGATTCTTTTATATCTCTTATTATCTCATCAGAATCTCTACTATCTTCCCAAGCACCAAATAATGAAGCTATGCTATTTATTTCTTTTGGTTCTTCAATAGATTCTGTCAACCCCATAATTATTTTTTTCTTCGAAGTAAGATCAAGATTACTTAGAAGATCTATATATCTCTTTAAAGACGAATTGTTTAGGGTTATATTTGCCATTTTTAAAATCTTTAAACCAAAGGTAATAAAATTAGGCGAAATATCTTGTCTATGTAAAAGTGTCAATAACTAAAACCTTCAGCTTTCACCTCAGGTCTGTTATTTAATATCTATTATCCAAATGTATTATCAAAGCTATGCCTCTTTTTCAGCATAATCCAGCAACTGTAATGCGAGGTCAATATCTGTGATGGATTTGTTTAGGTTCATTTTTTTTATAGCATTCAGGAAATAAGAAAAATCAAACAGTTTATAAAACTCGGCTCCGTTATAATCGTAGGGCGATTTACCGCCCGTTATATCGGTTTTAAAAAATTCGAGTTTGCTATTTAGTCCAAATGGCTTTGACATGTAAATTTCAAGAGATTCCGCATCGCTATTAAGTCTTTGTGTGTTACAAAAAGCTTCGTAGCTTCCGCCTTCATTAAAGTGATTTATTAAATCGGTTAATGTCATTAGTTTAAGTATCAGGTAATATAAATAAGTTTTACTGAAATAGAGTTTGTAAAGATCAACTTTTTAGATTTCTTAAAAGTCGAATGGTTCATCCTCCTCTGGAAATATAAGGTTAGGGTTTTTAATGTCTAGCATGGTTCTAACAAGTCCTTCATGGCTAAAAAACACACCCTCATTTCTGATTCTGATTCTATCATTAATAGAGAAATTTGAATTTGGTTTAGAAGCACTTTCAACCATTTTAATGTCTTCATCCAGAGCTTTTTCCAAATTTTCATTTATTAATAATTGTAATTCTTCCAGTGTGTTAATTTCAGATTCATTCAAATCCTTAAGCAAACCCGCATAGTCTTCGTTTTCGTCTTTATTTTGTATTGGTAATGCCTTATCTAGCGTGGCTGAAAGTATATCAACATTTAGAGTTAATTTTTTGGTTTCGATATTACTTAAGTTTATTTCATGTTTGTAATCGCTCCTTTCTATTAGTAATCTATCAAATTCTAAATCTACTATTTCTAATAAAGCCGATGCTCGGCCAATTGAACGAAGAAGTTCTTTAGGCACACTTTCTTCTTGCTTATATTGAAAAGTATTTGAAACTTCAGCCCACATATGTTGGCTAAGAGTTCTTATTTGAATTTCAAACTTTATATTATCTAGCTCTTTATAGGAAGGTACACTTGTCCATTCCTGAGGTATTCTTCCAATAATATGAATTGATGAATAACCAAATTGATTGTTTTGTAGCTTATCGATTGTATTATGAATTTTTACTTCATTAAATGTTTTGCTAAGTAGTTTTGAAACTTTTTCGACATCTGTCTTAAAAAGTAAAATTACTCTTAGACCAATTAGATCTTGTAATTCCTTAATTGACTTCTTTATGTTAAAGCGTCCGCTATTAACCTTGTCAAAAATTGATTCCCACTTTTTAACCCTTGTTTGAATAGGAAAACCAAGCGAAATACCTTCGTCTAAAAATAACTTTTCAATCTCATTTTTCACTACTTCACAGGTTCTGATACTGATTGGCAATAGCTCTTCATGTTCTTTTTGAAAGGCATCGAATTTATCATTCATAATTGAGGGGTATAAGAGCACCAATGTACAAATTATCTTAAACAAAAAAACCTGCAGCTTTCGCTGCAGGTCTATTATTTAACATCTATTATCCGGATGTCTTATTTTATAAGCTCAAAGCTACGCTTAACAAAAGCGGTAAGCTCTTCGCCTTTAAGCAGGTTCTGGCTAAGTTTAGCAAGGTCTAAAGCCTGTTTAATTGCGGCTTCGCGCTGTGCATCATCAGTATTGGCAAGAATGGCACCGGCAAATTCGCTATTAGTGTTAACCACAAGGTTATACATATCCGGGAAGTTGTTCATACCAAACATACCGCCACCACCGCTGGTCTGGCTCATTTCTTTCATACGGCGCATAAACTCCGGCTGCGTAATCATAAACGGCGCACTGTTGCTGTCCATCGCCTCAAGCTGAACGGTATAACCTGTAGCAGGCACAACCGCCTCAATAGCTGTTTTAAGCTTGTCTTTTTCTTCGTCAGACAGTTTAGAAATAGCTTCCTCATCTTTATTGATCAGCTTGTTTACGTTGTCTGAATCGACACGTACAAACGTAAGCTTATCATTATCGCTTTCCAGTTTCTGGATAAGGTGCGATACAATTGGCGAATCTAAAAGCACTACCTCGTAGCCTTTATCTTTAGCGGCAGAAATATAACCGTGCTGTGCCTCTTTGTTAGATGCATAGAGCACAACTAACCTGCCATCTTTATCGGTCTGGTTAGGGGCAAGGGCTTCTTTAAGTTCTTCAAGGGTGTAGTACTTATCGTCTACCGTTGGGTATAGTACAAATGCACCTGCTTTTTCGTAGAATTTAGGTTCGCTAAGCATACCGTATTCTAACACGATTTTAATATCGTTCCATTTTTGCTCAAAATCCTCACGGTTTTCGCTGAACAAAGATTTAAGTTTATCGGCTACCTTACGGGTAATGTAGTTGGATATTTTTTTAACGGCGCCATCGGCCTGTAGGTACGAACGCGACACGTTTAGCGGAATATCCGGACTGTCGATTACACCACGAAGCATGGTTAAAAATTCGGGTACAATTCCTTCTACATTGTCAGTTACATATACCTGGTTTTGATACAGTTGTATCTTGTCTTTCTGGATTTGAAGCTCAGACGACATTTTAGGGAAATATAAAATACCTGTTAAGTTAAAAGGATAGTCTACATTAAGGTGAATGTTAAACAATGGCTCGTCGTACTGCGTTGGGTACAGTTCATGGTAAAAATCGCTGTAATCAGCTTCAGTCAGGTCAGCCGGTTGCTTGGTCCATGCCGGGTTAGGGTTGTTGATAATGGTGTCAACTTCCACTTCTTCGGGCTGGTAGTCTGTTGGAGCATCCTCCGGAACAGGCAGGTTCTCAGTATGGGTACCAAATTTAATTGGCACCGGCATAAACTTGTTGTATTTTTTAAGCAGGTCCCTGATTTTACCTTCTTCTAAAAACTCTAAAGAATCTTCGGCAATATGAAGGATAATCTCTGTACCGCGTGTAGTTTTATCGGCCGGCTCTAACGTAAACTCAGGGCTGCCATCGCAAACCCAGTGTACAGCAGGTTCGTCTTTGTATGATTTGGTTACAATCTCAACTTTTTCGGCCACCATAAAGGCAGAATAAAAACCAAGGCCAAAGTGGCCAATAATACCGCTGTCTTTAGCCGAGTCTTTGTATTTCTCTAAAAACTCTTCTGCACCACTAAAAGCTACCTGGTTAATGTATTTTTCTACCTCGTCGGCAGTCATACCAAGACCCTGGTCTGTAATGTAAATTTTCTTGTCGTCTTTATCTATCCTAACCTCAATTATGGGGTTGCCATACTCAACGGCAGTTTCGCCAATGTTGGTAAGGTGTTTTAGCTTTAGGGTAGCATCGGTAGCGTTACTTACCAGCTCGCGCAAAAAGATTTCGTGATCGCTGTATAAAAATTTCTTGATTAAGGGAAAGATGTTTTCTACCGAAACATTAATTTTTCCTGTTGTCATAGTGAATAGGTTTTTTGTTTGTACAACAGCACAGTCAAATAAGATACCAATTTTTGATTGGTGACAAATTGGCATTTTTATAGGCCCTTTGGCTGTTTTGTTGCAACCGACTGTTAAAAAAAAAGATTTTAAGAAAAGATTAATACGCCAGTGTGCTGAAAACTAAAATGCAGCATACTTCTTTAAAATCAATTAATTTGGAAGTATTTATGTTGTAAGAATTTATGTTTTATTAGAGTATTTCCTGTTAAAAAAACGGCACAGCTATTGTAAAGTAGCCTGTAATTGCTGTAACTTTATACTGTAAAACACATGCAATTAAAATGTAAACCTATTTAACTATTATGAAAAAATTATTGTCTTTATGCATGCTGGTGGCGTTGTTTGCTTCATGCGGGTCGTTGGACCAAAAATCTCAGGTGGGCCTTAAAGGTAACTGGACTATTAGCAGCGTTACATATCCGGGGTCTGAATACATTAAAGTAACCTCTTTTGATGTAGCCGACTCTAAATGTTTTGAAGGCAGCTCTTGGAACTTTATCTCTAATAATAATAAAGGTACCATGACACTTACAAAAGCAGACTGCCCGGCTTTTACCAGCCCTATAGTTTGGACAATTACTAAAGAAGGCGCTTTTAACTTTAAAATTACCGAAGGCGAAAAAGCCAAAAGGGTAACACAGGGCTACACACTACAGATAAGGAATCAGACTGAGAGTTCTTTCCAATTGGTAGATAATGTAACCGTAGGTGGTAAAACGGTAGAGGTAACGTACCAGTTTAGCAAAATTTAATCAATAAACACACAATAAATACAACAACATGAAAACAACAAAAATCTATTTACTGGCCCTTGCTTTTGTAGCCTCTGTGGGCTTTACATCGTGCGAGGCAGTTAAAAATACAAACAATACCCAAAGAGGTGTTGGTATAGGTGCTGCATCCGGTGCTGTAATTGGCGGTGTGTTAGGTAACAACATTGGTAAAGGTGGTAACACTGCTCTTGGCGCTATTATTGGCGGTGTAGTTGGTGGTACCGTTGGTGGTGTTATTGGTAACAGGATGGATAAACAAGCCCAGAAAATTGATGAGGCACTACCGGGTGCTGAAGTAGAAAGGGTAGGAGAAGGTATTAAAATTACCCTTGGCGAAAACTCTGTAAACTTCGACCTTAATAAAGCTACACTAACATCTACAGCTAAGGCAAACCTTGATAAGCTTGTGCCGGTATTTAATGAGTACCCGGATACTAACATCCAGATATTTGGTTACACAGATAGCAGCGGTAGCGATGAGTACAACCTTAACCTTTCTGAACAAAGGGCAGCATCTGTAAGGAGTTACTTAGGTGGTAAAGGTATTAGCACATCTCGTATTGTAGCTAAAGGTATGGGCGAAGTAGACCCGATTGCCGACAATACTACTAAAGAAGGTATGGCTAAAAACAGGCGTGTAGAGTTTGCTATTACTGCAAACGAGAAAATGGTACAGGATGCCCAAAAAGAAGTTAAACAATAGTAAGACAGCTTATTATTGCCATAATAGAAACGCCCCATGCAGTTAGCATGGGGCGTTTTATGTAGTAGGTGTGTTTAGTAATTTAAATAGAAGGCGTATTCCTTAAATTCCCGTGGGGAATTACCTCCAGTCGTTATCAGACCTGTTACGGCCAAGATAAAGTGTTAAGCCAATAGATGCGTTAAACTGTCCGCCAACAAATGCTTTAGGGCCGTATGGCGTACGAAATTCTCCGCTGTAGTTAAAGTGCTGGCTAAAGTGCACTGTGTAAGCCGCATCTACATGCAGGGCTAAATTTTCAGCAAGCCAAAATTGTGGTGTTAAACCTAAAATAAGGTCTCCCATAGCATCAGTGTCTCTCTGACTTGGGCGAATGGTTGGGCTGTTAGATTTAAACATACCAACTCCTAAACCACCATGGGCTAATACGTTAAAATAACCATTGGTAGCATCGGGTAAAGAAATGTAACGGCCTAAGTTGTATATTGCATGCGCAGTAAGGCGGTTGTACTTTACGCCTTCGTCGGCATCATTATAAAACTCATCGTGTCCAAAGTCGCCTTTTACACCCCAGTATTCGTTAAACATATACCTTCCGCCAATGTTAAAATGGGCGTTATCCGTCAATCCGGGCTTGCCGGAGATACCAATTCCATACCCTGCCTCGACAGAATATTGTCCAAAACTTCGTTGAGAATACATTGATACTGAGCACAGTAGAGCAACGATTAGTAAAGTAAAACTTGTTTTCATAGGAGATTTTTAAGGAATTGTAAAAATATTAATATTTCTTTAACATATTACAAAAATTATAACAATATGTAATATATTTGTAATACTCTCATATTCAGTGTTTTATGTGTAAAATTGGCGAGTAATTTCCTGCATATTTTACGTAAGTAGAAAAAATTCTGTTAAAATGTTAATGTTAAATATGTCAGATAAAGTAAAAATTATCTATTTCGTAGATAATTTAATACTATTGGCTTGTTTCTCATAATGTTAAAATTTTAAAATTTAAAACCATGCCGTGTTTTTAAACGTAAATAGATGAGAGGATTAGTTGCTATGAGAATGATTAATTCTTCGTGGAATGTGTTTTTATTGGTTAGGTTTTATAAGGGTGCTTAAATTTTATTTGGGCACCCTTATTATATTAACAAACAATTGGTCTTAAATCGATATTTTTGCAGTGCAATACAACCCATTAAGATAATGCTGGCAATAAAAAACATTTCATTCGGCTATACCGATACTACTATACTCCATCAAATAAGCTTTACCGTAAAGACCGGACAAAATATTGCCGTTATTGGCGAGAGCGGCTGCGGCAAGAGTACCCTGCTTAAAGTTATTTACGGGCTGTACGACCTTAACGAAGGCGAGATAAGCTATAAGGGCGAGGTAGTTACCGGCCCCAAGCACAACCTTATACCGGGTATGCCGTACATGAAATACCTTGCGCAGGATTTCGATTTGATGCCCTATACTACTGTGGCCGAAAACGTTGGCAGTTTCCTGTCTAACATTTACCCTGAAGAAAAACAGCGCCGTATTATGGAACTGCTGGAAGTGGTTGAAATGCAGGCTTTTGCCGATATCAAAACCAAATTTTTAAGTGGCGGGCAGCAGCAACGTGTGGCCCTGGCAAAGGTATTGGCCTTAGAACCAGAGGTTTTACTACTGGACGAACCTTTTAGCCACATCGATAACTTTAGAAAAAACGCTCTTAGGCGTAACCTGTTTGCCTACCTTAAGCAGCAAAAGGTTACTGTTATTGTGGCCACGCATGATAGTACCGATGCCTTATCCTTTGCAGATGAGACCATTGTGGTTAAAGCCGGACGCATGGTTGATAAGGCGCCATCTAAAGAAATTTACTATAACCCTAAAGATAAATACACGGCATCGTTGTTTGGCGAGGTTAACGAGATAAAACTGGAGCTGCTTACCCTTACCCAAAAGCCTGATGAGACGGTACTTATCTATCCGCACCAACTAAAGGTTGCCGAAGGCGGCCCGCTACGTGTTGTGGTTAAGCAGTGCTACTTTAAAGGCAGCAGGTACCTGGTCAAATCGGCGCTAAATAAGCAGGTGGTGTTTTTTGAGCACTATAAAGAGCTGTTACCCAACCAGGAAGTTACCCTTGCGGTAGATCGCAATGCGTTTGGGTAATCCTCAAAATAATCCCAATTTAAAATTTGGTACAATTTTGGCTGTAATTCTATCAAAATTTAAAAATAGATAATCTTTAACGTATTTATTTTAAGGATTGTGTATTTTTACAATGTGTTTCTACTAAAACAATCAATTTATGTACAATTCAAAAATATCAGGCCTGGGATATTATGTTCCTGAAAACGTGGTTACTAACGACGACCTGTCTAAAATAATGGAAACCAACGACGAGTGGATCCAGGAGCGTACCGGTATTAAAGAGCGCAGGCATGTTATTAAGGGCGATGGCGATACCACCACCACTATGGGGGTTAAGGCCGCCCAAGTAGCCATAGAGCGCGCCGGCATTGATAAGGATGATATAGACTTTATAGTGTTTGCTACCCTTAGCCCTGATTATTACTTTCCGGGGCCGGGCGTTTTAGTGCAGCGCGACCTTGGTTTAACGCGTACCATTGGTGCGTTAGATGTTAGAAATCAGTGTTCTGGCTTTATATATGCGCTCTCTGTGGCCGACCAGTTTATTAAGACAGGTATGTACAAAAACATCCTGATTATAGGGTCTGAGCTACACAGCACAGGCCTGGACATGACCACCCGTGGCCGTGGCGTATCGGTAATTTTTGGCGATGGCGCCGGTGCTGCCGTGCTAACCCGCGAGGAAGATAACACCAAGGGCATACTCTCTACCCACCTGCACAGCGAAGGTCAACATGCTGAAGAACTGAGTCTTATAGCGCCGGGCATGGGCAAGCGTTGGGTAACTGATATTATTGCCGATGCCGACCCGAACGATGAGAGCTACTACCCATACATGAATGGCCAGTTTGTATTCAAGAATGCGGTGGTACGTTTTAGCGAGGTTATTATGGAAGGCCTTGCTAAGAACAACCTGCAAGTGTCTGATATCGATATGCTTATACCGCACCAGGCTAATTTAAGGATCTCGCAGTTTATTCAGCAGAAGTTTAAACTGACTGACGATCAGGTGTATAACAATATTATGAAGTATGGCAACACTACGGCGGCTTCTATACCAATTGCGTTGACCGAGGCGTGGGAGCAGGGCAAGATTAAAACAGGTGATACTGTGGTACTTGCAGCGTTTGGCAGCGGCTTTACCTGGGGTAGCGCTATTATTAAATGGTAGATTCTTCAGGTTTCGAGTTTAAAGTTTAGGGTTCAGGGTTTTTACCCAGCCGTAAAAATATAGGGTCCCTCGCAGTTATGCGGGGGATTTTTTTTGGCACATTCAAAGCCTATTTCGCAATCCTAAAAAACGTAATTTTAACATTGATATTTCACTTTTGGACTTCGAGATTGGGAAAGAATTTCAGATTTTAGAATTGAGATTTCAGATTCAAAAATGGCGACCTGAAATTTAAATTTTAACATTGATATTTCACTTTTGGACTTCGAGATTGAGGAACGGATCTCAGATTTCAGAATTGAGATTTCAGATTCAAAAAATTACGACCTGAAATTGAGATTTTAGAATTCAGATCGGGGCCTGAAAATCGGAATTCGGATTTTAGTTAAAAAATCAGATTTTAGAATTGAAACCTGAAATTTAACCTGCTATTTTTTGCCTTGTAGTACTGAAGCAATCCTTGCAGTACTGCGCCTGTAAATGTTTTGTAATTTTGTACCGTTATAATTGCTCCATCTTTTTAAGGTTTGCTATTAATGAAAAAACGTATGCTCTGGATACTGCTCCTTTTACCGGCTGCCCTTGCGGCTTATTATTTTTATCCGTCTGCACCCTTACCACAGGGGAGCGTGGTAGACAGGCTCGTGGTGCAAAAATCGAAACGTAAAATGGAAGCCTACGCCAACGGCCGGCTTTTAAAAACCTACACCATAGCCCTGGGCAAAAATCCCGAAGGGCACAAACAATTTGAGGGCGACAACCGTACGCCCGAAGGTAGCTATACCATTAACGCCCGTAACCCAAACAGCGGCTACCATAAAAATCTTGGCGTATCCTACCCCAACGAGTCCGACCTTGCCCATGCCCAAAAGCTCGGCAGGCCTGCGGGTGGCGAAATCAAAATTCACGGCCTGCGAAATGGCAGTGCGGGTTACATTAACAAATTCCACCATTTTAAAGACTGGACCGCCGGTTGCATTGCCGTTACCAACCAGGAAATCGACGAGCTTTATGTTGCGGTTAAATTGGATGCGATTATAGAGATTCTGCCATAAAATGTTTTTTATATCATATAATTTTGTAATATTATTGAATAATTAACATTATTTGGTATGAATAAAAATGAAAATTTGTTAAACGCAAATACAATTTCCTTTAGTGATATAATATCTAGCGATAATATTTATACAGTTCCTTTATTTCAAAGAGATTATTCTTGGAGGGAAGAGAATTTGGATGATTTATGGCTGGACATCGAAAATGCACGTGCAGATAGTACTAGGCATTATATGGGATCTATCGTACTAATAAAAAAAGAGAAAAAAAACTTAGAAATAATAGATGGTCAGCAAAGATTAACGACTCTAAGTATCTTAGCTTTAAGCTGTATTAAAGTCATTAGTGAATTAATTGATTCGGATGTTGACAAAGATGACAATATTGATAGGAAAGATATTTTAATGCGAAAGTTTATCGGGTATAAATCAGCTAGGTCGCTGATGTTTTCACCAAAATTAAGACTGAATAAATTAAATGATCCTATCTATTCTTCATATTTGATTCAATTTAGCAAGGTTCCAAATATCAATAGAGAAGCATCTTCAAATAAGTTATTGGTTGAAGCATTTGAATACTTTTATGATAAGATAAAAAAGGAAATTTTTGTAAATAGTGATATTAATGAAATAATTGACTTTTTAGAATTTGTTGGTGATAATTTACAATTTATACAAATTACTGTTGTTGATGAATTAAACGCATATTTAGTGTTTGAGACATTGAATGACCGTGGAATTCCATTGACGGTAACAGATTTATTCAAAAATTATTTGTTTTCCAGAGTTTCATCTGATGATCACGATCACATTAAAAACAAATGGGATAATATTTTAAAATTTATTAATTATAAAGATTTTTCAAATTTTTTGAGATATTTTTGGATATCTCGTAATAAGCTTATAACAGAAAAGGACTTATTTAAAGCTATTAAAAGGTCAATTACTAATCAGCAGGAAGTCTTCCAAATTATAACTAATTTAGAAATTCATGCAGAAGTTTTTAATGCATTATCAGATCCTAATGATGAGCTATGGAAGGGTGAAAATGATATAATTAAATATCTTTCTGAATTACAATTATTTGGTATCAAACAACCGTTTCCATTATTATTAGCTGCTTATGAGAAGTTTGATTTGCAAACTTTCGCAAGGGTTGTAAAAATATGTTCAGTTATTTCATTTAGATATTCTGTGATTTCGGGATTGAAAACAAACGTATTAGAGCAAACGTATAGTCGAGCTGCTAATAATATTTCGAAGGGGATAAGTAAGTCTGCTAAAGACGTATTTAAGGATGTGAGTAATTTGTACGTAACTGATGAAGTATTTACAAATCAGTTTACATTAAAGTCTATAAAAACATCAAAAAATCGTTTAGTCAGATATATTATTTATGCTTTGGAAAATAAAGAAGCCAACACTGAAAAAAGTTACGATAAAGATAGTGGAACTATTGAACATATATTGCCAGAAAACCCCTCTATTGAGTGGAACAATTCATTTTTAAAAGATACCCAACTTGAATTTATCTATAGAATAGGTAACTATACCCTGTTGGAAAAAAAAATAAATAAAGAGTGTGAAAATAAAGTTATAGAGGAGAAAGTCGATTTATATAAAACTTCAACTTTTCAACTTTCAAATAAATTTGATTACGAAGAGTGGACTCCAGCTAAGTTAAAACATAGACAATCGCAACTTGCAAAATTAGCTAAACAAATCTGGAGATTGGAGTATTGAAAGGTTAGGTGTTTAAAGCCTAATTTATCTTATTTGCGTTCTTTAAAAAAAAGCAGGCCCCGGAAACAAACGCTCCGGGGCCGTGCCTACCTAAACCCAAAAATATGAATGCATTTTTACTAATGCCTGATTAAGAAAAGAGTGGGGAATGTTAGAACATACCGCCGCCGCCCTGCTTGGTATTGTCTTCGCGCTGTTTGCGCTGCATAGCCCTGTTTTTACCGGCACCAAACATATAGTTCATGCCAAAGTAAACCGTGCGGCTCTCCCACCTAAAGTCGCCCGTTTGCGGGAAAGGATTGTTAGCGTCGAACCTGTAGCGCATGGTTTTAAACATATCGTTAAACCTAACGCTCAGGCTCATTTTATTGTCTAAAAGGCTGTAGCGTGCGCCACTGTCTACCTTATACATTTCTTTGCTGTTGTTTTGTACACCGTCTACACCGCTTCGGTAAAAACCGAAAAGTAAAAAGCTCAGGCGGCTGTTAACCCTAAAGTTACTGTTAAGCCTTGCATTAAAGGCGGCAACATCTACACTTTTAATAGTAGGTTCGTAGTCGTCTACAGTGCCCGGTACCAGAACCGATACGCTACCTTTTTGAGATATCTGGCTAAAATCAATCGCCGGCTGCACATCCCACCATTTGGCAATTTTATAGTTGGCCGATAGTTCAAAGCCAAAAGCAGTATTGTTGCTAAAGTTGGCAAAGCTCATAATCTGGTCGTCCGGGTTCTCTGTGTTTTCGTCCGGGTACAGTATCCTGCTAATTTCATTATCAATAAGTCGGTAAAACACACCCCCCGTAATAGACGATCCTTTACCAAACATCCTGGTGTAGTTAACCTCTACGCTGTTGGTAAACTGCGGCTCCAGGTACTGGTTACCTAAAGACGTTACCAACGGAGTACTGAACTCCCTAATAGGTTTGGTTTGCTCCAGGCTTGGCCTGTCTACACGGCGACTGTAGCTAAATTGCAGCGTGTTTTTATCGTTAACGCTATAGGTTACGTAAGCCGACGGGTACAATGTAAAATACTTGTTCTGGAAGGTAATCTGGCCTTTGTTAAAGTTGGCGTCCGATTTATAGTGCTCAAAACGGGCACCCAGCTGGTAGCTGAATTTACCCAGCTTTTGGCCAAAAGTGGCATACGCCGAATAAATATCTATATCATAGCTGTACATCGAGTTTTGCAGCGCCGGGTTGGTAATAGTGCTGTTGGTAGTCCTGTAGGTATTATCGCTACGGATAAGTCGCGACTCGGCGCCCAGCTCTAAAGTAGATTTGTCGTTAAGCGGGTTAACATAATCCAGGTTAAGGGTGGTGTTGCTACGCTTATCTAAAATATTGTCGTTATAAACGTTAATAGAGTCGCCCACGGTAGTATTAAAATCGGCAAGCTGGGTTTGCTTATAGTCGTTGTAATTACCTTCAAAATCAAGATTGTGGCCCTCTTTTTCAAACTTGTGCTTGTAAGCAATATCGTAAGTATTGTTGCGGTTATCGGTATCGTAAGTAGAAAGCTGAGTAACAGCCTGGCGGTCTACACCTGCCGGATACGTAATATAAGTGTCTACATTGCCCTTGCCGTTAGTGTAGTTAAGGTTGGTGTAGGCCGATAGGGTATTGTTATCGTTTATGTAATAATCCATGCCCAGCTTACCAAGGTACGACTCGTTATCGTTAACAATAGCAAGGTTCTGGTCAGAGTTAATGCTGTCTAATCTAACTACGTGGCCGGTATTAAAATATTTGCCAAAGTTGCTGCCGCCGTTACCAAAAAAGTTAACCTTTCCGGTGCGGTAGTTCATATCCAGCGAGTTGTTATATTTTGGAGTTTCGCCAAAAGTAATGCCGGAGTTGAAGCTGCCGTTAAAACCATCGTTAGCGTTTTTGTTAAGTATTATGTTTATAATACCGCTCATACCCTCGGGGTTGTACTTGGCGCTTGGGTTGGTAATCAGCTCAATTTTCTTGATCGATGTACTGGGTATCTGCTTAAGCAATTGCGCCGGGTCTATACTTGTTGGCCTGCCGTCTATCAGCACCCTAACGTTAGAGTTTCCGCGTAGTGATATCTTGCCGTCCTGGTCTACGTTAACCGATGGTATGTTGTTCATAATTTCGCTCGCAGTTCCGCCCGCAGTAGTAAGGTCGCGGCCTACTGTAATAACCTTGCGGTCCAGCTTTTGCTCAATGGTAGAGGTTTCCTTTACAATATTAACCTCGTCCAGCGTAGTGGCTTCTTCGGTAATAATTATGTTTCCTAAAGACAGGTCTTTTTTACTGTCCGATAAGTTAGCCGCAACCACAACAGTCTTGTAGCCCATAAACTGAATTTCGACACTGTAGTTTTTAAGGGCAAGTTTGTTAACGTTAAAGGCACCATTATCGTCGGTAATGCCGCCGGTAATAACCGCGCCGTTTTCTTTAACCACAATATTTACGTAGGGCAGTGGCTGGTTGGTGGATTTATCGGTGACCTTACCGGAAATGCTACCCTGGGTTTGGGCAGTAACAGACAGTATGCTCCCAAAAAGGAGCACAAATAGCAATTTAAGTTTCATTGTTCGTTAATTATATCCTGCCTTTTGGTGGTTGGCCTAAAGGCAGGATGATTGATTGATGATACCCATAAGACCATTATTGATAAAAAATGTTACAAATTTTTTTGAAAAAATTTTTATTTAGAATGATTATAGCAGTTATTTTTTTGAAAGGGAGAAAGTTAGGAGATAGTAAAATTTTTTGAAAGTTTAGCAAGGAGCCATAAAGAAGCCGCAAAGAGAAAGAACAATCATAGTCGTGCAGTCCTCTCCCTAACCCTCTCCAAAGGAGAGGGGACAGCTACACTCAAATGTTATTAGCAGTATGCTGTACTGTACCCGTTCCTGGCTCCCCTCTCTTTCGGAGAGGGGTTGGGGGTGAGGTTAATACGGGTTTATTTCGCGCCCAGTCCTCTCCCTAACCCTCTCCAAGGGAGAGGGAACAGCTACACTTAAACGTGATTAGCAGTATGCCGCACTGTACCCGTTCATGCTCATCTCTCGGAGACGGGTTGGGGGTGAGGGCAACCGCGTTACGATAAAGTAATTATGTTAAGACTAAGATACCCGTTCCAGGCTCCCCTCTCCTTCGGAGAGGGGTTGGGGGTGAGGTTAATACTGATTTTATTTCGCGCCCAGTCCTCTCCCTAACCCTCTCCCCAAGGAGAGGGGACAGCTACACTCAAACGTGATTAACGGTATGCCGCACCGTACCCGTTCTTGGCTCCCCTCTCCTTCGGAGAGGGGTTGGGGGAGAGGACAACCGCATTACGATAAAGTGATTATAGTTTAGACTAAGATGCCGCATTATACCCGTTCATGCTCCCCTCTCCTTCGGAGAGGGGTTGGGGGAGAGGACTATAAGATTACAGTCTGACGCCTCAAACAAGCTTAATCAACCTAAAAATCAACACCTTCCCTATAATTTAATTAACAAATTATTTAAAGTTTTTCCTGTCAACAGGTTGCCGAAATATCGTTATCTTTGCACGCTTTAAAAAATTATACCAATGGCGTTACCTCAAATACTTACCCTTCACGTACAAAAAGCTGTAGAGGCTTTGTTTGGCATATCTGTAGAAAAGATAGAACTGCAGGCTACCCGGAAGGAATTTGAGGGCGATATTACTATGGTAATTTTCCCACTTTTAAAGGTGGTAAAAAGCAACCCGGTAGAGCTGGGCAATAAAATTGGCCAGTACCTGGTAGACAATACCAATATTGTAAGCCGTTACAACGTAGTTTCGGGCTTTTTAAATATTGTTATTGGTGATAACTACTACAAAGACTTTTTTAACGAGATAAAAGCCGATGAGCATTTTGGCACCGTGCAGCCCGTAGAAGGCGGCAAGGCCGTAATGGTAGAATATGCATCGCCAAACACCAATAAGCCACTGCATTTGGGCCACGTGCGCAATGTGCTGCTGGGCTATTCGGTAGCTAATATTGTAAAGGCATCGGGTAAAAAAGTGTATAAAACCCAGGTAGTTAACGACAGGGGCATCCATATATGTAAAAGCATGCTGGCGTGGGAGAAATTCGGTAACGGAGAAACCCCCGATAGCACCGGCCTTAAAGGCGATAAGCTGGTAGGTAAATACTATGTGGCGTTTGAAAATGAATTAAGGAAACAAACTACACCTATTCGCGAAGATCTATTTGCGAATAACTTTAGTAACTATCCGGAGCTTGAATCTAAGGTTTCAACCCTTAATCAGGAAAGGAAGAATTTTGCAGATAAGATAAAGAATGCTGTAGCTGGATTAGAAATTCCTTCTAATGCTAACGGTAAAATAACTGAAGCGTACAAAGCCGGTAAAGAAGGTGTAAACACTTTTAAAAGCATTGTAAAGGCAGTTAAAGATGATAGGTCGGAAGAGGTTTCAGAAAAAGAAATTTCTCAGTTTGAAAAAAACGTAAAGTCTATTATTACGTTAGAAAATAAAGAGTCGGAAAAAGTTTCTGAAATTCTTGAAATAGCAAGGGCACAGACCCCTATAATGAAAGAAGCCCAGGCCATGCTCCTTAAATGGGAGGCAGGCGATGAGGCTGTACGTTCGTTATGGGCTACCATGAACGGCTGGGTATACAAAGGCTTTGAAGAAACCTACACTAATATTGGTGTAGACTTTGATAAAAATTACTACGAGAGCAATACTTATTTATTAGGTAAAGATGTTGTAGAGCAGGGGCTTGCCAGCGGCGTATTCTTTAAAAAAGAAGACGGCTCGGTATGGATAGACCTTACCGAAGACGGCCTCGACGAAAAACTGGTGCTGCGTAAAGACGGTACATCGGTATACATGACCCAGGATATTGGTACCGCCATACAGCGTGTTAAAGATTTTCCGGATGTTGGCGGTATGGTGTACACTGTGGGTAACGAGCAGGATTATCACTTTAAAGTGCTGTTCCTTATCCTTAAAAAGCTTGGTTTCGACTGGGCTGCCAACCTGTACCACCTTTCGTACGGAATGGTCGACCTTCCTTCGGGTAAAATGAAAAGCCGTGAGGGTACCGTGGTAGATGCCGACGACCTGATGGCCGACATGACCGAGACTGCCCAAAAAATTGCCGAAGAACTGGGCAAGCTTGAAGGTTATTCTGTTGAAGAAAAAACCAAACTGTATAACATTATTGGCCTTGGTGCCCTTAAATACTACATACTTAAGGTAGACCCTAAAAAACGCATACTGTTTAACCCCGAAGAATCGGTAGATTTTGCAGGTAACACGGGTCCGTTTATACAATACACCTACGCCAGGATCCAGTCGCTGCTGCGCCGTGCCGATTTTGATATTTCGGTTACGCTTGCTCCGGAGGATATCCAGCTTCACGAAAAAGAAAAAGAGGTTATAAAACTGGTGTCAGAATATCCTGCTGTAATTCAGGATGCTGCCGCAAGCCATAGCCCAGCCCTTATTGCCAACTATGTGTACGAGCTGGTGCGTGCTTACAACTCGTTTTACCAAACCGTACCGGTATTGGGTACTGAGGTGCTAAACGAAAAAATATTCAGGATACAGCTATCTAAAAAAGTGGGCGAAACTATAAAATCGGCGTTTGGGCTGCTGGGTATCGGCGTGCCAGACCGTATGTAATTTTTACACAACAACACACCCTCCCGTGAGCCAGAACAAGCCTTATTTTTTTCAGTCGTTTGCCATAGTGGTGCTTTCTATTGCGGCCTTGTATGGCTTTAAGCAATATTTGCCTGCCAAGATATTTACAGAAACCGGCAGCACCAAAAATGTTGTGGTAGACAGCCTTATGCTCGAAGCATCGGAAGGTGCCGATAGTGCTGTTGCAGAAAAAGACACGCTTTCTAATACTAAAATTTCTTTTCAGGAAACCAACGGTGTAAAATTTCCTGCCGAAACGTTTGAAGATTACAAGGGCTACCAGCACCTTATAGCTTTTTACGAAAAGCTGATGCAGCTGGAAAACACCCAGCAGGGCAACGTGCGCATTGCTTATTTTGGCGACTCGATGACCGATGGCGATATGATTGTTAAAGACCTAAGGTCAAGCCTGCAAAACCGCTTTGGCGGAGAGGGCGTGGGCTTTGTAAATATAACATCAGAGTCGGCTCCATCGCGCAGCACGCTAAGCCACTCGTTTTCGGGCAACTGGAAAACGCAGTCGTACCTTAATGTAAAAAATCCAAGAAAACCCTTTGGCATCAACGGGCATGTGTTTTTTGTAAAGCACGATACCGTAAGCCCGGTTTGGGTAAAATATAAAGCCAGTAAGCTAAACCACCTTTCCAGCCTTAATAACGCTACCCTGTTTTATGGCAGGAGCGGCAACACTAAGGCAAAAATGCAGTTTATTGTTGGGGCCGATACCATTACTAAAAAACTAAGTGCCGGCAACATTTTAAATACGGTACCGGTTAGCGGTGGCGATGTAAAATCGTTCAGGGCTAACTTTATAGCGGCAGATTCTATTCCGTTTTACGGCTTTAATTTTGACGATGGCCGTGGCGTGCACGTAGATAACTTTTCTAACCGCGGTAACTCCGGTTTGCCTATTGCTACCTTCAATACCAATTTAATGAAGGCCTTTAACGAAAAGCTGGGTTACGACCTTATAGTGCTGCATTACGGCACCAACGTGCTTAACTACGGCTCGCTTAACTACAGCTGGTACGAAAAGAAAATGAGCAGGGTAGTGGCGCATTTAAGGGAGTGCTTTCCCGGTGTGGCCATCCTTATTATATCTACTGCCGATAAAAGCAGTAAGTACGGTACCGAGATGAAGACCGACTCTGCTGTGGTACCCCTTACCCTGGCACAAAAACGCTATGCGGTACAGACGGAATCAGGTTATGTAAACCTATACACCCTAATGGGCGGCAATGGCTCTATGGTTAGATGGGTAGACGATGTGCCTGCCTATGCCAATAAAGATTATACCCACTTTAACTTTAGGGGTTCTAAAAAAATATCCGACCTTATTTACAGTCAGTTAAATAACGGTTACGAAAAATACAAAGCGCTGCGTGGCGGTAAGCCATTGCCTAAAGAGCCAAAAAGAGATTCGGTTTTTCAGGTAGCACGGCCTAAACCGGTACAGCCGGTGCCGGTAAGCAAACCTGCAACCGATAGTTTTAAGCTTAAGCCTGCCGCACAACCGGTAAAAAAACCGGCGCAGCCTGCATTTAAGCCTGCCAAACCTACGGTGCCACAGCCTAAAGTAAATCAAAAACCTTTAGAGCCCGTTACGGCGCCCGTAATAAAAGATACTGCCAATGCCCAATAAAGCAATAACCATACTACTACTGTTTTTTGCTTTTTTTAAAGGCACTGCCCAGGTTGTAGACACTACAGATACCTATACTAACGATGTGGTTATAGACACTGTTGCCAACGATAGCATCGAACTCGTGGGTGCCAACGTTATTACCAACACATCATCGCTTAACCTGTTTTTTGAAAAGCTCTATTTAATGGAGCAGCAAAAAGCGGGTAAGATAAATATAGTGCATGTGGGCGACAGCCACATTCAGGCCGACCTGATGACCAACTGCATCCGCAAGCGCCTTCAGGAAAAGTACGGCAACGCCGGGGCGGGGTTTATTTTTCCGCACCAGCTGGCAAAAACCAACGGTACATACAACGTTCGCTTTAAAAGCAACGCTTCGTGGAGTGCCCGCCGTAACATTTTCTCGGTAGAAGAAGGCATGCCCGTAGGCCTTAGCGGTATTGCCCTAAAAACCAGGGAAAATTTTGCCATAGAGCTTGATGTAAGGGATAGCGCCTACCAGTTTAATACCATAAAAGTTATTACACCCAAAAACGCCGCCCTGTTTGATGTAGCCACCAGCTCTAAAACCATAATTTTAGAAAGCAACGTGCCTAAAAAAATAGTGCACCGCATTAAAAGTGGCGAGGTGCTGGGCAGTATTGCCAACAAATACGGTGTAACCATTACACAGCTTAAAAAAGAGAACGGCTTAAAGAACAACAACATCCGCGCGGGTAAAACGTTGAAAATACCTACCACCGAAATGCAAAAGCGCGAGGTAAGGCGATCTGAATTTATTCCGCTTACGCTTAAAGAAGATGCCCTAACGCATTTTTACCATTCGGATAAAGCCTTAGATAAGTTGTACCTGCTATCTAACAAAGAAGAAAAAGAAGTGAACCTAAGTGGCCTGGTGCTCGAAAATGATGCTTACGGTATCTTGTACCACAGCATTGGCGTTAATGGCGCTAAGGCATCAGACTATAATAAATACCCGTTGTTTTTTGAGCAGCTTCCGGCACTAAAGCCAGATCTGGTTATTGTGTCGCTGGGCACTAACGAGTCGTTCGATAAAATGGCGGCGCCCGATTTTATGGCACAGCTTAACCAGTTTATTGCAGGCGTTAAGGCTAAAAACCCCGATTCGTGTATTTTGATCATGACACCGCCACCATCGCTTTTCAGGAGAAAATTCCCCAATACGTTTGCGGCATCGTATGCTAAAGATATACTGGTTCAGGAAACCGATGCCAATTATGCCACCTGGGACCTTTTTACCGAAATGGGCGGCCTGTACAGCGTTACCCGCAATGCAGCCCGCGGGCTTATGAGTGGCGATAAGGTGCACTACAGCAAAGATGGCTACGAAAAACAGGGGAAACTTTTTGCCGAATCGTTTATTAAGGCGTACGATAATTTTAAAACCAACAGGAAGTAATGCAGCTTACAGATTTTTTGCCGCAATTTACAAATGAGAATTTGAGCGAATGGTTTTTATATAATGCCAAAGAGCCTATGCTGTTTAGTACAGTAAAGTTTTTAAGGCTGTTTGTTATATTTTATGCCATTTACATACTTATAAAAGGCAACTTTAAGGCAAGGATATTTTTTACTGCTGCCTTTTCGCTGTACTTTTATTACCTGTGCAGCGAGCGTTATTTTGTGCTGCTCATATTTTCGTCGGTGGTAGATTATACCCTGAGTTACTTTTTGTACCGCGAAACCCGCGACCTCCAAAAAAAAATATACCTGTGGTTCAGCGTTATTGTAAACCTTACATTCCTGGGCTATTTTAAATACACCACTTTTATTTTAGACAGTGCACACTCGCTTTTTGGTATGGATTATACCATTGGCAAAGTACTGCTTCCGGTGGGTATTTCGTTTTATACGTTCCAGTCCATCAGCTACATTATAGAGATCTATCGTAAAGAAATTACCCCGGCTAAAACCTACCTGGATTACCTTTTCTTTGTGTCGTTTTTTCCTCAATTGGTGGCAGGGCCCATTGTTAGGGCAAAAGATTTTATCCCCCAGATATACGCCAAGCTACAGCTTACTAAAGAAGATGTAAATACGGCTTTCTTTCTAATCATAGGCGGGCTTATTAAAAAAACGGTAATATCCGATTATATATCGCTAAACTTTGTAGACCGCGTTTTCGATTCGCCTAACAGTTACACGGCTTTCGAGAATTTAATGGCATCTTACGGCTACACCATCCAGATTTATTGCGACTTTTCGGGCTATAGTGATATGGCCATTGGTATAGCGTTACTACTGGGCTTTAAACTGCCCACCAACTTCCGTACACCTTACAAATCGGCCAGTATAACCGAGTTTTGGAGAAGGTGGCACATATCATTATCTACCTGGCTAAAAGACTTTTTATACATATCGGTAGGGGGTAACAGGCACGGCTCGTTTGCGGGTTTCCTGTTCCCGGCGTTGTTCTTTTTTGGGTTGATTGTCTGGGGCGTTACTGTTGCGCCAACAAGCAATATTCCGTTAATTATAAGCGTAACTGCGCTTGTGGTGTTTTCGCTAACGTTTTTACTTTCTAAAAACAGGGAGCGTACTATGTTTACTAACGTAAACCTGTTAACCACCATGTTGCTGGGCGGGTTATGGCACGGCGCCGGACTTAAGTTTATCGTTTGGGGTGCCCTGCACGGCATAGCCCTGGCGGTACATAAAATATGGGCAGAATTCTTCCCTTCAAAAAATGAGGGCAAACAAGGTCTTGCAGGCTTTGGTGCTTCGATATGGAAATACATTTCCATTTTCCTTACGTTCCATTTTGTAACATTCTGCTGGATATTTTTCAGGGCGCAGGATAAGGTTAACCACCAGGATTTTGATTTTGCACTGCAAATAATCAATAATATAAGCAATGTAACTTTCGATCCGGAACAATGGCAAACCATTATAATGGGCTATAAAAACGTATTTATACTTATGGGTATAGGCTACGTTTGGCACTTTTTGCCACAAGGCTTTTCAGATGGGTTAAAACAAACCTTCCTGAGCCTGCCATTGTTGCTTAAGGCTATTATACTTGGCTTTGTGTTTTGGCTGGTATATGCAACGGCATCGGCAGGGCCACAGCCGTTTATATATTTTCAGTTTTAAATGTAACTTTTTAAGCATAATTAGTGTTTTTGTTTAAATCTCCATTTATAATGGGGGTGGCGTGCTGTTTTTATTGAAATATTTTCAGTAAATTGCCGCCTTTAAAAAACAACTAACTTATGAAAAAAACACTACTACTTTTTTCGCTATGTGCTTCTATGTTTAGTTATAAAGCTGCTGCGCAGGAGCCTTATACGCTAAACCTGTTTAACCAGGCTGTGTATTACGGCATGTACGAAGGCACAGTAGACGAGCCGTTACCGGAAGGTGCAATTCGCCACAGTAACTCGTCTTACGGTAAAAAGCTTACAGCAGAGCAGATAGCTTCTTTTGGTAACACACTTACCATGACGGTTACATTAAACCCATTATGCGATAACTACGACAGGATAGGTAAAGTTAACCTTGTGCTTGTACCGGCAGGTGCAACATCTTACGCGTATAACGATACCAATATTACCCGTATGGAAATTGGGCGTTTTATTACCCCGTTTATGGATATGAATGTTACAGATCCTAACGCGGTGCCTTACGTTTACAACGTAGATAACCTTACCCAGATTTTTCATGATGCAACCATTAATACTGAGTACGACTTTTGGGTAGAGCTTGAAGTTTACGGTTACCAGGGTGGTCCTGGCCAGGGTGGTGCAGCGGTAGAAATACCGGGTTGTGCTGGCAGGAACGATGTTTACATGGGGTCGTTAGATTTTACATCTACTACAAATCCGGACCTTGTATTAGGCGAAAATCATTTTGTACCGCTTATTAGCAACTACGAATTAAAAAAATACGCCTACCCAACCAATACAGATGTTGAAGGCGAAACTACTAAAACAGTTACCTTTACTTTAGATGAGGCTGTGCCTAACGCTAAATTTTACCTTATAACGTCTAACCACGGTTCTAACAGTGGTGGCGAAGAGTATGTTAGAAGATGGCATTATGTGTACCTGGATGGGGTACAGGTAAGCAGCTACAGGCCGGGTGGTGTTTCTTGTGTGCCATACAGCGTTTACAATACACAGCCAAACTGTATCTATTTGCTTTGCAACGGTACAAGTGCCCCAAGGCCGGATACTAACTCTGCATGGAGCTGGAATAACTGGTGCCCGGGCGATAAAATTCCGATAAGGGAAATTGCACTTGGCGATCTTGAAGCAGGAGAACACAGCTTTAAAATAGATGTTCCTGCGGCTACATTTACAGATGATCAGGGGTATTTCCCAATGTCTGTTTATTTCCAGGGCTATACCGAAGTTAACTTATCTACAAAACAGTTAGACGTTGTTAACTTTAGCATTGCACCAAACCCGGTTACCGATGTAGCTACTATAACTACAACTGCCGGACAGGAAGTAAAATCGGTTGCTGTAATTAACACGTTAGGCCAAACCGTTTGGACCGGTACGTCTGATAAAGTAGACCTATCTTCTTTACAAAGTGGTATTTATGTTGTAAATGTTGCATTTACAAACAACCAGACTGCTACTAAAAAAGTGGTTAAAAACTAAGTAATTAGTTTTCATACATACAAAAATCCGCCCACTGTGGCGGATTTTTTTGCGTTATACTGAATCGTTTTTGTTTGAGAAGTAATGCTTTAAATACAGCCTTTTTGCTATCTAAAAACTAAACTTTATAAGGGCATTTGGGGTGCGCTCTAAAGAGTAGGTGTTTACTACCTCTACACCATCGTTAGTGTTATTTATACGGTAGTAACGGTTAATGATATTTTGCCTGTTAAAGATGTTTTGCACTGCTACACCCACCTGCATACTTATCTTTCTGGGTAGTTGCCATGTGTAGGAAGCCGAGAAATTTACCTGGAAAAAATTATTGATGTTCTCTGAATTTGGATACGGGTAAACAATAGAGGCTGTGCCCACATTGTTGTAGGTTGGCGTGTTGATAAGCGGGGGTGTATAAGGCCTGCCGGTAAACCATTTAGAGCCCAGTGCCATTTTTAGGTTATCCCACTCGTAAATAACGGCGGTATTAACGGTATGGCTCAGCTCAAAACTACTGGGGAATTTATAGGGCTCTACGCCATCAAACCTGTAATTGTTGTTGTTCCAGGTATAGCTAAGCCATGCATAAAAATCGTGGAATTGCTTTTGTATCAAAAACTCGGTGCCGTATACGGTGTAGTTGCCTTTTGCCTGGGTTAGCTCCAGCTGATCCTGAAAAGCCTGCCCAAAAGTGGTAATGCCATCTACCTTTTTATAAAAGTTATCTAACGTTACAAGCCAGCGCCTGCTTTTAAAGGTAGCACCAACAGAGGCCTGGCTGCTTTTTTGTACCGGCAAATCGTTATCGTTAGCCAGTACCCAACGGCGTTTTTCAATCCCTAAAAAATCAGCCTGTAGCGCTACAATTTGCGATGCCGTCTGGCTTTTTCTTTCGGCTAAAGCCTCCAGTTTAAAACTGTTGTTAAGCTGGTAATTTACAAGAAGTCGCGGCTCTGCATACAGCATGGCAAACTGCTCAATGTAATTTATGCGCAGGCCGCCACGGGCATACAGGCGGCTCTCTGCAGGCGAGTATTCCATTTCGCCAATAACGGCATGGCTACGTAATACTTCTTTAACGTTGCGGCTGTAGTCGGGCTGGTTAACACGATCGTTATTCTCGGTGCCAATTTCGTTATACTGATAACCGCTGTGCAGGGTAAACTTTGGGCTTAGCTTAAGGTTATCGCTAAACCGCAGGCCGGCATCCAGTATCCTGTTTTGCTGCTCTATAGTCTGGTTGTTTTCTATAGAGGCATTTTTACCATCTACATTATAATACGATGCATACAGGCTCGCTTCGCTGCTGTGGCCTTTGCTCCACTGCGTGCGCCATGCTACGGTCCCACCAAGGGTAAGCTGGTTTAGCGTGCTTATTTGGGTAACCACATTGGTAGCGGTAATGGTGCCCTGCGTAAAATCGAGGGTATTGCTAATGCCAATAACATCGGCATACAAATCGTGCTTTGTGCCTATTTTTTGATGGTATTGGGTGGTAAAATCGTAAAAGTAAAATTCTTTATCGCTTTTATAATTTACATCGGTACTGTTGCTAAGGCTGGTAACAATGGTATTCTGAAAAATACGCTTAGAGTATTTGCTGTAGGTAGGAAAATCGAGTACATCGGTAAAAGACCGCCTGGCCGATACCTCAAAATTAGCTTTTTCAGATGCTTTTATTTTGGTGTAAAAGTCGGCGCTGATCATATTGGTACCTATACTGGTACTGCCGGTGCCAATGTCTTTAGGGCGGGAGGATATGTCTACCGCGCTCGATACGCTTTCGCCATAAAAAGCGGATGTTCCGTTTTTGGAGATTTTAATATCGTGTGCCAAATTAGGGCTTAACGCCGATATCAATCCAAAAAAATGACCGGTCTGGAACAAGCGGATACCATTCCACATAAATAGGTTCTGGTCGTGCGTGCCACCTCTTACATTAATGTTGCTAACGGTTTCGTCTATGCTATTAATGCCGGGCAGCTGTTGCATGGCCTGTAGTACATCGGGCTCTATAAGGCCGGGCAATATGCCGAATTTGCGGGGCTTAATGGCATAAGTGCCATCTTTTTGTTTTGATATACCTGTGGCAATATACCGCTCTGTAACCACCTCCTGCAATTGCACGGGGCTAAGTTTAAGGATAATTTCAAGGCAATCGTCGTCTGGGGTGTAGTTTGGTTTTACAATAATAGCTTCATAGCCCATGTGGGTTACATATACATCATCTTTAAAACCCGCCGGAAGCTCAAAAAAACCGTCAGATGCGGTTACTAATCTCCTGTCGCCATTGTACTGAATAACAGCATTGTCTATAGGCTGGCCAACTTCGTCTACAACATAAGCGCAGCCATGCCGGTCTTTGGGTTTAATAAGGGTGGTGTAAACGCTAATGTAGCGCTCATTTTCTTTAAAGTAGAGCAGGGTGCGGTTGGTAAGATAAACCAGTTTTGCCTTTAGCGGAAGTTTAGGGTCGGGCGGAAAAATAGAGTGGCCCACCACATCATTCTCGGCATAGCTAAACTTAACGTTATGCTGCGCTTCTATGGCCACCATTATTTTTTTTAACTCAATACTTTTCAGCTCGTCCTGCCCAAACATGTTGGGGACGATAAAAAAAAAGAATACTGTTAATAAAAAATGCCGGGTTCCAAAGGTCATTCAGCCGTTAATATGATTTTTTTGCCGTCTTTGCTGGCTTTTAAATGATACGAAGTCTGGATAAGGTCCAGCGCCTGGTCCAGGTTGTTCATAGGCAATGTGCCGCTGTATGGGCTATCCGATGCTGTACTTTTTAGCACTATAGTAGTGTTGTACTGGCGTTCAATTTCTTTAATAACATGCGGCAGGCTCTCTTTAGAGAACGATGCCTCGTAGGTTAGCCATCCCGGTGCGTCTCCCTCTTCGTTAGGTACATCCAGGTTAGTTCCGTTTTGGTAGGCAACAGACTGGCCCGGTGTAAGCAATACCGTATTATTGTTGCTGGTAACCTTAACCTTGCCCTCAAAGCAGGTAACATCTAAGCGGCCATCTCTGGCTTTAACATTAAACTGGGTGCCCACTACCGTAACTGTACCGCCTGGGGTAACCACATCAAACTTTTCGCCTTTAGCTACTTTAAAATACGCCTCGCCGTTAAGTTCTACCTTGCGGTTGCCGGCCCAGTTCCACTCCCTAAATTCGGCCTCAGAACCCGAGTTTAAAACTACTTCAGAGTTATCGGGTAAACTAAACGTTGCCCTTTGCCCGTTGGCAGCCAATTGGGTGGTGGTATGTGTGGTGTAAAAAAAGTACGTAACACCAAGTGCCATAACCAGCATTGCGGCAATGCGCGGCAGCCACGGGTTTAGCTTTCTAACTTTGGTGGTATTGCTATATTTACGCTGTTCTATTTTTTGATAAAGAGAATCCATATCTGCCTGCGGCACTGTTAGCTGCGCCGAGAATTCTTTTATTTTGCTGTAGGTGCTGTACTCCGGTAATAGCATGAACTCCTTCATTTCTGCATCGCTCATCTCGTTGTTCAGCCACCTTGCTAACGTAACATCATCTTTCATTGTAACCTGTTTTGTGTAACTATAACAGTTATATTTTAAAATACCCTACCTAATGTTGTCTATTTGTTTTCTAAGTTCCTGTAGCGCACCATGTATGCGCTTTTCTACCGCCTTAATGCTAATGCCCAGTATCTCTGCAATTTCGTGGTATTTTTTACCATCTATGCGGTGCAGCAAAAAAGCGCTGCGCTGGGCTTCGCTAAGGCCGGCAATGGCGTTTTGCAGTTTTACTTTAAACTGCTCTTCCTCCATTAAAAACTCAGGGTCCTGGCCATCGGTATGGTTGTGTACGTTTTTTTTAGAATATTCCAGCACCACCTTTTGGTGGGCAATCTGGTTTAGGGTAGTGTTGTTGGCCACCGTATATAAAAACGATTTGGCTTTCTCTGGCGGCACATTGGCGCAATTTTCCCATAGCTTTATAAAAGCCTCCTGGGTTACATCTTCGGCCTGCTCTTCGTTACCAAATTTATAATACAGGTAGTTGCGCAGGGTCCTGGCATGGCCCTTGAAAAAATTAGCGAAAGTAAGTTCTTCGCAAATGCCTGTGGTGGAATCTTTTTTCATTTTGGCTTATAAAAACGGCTGTTAAATTATAAATTTTTTCGATTGCAAACTGCCAATGCCGTTTTTATTTTGAAAATCGAAATTTAGGTACCGTAAATAATAGGTGAGGGATGGCGAATCCTAAATCATAAGTTAGCGTTACTCAATTGTAAAGGTTATATCAAAAAAATGCTATTATTTTGCAGTAACAACTAACACTTATATATAGTATGAAAAAACTAACCTTAGTAATGGCGGCAATGGTTTGCCTGGTAGGCGCATCATGCTCGGATGACGATAGCAAGTCTACAAACAATAACAACGCTGCCGATGTGGCTGCAGTAATTACAACGGCAACATCGGGCACGTGGAAAATTACATCGTTTTTAGAAGACACTAACGATGAAACCAACCACTTTACCGGCTACAATTTTACCTTTGGCACTAACGGAAGCCTTACGGCAACTAATGGTACCAACAACTATGCAGGGTCGTGGTCTGTTACTGATAGCAATAGCAGCAGCGACGATGACGACAGCAGCAATAGTAACGATATTGATTTTAATATAAATTTTACCACTCCCGCCGATTTCGAAGAGCTTAGCGACGATTGGGATATTTTAGAACGTACTGCTACTAAAATAAAATTAGTAGATGTTAGCGGCGGCAACGGCGGTACGGACTACCTTACTTTCGAAAAAAATTAACCTTATTAAGGTAGGGTATTTTAATGTTGAGCTGTTTTATTACCGCAAAACACCAGAATTTTATCCCTTGCTATGGGGATTATAATATTTTGAAAAAGAAAACCAATTAGTTTTTGTTTAAGGCCGACCCTTTCCCCGGGGCCGGCTTTTTTTATGAAAAAAGTTAGGGGCGGGGTAGGGTATTTTAATCGGCGGCTGTTATTAGTGCATCAATCATCAAATCGATACGTGAGAAACTTTTTTAAAATAGGCCTTGTTGCTTTGCTAAGTGCAGCTGCTTTTGCTGTTTCGTGCCAGGAAGATTCGATTACCGAAAACAACGAAGATGCCCTGGGGCCAACATCACAGCTTACTGCCATACTAACAGCACTTACCGCAAACGAGACTACTACCATAAATGCCATAGACAGTACTGCATGTTTTAATATAAAGTTACCGGTACAGGTTGTTGCCAATGGCCAGCAGATTACTGTTGCCACAGAAAATGATTATGCCACAGTAGCAGCTGTTTTTAATCAAAGCAGCACAGATGTTGATAATTTATCATACAGCTATCCTATTACGGTAGTGTTTGCCAATTATGCCGAGGTTGCTATTAACAGCGAGGCAAATTATAATAGTATAGTAAATGGTTGCAATTACAACCTGCAATATATAAATAGTGCCTGTGTTGCCATAAATTATCCGGTAACGGTATTTGGGTATAATAGCGGTTTCCAAATGGAAAATACCTATACTATTACAACGGATGCCGAACTGTACAACATGCTGCTTAACCTTGGGGTTAACGAGTATTATTCGGTTAGCTACCCTGTTGAGTTAACAGTAGGAGGTCAGCAAACCGTAACCGTTAACAGCAATGCCGAACTTGAAGATGCTATAGTAGCTGCGGTTAGCAACTGTGTGGTTACCCCACAGGAGCCGGAACCCGTTGGGTGCCAAAACCCGGGTGTGCTGGTAGATGGGCTTGTTGTTTACATGCCGTTCTCTAATAATGTAAACGACCTGAAAGGAAGTGCTGTTGTAGCTTTAAACGATACCACTTTTGTGGCCGACAGATATAACAATGCAAGGTGTGCCATAGCGTTTAACGGCAGCCAGTCGTTACAAATAGCGGGCAGCACTGCCAACGCACTTGTAAATGGCGATAATGTTAGTATAAGCCTTTGGTTTAAAATGCAAAATACAGAGGTAGGCAACCTTGAGCACCTGTTTACAAAAGGCAGTGGCGGTGCAGGAGGGTTTAACCTTTCGGTTTACGATGGCAATACACCCTTGTTTGGTGTGGCAGAGCCTAACTTATACAACCAGTTGTGGGATATGAACTGGAACCAGGACCTTAACCTGTGGCAGGACACCACCAACTGGCACCACCTTGTTATAACACTTAACGCCAATTTTGAGGCTAAGCTATACCGCGATGGTGTGTTGCAAAATACAGAAGCTTTTGTAAATGCCGGTATTGGCACTACAGCACTGGATTATTTTATTGGGCAGGACTTTACAGGCTTTTTAGACGACCTTAGGGTGTACAAAAAAGTGCTTACCGCAACAGAGGTGCAAACCCTCTATGAGCTGGAAGGCGACTGCAATACGTGTTTAGAATAGTTGTGTTTTTTTTAAATATTCAAGTTTTTTCCAAGAAACCGGCCCTTTCCCAGGCCGGTTTTATTTTTTTTTATTTTTTAACGCAACCTTTTTAATATGTTGCCGACTATAGATAAACAGGGCTGCAAAGCCGTGTGGTTTGCATCAAAAATTAGATGCATTTAGCGTTTGGATAGTTGTGTTTTTTTAAATATTCAAGTTTTTTTTCTATGAGAACCGGTTCTTTCCACCGCCGGTTCTCATTTTAAAACACCGGGGCGTGCAAATTTTTAAAACAGTGTCGTTAATTTTTTAAGGGCATTCTGTAAGTAAATTCTATTGTCTAAAAGTTGCCGGTGTTGTTGTAACAGGTTTTAAATAAGTGCTTTAGAGTTATTAAATCATTGTTTCTAAAGCGTATACGATAATGTGTGTTAATTAATTTTTTCTTACAAGAATTCCGGCTAATCTTCAGGCCGGTTTTTTTTTGCGCTTTTTTGTGTTAAAATCCTTTTTTTACGTAGGGTTTATGTTAAATTGCATGTTTAATATATAAACGGGTAAGCCGGAAACGTATAAATAACCAACAATTATCTTACAATCCGATACGGCCTTTTTTTATAGTATTATATAGGTTTAAATCAGCTCCTTAACCGGGGCTGATTTTTTTATGTACCTAACCCTCTAACTTCAAAATCAAATTCTTAAATTTGCACCTCTACAAAAAAGAAACCATAAATTATGTTTGATAATTTAAGCGATAAATTAGACAAGGCGTTCCACGTTCTTAAAGGGCACGGAAAGATTACCGATGTAAACGTTGCAGACACTCTTAAAGAGGTGCGCCGTGCGCTACTTGATGCCGACGTTAACTTTAAGATAGCTAAAGACTTTACTACCCGCGTTAGGGATAAAGCCCTTGGCGAAAACGTACTTACAACCCTGCAGCCCGGCCAGTTAATGGTTAAGATCGTTAAAGACGAACTTACAGAGCTTATGGGGGGCGATGCTGCCGGTATAAACCTAAGCGGCAACCCAACGGTAATACTAATGTCAGGTCTACAGGGTTCGGGTAAAACCACGTTCTCGGGTAAGCTTGCCAATTACCTTAAAACTAAAAAGAACAAAAAGCCATTATTGGTAGCGTGTGATATTTACCGCCCGGCGGCTATTAACCAGCTACACGTTGTGGGTGGCCAGATAGGCGTAGAGGTATATAGCGAAGAAGGCAACCGCAACCCGGTAGAAATTGCCCAGAACGCTATTAAGCATGCTAAAGCCAACGGCTTTAATGTGGTTATTGTAGATACCGCAGGCCGTCTTGCTGTCGATGAGGAGATGATGAACGAGATAGCTAACGTGCACAAGGCCATTGAGCCGCACGAAACGCTTTTTGTTGTAGATGCCATGACGGGCCAGGATGCCGTTAATACTGCAAAAGCGTTTAACGACAGGCTTAATTTTGATGGTGTTATACTTACTAAATTAGATGGCGATACCCGTGGTGGTGCCGCTATTACTATAAAATCGGTTGTAAACAAGCCAATTAAGTTTGTGGGTACGGGCGAAAAGATGGAGGCTATAGATGTTTTCTATCCGGCACGTATGGCAGAGCGTATTCTTGGTATGGGCGACGTTGTATCGTTAGTAGAACGTGCACAGGAGCAGTACGACGAAGAAGAGGCACGCAAACTTCAAAAGAAAATTGCCAAGAACGAATTTGGTTTTGATGATTTTCTTAGCCAGATCCAGCAGGTTAAAAAAATGGGTAACATGAAAGACCTTGTTGGCATGATACCCGGTGCCGGTAAAGCTTTAAAAGATGTAGAGATAGAAGATGATGCCTTTAAGCACATCGAAGCTATAATCCACTCGATGACGCCTGTAGAGCGAAGTAAACCGGCCGTGCTTGATGCTAAGCGTAAAACCAGGATTGCCAAAGGCAGCGGAACGTCTATCCAGCAGGTTAACCAGTTGCTTAAGCAGTTTGACCAGATGAGCAAAATGATGAAGATGATGCAGGGCGGCGCAGGCAAAAACCTTATGAGGATGATGGGCGGCATGAAAGGGATGAAACCTTAATTTTAGTTTTATTTGTTTAAGGTTTCAGGTTTCAAGTTTGCTTATTCTGTTCCTTAACCATTTATAACTAATAGTTTATAATATAAAACTACTAATACTGAGTTTTGCGTACTTGGGGCAACCTGAAACCTGAAACTTTAAACCTGAAACGAACAAATGCAATTATTAGACGGAAAAAAAGTCTCGGAAGACATTAAAGTCGAACTTGCCGAGGTTGTAAATAAAATGAAAGCCAATGGCGAAAAGGTACCTCACCTGGCTGCTGTTATTGTGGGTAACGATGGCGCAAGCCTTACCTACGTGGGCAGTAAAGTAAAAGCCTGCGAGCGTGTAGGTTTTGAGAGTACCCTTATAAAGCTGCCAAGCACCATATCTGAGCTGGAGCTGCTTCAAAAAATTGAAGAGCTAAACCAAAACGACGATATTGATGGTTTTATAGTACAGCTGCCGTTGCCTAAGCAAATAGACGAGCAAAAAGTACTAATGGCCATAGACCCAAGTAAAGATGTGGATGGTTTCCATCCGGAGAACTTTGGTAAAATGGCTTTGGATATGACTACGTTTATACCCGCTACACCGTTTGGTATTTTAGAGCTCTTAGAGCGCTATAATGTAGAAACTGCCGGTAAGCATACCGTAGTAATAGGCCGCAGCCACATTGTGGGCCGCCCAATGAGCATCCTTATGGGGCGCAAGGGTTTCCCGGGCAATAGTACTGTTACGCTAACGCACAGCCACACAAAAAACATAAGCCAGATAACCACACAGGCCGATATTATTATTACCGCCCTTGGTGTACCCAACTACCTTAAAGCCGAAATGGTTAAAGATGATGTTGTGGTAATAGACGTGGGTATTACCCGTGTTGCCGATGACACTACCGAAAAAGGCTACCGTATTACAGGCGATGTTGATTTTGAGAACGTAAGCAAAAAAGCATCATTCATTACCCCGGTTCCCGGTGGTGTTGGCCCAATGACAATTGCCATGCTTCTTAAAAACACGCTTCTTGCCCGCGAAATGAGAAAAGCTAAGCTATAAGCTGAGTTTCGATATAAATACAAATCCCGACTGTGAAAGCAGTCGGGATTTTTTATTACAGGCTTATGTGTTTTCTGTTTACGTTGTAGTTGTCAAAATTGGGATGGTGCCAAAATTTTTCTAATCCCATTTTCTCGTATGCATCGAGTTCATCCGCATACATAGGGTACAAACCCACTATATTTATTTTATAATCAGCTCCAATGTCTATGTTTGAATAATCTTCTTTATTGAGTGTGCTGGGCGCAAAAATAAAAAAGGCATCCATTTCAGAGTCGTCGCTAATTTTCTCTCCAAAATTAATATTTTGTCCATATTTAAATGGGCAGTCACCTCTAAGCCTATTCGCTATGTAGGCGCTAATCCTCTCCCATGAAGGGTTTAAAGACGCCACAGATACGCAAAGTTCCGGCCTTCCGAATTTCCATTCAGGGTGTTGTGCCAGTGATAATCCGTATGTAAATGCTGTTGTGTAACCCTGTTCAGGAATATCCTTATATACAATAGAAGCCACTCCCGGCAAGCCATTACTTAGGCTTTCTTCCATATAATAAAGAGGTTCTTTTTTAAAAATACTATTTAAATGTTTTAAATAGCGTGCAGCTAATTCTCCTTTATCTTCAGGCTTTTTCTTTCCTCCAAAGTTAAATAGTCCCATATCTACATCACAATATTGTTATGCTAATATAGTAAAAAAAAGTCTTTCTGCCAATGCGATTTTCCTCATTAATGCCAGTGCAATACAGTTGTAGAGACGTTGCATTGCAACGTCTGCCAATATATATTAGACGTTGCAATGTAACGTCTCTACATAAAAAAACCTCCCCAAAGGAAGGCTTCATTCAAAAATATAGTATTGTTAATCGTTATCAATTTTATAACCCAGTTTAACCATGTTTTCTATGGTAAGGGTAAAAGCCTTTTTATTAATACCAAGGGGTAGCTTGGGCTTAAGGCGGGCAACTTCGGTTTTAGAGTCGGCGTCATACGTGTAGGCATCAACCTGGTAGCGCACGTTTTCGGTGGGGTTGTAAATAGTGTTGCCGGCTTCAATATCGGTATCTTTTGTAATCTTTATCATTGTATAAAGGTATCGTAAATAATTGAAATATAGTAAGATAATTAGCGGTAGTTGCCTGTGGGCTTAGTGCTTTCTTAGGCTATCGTTAAAAAAGGGCGCGCTTTTGGGTAAAATGGCTAACTTTCGGCTTCCAAAAAATCTATCCAAATTCCAATGAAAAAACTTGCATTCCTAATTACCCTAATTACCATGACAGCCAGCGCCCAAAAAGTATATCCTACCATAGGCAAAACAGAAAGTTATGATGCCTCTTTTGCCAAAATTGTTTCGGCCGATGCCAAAATAGAAGTCCTTGCCACCGGCATTATCTGGGCCGAGGGGCCAACCTGGGTTGAAAACGGCAGCTACCTGCTTTTTAGCGATGCCCCGCAAAACACTATTTTTAAATGGGAACCTAAAGGCGGGCTAACCGTATTCCTGAAACCATCAGGCTATACCGGCCTGGGCCAGTACAGCGACGAACCCGGCAGTAACGGACTCCTGATTAATAAAGACGGCGAACTCGTGGCCTGCGAGCATGGCGACCGCCGCATTACCAAAATGAACCTAACCCTTGGCGGGAAGGTTACCCTGGCCGATAACTGGAAGGGCAAACGCTTTAGCTCGCCTAACGATATTTGCCAGCACAGCAACGGCACCTACTTTTTTACCGATCCGCCATACGGGCTGCCCGGCCGCGAGGGCGATACTGCCAACAGACAAATTAAAGAAGAGGGTGTGTATAGCATTACGCCGGCGGGTAAAGTAACCCAAGTGGTAAGCAATTTATTACGCCCTAACGGCGTTGCGCTTTCGCCAGATGAAAAGACGTTGTATGTAAGCCAGTCTAACGGTGCTACGCCTTATATTAACGCCTACGCAGTTAAAGCCGATGGCACACTGGGTAAAGGCACGGTGTTTTTCGACTTCAGTAAATCGGGCGTTACACAAATTAGTAAGGCTGCCGCCGATGGCATGAAGGTAGATGCACAGGGCAATATTTACGCCGGTGCCGCTAATGGCATTGTGGTAATATCGCCGCAGGGCAAAGCGCTGGGCCGTATAGAAACCGGTGTGGCTACCTCTAACTGCGCCTTTGGCGCCGATGGCTACTTATATATTACGGCCCATAACTATTTGTGCCGCATAAAACTCAATAAATAAAATAAGTAAAACCCTAAAATACAAAACCCCCGAAGCGCTACTCTTCGGGGGTTTACTTTTGGTGCCTTATGGGGTTTGGCACCGAAACAATACACTTTGTTTAACTTATACTACTATGTTACAGGTGTTATTGTTTTATTATTTTAACCCTTTTGGTTGCATCGTTAGCATATACGTTTAGTAGGTATGCGCCCGCCTGCAGGTTTTCCAGGTTAATTGTGGTGTTGGTGCTGCCTATGTTTTGCTTAAGCACCAATTGGCCGGTAATGTTATAAACTTCTACGCTGTCTATAGCAGCAGCGTTATCAATAGTAATTATGTTTGATGTTGGGTTAGGATATACTTTCAGTTTGTTAAAAGTAACATCGCCTAAGCCAGTAGTGTCATCTTGGGTAGTAAACTCGGTAATTGTCCAGTCGCTCCATAGCGGTCCGCACTGCGTGCGTGTAAACACATAGTACGTAGTGTTAGGCTCTAAGTCGGCAAGATCAATAGTAAGTTCCGGGATAAATGTTCCTTCTGCCGGAGGGGTATTGGTAGTACCATAAGCATACTGGTAAACCGTTGCCGGTGTATTGCCTGTAGTTGGCGCCTGCCATTCGATAGTAGCTGTAGTAGTAGTTATATCGCTAATCACTACATTAGTAGTAACACCGCAAACATTCTCTTCTATGGCAATAGCATCTACATATAAATGCCCTTCTTCAGATGCACTATGCGCATTGAAACCAAGGTAGTACACACCACTCTCGGTTACATTAAAGTAATTAATAGCATTTGTTGCCGGTGTAGCACCTGTTACAATATGGTCACCTAACGGATCTGTTCCCACAAGGAAACCCGGATTAGGATTGGTAGCAATAGCCACTTTTAATTTCTCTGTAGTACCGGCACTGTTGTTACCAAAGGTGTACGATATTTTATAGTACGTACCCGCAGTTAACTGTACACCCTGTGTAAAGAACCATGCATCGGCAGTTTCATCGCTTGGATAATAGTGCAGTGCATTGTTGGTAAAACCACTTCCTGGATTGTTAGATGTTACCCATTCGTTACCGGTATCAGCGTCGCCAATAGTAGTACATGAAGGGATTGCAGGTACGGTAGCCGACTCAAAATCCTGGTAGTATGGCACAGTAGTAGCATCGCAGGCAGGGGTAGTAAAGCTAACATAGTCGCTCCAGTCGCCCATTAGCGGGCCGCACTGGCTCTTTAAGAACACATAGTAAGTTGTGCCCGGTAAAAGATCAATAAGGTTAGTGGTAAGTCCGTTTACGTACGGGCCACCATCAGGAAAGTTAATGTTGGTGCTGGTGCCTACAAAATAGCCAAAGCTTGTGTTTTCGGCAGGGGCAGCCCATGTAACGATAGCACCTGTCTGGGTAACGTTACTAATAGTAATATCCTGCGGGGTGCCGCAATCCCAAAGAGAGATAGTAACATCATCAATAAATAAAGTACCCTGAGATGCCGTACTGTTGGCATTAAAGCCAAAGTAGTAAATGCCATCTGTTGCAACGCTTATTGGGGCAGATGTAAACGTGGCTAAAGCGCCACCTGTAATAGCCGCCTGTCCGCCAACTGGTACAAGCACAGATGCTGCATTGGGGCTGGTGCCCATAGTAACCTGAAAGCTCTCTGTAGTAATGTTGCTGTTGTTACCGTACTTGTAGGTTATTTTGTAGTTAGTACCCGCTGTTAGCTGTATGCCCTGTGTAAACAGCCATGCATTTGCAGCAGCATCTGTACCTGTGTACTGAAGGGTTTTAGTTGTAAAGCCATTGCCTGGAGCATCGGCAGTTACCCATTGGTTGCCCGCTGTTGTACCCAGGGTAGTACACGTTGGCATGCCCGGCACGGTAGTCGATTCAAAATCCTGAGTGTAAGGTATGGTAGTGGTATCGCAAGATGGGGTTGTAAAAGTAGTGGTATACCACTCGCTCCATATCGGGCCGCAAAGTGTACGGTTAAATACATAATATGTAGTACCCGGTAGTAATCCTGAAAGGGTTGCTGTAGTACCCGGGTTAAAAGTACCTTCTGTAGGAAGGGTGTTTGTTGTGCCGTAAGCATACTGATAAACGCTTACCATTGGCAGGTTGCCTGTAGTTGGTGCTGCCCAGCTAACCGAAGCACCTGTTTGGGTTACGTTATTAATTACAATAGACGATGGCACGCCACATACCTGCGGCTCAATAACAAAATCGTCTATGGTTAAGTTACCGCCGTTTGCCGGAGTTGTAACATTAAAGCCAAAGTAATAAACACCCGATGTTGGTATGTTGAATAGTGTAACGTTATTGGTTTGCGGCGTACCGCCCGTAGCAGTGTGCGTTGCAAAGGTAGACGATACACTGGCCGGGTTAGGGCTGGTATTAAGCGTTACGGTAAAGTTTTCTGTACCTGTTGCGCTGTTGTTGCCATACTTGTAATACACCCTGTAATAAGTGCCTGCATTTATCTGGATGCCTTGCGTAAAGAACGATGCACCTGCAGCCGTAGTAGTGCCTGTGTATTGTAATGCGTTACTATCAAAACCATTGCCGGGAGCTGCAACTGTAGCCCACTGGCTGCCTGTTGTTATAGCTGCTACCGATGTACAGGCAGGCAGGGCAGGTGTGGTAACGTTTTCAAAATCTAAAGCATACGGTATGGTTGCTACATCGCAGCTTGGGGTAGTAAACGATGTGGTTACCCAGTCGCCATACACGTTGCTGCCGCATACACTTCTTACATAAACATAATAAGTTGTGCCCGGAGTTAACGTTGTGTTGGTTTGTGTTGTAGAAAATACAGCCGTGCCCGTTGCAGGCGGTGTAGCCGATGTATTTAAAGCATACTGGTAAAACCCAAGCGGTGTAACATTGCCACCTGTAGCTGCTGCCCAGTTAATGCTGGCGCCGGTTTGCGTAATGCTGCTTACCGCTAAGTTTTGAACAATACCACATGATGTAGGTTCAATTTTAAAATCGTCTATATACATAGCGCCCTGGTTGGCTGCGCTTAGTGCGCTAAAACCAAAGTAATACACTCCTGTAGTGGGTACGGTAAAATAGCTAAAGCTTGCGTTGTGTAAAACACCGTCAGAAAACGTGGTTGTAACCGTTACAGGTGTTGCAGCTTCTGCTGTAGCTGCCGTGCCATACGTAAACAAAAAACTCTCTGTACCGCCGCCGCTGTTGGCGTACTTGTAAGTTATTCTGTAAGGTGTGCCTCCCGTAAGGTTAATACCGCGGGTATAGAATTTTGAATTGGCATCAAGTGTACCGCCGGTATATTTTAAGGCTTTACCAGAAAACCCTTCTATCGGGTTATTATCATTCTGCCAGAAATTTGGCGAACCTTCCGATGAAGATACGGTGCAATCGGGTACAAAAAGTCCCGACTCAAAGTCAAGGTAATAAGGCGGATCGGTTGGGCCGCACTCCTGTGCGTTACCGGTAAAGGCAACAAACAGGGCAAGGAAAAGTAGTGTAGTAAATTTTTTCATTCAACAATAATTTTTAAAAGTGATTTTGGTAGTTATTCATAGATAAATAACAAGCGGCAACATTACATAAAAATTGTGTAATAAATTTTTAATATGTTGATTTAGTGGAGAATAAATAGTGACACGATGCGATAATTTTGGCGACACCCCTCTTTTAAATCATTGATTTTTATGTGAATACAATTCAGTTGGTTTAAATTGAATTTATGAATTTATAAACATTATTTTTCTTACAAATACGCATTCTGAACTACATTTATTTTGGTTAATGTAATTTGCACTGAAAATGTAAAAAAAGCCCTAAGTACAAGTACTCAGGGCTTTTTAGGTATTGGGCAGTTAGAATTTAAAAATCGGTAGCGGTGCTAACACCTTTCCAGGCATTTATCTCGGCAGAAAGGTCGGCTATTTTCTGTGTGGCCAGTCCAACGGCATCAGTACCTAAAAATAAATGTAATGGTGGGTTAGGAGCCTCAGCAACCTTAATAATTTCGGCTACGCCTTTAGCAGGATCGCCCGGCTGGTTGCCATTTATTTGCTCGTCGTGTAGTTTTTGAGATTCACGAACCGATGCATATGCATCTATAGGATTTTTAGGTGCTGCTATAGATCCGGAATCCAGGAAGCTGGTTCTAAAGTAGCCCGGCATAACAAGGGTAACATTTACATTAAATGGTTTGGCTTCTACAGCTAAGGCTTCGGTTAAACCATTTACGGCAAACTTAGTGGCACAGTAAATTCCAAAACCCGGAAAGCCACCCACAAAACCGCCAATAGACGAGATGTTAAAAATGTGACCCGACTTCTGTTCGCGCAAGTGCGGCATAGCCTGGCGGATAACGTTAAGCGTACCAAATACGTTTACCTCAAAATTTTGGCGCGACTCGGCATCGCTTAGTTCTTCAAGGCCGCCAAACAGGCCGTACCCCGCATTGTTTACTACATTATCCAGTTTGCCAAATTTAGCAATGGTGGCTTGTATAGCTGTGGCAACACTTTGCTCGCTGCTTAGGTTAACTTCTAACGGAAGTAAGTTAGGGTGTGTTCCGGCTGCTTTTTCAAGGTCGGCAATGCTGCGCGATGTTGCTGCTACGTTATGGCCTTTGGCCAGTAATTGTTCTACAAATTGTAACCCGAAGCCTTTTGAGGCACCGGTTATAAACCAGGTTGTTGTTGACATAATAAAATATAATTGATTGTTAGTAATCTGTTGAGGTAGTAATTTCTTTAAGCGATTCTATTTCTTTGGTAAGGCTTTCAATTTTTGCCATAGCCCTTTTGTAGGCATCGGTACCTAAAAATAAGTGTACGGGAGGGTTGGGGTTAAAACCGGTTGCTATCATTGCGGCAGCGGCTTTTTCGGGGTCGCCGGCCTGGTTGCCATCCATAGTTAGGTATTTGGCGTGCGATGCCCTTATAGCCTCATAATCGGCAATAGGATTTTTTGGGAGAACCAATGAGTCATCGGTTAAAAAGCTGGTGCGAAAAGCGCCGGGAGCTACAACCGTGGCGGTAATGCCAAAGGCTTTAACATCGTCTGCCAAAACCTCGGTAAGGCCTACAACGGCAAATTTGGTAGCGGCATAAGGTGCCCAGCCGGTTGCTGCCGAAAATCCTGCAATAGAGGCTATATTAATAATGTGCCCGCTGCGTTGCGTTCTCATAAAAGGTAATGCATGGCGAATGGTGTTTACGGTACCAAACACATTAACATCAAACGATGTGCGAAGTTCCTGGTCTGATACTTCTTCCAGGCTGCCGCCAATGCCATAGCCGGCGTTATTGATAAGCACATCCAGGCTGCCAAAGGTTTCGTGGGTTTTGGCAATAGCCTCTTGTACCGATGTATCGCTGCCAAGATTGGTTTGCAGGGGTAAAAAGTTAAGATTGGTGCTGCCTACAGCTTTAGTAAGGTCGTTAAGATTGCGAGACGTTGCTGCAACCTTTTGTCCGGCCTGCAACAGCTGTTTTACAATTGCAAGCCCTAAACCTTTAGATGCCCCGGTTACAAACCAGGTTTTTTGAATTTGATTTTGCATAACGTGTACTGTTTTTTGTATGGTACAAAGTTATGGCAGTAGTGTGGGCGGTTAATTACGCCATTCAAACTAATGATTGCGTAAATCAAACATTTCTAAATGTAGATGGTGTTTTGGCGGTAAACTTCTTGAAAAAGTTATTAAAATGCGCAGCCTCCTCAAAACCAAGGCTGTTGCTAATTTCGGCAATATTCCAGTCGGTGTGCTTAAGCAGGGCTTTGGCTTCGGCCACAAGGCGCTCGCTTATAAGAGCTGTAGTGGTTTTGCCTGTGGTATTTTTAATGGCGCGGTTAAGATGGTTAACGTGTACCGACAGGTTCTCTGCAAAATCAGCGGCAGAGCGCATGGTAAAACGCTGTACCGGTGTTTCTATAGGGAACTGCCTTTCAAGCAACTCGTTAAACACGGCAGTAATGCGCGAGTTTGCATTAGGGTGGTTGTATAGGTTAACAGCAGCCTCTGTTTTTAATGCTAAGTGAATAAGCTCGTTAAGATAACTGTGCAGCAGGTCGTACTTAAATGTGTAATCAGAGTTTATTTCGGTAATCATCTTTTCAAAAAGTGCTGCTACAGCTGCTTCCTGCTCGTTATTTAGCTTGTACGATGGATCGCCGCCAATGGCAAACATGGGCAGGTCGGCCAGGTTAGTGCGCGATTTATCGGTAAAAAAAGCCGGCGTGAATATGCAAAAGTAACCTTTACTTTCGTCGCTAAGAGGTTCCCACGTGTAGGGTACCTGCGGGTTAAAGAAAATAAGGGCAGTGCCCGGTATCTCGATACTTTTATCGGCATAATGGTAGCGGTTGCCACCATTAATAAGCGCAACCTTATAAAAATCGCGGCGTGCATAGCGCACCGGCGCATTGTGCAGGCAGTCTTCTATCCTAAAAACATTAAAGTGGCCTACACCTGCATTAATGTTTTGCGGTGGGGCTTGTACTTTCTCGTCGTAAAAATTCTGAAGCGTTTGCGTTTCCATGAGTAATGCGTTGTAAAATTCAAACAAATTTAGTTTATGTGTTTTTTAAAAACAAGCATTTTACAAAATACCTTATGTATAGGAGTGTTTATGTAAGTAACGATGCGTTATGTGTGTAAGAATTTAAGAATTACCATTCATCCTCAAAAAACAACCATTCGTCATATATTTTATTTGGGTAATTAATTATTGTAATACTTTTGATTCAACAAATAACCAACCAACCAATCTAAAACAAATTAATTATGGTAACTGTATTCGTTTATGTTGTTAAGCTTGTTGTATCTGCAATAACCTTATTATTATTTTAAGCACGCCGTTAGCACGTTAAGTCATCAATCATCAATCAAGATCCGAATCATTAAAAATGTACAATCACAATTTAATACTGTAGTAGTTTAACGCTTTATTCCTGGATAGCCTATCGGGGCTTTTGCTAAGTTTTAGTATTGCCCTGGTATGCTTATCATAAGTAAATACATTATAGTAACAATATCAATCATCAATCAAAATTGGCATACAAGGTTGCCGGTCCGGATTCATCACCCCAAAAGCAACAAAATAAATTTGCGTACTTATTTGAGTTAGTGCGTGCCGGGCAATACTTATGTTGCCCGGTTTTTTTACAATTATATGAAGTTAATAAATAAACCGAAATACATTTTTTTTAGTGCCCTGGGCTTTGTGCTCTACGTGGTTTTTACGCTGTCTTTAGATAAGATATCGATTAAACTAAGCATGCCCGATGAACCTATGCGCCTAAAAATAGTTAAATACTTTATATTGGAAGGTTTAGCCTGCGGGTTTTTAGCCTGGGCACTCTCTTTTATTATATTGTTTTTTTACGAAAAATGGATCGATTTCTCCGATCTTAAAAAACGATCGGTTTATAAAATGGTACTTGTTTTTAGTCTGACCCAGGTGCTGTACAGTTTTTTAATATGGCCTATATTATATGCGCTATACTTTTACTACATGGGTAATGATTTCGAATTTACCTTTGTGCAAAAGCTAACCAATGTGCCTTATTTTACGGTTATATTTTTAATATGGATATTTAGTGTTACCTCCTATAAAGTATTTAATTATATTAATTTAGTAAAAGTTAACCAGCTGCAATTGGAGTCTAACCTTAGAGAGTCGCAGCTTAATACGCTTAAAGGGCAAATAAACCCACACTTTATGTTTAACAGCCTTAATAATATTAGGGGACTGATTTTAGAAGATGCCACCCGCGCCCGCGACATGATTACCCGCCTTAGCGAAATGCTGCGTTACAGCCTTACCAAGAACGATGTTAACACGATATCTATTAAAGAAGAGCTGCAAACGGTAGATAATTATATTGAGATATCTAAAATTCAGTTTGAAGAGCGCCTTACGTTTTCTATTGCCGTAAGCCCAGAAGTGCTTAGTGTTTGTATTCCGCCCATGATCATTCAGATGCTGGTAGAAAATGCTGTTAAGCATGGTATTGGCAAAATTAAAGAAGGTGGGGCTATAAACCTTAGGGTGCAAAAAGCCAATGGCGAGCTTATTATTATGGTTCAGAATTCCGGCAGCCTTTCTTACATAGAAGGCACTACGAGGCTGGGACTTGAGAATATTAAAAAAAGGCTGAGCCTTATATATGGCAATAAAGCAGGCTTTACCCTGCAGGAAAGTAATAATTTTGTTGAAGCAAAAATTAGTATACCAGTAGTATGAGCAGTATAAAGGTTATTATAGTAGAAGATTCGCGCCTGGCCCGTAATGAGCTTAAGGAGCTTATTAAAAACCATGTGGAGCTGGAGGTTATTGGCGAAGCCGAAAATGTTGACACTGCCTACCAGATGATTACAGAAATGCGCCCTGACCTTATTTTTCTGGACATTAACATGCCCGAAAAAGATGGTTTTGAGCTGTTGGAAATGCTGGAAGATGTGCCGGTTACCGTATTTACAACGGCTTTTGATGAGTATGCTATAAAATCGTTCGAATATAATGCGCTTGATTATCTGCTTAAACCCATTAACCAGAACCGCTTTGCCGACGCGGTAGAGAAGGTTAAAACCAAACTGGCTGGCAGTAACACCGCACGCGAAGCTACTGTTATTGAATATTTAAACGAGAACAGCCAGATTTTTATTAAAGATGGCGAAAAGTGCTGGCTGGTAAAAATAGGCGAGGTGTTTTTGTTTGAAATTGTGGGCAATTACACCCGCGTGTATTTTAAAGACTGCAAGCCGCTTATATATAAATCGCTTAACCAGATCGAAGAGCGCCTGCCACAGCACTTATTTTTTAGGGCTAACAGGCAGCAGGTTGTCAATCTGCAATATATTAAAAGTGTCGATAACTGGTTTAACGGCAAGCTTAAAGCTACTATGAACAACGGTAGCGAAGTAGAAATATCAAGGCGCCAGTCGGCTTTATTTAAAGAGATGCTGAGTCTTTAATGAAGTCGTAAAGTCGTAAAGTTTTAAAGTCGAAGGTCATAAAGTTTTAAAGTCGGAAGTCCGGTGTTGGGATAAATGTGGTTTAACTGAAAACTGCGACTGAAAACTAAAAACTGGTCTTAACAAACTCCAGTATCGTAGCATCAAAAACATCGGCGTTAGCCAGAAAGCGGCTTTTAATGGGCAGGTAAAAAAGCTTATCTTGGGGTAGTTTGCCTTCAAGGCGCATATAATCTTTTTCGGTTGTAACTATAATTTTACTTTGGGCCAGGGTTTTTAGCTCCTCAATTTCGGCTGCTGTAAAATCATGGTGGTCGGCATACTCCTTAATAGTGTCGTTACTTCCTTTTAAGTAATTAAAAAATGGCTGAGGTTTTGCAATACCTGCCACCAGTATTTTCTCCTGAGTTTTAATGTTGCTAACCATTAAGCTCGTAGTGCTGTTGTGTACAGCGCTATCATATTCTATAGAGGTAAAATATACTTTTTGCCCCGGTTGCGGCTTTAGTTTATTTATTATGCTGTTTTGAGCCTGTATAGATAGGTCTGGCGGACACTTAGTAACAATTATAGCGCCTGCTCTTTCAGCTCCGCTACGGCTCTCTCTTAGGTTGCCGGCAGGCAATATATAGTCATCGGCATAAATATCGCCATATGCAGTAAGTAAAATATAAAAACCGGCTTTAACGCGGCGGTGCTGGTAGGCATCATCCAATAAAATAACATCGGGATTGGTTTTGCTTAAAAGTTGTTCAATACCATTTTTTCTGTCGGCATCTACCGCTACAGAAATGGTGCTAAATTTAGAGTAAAACTGGTAGGGTTCGTCGCCCAAAATATCTGCATTGCTATCCGAACCGGCTAAAACAAAACCTTTAGATTTTCTTTTATAACCGCGGCTCAGCGTTGCTATTTTGTACTTATCGGCTAAAAGCCTGATCAAATATTCTGTTTGAGGGGTTTTGCCGGTTCCGCCCGTGCTTAAATTGCCAATAGCAATTATAGGCAGGGGGAAGGCATACGATTTAAAAATACCATTATTATACAACAGATTTCTTAAAGCTGTTATAAGCCAGTAAATTATAGAAAAGGGCAGGAGTAGTTTTCGTAGAAAAGACATAAGGCAAAAATATCATTTTCCGGGAGATGTTGCGTGTTTTAAACAAAAAAAATGCCCTGTACTACAGGGCATTTAAAGCTTATAAAAACTTATTATTGTTTTGTAAATACAGTAACGTAGTTTACAGTTACACCACTTTCGGTATAAGAAGATTTAATTTTTAACTCAGTGTTAGATAGCGTTTCAATTGTAACAGTCTCTGCATCTGTACCGATACCTGTAGTTAGTGTGTTACCATCTTTAACGTAAGTTTCGTTGTAAATTGTATCTGCAACGCAACCTGTAGGGTATTCTACATCAAAGTATTTTCCGTCAGCAGTAAATTCAACGTAATCTTTGTTGCATCCTTCGGTATGCTCGTAATCTAATAACATTTCCTGGCCCTGTGCGCTAACGCCATCTTTAGAGTAAGCCCATTTGCCTACGATAGATGCGCTTGTTGAGTTGTTGTCGTCGTCTCCACATGATGTTAGCATTGCAACTGCAGCAAATACACCAAGTAATAATTTTGCGTTTTTCATTTTGTTGATTGAAATAAGTTAGGTGGCGCAAACGTATAATAATTTTTTAGATAAAAAAAGGCAAATCAAGCAATTTGTTAACGTTTTAATAATATTTGTATTTAAGTTTATGATAAAAATTAAACTAATAGTTGTTTTTTGGTTATATTATTTAATGTTAGATGCTTTCTGTCTTACTTTTATTTATGAATGGTTTGTATATTATGCTTAATAATTAAAGTTTAATCTTACATGATGCTTTTTTTTAAATAAATATTTCTTTTTTTAAGAAAATATTTGGATAATCAGCATATTTTTTATTTTTTTGTCGCATCACAAATCAATTAACACCTTTTAACAACAATGAAAAAAATTATTTTATCAATGGCTCTTTTAGCCGGAATGACAATTGTAGCATGTTCTAACGATGACGACAAAAAATCTACAACTTCTGGTTGTGTAACATGCGATTCATATTCTATGAATGGTACTACAATTCCTGAATTTGAACTTTGCAGGGATGATTTCGAAACACAGGCACAATATGATTCAGCTGTACAGGCTGGTAACATGTTAACAGATTGTAATTAATTTGCTATTGTCTAAAAATTAGAGCCGCCCTTTATGGGCGGTTTTTATTTTTATAGTAGTATATGCAACAATATTTGCAAAGTTTTAACGGAAACATTTGGATATGAACCGCCTTTTTTCTTTTTTTGCTGTGTCGCAAATAAAAAACTGCAAACATGAAAAAACTTATACTATCTATAGCGCTTTTAGCCGGGCTAACTTTTGTTGCCTGTGAGGATGATAACGAAGAAATTATTGTTGCTTACGTTGGCTGCCAGATATGCGAAATTCCTGATTCTCCTGCGGGTGCAGCACCATCTACTGTAGAAGAGGTGGATTATGAGGTTTGCGTAGATGCCGAAGGGTATGCGTATGTAGACAATCAAAAAACGCCTCTGGATGCCGCTCGTTATTTCTCATTATTTTGTGCTAAAGCTTACGTAGCACCGGGCGAAACTCCAGAGCCGGGTACAACGCCGGGCGAAGGCGGTGGTGTTACCACAACATGTGTTGATTGTTCTTCGTATACCGTTCAGGGTGTTACAGTGCCAGCTGCAGAAATTTGCAAAGGCGAAAACGGTAATGCTTACCTAATGGGTGTTGATACCGGTATGGGTTACGATATGTATATAACTGCTTACGAAATGACAGGTTCTGATTGCCAATAATAACGTCAGACTTTTAATAATACTTGAACTGCCTCTTTTAGGGGCAGTTTTTTTATTACTAAATTTGAGTTACAAATACTATTATGAAAATTAAAGATATTATTGCAGTGCTGGAGCAAATGGCACCATTGGGCTATGCTGAAGATTTTGATAACGTTGGCCTGCTTACCGGCAATGCCAATGCGCAGGCTACGGGTGTACTGGTGTGCCATGATGCGCTGGAGGCTGTAGTTGATGAGGCTATTGCTACCGGTTGTAATATGGTGGTGTGTTTTCATCCAATACTATTTAGCGGGTTAAAAAAAATTACAGGTAAAAACTACGTAGAGCGCGCGGTAATAAAAGCTATTAAAAAAGATGTGGCTCTTTATGCGGTGCATACGGCCTTAGATAATCATAGTAACGGTGTAAATAAAATATTTTGCGATGCCCTGGGGCTAACCAATACTAAAATACTGGTGCCTAAAGAAGGGTTTATTAAAAAGCTGGTAACCTTTACCACGCCAGATAATCATTTACCGTTGCGCAATGCGCTGTTTAATGCCGGGGCGGGCAGTATTGGTAATTATAACAACTGCAGTTTTAACAGCCACGGAATTGGTACCTACAGCGGTAACGAATTTAGCAATCCAACAATTGGCGAGCGCGGCGAATTTACCGAGACTGCCGAAATTAAAATTGAGGTTACTTTTGAGAAGCCTCTTGAAGGTAAAATACTCAAAGCACTTTTTAATAACCATATATATGAGGAGGTGGCTTACGAAGTTTACAGCCTGCAAAACCAGCATCAAAACATTGGGCTGGGCATGGTGGGCGAACTTGCTGAACCGATGGCTGAGGTCGACTTCCTTCATTTCGTAAAAGATAAAATGGATGCGCAGGGCATTAGGCATAGTGCATATACGGGTAAACCAATAAAAAAAGTTGCAGTATTAGGCGGGTCGGGTAGTTTTGCAATTAAAAATGCCATTGCAGCAGGCGCCGATGCATTTTTAACGGCCGACTTAAAATACCACCAGTTCTATGAAGCGGAAGATAAATTATTGCTTGCCGACATCGGCCATTTTGAGAGCGAACGCTACACTCAAAATTATATGGCAGGTTTTTTATCTGATAGAATTAACGATGTAAACATTGTGCTATCTCAAATAGATACCAATCCGGTTAAGTATTTATAGAGAATTATTTAAATAAAAAGTTCCATATAATACTAACGCCGTTTGCAAATCCTAATAAAATTGATATTATAATAAATATAACAATTGCAATAATTAGTTTCTCGGTTATATTTTGCCTTAATGTATATTTGCCTTTGGGTAGGCTTTTTGTTTTAAAATGTTTTCGGGTATAAGTAGGTACTGTGCCCACTTTACTTTTGCTATTAATTTCCAAAGCTTCTATTTTGTGTTGGGCATAAACAGGCAATTTCGATTTGTCTCCTCTAAAAACCAGTTCTTTTAATATTTGGTTACCCGAATAATTTACAGATTTTTCGTAAATTTCTACACATTTTTTAATTCGTTCTTCTGTTGGTTCGGCTAATATCCAATACTTACCGGCGGCATCTAAAAAGCCACTTTCATAATAGAGTTCGGCCAGCTTGTACCAGATTATTAGCTCATCAGGATAATGACCCTGTAAATTGCGTAGTCTGTCTGCGGCTCTTTGTTTAAGTCCTTTGGCTATTTCGATATCAATAATATCAAGCTTATTTTGTAAATCCATTAAAGGTGATGGTTGGATATTGGTTTGTAAATTTATAAAATTATATAACTAATGTATGTGCTATTTTGTCTACTTTAAAACTCTGTTATATAAAATAATATTTAGTTGATTATCTTACGAAAAAAATCCCTAATTTTGCAATCATTTTACAGGAAAGAATACAAATCCAGTTAAGTACATATATCTATGGCGAATATCAAGGAACTAAGTGTTGAAGACAAATTAAGGGCACTTTATGATTTACAGTTAATTGATTCAAGAATTGATGAAATCAGAAATGTGAGGGGCGAACTTCCGCTTGAGGTGGAAGACCTTGAAGATGAAGTTGCAGGATTGAGCACAAGGCTTGAAAAACTTAAAGCCGACCTTGAGTCTATCGAAGAGCAGATTAAAGATAAAAAAGCTGCTATTATAGACCACACAGCTGCTATTAAAAAATATACTGAGCAACAAAAAAATGTGCGCAATAACCGCGAATTCAACTCGCTTACTAAAGAGGTTGAGTTCCAGGAGCTGGAAATACAACTTGCAGAAAAGCACATTAAAGAAATGAAGGCATCAATAGAGTTTAAAAAAGACACTATTGCGCAAAGCCAGGAAAAGCTGGATGCTAAAAGCAACCACCTTGGCCACAAAAAATCAGAGTTAGACGCTATTATGTCTGAAACTCAAAAAGAAGAAACGTTTCTTGCAGAGAAATCTGCTGAGTATCAGGCTCAGATCGAAGAGAGGCTTCTTGCTGCTTACAACAGAATTAGGAATAGTGTTCGTAACGGCCTTGCTGTAGTATCTATAGAAAGGGGTGCATCTGCAGGTTCTTTCTTTACAATACCACCGCAAACCCAAATGGAAATTGCCGCGCGTAAAAAAATTATTACCGATGAGCACAGCGGAAGGATACTGGTAGATAGTTCTCTTGCCGATGAGGAAAAAGAAAAAATGGAGCAATTATTTGCTAAAATATAATACTGAGCCTCCTTAACCGGAGGCTTTTTTTATTAACCGCCATGCAGAGACTGTTTACTTATATCCTTGCTAAGTTAATAGGATTGTACATTAACATACTCAGTTATACATCGCCACAAAAGGCCCTTAGGCTTGCTTATAAATATTTTAGCAACCCAAGAGAGGGCAGGCTTTTAAAAGACAGCCTTCCGTCTGTGCTTAAAGAGGCCCAGGCCGGTATAGTTACCCATAACGATTTTATTTTCCAGACCTACACCTGGAAAGGTAACGATACTAAGGTGCTTTTAGTTCATGGCTGGGAGAGCAATGCCGCACGCTGGAAACTTTTTATTACCTACCTTAAAAAGGCCGGCTGTACCATTATAGCATTAGATGCCCCGGCACACGGGCTATCGTCGGGTACCGAATTCAACATCCCGCAGTACGCCGAGTTTATAGATATTATTGTGCAGAGAGAAAGGCCACAATATATGGTAGGGCACTCTTTAGGCGGTGCTACGGCACTGTACTACCAATCGCATTACCCTAATACCATTTTACAAAAATTAGTTATTATGGGGGCCCCGTGCGATTTTAATTCAATACTACACAACTACATTGGCCTGCTTAGCCTTAACAGTAATGTGTTTTTGTTACTCAAAAAACATTTTTTTGATCATTTTAAAATTAAGACTGAAGAATTTTCAGGCAGCCTTTTTGCTGCTAAAATTAAAATTAAGGGTTTAATTGCCCACGATCGTAACGATAAAACGGTGGCGTTTAAAGAGGGTAAAAAAATAGCATCGGCATGGCCAAAGGCAGAGTTTGTAGAAACAAAGGGTTTGGGGCATAGCATGCACGATGATAAACTTTACACTAAGATCTATTCGTTTTTATTTGATTCTGATTCTGCCGATAAATAAGTAACTTTGCAGTATGGAAGAAGAATTAAAACGCCTTAATAAATTTATATCTGAAACGGGCTATTGCTCTCGCAGGGAAGCCGACCGACTTATAGAGGAAGGCCGCGTTACCCTTAACGGTGTTGTGCCAGAGATGGGCACTAAAGTTACTCCAAGTGATGAGGTGCGTATAGACGGCAAGCTGATTACCGAGAAAAAGGGCAGGCATACCTATCTTGCCTTTAATAAGCCTGTGGGTATAGAGTGTACCACAAACCTGGAGGTGCACAACAATATTGTAGATTATATAAATTACCCTAAGCGCATCTTTCCAATAGGCAGGCTTGATAAAGCCAGTGAGGGCCTTATATTTATGACGGATGACGGCGATATTGTAAACAAAATACTCCGCGCCCGCAACAACCACGAAAAAGAATATATTGTTACCGTTAACCGCCCAATAACCGACAGGTTTATACAGCGTATGGGCAGCGGTGTGCCTATTTTAGATACCGTTACCCGTAAATGCCATGTAGAGCAGGTTAGTAAATACATTTTTAAAATTATACTTACCCAGGGGCTTAACCGCCAGATTAGGCGCATGTGCGAATATTTGAGTTACGATGTTACCGCGCTTAAGCGTACCCGTATTATAAACATATCGTTAGATGTACCGGTGGGCCGCTACCGCGAACTTAGCCCTGCTGAAATTGATGAGCTTAATACTTTAATTGAGCCTTCCAGTAAAACCGAAGAAGCAAGTTTACCAAAGCCTGAAGCAAAACCCGAATCTAAAAATAACGACAGGATAATAAGGCCGGGCAACCCCGCAAGCCGTCCGGGTAGCCCCGGTAGCAGGAATAATTTTAGGAGGAGGGAATAAAAAGTAGGCAGTCGCAGTGCTCAGTAGACAGTTTCATCTGTAATGTGTTATATTTTATATATCACATCGGAATCCCGGCAAGATATTGAAAGGAATTACTAATTAATAAGTAGTGTTTGGCCAAATAGCATGGCACTAAGCTTGTCGAAACTATTTGACCTTACATTTATTTTATTGTATTCGGACTTTAATAATTTGTGAAATTAGTGTAATTAGTGTCGAAAACTATCGCTCCAAATACAAAATCAAGTCGATTATTCTTGACGAATATCCAATTTCGTTATCATACCACCCAACAACTTTTACCATTTTATCTATAACCGATGTTAGCTGTGCATCAAACAGGCACGAGTTGCGGTTTCCTATCACGTCTACGCTAACAATAGGGTCTTCGGTATAGGCAAGTATGCCTTTAAGCGGGCCATCGGCAGCAGCCTTAAAAGCGGTGTTAATCTCTTCTATGCTTACTTCGCGTTTTACGTAGCAGGTAATATCGGTCAGCGATCCGTCGGGCACGGGTACCCTTATACCGCCACCACCAATTTTACCAATAAATTCAGGAAAAATACGGGTTAGTGCTTTTGCTGCGCCTGTTGTGGTAGGCACAATAGATTGCGATGCTGCACGTGCCCTGCGTAGGTCTTTATGCGGTTGGTCGTGCAGGCTTTGGTCGGTTGTGTAAGAGTGTACGGTTGTAATATACGCTTGCTCAATACCGCACAGCTCATTAATAATTTTCATCATCGGCGCAGCATTATTGGTAGTGCAGCTTGCGTTAGATACTACTGTCTCGGTACCATTTAAAATAGCTTCGTTAACCCCTAAAACCACAGTTTTAATGCGGTCGTCTTCGGGCGGGGCAGAAAGTATAACCTTTTTAGCGCCTGCCTCCAGGTGTTGGTTAACCTCTTCGAGCATTTTGTATTTGCCGGTAGCTTCTACCACAATATCAATATCAAAAGCTGCCCAATTGCAGTCGGCTATTTTTTTATGACGAAGGTAGGGGTAGGTAATGCCGTTGATAATGATGGCATCATCGGTATGCGAAACATCATAAGGCAAAACGCCGTGTATGCTGTCGTATTTTATCAGATGCGCCATAGTGCGGGCATCGGCAATATCGTTTATTGCGGCCACCTCTATAGCCGAGTGGTTTATCAAAAGCCTGAAAAGGTTTCGGCCTATGCGACCGAAACCGTTAATGGCTATTTTTGTTTTTTGTGACATTTTATTTAGCTGTAACGCTGTTTACGTTTGTCATTCTAAATTTATCTACTAAGATTCTTCGATTCCACTGCCCTGCGTTCAGAATAACAGACTGTGTAGTTGCAACTTTGAACTTTAAAACCTTAAACTTAAACTTTTTAAAGAATATGTTTCTGTGCTTTGTAAGATGAACGTACTAAAGCACCGCTTTCTACGTGTTTAAAGCCCATTTCAAGGCCAATGGTCTCGTATTTTTTAAACTGGTCAGGCGTTATAAACTCTTTAACCGGCAGGTGTTTTTTGCTTGGCTGCAGGTACTGGCCAATGGTAAGCACATCGAGCTTAACATTTTTAAGGTCTTCCATAGTTTGCAGTACTTCGGCTTCGGTTTCGCCAAGGCCAAGCATAAGGCCTGTTTTGGTACGGTTAATGCCCGATTGTTTAAGGTAGTTTAGCACTTCAAGGCTGCGTTCGTATTTTGCCTGGATGCGTACCTCGCGTGTAAGCCTTTTAACGGTTTCCATGTTGTGCGAAACCACTTCGGGTGCAACAGCAACAATACGGTCAAGGTGGCGCTCAATACCCTGAAAATCGGGTATAAGTGTTTCAAGGGTAGTGGTAGGGTTCATCCTGCGGATGGCCTTAACAGTCTCTCCCCAAATAATAGAGCCCATATCTTTTAAATCGTCGCGGTCTACACTGGTAATAACGGCATGTTTAATGCCCATTATTTTAATAGAACGGGCTACTTTTTCAGGTTCATCCCAGTCAACCGTTTCCGGCCTTCCGGTCTTAACGCCACAAAATCCGCAAGAGCGTGTACAAACGTTACCCAGTATCATAAAGGTAGCGGTACCCTCGCCCCAGCATTCGCCCATATTAGGGCAACTGCCCGATGTGCAAATAGTATTAAGCTTGTATTTATCTACAAGCCCGCGCAATTCTGTATATTTTTGGCCGGTAGGTAATTTTACCCTTAGCCATTTAGGTTTTTGTGTAAGCAGGCCGTTAGCAGCAACAGGCCTTAATGTATCTAATACAGTTTCCATAGAGTAAAAACTTTAGAGTGCAAAGATAATGTTATTTTGTGTATTAGCTGCTATATATGCCTTTGTGTATTTTATTGCGGTGGATTACAAATATATTGTTTGATGTTAATTTTTTTCTTACATTGTAGCTGCTAATCAGCTAATAATTAACGCTATGAAAAAAATTACATTTATTGCCCTTTTTGTTATTTCGTTTGCCGCATGCGAAAACGACGACGCTACACCGGTTACAAACACCGAGCCTTCGACCATTGTGTTTGAAGAAATTTTTAAATTTGATTTTGCCGGAGAGGATGATATGGCCGGAACTTATGTTGTAAATGATGCCGTTGCATGGCAAAATTTAAAGGACAACCTTAATGCACCTTATGTTAATAATCCCGAAACAGGCGAAGACACTAATATGCTGGATACTGCTACTATCGACTTTACTGCCTTTACGCTTTTAGCTGTGGTAGACGAGATGCACACAAGCGGCGGGTTTGATATTAATGTTACTGATGTTGTTGAGGCCGATGGTACTGTTACCGTAACGGTAGAAACAACATCTCAGGGACCCGGCGAGGCTACAACTGTAATGACGCAGCCCTATCACATTGTAAAAATACCCAAAACAACCTTACCGGTTGTATTTGAATAGAAAGAGGCTCCAATTGGAGCCTTTCATGTTATTTTAAGTTTACTGTTATTGGCAGGTTGTAAGCTGTTCTAACCGCTACACCTTTTTTCTTACCGGCTGCCCATCTGGTTTTAATGGTATTTAAAACCCTGATGGCCTCTTTACCCATACAGTTGCAAGGGTCGCGCAGTACTTTAATATTGGTCATAGAGCCGTCTTTTTCTACCACAAACGATACGTATACTTTCAATGCGGTATCGCTATCGGTATCCGGGGTGCGGAATCTGTTTCCTACCTCTTTGTAAAATTCTTTTATCCCGCCCGGATATTCTGGCATAACATCTACAAAATTCTCAATAGCATCGCCGCTGCCGGTATTGGTTGTAACGGCTGTACCGGTTCCGCCCGGTGTACCGCCCGGAACGCCATTAATTATGCTACCACCCGGTGTACCCTCGGTAGTGGTTGTGCCCGGGTTAGAAGCCAATACCTCGGTCATTGTAGGAAGATCGGGCACCGGGTCTGACGTTGCTACAAATGCCGTGTGCTGTATTGTAGGCGTAGCAGATGGTGGGGCAGCTGCAGCTGGTGCCGGTTTTTCTACAAGTGGCTCCGGTTTTTGCTTCTCAAGTACAGGGGGTTTAAAATCATCTACTTTTATTATCAGTCCGCCATTATCCGGTGTAACAGCTGCTACTTCTTCTACAGGGCTAAAATAGTTTATAACTGTTGGTATGCTAACAAGGGCAACCATGAGGCCTATGCCCGAGAATAGTGCTAACATTGTGGTTTTAGAGTCCTGACGGCGCAGTTGGTAGGCTCCGTACTCCTGGTTACGGCCTTCGAATACTAAGTCGATCCATGCGTAATTAAAAACGTTTACTTTAGACATAATGTTGGTGATTTTTGGTTTGTAAATCTCTATATCACTACAACGTTTTAGAAGGCGCGCATAGTATACAAAAATCTATAAATTTTTACAGAATTTTTATTTGCGAAGGTTTGATAAACAAAGGGTTTGCGTGGTTTTTTAACCAAAGTAAGGGCTTTAGGTTATTTTATAACGAAAAAGATAAAATTTGCGTATGCAGAGGGAGTAAAACCTATTTTTTCGTAATAATTTCTAAAAGCAATTTTTTTGCCCTAAGCAGCTTAACCTTTACATTATTTAAAGGTTCGCCAAGCTGGGTGGCAATTTCCTGATAGCTTAGTTCCTGAAAGTAGCGCAACTGGATTACTTCCTGATATTGCGGCTTGAGGTGTTTAATGCACTCTAAAAGGCGCGAAAGGTTCTGCTCCTTAATAAGGTTGTCTTCGGCAGTAGGAGAACTATCGGCTACATTATAGGCACGCCTGTCTTCTTCATCGGTAATTTCTATAAATAACGAGGAGCGCTTTTTGCGAAGCAAATCAATATGTACATTCTTCGCAATAGCAATAAGCCAGGTATTAAAGGCGTATTCCGGATTGTAAGTGGCAATCCTGTCAAACGCTTTAGAAAAAGTTTCTATAACAATATCTTCGCTGTCGGTCTCGTTTTGGGTGCGCTTTAGCATAAAGCCGTAAACCTCATTCCAAAAAAAATCTAATAAAAAAGTAAAGGCAACCTGGTCGCCCGTTTTTGCCTTTTCTATATTTTTTTGAATGTTTTGCGAGTTTATTTCCAATGCGTGGGTTTAGAGAATAAATTGGTAAAGTTTACATACAGTTGTGTGAAGATAAGAATAATTTCTATAACCGGGTACCAGTATACCGCATCTTTTTCGTGTAAACGTGCCGCGCTTTGTGCCATGGTTACCCAGCCTGCAATGTAACGTACTATAATTACCGGTACTAAAAACATCCAGTTAAACTGAAGTGCCGCAAGTACTATAGCTAATACTATAAAGCTTAATTGCGACAGGTAAAACGCTTTTATCTGTAACTGGTCGGCCGATTTGAAAAAACTCGCCGTAAAGGTTTTTTTCCTCTTTTCTTTTACCCACTCTTTAAACGATTTTCTGCTTTCACGATACGTAAAGCTTTCCGGGGTGTAGCAAATGGACGTGTTTTTATTAGTAGCTACCTCGTTAATAAATAATGAGTCTTCGCCCATGTGTACCTTAATATGGTTAATGTAGCCATTAACTTTAAAAAACTCGTCTTTTTTATAGGCCAGGTTGCGGCCATTGCCGTTAAAAGGCTTACCGGCCCTTGCCCATGCAAAATACTGGGTGGCGGTTAGCACACTATCATAACGTATGATCTTGTTTAAAAACGAATTTTTCTTTTTCTCATACGCTGCATAGCCCAGTACAATGGTTTTGCTCATGGTAAATTGAGACGACATGTGGGCTATCCACTCGGTCGAATTGGGCATGCATTTAGCATCTATAAACAGCAGGTAATCTTTTCGGGCTGCTTTAATGCCAAGGGTAAGCGCATATTTTTTACTGCCCCAAAAAGCTTCGTTATTTTCTACTTTTACAAGGCGTACAAGGTTAGGGTATTGCTTTTCGAATTCCTCAAAAATATCAAGCGTATCATCGCTGGATGCGTTGTCTATAAGCACCAGCTCAAAATCAGGATAATTTTGTGCAGCAAGTAATGGGATTAGTTGCTTTATATTCTCGGCATCGTTCTTGGCACATACAATTACCGATACCGGCAACCTTTTGGTAGTAATGCTTAACGGCTTTGCAAAAGCAAATTTGCCGTAAACCCCCAAATAATAAACCATTTGCAGTACTACAACCCCGATAAATACATAAAAAATAATGTTAAGCATATAGGCTTTTTAATTTTTGCGCAAAATTAGGTAAAAGTGTTCAGTGGTTGGTATGCGGTATTCAGTTTTTTAGAAACTTATTTTTGACTTAACAAACACTATATTATATTAACCTCTGCTTCTATGGCAATGCCAAAAGTATCGCGCACCGTTTTTTGTATATTTTTAGAAAGGTCCAGCAGCTCCTGCCCGGTAGCATTGCCATAATTGACCAATACCAAGGCTTGCTTAGCATGCACGCCGGCATCGCCAAAGCGTTTGCCTTTAAAACCGCATTGCTCTATAAGCCAGCCGGCCGGTACTTTTACATAAGTATCGTCTAACGTATAATGCGGCATTTGCGGATGCAAGATATATACTCTTTCGAAATCTTGTATAGTAATAATTGGGTTTTTAAAAAAACTACCGCTGTTACCCAGTTCTTTAGGGTCGGGTAATTTACTTTGCCTAATGGCGGTAACCGCATCGCTAACCTCTTTAATGGTAGGGGGCAGGGTAACGCCTTTGCGGGTAAGCTCGGCGGCAATATCGCCGTAAGAAGTGTTTACGGTATGGTTGGTTTTGGTAAGCCCGAAAGTAACCGATGTAATTATGTATTTGTCTTTAAGCTTTCCTTTAAAGATGCTTTCGCGATAGCCAAATTCGCAATCTTCTTTTGTAAAGGTTATGAGTTGCTGAGTGGCAATATCCATAGCTTCGCAGCTAATCATGGTATCTTTAATTTCGGTGCCATAAGCACCAATATTCTGGATAGGGGTAGTGCCCACATTGCCCGGAATAAGCGACAGGTTTTCCAGTCCGCCAAAATTATGTTCAATGCAATGTTGTACAAACTCGTGCCAGTTTTCGCCGGCCATAGCTTTAACGTGTACCGTTTCGTTATCCTGCCAAACCACTTCTTTACCTTTAAGGTCTACGTGAATAACCAATGCATTTATATCCTGCGTAAGCAGCATATTACTGCCGCCGCCCAATATAAATAGTTTTTTGCTTTGATTTTCTTTTAATACTTCGGCAAGCTCCTGGGTGGTGTGTACCGAAACAAACTCTTTAGCAAAAACACTAATGCCAAATGTATTGTAATTTTTAAGAGGGTAATGGGTAAGGATTTCCATAAAACAAGCAAAAGTTAATTGTTGCTGCAAAAATACGCTTTTAAGCTTTATTCGGTAGTAAGGGCGCGGTTTAAAAATTCTACAAGCGGTTGCGCTACCAATAGTTTTTTGGTGGTATCTTTTATAAAGGTTTTGCTGGTAAGGTCTTTCGTGGTAAGTTTAGTAACCGCCAAAAAGCTTTTAAGCTTTAAAAATTCTATAGCCGGATGGTTTTTATCAAAATCTTTAGGCGATGTTTTTAGGGTGTTGTCGTTATTACTTTCCAGTTTGCCGAAAAGCTTTTTAAATTCAGGCTCGGCTACAATTTGCTCCAGTTCTTCGTAAAAGCCATCTATTTCGCGGCGCACTTTTTTAAGGTCGGCCGCATCCGGAAAGTACAAACCTGCCGCAGCAAAGGCAGCGCCATTTTCTATATGCACATAATATCCGGCAAGGTTGGTGTTTTTTTTACCCTCGCACATCCAGATACCCATGTGGGTTTTATAAGGCGTTTTATCTTTGCTAAACCTTATGTCGCGATTAATACGGTAGGAGCAATCTTTAAATTCCAGCTGCTCCAGTGTGTCGTCAAACGGTTTTATTTCATCAAGAAAGGCTTCAACAGTTTCTCTGTAATCAGTTTTATAAAGTTCGTAACGGTCCTGATTGGATTGGAACCAATCGCGGTTATTATTGTTTTTAAGGTCTTCAAGAAACTGAAGGGTAGTGGTTGTTATCATAGATTAAAGATAATTATGAATTTCAAATTACGAATTACCGCATAAACAAATTACCAAATTAACTATAAATTAAAAATCCTGTAGCTCTGGTGGGTGGTTTTAATAATAGCTTCAGTACGCTCCGGGTGGGTATCGCTAATAAATATCTGCCCAAAAACCTTATCGTCTATCATTTGTACAATTTTGGCAACGCGGGTTTCGTCCAGTTTATCAAAAACATCATCAAACAATAAAAGCGGTAAAACGCCTCCTTGTTTTTTTATAAATTCAAACTGTGCCAGCTTGAGCGCTATTAAAAACGACTTTTGCTGACCCTGCGACCCGAATTTTTTTATAGGATGGCCGTCAATCTCAAAAAGCAGGTCGTCTTTATGTATGCCCACACTGGTGTATTGCAGCACGCGGTCGCGTTGCAGGTTCTCGTCTAAAAGGGTGGCTAATGTTTTGGTATGCAGGTGGCTATCGTAAACAAGGCTTACACTTTCAGCCGAATCTGTAATGGCTTCGTGGTGCTTGCTAAAAATGGGCACAAAGTCGGCAAGAAAGAGTTTTCGCTTTTCGAAAATACGCTGACCCATACCGTCCAGCTGCTCGTTGTATATGTTTAAAGTATCCCTGTCGAAAGTATGGTTAAGGGCAAAATATTTAAGCAAAGCATTGCGCTGTGCTACCACTTTTTGGTAGTTAATAAGTTCCTGTAAATAAGCGGGATCCAGCTGCGATATAACAGTGTCCAGAAACTTGCGGCGGGTTTCGCTACCTTCGGTAATAAGGTCGTTATCAGATGGTGATATAATAACAAGGGGTATAAAGCCAATGTGTTCAGAGAATTTGTCGTAGGCCTTTCCGTTGCGTTTAAGGGCCTTTTTAAGTCCCTTTTTAAGGCTGCAAACAACCTGCTCTGTACGGTTGTCTTTATCAAAAGTGCCGTCTATAACAAAAAACTCTTCGCCGTGTTTAATGTTTTGCAGTGCGAGTGGGTTAAAATAACTTTTTCCGTAGGCTAAATGATAGATGGCATCGAGCACATTTGTCTTGCCAACACCGTTTTTTCCTACAAAACAGTTTATTTTTGGGTCAAACTCATAATTGGCCTCGGCGATGTTCTTATAATTGATGAGCGATAAATTCTTTAAGTGCATTTTTAATGGCCCTGAATATGAAAACCTTCCAATAAAAAAGGTAGTTTTTTAAAGTAGCTGCAAATTATTGAAAAATAACGACAAAAAGATATTTTATTATTCAATAAAAATTTTATTTTTGCGCTCACTAAAATAAATTAAATGGCAACATATAATAAAAGAGGATACAAAGCCCCTAAACCGGAAGAAGAAAAAGATGTAGTAGCTGTAGAAGCCGTAGAAGAAACATTTGACGGAAAAAGTACTACTGCAGAGGTTTTTAATTCGCTGGATGAAGGCGCCTCTCGAACAGAAGAATGGGTAGCCAAAAACCAAAAGGTTATTTTTGCCGTGGTAGGTGCTATTGCATTGATAACTATTGGATATTTGTTTTACGACAAATTTATTGTAGCCCCTAAAGAAGAGGAGGCTGCTAACGAGATGTTCCAGGCAGAACAATACCTTACACAGGCTGTTAATGCAACTACTGCAAGCGACTCTCTTTACAAACTTGCCCTTAACGGTGGCGAAGGTAAATATGGTTTCTTAGAGATTATAAACAAATATCCTGGTACAGATGCTGCTAACCTTGCAGAGTACTGTGCAGGTACTGCTTACCTAAACACAGGTAAATACAAAGAGGCTGTACAGCACCTTGAAGAATTTAAAACAGACGATGTTGTTTTAAAAGCCTGGGCAATTGGCGCTAAAGGCGATGCTTTTGTTCAGTTAGGTACTAAAGCTAATTTAGAAGAAGGCCTTAAATTTTATGATGAAGCTTCTAAGGTTTCTAACGATGCACTTACTGCTCCACGCTTTTTATTTAAAGCAGGCCAACTGTCTTTAAACCTTGGTAAGAAAGCAGAAGCACTTAAGTACTTTAAAGAAATTAAAGAAAAATACAGCGCTTCTCAGGAAGGTGTTATGATTGACGCTTATATAGCAATGGTAGAATAACATGGCTACAGTAAATAAAAACTTATCAGAATACGATAAAAACACAATCCCAAACGCGAAAGATTTTCGGTTTGGGATTGTTGTTTCTGAGTGGAACGAAAATATAACTTCGGGCCTGTACAAAGGCGCTATAGAGGCTTTGCTGGAAAATGGCGTACCGCAGGAAAACATTGTTAGCTGGAATGTGCCGGGCAGTTTTGAGCTGGTATATGCTGCAAAAAAAATGATAGCTACCCAAAACCTGGATGCTGTTATTGCTATTGGCAGTGTTATACAGGGCGAAACCAAACATTTTGATTTTGTGTGCGAAGCGGTTTCGCAGGGCATAAAAGATCTTAATGTGCTTACCGATGTGCCTGTTATATTTTGTGTATTAACAGATAATACCATGCAGCAGGCTATAGATCGTAGCGGTGGTATACATGGTAATAAAGGTACGGAGGCTGCAATTGTAGCTATTAAAATGGCCGAGATAAAACACAGGTAATAGCTGTAAATAAAATATTTTAAAGAGTCTTTCTGTTAAAACGGAAAGGCTCTTTTGTATTTTATGCTGTGTGTTGGTTATGTGTAAATTATAACTTTCAAAAGAAAAAATTAATGCACCTTGTATCTTAAAATTTGCAGCAAAACAGTTTACCTCGCGTTTTTTTATTAGTTAACTATGTTTGTATGTCTGAAAGTGCTAAAAACAGTGTGTTAATGCCTTGGTAAATTACTGTAAATGTTTGCGTAAAGTTTAAAATAAGTGTGATTATTCTTGAAAAACTGCTAAAATATGTCAAAAAATCATATTATATTAAAATTATCCTATTATAGTTGAATACTATACAAAAATGATTTTTTGAGGTAGTAAAATGATAGGCTTGGTTGTTTAATAGTCATAATTGCTATAATTTTAAAACCTCAATTGTTTATAAATGAAAAGAATTACATTACTGCTTATTTCCCTGCTGTGCATACAATTTGTATCGGCTAATAAGCATAGTATCACCCCGCCAAAATCTAACAAAAAAGTTTATTTTGCGCCCCCTAATGATAATTGTGCCAACGCCACTACGTTAACTGTTAATGCAGGTGCTACATGTACATCTACAGCAACGGCATCGTTTACGGCAGCAACGGCATCAACAGGAGAGGTTGCCCCTTGCACCAGCTTAACCACGCCAATTGGAGGCCAGGATATCTGGTACCAGTTTACAGCTACGGCAACCACGCATACCATTGCACTATCTAACTTTGCAGGGTCTATACAGCCGGTTATGCTGGTATTGTATGAGGGTGAGTGTGGCGCTTTAACGCAGATGTATTGCAGCGCCAATAATGTTATAATTGCATCGGGGCTAACACCTGGTACAGTTTATAAACTGCGCAGCTATTTTAACCTTGCCAGCCCAAGCCTTACCACTACATTTAATATATGCGTAACCACACCACCGGCAAGCAGTAATTTAGATTGTTCTATAAACACAATTAATTATAGTTTTGAAACCCCCGCGCCGCCAGCGGGAGCAGGATGGCCAAATTTTGTTAATGATAATACGGTACAAGGTTGGAGAACTACTAATAATGACCATATTATTGAGTTTTGGCCATCTCCTTCAGCCGAAGGTGTTATTGCCTTCCAAGGATCGCAATTTATAGAGCTTAACGCTAATGCCAATCAGGGCACTATGGGTGTTTACCAAGATTATGCTACACCACAGTCTACTGTGTTTACTATTAAGTTTGCCCACCGTGGGCGTATGGGAACAGACGTTTGTAAGCTTATGGCGGGACCTGCAGGCGGTACGCTTCAGCAGGTAGTTCAGGTTTCAACTCCTAATACTGGATGGGTACATTATGGAGAAGCACCTAATGCTGCCATAACTTATACCGTACCGGCAGACCAGCCTATAACGCGTTTTTATTTCCAGGCAGTTTCTACTTCTACAGGAGATACCAGTGTTGGTAACTATTTGGATGCTATTGAGTTTACAGCGCAAAACCAGATTATTACGCCTACCCCTAATTATATGCCCTGCGGCACACTTTCTATAGATGTAGAAGCTGCAGGTATTGGTAGCTGGACACCACATGCCGATAATCCGGGTACGGCAACAATATCAGATCCTACTTCTACAAATATTACAATATCAAACTTTTCTACCCCTGGTATTTACTTGTTCGATTGGGGTACAAGTAACTGTATAAGTACAATGGAGGTTGAATTTGTTGGCGCCGAGCCGGAGCCACCAACCGTTGCCAATTTAACTTATTGCCAGGGCCAGACCGCTCCTGTGCTTACCGTAGGTTTTGACCAAGGTAACACCGTTGGATGGTTTTACGGTAGTGCATGGCATACAGACCCTCCGGTAGTAAATACAGCTACTTTAGGTACTACAACTTATTATGTTAGGCAAACAACGCCTAACGGTTGCGAGAGTGTATCTACCTCTTTTACTGTAACAATTGTGGCACTTAACCCATCGGTTACATCATTTACATTGCCTGCTGCTGTTTGTGCGGGTGCGGCAAACGTTGTGCCAACTCCAGCAACCGATTTTACAACAGGTGGTGTATACAGTGCTGGTACGGGCTTAAACATAGACCCCGCTACAGGCGAAATTGACCTTGCAACAAGTACTCCGGGTTCTTACACCGTTACTTATACAGTTGCTGCTAACCCTGCAAGCTGTTTACAGGCAGGTAGCAGCACAGCTCCAATAACCATAAATGCCGCACCAGTTTTAGCGGCTGCCACAGCAATAGAACTTTGCGATAACGATTATGATGGCCTTGCTATCTTTAACCTTAACCCTGCAGGAACGCAGGTGCTTAATGGGCAAACGGGTTACACGGTTACTTATCATGAATCGTTAGCCGAAGCCGAAGCCGGTACCGGTGCCATTACAACTCCAGGAGCTTATCCTTCAGAAACTGCGAACACCCAGACTATATTTATAAGGGTAGTGCAAACAGGTACTACAACCAACTGTTATTCAATACAAACGGTAGACCTTATTGTACATCCTAAACCTGCTGTACCGGTAGTTTCTAATTACACATTGTGTGATGACGCTGTCACAACGGGCGAAGCCACCGTGTTTAACCTTACTACCAAAAATACAGAGGCAGTAGGGGCAGACGCAACTTTAGCCGTTACTTATTATAGCAGCCAGGCTGCGGCCCAGGCAGGAACTCCGGAAATTCCTACTCCGCAAGCCTATACTAATACCGCCAACCCGCAAACGGTTTGGGTAAGGGTAGAAAATACTTTTGGATGCTTTAGCATATCGTCATTCAACCTTATAGTAAATCCGTTACCTCCTGTAAGTGCTACAGCACAGCTTCAGGAATGTGATGAAGATGGTGCTGCCGATTTTACACTTACCGAATTAAACACCCTTATAATTGCCAATCCGGCCGGTTATACCTTTACATATTATGCGTCTCAGGCTTTAGCCGATGATGCATCGACAGATGTGTTGCCTTCCGTATATACAACTGCAACCACTACAATATATGTGCGCGTTGTAAATAATACAACAGGTTGCTTTATTGTAACACCGGCACAGCTTAATGTAATAGCGCGTCCGGTAACGGTACCTGCAACACCATTACAGGTGTGCGATGTATTGCCAAATGATGGTATTGCGGTATTCGACCTTACTTTGGCAGGTACAGAGGTTATTAATGGCCAGACCGGCTTAACGGTAACCTACCATACTACAGAGGCTGCAGCCGAGAACGGCACGGGTGCAATAACTACCCCGGCAACATATACAAACAATACTGCTATTCCTGTTATATATATAAGAGTAATACCAACAGGCACAACAACCAATTGTGCAACGGTAGAGCCGGTTCAACTTATTGTTAATCCTGCTCCGGTAATTCCTGCTATAGCAGATTACGTGCTTTGCGATGATAACAATTCTCCTGATGGCGAAGAGCTATTTGACCTTACCACATTAAATGATGATGTTACGGTTAACCCTCTTGCAACGGTAACGTACTACACAAGTCAGGCCAATGCACTTGCAGGCACTCCGCAAATACCAAACCCAACATCTTACCAAAGCGGTAACGCAACATTATGGGTAAGGGTACAAACCCAGTTTGGTTGTTTTAGTGTGGCATCGTTTAACCTTGTGGTTAACCCGCTACCGGTTGTAAACACTGCAATGGAACCATTTTATGCCTGCGAAGAAACTCCGGGCCAGGGTATATTTAACTTAGATCTTATTGCGCCTTTAGTAACCAATGGCGCTGCCGGTTATACTGTGGCTTATTACGCTACATTGCAACAGGCACAAACAGGTGGCGCAGGCCTTTCTACGCCGTATTCATCTACTACGGCTACAATTTATGTAAAGGTAATTGATGAAATTACCGGATGTGCGTCGATAACCACGGCTGATCTTGAAGTGCTTCCTGCACCAATAGCCCCTGTAGTACCGGCATTAGAAGAGTGCGACGCTAACAACGACCAGGTAGCTGTATTCAACATCAACACAGCACTTGATTATATCCTGTCGTACATGGGCGGATCGGTAACACTTACCGTACACGAAACATTAGCAGATGCCACTTTTGGAGCTAACCCTCTAAGTGATGCACAAATTGATGCTTATACTAACGTTTTTGCTTTTACAACAAATGGGGTTCAGACATTATATATTAATGTTTCTTCTAACCAGACCGAATGTTTCGACATTGCAGAGCTGCAATTGATCGTACACCCAACCCCTGTTGCAGTAACCCCTGCAGTGCCATACCAGCTTTGCGACAACGGCGCAAGCGATACCGATGGCCAGGCCGTATTCGACCTTACCACGTATGCCGAAGAAGTACT